>CAVOGR010000014.1:0-10001 GCA_963695555.1 uncultured Gemmatimonadales bacterium | reverse complement strand
CTCTGCGCGCGGCAAGATCGTGCTTGAAGGGTTCTGAAGAGCCAAGGGGAAGAGATCGGTACCGTTGACAAGAACGGGCATAAACTTTATCTTGTAAAGTACTTTAACGGACATCCAGCTTTTGCTGGCCCTCCATGAGCTCGAGCCAACAAGGGTGCCATGATCGAGAGGATGAGGATGGACGATACCGCGTGCTGAGGCGCCGCCGGCGGGGCGGTCGCGGCAGCAGTCATCCTCGCCTGGGTGAACGGTGCCGTTGGCATCGTCGAGTAGATTGAAGCCCACTGATACACGGAGGCAAGGCAATGACGGGAAACGCGGAACACGGTGGCGGACGGCGCGGGAGCCGATGGAGGATAGCCCTCTGGGGCATGGCAGCGCTCCTGCTGCTGCTGCCCTTGTTGGCGATGCAATTCACCGACGAGGTGGCGTGGGACCTCGCCGATTTCGCTATCTTCGCCGCCATGCTGGTCGGCGCTTGCGGCACCTACGAGCTGGCAGCGAGGATGACAGGCAATCCCGCGTACCGAGCCGGCGTCGGCGTTGCGCTCGCGGCAGCATTCGCCCTCGCCTGGGTGAACGGTGCCGTTGGCATCATCGGGAACGAGGATGACCCCGCCAACATGATGTATGGCGGAGTGCTCGTCGTCGGGATTCTCGGTGCCGTCCTCGCACGCTTCCGGCCACATGGAATGGCACGCGCGATGGTCGCGACGGCGTTCGCTCAGGCGGTGGTCGCCGTGGTCGCCCTGATCGCCGGATGGGGCTCCACGGGCCCGAGCTGGCCGCGGGATATCCTGGCACTGACTGGGTTCTTCGTCGCGCTGTGGCTCGGGTCGGCCTTGCTGTTTCGGAAAGCGGCGCGTGGGCGAGCCGACCAGGGCACGGTATGACGAGGAATGAAGCTGGGGGCGCTTTCGCGCGGCAGTTGTTGGCCTCGTTCGGGGGGAGTGAGGGCTTTTCGAGGAAACGAAACAGGCAGCTCCGACCGGAACGAGGCCTAGTCCTCTGGTTGGGCGATTAGCAGGCTCAATGAGTTGAGGACCATGCCCCTGGCCCCTCGAAGCCCGACGACCAATGCGGACCCACCTTCCAGCAGCACTGTCGGTTCGTTTCGGTGGTAGCTGCCGACCCACTTGCTCCAGTACCGGTCGGAGGGCGACAGGGCCCCGCCTTCAAGCGCGGCGAACTGGACCCGAATGGCGTTGATGTGTTCATCGGCTTGGATGTCCACGGCGGCGACCGCGAAGCCGGGTGAGGCGACGACACGATGGGCGCCTTCGGTGGCCTCGTCCTCAGCGAACACCCCCACAATATCGTTGTCGATGCGCACACGGCGGAACCATTCCCGCGTACTGAAGCTGATGCCCAACAACGGCTGTCGGCCGGTGTGGTAATGCGCGAATGCCGTGCCGCGTTCTTGCCCCGCGCGCTGGGTCTCGCGAGCCATGGCGAAATCTTCGGCCTTGGCGAAGGTCTTGTACGTGGCGACCCCCGGATCCTTGGCCGGGGCCGTCACCTCGAGCCCACCGGTCAGAAGGCCGCCGCCGACCATGATCACCGTCCCCACGGCGGCCGGCACGTAGCGCGCCTGGTCGGTGCGGCCGCTGACAAAGAGCCTGTAGGTGAGCGCCCAGCCAGTCTGAAACAGGAGCCAGAGCGCCGTCTGCACGAACGGGCCCGCGGCGACGTCGGCGCCCTGCGCTTGCGCCATCCGGATTCGCAACAGCGCGACACTGACGACGCCCACCCCGGACCCCACCAGCAGGGCCCCCGAGAGCAGACGCCGCCGAGTATCGGACGATGGCGCCAAGCGAGTCAAACCGAAGAGGATGAGGCCGGAGAGCGCTGAAGAACTGCAGCGCGCCCAGCGCGGGGTGGCCGGCCAGGACCGAGTGGATCGCGATTGCCTCCAAACCTCCGCAGAAGGCGCTAAAGGCATAGACCACCCATGTGATGAAGGGAGCCGGCGCACTCTTGTTCGGCGAGGTCTGGAGTGTCATGGGTTGATTCTCCATGGGCGTGGGGGCATGATCGTGTGTTCCACCGGCAATGTATGTGCCAGATAGGCGGGCAATGCTCATCGGGGTACCGGATGGGGTTGAGGTCGTGAACCTGGCGGCTCCTGGCCACTTGACGGCTGCGTTCATCCCATGTGGCGTTCGTATCATTGCAGACACGTCGCAAAGGGTGCGCCCAGACCAATGCCGACCGAGACGGCCCGCGGCTGACGCGCAATGGGTTCGGATGCGTTGGGCGGTCTGATAATGCTGCAGGAGATGGGGCTCGCCGTACGGCTGCTCGCCAAGGGCTTCAATCCGACACCGGCGGTGGCCGAGCGCCGGAACTCCGAAGTGCTTGGGTGTCAGAGGTACTTACCTAATGAAAGATGTCCAGGAGCCCGAATGACGCCGAGCGAACGCAGTGCCGAGCTGGCCGTGGGCTGGATCGAGGCGTGGATCAGGATGGACATGGAGTGGCTCCGGACGCGGCTTGCGCCTGACTTCGTCCACATCAGTCCGTTCGGGAGGCTCGAAGGCCGTGACGCATACCTGGCAGCAGTCGAGCCGATGGTACGGAAGAGCGTCATGGAGCTCACGGTCAAGGATGTCATCGCCAGCGGAGGCCAGGCGGCAGTCTGGTTCCAGAACAGGACCCCCAACGGGGTGGTCGAATCCTGTGACTGGGTCCGCATCACGAATGACCTGATCGTAGAGATCAGATCATTCTATGATAGTGCCATGATCCGGGAGGTTCTGTCGCCCGACGAGCAGGAGCGCCTCGATGGCTCCTACTAGCGGCCCTCCGGAGTGTGCTGCTCCGGTCGAGGCCGCGCATGTGGGATGGCCAACCACCGCTTCCGCGTGGCCGGGTCTTGCCGGGACTCGAGGAATCCGTTGATTTGTCAGCAAGCCGGCGAATGACCAGACCCAGCAACGGAATGGGTTAGGCAACCCGACCAGCAGGAGATTCGGAGCGCACATGCCTCAGTCGTCGAGCCTCATTCCCACCATGACTGCGTTGGCGGCTCCGGCCGCGGCCGCCGTGATTCTGACCGTGGTGCGGCCGCGTCTCCGGGCTGACCTGAGGCGGAGCCGGCGACTCCTCGTCGTGGTGGGTCTCACCATCGCCGCGCAAGCCGTGCACTTCGGTGAAGAATTGCTCACGGAGCTGTACGTCGCGTTCCCCACGACCTTCGGATTCCCGGCCGCCCAGCAGTCGGTGTTCGTGTGGGCCAACATGACGGCGCTCGCCGTCTGGGGCGCCGCCCTGATCGCACTCCGCCAGGGGCACGTGCTCGCCCTCCTGCCCCTCTGGTTTCTCGGCCTCGCTGAGCTGCTGAACCTCTTCCTCCATCCCTACCTGGCGTTGAAGACTGGGGGTTATTACCCCGGTGTCGTGACTGCACCACTCGTCGGAGTGCTTGGCATACTGACCATCCGGCAATTGACGAGGGTCACCGCGAAGGACCTGGGAGAATCCAGGAGTGACGACTGGTAGAGCCGCGTGACGCGAGCGACACTGCCCAACCAGCGCAGGGAGCTGTCGGATGCCGCCAAGGACGGTAGGCGTCATGAGCCTCGACCCGGAGTGGGATTGCGATGTCAGGAATTGGGTTGCTGAACGAAAAGCCGCTCCATGCATCGTTGAAGCAATGGTATGCGCAACCCGAGGACCAGTGCGAAGTCGCCGTCGATGGGTTTGTGATTGACCTGGTCCGCGATGATCTGTTGCTGGAAATCCAGACCGGGAGTCTCGCATCCATCAAGTCGAAACTGACTAAGCTGACACGGTCACATCGAGTACGATTGATCTATCCCATAGCCCAGCAGAAGCAGATCCTCACACTGCCGAAAGATGACAGTTGTGAAATTACTCGTCGCTCATCGCCCAAGAGAGGACGCCTGGAAGATCTATTCTGGGAAATGGTGAGCTTCCCGCAGCTGCTGGCGAACCCCAACTTCTCGCTAGAAGTAGTAATGATTAACGAGGAAGAGGTGAGGCGGTATGAGGGGAAGCGCACATGGCGCAGGAGAGGTTGGAGCATTGTGGAGCGTCGGTTGCTCGGAGTGGTTGGGCAAACAGTATATGAGGAGCCGGCAGATTGGCGGGCGTTTCTTCCCAAGGAGTGTGGAACGTTTACCGCGCGGGACTTGGCGAAAGCGATAGGTGTCAGGCCACGATTGGCGCAAAAGATGGTGTACTGTCTCAGCAAGGTGAGGGTGATCACGTTGATGGGCAAGCAGGGGCGGGCCCACCTGTACGGAGTGGCTGGTCCCGAACAGCCGAATGAGGCTGGCATGCGCAGCGAGAGCAGTTGACAGGGACGTTGCGAGATCAAGGATGGCCGCATGTTTCGTGCTGCTGGTGCGGCCTGGCCTTGCCGGTTTCAACGGCAGTCGTTGATTGAAGCAGGCGGACCGAGCTGCCCGCCACGGTCGCGGAACTCGCTAGGCAGCACTTGCATCTACCAAGGGCCTCGATGCCGTCCCAGACTACCATCACCGTCCGAGACAACCCTGCCCTTTGGTGGCTGGTCGCCTTGCTGTTCATTGGCGTGGGCGCGGCTCTCGTCTACCTGGGCCTCGCCCGTGCCGATGCGCTGCCCGCCTGGCAGGGGTCCCTCGCCGCGGCCATGGGACTGGCGGCGGTGACTTCCGGCGTGTGGTTCGCGTGGCGGTCGCCACGGTCGGTCGTTGTCATCTGTCCCGCGTTGAAGGAAGTGCGCCTCACCCAGGTAGGTCTCTTTGGCCGACGGCGTACGACACATTCATTCTCGGAAATTCGTGAGGTGATCTCCGAGTATCAGGCCGATGACGAGGGCGCGCCGATGGCCCGTCCCACCATTGTCTTGCTGGACGGGACGTACCTCCCGCTTTCGGCCCTGTGGCACCATGACCCTGAGGGAATCGCTCAGGTAGTCGCCAGCATTCGGGCGGCTGTCCACCCGGCGCTCGGCACTGGCGGGCACGGGGACGTCGGGTAGAATTGCGGACAGGATATCCCTGGGGAAGGACGGGTGGACGTGTCGGCTCATTCCTCGACCGAGGGGCCGGGCGGCACCGCCGAGATGGTGCCCGGTCAACACCACGTTCGCAGGAACATGTACATCGCCCAAGCGAAGGGCGGTAAGTTTACCATCATCAAGAACCTGGGAGCCATCGATCCACAGGAGTGCGTGCGGGGCCTGAAGTAGACGAGGGAACTACCCGCGCTTCATTCATACACCCAAGAGGAGAGCACGCATGCCGGTCACCGCCTTCAATAGCTTCACCGATGGCCTCAAGGCGACTCAGCGGAGTCGCGAACACTTCATCGCCAACATCAACGTCGAGGACGACGGCCTCTGGGTTCCCTATGCGGACGGGGTCTGGGTGCAGCCCTGCTGTTTCAACGTCACGACCGGCGGGTTCAGCGTCGTGTTGAAGGGTCTCCCGGGCGCCCAGCTGGGCACGCACTACCACATCGGCACCGTTCGGGGCTATACCATGCGCGGCCACTGGCGCTACTTGGAGCATGACTGGATCGCGAAGCCCGGCACGTTCATCTACGAACCCGCCGGTGAGGCCCACACGCTGGTGATCACCGACGACTCGCCGGAGCCGGCGCTGGTCTTCTTCGCGGTCGAGGGCGGCCTGATCTACCTGGACAAGGCAGTCGACGGCGGCTTCGCGGCGTACGAGGACGGCTTCACCTTTCTCGAGCTGGCTCGGACGTACTATCGCGAGGCCGGCCTCGATGTGAAGCAGCTGGACCTGCTGGTCCGCTAGTCGCGACACAAAGCAACGTGAGTTCCAGGTTCACCTGCCAGACGGTGATTGGCCTCCCTTCGGGCAGCCGGTGGCCCGAGCCTCCCTGACCCCCCAGTCAGCGGCTTAGCTCTCTCGTGTAGTGGGCGGGGCTTGCCAGGCTGAGCGGAAGTCGTTGATTTGGAAGCAGGCGGGCCAAGTCGCAGAACCCGTCAGGCGGCTCGCTACGGTGGAGGCATCCATGTGGTTCAAACACCGCGCCTGGGTTCCGGTCGCATGGCTCCTCTCGCTCGGCAATCTCGCCGCCGTGTGGTTTGCCGCTCGACCCGGCGAGCCATCGCATGCCACCATCCATGCCCTGTTCGCGGTACTGTTTGCGCTCGGCGCGCGGCGCCTCATGGCCCGCCACCAAGCAGGCGCTCGGACCGAGCATTCGCTCGACGCGATCGACCAGAACGAGCACTTGCTCGACACCATCGACGAGTTACAACCGCGCCTGCAGGAGCTCGAGGAGCGTCTGGATTTTGCCGAGCGCCTACTCACGAAATACCAACGCGCCGATCGCCCCGACGCACCGCCCCGCTGAGGCGCACACCACGCAGTCGAACTTCGGGCCCACCATCGAGGACGGCCAGATGGACCCGACCCCACCCCCGTGGTGGTGGTTCGGCCGGCCGAGTAGACGCCGATCGGAGATACAGGTCACTCCATGATGCGCCCGTTCGACATTCGCCCGGATGACCTAACCGGGCCCGAGGTGATCGCGTTGTTGCGGGAGCACCTCGATGCCGTCACTCGGACGTCTCCGCCCGAGAGCGTGCATGCACTGGATCTCGACGGCTTGCGAGCGCCCGAGGTGACCTTCTGGAGTGTGTGGCAGGGATCGGCGCTGGCGGGGTGTGGCGCGCTCAAGGAGTTGGATTCACACCATGCCGAGCTCAAGTCGATGCGAACCGCGTCGTCCCATCTGCGGACGGGTGTCGCGGCGGCACTCCTCGAACACATCCTCGACGTGGCGCGGAAACGTGGCTATCGTCGCCTCAGCCTCGAGACCGGGTCCCAAGAAGCGTTTGCCCCCGCACGTGCCCTCTACGCCCGGTTCGGCTTTGAGCCGTGCGGCCCCTTTGCGGACTACATCGACGACCCGAACAGTGTGTTCATGACCCGCGAGCTTGAGACGTAACAACGTCCAGGCATCTGCATGTGGACCTGCCGACCCGCACAATCTGCCAGGAGCCTGTCACCATGAGTAGCCGAATCGGGATCGCCGTCGTTATGGGCACGGTCATCGTCCTCGCCGCGGTCGGCATCTCGGCGCTGCCGACCACCGCGGCCATTCCAGCAGCTCAGGCCCCCGATACCGTACGCAGCACGTCCGCGATGGGGGAGGCCCGAGCCGCCCACACGGCGACAGCATTGATCGACGGCGACGTCCTGATCGTGGGGGGGTTCACCGGGAAGAGGCCCGAGCTGGCCGGCACCGAGCTGTTCGACCAGCAGCACGAGCGCTTCGAACGGATCGCCCAACCCCGGATGGTGCGGCGCCAGAGTCATACGGCAACCCGGCTGCGGGACGGCAAGGTGCTCGATCGCGGGCGGTCTGGGTGAGAGCAAACCAGTATCACGACACCGCCGAACTGTACGACCCCACCACCAGGACGTTCAGCATGACGGGCCGGATGACGACGGCACGGTCGAACCACGAGGCGGTGTTGCTCGCAGGATGGTCGGGTGCTGCTCGTCGGTGGGACGGGGACCGGATGGACGTTCCTCGCCAGCGCCGAGATCTATGACCCCGGTACCGGCACCTTCACGGCGACCGGCGCCATGGGAGAGCCGCGCGAGGGCCACGCCGCGGTCAGGCTCGTGGACGGACGCGTGCTGGTCACCGGCGGGCACCGTGGGCGCGGGGCCGCGACGGTGGTTTCTCGAACGGCCGAAATCTACGATGTCGCCACCGGCCGCTTCATGCCGACGGGTGCGATGACGATACGCCGTCACAAGCACGACGCGGTGACCCTCGGCGACGGTCGCGTGCTGGTGCTCGGCGGCGCGGATGAACGCGACAACGAAGGCGTCTACGCGAGCGTCGAGGTGTTCGACCCGGTCGACCGGTGCATTTCGAGCCGGACGCCCGATGAGCGTTGGGCGCTACAAGCACCGGGGCACGTCCTTCCCGTTGGCTGATGGCACGGTGCTCCTGGCCGGTGGAGCGCCGCGGCCGGAGAGGTACGATCCCGCCACCGGCGCGTAGCGAGATCGTCGGTGGCGCTGCCCGGCTGGCAGGCCAGTTCTCGGCGGCGGCGCTGCTGCCCGGCGGGCGTGTCTCTGATCACCGGCGGCTACGGTCAGGGACGAGGACCCCGAGCGAACGCCTGGATCTACCAACCCACGTCCGCCGCCAGCCGCGCCAGAGACCCATGATGCTGTCTAGCGAAGTCCCGCATGCGGCGGAGAGCTACCCAACCAACAGTTGCTCCTGACGGGGAGTTGGCGGGGCGGCAGTCTCTCGTCAACTCCGGGCCAGGGCGGCCACCGTCCGGCGGAGCCGGCGGTGGGCATCGAACCGGAGCACGAAGTCGGACTCCCGGCGCCCGCCCTTGGCGCGCATCACCCGTGCGAGCGCCCGGCGCTCGGCTAGCGTCCAAGCGGCCACATCCGGGAGCGCAGCGACCAGCGGAGCCCAGCGCGCAAACCCCAACCGCTCGCCCGCGGTCCAGCCGCGCCGGCTACCGGTCGCGAGCATGCGAGCCACTTCCCGGTCGAGCACTCGATCAGCGGCGTCCCGGTCTGCGCCGAAGCGCCGAGCCAGGGTGTCGGTCACCGCCAGCCCCACGTTGGCGAGCGGAAACACCCCCATCACGTCTTCCCGAGGCCGGCCGATATGGTAGTACATCTTGTACTCGGCCAGCTGCTTCAGCGTGGCCCGGCTCGATCGGTGGCTCGCGGACCGACGCATCCGAGCCAGTTCGGACTTCATGAGCGTCACGGCCTCAGGGTCGCGGGGCCGGAAGCCGAGCTTCTGATAGAACCACCAGGCGCCGGACTTGAGCCCCTCGTCGTTCCCTTCCCGCCCAGCTGGTACGGATAGATGGTGAACGCGGTGGCCCGAAACAGATGGCGGAGCATGGCCAGCACCTGGCCGTAGACCCGACCGGCCTCGCCGCCCCGATAGTCGAACACGTTGTAGGCCACTTCTGCCGAGCCGTAGAGCGCGCTGTTCAGCACGTAGCCGATTGGGACGCCGTTCTTGAGCGTGAGAAACCCGTAGACCGCCTCGAGCAGGAGCCGGCGCTCGGGAATGAGGCCGATGGCGACGAATTCGAGCCCGTCACCCATGTCCACGATCCGAACGTCATCGGGGTCGCCGTAGGCGAAGGTGTCGAGGTCGCGGCTCCGGGCCACCATGGCTTCGCGGGCCAAGTCGATCAGCCGCTGGGCCTCGGTGCGCGGCACCGCGGTCACGCGGCGGGGGCGCTCTCGGAGGGCCAGTCGCAGGTCCGGGCGCGCGGTGTCGAGTGGACGGGTCACGAAGTGCACCCGGCCGCGCGGACCCGGGCGTGGGTGCGAGCGGGAGTGTCGGGACCCGGCGCCAACTTGAACATGATCCCCAGGTCCTCGAACATCACTTCCCGAACCGGCAACTCCGCCCGCACCGCTTCCATCCTGTGAATCAGGAACGCGGCGTCGGTTTCACCGGGGCCTTTCATGCGCAGGATCCACTCCCTGACCGACAGCGGGGCTTCGTCGAGCCCCGGGGTCTCGGCCCAGAGCGCGAGGAGGGGAAGGATCCGGTCCAGCCGGTGGGGGTATTCCAGGTCCGGCCAGGAGATGGTGAGTTGTGCCGGCCAGCGGGAGGCTAGCCATACCGCGGTGGGATGGAAGAATGGGTAGTGGGTGGGTCCCCGCGATCCCGCTGTCCTGCAGTTCCGCCGCGTGACGGCGAAGGTCGCGCCGCCGCGACAATTGCGTCAGCAGCTGTTCCACCCGCTCCAAGACTGCCGGGGGAATCCGGATAGGCGCGGAGGTAACCGAGCACTTCGTGGAGCCGGCTCACCGCGCGCGCGGTGGGCAGCCGCCCCTGGGCCAGGTGATCCAGCAACGCGGCCTTCCGCTCGGCGAGGCCCGGGCCATACTATTTCGGTGGGATTCGCTCGAAGGTCGCGGAGCGGCGCGCTCACTGGGCAGCCCCCGCCGCGTGGTCGGTAACAGTGTTCATGGCATCCCCATGGCCGGTGGAGCAGGAGGTCG
>CAVOGR010000013.1:0-33520 GCA_963695555.1 uncultured Gemmatimonadales bacterium | reverse complement strand
ATCACCGCCGCACACCCCGGCAGCTCCAGACGGGTATCAAGTACGTGTTCTAGTCCCTCACCTTCACCGACACACGAAGGGCCCGGCTACGGCCGGGCCCTTCGTGCGTCTGGATCCATTAGCGCCCCGCGTCAGGCGGCCTCCGCGGCCGGATGCACCAGGATGTCCCGGGCGATCTCCGGATCGAGCGCCAGCTCGGTCTCGTCCACCTTTACCACGCAGGCCGGACGTTGCTGGATCACCGTGATCCGGGCGCCGGGCACCATGCCGAAGACCGCCAGACGCTGGTGCCTGGGCGACGTGGTCGAGCCTAGGCACATCACCTCCACCCGCTCGCCGCGCTTGGCCTCCGACAGGAGCCGGATACCCTCGGGCAGCGGCGCCTCGGCGGCGGAGCGGCGGCGGAACAACCGGCCCACCCAGGAGACCACCTTGGGCGTCTCCGGAAACTCATAGTCGCAGCTCGGGCAGCGGATCAAGGTGCACAAGGCGCCGAGCGGACACCCATGGGCACAGAGCGTGTCCGTCTTGTCGAACTCGAAGCCGCAGAACGGGCAGGTCAGGTAAACAGCCATATCGCCGCGAAGTGTACGAGCCCGCCCACCAGGAAGGCGAACGGGAAGATGAAGGCCGCCATGCCGAGGCGACCTTCATGCCGTGCTCCTTGGCGATCATCAGGAAGTTGGCGATGCACGGCATGAACAGCGTGATCGTGACCATCGCCACCAGGATCTGGACGGCGTTCGAGCACCGGGTCGGGCCCGGTGGCCGCGTCGAGCAGGTAGACCGCGCCGAAGTCCCGGCGCATGAAGCCGATGAGAAAGGCGTTGGCCATCTCCTTCGGCAGCCCGAGCCAGCCGGTCACCAGCGGCTCGCCGAGCCGGGCCAGATCAACCCGAGCAGGTGCGAGCTTGTCGAGCAGGAACAGGACCGCGGTGCCGAGCACGAACAGCGGGATGACCTCCCGGAGATACCACTTGAGCCGGCCCGCGGTCTTGACCAGCACGTTGGCCAGCTGCGGCCGCCGCATCGGCGGGATCTCCAGGATGAAGTCGCTGGCCTCGCCGCCGAAGACCCGCGCCGTGAGCCAGCCCACCATGAAGATCACGCCCACCATGATGCCCAGCCAGACCAAGGCACCGCGGCGGGCGAGAGCGTCGCCATCATCGCCAGCAGCACGCCGAGCTGGGCCGAGCAGGGCACCGCGAGCGCCAGCAGCAGGGTGGTGACGATGCGCTCCTTGCGGGTCTCGAGGATCCGGGTGGTCATCGTGGCCATGGTGTCGCAGCCGAGGCCGAGGATCATCGGCAGCACCGCCTTGCCGTTGAGCCCCATGACGCGGAACGACCCGGTTGACCATGATCGCCATGCGCGGGCAAGTAGCCGGAGTCCTCCAGGATGCTGAAGACGAGGAAGAACGTCGTGACGATCGGCAGCACGATGGCGAGCGCGTAGCTCAGCGCCATGGTGATGGCGCCGTACGGTCCGACGAGGAAGTCGTGCAGGAACCGCAGGACGGACTGCGACGGTGCTCAGGGCTGCGTGCCGGGACTCAGGGAGTAGGCCGGTAGTGATCAGTGGTCTTGGACAGCGTGGCGACTCCGACCTCGTGGGCCGGCGTGAGTGGCAGGCGCAAGCGCGTGGGAGATCAGCCCCGTCTCGTGGACGTGGGGGAACGGCAGGACCGCGTCGACGACGCGGATGGCCAGCGGGCTCAGCCGCTGCTCGAACACGCCGACCTCGAGCACGTCCACCAGGGTCCCGGCCCCGAACAGCCCGACGAACCAGAACACCGCGAGCGTCACCACCGCCATGAACGCCAGCCCCTGGACCGGGTGCATGGCCCAGAAGCCGAGCCGCACCCGGAGCGACGGATTGGCCGGCTGGGAAATGGAGTAGGTCTCGGCGAGGATCTCGTTGGCTCGGGCCACTCGCTGGCGTGTTGCCTCCGTAGTCGTTCGTCGGGCCTCGGGCAGCGGCGGACCATCCAGCCGCGGCGGGCGTGCCTGGGCCAGCGCCTCGATCAGTCGATCGGTGCCTTCGTTCCGGATGGCCACGGTGGTGACGACCGGCACGCCGAGAATGTCGCTCAGGCGGTCGGTGTCGATCATGCCGCCGCGCTCCTCCAGCTCGTCCGACCATGTTGAGCACCAGCACCATCGGGCGGCCGAGCTCGGCCAGCTGCGAGCGTCAGCAGCAGGGCGCGCCGCAGGTTCTTGGCGTCGGCCACCTGGACCAGGGTCGCGATCGCGTGCTGGCTCGAGCAGCGCCCGGGTGACCCGCGCATCCTCGCTCGAGGGCGTGAGGTCGTTGATGCCCGGGGTGTCGATGACCTCGACGTCCCGGCCGTTGAAACTGGCCCGGGCGCGAAACATCTCGACCGTCGTGCCTGGGAAATTGGAGACCGTGACGTAGCGATGGGTCAGGTTCTTGAAGAGGACGCTCTTGCCGACGTTCGGGTTGCCAACCAGGATGGTAGCCGCGCGGGCACCCTCCCCCGCCTCGGGCGGCGAGGCTTCCTCTTCAGGCAGGCCCGTGGAATGGCAGCTTGGCGTCTTGGACTTCATGGGGCCTGGGCGGCTCCGGCACGGGGTGTGGTTTCTGGCATCGGGCCTCGGCGGTAAACCTAGTGAAGTGAGCCGTTCGCTTCATCCGTAGCCCTAAATGACGCCGGACAGGTGAAATTACACCAGGAAGCCTTCATGAAGAAATCTTCATGCTTAATCCCGGTACCTCATGTAGGGATACGCCACCCGCCTCGGTATATTTCCCACATGCATGGCATGTGGTGGGAACGAGTTGAGGCCAAGGTTCCGGTCGGCGTGACGGTACTCGCTGCCCTCTTGGTGCTCCTCCTGGTCCCGACGGAGGCGAACGGCAACGTCTCGTGTTCCCACGAGGCCGGCGTGCTCGCGGCGCCGTCGGCCGTCCTCTCGGCGGCACCGGTGTTGGCCGGCACGCTCCATGCCGATGCGGAAGAGTGCCCCGAGTGCCCTGCAGCAGCACTGTCCGGCTGAGCGCCGTATGTTCGCCTCACATCGCCTCAGACGTGCCCCGCGCGCTGGTGCTCCTCATCGCCGTCCCTACCTATACCGCTCCTCCATGCCCTCGGCATGAGGAGTTGGTCTCAACCACTCTACCGCCTCCCACACCTCCTCCAGAGTAGGCCGCTTAGTCGCATTCGTAGGATCGGCAGTTACTTCGACTAAGAGGCTCGATCATGTCCATCAACTACGCGGCCGCAGGTGCGGTCGTCCTTGGCGCTCTACTGGCGCCGGGCTCTTCGCGGGCGCAGGCAGGGCTCGCTCCACCTGACACGCTGACACTGGCTGTCGCACTCGCAATTGCCCGTGCCGGCAATCCGGCTCTGCATGCCGCGAGGCTGAGCGCCGATGCTGCCCAGGAACGGATCCGTCCGGCTGGCACCCTGCCGGATCCAGGGCTGTCCTTCGCTCTCATGAACCGGCCGCTCGGTGATTTCGGGACCAGCGAACCCATGACCATGAACCAGGTGCAGCTCACCCAAATGGTGCCCTGGCCCGGCAAGCTGGGGTTTGCCAAGGAACGAGAGCAGCACCTGGCCGAGGCCGAACGGTTGGACGCGGTCGAAGCCGAAGTCGCCCTCGTGGCCCGCCTCAAGTCGGTGTACTACCAGCTGGCCTACATGGACCGCGCCCTCGTCATCATGAACGACACACGGGAATTGCTCAGGGATTTCCTGCGCATCTCGTCCACGATGTACGCCGTCGGCGCCGGCCGGCAGCAAGACGTACTGCAGGCCCAAGTCGCGGTTGCCTCCATGTCTGAAGACATCACCGTGATGGAACAGGAGCGGCTGGCCATGAGTGCCAGGCTCAACGCCCTTCTCGGGCGCGGCGCGACGGACCCGGTGGGCGGGCTCGAACTCCCGGGCCCAGAGCGTGAGGTGCCCGGCGTGGATTCCCTCATGGCCATGGCCGCTGTGAGCCGGCCCGCGCTGGCGGCAGCCCAAGCCCGGGTGATGGCGGCTGATGCCGGGTACCGCCGTGCCCGACGGGACCTGTACCCGGACATCATGGTCGGGGTGGCGTACGGCGAGCGGCCGCAATTCGATGACATGACCACGTTCATGGTGGGGGTGAGTATCCCGCTCTTCGCCGGCTCGCGGCAGCTGCCGCTCCGCCGCGAAATGGAGGCGATGCGGGCCAGCCAGGAAGCGATGGCGCTGGATCTCTACAACGAGACATTCGCGCAACTGGCCGAGCAGCGCGCGGATGCCGACCGATCCCGGCGCCTGTCCCAACTCTACGCGACGTCCATCGTGCCGCAGGCCCGCGCCTCGGTGGAGTCGGCCCTCTCGGCGTACCGGGTGGGCGACGTGGACTACATGACTCTGGTGGAGAGTGAAATGACCGTGAATCGATATGCTATCGAGTCCATTCGCCTGGTGGCCAAGTTCCACCAGGCGATCGCCGGGATGGAAGCCTTGATGGGCGTTGAACTCGGAGGTGCCCAATGAGACGCGCGTGGATAGTGGTGCTCGGGGGCATGGTGGCGGTCAGTTCGTGCAGCACCAAAGGCGACGAATCGCCCATGCCGGAGATGACCGCTGAAGAACATGCCCAGATGCTGGCGGGAGGGACCCAAGGCGCTATCGATACGACCGGCGCCCTGGTGCGGCAAACGGTTCATCTCACGAAAGAACAAGAGCGGGCACTCGGGGTGGCGTACACCACCGCGCGGACGGAAACGCTCACCCGGACCATCCGAACCGTGGGCGAGGTCAAGGCACCGGAGCCCAACCTCGCCAACATTACCCCCAAGATCGAAGGCTTCGTCGAGCAGCTGTTCGTCGCAAGCAGCGGAGAATCCGTGCGACGGGGCCAGCCGGTCCTCTCCTTGTACAGCCCGCAACTGGTTGCGGCGCAAGAGGAGCTGCTGACCGCCCGGCGCCTGGCGGATCGGGTCGATTCGACCGCGCCCGAAGCGTGGCGGAGTGCCCGGGCCATGCTCGAAGCGGCGCGCCGCCGATTGGCGTATTGGGATATCACGGCGGAGCAGATCGCGCGCATCGAGGAGACCGGTGAGGTCACCAAGACGCTCACGCTGGTTGCCCCTGTGACGGGAATCGTCTTGGAGAAACTCGTCATCGAGGGTCAGCAGGTGATGCCTGGCATGCTGCTCTACCGCATGGCCGATCTGTCCAGCGTCTGGGTCGAAGGAGACCTCTTCGAGCAGGACATCCAGTTTGTACGCGTTGGCGCACAGGCCCACATCGAGGTGGCGGCCTATCCGGGTGAGCACCTGATGGGCAAGGTGAGCTTCGTCTATCCCACTATCGACCAGCCCAGCCGAACCAACCGGGTACGGGTTACCGTCAGCAATCGGGACCTTCGGCTCAAGCCCGGGATGTTCGCCACCATCTACTTCGACGTCACGGTGGGAGACAATTTGCTCACCGTGCCCATGGAGGCCGTGATCGTCACCGGCGAGCGGAATCTCGTGTTCGTGCGGGACACGGCCGGGATGCTGGGCCCCCGCGATGTCGTCCTGGGTGCCCGCGCCGGCGATCGGGTCGTGATCCTCGCTGGATTGAGTAAGGGCGAGGAGATCGTGGCCTCGGCCAATTTCCTGGTCGACGCGGAGTCGAGGCTTGGGTCGACCGGCGGCAGCATGCCCGGAATGCAGCACGGCGCGATCGACGTGGCACCGGATGCCCCTGCCCCATCCCGGCCGGCAGAGGAACACGATCATGATTAATGCGATCATCGCGTGGTCGCTCCGCAATCGTGGCCTCGTGCTCCTGGCCACGGTCGCCGTCGTGGGCGCCGGCATCTGGGCCATCCGCACCACGCCATTGGACGCGATTCCCGACCTGTCCGACGTCCAGGTCATCATCCAAACCGACTTCGAAGACCAGGCGCCGCAGATCGTCGAGGACCAGATCACCTATCCGGTCACGACGGAGATGCTGAAGGTACCGGGTGCACGTGTGGTCCGCGGGTATTCGTTCTTCGGCTTGAGCCTGGTCTACGTCATCTTCGAGGACGGTACCGACATCTACTGGGCGCGCTCGCGGGTCCTCGAGTACCTGAACGGGATCCGGAAGCAGCTCCCGGTCGGCGTCGAGCCCTCGCTCGGGCCTGATGCCACCGGGGTCGGCTGGGTGTTCGAGTATGTGCTCGAATCGGACAGCCTGGATTTGGCCGAGCTCAGAACCCTCCAGGATTGGTACATCCGCTACCAGCTCACCGCGGTGCCCGGCGTCTCGGAGGTCGCGAGCCTCGGCGGGTTCGTCCGGCAGTACCAGGTGGAGGTCCAGCCCGAACGTCTTCGCGCGTTCAATATTCCGGTGACCCGGGTCACCCAGGCGATCGGGGCGCACAATATCGACATCGGAGCTCGCGTCCTGGAGATGGGCGGACGCGAGTACATGATCCGCGGCCTGGGCTATCTCGAGGGCATCGAAGACATCGAGAATGTCACCGTCGGCGCCACGCCAAACGGAACCCCCATTCGCGTGGCCGATGTCGCCTCCGTCCAGCTGGGGCCGGCGCCGCGGCGTGGGGCGGCCGATCTCAATGGCCAGGGAGAGGTCGTGGCCGGGATCGTGGTGATGCGCTTCGGATCCGACGCGCTCAAGACTATCGAAGCGGTCAAGCGGCGCTTGGCCGAGGTGGAAAAGGGACTCCCTAGAGGAGTGCGCCTCCGCACGGCCTACGACCGGAGCGACCTGATCCATCACGCCATCGCGACCCTGCGGGACAAACTGCTGGAGGAGTCGATCATCGTGGCGGCTGTTGCCGTCCTGTTTCTGCTCCACGCCCGCTCCGCGCTCGTCGCGATCATCACCCTTCCGCTCGGCATCATGATCTCGTTCATCGTGATGCGGGCCATTGGTGTCAGCGCCAACATCATGAGCTTGGGCGGCATCGCCATTGCCATCGGGGCCATGGTCGACGGCGCGATCGTGATGATCGAGAACATGCACAAACATATCGAGCGGGCCGAGGGGCGGATTCCCCACTGGGAATTGGTGCTCGCGAGCGCCAAGCAAGTGGGCCCTCCGCTGTTCTTCTCGCTCTTGATCATCACGTTCAGCTTTCTGCCGGTCTTCGTCCTGGAGCAGCAGGAGGGTCGGCTGTTCAAGCCGCTCGCCTTCACCAAGACCTTTGCCATGGCGGGGGCGGCGCTGCTGTCGATCACCCTGGTGCCGGTGCTCATGGGATATCTCATCACTGGAAAGATCCGGCCCGAATCCAAGAACCCGATCAATCGATGGCTTCGGTGGGTCTACCGCCCGGTCATCGAGTTCGTGGTGCGCCGGCCGTGGATGGTGATCGCGGGCGCGGCCGTGGCCCTTGGGGTGACCGTCGTGCCCTGGCGCGGGCTGGGCAGCGAGTTCATGCCCCCGCTCCACGAGGGGTCGATCTTGTTCATGCCGACCACCGTGCCGGGCGTCTCCATCGCGCAGGCGCGGGAAATCATGCGCCACCAGGACAGTGTGCTGGCGTCGTTTCCGGAGGTCGCCGTCGTGTTGGGCAAGGTGGGCCGGGCCTCGACGGCGACCGACCCTGCCCCGCTCGATATGACGGAGACCACCATCACCCTGCGACCCGAGCACGAGTGGCGCCCCGGCATGACCTACGAACGTCTGATCGGCGAGATGGATCAGGCCGTCCGGATGCCCGGCGTCACCAACGCCTGGACCATGCCCATCAAGGGCCGGATCGACATGCTGGCCACGGGTGTGCGGACACCGGTCGGCATCAAGATCTTCGGGCCGAATCTGGACACGCTCCAGATGCTGGGCGAGCAGGTGGAGCGGATGGTTCAGGCGGTGCCGGGTACGCGGAGCGCCTTCGCCGAGCGGGGGGTGTCGGGGTATTACGTCGATATCGATATCGACCGGACCGAGGCGGCGCGCTATGGCTTGAACGTGGGCGACATTCACGACGGGATCATGGCCACGGTGGGAGGGATCGACGCGGCCTACACGGTGGAAGGACGGGAGCGTTACACCGTCAACGTCCGGTATCCGCGCGAACTGCGCGACAATGTCCAGAAACTGAAGGGAGTGGTCATTCCCGCCATGGGAGGTGCCCAGATCCCACTGGGGCAAGTGGCGACCGTGAAGGTGGTCCAAGGTCCGATGGCGGTGAAGACCGAGAATGCGTTCCCGGTCACGACGGTCTTCGTGGACATCGGCGAGCGCGACGTGGGCGGCTACGTCCGCGAGGCGCAGGCAGTGGTGGCCCGAGAGCTGACGCTGCCGACGGGCTACACGCTCCTCTGGAGCGGCCAATACGAGTTCATGCAGCGGGTGGTCGAAAAGATGAAGATCGTGGTTCCGGTGACACTCGGGATCATCTTCCTCCTGTTGTACCTCAACTTCCGAGGCGTGGCGGAGTCGTTGATCGTCATGCTCGCGCTTCCCTTCTCCTTGGTGGGCGGTATCTGGTTCCTGTGGCTCCTGGGATACAACACCAGTGTCGCGGTGTGGGTCGGGTTCATCGCGCTGGCCGGTGTGGCCGCCGAGACCGGTGTGATCATGTTGATCTATCTCGACGAGGCGTTTCATCGTCGGAGCTCGGCAGGCCAGATGCGGTCGCGACTCGACGTCGCGGCCGCAGTGCGGGAAGGGGCCGTGGATCGCCTGCGGCCCAAGATCATGACCGTGATCGCGATCATCGCCGGCTTGGCGCCGATCATGTGGAGCCACGGCACGGGAGCCGACGTCATGAAGCGGATTGCCGCACCGATGGTGGGCGGGATGGTGACGTCCACCGTGCTTACGCTGGTCGTAATCCCGGCGATCTACTTGCTCTGGCGCGGGTGGCAGGTTGCCCGCAAGCCGGAGAACCTGGTGAAGGGGGCGTTGCACGATGACCTGGCTCTGACGCCGGCGGAATAGGAGTGGGCACAATGGAAGACATTGTTGAAACCCGCGACATCACGAACCGGACCAGTGTCGAGGGCACTGCGGCCCTCAACCGAGCGGAGGCATGATGCCTGAACATCACGGCGGTCATCAATCGCACCACGCCCACATGGTCGCCGACTTCCGGCGCCGGCTCTGGATCACCCTCGTCCTGACCGTTCCGGTGCTGGCCCTGGCCCCCGCCATCCAGAGCGTGCTCGGCCTGCAGGAGCTGCTCGCCTTTCCGGGGCAAGGTCTGGCGCAGTTCGTCCTGGCCTCGGTGGTGTGGGCATTGCCATCGGGGCGGGAACCGACGTCGCAATCGAGTCGGCCGACATCGTGTTGGTGCGTTCCGACCCGCGCGACGTCCTCGCCATCGTCACACTGGCCCGCGCCACCTACGGCAAGATGGTCCAGAATCTCTGGTGGGCGACCGGCTACAACGTCGTGGCGATCCCGTTGGCAGCCGGCGTGCTGTATCGGGCCGGGGTTCTCCTCTCACCGGCGATGGGTGCGGTCCTCATGTCGCTCTCTACGGTCATTGTGGCAATCAATGCGCGGTTGTTGGGGCGAACGAAGGAAGCACGAGCGTAATTGGCACGGTCGAAGGCGGCTGCGGAGTCAGGGACCTACGACGACGCCCCCTCCCGGTGGGAAGAGGGCGTCGGCCCCTAAGGTGGTGTTCAGGCTCGCGGCGGTCAGCTGTCGTCGCTGTGCCCGTCGTGATCGTCGTCCTCGAACGCGTCGAAGGACTGCTGAATGTTGTTCTTGACCTCGCTCTCGAACTGCCCGCCCTTATTGGCCTGGGCCGGATCGACGTAGGCGGTGCCCGCCTGGTTCAGGAACCAGGTGCCGATGTCGACGTAGAGCGTCAGGTCGCCGGCGCCGGTGGCATCGACGGTGAGCGGTGTGGCCAACTCGATCTCTTGCTCCACATCAAGATCGGTGGTGAACACGAACGCGACGGGACCGCTGCCGTCGTCGTAGGTGCCCACGATCCGGATGCTGACCCCGTCCATCGCCGGGTTCGCGGCGACCAGGGCGTCCTCGTCGGACTCGTCACCGAGCTTCTCCACCCGGAACTCGATCTCGTCGTAGGTGCCGGGGGCCACGGCCACGCTGATCGTCCGGCTGGCGCCGGGGCCGAGCGGAAGGTCCAGGATCCGGGGCGACAGCTCGATCTCCTCGCAGTCGTCGTCGTCGATGGTGGCGACGTCGCACTCGACGCTCGAGCCGGCGCGCTCGAGCTCGATCTCGCTGAATGCCACCTGAATGGACGTGAAGTCGATGGTGGTCCCGCCCAGGGTATAGACCTCGAACGAGGGCCGGGCCACCGCGGCCACCGCAGGGCTCGCCGCCTTGGTCGCCAGGCTCAACGTCACCACCGGGTTCGAATTCGGCTCGCTGCTGCAGGCGGTCAGGCCGGCCATGAGGGCCAGAAGGGCCAACCGGGAATAGGCGTTCTCGATCATGTCGGGGTCTCCATAGGATCCGAGTAACAGGCTGTACACGCTCCGTTGTAAAGCAATACATGTGCCTCTCACACCTGAGATCTAGTGTGTTGATATATCGTCACTTAGAGCCCAACGCATCTTGTAAAGCTCTTGGGAGGTGGAACGCCCGGTTACTACCTGTAATGAATCGTTCCACTTCTTTCCCGATGGCCGTGCCTCGTCTGGTCGTTACATTGCCTGACCGATGCGAATGACGAGAGGGTGACCGGATGGCGACACCGGTGAGGGTCCGGCCGTCGGAGTTGATGATCGTGGGTCTCGTCCTGGGGGCGCTCCTCGCGTCCGGGATCCTCGCGACACCGCTGTTCAACCTGGACGAGATCTGGGTCTATCAGCTCTCGCGCCGCATCGCGCACGGGTATACGCCGTACCGCGACTTCTACCTCATCGTCTTCCCGTTCGCCATGCAGGTCAACGCGGCCGCCCTGGCGCTCGTCTCAGACCAGCTGCTGGTGCTCCGGTGCGTTGCCGTTCTCGTGTCCCTGGGCACGGCCATCGCCATCTATGTGGCGTGCCGAAAGGTCGGGGTGTCCCGGGCGCTCTGCCTGTTTCCCCTCGCCGCCTTCCTCTGGGCCGAGTTCATTTCACCGCCCAACAGCTACACCTGGTTCGCATTTGCGTTTCTCTCTGCCGCATTGCTGACCGACATCGCCCTGTTAGATAGAGCACGGGGGGCCGCCGGCTCCCGGGCACGGCTCGGAGGGCTGGCCATTCTCACCGGCTGCATGCTGGGCCTCGCCACGCTCTCGAAGCAGCATGTTGGGCTGGCGGGGTTGGTGGCGTCGATCGCGTTCACAGTAACGGCCGGACCGAAGGACTACCGTGCCAGGCCCGATATCGGTCGCGCCGGTCTCAAACTCCTTGGGTGGTTCGCGGTCGTGGCGGTTGAGCTCGGGTACTTGTGGCGCTCGGAGGCCCTCGGCCCATTTCTCAAGTACACCATCGCCGAGGCCCTCACGTTCCGAGGGGAAGCCGGGGTGCCCTACTCCACGTTGATGCGCCTGCCCGGGAGCACCTTCCTAGCCCTCCTGGTGCCCGCGTGCCTGCTCTTCTCACTCGGCTGGGCTATCTGGCGGTGGAACCGCGACCCCGGACACGCCGTGCCGTTCCTGCTCTTCATCTACGCTCTCGCAAGCCTCAGCATCGCATACCCCCGCGCGGATCTGGCGCACATGCTGGTCGTCGCGCCGTTGGCGGTGATCGGTCCGAGCCTCTGGGTCAGTGAGCGGATGGCAGCGCTCAGATGGCGCTGGGCGGACCTGGTGGTTGCCTTCCCCCTCCTGCTCTTCTTCTTCGCTCCGGTGGTGCGGGTCGAGCAGCACCTTGCCGCACTCAGGCAGGGCGACGTCCGGCTGTCGTCCCTGACGCATTACGCCGGCATCCCGATCGACCCCGGCCTCGACGGCATGATCTCACAAGTGGGGGACGCGATACGGAGGCTCGAGGCGGAAGGCCGGCGGGTGTATTTCATCGAGCATTCCGCAGCACTCTTCTTGATCCCATCCGACCGCTTTGCGGACCGGTTCGATGTTCCCATGTTGGGCAACTTCGGTGCCCACGGGATGGACCAGGTTATCGAGCACCTCGGCGCGGACGAAACCGCGGCGGTGTTCCTCTTACCCGGCAGCCACGAGCTCGAGCCGAAGCCGATCGTCGACTTCGTCCAGGCCACCATGATCCGGGCGGGACAGGTGGCCGGCTACCAGGTCTACGTCCACCCGGAGCGCAACCCAAAGCCGTGACACGAGCGGTGGCAACAGCAAAGGCGCAGGTCCCATTGATCTGAGACCCGCGCCCGCAGTCATTCGTCTGTGCGCTTACTGCTCTCGGAGAGCGGGCGACCGGATTCGAACCGGCGACGTCCAGCTTGGGAAGCTGGCATTCTACCACTGAATTACGCCCGCAACTGGCCGGAATGTGGGGTTCCGGCCGGTTCACTGTCAAGCCGTTCTCGTTACATCTCCTTCTTGGCGTACCGCCAGGCCACGATTCCCGGCCCCGCCGCCTTCACCGTGACGTCATGCACCGCTGCGGCCTTGAGCGGCGGAATGGTCACCTCTTCGCTGGACACCACCGAGCCGCCCTCGGCCAAGAATTCGACCGCGAGGACCGTTGGCGTAACCTTGAGCGGCCTCCCCTCGATGTCCTTGGCCTCGCGACCGACGGCCTGGGCCACGAGGGTCGCACCGTCCTCCGTCCGCGTAAACGTCTTGACATCGAGATTGAACGGCGAGGCCTCGATCTCGGTCACGATCCTGACCAGTTCATCCATCTTGTTGGCCAGCCGGAATCCCTCGCCGAGGAGCTTGAGTGCATACTCGTTCATCGGGTCGAGGCGGACGAGCTCCTGTGCCGCCGCGATGAGGTTGGTCGTGTCCTGTTTGGCATAGTAGGAATTCGCCAAATTGAACACGGCGTCGCGATTGTTGGGCTCTCGCTCACGGATGATCGAAAAGGCCTTGATGGCGGCGTCGTACTCCTTCGCGTTGAACGCGTTCACGCCGAAACTGAAGAGATCGCCGGTCGAAGCAGTGGCGTCCAGCTCTCCGCCTGCACCCGCCGCGGACACCAGCTCGGCTTCGATCGCCATGGCGCTGTCGGGCATGTTGGCTCCGCGAAAGGCCTGGGCCAACCCCTTCTTGCCGTCCACGTCATCGGGCGCCCAGGCATTGTACTGTCGCCACGCCTCGACCGCCTCCGGGTAGCGGCCGGCATTACTGAGCAGCACCGCCATATTGAAGGTCGACTTGTTGCGCTGCTCGGTCAGGGCCGGGTTCTTAGCCGACACGTCCGCCGCCTGCTTGAAGTAGACGATCGCGCTGTCGAGTTGCCGCTTGTTCGAATGGTAGATCCCGAGCACATACATCGCGTTGGGTTCATCGCGGTAGATGGTCTGCGCCAACCTGAGCAACGCGACGGCCGAATCGGTCGCCTCGTTCTCGAGGAACTGGGTGGCCGGTTGCACCAGCGCGACCCACGCCACCCGCCGCAGTTTCTTGATCTCCTCCGCGCACTCGGGCTCGTAGCCTTCGGCCTTGGTGAAGGCCGAATCCGCACCCATCACGTCGCCCTCCATCAGATACGTCCGGCCGAGGTAGTACCAGGCGGCGCCGTTCTCGGCTTGGCCCTTCTCGGTGATCGCTTCGGTCAAGACGCGTTTGGCATCGGAGAACAAACGCACCCGATTTCCCTCGACCGACGTTTCAGTGCCGGATTTGAGGTACGTGGCCCCACTGCCAACCATGAAGTGCCCGCCCTTGAGCTTGCAGTCGGGCGCCTGGTACCGTGACGGCATGGCCTTCGCCACACGATCGCTCAGGACCTGTGCCTGTGCCGCACCAGTACCGACAAGGACGAGAAAACCAATTGCCAGGATCAACTTCCGCATGCTCACTCCTTATTCTCGGCACGGGGCCCGTCGGTCGGACTTGACGAGACGAGGCTCAATGCCCGTTCGTGCAACTCTCTCGCTACCTCCAAGGCCGGCCGCCCGAGGGCGTGCGCGACCGCGATGACATCGTCGTATTCCGGCTTCACCCGCAGTCCATCCGGACCGTCCAGCACCTTCACCCGCACCCGCCGGCCCCCGCCCGCCTCGACCTCGATCTCGCGCCGCGCGAGGGTGACCCGCTCGGCGTGCGTCAGGCGAATGCCGGCCGTTGAACTATGCCGGAACAGCGTCTCACTCAGCCGCTCGGCATTCGTTGCGTCGGCCAGCACCTCGATGCGGAACCCCACCCGGCCCTTCTTCATGTGCGTGGTCCAGAGCTCGACGTCGAGCGCGCCCGCCTGGATCAGTGCCTCTCGCAGCGGCTCTAGGTACTCCGGGCTCATGTCATCCACATCGGTCGCGAGGGTCACCACCTCGGCGGCCTCGGCAACCGGCTCCGCCACGATGAGCCGGAGCGCGTTGGGATAGTGCTCCGGATCGCGCCCTCCTGCACCCCAGCCGCTCCCGACCGCGCGCCACCGCGACGGCGGCCGCCCCTGCGAAAGTACTCGGAGCAGGACCGCGCCGGTCGGCGTCGTGGCCTCGCCAACCACGGGGCCGTCAGGACCGACTTCGAGACTCTCGATCAAGATCGCGGTTGCCGGTGCCGGGATCGGCAGGACGCCGTGCGACGCATTGATCCATCCGCTTCCCAGCGCCAGCGGGCGCACATGGATCCGAGATATGCCCAGCTGCTCGAACCCTTCGATGCCGCCGACAATATCTACCATGGCGTCCACCGCCCCGACTTCGTGCAACGCGACGCGATCGGCTGGAACACCGTGTACCCGGCCCTCTGCCTCGGCCAGCAACTCGAACGCTCGAACGGCCCGCTCTCGCACCCAGTCGGACAACGGCGCCCGCCGAACCAGATCGATGATCTCGCCCACGTGGCGATGCGGATGGCTCGTCAACGCCTCTGGTCGTACCAGATGGGGCTCGGCGCCGCGTCGCTCGGACGGCTCCTCGCTCTGCCCACCCGGAAGGCGAACCGTAGCCTTGGTTGCCGAAACGCCGCATCGCTCAACCTCGACCAGGTCCACCGACACGCCTGTGAGGCCAAGCCGGCCCGGAAGCCCGGTCAGCCAGCCGGCTGGCGCACCGGCGGCAACGAGCGAACCCAGCAGCATGTCGCCGCTGATGCCCGCAACCGGGTCGATGATCGCAAAGCGTTCCATGGGCATAACCTGCGAAATATCGCCCCGCCTCACGACCCAGGCAAACTCGCCGGATCGCGGTACAGCCATCCGGCACCGGTGTTGAACAGCACGATACGCTCATGGCGGTCCAACAGCCCACGCGACTCGAGGTCGACCAGCGCAGCCACCGTCGCAGCTCCTTCTGGCGACAGGTCGATGCCCTCCTCCCGAGCCAGGATCTGTTCGAATTCCGCGAGTCGCTCGTCTGCGACCGCCACCGCGGCACCGCCGCTCTCACGCAGCGCCTCGAGGATCAGCCGCCCGCCCAAGGGGTGCGGCACCCGGAGGCCGCTGGCGCGGGTGGCCGGCTCGGGCCACGGAGCGCAGTCGGTGGCCCCGTGCTCGAAGGCCTCGACGACGGGGGCGCATCCAGCTGACTGGACCGAAAACATCTTGGGAAACTTGCCCTCCTCTACCCAGCCCGCGTGGGCGAGTTCCTCGAACGCCTTCCACATGCCGATCAGGCCGGTGCCACCCCCAGTGGGGTAAATGATGGCGTCTGGCAGCCTCCAGTCATGTTGTAGGGCAAGTTCGAGACCGAGGGTCTTTTTCCCCTCGATTCGGTAGGGCTCACGTAACGTGCTCAGGTCAAACGAGTTGGATTCAGCGGCCCAAGCCTTGGCAGCCCGGCCGCAATCGCCGATATGTCCTTCCAGGAGGACGAGTTCCGCCCCATACGTGACAATTTGGGTGAGGATGGTAGTCGGGGTGGTTCTCGGGGCGAAAACCCGCACCCGGGCCCCTGCTCTGGCACAATAGGCCGCCGCCGCAACGCCGGCGTTGCCCGCTGTTGGGAGGGTGAACGATGTGACCCCGGCCAGGCTCGCTCGGGTCACAGCCGCGCTGAGCCCCCTGGCCTTGAACGAGCCGGTTGGATTCGAGGCCTCGTCCTTCATCCACAGATCGGAGAACCCCAAGCGGCGAGCGCTCTGGCCCAGCCTGAGGAGCGGGGTGTCGCCCTCACCCAGGGTCACGGGCGTCTCGTCGGCCGTGATGGGGAGGAACTCCTGGAACCGCCACATGCCGCGCCTGGCCAGAAGGTCGGTCTTCAGGTCCTCGTGCCACGATCGCTCGGGGTAGCGGACCAGCCACGGAAAGCCGCAGCCGCAGACGGTGGGAAGTCCGTTCGGTGCATCGGTATTCCGGCAGGCGGAGCACTCCAGCTGCCAATCGGGGCTCAGCGCGTGGCGGGTCATCGGGATCCCGTGCCCAGGCGATCCAACAGCCGCGCCGCACTTTGGAGCGAGAAACCCGGAATGGATGCAATCTCCTCCGCGCTCGCCGACTTGACGCCGGCCAGGCTTCCGAAGCGTTCCAGGAGCCGGCTGCGTTTGGTCGGCCCGATGCCGGGGATTTCGAGCAACTCGGAACTGAGGGTGCGCTGCTGGCGGCGCTTCTGGCTGTAGGCCAAGCCGAACCGGTGGGCCTCGTCACGGGCTCGCTGGAGCAGGCGGAGCGACTCGCTCCGCCGCGAGAGTCTGAGCGCTTCCGTCCGGCCCGGGAGAAATACTGCTTCGTCGCGTTTGGCGAGGCTTGCGAGATGAAGCTCCATCCCGAGCTGGGCCACCGCATCGGCGGCCGCGTTGAGCTGACCCTTGCCGCCATCGATCACCATGAGATTGGGCAGCGGCTTGTCCTCGTCTTTCCGGCGGGTGAGATACCGCGTCACGACCTCGTGAATGGCCGCGTAGTCGTCCTGTTGCCCGATACCTTTGATCTTGAACTTCCGATACTCTGCCTTCTTCGGACGGCCAGCCTCGAACCAGACTAGTGATCCCACGGTATCCCGGCCCTGGTTGGTCGAGATGTCGATGCAGACCAGGCTGCGCGGTACGCTGTCGAGTCCCAGGTCGCGACCGAGGGCATACACCGGGTCGGCCGCGCGCTCGTCTGTTTCGAACGACTCGATGCGCAGGCTCTCGAGCAGGTGCCGCGCGTTTTGCTCGGCCAGCTCGAGCCAGCGGTGCCCGACGCCCCGCTGGGGGAGGCGGATGTGGGTCTCGGGCGCCAATCGTTCCAAGCTCTCCACGTCATCCGGGAGGAGTGGCACGAGCAGGCGGCGCACCCGGTCTTCCGCGGTCAGGTAGTACCGCACCAGAAACGCGCTCAACACCGCCGGATCGGATTCTCCCTCGACATTCTCGAGAAAGCGGTGTTCACGAGATACCACCCGCCCGTCCCTGAGCCTGAGCCACACGCCAACTGCATCGTCGCCATCACGGGCATAGCCGATCGCGTCCGCACTGCCCTGCCCGATGGTTTCCACCGAGGGTGGCGATTCGATCTGTTCGAGCCACTTGAGGGTATCGCGGAGCGCAGCCGCGCGCTCGTAGTCCTGCCGATCGCTGGCCCGATGCATCATATCACGCACGCGACCCCTGACGTCGAGCGTCTTCCCGTCGAGGAACTCGAGTACCTCGTCGATCATGGCCCGATAATCGGCTTCGACCTGCCAGCCGACGCACGGAGCCTTGCACTTGCCGATGTAGTAGTCGAGGCAGGGACGGTCGCGGGTTTGCACGGGGATGTCATCGGCGCAGCTCCGGACGGTGAAGAGGCGGCGAATGAGCGTCAGGGTCCGGCGCATCGTGGCGACGTCGGTGTAGGGGCCGAAGTACTGAGCACCCGGGATGTTGCGCCGGCGGGTCACCAAGACCCGCGGAAACGGATCGGCCAGGGTCACCGCAATGGAGGGATAGCTCTTGTCATCCTTCAGGCGGACGTTGAAGCGAGGCCTGAACTCCTTGATCAGATTGTTCTCGAGCAGGAGCGACTGCGCCTCGTCCGGCGTCACGATCGTGTCGACATCGGCGATCAGGGAGACGAGTCGTTGGTCGATGGGGTTCTGCGCGAAATCCGTGTGGAGGTAGCTCCGGACGCGGCTCTTCAGGTGCTTGGCCTTGCCCACGTAGAGCACGGTGCCGTCGCGATCCTTCCAGAGATAGACTCCGGGCCCGTCGGGCAGCGTGTCGAGCTTGCGCCGCAGCTGTTCGGATTGGATCGGCCAACTCACCGTTGAACGTACTCCTCGGTCCGGCTTATCGGGCAACCCCGCCCTTGCCCCACAGAGCCCTGGCCTCGGGGAGCCCAAACATCGTGGTCAGTCCGAAGTATACCAGGCCGTAGGGAACCAGAACGATCGCTGCGAGCGGGATCGGCGCCCATCCAGGGGCCGCGGACTGGATGCCCCACCCCACTGCCGCTGCCACGGCCGCTGCGGTCCAGAGCCGGAGCTGGAACCCGATCGTCAATCCCGTCCGGCCGATCCGTCGATTCATGCTGCGCCGGAGCAACGCAAACTCGATCCACCCGGCGATGCCGGCCGACACGGTCAATCCGGCCGCGCCCCACTTCGGATCGATGCCCACGAGCCCCGGCACGGCCAAGGCGAAGGGAAAGCCCAACATGACGGTGCCGGCCAGCCGCACACCGGCGTAGCGGAGCGGGGTCCGCGTGTCCTTCAAGGCGTAGTAGGTGGACGAATACAGCCGGCCCAGCGTCGAGGCCAAGAGCCCGACGGCGGAGCCCGCGAGGATGCCCCAGACGTAGAGCGTGTCGCTGCGAGTGAACTCGCCGGTCTGGTAGAGGGCGCCGGCCAGGATGTGCCCGAGCGCCAGAAATCCCATCGCCGACGGTACCACGAAGAACGCGATTTGGCGGAGACCGCGATCGAGCCGGTTGCGGAGATCGGCGTTCACCTCTTGGCCAACCGCGGCGGTGCTGGACATGGCCGGAAGCTCCGCCGCGGACACCGACAATCCGAACAGGCTCACCGGCAGAATGGCGAGCGTTTGCGAGTATGCCAGCGCCGCGACGGCACCGGTGGGCAGCAAAGTGGCGATGAGTTCGTCGACGAAGATGCTCACCTGCACCACGCCGCGGCTCATGAACGCAGGGACGAAGTTCCGGACCACGGTCCGTATGCTGTCGGATGCGGTTGTCAGGACCGGTCGGAGGCGGCCCGTCAGCCTCAGGACCTGCGGGAGTTGGACAGCAACCTGGAGGGCGCTTCCCACGACCGAGCCCCAGGCGGCGGCCACGGCGAGCGAGCCGGCACTGTGGGTGCGGCCCCAGATCACCAGGGCCAGAATGACCGCCAGATTCCACGCCACCGGGGCGGCATAGGACATGAAGAACCGGCGGTGGCTGTTGAGTATGCCGAGGCACCAGGCCGACGCCACCAGGAGTCCGGCCCCCGGGAAGAGGATTCGGACCAATTGGATGGTGAGTTCTCGCTTCGCCCCGGAGAAGCCGGGAGCAATCACTGTCACCAAGAGCGGTGCCAGGAGCACGCCGAGCATCACCAGCACGGCGATCACTAAGCCCAGGAGCGCCAATACCGCATTGGCGGTCCGATCCGCCTCGGTGCGATCGCCTCGCCCGAGATGCCCCGCGTAGACCGGGATGAAGGACGCCGATAGCGCGCCCTCGCCGAACAAGTTCTGTAGGAAATTTGGAATACGAAACGCCGCCATGAAGGCATCGGCGGCGTCACTGTTTCCGAGGTAGTGGGCGAAGGCCCGTTGCCGGACGAGTCCGAAGAGTCTGCTGAGCAGGATTCCGGCGGCCACGACCGCGGCCGGACGGCGGGACCCTCGGCTCGGCGTCAGGATCCTGCGGCGGGCGGAAGGGTCCGCGGTGTGCGTGGCTCCCCGATCAGCTTCTGCAGGAAGACATTTTCGTCCTTCAACTGCTCCACCGCCCGGTTCAGATCATCCACCTCGGCCTCGAGGAGATCGACCTTCTTGGCCAGCATTAGCACGTCGGTCGGGACGGCTTCCGGACCCTCCAGACGGCGAGCCATCGCCCGGCCGATCGGCGAATCAATGATGATGCCGATGATCGGAATAAGCAGGGCGACGAACAGGATGAGGCCGATGAACATCATGAGTCGAGTCTACGAAGGAATGGGGTCGCCTTCAAGGGCCGAAGCATACCATGCCTGGATGGTTCCGGCCAGTTGGCTGAGCAGGTCCGGGCCATAGAGCGCGAGCAGCGTCGGCACGCCCAGCACGCGTTCCTGCGGCTTGCCAAGCGGCAGCACGGCCGCACGGGCCCGGCCAATTTGGGCCAGCTCGGTCTCCTGGCGGCGTTTGAGATGTGTCACCAATCTGTGTTCGGCATCGGCCGCACCGACGATGGCCTGATTGCGAAGCCGCGCGAGCGGCTTCTCGATGGTCGGATCGATGTCGGTCCCGATCCGCTGGACCACGTCGTAGGCTGCCTCGATCGACTCTCTCAGGTCTCCGAGCGCCTGAAGCACTTCGCTGGGAAGCTGGTCGTGCACCACGCGTGCCTCCAGGGCCTCGTCCGGCAGGAGCAGCTCGTCCAACTCCGCCCCGAACTTTTCGAGCACCCGATCCACCCGACGCGGTATCACCATCCCGGACCAGCGCGCCACCGGCGTCTGCTGCGGGACGCGTAGGCGCTGGTAGATGGGAGGCGTCAACTCCAGGTAGCGCAGTTCACCCGGCCCTGCCACGTAGGCCACGGTCGGAAGGATGGCGCTCTCGATGACCGGACGGAGCAGCACGTTTGGCGAGAGACGCTCTGGTTCCGCGGCGGCAATCGTCTGCAACCGCTCCATCGTGAACCGCTCCTGGCTCCGTCTGGTTGCCAGCTCCCGCCCATCGAGTATCAGACGGTCGCGGCCCAGGGCTCCCTCGAACATGACCAGCGAGGCACCGTCACCCACCGAGACGCCCGGTGCGATCCCGACCTTCTCGAGCTCCGACGCCCGCTGGGCAAGGTCGCGATCGAGATCGGACGCAAGCCCTGCGGCGGTCATGATGTGCGGCGCAGCGAGCCGCTTCACCGCCCGATGGGTGCTGTCGAGGCATACGACACCGAAGGGGGCCAGCAACTCGGCCAACGCGGCGGCGAAGGCCCCGGCAAGGGTGGCATCGGGGCGATAGTGCCGGGCGAGCCAGTCGGTGGTGTCCGAGCCGTGCGGGTGGGGGGCAAGATCGGCGCTGATGGCCTCGAGGGCTTGGGCCACCTCGTCACCGAGCGGCTCGCGGTACATTGGGGTGAGCGGCGCATCCGGCGGGCGGGAACGGAGCGTTTCGGTATGTGCGCTGCCGTCGGCGCGAAGCCAGGTCGCGTGATTGGCCTCGGCGAAGTCGTGGTCGTCGCCGGCAACCCAGAACACCGGAACCACCGGGCGTTCCCAGCGTGCCTCGAGCTGCCGGGCCAGGGTCATGGCTGAGAGGGCCTTGTAGATGGTGTAGAGCGGTCCCGTGAACAGCCCTGGCTGTTGGCCGGTGGTCACGACCAGCACGTCCGGATCCCGCAGGCGCTCCAACACCCCCTCGAGATCGGCCTGCCGGATGCACGCATCGAATAGCGGGTCGGGCCACCCTCCGGACCGGGCTTCGGGCCAGGTCGGGGGGTGGTGGAGACTGGTCGATTCGATACGAAAGATCACGTCCGTTGTCCGATGAGGATGACCCGGGGGGTGTCGTCCCGGAGCGGCGCCCCATCGTAGGCGCCGAGGCGCCGACGGATCGCGAGCCCGTGAGCAGTCACCATATCTTCGAGCTCCGTCGCCGAGAAGAGCCGCACGCGTTCCTGGAACCGCTGGTCGTCGTCGGTGGTGATCTGCTTGACGACGAACCGCCCGTCGGGCGTGATGTGACGCGTGATCCGGACGTGATGGCCGCCAAGGTCGGTTTCCTGTTGGGGCACGAGCGTATCCCGCACGTAGCGCGCGTTGAGGAAGTCGATGACGAACCAGCCACCGTGCCGCACGGTGTCGATCATCTGGCCCAGCACGTGGTGGTGGTCGGCATCCGTGTCAAAATAGCCGAAGCTGGTGAAGAGGTTGACCGTGAGATCCATGGTACCCGATCGGATGGGCAGCCACCGCATATCGGCCCGCACGAGGGGAGCGCGGGTAACCGTCCGCGCCCGCGTCAAGAGCGCCCACGACAGATCGAGCCCAACCGGCTTCGCGCCCCAGTCTTCTAACGCCCGGGCGTGGCGCCCGGCGCCGCAGGCCACGTCGAGCACCCGGAGACCCGGCCGCCACGGGATGGTCTCCCGGAGGCTCCCCAGCAGGCGCTCCGCCTCGGCTGCATCGCGATGCGGATAGAGGGTGAGATAGGTTTCGTCGAACCACTCCTCGAACCATTCGGTCATGTGGGGCGTGCTCGGGTGGACATAGTGACCGGTGACGGGAAGCAGGAAAGTAGGAACGTTGGAGTGTAGGAAGTAGGTGAGCCGCCAGTCGCACTCGACCGTACAACCTACCCACTACCTACTACCCACCCACGTCCTACCTACCCACCCTTATGATACTTCTCGCCACCGAGAATCGTGAACCCGCGATACAGCTGTTCGAAGACGATCACCCGGGCCAATTCGTGCGGCAGTGTCAGCGGGCCGAGGCTCCAGCGGTGTGCCGCAGCATCGGCAAACGACGGTGCCAGTCCTGACGAACCTCCCAGGGCAAACACCAGGGTTGTTCCTGCCTCTTGCCACCGTGCGAGCCGGCCCGCCACATCCGTGCTGGACCAGGGCTCGCCCTCTCGGGTCAGGGCGATGAGGGTGTGACGCTTGGGCAGCTTCTGGCGGAGCGCCTCGGCCTCCTGCCGGCGCTGAACGGCCACGGTGGGCGACCGGCTCGCCTCCCGGACGCTGACTTCCCGAACGGTGGCGTAGCGCTCGAGGCGGCGGCGGTAGTCGTCCGCCGCCTCGCGATAGTACGGGCGCAGCCGTCCGACGGCCAGCACCACGATTTCCATCAGGCATAGAGGCCGCGCAGGCGATGCACCGCCGCGACCCGTTCAATGGAGAGCATGTACGCCGCGGTCCGGAGATTCACGTTGTGGCGCTCTGCCATCGTCGCGACCTCGTCGAACGACCGCACCATGATGCCTTCGAGGCGCTCATTCACGGTTTCGAGGTCCCAAAAGTACCCGGTCCGATCCTGGACCCACTCGAAATAGCTGACCGTCACACCGCCGGCGTTCGCCAGGATGTCGGGTACCACGTAGATGTCTTTCTCGTCGAAGATGCGGTCGGCGTTGGCGGTGGTTGGACCGTTGGCGCCCTCACAGATGATCTTCGCGCGGATGTCAGCGGCGTTCCTGCTGGTGATGACGTTCTCGACCGCGGCCGGCACGAGCACCTCGCACTCGGTGGTGAGAAGCTCGTGCTCCGTCACCTCCTCCGCCTTCGGATAGCCGCTCAGGAAGCGATGATTTCGTACCCAGGCGAGCAGGTCCTCGACGTCGAGCCCTCGCTTGTCGTAGATCGCGCCCGACACGTCGCTCACCGCAATGACCGAGCAGCCCTCGCGTTCGAGATGTTTGGCCGCGACCGAGCCAACGTTGCCGAACCCTTGGATCGCGACGCGTGCCCCGTGAATCGGAATCTCTCGGCGGCGGAGCGCCTCGCGCACCGCGATGGTGCATCCCCTGCCCGTTGCCTCGCGCCGCCCCAACGACCCGCCCATTTCGATCGGCTTGCCGGTGACGACGGCGGTAACCGTGTGACGCTTGTGCATGGAATAGGTGTCCATGATCCAGGCCATCACCCGTTCATTGGTGTTGATGTCCGGCGCGGGAACGTCGGAGTCGGGGCCCAGGGTCTCCATGATCGCGGAGGTGTAGCGCCGGGTCAGCCGCTCGAGTTCCGCGTTGGAGAAGGTGTCGGGATCGCAGATGACACCGCCCTTGGAGCCGCCAAACGGGATGTTCACCACGGCACATTTCCAGGTCATCCACGCGGCGAGTGCCTTGACCTCGTCAAGCGTCACGTTGGTGGCGAATCGAATCCCCCCCTTGCCGGGACCGCGTACCGTGCTGTACAGCACCCGGTACCCGGTAAAGACCTCCACGTTACCGTTGTCTCGCTGCACCGGTACCGACACGATAATCTGCTTCTCGGGGTGGCGGAGGACGCTGTACAACCCTGCGTCGAGGTGCAGCAACTCTGCAGCCCGGTCGAAACGAGACATCATGGCCTCGAACGGGTTGTCCTCGCTCAGGAAGGTGTCCTTGTCTCCTCGAATCGCGGTCTGGGTGGGGCTGGTATCTGTTGTGCTCATAGGAGGAGGCACGGTGGCCTCGGTAAAGTGTTAAAGCCGTTCGACCGGTGTCACAACGGCATCCAATGCGGAGGAAAGATCATCCGCGCCATGTTCCCATTCCAGGTCCAGCAGCGCCACCAGGGGTTCCGGCGCGTCGGCCGGCCACATCGGCCGGAGTTTGACCGCGTCCTTCTCGGTGATGACCACGTGGTCCGCCCGCCGCGCCGCGTGCACCAGCCAGGCGACGTCCTCGGGGCCGAAGCGGTGGTGGTCTTTCCATGTTGCAAGCTGGACCTGCGCGCCCGTGGCCTTGGTCTGGGCCACGAACGATCCGGGATCGGCGATCGCCGCCGCCGCCACGACCCGCTTGCCCGCGAGTCCGCTCGCGGGGCGACGCTCGCCTGTCATGAGGCCTTCCAGGCGGCGCACACTGAGATGGACCACCGCCAGCGGTGCGTCAAACGTGCCGTGCAACTCCTTGGCCAAACCGAACGCGGCCTCGGCTGTCGCCCGCTTCCGGGTGATGACGACGAAATCGGCGCGCGCGAGGGCATGCCGCGTTTCCCGCCACGGACCGGCGGGCAGCGGCCACCGGACCGCCCGCTGCGTCTCTGCGCTCACCACGGCGATGTTGAGGTCGCGATGTACGTCGAGGCGCTGGAACGCGTCGTCCAACACCAGGACGTTGGCCCCCTGGGCCAGCGCCCGTTCGGCGCCCCGAGCGCGATCGGGATCGGCTACTACCTTGGCGTCGGGCAGATGGCGCTGGTGCACCTGGGTCTCGTCGTCGCCGTACCCCCTGAGCAGAATGCCGGGTACCAATCCCTTCGATTGATAGTACCCCGCGATCCACATGGCGATTGGGGTCTTGCCGGAACCTCCCACGGACAGATTCCCAACCGCGACCGTCGGCAGCGGAAGATCTTTGACGTTGGTCCACCCCCGGCGATAGGCCAGCGCCCGGAGTTCCATGACCCCTCGCCAGAGCCCCGACGCCGGAAGCAACGCCAGGCGCGTCAGCCGTGCGTCGAACCGCCGACTGGTCCAGAGCCACCGGATCAGCCGGTGGGTGTCTCGTCGCTTGCGTCCTGCCATGGCGCGGTCCTCGTCAGCTGGTCAAGCGCGGCCCTGGCCGCTCGACACCCCTCCGCCAGCCCTGCCTTCCCGTCTGCCACCGTGAATGGTACACCGTAGGCCACCCGAATTCTCGCGAATGGCTTGGGGACCATGAAACGATCCCACGATCTGAACCGCCAGGCTCGGTCGGCCGCGGCGTGGATCGGGACAATGACTCCCCCTCCCCGCTGCGCTGCGGCCACCACCCCCGGCTTGAGTTCTCGCCGCGGGCCACGCGGTCCGTCCGGCGTAAAGGCCACCGCACCGCCTGCCTCGAGTTCGCGGACGGCGCCCATCAACGCGCGGGTTGCGCCACGGGTGCTGGAGCCGCGCACCAGCCGGTAGCCGATGCGGCGGGCGAAGTCGGCCAGGTGCTGCCCGTCGCGCGCTTCGCTCACGACGATGGCGATGGATTGGCGCCGATGGCACCACAAGAGCGGCAGCAGGCACTCGTGCCAGCACATGAAGAGATGAGGCTCGCGCGCTTGGTAGAACGGCAGCCAGCGGTCGTCGTCCTGCCGTTCCAGCCGCCAGGTCCGGGCAAGCGCCCAGATCAGCGGACCTGCCGCAATCCGGATGAGGCTGGGTGGGACGCGGATCTTCATGCGCTGAGGAGTTCATCCACCAGCTCCGCCACGCGGTCGGAGGCGCCCGGGGCGCCAAGACGGTCTCTCACGGAGCAGAGGCCCTCCAGCTGGGTGCGCCGCTCTGGGCTCTCTGGATCGAGCAGAGGGCCTGCCGCGTCGATCAGGTTCGCGACGGTCACGTCGTGCTGCACCAACTCCGGAACGATCTGCCGGTTGGCCACCAGGTTCACCAGACTGAGCCACCGCACCTTGGCGAGCCGCTTGCCGATGATGAACGTGATCGGGTGGGTCCGATAGGCCACGACCATGGGGGTGTTGGCAAGCGCGGCCTCGAGGGTGGTCGTTCCCGACTTGGCGATCACGGCATCGGACGCCTTGAGGATTCGTTCTGGAGCGTCGAGGACAATCTCGAGCACACCGGGCTCGGGGTAGGACTCCCCAGCCGTGCCCGCCACCAGCACCCGTTCGCACTTCCCGGCTTGGAGCAGGTGCAGGGCCGCGTCGCGAAATACTTCCCAGTGACGCCTCACTTCCTGGGGCCGGCTGCCCGGAAAGATACCCAACACACGCGCGCTGCGGTCGATGCCGAGGGCGTCGCGGACCTCTGCCGGCAGAGGGATAGGTTCACGATCGAGCAACGGGTGCCCGACGTACGTTGCCTCGATGCCCAGCCGCTCGAAGAACAGTTGCTCGAATGGGAGAATGACCGCGAACCGATCGACCGCCTTGGCGAAGCGCTTGGCACGGCCGGTCCACCATGCCCACAGGGCCGGCGGGATGTAGTACAGGACCTTCATGCCGCGCCGTGTCGCAGCCTGGGCCACTCGCAGATTGAACCCGGGGTAGTCGATGGGGATGACGAGGTCGTAGGGGGCCGCATCGAAGTCGCGCCGGAGGGCTCCGAGGAGCCGGTAGTGGGCGGGAATCTGGGAAACCACTTCGGCTATCCCAAGCGCACCGAGGCCCTCGATCGGATAACGGATAGCCGCCCCGGCCTTGGCCATTCGGGGGCCGCCGATGGCGTCGATGTGGGCATCCGGCCGGCGTCGCAGGATGGCGCGGACGACGTTGGCGCCATGAAGATCGCCCGACGGCTCGCCAGCGGAGATGAAGATGCGTGCCGGTGCCGCGGGTGTCATGTGGCCGAGAAACGCTCCACGGGAGATCGCTCGACCGCGTCCGAGACCTGAATGGCCAGTGCCAGGGCCTGCCGACCTTGGTGTCCGGTCACCACTGTTTCGTGGTCGCCGCGCACCGCATGAACGAAGCTTTGCAACTCGAGGCGGAGGGCGTCGGCGTCGGGAGCCTCGAGGGGAATCTGCTCGACCACGTCTTCGAGCTTGGTGGCGGTACCCGGACGCCAGTTGGGCCTGAGGCGCATGAAGGCGCCGGTGCCTTGGGCGAGATCGAGCGAGAGGTACCCGGAAGGCTGAAACAGCCGGAGCCGGCGGACCCGCTCGCGGGCGAGCCGCGATGCCGTTGCATTGGCTACGGCGCCATTGGCGAACGCCACTCGGGCATTCACGATGTCGAGATGACGGGACAGGACCGCGATACCGCTGGCATGCACGTCAAGTGTCTCGACGCCACCAGTCAGGTGGAGGATCAAGTCCAGGTCGTGGATCATGAGATCCAGCACCACGGCCACATCGGTGCCACGTGGTTGAAACGGGGCAACCCGCTGGCTTTCCAGATAAAGCGGCCCATCGAGATAGGGAGTGGCGGCGCGAATAGCGCGATTGAACCGCTCGATGTGACCGACTTGGAGCTGGACCCCCACGCGGTCGGCGGCGCTCACCAAGGCGTCGGCCTCTTCGAGTGTCGCTGCCAGCGGTTTCTCAATGAAGACCGGGATTTCCCTGCGGAGTACCTCGAGGCCCACTGTTGCGTGGTCGGTGGTGGGAACGGCGATGGACACGGCCTCAACGCCTGCAAGCAGCGCCTCGAGGCTCGGGGCGGCAACCGTGCCGACCTCGTCGGCCACGCGGCGCGCGGCCGCGGCATCGACATCGTAGACACCGACCAGACGGGCGTCCTCGAGGCTGGCCAAGTGTCGGGCATGATGTCGGCCCAACGCCCCAACTCCGACCACGCCGATCGGAAGCGGCGCGTTCATGCCGGGACCCCTCGTTTGGTGGTCTCGACGAATGCGATGAAGCGTTCGACCTCCGGGTACATCGGAAGCTCCAGCTTCGCCCGTTCGATGGCCTGGGTCAGGTTGAGATTCGAATTGAAGAACAGTCGGTAGGCCTTCTTGAGGGCCGCAATGGTGTCCGGCGCGAAGCCGGCCCGCTGGAGGCCGATCGTGTTGAGACCGTAGAGCTCCATCGGACTGCCGACGGCCTTCACAAACGGGGGGATGTCCTGCGTCAGCCGCGTGGCAGCGCCCACAAAGGAGTATTCCCCGATCGTGACGAACTGGTGGATGCCGATCAAGCCGCTCAACGTGGCGTGGTCGCGGATGGTGACGTGCCCTGCCATCTGGGTGCCGTTGGCGATGATCACACTATCCCCGAGGTGGCAGTCATGCGCGACGTGAACGTAGCTCATCAGGAAACAATCCCGGCCGACCGTGGTGCTTCCCGTGGCCGTGGTGCCGCGATTGATCGTGGCATACTCGCGGATCACCGTCCCGCCGCCGATCTCGACCCAGGTCTCTTCGCCGCCGTATTTGAGATCCTGTGGATCTCCACCCACGATCGTGCCGTGGCCGATCCGCACGCCCGGCCCGAGCCGGCTATTGCGCTCGAGCGAGGCATGCGGGCCGATCCAGCATCCGTCGCCGACGGTCACGTTCGGCCCGACGATGGAGAACGGACCCAGGGTAACCCCTTTGCCAAGCTCCGCCGTCGAATCGACGATGGCGCTGGGGTGGATAGCCGTGGTCATCGGTCCACGATGCGCGCCATCATTTCCGCCTCGGCCGCCACTGCCCCGTCCACATATGCCACCCCGCGGAGACGACAGGTCTTGCCACGGAATTGCAGCATCTCGAGTTCGCAACGCAGCTGGTCGCCGGGCACCACGGGGCGGCGGAACTTGACGTTATCCAGCGACATGAAGTAGACCACCTTCTCTTCGGGGTCTCCCATCGCCTCGAGCAGGAGCATGCCGCCGACCTGTGCCATGGCCTCGATGATGAGGACTCCGGGCATGATCGGGTGGCCCGGGAAATGACCCTGGAAGAACGGCTCGTTGATGGTGACGTTCTTAATACCGACGGCCCGCTTGGCTCCCTCGATCTCGAGAATCCGGTCGACGAGGAGCAGGGGGTAGCGATGCGGGATCACATCGAGGATTTGTGCAATGTTCATAGCGACCCCACCGGTTCGTTGTCCCGTACGGGTAATGGCCCGCGCCAAGGCGATGTTTCCATGATGATTGGGCTTGGTAGCCATGATATGGGCGTTGAGACGGCCGCCGAGCAGGGCGAGGTCGCCCACGATGTCGCCGGCCTTGTGCCGCACGAATTCGTCGGGCCAGCGGAGCGTCGTCCCCTCGACCCCATCGTCCGTGAGCACGATCGCGTTTTCTATTGAGGCGCCCTTGATCAATCCCTTGGCACGTAACGCATCGACCTCTCCCACGAACCCGAAGGTCCGCGCCGGTGCCAGCTCCGCAGCAAAGGCCTCTGCGGTGATGTCGTAGGAGCCTACCTGGCGCCCGATCAACGGGTGATCCCACTCGATGATGGTGGTGAGGCGAAGCGTGTCCGCCGGTGAGACGACGTACGTCGCATCGGCGTCAGTCACCTGAAACGGCTGGGTGACCCGGTAGACCACGGCCTCGCCGCCGTGGTCCTCAGGGTGGGCCCCGGTGAGAAGGTCGCGGTAGGGCTCGAAAGAGCCATCGAGAATCGGGGGCTCGGGAGCGTCGATGTCGATCAGAAGATCATCGAGCTGGAGGGCCCCGACCGCCGCCAGCAGATGTTCCACCGTCGAGATGGCGGCTTCGCCGGTCCCGAGCCCGGTTCGGCGCTCCGTGACGCTCACTTCCGAAAGCCGGGCGGAAACGGTCGGCATGCCCGGCAAGTCGACCCGCCGGAAGACGATCCCATGCCCCGGCTCGGCCGGACGGCAGGTGACGGTGGCCCGGCACCCGGTGTGGAGCCCGATGCCACTGATGGAGACGGTCTCGCGTATGGTGCGTCTACCCACGGCGCTTCCGTTCCGCCACCAGTGCCTCGAGTGCGCCCGCGATAGAGGCCAGGCGATCCAACGCCACCTGGCCACGCAGCCACAGCCGGTGGGACCGCGCCGGCGTGCCGCCGAACGTGGCCTTCGGCGGCACCTCGCCCATGACCCCGCTCTGTGCCGCGACGCGGGCGCTCGAGCCGATGACCACGTGATCCGCGACCCCAACCTGACCCGCCAGAATGGCCTCGTCGCCGATCGTGACCGAGCCGCCCAGCCCCACCCCGCCCATCAGAAGACAGCGCTCGCCTATGCGGACGTTGTGCGCCACGTGGATGAGATTATCCAGCTTCGTGCCCCGTCCCACGACCGTGTCGTCGATGGTGCCGCGATCGACGCAGCAGTTAGAACCGATTTCCACCTCGTCCTCGATGATACAGCGGCCCACGTGTGGAATGCGTAGGTGGCCCTCGGTGGAAGGGGCAAACCCGAACCCGGTCCCGCCGAGCACGCTGCCGGCCTTGACCCACACACGGCTCCCGATGGTGGTGCCCCGGTAGCAGACGACATTGTGGTCGAGCACCGCATCGTCGCCGATGGTGACGCCTTCTTCCACCACCACGCCGACCCCCAACCGGCACCGCTGGCCGAGTCGTACGTTGGGCCCCAATACCGCATGGGGCCCCACCGTGGTGCCGGCTCCCATGGTGGTACCGCGCCCGATGGAGGCAGTTGGATGAACACCGGTTGGCGGCTCCGGCTCGGGCATCATGGCCAGCACCGCCTCCCGCATAGCCCGTTGTGGATCGTCGACGACGATGCGGGTACGCGGGCCCAGCGGCTCCTTCGCGAGGTCGGCAGTGAGGAGCACCGCTGCAGCCTGACTGGACCGGAATTCGGGCAGGTGCTTCGGCGAGGCGAGAAAGGTCAAGGTTTCCTCTCCGGCGCGGTCGAGGGATCCGACCCGCCGGAGCGTGGTTTCCCCTTCGCCAAGCAGGCGGCCACCGACCATGTCGGCGACCGCCTGCGCTGTTAGGACGGGAGGCGGCACGTCCTCAACTACCACTCTCTTTCAACTGCTGGATGATGCGCTCGGTTAAGTCGAGCGATCGATCGGCGGACACGATGCCTCCTCCGTCGGCGCTCACATCGAAGATGATGGCGTAATTGCCCGAGGCCCGCACGCCATCGATCACGGTGTTGACCCGCTGCTCGATCGGGTCGAGCAGCTCACGCTGCCGCGAGTCGGCCCGCTGTTGCAGGTCGCGGGTTCGCTGTTCGAGCGTCTGCTGCTGTTGCACCAGTTCCTGCCGCTTGGTATCGCGTGCCGTCGGGCTCAGCACGACAGACTGCTGCTCGAAGTCCCGCGCGGCTGAATCGAGGCTGGATTGGAGGCGCTGAATCTCGTTCCGGTAGCTTTGCAGCTCGCGTGTGAAGATCGACTCCGCTTGGGCGTACCCGGGGGTCGATTGGAGAACGAGGCGTGCATTCACATACGCGATCTTTATGGGCCCCGCCGGCTGCTGTGCAGCGCCGGGCGTGGTCATGCCAAGACCGAGGCCGAAGACGATGGCCGCGAAGAAGAGTCTGACTCTGAGGTTCTGCATCATGTGCTCCTGTACCGTGATGTATCGACCGCGAGGTTAGAAGAAATTGCCCAATTTGAAATGGAGCTTCCATCCGGGATCCGAGTTGCCATTCGCATCCTTCCGATCGAAGCCATAGCCCAGATCGATGCCGATCGGGCCCAACGGGGACACGAGCGCGACCCCGAAGCCTGCACCGCGAAAGAGGCGGGTTGGATCATACTGCTCTGGCTCTCGATACACATTGCCCGCATCGAGAAAGCTGCTCACGTAGAGCGCCTGGCTGATGCGTGCGCCCAATTCGAGCGTGAACGCAGCATAGGTCTTGCCGAAGGCATCCGGAGGGGCGTTGTTGCCGCCGGCCAGCGGATTGAAACCGTCAGGAGTAATCGCGAATTCTTCGTAGCCACGCAGCGGAACTCCGAATTGGGTGCCGCCCATGGAGTACAACTCGGTGAAGAACGGCCCGGCGTCGCCGAAGATGAAGCCCGACTTGGCGGTGAGCCCGAGCACGAAACGAATACCGCCGGTGAAGTCGCCCTCGCCCCCACCCAACCGGCCGAGCGGCGCATACCAGCGGCCCTCGAGATCGATCTTCCGATACGACCCGGTGCCACCGAGGAACCCACCATTCACTTCCAGGCTGGTGTTGACCAGCGCGCCGGCGCTGGCGAACGGCAACCCGATCCGGGTGTCGCGCAGGATGGTGCCGCCGAGTGTCGAGCGGGTGCAGTTGGTGCAGCGGAACCGACTCCGCAGGTCTTCCGACCCTTCGGTAAACTTGATGAGCTGGATGCCGTAGGAGCCAAAGACGCGGGTGAAGCGCGACCCGAAGAACGGGAACCCGAGCCTGATGCTGCCGCCAACTTGGCGGCGCCGGCCGAGGTCTTCGATGGTGAAGCGTTGGCGGGAATTGAACAAGGAAATGGTGCCCGAGATCCGGCTCTCCTTGATGGCCGGATCGGTGTAGCTCAACGTGAAGTCGTTGATATTGCGGCCGAACTGCCACTGGAGCCGGCCCCGCTTGCCACGCCCGAACAGGTTGGGTTCTTCCAGCCCAAGAAACCCGCCGACCCCGGTACCCTGCCCCACCGAGGCGCCGAAGTTGATGTTGCCCGTGCGACGCTCCCGGATCGTGAAGGTGACGTCGACGTCCTGTCCGTTGGCTGCCTGCTGCACGTCGGGCGGTGGCAGCGGTTCCTGGAAGAACCCGAGGCTCGCTATCTGTTGGTAGGAGCGAATCAGGAGGTCTCGGCTGAACAGCGAGCCGGGCGCGAGCAGAATGGCCTCCCGGATGACCCGCTCATGCGTCACATCGTTGCCGACAATATTGATCTTGCTGACCGTGGCGGGCGACCCTTCACGGATGACCCAGCGCAAATCGACCACCTGGCTGCCATCGGCCGCCGTGCGCCGGTTCTGCTCGGGCACCACCGTCGCGTAGATGTACCCGTTGTTGGCGTAGAGGGAGCGCACATCCTCGGTCGCGTCGAACCAGGCGGAGCGGTCGAACGGCATGCCGGCTTCGGGAAGCGGCTCGCCCGGGAGGCCCACGGCCTCCGTCCCGCCAAATGGGTACTTGGCGCTGAGATCGTCGGTGCTCATCTGATGGTTTCGTTCTCATCATTTTGAGCCGGCAAAGCTTTTCCCGCCTTTTTTGTTGGACCGCCCCCTTCGTCTTTGTTTTCGGTTGGCAGGCACAAAGAGGCATCGACGCTCTTTGTGTGCACAATGGGAAGAACTCCAGGAGCAGTTGATAAGGCTCCTCGTACAAGGAGGAAGAAAAGCAACGAAGAAAATGCGGAGGCTAAGAAAAAAAGGAAGGAAAAGCAGCAAGAAACTGACCAACTCCGTGGAAGCATGGCAAACTTTTTGGGGGAAGCAAACCTTCTGTCCCTGCAGATCCTGATATCACTGTACAAGAGACAGATGATAGCATTGAAGTAGAGGGAACAGAAATGA
>CAVOGR010000012.1:0-93742 GCA_963695555.1 uncultured Gemmatimonadales bacterium | reverse complement strand
TACGACACCTGACCCCTCATGGCCGTATACGGCTGGAAACGGGGCAGGAGACCCCTCCCTGCCACGGAAAGAAATCCGTGTGGCAAATCCCGGTGCCCGCGATACGCACGATTACCTCATCATCTCTGGGCTCATCTAATTCGATTTCCTCAATTTTAAATGGTTTTCCCGTTTCTCGCGCGACTGCAGCTTTGATTTTCATTAGGCTTCCTCCTTATGGGTGTTAGGTTTATATCTCCTTTGACGTTGTAGGAGACAGTTAATGCAAGGGACCATGCCCTCGCTTGCTATTTCAATATCCGCGTTTACGGATATACAAATCTGATAAAGCACACGAACGCTAAGACACCTTGCGATTGGATCACCTTGGCCATTTGCCTCAAGAAAAGGGAATTTAAAGGGTGTCGGTTTTTCCACGATCTTGAGATAATTTCTCCATTTCCGCTATTATTAAAAATATCTTTTTTTGTTAACCTGTTGTTATAGGCAGCAATATTTATGCCATTGGATAACATACTGTTATTTATATATTTATTTAATTTTATGTGTTTTGATTTGAAAGTTTATTTCAAATCAAATCTGAAAGTTTCTTTCAAATGGTCCTTATGCTTGTTCGTCAGTCCTGATTTTGATAAACAGGAAGACATTACCTGATCAGCCGGACAAAAGAGACTGAGCATACTTGAGGTGAGAAATGAAACTGAAAACCATATTGGAACAAAATCGTGAAGGTATTGTAAACGATTGGTATCAGGCCATGAGCAAGCGACCCTGACAGCAGCTACTATAAAAATCAGAACAGGAACTGCTCCCCCTTTTGGAAGAAGCCGCTGAAGGGTTTTATGAGGTGCTGATTTCAGGCCAATGGAAACAGCTTGATTGCTTTATCACCAGTATTGCCCATAAAAGATTTGCCCAGGGATTTAAAGTGTCGGATGTTCAGAAGACCTTTGAAATCTATCGCCGGATTCTCATTCCTCTGATGATAAAACATATGAAAAGCGATGTTCTTTGTACACAAATGCTTCGTCTTCAGGAATGTATGGTATTTACCATTACCCGATTCAGTGAGTTTTTCCAAAACATACATGATGAATTTATTAAGTCTCATGCTGAATTCCTGGAAAAAGAGGTCATCAGGAGGACCAAAGACTGGCACAGTCCGAGCAAAAATACAAAACACTGGTGGAAGATATCAATGACGGTTATTTTGTTGTGGTCAAGGGGAAGATTGCGTTTGCAAATCGTTCTTTTGCCCAGATGCACGGGTGTTCTCTGAACAGTATCCTCAAATCGGATTTCCTGGATTTTGTTGCCCCTGAATCCTATGAAACAGTTAAATCTGCATACAGGTCAAGCCTGACCGGGAAAAATTACTCCCAGCAGGATTGAATACTTAAGGCAATACAAGGACGGCCGTCGGCTCCCGACGGAAATCATTGCCAAACACTTAACATTTGAAAACCAACCCGCGGAGATCGGTATCTGCAGGGACATCAGTCAGCGAATTGCGCTTGGAAAAAAAATTCATGAAACAAAGAAATTAAAGGCACTTGCAAAACAGGCCGGATCACTTGCCCATGAGATCAGAAACCCCATGTCGGCGGTAAAAATGAACCTGCAGATGTTCGAGCAGACAGAACAGGACCCGGTAAAAGCGTTCCGCCGGCATCCGGTCCGCCTGGCCGCTCGGCGGGCTGCGCTACGAGCAGCTGGCGCAGCATCTCGCGCGGCTGAGCGGGCGCGGTCTGGCAGCAAGCTCGGTCGCCCGCCACCTGTCCTCGCTGCGCGGATTTCTCCGCTACCTGTCCACCGAGGGCACGATCACGGCGAGCCCGGCGGAACAGGTCGGACGGCCGCGGCTCACCCGGCGAGTGCCGCGCGTGCTCAGCGAGGCCGAGGTGCTCGCCCTGGTCGACACCCCCAATACGCGCACACCGCTCGGGCTGCGCGATCGGGCCGCGATCGAGCTCCTCTACGCGACCGGCCTGGGGTGTTCGGAGCTCGTCGGCCTCGCGCTCGGCGCCGTGAACCTCGATGAGCGCTACGTCGTGTGTCTGGGCAAGGGAGGCCGCGAGCGCGCGGTACCGATGGGCGAGCCAGCAGCACGGGCATTGGCCGAGTACCTCGAGCGCGGCCGCCCGCAACTCAGGAGCCGGGGGACCGGCCGGGAGATCTTCCTCAACCATCGCGGCAACCGCATGTCGCGCGCCGGAGTCTGGGATCTCCTGCGCCGTGCACGCCCAGCCGGGCCGGCCTTGGTCGGGCGGTGAGCCCGCACATGCTGCGACACTCGTTCGCGACCCATCTTCTCGCCCGCGGAGCCGATCTGCGGGTGGTCCAGGAGCTTCTGGGTCATGCGTCGATCACCACCACGCAGATCTACACGCAGGTCGAGCGCGAGTATCTGAAGGAGGTGCACTCTCGCTACCACCCCCGCGGCTAGAGGCGGGATCGCAGCGCGGCTCGGCGAGCAGCGATCCATCCATCCCCCCGTCGCGTGCCGCGCGGACCGGCAGGCGACCTCGCGCAACACGGTCCGCCTGGAGAGCATTGCATGCAGGGACGCAGCACGAGAATCCCCCGCTGGATCCTGGTCGGCTTCCCCCTGCTCCTGATCCTCAGCACCACCGTCCCGGGCCTGGCCCAGGAGCGGCCGGGGACCCTGCGTGGGCATCCAGGCCCAGTACGGCATGATCGCCGGTCCATCGAGCTTCGCCGAGGAGTACGATCGACGGTCCCGGGCTTCGCCATCCGCCTGCGCTATGCGCTGGGTGGTCCGCACGCGCTCGGCTCTCGTTCGAGAGCCAGACGTTCGGGGCCGATGCAGCGCGATCGCGCAGATCGGTCCAGACGACCGTCCCCACGAGCTCAAGCTCGCCAACACCACGCTCGAGTACCTGCGCTACTTCAACCGTGGACAGGGCCACTCGCAGTATATGGTGGCGGGGCTCGGGCTCTACCGCCCCTCCGAGAGCGCGCCCCGGTCTGGCGACCCGCATCGCGATGGCCTCGATCCTGGTGTTCGGCGGTGGCGCCGAGATCTTCGCGCTTCGGACGACTTCGTCGACTGTCGGTGCGGGCCAACGCCCTCTTCGGTGATGAGGGGGTGCCGTTGAGCGACCCTCGAGGCGGCCATCGGTTTCCATCACTACCTGATCAAGTAGGGTGTATCGACGGCGTCGGGGCGGCCGTCGCCCCGCAGCAGCTGAGGACGAGGGGGGCATGGTGGACCGGGAACGCTACGGGTTGGTGAGCGCATCTACCACTCGGCGATTCGGCACCGGACTGGTCGTCGAGGTCCCGCGACCGCGGATTCTACGACGTCCTCGAGGTCGCCTTCGAGGACGGGTGTCAAGCGGTCTGACCTCGATCCATCCCGACATCATCGGCCGCGTCGACTCGGTGCACCGCGATGACGGCTACGTACCGGGCGGACCCGCGCCGCCCGCCCCGATCCCCGCCACCCCCGAGAGTCGCCAGGACGCGGCCCGATCGTGGCCACGGCACTCGCCGAGCGAGGCCGCTCGAGCGGCCGGGGGACGACGGTTCACACCGCGCGCGGCGCCGACGACCAGCCCGGTCGCGCGGGGCTGGCAGTCCCCGCCGCCCGGTCATCGATCTCGTCCCCGGCTACAAGAAACTCCTCGGTCGGCACCGCCGCGGGGCCTTGTCACCCCTTCCGCGAGGTGCGGTTGCGCCTGAAGCGCGGAGGAGCTTGGCGGCGCGCCTCGACCCGGCCGAGCTGGTGGCGTTCGATCTCGCCCGCGACGTGGTGCGCTACCAGTCATCAGGTCGAGGCCTGCCGCCGGGTCATCGGCGACATGAGCGGTCGCGCGCCTGCTGGCCGACGAGGTCGGGCTCGGCAAGACCATCGAGGCCGGCATCGTGCTCAAGGAGTACGTGCTGCGCGGCCTGGTGCGGCGCGTGCTCGTGCTGGTGCCGGCCTCGCTGCGGAGCAGTGGCGCGACGAGATGTGCCAGAAGTTCGACCTCGACTTCGAGTCTCGCACGGCGCCGACGGCGCCGGCGCCGACTTCCTGATCACCACCCTCGGACACGGCGCGGAGCCATGCGCAACCGCAGCGCGATCCTCCGGCAGAGCTACGACATGGTGATCATCGACGAGGCCCACCGACTGACGCAATCACCAGACCCTGGGCTGGAAGTTCGTCAACGCCCTCGCGTCACGCTACCTGCTGCTGCTCACCGCCACCCCGGTGCAGAACGACCTGCGCGAGCTCTACAACCTGGTGACCCTGCTCAGGCCCGGGGCGCTGGGCACCTACGCGCAGTTCCGGCGCGAGTTCATGGTGCGAGGGACCGCCGCACTGCCCGCGCAACACCCGCGAGCTGTCCCGTCTCTGCTGGCGAGGTGATGATCCGGACCACGCGCGCGTCGACACCGAATCCGGTTCCCCAAGCGCCTCGTGGAGACTCTGCACGCTCGAGCCCTCGCGCGAGGAGCGCCAGCTCTACGACGACGTCTCCGATTTCGTCTCGGAGCCCGATCGCAACGGGCGAGACAAGTCGCGCCAGAGGTGGCACTTCATCCTCATGGTGCTGCAGAAGGAGATCGGGTCAGCTCGCCGCGGCCGCGGTCGGCACCCTGAGACGCCTCGCCACCACGCTGTCGCGCCGGAGCTCGAGACGGCTGGCGCCTCGGAGCTGGCCGAGCGTGGCGGCAGCGATCGAGCATCCAACAAGGTGCGAGGCGCTCCTCGACGTGTATCGCGACGCCAGGGCGAGAAGGTCATCGTCTTCACCCAGTTCCTGCGGCACCCTGGACTTCCTCGCCGCGCGCTCTGCGGCGCGCGGCCTGACGCACGGTGCCTTCCACGGCGGGCTGAGGATGCGCGGCGGAAGGAGGCGATCGACGACTTCCGCCGTCAGGCGCCCGGTCCTCATCTCCACCGAGGCGGGCGGCGAGGGGCGCAACCTCCAGTTCTGCCACCGCGTGGTCAACTACGACCTGCCCTGGAACCCGATGAAGGTCGAGCAGCGCATCGGCCGCGATCCACCGCCTGGGGCAGAAGCGCGACGTCTACATCTACAACTTCACCGCGGAGAGCACGGTCGAGTCCTACGTGCTCGAGATCCTGGCAAAGAAGATCCGCATGTTCGAGCTCGTGATCGGCGAGATGGACATGATCCTGGGCCACTATCCCGGAGGCGACCTCGATCGAGGACGCGATCTTCAAGCTGTGGACGCTCTCCGACTACGACGAGATGAAGGCCGGTTTCCGCCGCTCGGCGACGAGCTCGAGAGTGCGCGTCTGCGCTACGAGGTGATGTCGCGAGCTCGATCGTCGATCTTCGAGTCGCTGCGGCGGGGGACGACTGAGACGGCACCCGCCCCGGCGACCGCGAGCGATTCGTGCGCGACTTCTTCCGGCACTGCGAGGCTGTGAGCCGGACGGGGACGGGCGCGGCCCCACCGGGTCGACGCTGTCGAAGAGGCTCCGGCGGCGCCTGCGATCACGGAACTCACCTGCCGTCTTCCGACCGGGGATCTCGACGACCACCCGGACGGGCAGCTCATGGTGCCGGGAAATCCGGTATTCGACCGATTGATCGCCATGGCTCGGCGTTTCGGCGGATTGAGCCGTCGCTATCGCCGCGCACGGCGGGCCCTGCTCGACGATTCGGCCGCCCGCTCGGCGATCGGCACACCGCACGGGCGTCTCGAGGTCGAGATCGGCCGAGCCGCGCTACCGCTCGAGCTTCCTCTTCACCTTCCGGGTCGCCTACCGCTCGCTCGAGAGCTTCGATGCCATCCACCCGGTGATGCTGTCGGGACTGAGCGGCCGCTACCAGGAGGGCGACGGTTTCTTCCGCGGCCAGAATCTCGCCGAGACGCCGGAGCAGGGCATCGCCGACGAGGATCCGCATGAGATCGGCGACGCTGCTCGCCGGCGCCCTCGAGGAGCTCGAGCGTCGCATCGGACCGGAGGTCGAGCGCTTCGTCGGTCGTTCGGAAACACAGCTCGAGCGGGAGAGTCAGCGATTGAACCAGTTCTTCATCGACCTGATCGAGGAGGAGAAATCGCGACTCCTGCGCCGCAAGCAGCAGGCCCCGTCGGTGGGGGCCGCCGAGCGCAAGGTCGAGTGGGTGCGACGACTCGACCGCGAGAACCGTCTCTTCGCACCCCGGGTCGCCGTGCATCTGATCGGCCTGGAGGAGATCTGCGAGCCGGCGCGCTCGCTGGAAGTGCGGCGCGGCACGGAGGCGCTCATCGAGGCCGAGCTCGATCTCGCCAGCGGCGAGGTCGTCGGCGCCTGCTGCGCCTCGTGCGGCGCCGACCTCGCGACGCTACACGCGTGTACGGGGGAACATCTGGTGTGCGGGGAGTGCTTGGAGGAGTGCGGCCTGTGCGACTCATAGGCCCCTCGTTGTGCGCGCCGGGGAGCCTGTGTTACGATCTCGCATCGCATGCGCATCGAGCGATGGAGACGCCAGTTACGACCCACGGGACGACGCGCCGCCGCCGGGCAACGGGGGGGAGGCCGCCGCGCGCAACCGTCGGCCGCGGCGCCAGGCCCCGAGACGGGCCGCGGCGCCGACCTGGTCGAAGCCGATCGAAGCCGGAGATAGGAGACAGAGATCGATGAAGGCAGCGAACTGGTCGTATCTCTTGGTCGCCCTGCTGCTCGTCGGGCTCATGCCCGGCGTGGCCGGCGCCAAGTCCAATCCGGATCGCATCCGCGAGAAGGCTCGAGGAGTTCACCCAGAACTGGCTGGAGACCGACTACGAGCACCTGATCCAGGCCAAGGAGGCCAGTTTCGACCGGTGTGCTCAAGGACTTCGGCTACCTGTTCAGCCCCAGCAAGATCCCGATCTGCGCGACGAGCACCCGGCGAAGGCCGGCGGTGCGGATCAGGATTCCGCCCCTACACCATGCTCGGCGATCTCATCGAGCACAACATCGTGCTGAGCAAGATCCCCGCCAGCTATGACGATCGCGCCAATTTCGAGCTCGGCGAGGAGATCGATCTCGGGTCGGGCACCTATCCTCTGCACCACGTGCGCGCGATGGTTCGCGGCGAACGGGATCGCCGCGAACGCAAGCTCGCCTACGTGACTCTCGCTGACGCGTACACGATCTCCAACGTGTACAAGAACCAGATCATCGCCACGATCAACGATGCGCTCGGCCCGCTCGGATACGGTTCCTTCCCGCCATGGCCGCCAAGCATCAGGGCATCGACTACGGCAAGCTGAAGAGCTACTGCGAGAAGATCCTCCAGGAGACCGCCGGGGCCTACGAGGCCGCTCTCGCGGAGCGCGCCGAGACGGTTCTCGACACCGACATCAGCAAGGTGCGCCGCTACGACCTCGAGTTCCTCACCATGTCCACCGAAATGGACGACGCGCTCGCCAAGGCGGATGGCGAGAAGGTGTGGCGCACGTTGCAGAGCCAGCTGCGGCTGCCCGGCTGGAACGAGATACTCGACGTCGACTTCAAGGCCGACAAGAAGAGGGATCCCTGGAGCCAGGTCTATGCCATCGACCCGCTCCAGAAGATCATCGTGGCGGGTCGCGAGTACGGCGCCACGGCCGACGTGGCGACCTTTCTCGAGTTCTTCGGGCGCTTCGAGCTGCTGCTCAACCTCACCACCGGGCAGTGGGAATTCCGGCGCTGGCAATCGCGGGCGCTCGATCTCGCCGCCGGCTACCTCTTCGAAGATCTCCTGGCGGAGCCCGAGTTCACCAAGGAAGCACTGGGGCTGAACGACACCCAGGCCGAGGACCTCAAGCGTTCGCGGCAGTTCGCCGCCCTGATGCAGCTCCGGCTCGATGCCGCCTCGTTCCTGTTCCAGCTGGTCCTGCACGACGATTTCGAGGATGGGCAACCCAAGTACAATTCGCTCATGGAGGAGCGCCTCAAGGTGAAGTTCCTCACCATCGACTCGGAGCTCTACCTCGAGGACTTCCGCTCCATGGCCGCCGAGCAACTGGTCGGGCGCAAGCTAGCGGCGCAGATGCGCGATGCGCTGCGCTCGCGTTTCGGTGAAGACTGGTGGCGACTCGAGCAGGCGGGGCAGTTCCTCGCGACCATGTGGGGCGACGGCAGCCGGCGGTCGTACGAGGAGCTCAGCGCCGCGTACGGTTTCTCTCTCTATGACACCTCGACGCTCGTCGACCAGCTGGTCGCAGCCAGCGGTTCGTGACCGTTCGGAGATACGAAGTTGACGCGACACAGACTGACCAAACGACAGATCAAGGAAGACCCTCTGGTCACCTTCGTCGCCCAGGCGCACTCATGGACCCAGCGCAACATGCGCCGCCTGCTGATCGGCGTCGGCATCGCGGTGCTGGTGGTGGCGTCGCTGGCGGCGATGAGGAACGCCCGGCGCTCCCAGGAGGCGACGGCGACCACGCAGCTCTCCCAGGCGCAGTATATCTCTGGGCGCAGAGCTATCAGCAATCGATCGACCTGGCTGACGACCTCATCCAGCGCTGGCCGGGGACGAAGAGCGCCGCGATGGCGCGGCTGACGCGCGCCGACGCGCTGCTCGCTCTCGGCGACACCGAGGACGCGCTGGCTGCCTACCAGACATTCCTCGAGCAGCACAAGAAGGCGGGCGTGACGCGCAACTCAGCCCTCCGCGGCGAGGCGGCCGCCCTCGAGGACCTCGGACGCTACGCGGAGGCCGCCCGGCTCCACGAGACTCTCGCCCGCGAGGTCAGCCACGGCAATCTGGTCGCCATCGACCTGCTGGGCGCGGCTCGATGCCTGGCGCTGGCGGGCGACACCGAGCGAGCACGGGCTCTCTATCAGGAGGTTTTGGACGATTATCCGGATGTGCAGACCGGAGTCGACGTGCGGGTGAAGCTGCTCGAACTGAGCGACACGTCGAGCCGGCCCGGTCCGAGCTAGCGTCGTCGCGGCGAGCGTCAGGGAGCATGGGCTCGGTGAACCTGCCGCCGAGCGCCGACACTTCGGGGAACCCCGCCGGGCCCCAGGAGAGGACCTCGACCGACTCCATGGCCCAGTCGAGCGAACAACGCGTCTGCCTGGCCCTCGTGTGGCACATGCACCAGCCGCACTACGAGAATCCACGCACGGGTCATTTCGAGATGCCGTGGGTGCAGCTACGGTTCGAAAGACTACTACGACGTGGTGGCGCTGGCCGATGCCTTTGACGGCCTGCGGTTCACCGTCAACATCGTCCCCAGCCTCATCGAGCAGATCGACGACTACGTGAGCGGCCGCCGATCCGACCGCTATCTCGATCTGAGCCGGCGTCCGACCATCGAGCTCGACGCCGAGGAGCGTCGCTTCGTGGTGGAGAATTTCTTCTCCTGCAACGAGGCGAACATGATCGGGCGCTATCCGCGTTTCGCCGAGCTCCACCACCGCCAGCGACACCGCGTTCGCGGCCGCGAGGCCGACCTGTTCACCGACGGCGAGATGCGCGATCTCGTTCTGCTCTTCAATCTGGCCTGGATCGATCCCTCCTTCCTCACCGATCCGGATCTCAAGCTGCTCGCCGACAAGGGCAAGGACTTCTCCGAGGAGGAGAAGCAGTTCGTGCTCGACCGCCAGCTCGAGATCCTCGCGGGCATCGTGCCGCTCTACCGGCGGCTGGCCGAGAAGGGCACCATCGAGCTGTCGACCTCGCCCGCCTACCATCCGATCCTGCCCCTGCTGCTCGACAGCGAGAGCGCGCGCGAAGCCATGCCCTACGTGGTGCTGCCGCGGACTCGCCTCAGCTATCCGGACGACTTCGACTATCACGTCGTTCATGGTCGCGAGATCTACGAGCGGGCCTTCGGCGTGCGGCCCGCGGGCATGTGGCCCTCGGAAGGGTCGATCTCGGACTCGGCAGTGCGACGCCTCATCCAGCACGGCGTACGCTGGCTCGCCTCGGACGAGGGTGTGCTGGCGCGCTCGCGGCTGGCCGGCAACGATCCACCCGATCCCCGACATCCCTACCTGGTCGAAGCGGACGGGGAGCGTGCGGCGCTCATCTTCCGCAACCAGCGGCTGTCGGACCTGATCGGCTTCACCTACATGCACTGGAACCCCGCCGCCGCGGCGGCCGACTTCGTCGAAGAGGTGGTGCGGGCCGGCCGGCTGCGGCCGATGGCCGGAGGACGCCCGCCGCTCGTCCCGGTCATCCTGGACGGCGAAAACTGCTGGGAGCACTATCCGGAAGACGGGATTTTCTTCCTGCGCGAGCTGTACAGCCGCCTGGCCGGCGATCCGCGCATCGAGACGGTCACGGTCAGCGACTACCTCGAGCGCCACCCGCCCGAGCGTCGCATCGACCGCGTCTACGCGGGCTCCTGGATCAACCACGACTATACGATCTGGATCGGCCACCCCGAAGACAACGCCGCCTGGGACCTGCTGGCAGCCACCCGTGCGACGCTCGAGCGACACACGCCGCCGGAGTGGAGCTGGCGGCAGATGGCAGCGGCAGCGGCGAGCGAGCCCGCGGCCGCGGCGTCCGGCTCGCCCGAGCGGCCGGCGCTCGCCAAGGCCTGGCGACACCTGTACATCGCCGAGGGATCCGACTGGTTCTGGTGGTACGGCGACGAGCATTGGTGCAACCATCTCGACGTCTTCGACCAGCTCTTCCGCGGGCACCTGATCGCCGCCTACGAGGCACTCGGCCTGGAAGTGCCGCCCGAATGCATGCGAGCGATCAAGGGGCGCTTCGGCCGATTGCCGTCGTCCGAGCAGGTGCCCGTGCGCTTCATCGCTCCGTCGATCGACGGACGCGTGACGCACTTCTACGAGTGGAAGCTGGCCGGCCAGGTCGACGCGACCCAGAACGGCGCCACCATGCGTATCGGTGCACGGGAGCTCTCCCACCTGCACTACGGCTTCGATCTCGATCACCTCTACCTGCGCGTCGACGGCGTCGAGAAATTCTCCCAGACCTCCAACGAGGAGGAGCGTCGCCTGTGGATCGAGCTGAGCCGGCCGCAGCGCGTGCGCATCGAGCTATCCCTGGCTCCCGCCGACGGGCGGCGGCGGCAGCCGCTGGTGTTCAGCCACGACGACGGCGGTTTTCGCAGGCGGGAGACCGAGGGCGTCTATGCCGTGCGGGACGTGATGGAGGTGGAGATACCGTTTGCGGAGCTGGCGGTGAGTCACGGCGACACCGTCGAGGTGGCCGTGATGCTCGTGCACGACGGCAGAACGCTCGAGGCGCTGCCCTCGCACGGCCCGCTGGTGTTCCGCGCGCCGGATCCCGACTTCGAGGCAACGATGTGGTCGGCATCGTGACCGGCGACGGCGCGCGGGCGGACATGCGAGAGGGGGACGATCCATGTCGAATCCTGCAGGCCTCGATGAGTCGAGCGCGCCGCACGACCACTCCGGCGTCGTGACCGATCGTAGTCGTCTGATCGCGGCGCTCGCCTACGTGCCGACGCTCTGTTTCCTGCCCTACTTCGTCGCCACCGACGACGACTTCGCGCGCTTCCACGGTCGTCAAGCCTTCCTGATCCTCTTCTCGGCGGCGGTATTCGGTGTCGCCGAGCAGCTCGCCGAATGGGCGCTGGGACCGTTACCGGTGCTCGGGGTCGTCGCTCAGGTGATCGGGCGGTTGGCGTTCGCCTTGGGTCTGGTACTCCTTTCCGGTCTGGGAGCGCTCAGGGCATTGACCGGCGAGCGGAGGAGTCTCGACTGGATCGCCCGCACTGCCGAGCGGCTGCCGATGTGAGCTGCGACCGGATCGAAGGCAGCGCCGAGCAACTGCCGATGCGAACCTCGACTGGACCGCCGGCACCGCCGAACGGCTGGCGATCTGCGCCGCCATCGCCGCTGCGCAACGCCCCCCGCTCTCTCCCGCCCGGATTTGTACCCGTCCGATGCACGCGCCGCGCTCCTGTCCCGTGTCGATACTCGCTCCCGGTTGAGTTAGCCCGGCAGCATCCGATGGGGAAAGAGAGCGTGCGCAACCCCGCGGCGAAGACTCGGTATCCACCACATCTCGCGCGATGACTGTCGATTAGCCCGAGCGCGCCGATCGGCGCGCTCGAGCTCGACTCGGCCCGGCACGACCATCCGATCGATCACGATGAATCACATGAGCGCCATCGTCGCCTTCCTCACCGCCGTCGTCGTCACCTGGCTGCTCGTACCGCTGATGCGAACGCTCGCCTTCCGCCTCGGCGCCGTCGATCATCCCGGAGCCCGCCGCCTGCACCGGCACGTGACACCGCGTCTCGGCGGGCTGGCGATCTTCGCGGGCGTCTGCGCCGGCATCTCGGTCGGCGCCATGCTCGCCGTGCGCGATGCGGGGGCCAGCGGCCTGTCCTGGTGCGACGGGCTCTTCTCCGTGGTGGTGGCCGTCGGTGCCTGCTTCATGATCCTCGGCTTCGTCGACGACGTGCGCGGACTGGGGGCCGGTGTCAAGCTGACCGTCGAGATGCTGCTCGCCCTGATCCTGTTCGGAGCGGGCGGTCAGATCTCCGCAGTGGCCGTTCCAGGATACGGCGTCATCGAACTCGGCTGGCTGTCATCGCTCCTCTGCACCGTACTCTGGGTCACCGCGATCACCAACGCGTTCAACATGATCGACGGCGTCAACGGCCTGGCCGGAGGCGTGGGGGTGATCACCGCCTGCGGCGTCGCGGCGATCGCGACCGGCTCGGGAGCGCCGGGCGCCGTGCTGCTGGCGGCGGTGCTGGCCGGGCGGTGATCGCCTTCCTGCGCACCAATCTCAAACCGGGCGGCATCTTCCTGGGTGATTCCGGCAGCCTCTACGTGGGCTTCATGCTCAGCGCGGCGACCCTCCTGGTGGCCCGTCGCGCGGGGAGGGCTCGCTCTTTCCGGGCGTCGCCATCCTGCTCATGGGGTTGCCGCTCGCCGAGATGGCGACGACGGTGATTCGCCGCACCCTGACGTCGGAGAGCTGGTATCGGGGCCTCGGCGGCCTGGTCCGCTTCGTACGCAGCGAGCTGATGACGGCCGATGCCGGCCATCTCCATCACGTGCTGATCCGCGTCGGCCTCAGGGCGGGAGAGACGGCGATCGTGCTGGTGGGTCTGGCGCTCGTCTACACCGCCTTCTCGGTAGCGCTCTACCTCGATCCGAGTCACGCCGGCGCCTTCGTCGCCTGCGGTGGACTGATGACGGTAGCCTGCTGTGTGCTGTCGCTCCGCAGCGCCTTCTCCCGTCAATCGGCTGTCGGCGGGTTCATCGAAGAGGATGATCTCGAGCCGGCGGGCGCATGGATCAGCAGCGCGGAGGTCATGCTCGGGCAAACAATCGTCGCGCCGCCCGACCCGACGCCCGCACGCACCGGGCTGCCGGAGGTCGTCGTCTTGCCGCTGACGCGTCCGCCGGCCGAACCGGCGCCGGCGACCGCTGACCTCGCTCGCGAAGAGGAGAGCGAGCAGCTCGCCGCCTGACGCGCGCCGAGCGCGGCTCGCCAGAACGCCCCATCACGCGGCCACCCGGTCGAACCACCCGCCGTCAGCGGCCGGCCCCTTCTTCACCGGTCCGGCGCCGGCGATCCGCGTCGCTCGGCGCCTCCCGACCGTCATCTCGCTCCCGCGTGCCGGCAACCCGCGCCGCCCGCGCCGAGGCCGGGATCGGCGATGACACCCTGAGCACTCCCTCGAAGTAGTCGATGGTCGATCGCAGACCGTCGTCGAGCGAGATGCGCGGCTCCCAGCCGAGGATCTCGCGGGCCCGCGTGATGTCGGGGCGTCGCTTGACCGGATCGTCGGTGGGTAGCTCGGCGAATTGGATCTCGGATGTCGAGCCGACCTTCGAGCGGATCAGCTCGGCCATCTCGAGGATGGTGTGCTCGTCGGGATTGCCGAGATTGACCGGTTCGGTGAGATCGGGCGCAGCCATCAGGGCCAGCAATCCGTCGAGGAGATCCTGGACGTGACAGAACGAACGGGTCTGGTCGCCCTTGCCGAAGACGACCAGCGGCTCGCCACGCAGCGCCTGGACGATGAAGCTCGACACCACGCGTCCGTCGTCGATCGCCATGCGCGGGCCGTAGGTATTGAAGATGCGAGCGATGCGGATATCGGACGCCATGCTGGCGATGATAGTCCATCCATCAGGCTTTCGGCGACCGCGCTTGCCCTCGTCGTAACAGGAGCGCGGACCGATCGGATTGACGTTGCCCCAGTAGTCCTCGGTCTGCGGGTGCATCAGGGGATTGCCGTAGATCTCCGACGTGGACGCCTGCAGGATACGCGCGCCGGTGCGGCGGGCTAGCTCCAGGATATTGGTGACCCCGAGTACATTGGCGTGGATGGTACGGATGGCGTCGTGCTGGTAGTGGACCGGGGAGGCCGGGCAGGCGAGGTTGAAGATCTGATCGATCTCGATGTCGATGTAGTGAATGATGTCGTGACGCACCACCTCGAAGTGGTGGTGACCCATCAGATGCCGGATGTTGTCTTTCGAGCCGGTGAAGTAGTTGTCGAGGCAGACGACATCGTGGCGCCGCTCGATCAACCGCTCGCACAGGTGCGAGCCGATGAAGCCGGCGCCGCCGGTTACCAGGATATGCATGGGGTCACTCCGCGTGAGCTGGGAGACGGACCATCGCCGGGTCCGCCGCCGGTCCCGCGCGAAGGTGAACCGAGAACCAATGTCGACAATGTACCACCAGACGTGCGCGATCGTCGAGCCCGTGGTGCGGTGTGCGCCCGGACAGGCGTCATTTGGGACTTGCCAGCCACCCGGCGCTGTCGTATCAATTGTGCTCACCAACGGTTGTGGCCACCAAAGACATGCACGGTGACGGTGACTCGGCGGCGATCGCCCGAGCGGGGCGGTGCCCGAGCGAGGGTGACGTGATGGGGTCCCGGGCCCTGGGCACGCGCGGCCTCGCCCGCAGCCGGCGAGGCGGGGGAGAGGAGGCGCCGGCGGGCCGGTTACCGGCCGTGGCCGGCGACCTCAAACGCCTCGCGCGCGCCGTGCGCGACCTCGAACTCGCGGCGCTGGCCGGGGCGAGCGTGACCCGCGCCCAGGGCAATGCACTGCTCGCCATGCGCGACATGGGACGCCCGTCGATGGCCGGGCTCGCCGCCACCCGGGGCTGCCCCGTCCACCGTGACCCGGCTGGTCAACCCGCTGGTCCGGCAGGGATTCGTCGAGCGACTGCCCGATCCCGGCGATCGCCGGGTGATCGGCGTGACCCTGACCGCGCAGGGGCGACGAGTCCTGCGACGCGTCGAGCAGCAGCTGAGCGACGCCTACGCCCGCGTCGCCGAGGAGATCCCGCGTAGCGAGCAGAGCCCGGTGCGCGCGGTCCTCACGACGCTGATCGCGGCCATCGACCGGGCTCGACTGCATCTCGGCTGAGAGGCGCGACACCCAGTTCCTGGGGCTTTCCGACCAGTGCCGCGCCGGCAGCGGTCGCTGTCACCTCTCGCCGCCCTCGTAACTCACGCTGCGCGCGCATCCGCCCGCCCGTCTCGTTCGCCCTCCACCCGGCACGATCCGTGCAAACAGCCACGGCAGCCGCAATCAGCCTGGTCACCGACGCTGCTCGAGCCATACCGCTCCCGGTCATCACGAACTCGCCGTGCACGCGCGTTTCCGATCTCGAGGCATCGCGTCGCGCCGACACCATCGACTCAGTTCACAAGGAGTGAACCGACGTGATCGAACTCGACAAGCTGATGGACCGCACCGGCGGGGACATCGAGCTCCTGTGCGACATCATCGAGATCTTCGTCGAAATCGACTGCGAGTCGCGCCTGAACGACATCCGTGAAGCGCTCGAGATCGGCGAAGCCGAGGGGCTGCACCGGGCCGCGCACGCCTTCAAGGGATCGGTGGGCAACTTCGAAGCCCCCCCGGCCTACGAGGCCGCCGTGCTGCTCGACACCCTGGCCCGTCAGGGGAGGGTGGACGAGGCGGCAGCCGCCTTCGTCGAGCTCGAGCGCATCGTCGCGGAGCTCTGCGCGGAGTTGAACGCCCTGCGCGCGCACGTCGTCGAGCAGCAGCCGCTCGACGTCGAGTGATCGAGTCGCCCGCGCCGGCCCGCGTCTCCGAGCGCCGCGCCATCCCGCACATCTACCACTCGGCGCCCACCGGGCAGGTGGCCCATGTCGCCTGCCCGCCGTGACCCTACTACTTGTGCTCCACAAGTATTGCTATAAGCATCGACATGATCGCCTGCCGGTCGGCCGCCCGGTCACCCCGGCGCCGCGACCCGGTGCGGCACGCCGTTGGCTACGCTCATCCGGCGTGCGCCCGCTCGTCCCGCAGTGGCGGCCAAGCGCCATCATCCGGCCCGAGTCCGCGCACTGATCCGCCGGCCCGTCGATCCCCAGCGACACCATGCTCGAGGGGACCCCGGCGATCCTCTCTCATGCATCCCGGGGTGCACGGGACCCTGTCGACATGCCGAGGCGGCCGAGGCCCGGGGCCGCGAGTGTCCGTCGGGCGTCGGATCCACCCCGGCCAGACGACGCCGAACGCCCGTGCATGCGCAGCGCACAGGTTGCCCCGGCCAGGCCGGCTCCGTTGCGGGCTTTCTCTCGCCGCGGCGCGCTCCGGGGTCGATTTCTTCGGTCGACCGGCGCGACCGGCCACCCACCGCTTCTGGCGCATAATGAATATTATGTCAAGTGGCGCCTGTCTGACGACTCGCCCCCTCGCCGGTCTCCATGTCGCAGTACCAGCCGTCCCGCGGGTGCGAACCGCGCGGACGCTGGTTCGGAGCGGTCGCCGCGGCCGTAAACCTGCCCGTCCTCGCCGCCAGAGCAGCTCCGAGCGCCTCCATCGTGCCCCTGGCAGCGGTTCCGTCGAGGGACTAGTCTTCCGGTCCGGGTGATCCGCTCGGACGCTCGTGTCCGGCCTCCTACGGAACGTCCGAGGAGGAGCCGACGCGGCAACGGGTGCGTCGAATCTCGCTCTCCGGCCGATGTCCCGAGTCGATTCACACAGGACCGCACAGGTCCGGGCCAGGACCGTAGCGGTCGTGGGCGCCTTGCTCGTCGCGGGTGCCACGGCTCGCGTGGCTCTCGAGATCGCGGCTCTGAGCGTGACGAGCGCGCGGCTGCCGCGCTGGGACATGGCCGAGCACGGCTACGACGGGGTGGCCCTCGCCGCCGCCCTGCATGCCGGCGAGCCGCTCCGCTTCGTGGCCGAGATCCACCGCATGTCGCTCTGGCCGCCGCTCTTCCCGTTGATGGAGTGCCCGGTCTTCCTGCTCTGCGGGTACGACGTCTCGGTCGCGCTTGACCGCCATCGGGTGGTCCGCTATGTTCACCCGGTCCCGCCCTGGTGGTGAAATTGGTAGACACGCTATCTTGAGGGGGTAGTGCCGAAAGGCGTCGCGGTTCGAATCCGCGCCAGGGCATGGCAGTCACCCGCAGCCTCGCCACTGTAGCTCAGGGGTAGAGCACTCGATTCGTAATCGAGCGGTCGTCAGTTCAAATCCGACCAGTGGCTCTCGGCTGCATGTGCGGCGCGCCGACGTTCCCACCCCACCAAGTGCTCACCCGACGTCACTTCTCACGTCGCTTGGCTGTGCGCCGTTTCCCTGTCCATTGTCGAATGGTTGGCCTCCGGCCCCATGGCGTCCCACGGCAGCCGTTGATCAGTACCGTTGCGCCTCGGATTGATGCCGAGCTGCCAGACCATCCGGTTGAATCGCACCGACCGCACCAACGCCTCGCTTGGAAGCATGAGCCGAAGATAGCGGTGCTCCAACCATGACAGCACCGCGCTGGGGTACCGGGGGCGCAGCACCTCGCATACGGTATCCGGAATCGGGGCGTCGGTAATTGTGCGCGCCAGCCTGAGCGTCCAATAACAGCATGTTTCGGCCTGGTACTGACGCGCGTGCTCTATGAATGCCGCCCAGTCGATGGTACCGTGTCTCACGATCGTGTCTATATCGCGCATGGCGCGCCAGGCCCCAACCTGCATCACATGCGACCACGCGAAGTGTACGCAGACGTGGAGCAGTTGAAACAGGAGATCAGGGGTCGAAATGAACCGATCCCGGGCTGCAACCGGATGTCGGTTGGCAACGAAGTCCTCACTGAAGCCGTGAAACGGGTGCCCCGAGGGGAACAGCGAGGTGTGGAGCTCGAGGCGGAGTCCCGTACCCGCTTGGTCTCCGAGCGGCGGAAGATGGTGGTGGTTTTGGTATCGAGCCTCGACCGCCGGGTCCTGGCTCCACCCCCAGCCGGACGGCTGGAGCAGTGCCCGGGCCTCCTTGACGGTGTCCGGGTCGAAAAGGAGGTCGATATCGCCCATGGGTCGATCGGCGAACGACTGGTACACCATATAGGCCAATGCGGCACCCTTGAGGACGATGGCCTCGATGCCCGCCCGGTCCAGAATGTCGAGCGCCTCGTGGAGGCGGTCTTCCAAATGGGTCACGTGGAATTCCGCGACCATGGCCTGGCGTCGCAGTTGCTCTGCCGCGGCCTCAGGTATGACGAAACCGTCGATCTCATTGAGCCGCTGGCGGAGAATTACCTCGGCGTGCTCGCGGTCGGCCAGCGACAAGAGACGCGGCCACGGGAATGGTTCCGCAAGCACCGCGTGCATGCGGGCCTGGCGCCAGTCGGCGGGAGGTCCTGCCGCCAACAGGAGGACCTGGGCCTCGGGGGCAAGTCGGGACAGCGTCATACGCGAGTATTGGTGGCCATGGCATGCCATTCCATGAGTTGGCCGACGACATGGTCGACCTGGGCAAAGTCGCGGACGAAGTCGAGGTCATAGACGGGCACCGCCCGGGCCATGGCAACGGCGCGCTCGAACAACACCGGCGCCTCACTCTTCCCAAGCAACGCTCCAATTTTCGCATGCCGGACCAGGGCCATGGCTGCAGGCACGTCCGGTAGGCGAGCGCGGCGCACCAAGGCCGGCTGGGTCTGCTCGCCTGGCGGATTCAATACATAAATGGCGGACAACGGGACCGCCTGGTCGGCAATCCGGTCTTCGGGGAGCCGATCGACGATGTGCTTGCCGCCATACTCGCGGCCGGTCCCAATCCGATCTGAGGCGAGCCGCTCAGCGGAGTCGGTCCACAGTCGGACGCTGTGCACACCGGGCCGGAGTCGCACCGGATGACTGAACTCGACGGGTAAGGTATCGTCGGTGAGCAGTTGGGCGCCGCGTTGCGTCATGGCGAACGCGAGCGTGGACTTGCCGTAGTGCTTGGGCGCGAGGAACCCGATGCCGCAGGACCCGGCTCCCAATGCGACGGCACTGCCATGCAGACAGAGGAGTCCGCCGAGGTGGAGCGCACCGGCCATGACACGCCCCATCACGTCGATCCTGGCAAGGTCGAGCGGGGCGCCGGCGGTGGGATACCACACGAGATTCCGTCCGCCGTCGGAGATATCGAACACCCCGGTGTCGGTGTAGGCGAATCGAAGACCGGTGGGCATCTTGGTGACCGCGAGACGGACCGGTCCCTCGAACGTCTCCTCGCCCAGGACCTCCCCGGCGCAGTCCGGAGGCCGGTCGGCGGATCGACGGAACCACCACGAGGGCTCGCCCCCTGAGCTGGGCCGCAGGTCGGGGAAGGGAAGTTCCGACCGTAAGATGCCACCGTACATCGCGAGGTCTGGCACCGCGCTATCGCCCCTTCTCGGCGATGTGAAGGTCCGACAGTTCGGTGAACGATTCCGTATTCGATTCGTGGTCTCCCAGCACCGCTCCGTCGAGCTCGACCCAGGCATGCGCATCGAGGCTTCCATTCCGCTGCCGGACGCCCACGCGAACCACCGCGTCGAAGCCACTGGAGGCAAGTATGCGCCGCAGGGCAATAGCGCGCACGAGACAGGCGGGGCGGGTCAGACCGTAGTGAGCGGCCCGGTGGATGGCGCGTGCCAGCGCCTCCGCCCGAGGCGCGGCCTGTGCTTGCGCTTGAGCGGAAGCCGGCGGGGCGGGATTCCGGGACACCAAGCGGCCGTGCGGTCGCGTCCACACGACGACCTGGGCTACCAGCAAGGCAGCTTGCGCCCGCAGGAGGTCCACCCACTCACGCGGTCGGAGGCGAATCAGCTTGCCGATCAGTGTCCGGATCCGTCCCGGCATCGGCGCGCTCCTGGTCGAGATACTCCACGAGGTCATTGGCGAGCAAGTCGTCGAGCAGGGCCGCCACATCACGTCTCAGGACATCGGGGGCAATGCCCTCGAATCGTCGCTCGAGATTGGCGCAGAGTTCGGTGAGCGTGCGGGTCGCTGGAGGGAGTAATTCCCAAACCTGCGCCCCCACCTGATTGAGGCCGAAGTAGACCTCGTCCTTGGTGGAGAACAGCACCGCACCGTCCGACAGGGGGCCATACACGACATGAGCGGTCGCAACTGGAAGCCGATCCGGTGGGCTCATTCCTCTCCTCAGAGCGGGGTGACGACACGAGACCGTTGATACTGGTGCCGCATGCCGGCATCCATCGTGCCAAGGCGCCGCACTGTCCAAGTCTACCAAGCTAGGGCTCTCGTTGGCAGACTCGGGCTCGATTCTGTCCATCCTCAGCCCAGAGTCGCGATTTCCCTTTCAGGGAAGTTTCATATCGAAACGTGCGGCCCAACTATGAGGGGGTATCTTGAAGAAAGAACCTGCGCTCCAGTTGGACGCCGAGGGCAGGACAACGCGGCGGGCCTCGAGTCCGTTTGCGAGTGGGGCCACGGGCTAGACATACGGCTCAGCGCTCCGCACCCTGTCCGTTCTTCCCCCAACCCCGGTGGTCGATGGTGCTCCCGCAAGGGAGGTGCGTGGGCCATGGGTGTCGCGTCGAAGGAGGTGGCCATGAAAGTTCGTTACACACGGCGCCTCGGCAAGCTCGCCGGATTGTCCGAGGAGGAGCGTCGCCGGCTCCAACCGGTGGCTGATCGCTACGCGTTCCGACTCAACGATTACTACGAGCGCCTGATTAACTGGGATGATCCCAACGATCCCATACGACAGCTCGTGATTCCCCGCACCGAAGAGGCTGAGAATTGGGGGACGCTCGACGCCAGCGGAGAGGCGGATTACACCCCCGTCAGGGGCTGCCAGCACAAGTACTCCGACACGGCGCTCCTGTTGGTGAACGAGGTGTGTGGGGCCTACTGCAGGTATTGTTTCCGGAAGCGGCTCTTCATGGACGACAACGACGAGGCGTCACTCGACTATCGGGAGGGGCTCGACTACATCGCGGAGCACGAGGAGATCACGAACGTGCTCTTGACCGGGGGCGACCCGCTCATGCTGTCCACCCGCCGGCTTGGCGAGATCATCAGCGACCTGGCCGCGGTTCCGCATGTGCGGATCGTACGGATCGGAACGAAGATGGCGGCGTTCAATCCCTTCCGGGTGCTGGAGGACCCGGCGCTGCTGTCGCTCATCCGCGAGTACGGCGAGAGTGGAACGCAGATCTACATCATGAACCACTTCGACCATCCTCGAGAACTGACTCCCGAGGCGAGGGAAGCATTGCGCCGGCTCTTGGCCGCCGGCGCCCAGATCGTCAACCAGTGCCCGATCGTGCGAGGGGTGAACGACCGGCCTCACATACTCGCCACCCTCTTTCGCGAGCTGTCATTCGAAGGTTGCCCGCCCTACTACGTCTTCCAGGGACGGCCCACCGTCGGAAACAAGCCCTACGAGGTCCCGATCGTTGAGGGCTGGAAGATCTTTCTCGAGGCCAACCGCCGCATTTCGGGGCTGGCCAAGCGCGCCCGTTTCGTCATGTCCCATCACGTCGGAAAGCTGGAAATCTGCGGGGTCGATGACGACCTCATCTACCTCCGCTATCACCGAGCCCATCGCCGAGAGGACTACGGGCGCATGATCATCGCCCGACGGGACGATCGGGCCTATTGGCTGGACCAGCTCACGGTGCTGGCCGGTCCTCAGAGCGCGATCGAGGCGGCCCGGGCATACGATCCCCACAGCTGGTCGGACCGGATCGAACCGCGCCAGCACAGGCACTGACCCGCCACGCTGGTGGGCCAGTGCCTGGCGCTGATGCTCAGAAAGGCTTGAAGCCCGGACTCCCGTACCGGGTCATGCTGAGGATGTCCCAAAGCGGCATCGCGTAGGCGATGAGGACCAGGACCACCGCCACAGCAAACCACAATCCCAGGCGATCCCAGAGCCCGTTACGGAATCCTCCGGCGGGCGCGGCCAGCGGTTCGGCCCACTCGATCTCCGGCTGTTCCTTGCGCTGACCGGCGAGCAGCGTGCCCAGCATTACGAGCACAAAGAATCCTGCGCTGACAAAGAGCAGCACGCCGCCGAGTGCCGAGACGGTGGTGAGCGATTCCCAGGCTTGGGCTTGGGGCGCGTTGGAGAACCCGGTTTCGAATACCCGCCGCGGGAGGCCCATGAGGCCGGTGATGTGGTTGGTGAACGAGAACAGGACCATGCCGCCAAACCAGAGGTACGGTTGCAGTTTGGCCAACAGGCGGAGTTCCAGTTCTCGCCCGGATATCTTGGGCACCAGCCAGTAGCACGCCCCCATGAAGGTCAGCGCCGAGGCGCTACCCACGGTCAGGTGGAAATGGCCCTGGATCCACGCCGTGTTATGCACGACGGAGTTGAGGGCGTACGCGGCATTGACGGCACCGCCGAATCCTCCGACCAAGAATAGCAACATGGCGAGCAGGCATGCGGCCACAAACGGGTCACCCCACGGCAATCGACGAATCCAACCGAAGAGGCCCGTCCCGCCGCGAAGGCGTCCCGCGACCTCGAGGGATGCGCACACCGTGAACGCCGTGACCAGGCTGGGGAACGTTACAGCCATGGTCAACAGGGTGTGGAGCATCTTCCAGTTGGCCGGAATGCCAGGGTCTTGGAACTGATGGTGGAAGCCTACCGGGGTGGACAGGATGAGGAACAAGATGAAGACCATCCGGCCCAGTGGCTCGGAAAACAACTTGCCGCCGGCCTCGCGCGGCAGCACGGTGTACCAGATGGTGTAGGCCGGTAGGATCCAGAAATAGACCAGCGGGTGACCGAAGTACCAGAAGAGAACCCGAGCCAGGAGCGGGTCCACCGTCTCGACCCAGCCGAGCGACCACGGGATGAGCAAGAACAGCATCTCCGCGGCTACCCCAAGCGTCGCCAGGAGCCAGAGCAACGCGTTGACGGTCGTCGCGTGCATCGCGAGACTCACCGGCCGCTCCGCGGACAGTCGCCGCGCCGCACGCCACGTCGCGATCATGTTCGCCGCCCAGCCCCACGATCCCACGATGACGAGCGTGAGGCCGATATAGAACGCCGGGTGGGCCTGGAGCGGCGGGTAAAACGTATAGAGCACGCTCGCTCGGAAGCTGAAAATGGCCCAGCCCGCCAAGGCCGTGCCGAAGAGCGCCAACCAGAACATGGCCCACGCAAACTTGGGCCAGCGGATGCCACCCGTTTCCTTCCTGGCGATGACGTACCCCAGCCCCATGATGAAGAAGGTCGTGAAGACCAGCGCCATCAGAACGCCGTGGCCGGTCACTGACATGTAGTACATCCGGGCCGACCGATACGGCAATTGCAGGTTGGCCCGGCTCAGCGCCTGCATCATGGCCATGCCGGCAGCGACGCCGAACGCGAGGACGGCTACCCAGATATGGGCGAGAATGAGGCGCCGTTCGGTGGCCTGGATCGGTCCGTTGGTCGGTGCCGTCATTCCTCCACCTCCTCAGACTCCGGCTCTGAAGACCGGGAAGGGCTCGGGGCCTGCCAGGAGTCTTTCGGCGCCACGATCAACTTGCCGGCCATCATATGATGCCCCACGCCACAGTACTCATTGCACACGATGAGATACTCTCCGGGCGTCATGAACTGGGTCGTGAACTGACTGATGTAGCCGGGTATGGCCATGGCCTGGCCGTTGCTACCCACGATCTGGAAGCCGTGCACCACGTCGGCTGCTGTGATGTGGAAGGTGATCGGTGTGGCGGCGGGCACCGTGGCCTCGGCGGGCAACCAGGCAAACGTGACGCCGACCACTCGGACGTGTACCCGGCCGTCGGCATCGACCGAGACACCCTGCGGCGCCATCCGAGGGTCGGTGATCGCCGTTCGGGGATCGATGGTCTCGACGTGGCTCGGGGGATGGATCTGGCTTCCGTAAGCCGCGATGGCGGTGCTCACGAAGAACCCTGCGAGGACGACAGCCACGCCATACATCCAGATGCGTTCGTAGAGATCGACCTTCATGGTGTCACCGGCTGACGAGCGAGGAAGATGAACAGGTAGATCGCGAGCCACCCGATGACGAACAGGATGATGTACGTCGCCACGAACGCGAAGGTGCCGATCGGATGCTTGGGGAGCCCGGGGGGCATTTCGGACATCAATACCTCCTCACAGTGTGCTGCGATGGCGCGAAATGGAGGTCGGTGAACGATCAGGGGCCGAAGATAGGAGCCGGACCGGATCTTCTCAAGGGTGAGTTCGGACCGCGCTCCGTGAAGGGCTCTTCATGATGCGCTCGCCCGGACGGCATTGAGGATCACGGTCACGTCGATGCCTTCCTGCAGCAACGCACCCACGGTGGGCGGAATGTACCCGAGGCCCGCGATGATCATGGCGAGGCCGCTCAAGCCGAGGCCGACCCAGATACTCTGACGCGCGATGTGCAGCGTTCGTTGGCTGATGGCGACGGCATCGGCCACCCGGTTGAGGTCGTCCGCCAGCACTACCATATCGGCCGCTTCGGCTGTGATCCCGCCGCCGTGTGCGGCCAGCGCCACGCCGACCGTGGCGGTGCTTAGGGCGGGCGCGTCGTTGGTCCCGTCCCCGACCATCAGGACCTTCTGGCCCGCATCGACCAGTTGACGGACGAGGCTCACCTTGTCTTGAGGTAGCAGGTCGCCGTGGATCTCCTGGATGCCGAGTTCCTTCCCCACTGCCACGGCGTTGGCGGTAATGTCTCCCGAGAGCAGGATGGTGCGGCGGATGCCCAGCGCATTCAGTCGTGCGAGGAACGAGCCAAGTTCCGGCCGGATGCGGTCGGCGTATTCCACCATTCCGGCGGGCTTACCCTCGACGGCGACGAAGGCGTGGACGCCGTCGGCACCCTGTCCCAGTTCTGCAAAGCCCACCGCTGCCGCGGGGTCGGTGGTCTTGAGATACGCCAAGGACCCCACCGAGACGGATTTCTCCTCCACCATCCCTTGAATGCCCGATCCGGGAGCCTCGACGACATGATGCACGTCGGGGAACCTGATCCCACGGGCCGTGGCCGCTTCGACCAGCGTGCGCGCGAGCAGGTGGCTCGATTGCTGTTCGATCGCACCGGCCAGACGCAACACCTCAAGCTCCGTGAACGGTGCTAAGGCCACCACTTGTTTCACCTGAGGGCGCCCGATGGTCAACGTGCCGGTCTTGTCGAAGACCCCGACAGTAACCTGGCTGAGCTGCTCGAGTGCCGCCCCGGTGCGCACGATGACCTGATCCTGGGCGCACCGGTTGACGCCTCCGATGATGGCAACCGGCGTTGCGAGGATGAGGGGGCAGGGCGTGGCGACCACCAGGATCGCCAGAATCCGCTCGGCCTCGCCCGACCAGGCAAATGCCACGAGGCAGGCCACCAGGGTGAGCGGGGTAAACCACACGGCGTAGCGATCGGCGACGCGCTGCAACGGTGCCTTGCTCGCCTGAGCTGTTCGGACCAACTCGACGATCAAGGCGTACTGGCTCTCGCGTGCCAAGGCGGTGGCTCGCATCCTGAGGGCGCCCGCTCCGTTGACGCTTCCACTCAAGAGGACGGTGCCAGGGCCCGCTTCGACGGGGAGGGGCTCCCCGGTCAGCCGTGAGGTGTCGACATTCGACCGGCCCGTGATTGTGATCCCGTCACAGGGGATCAGTTCACCCGGACGCACGAGGAGCTGGTCGTCGACCCGAATCAGGTCGACGGGAATATCCTCGACCTCCTCGTGCCGGTAGCGGTGAGCCGTGCGTGGCGCCGCGGCTTCGAGATCACGCACGGCGGCGGATGCCCTTCCCGCAGCATATCGTTCGAGCGCCTCGCCGCCGGTCTGCATGAGCACCACGATGAGGCCGGCCAGCGGGTGGCGGAGCGCGAGTGCCGTGAGAATGGCCAGGGTGGCCACCACATCGGCAGCCCATCGCCCGATCAGGATTCCTCGCACCGTGCCCCACACCACGGGGGCGCCGGTGAGCGCCAACCCGATCAGCCAGACCGTGGCCCCCGTCTGGGTGGTGCCCGGACGGAGCCACAGCAGAAAGCCTGCGATGATGAAGAGGAGAGTTATACCGGGTCGGGCATAGGCCCGCAGCCGACCGGTCACGGAGCCGTCTGGCCGAGCTCTGCTGATGAGGTGGTCGAGGAGGCCTTGCCGTCATGGCGGAGCGCGAAGCCCACTCCGCGGACCGTGGACAAGAGCCGTTCACCAGCGGCTTGGGTCAGTTTACGCCGGAGGTTTCCCACATGGACATCGACCACATTGCTCTCGGGGTCGAAGTGCATATCCCAGACCTTCTCGAGCAGCGTCGTCCGCCGCACCACTTCCTCGGGATGGAGAAGGAAAAATTCGAGGAGCTGGAATTCCTTGGGCGTCAGATCCAGCGGTTCGTCGTACACGGTGACGAGATGGCGGAGGCGGTCGAGGGACACTGGGCCGTAGCGTAGGATCTCGAGCCGTTCGGCGCCGCCGCGCCGCACCAGCGCCCGGATGCGAGCCAGCAGCTCATCGAAACGGAACGGCTTCGACAGGTAGTCGTCCGCGCCGGCATCCAATCCCCGCACCACGTCTTCCACAGCATCGCGAGACGTCAGCATCAGAATCGGAGTGCTCTTGCCCTCGCGCCGAAGCTCGGTGGCGATCTGGAAGCCGTTCTTCTTCGGTAACACGATGTCGAGGAGGATGACGTCGTAGTCATAGACATGCGCCAGCATGGTCGCCTCATCACCATCCGAGGCGACATCGACGACATACCCTTCCTCTTTGAGGCCCTGCTCGATGAACCCGGCGACCTTCCGGTCGTCTTCCACGATGAGGATCTTCATGATACCGAACCTAGAGCGGGCAGATGAACCCTGGAGGAACCATTTATGAAGAAACCTTCACGGTGAGACCCGGTCAACTCTCCGCCTGACCTGGGGTAGCTCGAGCACGAAGCGAGCTCCGATGCCGCTGGGCCGGTTTTCCGCCCACAGCTCCCCGCCGAGCACGCGAGCCAGCCGCCGTGACAGCGGCAGGCCGATTCCCGTGCCCTGAGACCCGGCACGAGGCTTTGTGGCATAGATGTCGAACACCCGTTCGAGGTCGTCCTCGGGGATGCCTGGGCCCTCGTCGTCGACCATGAAGCGGCACGCGTCCTCGGTCGCCAGGAGGGTGGTGCGAACAGTCGTGTCGGGCGGGCTGTGCTGAATGGCGTTGGTCAGCAGGTTCACCAGGATCTGTTCCACACGATGGGCATCGGTGGCACAGGTCGGAATCTCGTTCTCGCCGTGGAACTCGAGCCCGGCAGGCCTGGCTTCGGCTGCCGGCGTCACCCGCCCGATAGCTCTACGGACAATCGCGGCGGGCACCGCCTCCTCGATCTTCGGCTTCAACCGGTCCTCGTCGAGTCTGCTCAAGTCGAGCAGGTCGTTGATCAGGCTGACGGCCTGCTCGGCGGAGTCGAGCACTTCATATGCCGCGCGGGGCACCGTCGCCGGGTCCTTTCGACGGACCAGCATCTCGGCCCACCCATAGGTGCCGGCGAGTGCGTTCCGCAGCTCGTGGTTGACCATGGCGAAGAAGCGCTCCCTCGACCGGTGCAGTTGCTGCACTTCTTCGAGGAGGCGTGCACTCTCGTCATGCAGGCGTGCATTCTCGACCGCTGCCGCCGCCTGTGCGGCCATGAGGCGGGCGATGTACTCATCATCCTCGGTAAACGCCCCGCCTTCGAGTTTCTCCGCGATGTAGAGGATGCCAATGCTGCCGCGCCGACCCACGATCGGCACGCCCAAGAAGGAGCGCATTGGTGGGTGCCCCGGCGGAAACCCGTGGGCCTCGGGGTGCTGGGTCAGGTTCTCGAGCCGGAGGATCTTGCCGTCCCGCATGACGAGTCCCAGCACGCCCAGCCCCTTGGGCGGGCGACCGATGGCGGCGTAGTCCGCCGGCTCGATCCCGGCGGTGACGAACTGCTGGAGCGATTTCCCGTCGGGTCCCAGTAATCCCATGGCGGCATAGCGCGAGCCGATGATCTCGCATGCGAGATCGACGACCCGACGAAGCACGCCGTCGAGCGAGAGAACCGACGTCAAGTCGAGTCCGGCCGAGAGGAGGCGCTCGAGCCGCGCCTGCGAGGCTCTGGACCTGGGGGAGGGCATAGACTGGAGTCTAAGCACCTGGCCTCGGTAGGGCGACCCGCCTCGACGGCCGATCCTGGCTTACAGGAGGCTTCATCATCACTTCATCCGATGAACGCCATCCTAGGTGGGTGACTCGTGTTCGATCGCGACCCGCAATGAATCTCCGGCATCTCGTCGTGGCGTGCGACAAGACCGAGGCGGCCCGAGCGGCCCAGGCTACGGCCGTGGGCATCGCTGGCCGGGCTCACGCCCGGGTCAGCGTAATCTACGTTGCGACGGCGGTGTTGCAGCGGCCGATGGAAGTTTCCATGGAGGCCATTGCGCCCGTGCCGGATCGGGACGGGCTCGCAGAGGAGTACGACAATCTCTGCCTCTGGTGGCGGTCGGGACCACGCGGAGCCGACTGCGGAGGCGCCGACGTTCCGGTGGCCTGCATGGTGGGTCTGGGCCTTCCGTCTGTCGAGATCACCCGGTACGCGGAGGACCACGAGGCCGACCTCATTGTCATGACCCGAAAGCGCCATTCTCAGTTGCGCCGGATGTTGCTTGGCGACACCGCCGACTCCGTGGTTCGCCGGAGTCCGGTGCCCTGTCTCTTCGTGCCACCCGATGGATTCGACGAGTCACCCATTCTGGTGGCGGCGGACGGCACCGAACGGGGTCTTGCCGTGGTCCACGCGGGTATCGCCTTTGCCCAGGCGATCGGCCAAGATGTCTCCTTTGTGACGGTCGAGCCGCCACACGACGATGAGTCATCTCACCTCGCCGAGCGGCTTCCCGGCGAGCGGAGCGTAATGCTGGCCCGGGATCTCGACCAGCTCGCGATGCATGGCGAACAGGACGGCCGGTTAGAGCCGAAGTCGTCCGCAGCCGAGCGGCTCACCGTTCGGCGCGGCAGTCCGGTTCCGGAAATCTTGCAGGAGTTATCGGATACCCAGGCGGGAGTGCTGGTGGTGGGATATCATCGCGGCGGTCCGCCGGGGCCGCTGGAATCTCGTAGCGTGGCCCGACAGCTGACGCACCGGGCTCCCTGCGCCGTTCTCACCGTCCCGTTGTGAGGCACCCAACATGACGGGAACGCCATCGCGTGCCATGCGAAATGCGGGTCTGGTCGATCGAGCGATCCGGTTGGTGCTCGGCGTGATGCTGCTCGGGCTCTATGGGGCGCTCGATTCTCCCTGGAAGTACGTGACCCTCCTCGGGCTTGGCTTCATCGCCACAGCCATCACCGGGTTTTGCCCGCTCTATGCCTGGCTGGGCATCCGGACCTGCCGACGCACCGACGACAATGGAGGCGCGGGCTAGCCCGCCTTCTTGGCCGGCTGGTGGCTCAGCGACCAGACGTACGCGGCCACCGCTTTGACTTGTTCCTCGTTGAGTGACGAGCCACCCTTCGGCGGCATGGGAATGCCGCTTTTCGATTTGCCTGCAGGCACGCCAGCGAGGATCTGGGCGACGATCTCGTCGTAAGTTCCGGTACTGTGGATCCATTCTTCATCAATCAGGTTTGGCCCGACCCCGCCTTCCGCCTTTGCTCCGTGACACGCACTGCACAGGCCCGTACCGCCGAACAGCTTCTTTCCCGCGGCGATCGTCTCCGGCGTCACGTCCTTCGGGGTCTCGACCGTCTTTTCCTGGGCCGCAAGGGCTGGGGCCAAGCACACCAAGGCGGCAACGGTCAGAAGGCAGTTACGAATCCGAGTGTCCATCGACCTTCCTCCAGTTCGATATCGTAGGTGAGCTCGGTTGTCACCCGCAGGTTGCGTTGGATCAAGCGCCCGACCCCCGCCGACACGGCCTCGTATCGATCGACGTTGGCCGGTCCACCGAGTCTCACGTCGAGCAGGGGACGATTGGTAGACACCAGGTTGTAGAGGGCGAATCCGTACCACGGGCTCCCTGGCGGGCGAACCAGAAGCTCGCCGAACCCTCCGTCCAGCTTGGCGCGCGGCTCTGACAGCGCAAAGGTCGGGCGATCGTCCTCGCGGTGAATGTACTGGACGTTGAATTCCAGGGCGCCGTGCGTCACGGTACCGTCCGCGCCGAACATGCTCGTCTCGTTCCGGAACCCCCCGCTCCGCGCCCGGCCGTAGTATCCAAACGCCCCGAGCCGAAGGCCCTCGGTCACGTCCCGCGACACGTGCAGCAGCACATCCTTGCCGCCATCGCCATCGAATCGACGGTTGGGGAGTGCTTCGCCCTTCCCGTTTCCGTTGACGATTTCGCCGGTCACCGTAAAGCCGGCGATGTCGGCAATGGCCATGATGCCGCGGTCGTAGGTGAGGTCGACCGGAGAATCGCCGACGCGGGCACGGTACACGGCATAATCCTCGAACTCCAGCCGAAGCTCCCGCTTAAAAATGGGGTCGGAGATCTGAAACTGGCCTACTGCGAGGTCGAGCTTGGCTCCCTTGATGTCATCCACGTAAAGGAACGCGTCCTCGACACCGCCGACTTCGCCGCGCTCAAACAGGAAGGCATAGAAGTAATAGGAAATCGATTTCGAGATCGCCCCGCTCGACAGGATCTTGAGGCCGTACGGGGTCTCGAAATCGGTCACCGCGTTGCCATTGGCGAACCCCTGGACGTAGGCGTCCAAGCGTGCGGCCAAGGGAAATTGCTCGAGGAGCGACAGCGCGCTGTCGCCCGTGGCGAGGAGACCCGGGCTTTCCTCGCGCGGCGCCATGCGGAAGCCGTTGCCCGCAAAGGTCTCCCCAAAGGCGGTGAGTGCCGGGATGACGTTGTGGCACAGCTGGCAGCTGACCTTGTATCGCCGGGCAAAGACGGGAATGGCGTCAGCATTCCGCACCGGGAATGCGAGCAGGATACCGAGCACGGCCAGCGTGGACCCCTGGAACACACGACGCGGCATGGAATCGTACCTCCTCTGTTGTGCCGGCGGTGAGTTGGCTTGCCTCATGACCCGCCTACAGTAGGACTCCGTGCATGAACGCCAGTGGAAGAAATATGGAAGATTGGGGTGCGCAAGGGAGGTTCGCGAGGGCTTCACAGGTCCTTCACACTGCGCAGCCGACATTTCTAAAGGGCTCCTTCGCCGCAAGGCCGATTCGGAGCTGAGGAGGTACTGGTGTATCGCACGATTCTCGTTCCGCTCGATGGCTCGCACTCCGCCGAAGCCGCCGTACCTCTTGCGCGAGCCATCGCCGAGCGCTCGGGCGCCGGGCTCGAATTCGTCCTGGTCCATCACTCAGCCGTGCCCGGCGGTATTCCCGAGGGGTTTACTGCCTATGCCGAGGCCTCTCGGAAGGCGGCGCAGGCATATCTGGGTCAGGCGCCCGGGCGGTTGGTTCCGGGTCAGGTCATCAAGACGACCACGTCGTTGCTCGAAGGGCCGGTGGCCGAGGCCATCAGCACGCACGTCCTCGACACGCGGCCGGACCTCATCGTGATGAGCACCCATGGGCGAGGTGCCTTCAACCGATTCTGGATGGGAAGTGTCGCTGACCGGCTGGTTCGGTCGCTGCCGATCCCGATGGTCCTGATCCGGACGGACCCCGATGACACCTCCGCTGGGCCGGCGCCCGTCCCGGCTCGGATTGCGGTAGCCCTCGATCGCTCGGGCTTCGGGGAGACGGTGCTCGGCCCTGCCGGAGACCTGGCCGCGATGTTCCAAGCGGAGTTGGTGCTGCTGCACGTGGTCCACCCGCCTCTCCCGATTGCGGAGCCGCCCTTACCGTACGTTGTCGGGTATGACGAGGAAGTTGCCAAGCAGTTGGAATCGCAAGCGGAAGCCTATCTCGGTGCCCTCGCGGGTGTCCTGCGGCAGAAGGGCCTGGCTGTGATCACCCGAATCGCGTCTGGAGGAGACACCGCGACGACGATTCTCGGTCTCGTCGAGGAGAACGACGCCGGTATGGTGGCCATCGCGAGCCATGGAGAATCAGGCGTCCGCCGCTTCCTGCTCGGAAGCGTCGCCGACAAGATACTGCGCGGCGCGACCGTGCCCGTGCTGATTTGCCGACCGACCGCGGAGCACTAGCCATGGACCACGAGCCCGCATGCGATGGTCGAGTGGAGTCGGTCTGCTTTGGCTGAGATCACGGACGATATGCTCGAAGGCACCTACGAGTCATAGGTCGGCGTGCAGGATATTTCACGAATCGGGCAGTGGCGGGCTATGCGGACGTGCGCTCTGGAACGAGGTTCTCGCTGAGGGTTGTTAGGCAGCCTCTCCCTCGTCGCGGTCCTCATACAGCCAGTACTCCGGATCGGACAGCCACTCCGGCCAGTCGGCGGCCTCCTCCTCGGCACCCCAATCCTCCTCGGTTTCGACGACACCGGCGTCGTCCTCGAAGTCGTCGTAGAACCCCGTGCTTTCCTCTTCCACGTCGATTCTCCAGCTCTCGTCGTCTTCCAGGTGCAGATCGCCCCGCCAGGCTTCGTCACTGCCGCCGGATGAAAACAGGACGTCGTCCTCTTCGTCGTTCGGTTGTGGGGTCCACGGGTTGCTCATCTTCGCCTGCCTTCGGCTCGCACGATCGCCGGTGGGTCCTCCGAGTGGCCAGCACCCTCAGGGTTGAGAGTGCCCGCGTGAGATTAGTGCAAGTCTCAGGCCCAAATGATTAGGTCCCCCGAGCCGCGCACGAACGGGACTGCAGCTTCACGTCGGCCGATGTAATATCTTGCCGTGCAATCAGATACGGCCTGTGGCCAGCCGGCTCGGGTAGTCCACGCCGGTCTCAGCTCGGAGACAGCGGCCGGCGGGCAGTCGAGGAATGCGATGACAGGGGCTTGTTTCGGTGGCCTGCCTGGCCGAGGCGGTCCAGGGGCCATCCGGTCGTAGCCGCGTCCGCATTTCTTTCAGCGGGAGAAACCCTTCCCACGCTGGCCCCCCGGGGATAGACTTGGGAATCCTGGGCCGCAGTCGGCACACGGCCGGGTGAACGGGACGTGGCGCAGTCCGGTAGCGCACTGCAATGGGGTTGCAGGGGTCGCGGGTTCAAATCCCGCCGTCCCGATTTGGGCGGAGCGATCAACGCAGCGTTGGTCGCTCCGCTTCGTTTTATTCGGCTGACGGGGGCAACGCGCTCGCCCGAGCGCGGCTCTTCGTGGCCGGCCTGTGTGCTCGACCGCGGCCCCATGCGTCAGTGGCTGGTGACCGGACGCCGCATTAGGTTGCGAAACAAGCCCCGAGTTTGGAGAGATCAATGGCACATGAGACTCGCCGCATGGTACTGGCTACCGTGGTTGCATTCGGAATGCTCGGCGGGACCGACGCCGCGGCTCAGGCCACCCGGCCGGACTGCACCGGGCCCGAGCATCGGCAATTCGATTTCTGGGTGGGTGATTGGGAGGTGACCGCACAGGGAGGGGTGGCTGGCACGAACCTCGTCACGTTGCGGGATGACGGCTGTGTGTTGCACGAGCATTGGAAGGGCTCCCAGGGCGGTACCGGAGAGAGCTGGAATTTCTTCGATCGTTCCACGGGGCTCTGGCACCAGATCTGGATCGACGGCACTGGCGGTGTGTTACGGTTTTCCGGCCGGTATGCCGACGGGCGCCTCGCTTTGTCGGGCGAGTCCCGAGCCCCGGACGGAAGTCCCGTGATGCACAAGCTGACATTCTATGACAACACCGCGGAATCAACAGTCAAACAAGTGTGGGAGCAGTCGAGGGACGGCGGCTCGACGTGGAAGGTCGTTTTCGACGGGCTCTACCGAAAGCGCAACTGATCCGAGGGTAGGGGAGATGAGCCTCGCCGAGTTCGCGCTCGCCCTCCGGCGGCTGGAGACCACGTTCACCTCGTTTCTGGGAGTGCCATCATCGATGGCCATCTACCCATGACCTCGCCGACTGCCCTTGGGCGACGATCGCGTATTCGCTGGATGTTCTGGCTCGCGGTACTGACGGCGGTTGGTCTCTACTGGCACTACAATGGTCCGCGGCCGTATCCGGAGCGACTTCGCTTGCCCCCGGGATTCACGGTCCGGCTCTTTGCCACCGGTGTTGACAACGCCCGAGCGCTTGCGAGGGGCGACAACGGCACGGTGTTCGTCGGCAGCCGCACCGCCGGCAACGTCTATGCGCTGCCCGACGCAGATGGGGACGGCACGGCAGATGCGGTTCTGACCATTGCCCGAGGGCTCCAGATGCCCAGCGGCGTGGCCTTTCGCGACGGTGCGCTGTACGTGGCGGAGGTGAGCCGAGTGCTCCGGTTCGACGCCATCGAATCGCGGCTCGATGCCGCTCCGCTTCCGATCGTGACCTATGCGGGGTTTCCTCGGGACACCCAGCATGGGTGGAAGTACATCGCATTCGGTCCGGACGGATACCTGTACGTGCCGGTGGGAGCGCCCTGCAACGTGTGCCGCGTGGTCGAAGACCGATACGCGGCGATGTTCCGCATGCGCCCTGACGGGACGGACCGGACCGTCTTTGCCCGCGGTGTGAGAAACACGGTCGGGTTCGACTGGCATCCCGAGACGGGGGTCCTCTGGTTCGGCGACAACAGCCGAGACATGTTGGGCGATGACGTCCCGCCCGATGAGATCAACGTCGCCGTCCGAGCGGGGTTGGATTTCGGTTTTCCCAAATGCTTTGGGACCGACATCGTCGATCCCGACTTCGGCATCGAAGGCGATTGTGGGGCGTCCACCCCGCCGCTGCTGGATCTTCCCGCCCACGCGGCTCCGCTTGGCATGCGATTTTACACAGGCACGGCCTTCCCGGAGTTCTATCGCAACGCACTATTCGTCGCCGAACATGGCAGCTGGAACCGCGAGCAGCCAGTTGGGTATCGACTCATGGTCGTCCGGGAGCGTCAAGATAGCGTGCCGATCTACGATGTCTTTGCGGAGGGCTGGTTGGGACGGCGGCGTGCCTGGGGGCGGCCGGTGGATGTGCTAGCATTGCCGGACGGATCTCTGCTCGTGTCCGACGATGTGGCGGATGTGATTTACCGCATTACCTACGAACCATGAGAGGCCGGCACCTCACGGGTGCCGGCCACGCTGGTGGCTCAGCCGCCCTTGCGAAGCGAAATACTGCCGTTCACGGTCTCCAGCTCGAGCTTCCGACCACCGCCCCCGACCGTTCCTGAGATTCGCCGCGGTCCGAAACGCCCTGTCACGGTCAGGGGAAAATCGGTACTGATATCCCCGTTGACCGTGCTGGCCCGCACGTCAGCGCTGAAATCGGATGGGAGCGTCACCTCGATGCTGCCATTCACCGTGTGGAATTCGACGGTTCCGCTCCATGTGGCCCGGCCCATCGAGGCGCGGATACCGCCGTTCACGGTACTCGCTTCCGCCTCCCCGGCGGTGCTCACGTGCACGTCACCATTCACGGTCGACACATCGGCATCGGCGGTGAGCCCGGTGGCATCAACGTCGCCATTGACGGTGCGCCCGATGAACCGCACGCCGGCAGGGACCTTGATCTCGAAGTCGACGGACACGTCGTTATCGTCGCTGTTGAGGCGGCCCTCGTTCTTGGGAGCGCACATATTGGGCCGGTTTCTCCGGGTATCCGGATAGACCGCGCAGATCGTGACGCCGTCATCGTGCTCGACGACCTCGATCCTGACGCTCTCGGGGTCGTCACCGTGACCGTCTTTGTCGGCGGTCACGATGACCTCGCCGCCGCTCGTCCCTTGGGCCACGAGGTTGCCATTGATCCCTTTGATCTCGATCGCCTTCCCGGCCGGAATCCTGCCGCTCCAGCGAAAATCCTGCTGGGCCCTGTTTGCATGACCAGGCTCCGTCAGAGTGAACGCGCCCTCGTGATCGGCCGTGGCTTGCCAGCCGAGGATGCCGGCGGTGGCGACAGCAAGGGCAAAAGACTTCAGCATAGGTCGTCTCCTTAAGGATGGTCGCGGAACTATTGCCCACGCTGCAATCGAATCGTTCCGTCGAACGCTTCGAGCGTGATTTGGGCGCTGCCGGTGCCAAGCGTAAACGAGAATCGCTCCCGCTGGGTCGTTCCCTGAATCGTGACCGGGAAGTCCGACTCGAACTCGCCGGCGAAGGTCGACACGGTGATATTGGCGTTGATGCCTCGCCCTGCGACGAGGGTCACGTCGCCGTCATGGGTGGTGAGTCCGTAGCGACCGTTCGCCTGAATCGGTCCACGAAAATAGATATCCCCATCGACGGTGCTGGCCTTCACCGAGGAGGCCGTCACTCCCGTCAACTCGATGGACCCATCGACGCTCTGGGCCGACACATCGCCGGTGGAACTCGACACAACGATGTCGCCGTCGACTGACGTTGCGGTGATGTGAGCGTTTGCGCCTTCAATGCTGACGTCGCCCTCGATCGAGCTGGCCATGACCTGGCCCCGTCCGCCGCGGATGGTCACGTCCCCATCGACGGTCGATGCCGTGACCGAAGCGTCGGTTCCCTCGACCACGATGTCAGTCTCCGTGCCCGAGAGTTCGAGCGGGAGCCAGCGGGGTACGGTCAGCGTGTATGCCTTTTCCTCGTGCTGGTACGGTCCGCGGGTCTTGACCCGGATGACCGAGCCGGTCTGGCTGACTGCAAGCGCGCCCTGATCGGCATCCGTCTGAATCCGGACCTCGCCACGGTTCCACACCCCCACGGTGATGGTGCCGGCGAAGTTCGCCACGTGCAGACGCGCATCGCGCGACACGGTAAATGTCGTGTCCTGCGGTCCTGCCGCGAGCGCGGTGATCAACCCGAGAGTGGTGGTGAGTAACATGTCGTCTCCGTAGCAGGTCTCAGCTGGAAGCCGTGACGAGATCAGCGGCTTGGCGCATGAGAGCCAGTTTTCGCTGCATGGTGTTTGCCAAGTGGTCTTGGAGGTACACGCTTGCCGGATCGTCGGCCACGGCCTGGACGGCTTCGGCCAGCGCCGCGTCGATCACCCGGAGATTGCGCTCCAAAATGCGGACGGTGCTGGGGTTGAGCCGGGCCCTCCCGGCCTCGAGCACCAGCGAAAGCTCAGCCACGGCCCGGTCGTAGTGCTGGTACGACGCTGTGCCCGTCACTGCTTGGACGACGGGCGATGGGACTGAAGCCGCGGCCACGGGTGCCGGCACTGGGCTGGGCTGCATGAGCCATGCGCCGCCTGCGGAGAGGAGGATCAAACCGATCGCCGCCGCCGCGAGTTGCGGGACGGTGAAGGCGAACCGCCGCCGAGTCCGAGCGTGCGAGAGATCGAGGATGTCCGATTCGCCGGTCACTGCGATGCGCGCGGCAATCCCGGGCCAGAGGTCTCGCGTCGGCGGACGGTCCGCCAGCGTGCTCGCGCGCGCGGCAACCGCTCGCAATTCATTCGCGATCGCGGTGCAGGCCTCGCACCCGGACACATGGGCTTCCACCTGGCGGCGTTCCTCCGCCTCCAGCGTGCCGTCGACGTATTCGGACAGACGTTCCGTCCACTGATCCATCATCGGCCTTCTCCAGTCATCGATCCAGATACCCACGTAGTGCCATGCGCGCCCGGTGCAGCTGCGATTTGCTGGTGCCTTCCGCGACGCCGAGCATGCCGGCGATTTCCTCGTGCCGATACCCTTCCACGTCGTGGAGCACGAACACCTGGCGGGCGCCGTCCGGAAGCCGGCTGAGGGCTTCCTCGAAATCCACCATGGCCCCCGGCGCCTCGGGTCGGCTCGGCAGGCGTGCCAGGGTCGCATCGCCCTCCACGTAACGGTCCCGGTGCTTCCCGAGAGTCGCGCGCTGGGCAAGAATCACGTTGATTCCCAAGCGATAGAGCCATGTCCCGAACTGAGCCTCTCCGCGAAAGGTCTTGAGCTTTTCCCAGGCCCGAACGAAAATGTCCTGCGTGACCTCATCAGCGAGATCCTGGTTCAACATGCGGCATGCCAGGCTGCGGATTCGAGCCACATGTCTGCGGTAGAGGCGCTCGAACGCGTGCGCATCTCCGCTCGCGGCCAGGGCGACGTCCGCGATGTCCGATCCCGCTGTGGTGATCCGCCGGCTTCCGGTCAGCGTTGCGACTCCAGGGCCTGGTCTCCGCATGCATCCCATTGGATAGCAGGAGGAGGCGAAGGGTTGGAAGGGTGCCTCGCCCATGGGCCAAACCAGGACCGCGCACCCCCATCGTCGGGTCGGGGTCGCGCCGAGGCACTTCCTATTGTAGCCTCCAGAGATATGGGCCGCGCCCCCCGGTGGGTGCGCACACCCTCCACCCTCCTGAACGGGTGTCGATTCAACCATGCCAGCCACTCAGAACCCACCAGACGTCATTCGGGCCCCGACCGGTACCTCCCTGTCATGCAAGGGATGGCACCAGGAGGCAGCGCTCCGGATGCTCATGAACAACCTCGACCCGGATGTGGCGGAGAACCCCGCCGAGCTCATCGTCTACGGGGGCGGGGGAAAGGCCGCACGCAACTGGGAATGCTACGCCTCGATCGTTGAGACCCTCCGCCGGTTGAAGAACGATGAAACCCTACTGGTGCAGAGCGGGAAGCCCGTCGGGGTGTTTCGCACCCATGACGAGGCCCCGCGTGTCCTGATCGCGAATGCGCATCTGGTTCCTCGCTGGGCCACGTGGGATGAGTTCCGGCGGCTGGACGCCCTCGGCCTCACCATGTACGGCCAGATGACCGCGGGTTCGTGGATCTACATCGGTACCCAGGGCATCCTCCAAGGGACCTACGAGACCTTCGCCGAGTGCGCGCGAAAGCATTTCGGAGGCACCCTGGCCGGGCGGTTGGTGGTAACCGCCGGCCTCGGAGGCATGGAGGAGCTCAGCCGCTCGCCGCCACGATGAATGGGGCTGCGTTTCTCGGCGTCGAGGTCGATCCGCTTCGCATCCAGCGACGGGTGGAGACCGGCTACTGCGACCGGATGAGCACCGATCTCGATGAGGCGCTGGAATTGGTCGAATCGGCAAAACAACGGAAGGAGGCGCTCTCGGTCGGCTTGCTGGGTAACATTGCAGACGTGCTTCCCGAGTTGGTCCGACGCGGGGTGGTACCCGACATGCTGACCGATCAGACGTCGGCCCATGACATCCGGCTCGGTTATATCCCGGTGGGAATGACGGTGGAGCAAGCAGCCGGGGAACGCGAGCGTGATCCTGCGGGCTATGACGCTCGGGTACTCGATTCAATGGCAACGCACGTCAAGGCGATGCTCGACCTCATGGGTCAAGGGGCCGTGACGTTCGACTATGGCAACAACCTCCGGGGGCAAGTGTCCGATCATCGCGGATTGCGTGAGGCATTCCGGATCCCCGGCTTCGTTCCCGAATTCATTCGGCCCCTCTTCTGTCGGGGCGCCGGCCCGTTCCGGTGGGCTGCCCTCTCGGGGAACCCGAAGGACATCGCGGCTACCGACGACGCGGTGCTCGAGACCTTTCCCGAAAACACTTCTTTGGCCAGGTGGATTCGTCAGGCGCGCGAGCGGGTGCAGTTCCAGGGCCTTCCCGCCCGCATTTGTTGGCTCGAATACGGCGAACGGGCCGAGATGGGGCTCAAGTTCAACTGGCTGGTGAAGAAGGGGAAGGTCGAGGCACCGCTCGTGATCGGTCGCGATCATCTCGATGCCGGCTCCGTGGCATCTCCCAACCGCGAAACGGAAAACATGGCAGACGGCTCCGACGCGATCGCGGATTGGCCGCTGTTGAACGCCATGTTGAACACGGCCTGCGGGGCGAGTTGGGTCTCGATCCATCACGGCGGCGGGGTCGGCATCGGATACTCGATCCACGCCGGCATGGTGTGCGTCGCCGATGGGACGGCGTCGGCCGACCGCCGGCTCGAGCGGGTGCTCACGGCGGATCCCGGCACCGGAGTTATGCGCCACGCCGACGCGGGCTACGACGATGCGATACGCGTGGCCCGTGAGCGGGGCGTCGACCTTCCCATGCAAGACTGACACCCCATGCCGCTGCTCAGGAATATCGGAATGGTCGCCACCTGCCGTGCCCCCGGCGGGCAGGGGGAAATCCATCCCATCCGCGACGCAGCCCTCGCGTGGGAAGCCGGCCGCATCACCTGGGTGGGCGCCGAGGCCGATGTCCCGCCAACCCTCGCGGCCGGAGAGACATGGGATGCCGGTGGGTGCCTCGTCATTCCCGGCCTGATCGACTGCCACACGCACCTGGCCTTCGGCGGCTGGCGCGCCGGGGAGTTCGAGCAGCGGCTGCTGGGCGCAACGTACCAGGACATCGCACGTCGCGGCGGCGGCATCGCCTCGACGGTGACGGCCACCCGGGCGCTCTCCGAAGACGAGCTCAGCCAACGCTGCCTGACCTTTCTCGATGCGATCGTCCGGCTTGGCGTCACCACCGTCGAGTGCAAGAGCGGCTACGGACTCGATACCAAGAACGAGCTCAAGCTGCTACGGGTGTATCGCCGAGTGCGCGACCTGCAGCCCGTTCGCATCGTGTCGACGTTTCTGGGAGCTCACGTCATTCCGAAGGAGTGGCAAGCCGACCGGGTGCGGTATGTCGACCTCATCATCGAGGAGATGATTCCAGCGGTTGCCGAGGACCATCTGGCCGATTTCTGTGACGTGTTCGTGGAGGATACGGCCTTTACGGCGGACGAAGCGCGGCGGATCTTCCGCGCGGCGAAAGCGGCGGGGCTCCGGCCGAAGCTCCACGCCGATCAGCTCGAGTCGGGCGGCGGCGCGGAGCTCGCGGCGGAGGTTCAGGCCGTGAGCGCCGACCACCTCGAGCACGCCTCGCCCGAAGGGATAACGGACATGGCGCGCTCCGGCGCGGTCGCCGTTGCGCTCCCTCTGGCCACTCTGTACTTGGGCCAGCAGCCCATGGCCGCTCGACGATTCGTGGCGGCGGGGGTTCCGGTGGCGGTAGCGACCGATTTCAATCCCGGGTCGGCCCCGAGCTATGACATGCACCTTGCGTTGCTGCTCGCGTGCACCCTATCGGGACTGACGCCTACCGAAGCGCTGAAGGGGGGGACACTCCATGCGGCCCGGGCGGTCGGTCGGGACCAGCATCTCGGTTCGCTCGAAGTAGGGAAGGCGGCCGATCTTGCCGTGATCGATGCTCCCGATGTGACCCACTGGCTCTACCACTTTCGGCCGGATACGTGTCGGATGACCGTGGTGGACGGTCAGGTGGGATGGAAAGCGTAGCGCAGGTCGTCTGGCTCGCGGTCCGGCGCACGGGCGGAACGTGCTGTGTGTGCGGTCACCCACTCGCGAAGGTGCACGTATGCTGACGTGTCAGAGACACCTGTTCTCACTGCCGCCAAATCTCCATTACCTCAATTGTGCCTATATGTCCCCATTGCTCAAGGCAGTGGAGGAGGCCGGCATTGCGGGGATTCGCCGCAAGCGCGACCCGTCGGCGATCACACCCGCGGCGTTCTTTGAGGACGTGCAGCGTGTGCGCGAACTCTTCGCCCGCCTAATCAACGCGGGGGATCCGCGCCGGATCGCCGTCATCCCGTCGGTCTCCTACGGCATGGCGACCGTGGCAAAGAACACGCGGATCGGCCCGCGGCAGAACATCGTCACCGCCCATCAGCAATTCCCGTCGAACGTGTATGCCTGGCGCCGGTTGGCGGCAACGACCGGGGCCAAGCTGCGCACGGTCGAGCCCCCGGACGGGACGGTCCGGGGCGAGGCATGGACCACCCGTCTCTTGGAATCCATCAACCGCTCCACCCGACTGGTGGCGCTTGCGCCGGTGCATTGGACCGACGGGACCCGGTTCGATGTCGAGCAGATTGCCGCCCGGGCCCGTGACGTTGGCGCCGCCGTGGTGCTCGACGGCACGCAGTCGATCGGAGCGATGCCGTTCGACATCGAGCGCGTGCGTCCTGATGCGCTCGTGTGCGCCGGCTACAAGTGGCTCTTGGGCCCGTACTCGATCGGCCTGGCGTACCTCGGCGAGCGCTATGACCGGGGAATGCCGGTGGAAGAGACCTGGATGTCCCGCCCGGAGAGTGACGACTTCGGCGGGTTGGTGCGGTACCGCGACAAGTACCGCCCCGGCGCGATTCGCTACGACGTGGGCGAGGGGAGCAATTTCATTCTCGTGCCCATGCTCTTGGCGGCGCTGGCACAGATTGCGGCGTGGGGCGTGGGCGAGATCGAGCAGTACTGCCGTCAGCTTAGCGCAGACTTCAAGGACGAGGTTCGCCGGTTGGGGTATGGAGTGGAAGATGACGACTGGCAGGCGCCGCACCTTTTCGGCCTGCGGATGCCGGCGGGGGTAGGCCGCACCGATCTTCAAGCCCTGCTGGCCTTACGGGCACTATCCGTGTCGGTGCGAGGCGATGCCGTCCGGATTGCTCCCCACGTCTACAACGATGCCAGCGATATGGCGGTGCTGCTCGAAGTGTTGCGGGAGGCAGTCGCGACCGCGTCCCCGACCTAGCGCGCGGGCCACTGCTGGGTTACGCAATGGAAGCTGCCGAGTCCCCAGACGAGGTCTCGGCTGTCGATGAACGTCATGCGCCGCCGCGGAAAGACTGACTGGAGCACGGCACCGGCCGCGGCATCGCGGGCCGCATCGTATCCCGGCACCAACACCACCTCATTCCCGATGTAGAAATTGGCGTAGCTGGCAGGCAACCGCTCTCCCTGGTAGAAGAGTGGCGGCGGCATCGGTAAAGGAACAATCCGGAACGGTTGTCCGTCCTGATCCGTCATCGCTTGAAGACGGCGGAGGTTATCCTGAAGGGGGTCGAAGTTCTCGTCCTCCGGATCCTCCTCGACTGCCGTGACGATGGTGCTCGGGCCGACGAATCGCGCGATGTCATCCACGTGCCCATCGGTATCGTCACCCACGATCCCGTCGCCGAGCCAGAGAATGTTGGCCACGCCGAGATAGTCACGCAGGTGCTGCTCAACCTGCGTTCGTGAGAGGTCCGGATTGCGGTTCGGGTTCAGAAGGCACGCCTCGGTGGTGAGCAGGCTCCCGGCGCCATTCACGTCGATGGAGCCGCCCTCGAGCACGATTCCCGGATGAAAAACGCGAACGCCTAGGGTCTGTCCGATCCGAGTGGGGATCGCGTCATCGAGATCGAACGGAGGGTACTTGTTACCCCAGGAGTTGTACCCCCAATCGACGATGGCTTCGTCGACGCGGTCGCCCTCCGTCCGCTGGATGAACACCGGTCCGTGATCCCGGCACCAGGCGTCGTTGGTCGGATGATGATAGAAGCGGACGCGGTGGGCCGGGACTTCGAGATCGTCGAGCAGGCGGCGCGCGTCGGATTCCATCTCTGGACCAGTGACATTGATGTGCACTTCCTCGCCCGGTGCCAAGGCCCGAACCATGGCGGCGAAGATGTGCGGAATCGTCTCGAAATTCCCCGGCCAGGAGGACTCCCGGTGCGGCCAGCTCAGCCAAGTGCCTCGGTGCGGCGCCCATTCCGCCGGCATGCGGTAGCCGAGTTGGGCCGGTAGGGTCAATCCAGATACCGCTCGGTGAGGCCCTGGTAAGCGTCGATTCGGCGATCCCTGAGGAATGGCCAGTGGGTCCGCGCTGTCTCGACCGCGCTCAGCGCACACGGGACGATCATGACCTCTTCCTCGTGCCCGGCACGCTGGAGCACGCTGCCGTAGGGATCGCTGACGAAACTCCCGCCCCAGAACTCGATCCCACCCTCGCTGCTGCCTTCGTGACCAACGCGGTTGACCGCAGCGACGTACACGCCGTTGGCGATCGCGTGGGCTCGTTGCATGGTCTCCCAGGCCGATTGCTGCGCGGCGCCGACGGCCGCCTTTTCCTCGGGGAGCCAGCCAATTGCCGTGGGATAGAACAGGATCTGCGCCCCGCTGAGCGCCGTGAGTCGAGCCGCCTCGGGATACCACTGGTCCCAGCAAACCAAGACGCCGATCCGGCCGAAGCGCGTGTCCCAGCTCCGAAAGCCGAGGTCGCCCGGTGCGAAATAGAACTTCTCGTGGTACCTCGGGTCGTCGGGAATATGCATCTTCCGGTACTTGCCGACGAGCCGACCGTCGGCGTCGATCACCACAGCGGTGTTGTGGTAGACGCCCTCGGCGCGCTTCTCGAACAGCGACGCCACGATGACGATGCCGAGTTCTCGGGCGAGGGGCGTGAGCGCCTCGGTCGAGGGGCCCGGAATCGGCTCGGCCAGGTCAAAGTGCCGATGATCCGCCGTCTGGCAGAAATACTGGGACTTGAAGAGCTCCTGGAGGCAGATGATCTGCCCGCCCCGTTCGGCCGCGAGGCGTATCCGCTCGATGCCGGCCACGAGGTTGACCTCGGGATCGGGCGAACAGCGCATTTGGACCAGTCCCAGCGAGACCGTGCCCGGCGACGTCGTCGACATGGCGGCAAGTATAACACGCCCGTCCCCCTTGTCGCACCGCGCATTCACCGGCAGACTTCACCCCGTGACCGCCCTACTGACCGACGAGCAGCTGCTGGCCCGACTGGTGGGATTCGATTCCACCAGCCGGAACAGCAACCTGCCGATCGCCGATTTTATTTGTGACTATCTGGACCGGCCTGGCATCCGTGTCCACCGCGTGCCGTCGCCCGATGGGGAGAAGGCCAATGTCCTGGTCTTCGTGGGCCCCGAGACGGACCCCGAGCGGCGCGACGGCCTCGTACTCTCCGGCCACATGGATGTCGTCCCGGCCGACCCGACGGAGTGGGACACGGACCCGTTCCGCCTGACCGAGCGCGGGGACGCCTATGTGGCGCGCGGGGCCTGCGACATGAAGGGATTCCTGGCGCTCGCCATCAATCGTGCCGCTCTTGTGGCGCGCGCGGAGCTTCGCCAGCCGCTGGCCGTGTTGCTGACCTATGACGAAGAGGTCGGGACGGTCGGCGCCAAGCACTTCGTCCAATCCTGGCAGGATCGCTCCAGCCTGCCGAGGCACGCCATTATCGGCGAGCCCACGTCGCTCAGCGCGGTGCGGATTCACAAGGGGCACCTGGAGTTCCGGCTCGAGTTCCACGGCACGAGCGCGCACAGTGGCTACCCCCACCTGGGCACCAACGCGATCGAACCTGCCGGCCGGGCGATCGTGGCGCTGGCCGCATTGCGCGACCGGTGGCGGGACGAGCGGCCCGACGCCGGGCGGCATTTTCCGGACGTGCCGCACCTCACGCTCAACATCGGCCGGATTGCTGGCGGGGTGGCGGTGAACGTCGTGCCGGACCGATGCGCGATCGCCTTCGACGTCCGCGTCTTGCCGGGAACCGAGATTCGAGTGATTCGAGACCACCTCGGGCATCTCCTGGCGGAGGCGTTGGGAGACACCCAGTTTGCGTTCGAGTGCACCAGTGAGAGCCCGGCGCTGCTGCTCGACCCCCAGGCGGAGATCTTCCAAGCGGTGCAACGGGAGGCACAGGGCAACGGCCCGGACAGCGTGTCGTACGCCACCGACGCCGGCTGGTTGCAGCATGCGGGCCTCGAGTGCGTGGTGTTCGGGCCGGGTGACATCGCCGTGGCGCACAAACCCAATGAATCCCTCCCTGTACGGGAGTTCATTGCCGCTTCGGGGATCTTGGACCGCCTCATCTACCAGTTCTGCCGCGGGGGCCGGTGAACTCGGAATGATCAGAATCATTTCCCGCGCCTTCGTATTCATGTTGGCCATCGTGCCATGGGCCGCCCCGCGGTTGGCAGCTCAACGGCTCGTTTGGCGGAACGAATTCACGTTCTACGGCGACAACACGGAGTTCTTCACGCCATTCCGCGAGGGGGAGACCCTCCTTGGCGGACAATTCAAGAGCTTCTTGCGTTTCAAGACCAGCGAACACACTGAGGTACTCGCGGGGGTATTCGGCGATCAGCGGAGCGGCAGTGACGAGTTCCTCGATCCTGTGAAACCGCTCCTGTCTTTCCGCTATCGCACCGATCACTCGCTCGGCGTGCTAGGCACCCTGGAGACCGCGAACCGGCACGGGTTTCTGGAGCCGCTTCAGGTCACGACGCTCGAGATCACTCGGCCGGTCGAGTATGGCCTCCAGTGGGTCGAGCGGCGGGAGCACGTGGACGCTGAGGCGTTCATCAACTGGCAGGTGCTCAACACCGCAGAGAGTCGGGAGGTCTTCGACTACGGGTTGGTGGTTCGCGTGCGGCCGCTCCCATTCTTGGCGCTCGAGTACCAAGGGCACGGCAAGCATCGTGGCGGCCAGCTCTTCAGCGCCGGCGTCCCGGTCACCAACAATTTTGCGGGAGGGCCGGGGATCAGGCTCACCGCAGCACTCCCCGTAGTGCGGCAGGGCAGTCTCGCGCTCTTTCAGTTGTGGAGCAGCGGGATCTTCGCGACCGACCCGCCGCCCGGCCGACCCGAGAAGGGTCATGGAACCTACCTGAAGGCTTCGGTCACGCCTCCGTTGGGCGAGTTTTTCACCGTTCTCTGGTGGGGCCGCGATTTCTTGTCGGAGGAAGGCGACAACAACTACAACTCAGTCGGGTTCGATCCGACCTTCTACCGCTCAGAGCGGCGCTATACCGAGATCGGCTTCATCCGCCGGATGACGATCGATGAGGCCGTTCATTTTCGAGTGGAGCTGCGGTTCCACAAAATCGACAATGATACGAGCAAGGCGATTTCCGGAACGAACTGGGAATACTCCTACCGGATCATGGTCCAGGCGCCGTTTGAGATCCCGATCTTAGGACCGCGCTGACCTTCCTGCCGGAGAACCCTGCCGGTTCAGTGCACCAGCTTCTTGTACTTGATCCGGTGGGGTCGGTCGACGTCCGCGCCCTTTCGCCGTTTGTAGTCGGCGGCGTAGTCTTGATAATTCCCTTCGAACCAGATCGCCTCGCTATTGCCTTCGAAGGCGAGCATGTGGGTCGCGACCCGGTCGAGAAACCACCGATCGTGGCTGATCACCACGGCGCAGCCTGCAAAGCGGAGCAATGCGTCCTCCAATGCCCGAAGGGTATCGACGTCGAGATCGTTGGTCGGCTCGTCCAACAGCAACAAGTTGCCCCCGCTCTTGAGCAGCTTCGCCAAATGGAGCCGGTTCCGTTCGCCGCCCGATAGATCGCCGACCCGCTTCTGCTGGTCCGCGCCGCGGAAATTGAACCCCGCAGCATAAGCCCGCGCGTTGACGGTCCGCTTGCCAAACTCGAATTCGTCCACGCCGCCCGAGATCTCCTGGTACACGGTGTGGTCGGGCTCGAGGGCTTCGCGCGATTGATCGACGTAGGCGATTGCTACGGTCGAGCCGACGGTGAGCGCTCCGCTGTCCGGCGCTTCCGCACCCACGATCATCCGAAAGAGCGTCGTCTTCCCCGCGCCATTCGGACCGATCACGCCCACAATGCCACCGGGCGGCAAGGCAAAACTCAAGTCATCGATCAACAGCGTATCGCCGTAGCCCTTCCGCAAGCCCTCCGCCACCACGACCTGATCGCCGAGGCGCTCCGGCGTGGGAATCAGGATCTCGGCCTTGCCTTCCTGGTCCTGCTGGCCCTCGGCCAAGAGCGATTCGTAGGCGGAGATGCGGGCCTTCGACTTGGCACGCCGCGCCCGCGGTGCCATGTGGATCCATTCGAGCTCGCGCTCCAGGGTGCGCTGTCGTGCTGAGGCCTGTTTCTCCTCCACCGCGAGCCGCTGGCGCTTCTGGTCGAGCCAGGAGGAGTAGTTCCCCTTCCAGGGAATCCCGGCTCCGCGGTCGAGCTCGAGAATCCAGCCGGCCACATTGTCGAGGAAGTACCGGTCGTGGGTCACGGCCACCACCGTGCCCGGGAACTCTGCCAAGTGGCGCTCGAGCCAGGCAACCGACTCGGCATCGAGATGATTGGTGGGCTCATCCAGGAGCAGCAGGTCGGGCTGCTCGAGCAGCACGCGGCAGAGCGCCACGCGCCGCTTCTCGCCGCCGGAAAGATTGGTGACGCCGGCTTCTCCCGGCGGCAACCGGAGGGCGTCCATCGCGATGTCGATCTTCCGGTCGAGGTCCCAGGCTCCGATTGCTTCGATGTGGGTCTGGAGGTCACCCTGACGCTCGAGCAGTGCCGTCATCTCGTCGTCCGACATCGGCTCCGCAAACTGGGCGCTGATCGCCTCGTACTCCCTCAACAGGGCCCTGGTCGACGCCACGGCCTGCTCGACGTTTTCGCGGACGGTCTTGCTCGCATCGAGTTCGGGTTCCTGCGGCAAGAACCCGATCCGAATGTCTGGTGCCGGGCGGGCCTCGCCAATGAAGTCCTGGTCCACGCCCGCCATGATGCGGAGCAGGGAACTCTTGCCTGCGCCGTTCGCCCCCAGAACGCCGATCTTGGCGCCCGGGAAGAAGGCCAGGTTGATGCCCTTGAGGATCTCACGTTTGGGCGGGACGACCTTCCGCAGGTCGACCATGGTGAAGATGTACTGGTGTGTGGTCATGGGCGGGAAGATAGAGGCGCCCCAGTCTACCTGGAAGCAACGCGTCGCCGAGCGCGGTCCCTGGGTCACCATCACCCTCCTGTTGCCAAACCCACTTCCTGTCCCCCACACTTCCCCTGCGCTCATCAGTCCAAGGGTGGGCGATTTGTCATCCCTCGCGTCACGTCGTCGCTCGCCGTACGGGGAGGTCCCATGAAGCATACCGGTGTACTGGCCTTGATTCTGGGGCTCTCATTCTCATCCGGTTGCTCGAAGCAACCCGGGGTCTTGGCTATTCGTAACGTGACTGTCATCGATGGAACGGGCGCCGGTCCGCAATCCGGCATGACCGTCGTCATCGAGCAGGGCCGAATCCGTGCCGTCGGCAAAGAAGACTCCGTGCACTTTTCCTCTTCAGCACGGGTCATCGACGGGACCGGTAAGTTCCTCATCCCCGGCTTGTGGGACATGCACGTGCACCTGCGGGACCTGGACGGCACCCTTCCCCTTTTCATCATCAACGGGATAACCGCTGTCCGCGATATGGGCAGCGAGCTCGAGAAGACGGTGGAGTTGAGGGAGCGAGTCAGAGATGGAAGCCTCGTGGGCCCCGACATAAGAACCTCGGGCATGATGGTCGAGAGCTCACGATGGGTCGCACAGTACGTCGACCTGATGCAGGAGCGTGGCCAGGATGAGGCGGAGGTCGAGGAGTTTCTACGCACCAGGATCACAACGGCGGACCCGACAGAGGCCAGGGCCGTCGTGGACTCTTTGATAGCTGGAGGGGCTGATTTCATAAAGATCCGGCACGCCGAGTCGCCCGAGGTCTTCGCCGCGATCGCGGACGCGGCCGCCGAGGCTGGGACCCACCTCGTCGGTCACTACGTCTGGATCATGAGCCTCGAGGAGAGCGCCGACGGCGGACAGCGAAGCATCGAGCACAACATCTTGCCCGGGTTCAACGAGAGATCTCTTGAGGAGAAGCGCGCGATCTTCCAAGCTCTGCTCCGAAACGACACCCATCTGGTGCCCACTCTTGTGACGAATGAGATGGAAACTCTGCCCCTCGATAGGGTCAGCGCCATCGTGAAGGACACCGGGGGTAATCTCGACTCCCGCAACCGATATGTATCTCCGAGTATTCGTCGTGGGTGGATCAAGACAGTTGCCTTCAATGCTGCCGATAGGGAGCGTCCGCCGCCGGAGGTCATCGGGCAGATGATCGCGAGCAGTAATCACTTCCTGTACGAGGCAAGGCAGGCGGGCGTGAAGATGTTGGCGGGCACCGATGTCCCGACCACGGGCACATACCTGGGCTTCAGCCTCCATGACGAGCTCGCGTTATTGGTGCAAGACTACGGGATGACGCCAATGGAGGCGCTGCAGAGCGCCACAGCTCTTCCGGCGGCCTTCATGGGAATGGAGGCGGAGACGGGGACGATCGAGCGAGGAAAGCGCGCAGACCTAGTTCTGCTCAGCGCCGACCCTCTTGCCGACGTGGCGAATACGCGACGGATCGAGACCGTGATTGCGGCGGGGAGAGTGTTCGATAGGGCCACGAGAGCGGACCTTCTAACCGAGATCGAAGCCTCGATCGTGTCTGGGAGCATCGATCCGGCCAGCCCACCAGAAGGGCGCTGACCTGATGCTATTCTACATTCCATGTTCCTTGCTGGAGAACGCATGCCCCGTTTCAGCCTCCTAGTCCTGGTCATCGTCCCCTGCACCTTCGTGCAGGCCCAAGTACGTCCGGTGTGCGATCCAGGCAACGCGGGCTTGGTGCTTCCCGCCGGCTACTGCGCTCTCCTGGTGGGCGAGCGGCTAGGCGCCGTGCGACACATTGTGGTAGCGGATAATGGCGACATCTACGCCGGCGTTGGCGGACGTGGCGGAGGCGGCCTCTTGGCCCTTCGCGACACCGACGGTGACGGCAAGGCGGACATGCTCCGTCCAATCGGGCGCGCCTCGGGAACAGGCGTGACGCTCCACGGTGGTTACCTATACTTCGCGCCGAACGACCGGATCGTACGGTACCGGTTGGCGAACGGGGCCCTCGTGCCCTCGGACCAACCCGAGACGGTTGTCACGGGCCTCCCGACCGGCGGACATGCCGCCAAGACCATGGCGGTCGGGCCGGACGGATCGCTCTTCGTCGACTTCGGATCGAGGAGCAACAGCTGCCAGGCACAGGATCGGAGCGCACGGTCACCGGGACGGATGCCCTGCACGGAACTCGAGGAGCGCGCCGGCATCTGGCGGTTCGATGCCGCTAAGCTCGATCAAGCACCGTCGGACGGAGAGCGGTGGACCACCGGGCTGCGGAACCCTATGGCCCTGGCGGTTCACCCGTCGACCGGTGAGCTCTACTTTGCGTCACATGGGCGCGACCAGCTGAGCGCCAACTGGGGATTCACCGCCGAACAGAACGCGGAACTGCCAGCCGAGGAGTTCGGCGTCGCCGCCAAGGGCGACGACTACGGCTGGCCCTACTGTTACTACGACCCACAGACCCAGACCAAGGTCCTGGCGCCCGAGTATGGCGGGGATGGACGAGCGGTGGGCCGGTGCGCTGAAATGAAAGACCCGATCATCGGCTTTCCGGCCCATTGGGCCCCGATGGCCCTGGCCTTCAACACCATGCCCGCGTTGGGTTCCGAGTACCAGGGCGGTGCCTTCCTTGCGTTCCACGGTTCATGGAACCGGGCGCCCTTGCCACAAGCCGGATACCGGGTGGTGTACATTCCGTTTGCGAACGGCCGGCCCACGGGTGAATACTCGACCTTCGCCACCGGGGCCGCCGGGCCGACCAGTCTTCGCGCGTCGGGCGTCGCGATGGGTCCGGACGGGTCGCTCTACATCGCCTCGGACCGGGATCAGAAGATCTGGCGGGTAATGATGGAGGGCAGCGAGTAGGTGGTAGGAGCGTGGGGCGGTAGGCAGCAACATATGCCGATGGAGGATCGTGTGAGACCAATAGGACTTGCGTTGGCAACAGCCGGGCTCGGGTGCGTGTTCGCGGCCGGTGCGCTCGAGGCCCAAGCGCCGCTCGAGGTCGGAACGGTCGCCCCGGAGTTCACGCTGGTGGGCTCGACCCGCGAGGGCGTCCTGCCGGACACGGTGCGGTTGGGCGACTTCGCCGGGAAAACCGTGGTCCTTGCGTTCTTCTACCGGGTGAGGACCCCTGGCTGAACCATCCAAATGAAAGCGTACCGTGATCAGTACGCGACACTGTTCAATGATGGCGATGACGTGGTTCTGCTCGCGATCAGCTCCGATCCAGCGGAGGCCCAGGCATCCTGGGCCAAGGACGAAGGGTTCCCGTTCACGTTCCTGAGCGATCCCGGCAGTGCGGTTGGCCGGCTGTACGGCGCCATGAGCCCGAGCGGTCGGACCAACAATCGGAACCTGTTTGTGATCGCGCCCGACGGCACCATCGGGTACCGGCAGATCCCGTTTCGCGAGGTCGACCCAACGGCCTATACCGAGCTCGAGAAGGCCATCGACAAGATCGCCGGCAGCCACGAGCACCAGACTGAAGAGGGGTAGGAGACACCGAGGGGCAGAGGCTCAGCGTGCCGAGCGATCGAGCACGCGGGCCAGCTGATCCAGATCCGCATCGATTTCAATGGGCCGGTTCGCCTTCGGGGGGGCCGGCTCTGTCGTCTGGTGATACGCGAGCAATAGTTCGGGGTCCTTCAGGATGTGGCCGGTCAGGACCGCGACAACCCGTTGGCTGGGATCAATCACCCCGTCGCGCACCAGTCGCCGCACGCCGGCCACGGCTGCCGCGCTCGCCGGCTCGCAGCCAATGCCGGCCGCGTCGACCACCGCCTTCGCCTCGAGGATCTCGTGATCTGTGGCTGTCGTGACGACGCCGTCCGTTTCTCGGATCGCGCGTACCGCGCGGTCGTAGGACGCGGGGTTGCCGATCCGGATCGCGGTCGCGACGGTGTCGGGAGTGACCTCATGGCGTCTGGCAAATCCCTCACGATAGCTCTGCGCAAACGGCGCCGCCCCTTCGGCCTGGACGGCGGCCATTCGGGGACAGCGCTCGATCAGACCCCACTCGACCGCCTCCCGGAATGCCTTTCCAAACGCGGCGGTGTTGCCAAGGTTGCCTGCGGGCACGACGAGCCAGTCCGGCGTCGACCAGGCGAGCTGCTGCAGCAGCTCGAACATGATGGTCTTTTGACCCTCGATCCGGAACGGATTGATGGAATTGAGGAGATACACTCCCAGCTCTCTGGACGCTCGATCAATGAGGGCAAGACAGCCGTCGAACCCGTCCCGAACGAGCAGGGTCGTCGCCCCATAGGCCAACGCCTGCGCCAGCTTGCCCCCGGCGATCCGACCCTTGGGTACCAGCACTAGGCATCGCACTCCTGCGGTGGCCGCGTAGGCCGCCAGTGATGCCGCCGTGTTGCCGGTCGATGCGCACGCCACGGCAGGCGTTTGGATCCGCTGCGCCTGCGTGATGCCCACCGTCATGCCTCGGTCCTTGAACGATCCCGTCGGGTTATGCCCTTCGTGCTTGAGTTCGAGACGCGTTACCCCGGCCCAGCGGCTGATTGATCGGCGCTCGAGGAGGGGTGTATTCCCTTCCGGATAGCTGACGACGTCGAGGCCGGCGGACGGAAGGACCAAGTCGCGGAAGCGCCAGACGCCGGAAGCGGCAGGTCCCTCGAATGCTGTCCGACGTGCATCGAGAAGTCCGCGGAGTTCTTCGCCCGTCGATGGTGGAGCGGGGTGGACGATATCGAGCAGACCGCCGCAGTCGCACCGAGCGGAGGAATCCAACTCGGATAGGCGATCCCCGCACGTCGCGCAGACTTGCCAGCTCTTTCGAGTCTCAGAGGTCACGGACATGACGCGTATCTCATGGCTCAGGGTGGAGCACATGAGCACCCCGAGTGTCAGGCTGGGTGACTCGGGCCCGGCAGGGAATGCCGCGGGTCAGATACGCGGTCTGCATGGCCGCGGCGACTCGTTCCGCCACTGCCTTCGTGGCCGCAAAGGCAAATGAGGTCGGGCCGCTGCCCGAGATCGAGCAGCCGATGGCTCCTGCAGCCAATGCCGCGGCCTTGGCCTCGACAAATCCTGGGAGCAACGGCGCGCGCGCCGGCTCGGCGATCTCATCGACCAGGGCGCGTCCCAAGAGCTGGAGATCGTCGTTCGCGCACGCCACGACCAGGGCGGCCACCTGGGCCGCCTGTCTCAGTGCCAGATCACATGGAATCTGCTTCGGGAGCCGGGCTCTTCCTTCTGCCGTTCGAAGCACTTGCTCGGGGTGGGCCAGCACGATCCAGAGATTGCTGGGGACGGGGATCGAGACAACCTCGACCGGCTCGAGTGAGCGGACCAGCACCAGCCCGCCCAAGAGCGACGGCGCGATGTTATCCGCGTGCCGGCCGGCCACGACAGTCTCGGCGATCAAGCACGCCTCGATGAGTTCGCTGGTGGACAGGGGCTGACCGAGCAGCCTGTTGACGGCCACGGCGCCGGCCACGGCGGAAGCGGCGCTGCCCCCCTGACCACCGGCGAGCGGCAATCCCTTGTGGACCCGGAGTTCCAGCCCCCCGCCGGCACCGGCTTGCCGCAACACTTCGCGAGCGGCGAGAGCCGCGGTGTGGCGCTCGGGGTCGGTCGGGAGATCGGGGTGCCCCGGATCCTGAACCGTGATCCGTGCCGAGTCCGTGCGGCGCGCCGTCACGGTATCGCCGGCGCCGGCCACGGCCATGCCGAGGATGTCGAGGCCCGGCCCGACATTGCCGATCGAGCCCGGAGCATGGGCGGTCACCACGGGTGGGTGGGGCATTCTGGATCGAGGATATCGGTCTGTCGAATCAAAGTCCACTGGACTTCGGCAGGCCGCGTGCCGATACACTACCTTTCGGGTCACGCTCCGTCGCTCGCAGATCGATGCTCACACTACTCATCAAGTTCATCCAATCGCTGGTCAAGTCCCTGCATTCGGAGGGCACACCCGGGCAGGTGGCGCTGGGGGTTGCGCTCGGTGCCTGTCTGGGGCTGACCCCGCTCATGTCGCTCCACAACCTGGTCGTTTTCGCGGCGATTGTGCTGCTCAATGTGTCATTTGCCGGTGGGATGCTTGGTTGGGTGCTGTTCACGCCGATCGGCTTCCTGCTGGACCCGGCCTCGGACTCGATCGGACGGGCCGTACTTGAAGCCCCCGCCCTCCGCTCGGCCTGGACGGCGTGGTACAACATTCCGGTCGTCCCACTGACGGAGTTCAACAATTCGGTCGTCTTGGGGAGCATCATCATCTGGGTGCTCCTCAGCGTACCGATCTTCTTCCTCGCGCGGTTCGGCATTGCCCGGTATCGGGCAACCATCGGCGCGCGGGTCAGCCAGCTTCGGATTTACAAGGCGGTGAAGGCATCCAAGGTATACAACCTGTACCGCCTGTTTCGGCCGGATTGAGCGTGCGGAAGATCAAGATATTCCGCTGGCGGGCCGTCGGGCCGCTGCTCCTCGTGTTGGTCTTGCTCGGGGTGCTGTACTGGGTCTTCTCCGATCGGATAGCCGAAACCACAACCGAGGAAGCCTCGACCGAACTGCTGGGTACCCAAGTCGATGTCGGGAGCCTGACCATCAACGAGCGCGATGCCTCGGTCAGGATGGAGAGACTCGAAGTTGCCGATCCGTTCGATCGGAATCGCAACCTGCTCGAAGCAGCTCTGGTGACGGTCGACATCGAGCCAGTTCCCCTGCTCGAGAAGAAGCTGGTGGTGAGCCGCATCAGCCTTCAAGACCTCACCTTCGGCACTGCACGACGGCGCCCTGCGGCTGCCGCCCCGCCCGATGGCTTTGCCGCCAAGACCCTCCAGACGATCCGGTCGTGGCCGCTCGATGTCCAAGCCTCGCTCCAGAACTTGCTGCCGATCGACACGATTCGAAGCATCATCCTCGATCCGGGGTCTCTCGCGACGGTGCAAGCAGCCACGCGCCTTGCGGGTCAGGTCGATTCCGCGCGCACCGCCTTCCAGGCCGGAGTTGCCGGGCTCGCCCTGGCGCCGGTGCTCGACACCGCGGCTTCCGTCGCGCGTCGGCTGGCCGGCGCCAATCCGCTGACGCTCGGGCTCGACGGCACCCGGCGGGCCGTTTCCGACCTGAGGCGAGCGATGGACAGTCTGGCGGCGGCACGGCGGCGGCTGGAGCAACTCCAGGTTGGAGCCACACAGGGTGTCACCAATCTGGAGCGCGGCTTGGGCCAGGTAGATGCGGCGACGCAACTGGACTACGCCACCGCCCGGGGCCTGCTCAAGGTTCCTAATTTCTCGGCTCCACAGGTGAGCCGTGCGCTGTTCGGGCAGGTCAGCATCGACCGACTGCAGCAGGCTGCCTATTGGGCCGAGTTGGTGAAGCGCTACTTGCCGCCGGGACTGCTTCCGCGAGAACGGCCGGGACCTTTTCGGGTCCGCCGTGCCGGGACCACGTTCGACTTCCCGCGCATGAAAGAGTATCCGAAATTTTGGATCGAACGGGGCGATGCGAATTTCGTCCTGGGATCCGGCGGAGCCAGCGAGGCGCGGTATTCAGTCCGGATCTCGGACCTCACCTCGGCGCCTGCCATTTTGGGCCGGCCGACCCGCGTGTCTGCCGAGCGGACTGCCCAGGATGCTGGTCCTCGGAGGGTGAACGTCGACGCCGTGATCGACCACACCGGTCTCAACCCGCGGGATTCCCTTCAGGCTTCGGTCACGGGCCTGCGACTGCCCGCGTTCGACTTGGGCCCGCTGCCGTTTCGGGTCGATCCGGGTCTCGGCAATTCCCGGCTCCTGGTCCAACTTGCCGGCGACAGCATCCTCGCTCGATGGACCCTCCAATCGGATCGAGTCGAATGGTCGCGGCACGACCGAGCTTCGGCGATCCCGCCGGGGGTCGAGACACTGCTTTGGCGGGTGCTGAGTGGGGTGCCGTCCCTCTCGATTTCGGCTCAGCTGACCGGCACCATCCGTCAGCCGCACATCGAGGTGTCATCGAACATCGGCCCAGCCATTGAGCGCCGGCTTCGGGCAGTCGCCGGAGAAGAGGTAGCGAAGGCGGAAGCACGGGCCCGTGCGATGGTGGACAGCGTGGTGGCTCTCCACGTGACCCCGATCAAACGCCGCGTCTTGGCACTCAAGGACTCGGTGGACACGCAACTGCAGGCAGGGCAGAGCAGGCTCGATCAGGAAAAGCAACGTCTCGAAGAGTTGCTGAGGCGTCTATCGGGTGGGTTGATCGGCGTCGCATTGCCTGGGCGCGGGGAGGTAGTCGGTTGATTCGCCGCCAAGCCTCGTTCGAACCTGCATACAAGCGGCTTCCGCCATCGGAACTCCAGATGCGGAGCCACCGTGCGCTTGCCTTGCTCGAGGATTGCCGATGCTGCCCCCGCAATTGCGGCGTCAACCGGCTCGAGGACAAATGGTCCGCATGCAAGACCGGCAGGTACGCGGTGGTGGGGAGTTCCTTCCCGCATTCCGGAGAAGAGGACTGCCTCCGAGGATGGAACGGGTCGGGAACCATATTCTTCTCCCACTGCAACCTGCGGTGTGTCTTCTGTCAGAACTTCGATATCAGTCAGGGCGCCCGGCCGGGCGCGAGGTCGCCCGGCACCTCGCCAGAGCGCCTGGCTGAAATGATGCTCGAGCTTCAGGACCGAGGGTGCCACAACATCAACTTGGTAACGCCCGAACACGTCGTCCCGCAGGTCGTCGAAGCGCTCTCCCTCGCGGTCGATGGCGGCCTCGAGCTGCCGATCGTCTACAACACGAGCGCCTACGATTCGTTGGAGAGTCTGGCGCTCTTGGACGGCATTGTGGACATCTACATGCCCGACTTCAAGTTCTGGTCCCCGGCGCGGAGCAAGCGCTATCTCATGGCCGAGGACTATCCGGCCGTGGCTCGCGCCGCAATCCGCGCCATGTACCAGCAGGTCGGGCCGCTCGTCATTGGGTCCGACGGATTGGCCAGGCGAGGCGTGCTGATCCGGCACTTGGTCATGCCGGGGTGCCTCGATGATACGCGCGCCATCATGAGCTGGATCGCCTCCGAGCTCGGCGGTGACTGCTACCTCAACTTGATGAACCAGTACCGGCCTGCGGGCCGGGTCCAGGCAGACCAGCATGCCGAAATCAACCGCCTGCTCGCCCAGGACGAGTTCCGCGAGGCCCAAGACTGGGCCCGCCAGATTGGGCTCACCCGGTTGGATGTGCGGCGGCGCTGGTGAGGCGAGGGGGCCGGTTCGTCGCGCCCCGCTCAGGGGGTTCGTGAATATTTCCTGAAGACTATTGGAACGAATGCCAACGACCCCTCGCATGAAATTGGATTTCCACTAGATTCCCCAGCGCTTTTTCGACGCGAGAAATCCATATGCGTATTGCCGTCCCGAAGGAAACCACCCCGGGTGAACGCCGCGTAGCCCTGGTGCCCGACACGGTCCGCCGAATGGTGAAGGCCGGGTTGGACGTGACCATTCAGCGCGGAGCGGGTGCTGAGGCCGGCCTTGGAGACGATCTGTACACCGGCGCCGGCGCGACCGTGGCCCCGGATCTCAAGGCGGCGGTCGGCCAGGCCGACCTGGTGCTCCGGGTCCAACCACCCCCGCTCCAGGAGATCGACCTGCTCAAGGCCGGCGCCGCCGTGGTCGGGTTCATGCAACCGGCGGCCTCCGGCGACCTGTTCGTGCACATGGCCCAGCGTAAGGTCGGCGGGTTTGCCATGGAGCTGGTGCCACGCATCACCAAGGCCCAATCCATGGACGCCTTGTCATCCCAGGCGACGATCGCCGGGTACAAAGCGGTGCTGCTTGGGGCCTCCCACCTCGGCAAGCTGTTGCCCATGCTCACGACAGCGGCGGGGACGCTTGCGCCGGCCAAGGTCTTCATCATCGGCGCTGGTGTGGCCGGTCTTCAGGCCATCGCGACGGCGCGCCGACTCGGGGGCGTGGTCTCGGCGTTCGACGTCCGGGCCGTCGTAAAGGAGCAGGTGGAGAGCCTCGGCGCCATCTTTGTGGAAGCCGAGGCGGTAAGCCAGGAGGCCGAAGACAGCGGCGGCTATGCGAAGGAGCTGGCCGCGGAGCAGCAGCGGAAGGTTCTGGAGGCGATCGGCAACCACGTGCCCGGCATGGACCTGATCATCACCACGGCCCAGATCCCGGGCAAGCCAGCGCCGAGGCTCATTACCGATGCCATGGTCAAGAGCATGCAGGCGGGGTCCGTCATCGTCGACCTGGCCAATGAATCCGGCGGGAATTGCGAACTCACCCGTGCAGGTGAAACGGTTACCGGGCACGGCGTCACCATCCTGGGTCCGGCAAACCTGCCAGCCTCGGTGCCGATTCATGCCAGCCAGATGTACAGCAGGAACTTGTCGACGTTTGTCGACGCGGTGACCAAAGAAGGCGCGCTGCACATCGATCTCGATGATTCGGTCGTCGGGCCGATGTGCGTGACCTATAACGGCACAGTCCGGTTCGGGAGAACGGCATGAGCGAAGGCATCATCCTGGGCATTGTGGTCTTCACGCTGGCAACGTTCCTGGGCTTCGAGCTCATCCATCGGGTACCGCCCACGCTGCACACCCCGCTCATGTCCGGGTCGAATGCGATCAGTGGCATCACCATCGTCGGCGCGCTGATCGTCGCGGGAGGAGGCCACGGGTGGGTCTCGATGGTCTTCGGCTTCGGCGCCGTCGTGCTGGCCATGATGAACGTGGTCGGCGGGTATATGGTGACGGACCGCATGCTCCACATGTTCAAGAAGAAGCCGGAGGAGAAATGATACCCTCCGGCTTGACCGCTCTGATCTACCTGGTATCCGCCAGCCTCTTCATCATCGGGCTCAAGAAGCTGGGCCATCCCGATACGGCCCCGCGCGGCAACCAACTCTCCGCCCTGGGCATGCTGGTGGCCATCGCGGTCACCCTCTTCAACCGCGACATTCTGTCGTACCAGGTCATCATCGCGGGTATTTTCGTGGGCTCCGCGGCCGGCCTGTGGATGGCCCGTACGGTCAAGATGACCGCCATGCCTCAGATGGTGGCGCTCCTAAACGGATTCGGTGGCGCGGCGTCGCTCCTCGTGGGTGGTGCGGAGTTCCTGAAGGTGGAAACGCTCCCGGTCGACACCGACATCACCATTCAGTTGAGTCTTCTGATCGGGGCCGTGACCTTCACCGGCAGCGTCATCGCCTGGGCTAAGCTGCAGGAAGTGATGACCGGGAAGCCCATCACCTATCCCTTGCAGAAGATCGTTAGCTCCATTCTACTGCTCGGCATTCTCGGCCTCGCGGTGTATCAAGTCGTGACGCCCGGGCAGCAACTCCAGAGCTTCTACATCGTCATCACCATTTCGCTCGTGTTGGGTGTGCTCTTCGTCATTCCCATCGGCGGTGCGGACATGCCGGTGGTCATCGCCCTCCTGAATTCGTATTCGGGATTGGCGGCGGCGATGACCGGGTTCGTGATCAACAACAGCGTCTTGATCATTGCCGGCGCGTTGGTGGGCTCGTCCGGTATCATCCTCACGACCATCATGTGCAAGGCCATGAACCGGTCGCTCGGCAACGTGCTTTTCAGCGCGTTTGGGTCCGTCACGGCGCTGGGGCCGGGCAAAGGCGCCGAGGAGCGCACCGTGCGGTCGCTCTCCGTGGAGGACGCGGCCCTCCAGCTGGCCTATGCCCGGTTGGTCATCGTGGTGCCGGGCTACGGTTTGGCCGTGGCCCAGGCTCAGCACCAGGTGCGGGAGTTGGCCGACCTGATTGAGAAGAGGGGTGGCGAGGTCAAGTACGCCATTCACCCGGTTGCCGGACGGATGCCGGGCCATATGAACGTGCTGTTGGCCGAGGCCAACGTGCCGTACGACAAGCTGTACGACATGGACCAGATCAACGACGAATTCCAGCGGGCGGACGTGGCTTTGGTCATTGGGGCCAATGACGTGGTGAATCCCGCGGCCCGGAGCGACCCGACGAGCCCGATCTACGGCATGCCGATTCTGAATGTCGATGAGGCCCAGAGCATCATCGTCATGAAGCGCTCCATGAATCCCGGGTTTGCCGGCATCCAAAATGAGCTATTTTTCCACCCTCGTAACTCCATGCTCTTCGGCGATGCCAAGGCCTCGCTCACAGGGCTGGTGAATGAGGTCAAGTCTCTGTAGCAAGGGGGAATGGAATGGAGAAGGTCATTCGTCTCAGTCGTGGGTCGCTGCCTGGCCTCCTGCTCGGTCTGGTGGTCGCCGCGGCTCCGCTGTACGGCCAGAACGCCTGCGAGCTAGTCGAGGGCGCGAAAGGGAGGAGAATGGAGGTCGGATCATGGGCCTCCTATCAGACGTCGCACGGCACCATGAAGCAGGCCATCGTGGGGCAGGAAGAGCGGGACGGGAAGGCATATTACTGGATGGAGATGGCGCTCAAAGGTGACAAGAAGGACGGGAACGTCATCATGAAGATGCTGGTGGCGGGATGGGAGAACATGGGGGAAATCAAGGAGATCGTGATGCAGCCGGCCGGCCAGCCCGCCATGCGGATGCCGGAGCGGATGATGTCCATGTTCCGGGACAAGATGAAGGATCCAATGGCCGACGTGATGGAGGGGTGTGAGAAGATCGCAGATCTCGGCGAGGAATCCGTCACCGTCCCGGCGGGCACCTTCACCGCGCGCCATTACCGCGGTGACGACGGCGACATGTGGCTGAGCAAGGACATGTCATTCTTTCTCGTCAAGGCCACCAGCAAGGACGGCTCAATCGAGCTGGCTGGTCATGGGAGCGACGCGACCAGCGCGATTACGGGACCGATTCAGGACATGCCAGGATTCTAGGACTGTGGTCCAGTGGTTTCTGGACGGGGGCGGCACCGGGGGTGCCGCCCCCGTCCGCTTTGGAGGTGACGGGCCCAGACTTAGGCCGTGCAAGGGTACTGGCCCCGCGCGTCCCCTCGGTGGAGTCGGGCCCGGATGGATTAAACGTTGCGACATGGAACGTCCACTGCTCGCGCGACGCTTGTTCCGAGTGGTGCATCTAGAGAAATGGCACCAATACCGGTCCAAACGTGCAAACCCTAGGTACAGAAGTGGTTAGCTAAGGTATTGATTTATGGTGAGTTACGTGTTATCTTGCACGGTTACTTTTTGAACAGCTCTCGATTCCCACGCAGATATGGGAACCCGCTCGAGGGTAAGCTGGTATACAGTGTGGACGACGGGAGTCCCCAAGGAGGCTGAGTGGCAACAAAGACGCGAGCAAAGCGACGCCAGGTTCGGCCGGCTCAAATCGCCCGTGCGGTCGATGAGGGGCGGGAGAGCCTCGATCTTTACCTCGACGAGATCAGCCGGGTGCCGCTGCTCAATCGCGAAGAAGAGATGGCTCTCGCGCGCAAGGCGTTCCGGGGCGATGTGACGGCTCAGGAAAGGCTGGCACGGCACAACGTGCGGTTCGTGGTATCCGTCGCTAAGAAATTCCAGAATCGCGGTGTCCCACTCGTCGATCTGATCGGCGAAGGGAACCTCGGTCTCATGACGGCTGCCCGGAAGTTCGATCCGGACCGCGGCGTCAAATTCATCTCGTATGCGGTCTGGTGGATTCGCCAAGCCGTGCAGGCCGCCATTGCCCGGCACGGCAGGCCCGTTCGGGTGCCGCTCAACCGGACGGCCGACCTCAGCCGCCTGGGCCGCACCACGACCCTGCTCAAGGAGCGCCTGGGCCGGATGCCCACGGTGGAGGAGCTGGCGCGAGCTACCGGGCTGACGCTCGAGGCGGTCCGCAGCCTGAGCGCCCTCAATTCCGAGGCGGTGCGGCTCGACCATCCGACGCGCGACGGCGATGGCCATGAGCGGATCGAGCGATTCTCCTGGTCCGATCAGGAGGGTACCGATTCGAGCACCATACTCAACAGCCGGACCGAGGGCATCGAGCAGGCGCTTGCGTCACTGCCGCCGCGCGATGCGAAGGTGCTCCGGCTGTACTTTGGGCTCGACGACGGCAACAGCCGGACGCTCGAGGAAATCGGCCGGATGATGGGTGTCACCCGGGAGCGGATCCGCCAGCTGCGCGATCGTGCGCTGCTCCGGCTCCGCGAAGGAGAAACGGGCGACCGACTGAAGGATCTGGTCGCCTAGCCGACGCCGCCTTACCAAGGCCGACACAAAGGCCCCTCCGCATCGCGGAGGGGCCTTTGTGTCGACTGCTGGGTTCGGATGCTACGTGTCCGCGGCAAAGGTGCGCAGCACGCGCTGGAGAATGCCGCCGTGACGGTAGTAGTCGATCTCGATGTCGGAGTTGAGGCGTACGACAGCCGGGAACACGATCTCCTTCCCGGTATCGCCCCGGGCACGCACCTCAACCCGACCTCCCGGTTTGAGCCCGTTGGCAATGCCCGTGATGCTGTAATACTCGCGGCCCGTGAGTCTGAGGGCTTCCGCATTCTGGCCGGGCTCGAAGGCGAGTGGCAGCACCCCCATGCCAAGCAGGTTGCTGCGGTGGATCCGCTCGTAACTTGCAGCGAGCACCGCCTTGACACCCAGGAGCGTCGTCCCCTTCGCGGCCCAGTCGCGACTCGACCCGGTCCCGTATTCCTTCCCCGCCAGCACGATGAGTGGCGTTCCTTCGGCCTGGTAGCGCATGGCGGCGTCGTACATCGAGACGACCTCGCCGCTGGGCAAGTGGACCGTCCAATTGCCCTCCTTGCCGGGGCCAAACGGTTCTTGATCCGGACGTTCCCAAACGTTCCCCGCATCATCACTTCGTGGTTGCCTCGGCGGGAGCCGAAGGTATTCCAATCGACGGACTCCACTCCGTGCTCGCGCAGATAGCGTGCGGCCGGCCCGTCCTTGGGGATCGCCCCAGCCGGCGAGATGTGGTCCGTGGTGACGGTGTCACCGAGGCTGACCAGCACGCGGGCGTCGACGATGTCGGCCAACGGTGGCGGGGCATGGGGAAGATCCTGAAAGAAGGGCGGCTCCCGGACGTAGGTGGAGGCGGGGTCCCATGCGAACCGCTTCCCTGGCGGGGCCTCGAGGGCGGCCCATTGGTCGTCTCCTTCGAACACCCGGCTGTACTGATGGACGTAGAGGCCGGGATTGAGCGATCCGCTCATGGCCTCATGGACTTCCTGTTGGGAGGGCCAGATGTCGCGCAGGAAGACCGGCTGGCCATCCGGGTCCGTTCCGAGCGGCTCGTGCACAAGATCGATGTCGACGCGGCCGACCAGAGCGAAGGCCACCACGAGGAGCGGAGAGGCGAGGTAACTGGCACGCACCTGCGGATGGATCCGCGCTTCGAAGTTCCGGTTGCCGCTCAGGACCGCGGCCGCAACCAAGTGATGCTCATCGATGGCCCGGGCCACGGGCTCGGGCAGCGGGCCGCTGTTGCCGATGCACGTGGTACAGCCGTACCCCACGACTTGGAACCCGAGCGCGGCCAGGGACGGCAGCAGCCCCGAGCCGGTGAGGTAATCGGTCACCACGCGGGATCCGGGGGCCATGCTGGTCTTGACCCAAGGCCGGGCCTTGAGGCCCCTCGCGACCGCCTTCTTGGCCAGGAGCCCCGCGCCGATCATGACCGACGGATTGGAGGTGTTGGTACAACTGGTAATGGCGGCGATGACCACGGAACCGTCCTGGAGTGCAACCTGGACTCCCCCGAGGTCCGCCTCCACGGTCGAGGCGGGCGCCGCGGCCTTGGCCGAGCCCGCCCCGTTGTCGCTGCCGCCTTCGTTCATCCACCGCGAATAGTTGGCCTGGGCGATCTGGCGACGCGGAGCGGGGGTATTCGCATGCATCAGGTCCGGAAGACTGATCGCGAAGTTCCGCTTCAGCTCCCGAAGTGGAACCAGATCTTGCGGGCGCCTGGGGCCGGCAACGCTGGGCTCCAGTGTTGCGAGGTCGAGCTCCAGCAGGGTCGTAAATTCCGGGTCCGGAGTCCGCGCCGTGTGAAAGAGGTTCTGATCCTTACAGTAGCGCTCCACCCGTTCGACCACCTCCGCCGGCCGACCGGTGGCACGGAGATACCGGAGTGTCTCCGCATCGATCGGGAAGAACCCCATCGTGGCGCCGTATTCGGGCGACATGTTGGCGATGGTCGCGCGATCGGCCAAGGACAGCCGTGACAGCCCCGGACCGTGGAACTCGACGAACTTGCCGACGACGCCCGCCTGGCGCAGCATCTTGGTGACTCGCAGGACGAGATCGGTCGCCGTGGTGCCGAGCGGAAGCTCGCCCACGAGCTTCATGCCGACCACGTCGGGCACCAGCATGAAGTAGGGTTGCCCCAGCATGACCGCCTCGGCTTCGATCCCGCCGACGCCCCATCCCATCACACCAAGGCCGTTGATCATCGTGGTGTGGGAATCGGTGCCAACCAGCGTATCGGGGAAGGCGGTGAGCTCACCGAATTGGTCGCGCAGTTGCACCGTCGATGCGAGGTATTCCAGGTTCACTTGGTGCACGATGCCCGTGCCGGGGGGCACCACCCGGAAGTTCCGAAAAGCCTGCTGGGCATATTTCAAGAGTTGATACCGTTCCCGGTTCCGCTCCATTTCGAGTTGCACGTTCAGCTGAACGGCCTTCTCGGAGTTGTAGAAGTCCACCTGAACCGAGTGATCGATGACCAAGTCGCACGGGACGACAGGGTTGATCTTGTCCGGATCGCCCCCCATCTGGGCCATCGCATCGCGCATCGCCGCCAAGTCGACGACGCTCGGCACCCCGGTAAAATCCTGCAGGACCACGCGGGCTGGCATGAAGGGGACCTCATCACGGGGTCCATTCGCAAGCGCTTCCCAGTGGGCCAACTTCGCGACATGGTCTTCGGTTGCCGCCCCACGGCCACAATGGCGAAGCACATTTTCCAGGAGAATACGGATGGAGAAGGGGAGGCGCGCCAATGTCGTCAGGCCTTGCCGCTCCAGTTCGGGCAGTCGGTAGACGGTGGCCGACTGATTTCCCAGCGAGATGGAGCCACGGGTGCCAAACGGATTGTGGGCTGTGGTTGCCATGTTGATGGTCGAGTTGGAAGGGAACGAGGTATGCCAGCACGGTTGAGCGATGGTGGCAATATAAACGGAGCATGCTCGAGAGGCCTGTCGCCGCACGTCGCGCCTCGGGTGTCCGCCGCACCTGCCGACCGTACGTGACCAGTGTACCTTAGGAATCATGCCCGGACCAGCTTCCATCCCCGTCACGATTAGCCGCGAGGACGCGGGCGTTCGCATCGAATGGGACCGAAGCGGCCACGAGACGTTTCTTGGTGCGCGGGACCTCCGAATGGCCTGCCCGTGCGCGGGCTGTAAGGAAGAGATGACCGGCCGCCCGCTCCTGAACCCGGAGACGGTCCCTGGCGATGTGCGGCCGGTGGCGGTGGCGCTGGTCGGGGCATACGGGATCAGGGTGACGTGGAGCGACGGCCACGCCACCGGCATCTATACTTACGAGCTACTACGATCGATGTGTGGATGCCCGCGCTGCCGGGCTCCGCTTGCCCACGGCGCGGGTTCGTCCGCATAACCTTCGGGAGCGCGGATCGAGGTCCCAGAGTCGATTGCCGCTCGCGGGATAGCGCCTGCCGAAGGGACGGTTATTTTGTGCCAATTGCCCACGTAAGGATAGGAATGGCTCTCCCGACCCCCTCAGTAGCACGTCCCGCCGACTTCCTCGAGCTCGCCAAGGCCCGGATCGTCGGCCTGGTGCTCGTCACGGTAGCCGCCGGCTTCTACGTGGCCAATCCAACCGATATCCGCTGGGTGCTCCTGTTCCATACCCTGATCGGGACGGCGATGGTGGCAGCCGGCACCAATGCGTTGAATCAGATTCTCGAACGCGACGTCGACGCGCTGATGCACCGCACCGCCAATCGCCCGCTGCCAACCGGGAGAATAACGGTTCGCGCGGCCGGCGTCGTGGCCTGGACAGGTGGCGCGCTGGGCGTTGGCTACTTGGCTCTGCTGGTTGCTCCCATGGTGGCGGCGCTTGCGGCTCTGACCCTGCTGACCTACGTCTTCCTCTACACGCCCCTCAAGCGCACGACCTCGCTGGCAACGCTGGTCGGCGCCGTGCCCGGCGCGCTGCCAATCGTCGGTGGGTGGGTCGCCGCCGGTGGGCCGCTGGGCGGTGAAGCGCTGGTGCTCTTTGCGGTGCTCTTCTTGTGGCAGATCCCGCACTTCCTCGCGCTCGCGTGGATGTACCGAGAGGATTACTCTCGCGCCGGGCTCCACATGCTGAGCGTGGATGACCAGGACGGGACCGTGACGTTCCGACAGGCCACGCTCTACACCCTCGTGCTGGTGCCGTTCTCCTTGGCGCCGGTAGCCTTCGGATTGGCCGGCTGGCTATACTTCTGGGGCGCCTTGGGCCTCTCCGGCTGGATGCTGCGGGCGGCGTGGCAGGCGGCCCGGTGCCCCTCACGCCATGCCGCCGGACGCCTATTCAAAGCGTCGGTGCTCTATCTCCCCGCTCTCCTGGCCCTCTTGGTCTCTAACGCGGTTCGCTAGTCAATCCCTTTGGCCGACTGCCGTCGCAGCGCGACACCGGGTAGGCACTCCGCCGGTGAGCGGATTACCTTTTCCGTCCCCATGGCTAACGATCTCCCCCTCTTCCGGACCCAAGGGCACTCCCTGATTGCAACCCGGAACGCGTGTCAACGGGTGGCGAGCACGGCCGCGCTTTGGATGGCTGCGGCGCTGGTGGTGCTGCTCGCCGGATGCAGTGGAGATTCCCGTGAGCGGCTGCTCGTGTACACGCCGCATGGGCGGGACCAACTCGAACTCCTCGAGCGGGCCTTTGAAGCCAAGAACCCCGATGTCGACCTTCGCTGGCTCGATATGGGAAGCCAGGAGATCCTCGACCGACTGAGGTTCGAGCGGCAGAGCCCTCAGGCCGACGTCTGGTTTGGCGGACCTTCCACCATCTTCGACCGTGGCATCCGCGATTCCCTGCTCGCGCCCTATCGGCCTGCCTGGGCGTCGGCGGTCGGTGACGATGGCATCGGACCGCGCGACCTCTACTACCCGGCATACCGAACCCCCGCGGTGATCGCGTACAATGCCGCCGCACTGGCTCCGGAGGAGGCGCCGCAGGATTGGGATGACGTACTCGAGGCGCGGTGGGCGGGGAAGGTCCTCATCCGCGACCCGATGGCAAGCGGTACCATGCGTGCCATCTGGGGGCTGATCATTCAGCGGAGTATCGCCACCACGGGAGACACGACCGCGGGCATGGCCTGGTTACGGCGGCTCGACGCCAACACAAAGACCTACACCCTCAACCCCGCCATCCTGGTGGAAAAACTCACGCGGCAGGAGGGCCTCGTCACGCTGTGGGACCTTCAGGACATCCTGATCAGCCGGTCGAAGGGAGCACCGTTCGGATACGTATTCCCCAAGAGCGGCACGGTCGTCATCGAGGACGCCATCGGACTCGTGCGGGGAGCCCGCCACCCGAACGCCGCCAAGCGGTTCATCGACTTCGTCGGTAGCAAAGAGGCACAGCTGCTTACGGCGCGCGGGGTTTTCCGCGTGCCGGCTCGACACGACCTGCCGCTTGATTCGATGCCAGATTGGGTCAGTGAGGTCGAACGGGACATGGTGGTGGCCAACGTGGATTGGGACATGCTCGCCCACGACGGCCCCGCGTGGATGTCCTATTGGGATCAACACGTGCGGGGCACCGGGAAGTCAGCCGCAAAGGACGTACGGTGACCGGTGCCGGGTCCACACCGGCATCGCCGGCCTCGTTTCTGATGCTCGAACATCTCACGAAGCGATTTGCCGGGACCGCCGCGGTCGAAGACCTGAGTCTCTCCATCGACCGAGGGGAGATTCTCGCGCTCCTCGGTCCCAGCGGAAGCGGCAAGACCACGACCCTGCGGCTCCTTGCCGGGTTCGAGGCGCCGGATACCGGACGCATCGTGCTCGAGGGCCAGGATGTAACGCGCACCACACCGGTTGGCCGGCGCTTCGGCATGGTGTTCCAGCACTACGCGCTCTTTCCCCATCTGGATGTGGCGGAGAACGTGGCGTTCGGGCTGCGGAGCCGTGGCGTGCGCGGGGATGCGCTGGTCCAACGCATCGGGGAGGCACTCCGGTTGGTCGACCTGGCGGGCTTCGAGCGGCGGCGGGTGACAGAGCTGTCCGGTGGGCAGCAGCAGCGGGTGGCCCTCGCGCGCGCCCTGGCCCCGGAACCACGCGTGCTGCTCCTGGATGAGCCGCTCTCGAATCTCGATCCGTCGCTTCGGGAGCGCACCCGTCGGGAGCTCCGGAGCGTGATCCACCGCATCGGCATCACGACGGTCCTAGTGACACACGAGCAGGAAGAAGCATTCGATCTCGGTGACCGGGTGGCCCTCCTCGCGGGCGGGCGTCTCGAACAAGTCGGGACCGCCGACGAGCTGTACGGCTCGCCGAGGAGCGCATTCGTCGCGGGATTCGTCGGCCGCTCGAGCCGATTGGACGCCCTGGTCCGGCGGCAGGACGACCAGAGCCTCTGGCTGGAAGTCGACGGTGTCGAGTGGATCGTGGCTCGTTCACAGAGCGGTACCTGGGTGCCGGGCATCGAGGAGCGCGTATTGCTCGTTGTCCGCCCAGAGAGCGTGCGGTTGGCGAACCCGGCGTCGACTGTGTTGTCCGGCGAGGTCGTCGGTCGCCGGTTTACCGGAGCGCTCGCCCAGTTTACGGTCGAGACCGACCGAGGGCTGATCATCGAGGTGAGCGCACTGCCCGATGCCGCGGCCATTGGCGATCGTGTCGGTGTCGCACCTACGGGGCAGGGGGTGCATGTGTACCCGAGGGCCCAGGCATGAGGGCCGGAAGGAATCACGGTCAACTCGCCGGGTGGGCGCTGGTCGTCCTGTTGGGGTGGCTCGTGATCTACCCGATCGCGCTGGTCCTCCTCGAAAGCGTGGGTGGCCCCGGCAACTGGACGACCGAGTTTCTTCGGCAGTTTGCCGGCCGGAAGAATGAATGGTCGGCACTCTGGGGGAGCTTGTGGATTTCCGCCGTCAGCGTGTGCCTGGCGGGCGCGATCGGGATCCCACTCGCGTTTCTGTTCGCCCGCTACGACTTCCCGGGGCGGAGGATCTTGAGTGGTCTGGTGGCGCTGCCTGCAGTCCTCCCGCCGCTGGTCGGCGTGATCGCCTTCCTGTTCTTGTATGGCGAGAGCGGATTCGTCTCGCATCTCGTTCGCATGGTCTTGCGATTGGATGGCCCACCGTGGCGCCTCGAAGGAGCCGGGGCCATCCTGCTGGTGCACGCCTATTCGATGTACGTGTACTTCTACCTCTTTGCGCGGGCTGGTCTGGCCCGGCTGGACGGTTCCCTGTTCGAGGCGGCCGCGAGTTTGGGCGCGGGCCGGTGGCGGACATTCCGTCAAGTGACGCTCCCGCTGCTGCGTCCCGCTCTGACCGGTGCAGCCCTGCTCACGTTCATGACGTCGCTCGCCTCGTTCAGCGCGCCGTACATCTTCGGGGGTGGCTTCCGGGTCATGACGACGCAGATCGTCAGCACGCGGCTGAACGGGGAATACTCGCTGGCAATGGTCGAGACAGCCGCACTGGCGTCACTGGCGCTGGTCGGATTTTGGGTCTTTGGCCGGGGGGACCGGGGGGATGTGCTGGTAGGTCCGGCGAAAGGGGCTGCCCCGGTTGCGCGGCGCCTCCACCATCGCTGGAGCCGGGCATTGGCTGGGACGTCTGCGTGGGCGCTTGCGGTAGTTCTCCTCCTGCCCCATCTGACGCTCATCCTGGTGTCGTTCGTCCCATTGGGGACCTGGACCACCGAGTCCATCCCACCGGCCTATTCGGTCGAGAACTATGTGTCACTGGTGAGCGAGCCGGCTCGGCTTCGCCCCCTGCTCAACAGTCTGGCCATGGCCACAGTCGCGACCCTCGCCGCGGTGGCGCTCGCGCTCGCAGCGGCCATCCTGATCGTGCGGCGGCGCGTACGGGCACGGCGGATCATCACAACGCTGCTGGCGCTTCCCTGGGCGGTGCCCGGGACGGTGTTCGCGATCGCGATCGCAACCGCCTTCAGCGTGTCTTCTCCATGGACTGGGCGGTTCCTCTTGGTGGGAACCTTTTGGATCTTGCCGCTCGCCTATCTGGTGCGGAACCTGCCGATTGCGGGGCGGGGCATCGTCGCCGGATTCCGCCAGCTCGATCCCTCGCTGGAGGAAGCCGCCGCGACGCTCGGGGCCGGTCCATGGCGCACCCTCACCCGTGTGACCCTTCCGCTCCTGCGGCCCGCCTTGACGGCGGCGGCCACGCTGGCGTTCGTCACGGCGCTCGGCGATTTCGTCACCTCCATCATTCTCTATACCTACGATACGCGGCCGATCTCGCTCGAGATTCTTTCGAGCCTCCGGGACTCGGACGTGGGTATCGCGGCCGCTTATGGCGTCGTTCTCATGCTCGCCAGCGCAGTGGTATTCGCCTTGGGCGGTGAACGGCGGGAGGTCGGTGCATGACGACGACCGACACCGTCTCCTCCGCGGTTCAATTTCGCCGGCTCGCCGTACTGATCGCTGCAAACTTCGTGGACATGGTCGGTTTCATGATCGTGATTCCACTGTTGCCGTTCTACGCCCTGGACATGCGTGCAAGTCCCGTCGTGATCGGCTGGATCATTTCCGCCTTCTCCATTGCGCAGCTGATTTCGGCCCCGATCTGGGGGCGGGTGTCCGATCGCTACGGGCGGCGTCCAGCCATCCTCATCGGACTCACGGCCTCTGCCATCGCCTACGTGGTCTTTGGGCTGGCCACGACCGTGTGGCTCCTCTTCGTGTCCCGGATCGTCCAGGGTCTCGGTGGAGGGACGATCGGCGTCCTCCACGCCTATGTGTCCGACATGGTCCGACCCGAGCAGCGTGCCCGGGCCTTGGGGTGGGTATCGGCGGCGACGTCGGCCGGGGTCATGATCGGACCCGCCCTCGGCTCCTTAGCGGCGCACCTCGGCCAGCGGGGACCCGGGTTCGTCGCCGCTGGTCTCTGCCTCATCAATGTGTTCTTCGCCTGGAAGTGGCTGCCGGAGTCCCGGCCGGGCACTGCGCAGGCTGCGGGAACCAGGCGCGCGCCCATCTGGCATGCGGTCGGCCAAGTCTTGCTGCATCCCGGCCAAAGAGTCCCACGGTTGATCTGGATCTACGCCGTCGGGATGTTGGCCTTTACGTCTCTGACCGCGGTCTTTTCGCTGTTCTTCGAGGCGGAATACGCCATCACCGCGCGGACGATTGGATACTTCTTCTTCTACATCGGCGCGCTCAGTTTTGTCATCCGCTCCTTCTTGCTGGGCCCGATCGTCGAGCGTATCGGTGAAGGCTGGGCCATGCGCGTCGGGGCGTTGGCGCTCGCCGTCGGGCTCGTGTTGTACCCACTTATGCCCAGCCTCAAATTGGTCATTCTCGTCATGCCGCTCGTTCCCATTGGGACCGCGCTGCTCTTTCCGTCCACTACGTCACTCATGTCCCGCTACTCGCCGGAGGGAGAGGTCGGTGCCACGATGGGGACGGCGCAGGCGTTCGCTGGAATGGCCAGGGTTGCCGCCCCGCTCATGGCGACCTTCCTGTTTCAGCGGCTGGGGCACGCGGTGCCGTTCTTTGCCGCTGCGGCAGTTCTCATGCTGGTGAGCGTGCTGACGCTTGGGGTGGCCACTGGCGTCGAGGGCCCTGTGGCCGAGCCGACCACTGGGGGCTGAGGCAATGCCGAACCTAATATCGATGGAGACGACGTGACGCTGTTCCGTGAGCTTCCGGCTACGAGCGCCGGCTTCGCCGACGCCACCTGGAGTGACATCGAGCCGTACTATGTGACCTTAGCCGAGGCTCCGCTGGGAGATGGGGACATCGAGCCGTGGCTCGCGTCATGGTCGCAGCTCGAGGAATTGGTGACGGAGGCGGCCGGCCTCGCCATGATTGCCTACACCGGGGACACGACCGACGCCGGGAAGCAGGCGGCACATCTGCGTTTCTCCACCGACATCTACCCGAAGCTCGAAGAGCAGAGCGTGGGGTTGGTGCGTCGGCTCCTGGCCACCGGCTGGAGTCGTCCCGACCTCGAGACCACGATCCGGCGATTCCGGACCGCGGTCGACATCTTCCGCGAGGAGAATGTCGAGGTCTTTGCCGAGCTGGAGCATCTCTCGAGCCGGTACCACGAGATAACCGGCGGAATGACCGCGACGTGGGACGGCAAGGAGGTGCCGGTCCCGCAGCTCTCGCCCCATCTCAAGAGTCCCGATCGAGCGATCCGTGAGCGCGCGTTCCATGGAATCACTGCGCCCTATCTTGCATCCCATGAAGCCTTGGCCACGCTGTTCGACGAGATGTATGCCTTGCGCCAAAAGGCGGCGATACAGGCGGGATTCCCCGACTTTGAGGCATTCTCGTTCGCTGCCAAGTGCCGGTACGACTACTCACCGGTGGATTGTCGGGCGTTTCATCGGGCGGTCGAATCGGAGGTCGTGCCGGTGGTGCAGCGGATCCGTGAGAGCCGAAGGCAGCTGTTGGGCGTTCCAGTCCTCAAGCCGTGGGATCTGGCAGTGGATCCCCATCTCCGATCCCCGGTCCGGCCCTTCGCCGACGGGCGCGAGCTCAGTGAAAAAGCGGCGCGGATCTTCGACCGGCTCGACCCGGTGTTGGGTCGGAATTTCAAGACGATGATAGACGAACAACTCCTCGACCTGGACAGCCGGCTGGGAAAGGCGCCCGGCGGGTACTGTGAAACGCTCGCATCGCGGGGTCGTCCGTTCATCTTCATGAACGCCGTGGGCGTCATGGATGATGTCATGACACTTCTCCATGAGGCCGGGCATGCATTTCATTCCTTTGCGGCGCATGCCCAACCGTTCATTTGGCAGCGCCAGCCCGGCTCCGAGGCCGCGGAGCTTGCCTCCATGTCCATGGAGCTGCTTGCGGCTCCCTACTTATCGGATCCGGGGGAGTTGCTCACCCAGGACGAACTGCGATTGGCGCGCCTCGAACACCTCGAAGATATTTTGACCACTCTGCTCCATGTCGCGTCGGTCGATGCGTTCCAGAGTTGGATCTATACCAGTGGCCGTGGCCACGATGCCCAGGCCCGGGATGAGGCGTGGGTCGCCATCCGCCAGCGCTTTGACCCCGGTGTTGATTGGTCGGATCTCGAACGAGAGCGCATTGGCCGGTGGTATCGCCAGATTCACATTTTTGCATATCCGTTCTACTACATCGAGTACGGCATCGCGCAGTTGGGGGCGCTGCAAGTGTGGCGGCGGAGTCTCGAGAATGCTGCGGAAGCCCTTGCCCAGTATCGCAGCGCCCTGGCACTCGGGGCGACGCAGTCGCTTCCGGCACTATATGGCCGCGCCGGCGCACGACTCCTTTTCGATGCCGGCGAGATGCGCGCCCTCGTCAGGTTTGTGGACGGCGAGATAGGGCGGCTCGCTGCTGAGTCGTGACGGCCCACCTGTAGACAGCGCTGTTGCGGTTTGGTCAGTGAATAGTGAGATTGTAAGCCGCGACCTGGCTCATCGGAGCCCGGTCCTCGAATCACACCGAAGGTGGAGTGCTTAGATGGCGAAGGAAGAAGGCATTGAGATGGAAGGCGTCGTGTCCGAGGTGCTTCCCGATCGGAACTACCGGGTCCTCCTGGAAAACGGCCATGAAGTCCTGGCGTATGCGGCTGGGAAGATGAGCAAGTTCAAGATCCGGGTCTTGGAGGGCGACCGCGTCACGGTGGTGCTGTCCCCCTACGATCTGACGCGTGGCCGCGTGATCTACCGTCATAAATAGTACGTCACGCTGTAACCGCTCCATCAACCACGAGGGCCGCTCGCTGAGCGGCCCTCGTGGTTGATGGTATTCGGAACGCGGCTAGGTGATCTTGGCGACATTCCCGGCGGCGGGGCCTTTGGCACCCTCGACCATTTCGAACTCGACCCTATCGCCTTCCGCCAGGGTCCGGAACCCCTCGGCAACAATGGCCGTGTGATGGACGAAACAGTCCTTGCTGCCATCTTCGGGGGTAATAAAGCCAAATCCCTTCGTATCGTTGAACCACTTCACCGTTCCGGTCGTACGTGCCATGGACTCACTCCAGGTGTTGGGTCGACGCTTTGGATCTATCGAATAGACCCGCCGACAATTCCAGCGCTCTAGGACCCTGCCTACGTGCTCTGCCCAGGCCGGATTCGGACAAGATCTGCCTGGTGTGGGGCGTCGTCAAGGCCTGCGGTGAAACTCAAGGCGATCACACCCCGTCGCCCCGGGAGCTCCCGCGTGGGCGCCACCAACGCGACCCGGGACGGAGGGGGTCGGAAGGGGGTCGGGTCGGCGCGATCCGCAATGCTTGGCGCAAGGCCTGGAAAAACTCGGACGCCGTGGCGAAGCGAGCCGCCACATCGTTGCGGACTGCCCGCCGGAGGACCGCCTCGAGTTCTTGGCTCACGTCATGACGGTAGCTCCTGAGCGCCGGGACCTGGTCGGTCGTTTGCTTCACGAGAATTTGGGCCGCACTGGAGCCGGTAAAGGGCGGAAAGCCGAGCAGGGCATAGTACGCCACCACTGCGAGGCTGTAGAGGTCCGACCGCTGATCGACCTGTTCACCGAGCAACTGTTCCGGGCTCGCGAATTGGGGCGTTCCACTGCGGCTGGTCGCGCCGCCGTATTCCTGGGACTGCAGCGCCATTGCCAAGCCGAAGTCAGTAATTCGCAGGCTGCCGCGCTCGTCGATCAAGAGGTTCTCCGGCTTGATATCGCGGTGGACCAGGTCGCTCGCGTGGGCGTGGGCGAGCGCCGATAACGCCTCGCGCATCAGGCGCAGAACCTGGTCGAGCGGCATGGGGCCGTTGCGCTCGACCCATTGTGCGACGTTGGAGCCCTTCACCAGCTCCATGGTGTACCATAGCAGGCCGGCTCGTCCCGAAATGTCATAGATGTCGACGATGTGGGGATGCTTGAGCTTGGCAGCAAGCTGCGCCTCCCGCCGAAACCGCTCCACGCCCGAGGGGTGTTGGGTCAGGTAGGGATGCAGCAGTTTGAGCGCGACTTCGCGCTCGAGGTGTAGATCTCGGACCCGGTACACGCGTCCGAATCCGCCTTGCCCCAGGGTATCGAGCAGTTCGTAATCGTCGCCCAAGGCCCGGCGCAGATGTCCTTCCCAGGCGTCCGCCGTCCCATAGAGTTCCGTGGAGTCCATGGCTGGGGTGGGGGTGGTCTCGAAGAGCCCCGCCGCGGACACGAGGTCGTCCAGCATTTCCGATGCGGTGAGATAGCGCCGCACCGGTTCGTATTCCAGCGCGCGGAGGATGACTTGCTCGAGGATCTTGGGGCACACCGGTCGGAGCGTCGTGGGCAATACGACTTCTGCGGGGTCGAGCGGCGGCGCCTGGCCGGTGACCGTGTAGTAGAGAATGGCCCCCGCGGTGTAGACGTCGCCGAGCGGATCACTGGCGTCGCTTTCGCGGGCTTCGGGTGCCACGAACGCTTCGCCGCTCGGCCTGATGCCGGGCGGGATGGTGTGCAGCGTGAAATTCGAGAATCGCAAGTCCGTGACCACCCCGCGGCCTGATGGCCCGATCACGATGGCGGTCGGAACGATTCGTCGAAGGATGACCCCGCGATCGTGGGCGTGCTCCAGGGCGCCCAACAGGTCGCGGGCAAAGCGCAGTACCGTTGGAATGGGGCGCGGGCCACGCGCGACCGCATGGTCGAGACCTTCGCCGTCCACCCAATTCCCGACGCGATAGGCGATGTCGCCGGCGATGCCGGCCTCGTACAGGTGCCGGATTGCGGGATGGTCCAACTGCGCCAGGGCCTTGGCCTCGGTCAGGAACCAAGTGCGGTATTGCTCATCGCTGAAGATGTTGACGCGGAGACTGACCTTGCGATGGACCAGGCGATCGAAGGCGAGGAACAGCACACGCTCGCGAGAGGAGGCAACCATTCGGTCCAGCCGGAACCGCTCGCCCAGCAAGGCCTCGGTGCGAGCGAGGTAGCCAGCCGCGGGAGAAGACTCGGCTACAGGGGTGTCTGCATCACCCGCTACCATCCTCACCCTCCGCCACTTCAACCCTGTTGCCGCCGGTACGTTTCGCACGGTAGAGCGCTGCATCCGCCGCGCGGAGGAGGGCGCTCGGCGTCGATCCGTGACGCGGGGCCACCGCCAAACCCAGGCTGATCGTCTGCGGCCCAAATTCCGGATAATCCTCGGGTAAGCGACGAAGAGTGTCGAGAACCCGCTTCACGTAGATCTGTGCTTCCTCGCCATTGGTCATCGGCAGGATCACCAAGAACTCGTCTCCCCCGAGCCGGCCGACGATATCCAGGTTCCGGCTCTGTTTCGAGAAGATCTTTCCGAGTAGCACCAGCAGCCGGTCGCCCTCGAGATGCCCGAGGTTGTCGTTGACCAGCTTGAAGTAGTCGATATCGATCAAGACGATCGTGGTATGCAGCGCATGGCGACTTGCCCGCTGCAGTTCCGCCTTGAGCCGTTCCTCGAGCGCCCGGCGGTTGTAGAGCCCCGTGAGTTGGTCCGTGGTGGCCGCGCTATGGAGTTCTTCCACCAAGGCTGCGTTCTTGAGTGCGATCGCCGCGGCAAACGAGAGCGTACCGGCCAGCTCGAGCTCGGCGTTGCCAAGCTGCTGCCCCGTGACCCGGGGGCCGAAGGCCAGGACCGCCATCCGTTCCGGTCCGGCATCGAGCGGAACCACGAACTGCGTACCGGGAGTCACCACCGCGGCAAGCGGCGTCTGGTCGCACGCCGCGGCGGAGCCGCCGAGCGGGACCACGCGGTCGAGCTGCTCGCGCGGGATCCCCGCAGGTGGTGGGGCTTCCTCACGGCTGCGAAACGCGACCGGGTGGTATTCCTTGCCCCGAGGCCGATACAAACAAGCCCAGCTCGTGATGAACACCTCCGCGGTGAAATCGACGATGAGGTGCTCGGTTTCTTCGGTGGAATGGACCGAAGACAAGAGCCGCGCGACCTGCCGGAGGGCACGCAGTTGGAAGACGGCATCATCGAGGTCCGCCTGCCGCTCGACCAGGACGCTCCGAAGCTCCAAGGTGACCAGGAGGCCCCATGCCAGCGGGACAGCATCGCCTCGAATCTGGTCGGCGACACCGGTGTCTGCGGCAATTGTGAGTTCGATGTCTCCGCTCCCAACGTGGGCCACTTGCCGGGCGTCTTCATACCCGGCCGCGGCGCCAATCCGCCGGTCCGGACCACGAGGCGACGTGATGGTGAACCAGATCTTCTCGCTGCCGAAACGATTGACCAGCACATCCCGACATCGCTCGAACAGCTCCGCGTCCGTACGGGAGACGCGGCACGCTTCCGCGAACGCGGTTGGAATTGGGGACAGAGGTGCCGAGTGAGGGAAGGTTCCCATGTGCGTGCAAAATAGCTGGCCCATGGCCATCCGCCAAACCAGACTGTACATCGGCCGGTCCCAGCCGCGGACGGTCGCGAGGGCCGTGTCGTTGGGGCTAGCGAGGGTTCGGTGAGGACCGGATTAGCCGCGCACTCAGACGTCGGAGTTCCCCGAGCATGGAAGGATGTACCCAATCAGCCCGCTCGTCGAGCACCTCACCCAGGGATCGATACCACCAGAGGAGCTCGGCATGTGTGGCAGGGGTCAAACCATGAAGGTACTCGTCGCCTAATCGCTCGATGGTGGACAGGGCGGAACCGCACCAATGAATCTCGTGTGCGGCCACCAGGTCCAGTGTTCGGGGAGCCGTGCCGTGCAGCCGGTCGAGGTACGCGTGGCGGTAGTCCATCCAGGATCGCTCGCGCCCGGTGGCATCATACTTTGGGAATGTGGCATCTCGGGCGGCGAGGAAGGACGAGTTCCCGAACTTCTGCTCGACTTTGCCCTCTAGCGCCGGCCTGACCCGCGGGGCGGCTTCCTCGAAGACATAGCGCAGGATACCCGCGACGATGGTTTCTTCATCGCAGCCGAATCTTGCCAGCGTCACAGCGACGTTCATGGCCCGGGCATGGGGTGCGGGGGACGCAAAGCGCGGGCTCCCCGCGCCGTAGTGCTTAACGAGGTACGCGAAAGCATGATCGATGCGGTCGCTGTAGGACGGGGGCGTCATGGTGGTACCGTTTTGCAGGGATCGGAAAAAGGTGCGGCCCGACGGCGCTAGATCGACTTACCTAAGACGTGCGATAGTGCCGCTTCCAGGGTCGCGTGTCGGAAATGATACCCGGTGTCGCTGAGCCGCAAGGGCGTGACCCGCGCGCTGGCCAACAATGCCTCACCGGCCATCTCGCCGACAACGAGCCGAAGAAGCGGTGCGGGCACCGGCCCGAGCGCGGGCCGGCCAAGTAGGTTCGCCAAGGTCTCGGCAAAGGCCCGATTCCTCACGGCCGCGGGGGCGACCACATTGACGGGTCCGCGCAGGTCAGCAGTGTGCAAGGCGTGATAAATGGCGCCGATGGTGTCGTCGATCGATATCCAACTCATCCACTGTGAGCCCGGTCCCAAGCGCCCTCCGAGCCCGATCCTGAACACGGGCAACATGGCCTTGAGCGCCCCGCCTTGCGGAGACAGCACGACGCCGAAGCGCGTGTGGACCACCCGCAGATCCCGTGCCGCCGCTGGCTCCGTTGCCGCCTCCCAATCGCGCGCCAGGTCAGCCAAGAAGCCTGTCCCCGCCGGGCTGTCCTCACTCAGGGGCTCATCGGCCCGGTCGCCATAGAACCCGATCGCCGAGGCGCAAATCAGCACCGACGGAGGCCGGTCGAGCGCGGCGAGGGCGTGACTCAGGCCGCCAGTCGTCCGGAGACGGCTTTCACGGATGCGACGCTTCTGGCTCTCGGTCCATCGGCCTGCCGCAATGTTCTCGCCGGCGAGGTGGATGACGGCGTCGACCGAGCCAAGAGCCTCAGGATCGAATCGGCCGGTTGCCGCATCCCAGAGCACGTCACCAGGGGCGGGCCGCGAGCGCACCAGCCGCACGACCCGGTGCCCGCCGGTCGTGAGGAAGGGGACCAGCGCCGATCCGATGAGGCCGTGGGAGCCGGTCACTGCGATCGTCAGACGGGGACTATCCCGAAACCGCGAGTGCGCGGCGAGGTCCTCTCGCGTGACATCGTGACGATAGCGTAGCATACGCTCGATCTGCGGGGCCAGGCACCACTGTCCTGCCGCTGCTCCCACGAGACCGAAGGGCGGAGCATACTCGATGCGATCCGAGAGCCGGCAGCTGCCGTCCTCGGCGGGATCCATCCGGTGGGTGTGAATCCAGTGCGAAAAAGGCCCTTCGACCTGCTCGTCGACGAACTGCCGCCCCGGGATCGTATCCCGATGGATGGCGACCCATCGAAAGGTGAGGGGCCCCTGCCTGACGCGCAGTGTTACGCGGGCACCATCCTCGAAGCCGGCGCTCTGTTCCACCACCTCGACTGATTCCCACGGTGGGATCAGGCGCTCCAGCGCGCCCGGGTGGGCGTGCCACGCGAACACCTTCTCGGGAGGCGCCGCGATGAGTGAGGTTCGCTCGGCTATCCGAAACGGCGACGCGTCGGATGCACGCCCGCTCATTCGACGCCCTGGGCCCGGCGCACCAGGAGGAGGTCGGAGATGTTGTCCATCGTGAGGAGGCCGATCAGGCGGCCGGCCGGATCGAGCACCGGCAGCGCCGAGAGCCCGCTCGAGCGGAGCTGCGTAAGGGCCTGGTTGAACTCCAGGGCGGGAGACACACCGGCCACGCGCGGCGTCATCGCCTCGCCCACGATGGAGCCCGGGCCGTGCTCCGCCAACGCCTTGATGAGGTTTTCCCGCGTGAGCAACCCCTCCACGCGTCCATCGTTGTCTACCACGGGGAACTCGCGCTGCTCGCCTTCGAGCAGAAATTCGACCGCCTGCTGGAGCGGCGCGTATACGGGGATGGTGCGAAAATTGGTGATCATCATGTCGGCCACGACGACGCCTTTGCCCGCCGACGACGTTTCGATAGCGGTGGCCTCGGCACCGGCCGCGAGGAACACGAACACGGCGATGAGCAGGAGAATTGGATTCCAGGAGTAGAACACCGCCCACATCCCGAACAGCACGGCTAGGGCCTGGCCGATGCTCGCGGCGATTCGGGTGGCACGACGAAGCCCCATTCGGCTTGCGAGCACGGCCCGAAGCACTCGACCGCCATCCATCGGGAAGGCGGGAATCAGGTTGAACAGGAGCAGCATCACGTTGATGACCATGAGATTCTGGAGCAGCGGCTGGTCGAGCCGCGTCAACTCTTGGACAGTGAGCGTGGCGCCACTGAGCATCAGCACGAGATACAAGATCACTGCGATGGCGAGGGTGACGGCCGGGCCTGCGAGGGCGATGAGCAGCTCCTGGCGGGGCTCCTCCGGCATGCGCTCCAACCGGGCCAGTCCGCCGATGGGAAGGAGAATGACGTCCGGCGTGCGGACCCCAAATCGCCGGGCCATCAGGATGTGGCCGAATTCATGGAGCAGGACGCAGGCGAAGAGCGCCACGATCATCACGGTGGTCCCCACGGCACTGGCGAGGCCGCCGCTCGTGTAGCTGACGAATGCAATGAACGCCAGGAGGAGGAGGAACGTGATGTGGACTTTGATGTCCGTTCCGGCGATCTGACCGATGCGATAGGACCACTTCACCGACTGCTCCCTGGTGGAAGGTGTGATTGCTCCAAATATACCTCGCACTGGCGTGTGAGACGGTGCCGGCTCAAATGCCCACAAGCAAAAACCCCCGGTCCGCATGCGCGGAACCGGGTGGCTCGTCCTCCGGGTTTTGATCACCCAGGCCGGAAGCAGTCCATGACCCCTGGGGCCCTTGCGGGCTATGTCCTTGGGAGAGAAGACTAGTGGGGTGCCCCCGCTCGGTCAAGGCTCTTCGTGGAGGGCGCTTCCCGAGTGCGGGGTGCCGGGGTTAGAATGGGCCTGCCCCGGGACCGGAGGAGCGCGATCACCACCACCACCACGCCTGAAGCTGCAGCCGACGCCGGCTGGACCAGCAAGGATTCCGAGAAGCTCTACCGGATGCGCCGGTGGGGGCTCGGTTTTTTCAGGATCAACTCCAAGGGACACGTGACGGTGAACCCCAGCGCCGATGGTCGACGCCGGGGTCTCGATCTCTTTGAATTGGCCGGAGACCTCCGGGCGCAAGGCATCCATCTTCCCCTGCTGCTCCGCTTCTCGGATGTGCTCCAGGCGCGGATCGAAGCACTGGGGGCGGCCTTCGCGAACGCCATCCAGGAAGCGGGCTACGACGGCGGGTATACCACAGTCTATCCCATCAAGGTCAACCAGCAGCGCCATGTGGTGCAGGAAGTGGTCGAATTCGGCGAGCGATACGGTGTCGGACTCGAGTGCGGCAGCAAGGGGGAGCTGCAGGCCATTCTCGGGCTGAGCGAAGACACCGATCATCTGATTGTCTGTAACGGCTACAAAGACGCGGAGTTCATGCGGCTGGCCCTCATGGGCCAGCGGCTGGGGCACCGGGTTTTCGTGGTTCTCGAGCAACTGAGTGAGTTGGACACGTTGCTCGAGGCGGCCGAGGAACTCAATGCAGCCCCCCAGATCGGCGTGCGGATCAAACTGGCGGCTGAAGGGGCTGGCCGGTGGGCAAAGAGCGGGGGCGAGCGGTCGAAGTTCGGGCTTGGCGCGGCCCAGCTCGTGTCACTGCTCGACCGGCTGGTTGCGGAGGGGCGGCAAGACCTGCTCAAGATGATCCACTTCCACTTGGGCAGCCAGATCACCGACATTCGGCAGATCAAGGTTGGGCTTCAGGAGATCGGACGGTTCTATGTCGAACTCCACCGTCTGGGCTTCGCCATCTCGCATGTGGACGTCGGCGGCGGCCTCGGCGTGGACTACGATGGCACCCGGTCCAATCGACCCACCAGCACCAACTACACCGTGGCGGAGTACGCCAACGACGTGGTGCACAGCATGGCCACCATCTGCCGGCAGGAAAAGCTGCCGATGCCGCATGTCGTGTCGGAATCGGGCCGTGCCATCACGGCGCACCACGCAATCTTGCTGGTCGATGTCACAGACGTCGAGTCCCAGGAGGGCCCCGACGTGCCGCAATTGGAGCCCAATGCGCACCCGCTGTTGCACGAGATGCTGGAAAACTTGGACCTCGTTGCGTCAGACCGGACGATGGAGGTCTTCCACGACGCCGTGTTCGCCAAGCAGCGTGCGCAGGATCTCTTTGGCAGCGGCGTCCTGTCGCTCCGGCAGCGGGCCCAGGCGGAGCAGCTCTATCTTCGCACCATGAACGCGGTGGCAGGGGTGGTGGGAGAGAGTCGCGCCGCTCATCCGGAACTCGGAGGCCATATCGAGTCGGCACTGGTGGATCGGTATTTTTGTAACTTCTCGGTCTTTCAGTCGCTGCCTGACAGTTGGGCTATCGACCAGGTCTTCCCAATCATGCCGATTCATCGACTCGACGAGGAACCGACGCGGCGGGGCACGCTCCACGACATTACCTGCGACTCCGATGGCGTCATCGATCTCTTCGTCGGCAGCGGCGAGCCTCAACATAGTCTGTTGCTCCACCCGCTGCGCGAAGACGAGCCGTATGTACTGGGCGTCTTCCTCGTTGGCGCCTACCAGGAGATCCTGGGCGACCTCCACAATCTTTTTGGCGACACCAACGCAGTGCATGTGCGCATGACCAAGGCGGGCTATGAGATCACCGACATGGTTCATGGCGACACCGTCACCGAGGTGCTCACATTCGTCCAGTTCCATGCAGCCGATTTGCTGGCCACATTCCGCCGTAAGGTGGGCCGCGCAGCCGGCCTGACCCGGGCGGAAGCCAATAACTTCATTGCCGATTACGTGGCCGGGCTGGAGGGGTACACCTACCTGGAAGGAGAAGCCCGGCGGGACCCATAGGGCCCGCCGGGCTGTTCGCGCCCGCGGCCGCTGTTGCTAGCGGCGATTCTTCATCGGGACGAACTGGCGCTCGTCCTTGCCCACGTAGACTTGCCGCGGCCGAGCGATCTTCTGCTCCTTGTCGAGCAACATCTCTTCCCACTGCGCCAACCATCCGGGGAGCCGCCCGAGAGCAAACAGGACTGTGAAGAAGTCCCTCGGGTAGCCCATCGCCTGATAAATCAGGCCGGAGTAGAAGTCCACATTGGGATAGAGTTTTCGAGAGACGAAATAGTCGTCCTGCAATGCAATCCGTTCCAGCTCGAGCGCGATCTCCAGCTTCGGATTCAAGCCGGTCTGCTCGAAGACCTCATCGGCCACTCGCTTGATCAGCTTGGCGCGCGGATCGTAGGACTTGTAGACCCGGTGCCCGAAGCCCATGAGCCTCATCTCGCCGGCCTTGACCCGTTCCATGAACTTCGGCACGGCGGCTTTGTCCGGAATCTCGTCGAGCATGCGGAGCACGGCTTCGTTCGCGCCACCGTGCAGCGGTCCATATAGGGCGCCGATGCCGGCTGCGATAGCGGAGAACGGATCGACGTGCGACGACCCGACCGCGCGGACCGAGCTGGTCGAGCAATTCTGCTCGTGATCGGCATGGAGAATCAGCAGGATCTCGAGCGCCCGCTGCAGCACCTTGTTGGGTTTGTGTTTCCCGCCGATGCTGAAGGTCATGTTCACGAAGTTGGCGATGTAATCGAGGTCGTTGTCCGGCAGCACGATGGGAAGGCCGTGGGCTTGCCTGAACGCGTAGGCCGCGATCGTGGGCAGCTTGGCGATCAGCCGCACGCGCTGGGTGTAGCGGTTGGCCGGATCGTGGATGTTCTTCGCATCGGGGTAGAACGTGGAGAGCGCCCCGACCGTCCCCAAGAACACTCCCATGGGGTGGGCGTCGTACCGGAAGCCCTCCAAAAACTTGGTGAGGTTGGTGTGGACGTAGGTATGGTAGGTCACATCATGGACCCACTTATCGAGCTGGGCTTGCTTCGGAAGCTCCCCTTCGGCCACGAGGTAGGCGACTTCGAGGAAGGAGCAATGCTCCGCCACTTGCTCGATGGGGTATCCCCGGTAGCGGAGGATCCCTTTGTCGCCGTCGATGAACGTAATGGCGCTCCGACAGGACGCCGTGTTCATGTAGGCCGGGTCGTAGGACATCAGCCCAAAGTCGTCTTCCGAGACTTTGATTTGCCGGAGATCCATCCCTCGGACCGTGCCGTCCGTGATGGGCAGCGTATAGACTTTTCCGGTCCTGTTGTCCTTGACGGTCAGCGTTTCTTCTGCCATGTCGGGTTTCCTCGCGGATTCATAAACATCGGGAGTCCGCTCGTCGGTGGTCAGCGTCTCTTGTCCCATGCTGCGCATCCTTGCCGGAGTGAAAAGCTCGAAGCTCTTGGGCACCCTCCTAGGGTTCCGGGTCAAGAGATAGCATGGAAAGTTGGAAAAAAGCCTGAAGGTCGGAGGAAACTCGCTTCCGTCACCGGACGGCCCTCCGCCTCGGCTGAAAACTAGTCGCTTCCGATCCTGCCCGCACCCGCCGTCGCGTGAAGAAAGAGAGCCCCCGTCGGCGGTGGCCGGCGGGGGCTCCGGGATGCGGGCCTGACGTCAGGCGTCTGAGCGAACCATCCCCTCCTCGAGCCAAAGATAGGCGTCGTCCAGTACCTTGCGCGCCGTGGCGTAGGTCCGGACGTCGTCATTCCGGAAGACCGAGCTGAACCGGTCCTCGACTCGACGCCGGGCATGCCGCGAGAACAGATCGGCCAGTTCGACTGGCCCCCGATTCGAGGGATCCTTCTGCACCAGGGCCTGGGCGCGGGAACACGCCGCCGTGATGGCCAAGAGTTCGGCGCCGATTTCGACGAGCCGCCCCAGAACCGCCTGCCGTTTCTCCAGCTTCGCCCCGAACCGGACCATCGCGTGAAAGAGGGTCCGCCCCAGCCGGCGGGATGCCCGGTTCACGAACCGGACGTGGGTCGCCAGCGGGCCGAATTCTCCATACCGGGGCCATCGACCCCAACCCAGCCACATGCTCGGATACCAGCGGGCGTAGAAGACCCCAGCCCGGCCGAGGGCCTTGAGCTTGGTGCCGAGCGATGCCTTGGGATTGATGATGTCCCCCGCAACGTCGAGATGGGTATCGACGGCCTCGCGGGCAATGAACAACCGCATGATCTCGCTCGACCCTTCGAACACGAGGTTGATCCGGTAGTCGCGCATCATGCGTTCGACCGGGTCCGGCCTGTCACCCCGGCTCCGCAGGCTGTCCACGGTCTCATAGCCGCGCCCGCCCTTGATCTGCATCGTATCATCGACGATGCGCCAACCGATCTCGGTGTTCCACATCTTGGCCATCGCCGCCTCGAGGCGGATGTCGTGGGTGCCCCGATCGGCCAGGAGGGATGCGAGGTCGCTCACCGACTCCATGGCGAAGATGTCAGCGGCCATCCGGCCAATCTTTTGGGCGATGGCGTCATGTTTCCCGATCGCCTGGCCCCATTGGACCCGCTCGGAGCCCCAACGGCGCGAGATCTCGAGACACCGCTTGGCGCCGGCCACCGCCGACGCGGGTAGGGTGAGGCGACCGGTGTTGAGGGTGATCAGGGCGAGCTTGAGTCCCTTGCCCTCGCCCCACAGGAGGTTCTCGACCGGGACCTTCACGTTGGTAAACCGCATGACCCCATTCTCGATAGCCTTGAGGCCCATGAAGTGGAGCCGTTGCACCACCTCGACCCCCGGCCAGCTGCTCTCGACGATGAATGCCGAGATGTCCCGCTTGCCGGTCCGAGCCATCACCACGAGGAGCTCGGCGATCGTGCCGTTGGTGCACCACAGTTTTTCGCCGTTCAGGATGTAGTGGGTCCCGTCCTCGGACAGTGTTGCGGTCGTGGTCATCGCGGCGGGATCGGACCCGACGTTGGTTTCGGTGAGCGCGAAGGCCGAGATGGCCCCTTTGGCACAGCGCGGCAATAGGCGCTTCTTCTGTTCCGGGGTGCCGAACAGCTTGAGCGGCGTGGGGACTCCAATCGACTGCGCGGCCGAGAGGAGTGCGGTGAGGTTGCCGTCCTGGCTGGTGACCAACCCGATCGCGTGGGTATACATGGTCTGACTCAGGCCGAGTCCGCCGTATTCCTCGCTGATCTTGATACCAAAGGCGCCCATCTCCTGAAGCCCCTTGATTACCTCAGGCGGGATCTGACCCTCGCGGTCGATCCGATCGCTGTCGACCTCCTCCCGCATGAACCGTTCGAGCCGCTCCATGAAGGGCCGCGCCCTCGCCTCCTCTGCCGGATCGATTTCGGGAAACGGGTGGACCAGGTGGAGCAGGAACGAACCTTCGAACAACTGCCGGACGAAGCTCGGGGCCTGCCACTCCTTTTCCCGCGCGGCCTCGGCGACGTCCCGGGCCTCCTGCTCGGTTGCCAACCGGCCCTCCGGGCTCGTGTGCGGTGCGGGTGCGGTGATGACGTCGGTCATGGGTTGGTCCTGGTAGGGGGTCGTTGTGCCATTGTCAGGTAATTGAAAGGGGCGCCGATGCGCGATGCGCCATTCCGTGCAGGACGAGGTCCACTACGTGCCGCTTGCGGGCATCGAGAAATTCCTGGTTGCCGGGATCGATGCCGAGGGCCCGCATGATAGTTTCGGAGTGGACCAACGGGAACCAACAGAGCCCGATCACGCTCAGCAGGAGCTGACTCGCATCCACGCCCCATTCGTGCTCCAAGTCCAGCTCCTCGCGCAGCGCGCCTAGCGCTTCCTGAGCTGCTTCCAAATGCGGCGGGAGCTCCTGGAGGTGCTTGCCGCCGCTCAAGGCCTCCCACTCGATCAGGCGAACGAGGTTGGGGTTGGCCGTGATGAAATCGAAATAGTCCGAGACCACGCCCGCCAGCACGACTTCGGCGCTCTTGCCGCTCGACAGGGTACGGCGCCGGCCCTCGCGCACGGCGTCGCGGACGGCGGCGAAACATCGTTCGAGCACCGCACGGTACAGATCGGCCTTCGAACCGAAGAAGTAGCCGGGCGTGGCCCTGGACACGCCGGCCATCGCCCCGACGTCCTGCAGGCTGGTCGACTCATATCCTCGCGCGGCAAACAACTGCTCGGCGGCATCGAGGATGGCCTCCCGCGTGCGCACCGGATCCCGCGTCCGATCGGTTGTTGATGTGACACCCGCCATAGCGCTCCTAACTTGCTAGCTGTCCAGCAAGTTATCGAAGTCCTGGTCCGGCCACAATGGGGGCCACGGGCGCAGTCTTCCTTCCTCGTTGCAACTCTCTGCCACCCGCGGCGCAAACCTCGATGTGAGAGTTACCTAAAATATTGTCTTGTTTGAGTTTAACGAGGATCATCGGGGCGGCCTGATTCCTGGCGGCCCGCTGCCGACAGCGATCGACGTCGTCTCCAATGCCGGGCGCCACTCGCCCGAGACGCCGCGTTCTGTTCCCAGTGCGGCGCCCTTGCTGCCACCAAGGTGACCGGCGCGGCCGAGCGCCCCGAGCTGGATCACGAGATCCAGTCGAGGCTATCGCTGGCTCTCGGACCCAAGTACGGCGTGCGGCGCCTCATCGGTCGCGGCGGGTTCGCGGAGGTGTACGAGGTCTGGGATGAGGAGCTTCACCGCCGGCTGGCCATCAAGGTCCTGCGACCGGGCATCGCGTGGACCGAGGGGATGCTGGCGCGGTTCAAGCACCTGCACCGTGCCCCCGGGGGCCACCCGCGCCGTCATCGGGTACTACCCGCTCTTCACCAATTCCACCGTGGAAGCCAGGTCCCCGGACGGACGGGTGGCCCGCTTCAAAGACCTTGGTCCGAAGGTCGATCCCCGCATCGGCGATCCGGGCTCAGATTTGAGCCGAAGGACTTCGGTTGGCCGGACGAGCTCCAGCGCCGCTACTAGGGGTCCGTGCGGGGGGTGTCGCGGTGGAGGCTTCGCCTTCGCTGCCGGACGCCAGTCGAGTCCGAAACTCACTTCCCGGCGTTACGGCGTTGAAGCCGTATTTCGACCGGCTCGGTCGACCGCGGCGGTTAACGTGCGCAGGCGTTGGCGGTCCGGTGGCTCGAACAGATCAGCCGGCTCAGCGGCTGCGCGAGGTTGGTAGCCGCGACCCCGATCAGGCGTACGCCTTTCCCCCGGCGTTCCACCTCGCCGAAGGCTGCCCGAAACAACCCACGCACGGCCTCCCACATCTCGCGGTCTAGATCGGTCGGGACCCCGAGGGTGCGTTGCCGCGTCACGGTGCGGAAATCGCCGTGGCGAAGCTTGAGGGTCACCGTGCGCGCCATGAGCGCGTCCGCCCGAAGCGCCGCCGCCACCCGCGCGGTCAAGAGTTCGAGCCGTCCCTCGAGCCGCTCCCGGTCCGTCACATCGGTCGATAGCGTCGCTTCCCGGCTGACCGATTTTGGCATCCGGGAATTCGCAGGGCCACGCCGCCGTAGCCGTGGGCGCGGAGTTTCAGGAGTTTCGCATGGTCCGGATGGACGAGTCGCTCGAGTTCGTGAGGTCGAGTTCCTGGATCTGTGGATGTCCGTGAGGCCTAAGCCGGTCAAGCGCTGAGCGGTTTTGGTGCTGATGCCCGGGATCGCGCGGAGCGGCAGGCCGGCCATGAAGCCCTTCTGAACCGGAGCGCACTTCCAACAAGCCACGCGGCTTTGCCATTTCCGAGGCGATCTTGGCGATCATCCGGTTGGGACCGATCCCGATGCTTGCGTCGAGCCCCGTCTCTTGCTTCACGGCATTCCGGATCTGCTCGGCCACGGGCAGGAGCGAACCAGGATGCAGACGGTCGGTGCCCGAAAAATCCAAGTAGGCCTCGTCGAGCGATGCCATGACCACCACCGGCGAGTACTCCCGGAGAATTCTCCGTACCGCCTTGGACGCGGCCCGGTAGTGCTTGAACTCTCCTTGAACGAACGTCGCCTCGGGGCACAGCCGCACCGCCTGCGCGATCGGCATGCCGAGGCAATCCCGAAGCGCCTGGCGCCATACGAGGCCGACTGCACGACGCCGCGTTCGTCGCGGCGCCCGCCAACCACGAGCAGGTCGACCTCGCGCAGCTCGGGGTTCTGGCGCCGACACACTTCGACGAAGAAGGCATTGAGATCCAGGTGGAGTATCCGGGTCGTCACAGCTGATGATTTCCTTTGGACGAGTCCGCGAGGACATCGCCTCTGAGTACCTAGACCAGGTGGATAGCGGTCGCCTTGACCGTGGCCACGATGGCAGGCGCAGCGGATGTTGTCCGCAACGGAGAAGTGCGGAAGTGGTAGCGTTGGTACACCACTCCCACACCCCCCGACGTTCGGGGCGGGGCGGTTGGTTACGTCTTCGCCTTGCACGGTAATTCGGCCGCTCTTGACTTCGCGCAAGTCCCGCCACCGCCTCCAGCAGGGTCGTCTTACCCGAGCCGCTCGGCCCGATCACGAGGCCGATACACCCCGCGGGACATCGAGGGTGATGTCCCGCAACTCGAACGTGCCCACACGGAGTCCCACCGCTTCCAACCGAGTCGCTCCAGCTCCCGGTGTCGAGCAGCCGCACGATGGCGAAGTACGGCCAGGGCGACCAGCAGGAGAATGACTGCGGCGGGAATGGCCGCCCCCAACCCGAAGGACGTGAACCGATCGAACACAAACGCTCGCCACCTTGGGCATTGTAGGTGATCACCACGATCGCCCGCAATTCGCTCACGCTTCGGGCCCACGCGAGAAACGACGCCGCCAAGACTCCCGTCCGGCCAGGGGAGCGAGCATGGCGAAAGGCGGTCCACGGGCGGTCACCCAGCGCACGTTCGAGGTGCGGGTCCACGGCAGCAAACGCCTCCCGGGCCCCGCTCACCAGGATCGGCGCCGACACGAACAACATGGCCGCGACGATGCCCGGAACATGACTGACGAATTCAAGGCCAAGCTCGGCCGCGAAGGCGCCTCCAAGCGGTGAGCGCCGACCGAGAAAGAGGCACCAAGGCGATTCCGGCGACAGGGTGGGAACGACTACCGGCAGGTCGATGATGCCTTGGAACAATCGTCGTCCGGGAAACCTGGTCCGTGCCAGAAAGTGCGCGAGTGGCACACCCAGGAGGATGCCGATGGCGGCGGTCGTTGCCGTGGAACAGAGCGAGCGCGAGACCCAACTCGGGGTCTTGAAATGCTGCCATCAGGCCAGCGGGCGATGCCTTGAACAAGAGCCGGAGCAGTGGCCCGACGATGAACAAGACCAGCACCGCGCCAAGGCCCGCGGTGAGGAGGTGTCCCCATTGCATCCGTCGCATCAGTTACGGCCTCGTCTCCAGGATGGGCTCGGTCCAGCCTTGAGAATTGGCGGCATTCGGGTAAGACTCACCAGATCCTCGCACGAGGTCGAGTGAATACCCCCATTGGAGATAGAAGCTCAGCGCCGCAATGCAGGACGCGATGAACCAGCAGATTCGAGTCGGAACTCGAGTCGGCCTACCTCTACTTGTCGATGGCAACTTTCTTCAGCCCAAAGAATTGGGGGTGGGCTTGCCACTGGATGCGGATCCAGCGCAAAGGACTAGCCATGCCATGAAGTTCATCGACCATGTCGAGTACGTGGCGGCCGCGTGGCGCTCCAGGCCCTTGCCCAGCCGCGCCTCGAATTCGCGCTCAGCGCTCGAGGCCTTCGAGTTTACCGCCTCTCATGAAGCCGCCGTGTCGGCCCAAATCCATAGCCTGTACGACCTGGCCGCGAAGGAACGCGATTACGCAAGTCAGGCTCTCCTCCAGTGGTTCATTACCGAACAGGTTGAAGAGGAGAAGACCGCGAGTCAAATCGTGGAGACCCTTCGGATGGTAGGAGACAGCGCGCCCGGGCTCTTCATGGTCGACAAGGAACTCGCGGAGTCGGCGGGTCGGCACTCGGCCTAGTTTCCGCCCGGCTGTACTTCATGCGAATCGGCTTTCTCGCTGGGGGCGATTGGACGCCCATGGCGAGCCATCTGGTCGACCAGGACCGCTTGGAATCGGACGATATCGGGCGGCCCGTGCCATTCGCGGCCCACTATGGGCAGAGTGGGCGGACACGCCGCGCGCCCTCGCCCACCGGGTTGATGCCGCCATTTACCTGCCTCCCCACCTCGGCCGAGGTGGCCGAGGCGCTGGGGGCCGGGACTGGGGGCTGGCGGAAGGACTTGCTTCGGACAGCTTGGTGGTCGATTGCACTTCGGGCGACCCCGCCAGGTCCAGGCGAATAGCCGACGACCTGGCCCGACGTGGAGTCGGGTTCGCGGACGCCCCCTGCTAGCGGACGGGGCAGAGGCCGGGACCCTCACCGTGATGGTTGGAGGAACCGATGCAGCGTTTGCCCGTGCTTCGGCGATCTTTTCGGCGTTCGCGTCGAGGTCGAGCACATCGGTCCCGTTGGCACAGGGCACGCCCTCAAGGCCGTGAACCAGGCAGCGCCGGCCACCAACATCCTGGCGCTCGGCGAGGGCCTTGGCGGCGTTGGTCAAGGTGGGTGCCGCGCGGTGCAGGTGCTCAATGCCTCGAGCGGGCGGTCTTTTGTGAGTGAGCGGTTGATCCCACGGTCAGGCGCGTGGCCCGCCACCTTCCGGCTCGCCTTGCTCGCAGAGGATGCTCGCATCGCCCTGGCCGTGCTCGAGGAGGCCGGCGTTCGAGGCCGGTGCTCCACCGCGTGAGCGAGTTGCTGCACGATGCGGCGAATGAGCTGGTGAGGAAGCCGACTACCTCGAGGTCATCAAGCTGAACGAGCGGGAAGTCGGCGTGGAGATCAGGGAATGACTCCGCCCAACCCAGGCCCATGTCCCGATGAGCGGCATCACGCCACCTGTCTCCGTGCTCGTGCTCGTCGAGCCGCAAGACATCGTCAACATCGAGCGCCGTCCGAATCGCCAAGAACTTCCTGATGGTCTGATTCCGGTCGGTGCGACCGCGGGTGTTCGATGCCTACCGTATCGAGGGCATCGCCCACAACACCGGCATGTCGTGGAGCAGATCGAGCTTCACGACGACCTCGGCTCCGCACTCGGGGATTGCGTCTATTCCGTGGCGCTCACGACACGAAGCGGCGGCAAGCGGCAGCACCCTCACGCCTTGGATGCGGCAGAGAACTGACCCGACGGTGACGTGCTCCAAAGGCCCAGTGGCAATGGTGGTGGGTCGGGAAGACAAGGGGTTGACCCAACGCCGAACTCGATTCATGCCACGGCATGGCGGTGATTCCTACCTCTTCCGCCTACCGCTCGCTCAACCTGGCGCAAGCCGTGGCCATCATGAGCTACGAAGTATGGCGGGCGCGCACCGAAGGCCGCGTGGTCCGCAGCGGCCCCGCGGCTGGTCCGGCTCCGGGTGCTCAACTGGACCGGCGCTTTGCCCGCACCTGGGAGCGCGCGCTCTGGGCCATTGATTTCTTCAAGACGCCAGCAACCGGACACGGTAGTGCGGTCGCTGCGCGAAGTCGGCCTTCCGTGCCGACTTGGATGGACGCGAGGCTGCGCTCTTCAGCGGCCATGGGCATCGAGGTATACCGCTATTTGGAACGCGCTCGCGCGCCCGGTCGCGGGCCAGAAACAGTCCGGCGGATACGCCGCATCACCGCTCTGGCTCGCCGGTCCTACCGGGCCCAACGCAGTCGCAACTTGCTCTCAGACCACTGCGGGGCCGGGGCGAGTTCTCTGGATTGGTATTGGAGACCATGGGTCCATGCCGCAGTGCACAAGACTGGGTCCTAATTACCTTCTCAGGTGCATGTCCGCCCTCCTTTCGAACTGGAGCGTCTGCGTGGGGAAATCATCATCTTTCTGGAGGAGCAACCTCTACCTCCACCCCGCCAGTTCCATATGCTCCGTACAAGCAACTTCCTACCAACAGCGCAAATCGATGTCCGAAGAGGTTTAAGGGCGAAAAGGGTATCGGGGAGAACGTGCGATACCTGGGACCCAAGTGGCACTGGGCCTGGGAGTTTGCGTGGGCAGCCGGAAACTGTGCTGGCTCCATGTCATGAAGTCGGGCGTCAGTGCCCACGCCCCTCACCGATTACGGGGCGCATAGGTGGCCCGCTTGAACGAGAGGTGGAGCAAGCCATCGCGAGGGACAGCGAACCGGCCCGGTCAAGTGGTGCACGATCGACATCACCGACAAGCGGGTTGCCGACGCGTTTCTCGGATTCATTCGGGTAACACGATGGGTCCGAACCGAGACGCCGATGCTGGCGAACCGGCGGGTATCGGGGCGGGTGACGGTCGCGTGGCGGGGCAGTCGAAGGGTGAATTGGGTCCGCGCGCCGCTGGTCGTGGCGCGGGGTGAGACGGGCTGACAAGTTGTCACTGTGGTGAAGGGTCGTATACTATTGCGTCGCGGGGGGCCCCGGGACGGCCGAACGGAGCGCGCGAAAACTCCGCCCGTGATTCACTTTACAGCTGATTACTGCCAAAA
>CAVOGR010000011.1:0-20403 GCA_963695555.1 uncultured Gemmatimonadales bacterium | reverse complement strand
GAGATCTTCTCGGCGGCGGTGATCCCGCTCCACGTCGTCGAGGGCCCGTCCGGTATCGACCGGCCTTCCTTTACGTTCAAGCCTGGCGCCGACGAGCTCTCCACTATCGGCCTCGGCACTGAAGCCGCCGCAACCTACCTGCGCAACATCGCGAGCGACCTCCGGGTACGCGGGGTCGACGTGGACACGCCCGAGGTAGTGCAAGGAGGCGACGTCGCGAGCACCATCCTCGAACAGGTCGACCGCCTCGAGGCGGACGCCATCGCCATCGCCACCCACGGCGAGAAAGGCATCCGCCTGCTGGCGCTGGGCAGCGTTACCGACAAGGTGATTCGGGGGGCGAGCGTTCCTGTGCTGGTGTGTAGGCCGCAGGGGTGAGTGAGGGAGTAGGGAGTAGGGAGTAGGGAGCAGAGAGGAAGGCGCAGTGACTCTTCGGGGGCCCGACCAGGCGGCGGGCCCCTGGCCTTTTCAGGGCTGGACAAATCTCATCTGTCATAGTATTGTAAAGGACAGATGATAGACAACCATCCAACTCAGGAACCTGGATCCATACCTCTCGAGGGCCGGAAGCCAGGAACAGGCGCGTCCAGCTGCCATGCCGTGGTCATTGGGGCCGGTTTCGGCGGGCTAGCTGCCGCTATCCGGCTGGCCGCCCGGGGTTACCGGGTGACGGTGCTCGAGCGGTTGGATCAGCCCGGCGGGCGAGCCCGGGTGTTCCGCCAGGACGGATTCACCTTCGACGCCGGCCCTACGGTCATCACGGCTCCCCACTTGTTCGAGGAGCTCTGGGCCCTCGCCGGTCGGTCCTTGGCGGACGATGTGGACCTCCGTCCGGTGTCGCCCTTCTACCGGATCCGGTTCGAGGACGGGACGGTGTTCGACTACACCGGCTCGGCCGAAGCGATGCGCCGGGAGGTCGGCCGGCTCTCTCCGGGTGACGTGGCCGGCTACGAATCGTTCGTCCGAACCAGCGAGCGGATCTTCCGGGTTGGCTTCGAGCAGCTGGCCGACGTTCCGTTCTCGTCCTTGTGGGATATGGCCAAGATCCTTCCCGCCATGATCCGGCTCGAGAGCTATCGCTCGGTGTTCGGACTGGTCGCCAAACACGTCAAGGACCCACGGCTCAGAAGCATCCTCAGCTTCCATCCTCTGCTGGTGGGCGGCAATCCGTTCGAGACCACCTCCATCTATTCACTGATCGCCTATCTCGAGCGGCGGTGGGGCGTTCATTTCCCGATGGGCGGGACCGGTGTCCTGGTGCAGGGGATGGTCCGCCTCATCGAGGGTTTGGGCGGGCAGGTGCTGATGAATCAAGACGTGCGCGAGATCACCCTTCAGGGCCGGCGCGCCACCGGTGTCAGGCTCGCGTCCGGCCGGCACATCGCGGCCGATCTGGTGGTATCCAACGCCGATCCGGGCTGGACCTACGGGAAGCTGCTTCCCCCATCCGCCACGTCCGAGTGGAACCGGTCGCTGCTGCGGTGTGCACGCTACTCGATGAGTCTCTTCGTGTGGTATTTCGGTACCCGACGCAGGTACGACGACGTGGCCCACCACACGATTCTCATGGGCCCTCGCTATGAGGGGCTTCTGAAGGACATCTTCCACCGGAAGGTCCTCGCGGAAGACTTCAGCCTCTATCTGCATCGCCCCACGGCGACCGATCCGTCGTTGGCTCCGGCCGGGTGTGACGCGTTCTATGTCCTTTCGCCGGTGCCGAACCTCGAAAGCGAGGTCGACTGGGTACGCGAGGCAGAGTCCTATCGGCAGCGCATAGCCACGTACCTCGATCGATCCGTTCTCCCCGGCCTCGAGGCCGAGCTGGTCACGTCTCGCCTGCTGACGCCGCTGAAGTTTCGGGACGAATTGCTGTCACCCAAGGGTGCGGCATTCAGCTTCGAGCCGCTGCTCACGCAAAGCGCCTATTTCCGTCCTCACAATCGGAGTGAAGATGTCGACCGCCTCTATCTGGTCGGCGCCGGCACGCATCCCGGCGCCGGAGTCCCGGGCGTCCTCTCATCGGCCAAGGTCCTCGACCGCGTCGTTCCGAGTCCCCATGATCTCCACTGAGCCGCCGGCCATCGCGCCGCACGATGCAAAGGTGTGCGAAGAGATGCTTCGGCGCGGCTCGCGGAGTTTCTTCCGCGCATCTCGCCTCTTGCCGGCCAGGGTGCGTGGCCCGGTCACGGCATTGTATGCCTTCTGCCGCATGGCCGATGACATCATCGATCACGGGGCCGTGACGCACGCGGCCGTCGATGCGCTGCGCGGGCGGCTCGACCGCATGTACACGGGCCGCCCGATGGCGCATCCGGAGGACAGGGCGCTGTCGAAGGTGGTCGAACGTTTTCGTATTCCCCGCGAGTTGCCCGACGCGCTGCTGGAAGGGTTCTCCTGGGAAATCGAGCGGCGTCGCTACGAGACGCTCGACGAACTCCATGCCTACGCCGCGCGGGTGGCCGGAACGGTCGGAGTGATGGTGACGGCAATCATGGGGCGTCGTGACCAGGAGACGCTGTCGCGCGCCTGCGATCTCGGCGTCGCCATGCAGCTCACCAACATCGCCCGGGACGTGGGCGAGGACGCCGGCCGCGGCCGGCTCTACCTCCCGCGCACCTGGATGCGCGAAGCCGGGCTCGATCCCGACGAGTGGCTGACCAACCCGGTGTTCTCTCCCGCTCTCGGCGGGGTCGTCCAGCGGCTCCTCGAAGAGGCCGATCGGCTGTACCTGCGCGCAGAGCGGGGCGTCGGCCTGCTCCCGGCCGATTGCCGTGTGGCGGTCCAGACTGCGAGACTGGTCTACGCGGACATCGGGCGGGTGATTGCCTCCAATGGCTACGACTCGGTGACGCAGCGTGCCGTCACCAGCGGAACCCGGAAGACCTGGCTTGCGCTCAGATCCGCCTCGGCGCTGCTCTTGGGGGCGAACCCAGATTCGCGCGTGAGCGCGGCGACGGTGTCGAGTGGCCGGTTCTTGATTCAAGCCGTCAGCGAGAAGGACACGACCCCGGGAACGGCCACGCGAATTGAAGCTGCGCTCGAACGGGCCGTGGATCGCTTGACTGGTTCTGGCTGCCCACCGCGCCTCGCGCGGGCGATTCGGTACGCGGTGTTTCCCGCGGGCCATCGCTTGCGGCCAACGTTATGCCACGCGGTTGCAGAAGCCCTCGGCAATTCCTCCGCTCCGTTGCTGGAGCCGACCGCCGTGGCCATCGAGCTGCTCCACTGCGCCTCGCTGGTTCAGGACGACTTGCCGAGCTTCGACGACGCGGGGATGCGGCGCGGCCGGCCCTCGGTTTATCGGGTCTTCGGCGAGTCGCTCGCGGTGCTCGCGTCCGACGCACTCATTGTCGGCGCCTTCGAGGAACTGGCCCTCGCGACCGGTAGGTCGGGGGTCGACCAGCGCCAACGTGAGGTGATCCGTCGGCTGGCTCGTGCGGTCGGTTCGCGCGGCGGCCTGGTCGCGGGGCAAGGGTGGGAGGCGGAGTCCGAAGCCGACCTGGCCGAGTACCACGCTGCGAAGACAGCCGCCCTGTTCGAGGCGGCGGCGGCCACCGGGGCGCTGGTTGCAGGGGGCGACCCAGAGCAGTGGACCCCATTGGGCCGGTGGATAGGAATGACGTATCAGGCCGCCGATGACTTTGCCGACCGGGCCGATGACGGACCCGCGACCGACGCGTTGCTTGGCCGTCCCAACTTGGTGGACCACTTCGGTTACCAGCGCGGTCGGACAACGTTGGACACCTACGCCCAGCGCGCGATCGAGTCCATCCCGCCATGCGCGGGACGCGGGGAACTGCGACAGCAGGTGGCGGCCCTGCTCGCACGCTTCGCCCATCACGCTGAGCCGCAAGTTGCCGCTCCCCGACCAATGCGGCAGGTGGTCTCCCTGGCATGAAGCTGCTGAGCGTGGGGTCCCAGAGCAGGGCGTTCCAACTGATCGCGGCACTGCTCGCGGGGGCGGTAGCGATGAGTGTAGCGGGAACCGCCATGCTGCTCCATTTTCCCGCCGCCGTGGCCCGGGCCGGGCTCTTGTTGCCGTGGCTCATGAAGATCCCCACATGGGTCTACATGGCGGCGCTGCCGCTCTTGGTCTTCCTGCTCTACGCGCCCACACGGTCGTTCCGCCGGTCCGTCTTCTTCGTCATGTGGGGCAGTGCTGTGGGCCTGGGCGCCGAACTGCTCGGCACCAGCACGGGTATCCCGTTCGGTGGGTATGGCTATACCGAGTTCCTCGGCCCGAAGATCCTGGGCCTGGTGCCGTATCTCATTCCGCTCTCGTGGTTCGCGATGTCGAGCCTGTCGCTCGATCTGGCCGGGCGGCTCGGACTCGACCGGCCCAAGCGCATTCTCGTCACCGCGCTCTACATGGTGTGCTGGGACTTGGCCCTCGACCCGGCGATGGGCCACGGATTCCCGGTGTGGCAGTGGGCCGAGCCGGCCGCCGGCTTTTACGGCATGCCGGCGCAGAATCTCATTGGGTGGTTCCTCACTGGTGCGGCCATCGCGTGGGGATACGAGTTTCTGGGCGGTGGGCTCAAACCTATTGCCTCCTCCTGGCCGATACGTCTGTGGATCCTCTCCGCGGTGCTTCCGCTGGGCATTTCGCTGGTCCGCGGCATGGTTCCGGCCCTGATCGTCGGCGGCCTTGCGGTGGTGGTCCCCGTTGTTGCGGTTGCGCTGCGGCGCACGGGTGGGGTGGGACGAGTGGCGGGGAGCGTTGCGGGAGGGTAGAGATTGAGGAGTAGGGAGTAGGGAGTTAGTGCTTACCGCGGCGGGGAATGTCCCGCCGCGGTATTTTCGTGTTATCCTACACTGGGTGCGATTGAAACTCGAAACAGTCGATCGCCGTCCGACGGGCAGCACCCTGGACTCGTGACAGAATCCGACAGAAGGGATGCCAGGTCATGGATCGTCAGTCGCTCGCTTTGTTGATTCCCATCATCGCGCTTTCGATTCCCGTGGTGGCCATCATCATCAATGGACTGGTCAAGGTCGCGAAATATCGGGCCATGGAGGGCGGTGCCGAAGGTGGCGGCGAACTCCGCGGCCGGCTCGACGCGTTGGAGCAGGAACTGGACATCGTGCGCCATGAGCTGACCGAAACCCAGGAACGACTCGACTTTGCCGAGCGAATGCTGTCCCAGGGCGACCAGACACGGCGCCTTCCCGAGCCATGACGCTTGACGCCGGATCGGCATGCAACACCGGCAGTCACCGTAGGACCATTGTGTGGAGGTTCTCATAGCACCTCCTGAGCGTCGCTACTCGGATCAGGATTTCGCGGTGATCCTGCGGAAGGCGTTTGAGATGCAGGACCCAGACTCCGGCACCACTCCCCCAGACGGCATGTCGCTGGCGGAAATCCAGGCGGTGGCCCGGGAGGTCGGGCTCGATCCGGCTGTAGTGGAACGGGCTGCGGCCCTGGTGCAACAGCATTCGATCGGGACGCTTGGCCGCCTGTTCGGCGGACCGACGATCTACGAGTTGCTGCATTCGGCCGATGGGGAAGTGCCGCGAGAGGACTATGGGAAATTGGTGGAGGCCATTCGCCGGGCGGCGGGGCACCAGGGCCAGGTAACCGAACTCCTTGGGTCGCTCGAATGGCAGACCGTTGGTGATCCGAGCCAGATCCACGTCACGATAAGCCCGCGCGACGGCCGCACAGCGGTGCGGGTCTTTGCCGATCGTGGGTCAGCCGGTCTCCTGACCTATCTCCTGCCGGGCATTGCGGGCCTGTTGGGCATCGGGATTGGGGGCGCCATCTTGGAACCCACCACTCTGGTGGGCGTCGGGTCACTCATCGGGGTATCGTTGGGCGGCGCGTGGCTGACCGGTCGCACCATCTGGAAGGCGACCACGGCGAAATTCCGGATTCGGATCGACAATCTGATGCGCGGGCTGTCGCAGGCTGTGGACGAGAGCGCCGAGCGTTCGAACGCTCCCGAAGCGTAGAGTCCCGTTCGGGGATTGCACCAGTGTTCCCCATCTCCGGGATTGCAAAGAAAGTCGGAAGGATCCCTTCACGATCGCTTCATGCTGAATGGTCTAACTTCGGGCCTTATTTGCTACGTCCTGGCTTCCCGAGCGGAATGTCGAGACGTGTACTCCTACCCTCTGTGACCTGCCATGACCATCCTCCGCCGATCGGCAGCGCTGAGTAGCCTCCTGCTGGTGTTCCCGACCCTCATCACACCCCTGCTCGCCCAGGACGCGCACCACGCGTCCAACCTTGGGCAGCAGCTGTCGATGGTGACGGTGGTTCCCTTCGCCTTGCTGCTCCTTTCGATCGCCATCTTTCCGCTGGTTCATGGGCACTGGTGGGAGGACAACCGGAACAAGGCGATCGTATCCCTGTTCCTGTCGCTGCCCATCGTGCTGTCCCTCGTCTTAATGTGGGGCAGTGAAGGCACGATGGTGCTGGGCGAAGAGCTTCGGGAATACACGTCGTTCATCATGCTGCTCACCTCGCTGTTCGTCATCAGCGGGGGGATCTACATCCAGGGTTCCCTGTCGGGCACACCCTTGGTCAACACCATCTTCCTGGCGATCGGGGCGGTGCTCGCCAACATCATCGGGACGACGGGTGCCTCGGTGTTTCTCATCCGGCCGCTTCTCCGAGCCAACCGGCCGCGCCAGCGAAAGACCCACATCGTCGTCTTCTTCATCTTCGTGGTGTCGAACTGCGCCGGGCTGCTCACGCCCATCGGCGACCCACCGCTCTTCCTGGGTTTCCTGAAAGGCGTTCCCTTCGCGTGGACCCTGCGGCTCTGGCCGCAATGGCTCTTGGTGAACGGCATTCTCCTCGTCGTTTTCAATTTGTGGGATCAGGTCGTCTTCAACCGGGAAGAAAAGGAACGCCCAGGCTCACAGCTGGAAGAGGTCATGCAGCACGAGCCGTTCCGCATGCACGGGCTGCACAATTTCCTGTTTTTGGGCGGGGTCATCGCCGCGGTCATCGCATCCGGCTACGGGCTCGGCACTGGAGGCGAGCCGTGGCCGTTCGGCTGGAAGGAAGCCGCCATGGCCGGACTGACCATCGGCGCGTATTTCCTGACGGCAGAGATCAACCGAACCCGGAACGGATTCACCTTCGGCCCGATCATCGAGGTGGCCGTCCTGTTCATCGGCATCTTCATCACCATGACACCGGCGCTCCAGATCTTGAACGCGTGGGGGCAGGGACAACGTGAGGTATTGGGGATGGCGTTCGATCTAAGCAAACCGTGGCATTTCTTCTGGACCACGGGAACGCTGTCGAGTTTTCTGGACAACGCACCGACCTATCTCACCTTCTCCGCCACGGCGGCCGGGTTGGAGCACGTGCCCGTCACCGGGCGGTTCCTGGGAGTGTTGCTCCAGCAGGGCCCCGAGGCCGGGCGCCTGCTCGTCGCCATTTCCTGTGGCGCGGTCCTGATGGGTGCCAACACCTACATTGGGAACGGTCCCAACTTCATGGTCAAGGCGATCGCGGAGGAGTCCGGGATCAAGATGCCGAGTTTCTTCCACTATATGCTGTACAGTACGGCCGTCCTGCTCCCGATCTGGGTGCTGGTGAGCTTCGTCTTCTTTTGAGGGTAACGAGTCGGTCCACGAGAGCGAGGAGTTACGCATGAGCTCGAACAAGCACCCGACTCATCGCATTTGCGCCGTGTGCGGCCGAAGCGTTTCCGCTCGGGAAGGAATAGCGGGTGGCACCGTGCGCCCGTCGGTGAGCGATCTCATCAGCACTGATATTCCGGAGTGGTCGCCGGAGAAGTTCATCTGTCGGGTCGACCTGGCGCGCTACCGAGGCCAATACATCCAGTCGATGCTCGAATCCGAGAAGGGCGAGTTGAACAGCCTCGACCAAGTAGTGCTGGAGAGCCTCAGGCAACATGAGCTCTTGGCGAGCAACGTCGACGCCGAGTTCGAACAGGAATGGACGTTGGGGGAGCGATTGGCCGATCGCATCGCAACGTTCGGGGGGAGCTGGACCTTCCTGCTGATCTTCGGGGCCTTCCTGGCCGGGTGGATCATCATGAACTCGGTGGTGCTCTACCGTCGGCCGGTCGACCCGTACCCGTTCATCCTGCTCAACCTGGTGCTCTCGACCCTGGCAGCCATCCAGGCGCCCGTGATCATGATGAGCCAGAACCGGCAGGAGGCCAAAGACCGGATCCGGGCCCAGCACGACTATCAAGTCAACCTGAAGGCCGAACTCGAAATCCGGCATCTTCACGAGAAGATGGACCACCTGCTGTCGCACCAGTGGGAGCGGCTGGTCGAGATCCAGCAGATACAATTGGAGCTGCTCGGGGAGCGAGGTCGGGCACGATGAGGACGCGAGTCAATCCGACGTGCCATCCGAAGACCTTCCTGATCGCCGTGTCGGCCCTGGCCGCGCTTGCGGCAGCAGCGACATCGGCACGTGCCCAGGAAGCAGTCCCGTTCGACTCGCTCCACTGGGATCTCGCCGGTGCCGAGGTTTCGGAGGTGGGAGGCCGGGAAGCGCTTCAGGGAACGGCCGTCCTGCAGGACGCAGTATTCCAGGACGGGATCATCGAGTTCGATCTCTACGTCACGGGAGCGCGGTCCTATCCGGGCATCTACTTCCGCCTCTCCGACCGAAATAACGGTGAGCATTTCTACATTCGCCCTCACCGCGCGGGGCTGTATCCGGACGCCCTCCAATACACGCCGGTTGTGAACGGCATTGCGGAATGGCAGCTTCACAACGGGGCAGGCTACACGGCTGCAGGCGTGTTTCCCGAAGACAACTGGATTCCAGTCCGGCTCGAGGTTCAGGGAACCCGGGCCCGCGTGTTCATCGAGGATCTCACGCAACCGGCTCTGGTCATGCCGTATCTCGAGGGACCGGCCAGCAATGGCGCTCTCGCCCTGAGCGGACCACGGGATGGATCCGCTTGGTTTTCAAACTTCCGGTACGACACCGCCGGGCAACTGGCACTCGAGCCATCGCCCGAGCGCGTGACTCCGGAGGGCGTGGTCCGGAGCTGGGCCCTGTCGCAGGCGTTCCCCGCCGATCGGGTCAACCGGGAGGCCTATCCCGGCTTCTTTTCGCTGTTCCTCGCCGAGTGGCAGGACGTCGATGCGGATGTCAGAGGGCTGGTGGACATCGCCGATCGGACCGCGCGGCAGAATCAGAACGGCGATCTGGTCGTCGCCCGCCACATCTTCTACAGCGATGAAGACCGGGCGATCACCTTCACATTCGGATACTCCGACGAAGTCGACTTCTTCTTCAACGGACGCCGGGTATTCAGCGGAAAGAGCCGTTATCAAGGCCGAGATCCGTCGTTCCTCGGCATTCTGGGCTTGCACGATGCTGTGGGAGTTCAGGCTCGGCATGGATTGAATGAGATTCTCCTTATGGTATCGGAGTATTTCGGCGGCTGGGGCTTCATGGTGCAGGCCGATCGCGCACTGCAGTCGAAGCCCGTGGACTATTCTGCCACGGAAGAGGCCTGGGCAACGCCCGACACCTTCCTCACACCCGAGTCGGTCCTGAAAGACCCCACTCGGGATGTGCTCTACGTCACCAACTTCGATGTTGATTACGGGAGGAAGCCCGAGGCGAGCGGGTTTCTCTCGCGTCTGTCCGTGGACGGCGAGGTGCTCGACCTGCGCTGGGTAGAGGGGCTGAACGCGCCGACGGGGATGGACATTTGGCGGGATACCCTATTCGTAGCCGAGCGGCAGCACGTGGTGGCAATCGACCTGGCTTCGGGGACGATCGCGGGCCGGTGGTCCATCCCCGACGCGATTTTCCCCAACGATCTCGTCATCGACGAGGACGGTAGCATATACATCTCCGATACCCGATCCGGCAAGCCGACCGAGTCCAGGATCTACCGGTTCCGGGATGGGACCTTCGAGATCTTCGCCGAGGCGGGTATCAACCAGGCCAATGGCCTCTGGATCCGCGACGGATGGCTCCTCGTGGGGAACTCGGGCGACGGGATGTTGAAACGGATAGAGCTGAAGTCGGGGAGAACCGAGGATGTCCTGTCGCTGGGCGCCGGCATCATCGATGGGATTCGTGTTGACGTCGCGGGGAACCTGCTGGTGTCCCATTGGGATGGAAAGCTCTACCGGATAACGCCGGATCGGGAGCTGGTGGAGATTCTGGACGCCGGATCCCGGGGCTGGAACACCGCAGACTTCGAGTTCCTTCCGGAGGGTGACCTCCTCTTCATCCCGACCTTTCTCGACAACCGAGTCCGAGCGGTACGAATCGTCCACTGACCTGGCACGCCGCCGTACGGTGATGCCCGCACCGGAAGGCCCGCAGCGGAACAGGCGCAGCGGCGCAATACGGCATCTCGATCAGGGCGGGATATCGGACGAAACTCTGTCCGGTGCCGCCCAGAGGTCAGTCGTCTTCCGCTTCGCCCCGTTCCAGTTCCACCCCCCGGGCCGGCAGCGTGTCGGTATAGGCACCGGCCGCGCCGTGCTCATAGACCAGCTCACCGCCCAACTTGCCAACTTGGTACGAGGCCACCAGGAGCCCAACCGCGGCGGCGGTCCCAATCCAACGCCCCGCCTGACCCACCTTGCCGTTGGCCAAGCCTAGTCCGACGAGCAGCACCCCGATGCCAGAGAAGATGAGCATGCGCTCGCCGGCTTCCTCGTGCTCGTGGATCGGTTCCTCCGCGACGACCTTCTCCACCGTGTCTTCCTCGTCCTGCCCAGTCTCGACCGCGGCCCATGAGGCCGCCGCGAGCATGGCGGAAAGGACCACCACCCAGGCCCATGTCTTTCGGGCGTTCGCACCGCGGGCAATCACGATCAGGGCCACGACGGCCGCGAGCGGAAGCAGCGTCGCAAGGACGATGGGGAAGTGCACGACGGCAGGGTGCAGGGGATCCGGAATCATCGAGTAACTCCCACGCAAGGGCGCGATGGCGACAGGTAGTGGGTTCAGGCGTCGGAACAATTTAGCACGACCGGCTTGACAGGAGAATCGGCCATACCGGATCATTCGCACGATGACTAGCTCAGAGCCCCCGATTTGCGTCCGCCGCTTCACCGATGCCGAAGCCTTCCTCGATCGGGCCGGGCCCTGGCTCCTCAGCGCCGAGGCGGAACACAACCTCCTGCTCGGCATCGCGGACCAGCTCCGTACCGGTCGGCATTCCTATAAGGAGCCCGTCTTCCTTGCCACGGTCGAAGGGTCGGAGGGCGTAGCCGGCTCCGCCTTTCGGACGCCGCCCTTCAAGTTGGGCCTGACCCGCATGCCGAAAGCGGCCATTCCATCGCTGGTCGACGAGGTCGGCGCTGTCTACCCCGCGATTCCGGCCGTCATGGGCCCCGCCTCCGCGGCTCGACCTTTCGCCGAGCAATGGAGCGCCAGGCTCAGCATCGATTTCACGGTTGGGATGCGGATGCGGATCTTCCAGCTGGACCGGGTCGTGCCTCCCGCCAACCCCGCTCCTGGCCACATGCATCCGGCTACCCTCGGCGACCTCGAGCTTGCGACCGCGTGGACCCGTGGGTTCACCGCCGACGTCGGGCAGGAGGTCGGAGAGCCCGACCCGCTGGCCCGTCGGCTAATCGACGAGAGCAGGCTCTTCTTCTGGGAAGACCAGGGGCCCGTGTCAATGGCGGCGGGTATGTCGGAAACCCCTAACGGGATCCGGGTCGGGTTTGTGTATACTCCCCCAAAGGCGAGGCGACGCGGGTACGCGTCCGCCTGTGTCGCGGCTCTCAGCCAGCACTACCTGGGTCAGGGCCGACAGTTCTGTTTTCTGTACACCGATCTGGCCAATCCGACTTCCAACGCGATTTACCAACGGATGGGCTATCAACCCGTGTGCGACGTCGAGGATTATAACTTCGAATGAATAGACTGCAGGTACTCCTGGCTGCTCTTGTGCTGATGGTCGGCCCGGCAGTAGTGAGTGGGCAGGTGGTGAGTGAGGAGTACCAGCCCACGCCCGGGCTTCTCCGGATCGGCCCCGAGCCGGAGCGCGCCATCGAGCTGACCGACAAAGGTTACACCCTGATCCTGCCGGCTGAGGGAAGGCCGGTGGGCCTCGCGGTGTTCTTCGACGGGTGGCGGGTGGCCGTTTCGGCGGGCATGCCACCGGCGGGAATGTTCGACCACGCAGCACTCGCCCGGGGCGTGGGCATCCTACGTATCACCACCGGGAATCCGCTGGATTTCTACTTCGACGACGCGACACTCCACTCGGTCGCCGACCGCATCCAGCGCGTCCTGACGTCGCACCAGCTCGACGATGTGCTGCTCTACTTCGCGGGGCTCTCCCTCGGCGGCACCCGGGCACTCAAGCTCACGGTGTTTCTGAAACAGCATGCGGGCGAGTTCTGGATTGCCCCGGCCGCCGTGGCGGTGGTGGATGCACCGCTCGACATGGCGCGCCTGTGGCGCGCCGAGCAGCGGGCCATCCGACGAGACTTCAATCCGACGGCGGCCGATGAGGGCCGGTGGGTGAGCTATCTCCTGGAAACGAACCTAGGCGGAACGCCAGACCAAGAGTACGGTCGCTATGTCCAGTATTCGCCGTTCACCTACTCGGCGCCAGGGGGGCGTGGTGGCAATGCCTTCTTTCTGCGCGACGTCCCCATTAGGGCCTACCACGAGCCGGACGTCGATTGGTGGATCGAGGAGCGGCGGAAGGACTACTACGGCATGAACTCGATCGACCTTGCCGCAATGATCAACGAACTCAAACTCCAGGGCAACGATCGCGCGGAGCTGATCACGACGCACGAGGCTCGGGACGGGGTCGGGGAGCGAACGTCTCCTCACACCTGGTCGTTCGTGGACAACGGGGAACTGGTTGCCTGGTTCCTTGCCCAACCGGCTGCAGCACTGGCAGCGGACCCGCGACCGATCACCGCCGAGGTGAAGGCGGCGTGTGCGGCGATCGACACCATCGTGCGTGGGGTCACCGGCTGGGCCGTCGACCGATTCGATGGCAGGGTGTTCGATGACCCGGCTCGTTCCTGGAGGCGTGGCTGCAGGGTCGTCACATCCGGTCCGACCGCATCGCTGAATGAAGCCAGCGACCCGGCGGAACAACTGCGGACGCGTCTCGCGGCCTTGGGCTGGACCGACGATCTGCGCTATTCGGCGGATGGCCCCGGCACCACGGCCTTCGCGTTCCGCACCGGCCAGGTTCTGTGCGTGGTGAGGGCCGGCGCACCGAGCTACCTGGCCGATGATGGGCAGATCGTGGTGGCCGAGCGGTACGAGGCGAACGCGGGTTGCTTTATCGATCCCACCCCGTAAATGTGGCGACCCATGTGCCCTCATGTCCCGATCTGACACCTACGCCCGGATCTACGCCGTCATCCGCCGCATCCCATCCGGGCGTGCGGCGTCCTATGGACAAATCGCGCGGCTTGCGGGTATCCCGGGTGCGGCGCGTCAGGTCGGCTATGCGCTCCACGCGCTACCGAACAGCACGACCGTGCCCTGGCACCGGGTGGTCAACGCGAAGGGGACGATCAGCCGGCGGACGGTTCCCGGCTCCGAGTTGACCCAGCGCATGCTGCTCGAGGCCGAGGGCGTCTACTTCGATTTGAACGGGCGGGTGGACCTGGCTAGGTACGGCTGGACGCCGAGGAGAGCGCGGAGTAAGAAGTAGGAGGGCCGGCTACTGGTGGCAGTCGGCGGTGCCGGAGTCGCTGAACGTCTGGCCCGCCACCGGAATGAACTCCCACTCATACCGCGAGTCGTAGAGCGTGAGCTTCAGCACGCCGTGGGTGTCGCTGTTGCGCACCTGGCTGTTCGCGGCGACGGTCCCGAAGTTCCTGAGTGACCTGCCGCCGGTTCCCACCACGAACTCGCGAATGCCACGGGCCGGATCGGCGTTACCGGCCGGATCTTGCAGCGCGAACCGTTCGTAGTCGTGATCGTGCCCGTTCACGACCAGGTCCACCCCGGCGTCGTACAGCACCTGCCAGAGATCCTGCATGCCCGTGTCGTCACCGTGCATGCCCGAACTGAAGCGCGGGTGGTGCCAGTAGGCGGCCGCGCACACGGTAGGATGGGCGGCGAGGTCGGCGGCCAGCCACTGGAGCTGGGGAGAATTGGCCGACAGGTCGATGTTGCTGTTGATGGCCACGATGTGCCAGGCGCCCAGGTCATAGGAGTAGTAGCCCTGGGCCGGGTCGCCCGCACTCGCGCCGAAGTAGTCGTAGTAGCCCGACGCGCCTGCGGTGTGATAGTCGTGGTTGCCGGGCGACGGACGGGTGCGTGACCGGTGGCGGCCCCAGGTCGGGTGGTAGCAGTCGGTGAACTCCTGGGCGGTGCCGTCTTCGTAGGCGTTGTCGCCGGTGGTGAACACCGTGCCCGCTATTGTATCGAGCAGGAGTGCCGTGGCCTCGTCGCCGTCGCTGCCGCAGACCGCGATATCGCCGGCACCCACCAAAACGGCGGGGGTGTCAGTGTCCGGGCCCGGGGCGGTCGGCTGGTCGGTCTCGCAGCCGAGCGCCCCGAGCAGGACCGCCATGAGCACGCCCGAGCGTTTTGCGCGGCAGAGTGTCATCGCCATGGTCACCAATAGGTAAGGCCTACCGGCGGCCCGATCTGTAGCGCCGGTCACAGGAAGATATCCTGGCCCGGAAACGATCGAGGCCCGCCCCATGAGCGAGCCTCGATCGAACGATGCCTGTTGAGAGATGGCGTCTAGTTGCCGCCTCCCGCCTGCGGCGGCTCCTCGGCGGCCGGCTTCCGGGGCATCATCTCGTCCCGGTTGGCCACGGTGTACACGGTCCAGGCCACCACGGTCGCGGCCTGGCGCAGGTCGTCGAGCACCAGCCGCTCGTAGGTGTCGACGTTGGAGTGGTGGGTGCGGAACCCGTATTCGATGGGATCCTGGATGTAGTTGAAGCCGGGCACCCCGGCCGCATCGAACGCGAGATGGTCGGTGCCGCCGGTGTTGCCGCTCCGGACACCCATGACGCCCAGGTCGCGGAGCGGGGCCAGGATCTGCTCGAAGATCTCGTTCACGTTGGGGTTGGATTGGTTCCAGATCCCCCGGAGCCGTCCCGTGCCGTTGTCGATGTTGAAATAGGCCGAGATGTTGTCCAGCTCGTTCTTGTGCATGCGGACGTAGGTGCGGGAGCCGATCAGTCCCTGCTCCTCACCGCTCCAGAGTCCGATCCTGACGGTGCGGCGCATGGGCAGATCGAGCGTCTTCAAGATCCGCATCGCTTCCATCATGACCACCGAGCCCGCGCCATCATCGGTGGCCCCCGTGCCGCTGTGCCAGCTGTCGAAGTGGGCTCCCACCATCACCACCTGGTCGGCCAGGTCGCTGCCGGGGATCTCGGCGAGCACGTTGTAGGAATTCCGGTCGTCGAGGAACCGGTTCTGGACAGTGAGTTCGAGCCGCACCGGAACACCGCGGAGCGCGTTCCGGTACATCAGACTGTATTGCTCGTGGCCCACCAAGAGCGCCGGAATCGGGTTGTAGACGCTGTCGCGCGCGGTCCGTCCGTCGGGATGCCCGCCGGTCCGGAGAATGCCGTAGGTCCAGCCGGACGGCATCAGCAGGGCGGCGGCCCGCTGGCTGCGCACCCAGCGCATGCCGGCCTGCTGGAGCGCCCGTCGCGCGCGGAACTCGGCCAGTTGCTCCGGTGTGTACCGCCCCCGCTGGCGTTCGGCTTGGGGCTGGCTCATCCAGGCCACCAGGCTGTCGGCATCGTAGCGCCGGGTTTGCTCCTCGAACTCGGGGCCGATCTCCTGTGGGGCGCTGATGAGGATACAGGCGCCGCGAACCTTGCCGTCGTACTTGGCGAAATCGGTGGTGTCCTTCACGTCCATCAGGACCACGGGGCAGGTGGCCGTGCCGCGTGTGCTGCCGCTCCACGCTTGTGACGTGGCATTCAGTTGCTGGACGAACGGCTCGATGATGCGGCCGGCGTAGGACACCTGCTCCCAGCCGCGGCCGAATGCGCTGTCCCACGGCTCGATGGTGACGTTGGCCATTCCCCACTGCTTGAACATGCCCGCCGCCCACTCGTTACCGCGCTTGATGGCATTCGAGCCGGTGAGCCGTGGACCGATCACGTCCATGAGGTGTCCCGCCAGCGAATCCATCCGAGAGTTCTCGAGACCCTCGTGCCGGATCTTCTCGAGCGCGCCCATGTCCAGCCGTTCCTGGACCATTTGTGCGGGCAGAAGAGCGGGTCGGGCGGCAAAGGCGAAGAGGAAAGCGAGTACTGCCAGACGTACGGACTTCATCGTTGGCTCCTTTGAGGACTGCCGATCTCCGAGCGGATGACACTCGGAAAGATACTCCAACGTGCCGCACGTGGTAACGACGAATTCTTCGCCAACCTCGCCCTCGACACCTTGCGTCACCCCATGCCGCCGGCCCAGGTTACGGAAGCCTAAAGGATCCTTTAGACGTTGCGCCCAACGGAGATCTGACCGTGACGTTTCCTGCACCTTTCTATCGGTGGAGGCCACATCCCTGGCACGGTCTCACCGTCGGCCCCGACCCGCCGGCGCTGGTCCATGCCTACATCGAGATCACCCCGTTCGACCTGGTCAAGTACGAACTCGACAAGGAGACCGGCTATCTCCGGGTGGACCGGCCGCAACGGAGCTCGTCGCAGCATCCCACGTTGTACGGCCTCATCCCCCGGACCTATTGCGGGGTGCGAACGGCTAGGCTCATGTCCGGGGCCACCCGGGGCGACGGGGATCCGCTAGACATCTGTGTGGTGAGCGAGCGGCCGATCACGCGCGGCGAGGTGATTCTCGATTCGCACGTGGTCGGCGGCCTTCCGATGCTCGACGGCGGCGAGGCGGACGACAAGATCATTGCCGTTTTGGCCAACGACAACTTCTGGTCCACGGTCGACGACATTACCGGGCTGCCGCAGGCGTTGATCGAGCGGCTGCGGCATTACTTCACGACCTACAAGCTGGTACCCGGCGAGCCGCCCCATGTCTCCATCGGTCCTGCCTACGGCCGGGAACACGCCCTGACGGTGGTGACGGCCGCGATGGAGGACTACGTCGAAGCGTTCGGGGCGGGCTGAGACCGGCAGCAGTCCGACATGGAACTGATCTGTACTACGTGCAGTAAGCGGAAACGCCGGGCACCCGGCCTCTTGCCGGCACGGCATCGTTATCTGAGCAAACGGATTCGCTACGTGTTGGACCTTGCAGACCGAACCAGCCGGCCCGCCGTTATCCTCTCGGGCCGGTATGGGCTGCTCGCTCCCGACGATCGCATTCCATGGTACGACCAGGCCTTGACCTCAGACGACGTAGAGACGCTTGTGCCGCAGCTCGTCGAGCAGCTCCACTCCCGGTGTGTTAGTGCCGTCCTGTTCTATGCCCGGCCTCGCTCGACTGCCGGCTGGAGACCGTATCATGACGCACTGGCACAGGCCTGCCGACGGCTCGGCATCGGGTTCGAGGTGCAGCTGCTCAGCCCATCGTTTCCCTGACCAGCGCCGGAGCGAGGTAGCGTCTTCTGGAGAATCAAGGCGCCGCGTCCTCTTCGGCGACGGGTTTCGGGAACAGCCCCCCGATCAAGGCTCCGAGGCCGCCACCGACCGCGGCGCTCATCGCCCCGCCCATGAGGGCAGTGAACCCGCAATGTTCTCCTGGGCTGTCCCCCATTTCGCGGCAAAATGCGTACGTCCCGAGGCCGCCAATCACACCGCCCAGCGCGGCCCCGGTCGCCAGACCCTCCTTCCAGTGGCTGGAGCGGTAGTCACGAGCATTCACAAGTCGTGGCAGCGGCTGGATCTGGAGAATCTGCGGCCCTGGTCCTAAGCGTTCGACTTCGTAAGCGATGGGAGTCGGTACGGCACGCGGGCCCTGCGCCCAGATGGGCCGTGTCGCAAAGGGAAACGCCAGGGCAGCGAGGATCAGGCATCGTGATAGTTTTGGCATTGTCCCTCCTCCGGAATCGACTCAATCCGAATCGCGCAACCCGATTCTGCGGGAACATGGTAATCCACACGCGTTCCCTGGCCGTGACCCGGCCAAAGGGCTGGTCCATGAGCTCCGAGTTTGGTCTTGCTGTTACCGTACTCTTTCTAACCTTTGGCGTGAGCCTTTACGCCCAAGAGGGCGATTGGGCCTTCACCGTGAGGTCCGGTGCGGCACTCGAGCTTCCAAACAGTCCGAGTGTCGAGGCCGCCCTCGCCTACCTCGAGTACCTCCCGGGCGAGCCGGTGGTAGGGGTCCTAGCCGATCTCAACCGGGACGGCGCCGATGACTACGTGATCCGATCGTCCACCCGGCTCTGCGGCACCGCGGGGTGTCCCTACGCCTTGATTGACGGGAAGCGGGGCGAGCGCCTGGGCGAGGTGTTCGGCAATCCGATCGTGGTGCGCCATCAGCTGATCAACGGCTACCCGGTGATCAACGCCTACGGCCACAGCTCCGCCGACAGCGGCACGTATGGGACGTTCGTGTTCGATGGGAAGGATTACGTTCTCGTCAGCCACGTGTCCCTGAGTGGTGACTCCCTGGCCGAGCTGTTCCAGGAGATCAATCAGATTCCCCATCGAGAGGGGCAGTCGAGCAAGTGAGCGGATGGACATGAGCTGCCAGAGCATGCGGCTGAAAACTGTTTCGGCTGTGGTCCTCGCTGTGTCGGTGGCCGCGTGCGGAGTCTCACCCGCCCGCGACCGAGGGAATCCATCGGACGTGCCCAACGCACCGATACTCCCTGCCAACCTCGCATTCCCGTTTGTCAAACGCCCGGCCTGTCCTGGCGAGGGTTGTGACTACGGCACTTGGCTCGCCTGCGATGCCGTGACGGTCTACGCGCGCGAAGCAGACACCACGGAGCGGGCCTTCAATCTGGTGCGTGACGAGCCGTTTGAGGTTCTGTCCGGCGCGGTCCACGTGACCCGGCCCGAGGTCGTGGTCGTGTCGCGCCCGACGCACCAGATAGGGTTTCAGAAGAGCGGGGTCGTGTTCCAGCCCGGTGATACCCTGTACGTGCTGAGCTACATCGGGGAGGGGTTCTTCGACGTCTGGTATCGCGACTCGATCATCGAGACGGAGATCTTCTGGCCGTGGGAGAACTGGTTCCCAGCCAAGGATTACGAGTACGGTGGGGAAGTGATCCAACAGGGGGACGCCGCGTTCTGGATTCAGGTGCGAAACGGTTCCGGCCAGGAGGGCTGGGTGCCAGCCGATCGCGCCGCGCTCGCGTCCGCGAACAGCCTCGACCCCGACCCGCCGCGCTGCCCGGCCAGCGCCGAATGACAGCCGTGGTGCCAACGTGTGAATGCGCTCCTCTGGGGGCAGACTGAGAAAGCGGGCCCCCCGACCTTGAAACACAAATGCGGAGGTGTCCATGGCGGCCAAATCCGGTAGCAACCCTTTCGGCCCGGGCCTGCTCACATTCCTCAGGGAACTCGACCGGAACAACACCCGCACCTGGTTCGAGCGGAACAAGCACCGCTACGAGGCGGAGGTGCGCGAGCCGGCGCTGGAGTTCATCCGGCTGATGGGTCCTCGCGTCCAGAAGATCTCGAAGCACCTGGTGGCGAGTGACAAGAAGGTCGGGGGCTCGCTCATGCGGGTCCACCGCGACGTCCGGTTCTCCCGGGACAAGCGGCCCTACAAGACCAACCTTGGTATCCAGTTCCGCCACAAGGCGGGGAAGGACGTCCACGCGCCCGGGTTCTACTTCCACATCGATCCCAAGTCAGTGTTCCTCGGCGCCGGCATGTGGCACCCGGAGCCCGATGCGTTGGCCGCGATCCGCGAGGCGATCGTCGACGATCCCAAGGCCTACCGAGCTGCGCTCCGGGCCAAGGCGTTCAAGGCCGGCTTTGCCCTCGAGGGCGATAGCTTGACCCGGGCACCGAAGGGGTACGACCCCGAGCACCCCTTGATCGACGCGCTCCGCCGAAAGGACCACATCGCGGTATTGAACCTGAAGACCAAGGACGTGATGCGGCCGGACCTGTTGGACTACGTGGCGAAGCAGCTGGCCCAAACCAAGCCGTTCATGGCGTTTCTCACCAAGGCGGTGGGGCAGCCGTTCTAGTTGAGGGGTGACTCTCAAGGTTTCTTCACGATCCTCTCAGGGAGGGCCTCCTAGCATGCACCCATCGTGGGATCATTGATGGAGAACCTCATCCAGGATCTGCCACTCAAGCTCACGGTCATGGTGCTGACGGTCATCGCCGGTGTCGCGATCGGCGTGCCGGTGTATCGGCGGTTTCTAGGCATCCTCCGCGATGACCACGCGGCCGAATACGAGGCGCTCGGGTCGCCCACCATCTGGAACCGCTCGGTCATCAAGAGCTGGAGGATGCAGCGGTTTCTGTATACCGGAGCCAGCACTCGGCTGGATGACCCGCGGCTCTACAGGCTCTCGGCGTTTCTGCGCGTGTTCAATCCGGTGCTGGTCCTGATCGTGTTCGCGCAGATGATCTGGT
>CAVOGR010000010.1:0-36966 GCA_963695555.1 uncultured Gemmatimonadales bacterium | reverse complement strand
CCTGTTACTGGTTCAACCATCGTATTGCTCCGTCAGCTGCACACGGCGGTTAGGGAGCCGGCCGCACGCCTCTGCCCGGACAGACCCGGGACTGCTCGGAACGCTAGGGAAAACCCTAGCCCACCGTGGGCGTACCCGGTGCGGACCCCTTGGTGCGAGGAGCCGACCACCGAGACGAACAACCACATCATCCGTTGAGGAGTTGGAACTGGACCGGAGTTGCGGAGCGTGAAGGGCCTGGTCTGCCTAACGAATCCCGCGTCAGTGGCGGGCAATCATTGCCCGCCCTCTCACAAATCAACGACTTCCTTGAAAATCAGCAAGGCCCGGCCACTGCACGCGGCTGTTAGGGAGCGCACCCCGTCCGCACTCTGCGCTCACGGCATACGCCTAGTAAAGACCAGGACGATAAGGAGGAACGCCAGGGTAACCGCGAGCCCTGCGAGGGACGTGAGCCGGCGCTGGACGGGACTTGGGTCGGCGGGCGGGAAGCGACCCGAAGAAAGGCTGAGAAGAACCCGCCGGCCGAGACGTTGATGGAGGACGTCAAAATAGACATCGGCGATCACGATAACGACGTAGACAACCAGGACGCCAGCGAAGGCGGGATCGATACCCATCGGTCGTCTCCCTGCGCTGCCTAACGAATCCCGCGTCAGTGGCGGGCCATCTCGCCCGCCTGCCCACAAATCAACGACTTCCTTCAAAAGCAGCAAGGCCCGGCCACTGCACGCGGTGGTTAGGTGGCGACACCCTATCCACCACCATCTCTCACGGGCCGAAGCGACCGGACAATCCATATCGCATCGACAAACGCCGACTCCGTTTGGGCGGTGAGGTTCAAGTGGTAGATGTCATTGCGAGTGCCTTGCTCCCGCATCATCCACACAGCCGTCGTGTATTGGCGCCCCTGGCGACTGATGGAAGATCGAACCACCCAATCCGGCGGTGTGGGAGGGGCGCACTCCGTTGGTGCATTCCACTCGTCAGCTCGCGCGAGCCGGGCTTCAAGCGAATCGTGTAGGAGCCCGCCCGTTGCCGGGTTCGAGAGGTCCCAGTACACGATCAGATCCTGTTCAAGCCACTGTTGACCGCCGTGGTAAAATGTCAATCCGGCTACGACGGATGTGTCAGGAACAAGGTCTGGTGGGGCCGACACCGTGAAGTTGCTGCCGATCTGAAGTCGTTGCCATGAGCCCGTATCAGGCGCTGGCATTTCGCACAGCGCCTTGGGCGTTACTTGCGGCGGCATCGGAGCACAGCCTTGAGCCAACCCCGCAAGGCCAATCCACAATGGGATCTTGCCTCGTGCCTTCATGGCGTTGCCACCTAACGAATCCCGCGTCAGTGGCGGGCCATCTCGCCCGCCTGTTCACAAATCAACGACTTCCTTGAGACCCGGCAAGGCCCGGCCACTGCACGCGGCTGGTTAGACAGCATCGTTCCGACGGTGACTGCGAGCCAGCGGCCGCATTGACTTAGACTGATGCGCCACTGCTCAGTCGCGAGGTCGCCTCGCGGACAGATCGCGCACGCAGGTGTCGGGGCGTCGTGACTCTGCAGCCAGCGTGGCATGTCCGAATGCGTACTCGCGATGAGGCCAGCGCCATCCGAGCGGCCGTGCTCACGATCTGGAGTCCTCCACGATCCAGACATAGGATCTACGACAGTCGCAGCACAGCTGCTGACGTTGCCCGCCGCATACTCGCGTGATCGCCGACCGAGCTGTCCAGAGCGATGACTGCCGCGATCGTCAACCCGGCCAGTCGCACTGAGGTGCGCGAACTCAGCTGGGACCGGCAGGCAAGTGCTCGGCGCGATCCCAGTCGTAGAAGTACCGATCACGTGGCCGTGGCTGACTGGCTGCCTGTCGCACAGCGGCACTCGGGCACTGGCCTGTCGCAGAGTCGCCGGGCTGCGCGACAAGAGCCGCGATGACAGGCATGCCAGACAGCTGAAGTAGATCGGCACATCGCATGAGCGACTGCGGTCGCTAACGAATCTGTGTCAGCTGCGGGCTCTATGCCCGCTGCTCACACAATTCAACGGCTTCCTTCAAAACACAAGCGCCCGCCCGTCAGCTGCACACGGCGGTTAGGGAGCCGGCCGCACACCTCGGCCCGGACAGACCCGGGACTGCTCGGAGCGCTAGGGAAAACCCTAGCTCACCGTGGGCGTACCCGGAGCGGACCCCTGGGTTCGAGGAGCCGACCGGCGAGACGAACAACCACATAATTCGTTGAGGAATTGGAACTGAACCGGAGTTGCGGAGACGTGAAGGCCTGGTCTGCCTAACGAATCCGTGTCAGCTGCGGGCTCTATGCCCGCCCTCACACAATTCAACGGCTTCCTTCAAAACACAAGCGCCCGCCCGTCAGCTGCACACGGCGGTTAGGGAGCCGGCCGCACACCTCGGCCCGGACAGACCCGGGACTGCTCGGAGCGCTAGGGAAAACCCTAGCTCACCGCGCGCGTACCCGGAGCGGACCCCTGGGTGCGAGGAGCCGACCGGAGAGACGAACAACCACATAATTCGTTGAGGAGTTGGAACTGAACCGGAGTTGCGGAGAGTGAAGGGCCTGGTCTGCCTAACGAATCCGTGTCAGCTGCGGGCTCTATGCCCGCCCTCACACAATTCAACGACTTCCTTCAAAACACAAGCGCCCGCCCGTCAGCTGCACACGGCGGTTAGGGAGCCGGCCGCACACCTCGGCCCGGACAGACCCGGGACTGCTCGGAGCGCTAGGGAAAACCCTAGTCCCACCGCGGACGTACCCGGAGCGGACCCCTGGGTGCGAGGAGCCGACCGGCAGAGACGAACAACCACATAATTCGTTGAGGAGCTGGAACTGAACCGGAGGTGCGGAGAGTAGAGGCCTGGTCTGCCTAACGAATCCCGCGTCAGTGGCGGGCCATCTAGCCCGCCCTGCTCACAAATCAACGACTTCCTTTGAAACCAGCAAGGCCCGGCCACTGCACGCGGTGGTTAGGCAGCCGGTCCAGACGTCCGCTGCGGTCCGCGCTGTCCGCGAAGGCCGACCCGAGACTGGCGCCTGAGCGAACGTAGCTGCCTGAGAACCGCGTAGCCGAGCGATCCCGCCGACAGCGATCGCCAGCACCGGCTCGTCGTCATCGCCGATGCAACGCAGGCTCGCAATCCGAGCCAGCTCATGCTCCGAGGCACTGCTCGGCACGCCTGCGCAAGACTCGAGCAGCCGGCGACCGAGCTGCGGTGCTGCGCGCCACGCTGTCTCGAGTGCCAACCAGGCGAAGCGCATCCGGTAGCCGCGATCGCAGCGATACCGTGCCGATCGGCTAGTTCGCCCGCCTAACGAATCCCGCGTCAGTGGCGGGCCATCTTGCCCGCCCTCATACAAATCAACGACTTCCTTTAGTCACCAGCAAGGCCCGGCCACTGCACGCGGTGGTTAGGCGGCCCTCGCTGGACAAACTGCTTGAGAATTCCGAAGGTCGCCATACCCTAATGCCGAACTGAGCCTCAAGTTGGGACGCTTTGCTTAGGATTGTCTGCTGGTCGATAGTGACCACATCGTCGATGCCAGCCTTCTTGGCATGGAAGAGGTGCCAGTGCATCGGCCTCGTCCTTGAGAAGGGTCTTAAGCCCAGAGTACAGTGGGTCAGTGGTCACCGACCCGTACCCTGTAGACTCGGGCTCGTCGTCGATCCAGCTGATCTGAAGAGCCTCGGATCTGACTCAGAGCACTATGCGCCTCCACGTACGGTCCTCTGTATTCGCTGGGGATCTTGCTCGAATTCCTCTTCCATGACTGTTGAGGCGCACAACGCCACGTTGCCCGCCCTCGCAGCGGCAGCAATCCTGGCGAACCCGTCACTGTCCGAGCTTGAGAATGCCCGCGCATAGCGGCGCTCGGTATGCACGTGTCGAGGTAGAGGCAGCGCATGGTCATTGGGGCATCGGCCTAACGAATCCCGCGTCAGTGGCGGGCCATCTCAGCCCGCCTCTCACTAATCAACGACTTCCTTCGAAACCAGCAAGGCCCGGCCACTGCACGCGGTGGTTAGGTGGCCGCATTCTGCCGGGTTCTTGCTCACTGCCTGTGCTTGGCGACATGCCGGCCCGGATGCTGTCAGTCGCACCCCGAGGTCGTCCAGCACTGCGCAGCAGGGCCGCTGGTTCCCTCGAGAACCTATCAGGAGGCTGCTCGGTGCCACGAAGCGGACCACGTCGTGCAGCGTTAGCATGCGCCAGCTGAGTGCGCGTGCGCTAGAGATGTGAAGGACGCTCCGGCAGAGCATCGCTCCACACGCAGAGCTATCGGATTGCGCCGCCTAACGAATCCCGCGTCAGTGGCGGGCCGTCTCGCCCGCCTGTGCACTAATCAACGACTTCCTTCAGAACCGGCAAGGCCCGGCCACTGCACGCGGTGGTTAGGACCGCGCTTAGGTATCACCGCCTAGTGTCCTTTAGAATGCTAGGATCCGGCCCACCTGCATGCGAAACTGAATCGTTGCTCTGGGCTCCAGCCCTCACTGCCTAGGTGGCAGCGACAGGACCCCGGCAAGCTACTCAGCCACTTCGTCCAGATCCACCAGGTCCTGACCGCTAGAACCCTCGACGTCTCCGTCCCCCGCCTCAGTCTGCGGGGTCTACGCCCGCTTGCCCAGTTCCTCAATTCAGCGGGTCGACTCCGTGAAGAGACCAGCGCCCTCCCGACAGCCCGACTCAGCGGTCCTCAAGCACTTTCCACGAGTCCGCACGGCGGCTAGGGAAGCCGGGCCGCCCTCTCGGCCCGCATAGACACGAGCCGGGCTGAATCGGAGCAGGAAGCCGTGAACGTACCGCTCGCCACCCGTCCATGGCGTACCCCGAGCGGTGCACCATCGGTTTGGCACGCCCAAGGAGCCGGCCGGCGATGGCGAACGACCGCAGAACCCCTCCAAGGATCGTTCGCACTGAACCGGAGTCGCTGAGCGTTGGAGAGGCCTGGCCTGCCTAACGAGATATGGACTGCAAAAAAGTATGCCCCAATCCTGCGAGCTTCGCTACCCCGGCCCGGCGACCTCCAGAGCCCAAATCACCAAGGCGCCAGTTGTTGGCGCTGGCTGGAGGGATAGACGGTTGGACCTTCCAAAGCGCCGAAAGCAACCCAACCCCCACTCATGCATAACACCCCGGCAGCATACCCCTCGACTGCTCCCCCTCTCTACTCCCTACTCCCCACTCCCGACTCCCAGCCTCATCGGGGCGCCGGGATTCGAACCCGGGACCTCCTGCTCCCAAAGCAGGCGCGCTACCGGGCTGCGCCACGCCCCGCCGATGTTTGGCCCGTGCAAAGTAGCACCGCGGCCGCCCTCCCACCAACCACCGCTACCCGCCCGCCAGGAACCGCTCGATCGCGTCCCACTCCGCCATGGCATCCTCGTAGCCCAGCTCCATGAGCGGCACCGTATAGGCCGGGTCGAACAAGAGATAGCTCAGGAAGTCGGCCGATCCCTCACGCTTGCCGCCGATCGAACGCACCAGCCGTTGCATGACCGGCGGCAAGCGGTTCCAATGAGGCCGCGCCATCACTCCCAGATCCTGTGACGGGCGGAGCACCAGCAGCTCGACCGGCCGGAGACCATCGGGCACCGCGGTGCCGGCCGGGAGCCGCGCCAAGGTGCGGTTCACCCGCTCCATCCGTTCGGCATCGCCATCCAGCGCGTCGAGGAAGATGGCGTGGAACAGGATTCCCAGAATCTGGGCGGTGGAGGGATACTCGCCCGCGTCCGCGGACACGTGGCGCCGGGCCCAGACCGGACGCATGCCGATCGCGAGAATCCGTGCCGCACCCAAGTGAATGGCGGGCGCGAGCGGCGCCGCCTGGCGCACGCTCCCGTCACCATAGAAGGTGTCCCCAATCTCGATGGCGGGAAACAAGAGCGGAATCGCGGCCGATGCCAGCACGTGCTCCCAGCCGAGTGGCTGGCGTACCGCCCGGCGCTGCGAGCGGCTCCACATGGAAAGACCAGCGGTCCCCTGGACGAAGGTGATGGTCTCGCCGGTGCCGTAACTCGTCGCACTGAGCGCGACCGCCCTCAGGTCTCCACGCCCGATCTTGGCATCGATGTTGGCCAGGTCGCGCCGGACGCTGAGGAAGTCACTGAGGGGAGACATGTCGAACAGGCCGCGGACAACCGTCTCGCGGACCCGCCCGCGGAGCCGGCGGCCGAGCCAACGGAAGGCGGACCCCCAGATGTTCTCGACCCGCACCCGGTAGACCTGATCGATGGTGAGCTGCGACCACTCGGTCCGAAGTGCCGCGGCCGATTCGGCGAAGCCGCCGGGATGAGTGGCGAGCGAGATGGTGTTGATGGCGCCGGCGGACACGCCGGTCAGGATTGGCACGGTGAGTTTGGGAACCCGCTCGGCAATGGCCGACACCACGCCGGCCTGATAGGCCGCCCGCGCGCCACCGCCCGAGAGCACGAGTGCCAGGTCGTTGGTGTTGGCGTGTCCTGGTGTCACTGCCCGTCCGCCCCGGATCAACTGGAAGGCTGGAGCGCCGCCAGGAATGCCCGGAAGGCCTGGCCACGGTGGCTCACGGTGTCCTTTGCCGCAGGGTCCGCCTCGCCGAAGGTCTGATCCAAGTCATCGCTCAAGAACAAGGGGTCGTACCCGAATCCGCCCTCTCCCCGTGGTTCGGCGAGTATCCGGCCGTTGCAGGTCCCCTCGAATATCCGGGGCACGGCACCCGGCGCCGGGAGATACGCCAACACGCAGCGGTAGCGCGCTCGCCGCTTCGCGTCCGCGAGCCCGGACAGCCGGCGCAGCAGCTCCTTGTTGTTGGCTTGGTCGACCTCGAGCGGGGCTCCGGTTGCGCCCGCGAAGCGCTTGGAGCGCGTACCCGGCTTGCCGCCCAGCGCGATCACCTCGAGCCCCGAGTCGTCCGCCACGGTGGGAAGTCCTGTTTTTCGGGCGAAGTACTCCGCCTTCACCCGCGCATTGGTCTGGAAGCTGTCGGCGACTTCGAGGAGTTCCTCCGCCCCAGACCACGGGACACCGGCCTCGCTCGGAAAGACGGCCTCGTGCCCGGCCTCCGCGAAGAGCCGCCTCAACTCGCGCTGCTTCCCTTCGCTCCTCGTCGCAACCAGGATCTTCACTGGGTCAAGGCGTCACGCTGGATGGCGAACAGCTGATGAATGCCCTGCTCCGCCAAGTCGACCAGCTCGTTCAGCTGGCGGCGGGAGAAGGTGCCGCTCTCACCGGTGCCCTGCACCTCCACAAATTGGTCGGGGTGAAGCATGACGACGTTGGCGTCCACTTCGGCGTCCTTGTCCTCGGCGTATGCCAAGTCGACCCGCGGCTCGCCGCCCGCAATCCCGACCGACACGCCGGCCACCAGGCGGCCGAATGGGTTCTCGATCCCAGTCTCCTTGGCCAACCACTCACACGCGTCCGCCAGGGCCACCGCGCCGCCGGTAATGCCGGCGGTGCGGGTGCCGCCGTCGGCCTGGAGCACGTCGCAGTCGATCCGGATGGTGTACTCGCCGAACTCCATCGTGCGCATGGCCGCGCGGAGCGAGCGGCCGATCAGGCGCTGGATTTCCTGGGTGCGCCCGCCCGGCCCGCTCCGTTCGCGCCGGGTTCGCTCGGTGGTGGCGCGTGGCAGCATGGCATACTCGGCTGTTACCCACCCAAGGCCCGAGCCCTTGCGCCATCCGGGCACGCCCGCCTCAACGCTGGCCGTGCAGTACACGAGAGTACCTCCCGCGCGTATGAGGCACGACCCTTCCGCATATGGATTGGCACGGCGTTCGAGAACCACCGCTCGGAGTTCGTTGTTGGCCCTTCCGTCAGGACGAGGCACGGAGACGCTCCACGATCGAAGTCGTTGAATACCCTGGGACCAGCGGGACGATCACGACCCGCCCGCCACTGGAACGTACCACATCGCCGCCAACCACGTCCTCGGGCGCGTAGTCGCCGCCCTTGACCAGGACGTCGGGTCGGAGCTCCCGGACCAGCTCGAGCGGCGTCGGTTCATCGAACATGACAACACAGTCGACGGCCACGAGCGCCGCGAGCAGCCGAGCCCGGTCGGCTTGGCCCATGATGGGCCGCGACGGGCCCTTGGCGAGGCGCCGCACGGAGGTATCGGAATTGAGCCCGACGATGAGGTGGGTGCCATGCGCGCGGGCCGCTTCGAGCAGCTCCACGTGGCCGGGATGTAACAGGTCGAACACACCGTTGGTAAACACCACCGGCCCCGATTGCTGCTGCCGCCAATCGACTGCGGCCGCGCGGGTCCGGACCTTGTCCGCGGATCCGCTCACTCGAGGTCCTTGTGCTCGTGGATCGGCGGTTTGGCGGGCTTGGATTCGGCTGTGTCCGACGTGCGCTTGAAGAGGGCCTTGAGCGCAGGCGGCGCCACGAAGGTGGTGGCCATCACCATCAGCAGCACGGCGCCGAACGATTCCTGCGACAGCACACCGGTCCGGCGGCCGATATCGGCGAAGATAAGGCCGACTTCACCCCGCGGCACCATGCCCACCCCAACCAGGCCCCGGCGGAACTTGGCCCAGGGCGCCGCCCACCCGGCGGCCACCTTGCCGACGATCGCGAGCACCGTGAGCACGGTTGCGATAACCAGGGTGGCCCTCGCCTCGGGCGTGGCGGGATTCAACAAGTTCAAGTTGACTGACGATCCCACCGAGACGAAGAAGATCGGGGCGAAGATACCGGCCACCGGCCGGATCCGGCTCTCGATGCTGTCGAATTGGTTGGTGCCCGAGAGAATGATGCCGGCGGCGAACGCGCCGATGATGAGCGCCGAGCCTGCAAGCGTCGCCAATGCCGCGAGGGTGAGTGCGAAGGCGAAGGCAAAGACCACCAGCACGTGCCGCACCCTGAGCTGGTCGATGAAGTCGAACAGTTTGGGCGCGACAAAGCTGCCGAGCCCGACCGCGACCACCAAAAACCCAAAGGCGAGTGCCAAGGCGGTCGAGACTCCCGCGACCGACACGGCCGTGCCGGCCGCGATGCCGGACACCACGGTCAGGATCACCAGGCCGAGCACGTCGTCGATGACCGCGGCACCGATGATGATCTTCGCCTCCTCGGTGTGCATCTGGCCCAGATCCGACAGGACCCGGGCGGTGATGCCGACGGACGTGGCCGTGAGGGTAGCGCCGACGAAGATCGCGGCCGTGACCAACTCGCCACTTGCCGTGTTCGCGCCCGGATGCGGGGCGAAAAACCAATACACCAAACCGAATGCGAACGGCAGCGCGACACCGACGAGCGCCACGGCGAGCGAGCTGGTCCCGACCCGGAACATCTCCTTCAGGTCGGTCTCGAGTCCGATCTCGAACAGGAGGAGAATGACGCCCAATTCGGCCAGGACGTGGATGAACTCGCCGGATGGTCCGGCGCTCGGTATGATGCCGAGTGCGCTCGAGCCTAACAGGACCCCGGCCACCAGCTCGCCGAGCACGGCCGGCTGGCCTATACGCTCGGCGGCCTCACCGAGCAGCTTGGCTGCGATGAGCATCGCGGCCAGGACCAGCAACAGATTCGGAATGGGTAAGGCCCCTTCCGCCGCCCACAGGGGCGGTGGCGCGAGGAGGACCGCGCCCGGGACCACGAGCCAGAGGTACCGGCGGCTAAAGCCCGGCCTCCGCCTTGGGAGTAAATCGGAAGGTGTGATTGAAGAAGGGAAGATCGACACTTTCGTTGTACTCGGTCTCGATGGTGATCAATCGGGTCCGGCCGGAGCGGCGGATGGTGAACTTGCTCGCGTCCGGCGGCAGGCCGAGCTCTTCGACTTGGATGATGAGCCGGCGGCGGATGGTGGCGTCGGTTAGGCTCGGTGCCAGCCGGGCCTGTGATTTCATCTCGTCGAGCAACTGATAGTAGCGCCAATAGACCTCGCCGATGTTGATCCCGTAATACAGGGCCCCGGCGAGTATCAAGAGCGAAATGAGGCAGCCGACATTGCTGCCGCCATGTCGTCTGGGCGAGCGTGTCACCATTGGGACTGGGCTCCGTCGACGATATCGGTGATGAGTTTCTCCAGTGCCTTCGCGCGTCCCTCGAGCTCACGGCCGGTCTCGTAATCGCCTTCGACCGTGAGATTGCTACGCTGCCACAGGGGCTTGTTCGCTCGCTGATCCGTAATCTCGACCGAAACGGTGATCTGCACCAGTCGCCGCGTTACATCGACCCGATTGCCAGGGCCGCCCTGGAACGCCACCGGCAGGTCGGGCTGATACCGGGTAATCCTACCTTGGACTATGGCATCCGCCTGATTCTCGCCGGCGGGTCGGAGGCCTAATCGGCTCTCGACCGCCTCCCGCACCGCAGTCAGGATCTCCTGGCCCAGGGTGGGTTCGGACGTCAGGTTGTCGAACGGAAGGACTGCAACCGTTCGGATCTCGGACGGCAGCCCGCCGCCGGCAAAGCCGTAGCACCCTCCGATCGCAACGCTACCGATCGTCAGGATACCAAGTATCCGGCGGATACCCCGCCGAGGGCTCGGTCGAGAGAAACGTGATGTCGAGCCGAGCCGGAATGCTGGGAACAATCAACCTCGCTTTGAGCGGTGTTCCGTCAGGAGCAAGCCGGGTCTCGACCCGGCCGATCACTTCGCCGGCGCGGCGGACGATTGCGACGAGAGTCGGATCGCCTCGATCGAGCCTGGCATACTCAACGGTATCCACCCCGCTGGCATATTGCCATACCGTCGCCCGCTGGCCGCGGAACCCACGCACCACCGCGCCCCGATCCGGATGCTGCGCCACGCCGAACATCGCCCACATCAAGGGGTAGTTCGGGATCATCTTCTCGACCGCGTCGGCGGGCCTGACCCATCTGGCACTGTCTCCCACAACCACCGCCGCAGTGGGGTTCGAGCCGAACGGTCCCATCACATCGAACCGAAGCGAATCCGGCGGCGCGATGCGCGCGCTGCCCTGCCCTCCCGTGCTGGCCCGGTCGTCCTGAAACAGCCACTTGAACCGGTGCAGCCGATGCCCCTGAGGGACCGTTGCATCGGCCCAGGCGGTGACCTGCTCGGCCGGCAACGGAGTGGCGGGCTCTGGTATCAGCGACACGGGCATGGGCCGGCACGCCCCGAGAGCCAAGCCAATGTAGACGGGCACCCGACGGGGGTCAAGCAAAAGGTATTGTGGCATTTGGGGTTAGGGGCCGCCTGGGCTAGTAGTTGAACCCAAACCACACGCTCACGAAGCCGGAGGTCTTCTCATCCTCGGTCAGACTGTAGCCCACGAAGTCGTTGGAGCTGAACCGGCGGCCCGCGTCGAGCCGGACTACCGCGAACGGCCACAATGCCCATCGAAGGCTCAGGCCGACGCTGCCCAGTGTTGCGCGCTCGGAGCCCTGGGGAAACCAGGCCTTGCCGACATCGAAGAACAAGGCGCCCTGCACTTCCGGGAACCGGAGAGCGCCGAGCGGCGTGCCGAATGTCAGGTAATCGAGCAGAGGAAACCTGATCTCCTGGTTCAGCATGAAGGCGCGGGAGCCGACGATTCGGCCGTACAGCGGGTAGCCGCGCATGCCGCTGGTACCGCCCATGTAGATCCGGCGCGGCCGGTCGCCCCCGCTATAGAACCCGATGAGCCTCACCGCGTAGGCGCTCTTCGAGCCGAGGCGGAGATACTTCCGCCAGTCGCCGGTCAGGAGGAAACTGTCGAACCGGGCGTTGGAGAAATCGCTCGAGATCCCGGCCGTCAGGCTCAATCGTCCGCCATCGATCGGTCCGGTAAGCGTCCAGAGTGAATTGTCGCGCACGAAGCTCACGAAGTGGGACGTGATGAGTCCCTTGCGGCGGAACTCGTCGACCGGCAGGGTGAAGTCGAGCCGGTCGGAGTACTCGACCACCATCGAGGCCTCCACCCGATTGTACCGGCTCAACGGATACCGGACGACGGCCATGCCGCCGGCCGTCTCCTCGTTGTAGGCCACGGTCCGGTCGCCCTCGAAATTCGCACCCTGGTGACGGAACGCTCCGACGCCCCAGTTGAGCCGGTGACTCTGATTGATGTAAATGACGTCGGCGTTGATGTTCGAAAAGATGCTGCCGAACTCGGACCCCTGGTACGAGGACACGCTGGCGAAGAGGAGATGGTCGTTCAGCATGTCGCTCATCAAGACCGCCGCACCCTGCGCTCCGCCAAAGCCGGGGATGGCGACGATCTCTCCCGCCGCAATATCGATGGTCAGGCGCTGGGCGTAGGGCTGGCCGTTTGCCTGGTCCTGATCCGCGTCCGCCGGGCCGGGCCACTGCCAGGCGCTGTGAGCCTCGACACGAGCGGGGGCCGGGAAGCTGTCGGCCCGCGCCGCTGAGTCTGCCGGATAGTTGTAGAGGTTGAGCGAGAGGCCATTGTAGCCGCTCACCAGGAGCGCGTCCTTTTCCGGGACCAGGGCGGCGTCGAAGGCACCGGTCCATGCCGACGTTTCACGCCGTCCCGCCCCCAGTGAGTCCACCGAGAAGACATTGAGGTTGCCGTCCCGACCGGAGGTGAAGTAAATCCGGCCGTTGGCAGCCCAGGTTGGTGTCTCATCGACCCAGGGCCCGCTGGTCAGCTGACGAATATCGCGCGACTCGAGGTCGAGGACGAACAGGCTGACCGCGCCGACCAGGCCGTCCGCGGTCCGGTCGGACGCGAATACCACCCGCCGGCCCTCCGGCCCGACCGACGGATCGAGATCCTGATACCGGTCGTCCGTGAGTTTCTCGAGGCGGCCATCAGGCAGCCACACCCGGTACAGGTCGGAGATGCCGCCCAGGGAAAGCCCGCTGAAGAAAATGCTCTGCCCGTCTTTGGCCCAGACCGGGGAGAGTACCGACACGAGGTCGGCAAACTGGTATCGGCCGGCGGGCTTACCTTCGGCCAGGTCCCAGATGATCAGGGCGTCCCGGTCGCCGCGCTGGGTCGAGAACAGGAGGTAGCCGGGCCGGCTGACGTCGATCCGGGACGAGAACGGATGGAACGACTCGAAGTCCTCCGAGCGCCCACCGGTCACGATGGTGTGCCGCTCACCGGTCTCGAGGTTCTTGCGGAAGATGCTGATGTAGCCGTTCCGGGGAGACAGGTACACGGCCTCCCCTTCATTGGCGGGCCCCGGCGTGTACGCGGCCTTCACGGCTTGTTGTGCCACCTCGCGTGCGGCTACCGTCAGCGGCACGCGCTCGGCGGCGGTCGGGTAGTAGTCGCGCCGCATGCTGAACTGGAACTCCTCGTTCAGCTGCTCGAGCGACCGGCCATACACGCCCTCGATGGCCTCGTCGAAGGTGGCATAGCGATACAGCTCTTGATACAGCAGGGCCGGACGCCAATCACCATACGTTTCCGCCAGCCAGCGATGGATGCGTCCGCCAATGGGATAGACCAGCCCGCCGGAGGCGTTGGTCAAATCTTGGAGGCGCGGCAGCCGGCCGGTGAGTACGAGGTCGCGCAGGACCATCTCGTCGCGGGCATCTTCGCCGGCAGACCACCACTCGGCCAATCCCTCCGTCCACCACAACGGCAACCTGGGACGGGTGGCACGCGGCGCGCGCAGGTAGCTCTCGGTGACCTGGCTCAGCTCGAATACGTGCACCATTTCGTGCCGCAGTGTCGCACGGAATTCCGCCATGCTCCCCCGAAACGGCATGATCACCCGCCGCTTGGCGAAGTCGGTCGCGCCGAGAATACCCTCGGGTGGTGTGAAGGGGAGGATATTGGTCTGCTCGAAATCGACGTGCGAGGCGTAGAGAATCAGCGGAACCCGATGCGGCACCTCGTGCCCGAACTTGAGCCGGAGGCTATCGTAGCTGACCTCGGCATATTCGAGCGCGATGGTCGCGAGCTCCGCCTCTTCGGGATAGTAGTGCAGGTCCACGTGCGGGCCCCGGAGCACCCGCCAATCGAACTTCCGGTATTGGATTTTGTTCTTGCCGAACGCGAAGAACTGGGCCGGAGCCGGCGTCGGGGCCAGCACGAGCAGGGCGAGCCACACCCAAACCAACCGTCGCGTCATCGATGGATGGCCCTGATCTGATCGCCTTGCATGATGCGCTGGATGCCCGCCGCATTCCCCACCACCTTGCCGAACACCGTGTAGGTCCCGTCGAGGTGGGGCTGGGGGCTCAGGGTAATGAACCACTGGCTGGATCCGGTGTCCGGGCCGGACAAGGCCATGCCCAGCACATTGGCCTGATAGCGCTGCATGTTGATTTCATCGCGGATGATCGACGGCGGGCCGCCCCACCCATCACCCCGCGGATCGCCGTCCTGAACCACGAAATCAGGCACGACGCGGTGCCAACGATTCCTGTCGAAGAACTGGCGATCGACCAAATTGAGGAAATTCGCCACCGTCATTGGCGCATCGGGCCCAAACAGCTCGAGTTCGATGGTCCGGCCCTCCCAGGTCTCGATGAACACGTGGGGATACGCGTCCGCTGTTTGGTTGACGACGAACCGGCGCGCAAATACACGGTAATCCTCCAATGTGCGGCCGGTCTCAATCGGCGAGCGCGGCCCCCACCGGCTCGCGAGCGCCGGCCAGTGCTGGTCGGCCCACCCGCGCAACAGGTAGTTGTCCGGGGTTGCCGTGAGCACCAGGAACCGCGATGCGACGGCACTCTGGCCCTCATCCGAAACGCCGGCGATGGCCAGCAGCGCCTCCAGGGCGGCCCGTGCCGCGTCCGGGATCGAATCGCGCTGTGCGCGGTCGAACATCGCAGCCAGCTGCGCAACATCCGAAGGGTCTGGAGCGCGGGCCAGCACCGTTGCGGCCACGGTGCGTACCACGGCGTCGTCATGCGTGACGAGCCGCCGAGCCTCTGCGACGAGGGCGTGGCCGGGTTCGTCTGCCGCGTCGTTCCAGGCCTCGAGCGCGGCCGCCACGACCCGGCCGTCACGATCGTCGAGGAAATCGGGCTTCTCTTCTCCAGGCCCCGGCACGACCGCTACCCAGGCGCGCGCCGCGGCGGCTCGGCGGCGCCAATCGGCGTTGCCGGCCCAGGCTCTCGCGATGCGGATGAACTCGGCCGAGTCCGTTCGCGCCAGTCCCATCAGGGCTTCACGCTCCATGGCGAATTGGTTGCCGTTCTCGAGCACCCGCGTGAACTCCGCGACAGCTTCCGGTCCGCCACAACGTGCCAATGACATCAGGGCCTGCACCCGAACGCCGCCGTGTGAGTCCTCGACGAACAGGCGGAGGAAGGGGGACAGATCTGCCCGTTGGTACGTTCCCAGGGAGCGAATGGCCTGGATCCGGACGCCCGCGTTTTGGTCTTCGGCAGCTCGACGGAGCAGCTCGATGGTCGCGTCCGGGTCGAGACCCGCCTGCTCGACATACGGCGCCGACAGGGCACGGGCAGCCACATTCCGGACCGGCACATAGACGTCGCGGAGTCCGTCGACAAAGCGCTGCGCCGCTGCGGTCGACCTCAGGCGCCCCAGGCTGTACATGCCGCGCCAGCGTAGGTCGTCGTCTTCACCAAAGAACGCGACCAGGTCGTTGGCCGGGGCGAGATCGCCAAGTCGCCAGGCTTCGAGCGCCGCCTGGCGCAACGCCGGTTCACGCTCGGTGGTGAGGGTCGCTGTGCCGCGGAGGAGATTCGACATGAAGTCGGCCGCCTGTCGGCCGCCGATCTTGGCCAGCGCCGTGACCGCTTCGGCGGCTGCGATTGACGACAGCGGCGGCTGCGTCGAGAAGCGGTCGAGGATGAACGGCACCGCAGCCGAGTCCCCCAACAACCCCAGTGCAAAGAGGACGGCCGTCTGCACGGTGCTGTCCTGATCCACCAACGCCGGGATCAGCAGCTCGAGCCCGGCAGGGTGGCCCACGCGGCCGATGGCCATGGCCGCAACGCGCCGCACCAGCGGGTCGGGATGTTGAATACCGCTCTCGAGGGTGGCAGGGGCCCATTCCCTCGCGTCTTCCACGGCCAGGAGCGGTGCCACGGCTTCCACCAGTGCGTTGTCCTGCGCCGCGGAGGGAGAGGTGGAGCACACGGCGGCCACGGTGAGGACGAGGACGGGCGATCGGCACGCCGTCCAGCGGTGTGTCGAGGAAGTCATGGTGCTACTGCTCCCCATGGGTCGGAGGCCGGGTAAGGATGGTCATGATCTCCTGCGGGAGCCGGGTGGGAGTAAACTCGGTATTCAGGCACACCATGTTGGTCTCGGCGTTGGCCAGGACCTGACCGGTTGTGGCGTTTTCAATCGAATAGGCAAACACGATCCGTCTCGAGCCAAGATCCCGGATCCAGCAGCGGACCCGAATGAGATCGTCGTACTCCGCTGGTTTGAGGTAACGCACGGTGACTTCGGCCACCGCCAACCGGAAGCCCATGTCCTCGAACTCACGGTAGGTCATCCCACGCGCGCGCAGAAACTCCGTGCGCGCCATATCCAGCCAGACCAGGTGGCGCGCGTGGTAGGCCACCCCCATGCGATCCGTCTCCGAGTAGTTCACCCGGAAGGTGATGTCGGTCGGGTCGGTCATGCGCGTGGACCCTGGACCAGCATGGTGACGTGCCGGGGGAGGGTTGGAGCCACACCTGCTCCTGGGTAGACGGGTTTGGGTCGGATGACAGGCCGGGCCCGGGGGTTCGTGGCCTCGGACAGGCCGCGAGCGGAATCGGTCGAAGTCTGGCCAGCCAACGGCGGAAAGTCAAACAAGGCAAGCGCTTGCACCCTATCCCTCGAGTCCGGTATCTTCGCCCCGTGCTCGGTCAACAGCTCGTGGTGCTCGCCGATGCCCATCTGGGGGCAGTCGGGCCCGAAGTCGAGGAGGCGCTCCTGGCGTTCCTCGAGACGGTGCCGACGCTCGGAGACTGCCTGCTGGTCAATGGCGACCTATTCGATTTCTGGTTCAGCTACCGGCGGGTCATCCCCCGCCGGGGCTTCCATGTGGCCGCAGCACTCGGCCAGGTCCGGCGGCGCATCCCCGTGGTCATGATCGGCGGAAACCACGACCGCTGGGGCGGGGACTTCTGGCAGAAGGACTTAGGTATCGCGTTCCATCCCGTCGAAACGCGCTTCGCGATCGGAGGCCGAGCGGTCCTGGCCGTGCACGGCGACGGGCTGACCGAGCAGTATTGGTCGGCCGAGTGGATGCATCATCTCACCCGCAATCGTCTGACCATTGCCCTGTGGAAGGCGATGCACCCCGACTGGGGCTTCTGGCTGGTCGATAAGATGAGCCGGGGCCTGGGATACTCCACCCGCGAGCCAAGCGTGCTCGAGGCCGCGGCGGCCAAGCAGCAAGCCTGGGCCGAAGGGAAGCTGGCGGAGGAACCGACGCTCGGGCTGGTCGTGATGGGGCACACCCACCGGCCCGCCCTGATCGACGTGGGCGCCGGCAGGCAGTACCTCAATCCGGGTGCCTGGATGGAGGGGTTCCGGTATGCGGTTGCAACCGAAACCGGAGCGACCCTGAGCCACTTCGCCCCGTAGAAGCCGAGCCCCGACATCAGCCCAGCGTTACCACCTCCACATGGGTGAGCCGCTCACCCACGAAGCGGGACCCCACGTCGAGAAATCGCTGTTCATCATCACTGACCACAAACCGGTGATCCGCGCGGCTCTTCGGGCTCGCCTCGAGACCGAGGTCCGCCAGCATGGTCCTGACAGTACGGGCCGTCTCGTCGGCGCTGTCGATCAAGACCACCTCGTCGCCAAGCACCCGGGAGAGGAGCGGCTTGAGGAGCGGATAGTGGGTGCAGCCCAATACCAGGGTATCGATGCCCGCTGTCATCAACGGCCGGAGATACTCTGTGGCGATCAACTCCGCCGCCGGATGGTTGAACCACCCCTCCTCCACCAGCGGCACAAAGAGCGGGCAGGCCACCTGGGTAACCTTGGCCGCGGGGTCGATGTTCCGGATGGCGCGCGGGTAGGCTCCGCTGGCAACGGTGCCGGCCGTCCCGATGACACCGATCGGCCCACCCCGGGTGGCCTCGAGGGCTGCCCGTGCGCCGGGCTCGATGACGCCGATGACCGGCACCCGGCTCAGGTGTTGCAGTGCCTCGAGGGCGTGGGCGGAACTGGTGTTACAGGCCACGACGACGGCCTTCACCTTCTGGCCCAGCAGCCAGTCCAGAATTTCGAGACTGTAGCGCCGCACCGTGGCCGGCGATTTCGGTCCGTACGGCACCCGGGCCGTGTCGCCGAAGTAAATGGTCGACTCGTCGGGAACGCACTCGAACAGGGCGTGCGCTACGGTCAGTCCGCCGATACCTGAGTCGAAGATTCCGATGGGGGTGTCGTTCACGGCGTCACCTGAGCGGAATCGAGAACCCGGCCGACACCGAGCCGTCGGGCAACGCCCGAACCTTGATGTCCCCGGGGAAATCCCATAGGTGGGCCGACACGTAGGCCTCGAGCCCCGCGAACAGGTGGTTGAAGGCGAGCAGGATCAGCCAGTCCTCACGCTCCTGTTTCTTCGCCTCGACTCGGCTCGAGTTGATGCGCCGCAAGTAGCCCAGTTCGTGATTGGCCTTGATGCTCATGGCCAGGGTGACACCCTCCCACGCGATGAAGACCCCACCGGTCAGCTTCCGGTCCAGCTTGGCCTGACCCCAGCCCGGAAGAGCGAGCGAACGGAGGAACGCACCCATGGGTGACACCTGGCGCCTGCCCGTGGTGTCCGCGACCGCGTTCGCCGGGGCTACGCTGTCTGCGGACGGCACGGCCGGTGGGACGTCCTGTGCGGCGAGTCCGGACGATGCGCCGAACCCCGCCAGGAGTCCCGCTATCAAGAGGAAAGACGTCGCGCGTTGAGGCATCCGCTCAGTCGGTAGAGGGGTGGCGGGAGCGTGTGGGAATCGAACCCACCGGAGCCGCCGAGGGCGTCTCCTACACGGTTTTGAAGACCGGCCGAGCCACCAGGCCCGATCCGCCCCCGGGCATGCGCGGAACCGCCCAGCTACCGGCTTGCCCTGGTTCGGGCAATGGCGTCGATCTCGACCCGAACCCCTTTGGGCAGCGCGGACACGGCCACGGTGGAGCGGGCCGGCCGGTGCTCGCCGAAGGCCTTGGCGTACACCTCGTTCATGGCCGGGAAATCGCTCATGTCCACAAGATACACGGTGGTCTTCACCACCTGCGAGAGATCGGATCCTGCGGCTCGCAAGATCGCCGCGAGGTTCCGCAGTACCTGTTCGGTTTCGGCCTGCACCCCTCCCTCCACCACCTGACCGCTCGCCGGATCGAGCGCAATCTGTCCGGCGGTGTATACGTGGCCGTCCGCCATGGTCCCCTGGCTGTAGGGCCCGATCGCGCCGGGCGCGTCGGGGGTCCGCACGAACTCGATCGGCATGTACGCCTCCTAGAAGAGCCCCTCGATGCGCCCGTCCTGATGGATGCGGATGGCTTCGGCCGACGGCACCTTGCTGAGTCCCGGCATGGTCATGATGTCGCCGGCGAGGGCCACCACGAAGCCGGCACCGGCCGACGCGTAGACATCGCGGATGGTGATGCGGAATCCAGTGGGGCGGCCGAGAACGGTCGGGTCGTCGGTAAAGGAATACTGGGTCTTCGCCATGCAGACCGGGGTTCCGCCCATCCCGATGGCCTCCAACTGGCGAATGGCGCTGCTGGCTTTACTCGTGAAGTCGACCCCGTCCGCGCCGTAGATCCGGGTCGCGATCGTCTCGATCTTCCGGGTGATGGGAAGCTCGGTGTCGTAGATGGGGCGGAATTGGGCCTCGCCCTCCTCGAGGGTGGCGAGGATTTCCTGCGCCACGGCCTCGCCGCCTTCCCCGCCCTGGGCCCAGACATCGCTCAAGGCCGCGCGGGCACCCGTCGCGCGGGCAGCATTGAGCACGGTATCCAACTCGTCTTTCGAGTCCGAGAGAAAACGGTTCAGTGCCACGATGACCGGGACTCCGAACTGTTTGACGTTTGCGATGTGAGCCTGGAGGTTGGCCAGGCCCCGCCGAACGGCGGCCACGTCGGGCGTCGTCAGGGCGTCCTTGGCCACACCACCATGCATCTTGAGGGCGCGCACGGTCGCCACGATCACGGCGGCTTCCGGGTTCAACCCCCCGGCCCGGCACTTGATGTCGAAGAACTTCTCGGCTCCCAGATCAGCGCCGAAGCCTGCCTCGGTCAGCACCACGTCGGCCAGGGACAACCCGAGTCGCGTGGCCGCGATCGAGTTGCAGCCGTGGGCGATGTTGGCGAACGGCCCGCCGTGCACCAAGGCCGGTCCACCCTCGAGCGTCTGGACCAAGTTCGGCAGGATGGCATCCTTCAAGAGCAGGGTCATCGCGCCGGACGCCTTGAGATCGCTCGCGGTCACGGGCATGCGGTCGCGGGTGAATCCGACGATGATCCGACCTAGCCGGGCTTCGAGATCGGCCAGGTCGGTGGCCAGGCAGAGAATCGCCATGACCTCGCTCGCCGGGACGATAACGAAATGTTCTTCGCGCGCGATGCCGCCGTTCAAGCCGCCCAGGCCCACGACGATGTGCCGGAGCGCCCGGTCGTTCATGTCCATGGTGCGGGGCCAGGTGATGCGTCGTGGATCGATACCCAACGCGTTGCCCTGGTGGACGTGGTTATCGAGCATCGCCGAGAGAAGATTGTTGGCGGATGCGATGGCGTGGAAGTCGCCGGTAAAGTGGAGGTTGATTTCGTCCATCGGGACGACTTGCGCGTAGCCTCCGCCCGCGGCCCCGCCCTTGATGCCGAACACCGGGCCGAGCGACGGCTCCCGCAAGCACACCATGACCTTGGTGCCGAGCCGGCGGAGCGCCTGCGCGACCCCCACCGTCACGGTGGACTTCCCTTCTCCGGCCGGCGTCGGACTGATGCCGGTGACGAGCACCAGCCGACCGGACGGCGTCCGCTCCGCGATGGCCTCCGGACTGATCTTCGCCTTGTGGCGCCCATAGGGCAGGATGTCGTCCGGCCCAAGGCCGACTTCGGCGGCCACCTCCGCGATGGGACGCAGGGTGGCGGCTTGGGCGATCGCGATGTCAGTGGGTACTTTCGTCACCGGTCAGGTGCTCCTAGGCAGGTGATGGGTGGTCGAGGGAATGGAGTTGGCTTCAGTTGGTCGCGCAAGCCTGGTACCGAACACGCGCCGCGCGTTGTCGCCGGTAGCCGCAATCAACTCGGGCGGAGTCAGGCCGCGCACGTGCGCAACGCGGTCGGCAACCTGACGGACGAAGGCCGGCTCGTTTCGTTTGCCCCGATGCGGAACCGGCGCCAGATACGGCGCGTCGGTTTCGACCAGGAGCCGATCCAGCGGTGTCTCGCGCACGGCGTCATCGAGCCGCCAATTGGCAAAGGTGACCATACCGCTAAATGAGACATAGTGCCGAAGTTCGAGCCCGGCCTCGAGGAGCGTCATGCCGCTGCTAAAGGAATGGAGAATCGCGACCACCCGGGGATGATTCCCGAGGATGGCGGCGACGTCGTCATCGGCCTCGCGCGCATGCACCACCACGGGCAGCCCGAGTTCGCCGGCGATGGCGAGTTGTGCATCGAACGCCCGACGCTGCACATCGCGGGGTGAGTGATCGTAATGATAATCCAGTCCGATCTCTCCGGCCGCCACCACGCGAGGGTCCCGCAGTTGATCGCGGAGCCAAGCGTCGGCGTCCCTGTTCCAGCCCGAGGCGTTGTGCGGATGCACGCCGGCGGTGACCGACACTCGGGGGTCCGCGTCCGCGAGGGCGCAGCCGAGGGCGACAGCGTCGCGCGTATCGCCGATGACGATGAGGTGAGCCACCTCGGCCTGCCAGGCCCGGTCGAGCACGGCGGCGCGGTCGGGCGCGAAGGCCTCATCGGCCACGTGGCAGTGCGAATCGACCAGCACGGATCAGGCGACGGGTTGGGGCTTCCCGGCGAGCTGCTTCTTGGCTGTCCCCTTCACCCCTCGGATGTCGGCGCCGGGCCAGCGCCGCTCGATCCAGAGCAAGAGGGGCGAGGCAATGAAGATGGACGAATAGGTCCCAACGATGACCCCGAAGGTCATGATCACAGCGAACGGCCGCACCACCGCCCCGCCAAAGACGGCCAAGGCGATCAGCGCGCCGAGCGAGGTACCTCCAGTCAAGATGGTACGCGGCAGGGTCTCGTTGATCGATCGGTTCAGGATCCGGATGAAATCTTCCCGCTTCGACTTCCGCAGGTTCTCTCGCACGCGGTCGAAGATGACGATGGTGTCGTTCAACGAGTACCCGACCGTGCTGAGCAAGGCGGCCACGACGAAGAGGCTCACCTCGATGCGAAACGCGCCGATGAATGCAATGATGGCCAGGATGTCGTGGGCCGTCGCCAGGACGGCGGCCGCTCCGAACCGCCACTCGAATCGGTACCAGAGGTACAGCAGTACGGCGACGAACGACAACAGGATGGCCATGACGGCCTTCTGGCGCAGCTCGCCGCCCACCTTCGGGCCGACCGCTTCGGTGCGTTCGATGATGTATTGCCCGGCTCCGATCGCGGCATCCAGGGCCCGGGCCACCGCGGCGCCCGTAGCCTCCGTGTCATCCGCGTCCGTCCCAGCCACCGCAACCCGCGCCCGGATGTTGAATTCCCGGTTCGAGCCGAAGGATTGAATTTCCGCTCCCGTGACGCCGAACTCGTCGAGCCGCTGGCGCAGAACCCCTACTTCGACCGGGGCAACCGTCTTGATTTGGACCAGGGTTCCGCCGGTAAACTCGACACTGTAATTCACGCCGCGGAACACGGAGATGATCAGGCCTGGAATGATGAACGCGCCCAGCAGCACAAACGCAAAGCGGCGCTTGCTCAGGAAATCGTATTTCGCGTCGGCGAAGAATCTCATAGTCAGATGCTCAACGTGGTCATGGCCGGCTTCCGATGGAGCCAGACCATGAAGAAGGTGCGCGTGACGAAGATGGCCGTGATCATCGACGCGATAACACCGACCGTCAGCGTCACGGCGAAGCCCCGAACCGGCCCGGTACCGAACTGGAAGAGGAAGAGGGCTGTCAGCACGGTGCTGACATTGGAATCGATGATGGCGCTCATCGCGTTACCGAAGCCCTCATCGACGGCGAGGCTCACAGTCTTGCCCACCGCCAGTTCCTCTCGAATGCGCTCGAAGATGAGCACGTTTGCATCCACGGCAATGCCGATGGACAGCACCAGTCCCGCAAGGCCAGGGAGCGTCAAGGTCGCATCGAACATGGACAGCCCGCCCATGGTGAACAGGATGTAGAAGCCAAGCGCGAAGATGGCCAGGACACCGGCCCAGCGGTAATAGCTAATCATGATCAGAATGACGAATGTCGTGCCCACGAGGCCGGCAACGATGCCGGCCCTGATGGCGTCCTGGCCCAGGCTGGCGCCGACCTGCCGCTCCTCGACGATCTTGAGCGGCACCGGCAGCGCGCCGGCCTTGAGTGTCAGGGCGAGGTCCCGGGCCTCCTGGATGGTCTTGTTGCCGAGGGTGATCTGTCCCTGCCGGTCGATCCGGCCCTGAATGACGGGCGGGCGGCCTTGCACCCGGCCATCCAGGATGATCGCCATGAAGTCGCCGATGTGTGCCTGGGTCTGGCGGCCGAACAGTCGCCCGCCGCGCCGGTCCAGCTGGAAGGTGACGATGGCGCCTTGCGTCAGCTGATCGACCCCGGCCTGGGCATCCACCAGGCGCTCACCGGTGATGATCGGGTCCTTATCGACCACATACAGGAAACGATACGATTGCACCCCGACGCTGGTCGGCTCGGCGCCCCAGCGGTATTCCAGGCCCCGAGGAAAGAGCCGGCTCACCTCGGGCAATCGGAACAGGCTATCGACTCTGGGATAGGCCGTCTCCGAGACCATGTACTCGCCCGGCGTCGCCGAGACGCCCGCACCGCCGGTCGGCAAGACGAGCGAACTCAGCACGCCGCCGGTAACCGGGGTGGAGTCCTGCGCGCCGGCCGCCGCCGAATCGGCGCCGAGCAGCTGCTCGACCGCCGACGGCTGGGCGACTGCGGCACCGGCCGCCCCGGTCACGCCGAGCGCGTGAAGCGCCCGGTCCATCGCGGGGAGCGCCTTTTCCAGGGCGTTGGTCTCATCGGTAATCTTGAACTCCAGAAACGCGGCCTTCTGCACAATCGCCTTGGCGCGCGCCGGGTTATCGATGCCGGCGAGCTCGACCACGATGCGGTCGTTGCCCACTTTCTGGATGACCGGCTCTTCCACGCCGAACTCATCGATCCGCTTGCGGAGGACCGTCAACGCAAGGTCGAGGTCTCGCGCCGGGTCGGTCGACACGCGGGTAGACTGGTCCAGCTCCAGGCCGAGGTGCATGCCGCCCTGGAGGTCGAGTCCCTTCTTCGGCGGGATTCGCTTGACCGTGTCGTCGACCACGGCGCCCGACTCGGTGCGTACCCGAATGACCTTCGTCTGGGGAAGGAGGTTGTAGGCGCTGATGGCAACCATAATGCCGATCACAATGAGCCGATTCCGGAGGCTAGTAACCATCGAGTTAACTCACACGTGTGGGACGCGACGCGCGCCAAGGTTCGACGCGGCGAGCACGGCATGGGCCTGCTCGCGATCCAGATTCAACTGCTCTTTCAGTTCGGCCGCGGACACGAACCGTTTGATGTCACGCAGCCGTTCGATCCATTCGACCTTGATCCATTCGTCGTACAGGTCGCCCTCGAAGTCGAACAGATGCACTTCCATGAGGCGTAGGTGCTCGGCGAACGTCGGGCGCGTGCCCTGGTTCATCATCGCGCCGTACCGCCCGCCCCGCCATTCCACCCATACTGCATACACACCGTCCGGGGGCAGGAGCTTGCGCGCGGGCACGGCGCCGATGTTGGCGGTCGGGGTGCTCATCGTCCGGCCGCGGCCGACTCCTCGCACGATGCGACCGCTCACATGATACGGCCGTCCCAGCAAATGCGCCGCGGTCCGTAAGTCGCCACCAGCCACCGCGCGCCGGATTTGGGTACTCGAGATCGGATGGCCCCCGTTCTCGACCGGCCCGATCACGTCCACCACGAACCCGCCGGCCGCCCCGAGCCGGCGCAGCGTCTCGACGTCGCCGGTCCGCCCACGTCCGAACCCGTGATCGTGCCCGATGACCAACTCCTTCATCTGACACCGCTCGACCAGGATTTCCTGGACGAACTCCGTCGGGCTGAGCTCGGCGAGCCGGTGGTCGAACCGCAGGAACACGGCGTAATCGAGCCCGGTCTGCGCCAGAATCTCCCGCCGCTCGGGGCCGGTGGTCAACACCTGCGGCGCCGCCCGCGGATTCACGACCTCGAGCGGATGTGGTTCGAACGTCACCAAGACGCTCGGCCGCGCCGCTGCTGCCGCCCGCCGCTCGATTTCCCGCAACACGGCTTGGTGCCCCAAGTGAACACCGTCGAACGACCCGACGGTCACGATGCTTCCATTCGGCAACGGCGGGAGAATCGAACGCATCCTCACTCGAGCACCACCTCGGGTTTGACCCACTCCCCACTCGTTTGCGCCACGGCCACGAGCGTCTGCCCGGACACCAAGGCCACCGCGCCCTCCGGCAGCCCGGGGTGCCGGACCGCGTTCCCGTGAGCCACGCGCGCGCGGGCCGTCGCATCGAGCTCGGCCGCAGGAAGGTGCCGCAGCACGTCGAGCGGACTCAGGAGCGGCGTCTCCGGCGTCAGCCGATCGAGCGCGACGGCGTCCGCGAGGCGGAGCGGCCCGATCGATTCGCGCCGGAGCGCGGTCAGGTGCGCCCCCGTGCCCAGCAAGGCGCCCACGTCCCGGCCCAGCGCCCGGACGTAGGTCCCCGCGCTCACCGTCGTCCGGAAGGTGAGGTCGGGGTTCCGGTACTCCACCAGCGCGATCGCGTGGATCGTCACCGCAACCGGCTCGAGCTCGACTGCTTCGCCGCGGCGCGCCCGCTGGTAGCTCCGCTCACCGGCGATCCGCTTGGCGGAGAACGGCGGCGGACGCTGCAGTCGCTGACCGGCCAGGCCGGCCAGGACGGTCCGCACCTGCTGGTCCGTCACTCCGCTCGGGTCCTTCGGTGGTTCGATCGGCGTCCCCGTCAGGTCGTCGGTCGTGGTGGCCTGGCCCAGTCGCGCGGTCGCGAGATACGTCTTGGGCAATCCCGACAGATACCTGGCCAGTCGTGTCGCCCGCCCCAGCAGGACCACGAGCAATCCGGTGGCAAACGGATCGAGCGTGCCGGTGTGGCCCACCGCCCGGGTGTGGTAGACCCGTCTGACGCGGGCGACGACATCGTGTGATGTCAGGCCCCGGGGCTTGTCGAGGAGCAAGGCTCCGATCAGCCTGAATCCTCCGTGTGGAGCCCGCCCAGGAGCTGGTCGATCCGCGCCGCGTGCTCCAACCCTCGATCGATGTCGAAGTGGAGTTCCGGCACCGTGCGCCGGGTCAGCGTTCGCGCCAAGGTCGAGCGCAGAAAGCCGGACGCGCTCGCCAAGCCGGCCAGGGCGCGAGCCTTGTCGTCCTCATCACCCGGGACGCTCACGAGGATCGTCGCGTGCGACACGTCATTCGACACCCGAACGGCGGTCACCGTCGCGCTTCGAACCCGAGGGTCACGGACGTCTTTCGCCAGCGCCTCGGCGACGATCTGGCGGATCGCCTCGGCCGTTTGCTGCGGACGACGCGAGGATCGCTTCATCGATACACCGTCGCCGTGTCGATCACCCGGATCCCGTCGCGGGCTTCGATCAGCCGGTCAACCGAACGCAACGTCTCCTCCACCACCTTCCGGCTGGTGCCGATCGCGGCGCAGGCGATCTCGGTCCGCTGCCAGAGATCCTGGTGCGCAGTCTCCGACACCGAGACGTTCAGGCTGCGCCTGAGCTCCGCCGTCAGAGGCTTGAGCGTACCCCGCTTTTCCTTCAACGAGTGGCATCCGGGGAGATGCAGCTCCCATGTGCTAATCCCAACCACCACGGCTACACGACGCCAGCGGACGCCGACGATTCGAGCGTACGCCGGATCTCCTCGAGATGGTAGGATTCGATGGCGTCGCCCACTTTGACGTCATTGAAGTTCTCGACGCTGATCCCGCACTCCAGTCCTTCGCGCACTTCCTTGACGTCGTCCTTGAAGCGCTTGAGGCTCCCGATGACGCCTTCGTACACCGAGACGCCATCGCGCACCACCCGCACTTTGGCGGTCCGGTCGATGATGCCGCTCCGGACAGTGCAGCCCGCCACCGTACCCACCTTGCTCACCTTGAAGAGCTGGACCACCTCGGCCTCGCCCAGCACGATCTCCTTCTCTTCCGGCTTGAGGAGACCCTCGAGCGCGTTCCGCACATCTTCGACGGCTTCGTAGATGACCCGGTAGGTCCGGACGTCCACATGCTCCCGTTCGGCGGCGGCGCGGGCATTCGAATCCGGGCGGACGTGGAATCCAATCACCACCGCTCCAGAGGCCTTGGCGAGGATGATGTCGCTCTCGTTGATAGCGCCCACACCGCGATGCACGACATCGACCTTCACCTCGGGTGTGGAGAGCTGAGCCACCGAATCCGCCAGCGCCTCCGCCGGACCGCCCTGGTCCGCTTTGATGATGATGCGGAGCTGTGAGACCGCGCCCTCCTGCAGCGCCCGGCTGATGTCCTCCAACGTTCCCCCGCGTCCGGTACGACGGTTCTGGGCTTCACGTTCCAGGCGCTGCCGCTTCTGGGCGATGTCGCGCGCTTCGCCCGCATCCGCCATGTTCAGGAACGCGTCGCCGGCCGCCGGCACCCCGTCGAAGCCCAGGATCTGGACCGGAATCGACGGACCGGCCTCCGTCACCGGGTTGCCACGCTCGTCCAGCAGGGCCCGCACCCGGCCGGAGAAGCTGCCGCAAATGAAATCGTCTCCCACCTTGAGGGTGCCGCGCTGGACCAGAATCGTGGCAACCGGACCCTTCCCGGGGTCGAGCGTGGCCTCGAGCACCGTGCCCGATGCCGGCCGGTTGGGATTGGCCTTGAGTTCGAGCAGCTCCGCCTGCAGCAGGATCTTCTCCAGCAGCTGGTCGACACCCTTGCCGGTCTTGGCGGAGATCATGGCACTCAGCACGTCACCGCCGTACTCCTCGAGCACGACGCTGTGCTGCAGCAGGTCTTGCGTGGTCTTCCCCGGATTGGCGTTCGGCAGGTCGATCTTATTGACCGCCACCACGATCGGCACGCCGGCATTCTTCGCGTGACTGATCGCTTCGACCGTTTGGGGCATGACCTGGTCGTCGGCCGCGACGACCAAGACGACGATGTCGGTCACCTGGGCCCCGCGTGCCCGCATCGCGGTGAACGCTTCGTGGCCCGGCGTGTCCACAAAGGTGAGATCCTTGCCGCCGGGGAGGTCGACGTGATAGGCCCCGATGTGCTGGGTAATGCCGCCCGCCTCGCCGGCCACGATATTGGCCTTGCGGATGAAGTCGAGCAATGACGTCTTGCCGTGGTCCACGTGGCCCATGATGGTGACGACCGGTGACCGCGGCAGGAGATCCTTCTCCTCGTCGGGAGTCTCGGTCTCGGTCTGGGCCGCGTACTCGTCTTCGCGTATCGCCTCAAAGCCGAACTCGGAGGCCATGAGGTCGATCTGGTCGAAATCGAGCCGTTGGTTCACCGTGACCATGAGCCCGAGTTCCTTGAACGCGAACTGGACGATTTGGGTCGCCGGGATCTTCATGATGTCGGCCAGCTCGGCCACGGAAATGAACTCGTTGACCCGGATCCGGGTCTTCTCTTTTTCCCGCTCCACGGCAAGCCGGCCCTCTTCCAGCTCGCGGAAGGACGGCTCGCCCGACTTCGACCCACGCCCCTTGCCACGGCCCCCGCGCATGCCTTGCAGGGTCTTGAGAATGTTGGCCTGCACCGCGTCTTGATCCACCGCCGAGCGGCGCCCCTTGCGGCCCTTGCGCCGGCCTGCCGGGGGACGGCCACTGGATGGGGCTCCCGCTTCCGTGCTGGGTCGTTGTGGCGGCGCCGCCGGCGGCCCGCTCGAGCTGAAGACCGGCTTCGGTCCCCGGACCGGGGTGGGTCGCGCCACCCGACGCCGCGTCACCGGCTCCGGCCTGCGCGCGGGCGGGGCCGGTGGCGCTGCTGGTTCGGCCGGCGCGGTTGGTGCGGCGGGTGCGGCGGGTGCGGCGGTTGCGGCCGCGCCTTCGGCCTCCGGGGCCTCGGCATGCACTTCTTCCTCGAGCGGCGGCAAGTCCTTGAAGAGCTCGCGAGCCCGCTCCTCGATGGAGCGCGGCTGTTCAGCCACGACGGGCTCCTCGAGCGGAATCCGCTCCAGCGCGGCCAATTCCGCGGCGGCGCGTTTGGCTTCTTGCTCCGCCGCTTTGGCCTCGGCCTCCGCCACGTCCGCCGCGGTCCGGCGGCGGCGGCGCGGCGTGACCTTCTCTTGCACGGGCTCCGCGGCCTTCTTCTTCTTCGTGGCCTTGCGCCGGCCCTTCTTCACCTTGGTTTCGCCGGTTGCCTTCCGCTTGTCGCGCTCCCACCGGACCCGGACTTGCGCAACCTGATCGGCTTCCAGCGCCGACAAATGGCTGCGCACGAACACGTTCATCTCCCGGAGCAGACTCAGCAGCTCCTCCGAGGTGATCCCGAATTCTGCGGCGAGATCGTGTACTCTGGTCTTGGCCACGCTCATTCCTCCCTTACCGACGTACCGCTTCGAGCTCGAGCTGGAGAATCCCGTCGGTGAGGCTTCGATCCTTGAGACCGACGACCATCACCGGTGGCTTCCCCAGCTGGGCTCCCAGCCGATCGGCGGCCGGCCCACGCACCACGGGGATATCCCGGGCGACAGCCAACCGAACCACCTTCTCGAAGGCGCGCGCGCTCGCGTCTTCCGCTACGACGACGCACGTGGTGCGGCCCGCCCGGATATCCTCTCGGACTCGGTCGACGCCGATCGTCACCCGTCGCGCTCGGTGCCCCATACCAATCAAGTTCAAGAGCTTCGTCACTCGGGCGTGCGCTCCGCTTCGCCGGCCGCCGGGTCCACTCCCGTCTCACCCGGCTCCACCGGCTGGGTCACCTCCGCCGACGCAGGCTCCTCCTCCACTGCAGGCTCCGCCGCACTCTCCGCCGGCTGGGTTACCTCCGCCGACGCAGGCTCTTCCTCCACTGCTGGCTCCGCTGCGCTCTCCGCCGCCACAGTGGCGGCCGGGGCCGCGGCGGCCGCTTCCTCCGCGCCTTCCTCGGTGAGCTCGGTCAGGAAGGCCAGGAGCTGATCGGCCGCTTCGGGGCTCATCCCCGGAATGGCGCCAATGTCTTCGCGCTCGAGGTCGAGGATGTCGTTCAGCATGGGGTAGCCCGCCTGGCCCAGCGTGGCCACCAACTCCGGTGCCAGCCCTTCCAACTCGCTCAGCGGCACCTGGGTGGCCATTTCCTCCTCCGGCGGCAGCGGAGCGAACAGTGGGCCCTCGCCGCCCCGCTCGAGCCACTCGCGGCTCGAGTAGAGATCGATCTTCCAGCCGATCAGCTCCGACGCAAGTCGGACGTTCTGTCCGTTCCGGCCAATGGCCAGCGAGAGCTGGTCTTCATCGACCACCGCCTGGATGGTCTTGCTCATGGAGTCGGCGAAGACCTTCGCCACCCGCGCGGGCGCCAGCGCCAAGCGCGCAAACCGCTCGGGATCGGGCGACCAGGGCACGATGTCGATGCGTTCGCCACTAAGCTCGTTGACCACCGCCTGTACCCGCGACCCCTTGAGGCCCACGCAGGCGCCGACCGGGTCGATCGCATCATCACGGGAGATGACGGCGACCTTGGTCCGGCTTCCCACTTCGCGCGCGATGGCCTTGATGTCGACGATGCCCTGCTGGATCTCCGGCACTTCCAACTCGAACAGCGCCGTGACGAACAACGGATCGCCCCGCGACAGGATGAGCCGCGGGCCTTTGGGCGTCTCTTCCAGCTTCTTCAAGACCGCCCGAATCGTGTCACCCTGATGAAACCGCTCGCGGTGGTTCTGCTCGCGATATGGGATGATGGCCTCGGCTTCGCGGAACTGGTTGAGCATGATGACCAGCTTGCCGCGCTCGATCTGCTGGATTTCGCCCGAGAGGAGCCGACCGACCTTATCGCCGAATTCCTCCCGGATTCGCGCCCGCTCACCCTCGCGGACCCGCTGGATGATGCGTTGCTTGGCGGCTTGCACCGCGAGGCGGCCGAAGGTCTGGAACGGGACCTCCTCCTCGAGCACATCGCCCGGCTCGAATTCCGGGTCGGTATAGCGCGCTTCGTCCAGCGGCACCTGCCAGGCCGGGTCCTCGACCACCTCCACGACCTGGCGCAGGCGGAGGACCTGGATCGTGCCTTGAAGTTCGTCGACGTTGAGCTCGAACTTGACCGTGGGACCGTAGGCCCGCACCAGCGCGGCCTGAATTCCATCCCTGAGAAGATCCAACAGCTCGCCCCGCTCCAATCGCTTGGTCGTGGTGAGTTCCCGAAAAGCTGCCAGCATTTCCGCCGAGCCTGTCATGTCATTGCTCCTACTACCGTTTCGTAATCGAATCCCAATCCACCACCAGGGTCGCCTCGCTAATATCCGCGAAGGCCACCGTCACTTCGGTCGCATCAGCCAGCCTGAGGACCACGTGCTCCTCGTCCGGCAGGTCGACGATCGTCGCCGTCGGGCGGCCCGTGAGGCCGTCAGCCTTGAGCCGAACCTGCCGCCCGCGGAACCGGCGCCAGTGCTCGGGCCAGCGGACCGGCCGCTCGATGCCCGGCGACGACACCTCCAGGACATACCGCGGCCCGATCGGCTGTTCACCATCGAGCCAGGCTTCGAGGGCTCGACTGATCGTGCCGCACTCTGCGACCGTGATCCCGTGACCGGGGCTACTGCCGACGCGGTCGACCCGGAGCCGCAATACCGGCCGCTCGGTCGTGCCGCGGTGCTCCAGATCCACGAGCTCGTACCCCAACTGCGCGACCTGGAGACGAATCGGTTCGAGTAGCGTGTGTTGCTGCATACCGGCTGGTGGCCACGGATGAAAAAAAATGTGGGGGAATTCCCCCACATCCGATCCAGCACCTGCCCCGCATCCCCGTGCGATCGGCACAAAGCTAGCGCGCCATCCCCACGGAGTCAACGAGCCAGCAGCCGCCGCTTGGGCATTGCGATCGATGCAGCCGCGCCGGCCGCTGCCGAGCCGACACGTGGCGCTGGCCTCGAATCAGGCGACCGAGCCCCTCACATCGTCATGCCTACCAATCCATGCCATTGCCGCCCAGCTGGGCATCGGCGTCTCGGGCGTCGTTCAGCGCCTTGATGGCGAGGGAACAGCTCTCACACTGGCGTCCCAGCACGGTGCATGGGACACCGTCCGCTTGCGCCTCGGCACAGGGAGGGACGCCCTTCTCCTGCCAGAAGCGGAGTACCTCAGCAAACACGTCGGCCCTGTCAGCCACGGCGCCTCCCGCGAGTTGAGACCTGATGGCCAGACCGGCCACCATGCCGGAACTTGGAGCCGGGCGGGTAACAAATCCCAAAAGTGGAGATGAAAGGTTCTTTATCCCGCCCCGGCGTCCAACCGCTCCGTTCGGGCGATCCGGCTACCCACCGCTGGTAACTGGGAAACCGAGGTACGCCACCATCCGACCATCCCGGCCACGGGAGGCGCGGTGGCTGTAGAACCCGGGGCGGTCATGGGCGGAGCACCACTCCGACAGCGACACTTCGCCGAGGCCCAGGCTCAGCGCCCGGTGTGCCAGCCGCTCCCGCAGGTCGATCTGCCACGGCCCGGGCCCGTCGCCCCGCAGGCCGAAGGCCTGAAGGACCTCAGAACCTACTTCATAACAATTACTACAAATACCTACGCCACAGTGCATTACGATGTCTGACGGTCGGACCCCTACATACTCGATCAGCCGCTCCACGCCCTGATCGAGAATCCCCGCGCTGGCGCCGCGCCATCCGGCATGGAGCAAGGCCACGCCTCGCCTTGCTGGGGCCACCAGGTAGACCGGGATGCAGTCGGCCACGGTCACGCTGAGCAGGATTCCGGCGGTCATCGTCGCGAGCCCGTCGGTGCGGTCGAGCTGGACCCATCCCTCGTCGCTCTCGCACCAGCGCACGTTGGTCTCGTGCACCTGGCGTCCAAGGATCAGGGCATGGAACCCGGGCACGCTCTCCCGGAGCGCCTGCCACCGGCCCATGACCTGGCTAATCGGCGCGTCGCCGGACAGGGAAAGGTCGAACCCCCGCCCGCCACCCGTTCCCCGCCCCGTGATGCCGGCGATGACGCCGTAGCGTTGCCGCCAATTCGGCACCTCGAATTGGGGCATGTCACCGGGAACGGGACGTTCCCGGACCAGGACCGGGCTAGTCGTCGTCAACGCGCTCAATGTTGGCTCCCAGGGCGCGGAGTCTGGTGTCAATCGCCTCGTAGCCTCGCTCGATCTGCCCAATATTGTAAATCGAGCTCTTGCCCTCCGCTGCGAGCGCGGCGAGCAACATGGCCATGCCGGCCCTGATGTCGGGCGATTCGACCGTGCCGCCTTGGAGGCGCGACGGGCCGGCGATCACTGCCCGGTGGGGGTCGCAGAGCACGATCCGCGCGCCAAGCGAGATGAGCTTGTCCACGAAGAAGAGCCGCGACTCGAACATCTTTTCGAACACCAAGACGAGTCCCGAGCATTGCGTGGCGGTGACGATGGCAATCGACATGCAGTCCGCCGGAAACGCGGGCCACGGACCATCCTCGAGCTTCGGCACGTGGCCGCCGAAATCCGGCCGGATCCGCCGTTCCTGGTCGGCGTCCACGATCAGGCGGTGACCATCGATGCGCGGCCGGATGCCCAGCCGGTCGAACCCCATCAGCGTGCTGCGCAGGTCCTGTGGGCGAACGGGATCGATGGTAATGGCGCCGTTGGTGACGGCGGCGAGGCCGATGAAGCTAGCCACCTCGATATGATCAGGTCCTACGGTGTACGACCCGCCCTTGAGTAGGCCCTCACCTTCCACCACGTAAGTGTTGGTGCCGATCCCCTCGATCCTGGCCCCCATCGCCACCAGCATCCGGGCCAGGTCTTGCACGTGCGGCTCCGACGCGGCATTGCGCAAGACCGTTCGCCCGTTGGCGGCCACGGCCGCCATCAGGGCGTTCTCGGTGCCGGTGACGCTGGGTTCGTCAAGGAAAATATCCGCGCCCCTGAGCTTCTTGGCGACGAGTTCGTAGCGGTCCCCCACGTCCACTTGGGCGCCCATGTACTCGAGCGCGAGGAGGTGGGTGTCGATCCTGCGGCGGCCGATCACGTCGCCGCCGGGCGGCGGCAGGACGACCTTGCCGAATCGGGCCAACAGCGGTCCGGCTAGGAGAATCGATGCCCGGATCCGGGCGCAGAGCACCGGGTCGAGGGCCTTGAACGTGGCCCCGCGCGTGTCGACCTCGACGCGATTCGGTCCGGTCCACTCCACCTTCGCCCCCAGGTCGGACATCAGGGCAAGCATGGTCTCGACATCGCCGATGCGCGGCACGTTGTCGAGCGTGACCGGCTGTTCGCACAGGAATGTCGCCGTGAGGATGGGCAGCGCGGCATTCTTGTTGCCAGCTGGGCGGATGGTGCCGGAGACGGGCACGCCGCCATGCACCACGAAGTGGGAGGGCATGGCCTAAGCTTGCCCGCGGCAGTGGAATGCGTCAAGCCGCTCCGGCGAAAGCCGATAGGCGGCCCAGGGATTCCACTCAACCGATTCCGGGCTACACTTCAGGCAGTGCGATCTGCCCGGCGGCCGCGCGCCGCTGGGCGCAGAAAGGAGCCTCATGCTCGCCTTAGCACCGGCAGCGACCGCCGACGCCGCGTCGTGGGTCGGCCCAATCGTGGCGATCTCTCTCCTCCTCATAGCCCTGGTGTACCTGCTGATCGGCATCGTGGTGTTCATCGCGGCCCGGGCCACCTCGAAGCGGGTTGCGGCCATGCAGGAGACCCTCACCGACTTGCGTCGTGATCTCGATCCCGCCCTCAAATCGGTGCAGCGCGTGGCCGAGGATGGCGGCGCCATGGCACAACGGCTCCGGAGCGAGACGGACGAACTGGTAGACGTGAGCCGGCAGCTGCGGAAGAAATTGGTGACCGGCGCGGACAGCATCCAGGAACGGCTGGAAGACATGGACGCGCTGTATGAGGTGGTGTACGACGAGGTGGAGGAGTCGGCCTTGAGCCTGGCGGCCGGACTGCGGACCGCGAGACACGGCAAGGCATTGCTCGCTCCGGTAGCGCGACTGTTTCGCCGACGTCGACGCCGCAGACGGCGGTGAGCGCCAAACAGTTCGTTGTCGCCCTGGCGGTAGTCGGGGTCGTGGTGCTACTCGTGCCGGAGCACCTCTACGCCTGGACGCCGGCGACACACATCTTCCTGGGCAAGTCGGTGTTGGCGGAGCTGCATAAGCTCGCTCCCGCCGTCGCAGAGTTGCTCCGGGCGTTCCCGTTCGACTTCCTCTACGGCAACATCGCGGCCGTTCGGCCGATGGGGCGGCGGCGAACCGATGATAGGCGGATACAAGTCGTATGCCGCCGAAGTGCGCGTAAAGCAGATAAGGGTCATGAGTGTCGATTCCGGGAAAATACTGGGAACGGTATCCGGAGAGAAAAAACTGACATCACGGGGGCCTCGGTATCGAGCTGTTCGGCAAGCCCCGGCAGCTTGACAATGAGTTCTACAGCCTCGACAGTCTGGAATTCGGATCGAAACGGTATCTCGGCACAATGCTCGGACAGACCACCGTTGAAGCTCTCAATAACGCCCGCAAGGAGTTGACCGGCATTTTCACACTCCCTGACAGCAGTGGTTCGCTGACAAGCGTTTCACCATTCTCAATCACGACGGGCAACGTCAACATCAACGCCGGCTCAACAGACGGGATGAAAGAACCAGGAGACCAGTTCTGGGTATACGCATCCGACTCGGGTGCGATGGTCGGTAGAAATCAACGTGACGATGGTCTAAGGTGGCCGACCACATTTCAAAAGCCGAAATAATAACCGGCAAAGACGCAATACGTGATGAAGATTACATACTGCCGGTGCGATAACTATGTATTAATAAACTTTATAACAAAAAAGGCAACCCGATGGATTGCCTTTTTTGTTATTCGCTCACAATACATATAGTGCTGCAGGATACTCATGTCATGCCGAAGCAAGAGACAAACTTACGATAAATCAGTACGGCAATAAAAAAAACAATATCAGTTACGGTCACACTAAGCAGCTTTTGCGCACGATCATGGCGACAATGGTAATCCACGTCTCAATCAAGACGAGTTTCACCAAAAAGACGGTTTCTCATACATCTCATCGATTCTGCCGGCATACCGATATTCGCGCTTGATACCCGCGGATTGCTGCTTGACGCCAAACAATTCCTGGCTTACATTGCATCAATTCATTAATCCGGCAGACGTTACGGGCAAACCATTCATCGACGTCATCAACAGACTGGAACCGTCATCCGCCTGAAAGGATACCGCGATGCCGTGTCCTGCCTCGACCGACTCGTTCGAAACATCAATAAGACACTCGAATACGTTCTTTTCATACACCGTTTCCATGATGCCGCGACAGAGCGGTGATACAACGACAGGGATGACCGGTATCCTTGCGGCCGCAGCATCGCATCATGACATGCCAGCCGCGAACTGTGCGAGCAATGTCTTTGCTGCGGCACTCTCGCATATCACCGACCATCAGAATGTCGTCCAATCCCGCTTCATGCAAACGCGTCCGTGACCGCGAAGGCTACTGGAACGACTCGAACGTATTATATCCGAAGCAATACCGGTTGATTTTTCGCACAGCATCTGCCCGGAGTGTTCACAACGCCTTTATCCCGACCTTTTCGAACCGAAGAACCAGCATTCCGACACATAAATAAAAGCGCCCGGCGGTATTACTCCGGGCACCTCTATAATCGGGGGGAATGTGCGAGCTACTTGAAGAGGGGAAATGGATGGATATTTGGGAAAAAGTCAGCAACCAAGGTAGGCTGCAGCGGCAACATAGTATGCGAGACCCCGATTGCCATAGCAATGGTG
>CAVOGR010000009.1:0-5406 GCA_963695555.1 uncultured Gemmatimonadales bacterium | reverse complement strand
CCCACCAGCACCAGGCCGGACGTGGTGCTCACGGGCATCTTCCCCACCCTGGCCAAGTCCGATCTGTCGCTCGACACATGACGCCGCGCGAACGCTACCACGTCGTCGATGACGTACTCACTCGGATTCGCGGCGGCACCTATCCATCAACATCCAAGGAGCGGGACGAGCTCAACCTGGAGCACGACTCGGTGATGCTGGAGGGCGGCAATACCAGTTTCCAGGTGCACCTCCAGGTCGATCCAGACGCCTTCGCCGACACCTACAACGTGGCACAGGTGATGACCGCGCCCGTGCTCGCGGCGAGCGTCAATTCCCCGCTCTTGTTCGGCCGGCGGCTCTGGGCCGAGACCCGCATCGCATTGTTTCAACAATCGATCGACACCCGGCGCACCACCCCCCACCTGAGGGAACTCGCTCCGCGGGTCCGATTTGGCGAGCAGTGGATCAAGCAGTCCGTGCTCGAGGTGTTCCGTGAGGACATCGCCCGGATTCCGGCGCTGATGGCGACGAAGAACCCGGAGGACCCGTTCGAGGTGCTCCGGGCGGGCGGTGTGCCGGCCCTCGCCGCCCTGCAGCTGTACAACGGCACAGCCTCCCGTTGGAACCGCCCGTGTTATGGCGTGTGCCAGGGCGTGCCTCACGTCCAAATCGAGTGCCGGGTACTTCCGTCCGGCCCCAGCGTGTCCGACGAGGTGGCCGACGCGGCCTTCTGGGTCGGGCTCGTCTCGGGGGTGTGGAGCGCATCCCGACATCACCGAGCGTATCCAGTTCGATGACGTCGGCCAATTGCCGGCGGCGCCCGCCGCGGCCTCAATGTGGGCTTTACCTGGCTGGACGGGAAAACGGTGGGTGCGCGGGAATTGATCCTGAAGGATCTGATTGCCGTGGCCTACTCGGGGCTCAGGGGCGCGGGGGTCGCCCGGCGCGACACCGACCGATATCTCACCGCAATCGAAAGCCGCGTCGCATCCGGCCGGACCGGGGCCCACTGGCTCGAGCGCTCACTCTTACAGAGGGCTCGCAGGGCACCCGGAGCGAGCGGCTGGCTGCGCTCACCGCCGCAACCGCTCACCGCCAGCAGAGCGGCAAGCCATGTCACGAGTGGAAACTCGCGTCGATCGACGAGGGCGGCGGCTGGAAGCACCGCTACCGAGGTCGAGCAGTACATGACGACCGACCTTTGACCGTGAAGGAGGACGAGCTGGTTGACCTGGCCGCCCTGCTCATGGATCAACATATCCCGGCAGGTCCCGGTGGAGGACGATGAGCATCACCTGATCGGGCTGGTGTCATTCGGATCGGTGTTACGTCATTGGCGAGCGGCAACCGCCGCGAAGGGAAGCTGACCGTACCCGCCAGGGACACCATGGACACGAACCCGGCACCGGTCGATCCGGAAACCTCCACCCTCGAGGCCATCGAACTCATGCGCCGGCACCGGATTCCAAGCCTTCCCGTCGTAAAGGACGGTAAACTCGTCGGCATCGTCAGCGTCGGCGACTTCATGCCCATGGTCGAGCGCCTGCTGCACGACAAGCTCCACGAAGACTCGTGACGTCCGAACCCGCTGGGTCCGGCCTTCAGCTTCACGATCGGCTGATCGGCCGGGTCGTTGGCGCGCGCACGGGCCCGCTGTTGGTGGCGACGGCAGGGCTGCACGGCAACGAGCCCGCGGGTGTGGCTGCGCTCGAGCGCATCTTCCAGACGATCCACGACCGGCGCATTCCGATCTGGGGCGAATCAGGGTTGGCCGGCAACTTGGCCGCGCTGGCCCGGGGCGAGCGGGCCATCGACCGCGACCTCAACCGACACTTCAAGCTCGAACGCATCGTAGCCCTCCGAAACGGTCACCCGCCGATCCGGCGATCAGTGAAGACCAGGAACTGGTCGACGTGCTCGAAGCCATCGAAACCGCACTCGGCCGGGCGCGAAACGGTGCGTTCTTCATCGACCTGCACACGACCTCGGGGAAGAGCGCGGCCTTTGCCACCGTCGGCGACACGCTCCGAAACCGCGCATTTGCCCTCCGCTTTCGCTCCCCGATCATCCTCGGCTTGGAAGAGCACATCGAGGGTACCCTGCTCGAGTACTTGAACGGCCTCGGCTACATCACCATGGGGTTCGAAGGCGGCCGCCACGAAGACCCCGCTTCAGTCGATCTCCTGGAGGCCGGCGTCTGGGTTGCGCTGGCCGCCGGCGGCGTGTTGCCGAATGCCGACCGGTTGGCCGAAGTCGAACGAGCGCAACGCTTGCTGGAAGAGAACCGGCGAGGACTGCCACGGGTGTTCGAGGTGCGGTATCGCCACCCTGTCCAGCCGGAGGATCGGTTTCGCATGCGGCCCGGATACGAGAGCTTCCAACCCCTGACCGAAGGCGAGTGGGTGGCGGAGGACCGGTCGGGAGACATCCATGCCCCCGCCGGCGGGCGGATTCTGATGCCGCTCTATCAGACCCAGGGCGACGATGGCTTCTTCGTCATCCGGGAATTCAGTCCCTTCTGGCTGACCGTGTCGCGGATCCTGCGTCATACCCGCGCTGAACAGCTGCTGCGCGTGTCGCCCGGCGTACGCCGGCACCCGACCTTGGCCGACACGCTGGTGATCGACGTGCGCGTGGCCCGATTCGTCGCGCTTCAGATCTTCCACTTGTTGGGATACCGGAAACAGAAACAGGTCGGACGGGTGTTGGTGATGAGCCGGAGAAAGGAGAGTCGGAACGTGTAGGATCCGCGAACGTGACACCTCTATTATGGAATACGGGGTGGAGGGTGGCACCCAGCTCCTAGCCCGTCGGCCCCCGCCGGCGCACCCTCGGAGCACCCTTCATCACGAGGTGCTCCATGATCTCCTTCCCCAAGCGCGACCGCGCCCAGCAGGCCGCAGGCCGTGGTCGGCGTCGACGCCGGCAAGTTCACCCACACCCTGGTGGTCCGGCCCCGCGGCCGGCCGGACTCCGCCGCAGTCACTTTTCCCACGACCCGCCCCGGCTTCGACCGCGCCGTGGCCGCGATCCGCGAACGAGTTGACGGGGCGCCTCCCGCGTCGATCCTGGTCGGGATCGAGTTCGCCGGCAGCTACGGCGTCACCTTCGCCCACTACCTGGCGGAGGCCGGCTTCCCCATCGTCAGCGTTCTGCCCGCCCACACCACGCGCTGGAAGGAGGTGGCCCACCACCAGCCGCTCAAGACCGACGCCAAGGACGCCGCGACCATCACCGACCTGCTGGCCCAGGGCCACTATGTCACCTTCCCCTTCCTGGCCCCCGCCTACGCCGAGCTCCGCGCCCTGGTGGCCGCGCGGGAGCGGGTGGCGCTGCTCCGGCGCGGGGCGCTGACCCAGCTCCGCACCCTGCTCCAGGTCGTGTTCCCCGAGTTCGAGGCGCTGTTCCCGTCGGTCACCAAGAAGACCCCGCTGGCCCTGCTCCGCGCCTTCCCCACCCCGGAGGACCTGCTGCAGGCCTCGAAGGCGAAGGTGCTCCGGGTGCTCCGCACCGCGAGCCGCGGGCACCTCGGCGCCGCGACCTACCAGCGGCTGGTCACCGCCGCCCGCGCCACGGTCGGGCTGCCTGGCGCATCGCCCGCCTGCGGCAGGAGATCGGCCTGGTACTCGAGCGGCTGGCCCTGTTCGAGACCCAGCTCACAGCGCTCGAGGCCGCGATGGTCGAGGCGCTCCAGGCCGTGCCGGAGACGCCCTACCTCTTGAGCATCCCTAAGGTCGCCCCGGTCACGGCCGCCGTCTTCCTGGGCTCCATCGGTGACCCGCGGGCCTACGACAGCGGCCGCCAGATCCTCCGCGTCGCGGGGCTCTCCCTGGTGGAGCGCTCGAGCGGCATTCTCCGCGGCACCAAGCGGATCTCCAAGCGGGGCCGCCCGCTGTTGCGGCAGGCGGCCTACATGTTCGCGGTCCGGAGCATCACCACTGACGGCCTGTTCCGCACCGAGTACGACGCCCTCTGCCAGCGGAACGGCGGCCAGAAGATGAAGGCGGTGGTGGCCGTCATGCGCTCCGGTCTTCGGTTGATGTACAGCGTGGCCCGCGACCGGCGGCTGTTTACCGTGGAGCCGCCGGTCTGGCGGGACCGCGCGCCGCGTGAGGTGGCCGTGGCCTGACGCACGATCGAGTATCGCAGGACGGCTGGCCGGCCGGGCGTGAGGCGCCCTCTTTTCGTTGACGGAGCCACGGCTCGCGTCCCATCCGACATGGCGCCCCCGGCCGCTGGTCCGCTCGAGTCTCCGATAGCGGGGTGTCGAGGGTCGCACGCGCGTGCGTGCCACGCCTCCGAGTAATGCTAGCATCGAGTTACGCGGCCCACGCCAGCCGGCAGGCGCTCTTTGACAATCGACGTGTTATGCCGCCCTGTCCCGCGGTCCGCTGCGGCAGGCGGGAGCGGTGTGCCCATGACCACCGGCGCGGATCCGATAACCCGACCGACGGGCGCCATGACCAGCGTCGCGTCCCACGTGACACCCGATCGTGCCGGGGGTCATGCAGGCGCATTTCGACGGTGCGCACGCAGCCACTCCGTAAACTGATCAATATCAAGCCACCCATCGATCCGATCCGGGGACGGCGGAGAGCTAGTCGTCCATTTCGTCTTCTCATTTATATCTCCGTAGAAAGCGAGCTTGCTTGGATCAAAAGCTGCGTCAGGCATTCATCGATGAAACACTTCGAATAGGCTGCCTCGAAAGCGTCAAAGGAGACTCCAGTGAGAAAACGATCGATCAGTCGATTCAGGACTGCTTTGAAGTCAGTCATCATGGGATGCCGAATCACTGCAAGATCAACCTGCCTCTGGCGATGCCGTTGCCACCTGATTTGCACGCATGAGCCCGCTGAGATTATGTGCTCGACCTGTGGGGTCCAGGTTACATGGATGAAGCCGTTGCCACAATCCAGCTGCCCAAGACTTATACTCCAGATTGCTCTGTGGCTGAGATCAACCAGCTGAAGGCCCAGATTCCGAGCAGCAATCACTAGTTCGTCTGCAGTGGTCCCAAAGCGATCGGCCAACGCGTTGAGCTTTGGTGCTGCGCTAGCTGCCACCGGCAGACCACCTGCGGTGACAGTCGTCGCCGTCGCACTACCGGTGATTGCCGCAAATCCAGCATACAGCAACCGTGCGCCAGTGTAGGCAGCAACCGCAAGGCCACCCCACTTACAAGCAGTGGTTTCGTTGCATGAGGCGAACGTACCCTTGACGTCATTTAGGAGTCCGCCTTGTCCCTGAGCGGAGCGGTTCGCGTAATACCCGGAAGATCCCTTTGGGCAGTCCGTGTACACTTCCGTCTTTCCATCACCGCCAGCATCTTTGGGACAGAGTCCGAACGGATCGGTATAGGCTACCGGGTTGTTCGGAAATATTGCGTGAGACCTACGACTTCCGACTTCCCCCAGCAGTTCT
>CAVOGR010000008.1:0-53009 GCA_963695555.1 uncultured Gemmatimonadales bacterium | reverse complement strand
GAGCAGGCGGGCTGAGTGGCCCGCCACTGACGCGGGATTCGTTAGGCAGTCCCTCCCCAAAGCAGAAGTATCCGCGACCTTGCGAAGTACATACTCCGTATGTACATTGAAGTATGGCTGACCTCCGGTTCGAGTGGGATCCACCGAAGAATCGCACCAACCAACGGAAGCACGGGGTCAGCTTCGAAGAGGCCGAGACGGTCTTTGCCGATGAGCGTGCGGTGTTGCTCGATGATCCCGATCACTCCGCCAGCGAAGATCGCTTCCTCTTGTTGGGGTTCAGTGCGGGCCTCCGGACACTGGTGGTGTGCCATTGCTACCGTGAGACCGACGAGACGATCCGCATCATCTCGGCCCGGAAGGCAACTCGATCAGAGCGCCGCGAGTATGCGCAGAGATGGGAACTATGAGACGCGAATATGATTTCTCAAAAGGGCGACGGAATCCCTACGCCAAGCGCTTGAAGAAGTCGGTCACCATCCGGCTTGATGAACCGACGATTGAGTACTTCAAGGAGCTCGCCGCGGAGACGGGCATTCCCTACCAGACGTTGATTAACCTGTATTTGCGCGATTGTGCCGGCAGTGGCCGCCGACTCTCGCTGGACTGGAAGCCCCGCAAGTCCAAAGGGGCTGCCTAACCGCCGCGTGCAGTGGCCGGGCCTTGCCGGGACTCAAGGAAGTCGTTGATTAGTGCATGGGCGGGCGAGACGGCCGGCCACTGACGCGGGATTCGTTAGGCAGACGGCCTTACTCTCCCACCTCCGGTTCAGTCTCCAATCGCCTCAGCGGATTATGTGGTTGTTCGTCTCGACCCGGGCGGGCTTCCTCGCACCCAGGGGTCCGCACCGGGTCGTCGCGCGGTTGGGATACGGTGTTCCCTCGCTCCGAGCAGTCCCAGGTCTGTCCGGGCCGACGTGTGCGGCCGGCTCCCCTAACAGCCGTGTGCAGCTGACGGGCGGGCGCTTGTGTTTTGAAGGAAGTCGTTGAATTGTGTACAGGCGGGCTGAGCGCCACTAGACACGGATTCGTGCGCAGCATCCCAACACCAGCCTCGTGACTAGCTCACAAGCAACCGATACGTGAGGTTGTCGCGCTTCTGCTCGACCAGGCTGTATCGGCAGAATGCCCTCGCTCGGGGCGAGCTCGTCGGCCAGCTTAACGCCCGTTGAGGCCGGTCGCCGAGAGCAGAGTGGTCCAACGTCTCTCGAGTCGTGCTCGACCCGCGATAGGCTCGACTGGCCACTTGATGCCGACTTGCCCGGGACCGGCTCACGCTCTCGGCCGTACGACACGTGAAGCAGCGACAGCTCCCGCCTCCGAGAAGTGCGGGTCCGCCGCGAATCGACGGCCGAGGATGATGCTGTCTGCACATCTAGCCTTCCTCACGCCGGGCATGAGATCTGCAGACGGAGTGCCTGCCATGTCATCCGGCAGTTCACCCGATTCCCAATAGGCCCAGCGATCAGGCCTTCGTACTTCGTCGAGGCGATGGGGTGACACGGACGGTCTGATCTTATGGGGCCTTAGCCGCAGACAGTTCGAGACGAGTCGCCGATAGGGAGCTGCTGTCTAACCACCGCGTGCAGTGGCCGGGCCTTGCTGGGTTTGAAGGAAGTCGTTGATTAGTGCATGGGCGGGCGAGACGGCCCGCCACTGACGCGGGATTCGTTAGGCAGACCAGGCCTTCGCTTTCCACAACTCCGGTTCAGTTCCTAATTCCTCAACGGACGATGTGGTTGTTCGTCGTTCCGGTCGGTTCCTTGAAGCAACGGGGCCGCGCCGGGTACGCGCATGGTGAGCTAGGGTTTTCCCTAGCGCTCCGAGCAGTCCCGGGTCTGTCCGGGCCGAGGTGTGCGGCCGGCTCCCTAACCGCCGTGTGCAGCTGACGGGCGGGCGCTTGTGTTTTGAAGGAAGCCGTTGAATTGTGTGAGGGCGGGCATAGAGCCCGCAGCTGACACAGATTCGTTAGGCGGACGCTGGCGACGTTCGGTCCTCAGAAATCGACGAGCTCAGATCCCGACTTCGCCAGGGCAGCACCTGGATTGACGATCGGCGGCATATCGCGATGCGTCGAGGTCATTCTACGACGTCCTCGAGTCGAGCGTCTCCGCCGGCGGCGTGCATCGCAGCCTCTGCTTCGGGCGCATTGACGCTCGATGGCATCCGCACCAGACTGTCACGAGCACGGAGGGCGGTGACGCTCGCTACTGTTCTCTATCGCACGTGCGTCCGGTGCATCGTCAACTCGTCGTTCGGCCTACTGCACGCACCGGTGCGCGACGGAGTGCAGCGTCGCTCCTAACCGCCGCGTGCAGTGGCCGGGCCTTGCTGGTTTCAAAGGAAGTCGTTGATTTGTGAGAGGGCGGGCCGAGATGGCCCGCCACTGACGCGGGATTCGTTAGGCTGCATCTGATATCGTGATCCGAAAAGTACCATACCCCCCAGCGCTTCGGTCAGGGCGTCCTTTTGATCAGCCCCTCGCGAGATTATGAGGTGGACTCTCGACCGGCTCTCCGACACCCGAGCCGAAGAAATCGTACTTCTTGGACGTCCTGAGGATGAGCAATTGCTCCTGGATGCGAGCATGGTGTTCATCCGTACGGCATGTGCTCATGGACGAAGCGCTGACTCCAGATTTCAAAGACGACCGGATTGCTCGAAACTACCATCCTCGTCCTAAGAGGTCTGCTCGAGATTTGGTCTGCAGCACCATCTTACGCCTCAAACTCTCCCGCGTTCTCTAGTGACCGACACTTGAGACTCTGGGCGGCATGATCAGCTCGCTGATCGACTCGCCACCAAAAGCGACGCCCTCCGGGCACATGACAGGAGCTGGAGCGTGCGACCCACACGAGGCGCTTCAGGTGGCTCGACGATGACGCAGGCGTCGTAAGAAGCGTCACTCGGAGCGGAATGGGACGTAAGAAGCTAATTGCTGATCAGTCTGGATCCGATACGCTGAACTTTACGAGATATGCCTGCGATGTTCACCACTGTCGATTGCAGGTGCTCGCTGGACATTGAGGTCACCAGATCTGGTCAGCCTCAGCAACGAAGGATCTCAGCACCGGGTGAGCCAGGACGACATTCTGTACAAGTCTGCCAACGGCAGTCCGCATCATAATCCTGACGTGGAACCGGTCATCGGATCCGATCCGACAGATCACGCCCCTGCATAGCCTCTTGAAGTGAAGCCTAACCACCGCGTGCAGTGGCCGGGCCTTGCCGGGTCTCAAAGGAAGTCGTTGATTAGTGAGCAGGCGGGCGAGACGGCCCGCCACTGACGCGGGATTCGTTAGATGACGCACCGGCACTCCGAGACTAGCTGCAGGTACTGCCGATCGACACTCGGCCTGCTAGGGTGCTCCTAGAGCGACCCATCACGTGTGCCACCTGACCAGCCGGCCCCATCCGAGCGTAGCGAGAGATCTTGGCTGGCGATGGCTTCGACAGCGGCTGAGTCCGCTCTGCTGATCGGGATGGTCGTCCGAACCGAACGCCGATCTGGCGCATCGGCTGGATCGTCATCGCTGGCGCGGGCCGATTGTGTGACCAGATCTAGCAAGCACCTGCGCAAGCGCCTCCCGTTGTCACGGTTTTCCTTCACGGTCGGTCCGCTTGGAACGAGGAGCTTGGCCGCCGGCCCTCGATGGTACGTTGCGTCGGTGCCAGGGCCGCGCGCAGGTTTCTGCACCGCTATGGAGACGAGTCTCTGAGCATCCACGCAAGATACCGGCCTGGCCAATTGCTGACCGTGCCCTCCGTCGTGACTCCGGCTCACGCATTTTCCTGATCGGGTTCTACGATCGACGTGTTTCGCAAATCGTGGCACCCTGGTGCCGCGTACAGCGCCCGATCGGTCATCCTCGGTGGGTGAGTACTCGTAGTTCACCGTGCTCCCTAACCACCGCGTGCAGTGGCCGGGCCTTGCTGGTTTCAAAGGAAGTCGTTGATTAGTGCACAGGCGGGCGAGACGGCCCGCCACTGACGCGGGATTCGTTAGAAAGCACGGGGGAGAGCGATGTGGAGGACGACCGATCGTAGGCAGTCGGCTTCGAAGTGCGGATGGCTTTGCCTTGCCCTACTCGCGCTGCCTGCTTGTCGTCCTGACGACAACAGCATTCAGCTCCTCGAGATCCAGGTGATAGATCTCGAGCGCGCTGTCAGCTTCTATCAGGCAGTCTTCGACTGGGGAGCGAGCCGCCCTGATTCGTCCTACGCGGTCCTCGACGCGCCGCCGGTGGCCATAGGGCTCGCGCTGCGCGACAGCGTAAGGAGCGCAGGTCCCGGTATTGTGATCTTGACTCAAGATCTAGACATGATCTTTGCTCGGGTAGTGCAGCATGGCGGTGTCGTGCGAGCGCCGATCGGTCCCTCCTGGCAGGGACGCCAGTTCACGTTCACAGACCTCGACGGCAACCAAATGATCGTCCGGTCGGAGAGCCCAGACACGAGCGGCGGTTGAGCTTTTGAGGCGCGTGCTTTCTAACAAGCGATTGCTACTGACACGGGTTACCTGCAGGGCGGGCGGGCCACTCGCCTTCAGCTCGCGCCCCTTGTTAGCAGACGGGCCGTGCAGCAGAATCGCGAGACGTTAGGCAGACTAGGCCTCGACGCTCCGCGCCTCCGTTTCAGTTCCAATTCCTCAACCACTTTGGTGGTTGTTCGTCTCTGTCGAGACGGGCTCCGCGGCGCGCGAGTCGCTCCGCTCCGGGTACGCCCGGGTGGGCTAGGGTTTTCCCTAGTGCTCCGAGCAGTCCGGAGTCTGTCCGGACCGGGTCGTGCGGCCGGGGCCCTAACAGCCGTGTGCAGCTGACGGGCGGGCGCTTGTGTTTTGAAGGAAGCCGTTGAATTGTGTGAGGGCAGGCATAGGGCCCGCAGCTGACACAGATTCGTTAGGCGGCCAGGGCTACGCACTCGAAGACCTGGCCGTCTAGAAATCCGGTTTGTTCTCGTTCCAGGTATTCGACCCAGCTCTCTGAGTCTGGCACAATTTGACAAACCGAAGCTGCGCCTCATAAGCAGCTAGTCTGATTGTCGGTTCATCCCGTTGCATACCACTTTCCAGGCATCTCTCGAAGCCGAATCGAGGTAGCTGCCCATACTAGCTGACAGGCAAGATACTGGCTGCTCTTGGCCTCGTGCCCCGAAACGCAGATACATAGGCACGTGTTACATGGGACGCATAAGGTGTCGGCACCTCAATGGCCGTTCACCAACCGCAGATTGGAAGCTCACGAGTTCACCACCCACCCTGGAGCTGGCAGTTCTAGCGCCTCTCGCAAGAACTGCGCTCAAGTTCCTCGCGAGACACATGGTCTGCGTCCTGCCGAATACTAACTTGAGCCCGCGAACAGCTCGCTCCCCGTAAAGACGGCCCATGCAGCCACCAGTATGCCCGTTCCATAAGCGGCCGCATCGATTACCCAAGAAAGGCATCCCCCTTTTGCTCCGCACGGAAACGTAAGCGAGGGTATACCACGCTGCGAACCGCATGACCGGCTCACAGAGGCCCCCTTGAGTCAGTCCTGGCCGTCCATGGCTGGATGGTTGGCAACTGAGCCCATGCTGGGACTCGGCCCGCAAAACTAAGACCGTTCGGCTGACGCCTAACCAGCCGCGTGCAGTGGCCGGGCCTTGCTGCTTTCAAGGAAGTCGTTGATTTGTGAGCAGGCGGGCTGAGATGGCCCGCCACTGACGCGGGATTCGTTAGACAGCCAACAGACCGATATGATGCCACAAACCACCGGATGAATCCCTACCTGTTGGTCGGCGCGATAATCGCCGCAGCTGCCGGCATTCTCCATTCGTGGCTCGGTGAGCGCTTCATCTTGAGGCGCTTGTTCCGACGCCAAGATCTGCCACACCTTTTCGGCAGTGACGTCTTCACAAAGCGAACGCTCCGAATGGGATGGCACCTGACGAGCATCGCGTGGTGGGGGTTCGCAGGCATGATCCTGGCGTTCGCGCTCCAGCCTCGGCTTAGAGCCGAGGGCCTGGGACGCCGTAGCGATCATGCGGTGGACTTTCCTGGTCAGCGCCGTCTATGCATTCGTTGCTTCGCGAGGACGCCACCTGTCCTGGCTACTAGTTTGGTACGATTGCCATAGCTCTGTGGGTGGCCGCGCCGTGACCGCGTGGAAACTTGGGTTGCTGTCTAACCACCGCGTGCAGTGGCCGGGCCTTGCTGGGTTCAAAGGAAGTCGTTGATTTGTGCAGAGGGCGGGCTATGATTGCCCGCCACTGACGCGGGATTCGTTAGACAGCAACAGACCGATAGGATGCCACAAACCACCGGATGAATCCCATACCTGTTGGTCGGCGCGATAATCGCCGCAGCCGCCGGCATTCTCCATTCGTGGCTCGGTGAGCGCTTCATCTTGAGGCGCTTGTTCCGGCGCCAAGATCTGCCACACCTTTTCGGCAGTGACGTCTTTACAAAGCGAACGCTCCGAATGGGATGGCACCTGACGAGCATCGCGTGGTGGGGGTTCGCAGGCATGATCCTGGCGCTCGCGCTCCAGCCTGGCTTGGGGCCGAGGGCCTGGGATGCCGTAGCGATCATGCGGTGGACTTTCCTGGTCAGCGCCGTCTATGCATTCGTTGCTTCGCGAGGACGCCACCTGTCCTGGCTACTCATTTGGTACGATTGCCATAGCTCTGTGGTTGGCCGCGCCGTGACGGCGTGGAAACTTGGGTCTGCTGCCTAACCACCGCGTGCAGTGGCCGGGCCTTGCTGGGTTCAAAGGAAGTCGTTGATTTGTGAGAGGGCGGGCTATGATTGCCCGCCACTGACGCGGGATTCGTTAGGTACCACAATCCCCATGCTTGCAGCCACCATTCTCGTCGTCGGTATGAGCGCATGCTTGCCGCCTCCGTCTTCCTATTACGAACGGAGTGAGCGGAGGCCGCTTTTCGTACTGTACCGCTGCAGCTACTGGGGCTCGGGCAACTGCCCGGGATATCCAAGCCTCGTAGGCTACGACGATGGTCTCGTCATCGCATGCAGTGGACGGGGGTGGGAGGTGCGGTTCAGCTCGACTCACCTCTCACCTCGGGCACTTCATGAGATTCTCAACGCATTACCCGTGCCCGATACGTTCTATGAGCTCCGTGACCTCTATGACTTGACACAGGGGTGGAGTGACCAACCGATCCTCATGATTTATGTCGCCGATTCTACACGATCCAAGCGCGTCATCGTGAGGGGAGGGCTGGATACCAAGGAGAGAAGGGACCTTGCCCCCCGCGACCTCGTCGCTCTCTATGATGCCCTCGTTGATCTGACACACAGCTACAAAGACGGAGCGGAGTGGTTTCCTGCGGAGGGGGAGGTCATCATTTGGCGGGCTGGTAGGGACGACGTACCTGCCCATGACTGGCCAGAGAACTTTCCAACTCGTGAGAGTCCCAGAACAATAGACCATGGAGAGGATTACCATGTCATCGTCGATAGCGTCGCTTACAGAGAGTTCCCCGAGCGGTTTGGAGGACACTTCCCGATCGTCAGAATAGATGGGCTCTTGTGGACTACCGAGCTCAGAGCTGTGCTCCCAGGTCAAGCCTTGTGGTTAGAGCCGGAGTTTTCATGTCATTAGGGTACCTAACAGCCGCGTGCAGTGGCGGGCCCTTGCTGGTTTCAATGGAAGTCCTTGATTTGACCAAGGCGGGCGAGCTGGCCCGCCACTGACGCGGGATTCGTTAGGTAGACACGACCCAGGCTCATGGATACGGCCGAGTATCACAGCATTTGCGCGCGACCGGATGTTCTCCCCCGGTCGGCTATCGAAGCCACAGCTTGGCGCCTGGCACCGCAGCATCGGGACCTCCGACGGCGCCTCGATCAGCTTGCGCAGACGATTCCAGTAGCCAAGCCTGAGAGGCATGAGGGTGGCCCGGATACCGACTTCTTTGTCATCGACCTGACGAATGATGAACTGGACGCCTTGGTCAACGCTTTGGGCGGCCTGGAGGCCGGGCTTGCGCAGCCCCCAGGTGGCTCTCCTCAGGAGCTAACTCTCGTGGCGGACCTTCTGGACAGTTGGAACGCGGCGCTGATGTATCGAAACGATGCTACCTAACCGCCGCGTGCAGTGGCCGGGCCTTGCTGGTTTTCAAGGAAGTCATTGATTTGTGAGCAGGCGGGCGAGCTGGCCCGCCACTGACGCGGGATTCGTTAGGCGGAACGGTCAGATCTTGATCGCCGCATCCGTGCCGGGCCACCAAGGGGGCGGATTCGGCCCAACCGTACGGCGTTGGGGCCGTGCATCGCGTGCCAGAGATCCCAATTCCGCTGCCCGTTCAACCAGAATTCTGCCGTTGTTCCCAGCAGCCGCCCAAGCCGGAGTGCGGTATCCGGGGTGACCCCCCGCTTCCCGTTGATGAGTTCATTCACGCGGGGGTAGGACACCTGAATGAGATCGGCCAACTCGGTTTGGGTCATGCCGAGTGGCTTCAGAAATTCCTCGAGGAGCATTTCGCCCGGGTGGGTCGGTGGTCGGTTCTTTGGGAGCACGGGGGCCTCACTTACCGATGGTAATCGAGAATCGCTATCTGATCGGGTCCGCGATCGGTCCACGCGAACGTCACTCGATACTGATCATTAATCCGAATGCTATACTGCCCGACGCGATCGCCCTTGAGTTTCTCGAGCCGATTGGCAGGCGGGCTTCGGAGGTCGTCGAGTTGCTCAGCTTGATTCAGCTGGTCCAGCTTCCGCCTGGCCACCTTCCACACCGCTTGCGGACACGTCTTCCTGGCGGCCTTAGAGTCCACCCCGTGGAAGATGTCCGCCGTGCCTGCCGACGCGAAGTGGAGGAGCATGACGAAATATAACGTATCACGTTATATAGAGCAAATGAATCCGCCTAACCACCGCGTGCAGTGGCCGGGCCTTGCCAGGACTGAAGGAAGTCGTTGATTAGTGTCCAGGCGGGCGAGACGGCCCGCCACTGACGCGGAATTCGTTAGGCCGCAGTCAAACATGTTGAATCCATGGACCGACGCATACATGCCGCAATACTTGGGTGCGTGATCAGTCTGAGCTCGGTCGAGGTGCATGCGCAAGAGCTCACGCAAGATCCCACTCTGAAGTGCACGATCTTTCGATTGTGCATTACGGGTGGCGTGCGGGATGATGTATCCGGTACTCCTCTATCGCATGTTTTTGTGCAGGCAAACGGCGCCAGCTGTGGAACAATCTCTAAGCGCGATGGTACCTACGCCCTCTACTGCAATCCAGATTCTCGACCATGGATCCTCCAGTTTCTGGACTTAGATTACGTCCCGCGTATGGATACGCTCGCCGGCCACGACAGTATCCCGTATCGCTACGACGCTTCGCTCCACCGCCTATGGAAACCTTGGAACCCCAGCGACTCCGTGCTGGCCGAGCTTTTCGATGCCGTCGCGGACTCCCTGGACAACAGTTGGGGACCCGGGGGACAATACATCACGAACATGATCTTCGAACGTTCCTCCATCGAGTTGACTCGGCGTCACAGCGACAGGCTGATTGACCGTGTCGGCCAACACCCAGCCTTCGACGGTCGTTGCGATGACGACCCGGAAGGACACTGCGACGTCGATAAGGTAGGCGTGACGTTCGCCTTCTCCCGTCCACAATTGGCGGTTACGTCAGACACCGTCGCGGTAGATGTATTTCAGACATCGGTCCGCCCACGTGGTGAGACCCAACCGGGCTCTTGGTGGCCCTTCGCAGCCACCCACAGGTACTACCTGCGCCGGACGGACTCAGCATGGATCGTTGTCAGGGTCGATCTGACCATGATTACCTGAAAGGGCTCGCATAGCTCCGATCCGATGGACTGCGGTCTAACCGCCGCGTGCAGTGGCCGGGCCTTGCTGGTTTCAGAGGAAGTCGTTGATTTGTGAGCAGGCGGGCGAGACGGCCCGCCACTGACGCGGGATTCGTTAGGCAGCACACAGAGAGCACCGGAATGATCGATCAATTGTTTGCGCTTATCGTGGACGAAAGCAAATGGCTGACGGCATCGCTGGGCTTCGCCCTTCTTGCCGTCACGATGCTGCTCTACCGGAACCGCCGTGTGGATACTCCCGCCCGACGGCGGGTGTTGGCAGCCATGAATCTGTTCTTCGGGGTTACGATCGGGACCATGGCGCTTGGTCATCTCTTGGCCGTGACCACCAAGCTCGTATTGGGGGCGCTGAACGGCCCGATGCTAGTGTTCTACCTGATCGGCATCGCCCTGGCTGCCCCCTCTTGGTGGATCATCTATCACACGCGGAGGGTGCTCGCTTCCGACAACGAGCACGGCCGCACGACGCTGGTTCTCAATGCTTGGCTAGCGATCACACTCCTCGTGCTGGGGGTTCACAACTTGCCCCTCGCGGCCCCGGCTTTCTTCAACATCGGGTACCACCTGCATTCCCGCCCGGTGGTAGGTTGGGTGATCGTTAGTCTCGCGGTCATCGCCAATCTAGGCCTGTTTATAGGGTCACTCATATTTCTGACGAGTGGCCAGAGTTTTGAGCAATTCAGCGGGATGTAGTAAGAGAGAGTCAAGTTTCAGTAGTAAGTGGATGATGCTGTGACGTGCTGCCTAACCGCCGCATGCAGTGGCCGGGCCTTGCCGGGACTGAAGGAAGTCGTTGATTTGTGAGCAGGCAGGCGAGACGGCCCGCCACTGACGCGGAATTCGTTAGGCAGCGCGACCAAGGTCATGCAAATTCGCGAAGCAACTCCCTCAGATGGGGACGCCATCGTCGCCCTCGACCACGTCGCGCGCGCTGATCCGGCACGCGTGCGCTTCATTGACCGAGTCCTTAGATCAGGAGGTTGCCTCGTCGCAGAACGCCACGGGGCCGTAGTGGCATATGCTGCGCTGGACTACACCTTCTACGAACAGGGCTTCGTCTCCATCGTCTACGTGGCTAAGTCTGAACGACGCAGAGGTATTGGCCGCGCTCTCATGCAGGAGCTCGCAGCGCAGTGCCAGACACGAAAGCTATTCACATCGACGAACCAATCGAACCAACCCATGCAGCAGCTTCTCAAGGCGCTCGGGTACGTTCCCAGTGGCGTCATTCACAACCTCGATCCCGGAGATCCAGAGCTGATCTACATGCTAGATCTTGGGGAGCGCGCTGCCTAACAAGGCGCTGCAGCTGACGAGCCCATGCGTCGCTGCAACGGGCTCTGGTAGTCTCTGGACACCGGGCCTCGGGGCGGTCCCGCTGGCGGTCAGCCGGGCTCGCAGCTGAGCGCCCGTCCGTTAGGCAGACTCGAACGGGAATGGCCCGAGGAGGCGCAGGATGCGGTCTCGGGCATCAAGAAGACAAGGGAGGGCCAGACGTATGCCGACTTACGTCCGGACGATCGTCTCGAGCCTGGCTCTCGTGGGACTCGCGTCGTGCGCGGGCCGTCCTGGTCCTGCGACGGACGAGCGGAATCAGGCGGTGCAACGGAATGTCGAGGCATACCAGCGGGCGCTTATTGCGAGGGGCGTGACCGCCGGGAGCGTAGCGGGAGTCTTCAGGGGTTCCGACACGGTTGCCATGTCAATCGTCAACTCGGGCTTGGTGGGCGATACGCCGATATCGGACAGCACGATCTTCCCGATCTGGTCTATGTCCAAGCCGATCACCATTGTGGCGATGATGATCCTGCACGAGAGAGGACTGTACAAGTTGGGCGACCCGGTGTCGAAGTACATTCCCTACTTCGCCGACATGAAGTGCAAGGATAAGGCCGGCAAGACGTATCGCTGCAAGACCGAGCTCCAAGTGGTTCATCTGCTCACGCATCGCAGTGGCTACGGCTACTATGACCGCGGCAAGGGGCCTAGCCATCTGGATCCCTACGCCAACCTTGATCAGTTCGTGAAGGACGTGGCCGCGCATCCCGCCGAGTTCGAACCAGGTGCCGACTATCTCTACGGCCTCAACATGGCGATTCTGGGTCGAGTCGTCGAAGTACTGACCGGGCAGGAGTTCTATGCGTTCCTCAAGGAGAGCATCTTCGACCCGCTCGACATGCCGCACACGAAATTCGAGCTGTCCGCCGCCGACCGATCGCGCTGGCAGGTGCTCTTCAAGAAGCCAAAGCCACTGATCGATCCCGCAATGTTCGATGAAGGAACCTCTGCCTTTTCGACCGCAGATGATGAACTCGCCTATTCACCCGGCACGAAGGCGCAGTTCGGTGGCGAGGGCCTGGTCAGCACGTTCGAGGACTACCGGCATTTCTGCGAAATGTTGTTGGGACGGGGCAACTTTCGCGGCACACGAATTCTGACTGAGCAGTCGATCGCGATGATGACGTCGGTGGCAACGGAGAGCAGGCTGCGGCGAGGATACAACAACGGCCAGGACTTTGGGTACTCACTGTGGGTGCTGACGGAGCCCGCCTTGGACGGGGCAGGTTCCCCGAGGGGCATCTATGGCTGGTCGGGCTATCACAACACGCACTTCTGGATCGACTACGAGAATCGTGTCTACGGGCTGTTCATGACGAGGACGTTCCCATTCTCTTGGGAGATCCAGAAACAACTCAGGGCAGCGGTGTATCGAGGACTCAATTGAGGCCGGGCGCGAGGTGTGACGCTGCCGAACCACGCGTTGGAGCCGCCCGCGCGTGAGGCATCTTCTTTAGAACGCGACAGAACGAGGCGCGCGGCGGCTCAACGCGCACGTTCGTTAGGTGGCATTGTCGGCAGATTCATGCTCCGACTCATACCAAGCACGCTGGTCTTGCTGGGCCTGTCCGGGTGTCGCCCGGAGGGACAGCCACTCTCATGTCAGACGTGCGCAATCAGCATTGAGTATCTGACGACCATTGGAGGCAGAGGAACACCCGGATCCTTTGTCGCCCCCCCGCGCATATCGCGTGACGGCCGTGGCCAATACATTGCGATCACACCAGACGGCGACCGCGTCCTACAAGTCTTTGACTCCACTGGCCGGTTCCTTCGCAAGCAAGGCCGCGAGGGCGATGGCCCGGGCGAGTACCGGTATCCCCGTGCCGTGCTTGTCGATGTCCGCGACTCCGTCTACATCCTGGACGGCATCGGGCGAATCACCGTGTTGTCGCCCTCCTTCGAGGTCGTCCGCACGATGTCCATCGCTGGCCAGCGTCCCTGGGCCTATGACGCGATGCTATTACCAGGGCATGGTTTTGTTTTCGATTACCAGAGAGATTCGAGTCCTCCGCTCCATGCCTATAGCTTCGACGGCCAACGGCTTGTCCAGTTCGGCTATCCACAACTCAACACCCGCGGCTTTGTCCGGGACGTGTACAAAATTACTACTGCCAGCGACGGTAGTATGTGGGCAATTCAGGCACATCACGGATACCTCGGCACCAGGTGGGATGCCACTGGCACGCTGCTCGACAGTGGCATGGTGAACTCACCATGGTTCGCGCCCTACGACTCGATCATGTCTCCCACACCCGATAGGGTGCCTCAGGCGCAGGTGTGGAGTATCTGGCAGGATAGCATCGGTCTGCTGTGGGTCCTCGGGGCAACTGGTGACCCCGACTGGAGTAACGGGCTCGGCGAAGAGCGTACTGGAGAGGGTGGAGCACGCTACTATCCCGTGGAGGATATGGCAGCGGTCTTTGACGGCATCATCGAGGTCATTGACCCAGCCACTTGGTCCGTAGTGGCCACCAGACGTCTTGCGAACAACCCATTTCTTCAGGCTATTCGACCAGGTGTGGTCGCTAGCCTGCGAGAAGCTTCCGAGGGATGGTGGCAAGCCGAGGTGTACCGCGTGGAACTCACCGGGGTTCCACACTGATGCCACCTAACCACTGCGTGCCGGGGGATGGGCGTCAGTGGCCACCTGGCTCATGTGGCTGCCGGTGGCGGTCTTCGAGGTCACGCTTGCGTTCTGGTTTCTGATCAAAGGGGTCGCCATGCCAGCGCCAGACTCGACGTGACATGGCAATGACGCCCTACCTGACAACCGCTGCTCGGCGCACTCCTGGGACTCCTGCGGATAGGTCGGCCACCAGGACACTGTGCGGTAGACGGTCCGTCCCACGTCATCATACGAGGTACCCGCTCGAGCAATACCCCAGACGGAGGTCCATGTCTGATGCGCTCTCTTCTTCTGCTGCTGGCATTGGCCGGCCTGCAACCCACTCACGCACAAACTCGACCGTACATCAAGTGGGCTTTCGCCACCGACGGCAAGGTTCTGTCCCATCCCGTCGTGAGCGGGAGCACGGTGTACTTCGGAAGTAGCGACAAGTCCGTGTATGCGGTCGACGTGAACACAGGCACGCAGCGATGGAGCTACGCAACGTCAGGGGCCGTGCGAGGTCCGGTCCTAGTGCACAATCAGGTCGTCTACGTCGCCAGCGCAAATGATGTCTACGCGCTCGACAAGGACACCGGCAAGCACATGTGGACGTTCTCCCGCGAGAGCGACCAGGGCGCGCAGCAGCTCGATCCCTGGGATTATCACACGGGAGTCCCCGTGATGTATGGATCGACATTGTACGTGGGCCTCGGTGACGGCCAGGTCTATGGCCTGGATGCCTCGAGCGGCGCGTTGGTCAGGGCGATCGCCACCGTTGATACCGCGCCGGTGCGAAGCGGCCTCCTCGTAGACGACTCGACCCTCTATTTCGGGGATTGGAACGGCAGGATATACGCGTATGACCTGAACAATGGAAGACGCGTGTGGGTCTCCCGCACCTTCGAGACGAGACCGTACGCCACGTTTGGCGCAATCAATACAACGCCGGTGATTGCGGACGACGTATTGGTGTTCGGTGGCAGGAATCCTGAGCTGCAGGTCATGGACAAGAAGACCGGTGCCAAGCGATGGAGCTATACGGAAGAGGATGGGGGCTGGATTTCGGGAGATCCGCTCGTGGTCGGCGATACTCTGTATATTGGCGGCTCCGACAACCATGAGATGTTCGCGTTCAACGTCCAGACGGGCGAACGGTACTGGACGTACACATTCCTCTTCAACAACTTCGCCCGGCCAGTGGCTTACCAAGATGTTCTCCTCTTCACGACCGGTGATGCCTATACCGTCTTTGGCAACGGCACCGGGCGTGGCTATCTCTATGCACTCGATCGAGGTACCGGGACGGTCAAGAACATCGCGGTGATCGGAGGCAATGCCCACACGAGTCCGGTTCTCCACAACGGCGTGCTGCTGGTGGGCAGTGAAGACCACCATCTCTATGCGATCGATGTCGAGGCGTTTCTCAGCGGGCCGTTCCGAATGGAGGATATCGGATACAACGCTGGCGACATCGCTGACGTATCGCCCACGCCGTTTGACACGCACACAGTCATACGATATAGGGTCTTGTACCAGTCGGACATCGAAGTGCAGATCACGGACCTGAACGACGAGACCATCGCCGTTCTGCATTCCGGCAACGCCGCACCCGGGGAGTACACACTGCACTGGGATGGCAGGGATGACTCCGGACACGACGTGAAAGAGGGCTACTACGCGGTCAAGATCCGGTCGAAGGAGTTTTACAAGACAACGTTCGTGGAGAAGAGGAGCACCAAGTAGAAGCTTCGGGTGGACAGCACGCACTGCCGGCCGGCGTTCACGCTCCTCTGTGCAAACCTTCATGCGAAGTTCACGCTGCCTTGAAGGTCAGTGGGCCATACGTGGAGGAGACAGGACCACTGCCCGGCCACCGGGAGCGCCCCGCATGAGACATCGACATCCGTCGCGCAGGGACTTCGTGAAGACCAGCGCCGGCATGGTGCTCGGCACCGCGGCCGGAGGCCTGATGCCGGTGTGGCCCGCCAGGCGATCCACGGCCACGAGACCAGTCGTCAGCGTCGTCAGGATCAAGAATGACCGGGTCGATATCGCCGTCGAGGCGGCCATCGACCTGCTCGGCGGCATCGAGACGGCGGCCAAGGGCAAAGACCGGATCATGCTGAAGCCCAATCTGGTGGCCGAGGGGCCGCATTTCACCACCAAACCAGGGGTGGTGCGGACTCTCGCCCGGCTCATGCAACACTCGGGCAGGGACGTGCTGATCGGCGAAGGGTCGGCCGCGGCTACCGGTTTCAACGTCCGAGGCCCGGTCACCTATCGGACCCGGAACCGCGAGATTCTGGACGGCATGCAGCAATACGTGTTCGACACCCTGGGCTACACCGATCTCGCCCGCTCCCTCGGGGTCCCGCTCATCAACCTCCACTCGGGCGAGCTGGCCGAGGTCCACGTGCCGAACGGCTTCGTGTTCGATACGGTCACGCTGCACCGGTCGCTGACCGACATCGACCTCTTGTGCTCCGTGCCGATGATGAAGACCCACGTGCTGGCGACCGTGACGCTGGGCATGAAGAACCTGATCGGCCTCTATCCCGGCACGGTCTACTACTCGGTCAGGTCGTGGCTCCACGACCACGCGGCGATGGCCGAATCGCCTGGCATCGCCTTCGAGACCATCGACATGGTCCGAGCCAACAAGCTCGGCCTCACCGTCATCGATGGGTCGATGGCCATGGAGGGCAACGGCCCGACCGAGGGGAGATTGGTGCCGATGAACCTGATCATCGCGGGCACCAACCCTCTGGCCACCGACATGGTCGCGGCAGACATCATGGGGTTCGGGGTGCAGGAAGTGCCCACACTTCGGCTGGGCCTACCGGGCGGGCCTGGGATCACCGACGCGTGCGCGATGTCGAAGTGAGGGGCGAGAAGCTGGATAGCGTGCGCCGACCATTCAGGAAACCGAACGTCGTTTCCTGGGAGAGCATCAACCACGCATGGGGGGTGCAGGAGCTCTAAGCGCGGGCCAGATAGTGGAAATAGTGAGCTCGAGTCGACACTTCGTCGTGCAAGGGGGCCTTCGGGCCCCTTGTTGCTTACGGAACCCCGACCCACGCATCTTCGCTCCGGTGATTGTCCGCCCAATGAACCCAGGAGGTCGTGTGTTCCGAGCCTTGCCATCCGTATGTCCCCTACTGCTCCTTGCACTCGTGGTTGGTGGGTCCGCGCCGGCTCAGGCACTCCAACAAGACACAAGAGCCTACCAGTCTCTCGTCGGGTCGTGGGACGGCGTGCTCGAGTATCTGGACTACGGTGACGATCGCACGCTGGTGCAGCTGCCGACGCACCTGGTGGCAAAGCCTATCGGCAACGACGCTGGACTCCTGTTCGCGTTTTCCTACCAGGAGCCGGACGGCCGGGTAGTGACGAGCACCGGCGGCTCATTCCGTCATCCGACGGGATCTACTTCGGGGCGCTCTGGCAAATCGAGGAGGAGGTGCACGATGGCAAGACCGGAGATCTCTGCCTCGTGCTCAGTCGGCAGGGTGAGGACAACAATAAGCAGGCGACGATTCGGGGCATGGTCGTGACGGAGGGCGACGACCTCACGATCACCCAGGAAGTCCGCTACCTCGGGTCTACCGAGTGGCTTCAGCGGCATCAATACCGGCTCGAACGGGCGGCCCTGGAGCGGCCGAATGCGAAGGCGTTGGTTGGCACGTGGCGGGTCGACCTCCGGCCGACGCCGGACGCAGAGCCCTATTACCAGGAGTTCGTCGTCCGGCGGGTCGAGGGCGACACCTTCGAGGGCTCGTTCTATGGCGGCACCGAGCTCCAACACGGCCGGATCAACACCGATTGGGGGTCCGTGCATTTCGCGTTCGCGACGAGTGACGGTTCCGGCGTCTACAACACATCCGGCGTCTTGGACGGTGAGAAACTCCGCGGCACGACCCACTCCCTGGGGCGTGAATTCCTAGCGGTGTGGACTGCGGAACGGGTGCAGTAGACCCGAAGACTTACCCTGGCCGCTCAGCGGAACAGGCGGTTGGGAGTCACTAGGGGAAGGTATGAAGAGCATCGCCGACCCGACCGCGCTCGAGCACCTCATCGAGCGTCTGAATGGCCTCGACCCCGATACGCCGCGCACGTGGGGCACGCTCTCGGCCGGCGAGATGCTCTGCCACCTGGGCGACGCGACGGCTTCGGTGTTGCAGCGAGGGACGACCGAGAGCACCGATCCATCACCCACGGCTACCCAGCGCCATCCGGTCCTCAAGTGGATCGCACTCCGCTCGCCGCTTCCCTGGCCCCAAGGGCTCAAGACACCGGCCGCGGTCGACCCGCACTCGGGCGGCACCAAAACCGGCGACTTCGAAGCCGACCGCGAGCGGGCCATTGCCGGGCTCCGTACCTTTGCCGCCGCTCCAGCCAGCTCCCTGGCCGCGAGCCACGGCGCGTTCGGGAGCATGACCATGCGAGACTGGCATCGGTGGGCCTATCGGCACACCGATCATCACCTGCGGCAGTTCGGCGTGTAGACATAGTCAGCGCGCGTGACACGCGTCTGCCCGCCAACGTCAACAACGAGGAAGGGAGCTGAATCATGAAAGCCTCAGGAGGACGCCCCCCACGATGGTTGTTTGCCATCCTTACCGTCGGGGGCTTGCTCGCTTCGGGGATCTACCTGGGCATGATGCGTGTCGAAGGCGCGACCACGGGGCACGTGGTGCGAGCGGTGGCCTACGGAGCGTTCGGCTTGCTCATGCTCTGGGGAGCGTTGGAAGGCAAACACTAGAACCAGCCTGTCTCTCACCCAACTCAACATCTGATTCGAGGCCGTGGCGCGGCCGATTCGTTCACAGCTCTCAGCAGAATCGCGCACAACCCCTTATATTTCATTTATACTACACGATCATCGTGTCCTCGATCCTATTTCCCCCGACCACGAGATCCCATTGCCCAAGCGTAACTACGGCTTCGAGAAGCGTCAGAAGGAAATTGCCAAGCGCAAGAAGCGCGAAGATCGGCTGAAGCGCCGCCGCGAACGCAATGCGTCGAGCGATACCGCGACAGCAGATCAGGCCGACGACTCCACCCCTCCCGATTCGCCCGCGATTCAACCATAACGTTAGACGGGGGACCTGATCCGTCGGCCGAGTGGCAAGGGGATTATCTTTCAAGTAGTTCGGCCAAACTTCGTCCTGCACCTGGAGTCACCTCTGAGTTCCTTCAAACCGCAGCAACGCCATCTCGCTATTGGAGACCGCACCTTTCATTTCGTCGCCTATGAAGGCACGCCGCCCAATCCCCGCAAGGGAGAGCCGGGCGGCGAGCCCACATGGTACTTGATGGTGGAAGGTCGCCGGTGCCCGGCAATGCCGTACGACCCGGCCCAGACCCTGTCGGACGTGGACCGCGCCTTGGAGCGTTGGGCCTATGCCAACGCGGTCGGCCCAGCCCGGCCGAAGCGGGCCACACGAGCGGCTCGCTCGCGGCCGGGCACGCAGTGGTGGGGTCCTAACTAACCTGTAGGATGGGCCGTCGGGCGCCCCGCATTCGATCAGTCTCACGCAAGGCCGATCCAACGAACCGGGGAGGTCCCATGAAACCCGCCACGACCGTCACCGTCCTCTTCCTCTTTGTCGTCGCACTCCTGCACCTGCTCCGACTCATACTCGGCGTATCGGTCACGGTGGATGGCACTGCCGTTCCCATGTGGGCCAGCGTCGTCGCCAGCATCGGGCCGGCCGCGCTCGCGGTATGGCTCTGGACGGAACGCACCGCGCGGCACGAGTGATCAACGCGGCCGCAGCTCCGTAGAATCCTGAGTTTCTATCACGCCGGGAACGAGAATGCTATCCCCGGCAGAGTCGTTCAGCGTCGGACCCTCTGCCTCACCTGGGGCCGGCACGCGCGCGGGCTCGCCCACTCGCCGCTGGAGAAACTCGGCCCGCTCCATCCGGCGTTCGATATCGGCCACGTAGCGCCGATACGACCTACTCTCCACTCCCGGGTGCCAGCTGGACGGCCGCGGCAGGCTGGCCGCGAGCTGGGCCGCTTCGGATTCGCTGAGCGCTGCAGCCGGCTTCCCGAAGTAATGTCGAGCGGCGGCCTCCGCCCCGTAGATCCCCCGTCCGAACTCCACCACGTTCAGGTAGATCTCGAGGATCCGGTCCTTGCCGAGCGAGCGCTCGAGCTGACGGGTGAGGATGGCCTCCTTGAGCTTTCGCAGCGGATTTCGCGATGGCGAGAGCCAGAGGTTCTTGGCAAGCTGCTGAGTGATGGTCGAGGCGCCGCGTGGCGCCTCCCACTCGGTGATGGCCTTCCGGAGCGCGGCCCGGGCCTCGCTGGCCGAAAACCCCGCATGGGTGAAGAACTCGAGGTCCTCCGCCGCAACGACGGCCCGCTTCAGGTTCGGACTGATGGCACGGGCCGGCACCCACTGCCAGGCCACGCGGTCGCTCTCCCCCGCCGCCCGTCGACGGTCGCGGTATCGTTCGATAAATGCCGTAGTCGTCGGGTTCGATCGGCGGAGCCGTGCCACATCGGGCCAGGCGACCGCCTGATAGACCAACCAGCCGAAGGCGGCCAGCACGAGCACCGCGGCAATCTTGCCTAGCGGCGTTCGAAGCATCCGCCCGAGGGACCCCGGGATGTTCCGCAGGAACGAAAAGGCCGACCCGATGCGCATGCGTGGAGAATCGGCGCGTGTGACAGAGGGCGCAAGGTTCGGCAGGGGGGTGCGTTGCGATCCGTCGCCCGGACGGGTATTGGTGATACCTTGACTCGAGCCATAGAAAACCGGGAAGGTCCAATGCGATCATGGCGTCGGAAGATGGTTATCGGCTGCGGGCTCCTGACAACCAGCCTGCCCGCCGTGGCTCAGGTTGCCGAGCGGCAAGGCGTGGACTTGGCGGACCTTACCTGGCAAGAAGCTGAGGTGGTCTTGACTCCGGATGCGGTCGTGGTGATGGCGCTAGGTGCCGCGGCCAAGGAGCATGGGCCCCATCTTCGCCTGGACAACGACTATCACATGGCGGAGTACCTGAAGCGGCGCATCCTCGAATCCAGCAACGTCGTGGTGGCGCCGACCATCACCTACCATTTCTATCCGGCCTTCCTCGAGTACCCGGGCTCGACCCACCTCCGGTTCGAGACGGCGCGAGACCTGGTCGTGGACATCGTCACCAGCCTGGCAGGCTACGGCCCCAAACGGTTCTATGTGCTGAACACCGGAGTCTCGACCGCGCGGCCGCTGGCCGCGGCGGCCGAAATCTTGGCGGAGCGGGGCATCGTACTGCGATACACCGACATCCTCGCCGTCGCCGGCGAAGCGGAAGCGAGCGTGCGGCAGCAGGCGGCCGGCACCCACGCCGACGAGATCGAGACGTCCATGATGCTCTACATCGCGCCGGACCGGGTCGACATGCGGAAGGCCCAAAAAGAAATCAGCGCTCGGCAGGGCCGCGGCGGCCTGACCCGGGTGCGCAGTGGCCCTGGGATCTACTCGGCGAGCGGCATGTGCCGGGAGTGAACGGACCGACGCGGTGGACTCGGCAGCGGAAACTCCGGGCCCGGGCCCGAGCCTCTTGGCCTCGGACAAATCCCCGCCCTGTACCAGCCAACAACGCGCCCTGGGGGGACCTGGCGGCCGCTCCCAGGGCGACGGGTTCCTCGGAGCCGACCAGGCGCGCGTGTCGACCCGGTACGCGCGTTTGCGCCGGGCGACGATCGTGAGCACCGGCTCCAGCGTCGTTGACGCGCCGGTGGTTGGTCGGGTCGAGCAGCTCGTGGTGGTGCTGGGCGATCAGCTGGATCGCCACTCGAACGCGCTCGCCGAAGCCAGTCGCGACCGCGACGCTGTTCTTATGATGGAGGTCGCCGATGAGGCGCTCCATGTCCCAAGCCATCGCCAGCGCACTGTATTGTTCTTGTCGGCAATGCGTCACTTCGCGAGGGCACTGTCGCGCGATGGGTGGCGGGTACGCTACGTGCCGTTGGTCCATGCTGCCAACACCCAAACCCTTACCGGCGAGGTGGCGCGTGCCGCCCACGACCTTCGTCCGGATCGGATCAGCGTGGTGCAGCCCGGGGAGCATCGCCTGCTGAGGACGATCGACGAGTGGCGGGAGCAGGCGGGCGTTCCAGTTACCGTGCTCGATGACGCGCATTTCCTCACCAACCTGGACGATTTTGCCAACTGGCGCGCACAGCGAAAGCGTCCTGTGCTCGATCATTTCTACCGCGCCCAGCGCCGCCGGTTCGGTATCCTGCTGACCGATGCTGGACGGCCCGTTGGCGGTTCGTGGAACTATGACGCGAACAACCGACAGCGGTTTCGTGAGCGGCCCGATGCCAAGGCCCCAATCCGGTTCGGCCCGGACGAGGTAACCCGCGAGGTGATTCGTGTTGTCGAGGGGCGCTTTCCCGACGCCCCAGGCGATGTGACTTCGTTTGGGTGGCCCACGACGCGACGCGAGGCGCTGCAGGTGCTCGCGGAGTTCATGACCCACCGGCTCCCGCAATTCGGCCCCTATCAGGACGCCATGTGGTCGGATGAATCCTTTCTCTATCACTCGCTGCTCTCACCCGCGCTCAACCTCAAGCTGCTCGACCCGCGGGAGACGGTTGACGCCGCCCTGGCTGCGCTCCACGACCGGAAGGCGCCCCTGCAGTCCGTGGAGGGCTTCGTCCGGCAGGTGATCGGGTGGCGCGAGTTCATCCGAGGCATCTATTGGACGGAAGGCCACGAATATAGCGGGCGAAACGCCCTGGATCAGCACGGACGCCTGCCCACGCTCTACTGGACGGGCGTCACCGACATGGAGTGTCTCCGCCAGTGCGTTGGCCAAGTGCTGCGCCACGGCTACGGTCATCATATTCAGCGCCTGATGGTGACGGGCAACTTTGCCCTGACCGCCGGGGTGCATCCCCGCGCCGTGTCCGACTGGTACCTTGGCATGTACGTCGATGCGGTGGATTGGGTCACGCTGCCGAATGCCCTGGGGATGGTCATGCATGCCGACAATGGCGTGGTCGGCACCAAACCCTATGCCGCGTCGGGCCAGTACATCCGGCGCATGAGCAACTATTGCTCGACCTGTCGGTACGACCCCTCGAGGCGAAGCGGGGACGATGCCTGCCCGTTCACGGTGTTCTATTGGGATTTCCTACTCAGGAATCAACAACGGTTCGCCAGGAATCCGCGCATGCGCCTGCCACTGACCCACGTGGGTCGCATGGGCCGGAGCGAGCGTAGCCGGATTCGGAAACACGCCGAGTTCGTGCGGGCTCTGCTCGATATCGGGGACATCGGATGATTGCGCCAGCGTGTGACGCCGGGGCCAGGTCAGGAGTCGGTGTGGGACTATCCGTGCCCGCCCCGGGTGGGGCGGTTCCAGGGTCGGATCCAGGTGGTGCACAATGAGGTGACCATCGCCGATACCCGCGCTGCGAGGCGGGTCTTGGAAACCAGCCATCCCCCGGCGTACTACCTGCCCGCGGCGGACGTTCGCATGGACCTGCTCCATCCCCTGAGCAAAGGGCCAGGTGCGAATGGAAGGGCAGTGCGGTGTATTTCGACGTCCGGGGGGAGGCGGTGGCGAGTACAGCAGCGTGGGCCTACTGAGCCCTGCCGCCGGAGTATCACCAACTCGAGGACCGTGTCGCATTCTACGCAGGACCGATGGACGCCTGCCTGGTGAACGGTGAGCCGGTGATTGTGCAGCCGGGGGGGTTCTACGGCGGCTGGATCACGCCCAATATCGTCGGGCCGTTCAAAGGAACGCCCGGTACGCACCTTTGGTAGGGAGCATGTTCACGGACCCTCACAACGAGAGCCCATCCGCCTTCCTCGTGCTCGGCCCGACGGGCGGCATCGGCTCGGCGAGCGGCATCTGGGGCGACGCAACGCTCGCGACGGTCGAGAAGGGACGCGTGGTGGTCGAGGCGACCGTCGCGGGCATCCTGCGGGACATCGAAGCGCTCCGAGGAGTGGCGGTCCCGTGATCGCGGTGCGCCGTGCGGATCGGGGCGACCGCGACGCGTGGCTCGAACTGCGCGCCGCTCTCTGGCCTGAGGGAAGCCTCGATGAACATGCCGGGGAGATCGACGCCTATTTCACCGCTCGGGCCCGGGCGCCCTTCGAGGTGTTGCTCGCGTTCGATGCGTCGCAGCGAGCGGTCGGGCTAGCTGAGCTGTCGATCCGGTGGTGCGCCGAGGGTTGCTCCACGGATCACGTGGCCTACCTCGAGGGCTGGTACGTGGCTCCCGAGGCTCGGCGGCAGGGCGTGGGCCGGGTCCTCGTCGCCGCGGCGGAGGAATGGGCCCGAGCCCAGGGATGCAGCGAATTCGCTTCCGATGCAGATCCGGACAATGCACCAAGCGTGGCGGCGCACCAGGCCCTCGGCTTCGACGAGGTCGGCCTGGTGCGGTGCTTCCGGAAGGCCTTGTAGCGGAACCCCACACCGGAGCAAGAGACCGTGCTCTATCCCGTGCCGAGCTGGCCGAGCCCCCGCGACGAGGTGAAGAGATGCGTTGTGTGCTAGCCGCCGTGTTGCTGGTTGCGGGATGTGCACCGCGTTCCGTGTCGGACGGCCCCGCGCCGACGGGCGTGGACACAGTCACTATCGCCGCGGTTGCTCGCGAGCTCTCGTCCGACGCCATGCGCGGACGTGGGCCGTGGACCGCCGAGAATGAGATGACCGCCCGCCGGCTCGCGGCCGAGCTGGAGCGGCTGGGCGCACGGCCGCTCTTTGGTCGGAGCCTCCTGGTTCCGTTCGTGGCCCAGGCCCGTCCCCAGGATACTGTGTTCAACGTCGTCGGTGTGCTGCCCAGCCACGATGGCGCCGTCTCAGGAGATTTGATCGGGATCACGGCGCATCTGGATCACCTCGGGGTCGGGGCACCGGATGCGTCGGGCGATTCCATCTACAACGGCTTTCTCGATGCGGCCCTTCCAATGGCCATGGTGCTCGACGTGGCGAGGCGCTACGAGCGCTCCCCAGGCGATCGGCCGCTGGTCGTCATGTTCTTCAACCTGGAAGAGCAGCGGCTGCTCGGATCGAAGGCCCTGCTCGAGCGGCCCGATGCTGGTTCGTTCCTCGGGCGGCTGCGACTGCTGATTGGCGTGGACGCTGGGTCGCCCGCCGGCGAGGCCGTCGAGTGGCAGCTCATGGGTGGCCTGCCGATGCACCCCGGCGCCCACCTGGCCGACTCCCTGGCCCGCTCGCGCGGGTGGGCCACGGTGACGGCCGCCGTCCGGCCTATCTCGGATGTGTTCTGGTTTGCCGCGCGCGGCGTGCCGGTGTTGTTTCCGATTCCCGGCAAGACGTGGAAGGGGTACACCGAAGGAGAGCGGGACGAGGCCATGAAGCGGTTCGACCACTATCATCAACCCTCGGATGAATGGCGTCCAGACTTTCCGCTGGTGGGCACGGCGAGCTTCGCCGAGTGGCTGTGGACGATCGTCGGGAGTGCGTCGGATGGACGGAGAACCCTCGAGTGATTCGAGTCAATGTCGTGCGAGGACTCTGCCGGTGGGCCAGTAGGGGCCAGACACTCGCGCTGTTGCTCGCCCTCCTCGGCTGTGGACCACCCACTGCCCGGCATGGCCTCCTCGCGGTGGCCGATTCCCTGGGCGTGAGCCTGAACGACCCTGCGTGCGCCACACCACGGCCGGACGGTACTCGGCAGTGCCGGCGCATTGTGGCGGACGGGGTAGTCTCGCTCACGGAATTGTCACCCGGCCACTACCGGGTTCAACGCTTCTGGAGCTTTCCGGATGAGTCATCGTGGCGCCGGGTACGCGATAGCCTTGAGACCACTTTCACCGCGGCGAGCGCAGTCCCGTTCAATTGCGGCGCCCTGAGCCAGCCGCTTCCCTCGTATGCCATCTCTCGATCAGCGTGGTACCGCTCCCCATACGTGGCGGTCCTCGTGGTAGCCCATAGGCCGGGACCACACGGCGGGTACAGCCTCTCCCTTGACTTGGTGGAGCCGGAGGAGGTTCCATGTTTCCAGCTTCCCGACTAGGCCACCACCCGTGCGCGATTGCCCCACCATCACCTCGCACGGTGTCACCCCGCAGTCTCCTCGCGTCCGCGGTGCTGGCGGCGCTGGTGGTCGTCACCCCTGTGGTTGGGCAGGACACGGTTGCCGCGTTCACCATCGCCGACACGCCGTACCGGATCACTGGCGACCTCGACGGATTCTTGCTGGCGGTCGCTCAGACCGAGCTGGAGCCCGGACTCGACGTCGTCACCCTCCGCCTCAGCCACCCAACGCCGGAGGTGCCTCCACCGATCGTACTCGAGTGGTCGATTCCGTCGCTCGATATCGTGGGCCACTGGAGCACCCGGAGCTACTTCGGAAAGGCGCTGAACGCGGACTGGTATCCGTCGCGCGTCACCTCGATGCTGGCGCGCGACGCGCCGGTCATCACGCTGTTCGGTGAGGACGACGGAAACCGGCTGACCTTTGCCGTGTCTGAGGGCCTGCACACCGTGCAGCTGACCTCAGGTATTCGGGAAGAAGACGGCACCATCCGCAACACTGTTGGCTTCTTTACCGAGAAGCATCGTGCGCTCACGGACTACAGCGTCGACGTCAGAATCGACCGGCGCGCCGTGCCGTACTCCCGGGCCCTGAGCGACGTTGCGGCCTGGTGGACCGACTATCCGGGGTACACGCCGGCCCCTGTCCCCGAGGATGCGGTCCTTCCGGCCTATTCCACCTGGTACAGCTACCATCAAAACGTGTCGGCGGACGCGCTCCTGGGAGAAGTCGAGGTCGCATCGCGGTTGGGCTTCCGGTCCATCATCGTGGACGACGGATGGCAGACCCTGGACAGCAACCGGGGCTATGCGTTCACCGGTGACTGGGAGCCGCTGCGAATGCCCGGCATGAAGGCGTTCGTCGACGCGGTGCATCGCCGGGGCATGAAGCTCCTGTTGTGGTATGCGGTGCCGCTGGTGGGCGAGCAATCGAAGATCTACCAGACGTTCAAGGGCAAATACCTGCGCTACTGGGACGGGCAGGGGGCCTACGAACTCGATCCACGCTATGCCGAGGTGCGCCAGCACGTGATCGAGACCTACCGCACCGCCGTGCGCGAGTGGGGCGTGGACGGGTTCAAGTTCGACTTCCTGGGCCGCTTTGTCGCGAACGACCAAACCGTCCTGGAGGCCACCGACGGGCGCGACATCGCGTCTGTCAATGACGCGACCGACCGCCTCATGACCGACATCTGACCGAGGTGCGGAAGCTCGAGCCGGACGTCATGATCGAATTCCGCCAACCGTACATCGGGCCCCTCATGCGGAAGTACGGCAACATGTTCCGCGCCGGCGACTCTCCCGGTGCCGCAACCGCCAATCGGGTGCGCACCGTCGACTTGAGGCTCCTGAGCGGCACGACGGCGGTGCACTCCGACATGGTCATGTGGCACCCGGATGAATCGGTCGAGACGGCCGCGCTCCAATTATGGAATGTGCTGTTCGCCGTGCCCCAGGTATCGGTGAGGCTCCGAGAGATTCCGACCGACCACCTCGAGATGATCCGGTTCTATACCAATTATTGGATACGAAACCGGCCGGTACTCTTAGAGGGCGACTTCGAACCTCGGCAGCCGCTCCTGAACTATCCCCTGGTCGAAGCCCGCTCGGCGGCCAAACGGATCGTGGCGCTCTACGGAGAGCTAGTCGTGCCCATGCGTCGGGCCGACGGTTTCGCCCAGATCGACATCATCAACGCAACCAGCGCCGATCGCGTCGTAGTGGCTGCCGATTCTGACTTGGGGCCCTATCGCTTTACCACCTTCGATACCCGAGGCCGCGAGGTGGAGGTGGGCCTCGTCCGGATGGACCAGGGAGCCCACATCTTCTCCGTCCCGCGTTCGGGACTGATCGCCTTCGAGCGGAATCCGTGAGGCGAACGGCATGACTCGTAGCCTCGGCGGATCGGTGTTTCTCGTGGCGCTGGCCTTTCTGGCTGGCTGTGCGGCGCCCGCTAGCGGAGCTCAACAACAAGACAGTCCGTCAGAGTTACGCGTCCTGTTCATCGGCAACAGCCTCACCGCCACCAACGACCTCCCCGGCATGGTCAAGGCCCTGATCGATTCGGCCGCGGCCGGGCCAGTCAGCGTGACCACCGTGGCCTATCCCAACTTCGGTCTCGAGGACCACTGGAGCACGGGCCAGGCCCGCCAGGCCATCAGGGAAGGCGAGTGGGATTTCGTTGTGTTGCAACAGGGCCCATCGGCCACCGAGGGCAGGCCCTCGCTCCTGGAATACAGCGAACGCCTCGCCGGAGAGATCCGGGCCCATGGCGCCGAGCCGGCACTCTATATGATATGGCCGGCTAAGGCGCGCTCGTTCGACTTCGACGGGGTGAGCGAGTCCTACAGGATGGCGGCTGAGCGAGTCGACGGGCTGCTGTTGCCGGTGGGTGACGCGTGGCGCATCGCCTGGGCCCGGGACTCGTCGCTGCCGCTGTACGGTCCCGATGGCTTTCACCCGAGCCCCATGGGGAGCTACCTAGGTGCGCTGGTCATGTTCGGTGGTTTAACCGGGCGCTCGCCCGTGGGGCTCCCGAGTGCCGTCACGACACGGTTGGGCGAGGTTTACGTCGATCCCGCCACCGCGGTGATTCTCCAGGCGGCGGCAGCCGAGGCCATTGAACGGCAGGGAGTAGGGAGCCGTAAGTAGAGCGTAGTACAGCGACCCGAAGATCTGTCCCCCGTGCAAGCAAAGGAGCCTGAATGCGCACAAGCGCCTTGATACTAGGACTCACCGTGGCCGGACTCTCATCGGTCGCGGCCCAGGAGCACGAGCACTCTCCCTATGCCGGCCACGAGCGGAGCGAGATTCCATCGCTCTCCGCGAAAGAGCAGGCCGATCTCCGCGACGGGGCGGGGATGGGCTTGGCCCGCGCCGCCGAATTAAACCGCTACCCCGGCCCGAAACACGTACTCGAGCTGGCCGATTCCTTGGGCCTCTCAGCCACGCAGCGCGAGCAGGTCGCTGCGATTCGGAAGGCAATGTCAGCAGAGGCCGTCGACCTCGGGGCGCGCATCATCGAAGCGGAGCGCTCCCTCGGCCTCCGGTTCCGCCACGGGCACATCGACTCCGTTTCACTCCGGAAGGCCACGGCCGAGATCGCGACCCTCCAGGGCGAGCTGAGATATGCGCACCTGGCTGCACACCTCTCCACTCGAGCCGTCCTCGACTCCGCGCAGATCGAAGCGTACGACAGGCTGAGAGGGTACGAGCGGGAGTAGGGAGAAGGGAGCAGGGAGCAGGGAGCAGTAGGAGGAATCGGCCAGGTTTTGGCACAGCGTGGCCTTCTCCGATGTTCTGCCCACTCCCTACTCCCGACTCCCGACTCCCTTTCTTCCCCTTGCCCCCGTCTCTTAACACCGTTAACTTAACGCCGTTAACTGCAGGTTCTGGCACTCTCCGTCCAACCAGAGGGAGGGAACAGCCTTCGAATGGCATTGCCCACCCAGGTCCGCACCGAGCAGCTTCGCGACACAATCCTTGCTATTGCCCGCGACGTCTTGGCCACCGGCGGGCTCGACGCCCTTTCCATGCGCGGCGTGGCCGAGCGCGCCGGCGTGAGCGCGACCGCGATTTACCACCACTTCGAGAGCAAGCAGGCGTTGGTGGAGGAAGTCGTCATCAGCGGCTACCGCCGATTCGAGCGCTACTTGGAGCAGGCGGTCGAGCTTCATCCCAAGGGATCGATCGAGCGACTGGCGGCACTCGGCGAGTCCTACATCCGCTTCGCCCTCGAGAACCAAGAGCACTTCCGCGTTCTTTTCGGCATCCGGTCGCCCACGCCTCGCACCATCGAGGAGCTGCCGGGTGGCGGCGGCTACTTTCTGCTCCGCCAATGCGTGGTCGATGCAATCGAAGCGGGCACGGTCAGGTCGGATGCCGAGCCGGATGTGATCGTCCACTTTCTCTGGAGCGTCGCCCACGGTCTGGTGACACTCGAACTGGCCTGCGGTATCGGCGGTCCCGAAGTGGATGGCTGTCCGGGTGGGGCGCAGGGAACCCCCATCGATCTGTTCCACAAGTTCCGCCGGTTCGTTGAGCCTGGTCTGAGAGCAGGAGCCGAGTCCTCATGAACGCAGCGGCGAACCTGTCTCGGATACGACGCCGGGGCATCGCGCTCCTGGCCGCCCTCCTGTTCACCGTACCGTTGCAGCACACTGTGGCACAGACGACGGCAGAGCCGGCCAGCTATTCACTCCGTGAGGCGCTCCGGCTGGCACTGAGCAAGAGTCCGCTGCTCAGAGAAGCCGAGGCGCGCGTGCGTGGTGCCGATCAGCGGGTGCGTGAGGCGTGGGGCAGCATCATGCCGGACATTGCGACCACCGCGCGGTATGCCCGGAACATCAAGGTTCAACAAGCGTTCCTGCCGGCATTCCTGTTCGACAGCACCGCCTCGCCGAACGAATTGCGGCCGGTGCGGTTTGGCTCGGACAATATCTGGAGCGCCGGCGTGTCGGTTGAACAGCCGCTGTTTCAGCTCGATGTCTTCATCGGATTGAGTGCAGCCGACCGGTTCCGCGGGGTCGAGAACGAGCACTACCGGGGCACCGCGCAACGTGTCGTCTCCGCCGTGCGTCGGGCCTACTTCAACGCGCTCCTCGCGTCGGAGGAGGTGCGGCTCACCCGGGAAACGATCGAACGTACGCGTCAAAGCCTGGCCGAAACCCGTGCGCTCAATCGTGCCGGCCTGGCGAGCGACTACGACGTGTTACGCCTCGAAGTGCAATTGTCCAACCTGGAGCCGAACCAACTGCGTGCCGAACAGCGTGCCGCGGCTGCCGCTCGGGCGCTGTTGGTCGAGATGGGTCTCGAGCCGACGGCTCCGATTGTGCTCGAGGGGAGCCTGTACGAGTTGGATCTCGAAGATCCCGCCGCTAACGATGCCACCAACGCCAGCCTGCTGGCGCTGGCCGGGAATCCCGCAATTGGGGAATTGGCCCCGACCGATCTCCACCGGACCGCGCTCGACCAACGGTCGGACATTCGGGAACTCCGGTTGAACTCGGACGTGAGGCACGCCCAGCTCGCTTCACAGCGCTCGGAGTACTTCCCCAAGCTTTCAATCTTTGGAAGCTACGACATCACGGCCCAGCAAAACGACCCGCTCAACTTCTTCGGCCGGTCAAACCAGCGCACCACTTCCGCGGTGGCGGGGCTTCGGGTCGAGCTTCCGATCTTCCAGGGGTTTCAGCGTGCCGCCAGGATGTCGCAGACCCGCGCCCTCATCGATCAGATCGACGCGCAGGTCGCCCGGCTGGAGCACGAGACGTCGAGCGACATCCAGACGTTGATGGACCAGGTTGGAGAGACTCGGCTCCGGGCGATCGCGCAGCGCCGAGCGGTGGACCAGGCCGAACGTGGCTTCCAGATCGCGTCCACCGAATATCGCGAAGGCGTCGGCTCACAACTCCAGGTGACCGACGCGGAGGTGGCGCTCCGGCAATCGGAATTCAACTACGCGCAGGCCGTCTATGACTACCTCTCGGCGCTGGCCAATCTCGATGCCACCGTCGGGACCGCCCCGGAATCGCTGGCCGACCTGGACCGGTTGGAACAAGCCGGCGTGCCGGACTAGGAGTTGAGCGTGCACACGAGCATCAACCAACGAAACAACACACCGCGCCCTGCGCCTCGTGCGGTGCTGGCCGTGGTGCTCGCCACCATGGCGGCGGCGGGATGCGCGGCGGCGGGCGAAGACCGCCAGAGCGAGCAAGGGGCGGAAGCCAACGACGGCCGGCGCGTCATCAATGTCGAGGTGACGCCGGTTGAGCGGGGCGGGTTCATCGATTCCATCCGGGTGGCCGGATCGGTGGAGGCGTACCGGGACGTGACCATTTCCGCCGATGAAGGCGGTGCTATCAGCCGATATCTCGTGCCGCGCGGTGCCCGGGTCTCGGTGGGGGGCGTCATCGCCGAGCTCGACTCTGGCGTTCTCGAGGCCCAGGTGGCCGAGGCGCGGGCCGCGGCGGCCTTAGCAGGGGAACAATTCGAACGGCAGCGGCGTCTGTGGGAAGTCGAGCGGATCGGAACCGAGATCGCGTTTCTGCGGGCGAAGTACGACGCGGAGATGGCCGACGCCCGGTTGGCCACGCTGGCGAGCCGGCTCGAGCGCACCAAGGTCCGCTCGCCGATCGACGGCGTCTTCGACCAGAAGTTCTTGGAGGCCGGTGAGTATGCCGGTGTCGGCGATCCGGTCGCACGCGTCGTCACCACGAATCCGATCAAAGTGACTGCCGGGATCCCGGAGCGTTACGCTGCGTTCGTCCGGCGCGCGGATACGGCACGGATCACGTTCGATGTGCTGCCGGGCCGCGAGTTCTACGGCCGGATCGCCTTCGTCGGGACCAGCGTGAACGAGGCAAACCGGACCTTCCCGATCGAGGTGGTGATCCGGAACCCCGAGCGCCTCGTCAAGCCCCAGATGATCGCCGACCTGCGGGTGGTACGGCAGCGGCTGGACGACGTCATCGTCGTGCCCCAAACCGCGGTGCTCCGGACCGAGGACGGCTACCAAGTGGTGCTGGCGGACTCGGCGGATGGGAGGCCGGTGGCGAAGATGCACGCCGTCACGGTAGGTCCGAGCTACGCCAACCAGGTCGTCATCGAGTCGGGCCTCGAGCCCGGCGCGAGGCTGATCACGCTGGGGCAGCAGCTGGTGGACGACGGCAGCCTCATCCGTGTGGTAAATGTAGAGAAAGGTCCGTCCGATTCGGCCACTCGGGTGGAGGCGGGCCAATGACCGATCCGGTTCCAGGGGACCGACCGCCGCCGCCGCCGGATACCGGGAAGTTCAAGCAGTTCTGGCTCACGTCGTTCTCCATCGACCACCCAACGACCGTTCTGGTGATGACGTTCCTCGTCATCATCATGGGCTTTGTGTCCTATCGCCGGGTTCCCAAGGAATCGTTCCCGGAGATCGTGATCCCGAACATCGTCGTGAACACCGTCGCGCCGGGATTCGCACCCAAAGACGTCGAGTCGCTCATCACTCGGATCATCGAGGAAGACCTCAACACGATCAACGACGTCAAAGACATCACCTCGGTATCGGTCGAGGGATATTCGAGCATCGTGGTCGAGTTCGACTCCGATGTCGACATGACCGAGGCGTTGCAGCAAGTGCGGGAGAAGGTCGACCTGGCAAAACCTGACTTGCCGGAGGACGCCGAAGAACCCGGCATTTTCGAGATCAACCTGTCGGAATTCCCCATCATGGCGGTCAACGTGGCCGGCCCCTATGGCCTGGTGCGCCTTCGTCGGGTGGCGGAAGACCTGCAGGACGAGCTCGAGCAGATCCCGTCGGTCCTGGAAGTCAGTTTGTCGGGCGGGCTCGAACGCGAGGTTCAGGTGGACGTGGACCTGCCCAAGCTCAAGCTGTACGGGCTGTCCTTCGACCAGGTAATTGCCGCGATCCGGCGCGAGAACGTCACAGTGCCCGGTGGCTCGATCGACGTGGGCCAGATGAAGTACCTGACCCGCGTACCCGGCGAATTCACCACCCCCGCACCCATCGCCGACATCGTCATCGAAAGCCGGGGCGGCCGGGCCATCTACGTCCGCGACGTGGCGACGGTCAGCTTCGGATTCAAGGACCGGGAAACCATCGCCCGCTTCAACGGCAGCCCCGTGGTCTCGCTCGGCGTGTCGAAACGGGCGGGGGAGAACATCATCGAGACGGCCGACGCGGTGCGGGCCGTCATCGAGGCCCAGCGCCCGACGTTTCCGCCCGGCACCGAGGTGACCATCACTGCCGACCAGTCCGAGGCCATTCAAGAGATGGTCGCGAGCCTCGAAAACAACATTATCTCGGGCGTCATCCTGGTCGTCGGGGTGCTGGTGTTCTTCCTCGGCCTTCGGACGGCGTGGTTCGTCGGGCTCGCCATCCCGCTGTCGATGTTGCTGTCCTTCATTGTCATCCGTGGGATCGGCGTCACCATCAACATGGTGGTGCTCTTCAGCCTCATCCTGTCGCTCGGCATGTTGGTCGACAACGCGATCGTGGTGGTCGAGAACATCTACCGCTTTCGCGAGCAGGGCTATGACCGCGCATCGGCCGCGAAGTTTGCGACCGCGGAAGTCGCCATGCCGGTCATCGCCTCGACGGCGACGACCCTAGCCGCGTTCTCGCCGCTCCTGTTCTGGACCGGTATCGTGGGCGAGTTCATGGCCTACCTGCCGATCACGCTCATCACCACGCTCTCGTCGTCGCTGTTCGTGGCCCTGGTTATCGTGCCGACCTTGTGCTCGCTCTTTCTCGCAGTGGAGGACGAGCCCGCCCGCGGCCTCACACCGAACGCTTACCGCGTGGCCGTCGTCGCGGCGGCGCTCCTGGCGGTGGTAGGTCTTGCAACCAAACCCCTGACCACGATACTCCTGGCCCTCACCATCGGGCTCCTGGCATTGCTCAACCGGCGCGTCATCCACCCGAGTGGCCATTGGTTCATGAACCACGGACTCCCGGCAATTCTCGAACGCTACCAGCGCGTGCTCGAGTGGGCCCTCGCGCACCGGCTCCGCATGATGCTCGTCGCGGTCGGCGCGCTAGTGCTGGCGCTGCTCAGCTTCGCGGTCTTCAACTCGGGCATCGAGTTTTTCCCGGAGGACATCCCGCCGGAGACGGTCTACGTCCAAATCGAGGCGCCGATCGGCACCCGGCTCGAACAGGTGGACACCATCGCCGGTCGGATCGAGTCGCGGCTCAGCACCATCGAGGGCCGGGAAGACTTCGAATCGGTGGTGACCACCGCCGGCAGTAAGACCACGAGCGGCATGGACGCCGGCACGGAGGGCAGCCATCTCGCGACCGTGTCGGTCAACTTCATCGACTACCAAGACCGCTCCAGAGACGCGCTGACCACCATCGAGCGCATGCGCCGGACCTTGGGCTCCGAGATCGCGGGGGCCGACATCTCGGTCGAGAAACCGCAGGAGGGACCACCGACCGGGGCGCCCATCAGCGTCGAGATCGTGGGTCCGAGCCCCGACACGCTTCGCACCCTCGGGAACGCGCTGGTCTCCTTGCTCGAACGATCGCCGGTGTTCGCCAAGCTGGACGGGCTCGAGAGCGACATGGCCGAGGGTCAGCCCGAGCTGGTCATCACCGTCGACCGTGAACGGGCGGCCCTCTATGGCTTGAGCACCCAGGCCGTTGGCATGACCGTCCGGAGCGCCATCAACGGCACCGAGGCGTCGACCTACCGCGACGGCGAGGACGAGTACGACATCACCGTCCGGCTGGCCAAGGCCTACCGGGAGGATCTCTCGGCCCTGGCCGATCTCGCCGTCGCGAGCCCGGTCGGGGTTCAGGTGCCGCTGTCCTCAGTGGCTCACTGGGACGTGGGCGAGGGCTTCGCCGGTATCAACCGGAGTGATCTCGATCGCGTGGTGACGGTGAGCGCGGATATGCGCGCGGGGTTCAACGCCAACACCACGCTGGCCGAGGTCCAGGAGACGGCAGCCGCCTTCGCCCGAGCGCTGCCGTCCGGATACCAGCTTCGCTACACCGGCCAGCAGGAGGAGCAGGACGAATCCCAAGCCTTCCTCACGGGGGCCTTCATCACGGCCATCATGCTCATGGGCTTCATTCTGGTGTCCCAGTTCAACTCCGTCTTCAAGCCGATCATCATCCTGAGTTCGGTCGTTCTCTCGACGATCGGGGTGCTGCTCGGGCTCTTGGTCTTTCGCATGCCGTTTGGCATCATCATGAGCGGGGTGGGCGTCATCAGCCTGGCAGGGGTGGTGGTGAACAATGCGATCGTCCTCATCGACTACATCAACATCCTCAGGCAGCGTGACGGCCTGGGCCGGATCGAGTCCTTGGTCCGCGGCGGCATGACCCGATTCCGGCCTGTGGTGCTCACGGCGATTACGACTGTGCTTGGCCTGGTTCCGCTCGCCATCGGGCTGAACTTCGATTTCGAAGGGCTCTACAGTCGGCTCGAGCCGGAACTCTATTGGGGCGGTATCCAGGCGGCCTGGTGGGGACCGATGGCCATCGCCGTAATCGCGGGCCTCACCTTCGCGACCATCATCACCTTGGTGCTCGTGCCGGTTATGTTTTCCTTGATCGACGATGCCGAGGACTGGCTTGCCCGGGCCTTCATCTATCAGGCGGACCGGGCGTTCACCCCGACGCCGCGTGCCGAGTCGACGGGCCGACCCGAGCCGGCGGCGGAACCAGCCGGGTTCGCCACGGAAGCCGACCCCCATCCCGCGACCTAAAGGGAGCGCACTATCCATGTCACGCGTTCATGAGCTGCTCATTGCCGTCACCCTGACACTTGCGTCCTGCGGCTGGGGCCACCGGCCCGGGGACACCGCCGTCGACTTCGTGAACGCACTCAACCGAGGCGATACCGAGGCCGCCATGGACCTGTCCGACCTCCAACTGGGCGGCGACTCGAAGGCCTTGGAGGAGATGGCATTCCGGGTGATCGCGGCGGGCATCGACCTGACCGGCGGGGTGGAAAGTGTCGAGGTCGTGGAGGAAACCGTGAACGACGATCGCGCGGACGTCAGGCTCGAGATCGCGTTCAAGGATCGCGACCCGAACAAGATCCGGCTCACCCTGGTGAAAGTGGACGGGGACTGGAAGGTGCGGGGGGTGAAGTAGGACGGGAGGTGGGAGGAGGGTTGTGAGTAGGAGGGTAGGGAGGAGCACCTCCCCTCAACACACCACCTACCTACTCCAGCCTACCACCGACGTTCCTGCCCTCATCCCACCAACGCCCGCGCCAGCGGCACCACCTGCTTGAATGTGGTGTAGGCCACCGCAGCCAAGATCACCGGGATGAACAGGCGCAGGAGCCAGATCCAGGTCCGACGCAGTGCAGGGTAGGGAAACCCGTGGGCCAATTCCGCATCGGCTCCCTCCGACCAGACCCATCCGGCCAGGATGGCGATCAGGATCCCGCCCACGGCCAGCATGGCCTCACCGAGGAACTTGTCCAGGAACCCCATCCAATCGAGGCTGAGGGCCGACGGGATGCCGACCAGGAGGATGGCCCCGCCGGCGATGAGCGCCGCCTGCTCGCGCGACCAACCCCATGCATCGATGATGCCCGCGACCACCACCTCGAGCAGGGAGATGGCGGAGGTCAGGGCCGCGATGTAGAGCGCGATGAAGAAGATGGTGCCGATGAGCGCCCCGCCCGGGACCAGCGAGTGGAACGCCTTGGGGAGGGCGATGAACAAAGCGCCGATGGCGCTCGAGCTGATGCTGTCTTGTAGGCCGAAGTGGAAGATGATCGGGAAGACCACGAGCCCGCCGATAAAGGCCACGGCGGTGTCGGACAGGGCAATAATGCCGGCTTGTTTCGGGAGATTGAGTTCTTTGGTCTGGATGTAGGACGCGTAGGTGATCATCGCCCCCATGCCGAGCGACAGGGAGAAGAAGGCCTGGGCTGCGGCGCTGGCGATCAGGTCGAGGTTCAACAGCGCGCGGAAGTCGGGCTTCAAGTAGAACGCGTATCCCGCCCCGCCGCCGTGGAGGGTGGCCGCCCAGGTGGCGAGTCCCACCAACAGCGCGAAGAGGATGGGCATGAGAATGGTGGCCGCCCGCTCGATGCCCTGACGAATGCCTCCCAGCACAATCCAGATGGTGAGCATCATCCCGGCCGCGTGCCAGAGAACCGCCGCCTTGCCGGTGCTGATGGCGCTGAAGTAGGCCCCGGTATCGGCCGGGATGGCACCGCGTGCGGAATCCCACACCATGCGGGCGGTCCAGCCCATGATCACTGAGTAATAGGAGAAGATGAGGAAGCCGAGCAGCACGAACATGGCGCCGACGATGCGCCACCCGCGTCCCCCGATCCGCTCGAGGGCCCGGATGGGGCTCAGGCCGGTGGCCCGACCCACGGTGAGCTCGGCGGTGAGCACGGGCAAACCGACGGTCAGCACCAGCACCAGATAGAGCACGACGAACGCGGCGCCGCCCCCGTTCGATGCGGTATAGGAGAACCGCCAGAGGTTGCCGAGCCCCACCGCGGAGCCCACCGCGGCGATGATGAACCCGGCCGACGACTTCCAGGCGCCGCGTGGAGTGACGGGAGCGGTCATCGACGACTGGGCCGCGTGACCGATGGAGCGCCGGGGATCATTCCTCGTCGAGTGCCTGGTGAATCAGCAGGGCCAGGTGCTCCCGATGCGCCCGGGTCTCCACATTCACGCCCGACTGCCGGGCCGCGATCTGCTCGATCCGCTTCAACTGGCGGAGCGCCATCGATTGGCTCGGGTAGTCGTATTTCTTCTTGCCGTCGTCGGAGATCGCACCGGCGAGTCGGGTCGTGTACTCGAGCTGCAGGGCCTGGCGGAACGTGTTCACATTGCCGCGGGCATCGGCCGCGAAAATGACATCGGTCAGGTCGCCCATCATGGCCGCCAGCGTGTAGCCGTTGCCGTAGAGCCGGCTATCGCTCATGCGGGTGAGCACCGTCGGGTGGAGCAGATGATCCAGCACGTTCTTCTGCATGGCGAGCGCGCGGGCGTGGATTTTGGGATCTTCGGTCGTGCCGAAGAAATCGAAGCCACGGCGCTGCATCTGCAGGTAGTTGTAGAGCCCTTCCGGCGCATCGAACGCGTTCGGAGCGAACAGGTCGTCGCGGAGGACCTGCATGGCGCGGCGCTGTTCAGCAGCCGGCACAGGGGTGAACGGCTGGGTGGCGCCCGGCTGCCGGACCATGCCGCGGTCGACGTAGATCCCGCCGATGTACCGGGAAATCACGGTGGCCGCGTTGGCGTGTTGGCCGGTCAGGATCAGATAGGCATTGCGGAGCTCGTGGTAGGACGTACCCGGCGTGGCGTACTTGTCCTTGAGGCCGGTCATGACCTCGCGCACCAAGCCGATCCGCTCACTCATGTATCCGATGGCGTCGCTGGACATGTCGCCCACCATGACCCGCGGATCGATGGCTCGGCCCGGGGCGCGCATGTCGTCGGCGTCGTTGCCGAACGCCAGGCCGGGCTCGGTGGAGCGGGCGAGAATCGCTTCCAGTCGCCTCGCTTCAGCAGCCGGATCCGAGGCCGCCTCGGAGTACCCAAACTCGATGGCCCAGAGATCGTACGGGCCGGGTGTGGTGGTGTAGTACTCGCCCTGCGGCTCGCCCGGCTTGGCCAAGTTGATGTTCTCATAATCCATGACCGAGCCGGTGAGGCCCATGCGGGACGTCACGTCCTTATCGTGCATCTGGTCAGGGGACAGATAGGTGCTCGCCTTCATGTTGTGGTTGAGGCCGAGCGTGTGCCCCACTTCGTGCAGCACCAACGAGATCAACCCGTCCCGCGTGAGCTGTTTCATCTCCATCTCGCCGGCGCCGTACGCCTTGAGCGCCTGCAAGCCGAACAGGGTGGAGTAGTGAAGTTCGTGACCCAACGAGCAATAGAACCGGTCGTCTATCAGTTCGGTGGGCTCGGAGCCGAGGGCCGCGGTTTCGTAGAGCTTCTCGTAGCGCACCCGGTTGGTCATGTAGACCCATTCGAGCATGATGTCCGCGCCGAGGACCTGGCCGGTGCGCGGGTTGACGAAGTTCGGCCCGTAGCCTCCGAACGGCGGGTTGGGTGACGAGGTCCAGCGAATCACGTTGTAGCGGATGTCTCCTGCATCCCAGTCGGCGTCGTCCGGCTGCACCTTGACCACGACGGCATTCGTGAAGCCGGCCTTCTCGTATGCCCGGTTCCAGCGCAGCACTCCCTCGCGGATGATGTCCCGGAACTCGACGGGGGTGGTGTTCTCGATCCAGAAGACGATCGGTTCGACCGGCTCGGACAACGCCGCCGCAGGATCCTTCTTCTTCAAGTACCATCGGTCGATCAAGTCGCGGTACGGGGTCGCGCTGGTGGACGTGAGATCGGTGAGCCGGGTGAAGAAGTAGCCGACGCGCGGGTCGTCATAGCGTGGCTGGAAGTCGTTCTCGGGCATCTCGATCAGGCTGTGCTGGACTACGACGCTGACGTACCGCGCATCGGTCACCGCGCCGCTGCCCCGCACGATCGGGCTCGAGTTGTCGTAGACGTATTCGACGATGACATCGGTGTTCAGCGGGTAGTTCTTGACGGCTCGGATGGTGGTCTTGTCCTTGCTCAGGTTGCCCAAGGCGAAGCGGGTCCCCGGCTTGACGTTGGGGTTGGGCGAAGGTTTGACCTGGGCAAAGACCTCCTTCAGGAAGAGGTCGTCCGCTTTGATCAGCACCGTGCCCGCGCTGTCCCGGGCAACGATCTTCTCGGAGGCGAGCAGGGCAGGGCTGATGTTTGCGTCCGCCGCCCGATGGAGCGCGCTGGTTGGATCGAAGTAATACGACGAGTTGATCTCGACGAACTCGAGTTTGTCGAAATGGCGCCGGACGGTGAAGACGTTGTTGCCGCGGAAGGCGCCACGGAAATGGCCGGCTTCCGTGACTCCATCCACCGTGTGCATGAAGTAGATGTATTCCTTGCCAAGCTGCGACTCATCGAGGGCCAGCTGAAGCGCCCCGGTGACGGTGTCCTGGTAGACCGTGAAGAGCCCCTCCAGCTTCCGGCTCGACTTGGTCACCTCGGCGATGGACTTGAATGCGCTGTCCTTCTTCTCGCCAGCCGCCTGCTTGGGCGTGGGAGTCTGGGACGCGGATGGGCGGGCGCACCCGGCTATAGCGGGCAAGAGAGCCAGGGCGAGCAAGGCCAGGATTCGGCGAATCGACATGCGTGGTCCTCATGGGCGCGGAGCGCCGCGGGAAGGAATGGTGGGTGGAAAGGCGTATTCTGGCCCTGAAAGGGCAAGACCCGCAAGGGTCTGGATGACTGGGAATGTCCAGGCCGATGGCTGATAGCCGATAGCTATTAGCCGATAGCCACTAACCCCAACCACTACGCCTGTATGCGCCCGCCGGTTTCCCGGCCCGTCCCCCAGCCGTTACCTTACAGGACACGGCATCCCAGCCGTCCCAGCGCCCGTAGCTCAGGTGGATAGAGCATCTGCCTTCTAAGCAGAGGGTCGCAGGTTCGAGTCCTGCCGGGCGCGCTCCCACTCAACCAGACCTCCCCACATGATCCCGCTGGCCCGCAGCTGGCGGGCGGCGCGTGCGGCTCGATGTGCCAACATGCGAGCCGCTTTGCGGCCATTCGTGGCGAATGGCACTGGGGAGAACCCTAGCCCTGGGGTGAGCCTCAACTTATTGCGATTGAAATACTTGGAATCCCGAACAGTCCAATCACAGTTCCAACAATCGGTTAGCCCATCCGGGACGACAAGGGGCCTCGCGACCCCGGGCCTGGTACATCGGTTGCCACTTCACGCTCATCGCGCCCGCCACGTTCCCGCTCATGGGTCGGGTGGATTGGGTGTCCAAGGGAATGCCATGACCGAACCTGCCTTCGCCCGAGATCAGGCTGTGAGTCCGGCGGGCCAGGGTGCGTACCAGCACCTGGTCCGCGGGCAGGCGCTCGCCGCGGAGGGACGGCTGCTCGAGGCGGTCATGGAACTCGAAGCGGCCGTCGGCGATGCTGAGTTCCAAGGCGATGGCGCCGTCCTGGCCAAGGCGCTTCGCCATCTGGCTCTCGTCCGGCACCGGGTGCAGGAATTCGAATCGGCTCGTGCATCTGCCGCGCGAAGCCACCGGCTCGCACTCGATCTCGGCGATCGGGCCCTGGCGGGTCATGCACTCAACACGCTGGCGAGTTTCGACATCGACGCGGGAGCACACGACGCGGCAAAGGCGCGTTTGGCCGAGGCCCTGGAGGGGTGCGCCGACGATGCCGGGCTGCGCGGTCAGATTGAACAGAACCTGGCCGTCCTATCCAACATGAGCGGCGACTACCGGGCGGCCATGGAGCACGGCGAGCGTTCGCTGGAGGCCTTCCTCCAGGCGGGTGACGATGAGGGGTGTGCCCGCGCCCTCCACACGATGGGCATGCTGAACGCCGATCGCGAGCAGTGGGACGATGCCGATCGCTTCTATCGCCGGAGCCGCGCCATCGCGAAGAAGGTCGGTAACCTGCACCTCCAGGCGCTCTGCCTGCTGGACCAGACCGAGGTGCTCATTGGACGCCGGCAGTTCGACGACGCGCGCGAGTGTGCGGATGCGGCCCTGGGCGTGTTTGCCCAACTCGGCGACGCCTCGGGGAAGGCCGCGGTCTATCGCTTCCTCGGCATGATCGACCGGGAGACAGGCGCGCCCGCTCTGGCCGAAGGACATCTCCGTCTCTCGATCGAACTCTCGGCTGGCGGCAGGCATCCGCTGCACGAGGCCGAGGCGACACGCGAGCTCGCCATCCTCTACCAGCAGATCGGGAGGAAGCTCGAAGCGCTCGATCAATTGAATGCGGCCCACCGGTTGTTCGGTCGGCTCGCCGCCCGGGTGGACCGGGTAGACGTGGCCCGAAAGAAGACCCTCATTGAGCGGTCGTTTCTCCAGATGGTCCGGGACTGGGGCCAGTCGATCGAGTCGATGGACGCCTACACCCACGGGCACTCGGAGCGGGTGGCGTCGTATGCCCAGGCCGTCGGCCAGATGCTCGGGCTGAGCCAATCCGACCAGATGACGGTCCGGCTGGGAGCGTACTTGCACGACGTGGGCAAGGTCCGGGTCCCCAGCGAGATCCTGAACAAACCCGGCCGACTCACTGCGGCCGAGTTTGCCGTCATCAAACACCACCCGGAATGGGGCGTCGATCTCGTAGAACCGACCCAGTTCCCCTGGGACATCGAGCCGATCATCCGCTGGCACCACGAGAAGCTCGACGGTTCGGGCTATCCCGACGGCCTCTCGGGAGAGCGCATACCGCTCAACGCGCAGATCATCTGTGTCTCCGACGTGTATGATGCGCTCAACACCGACCGGAGCTACCGGCCTGCGAACACCAAGTCGATGACTCTGTCTATCATGCGCGACCACCAGCACTGGTGGCGCCCCGACGTGTTCGACGCCTTCATGCGGACCGTCGGGCACTAACCACCGCAGGGCGGCCGACGCCGGCGCCGGCTATCTCCAGGCTTCGCTCGGCTCGCATCGGCTCCGGTGCGGTGGTGCCCCTCCTAATCGCCGCGTATCTTACCACCACCTCCTCAGCCCTCGGAGCGCGTGTGGATCCCACCGGCCCATATGACACCTACGGTTCCTCCGGTTCGGCAGGCGCATCGGACAAGTCCCGCGGCGTTGCCCTCGCACTGGCGCTGGTGCTCGGCGTGTTCGGCGGGCACCGATTCTACACCGGAAAGATAGGCACCGGCCTCCTCATGATCGCGACTCTCGGTGGCCTCGGGCTGTGGTATCTCTACGATGTGATCCTGGTGGGTGCCGGGCAATTCCGCGATGCCGACGGCCGGCTGGTGCGGCTGTGGGATCCCGAGCCCTCGCAGGCTCGGCGGCTGGGCATGCCGGAAGCGGTCCTCGACGAACTCCACGCGCTGCGTGCGGACGTCGAGGAGTTGCACGAGCGGGTGGACTTTACCGAGCGGCTCCTGTCGCAATCGCGGCCCGAGACGCTGAGCCCCGGGCGCGGGGCGGACGTCCAGCGGCCGTCGTGAACTTGCGGCCTTCCCGGTGTGGTGTCGCGGAAGCAGCCAGCTGAGGGCTAGGGTTTTCCCTAACGACGCCGGTGAGCGAAGCTTCAGACTGATTTCAGGCTTTCCATCTATGTGTTTGCCAATGTAGGGGAGACGTCTCCCGGGCAGAGTCGCCTTGGGCTTTGGCCGGCGGAGACGGCTCCACTCTCATGCCGCGCAGGGCATATGAGTACCCAACCGTGGCACCGTCGGGTCATTCGTGTCGCTGGCATCCTCATTCTCCTGGCCGGCTCGGCCTGGTCGTCCGCTTACGCACAAAAGCCATCGATGGCCAGCCGAGGATTTCGCCTCTTCGCCCAGGCGCGATACATACTGGCAGCCAACCGAGTCGGTTGTGGAATCGAATTCAACTACATCTGCTCGAGCGGAACCTTCGGAACCTCTGTTATCGGCGCATTCTGGCCATGGGGCACCCCCGCCGGGTACTTGTATATATCCGGCCATCAGGTGGCCGGTATCATTGCGGCAGACGGCGGACCCTGGGCGGGCGACACGGCAGGCGGGTTCTTCCTTGATCTGAAGGGCACCAGCGAGCATGGGCAGCAGGTGGAGCCGATCTACGCGTCCGGTGACTCTGCCGATCGGGCACAGTGGCCGGACATGGCCCTGGTTCCTGCCAGTTCTCTATACCACCCGACATTGCATGGACGAATCAGGGCTGCGGACGAGGATGTCTGGTGGCTCATGTGGGAGGGCAATCCGGCATATGCCGCCGGCCGCCCGCACCCGCTCGGAATCCTGGCCGAAGTGCGGGTCATGGCATGGAACTCCCCTTCTGCCAACGAGGACATCCTTTACGCTGTAACGACATTCTACAACATCACATCGCTCGATCCGGCCTCGTATGCTCAGGCTCCCTCGGCTCTCCAGCCTGTGCTGCTGAGGCAGGCGCAGGAGTTTCACAACCAGAACAACGCCGAGTTCGGCATCACGCTCCCACCTGACGGTTACACCATCACCAACTTGTTCGCGGCCATCGCCGTGGATCCCGATGTCGCAACCGTGTACGACAACTACGCGTCGGTGCAGCTCCCGCTCGCGATGGGCTACGGCTGGGACCGGAGCTTTTCGGAGGTCACGCACTGGAGTTTCGACCCGGTCATCTTCTCGCCGCCGTTCTTCCCGGGCAGCGGTCTGGTGGGAGTCAAGCTCTTGAGCGACCCGGGGCTCACCGTCTTCAGCGCCACGGAGAACGGCGGTTCCTTCCGTGACCCTCAGAACACCACACAGCTCTACCGCTACCTCTCCGGCACGATGAGCATCGCGTCGGGCGACGATCCCTGCAACGTTGGTCCGCCTTCCACTACTGGGATTTGCTACATCGAAGACCAACTCCCGTTCGACATCCGGTTCTTCCTCTCGGGCCAGCCGGTGGATCTGGCTCCAGGTGCCGCGACCTCGTTCGCGGTGGCGTACGTGTTCGCGGCCCCGATAGGAATCGGGTCGTGCCTGGCGGTGGAGTTTGCGATATCAGCCCGGGTGACCTCTCCATCGTCGCAGGGTCCGGCAACCCGGCCGTGGTGGCGAACGGCGTCAACCCGGTCGACTCAATCGCCGGGTTCCTCGGCGCCACTGACCTCGATGGAAACGGGACGTTGTCCCAATACGAGTTCACCTTCGAGCCGCGCTCGCTCTACGGCAAGGCGCAGCTGGCCCAGGCCTTCTTCGATCACCAGTTCTTGACGCCTTCGGCCCCGGCGGCGCCGGACTTCTTTCTGATACCCGGCGACGGGCAGGTGACGGTGCTCTGGCGGCCGTCGGCCAGCGAGGCAACCGGCGATCCCTATCTTCGAGGCGGCTAAGGACGCGACCTCGATTCCACCCGGCGGCACCGCACCGAGTCGTCAATCCGCTGTACGATCCAAACTTCCGCCAGTTCGACGTGGAAGGCTACCGGGTCTACCGCGGCCGGCTCGACGACCCGGGAGCGCTCACCCTAGTGGCGCAATTCGATTATCAGGAAACCACGCTCTCCGACTTCGCAGGCCAGGTGCCTCGGTCTCCCAGTCAGGAGCAGACCTGCGCGCCGGAGCTGGGCATCACCGGCGGCTGCCCAGTCAGCTATGACCCCATTTCGCCAGGGGTCGCGCGCACCGCGCACGACGAGGTGCCGCTCATCGGTCCGATCCACCAGGTGCGCTTGGGCGATCGCATCGCGCTGCCCAATGGCAACGCACTGATCCTTCGAGCCGACACGGCCGCGATTCCGCCTGCCCCTCCCTATGGGGCCGGCCTGGCCGACACCGGTGTTCCGTTCGTGTTCGTCGACTCGACCGCCCGCAACAGCTTTCGCTATTTCTACACCGTCACGGCGTTCGACGTGAACTCCTGGCAGTCCGGGCCCAGCACGCTCGAGTCGCCGCGGGTGCTGAAGCCGGTCACGCCATCCAATCGCGCCGTCAACTACCAGAACACGGTCGACCTGGTGACCGGCATCTACGGCCGTGGGGTGCTGCTCGACCACACCGCACCCAATCCCACGCTCGATCCGGTGACAGGCCGGTTCTCCGGCCCGTTCCCGCCCAGTAACGCCTGGGAGATCGGCTTGGCCGGGTTCGTCAAGGAACTGGTGAGCCAGCCGGGTGGCGCTGACCGCGAGGCTCGACCGCATCGTGCTGGGCTCGCCGTACAGCAGCCCGCCCGTGCCGCATCAATACTGGATCGTCGCCCGCGCAGCCGGCGGCAAGCCCGACACGCTGCTGTTTCCCATCACCCAGCCGCAGGAGATCGGGCTTCAGTCTACCAGCCGCAATTTGCCGGCCATCCCGATCGATGGGACTCTGGCGGCGCGCTATGGCGGGGCGGGAGGCGCTATCAGTTCAACGGTGCGATGGCGATGTACATGGAAGGCCCCGACTACCACTCGCTCTACGGGCGCGGCTGTGTGAACGGCCGGCGTAACTTCGGCAGCGCTCGTGAGTGCGCCTACAACGGCTCCCGCTGGTTCGATGGGCCGTCACCCCAGCAGAACGAGACCCGGGCCGACCCGATCTCCGGGAACCAGGCCAACTTCTCCGGCACCCCGATGACCAATTACAACAACGCCGGCGCCCTGACCGGGGTCACACTGATCCACAACACCCAGGCCTACCAGTCGGTAGGCGGCGCCGAGTTCCGTCCCATGGAAGGCATCAAGAGCGGGGCGCGGCGCGCGGCCGACTTCAACGTGTACTGGGGTTCAGGCGGCACCATCGACTCGGTGATCGACGTGACCCACAACGTGCCGGTCCCCTTCGCGGCCGATCACTTGGGCGGGACCTGGGGCATCCTGAACCCGTCCGCCGCGGTGCCGTCGGCCGGGTCATACGATGGCCGCGACGAACTGACCGCGACCGACTTCCACTGCATCCCGCCGGCCAACGATCCGGCCTATGACGTGGGGACGGCCTCGTGTGTCGGCGGTCCCAGCTATTCCCTGAGCCGCATCGGGATCCCCGGCCCCGTGGTGCCGTTCAGTCCGGATCTCGCCGCGGCGCAGAGCGCACCGGTGTGGCCGGACGCTGGCTTCGGCCTGTATCTCTCTGGGCGACATTTTCACCATTGGGTTCCTGGGCGGGCAGGTCCCGCCGCCCGGCAGGGTCTGGTCGCTCCGGACCTATATCGGCGGCGTCTCAGGCGGCAACGGCGATGGCGGCAACTACGGGCCGTACATCTTCAACCAGGACTTCAATCCGCCGCGCTCCTGGACCGCGGTGGGGTCCGAGCTGCGGATCACGTGGGACGTGGTGAACCGGGTGAATCCCGTCACCAAAGACGACCTGCGAAACGTCCACCCGGTGCCCGACCCATTCTACCTTTCGAGCGGGTTCGACGAGACGCCTGATCGGCAGGTGATCAAGTTCGTACACCTGCCCGAGCGGGCCATCATCCGGATCTACTCCTCGAGCGGGGTGCTGGTGGCGCTGGTCGAACACAACTCCACCACCTTCGGCGGCGAAGCCGAGTGGAACGCGCGGAACCGCGACGGCCGCCGGGTGGCTAGCGGAGTCTACTTCTATCATGTCGAGTCCGGCGGCGCGCGGAGAGTCGGCCGGATGACCGTGGTCAACCGGCTCAGATGAGATGACATCCTCGCGACGAGCGTTCTGGACGTTGATGGCATTCGCGTGTTGCGGTGCCGTGGCCGGGTATGGCCAGACGCCCAACAAGTCGAGCGGTTCAGGCTTTCGCCTGTTTGCCTCGAGCTTGGCGGAGATCAGTGCTAACCGGGTCTCCTGTGGCTTGGTCTCAGACGGACAGATCTGCGTCAACGCGTTCAACGTCAGCAGGATTGACGATGCGTTCTGGCCGAAAGGCACCGCCAACTCTCACGTATACGATAGTGGCTTGCAGGTTGCCGGTATCATTGGCGCGGACGGTGGTCCCTGGGCTGACGATACCGCGGGCGGTTTCTTCTTTGATCTCAAAGGGACGACACAACATGGGCTGGAAGTGGAGCCGATCTACGCATCGGGGGATTCCGGAGATCTGGCACGATGGCCGGATATGGCCCGGGTCCCTTCCACTCCACTGTATCGCCCTGCGCTGCATGGACGGGTGGCCGCCGCGGATGAGGATTTCTGGTGGATGATGTGGGAGGGGGACCCTCGTCTCGCAGCAGGCCGACCCCATCCGCTTGGAATCTTGGGGGACATGCGCGTCATGGCGTGGAACCACCCGGCAGGCAATGATGACATCCTTTATGTCGTTGCTACCCTCTACAACATCACGTCGCTCGATCCAGCATCCTACGGCCACGCTCCATCGGCTCTCCAACCCGTACTGCTTAGGCAAGCCCAAGCATTCCACGACAGGAATAACGCAGAGTATGGGATCACTCTCCCGGCAGGGGGATATACCATTGCCAATTTCTTCATATCTCACACCGCGGACCAGGATGTAGGGTCGATAGGGCAGAATTTTGGGTCCGTCAATCTGCCACTCTCGATGGGGTACGCTTGGGACCCCAGCTTTTCGCAATTCTCAGGTTGGTCATTCGACCCTGCGATCTTCTCTTCACCCATCTTCCCGGGGACAGGGTTGGTGGGTACCAAGTTCCTCCAGGCCCCGACCGGGGAGCCGTCCATCCAGCTCTACACTGTCTTCGGTGGTGGCGGCCAGTTCGGTTCGCCGCAGACCGTTGCCCAACTCTTCCGGACTGCGTCCGGGAACCTGGCCACGACCGTGGGTATCATACCCTGTGCCTTTGGCGATCCGCTCCTCACTCACATCTGCTACGTGCAAGGATCAAATCCGTCGGACACCAGGAGCATGCAATCCGCACCTGGTATCGACCTGGGTCCCGGACAGTCTGTCGTATTGGCCTTCGCCTGGGTGTTTGCCGGCCCGGTCAGCACTGGCAGCTGTCCCATCGGCCCCTGCAACATCCTCCCAGGGAACCCGTCCATCTATGTGGGCATGGGAGATCCCGCCGTCCTCGCCGGCGGGGTCAACCCGATCGACTCGATCGCGGGGTTCCTCGGCGCCTCCGATCTGGACGGTGACGGGGCGCTCTCCCAGTACGAATTCACCTTCGAGCCACGGTCGCTCTACGGCAAGGCGCAGCTGGCCCAGGCCTTCTTCGATCACCACTTCCTCACACCCACCGAGCCCGCAGCACCCGACTTCTTCCTGATTCCCGGCGACGGACAGGTCACGGTGCTGTGGCGGCCGTCGGCCAGCGAGAACACCGGCGACGCATACTTCGACGTCGCCAAGGATGCGACCTGGATTCCGCCCGGCGGCACCGCACCGGTGCCGAATCCGCTGTACGATCCCAACTTCCGCCAGTTCGATGTGGAGGGGTACCGGATCTACCGGGGACGGGTGGACGACCCCGGCGCGCTCACATTGCTTGCGCAATTCGACTACTCGGGTACCGCCATCTCCGACTTCGGCGGCCAGGTCTTCTACAGTAGTTCCTTTGGCATCGTCCAACCGCCGGATTGCGCGCCGGAGGTCGGCATCACCACCGAGTGTCCCGTGGTGTACGATCCGATAGCACCCGGCGTCACCCGCACCGCGCATAACGACGTGGACTTGGTCGGCTCGATCAGCCAGGTGCGCTTCGGCGACCGGATTGCGCTGTCGGACGGAACCGTGCTGGTGCTCCGGGCGGACACGGCCGCGATCCCGCTGGTTGGACCCTATAGCAGCGACCTCGACAACACCGGGGTTCCGTTCGTGTTCGTCGACTCGACCGCCCGCAACAGCTTCCGCTACTTCTACACCGTCACGGCGTTCGACGTGAACTCCTGGCAGTCCGGGCCCAGCACGCTCGAGTCGCCGCAGGTACTGAAGCCGGTCACGCCATCCAATCGCGTCGTCAACTACCAGAACACGGTCGACCTGGTGACCGGCGTCTACGGCCGCGACGTGCTGTTGGATCACACGGCCCCCAATCCTTCGCTCGATCCGGTGACCGGCCGGTTCTCCGGACCGTTCCCGCCGAGTAACGCCTGGAGCATGGACCTGGCCGGGTTTGTGGGGGAAGTGGTCGCGGGTTCCGGCGCCGTGAGGGTGCGGCTGGATAGCGTTACGCTGGGCTCCCCGTACAGCGCCCCCGCGATCCCGCACCGATATTGGATCACCGTGACCGCGCCGGGTCTTGCCCCGGTCCAGGTCATGCTGCCAATCACCCAGCCGCAGGAGATCGGTCTGCGCGGGGCGGACGCGGAGTTCCCGGCGGTGACGCTCGATCCGGGCCTCGCCGCTCGGTATGGCGGTGCCGGCACCTACGTCCTCAACGGCGCGATGTCGATCGAGATGGAAGGCCCCGACTACCACTCACTCTACGGCCGGGGCTGCGTGAACGCCCGACGGAATTTCGGCGGCGACCGCGAGTGCGCCTACAACGGGTCGCGCTGGTTCGACGGGCCGTCACCGCAGCAGAACGAGACCCGGGCCGACCCGATCTCGGGAAACCAGGCGAACCTCTCCGGCATCCCGATGACCAATTACAACAACGCCGGCCAGTTGACCGGGGTCACACTGATCCACAACACCCAGGCCTACCAGTCGGTGGGCGGTGCCGAGTTCCGGCCGATGGAAGCCATCAAGAGCGGGGCCCGGCGCGCGGCCGACTTCAACGTGTACTGGGGTGCAGGCGGCACCATCGATTCGGTGATCGACGTGACCCACAACGTGCCGGTTCCGTTCGCGGCGGATCATCTCGGCGGGACCTGGGGCATCCTGAACCAGTCCGCGGCCCTGCCGTCGGCCGGGTCGTTCGACGGGCGCGACGAACTGACCGCGACCGACTTCCACTGCATCCCGCCGGCCAACGATCCGGCCTATGACGTGGGCACCGCTTCCTGTGTCGGCGGTCCCAGCTATTGCCTGAGCCGGACCGCGATCCTCGGGTCCCGTGGTGCCGTTCAGTCCCGGACCTCGCCGCGGCGCAGAGCGCACCGGTCTGGCCGGATGCCGGCTTCGGCCTCTATCTCTCGGGCGACATCTTCACCATCGGGCTCCTGGGCGGGCAGGTACCGCCGCCCGGCAGGGTCTGGTCGCTCCGGACCTATATCGGCGGCATCTCAGGCGGCAACGGCGACGGCGGCAACTACGGGCCGTACATCTTCAACCAGGACTTCAATCCGCCGCGCTCCTGGACCGCGGTGGGGTCCGAACTGCGGATCACGTGGGACGTGGTGAACCGGGTGAATCCCGTCACCAAAGATGACCTGCGAAACGTCCACCCGGTGCCCGACCCCTACTACTTCTCGAGCGGGTACGACGAGACAGACAATCGGGTGATCAAGTTCGTGAACCTCCCCGAGCGGGCAATCATCCGGATCTATACCTCGAGCGGGGTGCTGGTGGCACTCCTGGAGCACAACTCCACCACCTTCGGCGGCGAGGCCGAGTGGAACGTCCGGAACCGGGACGGCCGCCCGGTGGCCAGCGGGGTCTATTTCTTCCATATCGAGTCCGGCGGCGCCCGCCGCATCGGGCGGATGACCGTGGTGACCGCCTCCCGCTAGTTCATCGCCCGGCTGGCACGATTACCTTACCGGCTCTTCATGTTCGCCTGCCGGGGAGCAGGCGAAGCATTCCGGAGCCGCCGTGCCGCACGCCGAGACCCACACGAGTCCCATGTCCACCAACGTGCTGCCCACCATCGACGAGATGCGGGCGCTGTTCCGGCTCGCCGTTCCGGTCACGGTGGTGCAGGTGGGAATGATGGTGATGGGCACGGTCGACTCGATCATGGTCGGGCACTACTCGGCCGTGGCGCTCGCCGCGGTAGCACTCGGCAATCTCTACTTCTTCGGGTTGGCCATCTTCGGCATCGGCGTCCTCATGGCGCTCGATCCGGTAGTGGCCCAAGCGGTCGGAGCCAAAGACGAGCCGGCCATCGCCCGGGGGATGCAGCGCGGCATCATGCTCGCCCTGGTCCTGTCGGTCCCGTCTTCGCTCCTGCTCCTCACGGCGGGTCCCATCCTGGGCCTCCTCCAGCAGCCGGACGAGCTGGTACCGGTGGCCGCAGGCTACGCGATGCGCGTCATGCCCGGGGTGTTTCCGTTCCTGGCCTTCGTCTCCGTCCGGCAAGGACTCCAGGCCATGCACCGCCTGGCGCCCATCGTCGTGACCATCCTGGCCGCGAACGTGGTCAACGCCGCGCTCAATTACATCATGGTGTTCGGCAAGCTGGGCCTGCCGGCCATGGGCGCCTACGGCTCGGCCTGGGCCACCAGCATCAGCCGCTGGCTCATGGCCCTGGCACTCCTGAGCCTCGCGTGGAAAGATCTGAAACCCTACCTGACGCCGATTCTGCCGGAGAGCGTCGCACTGAAGCCCATTTGGCGGATGCTCCGGCTCGGCCTGCCGATCGGGGTACAGCTCCAGCTCGAGATGACGGCCTTCGGAGCGATCGCCATCTTCATGGGGCTCCTGGGCACCGTCCAAGTGGCAGGCCACCAGGTGGCAATCAACCTTGCTTCGATGACGTTCATGGTCCCGCTCGGCGTGTCGATGGCCGCATCGGTCATGGTGGGCAACGCGGTCGGCCGGAACGACGCGGTGGCCGCCAGACGCTACGCGCGCGCGGCGCTCTTCACCGGAGGCGGGTTCATGGCGGCTACCGCGGGCGTCTTCTTGGGAATGCCAGGAGCGCTCGCACGGATCTACACGACGGACCCGGCGGTCCTGGCGCTTGCGGTGAGCCTGATCCCGATCGCTGGGGTGTTCCAGGTGTTCGACGGGCTCCAGGTCGTGTGTGTGGGCATCCTCCGCGGGTTGGGCGACACCCGCGCCCCGATGGTGGTGGCGCTCGTTCGGATTTTGGCTCATCGGCACCCCCGTGAGCGTGCTGCTCGGGTTCGCGACACCACTCGGGGCCCAGGGCCTCTGGTGGGGCATTCTGGCAGGTCTCGGTGCCGTCGCGGCAATTCTCCTCGTCCGAGTTAGGCTCCAAATGCGGAGGAATCTGTCGCGAGTCGTGATCGACGAGCCACAGAGTATCTATTGACCATAAGGCGGACACTACATTGGCATACAAAGGAAAAGCACCTCAGATATCACGTGATATATCAGCCATGATTGCCCGCCATGCCGCCGCTTGCCTGGCCCTCGTGGGGTACTAAGGATGCCGCCATTCGGGACGGTTATCTTCGACTGCGATTCGACCCTCTCTACCATAGAAGGGATCGAGGAACTGGCCGCCGACCGGGTCGATCAGAA
>CAVOGR010000007.1:0-859215 GCA_963695555.1 uncultured Gemmatimonadales bacterium | reverse complement strand
CAAGGTATGGATCTGCATTCACGCGCTTGGGCGCATCGTTGGGGTCATCCCTGTAGATCATGACCTCTGCAGTGGCATTTGAGAACTGCTGTGCAACGGCTCCGAGAATGGATGCATCGCTACTGACCTTCGACATCGGCGTTGTAGCCAGGTCCACGGGCACCAATTGTCCGCCTGGCTGGAGGCCGAGTTGGTTCCAATCCTGCCGCGGCATGATGAGCACTGGCCTGTTCACAGCACGTCGCAGGTAGGCTCGCAGGCGAGGAGCGTCGGGTTCCATTGCCATTTCTTTGGCGCTGTCTAACGAATCCCGCGTCAGTGGCGGGCCGTCTCGCCCGCCTGTGCACTAATCAACGACTTCCTTGAGTGCCAGCAAGGCCCGGCCACTGCACGCGGTGGTTAGACGGCGGCAGCCAAACATGCCCGATACACGTCAGGGGCCGACTGTGAGCTCGCCGCCTACTCCTACCATTGTGACCAAAATCATCTCTCACCGCGAACCCACAATGCAAGTGAACCCCCTGGCCCGGGGAGATACAACGTCAATCGAATGGAACCAAGGCCAGGGCGATGCGCTTCTGCGATTTGCGCGTCGTAATGCGCGTCCAGTTCAGCGTGCAACTCGAGATACGTTCCCCGGTGCTATGCTCAACCAGTATACGTCAATTCCCCAATCATCCTGTGCAGTAACGTTAAAACGTGGCTGGGGGTAACCGGCGATCAGAGCGGTCGCTGGGATGCTCAGAGAAGGCTCAGGAGGATGATCGAACCACTGGGCAGTCGAAATCTCGCTGCGGTCCAATGCTCAACTGTGGTATCACTCTGCGTGAGTAGGCATTGGGTAACAGTGCCTCGCCATCTTAGATCGGCAAACGACTCCACAATTGCTGACCGGAATTAGCCCCAGTGCCCTCGAAACCCGAATTTGCAGTCAACGTTCCACCGGGCCATCGGGGGTCTTGGAGCTTGCAGCACGAATGTGCGCAGTGCGGGCCAACGTGTCAAATGTGAACTCGCTGGCTCACTACCTCCGGTGGTGTATCCAACTGAAATGAGGCGGTCCGACATCTGAGTCCCCACAGCCGATAACGCTGCATAGAAGAGCTGAGACGCCCGAGATTCGCCCCCATGCGGTTCACCGAAACCTCCAAGTGCATGCAAGTGCCATCCACTACCCAGAACAATCCAAATTCCCCGCCGTCTAACGAAATCCCTGGTCAGTGGCGGGCACATCTCGGGCCGCCCATTCCATTAATCAACCCGACCTTCCTCTCAAGAACCAGCAAGGCCCGGCCAGCCTGCACGCGGTGGTTGGAGGCTAAAAGCTTCCCCAGCCCATCTACGTCCCTGTGTATTGTTTCGGGAGAGCGGTGGGGTCCCCAGTTCGCGTGCACCAAGCCCCGTCCGTGGTTGGTCATGCGGCCAACCCATGGTTCCCGTCCCCACTTGACCGCAATCCAGGCATGACCCCGCAGCTGCCTAAACCAACCAAGGCCTTGGCCGCCTAACGAATCCGTGTAGCTGCGGGCTCTATGCCCGCCGCTCACACAATTCAACGACTTCCTTCAAAACACAAGCGCCCGCCCGTCAGCTGCACACGGCGTTAGGGCCCCGGCCGCACGACCTCGGCCCGGTCGGCTCCGGGACTGCTCGGAGCACTAGGGAAAACCCTAACCCACCGGCGCGAACCCGGAGCGGACCCGCTGGCCCCAAGGAGCCGACCGACAGAGACGAACAACCACATAGTCCGTTGAGGAGTTGGAACTGGAACGGAGCTGCGAAGACGTGAAGGCCTAGACTGCCTAACGAATCCCGCGTCAGTGGCGGGCCAGCAAGCCCGCCCACTCACAAATCAACGACTTCCGTTGAAACCAGCAAGGCCCGGCCACTGCACGCGGTGGTTAGACGGCTCCTTGGCGATTCACCGAGCGTGCCTGTGATTGGTTCCCGATGTCCGCGGTCCATTTGCCGTTCGCGCGCCCGCGATGCCAATCTCGTCTTGCGTTCCCAGACGTCCCAGCTTCTGGACCATTCACGCAGTAAGTCAATCGGGCCTGTACGTGTACGAGTCGCTGCCGATCCGGCGTCGCGGAGCCCGTAGAGCTCCTGAACGCACTGACCTCCCCGATGCTGATCTTCGAGCGAGCGATCACTCGGACTGTCAGCTCGATAACCGACCTGCAAGACGCACGCCCCCGAGCCTTAAACCGTGGCTATGGTCCTCGTGAGGAATGAGCGAGCCTCGCTCGTGGCTTGGCCTTGTCGCGAGCGCCCGGGTTCGAGCGCTTACCAGGCGACAACGTGGGTAGGCGTCCGGTACAGGTTGGCGTCAGACAGCAGCGACATCTGCCATTGGTGAAGGAGACTGCTGACACGGTGCACGAGGCCTCCAGCAGTGGAATTGGGCTGGAACCTAGATCGAGCCGCCTAACGAATCCCGCGTCAGTGGCGGGCCATCTCGCCCGCCCTCTCACAAATCAATGACTTCCTTTGAACCCGGCAAGGCCCGGCCACTGCACGCGGTGGTTAGGCGGCTCGATGTCCTCGCACTGTCCAGATGGCGCTGCTCGTCGAATGAACTGCACCTCGATGTCTCGGACGCCGATGAACGATGACGCTACTCGAGTCCCCTGTCAGACGACGTCGCTGCCACCGCGAGCCTCGGCACTCGGCCTGATCTGGCGACTCCCCAGCAGTGACGCCGATCGCAGCTCCGCGATAGTTCGTGAGCGACTCCCGGTCTCGCTTGGACGCAGCGTCGCGAGCGGCCTCGTGCCCGAAGGAAGCGATGGTCGCCGTCGAGCCCGACGAGCCAATGCATGCCGGTCTAGAGACGACTCGGGCACGCATCGTCGGGCCGACGCGACGCAACGATGGTCTTGCGCATCGCTGAGGAAGCTGCGTAGGCCCGGTGAGCGCGCACTCGTCGATCGCTCTACTGACGAGTGCCAGCTCTGGATGTTCGCCCGCATGCCGCCTAACGAATCCCGCGTCAGTGGCGGGCCGTCTCGCCCGCCCTCTCACTAATCAACGACTTCCTTTGAAACCAGCAAGGCCCGGCCACTGCACGCGGTTGTTAGAGCGCTAGCCGGTTACCGCAGCGCCTTTTCCCCGGCGACGGTGACTCGCATTCAGATTGGCGACTGGCGCCGTCGCGGCGACGGAACTCAGCTGCAATATCGTTCGCGCCTGCCGGTCATGCCGAACGTCGGCGCAAGTGTCCGTGTGGTCGTCTGGATCGGCGGTCCTGCGAGCCGCGCCATCGAGCAATCCCGGAGATGGTGCCGCCAGCGCCTCGGGTTGCCGGATCCACCTCAGAACCGCTGGTGATACCAGGATCGCGAACGTCGATCTTCCAGCCGGCCTTGAGGTTCCGACCAAGTGCACTACTGTCGTTGACCGAAGCTGTCCTGCTCGCGGGATCCCGCGAGCACGTCGTCGGTTCCGCTCCGAGTTCGTCGAGCGCCCGCAGTCCATTGCTCGAGTAGGGAGCCGTCAACGCCACGGCTCTCGGGCTGGTTCAGCCGCGAGTGGGCTATCCTCGCCGTTGAAGACGCCGGTCGATGCCGAGATGTCGCAGACTAGCGGATCATGCAACGACTGGTGCGCTCGGTTAAGTGCTCGAGTCGAGAGACTTGAGACCTGTCCGCTACTAACGAATCCGTGTCAGTGGCGGGCTCTAGCCCGCCCGCTCACAATTCAACGACTTCCTTTGAACCCAGCAAGGCCCGCCCACTGCACACGGTGGTTAGGGCAGCCGCAGTGCCGATCGCTACGTCAGCGCGCTCATGGCTCGCTCCACAGAGGCCGACCGCCGAGATCCGAGTCGGCGCAGAAGCGCTGCAGCGAGACGTGACATCCGAGTACGCTCACCCACGGGCGTCGACCCGGAGCGAGGCACCCGTTGTCCACGGGAACGTCGCGCGCGGCGGCTTGACGAACAGCCTCATCGCCTCGTGAGAACCAGGTGGGAACGGCGAACCAGTGCGGAGTTGTGCAACCCGTCTGAGCGCAGGAGCCTCGTCGGTCTGCCTAACGGATCCCGCGTCAGTGGCGGGCCAGCTCGCCCACCGTGAGCAAATCAACGACTTCCTTTAGACCCGCACGGCCCGGCCACTGCACGCGGTGGTTAGGCGCCGGCCTCTGTTTGAACTGCGCGTCTATCCCGGGGCCGACTTCGAACCCAAAGGGCTGTTAGTGCTCCCGCCGCCGTGAGCGGACCGAAGTATAGTACAAGGAATGCGACGACAGTCTTGTCAACGGCCCGCCCTATACCGTCCACGATCCCGCCAATCATCTTCTGAGCTTCAGGATTGTCAGCAGCCACGAGCAGGAGAGCCTTGAGAGAATCCACTAGTGAGTCCCGAATTGCACGCTCCTGGGGTGTGAGCGCCGAATCATCAAGCCAGGCAGGGTCGGGAGACTGCGGTTCTTGAGATACGGCAGCGAGGACAATCGGGATGGCCATGTAGATGGCGACCACGAGCCAAAGTACCGCAACCCCTTTGCCGGACCAGGTCCGCAGCCTCAGGAGCTGCATGATTCGATCTCCACATGGAGCCGTGCGCCTAACGAATCCCGCGTCAGTGGCGGGCCGTCTCGCCCGCCCCTGCACTAATCAACGACTTCCTTCAGCCCCGGCAAGGCCCGGCCACTGCACGCGGTGGTTAGACAGCAACTTCCCTATCGGCACTTGTCCGAACCTATGTGGTAAAGCACCCGGTTAAGAGAGCCGTCCGTCAGCACCCCCTCTGTCCTCACGCAGAACGAGGCCTCGCTGGGCCTGTATCCCTCGGGAACGGATAACTGCTGGATGTTGGCCTGGCTACTCCAAACGTCTGTGTAGAACTTCACTGTCCCAGACTCCACAAAGACAAGAAGCGCAACACCATCATAGCTGTGAATCAGCGACCCGCAGTTGCATTGGAACCCAAGGGAGCTGTCGATCATGCTTGTAGCGGTGTACGGACCAAAGATGAATGCTCGGTCCCAGGGGAAGTCGGCAATCTCTGCTAGATCGACTATCGTGGAGTCACCACCACTGACGACTTGGGCGATCTTCTCCGCGATTGCCTCATCGTGGCGCAAGTCTGGCCCACATGCGGCCCCGAGAAAGGGCATTACTGCTACGATACAGCTTGGTAGAAAGAATCTCATTCGTTGCTGTCTAACGAATCCCGTGTCAGTTGCGGGCCATCTCAGCCCGCCTGCCCACAAATCAACGACTTCCTTCAAACCAGCAAGGCCCGCCCACTGCACGCGGCGGTTAGAGGCTGCCCCCGAATGCCGTAGGAAAGGAAGGGTGCAAGTGTCGCTTCGAGACATTCCGCGTGACACGGAGGTCTTGCGTCCCACCACCCCTGAGCGGAATCACCATCGTCACGGGATCGTCTTCCCGCTTCGTGATTGGCTCGCCACAGAAGCAGCATTGAAACCCTGTTATCACGTTCATTTCTCGATTCTAGTGGCTGATCTAGTCAGCTTAACGGCCGTCCGTCTAACGAGATATGGACTGCACAAAAATGCCACGTCCCGGCAAGTTCCGCCACAATCTCTCGCCCACCTAACCTGGTCCACCGCCTCGGCACATTCACAACCCCACCCGACTAGGGGAAACCCTAGGGGATGGACGGTGGCAAGATGGACTGCAGAAACCGCCACCTAGTTTGGTAGCTCTTCATATCACGTCCATCGGGCTCCGCACCCCGCGGCCGCCTCGATTCAATACATGGGTGTAGATCATCGTCGTGCTCACGTCCTTATGGCCCAATAGCTCCTGAATGGTCCGAATGTCGTACCCGTCCTCCAGGAGATGGGTTGCGAACGAGTGCCTGAGCGTGTGACAGCTGGCCCGCTTCGCTATCCCGCTCGCCCGGACCGCCACCGTCACACTCCGCTGCACCGCCGACGGGTCGAGATGATGGCGCCGCCGCTCGCCAGTCGTGCGATCCCAATACTTGCGCGCCGCAGGAAACACCCACTGCCACCCCCACTCGGCCCCGGCCCGCGGATACTTCCGCCCGAGCGCCGCCGGCAACTCCACCCCACCCGCCCCCTCGGCCTTGTCCCGCGCGTGAACGGCTCGAACCCGCTCGAGATGGGCACGAAGGAGCCGGCTTGAGACGCGCCGGCAGCATGGTCACCCGGTCACGCCCGCCCTTGGCCTCGCGCACGATGATCCGGTTGGAATCGAAGTCGATGTCCTTCACCCGAAGCCGCAAACACTCCATCAGTCGAAGCCCACTGCCATACAAGCAGCGCCGCAATCAAACGCTTGGCACCAGACAGCTCCGCCAACACCAGCCGCACCTCCGCCTTGGTGAGCACCACCGGCAGCTTCTTGGGACGCTTGGCCCGGACGATCCCACCGATGTGCCCCGGCGGAACGCCCAGCACGTCGCGATAGAGAAAGAGCAGGGCGCTCAACGCCTGGTTCTGCGTCGACGCGCTCACCCGCCCCCGCTCGGCCAGGTGGCTGAGAAAGGCCGCAATGCCGGCCCCGCCAAGCTCGATAGGATTGCGATACCGGTGGAACCGGAGATAACGGACCATCCAGCCCACATAGGTCGCCTCGGTGCGGTGGCTGTAATGCCGGAGCCGCATGAGCCGCCGCGCCCGCTCGAGCACAGCCTCCATGGTCATACGCAAGAGGTATATGCCGGTCCCCCGCCTTCATGCGGCACCAAATCACCGCTCGGGGCATCGGAATCCAACCGGAGCGATCTGCAACACCGCCCGGTCGGAGCCCGCCCGATAGCGGTATTGGCCTGGTCGAGGCGGTGGCCTCAGTCTTGCCACCCCATTATCCGCTGCGGCCAGGTCTGCGGCCCCCGGGGCCGCTCGCTGGCGGCTTTCGGCCCGGATTCTTACCTTCGTACGGGGCTGTTCCTTACCGACCCAAGCAGGCGGGGACGTCCATGGCATCCTTCCGCTGGACTTTCCAGACCATTCTGTTCTCAGTCGGCCTCGCCGTGGCCGTGATCGGCCTGGGGCTGACCCTCTACTACGTGGACGATCCGGCAACCCGGGTCGGCGCTGGACTCCTGTTCCTGGCCGCGATCATCTGGGCGGCAGGCCGCCTCAGGGTGGTGGAGATGGTGCTCGAGTCGGTGCGAATCGAACCGGTCGAAGAGCGCCGCCGGCACCGGAACCTGCGCGGTACGGTCGATCTCCTGATCGCCGACGTCCGCCGGCTCAACGGCCTCGCCATCGACGCCACCCGCGGCTTCCGCGACAGCGACGCAGCCATGAAGGAAATGGAAACCATCGAAGCCCACATGGTCGACGTGATCAAGCAGATCCGCGCCAAGGCCGGCCTCACCGACCAACAGCTGGCGGACCGGCTCATCCAAGAAAAGAAGGCGCTAGAAGAAACTCCAGTCGAGCCGGGAAGCTGAGCCGGAGGATAACTGCCCTTCCGCGCGTCACATCCGGAAGAAGAACGGCACGGCAGCCCACTGAGGGCTGCCGTGCCTCTATATATATTGGAAGCCGCCATCGGCCAGCTCGACCCTACACCCGGCAGTAGTCGGCCCGCCAGTCCTTGATCAGGCGCTTGATCGCCTTCCGGTCGGTCAAGCCCTCGTCCAACACCCGGCGAGCGAGGTCCGGAAGCTCGGCATCCGACGCGAAACGAAGCGCGATGAGCTGGGCCGTGGTAAAATCGCCGATGCGAGGCTTCAAGTCCGCCGGCAAGAGCGTCGCCATCCGGAGTCGCTCCTCCAATCGTATCAGGCGATCCTGAGCCGCAAGCGCAAAGAGTCGGGCATAGAAGAAGAGGAGCACCAGCGCGACCGCGAGGCCGAGCATGACCGCGGTGTCCCAACTCGGTACCTTGATGATGTTGCGGATGGACCAGACGAGGTTGATCGCCAACAGACCGAAAGCGACGAAGTGATAGCCCGGCACCAAGCGGGCATGGTTGGCAAAGTTCTGCGGTTCCTTCTGGGCCATAACAGCCTCCGATGTGGGTTGGACTCGTGCACCAGGGCCCCAAGCTGCAGCCTAGAGACCGAGGTGGCAAGCGACGCGAGGAAAGGCGATGACGGAAACTGAGCAGACGGCTGCCCCGGAAACCGCACTCATCACCGGCGCATCGTCGGGCATCGGGCTCGAGCTGGCCCGGCTGTTTGCCGCCGACGGGTACACCCTGGTGCTCGTGGCCCGGCGGAACGACGTACTTCTGGCCCTGGCCGAGGAACTCCGCGCCCGCCACGGCGTTACGGTGCGGGTCCTGGCCCGCGACCTGGTCCGCTCGTCGGCCGCGCGCGACATCCACGAGATGATGCTGGCCGACGGAATCGACGTCGACGTGCTGGTGAACAACGCCGGCTTCGGCGCCCGCGGCCCGTTCGCGGAGCTCGAGTTCCAACGCCAACTGGACATGATCCAGCTCAACGTCACCGCCCTGACCGTGCTCACCAGGCTGTTTTTGCCCGGCATGCTGGCCCGGAACCGGGGTGGTATCCTGAACGTGGCGTCCACCGCGGCCTTCCAGCCGGGTCCCTTCATGGCGGTGTACTACGCCACCAAGGCCTACGTGCAGTCGTTCACCGAGGCGCTGGCCGTGGAGGTGGCGGACAGTAACCTCAAGGTGTCGTGCCTCTCGCCCGGGCCTACCGCGACGGAGTTCGCCGCCCGCGCCGGCACCGAAGGGTCGAAGCTCCTGCGCCGCACCTCGTCGATGTCGGCCCGCGCCGTAGCGGAAGCGGGCTACCGCGGCTGGCGGCGCGGCCAGGCCCTGGTGGTCCCCGGTATGGCGAATAAGTTCGGCACCTGGGCAGTGCGGCTCCTGCCGCGGCGGTCCGTGCGCCGGCTGGTGGCAGGGCTCAACCGATGACGACAGAGCCCATTGTGGGGGTGGAATCGCTCGTACTCGTCTCCATGGCTGTCGGCGCGGCCCGAACCCAGGTCCGCAGGTCGTTCCAAGCCACCCTATAGCAAGACGTAGTCGGAGGTCTTATGTCCGGACCCAAGCTCCTGGCCACCCTGCTCGTGGCTTCACTCGCCTGCGGCGGCACGGCCTTGGAGGAAGACGGATCGGGTATCGACGGCACGGTGCTGCGAGGCCCCATCCAGCCGGTCTGCACGGTCGGCGTGCCCTGCGACGCGCCGTTTGCGGCCTTGTTCCACGTACGAAGCGGCGGGCGGGAGGTGGCACAATTCCGAAGCGACGCGGCCGGACGCTTCACCATCGCACTTCCCGCCGGCGACTACACCATCGTACCCGATGCGAGCGCCCCGCTCATGGCGCCGACCTCGCAGACCCGCGCCGTCCGGGTGGAGCCGCGCACCACCCTTCAGGTGACACTCGACTTCGACACCGGCATACGCTGAACCCGGAGACTTCCATGATTCGCATCGGACGGCTTGCCCTGCCAGCCATCCTGGCCGTGCTCGGCGCGTGCGTCGGCCGCGAGGAGCCCCGGTCGACCGAGGCCGATCGGCTATCCCTATTCCGCGCCGACAGCCTGTTCGCCTACGAGACCGCCGAGCGCGGGGCCGATGGGTGGGCCGCCTACTTCCTGCCCGATGGGGTGATGTATACCTCGAGCGACCGCATTGACGGACAACAAGCCATCCGGGAGTCGATGACGCCCCTACCTCACCCCCGACGGGCCGAGCCTCGAATGGACCCCGACCGACGCGGCGGTGGGTGCTGGCGGCGACATGGGATACACCCTCGGACGCTGGGTCAGCCGCGTGAAGACCTCGGAGGGCGGCGACTCGACCGTCGCCTCGGGGCATTACGTTACCATCTGGCGGCGCGACTCGACCGGCGTGTGGCGGGTGGCCGTGGACATCGGGAACAGCGATAGTCCCTGAAGCAGGTAAAGGGTAACCGTTGACCATCCCACCGTTCGATCCCACCAGCAAGGACTGTCGCTGCCCGTGTCATGAGAAGCCGGGCATCGTGCACGTGGCCCCGTGCTGCATGCGGTGCCCGCGCTGCCTCCGGCGGATCGCCACCCACGCGTGGGAGGATCATCTGTCCCGCTGCGTCACCACACCCGGATCATAGGACGCCATGACCGACCAGGCCGATCAGCTCACGGGGCTCACCGACACCTTCCGCAAAAGCTTCGGCGGTGCCGACCCGAAACACCTGATCCGCGCGCCGGGCCGGGTCAACCTGATCGGCGAGCACACCGACTATAACGGTCTGCCGGTCTTTCCCATCGCCATTCAATACGCCATTTCGATTTTGTCGCGGCCGCGGCCGGACTCGCGGGTGCATCTGGTGAACCGCGACGCCCAATTCGATGCGGTCGAGTTCGAGCTGGCCGATGACATCCCCCATTCCGCTCCGGGGCATTGGGGCAACTACGTGAAGGCGGCGGCCCAGGCGCTCTACCGCGACCACGGCGTCCGCCACGGGTTCGACGGGGTGCTCGAGAGCACGGTGCCGGTCGCGACCGGCCTGAGCTCGTCGTCCGCCCTGGTGGTGTCGAGCGGCCTCACGTTGCTCTCGCACAACGGCACCACGGTCGACCGGATGCAACTCATGGATGAGTTTGCCCGCGCCGAAGTGTACGTCGGCACCAAGAGCGGCGGGATGGACCAGGCCATCTGCGTCGGCGCCAAGCCGGGCCACGCCTGCCGAATCGACTTCGCCCCACTCAGGCTCCAGCACGTGCCCATCCCCGACGGCTGGACCTTCGTCGTGGGGTCGACCCTGATCCGGGCGGAGAAATCGGGTGCGGCCAAGGCGGCATACAATCAACGCACCGAAGAATGCCGCGCCGCGCTCGATCGGGTGAGCGAAGCACTGGACGGTGAGCGACGGACAAACTATGCGGCGCTCATGAACGGCCGGTCGGTGGAAGAGCTGCTGGCCGTCGCCGACCGCGCGCTCGACGCTCCGTTGCTCGAGCGGTTTCGGCACGTGGTCACCGAGGCAGACCGGCTGGCGCAGGCGATCGACGCCATGCACCGAAACGACCCGGCGCAGTTCGGCAGGTTGATGATAGGGTCGCACGAGAGTCTGCGGGATGACTACGAAGTGAGCTGCGCGGAGCTGGATCAACTCGTGGAACTCTGCCTGTCCGCCGGTGCCTACGGTGCGCGGCTCACCGGCGCGGGCTTCGGCGGGTGCATGGTCGCGCTCACGGCGAAAGACCGCGCCGCCGACATCCTCTCGGCGCTGGGGGAGGGCTACTACGCGTCCCGGCTCGACGGGCCGCCCTCGGCCCGCGAGCTGTTCATCGCCGTGCCGTCCGGCGGCGCCTCCAGCACCACCCTGTAGCCCCCCGTACCGGCGCTTAGCTTATCAAGCCGACCCGCGGGAACAACTTGATGAGCGATGCCGCGGCCAGGACCAGCATCACCAACGCTACGGCCGCGGCCAGCAGGTTGCCATAAAGGAAGTACCCGGTGCAGAATAGCGCCGAGTAGACTGCAACGCATCCCAAAAACCAGCAGAGGAGACCGGCGCTCAGGCTTCCCGTCTGCGCGCTCGGGTCCGTCTCGACCGCGTTATCCCATCCGCGGCCCATGGGGTGGATCAGGTCGTAGAAGCTCTGCAGGGTCGCCCGGTCGGTGGCCGGCGTCATGAAGGTGACGCCGACCCAGGTGAGTGTGGTGATGGCCACACCGATCACCAGGGTCAGCGATGGGTCGAGCGCCGGAAAGCCCAAGGCCTGGTGCACGAACTGGAAGTACACCGCCACCAGGAACGAGACCGAGATCGCGGTGATCTCGCTCCACGCGTTGACCCGCCACCAGAACCAGCGCAACAGGAAGATCAGGCCGGTGCCCGCGCCCACCTGGAGCAGGATCTGGAACGCCTGGAGCGCGTTCTGGAGCACGAGTGCCACGAGTGAGGCGAGCACGATAAGCAGCACCGTCGACACCCGGCCGACCATGACGTAGTGCTTGTCGCTCTCGTTCGGGGCGATGAAGCGGCGGTAGAAGTCGTCCACGATGTAGGACGAGCCCCAGTTGAGATGGGTACTGATGGTGGACATATAGGCCGCGGCGAGCGACGCCACCGCGAGCCCCAGGAGCCCGTGCGGCAGGAAGACCAGCATGGCGGGATAGGCCAGATCGTGCCGCACGATCGACGGATCGAGGTTCGGGAACCGCAGTATGATCGAGTCGAGGCTGGGATACACGATGAGCGAGCAGAGCGCCACGATCACCCAGGGCCAGGGCCGGAGCGCGTAATGGGCGACGTTGAACCAGAGCGTGCCCAGCAACGAGTCGCGCTCGGTCCGTGCCGCCAGCATCCGTTGGGCGATGTAGCCGCCGCCCCCCGGCTCGGCGCCGGGATACCAGGTGCTCCACCACTGCACCGCGATCGGGACGATCAAGGACGGCGAGCACGGTGGTGCCGTCCGAGAAATCGGGTAGCAGGCTCAGCTTTCCCTCGAGCGCCGGATGCTGCACCATACCGGCCAACCCGCCCACCTCGGGCAGGTTCAAGGCGTAGTACGCCGCGGCGATCGAGCCGGTCATGGCGATGGCGAACAGCAACAAGTCGGTCACCACCACGCCCCAGAGGCCCGCGGTGGCGGAGTAGATGACGGTCACCCCGCCGGCCAGCACGACCGTCGTGACCTTGTCGACGCCCAAGCAGCACGTTCCCGATCTTGATGGCCGCCAGGGTAACGGTGGCCATGATCATCACGTTGAAGAAGATGCCCAGGTAGAGCGCCCGGAACCCGCGCAGGAAGGCGGCCGGCTTGCCGGAGTAGCGCAGCTCGTAGAAGCCGATGTCGGTGAGCACGCCCGAGCGGCGCCAGAGCTTGGCGTAGATGAAGACGGTCAACATGCCGGTAATGAGGAAAGCCCACCAGAGCCAGTTCTGGCTCACGCCGCCGTTTCGGACCAGGTCGGTGACGAGATTCGGCGTGTCGGTCGAGAAGGTCGTCGCCACCATCGACGTGCCCAGCAGCCACCACGGGAGCTTCCGGCCCGAGAGGAAGAACTCCTGAACTCCCTGTCCGGCCCGGCGGGTGAACATGAGGCCCACCGCCAGTGCCACCACGCCGTAGACGGCGACCACGGCCCAATCCAGTCGATCGAGTTGCATGAGCTACCCGGCGCTAAAAGAGGGAAGGGGGATACCGCCCTGCCGCCACCTGCTCCGCCATGAATGCCTGGACCCGGGCATGGTCACCCGCATGGGTCATGCCGGTCCACGTCCCGGTCGTCGGCAAGATCTCGACCGCCGCCTCGCCCGCCCGCACCAAGCCGTTCACCTCGGTGCTCAGCCGGAATTCGGCGTCGGTGTCCTGCCCATGCTCGCTTCGGAAGGCGTCGAACCGGTGTTTGAGGAGAAGAAACAGGGCCGGTGTGAAGCCCCAAGCATTCATCGAAATGGTTTCCTCGCCGGTCAGGCGAAGGGCCTCGCCATCCTCGCCGCGGCCCGTGATGCCGCTCGTGGTCTCGCGGACTTCGGTCACCTCGGCGATTGTCGTCAGCCGTTGGTTCAGGTGCCGGCAGACGGCACGCCCAACGCCCCCCACGTCGGACAGGGTATCGCGCAGGCGATAGCCCACCAGGGCGAACACCGGAGTGGGCTCGTGCGGGTCGGTTCGAAGGAAGTCGCCGAGTAACTGGTACGCCTTCTGGCCGTAAAAATCGTCGGCGTTGATCACGGCAAACGGGTGGGGCAGACTGGCCTCCGCGGCGAGGACCGCATGCGCGGTGCCCCACGGCTTCCGGCGGCCCGGCGGCAGCCCGTCCGCAGGTTGTTCGCAGATGGTGACGGGACACGGGGCACGCTCGAGGCGTTGCTCGAGCGCCGGGCGGAATGCTGGCTGCGCGATGATCACCACCCGATCGAACCCGGCCCGAAGGGCATCGAACACGGCATACTCGAGCAGCGTCTCCCCGCCGGGGCCGATCCCCGCCAGCTGCTTGAGCGAGCCGTACCGGCTGGAGAGCCCGGCCGCGAGCACGAGCAGGGTGGGGCTCGCTGGTTTCGATTCGCTAGGCGCAGTCAAGTAATCGCCTCCGGCTCGCGGGTCGGGTGGTCATCACAGGCGGCCGATAGAAGAAAAGGGTAGAACGATTGCCAGCAGAGCGCCACCTATATCTCGGCCACTCCACAGGCTCACGGGCACCATGCAGCGGCGAGCTGGTTGTTACCTTTGATCGAGGCACCGGCCTCGGCCGATCGATCCGTCACACTCACCTTCGAGAGTCTTGGCCATGAAGATCGTCCTCACCGCGCTGTTCATCGGGCTGGTCTTGTGGCTGCTGACCCGGTCGCGGCGGGAGGAACGAACCTCCTTGCCACCCAGTCGGGACTCGGCTCTTCCCTCCGCCGATCCCGAAGAGACCATCCTCCGGCTCCTCAGGTCGGGCCACAAGATCCAGGCGATCAAGCATCACCGACAACACTTCGGCACCGGCCTCCAGGAAGCCAAGCGGGCGGTCGAGCAGATGGCGCGCGAGCGCCTGGGTCCCGGCCGGTGACCGCTGAGCGAGGCCGCCGGGTCTTCCTCTGGACCTCCCCCCTGCCGCTCCTGCTTCATTTCGTGGCGCTCTGGTACGTCGGGCGGTACGATGGCTGGGGCGCCTGGGCCGCAGCACCGCTCTTGCTCCCCGCGATCATGCTCAGTCTGGGCATGTTCCTGACCGGGCTCGCGTTCTGGTACCAGGGACGGGGGCGGGGGCAAGGGCGGGGGCGCGATCCACTACTGCTGGCCGCGACCGTGCTCGCCGGCTCGGTGGCCCTCTTCTACCTATTCCGTGCCCTCGCTCGCGGCATGCTCATCTGATTCCCGGAGTGTACTTGTGACCCTTATGCATCGCACGTCGCTCCTGGCTCTCGCTGTCGTTGCCTGTACGCCGGGCGACCGGCCGGCTCACGACGTGCCGCTGCCCCAACAGGCAGGCCTCGTTGCCCAGCGCTCCACCGCGGTCATGCGCGACCCGTGCGATTCCGGGGCGGGTTACCGCGCCGCGTGGCGGGCGACGATAGCTCCGATCGACCGGGGCATCGGGGTGGTCACCTTCCCGGACTCGGTGGTCGGCCGGCGGAGCGACACGATGACGATTCGTGCCGCACCGGGTAATGAGGCGCCCATCATCGCGCGCTACATCCTGCGCTCCGTGCCGGAGTACTCCTGGTGCTACCGCATGGAAGTGTCCACCGAAGGAATGACCGACAACTCGCTCGAGGTCGGCTACGAAAGCGTCGGACTGCCGCTCGACAGCCTGACCTCGTCGAATAATTGGGCGCGTGTGATCTTCGGTTTCGGTCGTGACAGCACTCCGGAGCGCGGCTGGGTCGTGCTCGACGCCGGGCGAACCGAGTGGGTGCTCTGGCCGGATCACTTTCGCGAGATGGGCGGCTTCCTCTGGAACGCGGACGAACTGGAGCCGGAATTCGCCGACGGCCCGGGTGGCGCGCCCATCCAACTGGATCTGGCGCGGAGTGAGGGTGGGAGCTTCAACTTCGAGGTGGAGGCGATTGCGTTCGATGGCCCCTGGATGCACGCCCGCATCCGGACTCCCACCGGCTGCGGTGACCCCGATGCGCTGGTTCGGGAGACGACGGCCTGGCTCCGGTACCTGACCGAGGCCGGCCGGCCGGCCGTATGGTACGCGACCCGCGGCTGCTGAGCGTCCGCCGGGCCTACGTCAACACCGAACGCAGCAACCGGATTGCCTCGGCGACATCCTCCTCGGTGAACGCCAGCGACGGCCTGAAGCGGAGCGACCGAGGGCCGCACGTCAATGTCGCGAACCCAGCATCCCAACAGCGTTGGCGAAGGTCATTCCGGCTCTTCCCGTCCGGCAGATCGAACGCCAGGAGTAAACCGCGGCCTCGCACGTTGGTGATGTAGGGGAAGTCGGCTTCGACCGCCTCCAGCTCCTGTTTGAACATCGTGCCGATCGTGGCCGCGTTCTCGACCAGGCGGTCCTGCCGCATGATCTCGAGATAGCGGGCGCAGCGAACCATATCCACCAGATTCCCGCCCCAGGTCGAGTTGATCCGACCCGAGACGTGGAACACGTTCTTCTCGACCTCGTCGATGCGGGTGGTGCTCATGATGCCGCAGACCTGCGTCTTCTTGCCGAACGCGACCAGATCGGGCACCACGCCGAGCTGCTGGAATGCCCACATCGTGCCGGTGACACCCATGCCCGTCTGAACCTCGTCGAAAATGAGCAGTGCCTGGCGTTCGTCCGCGACCTTCCGCAGGCGTTGAAAGAACTCGGGACGGAAGTGATTGTCACCGCCCTCGCACTGGATCGGCTCGATCAGGATGGCGGCGATGCCGTGCGGGTCTCGGCGAAATGCCGCGTCGATCTCGCGCAGTGCCTGGTCTTCGGCGGCCTGGGCCGTCGCGCCATCGACCGGGAACCGGAGCGTGGGGTTCGAGATGCGCGGCCAGTCGAACTTGGGGAAGTCGGCGATCTTGACCGGATCGGTATTGGTGACCGACAGCGTATAGCCGCTCCGTCCGTGGAACGCGTCGCGGAAATGTAGGATCCTTGCCGCCGCCTTCGATGCCACGGGCCCGGTTGTGCTGCACCTTCCAATCGAACGCCGCCTTCATGGCGTTCTCCACCGCCAGCGCGCCGCCGGCAATGAAGAACAGGTAGCGGAACTCCGGCGGGACCGCGATCTCCCGGAACGTCTTGACGAAGGCCGCGAACTCCCGGCTGTAGACGTCGCTGTTGGCCGGGTTGCTGAGCGCCGCGGTCATGAGCGACGACCGAAAGGCCTCGTCTGCCATCTTCGGGTGATTGTGCCCGATCGGCAGCGATGCGAAGTAGGAGTAGCAGTCGAGGTACTCCTTGCCGGTCAGGGCATCGACCATCGTCGTGCCATGCGATTGCTCCAGGTCGATCACGATATGGAAGCCGTCGACCAGGATGTTGCTCTCGAGCGTCGGGAATACCTGGTCGGCCGGAACGGATATCTTCGCCATGTCGCCTCCCCACCACGTCAGTGGATTCGAGGGCCTGCTGCAGAGTCACTCGCCACGCGGCTGGTGCCCGCGCGGCTCGGTCGTCATTGGTATGTCAGGGTTTTTGCGCGGCTGCATCCGCGCCGTCAGTTGGGTGGGGCAAAGATTCCCGGACGGGCGTTCCTGGGGAGGAATCTCCTCAGCAGCACGTGCCTGAGCGCGGCGAGCACGCAGTCTGAAGCGCGCAGACATGCACCGGCATCCCTGCTCATGATCGCTCCTCGTGGAGGTGCCACGAAAACTAACGCCTCCCGGCGGCAAGCGAGCAGGCCGCCGCTAGTGCACCGCCCGCCGGCGCAGGAACAGCCGATTGCGGCGCGCGTAGTGCTTGGGCTTGGCCACGTCGTGGTTGAGCCACTCGATCACGGCCGCATGTCCCAGACTCTCCGGGTCGTGCTGCAGGTATCCGGAAACGACCGCGAGCACCCGGAATCGCTCCCTGAGCTGGAAAGTCAGGGTAGGATCGGCGATGCGTCTCTCGATGACTTGGAGCACATACTCCTCGACGCTCATTTGTGCGGCGTACTTCCCGTAGCCGCGGAGCCGGGCGCCGGCCCGGATCCTGAGCAGTCGGAGACGCCTGACCAGGTCTCGGCGCGCTTGATAGAGCGCGCGACCGATGCCCATGCGGCGCCGCTCGGGATGTACCATGACCTCGGCACCGTAGAGGGTGTGGCCCTCCGGGTCGTGGTTGGTGAACATGCCGTGGTCGGTCATGTCCCGCCAATTCGTGTCGATGTCGTAGTCATCCCACAGCACGATGAGACTGGCCGTCGTTCCCACGATCTCGCCGCTCTGTGAGTCCAATGCCACCAGCTGGCCCTCGGGGAACACTTCGAGGTGCGAGGTGAGTTGCTCCTCCCCCCACGGCAGGCTCTCCAGATACGTCGCCCGGCAGAGCGCGATGATTCCGGGGAAGTCCTCGTGCCTTGTTGGTCGAACCCGAACTGACGGTGGCTGCTTCATAGCGTCACGATCTCCGGCGCGGCTATGAGCTCTGCCGTTCGCTTGGAATCCTCGAGCGGCAGCACGGTGCCGGTGGTCCGGGTGGTCTCGATGGTCTCTAGGTTGAGCTCACCGATGATCATCATTTCCTGATTCGGGTTCCCCTCGGCGAGAATACCATCGCGGGAGAACTGGAAATCGCTGGGCGTGAGGATCGCCGCCTGGCCATAGTTCAGGTGCACCGCCGGGACCATCGGCAGCGATCCCACCGTGTGCGACGTGATCACGTACATCTGGTTCTCGATGCTCCGGGCGTGGGCGCAGTATCGGACCCTGAGGTAGCCCTGCCGGTCGTCGGTGCAGCTCGGCACGACCAGGATGTGCGCGCCGAGTCGGGCTGCGGTGCGGGCGATCTCGGGGAACTCGACGTCATAACAGATCGTGATGGCCACGCGCCCGAAGGGCGTCTCGAACACCCTGAGCTTGTTCCGCTGCGAGATCTTCCAGTCCTCCACCTCGAACCGGGTCATGTGGAGCTTGCCCTGGACGCCCACAGCCCCATTCGGCGAGAAGAAGTAGCACTGGTTGAACACCCGGTCGTCGCCGTCGTCCATGACGGGGATGGTGCCGCCCACCACATAGATCCCGTGCTGCCGCGACAGCTGGGTGAACAGCTCGAGGTAACGCGGCACCTGCCGGGCCAGATCCCGGATCTGCTCCATGATGGGGCGCTTGACGTTGCCGAGGGTGAGGAGCTGGACCGTGAAGTACTCGGGGAACACCACCAGGTCGCACTTGTAGTCGGCCGCCGTCTCGATCAGGGCCTCTACCTGGGCCTGGAAGTCCTCGAACTTGAGGACAGGACGGATGAAATACTGAAGTGATGCGACCCGTATTCGGTTCATTTTCGGCCTGTTTTTGGTATACGTTCGGTATAAAAGCGCCCGGGGAGAGTGCACAAGGCATCGAGCACGCCCGAACGCGATCCATGTAAACTAATGGTGGAAAAAGTGTTCAGCGAGTGCTGAGGCCGCTTCATGAAACTGTTTCGCTATCTCTGGGCTGGGCCGGTTACTTGTCTCGGACTCATGCTCGTGCCTCTCGCCTGGGTCGGAGCGGGACGGGTAACGGTGGTCGGCGGCGTCGTTGAGGCCAGCGGCGGACTGCTCGGCGCGGTCCTCCGCCGGGTCACCGTTTTGCGAGGCGGGGTCTCGGCCCTGACCCTGGGCCATGTGGTGCTGGCCCGGGACGATCAGTGCGCGGAGCGAACCCGGGCTCACGAGCGGGCCCACGTTCGGCAGTGCGAGCAATGGGGGCCGCTCTTCCTGCCCGCCTACCTGGCGGCGAGCCTGCTGGCCGTGTTCCGACGCGGGAACTTCTATCGGGATAATTGGTTTGAGCGTATGGCAAACCGGGCTCCGCCCAAACCGGACGATTCATCGCCCGCTCGTGCGGGTGGCATTGCGTCGAGCGGGCAGAGCGAGGGATAATCCATCCAACCACGGCCGCCCGCCGGGCGGCGGCCTACGAGACGGGAGCACTCAGCGATGGCACTGGCAACCTTTGGCGCGGGATGCTTCTGGGGGGTCGAGGTGGCGTTCCGGCAGGTGAATGGCGTCACCGGCGCTGCCGCGGGCTACTTGGGCGGCCATCTCGAGAACCCGACCTATGAAGATGTGTGCAGCGGTAAGACAGGTCACGCCGAAGTAGTACAGGTCGAATTCGATCCTGCCGTCGTGTCCTATGCTGAGCTGCTCGACGTGTTCTGGCAGAGCCACGACCCAACCACCCTCAATCGCCAGGGGCCCGACGTTGGGGCGCAGTATCGCTCGGCCATCTTCTATCACACGCCCGAGCAGGCCGAGCTTGCTGCGAGTTCCAAACGGGCCGTGGGAGAGAGCGGGCGGTTCACCCGGCCCATCGTCACCGAAATCACTCCGGCCACGACATTCTACCGGGCCGAGGAATACCACCAGCGCTACCTCGAAAAGCACGGCCTGGCCAGTTGCTCGGTCCCGCCGCGAAGCGGCTGAGCCTGGTCATGGAGTTCAGGCTCGCGGAAGCCCTCCGCCTGCTGGGCCAAACCCCATCGGTGCTCGATGCGCTGGTCGCGGGTTTGCCTGACGACGGGCTCCACGCAACCGAGGGCGGCGATTCCTGGAGCACGTACACCATCGTCGGGCACCTGATCCATGGCGAGCGGACCGATTGGGTGCCGCGGGCCCGGCTCATTCTCTCGGCGCCGGCCGGGGATCCGCCCACGTTCGAGCCGTTCGACCGGCTGGCGCAGTTCGACCGGCCCAACCGGCCGATCGGGGCGCTGCTCGAGGAGTTTGGCGCGCTCAGACGGGACAACCTGCGGACGGTCGGGGCTTGGAACCTCGACCGGGCCCAGCTCGCATTACCGGGGCGCCACCCCGAGCTCGGACCGGTCACCTTGAGGCAGCTCTTGGCCACCTGGGTGGTGCACGACCAGAGCCATGTCCTGCAGATCGCGCGGGTCCTGGCCAGGCAATACGCCCTCGAGGTAGGCCCCTGGGGCGCCTATTTGCCGGTGCTCGACGAGCGGAAGTAGCCCCAGTCCGGCATTTCCGAGCCCAGTGAAAAGACTTGCACGGTCGGGAGGCCGCGAACCCGCCCGGGAGGCCGTATCCGGGAGGGGTCTGGTGTCGGGGCCCCCATTTCTCTAGCTTCCCCCCAGCCTCATCCGGCCGTCTTGGCAGGAGCAGGATTCAACGCACTCAGAACGGGAAGGGTTCCATGACGACCAAACTCGACAAGGTGATCAAGCGCGAAATCGCCATCGGCGACCAGTTGTACACCGTCCAGATCTCCCCCGCCGGACTCAAGATCACGCCCAAGGGCGGCCGGAAGGGCCCGGAATGGTCCTGGAACCGGCTGCTTCAGGGCGACATGTCGGGCATGGCCTAACGCCCGACCATCGAGCCCCACGACCCATCGTGACGGACAGGCGGGACCCCGAACGGGCCTTCCGCTGGATCGTGGGGCTGCTGGAAGATCAGGCCGTTCCCTTCCTGCTCGTCGGCGGACTCGCGGCTCGCGCCTATGGCGGCCGCCGCGAGCTCGCCGATATCGATTTCTACGTCCCCGGCGAACGATTGCCCGACATTGCCCGAGCGGCATCGGAGTTCGTGACCGCTGGCCCCGAGCGCGCGGTCAGCGCCCACTGGGACATCACGTTCATGAAGCTCGAATACGCCGGCCAATGCATCGAGTTGGGAGCCGCCGAGGACGTCCGCATCCGTGATGAGGCGACCGGGCGGTGGGCCCCAGAGCCGGTGGACCTGGGAGCGGCTGAGCTGAAGGAAATATTCGGCCTCCGGGTGCCGGTCATCACGCGGGAGCGGCTGCTTGCCTACAAGCGCCGCCTCCAGCGCCCGGTTGATCTGGCCGATATCGAGGACATCGAGACATGAGCGTGAGCGACGCCTTCCGCGAGTTTGCCCTTGACCAGCTCGGCCGGGTTACGCCGGTCAGCGCGCGGCGGATGTTCGGCGGCGTGGGGATTTACGCCGGTGGGCTCTTTTTCGCGGTGATGGACAACAACCGGCTCTACTTCAAAGTGGACGATACCAATCGGCCGGATTTCGAAGCCGCCGGAATGGGGCCGTTCAGGCCAACGGGATACGACGGAGCCGCCATGCAGTACTACGAGGTTCCGCCGGATGTGCTGGAAGACGCTGAGACCCTCGACGGCTGGGTCGCCAAGGCGGTCGCCGTGGCGCGAACCGCGCGGGCCCGGCGGAAGAAGTAGTATCCGCCATGGGGCTCGAGCCGCGGGAGATACGCTTTGACGCGGACGGCGTGGAGGTCTCCGGCCTCGTGGTCCAGCCGGATGGGGCGCGCTGGTTGTACCTGTTCGGGCATGGCGCGGGAGCCGGCATGCGGCACCGGTTCATGGCGGCGATGACCGCGGTACTCGCCCGGCGCGGCGTCGCGACCTTCCGGTATCAGTTTCCCTATATGGAACGCGGCAGCCGCCGCCCCGACGCGCGGCCGACGCTACTCGCCACCGTTCGGGCCGCGGCCCGCGAAGCGGCCCGCACCGGTCCCGGCCTTCCGGTCATCGCGGGAGGGAAGTCGATGGGCGGGCGGATGACGTCACTGGCCATGGCCGAGGCGCCGATTGAGGAGGTCGTGGGGCTCGCGTTCCTCGGATTCCCGCTCCACGCGGCGGGCAAGAAGCCCTCGACGGAACGGGGAGCACACTTGGCCGCGGTGCCGGTGCCCATGCTCTTTCTGCAAGGCACCCGGGACACCTTGGCCGACCTGACGCTGCTCGAGCCGCTTGCCCGGTCGCTTGGTGAGCGGGCCACATTGCACGTGGTCGAGGGCGCCGACCATTCGTTTCATGTGCTCAAACGGTCGGGCCGGCAAGACGAAGACGTATTGGAAGAACTGGGGGACTCCATGGCGGCGTGGGCTCGGGATCATGTGGGGATTGCAGAATGAAGAAGATAGTGGTGCTGGCCGTGGCGGCTGTTGCGCTGGCTCTTGGTGTCTTGGTCGGGGTGACCGGTGTGGCGTACCTGCCGGTCTCAATCGCGCTGGGCCCGTGTCTCAGGGATTGGACCAGCCCCTCGTCGTACGGCACCCGCGCGAGCCCGCTCGCCTCCACCACGTTCCGGGTCGGGTCCGGTACGGTGCGGGTCTGCTATGGCCGCCCCGCTGCGCGTGGCCGCCCGGTGTTCGGCGGCCTGGTTCCGTTCGGCCAGCTGTGGCGCACCGGCGCCAACGAGCCGACCCGGCTCTACACCGATACCGATCTCTCGATCGCCGGCATCCAGGTTCCGCGCGGTCGCTATGCGCTGTACACGGTGCCGGGCCCGGACAAGTGGGAGGTCAGACTAAGCCCCTCGATTCTCCATTGGGGTAACGACATCTCACCCGCGGTCCAATCGCGAGAGATCGGTCACGCGGAGGTGCCCAGCGACTCCTCCAGCTCATATGTGGAAGCGTTCACTATCCGTACCGCTCCGGCCTCTGGCGACGAGGTCCATCTCACCTTGGAATGGGAATCGACCCGGGTGGTGATTCCCATCCGGCCGGCGCCGGCGCCCGGCCAGTGACGCCTCCCGCGTATGAGCGTCGGTCATCGAAGTCCGGCGAGGTGCTGGTCTTGGCCGCGGCAACCGACTGGCTGGAGCAGATCTTGGCCGCGGGGCTCACGCTGTATGGTTGGGCGAGCAATCAGCCCCGGCGTCGGACCCTTTCGGGGCGGGGTACGGTCTACGCGGTCGAAGCACCGGTCGGAGGCCCGGACCGTCGAGCCCGCTGGGCGGTGCGCCACTACCATCGGGGTGGTGCGGTGGCCTCCTTCCTCGGCGACCGGTATCTGGCGGGCGGACCCACCCGCCCCGAATTGGAAATCCGGGCGAGTTGTGAGGCGCGCGCCCGAACGATCCCGACCCCTGCCGTGATCGCTGGCGCGTGGTATCCGGCCGGCCTCTTCTACCGGGCCGACCTGGTGACCGAGCTGATTCCCGACGCGACCAGTCTCGCCGATGCGCTCTTTGCGAGTCAACGGAGTCCACAGCGGATCCGGGCTCTCGCGGCCGCCGGACGACTGGTCCGCGAGCTTGGCGAGAAGGGCCTCCGGCACGCCGACCTGAACGCGATGAACGTCCTGTTGGGTTGGGACACCGAGGCGCCGAAAGCCTCCGTGATTGATCTCGACCGCGCGACCATGTCCGAGACGCCGGGAGTTGCGCTGGGTAGGTCGATGCTGGACCGGCTCGACCGGTCGCTTCGCAAGCTGGGCGCTTCGTCCGGTCGCCCGCTGTCGGAAGCGGAGTGGTCTGCGCTCAGAGTCGCATTCGAGCACACGGCATGAGCGCGGATCAGTGGGACGCCCCGGGATGGAGCGGGCCGCCGCCCCGAGAGATCTGCATCGTCATGCTGAGCGCAATCGGCGACGCGGTCCACGTCCTGCCCGTGGCGAACGCTCTCAAGCGGGCCTGGCCGGGCTCGCGGATCACCTGGATCATCCAACCGGTGGCTCACACACTGGTAAAGGATCACCCGGCGATCGACGAGTTCATCCTGTTCCAGCGGCGGCGCGGGCTTTCGGCACTCACCGGCTTCGGCGAGCTCAGACGCACGATGCGAGGACGCCGGTTCGATCTGCTGCTAGGACTCCAGGTGTACTTGAAAGCGGGGCTCATCACGGCACTCACCCCGGCCCCGGTCAAGCTCGGCTTCGATCGCGCGCGCGCCCGCGACGCGCAATGGCTCTTCACTAACCGGCGCATCCCGCCCCACGCCCAGCAACACGTGCAGGACCAGTACTTCGAATTTTTGCGTTTTCTCGGTGTCGACCCCGATCCGGTTACGTGGAACATCCGCTTCACCGAGGAGGAACGGGCGGCGCAGCAGCAATTCTTCGACCAGCTCGACCGCCCCGCATGTGCGGTGGTGGTCGGGACGAGTAAGCTGGAGAAGAACTGGACGCCCGCCGGGTATGCGCGCGTGCTCGACGAGGTGGATCGCGTGCACGGTCTCCGGCCCGTCATCGTCGGCGGACCCTCGGTAGTCGAACGCCGCATCGCCGACGAGATCATTGCGACCACCAAGGCCGACGTGGTCGACATGCTGGGCGGCGACCTCCGGAGACTCACCTGGCTCATCGGCGGAAGCGCGCTCCTCATCGCGCCCGACACCGGGCCGCTCCACATCGGGCGCGCGCTCGGCACGCCGGCGGTGAGCCTCTTCGGCTATACCAACCCGAAGCGGTCGGGCCCGTACCGGATATGGGAAGATCTGGTCGTCGACGGCTACGCCATGTATCCCGGCGAGGATTACCCCATCTCGCCTGTGTACCGCGATGGGATGAAGCGCGTCACCGCCGAGCAGGTCTTGGAGAAAGTGTCGCTCGCAATGCGGAAATACGTGAATGTCTGATGCGACCATCATGTTTCGCGGGAGCCTGGCGGCGCTGCTGCTTGCCAGTGCGATTGGGGGCTGCGGCCAAACGACGCGCGACGGCCGCGGTGTAGCCGTACGCGGCCCGACCGTCGTGGCGGCATTTCCGGCGGTGTCGAACGATCAGCTCGAAACGGACGAGCAGGCGGGGCGGTTGCTGCATGATTTCCAATCGCATCTCGATGGGGCTCGCGGCGAGTTGACACGTGCAGGCATCGCGCTCTACGAATGGTATGCTCCCGAGCTCAGGCTCGAGAGCGAGTCGGGCACCGCCGCCTATGCGGCCCCACCCGACTCAGTTCAGGTGATGTACTATTTTGTCGAGCCCAGCCGAGCGCCGTGCATCCTCCGCGGCGTCCGAACCACCGCCGAGCTGTTGCGGGCTGCGGCCGACTGCTTTGATCTCGACCTGACACATCCCGACCGGCCCCGCTGACGCGCGGGTCTGTCTTCCCCCTGCCGGAGACCGCTTCATGTTGCTTCTGACTGGCACCATCCTGCTCGGCGCGCTGCAGGGCCAGGCCGCCGCGTCGCGCGTCGTCATACGACCCGACGCGATTCAGCTCGCTGTCGGCGCCACCCACCATCTCCGGGTCGAAGCCACCGATTCCCTCGGCCGGCCGGCGAGCGGGCCGGTCCGGTGGTTTTCGCTCGATCCGGACATCGTGACGGTGGACTCGGCGGGTGTGGTCCGGGCTGAGCGGCCTGGCACCGTGCGGGTCATGGTCCATGTGGGCGACGCGCCAATGGCCACGGCCACGGTGACAGTCTCGGAGCTTCCTCCGTCGGAGGTGGCGCTCTCGCTCGAAGGCGGCGGCGAACTTCGCGCCGGCACAAGCGCGCCGCTCGTGGTGGCTGCCATCACCCGCTTGGGGGACACGGTGTCCGTGCCGATCACCTTCCGGAGTGAACAGCCGGATGTGGCCACGGTGGACGCCGGGGGCCGTGTCTACGCGCGACGCCCCGGCCGGGCGCAGCTCACGGCTCGGGCCGGCAATCAGACGGCACGGCTCGAGGTGAGGGTGGTCCCGAACCCGGCTGTCGAGTACACCATCCTGCCCGAAGTCGGGATCATCCGCACCGGAGACGTCGCGCGATTCACCGTGGCCGGACGCTCCGCGAGCGATGCCGAGATCTCCGGTTTCTATCCGGAGTGGTCGGTTGCGGGAAGCGGGGCGACGGTCGAGGCGGACGGAGCGGAAGGCGTGTTCGTGGCCGAGCGGCCCGGCACCTACCGGGTGGTGGCGCTGGTGGGTGAGGGAGCCACGGCGAGTCAGATCATTCACGTGGAGGCTCGCCCCGTGCCCGGGAAAGTGATCCTCGTCGGGCGTGGCCCCGAGAGCCGCCATCATACCGGGGACATGTGGGCATTCGAGGGCGTCGACGGCCGTGACTACGTCTATATCGGCACCTACATGTACGATTGGCTCAAGGTCTGGGACGTCAGCGATCCGACGCATCCCACGCTCACGGATTCGGTTCAGATGGATGCCCGTCGCATCAACGACGTGAAGATCCACCCGAACAACCGGCTCTCCGTGGCGACGCGGGAGGGCGCGTCGACCCGCCGGAACGGCATCGTGCTGTTAGACCTGTCGGTGCCCGCCCATCCGTCGGTGCTTTCCGAGTACACCGAGACCGTCACCGGCGGGGTGCACAACGTGTGGATCCTCGGCGATCACGATCTGGTCTATGCCGCCCACAACGGCACCGGCGACATCCATATCATCGACATCTCGGACCCGCGCGCACCGCGCGAGGTTGGCCGCTGGGGCCTACCCAAGCAACGCAAGGTGCTACACGACGTGTACGTGCACGACGGCTACGCCTACCTGTCCTACTGGAACGATGGGTTGGTCATGCTGGACGCCGGCGCCGGCACCCATGGCGGCACGCCGGCCGCGCCGACCTTGGTGAGCCAATACCGTTACCCGGTGCCGGGCAACACCCACACCGCGTGGCGCCAGGGGCGGTATCTGTTCGTGGGCGACGAGATCTATCCCAGCGACTGGAACGGCGATGCCGATCGGCGGATCGACGCCCGTGGGTATATCCACGTGCTGGACTACGCCGACCCGGAGCAGCCGGTCGAGGTGGCGCGCTACGAAGTTCCCGAGGCCGGGGCGCACAACCTGTGGGCCGAAGGTGATCTCCTGTACGTGGGTTACTACCAAGGCGGCCTTCGAGTGGTCGACATCTCGGGCGAGCTGCGGGGCGACCTGTACCAGCAGGGCCGGGAAGTCGGCATGCTGCTCACAACGGACGAGCACACGACCGTGCCGAACTGGCCGATGGCCTGGGGCGCGCAGGTCTTCAAGGGCAATATCTTCTCGTCGGACCTGCACTCCGGACTCTGGGTCACTAAGTATCAGCGGAACCCGTTGACTCCCTAACCGTGAGAGCATCCATGTTTCAGTCCTTGCGGCACGTCGTGCTGGCTTCGGCCGCGCTCGGCCTCGGATGTTCGTCGGGAACCTTCCGCGATCCCACGTTGCGGCATTTTCCGATGGACGATCTCACCGGCATCATCGCGCAGTCCGGCGTGGCCTTCGATGCGACCACATCGAGTGACGGCAACGGATCGGTCAGGATCGTGGCCGGGGAACCGGTAACGGTACGACTCTACGACGTGGACAGCATCGACATCGAAGAAGCCCGCCTGGTCTATCGGGCCCGGGTGCGGACCGAGAACGTCACCGGGCGCGTGTTCCTGGAGATGTGGTGCCGGTTCCCGGGCAAGGGCGAGTATTTCTCGCGCGCGCTGGACCAAGCATTGTCCGGCACGGTTGGCTGGACCACGCTCCAGGCGCCGTTCATTCTCCAGGCGGGACAGACACCCGATCTGGTGCAGCTCAACATCGTGGTCGACGGGACCGGCACCGTGTGGGTGGACGACATCGAACTAGTCAGGGAGGATCTGTGAGGCGGGACCTGCTCCTTGGCCTGACGCTCGTGGCGCTGCCGGCGGTCGCGTCCTGTCAGTCTCGCTCGATGACCATCGAGGACTACGAGCCCCGCTCGACCCTGGTGGTGCCGGAGCATTCGGTCACCAGGGCCAAGTATCCCTTCGTCGACGTGCACAGCCATCACCGTCTCGACTTGCCGTCAGCAGACATCGATGGCCTCGTCGCCGAGATGGATCGGCTGAACATGGCGGTGTTGGTGAACTTGAGTGGACGACAGGGCGACCGCTTGATAGAGGGAGTGCGTCGGTTCAAGGGTCGCCATCCCTCGCGCTTCGTGTTGTTTGCCAATCTCGATTTCAGCGGCGTCGATTCCCCGGACTACGGTGAGCGGGCGGCACGACAGCTCACGCGAGACGTCGAGGCCGGGGCCCAGGGGCTCAAGATCTTCAAGAACTTTGGGATGACGCTCAAAGACAGGCAGGGCAGGCGTATTGCGGTCGACGACCCGCGCTTCGATCCGATTTGGGAGGCGTGTGCGGCGCTCGGCATTCCGGTGCTGATTCATACGGCCGAGCCCAGGTCGTTCTTCGAGCCGAAGGATCGGTGGAACGAGCGGTGGCTCGAGCTCGAGCAATTTCCCGATCGGGCCCGCCCGCCCGATCGCTATCCCTTGTGGGAGAGCCTCATCGCCGAGCAGCACCGGCTGTTCGCCAAACATGGCAACACCATCTTCATCGCCGCGCATCTCGGCTGGCTCGGTGGCGATCTGGCGCGGTTGGGGCGCGTCATGGATTCGTTGCCGAACGTCTATACCGAGATCGGCGCCGTCCTGGCCGAGCTGGGCCGGCAGCCCCGCTTTGCGCGCGAGTGGTTCATCCGATACCAAGACCGGGTGCTGTTTGGCAAAGATGCGTGGGCGCCCGACGAGTATCACGTCTACTTCCGTACGCTCGAGACGGCGGACGAGTACTTCGACTACTATCGCAAGCGACATGCATTTTGGAAGTTGTATGGTCTGGATCTGCCGGACGAGGTGCTAAAGAAACTCTACTACCAGAACGCCCTCCGGATCATCCCGGGCATCGACCGCACGCGCTTTCCCGAGTAACGAAATGCCCCTCGATTCACCCTCGTTTCGAAACCGCGGGACAGATGATTGCGTCTTGTGGGAGGCCGGTTAGAATTCGACGCCCGGAAACCACATGACTCGCATGCCATTCTCCGCCGGCCGGACTGTCAAGTCCGCAGCCCTCGCGTTGTGCCTTCTCGTGGGAGTGCTCGTCCCGCAAGGAAGGCACGGCTGCCTGGCGCGTGCGAGCCGGTCGCAGGAGTCCGTGTCGTCGCCGGGTCACCATGCCGGCCATGGGCCGTCGAGTCAACCCCAGGACGAGTGCCGGTGCATCGGCATGAGCTGCTGCAGTGTGCTCGACGCGGGGCTGGTAAGCGACGGCCCCGACTCCGCGCCACCACCCCAGGCTGGCCTCGGCGTTACCCTCCTCGTTCCCGACCGCCCAGCCGCGGGGCCATCGCCGTTTCTCCTTCCCTTTGCCACTGCTCCTCCCGCTCGTCCCGCGTTGATGTGACAGATCGTGCCCGCGCACGCTGCGCGGGTATCAGCCAACTTCGACACGGTGAAGTGGAGGTTCTACAATGCGCAGATTCTTGGGACTCGTGCTCGGCCTCGCCATGTTGGCGCCGGCCGGTCTTCTGGCACAGTGGACGTCGAGCCGACCCGACGGGCATGCCCCGATCGGGGTCATGGGCGACCATGGCCACGAAAAGGGCGAGATCATGTTGTCGTACCGGTATATGTACATGGACATGGTGGGGAATCGGGACGGGACCGACCGACTCTCGATTGCCGAGATCTTCGATGCGGCCGGACCCTATCGATTCATGATTGCACCGACCCAAATGTCCATGCAGATGCACATGTTCGGGGCCATGTACGCACCGATCGACCAGGTGACCTTGGTTGCCACGCTGCCGGTGGTGGACCTATCCATGGACCATGTCACACGCACCGGAGTCGCGTTCACCACCACGTCGGCAAATGTGGGCGACCTGCGGCTCGGCGGGCTCATTCAATTGGCCAAGTTCGGCAACCAGAGCGTGCATGCTGGTGCCCTGGTCGCTCTACCCATCGGCGCCACCGACGAAACCGGCGTGACGCCCGCGAGTGCTCCCAGCTACACGCTGCTGCCCTATCCGATGCAAACCGGATCGGGGACCTTCGACCTCCTGCCGTCGATCACCTATCTCGGTCAGACCGACTGGTGGTCGTGGGGTGGGCAGGCCTCGGCCACGATCCGCACCGGCACCAACGGTAACGACTACAGCCTGGGCGACCGGTTCTCGGGAACCTTCTGGGGCGCCCGGCGGTTCAACAATTGGGTGAGCGCCTCGGCGCGAATCGAAGGGACCACCTGGGGCAATATCGAGGGTGCCGATCCGCGCCTGCCGGGACCGGGCGCGCTCATGGTTCCGACCGCACGGCCCGATCTGCGTGGCGGATCACGGGTCGATGCAGGCCTCGGCGTGAACGTCTACATCCGGCGCGGCCTCTTCAAGGCCACCCGGCTCGCGGTCGAGGGCATGGTGCCCATCTACCAGAACTTGGACGGCCCGCAACTCGAAACGGACTGGACCATCACGGCGGGGATCCAGTACACGATTTTCTAATGTCTTTGGCGGCCCAGCGCGATCGTGCATCTCGCGATCTGCGATCGCGCTGGGTTGCTTCAACTACACCTGAAGGGGTAACGCGATGAAGGCTCTGTGGAACGACGTGGTCATCGCGGAGAGCGATGCCACCGTGGTCGTCGAAGGGAACCACTACTTTCCGCCCGACTCGGTCAAGCGCGAGTATCTGCGGCCGAGCGCGAAGCAGTCGACCTGCCCGTGGAAGGGGCAGGCGAGCTACTACGACGTGGCAACCGACGACCAGGTGAATGCCGGCGCCGCGTGGTACTACCCCGATCCAAAACCAGCAGCGGCGGAAATCAAGGACCACGTCGCGTTCTGGAAGGGCATCCGCGTCGTCCCGTAGCCTCCTCTGCGCTCAGAACATGAACCCTGCCCGGACGTACACTCCGGTACGCTCGTCACTGTCGGCAATGGCCACGCTGAGGGTGTTCCGCCGGTTGAGGTAGGCGAACCAGATCCCACCACCAAAGGCGCGATGCCACTTGTCGGACGTCTCGCCGTCGAGGTACACCCGCCCGACATCCCCCAGGCCGAAGACGCCGAATTCCCCCGGCAACAGCACGAAGAACTTGGAGAGGAAGAGCCGGAGCTCGGCGTTGCCGTAGAGCGATGCGTCGCCGGCAAAGCGCTGCTCATGAAAGCCGCGCACGGTCGACTCGCCGCCGATGAAGGCCGCCTCATGGAACGGGAAGGTGCCCCAAACCTTCTTCCCGCCGACCCGGAGCGCCAGCGTCGGCTGGAGCGGCATGGGCGCCGTGAGGTAGGTCGCTACTTCGCCGTGCACTTCGCCGAAGGCCCCGCTGTCGACGTCCCAGGCCGATGGGTAGTAACTCCCCCCGGCCTGCATGAAGATGCCGCTCCGCGGTGCTCTGGGTTGGTCGCGCAAATCGAGCGTCAGATCTGCATGGCCGCCCACCTGGCCGAAATTGTCCGATCCGTACGGGCGCGCCTGGCCGATCAGTCGTGTGGGGTCGAGGTCGCTGGAGAGGTACTTGAGCGTCGGACCGACCGAGAACACCAGGTTGTGTGCCAGCGGCACGTGCAGGGTGGGCTCGATGATGTACTGCTCTTGCTTCACCCGGTAAAAATCATCGTCGTCGATGATAGAGGTTTCGTTGCCGAAACCGTGGAACTGGAGAATCTCGATTCCCGACGCGAGCGTACGAAACGTTGCGCTGACCCCGGAATTCATTCGCCGAAAGTCGGCGACGTACTCGGCGCGAAACGTCTGTGCTTCCGTGGCGTAGCCCGCGCGGAAGGTGTGTTGGCGCTTGTACGGATACGTACGAAAGCCGTGGCGCTGGAAGATGAACCCGCCTCCCACGAGCATACCCACGTCGCGCGCGAAGCTGACCGTGGTGAGCGGATACCACCGTGTGCCCCAATCCCGGGGCGGGACCATGCCCTCCGGCACCTCGGGTGGGGTGTACGGTCGCCGGTCGACCGACACGCCCCGGCTGTCCGGAACGCCGCCGGCCGCACGCGAGTCGTACGCGCGAGTGCCGCCAGTGCGCGAATCGTCGGTGACACGGTCATCGCCTGTGCCGCTCACGACCCGGAAGAGGACACCCGCATTGCCATCTCCGTCGACCGCGACACGATCGTCGCCCCCCATGAGGTACAGGCGCACTTCACTGGTGGCGGAAGAAGTGAATCGCCGTCGATAATACGGCACGGCACCAGTTCCGCGGGGCACGATGGACAGCTCCAGCGTGTCGCGCCGCCGGATCACGTGGACTGAATCGTCCTGGGTGCTGGCCAGGACATCCACTTCGCCCGCGAGGTGGCGGAAGAAAGCCACCGCGGCAGCCGGCAGCGCGTCGCGCCGCTGTTTGAGTGTTGCCGCGAGCCAGGCCCCATTGAGTTCATAGTGCGCATCGGGCAGCATGCGCACCGCCGAGTCGATCGCGCTGTCGGTGATGCGGGCCACCAACGCGGCAGTCACGGAATCCCACGCCGGGTGCTCGAGTCCGGCCAGGAGGCGGCGGTCGACATCACGGCCGTTCCATGCCATACCCAGCATTCCCGGGATCGTTTTCCCGAACTTGACGAGTTGCGGTGCGTGCACCCGCGCCAGGTGAAGGAACAGGCCGTCGAAGCGGGCGAACGCCTGATCGCGATCCTCGGGAATCGGGACCCACACGTTGGGCTCCCCCGGGAACCGGGCCCACCGCCATTGCCCGCGGTGGCGGTCCCAGTCGCCGATGAGGACATCCACCAGCCGCGCCGTCAGGTACGCTCGGACATCGACCCGGTTGGCGGGGTCCGTCTCCAGTCGCTCGAACAGGTCATCGGTGCTCACGATCTCCGCCGCACCGGCAAATGCCGGCGCGTCGCCCGGCGCGTTGGGCCATTGCTCGAGCGTCCCCAGCCGCCCGGCAAATTGCGCGCGATACTCACCCAAGCGATCGTCGTCGGGCAGCACCACGATGCGGGGTTTCGAGTGCAGCACGGCGGCCGCATCCAGGATCCGGTCCACCACGAGCGGCGCGGTCGGATAGGCCGAGCTCACCTGGTCTTGCACCAGGCGCGCCGCGAAGGTGTCCTGGAGATCGGGCGGGAGGACCGCGGATGGGTCCTTGTCGAGCGAGCGGAACGTGAAGGGCCGGCCATCGGTCGAGACGAAACGAAGGGCCTCTGTCTGCTGCCCACCGCCGGTCCCAACCGGTGTGAGTCCGCCGGCGTAGGTGCGGAGGTCGAGCACGTCCACCGCTATCGGCATCGTCCAGAGCTGCCGGTAGTCGGTGCCGAAGAAGAACCGATGGGCGCCGCTCGCGGCATAGCGGCTCGACGGCGTCACACGCTGAACCTCGGGAGCCGCGACATCCTGGGCCGCGGCGGGCCCGGCGGCGGCAGCGATCATGCTCGACACCAGCACCAGCCCGGCGCGCGCCGTGGCCCGCAGGTCTCTCGGCTCCTGTTTCATCGCGTTGTCCTCCCGCTCATTCGAGCCACATCGAGAATGCTTCTTCCGCCCGGCCGGTTTCGTCGGCGATCCAGACGCCGAGGCGCACCCGGTTGGATGTCAGCACATCGACCCGCATGAAACCAGACTTCGACGCGGCGAAGCGCGTCTCATCGCGCCAGCCGACCGGGCTCGTATGGCCGTAGTATCCGGCTCCGCTCACCAAGAGAAAACGCGCCGCCTCTCCGTCCAGGATCTCCAGCACATGCTCGTGGCCCGCGGCATAGATGAGCGGGCGGTGCTCGGCGAATGCCTGCTCCAACGTGTCGATGAGCGCCCGATACTCGCCGCTGGATTCGTCCTGGGACGAGATGCCCCACTTGCGCGACAGGGGATAGATCGAGCCGATCACGGGCAATGGCACCCAGAGCCACTTCTTCCACGCCCGAAGCGGAAAGATGTGATCGGTCCACGGGAAATGCCCGCCATGCGGCCCGGTGGAGCGGAGCGGGTGGTGCGACACGACGGCCACGTGCCGTTCGCCCGCCGCCGCGAGGGCCGATCGAAGCAGAGCCACCCAGCCTCCGGGAGCGTCGGTGGCACAGGGCGGAGCCGAGTCCATGGGCTTCGGACCGCCGTGGAGCAACCACTGGGTGTCCAGCACGATGACGCGCAGGTGGGCCCCGACGTCGCGAACGGCCGGGCCCGGACAGCCGTCACCCGGGAGATATTCGACCCGAGGGTTGCCGCGGTTGCCGATGAAGGCCTGCTCGCGGAGCACCGATTGCCAGCCGCCGTCGCCGCCCTTGGCCCAATCGTGATTGCCCGGGATCAGGATCGCGCGCGCGTCGGTGCCCGTCACGACATCGGCTTGGGCGGCGAGCCGGCGTTCCCCTTCCGCGCGGTCGACGGCTCCGGCCTCGGGGAGGCCTCGGGGGTACAGCAGATCCCCCAGGAACACCACGAGCGTTTCGACGTCCCGATCGGCGATGTTGGACCTGAGCGCCTGGAATACCGGTTCGCCGCGGGGGTCAGGTGCCCCAGCATCGCCGATGAGAATCAGGCTCGAGGAGATCTCCTCGAGGGCAGGAACCGGGGCCGGTGCGGCGACCGGGCGTGCGCGGGTGGCGCAGGCCGCGGCGGCCACCACGAGCGCCGTGATGCCAAAGTGGATTGCACGGTGCAGGCTTCGATTACGGGGTTGTAACATCGTGCGCAGGCCTCAATGGCGAACGTTCATGGTGTTTCGCCGCCGACAAATCGGCAAGCGTCGGAGTTATCCCCAAGTTGTGCACGGGTCAAGGGCTCCCGTCTCGCCGCACCCGTCGAAGCCGGTTAGCTTCCCCGGAGCCGCAGCGATGCGGTCCGCCCCACCACGAGGTCGAGGATGATCAGCGAAACGCTCAGCTTTCCCGGCACGTCCGGCGATCAGCTGGTGGCCCGCTTGGAGCGGCCCGACGACGGGCACTGGGCTACCGCACTGTTCGCGCACTGCTTCACCTGCTCCAAGGACCTGAAGGCCGTCCGCCGGATCAGCCGCGCCCTGGTCGATGAAGGCGTGGCCGTCTTCTCGTTCGACTTTACCGGACTGGGCGAGAGCGAAGGCGACTTTGCCGACACGAATTTCTCGTCCAATCTCGCGGATCTGGAAGCCGCGTGCCGTCACCTCGGCACGATCCTGGAGGCCCCGTCACTTCTCTTGGGCCACAGCCTCGGCGGCTCCGCGGTTCTCGCGGTGGCACAGCGGCTTCCCGCGGTGAAGGCGGTGGCCACGATCGGGGCGCCGAGCGACCCGGCGCACCTCGCCGAAAAGTTGGAGCGGGCCGCGCCGCAGCTGGAAAGCGAGGCGGTTGCCCAGGTCTCGCTTGGCGGGCGTCCCTTCCGAATCCGTCGGCAACTCCTCGAGGACCTGCGCGCGCAGCGCCTCCACGCTGCCATTACAACCCTCGGCCGCCCGTTGCTCATCTTCCATTCGCCGACCGATGCCATAGTCGGCATCGAGCATGCGCGGCAGATCTACGACGCAGCCAAGCACCCCAAGAGCTTCATCTCGCTCGATGGTGCCGATCATCTCCTGCTTCAAAATCCGGATGATGCCGCGTTCATCGGCCGGACCCTGGCCGCGTGGATGACCCGGTATGTCCGCCCCACGGAGCCAGCGGTCCGGCCGCTGGCAGGGCTGCCCCACGGCGAGGTCCTGGTGGAGGGTGGTCCGTCCGGTTTTGCCAATTCAGTGTGGGCTGGCGCGCACCATCTGCTGGCGGACGAGCCGGTCAATCTGGGGGGCACCGACACCGGCCCCAACCCCTACGAATTCTTGCTGGCTGCGCTCGGGGCGTGCACGTCGATGACGCTTCGCATGTATGCCGACCGGAAAGGCTGGCCTCTCGAGGGGATCCGGGTGCAACTTGCCCACGGCAAGGTCCACGCGAAGGATTGCGGCGATTGTGAAACCAAGGAAGGCCGGATCGATCGGATCACGCGCAACATCGAGGTCGCCGGTCCCCTGGATGACGCCCAGCGGGCAAGGCTCCTGGAGATCGCCGACCGCTGCCCCGTCCACCGGACCCTGCACTCGGAAGTGAAGGTGGTGTCAACCATGGGGCAGGGAGACCAGTCACCAGTTTCATAAGGACAACTCGCCATGCCCGAAAGACTCGGATTCGAAGTCCAGCTCGATGCCCCGTATCAAACCGCGATCGACCGGGCCCGGGCGGCGCTCAAGGCCGAGGGGTTCGGTGTGCTCACGACTATTGACGTCAAGGCGACGCTCAAGGAGAAGCTCAACGAAGAGTTCCGCCCGTACGTCATCCTCGGTGCCTGCAACCCGGTGCTGGCGCACCGGGCGCTCAACCACTCGGCGGAAGTGGGGCTCATGCTGCCGTGTAACGTGACCGTCGAGGCACTGCCGGAGGGCGGAAGTATCGTCCGCATCGGCGACCCCACCGTGCTCATGAAGGTTGGGAATCTCGATGCGGATCCCGTCGTGCGCGAAATCGCCGGCGAGGCACACGCCCGGCTGGAACGGGTCGCCGCGGCACTGGCGCACGCCCGATGACCGGGCGGTGAGCCTCACACTCCTCGGGCGCATGCAGATTGTAGGGTTCGTCCTTCTCGCGGCCGGGATCATCGGCTTTGGGGCCGTGTCCGGACGGGCCCAGCGGAGTATCATCACCCCGCCGATGGTGTTTGCGGCGTATGGGTTTGTCATCGGACCCTCGCTGCTCGGCTTGCAGAGCTTCAGCATCGATGCGCCGTGGATCCATGGATTGGCTGAGTTGACGCTCATCCTGGTCTTGTTCACCGATGCGGCGCGTATCGACCTAGGGGTGCTCCGACGTGAGCACGACATCCCGGTCCGTCTCCTGGCTGTCGGATTGCCACTGACGATTCTGCTCGGCGCCGTCCTGGCGCTTGGCATCTTCGGCGCACGGCTCGAGTTCTGGGAAGCGGCAGCCCTGGCGGTCCTGCTCGCGCCGACCGATGCGGCTCTGGGACAGGCCGTCGTGTCCAGCAGCCTGGTGCCGGTGCGGATCCGTCAGGCGCTGAATGTGGAAAGCGGCCTGAACGACGGAATCGTCCTGCCCGTCCTCCTCCTGGCCTTGTCCTTCGCCGGTATGTCCGAGCAAGGAGGCGGGGCAGGGTACTGGGGGCGCTTCGTGGTGCTCCAACTCACGCTCGGACCGCTGATCGGTCTGGGCGTCGGATATTTCGGCGGCCGTCTGGTCGAGTGGTGCGGTCGAACCGGCTGGATGACGCACAGCTTCCAGGATCTCTCGGCCCTGGGGCTGTCACTCATGGCCTTCGGTCTCGCGGAGCTCGTTGGCGGGAACGGATTCATCGCGGCATTCACCGCCGGCATCACCGTCGGCAACTGTTGCCGATCAATCTGCACCTGCCTCTACGAATTCGCCGAGGCCGAAGGGCAACTCCTGACCCTCCTCATGTTCTTGATCTTCGGCCTGGTCATGGTGCCGCTTGCCTTCGCGCACATGACCTGGCAGCTGGCGAGCTACGCATTTCTCAGCTTGACCGTCGTTCGCATGGTGCCGGTAGCCCTGAGTCTGGCTGGCCTGAGACTGCGCCCGGCCACGACCCTGTTCATCGGCTGGTTCGGGCCCCGCGGCATCGCCTCGCTTCTCTTCGCGCTCATCCTGGTCGAAGAGTTCGACCTCGTGGGGGAGCAGACGATCCTGGCGGCCGCCGTGATCACCGTGCTCTTCAGCATCTTCGCTCATGGCATCACGGCGTTTCCGGCCGCGAAGTGGTATCACGACCACATCGCCGTGCGGGCCTCCGTCGAGACCGAGCACCGGCCCGTGGCGGAAATGCCGGTGCGGCTGCCCATCTCCGGGTGACCGTGGCGGCCGATGGCGCGCGCGCGGCTACGTGCCGCCCGGGCCAGGCGATCCGGCGCTCCACGCCGCGAGCTTGTCCCATACCTGTGGGCGCACGTCGTCGATGAACAGCTGGAGGTGCGGGTAGGGGATTTCGATGCCCGCGGTGTCGAGCGCGATCTTGCAGGCCTCGAGGGTATTGAAGAACACCGACAACTCCTCCTTGGCGTCATGGATCCACACCCGGACCTGCAGGTTGACGCTCGATCCGCCCAGCTCGCTGGTGACCACGTCAGGAGCGGGATCGGCCAGCACGCCCGGCGTGGCGCGGGCTGCTTCCAGCAGTATCGGCCTGGCGCGGCGGATGTCCTCCTTGTACGCGATTCCCAGCGGGATGTTCACGCGCATGTGACCGAGCATGGAATGGTTCACCAGCAATTCGCCGATGATTTGTTTATTGGGGAGGACGACAAAGGTATTCTCCGGCGTCCGGATACGCGTGGTGCGCATCGTGATGTCCCGCACTTGACCGTACTTGCCCAAGGTGGTGACGTAGTCTCCGACTTCGAATGGCCGGTCCCAGAAGATCAGGAAGCCGGCAATCATGTTGGCGATCGTCTCCTGGGCTGCGAACCCGACCGCGATGCCCACCACGCCGATGCCGGCCAGGGCGGCGGCGACATCGATACCGAGCTGGCTCGCCGCCATCACCAAGGCGACGGTGAAGAGCGTCCAGCGGTACACGTTGTCGACCAGAAGGTGGATCAGCGGCTCGGCGAACCGCGCCCGGACGAGCAGTCGCCGAATACCGGGCGTGGTCACCCGCGTCAGCATCCAGAAGACGGCGATGACCAGGATGGCGGCAATCACCTTTGGCGCGAAGGTAATGGCCACGCCCAGCACGTTGGATAGATTGAAGTACGCGAGGAGATCTTGCATCAGGGGTCTCCGGTTGAATGTCGCTGCCGGGGCGTGGCGGCTCGCGCCCCCCGTCAGGGAATGACTGTCCTTGGAGTCGATGGAATATCGGCGGGACCGCCTCGTTTGGGCCAGCGACGCCACCAATCCGTCATCCGGAAAGAACGGCAGCTATGACGCGACCATCCTTTGTTCCCCTGGCCGGATACGAGGAGCACCCACCTGAGGAAATGGAGCGCCGCGCCGCGTCCTTCGCCGCGGCCATGGGCCGACGGCGCAGCGTGCGGCACTTCTCGACCCGTCCGGTGCCGCGGCCCGTTCTCGAGGAGTGCCTGCGAGCGGCGGGCACCGCACCGAGCGGAGCCAATCATCAGCCCTGGCACTTCGTGGTAGTCGAAGATCCGGCCGTCAAGCGCCGGATTCGCGAAGCGGCGGAGCGGGAGGAGCACGCGTTCTACACCAGGCGCGCCCCGCCCGAGTGGTTGGAGGCGCTGGAACCGCTCGGCACCGATGAGCGGAAGCCATTCTTGGAAGAGGCACCCGCGCTCATCGCCATCTTCGCCGAGCGCCACGGCCTGGACCCCGATGGACATTCGCTGCAGCATTATTATGTGACGGAATCGGTTGGCATCGCCACGGGCATCTTGATCACGGCGCTCCATCATGCGGGGTTGGCCACCCTGACCCATACCCCGAGTCCCATGAAATTCCTGAACGACATCCTCGAGCGACCGGCGCACGAACGCCCCTTTCTTCTGTTGGTGGTGGGATATCCCGCGGCAGATGCGAGGGTCCCGGACATTCGGCGGAAGTCGCTCGAAGAGATCGTCTCCTTTCGCTGATCGGATCGTCACCCCTGGAGGCTTCCGATGGTTGAATTCCGCACGTCGCGTGGCACCTTCACGGTCGAGCTCTATACCGACCGGGCTCCGATCACGACGGAGAACTTCCTGACCTATGTGCGCGAGGGCTTCTACGACGGCACCATCTTCCATCGCGTGTTGCCGGGCTTCATGATTCAAGGCGGAGGCTTCACCCCGGCGATGTCGCAAAAGCCGGCTCGCGGCGGGATCAAGAACGAGGCGGACAATGGAGTGAAGAATACGCGCGGCACGCTCTCGATGGCCCGGACGGCGGACGTGAACAGCGCCACCTCGCAGTTCTTCGTGAATCTGGCGGATAATGCCTTTCTCGATCATGGAGCGCGGGACTTTGGGTACGCCGTCTTCGGTGAGGTGGTGGAAGGAATGGACGTGGTGGACACGATCGCTGCCGTTTCCTGCGGTGCGCGTGCGGGACACGACGACGTGCCGCTCGACCCCGTGGTGGTGCATTCCGCTCAGGAGGTATGAGGCAGCGCTTGGAGGTACCAGATGGAACGCAGGAACCTATCGAGCGGGACGACGTGGGAGCCGCTCGTCGGCTACTCCCGGGCGGTACGGATGGGACCCCATGTCTATGTGTCCGGTACAACAGCTACCGGAGCCGATGGCAACATCGTCGGGCTGGATGACCCGTACGCCCAGACCATTCAAGCCATCAAGAACATCGAAACCGCCCTGCGCGGCCTCGGTGCCACGCTTGCCGATGTCGTCCGAACGCGCATCTACGTCGTCGATATCACCGCGTGGGAGGCCGTCGGTGATGCGCATCGCGCCTTCTTCGGCGATATCCGGCCGGCCACCAGCATGGTGGAGGTACAGCGGCTCATCGCACCGGACATCCTAGTCGAGATCGAGGCCGAGGCTCTTCTTGATGATGCGTAGGCCCACTCCGCACTCCGCAGCCGGTGGCCCTTGCGAGCGCCCCCGCACCGGGCAGTTTCACGCTATGTGCCCCGTACCGGCCGGCAGGCCTCCACGGACCCGGGAGCCTCGTTGACCCCGGTCGCGCGCTCCCTGATCGTCGGAGTGGCGGGCGGGAGCGGCTCCGGCAAAACCACCGTGGCCCGGGCGATCCACGAGCCCCTCGGCGTGGATGCCGTGCTGTTGGATGCCGATTCCTATTACTGCGACCTTTCCGATCTCGGGTTCGACGAGCGGAAGGCGGTCAACTACGACCATCCCGATGCCTTCGACGTCCCACTGCTGGTGGAGCAACTCGATCAGCTGGCGCGCGGCCATGCGGTTCAAAAGCCGACGTACGACTACGCGCTGCATACCCGCGCCCAGACGCGGATGCATGTCGAGCCGCGCGAGGTCATTCTGGTCGACGGCATCCTGCTCTTTGCCGACGCCCGGCTCAGGTCCTTGTTCGACATCAAGGTGTTTGTGGATGTGGCCGAGGATATCCGGTTCATTCGCCGATTGCGACGTGATATCCAAGAGCGGGGACGTTCGCTCGACAGCGTGATCGAGCAGTACTTGTCGACGGTCCGGCCCATGCACCTGGAGTTCGTCGAGCCCTCGAAGCGCTATGCCGACGTGATCCTGCCGGAGGGCGGCCAAAACCAGATTGGGATTGAGATGATCCGCGCCCGCGTCGAGAAGGAACTGGCGGTGCGGCGGGCGGCCGCGCGCGGCTGAGCGTCAGGCGGTGGTGCGCGGCCCCTCGACCGGCAGGATGAACCAGAACGCGCTGCCCGTCCCGTAAATCGACTCCACCCCGATCGCGCCTCCGTGAAGCTCCACGAGCCGCTTGCACAAGGCGAGGCCAAGGCCGGTGCCCTGTTGATCTCGGCTGGCTGAGCTATCTACCTGCGTGAATTCGCTAAAGAGCGTCCCAAGGTCGTCCGGCCGGATTCCGATGCCGTTGTCCATGACCGATACCCAGATGGCGTCGCGGGTGACCAGGCGGGTATCGCCCACGGCCCCGTCGATCGAGTAGGGAAGCGGGGCCCGGGTCTTCACCGCCGAGATGTTGATGTGCCCGCCGGTGGTGGTGTACTTGGACGCATTGGACAGCAGGTTGTAGAGGATCTGCCGCACCCGGGTCCCATCCGCGACGACGGCGAAAGGGGCATCCTCCAGGTGGAGAGCGCAGGTCTGCTGCCTGGAGGCTCGCAGGCTCTCCGTGTCGGCAACGGCACCCCGGATGGCGTCGGCCAGCTCGGTGCGGGCGAAGTCGAGCTTCATGCGTCCGGCTTCGATCTTCGAGAGATCGAGAACCTCATTGATCAGTTCGAGGAGGTGTTGTCCATTGCGCGACACCGAATCGAGGAAGTCCCGTTGCTGCGAGTTCACCGAGCCGAGTTCCTCTGTGAGGAGGAGGTCGGAAAAGCCGATGATTGCGTTCAGCGGGGTCCGGAGCTCGTGGGACATGTTGGCGAGGAACTGGTCCTTGAGCTGGGTGGTGCGGAGGAGCTCCACGTTCTTGGCGGCGAGGGCCTTGGCGTACTGCCGAGACTCGTTCAGCATGTTGGTGCGATCGAGCCCCACCACAACTTGGTGGCCAAGCGTATTCAGGAGATTGACGTCGGAGGGATCGAATGACTGACCGTCAGCGCGGTCGTACACGCTGACGGTCCCGATCACGACCCCTGCGGACCGAAGCGGGACGATTGCACATGTTTGGAGGGTGACGCCCTGGGCGGTGATGTGATAATTCCGGGGGTCCTCCTCGATGTTCTCGGACACCAGGGGCTCTTCTGTGGTGGCCACCCACCCGACGAGCGAATGATCCGTCGGCACCAGCTGTCCGACGATGTCGGGCGGCCCACCCGCGGCCGCCACCACCTTGAGGAATCGCCCTTCCTCGACCAGCATGCACACGAGGCCCACCTTGGCCTGGATGAGTTCGGTGGCGGCAACCGCGATTTCCCTGAAGAGTTCCGGCAACTCTCTTCCGGCCAAGAGGCTCGAGGCGAGGCGACGGAGGGTCTCGAGCTCCCGGTTCCGTGCGGCGGCCGTGCCGAGCGCGGTGCGGACCCGGGATTCGTAGCGTCTCCTGAGGAGCAAATTGCGTTGGAGCGCGAAGACGCCCAAGCCCGTGGCCGCGACTGCCAATGCGTACCCCTCCAACCGTTCCCGTCGGATGAGAACGATGGCTGCCCAGCCCAGGACGACGGTCCAAAAGGTGAGCCCCGTGGTCGAGTATAGCCGTTTCCACCACTCGCGAGCGGACTGGGGCACCGCCTCGATGCGCCAGGAGCCGGTGGGACGGCCCTCGGTCGTGGTGGGTGGGCTGGTTGGCAGACTCAGGGTGCGTCCTCGGTCAGGATTTCCGCGAACACCGTCTCTCCCGTCTCGAGCATTCTGCGGAGATACGGCCGGCAGAGCCCGCACTGGGCGCCGCACCCCGTTTCACGCATGAGCGATTGCAAGTTCCAAGCCGACGCCCGGGCGCGGGTCAGCAGCCCCGCAAAGGGTGCTCGGAGGCAGACGCACCGAGAAATGCGGACACCGCTCAGGGGCACCTCGTGGCGACGGACACGTGATTACGGATTGGTCGGCCGGAGGTCGAGTTCGCTGACGAGCGCCCGAACCGGCAGCGCCAAGCTCTGTAACACCAAATGGGCGACGTCCTCCGGCTGGAGAATGCTACTGGCGTCTCGCGCGAGCAAGGGTTGGTTCATGAGCATGGCGGTGTCGACCGAACCCGGACACAAGGCGATGACGCGAATATTGTCTTGTCGCGTCTCGAGCATTAACGACCGGCTGAACCCCAGCACGGCATGTTTCGAGGCGGCATAGGCCGTTCCCCCCACAAATCCGTTGCGGCCGGCGAGGCTTGCGATGTTCACAATGGTCCCCGCGCGCCGCTGCCGCATGCCGGGGAGCACCTGGCGGGTGGTGAGAAACAAGGAACGTACGTTGGTGGCCATTGTCGCATCCCACTCGTCGAGCTCGAGATCCTCGATCCGTTTGACGATGCCGATGCCCGCATTGTTGATCAGGACTTCAATAGGGCCCAGGGTCTCGACGACCTGCCCGATGACCCGGGCGACATCGCGTTCGGAACTCACGTCCGCGCCTGCACCGGCCGCAGCTACGCCGAGCGAACGCAGTTCCGTGACCAGTAACTCGACTCGCGGCTCGTTTCGGGCGCATACCCCGACGTTATACCCGGCCCGAGCCAGCGCAAACGCAATGGCGCGGCCGATGCCCTCGGTGGCCCCGGTGACGAATGCGGTGGATGTGGCTGCCATGCCGGAATACTAACAGGCTGGGCACGAAAGATGGACGCCGCCGGTTACGGCATGTTGGGGGATCGCGGCTTGCCGTGCGACTCGGCCCGCCGGAGGTAGAACGATACGCGGTACGCCAACTTCCGGATGGTGATGACCTCCGCGGCGTCGAGCCACCCCTCGGCCTCCGCCAGGGTGGCGAAGGCGTGGAGTGCGCTCAGGCCGCGCGACTCGAGTGGCTGGCGGAGCAGGCGCTGAAGACCCCGCCGCCGCTGGATCGGGAGCTTTGGCAGCACGGCCTCGAGCCGTGCCTCGAGATCCGCGGTGTGGCGGGGCAGCACCCAGTCGGTGACGAATCGCATGGTGCAAACTTGGGCCACCGCCGGGCGTTCGGCGTACCAAACGGCGGCCTTCAGGGGCGGTTTGCACGCGTCCTCCCCTGGGCATTTGACAACCCTCCGTCCCGCATGCAAACTCCACATTCCTACTGCCCTGGAGGTGAAGACCATGAAGGTCTATGACCCTAAACATATCCGGAATGTGGCCTTCGTCGGTCACGGCGCCAGCGGCAAGACGACTTTGGTGGATGCCCTGGCGTTCGTTTCCGGGTCCAGCCGTCGCCACGGATCGATTAAAGAAGGCACTACCCTCACCGACTACTCCCCCGACGAAATCGAACGTCAATACTCCATCGGCCTCGGCCTCGGCTACGCCGAGTGGGCGAACACCAAGATCAACATGATCGACACGCCGGGCTTTTCCGATTTCTTCGGCGAAGCCATTACCGGACTCTATGCGGCCGACGCGGCGGTGGTCGTGTTGAGCGGGACCGGCGGCGTCGAAGTCGGGACCGAGAAGGTCTGGGACGTATGCGACGACCTCCACCTACCCCGACTGCTCTTCGTGTCGCTCATGGACAAGGAGCACGCGGATTTCGAGCGGGTGTTTGCCGACGTGAAGGAGCATCTGTCACCCAAGGTCCTCCCGGTAGAGATCCCGGTGGGTAACGGGCCGACCTTCCACGGCATCATCAACCTGTTCTCGGGCAAGGCCCACATGTTCAAGGCGGGCACCAAGTCGGGGGAATACGACGAGGTGGCCATCCCGGACGAGTATCAGGCCCTCTACGAACAGTACAGCGAGCTGCTGACCGAGACGGTGGCGGCCACCGACGATCGGCTGATCGAACGCTACCTAGAAGGGAAGACGATTGGCCGGGACGAAGTCATTGCGGTGGTGAAGAAAGCGATCGCGGAAGGCGAGATCGTGCCGCTCTTCGTGGGCAGCGGCGAGCTGACCTACGGGACCCAGGCCCTGTTGACCAAGATCGTCGAGCTCCTGCCGTCGCCGGCCGAAGTGGCCGCTCCGGCCGAGGCGCCCCTGGTTGGCCGCGTGTTCAAGACGATGTCCGAGCCCCATGTGGGGGACGTATCGTTTTTTCGCATTTACCGGGGCACGATCCGCAACGGCGACGAGGTGTTCAACGCCGAGCACGAGGTCACCGAGAAGCTCAACCACCTGTCCATCCAACAAGGCAAGGAGCGCTTCGAGGTTCCGGAGCTACAGGCGGGCGACATCGGGTCCGTCGCCAAGCTGCGGGACACGCACACCAACGACACCTTCTGCTTGGTGGAGCACCCGGTCCACCTCGACCCCATCCCGTTTCCCGACGCGGTGGCCACGTCCGCCGTGGTGGTGAAGCAGCGTGGCGAGGAGGACAAGCTCGCGAGCGGGCTACACAAGCTGCATGAAGAAGACCCGACCTTCCACTTCGAGTACAATTCCGAATTGAGCCAAACCTTGATGCATGGCATGGGGGAGCGGCACTTCGAGATCCTGCTCAAACGGCTCGAACGGAAATTCGGTGTCCACGCGGAATTGATTCCCCCCAAAGTGGCCTATCGGGAGACGATCAAGGGGAAGGCCGAAGGCCAAGGCAAACACAAGAAGCAGAGCGGCGGCCGTGGCCAATACGGCGAGTGCTGGATCCGGCTGGCACCCTTGGCCCACGGGTCGGGCTACGAGTTCGCCGACAAGATTGTCGGCGGCGTGATCCCCAAGAAGTTCATCCCAGCCGTGGACCGAGGCATCCAAGAGGCCGCGCAGCGTGGCCCGATCGCCGGGTTTCCGTTGGTTGATTTTCGAGCCGAATGTTACGACGGATCGTACCACGACGTGGATTCCAACGAGATGTCTTTCAAGATGGCCGGTATCCTGGCGTTTCGGAATGTGTCCGCGATGTGTCGACCAGTGCTGCTCGAGCCACTGCAGGATCTGGAGATCTGGGCGCCCGATGAAGTCCTGGGCGATGTCCTGGGCGATCTGAGTGGCAGGCGGGGACAGATCCTCGGTACGGAGCCCGACGGCCGGTTGGTCAAGGTGAAGGCCATCGTGCCGGAGGCGGAGCTGTACAAGTACTCTACCGACCTCCACTCCATTACGCACGGCCGTGGCACGTTCCGGAAATCGTTCCACGGCTACGTCGAGGCGCCGCCTGACGTGGCTGCCAAGGTCGCGACGGAATCAAAGAAGCCCGAGCTGGTCAACACCTAGCCCGAGCGAATCACCTTGCGACGCAGGACGTCCCGCGCCCCCCACGGCGCGGGACGCCCTCTTTATGACGAGGGAAGCACGCGCTCGAGCTCGTCGAGCAGCGCCTTGGCACCCAGCGATTCGAAGAGACGCTTGGCCTCGTCGCGCCGCTCCGCCATGGCCGGCACGTCGCCGAGGGCGTGGAGCGCACGGGCGGATGCCATCGCGGATTCGGCCTGGAGTAAGGTGCTGCCATAGCCGGCCGCGATGGTTCGGGCGGCCTCCGCCGCCCGATGCGCCTCGGCAAACTTGCCCTCTTCGAGCGCGACGAGGGCGCGAAGCCTGCCAACCTCCGCCGTGCCCAGTTCGTCGCCGGCCTCCGTGGCAAACTTCCAGGCCTGCTCCAGTTCCGACCCGGCCAGGCGCACGTCGTCCTTGGCCAGGTGCACTTCGGCCCGGCCCATGAGCGTGAGCGCCATCAGCGCCTTCTCCCCGACCATCGACGCGTGCCGCACCGCCTCCGTTGCGGCATCGTCCGCGTCGCCCAACGCGGCCATGTCACGGAACGTGAGACCCAGATTGTGGTAGGTCTCCGCCGTGCCGCGGCGGTCGCCCAATCGTTGATACGACAGCATCGCGCTGCGATAGAGGCTCAAGGCCAGATCCGGCCGACCCCGCAAGTGGGCCACCGAAGCCAGATTGTTACTGGCGCGCGCCGCCACCAGGCTGTCGTCCAATTCTTGGGCCAAGAGCAGCGCCTGCCCGAAGTGATGTTCCGCGTCGGCAATGAAGCCGCGCTCGAACGCGATGGCGCCGAGCAGGTTGGTCGTCTGCAACCGCCCGTCGGCATCGGCCTTGGACGTGAATTCCTCGAGGGCCCGCGCGGCCAGGGTGGCTGCGAGATCGAGCCGTCCGACCCGCGTGGCCGCCTTGGCCGCGAGCAGGAGCATGCCCGGTTCGCGATCGAGCGACGCGCCGCTCCCGGTTCCGAATGCCTCGAGGGCTTCCTGGAAGCGCCCGGCCGCCACGAGATCCCGCAGGGCGCGGCTGGGATCGTTGGCGGAGGGGTGTACAGTCACGGGTCAGTAGTCCTTGGTCAGTAGGCGATGGCGTAGCGGCTGAAGCCCGTGAGTTCGGCCTCGATCTCCTCGAGCGACTCGATCAGGAACGAGCCGATCTTGACGAAGTCATCCCCCGGGTTCTCCTGCCGCCAGATGGCCAGAATGTCTTCGATCGCCTCGTCTTCCAGGTCGACCACGCCGTCTTCATTGAAGTCGTCGTCCGCCTCCTGGTATTTGATGTCCAGTTCGGCCGGCTTGAGTGGGTTGAACTGGAGGCCGGTGGGCTCGAGCTCGAACAGGATCCGGGTCGGATCCACCGAGCGGATGGTGATGAGCACCGAATCCCCGATGGCGATCGGGGTGCCGTTGGGCAGCGTCTCGAGCGAGATGTCATCGATTCGGAGCCGGAGGTACTCCTCACCCTGGCCTCCCACGGCGTCTTGGAAATAGATGCGCGCTTCGGCCTGCTCGCCTTTCTTGGCCCAGAACGTCTCGACCGGATTGAAGACCGGCGGGCTCGCCTGCGCCAATTTCAGGATATTGAGCGCAGCGGGCGGCCGCTGCTCGGGCGGCGGGTTGGGTCCCGAGCCGTTCGAGTCGCCGCAGCCGACGGCAAACGCAACGACGACGCCCAGGGGCAGGAGGAATCGCGTATTCCAGGTGCGCATAACCATATCCTTCACACGAGGCCCCGTGGGGCGTTTACGAGTCATCGTCCAAGAGGCGGTTGAGCCGCGGGCGTGAAATGCCAAGCCGCCGGGCCGCTTCACTTTTATTGCTCCCGGTCAACTCGAGCATGGCCCGGGCGGCGGCGCGGGTGATGGTCTCGAGGTCGGCGGGAAAGGGCAGCGGCCCCATTGCTGGCGGGTCACCCGCGTCCGCCTCCAACCGGAGTTCGTCGATCGAAAGCGTCCCCGGCGGCGACAGCACCAGGGCGCGCTCCATCGCATTGCGTAGCTCCCGAACGTTCCCTGGCCAGGAATGGTCCGCCAATCGCTGCCGGACTTCCGGCGTGAGTGGCGGCACGGGGACACGGTAGCGCGTTGCGAGCTGGCTCAAGAAGGCCTCTGCCAGTCGCTCGATGTCGCCATCACGATGGCGAAGGGCGGGCAGCTCCAACGCCACCACGTTCAATCGATAGTACAAGTCCTCGCGAAACATGCCTGCCGCGATGGCCTTGGTCAGGTTCACATGTGTGGCTGCCAGCACCCGCACGTTCACCTGCCGGCTGGCCTGCCCGCCGACGCGGCGCACTTCGCCGTTTTCGAGCGCCCGCAACAACTTGGTTTGAAGCTCGAGCGGCATGTGTCCGATCTCGTCGAGGAACAGCGTGCCGCCGTGCGCGGCCTCGAACAGTCCCTGCTTAGCGGCAACCGCACCGGTGAACGCGCCGCGCTCGTGGCCGAACAGCTCGCTCTCCAGTAGGTTGGCCGGAATCGCGGCACAGTTGACCGGGACAAACGGAGCCGCGGCGCGAGGGCTATGGTAGTGAATGGCCTGCGCCAACAACTCCTTGCCGGTTCCAGTCTCGCCGCCGATCAGCACCGTCACCTCACCGTGGACCGCTACGCGAGCCGCCTGATCGATGACTTGGCGTACCGCCTTGCTCCGGCCGATGATCGACTCGAAACCGCGCGTTCGCCGTTCATCTGAGGCGTACCGCTCCGCCTCCACCCGCCCCTTTGCGCTGCGAAGCTCGCGCTCGAGCGATCGGCGGAGCAAATCGAGATCGGCCGGCAGCGCGAAATAATCCCGCGCGCCCTTGCGAAGGAGACCGCTCGCCAGGCGGTGATCCTCAGTCGCCCCGACGACGAATGGACCACCATCCGTTTGCCCCAGCCGATCGAGCAACTCCAACGCGTCCGCCTCCATTCCGCCTGCCAGGACCACCATGGCCGCCCCGCCGCTCGGCGGCGCATCGCTGCCGCTAGGTTCCCATTCCAGCGAGGTCGCTCCGAGTTCACCGGTCAGCTCCCGGATCGTGGTCCAGAAGCTGTCCGACAGCCGCACCACCGTGATCCATGGCTTAGGATCGGCCATGGTGGCTCCGGCAGGGTTCGGGCTTACTCGCGCCGAGCGCTGCATCGTGTTTAGTGATCGTGGCTGTCGCAATCGCGGTCCTTGTCGGCGCGCACGCGGAAGTCGTTGACCTCGTCCCAAAAAGCACGACCTTTGAGAGCCCCCAGGCTGGGCGGCACCGCCCCACCCCGGCCCCTGGTCGTATCTTCGCATGAGGATGGTTCTTGCAAGGGTGAGGCCGGTGGGCTGAAATAGTGTAAACCATTGTGAATAGTTATCTTAAGTCCATGAACCTACGCCAGTGACCGCGGTCTGATGCAACGAAATAGAGCATGGTGTAACGCTATGTTACAAGTCAGGTGGGGACATTGGGTCCGGGTAGCCGCGCTGGCTGGCCTGTGCTGGGCCGCCGTGGGCTGCCGGGGCCGCGACCTGAGCTGCGACGGCTGCGGCACGCTGGTAATCGCCGCCACCGGCGAACCATCGAGCCTCTTCCCGCCGCTGGTCTTCGAGACTGTGGGCCGCGACATCACGGACCAGATCTACGAACGTCTGGCGTATCTCGAGTCGGGCCATGCACCGATCGATACTGCAGCCTACCGACCCGGACTCGCCGTGCGGTGGGAGCGGCGCGACTCGCTGACGTGGCGCTTTCACTTGAGGCCGGGGGCTCTCTGGCAGGATGGCGTCCCGGTGACGGCGGAGGACGTCCGGTTCAGCTTTGCCGCCTTTGCCGACCCCGTCATCGACGCCTTGGCACGCACCGCCATCGAGGGGAGGCTCGAGGCGTTCGTGGTCGACTCCGCCACGGTCGACATCCGGTTCGTCGAACCATCTCCCGAGCAATTGTACGATGCCACCTACCATGTGCGGATCATTCCCCGTCACGTATGGCAGGACGTCCCTGTCGAAGCATGGCCCACCGATACGGTGCTGGCGCGGATCGTCGGGTCGGGTCCCTACCGCCTGGCCGAGTGGCGCCGGCCCGAGTTCCTCATCATCGAGTCCTGGCCCAACGCCTCGCATGCACCGGGTATTCCTCGCGTGGTGTGGCGCTTCGGCGAGGATCCGCTCGCGGCCGTGAATCTCCTCTTGAGTCACGAGGCCGACCTACTGGAGGCCGCAGGCGGACCCGCGCAGGTAGCCCAACTCGCCGGGGATCCGGTGTTTCGGCTCGAGTCCTATCCGTCCGCGGTGTACGGGTTCCTGGGGTTCCGAATGCTCGACCCCTCGGGCCTGCCGCATCCGGTCTTGGGCGACCGGGACGTTCGGCGCGCGCTCACCATGGGACTTGATCGGGCGAGCATCGCGCGATCGGTGTTCGGCCCGGAAACCTCGGTGCCACCGGGGCCCATGTCGCGACTCTTGTGGATCTGGGACGATAGCATGGCTGTGCTACCCCATGACACGTCGGCGGCAGGCCTGATGTTGGACGCACGTGGCTGGGTCAGGAGCTCCGATGGCGTCCGGAGGCGCAACGGTCGGAAGCTGGCGTTCGAGATCTTGGTGCCATCGACCAGTCGAACCCGGCGGCAATTGGCCGAGGCGGCCCAGGCCATGTGGCGCGGGGCCGGAGTCGAGGTCACTATTGCGGCCGTCGATTTCCCCGTCTTCCAAGAGCGCTTGGGGAGCGGCCGGTTCGACAGTTACATCGGTGCCTGGCTCGACGAGCCGAGCCCGCGCGGCCTTTCCGATCAGTGGACCCGGGCCGGGTGGGGGGTGCTCAATTACGGCCGCTACGCCAACCCGGTGTTCGATTCGCTCGTCCGGCAGGCCGGCCAGGAACCAGAGGTCGAAGCAGCCAGGACGCTGTGGCGCGATGCGATGCGTCTGCTGAATGCGGATGCGCCGGCCATTTTCCTCTATAGCCCCACCAACGTGGCGGCGGTCCACCACCGCCTCCGCGGGGTGCGGCTCGATCCGTATTCGTGGCTGGCGCACCTGAGCGAGTGGTCGATCGATCCCCGGCAGGCGCTTGCCCGGGATTCGCAGGCTTCTGCGATCGGGCGGTAACGGGTCCGGACACTCAAAGAACGACCGCCCGGCAGCGACCGGGCGGTTGCCAGCACGCTCGACAGGCATGTCCTTCACACCGCTTCGCTCCGCCTGCGAACGCCTCTGGATCAATGATTCTGATTCAAGTCTTATGACCCCGGTCCCGAGATGCAAGATGGGCCGTCCGTGCGCTACCCCTCTCGAGCCGGAGCAGCAGGTTTCAGTCGCTCGTAGCGGCGAAAGCTATAGGGATACGCATGCCGATCGTTCGGCGCGAACCTGACGAACTCCACCAGGTGCCACGCCGGGGGCTCCCATGCCGGAAAACGGACGTCACCCTCTACAGCGGCATGCACCATCGTGAGGTAGATTCGGTCGGCGCGCGGCAACGCCGCACGGTAGAGCTCGGCGCCGCCCACCACGAAGACCTCGTCCTCGCCTGCGGTCAGTTCCAATGCCCGGTCGAGGGTGTGCGCCACCTCGGCTCCGGCTGCCTGAAAATCCGTGTTGCGGGTGATCACGATTGTGCGCCGGTCCGGGAGCACCCGACCGATCGAGTCGAACGTCCGCCGGCCCATCACGATGGAGTGGCCAGACGTCAGCGCCTTGAAGCGCTTGAGATCGTTGGGTAGATGCCAGGGTAGGGCGTTGTTCTTTCCAATCACGCCGTTCTCGGCCATGGCGACGAGCAGCGACAGAATTATACGGCCACCTCCGCTCGGATCGGGGGGTGCGGCTCGTACCCCTCGAGCGTCACCTCGTCATAGGCGAAGTCGTCGATCGACGCGACGTTCGGCGACAGCCGGAGCGTCGGGAGGCGGCGTGGCTCGCGGCTCAGCTGCAGGTCGACGGCCGCAAGATGGTTCCGATAAACGTGCGCATCCCCAAACGTATGGATGAACTCGCCGGGAGCGAGGCCTGTGACCTGCGCCACCATGGCGGTGAGAAGTGCATAGGACGCAATGTTGAATGGCACGCCCAGAAAGAGATCGGCGCTCCGCTGATACAGCTGACAGGACAGCCGTCCTTCGCTCACGTAGAACTGAAACAGGACGTGACACGGCGCGAGCGCCATGGCAGGAAGCTCCGCCACGTTCCACGAGCACACCATGTGACGGCGGGAATCGGGATCCCGTCGAATCTGCTCGATGACGCGGCCGAGCTGGTCGATATGCCTACCATCGGGCGCCGGCCAGGAACGCCACTGCCGACCGTAGATCGGGCCCAGATTGCCTTCCGCATCGGCCCACTCGTTCCAGATTCGGATTCCATGTTCCTGCAAATACCGCACGTTGGTATCACCCCTGAGGAACCACAGGAGCTCATACACCACGGACTTGAAGTGAACCCGTTTGGTGGTGACCAACGGGAACCCCCGGGCCAGGTCGAATCGCATCTGGTACCCGAAGATGCTCAACGTCCCGGTTCCGGTACGGTCGCTCTTAGAGTGGCCGTGATCGCGAACATGTCGCAAGAGATCGAGGTACTGCTTCATGGCGTGGGACTCCGGTCCGCGAGGGCCAGCCGCAACTGTTGGTACGTTGCCTCCCGTTCGATGGAGCGCAAGGCCTGGGCGATATCATCGGGGAGAGCGACCGCTCGTGTGCCCATCTTGAGATGGTTCATGGGCGTCGCATCGGCCGATGTCGGCAAGAGCACGCCAGGGTTCAAGAGCCCATCCGGATCGAAGGCCTGCTTGACCGATCTGAACAAGGTCAGGATGTCCGGTCCGTAGAGCTGACCGAGAAATCCGGCGCGAAGTCGACCGGCGCCGTGTTCGCCCGCGGGTGTGCCACCTAGCCGAATGACCTCCGCGGTCACCTCTTCGAGCAACGAGCCGACCACTCCTTCCCACCCCTCACGACTCACATCGACCAGAAGATTCGCGTGAAGGTGGCCGTCACCGGCGTGGCCGAAAAGTACCACTTCCAGTCCGCGAGCGGCTGCGGCGCGGCGCACCGCACTCACGTACCTGCCAAGTTCGGCCACCGGCACGCACCCATCCTCGATTACTTGAAGGGAGCGTCGGTGATCCGGCAGCCGAGCCAGAATAGGGCTCGCGGCATGGCGTAACGCCCAGAGTTCAGCCGTCTCGCCCTCGGCCAAGGCGGTACGCACGTCGGCTGCGAGGTGATCCACCGCGCGTATCGCGTCGCCCAAGACGCCGCGGAGCGATGCCGGCGTATCGCGCTCGAATTCGACCAGGAGCAGCCCCGCTGCCGACGTCGGGACCCAATCGGCGGCCGTGCCGCGCTCGGACCCCGAGCGCACCAGATCGAGAAAGGTCTGGTCGAGCAGTTCGAGCGCCGAGGGCTGGTATTGCTGAATGGCCGGGACGATGTCGGCCAAGCTCGCGAGATCGTGGAGTACGATCCCGGCACCGGCCCGACATGCGGGAATTCCATCCAACCGCCACTCGATGCCGGTGATAATGCCGAGGGTGCCTTCCGAGCCGATGATGAGCTCGACGAGGTCGCCCGACTCCAGGTACGCGTCGAGCGCGTATCCGGCCGAGTTCTTCCGCGTGTGGGGAAACCGTTGACGAACGAGGGGTGCGGCCGCGTGGATAGCTGGGGCGACGTGCTGGTGGAATCGGTCCACGGCGGGTAGCCCCGATTCCGCCTTGCCAGCCGCGCCGCGCCGGATCCAGCCGTGCGACCCGTCGGCGGTCATGAGTTCGACGCCCCGCACCCATGCCCGCACACTGCCGAAGCGCACCGAGCGAGCGCCGGCCGCGTTGGTCGCGACCATGCCACCGAGGGTGGCCCAGCGTCCGCTCGACGGGTCCGGCGGAAGCCTGAGCGAATGCCGGGCGGCCGCGGCGTTGAGGCCGCTATAGGCTACACCGGCGCCGGTCAGGGCCATGCGCCGGTCGGGCATCACCTCCAGCCGGTCGGCCCCGAAGCCGGTGAGGTCGATGACCGTTCCGGAGCCCACATTGCCGCCTCCCATGGCGCTGCCGGCTCCGCGAGGGACGATCGGCATGCCCAACCGCGCCGCCCAGGTCAGCAGATGGCGGAGGTCTTTGTCGTTGGCCGGGATCGCGACGGCAGCGGGGATGATGCGATAGATGCCGGCGCCTTCGGCGTACGCCGCCCGGGCCCTCGGGTCCGTTCGAAACACCCCGCGGAAGCCGGGTGGAGGTGTTGGAACCTGCGGAAGAACCATGCTGCTAGGGCTGCGCGGAGCAGGTCGTGGTCATGCAAGGCGCCGATAATATGCACGCACGAGGTAGTTGCTGGGCGCGACGACGTGCGTCGCCGCCACGGTCCGGTACACTTCGCCCCGGGTGATCTTGAGTTTGTGAGTGGGCTCCAGCAGGCGCTGGTCGGATGCCGCGCGGCGTAACGTCCGGACGGCAAAGTAGAACGAGGTCAGGCAGAAGAGCCGGATACGATATTGGTACCGCGGCAGCATGGTGCAATAGCGCAGTGAATCGACCAGATGTCGTCGCGCCTCGGCGATGAGCGCGTCCATGACTTGGAGTGACTCGGTGCGGAATGCTGGATCGAACAACTTTTCCGGCGGCACGCCTGCCTGGCGGCACAAATCACGGGGAACGAAACTCCAGCCTCGACGGTGATCGTCGGCTACGTCCTTGATGATGTTGGTGAGTTGGAGTCCGAGTCCGAAACTCGCCGCGAGGCGGTCGAGCGCCTCATAGCGCGCAGCATCGGCTCGGGAATCGGAGAGACGGAACAACCCCGTGAGTAGATGTCCCACCGTGCCTGCCACGAAGTAACAGTAGCGGTCCAGCGCCTGGAGATCGGCCAGCGTTTCGAGTTCACGCCCGGCAACCAGCCGTCCCGCCCTGGCAAACTCCGCCATTCCGGCGCACATCTCCTGCACCCATGGCCGTATAGCATCGCGTTCGCGGGCCGAGAGCGCGTAGAATTCGCCGAGTATCATGTCTGCGTCGGCGGCCAAGCGCTCTTCGTCGTTCCTCCGCCTTCGGAAGGCCGTTCGAATCGAGTCGGCGGCAGGGCCGTTGTCGTCCAGGCAACCACCGAAGTGCCGCAGGAGTCCTTGCTTGTCGGCCACGGACAGGTCAGTCGCATCTTCGATGGTGTCGGCGATACGACAGAGCAGGTACGCGACCGTGACCGAGTGGGACAGCGATCGGGGCAAGAGCCGGATGCAGAGCGCAAAGGTCCGAGAGACCTTGGGCAGCATGGCGGCGCAGAACGCACGCCCTTCACTCGACGACGCCCGACCCCCTTGCCCGCGACCGGTTGCGTTGGGGCTCATGATGCTCGCCGCCGTTCCGGCTCCGTTCTCGGCCATCGCGCTAATTGGCTAACGATGTCACGAGGCCCCGCCATGAAAAGATCTCTTCGGGGTCGATCGATTCATTTAACACCCCGGCGGCCGCGCGCTGCAGATAGGGGCTCCGGCCGGCCCGCTTGATCAAGAAATCGCTCATCCAGGCATGGGATAACCAGCGTTCGGCGACACGATACCCACGGTAGCGGGGCTCGAGGGTGGTCTGGAGCACGTGCGGCAAGTGGGAGAGTGGCTCGAGCGAGCCCGCCGTGAGCGCCTGGCTCACGTGATCGGCGGCGAGTGCGCCCGTCTCCATGGCCTTGCCGATGCCCTCGCCGGTGAACGGGAACGTGGTGCCGGTGGCTTCGCCCACCACCACGATGCGCCCGCCCGCGTAGGCGGGTACACCCGTGAGCCCGCACCGGAGCGGGGCGCCCTTGAGCGGGGAAGTAAGAGCCCCGTGCGCGATCAACTCCCGTGCGGGAGGGAAACGGTCAACGAGAGTGTGGAACATGTCGCGCAGGTTCGGGTTGGGACTTCCCGTACCCCGATCAAATACGCCGCAGCCGAGGTTGAACTCCTGGTTGCCCAGCGGGAAGATCCAGCCGTATCCCGGCAGAATGGACCGATCGAATGTGACAATCAACCGGTCGAGCGACATCGACGAGCGCGCATAGCACCGCAGCGCCATGGCGCTGCGTGCATCGCCCCTCGCCCTTGCGCGGCTCGGGACGAGCCGGATGTCCGCGCCGGTCGCAACGACGGCTAGTCTGCCAGCCATGCTAACGCTGGTGCTGCGGCACCGGGCGACGACACGATCGGGTTGCTCTTCTAAGTTCGTGACCTCGGCTGCGACAAAGGTGGCACCTCGCTCCACGGCGGCCTGCGCCAATAGGAAGTCCAATACGTCCCGGCGTATGGTCATGAACTCACCGGGAATATCGGTGGCGTGTTGCGACGGGCTGAAGATCCTGACCGCGTCCAGCAGGTGTCCGTGCGACCTGACGAGGTCATACAGCTCGAGCCGCCGCAGCATCCGGAGACTGTCACCGAGCAAGCCATCGCCACATGCCTTGCTTCGAGGAAACACGCGCTTGTCCACCAGGGCCACCTGGTGGCCGGCGGATGCGAGTCGGATGGCTGCCGTCACACCGGCCGGCCCCGCTCCGACGATCACCACATCGAAGAGGCGTTGGGCCAGTTCCGCGACCGGATACTGAACCGGAGGCGATGCCGTTCCTACGGGGTCCGAGACTGCTTGGTCAGCGTTCACTGCTGCTCTGTTGCCTCGGGCCCGCCGATCCGGGTGAGCGCGGCTTGGACCCGAGCAACCACGGGATGGCTGAGCGGGACCAGCCGTTCCAATTCGCGCTCGGGGAGTGAAGGATCCGCCCAGGGTCGATAGGCGATCTCGACCTGGATACGTGAACGCCCGGGGTGGAGCGGATCGATCCATGCTCTCGCGCGCACAACCTCCGGCCCCAGCGGGCGCCGGGACGTTGCCGCCCCCGTGGCGCTTTCGAACCATGGAGTCTCGAGGTAACCGTCACGCGGCTCCTCGATGGTCACCGGAATCGAGTCAGTGCGCAACGCGTTCGCCACCGTGACGGTGGCGGCGGGAACGTCCAGGTCGACGTCGACGGTCAGGGCGCCGAGCATGGGATGGATCGGCGGCCGGCTGGTGTTGGGGTTGCAGGACAGCGCAGCCGCGCAGCAGAGACCCAAGGCGAAAAGACGATACATCAGTGCGTGTGCGGCGGCGCGCCCGGCGGATCGACGTGGTCGGATACCGTATCTGGTTCCGCTGCGGGTGCATCGACGGTCGAGTCTGGCATAGCCGCAGGAGCGACGCCCGCTTCGGCGCCTTCATGCTCGTGCCCGGCCCCACGGTTCTGGATTTCGTGCTCCATCACGTCGGTGGAAATGCCGGCCGCATGCTGAAAGACCATCTCGCCGCCGAGCTTCCCGGTGGTGTAGAGCACGCCGGCTCCCACGAGAGCCACGATCAGGGCTACCCGCCGCTCGAGCATGCCCATCTTCCGCTCCCGCAGGAGCCGCCATCCGGCCAAGACGGCAAAGACGCCGAGCGTGATGAACGCCAGGGTTTCGTGGCGTTCCATCAACTCGTGGATGGCGGTTCCGTGTTCGATCGACGCTTCGGCCTGCAGGCCGGAGAGGACGGCGACGGCGGCCCCGATGGCCCCGGCCATCAGAGTCCAGAACGAGGCATACCGGAATCCTTCACGCTTGGTGAAGACATGAAGGGCCTCGAAGACGACGGCCACGATCAGAAGGGCAGCTGGCAGGTCATTCAACATGGCGTGGAGCCGGACCAGCTCGAAGCCCAGGAACGTGGCGGCGGCGTCGCCGTTCAGCAGTAGCATAGGGTGCCTCGTGTCGTAAGTGGTCGGTAGCTAGTGTCGGGTCAGCCGATTCCCAGGTCAACCGGCGTTGGCGGTGAATTCGAGTAATCGTAGAACCCCATGCCGCTCTTCCGGCCGTACATGCCGGCAAGCATCATCCGCTTGAGCAATGGCGGTGGCGCATAGCGGGCTTCGCGATACTCGTCGAACATGATCTCCGCGATCTTGTACGTCGTATCGATGCCCACAAAATCCAACAGCGTCAGGGGCCCCATCGGGTGACCACAGCCCAGCTTCATGCCGGTGTCGATATCGACCGTCGTCGCCACGCCATGCTCCAGGGCGCGGATGGCGTCGAGCAGATACGGCACCAGCAGTAGATTGACGATGAAGCCGGAGCTGTCCTTCGCCGCCACCGGCTCCTTGCCGAGTTGCTTGGCGAAGGCAAACGCCCGGTCGAACGTCTCCGGCGACGTGGTGACGGTTCGGACCACCTCAACCAACTTCATCAGCGGGACCGGATTGAAGAAGTGGAGGCCGACGAACAGCTCGCGCCGCCTGGTAGCCGCGGCCATCGCGGCGATGGTGAGGCTGGACGTGTTCGACGCGAAGATGGTGTGGTCCGGGCAGAGCGCGTCGAGTTCCTTCCACAGGTTGTTCTTGAGCTCCAGGTCCTCGGTGACCGCTTCGATGATGATATCGCAGTCGCGCAGGCGCGCGAGATCGGTCACAAAGGACAGCCGGCCGAGTGTCGCATCGCGATCGGCCGCGGACAGTTTCTCCTTTTCGACGAACTTGTCGAGCGATTTGGTAATCCCGGCCTTGCCGCGCTCGAGGATCGGGTCGGCAATTTCCCGGACCATCGTGGAGTAGCCGGCGGTGGCCGCGACCTGCGCGATACCGCTCCCCATCAACCCACAGCCCAGCACTCCGACTTTCTTGATATCTGACATGAGGGCACTCGTCGAGATTTAAGGTTTGAGAGCCTTGCGGACTTCGTGTGCCAAGACTTCCCACACACGATGCCCGCCTTCCGGTACTCGATGTGCCGGTTTGACTTCGCCCCGCTCGAGCTGGTCCAAGACCCGTTCGAGCCCGAGCTTGGTCCGGTCGGCGACCGGCCGGTAGCTACGGAACGTGGCGTAACTCGCCGCCAAGCCGAGCACGAGGGGCAGCGGGGTCACGGCCCAGACGGCGCCGAGCGCACCCAAAATGAGAGTGCCGGCCAGCCCGGTCGTGGAGAGGATCGATCCGAAGGCAACGCGCGAGCCACGTTCCCGCCGGAGGCTCGCCTCGAGGCTGACCAGGCAGTAGCCCTCTTCGAGCGGGGTCACGGTGGCGGAGACGACCGTGGCCCTCGAGAGCATGAACGGGCGCTTGCCGCCGCCCAAGGCCGCCGACGACCGGCGAATGGCCGCCTGGAATCCGGTGACCGGCTCCCAGGTAATCCACCCTCGCTGCTGCCGCTGCACCGTCAATAGCTCGTTCTGTTCCATCCACCGCGCGAGCGCCGCCTCCAGCTCCTCGATCTCACCGCGCACCACCCGCTCGGCGGCTATCGTCTGGGGGCCGGCCAGCCGATTCCAGAGCCCGGCCGCTGCCGGAACGGGGCGGCGCGTCTGCTCCTCCAGAATCGCCTGCTGCAGGTAGCGTTCGGGAATGCCGACGTCCTTCCCGAGCGCCAACACCTCCGTCGGCGTCAAGTCCGACGCGATCTCCCGTTCGCCGGTCTGCAGTTCGGTGGCGCGCTGGATGATGCGTTCGAGCGCTTCGCGATCGATCCGTCGCGCCGGTACTAGGTTGGACATCCCTAGTCCTTCTGCTCCTTCTTCGGCACTTTGGACTCCTCCACCTTGATCTGGGGGAGCATGGTAAGCGGATTGGGCTCGGACAGGGCCGGTGCACTCTCTCCTTCGCCGATGGCGGCCGCCGCCGTGCTCCCGCCGAAGAGTCCCTGCTTCATGAATGGCGTGATCATGTCGATCGGGATCGGGAAGATCGTCGTCGAGTTGTTCTCTGCGGCGACCTCGATCACGGTCTGCAGGTAGCGAAGCTGGAGCGACATGGGTTCCTTCGCCATTGTATTCGCCGCCTGCGCGAGAGTGTGCGATGCCTGGAGCTCGCCCTGTGCCGCGATCACCTTGGCTCGCCGCTCGCGCTCCGCCTCGGCCTGCCGCGCCATTGCGCGCTTCATCGTCTCCGGCAGGTCCACGTCCTTGACCTCGACCGCCGACACCTCGATGCCCCAGGGATCGGTCCGCTCGTCGATGATCTTCTTCAAGATGGCGTTGATTTTTTCCCGGTCGGCCAAGAGTTCGTCGAGTTCCGTCTCACCCAGCACCGCGCGGAGCGTCGTCTGCGCGAGCTGGCTACAGGCATAGAGATAGTCCTCGATGTCGATGATGGCTCGCGCGGGATCGATGACGCGCATGTACAGGACGGCGTTTACCCTGACGGAGACGTTGTCCCGCGTGATCACGTCCTGCGGCGGAATATCGAGCGCCATGATCCTGAGGGAGACCCGTTTCTGGGCCGCGAAGCCGGCAGGCAAGAAAATGAGTCCGGGTCCCTTGGTGGCGATGTATTTCCCCAAGAAGAAGACGACCCCTCGCTCGTACTGCTTTAGCACCCGGAGGCTGGCCGCGACGTAGGTCAATCCAATGGCGGCGGCGATAATGAGTTCCATGATGTCCTCTTGATGATTTAGGCTGGAAACGCCTCGACGATGACGGCTGCGCCCTGCCCGCCGCCGATACATGCGCTTCCGAGGCCGATTCGCTTGCCCCGTCGACGTAGCGCGTGCAGCAAATGCAGGGTGATCCTGGTGCCGGACGCGGCCAACGGATGGCCGATGGCGATGGCGCCTCCGTCGACGTTGGTTCGTTCGCGGTCGAGCCCGAGCTCGCGCTCAACGGCGAGGTACTGGGCCGAAAACGCTTCGTTGACCTCGACGAGATCCATCTGATCCAAGGTCATCCCCGCCTTCGCCAGCGCCTTGCGGGCCGCCGGCACCGGCCCGATCCCCATGTACTTCGGCTCGACGCCCGCCACCCCCCAGGCCACCAGCCGACCAATGGGGCGGAGCCCGCTCTTCGACGCGTAGCTCTCGTTCGCGATCACGACCGCGGCGCCACCATCACAGATACCGGATGCGTTCCCCGCGGTAACCACGCCGTCCTTCTTGAAGTAGGGCGGCAACTTTGCCAACGCTTCGGCGGTGGTGGATGGGCGCATGTGTTCGTCCGCGGCCCAGTCTTCCATTTGGCGGGTCTTCGGGTTCTTGACCGGCACGGGGATGACCTCTTCGGCGAAGTGCCCCTCGCTCCACCCGGCCGCCGCCGCCTGCTGGCTCCTGAGGGCATACGCATCGACATCCTCCCGCGCGATCCCGTGCTTGTCGGCCAGGTTCTCGGCCGTTTCCGCCATGGAAAAGCCGCACTGTGGATCCTGCAGCGACTCCCACAGGAGGTCCTCGAACGGGGGAGCCGGGCCGAGCCTGAGGCCCCACCTGGCGCCGCGGACGATATGGGGGGCCTGGCTCATTGACTCGGTGCCCCCCGCCAGGACGACCTGGGACTCGCCAAGCAGGATCTGCTGGGCGCCTTGAATGATCGACTCGAATCCCGACCCGCAGAGTCGATTTACGGTGACGGCCGGCGTCTCCAGTGGCAGCCCGGCTTGTAGTCCGATATGCCGGGCCAGATAGATGGCATCAGCCGAAGTCTGAAGCGCGTTGCCGAACACCACGTGATCGATGGCCGAAGGGTCCGTGCCGGACCGCTCGACGGCGTATTTGGCGGCAATCGCGCCCAGTTGGATTGCGCTGTAGGACTTGAGGGCGCCGCCAAAGGCGCCGAAGCCCGTCCGGACGCCTGAGAGGAAGACGACGTCGGTACCATGGCCTTGAGTCTTCATGAGAGACTGGCTCCAAATCTTCGCGGATGATCGTCGGTGAGCGGTGAAATATGCCCGTACCGAGAGACTCTCTCAAGCGAAGACCTCCGGCGAACCCCGCATCAGGTCCTGCGCTGGACCTATCTGACGAGTCCTAGCCGAGGGCCGTTTTGGTGGCCTCCGCCACCTGGTCGGTCGATGCCCCGCCGCCCAGGTCCGGCGTCGTTGGCCCGTTCGCTATGACGCGCTGAACGGCGGCCTCGAGCCTGGCCCGAGTGCCGGGATAGCCGAGTGATTCGAGCATGAGAGCGCCCGTGAGGATGGCGGCCATGGGGTTGGCAGTTCCCGTACCGGCCAAGGGAGGCGCGGACCCGTGGACCGGCTCGAACAGGCCGGGCCGCCCAGGGTGCAGGTTGGCACTCGGTGCGAGCCCGAGCCCGCCGACCAGGCCTGCGCCCAGGTCTGACACGATATCGCCGTAGAGGTTGTTGGTCACGATGAGCTGAAAATGCCCAGGCGAGCGTACCAGGTCGAGCGCGAGCGCGTCGATGTAACGGTGTTCGCGCTCGATTCCGGGATGGTTGGCGCCGATGTCCTGAAAGCGCTCGGCCCAGATCCGGTGGAACGGGATGGCATTTGCCTTGTCGCACAGGGTGATTCGCGTCCGTCCGTGTGCCTCGGCCCACGCGAAGGCGGCTTCCAGAATGCGCGTCACTCCCCGCCAGGTGTGCACTTCCTCGGAAATCTGTTCCTCGTTCGGCGTGCCGACCATGAGCGCGCGTCCCCGCCCGCCATACGGTCCCTCCGTGTTCTCACGAAAGACCACGAAATCGATGGGCCGTGAGTTCTTGAGGGGTGTGAGCCGCGGATGCAGCAATCGGACGGGTCGGAAGTTGATGTAGAGGTCGAGGCGGAACCTGAGGCCAAGTAGGATGTCGCGTGCGTGCTCGTTTTGGGGCACGCGAGGGTCGCCCAGCGCGCCGACCAGGATTGCGTCGAACTCGCGCTCGAGACGCTGAAACGCCGCTTCGGGCAGGGTTTCGCCGGTTGCGAGAAAGTGCTCGGCCCCGTAGGGGAATCGCTCGAAGCCAAGCTCGACGCCGTCCAGGCGAGCGGCTCGGGCAAGTACGGGCAGGGCCGCCTCCACGACTTCCGGTCCGATTCCGTCGCCTGGAATGACGGCGATGTTGTGGCGGGTCACCTAGAGATGCGGCAGCGGTTGCCCGCACGTGATGCAATGCCGCCAGCCGATCTCCACCTCCGCGTCGCAATTGGGACAGCGGAGTATGACCTGGCTCTGGCCGCAATGTGGGCAATACTTGGTCTCACGGTCGGCCGGCAGCTCACCACCGCAGAAAAGGCATTGGTCGGCCGGACTGGCCGGGGTTGGGGCGGATGACGCGGGCGGTAACGGAAAGTCGAGCACGCGACGGTCGCGGCCCGAGGCCGCCGACTCGGACGGAAGCGTCTCGGGTGGCGGAGAAGCTTGGTCGACTGGCGTGGCCGGTTCGGGTGTCGGTGCATACTCGTCCTCTGGTTCTCCGCCGAGCGCCCGTGCCACGGCTCGAGCGTCGAGACTGACGGTGGTCTCCGACCAGCGGCGGAGTAAGTCCAAGTCGGGATGCGGACTCGCTGCGGCCAGGGCGAAGTGCTCCCGGGCATCTGTGTCCGTGAGTTCCGCCAGACCTCCCTGTCCGGCACATAGTCGAATCAGAAGCGACTCATAATCTTCGTTGCACGCCAGGTTCAGGCGATTGCGGACATCACGATACGGAATCACCTCGCGGGTCATCGCCCCGAGCGGGATCGGACGATGAAGCCACGAGGGGTCCACGTCCGCCAGCGTGCGTACCAGGAGACGAAACATGCGTTCCACGTCACTCATGGTTCACTCGACTGCCTCGGCTATGGGTAGCGGCTCATCGCTTGCCATCAACCGTTCTGCTGCGGCGAACGACGCATCCGGGTCGGAGTCGGGATAGAGGCCGCGTGCCTGTTTGGCAGCGAGCCAGGCCGAAAGCCCGGACGGCATCGCTCCATCCGACGTCTTCTGCTCCGTCGCCGCCGCAACCGCCAGATCGTTGGCATACTCGTTCTTGACGTGTCCCGTGTGGCCTCGGACCCAGGTCCATTGGACCTCATGCGACTGAGCGGTTTCGACCAGCGCGCGCCACAGCGCCAAGTTCTCGATCGCCCCGCTCTTTCGCCGCCAATTGCGCTGGATCCACGAGGGGACCCATTGGCGCATTCCCTTGACCAGGTACTCGGAATCGGACACTACCAGCACACGTAAGCGCCGCCCCTTCCGCGCCAAGAGCTGGAGTGCGGCAATCGCGCCCGCGAGGGCCATGCGGTTGTTGGTTGTGTCGGCCGCGTGGAGATAGAAGTCGCGCCGTTCGATGCCGTGCCGCAGCCGCACCTCGATGAGGCCCGCGGCACCGCCCGGCGTCTGCCCCTCTCGCCCGTTTCCCAAACAGCTCTCGTCGAGATGGATGACCGCAATTGGGAGCGATGGACCTGGCATCAATCGTATAGCCTCATGCCGTGAGGGTGTGCCCGTCGGCGAGAAATATCAAGCGCTACCGATCGACGATATTGAATGTGTCGATCTCCTCCAATGGAAAGACCATCTCTTCCCCGGTCATCGGAAGCAAGCCTACGAGGGCCTCCCGTGGAGTAGTAATGATACGCCGTGCGATGACCACGAACTCGCTTCCCCGGCGCGTGAGCGCCACTCTGCGGTGACCGGCGGCCGCTGCCTCGAGCTCGTTATAGAGCGCCGGGGATAGGCGCATTCCGCGCCGGCGGGAGGTCACGCTCCCCGCCTCATGGTGATTGCGCCCGGTCGTCGTCCCTCCGTGACGCGGCCGATGACAGCAGCGCACAGGGTCCCCTCCAACCGGAGGCCCTCGAGGACCTTGGCCAATTGGGCCTTCGGGACGGCCAACAGCAAACCGCCCGAGGTCTGCGCATCCACGCAGAGCCATCGCTCCGGCTCGGTGAACGAGGCATCCCAGGTCACATCCTGTGCCGCGCTAAGGTTCCGTTTGGTCCCGGCCGGGACCAGGCCGCGGCCGGCGAGCTCGAGCGCGCGATCGAGGAGCGGCAGCGCCGCGAACTCGAGAGTGGCGCTCACCCCGCTGGAGAGGAGGACGTTGCGGAGGTGGCCAAGCAGGCCAAAGCCGGTCACATCGGTCACGGTCCTGAGCCCCTGGTCCACGGCAACCCGCGCGGCCCCGGCGTTGAGCGTCGTCATCGAGCGGACGGCTTGGGCAGTATCACCGTCATCAATGACCCCGTATTTGAGCGCGGTAGTGATGATGCCGGTACCCAGCGGCTTGGTGAGCACGAGCGCGTCGTCCGGTTTGGCCCCCGCGTTGGTCAGGATGCGGTCGGGGTGGACCTCTCCGAGGACTACCATGCCGAACTTCGGTTCGGGGTCGTCGATCGAGTGGCCACCGAGGACGGGGCAGCCCGCCGCGGTGGCGATGGCCGCCGCTCCCGCGATCACGTCGCCCAGCAGCTCGAACGGCAACGTGTCACGTGGCCAGGCCACCAGATTGAGCGCGAAGAGCGGCGTTGCGCCCATGGCGTACAGGTCGCTCAGGGCGTTGGCGGCGGCGATCGCGCCCCACGTCGCCGGATCGTCGACGATGGGCGTGAAGAAATCAGTGCTGGCCACGAGCGCCCGGTCTGCGGACAGCCGAAACACCGCCGCGTCGTCATGGGAGGCGGCGTCTACCAACACGCGTGGATCGGCCACGGCAGGTAGAAAGCGCAGGACCTGCGCCAGATCGGCTTCGCCGAGCTTACATGCTCAACCGGCGCCGTGGGAAAGCGTGGTCAGGCGGATCCTGGGGCGCTTATCTTGCGGGGTCTCATTCATGGGGCCTCACTGCTTCGAGAAATCAAACAGGTGACTGATCGGCAGCTGTCGAGCCGGGGTTCCCTCTCTTCCGAGAACTTGGTGACGATTCAGGAGTCGCCTTGACCGGGTGGCTTAGTCTCCTCACGGCAATCATGCTGGGCTCGATCCACGCGCTCGATGTGGACCACATGATCGCGGTGTCATCGTTTCTCACCGAGCGGCCCGGGCTCCGAGCAGCAGTCCAATTCGGCGCACGCTGGGGTCTGGGCCATGCCATTGCCGTGTTTGTCGTCGGCGGACTTCTGCTCCTGTCGGGCGTCCGGTGGCCCGCGCGCTATGACGGCATGGGTGAGCTGCTGGTCGGTCTGATGCTCATCGGCATCGGGGTCTGGGCCATCCGCCGTGCAAAGAAACTACACCTCCACCCGCCCGAGGAACACGGCGACCACCTTCACCTGCATGCCCACCCAGAAGGGCTTCACCCGCATCATCACGCCCACGCGCACGCGCACCCCGCGACCGGCACCACGCGCCATCGTCATGGGAAGGCACTGGTGCTCGTCGGCCTGCTGCACGGCCTCGCTGGCAGCAGCGCCGCCGTCGCGCTGGTCCCGGTCACATTGATCGATAACGTTGGTGTCGGTCTCGCCTACCTGGCCGCGTTCGGGCTCGGAGTGATCGGGTCCATGATGGCCTTCGCTGGCGCTGCGGCATTCGCCATCACGCGCGCCACATCGCGCTCGATCGACTTGAGCCGGAGCGCCGGAATAGTGCTCGGTGCTACCGGTGTGGTGGTGGGATTGTGGTGGTTGATCCGGGCTCTGGGCGTGCTGACCGCGTAGCGCGGGTCCGCCTCAGAGCGGGCTTGTGGTGCGGAGGTCGAGTTCCCGCTGCGCCAGCAGAATTCCCTGCAACGCAATCAGGGCGCGCTCATCGCTGGCCACGGGACCGAACGTTCCGTCGGGTTGCTGCTGTGCCAAGAGTGCCGGGACTGCCCGGCTGATGGCCGCGCGAGCCTCGGCCGTTCCGGCAGCCGCCAGGGCGTCGACCGCCTGGAACAGGTCCGCTCCCGGCCACGAGCCGTCGGGCGCCTGCTGGGCCGAGACGAAGGCGGCGGCCTTGGGCAGGGCGGCCCGGTAAGGCGGGGGTCCGATCGCGAGGGCATGTAGCGCGGCGGTCGCCATGTCGGGAGCAAAGTATCCGCCCCACTCCGTCCACAACTCCTGGAGATCCACGAGGCTCTGGAGATGCTGACCCACCAGCGGCCTTTTCTCCTGACCGGCGCGAAGGACGGCTCGCAGCGCGAAACAGCTGATGGCGAATCGGGCCGCCTCTTCCGTGTGATAGACGGCTCCGTTCGGCAGGGTCACCGGCGACATCCGCTGGGCGCTCGGGCCCGGGGAAAAGAACCCTCCCACATGATGGTTGCACGCCCGATGCTCGTGGCGGGCCGGCGTGCAGCCTTCACCGAAGGCGCCGGGCTTTCCTTGGAGATTGAGGATCCAGCCGACAACCCGGATCGTGCCCACCTGGTCGCCGCGGTGGTCGAGTTGCATGAGTTCATGGGCCCGCCAAATGGTCGGAATTACGGCGCCGCTGATGCTGCCATCGAACTTGGTCTCCGCGCGCATTTCTCTGACGAGGCGGTCCCGGAGGCCGAGGTCCGTCGGGCGGGCCCGGCCCAGCGCCTGCCGTGCCAGGATCGCCGGGCGATTGCCGGGCTTGGCGAAATAGCGCTCGAGCCGGTCCACCGCGGCGGCGAGAGCATCGGGTTGGAGCATGGGAGACGGCTGCATTGCGGAACCTCCACCAGCGGACCCCGGCCCGACGGGGCGAGGCAATACCAACAACGGCGCCGGTCGGCGCCCCGCGCCCCACGGCTCGGGGGTCGAGAAATCCTGGTGCAGTGGGCACCCGGCCTTCTGGTGGCGCGGATTAACGGATATATAGCTCGCGAGAGACCGGTGCGCTACGCAGGGCTTACCACGACGCCCGGATCGAGTCCGTGGGCATGATGGCGCCGCGAAGGATGATGCGTTCCACCGAGCGGGTGTTTCGTATGTCGCTCAGCGGATCGCGCGCGAGAATCACGAGATTGGCCACCTTGCCAGCGGCGAGGGTGCCGATGGAGTCGGCGCCCAGTAGGCGGGCACCGTTGCCCGTTGCGGCCACGATGGCCTCGGAGGGCGAGAGGCCGGCGGTCGCCAGGAGCTCGATCTCGGCGTGGAGACCGTCACCCGCAGCGAAAAAATCTTCTCCTGCGTTGGACCCCGCAGCGATGATACCGCCCGCCGCGGCAAAGTCTCGGAGAAAGCGGTTCTGCGACTCACGCGCGAGTCGAGCCGTTCGAAAGAACTCGAGCGACCACCCGGCGGCGGCAGTCAGTGCCGCCGGATCCCAGCGCGCCCGAATCGAATCGGGGGTGCTGAGGGAGCCGGCCGATTCCACGACGGTAGGATCGTCCAGCCGGCTATAGACGTCGTGGGTGGCCAACATCGGGACGAGAACGACGCCGGTCGCGGCTAGCCGCTCCGCGACGTCTTTCAACGCCAACGGGCGAAGCCGTGCCCAGCTTTGCTCGGCCGCCGTCCACCCTTGCCAATATCCCTGCCGATGGGCGGCATACAGTCCATTCGCGTTCCCCGACGCGGCTTCCGCCACTCCGCTGAGTTGTTCAATCGAGCGCACGCCGTGCCGTGCCGCGGTCAGGGCATCGGTCAGCCCAAGCTGCGCCGCCACCGGGAGATTGAACGATCGCGCCTCATCGACGATCGCGCCAAGGATCGACGGCGTAATCCGCGTGTAGGTCATGATCTGGTCGACTCCGGCAAGGGAGCGCTGATCGACCGCTTGCCGCCCCTCCGTGTCGTCGCCCACGCCCGTCGCGTCTGTCAGCGTCGGCGGCACCCCGTCGATCATGGCACCGGCGACGAACAGCTGCGGACTTGGAAACGCGTTGAGGTTGGCCTGCTCGGCCAGGGCGAGAATCGACTCCTGCTCCCCGTGCAGGCCTCGCACGGTGGTAACACCGGCCGCCAGATACCGCGGCAGCATCCACCGCTGGATGTGGGCGTGGGCGTCGATCAGCCCCGGCAAGATCCATTTTCCTGTCGCGTCCACCCTGGTGATGCCATCCTCGAGCACGACCTCGTCACCCGGCCCAATGGCTTCGATGTATCGGCCGCGCACCACCACCGTCGCGTTGACCAGTGGCGGGCCGCCGGTGCCGTCGATGAGCGTTCCGCCCACTACGGCAAAGTGTGCCTCTTGGGACCGGTCGCCGCATGCCGCCAATCCGAGCAGCAGCAACAGCGAAAGGAGGAGGACCCTGCTTCTAGTCGCTGCTTGAGTGGTCATGGATGATCTTCCAACCGTCAGGACCCTGGCGCATGATCAGGGTAAATGGACCGCTTGCCGTTGTTTCCGGCCCGCGATGCAGGATGTAGCGAGCCGTCACGAGCACGAGGCCATTCCCGAGCACGCGGACCTCGAATTGCTCGAACCGGAGGCTGTCGCGGCTTGCCCCCTGGCCGAAGAGTGGCGCATACCGGGCGCGGATGGCGTCAACCCCGTGGAGCAATCCGCCGCTGCCCACAAAGGTGGTGGTGCTGTCCGCGAGATAGTCGGACATGAACGCATCCAGGTCGCCCCGATTCCATGCGGCGGCAGCGTGTTGAAACTGCCTGGCCAGCGTGACGGTTATCGCTGCGACGTTTGCTTCCTCAGTCGGCGGTGACTCGGAAGGGGCGCACGCAGCAAGGAAGAGAATGCAGCCGATGAGCGTGGTTCGCATGAGGTCCAGACGAGGGTCGGTGAGGAGGACGACCGACATCGCGGCGGTCGCCTAATCGACGGCCGCCCGACGTCACGAGGCGCTTCGTGCGTCGCGAAGCGCCCCGGCGGAGCCAAGACTCCTACTTCTTCTTCTTCGCCGCCCGCTTCCGAGCCGTCTTCTTGCGCTTGGCGGCCTTCCTCTTCGCGGGGCGCTTGGCGGCCTTCTTCGCGGGCCGCTTCTTGGCCTTCTTCTTCGCAGCGCGCTTAGTGGCCTTCTTGGCCTTCTTGACCTTCTTCTTCGCAGCACGCTTCGTGGCCTTCTTGGCCTTCTTGACCTTCTTCTTCGCCTTGGCCTTCGGCTTTGGTTTGGCCTTGGGTTTTGGCTTCGGCTTAGCCACCATTGCCGGCTTGGCTGGCGCCGGGGGTGGAGGCGGAGGCGGGGGTGGCTCACTGGCCAGTGGCATCGGCTCCATCCATCCCGCGCCGGACCATCCGACTTCCCTGTCGATCATCTCGGCCATGGTCACTCCTCGCATGCTGTGGCGGCGCGACCCGCCGCAGGTGCCGGAGCGTGTCGATCCCCGGCCATCTCACAATCTCAGGATAATACACTTTCACGCAAGGTGTTCTGCCCACCGTGCCGCTCCGATGCGAGGCCACACGACGCGAAGAGTCTCCGCGGATGGTGTCCCTGCAGAATGCGGCGATTTGGCCTTCGGTCGATTCCTCAAAGTCGTTGTCTCATAAGTCATTACGCTGGGTCAAGAGGTGGCCTGTGACTTGCGGCCCTAGGCCGATTATGTGGATGACACTCCTGCGGGCGCGAGCAGGCGCTCTCCTCCTGGCTGCTCTCGCGACCATGGTGCCATCGGTCGGCGAGGGGCAGGCCCCGGTGGAAGTGCGCGCCAGACCAAGCGCGCTCGCGCTGGAAGTCGGGCAGGAGGAACGCGTATTCGTCTCCGCCTTCGACGCACGTGGTCGGCTCGTTCCGCATCCCGGCTTCATTTTCGCCACTACGGATACCGCGATTGCCCGTGTCGAGCCCGACGGCACCGTGGCCGGCATACGCGCGGGTTCCGCCACAATTGTCATTCGAGCCGGGTCTGCTGTCGCCAAGGTCCACGTCGCGGTGTTCTCACCCGAATCACCCGCCCCCGGGCGACCCCCGCCGCGAGAACCGGCGGGCCTCGACACCGCGCTCGGTCGCGGTGGACGCGTGGTGATCGAGCCCAACCCGGTGCAGCTGCTCCCCGGTGAACTGCAACGCCCGAGCGCCTATGTCGAGTGGCCCGACGGCTCGCGAGTCGGAGACGTGACACCCGATTGGGTGTCGACCGACACCGCCATCGCGCAGGTGGACCCATCCGGCGCTCTCCGTGCCCGGAACCCTGGTCGGGCAGAGCTCATCGCCCGGCTCGAGGCAGGGGCCGTGGCGGACACGGTGCCAGTGCTGGTGTCCGATGGGGAATTCCGGGCGGACCGCTCGCGGCTCGTGATGCGACCGGAAGATTTCGACACGGTCACGGTGGTCGTGCCGAGTCAGGGGTATCGTCGGCTCACCGCTGGGCTCAAATGGTGGGTGGTCAACCCATCCATTGCCCGGGTTGGTCCGACCGGCATCGTCCAAGCGCTCGGTCTCGGGTCGACTGAGCTGGTGCTCCAAGGGTTCCAGCAGGAACGCCGCCTGCCGTTGGTGGTTCACCGTCCGGTGAGCCGGCTCACGCTCATGCCGTCGCCCGGTCCCGACCCTTTGCCGGTGCCCCTGCTCGGAGCGCGCAGCTTCACGGTGAATCCTGCGAGCGCGGACTCGCTGGCGGTGCCTGAAGCGCTGCTCGAGTGGGAAGTCGCAGACTCTGGCATTGCCGAATTCGATCCCGTCGCTCGAGACTTGTACGGGAAGCGCAGCGGGACGACCAGCCTCACCCTTCGCGTGCGAGGGTTCGACCCGATCGCCTGGGCCGTTCGCGTTGAACCCATGGCCATCGCGGTAGAGCAGGCTGACCGTGTGATCGAGCCGATGACCAGGGACACCCTGGTCGCGCGGTTTACGGATCCCTCAGGAATGTCTATGGGGCGGGCCTCAGGAACGGCCTGGAGTGCGCGACCGCCAGACGTCGTCAGTGTCGATTCCGCTGGCGTGATTCTCGGGCTCAAGGAGGGTCGGGCTACGGTGACCGCCGCGACTCCATGGGGCGATGTCGCGGTATCGACGGTCCACGTCGTGGCCGACCTCCTGCTGGTCATCGATCGAGCCCGGGCGGGGTCGGCGATCGCGCAGGTTCGGTCGCGCGATCCGTCGCGGGTAACCGAGGTGTTGCGGGACGGGACGGCGATCCGAAGTCCGGTCTATTCCCCAGACCGGACCAAGATCGCGTTGGCTTCCGATCGGTCCGGCGATTTCGACATCTATCTCATGGATTCCGACGGCGAGTCGCTCGTTCGCCTCACGGAAGATGCCGGTGACCAGACCCATCCGGCCTGGATGCCCGACGGGCAGTCCATCGTGTTTGCGAGCCAACAGAGCGACCGGTCACAGATTCTCATCACGGGCATAACCGTGCAGAACGTTCGCGCACTGGCAACCGCACCCGAAGGCGAGACCTACAGCCGGCCCGCGATCTCGCCCGATGGCGGAACGCTCTCGTTCATCGTGTCAGGCTCCGACGGCAGCGATCTCGCGGTCTTGAACCTGACTGGGGCGTCGCGGGGCATCCGGCGCGTGGCCCATGACATTGCCCCCGAAGTTCGGCCCGCTCATTTGCGAGACGGGCGGATCCTGTATGCCAGAGACACGGACGGACGGGGCAGCGAGATCTTTCGCCTCGATCTCCGCTCGGGCACGAGCACGGCGGTCTACTCGACGGACCGTCCCGTCAGTACCATGGCCGTCTCGCGCGACGGGGAGACGCTCGTCTTCGTCTCCGATTCCCGGCTGTGGCGGGCGTCTCTTGCGACGATGGACCCCGTGATACGACTATCCTTGCCGACATTCGAGCGCGTGACCGACCCTTCCTTCTGACACCACCGCGGGGTGCCATGAAAGCTCTCGTCCTCACGGGCCCAGGCGGCGCGGAGCAGCTCGCCGTGGCCCAGGTCCCGACCCCCGTCATCACCAAGCCGGACGACGTCTTGGTGCGTGTCCGTGCGGCGGGGCTCAACCATCTGGACCTGTTCGTGTTGAATGGGTTACCGGGAATCACGCATGCATGGCCCCACGTGATGGTCGGGGACGGTGCCGGGGTTGTCGAGGCCGCAGGCGATGCGGTCGACAATGTCCACGTCGGCGATCGCGTGATGTTCAACCCAGGGCTGTCCTGTATGCAGTGCGAAGCATGCGAAGCCGGAGAGCACTCGCTGTGCGACACCTATCAGTTGCTCGGGGAGCACCGTCCCGGCACCGCCGCGGAGTACATCGTGCTCCCGGCCCACAACTTGGCGGTGATTCCGGAAAGCATGCCGTGGGATCGCGCCGCTGCATTCTCGCTGGCCAACCTGACTGCGTGGCGCATGCTCACGACCCGGGTCAGGCTCCACGCCGGCGAGACGGTGCTGATCTGGGGTATCGGCGGCGGGGTCGCCCAGGCGTCGCTGCAGATCGCCAAACTGGTTGGCGCGACCGCGATCGTGACTAGTTCATCCGATGCGAAGCTCGCCCGCGCCATGGAGTTGGGTGCGGATCATGGCCTGAACCACGTGACGGCTGATGTTCGCAAGGAGGTCCGGCGACTCACCGGCGGCCGGGGTGTCGACGTGGTGGTGGACAACGTCGGCGAGGCCACGTGGATGGAGTCGCTCAGGTCGCTCCGTCCCCAAGGCAGGCTGGTGAGCTGTGGAGCGACCAGCGGACCCATGGTGACGACGGACGTGCGGAAGTTGTTCTGGTATCAGTGGGAGATCTACGGCTCCACCATGGGGAGCCACGCGGAGTATCAGGCCATTGCCCGGCTGGCCGGCCAGGGCAAGCTGTGGCCCGTCATCGATTCCGTGGTGCCGCTGGCGGACGCGCGCCGGGCCTTTGACCGCTTGGCAAAGGGCACGCAGTTCGGCAAGATCGTGATCGAAATTCCGAACTAGTTCGCGGCGCGTTCCTGTCGGGGCGCGGGCAACTCGAACTGCAACAAGAGTACCCTCTCATCGAATGGCTCGGCCACGAGAGCCGCGCCCGTTGCCAACGCGCGCACGCGCCCCCAACCGGGAATGTGAACCACCGCCACCAGCTGCCCCGCCGAATCGATGACCTGGTATTGCTGCATGGTGTCGGCCGGGGCGCGGCTCCGCTCCAGCCAAACGTCGCCGTCGGCAGTGGTGTTCCCAGCAACAAACGCGGGCTTGATCGCGGCGAACGGAAGCTTCTGCGCGGTGCTTCGCAGCGCCGGCGGGAACCCTTCGAGGAACTGATCGCGATCGACTTGGGTCACCGGGAGGACTCGATCCGGCAGGAGCGGCCCATCGCGCTGCTGCCCGTCCGGCGCATACCAGGTCACGCGATTTTGCCCGACCCGCGCGACCCATACCGCGCCGTCGCTCCGGACTCCCCACACGTCCTCGCCACTCAGGATGCGCCGTTCGAGGCGCACACCGCGCTCGCTTTGGACCTCGACCATGTCGAGCGGCGCCAAGGTCGCAATGGTATCGGCCGACTGCTGGCCGGGCGCCGTTCGCACTACGGCGGCCGAGTCGCCGCCGCCGGCCCCCCCGCGAGGCGGGAGCTTGCTGTAGAATCGGCCGGCACCATCGGCCGCCTGCGGGAGGGCTCCACGCAGGGCGGCGAAGGCCGGAAACGAATCGAGCAGGCGGCCGGTACGATCCCAAGCCGTAACGCGTCGAAGGCCCCAATCACTGACGTAGAGCGTGTCGTGTGCGGCAAAAATACTCAGGGGGTTGTGATAGGCCGGGTGGTGGCGGCCGCCGAGCGTGTCCACCGATCCATCGGTGAAGTCGATCAGCGCAACCACGTCCTCATTGGGGGCCAAGACCGCCCACCGCCCGCCGCCGAGCCACGTTGCGGCCGTAACGAGGGTGAACGGCACCTCGATGGTGTCGCGAGGCTGTGCCAAGGCCGCGATCGGGAGATCGGGCTGACCCTCGCCGCATGCGCCGGTGGTTGCGGCCAAGGCGAGAAGAGTGGTCACACGTCCAAGGGATCGCATGCCGACAAATCTAAGCGCGGAGAGGTCCGAGGGCTGGGGTCGGGATTGGGTGCGTCCGGTGGCTCGGACGCAACCTTTCGCCGATGGATCGCATCTAAGACTTAGGCAGCGATGGCTCTGATTGCATGGACCTCAGTCGAGATTACCCATGGTTCAGCTTTCTTCTGACGACTCACAGAGCGTTGTCGTATACGACACGAAGGGTGTACGCCTCGGCAAGGTTCGTCATCCGGTGGGGCGTCGGGTGCTTGGCCCCGGTGAAGGCACCGTGTATCTGGAGCGATCCGTCGCTCGAACGCGCTCGCACTCCCGTCGCTCCCGGCTCCGGCCTCACTGGCAACCAAGTCGGGTCTGAGTCGCGACCAAATCTCCCTCTGCTGCATCTCCCATCGTGAGTTGAGCACCGGTCGTATCACGCCGGCGCCCGACGGTGTCCACTTGCCTTCTTCGGTTTAACACCTCTAGGCTTCCGCGTCAGTGCAACGCATTGGAGTGGTGACAAGGAGACTTCCGTATGACCCAGGTATCATTTCGTGCCCTCGGTAGGACGTCCTGGCTTCGCGTGTTCCCAAGCGTGCTCGTGACCGTGGCGTTCGGAGCCGCCGCAACCGCCCAAGAGAACACCCCCACGGTCAGACTAGCCCAACCGAACGCGACATATGATGAGCCGTTCAGTGCCCTCAGCGGTCTTCGCGAATTGAGCGACGGCACCCTGCTGGTGGGCGATCGCATCGACCAGACCATCCAGCATATCAACCTGGCGAGCGGAACGGCCACGCAAGTGGGCCAGAAGGGGGCCGGGCCGGGCGAGTACGACACCCCGATGGGACTCTACGCCTTGCCCAACGACTCCACCCTGGTGTTCGACATGGGCAACAATCGGTTCCTGGTGCTCACACCCGAGGGCAAGCCGGGAGACACGTTCATGCCCACCCTGGAGACCGGCGGCGGTCCCGGTGCACGCTTTCTGAGCCCGCCGCGGGGCATCGATAATCAGGGAGGGATCTACTTCGCTGGTCGACCCATGCGGGCCGGGCCCAGCGGCATGCCCGAATCCATCGACTCGTCTGCCATCATCCGATATAACCGCACGTCGCGGAAGGTCGATACGCTGGGTCTGGTCAAGGCGCCGGCGATGAACATCCAGGCCAGCGGCGATCAGAACCGCCGTGAGCTTCGCATTCGCCCGGCTCCGATGCCCACGCAAGATGAATGGGGGGTGACCCTGGATGGGCGGATCGGGATTGCCCGAGTCGGAGGCCTCAGGGTGGAGTGGCTCGCGCCCGACGGTACGCGTGCGGCCGGTGCCGCCTTCGCGTACAAGCCGATCAAGGTCTCCAAGGCCGACTATCGCGCCTGGCAGAAGCGGATGGGCAGTAGTATGGGTCGAGAGATGGAGAACGGTCGGTCGCGCCTGGTGCGCGTACCGCCCCCGGAGATCGACGAGCGCGAATGGCCGGAATACAAGCCTCCCTTCCTGGCCGGAGCGGTCGCGGTGGCGCCAAGCGGCGAATTGTGGCTCTTGCGAACACGGCCGGCGGATGATCCGACGCCGGTCTATGATGTGTTCGACGGATCCGGCAAGTTGGTGCGGCGGGTCCAGCTGCCGCCCGAGACCGAGGTCGTCGGCTTCGGGAAGCAATCGGTGTATCTGGTGCGGATCGACGAAGACGACTTGCAGTGGCTCGAGCGCTATCGATTGTAACGCTCAGCACACCCCGTTGTGCCGCAGCGCGGCTTTGCAACGACCGCAGAACCGGTCGGACTTGAGGTCGACGCCGTCGATCTGCATCGAGCTCGTCATCACGCACTCGCTATTGTGGCAATGCACCAGGTTGAAAGTGTGGCCCAACTCGTGGATCGCTTCTTTGCAGAGCCGCTCGAATAGGAGCTCCTGGGACGCGGGCAAGCCGTATAGGGCATTGTCGAGTCGATGTGATGAGACGACGGCCGCCTTGCCGTTCACCTGGGCCTCGCCGAAGACATAGGTCAGCACCGGGATGAACAGATCCAGCGCGGTCACGCCGAGGATCCGTGAGTCGTCGGCGGGTACCTGACGGAGCAGCTGGGCAAGCAGGATCCGCGAGTTGTATTGGCCCCGTGAGGCATCGTAGGCCACTTCCGGCTCGAACGACGGCGGATGGTGCTCCACCCGGACGCCGAACACCCGCGCCAGACGCGCCTCCAACCCATCGATCAAGTCGGTGGCCGTGCCGCAATAGAACGGGACGACGTGGAGCACCGGCACCGCGGTGCCCTATGAAGCCATGTCGGCGGTGCCACCGGGATCGGCCCGGCCCGCTCTTCCTACGGAACGCGCAGTCATTTCTTACCGCCCCGGGTCGCCGGCTGCCGGAGGTCGTATTTCTTGATCTTGTTGTAGACGGTCACGCGATCGACCCGGAGAATTTCTGCGGCACGCGTGATGTTCCATCCCGTGTGCTCGAGCACGGACGCGATGTGATCCTTCTCCACGTCAGCGAGCGATTCGCCGGAGAATGCATTCACCGATCGCCTTCCCCAGACCGGGAGATCCTCTGGTTGGATGGTCGGCGGGGTCCCCACGACCATGGCGCGCTCGATTGCGTTAATGAGTTCCCGCACATTCCCGGGCCACGCATAGTCCATCAGGAGCTGCATCGCGTCGGGGTGGATCTCGGTGATTCGCTTGTCCATCTGCCTCGCGAGCCGTTTCACGATGTGCTCGGCCAATAGGGGTATGTCGGAGGGCCGGCTCCGAAGCGGCGGAGCCTCGATAGTGAAGACGTTGATGCGATAGTAAAAGTCCTCGCGGAACCGCCCCTCCTCGACCGCCACCTCCAAGTCTTCGTTGGTGGCGCAAATGATCCGGAAGTCCACCTTGATGGATTTCGAGCCGCCGAGCCGGGTGAATTCCTTGGTCTCCAGCGTCCGGAGGAGATCGACCTGCATCTTCGGGTTGATGGCTCCGACCTCGTCCAGGAACAGCGTCCCGCCGTCCGCCATTTCGATACGGCCTTTGCGCCGATGCTGCGCCCCGGTAAAGGCTCCCTTCTCGTGCCCGAACAACTCGCTCTCGAGCAGCTCGTTAGGCACGGCGCCGCAGTTGACCGGCACGATCGGGAAATAGCGCCGGGCGCTGTTCGCGTGGATGGCCCGGGCGATCAATTCCTTCCCCGTACCGCTCTCACCTCGAATGAGGACCGTCGCTTCGGTCTTGGCGACGTGGCGGATCAACTCGAGCACCTTGAGGATGGCAGGACTCTCGCCCACGATCGTGTCGGCGGCCCCGATCTCGTCGATGGTCTCCCGCAGCTGCACGTTCTCCTTTTGGAGTCGCCGCTGCTCGAGTGCTCGGTGGACCAAGTGACTCAACTCGTCGGGGTCGATCGGTTTCGTGACGTAGTCGAAGGCGCCTTGTTTGAGGGCCTGTACGGCGGTCTCGACCGATCCGAACGCGGTGATCATGATGACGGCGATCTCCGGATCGATCGTATGGATCCGTGACTGGAGCTCCATCCCGTCCATGCCGGGCATCTTGATGTCGAGCAGAATGACGTCGAACGCCTGGTCTTGGAGGGCGCGCAGCGCCTCGGTGGCATTCTCGGCCGCGTGGACATGGTAACCGTCTTTGCGGAACCAATTGTAAAGCGAGTCCCGGACGGCGAATTCGTCGTCCACCACCAGGATGTTGGCCTCATGCGTGCTCATGGGGGTCGTCTCCTTCGGGCCGCGTTGCGCCACCGGCCGGGTGCAGTTCGAATTCCGGGTTGGCGGCAGAGAAGCCGCTTGCCTCCGGTGGCCGCTGGCGCGGTAACCGCAGGGTGAATTTGGTTCCCATGCCCGGCTCGGAATCCACATCGATGGTTCCACCGTGGCGCTGGACGATGCCGTAGACTACCGCGAGGCCCAGGCCGACACCGCTCTCCTGATCCTTGGTTGAGAAGAACGGCTCGAAGATGTGGGGCAGGACCTCCGACGAAATACCGGGGCCGGTATCGGCGATCTCGAGTGTGACCTCACCGTCAGAGGCGTCCAGCCGCACGCTCAAGACGTCGCCGCCGCCGCTCCTCGCCCCGCCCATGGCCTCGACCGCGTTGACCATCAGGGCCACCAAGGCCTGCTGGAGCTGCCCGCCGTCGGCGACGACCATGGCATTGCCCGTGAGGGGCCGGGTGCTGAGCTCGATGTTGCTGACCTTGAGATGGTGTTGCACCAACATCAGGCTCCGCTCCACGATCTCGTTGAGATCGATCGGCTCCATGTCGGCTCCTGTCCGCCGCGCGAAGAGCAACAGGTTGGTGACGATCTTGCCGCACCGGCTGCACTCCTTCTGGAGAAAATGGAGGTACCGTCCGAGTTCCTCGCGCGCGTCCGGATCGAGCGGCTGCTCCTCGAGGCCGCGCTCCACCAAGCGGCTGTAGTTGAGCATCCCGCTGATGGGATTGTTGAGCTCGTGGGCGACCGTGGCCGAGAGCTTGCCGAGCGACGCCATCTTCTCCATGTGCAGTACCTGGCGCTGAGCCCGTTGGAGCTCACTGGTCTTCTCCTGGACCTTGGCTTCGAGTTTCTGCGACCATCCCTTGAGCTCCTGCCGCGCCGTACTCAGATCCTCCGACATGCGGTTGAAGGCGTGGGCCAGCTCGGATAGCTCATGTTGGCCGCGTACGGAAATCCGGGTTTCCAAGTCGCCCGCCGCAATGCGCCGTGTGCCCTCGTGCAGCGCCGCCACCGGTCGGTGGATCACTTGATTGAAGAACACCACCGAGACGACGCCGATGATGAGAATCAGCGCCAAGGTCGTGGCGATGATGCGTTGCTGGGCCGCCCGAAGAGTGGACTCGACCGGCAGCATCGACATCTCCACGTCGAGGACCCCCAGGATCCGCTTCTGGCCCGGGGGATCGTGACAGCCGGCTGTCGCACAGGCCGGCTCATTGGGGATCACCGACAAGTGGCGGAGCACTTCGACCCCTTCAGGCATACGCGCCAGCCCGCTGCGCTCGAGTTCGCCCACGTCCGAGGTATGCTCTTGCTGGTGACAGCTCACACAGGTCTCTGAATCGAGCGCGATGTAGCGGCCGATCTCCTCGCGATGGGCGCTAAGCACGATCACACCGTGTTTGTCGTAGACCCGAATTGCCGCCACACCGGGACCCTCGGCCAAGCGAGTGACGAGCTCTTGGACATCATCGAGCCGGTTGAGCAGCATGCCGTCATGGGTAGCGCGACGAATGAGGTCGCTGTCGTTGTCCGCCGCCGACCGGAGGAACCCCACGAGGTCCGCCCGCGTGGAGCGATAGTTGACCAGCGAATGAACGGCGAAGACGACGCCGACCGTGAGGGCCAGCGGAAGGAGAAGGCGTATCCCGAGCGATCGACGCGCCCTGAGCGTCGGGGTCATGAGTGCTCCCGCGTACCGTCATGGACGCGGATATGCAGGCATCTGAACGGTATCGAGCGATGTAGGAATTTTCAATGAACCGTTGATGAATTCAACGACACGGGAAGCCGCGGTCGCATCGCCTCTGGGGTTAGGCCCAATCTGCGGCCTTCTCGGCCCCCCCGTCTGCTGGCTCCCGACTTGCTATTCGGTGGTGTGAGGTTGGGAGGCGAGTCTTCTTCGCAACGACGTCGGGTCGCCTCCCGGCCGCGATTCGGCAAGGGAGAGCGGCCAATGGTGATGAGCCGAGAGCAGCACCGGATCCTTCCGGCAGGCGCTCTGCCCTGCGTGTGGATGAGCGCGGGGTTGGTGGCCTACCGGCTCTGTGACCGCGAGTTCGATTGCGATGGCTGCGCGCTCGATGCCGCCCTCCGTGGAGGCAACGCGCCACTCGCTCCCCGGTCCGACCACCTGACCGCCCTTCCCAGTCGACACGCCGCTCAGTTCCCAGAGGATCGGCGATACTCTACCGGCCACCTCTGGATCCAGGCCAGTCCGACCGACGGGGCAACCCTGAGAATAGGCCTCGACGGCTTTGTCTCCGATCTCATCGGCGACTGCGCGGCAGTCCACTGCGGAGGCATCCCGCGCCGCTTGAACGGTGGCGATCTCCTCTTCGAGATCGAACTTGCTCAGGGCACGCTGCCAATCGGCGCTCCATTCGGCTGTTGTGTCATGCGATGGAACGAAGTGCTGGCCGGAGACCCGCGGGCGGTGCGCGCCGATCCCTATGGGGAAGGTTGGATCACCGAACTCGACCCAGTTGATGGTACGTCTCCCAATGGGCTGCTGAGTGCGGAGGACGCTCGGAAACAGGCGGAGTTCGACCTCCGCGGGTTCCGACGCCGTGCGGCCCTCCACCTCCTGGCCGACACGGCTGAGGTCGGCTCATGTCTGCCCGACGGTGGCCAAGTCCTGACCGACATGCGCCAATTACTCGGCGGTGACCGGTACCTGCAACTCCTTCGTGAAATGACGACCTGACATCATGTTGATCTTCTCAACAGTCATGTTGACGAATTCGTCAGGGTTCATGACGTCCGGTGGTTACACAGCTCCAGATGAAACGGCGAAAACTATTGCAATTTATGAACTTCCAGCGCGCGCCCAAGGCCAGGCCGGTGTGGTGCGGGGCATGCATTGAGAGAGCTGGGGATTGGAGCACAGGCTCGGAGGTTGCACCATGCGAACCGAAAACCGATGGTATCGAACGGCGCTCACAATCGGAGCCGTCATAGTCGTGATGGCGCTCTTCGTCGTCGGATTGCCGCTGTTGGGCCTTGCGGCGCTGATGGTGCGGGCGGGGGTGGTCGCAGTCTTCGGGGTCGCGTTAATAGGCGGAATTGTGTCCTACGCCGTGAGCCCCTCCTTCCGCACCTGGTTCGGTGCGCAGTTCGAACCCATGCTGTTCCATAAGGGACTGCGACTCGGCGCCAATGTCGCCATCGCTTCCGGCCATACGTGGACCCGGGTCAGACATGGCGAGGCGGTAGTGGGCGCGGACGATTTGGTGCAGGCCACCTTGGGCCCGGTCGACACGGTAATTCTGCCCGCCAAGGGCACCAAGGTCAGCCGTGGTCAGTCGCTCTTCCGGTTGCGTCAAGGTGAACGCAGCGTCGACCTGCGTGCCCCGGTGTCGGGAACGGTGGTGGGTCACAATGCGTCCCTCGGCCGGCGGCCGACGTTGTTGAACGAGGACCCCTACGGTGAGGGGTGGGTAGTGAAGCTCGAGGGGAAGGGACTCCGTCGCGAGCGCCGGCGCCTGTTACGCGGGGATCGGGCGCAGGCCTGGTTCCAGCGTGAGGTGGACCGGCTGATCAGTACCTTGCTCGGTGAGGAGGAGATCGCGGTGCTGGCCGACGGGGGTAGGCTGGTGAGTGAGCTGCACACCCACGTTGATGCGGCGGCCTGGGATCGACTGAAACAGACCTTCTTCGAGATCGAGCCGAGCGAATCGCCGCTGCTTTAGCAGGTGCTGAACCCCCGGTCGTTTCCCTGCCGGCGTCCGCTCGGACCGGTATCCGGTTCACTCATATCACAGTAACTTGAACGCGATTGCTGGGCCGCCGCAGGCGTCTATCGGCCACAGGTGAGGTCGTTTGCGCTCAGGAGCGACGCCACGGCGTCCCAATGCATCGTTGTGGTAATGGGATATGGAGACCGGAGGTGACGAGCGTCGTGAAACCAATCCATTTCGCGGCAGGGCTGTGCTGGCTTCTCCTGGTCGCGCCGCTTGGGGCCCAACAGCGGGCCGTGACCTTGGCCGAGGCCATTGCCATGGCCCGGCGGGTACAGCCGGCCGTGGTTCAGGCTCGCGGTGCGCTCGCGGTAGCCGGCTCTGATGTCCGGTCGGCGTACAGCGCCTACCTCCCGTCGTTGTCCGGGAGCGCGGGCGCCGGCCAGTCGTTCTTCCCACAGGCCCAATCGCGGCTCGACCCCCAAACGGGCGAGCTCCTCACCGGCCTCAACTCCAATAGGAGCGTCAACTTCGGCATCAATTCGAGCCTGATTCTATTCGATGGTTTCCGCCGCGAGGCAACCATTCGGTCCGCCAAGGCGGATCGCGAGGCGAGCGAGGCCTCGCTCGCCGATCAAGAAGCGCAGGTGGCGCTGGCCACCAGCCTCGAGTTCTTCAATGCGCTCGCGGGGCAGCAGTTGGTCCGGGCTCGGGAGGCAGGCATCACGCGAGCCGAAGAGCAATTCAAGATCGCGGTGGCCAAACTCAGCACCGGGGCCGCGACGGTGTCGGACTCGCTCCGTGCGGTGGTGACGCTCGGCGAGGCCCGTGTGCAGCTGCTCGAAGCCGAGCGTCAACTGGCTACGGCAGAGGCCAATCTGGCACGTCTGATAGGCGAACAGGGGCGCATCTCGGCGGTGGACGACCCGTCGCTGTATACCACCGACATGGACCTGGACCCTGATGTGTTGCTGCAGGAAGCCATCGAGCGATCGCCCCGGATCCTGGCGTCTGATGCGAACATGCGGTCGGCGCGGGCCCAAGTCACCGCCGCCAAGTCGGGGTATTGGCCTTCCTTGAGCTTGAGCGCCAATACGCAGCTTTCCGGCAGCCAGTTGGACGACTACGACCTTCAGCGAACCTCGAACATCAACGTGGGCCTCAGCTGGACTCTGTTCGATCGATTCAATCGCGAGCGGCAGCTCGATCAAAGCTCGGTACTATTCGATAACGTGGCGGCCACGCTGGCCGACGATCGCCGCCAGGTCGAGGCCAGCCTCACGGCCCAGCTCGCAGCGCTGACCACGGCGCGGGTCCGGATCGACGTGACCAAGCTGAGTCTCGAAGCGGCACAGGCGGATCTTCGGGTTCAGCTCGAACGCTACCGCTTGGGCTCGATCACGTACGTCGAAGTGCTGACGTCACAAGAATCGCTGACACGCGCTGAGGAAGCGGCGGTAAGCGCGGGCGTCGACTTCCTGCGCGCCAAAGCGCAAATCGAAGCCATTATCGGACGGCCGCTCTCATGAAAGAAGTGGACGCGCCTGGCCTGGAGAACTCTATGCACGTGGCGAACCTGAGGAGCTACTCCGGCCTCCTGCTGATCATGGCGATGACGGCGCTTGCGGCAGGATGCAAGGCCAAGGCGGCGGAGGGAGACAACGACAATGAGGGCGCCGAAGCGTCGAGCACCCTGTCGCTGCCGGTGGTCGGTCAGACTGTCCGGAAAGGCGACCTGCTCCTGTCGGTGACCACCACCGGGCAAGTGCGCTCGGAGGCCTCAGCCACCTTGCGCGCCGAAGCGACCGGCACGGTCCAGCAAGTGCTGGTGCGGCCGGGCCGCCGTGTCGCGGCCGGGCAAGCCCTGGTCCAGCTGGATCCGCGGCCCTTCGACCTGGCCCTCGAAGAGTCCGAGGCCGCACTCGACGAGGCGCAGCTCCGCTACGTCGACAACCTGCTGCCGGATTCGATCGTATCGGGGCAGGCACCGACGCCCGAGCGGCGCGCGAACGCGGAAACCCGCAGCGGCCTCAAAGCCGCGCGGGCCCGATACGAGCAAGCCAAGCTCGACCGTGAACGGGCTACCATCCGCGCCCCGTTTGCCGGCGTGGTGGATCGTGTGCAGGTCAGCGTGGGTGAGCGGCTCAGTGTAAGCCAGGAAGTCGCCGTCGTGGTGGACATGACGAACCTCCGGCTCGAGGCGTCGGTGCTCGAGCACGATCTTCCGCTGATCAAGCCGGGCGGCCAGGCCGTGATCACCACCGCGGCCACACCGGATCGCCCGGTCGTCGGACGCATCGCGACCGTCCTGCCGGTCGTCGACAGCGTCACCCGCACCGGCCGTGCACTGGTCCAGATCCGGGGAGACGGAACCCTGCGGCCGGGCATGTACGCCGACGTGCGTTTGGAGGCCACCCGGCTGGCCGACCGGATTCTGGTGCCGGCCCGTGCGGTGATCGAGCGGGACGGCCGCCCGTTGGTCTTCGTGGTGAAGGACGGGCGCGCCCAGTGGGTCTACATCACCCCGGGCCGTACCAACGGCGTCGACACCGCGGTGGAACCCGACTCGGTGTCGGGGCTGATCCCGGTTGCGGTTGGCGACACCGTGCTCATCGAGGGTCATCTCACCCTTACCCACGATGCGCCGGTCCGGCTCGAGACGGTCGCCGAGCGGCCCACCACGCCATGAGCGGGAGCCGTGCCGGCCGGCCGTAGATCTGGTTTGCCATGTCGCTGACACACGCGGCGGTCCGGCGGCCTGTCACGACGGTCGCGGCCGTGCTGGCCCTCGTCTTGGTCGGGAGCGTTTCGCTCAGCCGGCTTCCCGTGTCGCTCTTGCCGGACGTGACCCTCCCGCTTCTCACCATTCGAACCGATTACGAAAGCGCGGCGGCCACCGAGGTCTCGCGGTTCGTCGCCGAGCCGATCGAAGAGGCCATCGCGGCAACGCCGGGGCTGGTCGAGCTGCGTTCGGTGAGCCGGAACGGGCAGTTGACGACGACGGCACGGTTCGCGTGGGGCACGGACATGGCGACGACCGTGCTCAACGTGCGCGAGCGCCTCGACAATGTCAGGTCGCAGCTGCCGGAGCGGGCCACGCGCCCCACGCTCCTGACCAGCGACCCTGGTGAGCGGCCCATCGCCGTCATCGGACTTACGGGACCGGGTACCCTCCGCGCCATCGCGCGCACCAGCGAAGAAGTCCACGCCCGGCGACTCGAGCAGCTGCAGGGTGTGGCCAGCGTGGCCGTGGTCGGCGCGCCCAAGGACGAGATCCGGATCGATGTTGATCCGAATCGGATGCGCGCACTGGGCCTCTCGCCTTCCGATATTGCCACCGCCGTTCGGAATGCCAACGCGACGGCCCAGGGCGGGACCATCCGCCGCGGTCAGTTCCGGTTCTCGGTCCGGGCGCTGACGGAGCTGCAAGATGTTGACGAGGTGGGCCAGACGCCGGTCGGTCCGCCCGGCGGAAGCACCCGATTGCGCGATCTGGCCACGATCACGCTCGCGAGCGGCGACCCGGAAACCATGACGCGGCTCGACGGGTCGCCGGCCGTCGGGCTGGTGGTGTATAAGGACGCGGGCGCCAACACGGTAACCGTGACCAAGGGCATCTACCGGACGATCGAGACGCTCTCGGAAGAATTTCCTGCCATCACCATGTCGGTGGTCGCGGCGCAAGCGGAGTTCGTCACCGCTGCGCTGGCCAACCTGGGCCGCGAGATCTTTCTCGGCGGCGCCCTCGCGTTGATCGTTATCCTGGTCTTCCTGGGTCACCTTCGGAGCTCGCTCGCCATCGGCCTGGTGGTTCCGCTGTCAGTGTTGGTTGCGTTGGTCCTGCTCCAGCTGCTCAACGTGTCGATCAATATTTTGTCGCTCGGCGGCCTCGCCTTGGGCGTCGGTCTCCTGGTCGACAACGCGATCGTTGTGTCCGAGGCTACCGGCCGACTCGAGCACACGGGCCTGTCGCCGGCCGACGCCACCGTGCGCGCAACCGAAGAAGTGGCTGGTCCACTGATCGCCGGCACCCTCACGACGCTGCTGGTCTTTGGTCCCATCGTGTTTGTGCGCGGACTCGCGGCGGCTTTGTTCCGGGATTTATCCTTGAGCGTCGTGACCGCGCTCGGCGCGTCCTTGGTGCTCGCCCTGACATTGCTGCCTGTCATCCTCGCCGGCCGCCGCCGCGGGACACGGCAGGCACCCTCCCGGACGCGGGCCGAAGCCGCCGGCCCCAGCGCTCGGCGCGAAGCGCTCGACGCCTTCGGTCGGCGGTTTGGCGACTGGTACGAACGCGGCCTGCGCTGGAGCCTGGCTCATCCTGGGCGGGTCTTCGCGTTGAGTGGGGCCGGCCTTCTCCTCATGGTGGTGTTGGCCCTCCAGTTGCCCAGGGAAATCCTGCCTCAGGTGGACGAAGGGGTCCTGGTGGTGGAGCTGACCCTGCCCGATGGGACCACCATCGAAGAAACCGCCCGCCAAGTGGCGCGCATCGAAACGGCCGCGCTGGAGTCGGGGTCGACCGGGATCTACAGCCGAATTGGAAAGGCCACCGACGAGGAGGTGTTGTCCGGGGCTCTGCCGGGCTCGTCGAGCACGGCCCAACTCCTCGCTCCCGTCCGAGCCGGGACCGACGCCGCGCGCTTCGCGGATCGCCTGCGCGCTCGCGTTCCCGACCTGGCGCACGGGTCGTTGGCCATCGACCTTGCAGGGCAATCGGAATTCGGCAGCCTCATCGGTCGTGAAGGGCGCATCGTGCGGGTCGAAGTCGGAGCCGCCAGACCGGATGAAGCGGAGGCGTGGGCCGCCGTGGCAGAGGCCGTGCTCGACAGCATTCCCACTCTCGTCGATGTGCGCGATGCCTACGGCGGAACCCAAGCGGTGGTCGAGATCGAATTCCGCCGGGATCGCATTGCGGAGCACGGCCTCGACGTCGAGACCGTGGCGGATGCGTTGGCAGGTGGACTCGGCGGTGTCGAGGCCACGGAACTCAGGGAAACCGACCGGCGGACGCCGATTCGCGTGCGGCTTGCTGGGGCGGCCAACGAGGATCTGGCCACGGCGCTCACAACACAGGTGGGCGGCATTCCGGTGGGGCAACTCGTTTCGGTAAAGGAGACGCGGGCTCCGATCGAGGTGGTGCGGGTCAACCAGCGGCCGGTGTCGATCGTCGAAGCCGGGGTCGAGCGCGGCGGCACGGCTCGCGCCGCGGCGGAGGTCGCCAAGCGCCTCACGGCGGCCGGCGCACCGCCCGGTGTCACGTGGGAACTCACCGGCGCCGACATCGAACAACGCCGGACCATTTCGGAATTCGGCTTGGTGGCGGTGCTCTCGGTGGCCTTGGTGTTCCTGGTGCTAGCCGGTGAGTTTGCGTCCTTCACGACACCGCTCGTCGTCATGCTCACCGTTCCGCTTGCCGCAGGCGGCGGCATCATCGCCCTGTGGCTCACCGGACAAAGCCTCAATGCCGTGTCGCTCATCGGCTTGATCGTCATGATCGGCATCGCAGACAACGATGCGGTGGTGAAGCTCGCGGCCATCGAGCGGTTCCGCCAAGCGGGGCACCCGTTGGAAGAGGCCATTGCGTTGGGTGGGCGTCAGCGGCTCCGACCGGTGGTCATGACCTCGTTGACTACCATCGCGGGTGTGTTCCCGCTGGTGTTCGGGTTCGGCAGCGGTGGCGCGCTCTATCAGCCGCTGGCGGCGAGCGTGATCGGCGGTGCCGCGAGCGCGCTGGTGGTGACCTTCTTTCTAATGCCCGCCGGGTACGTCGTCGTGGAGCGGTGGAAAGGCGGTGCCGCGAGTCGGCGTCGGTCCGGTGAAGAAACCGCGACGGTGCCGGCCGGTGTCGGAGGGGCGGAGTGATCGGGTGGGCTGTCCGACGGCCGGCGGTGATCTGGGCCGTTGCGGTCGCCATTATTCTCGCGGGAGCGGTAGCGTTCACGCGGCTACCGCTTGCCACCAAGACGACGGTCGAGCTGCCGCGCCTGCAGATTACCATCGGTTGGCCCGGCTCGGCGGCCGAACTGGTCGAAATGTATCTCACCGCCCCCGTCGAGGCGGCTACCCAAGCAGTCCGGGGCGTCAAGAAGACGTCGAGCGAATCGCGCGAGGGCTTCGCGTCGCTCGAGGTCGAGCTCGAGCCCGACGCAAACGTGCAGATGGCACGGTTGGGAATTCTCGAGCGCCTCGAGCTGCTGCGTCCGGAGTTCCCGCCGGGGACGACGCCAGCCTCGGTCACCAACTTCGTGCCCGAGGAACTGGACGAAGTCCCGCTGCTCGAGTACACCCTGTCCGGTCCCTACACTCCCGGCGCCCTCGAGCGCATTGCGCGCGAACGCATCCTTCCCCGGGTGAGCGCAATTCCCGGCGTGGCCGTCGGCGAGCCATCGGGCGGGGCCGACTTGGGCGTATCGGTGTCGTACAACCCGGTCCAGCTGCGGCAGCTCGACATCAGCCCCGCGGAACTCTTGCGGGTACTGGGGCAGTCGCGGGTGGTCCGCTCGCTGGGTGAGGACCAGGCCGGCGCGACGGAACGACGCGTCGTGCTCCGCGATCAGCCCGGAGCGCTCGACGATCTCGGCCGATTGCCCGTGCGCGGAGCGGGCGGGTTGGTCTATCAATTGTCCGACATCACGTCGATTCGGCAGGAGGAAGATGCCAGAGGCAGCTTCTATCGAATCAACGGTCGCCCCGCCGTCTCGATGCGCATTTCGCGGTTGCCCGGGGCGGACGCGATCAAGACCGCGGCGGGGGTTCGACGTCTGATGAACGAGCTCGAACCCGCCCTGCCCGAAGGGCTCCGCCTCTCCGTCGCCACGGACGAAAGCGTCGACCTGGCCAAGCAACTGCGCGATCTCGGCCGACGCGGTGCGATCGCCTTTGTGCTGGTCGCGTTGGTACTTGCCGTCACGCTGCGCAATGCCAAGTCGGTGCTGCTGGTGCTCGGCAGCGCGGCGGTGGCCATCTTCGGTACGGCGCTCGGTTTGTATCTCCTGGGTATCCCCGCCAACCTCCTTACCCTCGCCGGGCTGGGGATGGGTGTTGGGATTCTGGTTCAGAACGGCCTCGTCGTGGTGGAGCGGCTCCGGCGGGCGCCGGACACGACCGAGGGCCGGACGGAAGTCGGGGTCCGGATTCTGCCGGCGCTCCTCGGTGCGACCATGACCACCGCCGTGGTGCTCTTCCCGTTCCTCTATTTGCAAGGCAATGCCCGCGCTGCCTTCATGCCCTTTGCCGCCGCGTTCGCCCTGGCCCTCGGATGTTCGGTTGTTTCGGCCGTGATCATGATTCCCGCCTTGAGCGCCGGGCACGGGGCGTCGAAGGCGCACTGGCCACGGATGAGCCGGTTCTACCGGCGGGTGGTGATTCGACTGCTTCGGTGGCGCTGGGTCACGCTCGGTTTAGCTGTCGGAGCGCTCGGGCTCGTGACCTGGGGGTTCATCACCAAGGTTCCGCGCACCTCGTGGGGCGATTGGTTTGGACAACGGACCACGCTGTCCGTCTTCTTGAGCTTCCCCCGCGGATCGGATCCGGAGAGCCTCGATCGCGGGATGCGGGAATTCGAAACCCTCGTAGTGGGAGTGCCGGGCGTCGAGCAGGTCGTCACCGCCGGTGGCGGAACGCGACGCGGGTTTGGCGGGGGCGCCAGCATGCAGGTCCTGTTCGAGAAGGATGCGGGACTCACCGCCTTGCCGCGCCAACTCGAAGAGGCGCTGACCCAGCGGGCGGTCTTCATCGGTGGGGCACGGGTCGCGGTTCGTGGTCAGGGACCCGGCTTCAGCTCGGGATTCGGTGGCGGCGGCAGCGTGTCCTTTCGAATCAAGATTCTCGGCTATTCGTTCTCAGGCGTCGAGCGCCTGGCCTATGATCTCAAGGCACGCTTGGAGCGCATTCGCCGGGTACGGGACGTCGATGTCAATGCGGGCAGCTTCTGGTTCCGCGAGAAGGCCTTTACGGTGACGTTGGAGCCCGACCGCGACGCCCTGGCCCGGCACGGCATCACCGGCGCCGAACTGGCCGCGGCGGTAGCCCGCGAGGTCCGCGGACCTGCGGGCAGTCAACGAATCGAGATCGACGGAGAAGAGTTGCCGGTCACACTCAAGACCGCGGGCGCTGTCGAGCGTACGCTCGACGAACTGCGCTCCGCCGTGGTCCCCAATGCGGTAAGCGCCCCGGTGCGGATCGGCGACCTGGCGCGCGTGGGTGAGCGCGAAACCCTCAGCAACATCAGCCGGGAAGATCAGCAGTACGTCAGGATTTTGAGCTACGATTTCCGGGGGCCAAGCAAGCTTGCCCGGAGAACCCACGACGCGTTCATGGCATCGATCGGCGTGCCTGCCGGCTACCAGGTCGATGACGAGGTGTTCGCGTGGGAAGAAGACGAGAGCGGTAAGGGGCTGTGGCTGGTCTTCGGCGTGGGCGTGACGCTGGTGATTCTCGTGGTGGCGATGGTGTTCGATTCGGTGTGGGCGGCGGGCGTAGTGTTCCTGAGCCTGCCGTTGGCGTTGGGTGGAGTCGGGGCGGCCTTTTGGATTGCCAAGGCTGCCTTCACGCGTGAGGCCGCCGTCGGGGTGATTCTGGTGGTGGGCCTCGCGGTCAACCAGGCGATCCTGTTGATCGACGCGGCGCTCGAAAAGCGCCGTCGGCGGCTCGCGCAAACCGGAAGGGCTGGGCTCACCAAGCAGGAAGTCGTGTCCGCCTGCCGCGATCGTGCCGGCATGATCGTGTTGGTCACCCTGACCACCTTGGCCAGCCTGCTCCCGCTCGCCATCGGGACCGAGTCGGACAGCCTCTTTGGGTCGATTGCGCTGGCTACGACCGGCGGCGTGGCTGCCGGCACCCTGGCGGCCCTCGTGGTCTTGCCGGCCCTGCTTCCCGGTTTCAGGCGCGTCCGACCACGGCCCTGAGGCACCCCGCGATCGGGGCGAAACCGTCGGCCGTGCGAGGCCGGAAACCGCCGGTATAACCCGTTGACCAATATGGAGTTACTCACCGGCCCGGTGGTTGCCCCGGTGGCCTCGGTGCGGGTATATTTAACGGTTCGTTTTGCCTGCCTCTCAGCCGTCACATTTTCGAGCCTCGGACCCCGATGACTGTTCCCAACACTCGCGAGCGGATCCTCCCTCGCCTGATCGAAGAGGAGATGCAGCAGTCGTTCATCAACTACTCGATGAGCGTCATCGTCTCCCGAGCCCTACCGGACGTTCGCGACGGATTGAAGCCCGTGCATCGGCGCATTCTCTACGCCATGAACGAACTGGGCTTGACGCCTGGGCGTGCATTCAAGAAATCCGCCACGGTCGTCGGTGATGTATTGGGCAAGTATCATCCGCACGGCGACAGCTCCGTCTACGACGCGCTCGTGCGCATGGTGCAGGACTTTTCGTTACGCTACCCGCTGGTCGACGGACAGGGCAACTTCGGCTCGATCGACGGCGATCCCGCCGCGGCCTATCGCTATACCGAGGCCCGGCTCACGGCTGCGGCCATTGCGATGCTGGAGGACATCGACCGCAATACGGTCGATTTCCAAGCCAACTTCGACGATCGGCTGCAGGAGCCCACGGTCCTCCCGTCGAAGCTGCCGAATCTCCTGGTCAATGGCTCGAGCGGCATCGCCGTGGGCATGGCCACCAACATCCCACCGCACAATCTGCGGGAAGTGGTTCAGGGTGTGGCGCTCTTGGTCGATAACCCGGACGCCACCATCGCCGACCTCCGGAAGGTCATCAGCGGCCCCGATTTCCCAACCGGCGGGTTCATCTACGGCCGGCAGGGCATTCACGAGGCCTATGAAACCGGCCGCGGTCGGGTCGTCATGCGGGCCCGTGCCCAGATCGAGGAAAAGGAGTCGACCGGCAAGAGCCAGATCGTGGTGACCGAGGTTCCCTATCAGGTCAATAAAGAAAACCTCGTTCGTTCCATTGCCGAGCTGGCGATCGCCAAGAAGGTCGACGGGATCAGCGGGGTGCGGGACGAGAGCGACAAGGACGGGATCCGGGTGGTGATCGAGCTCAAGCGCGATGCAATCCCGTACGTGGTGCTCAATCAGCTCTACAAGCGCACCACGATGCAATCCACCTTCGGTGTCATCATGCTGGCGCTCGACAACGGCGTGCCGCGAGTCATGAACCTGAAGGAGCTGCTCGAGAAGTACATCGCCCACCGGCACACCGTCATCGTGCGTCGGACCCAATTCGATCTTGACGCAGCGGAAGCCCGGGCCCATATCCTCGACGGCTTGAAGATCGCGGTCGATAACATCGACGAAGTCATCGAGATCATTCGTGGCTCGGCCGACGCAGCGGAAGCCGACACCCGGCTCCGCAAGCGGTTCGGGTTTTCGGAAAAACAAAGCGACGCCATTCTGAACATGCGCCTGGCCAAGCTCACCGGGCTGGAAATCGAAAAACTCGAGACCGAGCTCCAAGAGGTCAAAGCCACCATCAAGGCGCTGCAGGGCATCCTCAAGTCCAAGCCCAAGCGGATGGAGATTCTCAAGGAGGAGATCGAAGAAGTGGCCGATCGATTCGGTGACGATCGCCGGACGGAAATCGTGGCCGACGAGGGCGAGTTCTCGGTGGAAGATCTGATTGCCGAAGAGGATATGGTGATCACCATCTCGCATACGGGCTACATCAAGCGCATCCCCGTATCGACGTATCGACGCCAACGGCGGGGCGGTCGGGGCCTCAGCGGGATGAAGACAAAAGAAGACGATTGGGTAGAGCACCTCTTCATCGCCAGCACCCACGACTACCTAATGTTCTTCAGCAACCAGGGCCAGGTGTACTGGCTCAAGGTCCACGAGATTCCGCAGGGCGGCCGCGTCGCTCGAGGAAAGCCGGTCATCCACTGTATCGCGATCCGGCCGGATGAGCGGATTGCGGCCACCGTGGCCGTGCGCGAATTCGCCGAGAACAAGTGGCTCATGTTCGCCACCCGCGGCGGGACCGTCAAGAAGACCGCGCTCTCCGCCTACAGCAATGTCCGCTCCAATGGCATCCGCGCGATCAACATCGAACCGGGCGATGAATTGATCGATGTGCAAGTGTGCGATAGCGCGAGTGACATCATCCTCGCCACCCGCGCCGGGATGAGTATCCGGTTCCGGCAAAACGACGTCCGCACCATGGGGCGCGCGACGACAGGGGTGAAGGGCATCGCGCTGAAGCGTGGCGATGCGGTCATCGGGATGATCGTGCTCCGGCGCGACGCCTCCATCCTCGTGGTCAGCGAGAGGGGCTTCGGCAAGCGATCAGTGGTGAGCGACTACCGGGTGCAGCGAAGAGGCGGGAAGGGAATCATCACGCTCAAACAGACGCCGAAGACGGGCGCCATGGTGGCCCTCAAGGAAGTGCTTCCCGAGGACGAGCTGATGATGATCACCCGCGCCGGGGTCATCATCCGGGTGCCAGTCAAGGGTATCCGCGTGATCGGCAGGAACACCCAGGGGGTCAAGGTCATGAACCTCGATCCAGGTGATCTGGTGGTCGACGTTGCCCGGGTGATCCGCGTGGAAGACACGGAGCCGGACGAAGCGGACACTCCTGTTGTCGCCGGAGAGTAGGCAGCCCAGGTGACGGAGGCCTCGATCCCCCGCCGGGGTCCACTACACCCGGCGCTCACGCTCGAGAGCGTGCGCGATGCCGCACGTGCGCTCGAAGGCGTTGCCGTCCGAACCCCCCTCATTACCGTCCCATCCTTGGAGCGAGAAACCGGTGGCATGGTCGCCCTCAAGGGGGAGCATCTCCAACCGGTGGGGGCGTTCAAGATCCGAGGCGCCTACACGGCCATCGCCCGGCTGTCGGAAGAAGAGCGAACCGCCGGTGTGATCACCTACTCGAGCGGCAATCACGGGCAGGCCGTGGCATACGCGGCCGGACGGCTCGGCACTCGGGCGGTAGTGGTGATGCCCGATCATGCCCCGGCCATCAAGGTGGACGGAGTCAAGCGACTCGGCGGCGAGGTCCGGTGGGGCGGGCCCACGTCTACCACCCGGCGAGCCAAGGCGGAGGCATTCGCCAGTGCGGAAGGCCTCACCATTATTCCCCCGTTCGATGATCCGGAAGTCATCACTGGCCAGGCCACATGCGGCCTCGAGATCCTCGAGCAGGCCCCTGACGTCGAGACCATTCTGGTCCCGGTCGGCGGGGGAGGGCTGCTCGCCGGTATCTGTCTGGTCGTGGCCGCGCTCAAGCCCCACGTTCATGTCATCGGCGTCGAGCCCTCGGGCGCGGCCAAACTCTCCGCCGCCATGGCCGCCGGGAGGCCGGTGTCGCTCGAGCGGGCTGAGAGTGTCGCAGATGGCCTGCTTCCTCTCGCAATCGGCAGCCTGACCTTCCCGATGATCCGTCCGGTGGTGCATCAGACCATCCAAGTCGGCGATGACCAGATCGCCAGCGCCGTCCGGTTCCTCTGGCGGGAATGCGGCGTTCGGGCAGAACCGTCCGGCGCGGCCACCACGGCGGCGCTCCTCACGGGTGGAGTCAGATCTCACGGCCCGACGGTTGCAATCGTGAGCGGCGGCAACATCGACCCCACGCTCTTCCAGCAATTGGTGGACGGATGACTCTGGCCCCGAAGATCCTCATCGCCGACGACGATGAGACGCTGAACCGAACGCTCTCTTGGGTTCTGAAGGACAGCGGCTATGAGGTCGAGACCATCTCGAGCGGCCTGCACTTGATCGAGCGGCTTCTTGCTGGCCACTACGACCTGCTGTTGCTGGATATCCTCATGCCGGAGAGCGACGGGCTCAGTCTGTTGGAGGGCATCAAAACGCACCCGCAGCTCAAGTACTTGCCGGTGCTCATGATCTCCTCCATGCCTCCGGAGGAGGCCACGATCACCACGCTCGGACTGGGCGCCGCCGATTTCATCCCCAAGCCGATTCGGATTCGGGAGCTCTTGGCGCGGGTGAAAGCACACCTGCGTTCCAGTCGGGAATTGGACCAGGCCCGCGCCGAGGCGCGATCCCGCGAAGCGATGATGGATATCATGCGGGAAGTCACCATGAGCATCAGTTCCGCGGAGATCTACCAGATCCTGGTCCGGCGGGTGGCCCGTGGGCTCAACATCTCAAAATGCTCCATTATCCTGGCGGGCACGTCGGACTCCACCGGCACGGTCGCGGCGGCCTATGAAAACCCGAACCTGCGGAGCCTCGAGGTCGATCTCAAACGCTACCCCGAGATTCTGGAAACCCTCGATCGCCAAACCATGGTCCTGGTGCAGGATGTCACGACCGATCCGCTCTATCAGGGCATCCGTGCCGAGTGGGAGGCCGACGGCATGATCGTCCCGACGAAATCGGTCGTCTCGATCCCCTTCTCGTTGCGAGAACAATTGGCCGGGGTCTTCTTCCTTCGCACCACGGCGCAGGATCCTCCCCTCAACGAAGCCGACGCGCGATTCGCGCAACAGGTCATCACGGCCGCGGTGTCCGCTCTGGAGAAGGCGCACGACGTCGAGGCGGCGGTTGCCAGCAGGGAAGAGATGCAGCGGCTCGCGGAACTGGACCCGCTAACCGAAACCTACAATCGCCGAGCGCTCACGGACCGGCTCGCGGTGGAGATGGATCGAGCCAATCGCTTCAGCACCATACTTGCGTGCTTGATGATCGACATCGACAACTTCAAGGAAGTGAACGACACGTATGGCCATGCGGTCGGGGACCGGGTCCTCCGACAGTTCGCGTCCATGCTGCAGCGCGAACAACGGGCCATGGACCTCGTCGCCCGCTACGGTGGAGAAGAGTTCGTCGTCCTGCTTCCTGAAACCGGGGCCACCGGAGCCCGGATCTTTGCCGAACGCATCCTCCGTGATGTGGGCGGCCGCACGTTCGGGGATGGAGCCTCTCCAATTCGCCTGACCGTAAGCATCGGTGGAGCGACCTTTCCCAACGCCAGCGCTCCGGATGAGGCATCGTTTCTGCACCTTGCAGATCAGAATCTGTATCGGGCCAAGCGCGAAGGCCGCAACTGCTATCGGGACTAGGCGTGCGACGCTGCCCTCGTTGTCAGACAACGTACTCACCGCCAGCACGGTTTTGCCCGCGCGACGGCTCGCCGCTGGTCGAGATGCCCGCCGGACGAAGCGCCGCCGCCCGTGGCACACCGCGCCCCGCAGGCGGAGCGCAAGCCGCGGCTGCGACGCGGGCGAGCCAGGCACGAACGCTCATGGGACAGGTGCTGGTTGATCGGTTCGAAGTCGTCCAGCGAGTCGGCGAAGGCGGGATGGCCATCGTGTACCAGGCTCGGGAGCGCGACACCGGTGCCGTGTGCGCACTCAAGGTGCTGGCTCCCCAGTTGGCAGACGACGAGAAAGCCGTCGAGCGGCTACGTCGCGAAGCGCAGCTCGCCATGCAGCTCGATCACCCCAACGTCTGCCCTATTCTGTTTGTCGGCGAGACGGTGGAAGGCTTTCTCTTCCTTGTCATGCCGTTCCTCAAAGGTCAAAGCCTGGCCGAGGCCCTCGATACCCGAGGGGCATTCGATCTCTCGACCGGCGTGCCGTTGCTCGTCGATGTCGCTCATGGCCTGGCACACGCCCATCGGGTGCACATCCTCCACCGAGATCTCAAGCCCGAAAATGTCATGCTGGTGGCGGCGCCGGAGCGGCCCGCGGGGGAACGCGGCGTGGTCATGGACTTCGGCCTGGCGAAGCACATGGCTGCCACGGCCGAGCTGCAAAAACTCACCGCGACGGGGATCGTACTTGGGACGCCTGAATTCATGAGCCCCGAGCAAGTGCGTGGCGAAGCGCTCGATGAGAGAAGCGATCTCTTTGCACTCGGCGTGCTCGCCTTCGAACTCTTCACCGGCGAGTTGCCTTTCCAGGGCCGCACACCCCAGGACCAGATGATCGCGCGTCTCACCAAGGCTCCCCGCGGCATCCGGTCGATCAAGCCAGCGTTCCCACCCGCCCTCGAGGCGGTCATTCGCACGACCCTGGCCACGGATCCCACCGATCGCTATCCCAGCATGGCCGCCTTTCTCACGGCCCTCGAGGGGAGCGGCGCGGTGCCGAGTCCGAGTTCGTGAAACGCTACTCCGCCTTCGAGCCTCCGGAGTACGTGGGCTGGATAGCCGATCCCGATCTGGTCGACGCCTTCGAAGCGACTGTCGCCCAAGACCCGGACCGGCAGCGGCTGATTGCCGAACTCGACCGGGACGACCTCCTCGAGCTCTACCGGCGCCTGGTCAGGGCTCGGCTCCAGGACATTGCACTCTCACGCTGGGTGCGCCAGGGCGTGATCTCCAAAGCCTGGCTCGGCACCGGCGAGGAAGCGTCCACCGTCGGCCCCGTCTTTGCCCTCACGCCCGGGATGGATTACGCGGTGCCGATGATTCGGAACGCCGCGGCCTGTTGCGACATGGGTATGCCCCTCGACTGCATGCTGCGGGCCTACCTGGCGAGCGCGGATTCCCCGTCGGGAGGACGCGATCTCCACGTCGGGTCCGTGGAACACCACGTGCTGCAACCCGTTTCGCCGGTTGGGACAATGGTGCCGGTCGCCGCCGGCGTGGCCTTGGCCAACCGAATGCGGCACGCGAAGGCTGTGGTGCTCAACTGGATTGGTGACGGCACCACCAAGGCCGGCGTGGTCCATGAAGGCCTGAATTTCGCCGCCGTCGCCAAACTCCCGGTCGTGTTCATCATCCAGAACAATCAGGTGGCCCTCGGCACAAGGTTGAACCAACACCACGTGGCACGTGACTTCACGGAGTGGCCCACCGCCTACGGCATGGCGGGCTGGGGGTTCGATGGCAACAACGTTCTCGACGCGTACGCCGCGACCCAGCTGGCCGTCGATCAGTGCCGGAGGGGCGGCGGCCCTGTGCTGCTGCAGGCCGAGACCTTTCGAATGGGGGGCCACGCGACGCACGACGAGCGTGAGGCGCGGGAGACGTTTCCTCCCGATTTGTTTGCATATTGGGGGAAGCGCGACCCCATAGGCCTCTACGAGGAGTACCTGACACGTTCCGGTGTGCCCGATTCCCGGTTGCAGGTCGTGGAGGATGCCGTGACCCGAGAGGTCGATCTGGCAGTGGAGCGGGCGTTGGCCAGCCGGGCCGAGCTGCCCAGTCCCTCGACCGCGCTCGACGGGGTGTATGCCAACCCCGCTCGAGACTGAGCGCTTCCGCTGACGGAGAACACAACTCCCGCGGGTCGGTGGATTCGCAATCGCCGTGTCGCTGGGCTGATCGCCATCCTGAGCTTCGGAACGCTCGGCTGCCGCGTCTCGTTCTCGCCGCTCCAGAATCGCATCGCGGTTGGCGCCGAACCCTTTGTCATCTTCGTCGGCGACGGCGAGGAGGGCGCAGGAGACCTCTTTGCCGTTGCTGCGGCCGGCGGAGCAGTCCATCCGGTCACCTTTACCCGCCTGCACGAGACGATGCCGCTGCTGGCCCCTGACGGCACCACGGTCGCGTTTCTCCGAAGCCGTCAGGCGGCCGACTCGGCTGATTACCGGATCGTCGTGTTGAACCTCCTGAACGGCGCCGAGCGCACGCTCTTTCGCGCGTCCACCAACGAGTTGATTCACCACATCGGGTGGAGCCTCGACGGCGCGTCGCTCTATGTGGCCACCAATGTCGGCGTGTACCTCCTGGAACCGCCTCCAGCGAGGGCGGCTGCAGTCGCCGTTCCGCCGTCATCCCGGGCGGATGCAGACTCGGCATTCCGAGTCTACGTCGGGTCACCGGCCTTTGCGGAAGTGCGCGCGTGTTCGTGGAAGGGCACCGAGTCCGCCCTCTGCGTGTATCCGCCCGCAGGCACGGAGACGCTGCTGGTAACCGGTGGACACGACCCCGTGCGGTGGGGCTCGGATTCGATCGGCTATGTCAGACAGGGTGACCTCGAAGTTCGTCCCTTGGGACCGGGCAGCGTCCGTCGAGTCGTGCTCACATCTGCACCGCGTCATCCCAGGATGCCGACCTATTTCAGCGGCGGGCCGGGGCGTATCGCCGGCAAGTGAGTTGAAGCGTGGAGCGGGTCTCGGTACATTCGGTGGCTTTTTACTTCGACCATAAGGCTTCGTTATGAATATGCTGGTGCTTGGGGCTGGCCTGCAGGGATCGGCCTGCGCCTACGACCTGCTGAACAATCCCGCCGTGCGAGTGGTGACCCTAGCCGACTTGAAACCCGATCGAATTCGGAGCTTCCTCGCGAGCCGTGCCGACCCGCGACTGCGCCCGGTGCCCTTGGATGTGACCGATCACGCCGCCGTGCTGAGCCTGATGGAACGTCACGACAGCGTCATGTGCGCGTTGCCGTATTACTTCAACGGCACCATGGCGAAGCTCGCTGTCGAGGCAGGGTGTCACTTCGCAGATCTTGGTGGCAATACCGAGATCGTGTTCGAGCAGCAGCAACTCGATGCGGCGGCGCGCGACAAGAACCTCTCGCTGATTCCCGACTGCGGGCTCGCGCCGGGCATGATCAATATCGTGGCCGCCGAGGGAATCCGGCGTCTTACCAAGGCGCAAAGCGTGAAGATCTACGTTGGGGGATTGCCCCAGCATCCCGAGCCTCCGCTGAACTATCAAATCGTCTATTCGCTCGAGGGTGCGCTCGACTACTACACCACCCCGTCCTTCGTCTTGCGCGAGGGACGGCGGGTGCAGGTGGATTCCTTGAGTGAGCTGGAGCACTTGGAATTCCCGGCACCGATCCATAGGCTCGAGGCATTTCATACGGCCGGGGGCATCAGCACTATGCCGTGGCAGTACGAGGGCAAGATCGACACTATGGAGTACAAGACCCTGCGGTACCCCGGGCATATGGCCGTCATGAGGCCGATTCGGGAGCTGGGGCTACTCGCTCTCGAACCCATCGAGGTCAAGGGCCAGCGGGTCGTGCCGCGAGATGTGTTCGTCGCGGCCGTGGGCCCCAAGCTTCGGAAACCTGAAGGACGAGATCTCGTGGCCCTCCGGGTGGAGGTGGCCGGGATCAAAAACGGCGCGCCGTGCACATTCCGGTGGCGGCTCGTCGACTACTACGATGCCGAACGCGGTATTAGCGCGATGATGCGGACGACGGGATATTCGCTCTCGATCACGGGCCAAATGCAGGTCGACGGCCGGATCACGGCCCGGGGGGTTCGCATGCCGGACGACGCAGTGCCGTTCGACGGATACGTCGCGGAGCTTGCGGGACGCGGCATCGCCCTTCAGGAACTCTAACGGGTCGATTGGTGTTCTTTATTCATCATGACTGAACTCGATTTCAGAGCGCTCTGGGACGCAGCGCTCTCGTATGAAGACTTCGTCGCCGGGGCGGCGCAGCACCACGGCTTATGGAGTGGCGTCTACCGGGTGGCGGAGATCCCCCAGTGGGCCAGCGAGGCCGTTCCAGCAGGGACCACGCGGAGGTTCCTGGCCATCGCCGAGGACTGGTGCGGCGACGCATCCAACGCCGTGCCCGTCATCGCCAAGTGGGTCCATCAGACCGCGGGTCTCGACCTCAAGATCCTCCGCCGGGACGAACACCCCGCGGTCATGGATGCGTATCTGACGGAAGGGTCGCGGTCGATTCCCATCGTCATCGCGTTGGGCCCCGACTTCGAGGAGCTCGGGCATTGGGGCCCGCGGCCGCGCGAGCTCCAACGCTTTGTGTTGGAGCGGCGGTCGGTCGTACCGAAGGGGGAGTTGTATCCGCTGGTACGGCGGTGGTACGCGAAAGACCGTGGGCGGACGATTCTCAGGGAGGTGTTGGAAGCAGCCCAGCTACCCGTGTCAGCCCAGCCGGAGCGACGCTCGGCAGGCTAGAACATCCATCCGCTGCCGAACTCGAACTCGAACCCCTCCGGGCCATCACCGAAGTTGAAAGTGACGATGTTCGACCGGAGGATACGAACGGCGAGGCCACCGCCGACGCCCACGTGGAAGTCCTCAGTTGTGAGGCGGAACGACTCGCGCTCGAACACCCGGCCCGCGTCGAAATAGGCAAGCAGGCTCACGGCCCCATAGTTACCCAGGTTGAGCAGGTCGTGGCGTACCTCCGCGTTGACAAATAGGGCGTCCGTGCCGAGATAGCGGCCGTCGGACGTCCCACGGTTGGATTGATCACCGCCGTAGGCCCCAACCTGCTTCTCCCACATTTCCAGGTTGAAGCGGGCGTCGAGCGGTGGGGTGCCGCCCATGCCAGCCGCAACCACGCGCCCGGCCACGACCGTGCCCTCACGGAGTGTGAGCCAGCCCCGCAAGTTCGTATAGAGGCGCGTGTAGCCATCACCCCCGCTGCCGACCGCTCCGCCCACTTCGAGCAGTACCCCATGGTGGGTGTTGTAGTCGGTGTCTCGGCTATCGTAGATCAAGCTGGTGCGCAGCGTGGCGTCGGTGTCTTCGAGCTTCGGGCCGAAGTCGTTGGTGAATACCGAGGCTCCCGGGTGCGCGGAATACCTGACAAACGAGAGAGACGGGCTGACGGCAAGATGCAACCGGCCGGCGAGCCGGCGAGTGACCTCAACGTTGGCCCGGTAGCGTGCACGCTTGACGCGGTAGAAGAATTCCTCGCTATTTGCGAGTTGGTCATCGACCACCGTCGCGTTGCCGAGTCCGAAGTAGTGTTGGCGGGGTGCGCGGGCGGCCGAGACCTCGGCCTGCAGACGCCATCCGTCCCAAAGCCCCGGTGCTCGGAACCGCACCCCTGCCAGCCAACCCCCGCGCACGCCCACGCCCACGTCCGCTCGGACATCGCCGGCGGCGACGTAGGGAGCGTCCCATTCAGCTGGTTTCGCATAGAGATACCGGAATGCGAAGACCGGGAACTCGCTCGAGCGGCTCGTGACGTACGGGAAATAGCTGGCCCCCCAGCTCTGGCCTCGGAGGGGTGCACCGACCCCCAGGAGGACGAGCGCGGCAAGGAGAATCGAACGGCGCACTAGCCGGCTCGCTCGTAGAGATGGGCCGCATCTCGAAAGGTTGCCTCGCGTCCATCATGAACGGCGAACCGGCCGGGGTACAGGGAGCCTGCGCCGAAGTCGCCCAGCTTATTGACCGCGTAAAATTTGAGATCGAAGGCAGGCCGCCCATCCGGACGGATCAGGCGTGCCGGGGTCATGGCAATCACGCGGCGCAGGGTTTCGAGGCAGGCATCGGCCGGCGTCATGCCGCGCCGCATGTGCTCCACCGTGAGGAATGCCCCGCACACCATGATGTTCGATTCCCCCCGGCCGGTGGAGCCGGCCGCGCCGACATCGTTGTCGGTGTACTGGCCGGCGCCGATGATGGGCGAGTCGCCGACCCGGCCGGGAATCTTCCAGGACAAACCGCTGGTGGTGGTGACCGAAGAAATGTCGCCTGCCGCATTGATGACGTTGAGATTGATCGTGCCCGTGGGCCGCACCATGTGCTCGTCGTCCGGCACATCGAGCCAGTCGTCATCCTTTCCCCGGTTGGCACGCCAGCGGAGCCAGCGCTCGCGCGAGCGCGGAGTCAGAAGATCTTCCTCTTTGAATCCGTACGACAGCGCGAACCGCTTGGCCCCTTCGCCGACCAGCATGATGTGGTCGGTGTACTTGAGGACCAATTTGGCAACCTCGCTTGGCGTTTTGATGCCTTCGAGCGCACCGACGGCACCAGCTCGCCGGGTCGGTCCGTGGATGCATGATGCATCCAGCTGCACCACGCCCTGCTCGTTTGGGAGGCCGCCATACCCGACCGAGGCGTCCTCCGGATCGAGTTCCTGGATCTTCGCCCCCTCGACCGCCGCATCCAGGGTATCCGATCCTTCGAGCATCAGTGCGAGAGCCCGCGACACCGGTGCGAGGCTGTTAGCGGAGCTGATCGCAACGGGCCGGGCGGCTCCGCGCAGGTGTATCGCCGGGGCTGCGAGGCCGCCTCGCAAAGACGGGTGAATAGTCGCGGCGCCGACCGCACCGCCGGTCACGGCGAGAAAGGCACGACGGGTCACAGGTTCGATCACGGCACGCTCTCCAGGCAGTGGTTGAGGCGCTCAGGCGTGAGGGATTTAAGGCGCCTGCCTGCAAGGTGTCAACTTGCCGCCCCGGCGCGGCGTTCCTAACTTGCCAGCTTGCGGACCTCCAAACTCCTGCGCACGGCTGCCGAGCAGTACCAAGTCGGCCACGACCCGCTGCGGCTCCTTCGTGTCGTGGTCGGGACCCTGCTCCTGGCCGGTAGCGCCGTGGCAGTGCTGCTTGCCGTCACCGGGGTCGCCCCTCGCGCGCTGCTGTTGGCTGGGGCGTTGTGGGCCTTATACGGCTTCGTCACGGCCCTGATCAGCGGGGTGCTCGAGCCCGTGATCGATTTTGCGGCCGAGGCCTTTAGCAGCGTCGGGCTGGTGCGAGCCGGTGGAGGGTACTCGGCGATCGAGACCATGGTTGCGCGCGGCCAGTACGAGGCGGCCGCCGAGGCCTATCGGGAGCGGGCGCGCGAGCGACGCGACCGAGTAGCGGCGACGCTCCGGCGGGCAGCCCTCTTGACCGGCCCGCTCGGGACCGCCGATGGGGCCGTCCTCGAATTGAACCGGTTGCGTGAGGAACTAGGCACCCGAATCTCGGCTGGCGACGATATCCGCATCGGTCTTGCCCTGGCGGACATTCATGAATTCAGTCTCCACGACCCCGGTCGAGCCATGGCCGAGCTTCGCCGGCTGATTGATCGGTATCCTCATTCTCGGCGCATCCGCCAAATGCGGAGCGTTCTGGCCGCCCTGAAGGCAGCCCATTTCGGCCGGTAACGGCCTTCCCGTCGGAGAGCACCTGTCATGCCGCGTCGTCAACGTCTAGACCCCAGCATCTTTCATCTGCCTGTCGAACGCATGCGGTCGGGCTATTACTCCGACAAGTACTTCGTCCGCACCCGGGATGTTCTCTTGGCAGATCAGTATCGGCCCCGGGTGACCATGCAGGTGTTCGGCAAGACGCACGCCTTTCTCGGCGGGATCGACGAGGCGATCGCAATTCTCAAACTGTGCTCCGCCGATTGGGAGGAGCTGACCGTGCAGGCGCTGTACGACGGGGACGAGGTCGAGCCCTGGGAAACCGTGCTCCTCGTCGAGGGCCCGTATGACGCCTTCGCGCACCTCGAAACGCTCTATCTTGGCGTCCTGTCACGCCGGACCAGGGTTGGCACCAATACGCGGCGCGTGGTCGAAGCCGCCGCCCCGAAGCAAATCATGTTCTTCCCCGCCAGGCACGATCACTGGTTGGTCCAAACCGGTGACGGGTACGCGGCGCATGTCGCTGGCGCGATTGGGGTCTCCACCGACGCCCAGGCGTCCTGGTGGGGCAGCGAGGGCATCGGGACGGTGCCCCACGCCCTCATCGCCACGTATGATGGCGACACGATCCTGGCCACGCAGAAGTTCGCGGAGTACTGTCCGCCAGACGTGCAGGTGGTGACCCTGGTCGATTTCGAGAATGACTGCGTTGAGACTTCGCTCAAGGCTGCGCGGGCCATGGGTGATCGGCTGTACGGCGTGCGGTTGGATACCAGTGAGAAGTTGGTTGATCGCTCCGTGATTCCGCAGATGGGGCGCTTCAAGCCGACCGGCGTGTGCCCGCAGCTCGTGTGGAATGTCCGCAGCGCACTGGACCGCGCGGGATTTCAGAACGTTAGGATTGTCGTTTCCGGCGGCTTCGACGTCGAGAAGATTCAAGAATTCGAATCCCATGGCGTTCCGGTCGATGCCTATGGCGTCGGATCCTCGTTGTTCCAGGGCCGCTACGATTTCACCGCGGATGTCGTGCTGAAAGACGGCGTACCATGCGCCAAGGTAGGCCGCGAATACCGGCCAAACCCCCGTCTGGAGCCGGTCACATAAGACCGGTGGCGTTCGTTACGCTCTCACTCCGAGGCTCTGGACCATGAAGCGTCTGATATTCTGGGATGTCGATACCCAAGTCGATTTCATGATGCCCACCGGGAAGCTCTACGTGCCCGGCGCAGAGGAGATCATGCCGGTGCTCAAACGGCTGACCGACTTTGCCCACGATCGCGGCATCCGGATCGTCGCCAGCGCGGACGATCATGTCCCGGGCCACAAAGAGCTCAGTCCAACGCCGGATTTTCATGAGACGTTTCCAGAGCATTGCATGCGCGGGACACCGGGACAACGGAAAATTCCCGAGACGACGCTCATCGACCCCATGGTCATCCAGCCGGAGCCCATGGATGTCGATCGCCTGGCCGAGGAGGTCGGTCGGCACCGCGGCGACGTTCTGTTCCTGAAGCATTGGTTTGACGTATTCACAAACGCCAGCGTCGACACGGTGTTGCGGGTCCTGAACCCCGAAGTGATCGTGCTGTATGGCGTGGCCTTGGACGTGTGCAACAAGTATGCGATCGAGGGCCTCCTGCGCCACCGTCCCCAGACCCGCCTCTACTTCGTGACCGACGCCGCGAAAGCGATTCACGCCCACGTGGCCGAGCATCTCATGCGGGAGTGGGGCGACGAAGGCGTGCGGCTGATTACGTCGACGGACATCCTCGAGAACGACATTCTCGAGTCGTATCTCACCGGGACGCCGTAGCCGTGCCCACGCGGCGATGACATTCGGCCGCTCGTTTCTGCCCGGCTCGGTGGACGTCCACATGGGCGACCTGCAGGTCACTCACACACCTCGAGGCGCTGTTGGGCCAACTCTCGCGCCTCGTACCCGCGCAGTGACTATTCGGCGAGAGTCTCCCGAGCCCCGGTTCCCGACGGCCCCAAGGTAAACACGCCGACCGCTGCGGTGAGCTGGTCGGCCGCTTCGGCAAGACGAGCCGCCGAGGCCGACACCTCCTCAGTGGACGTGTTCAACTGCTGCGCCGCTGCCGCGATCTCCTGGGCGGCCACCGCGACGTCGTCGGTGCCGCTCGAGATTTCGACCATCCGGTCGACGATCCCGGCGACCAGCGCCCGAACGTCGGCGGACGATTGGGAAATGGCCTGGGTCCAGCTGCTGTTGATGGCGGCCTCCTCGGCCACCCGCCGGAGGCCGCTGGCCGCTTCGTCGGCGGCCTCGCGTGCCCTCCCCCCGCCCGCGCCGAGTTGCAGCAACCGCTCCCGAGCCGAGTGCACCCGGTCGAGCACCCCGTGCACGGTCGTCGCCGTGGACGTAGCGGCCTGGGCCGCCTGGTTCGCCAGCTTGCGGATCTCGTCGGCCACCACGCTGAAGCCGCGGCCCTCCTCGCCGGCGCGTGCCGCTTCAATGGCGGCGTTCAAGGCCAACATGTGAGTCTGCTTGGCGATGGCTTTCGTTTGGGCCACGAACTTCTCGATTTCCCCGGACGCTTCGGCTAGCGCCTCAGCCTCGAGCGTTCCTTCCACGATGTCCTTGGACAGACGCTCGAGTTCGACCGTACTCCTGTCGAGTCGCTCCTTGTGCGAGCGCGCGAGTTCGGCAAGGGCGGCATTCCGGTCGGCCGCCTCCGACGATCCCACGTCGAGTTCCTCGGCAATGCCCAGAATGCGTGTCGCGTCGCTGGACGCGGCCCGCACCAGGGAGGCATGGTGCGTGGCTCGATTGGTCAAGTCGCTGGTGGTGCTGGCCACTTGGTGCGTCGACGTTGTCATCTCTTCGGTCGAGGCCGAAATCTCTTCGGCCATAGCGGCTGCTTCACTCGATGCCGCTTGAATTGCCCCCACCAGAGAGTGGAGCGCCTCGACCATGGCAGCAATGCCCGCGATGAGCCGGTCGGCCTTCGGGCCCTCCCGGCTCAGCCTCGCGATCGATTCGTTGAGATGGCCTTCTGCAACGCGGGCGGCGACGTCTTCCGCCAGCACGAGGGGGGTTAGGAGACGCTGCTCGATCCAGCGGCTGACGAGGAACAGAATGGTGACACCAAAGACGATGATGAATCCCGCCGTGATCCAGACCCGGCTGCCGCGTGCGCTCACCAAGTCATCCGGGGCGGCGGTGCGTGCCACGATGCTCCACTCCCCATACGCCAACGGGATCACCGCGAGACGCTGGCCGTCCCCGGTGGTCGCGAGACGCAGGCCCGGGCGGGCCGTCTCGTGCAGGACGCCCGCAACCGGGCGTCCGAGTGACGCCCCCGGGTTGCTGCTCCACACCAGTGAGTCGGGACCGTGGACCAGCGCAAGCTCGGCCAAGCCCGTCTCGGTGCGTTCGGTGGGCAGGAATTCGGTGAGGAAGTCGAGTGGAAGGGTGGCGAGGAGCGCTCCGCTGATCGTCGCAGACTCGTCGGGGCTCGGAACAGGAACCGCCAGACGCAACGTCGCACGCCCTCGCACATCGTTCGGCCCGGTGGCCAGAAAGTATCCGGCAGTGGTCACGGCTCGCCACCACGCCTGTCGGGCGTGATTGAGCGTGCCGGCCGGCGTGGTGGACATCACGGTCAGGCCGTGGGCCTCGGCGAGCAGGACATCCTGAAACGGGCTCCGTGCCACCCACTCCCGTAGAAACGTGGCGAGGGCCGGTGTGCTTCCGGAGATACCGGCCTCGGCATAGCGTCGGTCGAGCTCGGTGGCGGGGAGCTGCGCGAGGCCGAGCCGTCGGCTCTGGCTGGCGGCCGCGGTCGTGGCCGACCGTACTACCGGCATACTGGCTAGGAGGTCGAGCTCACGGCGCCGTTCAGCCAGGGCTTGATTGAGGAGTGCGGCCCCGCGGCTCGCGAGCGCTTCGAGCCTCGCGTCGGTCCGCCGGCGCACATAGCGGGCCTCACCAGTCGAAATGACCGTGGCGACCAGGACGCCGAGGAAGATGATGGCCGCCATGCCCATGGCATGGATGCGGTGCGTCAGATGCGTGCTGAGATCGCTCAATGGGCTTCCGGATGCAGGGTGAGCATCGGCGGGTGAGGCAAAACTAGGGGAGGTGGTTTGGGGCGGCAAGGCGGGCGAACCGCCTTGGTCAGTATCCAACCCGCAGGTACATTTCACACCTCCACCAGGGAGCATGGGAGAGTCAATGGGGACGAAGCCGCGTGACCGCGCAAGCAAACGCCCGCCTGCACCGGCAGCCGCGGTGTACGATCCTGAGGTTGTGGAGGCCAAGTGGCAGGCGCGGTGGGCGGCGGAGCACGTCAATGAGCCCGATCTCGACCGTGCTGCGCGCCCATTCTATAATCTCATGATGTATCCCTACCCCTCGGCCGAGGGGCTCCATGTCGGCAACATGTTCGCCTTCACGGGGAGCGACGTCTACGGGCGCTTCAAGCGCTTGCAGGGGTTCGACGTGTTCGAACCCATCGGGTTCGACGCGTTCGGAATTCACAGTGAGAATTACGCGATCAAAGTGGGCACGCATCCGGCCCAGCTCATTCCCCAAAACATCGCCACCTTCCGCCGCCAACTCCGGCGGATGGGAGGCATGTTCGACTGGCGACACGAGGTCTCTACCACCGACCCGGCCTATTACAAGTGGACTCAGTGGATCTTTCTCCAGCTGTACAAGGCCGGCAAAGCGTACAAGAAACTCGGTGCGGTCAATTGGTGCCCGGAATGCAAGACGGTCTTGGCCAACGAGCAGGTCATCGACGGGTATTGCGAACGACATCCCGATGTGCGGGTTGAGCAACGGACCCTCGAGCAGTGGTATTTCCGGATCACCGAGTATGTCGAACAACTGCTGGGCCACCTCGACGACCCAGCCAAAATGGACTGGTCGGAGAGCACCGCTGCGGCCCAACGCAACTGGATCGGTCGGTCCGAAGGCGCGGAGATCCGGTTCCGGCTCGTGGGGCGCGATGACGTCCTCGCCGTATTCACCACTCGACCCGACACCATCTTTGGCGCCACCTTCATGGTCCTCGCGCCGGAGCATCCCCTGGTCGCGTCGGTAACGTCCGACGCTCAGCGGCAAGCTGTCCAGGACTACATCCGTGCCGCGGCGGCCACGGACATCGTTTCCCGGCGCGTAGGTGAACGCGACAAGACGGGCGTGTTCACGGGCGGGTACGCCGTCAACCCGGCCACCGGCGCCGACATTCCAATTTGGATCGCGGACTACGTCCTTATGGAATACGGCACCGGTGCCATCATGGCTGTGCCGGCCCATGACGAGCGCGACCTCGAGTTTGCCGAGACCTACGACCTGGCGGTGGTGCAGGTCATCGACGAGAACGATCGGCTCCTCGCGTCGGGTCAGTTCACCGGTAAGCCGGCGTCGGTAGCGCTTCGCGACATCATTCAGTGGTTGGAACAGAGTGGCACGGGGCGCGGCCAGGTACAATACCGACTGTACGATTGGTGCATCTCCCGGCAGCGGTACTGGGGACCACCAATTCCGGTGATCTACTGTGACGCGTGCGGCACGGTGCCCGTACCGGAAGAGGATCTTCCGGTCTTGCTACCGCCGCTCGAAAATTTCCGACCCGACGACAGCGGCACGTCACCGCTGGCTCGGAACGAGGATTGGTTCTTCGTTCCATGCCCCAGCTGCGGACAGCGCGCCCGGCGGGAAACGGACGTCTCCGATACGTTCCTCGATTCAGGCTGGTACTACCTGCGCTACCCGAGCACGGAGTTCGATGATCAGCCGTTCGATCGGACGCGAACGCAGAAATGGTGCCCGGTCACCACGTATATCGGTGGGAACGAGCACGCCGTGCTTCACCTGCTCTACGCCCGATTCCTCGCCATGGTGCTCCACGAGCTGGGCCATCTCGACTTCGACGAGCCGTTCCTCAAGTTCCGAGCGCACGGGCTCATTGTGAAGGACGGGGCCAAGATGTCCAAGTCGCGCGGCAACGTCGTCATACCCGACGACTACATTGCGCGCTGGGGAGCGGACACGTTTCGGATGTACCTGATGTCGCTGGGGCCGTTCCAGGAAGGGGGCGACTTCCGCGATGCCGGAATCAGTGGGCCCCGACGGTTTCTCGACAAAGTGTGGGGCCTCGTCGAGCGCTGTGTGACGGAGGATGCGGTCGGTGAGGTCAAACACGCGGTGATGGTCAAGTGGCACCAGACCAAGCAGAAGATTACCGGCGACATCGAGGAACTGAAATACAACACCGCGATCGCCGCACTCATGGAACTGCTCAACACCATGCGCGAGGTGCAATGCCACGAGCGGCGCATCATTGAGGACATGTTGGTGATGCTAGCCCCGTTCGCGCCACACTTCGCGGAGGAGTGTTGGGAGCGGCTTGGGCACGACCGCTCGATCTTCTTCGCCTCGTGGCCGACCTGGGATGCCGCGCTGCTGGTCGAGGACAACATCGAAGTCGTGGTGCAGGTGAACGGCAGGACACGCTCCACGGTGCGGGTCCGGCGCGAGGCCGACGAGAGCGCGGTGCTGGCCGCGGCGATGGCCGACGACAAGACCTCGCGGCACCTCGAGGGGAAGACGATCCAGAAGCGGATCTACGTGCCCAATCGTCTCATTAACCTGGTGGTTGGCTGAGGATTAGAGCAGGGTCACCAACCAGTCGCCGACCAAGTATCCGACGGCGGCCACGCCCAGGCCCACCAAGAACATGTCCATCCCGCTCCGGATCACGCCGCGGCCGGTGAAGATGCTGCGTGCGGCGCCGACGCCAAAGTGCGAGGCCATCGCGATTGCAAAGGAAAACCAGACCGCCACGGCCGAGCTGCTGATGAGGAGGGGCAGCACGGGAATCAGCGACCCGAGTGCGGTCGCGGTTCCCGTGAGCCACGCCTCCTTGAGCGGTGTCGCGGTGCTCGCACCGATCTGCAGCTCCTCCCGCACCTTCTCCGCCAAGGCCCGTTCGGGATCGCGCATGACCTGCTCGGCTAGTTCCGACGCCTGGGCCTCCGGAATGCCTTTGGCCTGGTAGAGCAGGCTCAGTTCCTCGCGTTCGAGATCGGGCATGACCCGGATCTCCTCGCGTTCCATGGCGATCTCGTGCTCGAAGACTTCCCGCTCGCTCTTCGCGGCGAGATACCCCGAGGACCCCATCGACAGGGCATTGGCGACCGTGCCGGCGACACCGGCCAAGACCACGGTGTGACTGACGTGCAGGCCGCCCTGCGCGCCAATCATGCCGGCAACCAGGCCGAAGTTAGCCGTCAGGCCGTCGTTGAAGCCGTACACGACGTTGCGGAGGAAGCCGCCGGCGTGCGTCTTGTGCCAGGGTTCTCCTACGCCGCCCGTAATGGTGGCAAGGGTCTCGGCATGCTCCTTCGATTCTCTTGCCAATCGTAACGCGGTCGAGGCGGTGGCTCCTTCCGGAGCATCGCTGTACAGCTGGAGATAGCTCTTGACCTCACGGCCCTCTTCTTCGAGCAGCATGGGGATCAGCCACCTGGTGCCGAACAGCCGGGCCAGCCAGACCATGAACCGGGCGCGGGCACTCGGCTGGACGTCTGGTACGGGATGGCCCTCCGCCAGCAAAAGCCGCTGCCAGGTTTGGACGTGGCGCTGTTCCACCTCGGCCAGCCGCTGATACAGCGCGGCGCGCTTGGGATCCGCCGCTTGCCGGCTGAGCTCGGTGTAGAGGAAGGCCGCGTCCGCCTCGTCTCGCAGGTGTTCGAGCCAAAGGGCGGGAGCCAGGGTGGGTGCCTGCTGCTCGGTCATGCGCCCAATCTAACGCGCCGCGGCCGTGGTACCGGGCCTGGGCCACACGATGCGACTCGAATGAGCGTAACAGATTATATTTCATTGTGTTAGCTGTGTGCGACCCGGGGCCAACCGCCTGGCGATTTCCCCGAACAACCGTCGTGGCAGTTGGCGGGGCATGGCCCGGACTGCAACCCTCCGGTGGGGCTCGGCATCTTCTAATGCAGCAATGACAAGGGCACTGGCTTTGGATCCGTTTCCGTTGGCCGACGCCGAGCAGGTCGTATCTCGAGCCCGCCGGGGAGACCAGGCGGCCATCGAGGCACTGTATCGCGCGTTTGAGGGGCCGGTCTACAACGTGGCTCGGCGGATCTGTCGCTCCGTCGAGGACGCTGAGGACGTGTCGCAGGAGACGTTTCTGGAGGTGGCCCGCAGCATTCGGAAGTACCGGGGCGAAGGAAGTTTGTGGGGGTGGATCCGTGCCATCGCAGCGAGCAAGTCCCTCATGCGGCTTCGCCGGAATCGATACCGTGAGACGGAAGAACTGTATGAGAACGTGACGCCGCGCCGTCGCGAAGACGGACTCTTGCGCATGGACCTCGAAGCGGCGCTGGAGCGTCTGTCCGACGTATCACGGGCGGTGGTCTGGTTGCACGACGTCGAGGGGTACACGCATGCCGAGATCGGCGAGATGATGGGGAAGACCACGAGTTTTTCGAAGTCCCAACTCGCGCGCGCCCATGAGCGGCTGCGGCGCTGGCTGGGTGAGGAGGTCGCCGTATGACGCACCTGACCATGGACCAACTGCTGGAGTTGCGCGACGGGCTGACTGAGCCCGGGGGCGCAGCGGCCCGTGATCACGTCGCCCAATGCCCCCTTTGCCAGGCCGAACTGGAGCGGTTGCATCAACGGGTGGCGCAACTCAAGGCGCTGCCGACGCTCACCCCGCCGCGCGATAGTTGGCCGGTAGTGCGCTCGCGACTCGTGAGGGCTCGTCGCCGACGATATGCCTGGGGTGGAGTGGGCGGCTTGGCGCTCGCGGCATCCATTGCCCTGGTATTCCTACTCCGGCCGGCCCTGCCCATGCCACCGTCATCATCGCCGAATGCTCAAGCCGAGCTCGAGGCTGCCATGCTCGAGTCGCGTCTCCTGGAGCGGGCGCTGACACAGTATGCCCCCGAGCGGCGGGTGACCGATGGCTACACTGCTCGGGTGGCCGCCGAGCTCGAGGACCGTATCTCGGCCCTCGACCAAGAGCTCCAAATGACACAAATGGCCCCGGCCCCCGAAGGGGATCGTGCATTACTCGATCTGTGGCGCCAGCGAGTAGGACTGATGGATGCACTGGTCAACGTGCACCTGACTCGGGCCAGCAATGTCGGGCTGTGACAGGGAGGGGTTGGTCGGGGTGATGAGCCGGGCATTTCTTGCAGTCGCTCTATCCGTGATCATAGCGAGCCCGCTCATCGGCCAGGAGCGCGATGACGTGCGCCGCCTGGAGCGTGCCCGGCCGGACGCCGGAGTAATCGACTCGGTAGCGCGTCAGTACGTCCAGTTTCTCGAGTTTCGCCGAGCCTACCTTGGCCTGACTGTCAACACCCGTGCGAGCGCTTCCGACTCGATCGGTGCGCTGATCCATTCGGTATCACCCAATGGACCGGCCGACCACGCCGGTATTCGTACCGGCGACATCATCACTTCGCTGGCTGGGGAGTCCTTGCTCGAGAGCATCGGGGTTAGGGGACGAACCCCGAATGCGTCCCTGCCGGGCTTGCGTCTGATCGAACTTGCTGCCCGCTTCGATCCGGGCGACACCGTTCAGGTCATCTTCCGGCGCGCTGCCGAGACGAAACACAGCGCCATCGTGGCCGGGCCGCCGCCGTTCTACGTACAAACCTGGCGGACACCAGATGGTGCCCAGGGGTACGTGTTCGGCACGGATACGTTCAATGTTCGGGTCGATTCCATCGATGGTCTGCGTGGCTTCATGCCTCGTCTGGAGACACTGCGCGGGCTCCAGGGTCGCGCGGACATGGCGTTTTTCCCTCCACTTTTCGAGTTCGAACTGGTTCCGCTGAATCCAGGACTGGCGGAATACTTCGGCACATCCGACGGCGTGCTGGTCATCAGCGTCCCGGCCGGGTCGAAGCTCAATCTCAAGGGAGGCGATGTGGTGCTCGCCGTTGGCGATCGGAAGCCGACCAGTCCGTCGCACCTGCTCCGCATCCTGCAGAGTTACGATGCGAAGGAGTCGATCCCACTGACCATTATGCGGAAGCAACGCCGGCTCACCATCACCGGGTCGCTCGATGCCATGCGGCGATAGAGCCGTGGGCGACACGTCACAATGGTAAAGCCCCCTCCGGGCCTGGAACTCGGAGGGGGCTTCGCGTGGCGAAAGAGCAATGCCACTCAACCGAGTGGGTTAGGGAGAACTCGTGGTGCCGAACAGATACTCGTCCAGGTTCCGGTAGAGGAATTCCTTCGCCTGAGGCTCCTGGACATTGAGCGCATAGTGGTTGATCAGAGCCTGCTGATGCTTGAGCCACTCCGCCCAGCAGGTTCTGCAGATCTCCTCATATACCCGGCGCCCGAGGTCGTTCTGAAACGGCTGGAACGCAACACGGCTTCCAGTGTTGCCGCACCGGATGCAATCGATGGTCGTCATGGGCCCCAAGATATCGAGCCTGACGCGCGCGTGAAAGCCCGCTCGGAGGCGATCACACCTCGCCGCGTTTCAAGGCCTTCACGGCACTCGCCGTGCCCAGCCCCGAGCCGATGCCGAAGATGGCCGCCATCCCCGTTGTAATGAAAGGAAGGATGGCGAGGGGCCACGTGAGCAGCCCTCCGATGACCGCCGCCACCACAGGGGCGAGCGGCGAATAGATCGCATCGACGAACCGGAGCCGCCGCTTCACATAGTTTCGCGCGAGCGTGAAGCTGACTATGCCAATCGCTGCGATCGCGATGAGGCTGATGAACACCGACATTCCAGGCTCCTCAGGTGTGGGAGATCAGTGTGTTGCAGTACGAAACGAACGGCCGGAAAGATTCAACCCCCTGACCTACCAGCGAATGGCGACGCTCCCCCAAAGAAAGCCCGAACCAAACGCGGTCAGCACCACGATCATGCCGGGGGTGATTCTGCCGCCCCGGAGGCACTCATCCAGCGCGATGGGGATGGTCGCGGCCGTGGTGTTGCCGTATCGCATGATGTTGTTGTAGACCTGGTCGTCTTTAAGGCCGAGCCTCTTTTGCATGGCCTCGGAGATCCGCAAGTTGGCCTGGTGCGGGATGAGCAGGTTCAAGTCGGCCAGCGAAAGGCCCGCCTTGGCCAGGACCGCCGTGGTCGACTCGGGCATTCGCGTCACGGCGTGGCGGAAGACTTCCCGGCCCTCCATCTGGAGCAGGTGCCGGCCGTGGTCGAGGTGGTCCTGGGCGATGCGGGGATGGTACTGCGAACCGGGGCTGTCCACCCAGAGTTTCTGGGCGTATTCGCCTTCGCCGTGCAGGTCGAACGCCAGCAGGCCTCGCTCGGGATCCTGGGATTCGCCGAGGACGGCGGCTCCGGCCCCATCGGCGAAGATCACGGCGGTGTCGCGTCCGGCCGTGGTCAAATCCATCCCGGTCGATTGAATCTCGACGCCGACAACGAGGATGTGGCGGAACAGCCCGGTCCGGATCCACGCGTCCGCCACGGCGAGCGCGTAGACGAATCCGCTGCATTGGGTCCTGATGTCGATGGCGGGGACCGTCCCGATGCCCAATGCGTGCTGAAGCAGGACCCCGCCGCCCGGGCAGAAATGGTCGGGCGTGGATGTGGCGAACACGATAGCATCCAGGTCGTCGGCCGCCAATCCGGCCGATGCGAGCGCTCGCTCGGAGGCCTGGACCGCAAGGGCGGTGCTGGTCTGTCCTTCCTCGACCCAGCGCCGCTCCTCGATGCCGGTTCGCGCCCGAATCCATTCGTCCGAGGTGTCCATCCATCGCGTGAGATCGTCGTTGGTAACAACGCGGTCGGGCACGGCAAACCCAGTGCCCACGATGTGAGATCGTTTCATACCGCCAATTCTGGACTCCCTCCCTGGGTCGGCACAAGGCTTCGGTCGCGGCCGAAGCGGACGGCCAGGGCGGCCCCGAGCCAAATCCACGCGAGCCAGCCCACCACGAGGGGCCAACTCATCGCGCGCCACGTCTCCCACACCAGGCCGATCGCGGTGAGCCAGGCGGGCCAGGTCGAGTCGGCCCGCAGGCGATGGCGCTCCACGACCTGCACCGCCCGGAATCCGGAGTTGGTCAGGCGACCGAGGATTGCGGCGCACGGGTCGCCGCTCCGGGCTGATCCATCGGACACCGATACCAGGTTCCACACCATGCTCGTCGCGCCCCACCCGTGTTGGTCGCTCACGCCGACCACGATGCGGTCGGTGCGGCGTGCGAGCGCGATCACCGAGTCGCGCCGGACACGAGAGAGTTCATTCGCCTTGGGCGAGGCGTTCACGATCTCGAATCCGCCGAGGCCCGCGGCCACCCAGGATTCGAGGTTGTCCCAGTGGTTCCGCTCGTATTCGGGGATCGATGCGATGGAGATGGCGTTAAGTTTGGCCGACGCATCGCGGAGCAGCGCGAACACGCCGTCGAGTGATTGGGCGTAGGGCCCGCGATCGACGACTTCGCTGGTACCGAGCAGTACGACATGGGCGCGCCAAGCGCTGACCTCGATGCCGGGACAGACGTAGGGCCTTTCTGTCGGAATCTGCCGAGGGGCCGTGTTTTGGGTATTGTGGTCGGTTAGGAAGAAGGCATCGAACCCAGCCCGGGCGTGCCAGCGGCGAACCGCTTGGACATCCCAGTTTTGCATGATTCCTTCGACATCATGCGACGCGTTGCTGTGTGAATGAAAATCGACGGCGACCATCCCGCCGGGAACGCCGGTCAGAGAAACCATGGGGCGGTGCCAGATGGCCCCCGCCACGATGAACAGCGCGAACCCCACCAGCGCGAGGGCCGCGTAGCCAAGTTCACGCAGGACGCGCCGGTGTTGCCACCAGCGGATCACCCTCCACAGAACATAGAGGCCGGCCATTCCCAGCAGGCAGCTTCCGAGCCTGCTCATGCTGAGCATGGACATCCCGTCCCAGAGCGTGAAGAGAGGGGCGGCTACCACATGGAGCCAGGGAGTCGAGAGCGATAGCCCGGTCGGCAGGGGTGCGCCGGTGGGATCGGTAATAGCCGGAACCGAGGCGACCCGGGCGACGAGGAGCGCCACCGTAATGGTCAGCGGGGCCGCCCACCTCCTGAGATCCGGCGTCACACGCGTGCCGGGCGGGCCCCGCCGTGCGTATTCGTCCCGCTACCGGCGGAATTGATAGGCCAGCTTGATGAACACACCGTCGAGCTCCCGGCTCAGATCCGTGAAGTCGAACGTCTTCGGGGTCGCGAGAATGGCTCCATATCCCAGAAAGATCACCGTCCCAGGCGTGGGTTCATAGGAAGCCAGCCAATCCATTCGCAGGGTGTTGGTATCGCGTCGCGGAGCGGCCGCACCGTTCTCGACCAGCGGGTCGCCGGTTTGGGGGTCGAGCAGAGCGGCTCGGCGCTCGGAGCGGTATTCCCCGATGAACCGAAAGAAGAGGGCCCTCGACGGTTGATACTCGATCTTGAGCCGCGGCAGGATGGTCCGCGCGAACTCCGATCCATCGCGTGCCCGCCGAATCCAGGCGACCCGCGTGCTCCCCTCGATCCGGACCGATCCCGTCGGACGGATCCGCACGCTGCCGCTGAGCCGAGTCTCCCGACCCTCGGAGGCTTCGTCGAAGATGGGAACTTCTCCGTACGACCAACTGAGCGACGCATCGAAGCTCTGGTAGGTTGGGCTGGTGATCGACAAAGATGTCCCGAACTGATTGGTGAGCTCGTCCGGGGGTTGAAAAGGCTCCAGCACGCCGCCACCCCGATCGACCTGGACATCGGCATAGGCGGCAGCATCAAATCGTTGAAACCGGCGGGCGACGTTGGCCCTCACGAACCAGCCTCCGCGCAGCTGAACATTGAAGGTGACGGACTCCTCTCCTTCGATCGGGGTCTCCGATCCGAAGGCCGTGTACGTCCAGAGTCGGGTAGGGCCGAAGAACGTCGTGAAATTCTCGATCAACGCTCCACGCCCGCCATAGAACGTGAGCCGATTGAAGGCGTGGGCCGTGACGATATTGGCACGCGGAACGAAACCGGCTCGGCTCTCGAAGTCTTCACCGATGCCGGTCAGTTGGTAGTTGAAACCCCAGGACCGACCCGTTCGATCGAAGGTCGCCCGCCACAGGGCCGCCGAGCGCGAGCTGGATCCGTCGCCGGTCCACGACGCCCCGAGCTGCCCGTCCACGAAGTAGAGCTTCCCGAAGACGATGCGTGCGTCGCCGGCGATCACACGGTTGTACTCGCGGCCCTGGTCGCGGTTGGTCACCGTGAGCCCAGCCAGCGAGTTGGCGCCCAGGTCTCGCTGGATCCTGGTGATGTTGAACAGGGCGTCGTCACCTGCCGTCTCGTCGAGGGCGGTCAGGTGGGCCAACCCGAGACCTCCGAGCTTTCCGGTGAGTTTCGCGCCGACAACGGGGTTCGCCACTCGGCGGGTATACACGAGTTGGTTGGGGGTGGAGAACAACTCGATCCCCTCGAGAAAGAAGGGCCGCTTCTCGGGGAAGAACAGCGCGAAACGCTCGTTGACCGTCACCAGTCCCTCATCGGACTCGACCTGGCTGAAATCGGGGTTTCCGGTCAGGTCGATGGAGAGATTGGTGAATCCCAAGCGGGCATTGACGCCGATATCCGGATCGAGGGCGTCGCGGTCGAACCGGCCGGTTGTTTGGTTTCGCGCCCCGTTTGCCGTCGCTGTGACGAACGGCTGGACCTCGGCGACGATCCCGCGATCGAGATCGTGGAGCCCCTCGATAACGCCGGCCTGCGCGAGAAAGCTCGCATTGGCCCGGCGGACATCGGTCCAGGTATCCTCGTACCCGGTGCGCTGGACGTTCCGCACGATATTCAGGCCCCAGCGCTGAGGTCCGTTGCCCGGATAGCGGAGACTCTTGAACGGGATACGGATCTCCACCACGTAGCCGCTGTCCGTGATGGTGCCCTTCGATTCGAAATAGTAGTCCGGGTTCAGGTCGATCGATCCGCCAAACAAGTTGCCGGCACTGGGCGACCCCCCCTCCGTCCGGACGCCGTCTTGTTGCGCGCCCAACGGATTGACGCCGAAGAAGAAGGCGCGGCGCCGGTCGTTGAACGTGTCGAGGTAGATCACGATCCGGTCGTCCGCGCCCAGGTTGTCGCGATCCGCCACGGACGCTCGGATCGAGGCCGGGTTGCGGTCGAAGGCCAACACGCCGAAGTGGAGCGCCTGGGGCGAGTACCACACCAGGACATCGGTGCGCTCCTCGGCCGGGCGGCTGTCTACCGGCTGGTATTGGTGGAACCCGGTCAGGCGCACGGCCTCGGCCCAGACCGGCTCGTCGAGCCGGCCGTCGACCACGACCGAGCTCTCGAGGCGGGGCACGGTAACCGTGGGTGCTCCTTGGCCAACCACCGCCGCTTGAGGGGTGGCCGTGGTGCCTTGGAGGAAGAGGAAGAGTGCCAGCATATCCGACGTGGGCGCCCTCGGGAGTGAGTCGGGTCTACCTCTCGGTCAGCTCATGATCGAGCGGCGTCGCAGCGCTCCGAACGCGGGGACAATGTAGTCGAGAGTTGCGCGAGGGGAAACGCGTTGAGGTCCCGGCGTACCTTCCGGGACCTCAACGCATGCCGGACCCGGACCTATTCGAACCGGAGTGCGACGATCGGATCGAGGAGCGATGCCCGTCGCGCGGGCCAGATTCCGAAGAACAGGCCGATTGCGGCGCTGAAGGCAAAGGCAACCCCGACCGCCGTCGGCGACACGAGCGTGTTCCAGCCGGCGAGCTCGGCGAGGGCAACCGCGGCGCCAACACCGAGCAGGATGCCGAGGACGCCGCCGACCAGACACAGCGTTAGCGCTTCCACCAAGAATTGCATCAGGATATTGGTCTTGGTGGCGCCGAGCGCCTTCCGAATTCCAATTTCACGGGTCCGCTCGGTCACGGAGACCAGCATGATGTTCATGATGCCGATGCCGCCCACCAGGAGACTGACGCCGGCGATGCTCGCCAAGAGATAGGTGAAGATCTGCGTCGCCTCCTGTTGGGTGGCGAGGATCTGTTGCCGGTTGCGAATCTGGAAATCGTTGTCGCGGCCCGGGGGGAGCTTGTGCTCTTTCCGCAGCACGCGTTCGAGGTCCACCATACCCTGCTCGAGCGGGACGTTCTTGGCCACTTCGACGGTGATCGACCGGAGCCGATCGGTGCCGAACACCCGGTACTGTGCCGTGCCCAGTGGAATCACGATTTGTTCGTCGGGGTTGCTCCACGCTCCCTCCGCCCCCTTCTCTTCGAGAACTCCAATGATCGTGAAGGGGATGCTCCGGATCAGCAGCGTCTGATTGATGAGCGCGGCGGGGTTCACCTCGAGCATGGTCGGAATGGCCCCGCCGAGCACTGCGAAGCGCTGGCGCGCTTCGTTGTCGCCTGCGGTCAGCAGGCGTCCATTGGCCAGCTTGAAGTTGTTGACCTTAAAGAAGTTCGGGGTGGTTCCATTGATATTGACGTTGAGGTTCTTGTTGCCGTACTTCACTTGCAGTGATCGCTGTAATTCCGGAACGACTTCTGAAAGGAGTCGTGCTTCTCTCCTGAGCGCGTACGCATCATCCGTCGTCAGGCTTACCCGCTCCGACGAAGCCACGCCGCGGTGCATCGACTGACCCGCATATATCTGGAGCAGGTTGGCGCCGAGGCTGGAAATGCGTTCCTCTACCGCGCGCTGAGCTCCCGTCCCCAAGGCCACCATGGTGATGACCGCGGCCACCCCGATGATGATTCCCAGCATGGTGAGGAGGGAACGCAGCAGATTCGCTCGGATGGATTGAAAGGCGACCTGTAGGGTCTCGCCGAATAACATGCTCTGGATCCCCTAGCGCGAGTTCGATGAACTGGGTGAGTTGGACGACCGAACGCCGGGCAACCCGCCCCCCCCGGTCACGCGGTTGATCCGGTCCTGGAACTCCTGCTGGGACCGAACCAGGCCTGCACTTGGGAGCACCAACACCGAGTCGCGCTCCGTGACGCCGGTCACGACTTCGCTGTAGTCCAAGTCGGTGAGGCCGGTCTGGATGGTCACCGCGGTCGGCTGTCCGTCGCGTAGCACGAAGACGATGTACTGGCCGCCCATCTGCGCATCGATTTGGCTCTGCTGTCCGCCGCCGCGCGGGCGGCCGCCACCTCCGCCGCTGCCTCCACGGATCTTCTGAAGCAGGGCCCGCTCCTCAGCGGTGGGGCGCTGACCGCTTTGGAACTTGGCGAAAATGGCGCGAACCTGAGCCGCGCTCACGCCCTCCGGCAGGGTCACTGTTGTGCCGTTGGGCATTTGGATCGTCTCGGCCTTGGTGGTCGAGTCGCCGTTGGCCTTGGCCGCGAGCGACGCCTGGCTCACGTCGGAATCGCCGGCGGGCTGTTCGGCCTGGGCCAGCTGGTCCTGCACTCGCTCCATGGTCAGTCCCAGTACCTGTGCGGCGGAGCCGACGTCTGCCCGGGTGCGGAGCGCCGCGTTGGGGACGGCCAACACGCCGTCGCGCCGGCCGATATGAATCTCGACTTCGGAGTTCATGCCGGGTTTCAGCAACAGCTCCCGGTTCTCGATGCGCACCAGCACCGGGAACATGGTCACGTTCTGCTGCGTGACGGCCTGCGGTTCGACCTTGAGGACCGTGCCGTCGAACGGCCGGTTCGGGAACGCGGCCACCAATACCGTGGCTGGGAGGCCTGGTTGGATCTTTCCGATGTCGGTCTCATCCACCAGAGTCCGCACTTGGACCAGATTCAGGTCGGCCATCTGCAAGAGCACCGTCCCTCCACCTACGTCGGAGGTGGGCGAGGAGATGACCTGGCCACGTTCCACGTTCTTCTCGATGATGGTGCCCGTGATGGGCGCGCGGACGTCGGTGTCGTCCATCCGGATACGCGCGTTCTCGACCTGGACTTCGGCGCGCACCACCGTGGCCTTGGCGTTGGCGTAATCGAGGTCGGCCTTCTCGTGCTCGGTCTCGGTAATCGATTGAGACGTGAACAACTCGTCCGCCCGGCGCTTCTGGGCCAGGGCGTTGGCCAGCTGCGCTTTCGCCACTTCGAGTTCGGCATCAGCCTGTGCCAGGTTGTTGCGCGGGGTGCGTTGGTCAATCCGGACCATGAGGGTGCCGCGCTCGACCAATTCGCCGGTCTCAACCCGAATCTCCAGAATCTCGCCGGAGGCCTTGGACTTGACCTCCACCGTGGTGTCCGGCTCGATGATTCCGGCCGCCTGGGCCGACAGGACGATGTCGCGTTGCACGACGGGCAAGGCCTGGTACACCACGGTCGTCTCTTCTTTGCCATTACACCCGGCAGCGGTCAAGCCTGCCGCACCGACCGCGATCAGTACGCTACGTGTCCGCATCAGTGAACTCTCTTCGTTTGAAGGTCCTGCTCGACCCGACCGTCCAGCAGGTGGATTTCGCGGTCGGCGTGCGCAGCAATGTCTTTTTCGTGGGTCACCAAGATGATGGTCTGACCGTCGCTATGGAGATCCTCGAACAGTTCCATGATTTCGGCGCTCGTGACCGAGTCGAGATTCCCGGTCGGCTCGTCTGCCAGGAGGATGCTGGGGTGATTCACCAGCGCCCGCGCCACCGCCACCCGTTGGCGCTGTCCGCCCGACAGCTCGTTGGGACGGTGCTCCATCCGGTCGGCGAGGCCGACTCGGCGCAGGGCCTCCTCGGCGAGCGCACGCCGCTCCTTGCTGCCACTGCCGGCATACACCAGTGGCAACTCCACGTTGTGCAGCGCGGTGGCCCGGGGGAGCAGGTTGAAGGTCTGGAACACGAACCCGATTTCCTTGTTCCGGATCCGCGCCAGCTCGTTGTCGCCTAGTTCCGACACCCGATGGCCGTTGAGCCAGTACTCCCCGGCGGTGGGCGTGTCGAGGCAGCCGATCATGTTCATCAGGGTCGACTTCCCGGAACCCGACGGTCCCATGATGGCGACGAACTCATTCTTGCGAATGATGACGTCGACTCCTTGGAGCGCGTGGACAATTTCCCCGCCCATGTCGTATTCCCGCGTCAGTGCCCGGGTGACGATGACGGCGTCGCGGGGCACGTCGCCTGGTAAGAGGGCCATGCGTTCCGCGGTATCGAGCATTCCGCGACTCATAGTTGCCGTCCGATCAGCGCCTCGATCTGCGCCTTGGCTCGTAGATAGTCGAAGCGGGCGTTGACCACGTCTACCTCCGCTTGGTTGAGTGCTTCTTGCGATGTGAGGACGTCAAAGATCGTCGCGGCACCGAGACGATACCGCTCCTGCTGGACCCGAAGATCTTCCTCAGCGGCCACCACACTGGTCTGCGAGATGTCGATGCGAAGCGCCGCGGCGTCCAGCTCGGCGAAGCGTTGCGTCAGCGCGGCCTGGATCTGCCGACGTACATCCCGTGCCGTGGCCTCGGCCACGTCCATCGCGCCGGATTGCTGGGTGATGGAGCGCTCGCGGGTGAACCCGTTGAAGATCGGCCAGCTCAGGCTGAGGCTTGCCTGGCGCGATTGGAACAGTTGGTAGTCATTGACCCGGCTGTTGCCGCTGTAGGTGTAGGAGCCGCTCAAGCGAAGCGTCGGCCAATAGGCGGACTTCGACGCGCTGTACGACGCCCGTGACGCCTGAGCATCGGCCTCGGCGCTCTGCACCCGCGGCGACTGTTCGAGCGCCTCGAGTCGTAACGCGTCCTGGTCGATGGTCGTCAGCACGTCATGGAAGGCCGGCTCGTCGAGGGCTGACACACGGCCGTCAACGCCGATCAGCCGGGCGAGATTCGCCTCGGCCGTGGCCAGCTGGGTCTCCGCAGTGACGAGCTGAAGGCGTGCGTTGCCGAGCGTGACCAGCGAGCGCAAGGAATCGGACCGCGTGGCCGACCCGCTCCGGAGCTTGGCGATGGAGACCTTGAGCTGCTCGTCGGCGCGCACGACACCGGCCTGCCTGACCGTGCGCAGCTCGTCCGCCGCGAGGGCAGCCAAGAACTCCTGGGTCGTCGAGAGAGCCACTTGGTACTTAGCGTCGACTAACCCGGCTTCGGCGGCATCACGCTGCGCGTTCGCGGCCCTGAGGTCGGCTGTCCGACGAAAGCCTGAAAAGAGGTCCAGGCCTGCACTCAGCCGGAAATTGACGTTGCCCGTGGTCGAGTTGCTGGCTTGCGGGAGACCGGTATTGGAGTCGATGCGATCGACACCCTCGGAATAACTCTGGGATCCCGAGCTGCTCGCGGTGAGGTCGGGGAGGAAGGCCCCGATCGCGACCCGCTTCTGCGCCCCCGCGTTGTGAATGTCGGCATTGGCTCGCATGATGCTTGGCTGCGCTTGCTCCGCCAGGCGGATCGCATCCGCCAGGCTCACACTGCGGTCCTGGGCAGCGGCCGGGCCCGAGAGTATCGCGAACGCGGCCGCGAACATGAAGGTCTTACTGAGCATTGGACTTCCCGTTCTGACGATGACGTTCTGCTCTGCGCTTGAGCAGTTCGCCGTGTTTGGTTTGCTGCTCCGGTGTGAGGAGCGCGTCGATCTTCACTCGGACTTCGCTGCGTAGCGTGTCGAACTTCGGGGCAACCTCCCGCCACATGGAATCCATTTTGGGGCGGTACTCCTCGAGAATCAGTTCCACTCCGTGCCGTTGCTCGGGAGAGAGCTCGAGGTCGCGCTCGAGCCGGTCAATGAACGCGACCCGCTCTCCTTTGGGCTTCAGTGCGTCATCCCCCCGATCCGCCAGGGCCAGGGCCGCGCCACCGCTGAGCGCGCCCAGGACGAACGCGGCTACCAGGAGCAGAACGGCGCTCAATTTACTGTTGGTCATTGCCTGTCTCCTTGGTCCTGCCGCACCCCGCCCTCCAACACCACCGTCAAGATCTGTTCATCGCTCAGCGGTTCGGGAACCGCGAGGATCTCGGTGGGAGAGCCGGTGGCAATCGACTGCGCCTCGGGAGTCGCATTGTCGCGGCTCGTTGCCGCGACGAACCCCAGCCCTATCGCGAACAGCATGACGGCCGCAACCGCGAGGCCTCTGGGTGTCCACTGTGCGAGCACGTCCCAACTCGAGTCTCGCGGTGTCAGCCAGATCCGCTCCATCACCCGAGCCGCGAACCCGGCCTCATCGGGAGGGGTCAGGTGCTGTCGCAGCAGCTCACCCAGCGCCCGGTCCGGACTCCCGTCAAAGTCATTTCGGTCTGTCATTTCAAATCCCCGACAATGGGAGATAATGCCTTCCGCAGCGCACGCCGTCCGTGAAAGACCAGCGATCGCACCGTACCCTGTGGGACCCCGAGGATTTCCGCGATGTCGGCGTGCGGATAACCCTCCACATCGAACATGATGACCGCCACCCGCTGCCGTTCGGGAAGATCCGCGAGCGCCCGCTCGATCTGCTCCCCGATGATCGAGTTGTCTGCCTTCTGGGCCGGCGTGGGCCCCTCGCTCGGCACGTCAGGCAGGAGCGGCCCCGTCTCCCGGACCCGCCGGGCCCGCCGGAGATCGCGCGCAGTGTTTGTCACGATCTTCATGAACCAGGGCCGGAAACGGCGTCGTGGATCGTACTGGTCGATCTTGCGCCATGCCGCCAAGAAGGCGTCCTGGGCCGCGTCGTCGGCATCATCCGGGTCCTGCAGGATGACCCGCGCCACCCGGCGGGCCACGGCGGCGTAGCGCTGGACCAGGAGCCCGAACGCATCGGCGTCGCCGGCCTGGGCGCGGACCGCATAGACCCCCTCCTCCCCACTGGCCTCGTGTGGGTGGGCGTTGGGCCTGGAATCAGTGGCCACTACCAGCGGTGGTCCGGGAAGCACGAGTTCGGCATACCCCATACTACCCCTACGCTCTCCCCGGGGGGAATGTTGAGCCGGTGGCAGAATGGGGTCTGGCCCCGGCCGGCACCGGAGCCTCAACGACTCCGGGGTGGTGGCCGTACTCAGAACATGGACGGTCAGCTGTCAGGGTATTGGAAGACCCATGTCGAGATGTCGATGCACCCGCTGAAAGGCAGGAATCCAATGAGAATTTCGAGATTTCGAGTGGCGGCCGCCTTGGCGCTCATGGCGCTGCCCCTGACGACGGCCGGCGCTCAGGGACGGCAAGATGGTCCAGGCAACGCCTTGGGACGGATGGATGAGGAAATCACGGACTCGTTGCGGACGCAGGGCCTGACGGATGAGCAGGTCAGGGCAGTCAGGGGCATCTTCAAGGCGGGCGCCGAGCGGCGTCAAGAGATCATGGCCAAGTCCCGGGGTCAGCAGAACCGCGATGGGTTTCAGGCCATGAGGACTGAAATGGAAGCCGTTCGTGCGGAGATGGACGAACAGCTGGAACTGGTGCTCACCCAGGAGCAGATGGAGCGGTATCACGCGCTGCGGGCTCGACTGCAGGAGCGATTTCGCTCACAGCGGGGCGGGCGCCGCCCTCAGGGAAGTCCCTAGCTCCGCCGGGTAGGCGGTGCCTATGGGTCGGGGTGCGACGTAGCCGGGCCGCTCGGAAGCCGACCCCGACGCGGCGGGGCGTGATGTCAGCGTCGGTCGAGGAAATCCAGCAATACCGCGCTCATGGCGCGCGCTCCAACGAAGATGCTCTCCTCATCGGCCACGTAGTCCGGTGTGTGCGGCATGCCGACCCAGCCCTGTGCGGAATTGGACACGCCAAGAAAGAACATGACGCCCGGCACTTGCTGCTGGAATGATCCGAAGTCCTCGCTGAAGGCCGGGTTTACGCTGGTGAGCATCCTCACGCCGTCCGGGCCCACGACCGACGCCACGCTCGCCTGGGCCTGGCGGACCAGGTCCGGATCATTGGTGACGCCCGCCACCCATTTTTCTTCGTAACGGACCTCGATGGTGACATCGTCGAAATCCAGATCGGCTAGCTGGGTCTCGACTAATTCCCGTGCGCCGGTGTTCGCCGAGCTGATGACGGCGGCAACGACAACGGTGTCGTCATTCGTCTGGCGTGGACGCCCCACTCGCACGAGCAGGGCATCGTACGGGGCCGATTCCGCCGCCCGCTCCGGCGGCACGGTCCCCACGTCCCGGATGCGGCTGTAGACCTCGGAGGCGGCACCCGCCACATCACCGCGTCCGGATAGTGTCACGCTAACCCGGTCGCGCCACGCCATCAGGGTCTCGGACGCGGTGGCCAGCTGCCCAACCTCGAACGGCGCCGTGTGGTAGGCGAAGATGGCATCGGGCTGCTCGGGTCGAAAGACGTTGTCGGCCAGCATCGCACGGGCGCCGCTTGCGCGCTCCTCCGCGGGCTGGAAAATGAACATGATTGAGCCGTGAAGTTGATCCCGCACGGCGGCAAATCCCTCGGCCAGCGCCAGTCCGATTGTGGTGTGAATGTCATGGCCACAGATGTGCCGGACGCCTGGTCTGAGGGAGCGAAACTCGACCGGATCGGGTGCGTTGGAGGCAACGGCATCCATGTCGGCACGGAATGCCACCACCGGCCCGGGCTCGGACCCCTCCAACAGGCCGACCACGCCATGGCCACCGACGCCGGTTCGGACGGTGATGCCGAGCTTCCGGAGCCGATCCGCCACGATACCGGCGGTTCGCTCTTCCTTGCCTGAAAGCTCCGGATTCCGGTGCAAGTCGCGCCGAAGGTCGATCAGGTCTTGTCGGAGGGCCTCGAGCCGTAGGGAGAATGTGGCGTGGAGTTCACTGACATCCTGCGCGCGACCGGTGGTCGGAAGGAGGACCAGCAGTGCAAACAAGCCGGGGAATAGCCAAGTGCGATTCATCGCGGGCCTCGGATCTGACACCCAGGTAACCGCGGTGCGCGGCTGGTGCCTGCAGGGGTTGGCGGCTTATTGAGAGCGTCGCCGGAAGGCCTCGAGGCCGGCACCGATGGCCAGCCACAGGAGGACGCCCCCGGACACGTAAGCGGAGACGCGCGGCAGCAGGAAGAAGACCACACCCAGGAACACGAAGCCAATGCTCATGGGCCCGAAGAACGAGCGCCGCGCACCGGCCGCCACAGTCCGAAGCGCGACCACGGCTTGTCGCCGCCGCTCTCGGCCCGTTCGGTGGTGGACGCCGCTCGCGACTTCGGGTGCATCCCGGTCGAGCGGTCCCGGCAATACCTGCTGTAGGCCGGCCGGGACGTGGGGAGGGAGGTGACGTATCTCCGCGCTTCGCGCGATGTCCCTCCGGAACCGGCGCTCTGCCTCCTCGGCGAAGGATCGATCGTCGACAAACACGTCCAGTTCATAGTTCCCGAGCAGACTGGACGCGTTGAGATTGCTCGAACCAATGCGGGTCCACCGTCCGTCCACGACCAGCGCCTTCGCGTGCAGCATGGGGCCATCCCACTCGTAGATTCGCACGCCGGCACGCAGGAGGTCGCGATACCCGATTCGGGTGAGATTCCTGACGATGGGAATGTCACTTGAACTCGGCACCAGCAAACGGACGTCCACCCCCTCGTGCGCCGCATCGATGAACACCCGGGAAAGTCGGCGAGGGGCCACGAAGTACGCATCCGTGATCCAGAGCCGCTCCGAACTTCCCGCCGCCAGCAGCTCGAGCATGCGGAAGAACCGGCCGCGTCCGGGTCGGCCGCCGATCACTTGCACCGCTGCGTCGCCGGCGGCTGGCACATCGGTCGCGCGTTCCTCGACCGGGAGCTGGCCCCGAGCTTCGGTCCACATGGCGGCGAAGGTTTGGCCCAGCGCCGTTGCGGCCGGGCCCGAGACTTCGACGGCGGTGTCACGCCAGGGGTGGACGTTCTGCGAAATATCGCCGGCCCATTCGTTGCCCACACACATACCGCCGACAACGGCCATGACGCCGTCTGCGACGGCCAGCTTGCGATGGTCGCGCGTGAAATTGGCTACCAGGTCGAAGGGCCTGGGCGGATTGAAGCTCCGCACTTCGATACCGGCTGCGCGGAGGGTGCGCCAGAACTGCCTCGACGTGCCTCGGGAGCCGAGCCAGTCGTACAGCACCCGGACCCGAACACCACGCCGAGCTGCGGCTATCCAGGCCTCGGCAAAGCGCCACCCGGTCTCATCGCTCCGGATGATGTAGTTCTCGAAGTGGAGCCATCGCTCTGCACTCGCGATCAAGTCGAGCATGGCGTCGAGCGCGCCCGCGTCCAGCAGCATGCGCACCGCGTTGCCTGGAACCGGGCGTGATCGGGCTGTTCGCGTCATGACTCGTTGCAAGCTCACGCCCGAGCGAGCGAGCGAGCCGGTGTCGATCACGGTGGCCCGAGTCCGATAATGCCCTCGTGCGGCCGCAAGGCATCGAGCACGAAATCCACGTGCTCGTCCAGCAGCACTCCGAGCTCCTCCGAGCCTTGGATGACGTCCTCACGGCTCACCCCGCGCGCGAAGGCCTTGTCCTTGAGTTTCTTCTTGACGCTCTTGACGCCCAGGTCCTGCAAACTGCGCGACGGCCGAACCAAGGCACAGGCGACGAGAAAGCCTGCCAATTCGTCCACTCCGAAGAGCGCCTTGGCCATGGGCGTCGTCCGAGGGACGCCCGTGTAGGTGGCATGTCCTAGGATTGCCTGTCCCCACTCTTCCGGGAATCCCTGAGCGATCAGAATCCGCACGCCCTCGCTCGGGTGCTCCTCGGTCGGTGAGTGGCCCTCATTGGGGAATCGTTCGTAGTCGAAGTCATGAAGCAGGCCGACGATTCCCCACACATCCTCATCCGCTCCCGTTCGAGCCGCCATGGCGCGCATGGCAATCTCAACAGCGTACATGTGGCGGCGCAGCGCCTCGGAGGCGGTGTATTCGTGCATGATGCCGAGTGCTCGTTCTCGGGTCCACTCCATGGGTGCTCCTCTCATTGGGCTGGAGGTCGCTCGGGAGTCTTGGCCAGGCCGGCCGTGAGGGGAACCTGGACAGCCTCCCGTTGGTCGAGGGTGATCTCGAATGCGTACGATCCCGGCGCCGGGAGTGGGACATCGAAAACCAGCACCGCACCGGCCTCCAATTCCGTCACCCCCGCTGGCGGCTCACCGAACTCCACCGTGCCGGAGCCGCCAAGCAGTTCCTTCCCCGTGGCGTCGACGAAGCGGATGCGAATCGGGTGACTGCCGATTTCCGTGCGCCGGCCGCGGACCCGCAGTACCAAATGCGTCCTCGGATGGACGGCGGGGAATTGAGCCACCCACACATGCTGGAAGATGCCGAGGACCGAGAGTTTGCTGCGTTGGTCGATCAGGGCGTAGTCGGCCAGGACGGCAAAATCGATGTGCATGTCAACAATCCTTCCTAAGACCGACTAGGTCTCCGGGTTCTCCGCAAGCTGCGCGAGCGTCTCTTCCCAGCGTTCGACGGTCTCGGCTGGCGGCAGGCAATGCGTGCCGCGACAGGCGTAGGCGCGAGCGGAGGCGTTGGTATCCAGCATAGCCCTGATCGGTGGAGGCAGTACTTCCGACGGTCCGCCCGGACAGAGGCGCCGCACCGTCCGCCGCGGGACGGCCGCCCGGAGGGCGGACTTCATCATCTGGTTCGCCACTTGGTCGTTGTCCCTCCCGACGATCACCAAATGTGTCGGAGAATGAAGGGCACGGTCGAGGGCGAGGAAATAGGTGGCGCCGTGGATGCCGAGGCCGGGGGCGGTGCCGGCAAATGCGCGCAACACGGCGTCCCGGCGGTCGCGATGTCGCTGCTCGTGGGTGAGTTCGTCGAGACGTGACCAGACGATGCCGGCCATCCCGTTGGAGGACGGAGTCGGCGTGTCCTGAATCGACTTGGCACGTGCCGGGAGCAGGCCTTCGCCGGTAACGTCGGCCGCGACATCGAATAGCCCGCCTCCGGTTTGGTCCCAGTAGCGGTCCCAGACACGGTCCATCACGGCACGGGCCCAGGCGAGCCACCGGTCGTCGCCGGTGACTTCGAAGGCATCGAGGGCCGCGCCGGCCACCTGCACCTGATCATCGAGGAACTGCTCGCCGCCGCCCGGCTTGTGAGCCACGGTGTTGCCGTCAGCGTTATCCAGCCGTATGCGCTCCAAGGTTGTGAGCGCGGAATCGCGCGCCCAGTCGTCATCCAAAACCACGCCGGCCTGGAGCATCGCTCCCGCCATCATCGCATTCCAGTTGGTGTACCGGGTCCGATCGACCAATGGCGCCGGTCGCTCATTCCGTGCCTGGCGGAGCTTCTCCTGGGCCGAGTGGAGCAAGCGGGCCGTGTCCTCGGCGGTCCGGCCTTGGGCTCGCGCAATCGTATCGACGGACAGGGCGACGAACAGCACGTTCTTGCCGGGGTTGTGCTGCATCTCTCCGGCCGTTCCGATGTCGTAAAAGGCCGCCGCTACGTCGAATTCATCGGACGTTAGGGCCGCTGCCGCCTCCTCGCGGGTCCACGTGAAGTAATCGCCATCGTCATCGAGGCCGACGTCCGCGTCCTGACTGGCTGCGTATCCTCCGGCCGGGTCGGATGCCACGTTGCGTACCCAATGGACGATCCCCCGTGCGACCTCGGCGTATTCTTCGCTGCCGAACGCGATGAATGCATCGAGGTATGCGCGGAGCAGCTCCGCATTGTCATAACTCATCTTCTCGAAGTGCGGCACGATCCATCGGCGGTCGACGCTATAGCGATGAAATCCGCCGCCCAGCTGATCGTACATCCCGCCGCGCCCCATGCGCGTGAGCGTCGTTTCAACGATCTCGCGCAGCCGGGGCGTGCCGGTGTCGTACCAACGGGTAAGGAGGAGACGAACGGCGCTCGGGTGCGGGAACTTTGGCTCGCGCCCGAAGCCGCCATACTGAGCATCAAAGGCCCGGTCGATCTGGGCCACAGCCTCGTCGACCAGGTCCGCGGCCACCTCACCCGGCTTGGCTTCGTCGAGGTGCTCTTCGACCAGCTGGCGGAGCGCTTCAGCCTGGTCGTGTACCTGCTGTCGGTGGGTTCGATAGACCTCGAGCACTCGGGACAGGATCGATCGGAACCCCGGCCGGCCGTATCGGCCGTCCGGCGGAAAGTAGGTGCCTCCGTAAAACACCTCACCCTCAGGGGTGAGAAACGCCGTCAGCGGCCACCCTCCCTGTCCCGACAGCGCCTGGACGGCGCGCTGATAGCGGGTATCGACGTCGGGCCGCTCGTCGCGATCGACCTTGATGCACACGAAGTGCTGGTTGAGGTAGCCCGCCAGGTCGGCATCATCATACGACTCCCGGTCCATGACGTGGCACCAGTGACACCACGCCGCGCCGATGTCGAGCAACACCGGGCGGTCGAGTTGCCGTGCCGTGTCGAACGCGTCGAGGCCCCAGCTGTGCCAGTGGATTGGTTGGTGGGCCGCGGATTGCAGATATGACGACGACGACGTGCCCAGGCGATTCCGGCTCATGCTCAGAATGTCGCCGAGGGGCACACGTCTGCCAAGACGCATGCGTCGCACTTAGGACGGCGCGCGATGCACACCTGTCGGCCGTGTGAGATGAGGAGATGGGCCAGCAACGTCCAGTCCTTCCGCGGAAAGAGCGCCATCAGGTCCTGTTCGATCTTGGGAGCCTCCTTTGCCCGGGTCAGCTCGAGCAACCGGGCCAACCGAGTAACGTGGGTGTCGACCACGACACCCTCGTCGATGCCGAATGCATTACCCAACACCACGTTGGCCGTCTTCCGTCCGACGCCGGGCAGCGCCTCGAGGGCGGCCATCGTTTGGGGCACCTCGCCCTGGTGGTCCGCGATCAGGGCCTGGGCCATCCCGATCAGATTCTTGGATTTGCTGCGGAAAAAGCCGGTCGACCGAATGATGTTCTCGAGCTCGGGCTGCGCTGCTTGGGCCAACGCTCCCGCTGTCGGGTAGCGGGCAAAAAGGGTCGGGGTCACCATGTTGACCCTGGCGTCGGTGCATTGAGCCGAGAGAATGGTCGCGACCAACAGCTGGTAGGCGTCGGCGTGGCCGAGCGCGCAGTGGGCGTCGGGGTAGGCCTTCTTGAGACGCCGCAGCACCACCTTTGCCCGTGCCCTCGGTTCGGCCGCCTTCGGTGTGACCGACTTCAACCGTGTTTTGGTCGCCTGCTTGGCCGTTCGCTTGGGTGGTGTCTTCCGACGCGTCATGCGGTTCTCCGGTCACGGCTCATGGAACGTCCACGGGCTCGTGGGTCGTGCGGGTTGGTCTGGTTCGGGCGCTGATGATCGCGTGGGTTCGCCACGCCAGCTCGAGCAATTCCTCCGTCCCGACCAACGAATGAAGGCCGGCATCGCGGCCGGCGGGAAGCACCGACGCGAACAGCGGTGTGCCATCGGCGCGAGCCAGCGCGCCGGGCCTCGGGCCGGCGACCTCGACCACGGTGAACCCCATGCGGTCGGGATGCAAACCGAAGATTCCCAGCACCCGCAGCGCCTCGCCTTCGGGCGCGACGAACCACCCGTCCAGCGGTTCATGCGGCTCATCCGGCGTCACCTGGGCCCACAACATCCGTTCGGGCCACTGCAGGTAGTATGGAGTGGGAGGGTCGACGCCTTCCTCGGCAATCGGTGCCTCGCTCAGGATCGTTCTGGCCCGGGTGGGCGAGATCCGAAGGATCCAACGGCCGGATTCCCACAGGAGGTATGACTGGTGCACCAACGCCACCAATTGGTCGATGGCCTCTCCCAATCCTCCCTCGGGCCGCAGGTCGCGGAGGAAAGTGACAACCTCTTGGTTGAGAAGAAACGAGTCTCGGTTTGCGCCGGCCAGTCCCGCGCGCTCGAGGCCAGCCCGAATCTGGGGGAATCGGTCGTCGGCCAGTTCACCGAAGATCAGATCGAAGGGTGTCGGTCGCGGCATCATCGGGATGCGTGCTGGGGATCAGCTCGGGGTAGGAAGTCATCCAGGACGACGACGAACTGGTCGAAGGCCTCGATGTAGGGAACGTGCCCGCAGTTGGGCAGCAGATGAAACGGTGCGTCGAACGCGTCCGCCAGCTGGCGGGACGCTTCGACCGGAATCACGTCGTGGTCGCCGTGAAGCACGACGGCCGGGATATCCAACCGGCGAAGGGATGGTCGGAGGTCGAAGTCGCCGAGGCTGTCCCACACCTCGCTCTGGGTGCGTCCGGTGACGCGAAAAGGCGTGAGCTGGCGCACCCGGGTCGGGTCGTAGAAGTAGGCCGTCACGGATAGCTCGAACAGTCGCTGGCGATAGGCATCCGGGTCTTGCTCGCGGAGGCCGGACTCGCGGAGCGTCCGGCGTTCTGCCTCGAGTGCCGGGGCCGTGTTCCGCTCGGCGAAACGTCGCTCGAATTCATCGCGCGCCGTGTGCCACGCAGGGGCCGGTGAGACCAGTGCAAGCTTGGCGACGTGGGTCGGGAATTCGGTGGCGTAGAGCAGCGCGAGCAGGCCACCCCAGGAATACCCGAGGAGTGTCAGGCGATCGAGGCGCCACTGGACGCGCAGGGCCTCGAGGTCGGCCACATGTTCGCGCCAGCCTACCGGGACCGGCCGGTCGACCGGCGACCGGCCGCCGCCGCGCTGGTCGTAATACACCAAGGTCCGACCGCGATCCAGGGCGTCCATGGCAGGGAGGAGATAGTCATGGTGTGCGCCTGGTCCGCCATGAAGGACGACGGTGGGAGGACCGCTTCCAAAACGGCGCTCGAAGAGGTTGACCCCGCGGAGGTGTCGCATCAGGGTCCGAGGCGTGTCACGCTTCATCTGCAGCCGATCAGCGTGGCCGATTCGAACCCCAGCTCACAACAGGACCGCGATCGCGTCCGCCACGCGCCGAACAGCGGACTCCTCCTCGGCTGTGAAGGGATCGGGGAGGTCGCTGTCGACGTCGATCTGTCCGAGGATCGTACCGCCGCGGCGAATCAGCACTACCAACTCCGACGCGGTCTCGAGGTTGCACGCCAGATATCCGGACGCCTGACTGACATCGCCGATGTTCTGGTCCGTGCCCGTCGCCACTGCCGTGCCGCAGATGCCCTGGCCCACCGGAATTCTGGTATGCTCCGTGGCTCGGCCGGCATACGCGTCCAGGACGAGTTCCTCTCCGTCCACCATATAGAGGTATACCGACGTGTACGGCGGACCGGCCGCCTGAATCTTGGTGGCCGCGAGCTGGAGCAACTCGGCACGTGTCGCCTCGCGCGCAAACGCTCCCCGCAGGGCGGCGACCACGTGGTCCGCGGGGAGTACGGTCACCGATTGGACCGGCTGGCAAACGTCACGCGGAACCGGAGTTCCTGGCCCCCGCGGAGCACGACGGCTTCGGCCTCGTCGCCGGGCTTGTAGGTCCCCAGCGCGTCGGACATGGCCTGGAGGTTCTCGATTTCATAGGCTCCGAGCCGAATCAGGATGTCGCCGGTCTGCATGCCCGCCTGCTCGGCCGGACTTCCCTTGCTGACGCCCGAGAATCGCACGCCGGTCACGCCGCCGGCCATGTCGGGAATGGACCCGAACCAGGCGCGCTCCCCACCGGGACTGTCACTGGCTACGCGCGGCGCTGGCGCCGGGCGTTCCACGTAGGTCAGGCTCTGCTGCCGGTTGGCCAGCGCCTGCACCAGGCCGACGGCGAAGTCGGCCACGCGCACCAATCCATCGGCATTGATCTTGTCGGCGTCATCGCTCGCGCGATGGTAGTCCTCGTGCAAATCGGTGAACAGGTGGATCACCGGAAGCTTGGCGGCGTAGAACGACGCGTGATCGCTGGGACCGTACCCGTCGCCCGAAGCCTTGAGGTCGAAGCCGGCGTACCAGTTGAGCGAGTCGAGCAAGGTCGGAAATTCGGTGGCTGTCTCGACGCCAAACGCGAGCAACCGGTCGTTCCGAAGGCGGCCGACCATGTCGAGATTGACCATCGCCACTGTCCGGGCGAGAGGGTACACCGGGTTCTTGGTATAGAACGAGGATCCGAGCAACCCGAGTTCCTCTCCGCTGAACGAGATGAACACGACCGTGCGGGCGGGCGGATTGCCACTCAGCCGGCGTGCGATGTAGAGCAGGGCCGACGTTCCCGACGCGTTGTCGTCCGCGCCGTTGTGGACGAACCCAGTGTTGTCTGGGTCGAGAGCGCCGGCGCCACCCAGCCCGAGATGATCATAGTGGGCGCCGACGATGACGGTCTCATTGCGAAGCTCGGGGTCACGCCCGGGCAGGACGCCGATCACGTTGCCTCCGGTGACCCCCCCCGCGCCGGTGTGCTGTGCCATTGGGGCATCAGCCGCCACCACAAACTGTTGGATCCACCCGGACGGCGGTGCTTGCAGCCCCGCCTGTTCCATGCGCCGGATCAGGTATGCGGCGGCGGTGTCCGCCCCGGCGGATCCGGTCAGGCGGCCGCCCAGACGGTCATCGGCAAGGAATTGGATGTCTTCGAGCACCTGGCGGGCTGCGGGTGTGCGCTGGGCGGATAGACTAGCCGCCGGGCCCGCCAGCAGAACGGCCAGAACAATGATGCGTTTCATAAGTCGATGAGCCTAGGTAGTTTATCAGGGTTGACGGTCTCGTTGCCCAGGCAGGGTTCCAGGGCCTCGGGCGTTTCGCGGAGCATGAATCATAACCAGGGCCGGCGTCTTCGTGTCTTCTCGTCTTCTCGCACTCATTCCGCTGGCCGTGGCCATCAACGTGGCGATCGGCCGGATTGTCGCGGAGCTCAGCCTCCCGGTATATCTCGACGCGGTTGGCACCATACTCGTTTCAGCCTTGGCGGGCCTGGGCGCCGGTATTGCCACCGGTCTGATCAGCCAGGTTTTCGCCGCGTTCGTGTCCGGATACGTGTGGCTCGCGTTTGCTCCGATCCAGGTATTGATCGCCCTCCTCGCCTATTTCGCGGCACGGCAGGGCGGGTTTCGAAACTTTGGCGTGTCCATCGTCTGGGGATGCCTGCTGGGTTTGGCCGGCGGGGCCCTCTCAGCCTTCATCTCGTACCTGGCCTTCAAGGGCGTGACGGCAGGGGGTGTCACCTTCCTGACCACCGTGCTGGTCGGTGCAGGGACTGATCTACCATGGGCCGTCGCGCTCTCGAGCCTGGTGACCGATGTGATCGATAAGGCGCTGACGTTTGCGTTGGTGGGGGTCGCGCTCCGAAGCCTCCCCGTGCGCATGATCAGTCGTTACCCGCTGGCTCTCCGCGCGCTGGGCCGGTGACGGCTCCCGGCGCTGCATCACCCGGCCTCGCCCGCCGGGCCCATCCTCTGACCGGTTTGTCCACCGCAATTGCGGTGACGGTGCTGGCGTTCCTCGTTCCAACACCGTGGGGACCCCTCCTTTTGTATGGAGCCTGCGTCGTCCTGGTCGCCATCTGCGGCGTGGGGCGCGCCATCCGGCAGGGCGTGATCGTGTGCCTGCCGCTCTGGGTCTTTCTCTTCGTCCTGCACGGGCTCTTGGGCGGCGGCCCGACGACGAGCCTGGGGCCGCTCACGCTTTCCGCCGATGGCACAATAGCGGCGCTGGTGCAAGCGGGCCGCTTCGGCGCCATCATCACCGCCTCGCTCGGCTTCTACCACGCCTTCGATCCATCACGGTTCCTGAATGCCGTGGCGGCCCGAGGATGGCCGATGCATTTCTCCTATCTCTTCGTTGCCACGCTTCATGCGCTGCCGGCGTTCCTGGATCGGGCCGGTGCCAGCATCGAGGCACAGCGGACCCGCGGCCTTCGGTACAGCGGCGGCGCCTTGGCCCGCGCCCGTGCCGTTGTTCCCCTCGCCCTTCCCCTCATTCTCGGTGCTCTTGCCGAAGTCGACGAACGCGCCCACGCGCTCGAGATGCGTGCCGTAGCCGTCGGGGGGAAGCGAACGCCGCTCGATCCGCCGGCGGATACGCTGGCCGATCGCACGATTCGATGGAGTCTCTTGCTCCTGGTGCTGCTTGCCCTTGTCGGGAGGCTCACGTCGTGGCCGATGTGACCTTCGACGGGGTGTCGTTTCGGTATGCCGCCAGCACGATCGACGTCTTGGATGGCGTATCGCTCGAGTTTCGGGCCGGGGAAATCACCTGGCTGTTCGGGCCGCTCGGCGCGGGATGCACCACGTTGCTCCTCGTCGCGGCGGGTCTCGCTCCGCGCCACACCGGCGGCACGCTCGCCGGCACGGTCTCGCTCTTGGGCCGAGATCCCCAGACGACCGAATCGGCCCGGTCCGGCCAGATTGGATTCGTCACCGCCACCCCGGAGCTCCAACTCTCGGGTATCGCCGCCACGGTTTGGGAGGAGGTGGCGTTCACCCCGGCAAACCTCGGCTGGCCCATCGAGCGCATCCGGTCGGCCGCAGACCGGGCGCTGGGGTTGTTGGGGATCGAGCATCTGGCCCATCGCTCACCGCGGACGCTGTCCGGGGGAGAGTTGCAGCGCACCGTCATCGCCTCGATGGCGGTGCTCCAACCGAAAGTCTGGTTGCTCGACGAGCCTGCGTCGTCGCTCGACCAGAGCGGTCGGATTCGGACTTACGAATTGTTCCGTGCCGAGGCGGATGCCGGCGCGATCGTGATCCTGGCCAGTGAAGACGCCGACGCACTCTCGACGGTGGCCGATCGTGTGATCGTGCTGAACGACGGACGCCCGGTGCTGGACGGGGCACCGGGCGTCGTGCTCGCGGGTGACGCGATTTGGGACCGAGGGCCGGGATCCACCTCTGTCGCGGGATTGGCGCGCGCCGCCGGGCGGCTGGTTGAATCGCCGCTTCTCGCTGCGCCTTATCCGGTGACGGTGGCGGAGGGGCTTGTCCGGTGGCGATGAACGTGGTGCTCCGAATGTCGACTGTGGACTTCGCCTACGGGTCGACGCCCGTGCTCGAGGGCGTGTCGCTCGAGATCACGGCAGGGGAGGGTGTGGCGCTGCTGGGCTCCAATGGGGCGGGGAAGACCACCCTCACCCGCTTGGCGATGGCGATGCGGCACCCTTCGCGCGGCACGGTGACAACCGTGAATCGATCAACCGACGGCCTTGGACCGGAGGACCTCGCAGCCTCGGTGGGCTACCTGTTCCAGAACCCCGAGGCGCAGCTGGTCGAGCGCAGTGTTCAGGCTGAGATCGGGTTTGGCCCCAGGCAGCTCGGTTGGCCCGCGGCCCAAACCACCGAGGCCACCGCGACCATTCTCGACGAGCTTGAACTCACCGATGTGGCTCTTGTCCATCCCTACGACCTTCCGGCTGCCCGTCGCAGGCTCGTGGCGCTGGCCTGCGCGCTGGTAGTCGGTCCGCGCTTACTCATCCTGGACGAGCCGACCAATGGATTGGATCGGGTCTCGCGGCAAACCGTAGCCCGAGTTGTGCGTGCCCGTCGGGATGGGGGATGCGCCGTGCTTGCGGTGAGTCACGACACGGACTTTGCCATCGAGGTTCTCGATCGGGCTGTGGTCCTGCGCGACAGGCACATCGTTCGTGACGGTGACGTGGCCGGGGTGCTTGCTGATGGTGACGCCTTGGGCCTACCGCTGCCGGCCCCCGCGCTGTTGGCGCAGCGGCTCTCGCTCGCCACCGATTCCTGGCGGGCCACCGATGTGGCCCGGGCCCTCGCAGAACGTTGCCGCCCTTCCGGCGCCCCGGTATCTTGAACACCACCCAACTCTTGGCAGCCCTTCTCCGAGCGTCATGAGCGCACCGTCATCCATCGCCACTAAGCTCGCGCAACTCGTGCATCTCCTGCGCGTGGCGCCGGAGGCCCGCGAACAGCACAAGGCGGCCTTTCTGGACCTGCAAGCCGAGCTGGTCGATGACGGCCTCCGCTTCTCGGTGGACAGCTCGGGGCTCGCGGTCGGCGGCTTCGTCCTGCCGGCCGGCACACCCGGACTGGGCGAGCTGCAGGATGCCATGCGGGGCGCGGGAATTCGCGAGATTCGAATCCCTCCTCGGGTGCACCCGGCCATGCTCCTGGCCCTCCTCCGAGCGCTGGCCCATCCCGGCACTCCGGGCAGCTCCCAGGAGTTCATCGACCAATTCGATCCTGCGAGCACCGGAGAGATCCAGGTCCTGACCGGCCATGACATGCCGGCGGCGGATGGTCTCATCAACCTCCCGAGCGCGGATTCCGATGGGGATGAAATGGCGGCAGGGACCCAGGCGCCCGAGGCTCGCATTGACGAGTCCGGTGCGGGCCTCTTGCCGGGCCTCATACGGCCGGCTCCGGGGGACGAGGAATACCTGATCGGACCGATCCAACCGGATCCCCGTAAGGGAAGCCTCCTCAAGGAGATCGAGCCGCGGGTCAGGGCGGCCTCCGAGCGTGGGGACTGGGACGAGTTCCTGAAGCTCCTCATTCAGCTCTTTCAGGAAGAGGCGCACGAGACGGATCCGCGGATCAAGGAACGCTATGTGACGTTGTTACGCCGCGTCCTGCCGCGCCCAGTCCAGGAGACTCTCGCTCGCATGGTGGCAATGGAAGGAATCGGCCGGTCCGATGCAGTCGCGCTCTTCAATCGGCTCGGCGCGGAGCCGACCGAGGTGCTGCTGGAGCTCCTGGCGGCCGCACCGACCCTGGCCGAACGACGTGGCTATTTCAGCATGTTGAGCCACATGCGGGAGGGGAAGCGTGGAATCATCAACCGACTCGACCATCAAGACTGGTTTGTGGTGCGAAACATCGCGGAGCTGTGCGGCGAGCTGCGTTTGATCGACGCCATTCCGTCACTCTCATCACAGGTTGAGCACGAGGATGAGCGGGTGCGCCGAGCCGTCGCTGCGGCGTTGGGCAAGATCGGATCGCCCGCCGTGGCCCAGTCGCTTCGGAAGGCACTGTGGGATTCCTCGGTCATGGTCCGGCTCGATGCCGTGCAGGGCATCAACCGTGAAACAGGGCGGGGCCTCGTCATGACACTCTCTCTCCGGTTGGAGGAAGAGGACAACCCGGAGGTGTTGCAGGAGATCTGCCTGGCCTTGGGGCGGATCGGCTCGCCGGACGCCGTCCAGACGCTGTTGCGCTCTGCGGAGCCCAAGCGAAAAGTGTTCGGACGAAAGCGGTCGGCCGCCCGCGTCGCGGCAGTGGAAGGGCTCGGCCTCGCGGGTGGACCGGTGGCCACCAGCGCACTGCAGGACTTCCTTACCGATGATGACGAGTCGGTTCGAGAGGCGGCCCAGCAGGGCTTGGCCGATCTCAGAACCGACGACTGATCGTCCTACTCCGGCGAAAACTTGGAATCAGGGCCAGTCCGCCGCGCAAACGCGGCGAGCAGGTGTGCCGCACGCTCCAGATCTTCCAACATGACCATTTCATTCGGGCTGTGCATGTAGCGGTTTGGCACGGACACGAGTCCCGTGGCTACGCCGCGATGCGCGGTTGATATTGCATCCGCATCGGTTCCGGTAACCCGGGGAGCCGCCTGGAGGGCGTAGGGAATCCCCTCGGCCTCTGCCGCCTCGAGCAGTCGTTCGAAGACCACGGTACTGACCACGGATCCCCGACTAAGCACGGGTCCCGCTCCAAGTTTGATGTCGCCATGCTTCCTCTTCTCGGCACCAGGATGGTCGGTCGCATGCGTCACGTCCACGACGATGGCCACGTCGGCTTCGAGCCCGGTCGCCGACGTTCGCGCACCGCCGCCGGAGTAGCCGATCTCTTCCTGTGACGTCGCTACGGCGGTCACGGCCGCAGTTGGACGGTCTTTGGCCAGCAGGCGCAACGCCTCCAGAACCACAAACGCTCCGATCCGGTCGTCGATGCTGCGGCTCACGAGGCGGCCATTGGGGAATCGCTGGACCTGCGAGGCCAGCACACCGGGATCGCCAACGCGCACGCGCGCCAGGGCCTCGGCCTTGGTCGCCGCGCCGATGTCGATCCAGAGGTCGCTCGCCTTGGAGACCTTCTTACGGTCTTCCTCCTCCATGAGGTGAATCGCCTTCTTCCCAATGACCCCATGCACAACTGCGTCACGTCCCAGGAGCACAACGCGCTGCCCAACGAACACTTGGTGATCCCAGCCGCCGATCGTGTCGAATGACAGGAACCCCTCGTCATCGATATGCACGACCATGAGGCCGATTTCATCGATGTGCCCGGCGAACATGATGTGGGGACGGCCGGTGGAGTTGATGATGGCGTACGAGTTACCGCCGACATCGACGCGGACCTCGTCGGCGAATGTCTCGGCCTCACGGCGCCAGGCCCGGGCCGGCAGCATTTCGAACCCCGATGGGCCGGGGGCATCGAGCAGGGACGTGAGGAAGTCAAGCGCGCGCTGATTCATGATGGCGAAGCCCTGAGGTGAAAAGTGTTACTCGCCCAGACGGCTGGGCGCGTACATGAGCAGCAGCAGAATGGCGATGGAAAACGCGAGCAGGGTGGCAGGCAGGTTGCCGGTGAGGAAATATGCCACGCCTGCCAAAAGGCCGGTCCCCTCGGCCAGGCTCCACAGGGCCACCGCCGTCCCCAGGTTGGCCGTCCACCAGGCGTCGCGTCCCGCGGATGCCGGCTGGGATGCCAGCCGGCCACGCAGGATGAGGCTGACGACCACGGCCAACCCTGCGGCTGCCGGGGCGATCACCGCGAGAATCCGGGCCGGTTGTTCCGTGCCCGTCGAGCCCGCCACGATGCGAACCGTTGCCAGAATGGTGGGCACCGCAATCGTCGCTCCCACCATCACGCCATGGATGATGCGGGCCTTCGTGTCCGGGCCGGGAACCTCGCGTCCAACCATGGGATCCTGTGGCTGAGTGAAGGGGATATCTCGCGTGTACCGGCCGGAAAGTTACCTTGTCCCGAGGGCATCGGAACCCCAGCGCCGGCGCAGCGGTACACCACTCTTGTCTCGAGGCCACCTGATGCGAACTGCGGTCCGCACGCACACCTTCAGCGAATCGGTAATCCGGGGCATGACCCGCCTCGCCAACGAACACGGCGCCATCAACTTGGCGCAGGGATTCCCGAATTTTCCCGCGCCCGACGTGCTCAAGCGCGCTGCCGCCCAGGCGATCCATGACGACATCAATCAATATGCCATTACATGGGGCAGCGAGCGGCTGCGCCGCGCCCTCGTCGCGAAGTACGCCACTTGGTACGGGATGGCGGTCGATCCGGTGGCGGAAATCACCGTCACCTGCGGCGCCACCGAAGCTATGGCCTCGGTGATGCTCGCCCTGGTGAATCCGGGCGACGAGGTGGTGGTATTGGAGCCCTTCTATGAGAACTACGGGCCGGACGCGATCCTGTGCGACGCGCGTCCGGTCTACGTCCCGTTCCGCCCGGGCGAGCCGCTCGATCTCGACCGCCTCGCCGCCGCGTTCGGGCCCAAGACCAGGGCGATCATCGTCAATACGCCGAACAACCCGACGGGACGGGTGCTGTCGCTCGAGGAGCTGACGGCAATTGCGGAGCTCTGTGTCCGCCATGACGCCTATGCCATCACCGATGAGATCTACGAGCACATCTACTATGAAGGAAAGCACATCCCAATCGCGACGCTGCCGGAGATGGCCAACCGGACCGTCACCGTCAGCGGCGCGTCCAAGACGTTCAGCGTGACCGGGTGGCGGGTCGGAACCATCGTGGCTCCGCAGGATCTGACCGACGCTATCCGCAAAGTGCACGACTTTCTCACCGTCGGTGCGCCGGCCCCGCTTCAGGAGGCCGTGGCGATAGGGCTCGAGACGTTGGACCAGTCGTACTATCGGTTACTGGCGTCGGAGTATCGCGTCCGTCGAGACCTCCTCTGCGGGGCCCTGGTGGATGCGGGGTTTCGGCTGCGGTATCCGGAAGGTGCCTACTACGTCCTTGCCGATTTTTCCGACCTGAGCGACCAGTCGGACGTGGAATTTGCCCATTGGCTGACCCGTGACATCGGTGTCGCACCAGTGCCGGGATCGAGCTTCTACAGCGGGCCCGAGGACGGGCGCACCTTCGTGCGGTTTGCCTTCTGCAAGACCGAGGATCTGCTCCGCGAAGCGGCCAGCCGCCTGCGGATCGTTCGAACGACGTCGCGCTGAAACCACCTCCGATGAGCAGCGGAGGGATTGGGCCATCTACTTTGTATTCGAGGTATGTGGCTTAGAAAATGTGGTTCAGGCGTTCGGTCCACTCGCTGCCCTGGCCACCATACTGGGGCGATTCCTGTTCCTCCCACTCGGCCGGTACCGCGATGCCGTCGGCCCCGAGTTCCCGCACCAGCTGCCACTGGGCGCGACGAGCGGAGGACGGCCGCGATCCGTTGTACATGAGGGAGAGGAGTAAGACGCCGTCGGGGCGACCGAGATATCCCACGACGGTCGAGACGTTACGCAACGTACCCGTCTTGGCGCGGAATACTCCTTCAGCCGGAAGGTCGCCCCGGAGCGGCTTGAGGGTGCCGGTACCATTGGCGGGGAATAACAGCGGGAAGTTCTTGCCGTGCTCCGTTTGCGGGAGACGGGCCATGTAGGACACAAAAATGCGCGGAGCTACCCGGTCGTTGCTGGAGAGGCCGCTGCCATCGACCAGCCGCACTCCATCGAGTTGGCCCGTGATGAATTGGACGTGTTGGGTGAGGAGTTCCGGCCCATAGCTCGGACCTGCGGCCCACTGGAGCAGCAGCTCCGCGCCGAGATTGTGGCTTCGCAGGTTGATGTCGCTCGCGATCGAGTCGAGCGATGGTGACAGCACCTCGGCCAGCACCCCGTCTGGCGCAGCAGCTTGGTCCAGAGCATTGCGCGGTTCCCGGTCCCATTCGATGCCAACTTCTCGAATTGCCGCCTCCCAGACCGCCTCGAGTACCAGGCGCGGCTCGACGGCGGTGACACTGATGGAGCGGCCACGCGAGCGCTCCCCAATCTGGCCCGTTACCACCCAGCCTCCGCCCGGCGCCGGCCGGACCCTGAGGCGAGATCGCCGCCCGGAGGACGTCGTCGCGTGTACCGCGACGAGACGCTCGATGCCGTCGGGTGACACCGTGGCGAGGCGGGCGCGCCGCCCAACCGCGCTGCCCGGCCGGATGGTGAAACGCACCACGTTTTCGTGCACGGTGAGTGGGCCGATCAGCGGGGCGAAGAGCCGGCCTCGGTGGCGCTCCGACCACTGGGCCGGAAACCACGCTTCGGCCGGCCCCGCGGCGCTCTGCACCTCGAACGGTCCGGTCAATCGGCGCACCCCAAGGGCCGCGAGCTGTTGGGCTAGGGAGAGCAGCTTGGTGCCGCCACTCTTCGACCGCTCGAGCGACGGGTCTCCGTTCACCTCGATCGCCCAGCGGCCGACCCAGTCCCCGGACGCGGGATCGACATACCCGTTGCCGAGGATCCTGGTTGAGCGGCGGGCATCGGCCCCGAGCACGGTCCGGGCAAATCCGGTGGTGAAGAGCTTGACGGCGGATGCCGGAATCAGCGCCTGATCGGGCCGCACGCTCCAGAGGATGCGCCCGTCCTCGGCCGCGACCGCAACACCCCATTCCCCGGGCGCTATGCGTGACGCCTCGGCGAACCAGCGCTTGAGTCTGGCTTCCAGGTCGGCCGCCGGTGGGCTGGGCGTGGTCCACCCGACCCGGGGGGCCAGCGCGAGGAGTGCCAACGCCATTGCAGCCGCACCCCCTGCCCAGGGCCGCGAAGGCCGTGCAAAGCCGAGGTTCGGGGCGGCGGGCGACTGCAGCCTGGCGCTCATGAAACTCCCATTCTCTCGCAGATTGATTTGACGGCGTCGTTCTTAATCTGTACGTAACAAGAGCAAGCTTCGTTCCTGTTCAGTCCAGACGAGGGGCCAACCACCGGCCCGCCCAGCAGGGCCCATCGGGCTGTCAGAACGGCAGGCGTTGGGCCACTGCCGCTACAGATTCTCAGAATGCGCGTGGAGTTGCAGCCAACCAGGACGTTCCCCGTCCCCGCGAGCCCTCTCGAGCACGCAATGCCACCGGCTGGCGACCCTGGGTATGTTGACCAGGCGGTCCGAGAACCATTTCGGGGCGGGGTGGCTGAGACCAATCGGGGTGGCCCTCCTCGAGGCCGGCACGAGTTGTTCCAGCGAAAGTCTGTAGCCCGGCTTCGGCTGCAGGAAGGGGGTCACGACTCTTTGATCAAGCGCACACGTTTGGCAGCCGCGATACGGAGCTCGAATTGAACACCCTGGACGTCCTGGTCGCAGCTCCTTCCCGAGAGCACCAGCCGATCCGCGCCGAGGTGTTCGGCATCGAACGGCTCGAGCAGCACGCCGAGAGCCTGGCCGCTGCCCAACTCACCGCTGAGGGACGCGCACCGGGACGCCAGCTCCTCTACCGCGTCCGCGAGAATGGGAAGGTGCTTCTCGCCGGGTACCGGAACATCGTCGAGGCGGTGCGACAGAAGAGTCAGATTACCCAAGCCGAGGAGTGGCTCCTCGACAACTTCCACGTGGTGGACGGGCAACTCCGGGAAATCCGGGATCATCTCCCGCGCAGCTTTTACAAACTCCTACCGAAGATAGCCGAGGGCCACCACCTCGGCGGGTACCCGCGCGTCTTTGGGCTGGCCTGGGCGTATGTGGCGCACACCGACAGTCGATTCGACCTCGAGACACTCCAGGCGTTCGTGCGGGCCTACCAGCGGATCCAGCCGCTCGGCATCGGCGAACTCTGGGCAGTCGCCATCCATCTGCGAGTGGCCCTCGTTGAGAATCTGCGGCGGTTGTCGGATCTGATCATTCCCGCTCGCGAGGCGCGCGCGCGAGGGGACGATGTTGCGGATCGCCTCTTGGGTCTCAGCGATCATGCTGCGGAGGGCATGGATGACGTGTCTGGAATCGCTCGGCAACGCTCCCCTCGACAGCGCGTTCGCCGTGCAACTCGTGCAGCGGCTTCGTGATCAGCCACCTTCGCTCATGCCGGCCCTCGACTGGCTCGATGCGAACCTGGCTGCACAGGGGACGTCCCCCAACGAAGTGGTCGCCGAGGCCCATCAGGCCCAAGCCGCAGCAAACATCACCGTGCGGAACATTATCACCAGCATGCGGTGGCTGTCGTCCATCGACTGGCCGGGGTTCTTCGAAAGCGTCAGCCTGGTGGACGAGGTCTTTCGATCCGTCCCCGGGTTCGCGGCCATGGATTTCCGCACCCGAGACAAGTATCGGGCGGCGGTCGAGGAATTGTCCCGCGGCTCGAGTAGATCGGAACTGGAGGTTGCCCGCGAAGCTGTCCGGCTCGCGCGCGACGCAGCGCAGGACCCCCCTGAGACCGCATCGCGGACAAGTCCCACCGAACTGGAGGCCGTCCGACTGGCGAACCAGTCAGGCCTCCTCGCCATTGTCAAACGCCCGGAGGAGGACCCGGGGTATCATCTCGTGTCTCGTGGCCGGTTTGCTTTCGAGAGTCGGCTGGGCTTTCGCGTCCCGTGGCGAGTCCGGGTCCGACGCGCGTGGCGCGCCCATGCGACGTCCGGCTATTTCGGACTGATTGCGCTTCTGACTGCGGTTGTTCTCGCCGGCCCTCTGTACGTGACGTGGGGCGCGGGTGTCGGCCTGCCGATCCTCGTGCTTCTCGGGATCCTCGCCCTCGTGCCGGCCTCAGATATCGTCGTGTCCCTCATCCACCGCCTGGTCACTGACGTCGTTCCCCCGCGGCTGCTCTCGAAGCTCGAATTGGTGCGCGGCGTGCCTGCGGAGCTTCGAACCATGGTCGTCGTGCCCACGCTGCTCGGGAGCCACGCGGATGTCGAGGAGTCCGTCGAACGGCTCCAGGTCCACTTCTTGGCGAATCCCGATGGGCATCTCCACTTCGCGCTCCTAACTGACTGGAAAGACGCCGCTCACGAACACGAGCCGGGCGACGAAGATCTCCTCTCCGAGCTGGCGGACGAGATCGCGCGTCTCAACGAGCAATACGGCAGCCCGCCCGGTGGAGGGGAGCGGTTCATGGTGTTGCATCGCCGGCGCCTCTGGAACGAGAAAGAAGGCAAGTGGATCGGCTGGGAACGGAAGCGAGGGAAGCTGCACGAACTGAATCGGCTCCTTCGGGGCGCTACGGACACCACGTTCATTCCGATCAACGGCAAACCACCCACCGTGCCCGATGGTGTCCGCTACGTCATCACCTTGGATGCCGACACGCGGCTTCCAAAGGCGGCTGCCTACCGCCTCGTCGGGGCAATGGCTCACCCGTTGAACCAACCGCGCTTTGACGCCGAAATGGGGCGGGTTGTCGAGGGGTACGGAATCCTCCAGCCACGGATCGTTCCGTCACTGCCGACGGGGCCTGAGAGCACGACGTATCAGCGGATCGTGTCGGGCCCAGGAGGGGTGGACCCCTACGCGGGTGCGGTCTCCGACGTGTATCAGGACTTGTTCGGCGAGGGCTCCTACACGGGGAAGGGGATCTACGACGTCGATGCGTTCGAGGCGGCGCTCGCGTGGCGGGTTCCGGAGAATGCGCTACTCAGTCACGATCTCTTCGAGGGGATCTTCGCGCGCGCGGGGCTGGTGACCGACATCGAGTTATTCGAAGAGTTTCCAGCTAATTACGAGGTAGCCGTCCGCCGAAACCATCGGTGGGTGCGCGGCGACTGGCAGCTCCTTCCCTGGATACTCGGTCGTTCGCGCAACGCCGCGGGGCAGAAGCGGCCAGCGCGCATTCCGGCACACGGCCGCTGGAGGATGCTGGACAACCTGCGCCGAAGCCTCTTCGCGCCTGCGTCGTTTCTGCTTGCCGTCGCCGCCTGGACATTGCCCGCCGTCTCACCGCTCTTGTGGACGAGCCTGATCATCGCAGCCATCGCAGTGCCCGCGTTCATGCCGGTGCTCGACGGCTTGATCCCTCGTCGGCCAGGGTATTCCAAACGCAGCCATTTGCGCGCCACTGGCGGCGATATCCAGGTTGCCGCGCTGCGGATGCTGCTCGCCATCACGGTGCTGGCCCACCAGGCGCGGTACATGACCGATGCCGTTCTGCGCACGCTTGGCCGGCTTTATGTCACGCAGCGAAATCTCCTCGAATGGGTCCCGGCGGCACAGGTTGGGTACGGCGCCGACCCGAGGCTCCGCGCCTTCTATTCGCACCTTCGCTGGGCCGTTGTTCTCGCCTTGGGCGTCGGAGTACTCGTCGGCATTCTCAAGCCGGGCGCGTGGCCAGTAGCCGGACCCTTAATTCTTCTCTGGGCCCTATCGCCGGTTCTCGCCTGGCGGCTCAGCGTTCCAGCGAAGCCTGCGGACACGCTTCGCTTGTCGCCGAGGCAGGAGCGCTCCTTGCGCCTCATCGCAAGACGGACCTGGCGCTTTTTCGAGACGTTCGTGAATGACAAGGAGCACTTTCTCCCGCCGGACAACTTCCAAGAGGATCCCGAACCGGTCGTCGCGCACCGGACCTCGCCATCGAACATGGGGTTGTATCTCCTAAGCACGATGGTTGCCCATGACTTCGGCTGGATCGGGATCTCGGACATGACCCACCGTCTCGAAGCCACGTTGGGGACCATGACCACCCTGCGCCGGTTTCACGGTCATTTCGTCAACTGGTACGACACCAGAGATCTCCGGCCGCTCGACCCGCTCTATATCTCCACCGTCGATAGTGGGAACCTGGCTGGGCATCTGATCGCGCTGTCTCAAGGGTGTCGCCAGCTCACGGGTCGACCGGTGCTAGGCCCACAGGTGCTGGATGGGATTCGCGACGCGCTGCAGCCGGTACTCGATGCGGTGGCGAAGACCACGTTCCGCCCGCGGTCGGAAACGGTCACGGCGCTACAGATGCGCGAGGCGCTGAGCGCGATGACAGCCGTCCTGGAGAACACTCCGACGTCGCTCGCAGAATGGGAGCATCGATTCGAGGCGCTCGAGTCCCGAGCGGAGAACCTCTGGGACATTGCCAGCACGCTTTCCGCTGATCTCGAGAACGGAGACCATTCGGAGATTCTCACGTGGGCAACTGCCATCCGAGACACGGTCCAGAGTCATGCGCGCGATCTCGAGTTGATCCGTCGTGAGGATTCCGATGGGGCCGGAACAGTGGCACTTGCGCTTCAGCACCGCCTCTCCGCTCTGGCACTCCAGGCGGAACAGATGGCCTGGTCGATGGACTTCCGCTTCCTCTTCGACCCCTCGCGTCAGCTGTTCTCGATCGGCTTCCGGGTGGCCGACAACACCCTCGACCCGAGCTGCTACGACCTCCTGGCCTCGGAAGCGAGGCTGGCGAGTTTCCTGGCCATCGCCAAGGGCGATGTCTCGCCACGGCACTGGTTCCTCCTCGGTCGGGCCCTCACACCGGTTGGGCGTGGCGCGGCGCTCGTGTCCTGGTCTGGATCGATGTTCGAATACTTGATGCCGCTTCTCGTGATGGAGCAGCCTGCCCACAGCCTGCTCGATCTCACGTGCCGTCTCGTCGTTGGACGCCAGGTCCGGTATGGCGCGGAACGAGGGGTCCCCTGGGGGGTCTCCGAGTCGGCCTACAACGTGCGCAACCTCGAACTCACCTATCAATATTCGGATTTCGGCGTCCCTGGCCTGGGGCTCAAGCGCGGGCTCTTCGAGGACGTCGTGGTGGCCCCCTACGCGACCGCGCTCGCGGCCATGGTGGAACCCAGGGCCGCCCTCGACAACGTCGCTCGTCTCGAAGAGAACCACGCCGACGGCACCTACGGCTTCTATGAAGCGTTGGATTTCACCCCGTCGCGGCTTCCTGAAAAGGCAAAGGTGGCCGTGGTGCGGGCCTACATGGCCCACCATCAGGGGATGACGATCGTCTCGCTGGGCAACGTCGTTCACAACGGCCTCACACGGAGACGCTTCCACGCGCATCCGATGATCCAGGCGGCGGAGCTGCTCCTCCAGGAGCGCACGCCGCGGGCGGTGGGCGTGACGCGGCCCCGGGGCGAGGAAGTGCAGATGGCCGCCCACGTTCGCGACACCATTCCACCGACCCTGCGGCGGTTCGAATCTCCCCATGACATTTCGCCGCGCACCCATGTCCTGTCGAACGGTCGGTACGTGGTCATGGTCACGGCAGCGGGCTCCGGGTTCAGTCGATGGCGCGACCTTGCCGTGACACGATGGCGGGAGGATTCGACCCGTGACTGCTGGGGCACGTTCCTGTTCTTGCGGGACGCCAAGACCGGTGAAGTCTGGTCTGCCGGGTTTCAGCCGAGCGGAACCGAGGCGGCCAAGTATGGCGTCGTCTATGCCGAAGACCGGGCCAAGATCATGCAGCGCAATCGATCACGGTCAACCACGCTCGAGATCGTCGTCTCGCCGGAGGACGACGCCGAGCTCCGGCAGCTGACGGTGACCAATCTGGAGAATCGTGATCGCGAGATCGACATCACGTCCTATGCGGAGGTGGTGCTGGCCTCGCAAGCCGCCGACCAGGCCCACCCGACGTTCTCCAACCTCTTTGTCGAGACCGAATTCGTTCCCGGGCTCCAGACACTGTTGGCAACCCGGCGCCCACGATCGACGTCGGAGCCGCAGGTCTGGCTGGCCCATCTTGCCGCCGTCGACGGGGAGATCGTCGGCTCGTGCGAATACGAGACCGACCGCGCCGCCTTTCTGGGCCGGGGCCGCGGAATACGTGCACCGCTCTCGGTGATCGAGGGCAAACCGCTCACAAACACGGCCGGGACGGTTCTCGATCCGATCGTGAGCCTCCGGTATCGGGTGGCGATCCCAGCGGGCGGGACGGCCCGTCTCGTGTTCACTACCCTGGTGGCGCCGTCCCGGGAGGAAGCCCTCGACCTCGCGGAGAAATACCGCCAGAAGGACACGTTCGAGCGGGAGAGCTCACTCGCCTGGATGTACGCCCAGGTCCAGCTGCACCACCTCCAGACCACCCAGGACGAGGCGCATCTGTTCCAGCGTCTGGCCAATCGGATGCTGTACGACGATCGCACGTTGCGCACGGCGCCACAGGATCTGATCGCCAACCGCCGAGGGGCGTCTGGGCTCTGGGCCTACGGCATCTCCGGCGACCTCCCGATTGCCGTCGTGCGTGTCGAGCAGGATGAAGAGCGGGATGTGGCGAGGCAACTGGTGCGGGCGCACGAATACTGGCGCCTGAAGGGGATCTCCGCCGACCTGGTGATCCTCAATGCGAAAGGCGCCTCCTATGCATCGGGTCTTCAGGAATTCTTCGAAGCCATGGTGCGAGCCAAGGCGGTCGGCCGTGAGAAGGACGAAAGGCGAGGAGGGGTGTTCGTGCTCCGGGAGGACCTGCTGCCGGCAGAGGACCTCATTCTGCTGCGCTCGGCGGCGCGCGTGTTGATCCTGGCGAATCGGGGTACGCTATCCGAGCAAGTGATCCGGCTGGGGCGCTTGAGGCCCGGACCAGTCCCGCCACGGCTCCGCTCCCAGCGCGAGGTCGCAAAACCGGTTTCCTCTCCAGCGCTGAATCTGGAATTCTTCAACGGCCTCGGAGGGTTTACCGAGGACGGCCGCGAATACGTCACGGTGCTGGGCGGAGGACAATGGACGCCGGCTCCCTGGATCAATGTCGTGGCAAACCCGGCGTTCGGGTTTCAGGTGTCCGAGACGGGCTCCGGCTATACGTGGTCCGTCAACAGCCGCGAGAACAAGCTCACGCCCTGGTCGAACGATCCGGTCAGCGACACTCCGGGCGAAGTGTTCTACGTACGCGACCTGGACAGTGGCGTGATGTGGGGACCGACATGCCTGCCAATCCGCGAAGACGCCTGGCCGTACATCATCCGCCACGGGCAGGGGTACAGTCGCTTCGAGCATCTCTCCCACGGCATCGCGCTGGACCTACTGCAGTTCGTGCCGCCACACGACCCTGTCAAGATTTCGCGCCTGACGTTGGTGAACCGATCCGACCACAAACGGCGCCTTTCCGTCACCGCCTATGTGGAGTGGGTCCTGGGGGTGACGCGCAGCGCCGCCGCGCCTTACGTGGTCACCGAAGTCGATCCCGTGACCCAGGCCACGTTTGCGCGCAACGCCTGGAACGGTGAGTTCGCGAACCGGGTCGCCTTCGCCGATCTCGGTGGGCGCCAGACATCGTGGACCAGCGACCGGCTCGAGTTCCTGGGACGCAATGCGAGCCTCGACCACCCGGCGTCGCTCGAGCGGGGTGCCGAGTTGTCGGGCAAGACCGGCGCGACCTTGGACCCCTGCGCCGCGCTCCAGACGGAGGTGGAACTCGAGCCGGGCGAGCGCACCGAGGTGCTGTTCCTGCTGGGGCAGGGGGACAGCCCCGAGCAGGCACGAACGCTGGTGCAACGGTATCGCAAGAAGGATGGCGACGCGCTCCTCCGCGAGGTCCAGGACCACTGGGACACGGTGCTCGGCACGGTACAGGTCAAGACGCCGGACGCGTCGATGGATCTGCTGCTCAATCGCTGGCTCCTCTACCAGACGCTGTCCTGTCGCCTCTGGTCCCGGTCCGCCTTCTATCAGTCCGGCGGGGCGTACGGATTCCGCGACCAGCTGCAGGACGTCCTGGCGCTGTTGGTCGCGCGGCCCGACATTGCCCGCGAGCACATCCTCCGGGCCGCTGCTCGCCAGTTTCCCGAAGGAGACGTCCAGCACTGGTGGCATCCGCCGACGGGCCGTGGCGTCCGGACACGAATCTCCGACGACCGCCTATGGCTGCCCTATGTCGTGGCGCACTACCTGACGGTGACCGAGGACTGGGCGGTGCTGGACGAAATGGTCCCCTGGCTCGAGGGGCCGGCTCCTCGAGGCGCACGAACACGAGGCGTACTTCGAACCCAAGGCATCCGATGAGCGAGCGACACTGTACGAGCATTGTGCGCGCGCCCTGGACCGGAGTCTCGGGATGGGCAGCCATGGTCTCCCGCTGATCGGTGGAGGCGACTGGAACGACGGGATGAACCGGGTCGGCCGAGAGGGGCGCGGAGAAAGCGTGTGGCTGGGTTGGTTTCTCCATGCCAACCTGAGCGGTTCGCCGGGATCGCCGACCGCCGACAGGAAGAGAAGCGTGCAGCACGAATGGCGGAAGGCGGCCGCATCACTTGCGACCGCACTGGACCGGGAAGCATGGGACGGGGAGTGGTACAGCGCGCGTTCTTCGATGACGGGACGCCGCTCGGATCGGCTCAGAACGACGAGTGCCAGATCGACTCGATCGCGCAGTCCTGGGCGGTCCTCTCCGGCGCTGGGGATGAGGCGCGCGCGCGCCAAGCCATGGACTCCGTTGCACGCCGGCTGGTCCGTCAGGAGGACCAGCTGCTGCTGCTCCTCTCCCCGCCGTTCGACGAGACAGAGCGGGACCCAGGATACATCAAGGGATACCCACCCGGCATTCGGGAAAACGGTGGGCAGTATACCCATGCCGCCATCTGGTCGGTCATGGCGTTTGCTCAGCTTGGCGAAGGGGACAAGAGCTTCGATCTCTTCAACCTGCTGAACCCGATTCACCATGCGAGTCGTCGTGCGAGCGCTTCACCGCTACAAGGTGGAGCCCTACGTCGTCGCCGCGGATATCTACTCCGCACCCGCCCACGTGGGACGCGGAGGATGGACGTGGTACACCGGGGCCGCGGCTTGGCTCTACCGGGCGGGCTTGGAGTCGATCCTCGGATTCCACAAGCGCGGCTCCGCCATCCGCATCGATCCATGCATACCTCGAAAATGGAAACGCTTCGAGATCGTCTACCGCCACGGCACTGCGCGCTATCGGATTGAGGTCGAGAATCCGAACGCCGTGTGTCGAGGAGTATCCAGCGTCCGTCTCGACGGAACCGGGCTTCCGGCAGACGCGCCCGTTCCCGCTGTCCGACGACGGCCTCGAACACCTGGTCCAGGTCGTGCTCGGATAGGCGCTCCAGGACTCGGCGTCAGCGGGACGGGTGAGATCTCCATCAAGTACATCGCGTGCCCTGGTGGCGCTACTATTCCGTCCGCCACATCTTGCCCCCACATGCTTGAAATCATCGCTCAGCTTTCGGAAATTCTCGCCCACCGCGACCGCGCAGATCGCCGCCGCTGTGCCATCCTCGGATTCTCTCACTGTGCGCGCCGACGCCCGGATAGCCTCTTGGGAGGCACACCGTGCGGTGAACCCACTGGAAAGGAGCCGTCATGCCGCCGATCGATCGCCGTGATTTCGTGAAAGGGACGGCCGGAGCCGTCGCTGGCCTGGCCGGATTCCAGCCCCACCTCGTGTTTGGTCGCCAGCCGGACGCCAAACTACGGCTCGGCTTCATCGGCGTAGGTGGCAGGGGCACGGGACTCCTGCGGCTCGCGCTTCGCCGAGACGATATCGAAGTCACGGCGGTGTGCGACATCGACCGGGCGGCGTTGGAGAACGGCAAAGCGCTCGTCCGCGACGCGCGTGGCCGCGAGCCCGCCACATGTGGGAATGGAGAGGAAGACTTCCGGAATCTGGTGGCGCGGAGCGATGTCGATGCCGTGATTATCGCAACGCCGTGGCTCTGGCATGTGCCGATGTCGGTGGCAGCCATGAAAGCGGGCAAAGCGACGGCGGTCGAGGTGCCTGCCGCGGTGACGGTCGAGGATTGCTGGGAGTTGGTGCAGACGCACGAGCAGACCGGCACGCCGTTCCAGATGCTGGAAAACGTGTGCTATCGGCGCGATGTGCTGGCCATCCTGCACATGGTGCGCCAAGGCATGTTCGGCGAGCTGATGCACTGCCACTCGGGCTATCAGCACGACCTCCGCGCCATCAAATTCCAGCCCGGCGCCGAGTTCGGGCCCGGATCGAACGGGGAAGCGCGGTGGCGCACCGAGCACTCGATCCGTCGCAACGGCGATCTCTACCCAACCCACGGCGTCGGACCGGTCGGGAACTGGCTCGACATCAACCGTGGCAATCGGTTCGTGTCCCTGACGTCGACCGCGACCAAGTCGCGCGGTCTCCACAACCACGTCGTCGCCATGGGCGGGGAAGACCATCCCAACGCGGCCGTGAAGTTTGCCCTGGGCGATATCGTCACGACCGTCATCGCGTGCGCCAACGGCGAGACCGTCGTGGTCAGTCACGACACCAACCTGCCACGTCCCTATTCACTCAACTTTCGGGTGCAGGGCACACGCGGCCTCTGGATGCGGGACAACCAATCGCTCTACATCGAGGGCGTGAGTCCCGATCCCCATCAGTGGGAAGACGCGGGCCCTTACCTAGAACGGTACGATCATCCGTTGTGGCGTCGTTGGGAGAGCTCCGCGGCGGGCGCCGGGCACGGCGGCATGGACTTCTTCGTGCTTCACGGCTTCATCGAGGCGGTCAAGCGTGGTGAGCCGACCCCGCTCGACGTGTACGACGCCGCGGCGTGGAGCGTCATCAGCCCGCTGTCCGAGCGGTCGATCGCGGCCGGGGGTGCGCCCCAGGCGTTTCCCGACTTCACCGGCGGCCGGTGGGTCACGCGCAAACCGACGTTCGGATTCAGCGACGAGTACTAACGAGCCCGTAATCCGATCGCCCGTCCATCCAACCCCCACGCCGGGTCGATTGCGACACCGAGGTGGGTGAGGGCCGTGACGGCCACATCGACGATGTGCGGTACGCCTTCGATTGGGCCGGCACGGACGGACGGTCCGGATGCCAAGAAGAAGATATTCCGTTCCGCTGGTGACTCGCCTCCGTGGCCGCCGTCATCGGTGCGCCCGTGGTCGGTCGAAAGAAGGATGAGCCAATCTTCCCGGGCGTACTCGGGCCGCCGTCGGAGCGCGTCGAGCAGCATGCCCACCTGGCGGTCCGCCGTCTCGACCGCCGCACGGTACTCGGCCGAGAGCGAGCTGGTCTCGTGTCCCACGACGTCGATGTTGCCGAGGTAGACGAACGCCGCGTCGAGGGCGGGGTCGGCCAGGTGGTCGATTGCGGCCACGACGCTCAGCGAGTCGGCCCGGTCGTACTCTTCTGCGTCGCCGTTGATCAGGATCTTGGTGTCGACCGCATCGCCGATCAGGGGTCCGCCGTCGGTCGTATCCCCCAGTGGCGGCCAATCGACGACAGCGAGCGTGGTGTAGGCTGTGTCGATCTGCTCGAGGCGGGTCAGGAAGTCCGGGTAGGAGGGGTAGGCGTTGTTCCGGAAATCGTTGTTCCGCACCCGGTGCTTGTCCTGCCCGGCGCCGGTCAGCATGCTGCTCCACCCGGGCCCGCTCACGGTCCGTTGGCGGGTGATGGCGCTATCGCTGAAGAAACCCCCGGCAATCAGCGAATCGATGACGGGGGTCGAGGCGGCGGCGAGGACGTCGACCCGCACGCCGTCGAGCCCGATGAGCAGTACCTTCGGGGCCGGGGTGTCCTGCCTCGCGCACCCGAGGGTCAGGAAGACGGCAAACGCCGCTAGTGTCCTCCGCATGGTGTCCTCTGGAAGAGTGATGGTGGATTCTATTCTGCCCGCGTCGTGGCCGCCACCGGGTCGTCCTCCAGTACTACGACAACAAAGCGGGGCGGCTTACGTCGCCCCGCTCACCTACTCCCTACTCCTACTCCCTAGTCCCTACTTCAGCATCATCTTCGCAATGGTCTGCAACTGCATGTTGCTGGTGCCCTCGTAGATGGTGCCGATCTTGGCGTCGCGATAGAACTTCTCCACCGGATACTCCCGGGAATATCCGTAGCCGCCGAACAGGTCGACGCAGACCGAGGTGACCCGCTCCGCTACCTGGGAGCTGAACAGCTTGGCGATGGCAGCTTCGCGTACGAAGGGTAGACCCGCGTCCTTGAGCCGCGCGGCGTTGTAGACCGTGAGACGCGCGGCCTCGAGTTCGGTGTCCATCTGGGCTAGCTGGAACTGCACCCCCTGGAACTCGGCGACGGGCTTGCCGAATTGCTCCCGTTCCTTGCAGAACTGGGTCGCGGCCTCGAGGGCGCCCTTGGCGATGCCGATCATCTGGGCCCCGATTCCGATCCGGCCCTCGTTCAGCGTCTCGATCGAAATCTTGTAGCCCTTGCCCACCGGGCCGAGCACGTTCTCCTTCGGCACCTTGCAGTTCTCGAGGATGAGTTCCGTGGTGCTGGAGGCGCGGATGCCGAGCTTCTTCTCGCGCTTCCCGACCGAAAACCCTTCGAAATCACGCTCGACCAGGAAGGCGGTGATGCCCTTATAGCCCTGAGAGAAATCGGTGTTGGCGAATACGATGTAGAGACCCGCTTCCGCGCCGTTGGTGATCCAAAGCTTCTGGCCGGTGAGTTCCCAATGATCGCCCTTCTGGTCGGCCTTGCAGGCTAGGGCAAAGGCGTCGCTGCCGCTGCCGGCTTCGGACAGGGCAAACGCACCCAAGGTGTCGCCGGCGAGGCGTGGCAGATACCGTGCATGCTGCTCTTCGTTGCCCCAGCGAAGCACGCAATTGTTGACCAGGGTGTTGTGGACATCGACGTAGATCGAGGCCGAGGCGTCCACCCGGGCCAGCTCCTCGATGGCGAGGGTCGCGAGGGAGAAGCTCCCGCCCGCGCCGCCATGTTGCTCTGGGAACCTCGATTCCCATGAGGCCGAGCGCGAAGAACTTGGGCAGAATATCGAGGTTGAACTCCGCGGCCTCGTCCATGGCCGTGACGTGCGGCCGGATCTCGGTCTCCGCAAACTCGCGCACGGTTTCCTTAAAGAGGACCTCTTCTTCGGAGAGCTTGGTGAGGGGAACGGGTACGTCAGCTAGGCCAGTAGTCATGAGGACGCTTTCTGATGGCAGGACCGCGTGGTCCTGGAGATTCGAGCCTGGGCGTGATAATACCCGGTCCGTTGAGCGGGTTCAATTACCCGGGGGTCATCTCGCTCGGGCATATTAGGTTATGGCGATGCCCCAGGCCCCTGTGCCACCCCAGTCTCGATTCCTCGACCGCCTTCGAGACGATCGTCCCCTGGTCGCGGTCGAGCTCCGCCCGCCGCGGAGCGGGATGTCCTACGCCGAGAGCATGGACGTCTGGATCGACATGTACCACTCCATCCAGCGGCTGGCCCGGCAGGACACGCTGATCTTCCTCACGGACAATGCGGTGGGGCAGTCCGAGGAGGAGAACCTGGCGCACCTGACGGCGAACCTGGCAACGGACGTCGATCCCGCGATCGTGGTGCCGTTCCTGACTTGCAAGCATTCGCTCGACTACTGCGTGCTGCACGCGACCCGGGCCGCCTCGTTCGGATTCCAGGCGCTCACCGTGGTCGGGGGCGACCGGACCGTCGGACCTCCGCGCTGCGTGCCCCACGCCTCGGCCCTCCGGCGGGTGCTGCGCGAGCGGGTTCCCGGTCTGCGGCTCGGCGGATGGTCCAATCCGCATCGCGACCCCGACGAGCAGGTCGATTTCCTGCTCGAGGAGAGCTTCGCCGCCGACTTCTTCCTGACTCAGATCGTGTCACATCACGAGCTGGGGGTGGTGGAGCGGTTCTTGAATCGAGCCGCGCAGCGGGGCGTGCAGTTGCCGATGGTGTTCGGTGTCTTCGCCTATCGCAGCGCCAACCCGAAGACCCTGGCTCGGCTCGCCACATTTTTGCCGGTGCCCGCCGAAGCGGTGACGCGCGAGTTCGAGGCCGGAGTCACGGCCGAGGAGATGTGCGTGCGCACCATCCAGGCATTGCGCGACCTCGGCGCAACCAAGGTCTATGTGAGCAATCTGGGCTTCGGCGGCGTGGACCGGCGCTACCGCCGCATCATGGAGACGCTGGAGCGCTGATCCGCTCGAGTACCGCCCGGGCCGGCTCGACCCGGCCGAACGGTGCGCTCACGTGGATCCCCTGCACCAATCCGCGAACCCGCTCGAACACCTCGCAGGCGATCGCGACACCTTCCGCCCGGGCCGACTCGGGACCCCGTTCCTGCGCCGCGCGCATGCGATCGATGAGCGGCGCCGGCACATGGACCCCGGGTACCTCGTTCTCCAGGAACTCCGCGCTCCGAAGCGACGTGAGCGGCCAGATACCGGCAATGATGGGAATGGCCCGGTCGGCGATGCGCTCGAGGAACGCCTCGAGTTCGTGCCGGTTCGAACACCGGCTGGGTGACCGCGAACTCCGCGCCGGCATCGACCTTCCACGCGTAGCGACTCACTTCCCGCTCCAGGTCGGAAGCGCTCTGGTTGAGCGCCACTCCCACGACGAACTCGGTTGGCGCGCCGATCGGGTTACCGCCCGGGTCGAGCCCCTGGTTCAGCCGGTGCGCCACGTTCGTGAGTCCGATGCTGTCGATGTCGAACACGGCCGTGGAGTCGGGGTAGGGCCCCATGGTCGGCGGGTCACCGGTGACGAGCAAGAGGTTGTGGAGACCGCCTGCGGCCGCGCCGAGCAGGTCGCTCAGCATGCCGAGCATGTTGCGGTCGCGGCACGTGTAGTGGAGTACCGTTTCGAGACCCAATTTGCTCTGGATAATGAGCGCGGCAGGCAGCGCCCCCATGCGGCTCTGCGCCCGCGGGGTGTCGACCACGTTCAATGCATCGACGCCGCATGCGGCGAGCGACCGGCACGCCTCGAGCATGGGAGTGGCATCCCAGCCCTTGGGTGGCAGGATCTCGACGCTGGTCACGAACTCGCCCGTGGCAAGCTTCCGGCCCCAGGCCGATCGACTGGCGAGGGGAACCGGCTCCACTCGATGCGCCGCATGCTCCGCGGTGGGGGTGGACACGGTGGTGAGCCGTGGTTGGAGGCTCGCGACGTGGCCTGCAATCTTCTTGATGTGCTCCGGGGTCGTACCGCAACATCCCCCCACGAAGCGGGCACCCGCCTGAATCATGCGCTTGGCGTATTGGGCCATGTACTCCGGGCTCGCCAAGTACATGCTGACGATCGCCCACGGCGCGAGGCAGCCCGGCGTTGGGCTGTGCCGAGAGCGGCCGGTCGGTTACCTCGGCCATCCGTTCGATGGCGTCGAGCATGACGGCCGGGCCGACGGAGCAGTTGAGGCCGACCACGTCGGCGCCCCACTCGGTGAGCCGGGTGGCGACGGTCTCGACCGACGTGCCGAACGTGGTGTTCTCGTCGGCTCCGATGGTCACCTGCGCAATCACCGGCAGGTCGCTCGCGTCACGGACAGCGTGCAGGGCCTGGCGGAGTTCATCGAGATCGCTGAAGGTCTCGAGCAGAAAACCGTCGACCTCGCCCTCGAGCAGACCGCGCACCTGACGGGCAAAGAAGGCACGGGCTTCTTCCCTGGATGTCGGGCCCCAGGGCTCGATTCGGATGCCGAGTGGGCCGATGGCGCCGACCACGCTGGCCCGTCCGCGAACCGCGGCGCGAGCGATGAGCACCGCGGCGCGATTGACTTCTTCGGTACGCTCGTCCAACCCGAAGCTCGACAGCTTGACCGGATTGGCCCCGAACGTGTTGGTCTCGATGATCTCGGCTCCGGCGGCGACGTACGCTTCGTGTACCTCGCGGACCAGGTCGGGCTCGGTGAGGTTCAGCTCGTCGTAGCACACGTTGACGAAGAACCCCCGGTTGTAGAGCTCGGTACCCATGGCGCCGTCCATCACATGGACGCGACCGTCGTCGAGCAGCTCACGCAGGGTTGGCATTGGGCTCCTCCTCGGTGCGACCGGCGGCATACGCCAGGTTGGGGGCGAGCCAGCGCTCGACTTCCGTCACCGCCATCCCTTTCCGGGCGGCGTAGTCCTCTACCTGGTCCCGGCCGATCTTGCCGACTCCGAAGTACTGCGACGCCGGATGCGCAGAAGTACTACCCGCTCACCGACGCGGCGGGCAGCATGGCGTAGCTCTCGGTCAGGCGCACGCCGATTCGATGCTCCGCCTCGAGGAGGTCGAACAGGGTGCGCTTCTCGGTGTGATCGGGACACGCCGGATAGCCCGGCGCGGGGCGGATGCCCTGGTACGTTTCGCGCGATCAACTCCTCGTTGTCGAGCGACTCGTCGGGCGCGTAGCCCCAGAACTCGGTGCGCACCCGCTCGTGCAATCGTTCGGCCAGCGCCTCAGCCAAACGATCGGCCAGGGCCTTGACCATGATGCTGTTGTAGTCGTCGTGGCGCGATTCGAAGCCGACCACCAGGGCCTCCACCCCGGTCCCGGCCGTCACCGCGAACATCCCGACGTAGTCGCAAAGGCCCGACTCCTTCGGTGCCACGAAATCGGCCAGGGCCAGGTTCGGTCCGCCTGACGTCTTGGCCATCTGTTGCCGCAGCGAGTGGATGACCGCTGTTACCGACTGACGCGGATTCATCGGCGTAGACTTCGATGTCATCGCCGCCGCTGTTGGCGGGAAAGAAGCCGAACACCGCCTTGGCCACGAGCCGCTCGTGCTCGACGAGATCGGCCAGCATGCGCTTGGCGTCGTCGAACAGCGCCGTGGCCGCCGCCCCCACAACGGGATCATTCAGGATAGCAGGGTAGGAACCCGCCAGTTCCCACGCTTTGAAGAACGGTGTCCAATCGATCCGGTCGACCAGATCATTCAGGGGGTACTCCTCGATAGCTCGAACGCCGGTGAAGGTGGGCACCGGTGGCTTCGTGGCCGCCCAATCGATGGCGGCGCGATTGGCCCGGGCGCCCGCGATCGGCAACAGAGGCCGCGTGCTCCGCTTAGCGGTCCGTTGGTTTCGAAGGTCCTCGTACTCCTGCTTGACGCCGGCCGCAAAGCCAGCCTTGCCATCGCTGCTCAACAGCTTGCTCACGACCCCGACTGCCCGGGAGGCGTCGTGCACGTGCACCACCGGACCCGGGTACTCGGGCTCGATCTTGACCGCGGTGTGCACCCGCGAGGTCGTCGCCCCACCGATGAGGAGCGGGATCGTGAACCCGCCGCGTCTCCATTTCGCTGGCCACGAAGGTCATCTCTTCGAGCGACGGCGTGATCAGCCCGCTCAAGCCGATCACGTCGACCTCTTCCCGCTTTGCGGTCTCCAGGATCTTGGCGCATGGCACCATGACGCCGAGGTCGATGACCTCGTAGTTGTTACACTGGAGCACCACGCCGACGATGTTCTTGCCGATGTCGTGGACGTCGCCCTTGACCGTGGCCATGAGGATGCGGCCCTTGGCGCTGGACGCGGCGTCTTTCTCCGCCTCGATGTACGGAACGAGGTGGGCCACGGCCTGTTTCATGACCCTGGCGCTCTTCACCACCTGCGGGAGGAACATCTTGCCGGCCCCGAACAGGTCGCCCACCACGTTCATGCCGGTCCATGAGCGGGCCCTCGATCACCTCGATCGGCCGGGCAGCCTCCTGCCGGGCCTCCTCGGTGTCCTCGATGATGTACTCGGTGATGCCCTCGACCAGGGCGTGCGCCAGGCGCTGCCCCACCGGTGCCTCGCGCCACGAGAGGTCGTTGGCCGTCGCCGCCTCGTGGCCCTCGACCGTGTCGGCGACGGCCACCAGCCGTTCCGTCGCGTCCGGCCGGCGGTTCAGCACCACGTCTTCCACCCGTTCCAGCAGATCCGGCGGGATGTCGTCGTAGACCGTCAGCTGGCCCGCGTTGACGATTCCCATGTCCATGCCGGCCTTGACGGCGTGGTACAGGAACACCGAGTGCATGGCCTCGCGGACGCCTTCGTGGCCCCGGAACGAGAACGACACGTTGCTGACCCCGCCGCTCACCGAAGCGTGTGGCAGGGTCGCCTTGATGCGGCGCGTGGCCTCGATGTAATCCACGGCGTAGTTGTCGTGATCCGCGATGCCGGTGGCGATGGCGAAGATGTTCGGATCGAAGATGATGTCTTCGGGCGGGAAGCCGACTTGCTCGGTGAGCAGGCGGTAGGCTCTGGTACAGATGGCGACCTTGCGGTCGGCGGAATCGGCCTGGCCCTGCTCGTCGAACGCCATGACGATGACCGCGGCCCCGTAGCGCCGTACCAGCTTGGCCTGCCGCAGGAACTCCTGTTCGCCCTCCTTCAGGCTGATCGAGTTCACCACTCCCTTACCCTGGAGACACTTGAGCCCCGCCTCGATGACCGACCACTTGGAGGAGTCGAGCATCACCGGCACGCGACTGATGTCGGGCTCCGAGGCGATCAACCTGAGGAAAGTGGCCATGGCCTGCTCCGAGTCGAGCATGCCCTCGTCCATGTTCACGTCGATCAGTTGCGCGCCGTTCGCCACCTGGTCCCGCGCCACGCTCAGCGCCTGGTCGAACTGCCCGTCCTTGATCAGGCGGGCAAAGCGCCGTGAGCCGGTCACATTGGTGCGCTCGCCGATGTTCACGAACAGGGTGTCCGGCCCGATGGTCAGCGGCTCGAGGCCGCTGGCACGGAACCGGGGCGGAATCGTGGGGCGGGGCCTGGGTGGCAGGCCGGCCACGGCGGCCGCGATGGCGCGGATGTGTTCGGGGGTCGTGCCGCAACAGCCTCCGATGATGTTCACCAGGCCGCTCTCGGCAAACTCCCGCAGAATACCGGCCATGAAGTCCGGCCCCTCGTCATACTCCCCAAACTCGTTCGGCAAACCGGCGTTCGGGTGGGTCGAGACGAAGGCCGGCGTCACTCGGCCCAGCTCCTGGACGTATTGGCGCAGGTCGCGGGCACCGAGGGCGCAGTTGAGCCCCACGCTAATGGGCCGTGCGTGCGCCACGGCATTCCAGAACGCTTCGACCGTCTGGCCCGACAGGGTGCGGCCGCTCGCGTCGGTGATGGTGCCCGAGATCATGACCGGAACGCGCACGTTCTGCGCGTCGAAGTACTGCTCGATGGCGAACAGCGCCGCCTTGGCGTTCAGGGTGTCGAAGATGGTCTCGACCAAGAGCAGATCGGCACCGCCCTCGAGCAACCCAGCGACGGCGTCGACGTAGGTGGTGACCAGTTGGTCGAACGTGACGTTGCGGAAGCCCGGGTCGTTGACGTCCGGCGAGATCGACGCGGTTCGGTTGGTCGGGCCGAGCGCGCCGGCCACGTAGCGCGGGCTTCCGGTCTGGTTCTCCACCGTGTCGGCGGCCTCGCGGGCCAGCCGGGCCGCCGCGCGGTTCACCTCGAAGACCAGATCCTCCAGATGGTAGTCCGCCAGCGACATCGCGTTGGCGTTGAAGGAATTCGTCTCGATGATGTCCGCCCCCGCCGCGAGATACGCCCGGTGGATCTCCCGGATGAGCTCAGGCTGGGTCAGGCAGAGCAGGTCGTTATTGCCCTTGAGGTCGTGCGGGAATTGGGCGAAGCGCTCGCCCCGGAACCCCTCCTCCGTGAGGCCGAGGCGCTGGATCATGGTGCCCATGGCACCGTCGAGCACCAGGATCCGCCGGTCGAGCAGCGGCGCGAGTTGGGCCAGGCGCTCCGTGCGCGCCGCGGTCGGCGTCGTCGTCACGCCCATGGAGCGGGGTGGCCAGGTGCGGCCGGCAGCAGGATTGGCTCGAAAGACTCGGTCAACGGTGACTCCTACAATGCAAGAACCCGAAGCTAAAGCGCTCCGGGCCGGGCGTTTTAGCGGTTTGTTTAGCGTGGCCGCAAGCTGCGCAAATCACCACGGACGACTCGATTGTATCGTACAGTCTACATCGTCTGGGCCTCGAATCAAGGCCCGCGCCACGCGGTCAGAGTTCGAGGCCTAGGGCCTCTGCAACCTGGGACGGGGTCACTCCCGCCGCGCTGACCATCTTGCGGCGTCCCGACCGCCCGCTCGTGACAATGACGGCCGACCGGGGTACGCCGAGGAGCGAGGCTAGTAGTCGGATCAAGGCGTCGTTGGCGGCCCCATCCACCGGGGCCGCGGCCAGGCGGATCTTGAGGGCGTCGCCATGAAGGCCAAGGACTTCGGTTCGTGAGGCACGGGGTTGAATGTGGACCCGGATGGAGACGCCGTCCCGGGTGGCGCTGATTGGGTTCAATGGGGCAGGAGCGGTGTGATGATGGCCACCATGAGCGTCCGGGCCAAGAGAATCAGGAGCCAGGCGGCAAGGGGACTCAAGTCGAACATGCCGAACGGCGGCAGAACCCGCTGGATGGGCTCGACGATCCAGTCGGTGAGCTTGCGCACCGGCCGCATCACCCCGCCGAACTCTCCGGCCCCGATCCAGGTGCCGATCACCCGGATGAAGAGGGCCACGGTGAGCACCGTGTACGTAATCTCGACCAGTGCCAGCATCCAGCCGCCGGGGCCCGCAGCGAACATCCGGGCATAGCGATGGAGTGGCCGCCCGGCCCAGCTGATCAGCCCGAGGAGCACGAGGCCCCCGACCACCACCAGGCCGAACAGCCAGAACGGCGCGTCCTTGGGATTGCCTCCGGCGCGAATCACGCGGCGCTCGAGCGGGAGGATAACCGGTTCGCTGATGCGCCGCATTAAGCGCTGCCAGCCGCCGATGGGGCTCAGCCGCTTGGTGCGGATCGCCCAGTCGGTGAGAGCAACGGCGGAGGCATAGACAAGCGCCAGGGCCACCAATGCCCGGGCGATCACGAGGATGCTCAGCGGCCGACCTCCCGGCTCACGCGCAGCGTGTCCTCTGCTCCGGAGGGCCACCGGCACGTCAGGAGGAACTCACCGTGAATGAGTGACTGCTCGAGGACTTCGTGGGTGCCCGAGCATGCGGCGAGCTGATGTCCGTCGGGCCGTCGGTACTCGACGGTGATGACCGGGATCTTGTCTCGAATGATTAGATGGCGCGCGGTCGCCGGCGTGAGGCTGTCGATCCCGAGTTCGCGGAGGGAAGTGGGGAGGCGGCCGCGATGTGACCCGACATAATCCATGGTCCGGTCCGTCAGCTCGAAGATTTCCTGACCAAGCGCCTGGGCATCTCTGGTCACCTGCTTGGTCACGGTGGGCGCACCGGACGCCGCCCTCCCGGCGGGGGGTGCGCTCTCTCCGCCGCCGCACCCGAAGGCTGCCACGGCGAGGGCGAGTGCCGGAAGCTTCAGCAGATCAGGGAACCGCAAACTCACGATTGAACACCACCTCGAAACTGAAGGTCTTCGCGTCGCTCCGGAGCTCGATATGGTCGGCCACACGTCTGAGCCGCTCGGGGATCGCCATGATCTTTTCCTGCGCCTTCTGGCCCAGCTCGTTGAGTCCGGTCAGGCCATCGATCTTCCAGAGGCGGATCTGCTCTTGGGCGATGCGGAGATAATCACGCGGGCCATAAATCCCGGCGCGCCGCACGACGTCGGCGAACTTGCTGAACCCCGGCATGTTCACGCCGGGCATTTGGAGCGACGGCAGGATCAGCGATGCGGAGTAGAGGGCCTCATTCGGATCACGCGCCAGGATCTCGCTGAAGATCGTGCGGTAGAAGCTGTAGTGGCGCGCCTCTTCTCCCGCCACGAGCCGGAGCACGTTGGCCAGCCGTGGCTCGTATTCCTCCACTTGCTTTCCGACCTCGCTATGCGAGTGCTGGGTGGCTCGTTCTTGGAGGCTGGTGTAGGCAAACACCCGGTAGGGATCGCGATCCCATTCCGGGTGGAACCCGCTCCGCAGATACTCGAACTGGAGTTTGTCGAGGCCGCGCTGGTCCAGCAGGTGTGATTCGCGGACGTAATCGTGCAGCACCACCCCGTGCCGATCTTCTTCTGCCGTCCAGAGGTTATTCCACGTACGCCAGAAACTGTCGTCGCCCAGATAGACGGCCAGCATGCGGTGGAAATGCGGCAGGCCTTCTTCGGTCAGCAGGTTGAGTGCGATGGCCGTTCGCGCCGCATCGGGAATCCCCGCCGCGCGCCGCCGCAGCTCCTTGGTGTGCTCTTCGGGGGACTCGCCCTCGTCGGGCCCGAGCAACTCGGAGGGAAACCACAGTTGGCGCTTCGCCTCGTGCTCCGCCATCAGCTCGCGCACCCTCGTCTCGAGATCCTGGAGGACCTCGAACTTGGCCACGAGGCGGCGGGCGCTATCGGTCAAACCCATCATGCCCTCTGATTGCTGCGGGTGGTCTGGTACGTCGCTTGAAGCTAATGGAATGCCGCGGGCGCGGCAGGGGCGTGGCCACAAGACAAACGGAGGCGGCCAGGGCCGCCTCCGTCGCTATTCTGTCCGGGGTATTACTCCTCCGGGCCCTCGTCGAGGGGCTTCTCCATGAGCGCCCAGGTCTGGCCCGCGATGTAGTTGGGGCGCCGCAGAACAACGCGCCATCCCAGGGCCGCAAGAAGCGCTTCCGAGCGCTGATCGTCGGTCCAGAATTCAGCCAGGTGGGCCTCATTCTCTTGAGCGTGGACCTCGAACGCAGCCAACATCATGTGGGCGTGCCCCTGGTGTCGTTCCGTCGGGGCCACGGCGATCTCCGTGAGGTGCGCCACGCCACCGTGGAGGGTGTAGCTCAGCCCGCCGACCCAGTCGCCGATTTCGTTGGTGAGCGCCAGATACTTGGCCTCCGCAAGCGAGTCGGACCCGGTCGTGAGCGCCTCCTCCTGTAAGAGATCGGACAACCAGGCCGCGAACTCCTCGTCCTGTTCCATCTCTCGAATGGTGACGTCGCTCATGCGGCTCTCCCTTCTGCGTTCCCGAACTGCCCCGTTCCCACCATATAATACGCAACCTGAGTGCCAGCGGTTCCGCGCCCCAAATGGGGGCCTTCAAGGTCGGCCCCCACTTCCGCAACTGGTTATTCTTGAACGGGGTAGGTGACAGGCCCGCCGACGGGCCCTGAACGGACCACCTGGCCCGTGTGGTGGCCTGTCCCATTTCAGACCCACGCCCCGTGACATTGTGTCCATTACGACACACCAACGAGGAGCCCTCCATCATGGCCGAAGCAGCGGCTCAGTTTCTCATTGCCAAGTGCCAATTCTGCGGCAAGCTGAATCGGGTCGATGCCGCTCGGGTGGCCGACCTGCCCAAGTGTGGTGACTGTGCCACTCCGATGCGGTTGGACCGTCCGCTCAAGATCTCCCACACCGAGTTCGACCGGGTCATTCAGGGCACCGACGTTTTGGTGCTGGTGGATTTCTACGCGGATTGGTGTGGCCCGTGCCGGATGATGGCCACCACGCTCGACGAGTTTGCCTTGGCCTCGAAGGGGCAGGTACTCGTGGTCAAGGTCGATACCGACGCCAACCCCTCCCTCTCACAGCGCTTCGAGATTCGCGGCATTCCGACGCTCATGGCCTTCCGGAACGGGCAGGAACTCGGGCGGCATGTCGGGTTGGCCGACCGGAAGGTGATGGAGGCCCTGACGGCCGGTAGCCGCGCCGGGATGCACTGAGGATGTTGGCCGGCGCCTCCTAGCGCCGCGCGCAGCGGCGGCTCGTCGGGGTCGCGTTGCCGCAGAACACCGTTTCCGCCATACCGCCGGCCAGCGTACCGCACGCGGTCGTCTGGGCCGAGCGCGCGGCCTCGTCCTCGGTGGCGGCCGACGCGGTGGCGCAGTTTCGCCGGCCCTGGAACTCGACGCAGACTTCGCACTCTACCCGTTGAGCCGACAGGGTCGACCAGAGCAACAGGACGACGAATGCCACGATGGCAACGATCGTTGCGACCTTCCCGCTGCTCATGATCCGCTTCTCCTATCCCGCGCGTAGCGCGCCCAAGATCGTGGGGAACGCACCGACCACGTAAACCACGGCGGCCGCCGCGGCCGCCGCGGCCATGGTGACTCGGCCCGTCACCTTGAGGCCGATGGCCAGTAGTACGGTGACCCAGATGATGAACACATCAGCCCGCATGGCCAACGCGAGCGTCAGTGGGGACGCCAGATTCGGGTCGAGGAACCGGGCGGGGCCGATGCTCAGGCTGGACATACCGTCGAGCGACTCAGCCGGGAGCACGAGCCCTTGGATGCCGTGCACGAGGGATTGGATCAGTCTGGGGAAGTTGGCGAACGTGGCGACAACCATGGCCGCGCCGAGGGCCTGCTTGGCGCCTACGAACTTGCCCGCGACCCACAGTAAGAGACCGGTGAGGAGGATCGTTATCGGCATTGCGACGAAGACAATAACCGGGATGAACCGCTCCATGGTGCGGGCCCCACTTTCGAGCGCCTCAGCTGTGAGCTGTGGATTCGCCTCCAGAGCAGCGGCCATGCGTCGCGCGCCATCCGCCTGGTAGGCCGGCTGAATCGCTCCTCGCGTTCCCAGGAACACCACCGTAATGAGCACAGTGAGAACGACGAGGGGTAGGAGGAAGTTCGACTTCTCCCGCCGGGCGAACACCTTGCTCGGGGCAACGAAGATCTCGAGGAAGTCTTCCCACCAGGAAGAGGAGGCTTGTGGCTCGGGTGAGGAGGTCATGGGCATCCCACCTTCGAGAGAGGGTGAACGGGCCGGACCCGGCAGCGACTACTTGGCCGCGTCGGCGCGGACTTCAGTCTCCACCCATTGGAGATACTCGGCGTGCCCTCCGAACACGGGCAGCGCGATCAGTTCCGGTACCGAGGCCGGGTGCAGCCGAACGATGCGTTCCCGAAGCGCCGGAAACCGATCCTTGGTTGTCTTGAAATGGCAATACCATTCGGTGGTCGTGGTCACTTCCCCGTTCCACCAATAGGTGCTGGTGATGGGGCCTGCCACTTGGGCGCAGGCCGCGAGCCGTTCCCGGACCAGGGTGTTGGCAAGGTGCTCGGCCCCGGCGCGATCTTCGAGCGTGGTCGTAACCTGCAGGATCTGGGTCACGCCGCGGGCCCGGGTGTTGCGCTCATTGGCGGGCGCCGGGCGGCAGGCCCTCGGTTTCGCTGCCGCGTTTGCCATCCGCAATGGGAAGGACCGCGGTACGCCACCCGCTGCGGAAGGTGACGGTCAGCAAGTGACCGATCGTGTCCGCTTGGACCGCGACGACGTCCGGCAAGGATGTCGCGTACGCGACGGCGGCCGCAGTCTGCTCCGCGAACCCCTCGGCGGACTTGGTGGCGAGCGCCGAGCCGAACTCCCGTCCGATGGCAATCACCTGGGCCTGCTCGTGGCCGTAGAGGGCGAACCGGTCGGCCGGTATGAGCCCGTCTTGATCGACCAGCGGAGTGTAGCGGTCGTAGCTTCGGCAGCCGCCGAAGAGTACCGCTGCTATTAAGATTGCGTATCCGCGCTTCATCAGTCGGTGCCCGGTTTGACGCCATTGGCTAGGAGAATGCTCCAATTGTATCGTATAGATCGGGATCTACCAAGGGTTCGCATGCAGCTGCACCCGCCATTCACTCGGTGCCCTACAGCCTGGCTCTGTTTGGTCCTGACGCTGGGGACCGTGGCCCAGCCCGCTCTCCTGTGGGCGCAGGCAGAGCGGCTGCCCGAGCCTTCGGCGACGATCCGCTGGTGGCAGCCGGTGCTGGTGCTCGGCGGGGCGGCGCTGTTGATGGTGGTCGACGACCCGGTGTCTGACTTCGTGCAGGACAACCGAACCGCGACCCTGGATGACCTGGCAGGTGTCCGAGCGTTTGGTGAGCCGGCGGTGTACCTCAGCCTCGTCGGGGGCACCGTCGCGGCCGGGCTCATCTCCGGCGACACGCGAGTGACCAGGGCGGGGGGTCGCCTCGCGCTGACGTTGGCGATCGCCGGCGGCCTGACCCAGGTGGGCAAGCTGGCGACCGGGCGGGATCGGCCGCTCAGCGGGACCAGCGCCACCAGCTTCCATCCCTTCAGTGGTGCGCAGGCCTTCCCATCGGGTCACACGTCAGTGGCGTTCGGTATCGCCACATCGTTGTCGGACGAAATTCGGCGGCCGTGGGCCACGGCGGTGCTCTACAGCGGGGCAGGATTGGTCGCGTGGTCCCGCATGAACGACAACAAACATTGGTTGAGTGACGTCGCCGCGGGTGCCATGCTCGGGGTGTTCTCCGCCAAGGTCGCGAACGGGCATTGGCGGGTCTTCGGGATCCGGCCGCCCGGAGTCGCTGCCGGGCCTCGGGGCTTGAGCGTCGCGTGGCACGTCGAGTTCTGAGCCGCGCAATTTGGCCCGCCTGCCGCCTGCGCTGGCTTTGGCTCACGCTATTTGCGGCGTTTGGTGCGGGCGTTCCGCTCGGGGCGCAGGAGCCGGTTTCGGGTCCGCTCGAGGTGTACAACGCGGGCAGCCTGGCCGTGCCGTTCAACCGGTTGCTGCGTGCGTTCGCCAGTCGGCACCCAGGGGTGAAGCCGGCCCAGGAGAATTCGGGGAGCCTGGCTGCGGCCAGGAAGCTTTCAGAATTGGGGAAGATCCCCGACGTTCTCGCCGTCGCCGACTATACCGTCATTCCCAAACTGCTCGTTCCACGATTCGCGACCTGGTATGCCACCTTCGCGACCAACTCCTTGACGCTGATGTACTCGAGAGAATCGGTGGGGGCAGCCGAGATAACCGGCCAGAACTGGTACCGGGTGCTCCAGCGCCCCGGCGTGCGCTGGGGATTTGCCGATCCGGCGTTGGATCCGGCGGGCTACCGCACACTCATGGCGTTCCAACTCGCGGAGCGTCACTACCAGGAGCCCGGGCTCGCAGTGCGGCTGAACGCGGCGGCCGATCCACGGTACATGCGGGGCATGAGCGCCGATCTCATTGCCCTCGTTCAGCTCGGCGAGCTGGATTACGCGTGGACCTACACGTCGCTGGCCAAGGTGCACGGATTGCCCTTCGTGGCCTTGCCCCCCGAGGTGACGCTGGGCGACCCTACGCTGGCGGACTGGTACCACAGCGCGACGGTTCGTCTACCCGGTGCCACCTTGGCCGGGCGTGATTCGCTGGAGTTTCGAGGCGCCCCGATCGCGTATGCGCTCACCATCCCGCGAGACGCACCCCACCCCGACGTGGCGGCGGCCTTCGTCGCGTTCATCGTCTCGGACGATGGGCGCGCCATTTTGGAGGGGGCGAATCTCACCCCGCTCGAGCGGCCGGTCGCAGGCGGGCCTGGGGTCCCGCCGGCGAGCGTGCGGGGCCTGTTCGTGGACCTCCGTGCACCGTAGTGGAGCGAGTGTTGCCAGTCGGATCGAAAGCGTCTAATCTCCCCCCAATCTGAAACCCCGCATCATCCACCCGCACCGCAAGCGGTTCGACCATGAGCGTCTTTCCCAATATCCCAGCTCCGCACAACGAGCCGGTCTCATCGTATGCGCCGGGCACACCCGAGCGTGCCGACCTCACGGCGGTCCTCGCCCGGATGAGTGCCGAGCGGGCCGACCTCCCATGCGTCGTGGCGGGCCGCGAGGTGCGTTCGAGCACCACCCGGGACGTCGTCGCGCCGCACAATCTCCGTCACGTGCTCGCCACGGTGCACGAAGCGGACGAGGCAACCATCGCGTCCGCGATCACCAGCGCCGTGGAGGCGCAACGCGAGTGGGCACGGTGGTCGTTCTCGGATCGGGCGGCGGTCTTTCTCAAGGCGGCCGAGTTGTTGGCCGGACCGTGGCGGCAGACCGTCAACGCGGCGACGATGTTGGGCCAGAGCAAGACGTCCCATCAGGCGGAGATCGACAGCGCCTGCGAGATGATCGACTTCCTGCGGTTCAACGTGTATTTCGCCGAACGACTGCTCGCAGCGCAGCCGACGTCGGGCCCCGGGGTGTGGAACCGGATGGACTATCGCCCGCTGGAAGGGTTCGTATACGCCATCACGCCGTTCAACTTCACTTCCATCGGCGGCAATCTTCCCACGGCCCCCGCCATTCTCGGCAACGTGGTGTTCTGGAAGCCGGCGCGGACCGCGACGCTGAGCAACTACTACCTGTTCAAGATTCTGGAAGAGGCCGGGCTGCCGCCCGGCGTCATCAACTTTGTGTCCGGGAATTCCGGGGCGATTACGAAGCAGGTGCTCGCGCACCGCCACCTGGCCGGTATCCACTTCACCGGGTCGACCGGCGTCTTCCGGATGCTGTGGCGCACCGTGTCAGAGCATCTCTCGGATTACGCGAGCTATCCCCGGCTGGTCGGTGAGACCGGAGGGAAGGATTTCATCGTGGCCCATGCGAGTGCGGATGTCGACGCGCTCGCCGTGGCGATGGTGCGGGGGGCCTATGAATACCAGGGCCAGAAATGCAGTGCCGCCTCGCGGGCGTACATCCCGAAGTCGATTTGGCCGGCCGTGCGCGAACGAGTCACCGATATGATCGCGGACATCCGGATGGGCGACGTGGCCGATTTCCAAACCTTCATGGGTGCGGTGATCGACCGGAAGGCGTTCACCAGCATCACCACGTACATCGCGGCCGCCAAGCAAGACCCGAAGGTCGAGGTAGTGGCGGGCGGCGGATCCGACGACAGCGAGGGCTACTTCATCCAGCCGACGCTGCTCCGGGTCGACGACCCCGCCAATGTGGCCATGTGCGAGGAGATGTTCGGTCCGGTGCTGACGGTGTACGTCTATCCCGATGCCGCGTGGGCGGACATGCTTGCCCTCACGGACCGGACCAGCCCGTACGCCCTCACCGGCGCCGTCTTTGCCCAGGATCGGGGAGCCGTCCTCGAGGCCAGCCGGGCGCTCCGCTTCGCCGCCGGCAACTTCTACGTCAACGACAAGCCGACCGGCGCCGTCGTTGGCCAGCAGCCCTTCGGAGGTGGCCGGGCGAGCGGCACCAACGACAAGGCAGGGTCGACATTCAATCTACTGCGGTGGATTTCGCCCCAAACCATCAAGGAGACCTTCGATCCGCCCAAGGATTATCGATATCCGTACATGGAGTCGGAGTAACTGAGCGATTCGGCACACCCGAGCGTGTGGCTTCGCTCGGCAGCCGGACTATGGCCTTCCTTGCCCCAATCAGATGACTCCGACGTTTGCGCGTCGCGGCACGCTACGGCGACCACCGCTTACTGCACAGGTGGGTATCCTGTCGCATACCCGCCATATGAGAACCGACCTCCCACTTTCCGACTTCGGTCTGCTCCACTCTCTTGCTCGTCTCTTCGGATGCTCCTACCTTTGCAAACACCACCACGGAGGCCCTGCCGATGTCGGCTCGCTTCATGAGCTCCGACGAATACGATGAACTGGCCCACCGACTGTACAACGAAGGACGCTATGACGATGCCCTAGGTCTTCTCAAGGAAGGCACCGGGCTCTATCCGCACGCCACCGAGCTTCATGTTGGGATGTCCTACGCGTATCTCGTGCGCGAGGAATATGCGTGGGCGCGGCAGAGCTTCCGACGCGCGTTGGGACTCGATCCCGATCACGAGGACGCCCTGGCCGGCTACGGCGAGGTGTTGCTCCAGCTGGGGCAGCGCACCGACGCGTTGGAGCATTTTGAGCGAGTGCTCGAGTTGGGCTTCCGTGACGATCACGACTTGATGCTGCAGATTGGGCGGGCGCTGTTTCGCGACGGGTTGGTGGCCCAGGCCCTTCGGTATTTCGAGTACGGGGTGACGGCCCATCCCGACTCGGCGGACGCCTCGGCGTGTGTTGGCTATGTGTCGCACCGGCTCGGGCGGGAGGGTGCCGCCTTCTTCTGGCTGCGGCGAGCCCTCGCACTCGAATCGCATCATGCGGAGGCCCGGATCTACCTCGCCAATCTGCTGTACGATCGCGGCGAGTCGGACGCCGCGCTGCATCATTTCGAGCAAACGATTCCGGACGATCATTATGACGAACTGTCCCTGTGGCGGACCATCGACCTGAAGAAGACCTGTCGTCGGTTGACGGACGGCGATCCTTCGCTCCGGCCGTGGCTCGAGCGCCTGGCCGGCGTTGCCGGGGAACGCGAGGACATCGACATCCTGCTGGCCGAGCTCGAATCGCAGCAGCCCGACGGCTCGATTCGCAACCCCCACCAACTCGAACTCTTCGGGGCATTGGTGACGGACCCCCAGAGCATGCTGCGCCGCGGCAGTCCGGGAGATTCCCACATCGTGGCCACATTGGCCGGTCACCTGTTCAAGGGCACGTGGGACGAGATCCTGGTGCAGATGAAATCCGCGGACGGAGAGCTGGCCGCCGTCTCGATGGGCGAGTTCATGGCCAGCGTGGCCCGACGCGGGCGCGCCGAGACCGGTGTCGTAATCCCGCTGACCGACGCCGAGGCGTTCATCCGCGGAAGCGCACGGGCCGGCGTGCTGCGCATCATTCGGTGAGGCGCCGTCCCGGCACCGCCCTCCAGCCCGTCGAATCATGATCCCCACCACAACGCTCCCGAGCCCGGCATGAGTGTCGCCTCGACGCGCGCCACCTGGACTACCGGCGTACGCCGAGAGGTGCTGCCGAACGGCCTCACCGTCGTGGTGCAGCGCGATCCGTCGGCCCCGGTGGTTGGCATCGTCACACATGTGAAGGCGGGGTTCTTCGATGAGCCCGACAAGTGGGTGGGAATCTCCCACGTGCTGGAGCACATGTTCTTCAAGGGGACGCCGTCGCGCGGCGTCGGAGAGATTGCCCGGCAAACCAAAGCGGCCGGCGGGTATCTCAATGCCGGGACCTCCTACGACTTCACCATCTACTACGCGGTGCTCCCAGCTCGGTCGCTGGCCGCCGGGCTCCGGGTCCAGGCGGACGCGCTGCAGCATGCCCTCATCGATGAAGGCGAATTGACGCGCGAACTTCGGGTCATCATCGAAGAGGCCAAGCGAAAGCTCGACACGCCGGCCGCGGTGGCGCGCGAAAGACTCCACGCCCTGATGTTCGACCGGCACCGGATCCGGCGGTGGAGGATCGGCACCGAGGAGCAGCTTTCCCGACTGACCCGGGCCGACGTATGGGCCTACTACACGTCGCGTTACGTTCCGTCGCGCACCATTGTGAGCATCGTTGGCGACATCGACGAGGCCGAGGCGCTCGACCTGGCCCGCGAGCATTACGCGGCGTGGCCGTCTCGAACGGTGCCGCTCGAGCCGTCTCCCGACGAGCCGCCGCACTCCGGGCTTCGCGTCGAGACGTTGCGCGGGGACATCACGCTTGCACAACTGCTCTGCGGCTGGCCGGGCGTACCGCCGCTCGATCCGGACGCCGCCGCCCTCGACGTCGCGGCGGCGGTGTTGACGGACGGACGGGGCAGCTGGCTGTATCGCACCCTCCGCGAGCGGGGGCTCGTGACGGCGGTGTCGGCGGGACACTTCGCCCCCACCGAACTTGGCATGTTCACCATTGGGGCAGAGCTGCGTCCGGAGAATGTGGCGCCCGCGCTCGACCAGATTGCCCAGGCGGTCGGCCGCCTGGGCCAGGAGCGCGTGAGCGAGGCCGACCTCGAACGGGCGCGCCGCCTGGTCCTGATGCGGTGGGCCCGCGGGTTCGAGCCCATGGAGGGCCGCGCCTCGGCGCTTGCCGGTGCCGAGGCGCTGCGCGACGTGGATGTACTGGATGATCAGTATGCCCGGCTCGTCGGGGTCACGGCCGACGAGGTGCGCGAGGCGGCGGCCCGCTACCTTCGACCCGCGCAGCTCGCGGTCTTGGCACAGGTGCCGAGAGAGGCCACCCTGGAGCTGCAGGCCGACGAGCTCGAGCAACTGTTCACCGATGTCACGATTCGGCCGATTACGAGTCCGCCCAACCTCGATCTCGAGGCTCCGGCTGCGGTGGTGGTCGAGCCCGAAGTTCGTCACGCGGTGTATCACGCGGCACTTCCAGGAGTGGATGTGTTGGTCCGCCGCAAACCGGGAGCGCCGCTCGCCACGGTTGGGGTGTATGCGCTGCGCCACGCGTTCGATCCGCCCGAAGCAGCCGGCCTGGGCGCCTTGACCCTCCGCTCTGTGGTGCGAGGTGCCGCAGGGATGGATGCAGCCGGTTTGGCGTTCGCCTTCGAGCGCCTTGGCGGGGCGGTAGTGCCGCGGGTCTCGAGCGATTGGAGTGGACTCGATACGTCCGTGCTCGTCGACCATTTGGCGCCCGCCGCGCTCTTGCTCCGCCGGACCCTGTCGGAGCCGAGTTTCGCGCCGGCGGCGGTCGAGGAGGAGCGCACTGTCCTGCTCGCCGAGTCGCGGCAGGTATCGGACGACATGTTTCGCTATCCATTTCAACTCGCCTTCCGGTGCGCCTTCTCCGACAGAGGCTATGGCCTCCCGTCAGTGGGCCTTCCCACCACCGTGGAGGCGCTCGCGGGCGCGGACGTCGCGTCGTGGCACGGCGAGTGGCTCGGGCGGACTCGGCTGCTCGCGGTTGCGGTGGGCGACTTCGAGCCAGAGCGGGCGCTGGGCGAGCTGGCAGCCATCTTCGACGCATGGCCGGGTGCCGGTCGGCCGGGTGATGGGCTCGAGGGACCCTGGGCCGTGCACGATGGACCCGTGGAGCGCACCTCGGAGCGCGACAAGGCCCAGTCGGCGCTGGCCTTCTTGTTCCCCGGTCCGTCACGCCCAGACAGGCAGCGCCACGTGGCCGAGGTCTGGGCCGCCGTGGCCAGTGGGTTGGGCGGGCGGCTGTTCGAAGCGCTGCGGGAGCGGCGCTCGTTGGCGTACACCGTGGTGGCGACGCCTTGGCTGCGTCGAAACGCAGGGGCGCTGGCAGGGTACATAGCGACGTCTCCCGAGCGGGAAGAGGAAGCTCGGCAGGCGATGCTCGACGAACTGGGGGTCTTCGGCCGCGAGCTGGTGGGCGGAGCGGAGCTGGATCAGGCGATCAACTACGTGACCGGGCAGGCCGAGGTGCGGCGCCAGATTGGGGCGAGCGTGGTGGCGGAAATCCGAGATGCCTGGCTCTCGGGCGAGGGACTCGAAGAGCTTGGGGACCCTGCGCCCGACTATCGCGCGGTCGGCGCGGAAGACATCCGTGCCATGGCCGCGTCGTTTCTAGACCCTGGCCGTCTCGCGATCGGAATCGTGCGGGGTGTCGGCGGGCACTAGCGCCGCTCGCCGGAGGAGCGCCGGCTGGTGGCTCCCAGCCGTTTGGCGATGACGTCGACGCCGCGTTCGATCTGCTGCGTTCCGCCGGCGACGATATCGACCAGACACATACTCTGTTCCGGGAGCGCGTGGAGTACCACGTGTCCTCCGTGGCACAGCACGGCCACCACCGTGCCGCGCGGTCCCGACCGTGCGAGCGGGGCTCCATAGGGCGACAGTCCGATGGCCGCGGCTGCCGCAATCACGACGCCGGAAAGTCCGGCTTGGTCACCGAGTGTCGCTCCGGGAATGCCCTCGAGCTCCACGCATAGTTGACGGAAGGTGTTGCTCACCGCTAGAACATGGACATGGCGAGGAAGGCGCGCAGGTTGTCGTTCGTCTGACGCAGTCGGGTGCTCAGCAGGCGCACGACCGACCGCAGCACCTTGACGGCAAGGTCGCGATTGAAGTCGAGCAGGGTCTCGAAGTCTGCGCGGGAGATGGTGATGAGAGTGCAGTCGGTCTCGGCGATCGCGTCGGTCGATCGGGTCGACCGGTCGAACACCGCCATCTCTCCAAAGCACGCCCCCCGCTGGAGTACGGCCAGCGCCTCTTCGCCCGATCCGGGGATCAGTCGGCTGATCCGGACCTTGCCGGAGGCAACCATGAACAGCCGATCACCGGCCTCCCCTTCCGTGAAGATCTTCTGGCCGGTTCGATATGTTTGTTCCTGGCACGTTTCGGCGACGCGTGCCAATTCACCGTCATCGAGGGCGGAGAAGATGGAGGTAGTGCGGAGAATGTCGAGGTGCATCGGGATCGGCACACCCATGAGTGAGCGATGACCGAAGGTAGTCCTGCGCCTCGGGGGCAGCAAGCGACGTGGCGCTTCACCGCGGCCGATGTGCTCACGGTCATCCGGTTACCGCTGGCGGTGGCATTTGTGCTGATCGGGAACCCGGTGTGGCGTGCGGTCATCGTGGCCGTGGCGTCGCTCAGCGACTTGCTCGACGGCCTCCTGGCCCGGCACGTGGGCGGGTCGCGGCTGGGTCTGGTGCTCGATCCGGTGGCGGACAAGCTCTTCATGGCCGCGGCCTTCGGGGTGGTCGCGTTTTCCGGCGCTCTCACGTGGTATGAGATCGTCGGAGTGCTGCTGCGGGACATCGTGGCCACCGTGATGTTCGTTCGGACGGTGGCGGCCCATCGGCCGACGGCCATCCCTGCCCGGTGGAGCGGGAAGGCCGTCACCGCCGCCCAGGTCCTGACCCTGTTCGCCTTTCTGGGCGAGTGGCCCATCCTGAGACCGCTCGCCTGGCTGACTACCCTGGTGGCGGCCTATTCGATCCGGGACTACTACCGTGCGGCGCCGGTCGCGGGCCGACGACTCTAGCGAGGATGCGGTGAAGCCTTCGGTGAAACACGTGGCGTTGGAGTGGCGAGGCGATCTGCGCTTCGAAGGTGGGGAACCTGGGCGCCCCTGGGTCGCGATCGATGGCGAGAATGCGGAGGCGCCGGGCCCCATGTTGCTGCTGCTGCTGGCGGTTGCGTCCTGCAGCAGCGCGGACATCGTGCTCATCCTGACCAAGATGCGGGTGACGCTTCAGTCGCTCCGGGTCGAAGTGGAAGGGACTCGGAGGGAGGAGGAACCCCGACGCTACACGGCGGTGACCTTGGTATATCACATGGCGGGTGACGGGTTGGACCAGGCCAAGGCCGAGCGAGCCGTCACGTTGTCCTTGGAGAAGTACTGCTCCGTCGTGCATTCCCTCGCGCCGGATATCGCGATTGCGTCGCGCGTGGTTGTGGCGTAGCGTCGTCGTCGCGCTGCTCGGAGCGGGCCAGGCGCCCGCCCTTCACGCGCAACGCGTCACAGAGGTCGGGATCCACGCGACCCTGCTCGCGGCCGATCCGGCGGTGTGGGTGGGCGGGCTCTACGGTGCCGTGCGGCCGTCATCCCGGGTCCGGGTCGCGGCCCTCGTCGGTGCGGGCGTGTCGGACGATGCCTTTGCGTGGCGCGGCGAGTTGCTCTGGCAGTTCCTGCTCACGCCGCGTGCGCGGCGCGGAGTCGGGGCCTACGGGGGTGGCGGAATCGCCGTCACCGGCGGGCCCGAAACGGAGGGGTTCGTGGTACTGATTCTGGGGCTCGAAGCGCGACCGGGTGCGGGATCTGGCTGGGCGTTGGAGGTGGGTGTAGGGGGCGGGCTCAGACTATCGGCGAGCTACCGGTGGCGTCGCGTCCGGGGGCAGTATGTGCCGGGTGGCTGAGCCGACAACGGCGCAGGCCTCAGGTGTGCTCAATCGACACGACGCGCGTCGCGTTCAGTCGTTTGGGGACCCGACTGTAGCCTCGTTACGCTGCACCACAGGCTGGCAATAGCGCTCGCCCAACGTGCGGAGCATGTGCACCTGCTCGTCGGTGAGTTCCTCGTAGCGTTCGGCGAGATACTGAATGGTGTCGTCGAACCACTCTTTCCGATGCTCTTCCGTGGCCTCCAACACACCGCACCGCAGGATGTGGCTGTACAGTTCATCGCGAGCGTGGTCGAACGAAGCCGGCGTCGGCGAAAACGACTCAGACGTCTTGTTGGTCATGCACCGTCCTTGGCAACTGGGTAACTCGTTTCACGGACTACTGATAGCCGCGCTGAGAATATAGAGGTGCCGGCCGATTGGTGCAATCGAGGCCGCCGCTTTGTGATGGGCGCGAGTCCATTAGATTTGACCGCCTGCCGCCGGGTTCTCCGGCGCGCAGTGGAGGTGAGACGCGCGACGGATGACGAACCACGACGAGACCTATGGAGAGGACCGGCGAAACCGGTTGGTCGATCTCCTACGACGCATCGCAGACCGGATCCAGCGATTGGACCGGGAAGGACGGCTGCTGACCGGCGTGCCTGAGTTGATGCGGCTTTTTGGCGAGGCGCGGAGCGAGCTATTCCATTACGAAGTCCGGTCGACCTATGACACGCCGGAACTGGCCGAGAGCCGCCGGATCGTGGAGGAGGCTCGTCGGGCAGAGGCCGCGCCGCTTGACGACGACCACGATGACGACAAACCGTGGCGGCGAAAGGAGTCGGAATGAGGAATTTCTACCTGGTGCTGGGCGCGGCCGCGATCGTCGGAGCCGGCATTCTGGTGTACATGGTGCGGCGTCCGGCCGAGGTCGGCATTCCCGCCAACATCGTTGTCGCCCCCGCCGATACCGCCGGCTTTGTCGGCTACGTCCTCGGCTCTCCATCGGCCCCGGTGGAGGTCATCGAATACTCGGACTACCAATGTCCCTATTGCCAGGGCTTCGCGCTGATCCAGTTCCCCACGGTCAAGGAGCGCCTGATCGACGGTGGGCAGGTTCGTTGGCGCTTTCGGGATTTCCCCCTGGAGCAGCACCCGGCCGCGCACACCGCGGCGCACTCCACCGCCTGCGCCGATGACCAGGGCCGCTATTGGGAGCAACATCACGCCGTCTTCGAGGGCCAGGCCGAGTGGTCGGAAGCCAGGAATGCGGCCAAGGAATTCCGCTCCTACGCCGAGCGCCTCGGATTGGACATGGGGGCGTATGATGACTGCATGCGTTCGGCCAAGTATGCCGGCCGGATCCAGGCGAGCGTGGAGAGCGGTGTCAGGCTTGGCGTGAATTCGACGCCGACGTTCTTCGTGAACGGCCGGCCGGCCACGGCGGCCGCGGTGTCCTACGATCGCCTGAAGGTTCTCGTCGACAGCCTCTCACCACCAACGGCGCCGTGAAATACCGGATGGCCGCGGCACTCCTCAGCTTGAGCGGAGTGTTCGTCTCGGCCTACCTGTACCTGTACAAACTCGGAAAGATCGGCAGCCTGGCGTGCGGCGCCGGGGGATGTGAGACAGTTCAGCTCAGCCGCTGGAGCACGTTCTTCGGCGTCGACGTGGCGCTGATCGGACTGGCGGGCTATGCTGCGCTGCTCGTCCTATCTCTGGCCGGACTCCAACCACGGTGGAGCGAGAGCCGCGGCGTCAGTGCGATGCTGATCGCGGCATCAGGCGTGGGGCTCCTGTTCGCCATCTATCTCACCTATCTCGAGCTGTTCATCATCCACGCCATCTGCCGGTGGTGCGTGGCGTCGGCGGTGATCGTTGCTGCCGTGGTCGTGGTGGCTGTCCTCGACCGGCGCCGATTCTCTCGGCAGGCCGCGCCAGGCGCGGCCTGAGGTCGACGGCCGATGACCCTGGACGGTAAGCCTCCCAGCGGGAAAGCCCTGGCAGCCCTCGCCATCGGAGCGGTCGGGGTGGTGTACGGCGACATCGGGACCAGCCCGCTCTACGCCATGAAGGAAGCGTTTGATGGCCCGCTTGGCGTCCCGCTCTCCAAAGACAACGTGCTCGGCGTGCTGTCGCTGATATTTTGGTCGCTCAATTTCCTCATTACCTACAAGTACCTCTCGCTGATGATGCGGGCCGACAACCGCGGCGAAGGCGGGGTACTCGCCCTACTCACCCTGCTCAGGCCAGCCCGGGCAACTACCAAACGCCGGTTGCTCCTGGTCGGGATCGGCCTCTTCGGGTCCGCCCTCCTGTATGGTGATGGGGTCATCACGCCCGCGATCTCGGTCCTAGGCGCGGTCGAGGGCCTCAGCATCGCGACGCCCGCATTCGAGCCGTTGATTGTGCCGCTCTCCTTGGTGATTCTGTTCGCGCTGTTTTGGGTTCAAAAGTGGGGCACCGCCGGCGTCGGGGCCATCTTTGGGCCGTTCACCCTCGTCTGGTTCTCCTGCATCGCCGCGCTCGGGGTGTCCGGCATTCTGCGGGAGCCCAGCGTCATCCAAGCGGTGAATCCGTATCACGCCGTCGCCTTCTTCGCCCGTCACGGCTTTCAGGGCATCTTCATTCTGGCCGTCGTGGTGCTGGTGGTCACCGGTGGCGAGGCCCTGTATGCCGACATGGGGCACTTCGGCAAGCGACCCATCCGGCTCGCGTGGCTCGCAGTTGTCTTGCCTGCGTTGGTGTTGAACTACTTCGGCCAGGGCGGGCTCCTGATCAGCAATCCTGAGGCGATCCGGAACCCATTCTACGAGTTGGTCCCGTCCTGGGCGCTCTATCCCATGGTCGTCATTGCCACCGGCGCCGCGGTCGTTGCCTCGCAGGCGCTCATTTCCGGCTCGTTCTCCCTCACCCGGCAGGCACTCCAGTTGGGCTACACGCCTCGGGTCACCATCATCCACACTTCGCATACGGAAGCCGGTCAGATCTACATCCCCGAGGTCAACTGGCTCATCGGCTTCGCGTGCTTCGGGTTGGTGCTCGGGTTCCGGTCCGCGTCGAACCTGGCGGGTACGTACGGTGTGGCCATCACCGGGACGATGACCGTCACGACGCTGCTGTTTAGCGCGGTCGCGCGGGAACGGTGGCATTGGAGCTGGCTGAAAGTTGCGCTGGTGGCCGTGCCGATCCTCGCGGTGGATCTCTCGTTTCTGTTTGCCAACTTGATCAAGATTCCCGATGGCGGCTGGTTTCCGCTCCTCGTCGCCGCCCTGGTCTTCACCGTGATGACCACGTGGAAGCGGGGCCGGGCCATCCTGGCGGGGATCAAGCGGCAGTCCACGCTGCCGATGGAGCTGTTCCTGCACGACATCAAGGAACGGAAGCCGCAGCGCGTGCCCGGGGTGGCCGTGTTCATGACCCCGGACCCCGGCGGCGCTCCGTCGGTGCTGCTCCACCATCTCAAACACAACAAGGTGCTCCACGAGCGGGTGGTGATGTTCTCCGTCGCGTCGGAGGAGTTCCCCACGGTGCCCGCCGAGGAGCGCTGGGAATTCGAGGAACTGGGGGAGGGGTTCTTCCAGGTGGTCGCGCGCTATGGGTTCATGGAGACGCCCGACGTGCCGGCGATCCTGGAGCAACTCAAAGACGTGGGCTTCATGGTCAAGCCGATGGAAACGACCTACTACCTGGGGCGGGAAACGCTCCTGCGCTCGGGCACCAGCAAGTTCGCCCTGTGGCGGAAGGTCCTCTTCATCGTGATGTCCCGGAACGCGCAGAGCGCCACGGCGTTCTTCGGGATCCCACCCAATCGCGTGGTCGAGCTGGGCGCGCAGGTGCGACTGTAGAGCACTCGGCTCCGAGCCGGCCTATCCCTCGTCGGCCTCGTATTTCTGCTGCAGCGTACTGACGACCTTCGGGTCTGCCAGGGTGGTGGTATCTCCCAAGGCCCGTCCCTCGGCCACGTCGCGCAGCAACCGGCGCATGATCTTACCGCTCCGGGTCTTGGGAAGATCGGCGGCAAAGATGATGTCGTCGGGGCGCGCGATCGCGCCGATCTTCTTCGCGACGTGCTCCTTGAGGTCGTCTTTGAGATCGAGGGTCGGCTTGCACCCCTCCTTTAGCGTCACGAAGGCCGCGATGGCCTGGCCTTTGAGTTCGTGGGCTTTGCCTACCACCGCAGCCTCCGCCACGGCGGGGAAGTCCACCAGAGCGCTCTCGATCTCCATGGTGCCGATGCGGTGGCCGGCGACGTTCAAGACGTCGTCCACCCGGCCCAGGATCCACCAATAGCCGTCCTCGTCCACCTTGGCGCCGTCGCCGGCGAAGTACCGTCCCGGGAAACGGCTCCAGTACGTCTCACGGTAGCGCTCGTCGTCGCCGTAGATGGTGCGCAGCATCCCGGGCCATGGCTGTGTCAGGGTCAGGAAGCCCCCGCCGCGATCCATCGGCTCGCCGGAGGCGTCCACCAATTCAGCCGTGATGCCCGGGAAGGGAATGGTGGCGGAGCCCGGCTTCGTCGTGGTGGTTCCCGGCAGCGGGGTGATCATGATGCCGCCCGTCTCAGTTTGCCACCACGTGTCCACCACGGGGCAGCGTCCCGCGCCGATGTGCTCGTGGTACCACATCCATGCCTCGGGATTGATCGGCTCTCCCACGGTGCCGAGGAGGCGCAGGGTCGAGAGGTTCCGGCGGCTGGGGAAGCTCGGCCCCCACTTCATGAATGCGCGAATGGCCGTGGGCGCGGTGTAGAAGATGGTGACGCCGTAGCGTTCCACGATTTCCCATAGCCGATCGCGATCGGGCCAGTCCGGAGCCCCTTCGTACATCACGATCGTTGCGCCGTTGGCCAGCGGGCCGTACACGATATAGGAGTGTCCGGTGATCCAGCCCACGTCGGCGGTGCACCAGAAGACGTCGTCTTCCTTCAAGTCGAAGACGTACTTCGTCGTGGCGACGGCCTGGGTGAGGTATCCGCCGGTGGTGTGGACGATGCCCTTGGGCTTTCCCGTCGTGCCCGAGGTGTACAGGATGAACAGGAGATCCTCCGCGTCCATCGGCTCGGGCGGGCAGGTGGCGGCGGCGGTGTCAACGATGCGATGCCACCAGTGATCGCGGCCTTCCTGCATGTTGGCCCAGGCCTCGTCGCCCGCGCCGCCGGGGCGGCGTCGTACGACCACCACGTGGCGAATCGACGGGCAATCGGCCACCGCTTCGTCGGCGACCCGTTTGAGCGGCAGCACCTGCCCCCGGCGGTAGCCGCCGTCGGCCGTGATCAAGGCCACAGCCTGGGCGTCGATGATCCGGTCGCGCAACGAGTCGGCGGAGAAGCCACCGAAGACCACGGAGTGAACGGCGCCGATCCGGGCGCACGCGAGCATTGCGATGGCGGCTTCAGGAATCATCGGGAGATAGATGGCGACTCGGTCGCCGCGTTTGACTCCCAGGTTCTTCAGGGCATTGGCGCACTGATTGACTTGGCGTGCCAAGTCCCAGTACGTCAGGACCCGCCGGTCACCCGGCTCCCCCTCCCAGATGAGGGCGGCCTTGTTCCGACGCGGTCCCGTGAGGTGGCGGTCGACGCAATTGACGGCGGCATTCAGCTTGCCATCCACGAACCAACGGGCATGTGGCGGCTGCCAGTCGAGCACCTGGGTCCACGGCTCGATCCAATCGAGCGTGCGGGCCTGGTTGGCCCAGTAAGCTTCACGATCCTGGGCGGCCTCGTCATATATCGTCTCGGTGGCGTTTGCCTGGGCCGCGAACGATGGCGGTGGCGTGAAGCGGCGCTGCTCCGATAGGAGTGTCGAGATTTGTGTGTTCATTCGGCAGATGTTACTCGCGGTTGTTGCCTTTGTGAAGTCGCAGCCTGTGAGGGCGGTCACCCGGTGTGCAAGAAGGTGCTTTGCAGAATCCCGTAGCCCACCGCGGTTCGCGGGGTAGAATAGCCGGATTTGGGTGTCAGCGATGACTGTAACATCATGTAGGACAAGTAGTTTCGGGCATTGGCACCGCTCTGGCCCTGCACGGGGGTAGCCTCGCCCAGTCGGTCGGCCTGGCCCAATGATTCCTCGGAGGAGACCTCGAGCTTGAGTAGTAGCAACAACGCCGTGCCTCGCAGAATCGCCGCCCCGGAGACTCTCGGGCTGGACACGCGCCACGAATTCCGTCGCGCGGCGATCGACCTGCTGGACACCCTGCCGGAGGGTCGCGGGCGTCTGGTCATCGACCTGGCGCCCACGGCCCATGTCGATTCCGCGGGGCTCGGCGCGCTCATGCTCATTCAGCGGCATGCGGCCGAGCATCGCCAGATCGTTGCGCTCGAAGGCGCGAGCGACGAGCTGAGGTTCTTGCTGACCCTCACCAAGCTGGACGACCTGTTCGAGGTCTCGGGAACGAAACCGGCCTGAGCCTGGCGCCGGTGCTCTTCTCAGTTCACACCCCTCAGAGTATCTTCTGGCCCAGCCGTTTCCCCGCCTCATCCGAGGCCCGGGACCGGCCGCCATCGACACGCGGGCCGCGCCGTGCCGCCCTGTGCTTCCATCGTCCTGCGCGGAACGACCCCCCCCGCCGGCCCCAACCGACGGATCCCAGTTGCCATCATCGTCACTGACTCCCGACCTGCCGGCCCAATCCGCGGCGACCGAGACGCCGTTGTCGGGCGGCACTGACCTTCCGGTGTTGGAGGGGAAGGGAATCGAGCGGGCATTCGGGAGCCTGAGGGTGCTCCGCGGCCTCGATCTGGCTATCCACCAGGGCGAGGCCCTGGTCGTATTCGGGCCGAACGGCGCGGGCAAGAGCACCCTGCTGCGTATTCTGGCCGGACTCATGCGACCGACAGCGGGTACGGTCGAGATCATGGGTAATCCGGTGCGCTCGCACGAGCCCGAGACCCGCCGGCCCATTGGTCTCCTGTCCCACCAGACGCTGCTCTACGACGATCTGACGCCGCTCGAGAATCTCATGTTTGCGGCCCGGCTCTATGGGCTGTCCGATCCCAAGCCGCGGGCGCTTGCGGCGCTCGAGGCGCTGGAAGTTTCGGGCAGGGCGCTCGATCCGCTGCGTCAGCTGAGCCGCGGCACCGTCCAGCGCGTCGCCATCGCCCGCTCGCTGCTGCACGATCCGAGCATCGTGCTGCTCGATGAGCCTTTCACGGGACTCGATGTGGTGGGTGCCGAGTTGTTCCGCGGGGTGTTGGCGGGAGAGCTAGAGCGCGGCCGGGCTATCGTGCTGGTGACTCACCAGCTGGCCGAAGTGTGGGAGCTGGCGACTCACATCGGGGTGTTGTTGGGTGGTCGCTGGGCGCTTTACGAGCCGTGCCCACCTGAGCTGTCCGATTTCCTGCCGCGGTACGGGGAGCTGTTGCGTGGTTAGCTGGCTTCGGCTCGCGGGGTTGATCGCAGCCAAGGATCTGCGGATCGAGCTCCGCAGCAAGACGGCGCTCCTCTCGTCGCTGGTTTTCGCCGCGTTGGTCCTGGTGGTCTTCAATTTTGCGCGCGACGCGTCCCTGGTTTCGTCCACCGTGTTAGCGCCCAGTGTCCTGTGGATCACCATCGCCTTCGCGGCCGTGATCGCGCTCAACCGAGCATTCAATCTGGAGCGCGAGAACGCCAGCATGAGCGGGCTGCTCCTGGCGCCGATATCGCGCGGGGTGATCTACGTCGGCAAGTTTCTGGCGAACCTGGCGTTTGTCGCGGCGGTGGAGTTGGTGACGCTGCCGCTCTTCGTCCTGTTCTTCAATGTCGACATCTGGGACTCCCTCGGCGGCCTGCTTGGCGTCATGGCCCTGGCCAGCATCGGGTTCGTCGCGGTGGGCACCATCTTCAGCGCAATGGTCGTCAAGACGCGGTTTGCGGAGCTGATGCTTCCCGTCCTCCTGCTCCCGTTCATGGTTCCCCCGCTGATCGGCGCGGTCCAGGTTACGACCCGGCTCCTCAGCGGGCGTCCGTTGAGTGAAATGCTGGGGTGGCTTAGGTTACTCGCCGTGTACGATGTGGTGTTTGTGACGCTCTGTGTGATGGTATTCCCCGCTTTGGTGGACGAATGACCTCGGAACTCGCCAGCGCCCGCCGGATCATCCGGCTGGGATTCGCCCTGACCGCCATTGCCCTCATCGCGGTTGCGGGCGTGTACGTGCGGGCCCTCATGTACACGCCGATCGAGGTGCGGCAGGGGGCCGCCCAGAAGATCTTCTATGTCCATGCGCCGGCCGCCTGGGCCGCGCTCATGGCGTTCTCATTGGTCGGCATCGTGAGCGCACTCTACCTGTGGCTCAAGGACCCGCGGCTCGACCTCTTCGCCGCATCCTCGGCCGAGGTGGGCCTGGCTTTCAGCCTGGTGATGCTTACCACGGGCCCCATTTGGGGCAAGCCGGTGTGGGGCACCTGGTGGACCTGGGACGCCCGGCTGACCCTGACGCTCATGATCTTCCTGTTGTTCCTTGGCTATCTGACGCTGCGGGCCGCGTTGAGCGATCCCTCGGAGCGGGCGCGATTCAGCGCGGTTGTGGGGATCCTCGGACTCGTCCTGGTGCCGTTTATCCACCTGAGCGTGTATCTGTTCCGCACGCTCCACCCCGCACCGATCTTGCTCAAGCCGAGCAAACCATCGCTGCCGGACCCGATGCTGGCCACCCTGCTCTACGCGTTGGCCACCTTTACCCTGCTCTATATCGGATTTGTGACCACCCGCTACGGTCTGGCTCGCGCGGTGGCCGCACAGAGCGCGCGGGAGGGCACCGATGCCTAGCACCCCCGACAACGCCGGCTACATGATCGCAGCCTACGTGATCACCGTAGTGGTCTATGTGGGATATACGATTTCGCTCTGGCGCCGGGCGCGGCTGATGCTCAAATCCGAGGACGACTAGCCCTCGATCCGGCCTCGGCCGTTACCCCTCCGGGCGCTTGGGCAGGAGGACCGTGCTCCAGAGCAACCCGGCGGCCAGCGCCCCCAAGAGCGGACCCACCCAATACGCGATCTGCCCAACCCATGCGGAGCTGACCACCGCGGGGCCGAAGGCCCGTGCCGGATTGAGGGCCGCTCCGGTAAACGGCCCGCCGACCACCATCGCAAAGAGCACCACCAACCCGATGGCGAAGCCGCCTACCTTGGGCGCGTCTGGCGATACCGCCGTGCCGAACACGGCCGAGACCAAGAGAAAGGTCAGCACCGCTTCCAGGGTGATGGCGGTTCCCATCGTGATGTGGTTCGCGATGACCGGGGTTCCGTAGAGCACCACGCGCGCCACGCCCGCGGGAAAGACCAGCTTCATCAGGAGCCCGGCGAGGACAGCGCCGCCGAGCTGCGCCACGAGATACAGCCCCGCGTCGCGCGCGGAAATACGCCGGCTGACCCACACGCCGAACGTGACCGCCGGATTGAGGTGCCCGCCAGAGATGTTCATCGTGGCCGTGACCATGATGGCATAGGCCAAGGCGTAGGCGATTCCCACTCCCAAAAGCCCGTAGTTGGCGGCGGGGAATTTCTCGGCGACAATGGCGGAGGCGGCGATGAACACCACTCCGAATGTGCCCACGGCTTCGGCCGTCATCCGGCGAACGATCTGGGACATGCGCTATCCTCGTAATGGAAGCGGGTAATCAGGCTGCAACGGTCGGTGCCGAATGTAGAGGCCGGTCACTGGGAGCGGAAGGTGTCCTGGTCATGGCGCTACTCCGCGCGGCGCAGCAGCAGGGCGGCGTTGATGCCACCAAACCCGAACGAGTTGGTGAGCAAGTACTCCGGCGTCGCCTCCAGGCCTGCCGATGGGACGAACGCCAGGTCGCACCTGGCGCCGACCGTCTCGAGATTGACGGTGGGCGGCAGCCAGCCGCGCTGGCTCGCGAGCGCGCAAATGGCGGTCTCGATAGCCCCGCTCGCCCCAAGCGCGTGGCCGTAGTAGCCCTTGGTGCCGCTCACGGGCAGGCGAGGCACGTGGGACCCGAAGACCTGCTTGATCGCATCGCTCTCGGTGGGATCGTTGAGCGGTGTGCTCGAGCCATGGGCGTTGATATAGCCTACCTCATGCGGCTGGACTCCCGCCTCGGCCAGGCACAGCCGCATCGCGCGGGCGGCTTGTAACCCATCGGGCCGCGGAGCGGTCATGTGATGGGCATCGTTGGTGACGCCAAAGCCGCACACCTCGGCCAGCACCGGAGCGCCCCGGGCCACCGCGCGATCCCACGCCTCCAGGACGAGAGTCACGGCCCCTTCCGCCATCACGAAGCCGTCACGACCGGCGTCGAACGGGCGGCTGGCGGTTTCGGGATCGTCGTTCCGGGTGGACATGGCGCGGATGATGGCGAACGCCCCGAACGTGAGCGGGGCCAGCGGCGCCTCGGCACCGCCCGCAACCATGATGTCGGCGTCATTCCGGCGGATAGAGCGGAAGGCCTCGCCGATTGCCATGGTCCCCGAGGCGCAGCTCATCCCGTTGGTGGAATTGGGGCCCGTGAAGCCGAACTCGATCGCGATGTTGCAGCTCGACGCGCCGGGGAACACCATGAGCGCCAGGGCGGAATCCACCCCGCGCAGGCCGTGCTCGACATATCGATGATGCTGCGCCTCGGCGAATGCGATGCCCCCCAGCGCCGTGCCCATCATGACGCCCGACCCGGTCGCGATCCTCGCGTTCGGGATGCACGTCGGCGTCTTCCAGCGCTAATCGGGTTGCGGAAATGGCGAACTGCGAAAAGCGATCTAGTCGCCGCACCCGGCGTTGCTCCATGAAGTCCGACGCCACGAAATCCGGTACTTCTGCGGCAATCCGCGACTTGAACGGCTCGGGATCGAATCGACTGATAGGGCCAACGGCGGACTTCCGGCGGCGGAGACCCTCCCAGAGCCCCTCGACGCCGACACCGATCGGCGTGATGGCGCCGATGCCGGTGATGGCGACCCTCCGGCCGTTAGATCGCACGATGTTCGACATAGCGGGCAATGCCCTCGAGGGTGCGCGATGCGATGCCGTGGATGAATACCGGACCGATGACCCACTCCGCCGCCGGCCGGCGAATCAACGGCCACGGAGGGCCGTTCCACTCATGCACGATCGAAGCGCGGGTCTCCGAGCCCGAAGCCTCGACCGACCACAGCACGGACATGCCGCGAGTGATGCCGTCGACGTGATGGTAGCGCACCTGAAGGTGTGGTTGGTCGACCCACATTTCCGAGACCCACCACGTGGGATACTTGAACAGGCCGAACGGGCGCCAGGCCGCCATCTCCACGACTCGGCAGTCGGGGCGGGTCTCACGAACCCGCACCCAGCGGTAGTGGGGCAAGAACTCGGGCCAGCGTTCCACGTCCTGCGCCACCTCGAACACCCGCTCCGCCGGTGCTCTGATGGTTCTCGCATCGAGGGTTCGCATCACGGTCGCCTCGGATGCCACACGGCAACCAGCCGGAACAGCGGCCGCCGCGTCACAGTTCCCTCGAGGCCTGCCATTCTCATGAGCTCCCGGAATTCCGACGCGGTGTACCCTCGGCGAATGGATGTGAGACCATCCGCCACCGTCACGGGATGGAAGCCGAGCAGCCGGCTACCGAGTGTGAATGCGGCACGCGCCATCGCCGAGCGGCGGAGGTCGGCAACCACCACCGCGTGCCGGGCAACGCGATCACATTCCTTGAGCAGCTCGACCACGCCATCCGGCTCCAGGTGATGGGCCACTTGGCTCACCAAGACCAGGTCCACCGAGTCGGTGGCCAGCGGCATCGTTCCGCCCCGGCCGCATGCGACCGGGAGCTCCCGAGCATGGGCAAACCGGGCCACGGCGCGGTTCTGCTCCACGGCGATCGGGATGATGGTAATCCCACGGCGCTCTGCCCAGCGTCGAGCAGCCGCTGTCAGGTCGGCGGCCCCCGGCCCCACGTCGAGCAGTGAGACCTGCGATCCCGCCACGCGGTCCCTGAGCGTCGTGGCCAAGCCGAAGCGCACCGCCGCCCAGCCGCCGAACCACCGATTGGCTCGCGCGAGGTCTTCGAGATTGGTGCGAACCATGGCGGGGTCCGCTGATGGATCGTCGAGCAGTTCGGTCCCGCTGGCTGCGCGCACAGGAGCAGTAGTCACTGGTCGGACAATGCGGTGTAGCCGCCCCGGTAGTACAACAGTGGCCGGCCGGATGCCGTCGTGCCATCGGTGACCCGCGCGACGAAGATGGTGTGATCGCCGGCCTCGAATGTCGCATGACGCTCGCACTCGAGATGGGCGATGACGCCGTCGAGCACGACCAGGCCGTGCTCGTTCAGCCGATAGCCGATGCCTTCGAACCGGTTCGCGTCCTGCCCCGCGAACCGGCGGGAGATCATTTCCTGGTCGGCAGCAAGCAGGTTGAGTACGAAGTGGTCCGTCTGGTGCAGCACCTGGTGCATGTCGGCGGTGGTATCCACGCAGATGGAGACGAGTGGTGGCACCAGCGACACCGACGTGAGCGAGTTCACGGTCATGCCGGCCGGCGTTCCATCGCCGGCATTTGCCGTCACGACCGCGACGCCGGTTGGGAAGCGGCCCAGAAGCTGGCGGAACTGGGACGGATCGACCTCGCTCATGAGCTAGACCACCATTCGGGTGAGGTACCAAGGATTGAGGACGGCGCGCGGCGGTACGAAGTTTCCGGTGACGCCGATCATGGTGTGCGCCATGGGCGGCCGCCGGCCGATACGCGCGACTGCCCGGTCGAACAGGCGCGGCGCGGCCATACCATGCCCGATCAGTCGTTCGATCGCCCACTTGCCGCGAAACGCCGCGGCACGCGCGCGGGTGTAGGGCTCGAGGTCGGCCGCCTGCGCGACGCCGGGCCGAGTCAGGGCCTCGCGTGCCGTCTCGACGGCGAGCCGCGCGCCATGGAGCGCGGCGCAGATTCCCTCGCCGGTGAACGGATCGAAGAAATCGGCGGCATCGCCCACCAGCATCACCCCATCGGCCACCACGCGCTGCGACCAGGCGCTGAACGGCCCCGTAACCAAGACGTCACGCGCCAGCCGGTCCGGCTCGAGGCGCCCGCGAATGCCGGGAACCTGCTCGAGCGCCTGAAAGAAGAATTCGCGCACTCGGCCACCGGCCGCCCGGGCACGGTGCTGGGGCAGAACCAGCGCCACATTGGTGAGATCGGCGCCGATGGGATTGAGGCCGGCGTACCCCGCTCGGCCAACGTGCATCTCCGCCGCCTGGGCCATGTCGCGAACGCCGGCCACATGGGCTACGAAGGCAAGGCGACGCGGGCGCCCGAAGCGCCGCTTCCCGATTCGTCGTGCCACGACGGAACGGAGCCCGTCCGCTCCGACGGTAAGCCGGGCGTCGATCCGCTGCGGCTCGCCTCCGGCCTTCCGCACCATGGCGCCCGATACCGCCGTGCCCGTGTGCAGCAACTCGACCATGCTGGTGTCCTCGTGCACCACTGCACCCGCTGCCGCGGCGCGCAGGATCAGGCGGTGGTCCAAGATGCGGCGGCTGATCGCAAGCCCAGTGTTGCGAAAGGGCCGGGGGTGTGCCTCGGCGAAGCGTCCGCTCAATCGCGCCCCGTACGGGCCTACCACGGTCGTGCCGTCAACCGGGCATCCGCCCGCGGCTTCGAGTTCGCCTAACACTCCCAAGCGATCCAGCCACCGCAGCGTTTCCGGACTCATGTACTCGGCACAGGGCTTGTCACGCGGGAACCGCGCCCGGTCGATGAGCACGACGCGCCGCCCGGCTTCGGCCAGCCACGTGGCCGTGGCCGAACCCGCGGGGCCCGCGCCGACCACGAGCACGTCAACTTGGAGAGGCGCGCGCGACATGGTGGATTGGGGTCGGCCGATCAGTGAAGCCGCTCGAACTCGAAGCCGCCGAGCACGAGCCGATCGGGGGAGAAGTTGGCGAGCGAGAAGTCGAAGTCGATACTCTCGGGCGCGCCGTCATACGTCACGCGAACCACGGATCCCGGCACTTGGTAGCGGCAGTCGCGAACTTGGGTGAGGGGCACGCCCTCGGCGAGGGACAATCGGACGGTGGTGTGGCGGCACGTTGCATCAGCCCGGAACTCCCAGGTGGTGGTGACCCGGATGATGTCACCCACAACGGCGATGAGCTGGATGTTTTCCCAGGTGCCGATCAGGAGCTGAGTGTCGCCGGTGCGGGTTCCGCGTCCGCCCGGCGTGGGCGAGGCGGTACCTGGGCCGGTGGGGACGCGGTCGTGTGCGCCACAGCCCAGAAGCGCGAGCAGTGACAGGCTCACCAAAGCCACACCGCCCAGCCGACGGAGGCTGCGATGCCGATGGCGCAGAAACTGACCAAGTCGTTTGAAAACCACCGCCATCCCTTCTCGACAATGGTAGGCATACCGCACTGATGGATGGTCCGCTCGCTCGGACGTTGGCATGCGGCACACCGGAATTTCCCTTGCGCGACCGCCCCCAGCAATGAACCGGTCGCCATGCCGAGCAGGCGCAGTGCCGCCGCGACGAGGACCGCAGGGCCCAAGTCCAGGTGCTATGGTTCCCCGCTCTGGGCCGCGCTCCGGAGGGTGGCGAGAATTCGCTCGCGGACCTCGTCCGGGCAGCACTGCGCCTTGGCCTTCGCTTCCAGCAGGGCCAAGTAATTCTGCTCGAAGTGCACGGAATCGAGACAGTGTCGGCACTTCTCGATATGCGCCCGGACCTGCTCCGCGATCTCGGGTGTCAATTCGTGGCGGAGATATTCGTGGAGCACCTCCGCCGCGCTTCGGCAATCCATATCCAACGTCACGCATCCTCCCGGGCGCGGATGTATCCCATCTCGACGGCGTGCTGGTAGAGCGCCTGTTGCAGCACGCGCCTCGCGCGATGAAGTCGCGATTTCACTGTTCCAACTGGTATACCCAGCAGGCCGGCGATTTCCCCATACGGCAGTTCCTCCACGTCGCTCAAGACAACAACCTCCCGGAATTCCTCGGGGAGCGCGTCGATCGCGGCCCACACCTGGTCGTCGATGATGTGGGAGAAGAAGCTGCCTTCGGGGTCGGTCCCCGCGACCGCCCGGTAGATAGCCATGGGGTCGGCGGCCTCGAAGTCGACCGGGGTGGGCGCCCGGGCTTGCTTGCGGTACTCGTTGATGAACGTGTTTCGCAATATCGTCAACAGCCAGGCGCGCGCGTTGGTTCCCTGGCGGTAGGTATGCCAGGCGCGGAAGGCCTTCAGCATCGTGTCCTGGACCAGATCTTCCGCCCGATGGTGGTCGCCCGCCAACCTGAGCGCGACCCGGTACAGCGTGTCGAGGTGAGGAAGCACCTCGGCCTCGAAGGAGGCGGTGAGTTCGGCGGGCGGAGTCATGAGAGGAATGTTTCCCTTGGAGCGCACGCACCGCAAGCGTGGACGGCCTGGTCCGGCTGGCCGGGCAGCGCTAAGTTCTGCACCTGTGACCAATCGGCCGGTCGTTGCCAACCATTCGGCGCATGCCGTGTTTCCTCTCAGCCTGCTCGAGGCCATGCGTAGTCTCGACCGTCCGGTGGAAGACGGCGTCGATGCGACGAACCACGAGACCCGTACGCAGCGACTGGGGTTGAGCTCCACGGTGGCCAGTCAGATCGAGCGGTACCAAGTGTTGGCGCGCCGGGATGCGCGGGTGCCGTTCGACGAGGTGGCGTCGGTGTTTCGGCTGGTGGACCGGCGGGCCGACGCCGACTTGGTGCTGGCCGACGCAGGTCGGCGGGCCGCGCGACACGCCGCGCGATCGGTGGGCCTGCCCTTCCGGGTGCTCAGTCGGGCCACCCCGCACGTGGTCAGGTCTTGGGTTGGCTCGCGAGGAGCCGCCAAGCTCTCGCGGCGCGTCTTCGGCGCCCGGCTCACCATCGGTGCCGGCCGAGCGGAGGCGGAGATGGCGGCCGACGCGTCCCCCGCCCTTGGCTTCGGAGGACGTGCCTGCACCTTTTACGGCGCCGCGCTGCACGAATTGCTGAGGTTCCTCACTGGGTTCGAGGGTGCCTTGGTCCACGACAACTGCTGCGGCCGTGGCGACCCGGAGTGTCGCTGGCGGAGCCTTGCGGCTGAGGAGACTACATGAGTCCAGTTACGCTCGACCGCGCCGAGTTGGCCGAAACCCTGCGAGAGATCGGCGCCGACGCCTGGCTCCTGTTCGATTTCCACGGCATCAATCCCGTCACCAACCGGGTATTGGGAATTTCCGGCGGCCTGGCCACCCGGCGCCTGTTCGTGCTGCTGCCGGCCGCCGGCGACTTCGTGGCGGTGGCCCACAAGATCGAGCTCCAGCCGGTCGAGGGGTTCCCGGGGAAGGTGGTGCCCTACGCCCGCTGGGAGGAGCTTCACAAGGCGCTCGAGCCTCTGGTGGCGGGCCGTACCATTGCGATGGAGGTGAGCACCGAGGACGCCGTTCCCTACCTGGACCGGGTCCCTCACGGCGTGGTCCAACTCATCACCAAGCTGGGCGGGACCGTGGTCTCGTCGGCCCCGCTGGTGACCCGGTTCGCCGCCCGCTGGCAGCCATCGGAGGTCGAGGACCACACCTTTGCCGCGGAGGTACTGGCCCGGGTTGCGCAGGATGCGATCAGAAAGGCGGTTTCCTCTATTAATGAAGGGCTGACCGAATCGGCCATGCAGGCGGAGGTCATCCGGGCCATGGAGGCGGGGGGGCTCGAGCTCGACACCCTACCGATCGTGGCCTTCGGGGCCAATTGTGCCAATCCTCATTACGAGCCTATGGCAGGGAAGGACGCGACCCTCCGGGACGGCGACGTGGTGCTGCTCGACCTCTGGGCCGGCCGGACCAAGACCACCGTTTTCGCCGACCAGACCTGGATGGGCTTCGCGGGCGCCAATCCTCCGGAGCGGATCCAGCGAATCTGGCGTACGGTGCGGGAGGCCCGAGATCAGGGCATCGCCGCCGTGATGGACGCGGCAGCAGAGGGCCGGCCGCTGGCCGGCTACCAGGTGGATCAGGCCGCTCGCGCCGTCATCGAGGCGGCGGGCTTCGGGGAGGCCTTCGTCCACCGGACCGGGCACTCCATCGACCGGGAGCTCCACGGATCGGGTCCCCACCTGGACAGCTACGAAACACTGGACGACCGCCTTCTCATGCCGGGGGTGGGCTTTTCGATCGAACCGGGAATCTACCTGCCTGGCGATGTCGGTATGCGGAGCGAAATCAATATGTACTGGGCACTTACGGGCCCGGTCGTGACTCCGGCCAGGCCCCAGGTTGAGCTCATAACCCCGGCCGGGTGAGGGGCTTACCAAGCCCTCGATCTCGGGTTATACTGGCGCGTCCGCCCAGTCCCATGCCGGTGGCCGAACCGGCCGGGAATCGGGCGGTCGCGGATTCATGTTGAATCGTTTCAACTGGTTACGGTTCTGTGACGGTTCCTTGACAGCGGCCAAGGCGTGCGTAATATTGCCTGCGTCGGTCGGGCCGCGGCCGGCGTTTCCGAGGATATTTAGAACGAGTTGGTTTAGAGCTCTCTACTAGCACACGCAGGTTTCGCTGGGCAGCGCAGTCGCATCCCCAAGACGGCACGCGTCGGAAGGGGGATGCACGCGTTTGGCTTCATAAGCTCTTTGGTGGATTGTTGCGTTTCACTTTGTAGGAGGACGTTTCCATGACCCAACGTTGTGTGAGCGCCTTCGTCCGACGGGCCCGCGCGAGCGTGCTCGTGACAGTCCTGACCCTGCTGGGGGCCTCGACCCTCATGGCGCAGGGCACGACTGGGAAACTCGAAGGCAGGGTGCGAGATCAGGCTGGCGCACCTATCGCGAATGCGCAGGTATTTATCGTGGGCACGACTTTCCAAGCCCAGACAACGCCTCAAGGCTACTACTTCATCAACAATGTTCCCGCGAGCACGTACACCTTGCAGGGCGGCTTTATCGGTTACAAGTCGACCCAGGTGACCAACGTGCGAGTCCTGGGCGGCCAGACGGTTACCCAAGACATCGTGCTCGAGGCGACACCGTTCCAGGTCGAGGAGTTGACCGTGACGGCGGCAACACAACCGCTGGTGCCGCGCGACGAGGTCACCACCAAGCAGCGCCTGGGCGGCAACTTCGGCGACAAACTGCCGGTGGACCGCATCCAGAACGCACTGGCGCTTCAAGCCGGCGTGGTGGCGAGCCAGGGCGGTGGGACGCTGTCGATCCGGGGCGGCCGGTCGGATGAGGCCGTGATCTACATCGACGGCGTGCCGACCACGGCCGGCAACCGCGGCACCGGGTTCGTCATGGGCAGCGGGAACGCCGGCACCGACCTCGTGGCCACCAATGCCTTCGAGGAGGCCTCGATCACCACCGGGTCGTCCTCGGCCGAGTTCGGCAACGCCCAGTCCGGCGTCATCTCGATCTCGACCCGGACCGGTGGGCCGGCCTTCACCGGCTCGCTGGGGTACGGGACCGACGAGATGTTTGGCGGCACCATGCCCGGCCAGAACTTTGTCAACGGTTCGCTAGCCGGCCCGATTGCGGGTGGGCTGACCTTCTTCTTGGGTGGCCAACTCGAAGGCTTCCGGTCATTCACCGGTGGGATGGATCGCGACAAGTTCCCGATCTTCGTCCGGGCCGGGGTCGACACCACGGTGGCGGTACCGTCGAGTTTTTCGGCCGGTGCCGACACCACGTGGGTGGATGTCGAACAGTACGCGGTCTATACCGGCAAGGTCGATGACTTTGCCAACAGCACCAATGCGGGCATCGCCAGCAACTACGGCTACGATGCCAAGGGCATCCGGCGGCCGGCCACCGGGGCGACCAACTGGAAACTGAGCGGTAAGCTCAACTACAGCTTCGCCGGCGGTTCGCGGATCTCGGTCACGGGTCTGGCAACGCAAGACCAGAACCGGAACGACTTCGACCAGTCCAATCCCGCCGACGCCTTCGCGACGCGGAACTGGAACCGGAACCTGACGGTCAACTGGACCCAGAACCTGTCCAAGTCGGCTGAGCGGGCCTTGGCGCTCGAGGTCTTCGGCTCGTATCAGACAGACCGGCAGATCTTCTCGCCGCTCACCCGCGAGACTGAGCGCGCCAGCTATCAGCCGTTCGGCGGGTTCTACATCAAGCCCTACGAATTCCTGTTCGATTTCGACAACTTCCCGCTCAACGACCAGTTGATCGAGAACTACCGCGACAACATCAACGGTTCGCGGCGGAGTCCGTTCAATCTCGAGGAGCGCGACCAGTACAACGAGATCGACAACTACCGGAACAACGCCGAGGGGCGCCTGGGCGTCTCCGAAGGCGGCGGCCCCCAGGGCCGGCTTCAGTTGTTCAAGGAAGACCGCTACATCGGGAAGGCCAACCTCGATTGGCAGCTCGATCGCTACAACCGGATCAAGCTGGGCGGCGAGTACACCAAGTACGACATGTTCATCTACTCGCACACGCTGACTAGCCAGGCCTTCTCCGAAGTGTTCAAGGGAGAGCCGGTCCGGTGGAACGCCTTCATCGAGGATCGTCTGGACCTGGGCGACGTGGTACTCGTCGGCGGGTTGCGGTACGACTACTACGACAGCAAGGCCGAGCGTCCGTATCTGCTGGATTTAGATGCGAACAGCGAGACCTTCAACGAGTACGTCTACTTCCCGCGGACCAGCACCTATCAGGGCACGGCGTCCGATGGGCGTGAGCTGACCATCTTCCGGAAGGACGAGAGCCACAACTACTTGAGCCCGCACATCCAGGTCGCCTTCCCGGTGACCGAGCGGACCAACTTCCGGCTGTCGTACGCTCACCAGGTGCAGACGCCGGACTTCGGTCTGATCCTGGGCGGGACCAACACCGATCTCGCAATCACCAACACCAACCACGTGTATGGCGCCGACCTCGACTTCGGCCGGACCATCACGTTCGAGTTCGGCATCCGTCACTCGTTCAACGACGACATGGTGCTGGACATCGCGGCGTACAACAAGGACAACATCTCGAACGCCGCGGGCCGGCTCGTCCGGCTGACCGACCCGGCCAAGAACATCAAGCAGGACATCCGCTTGATGACCAACGCCGACTTCGGCAACACCAAGGGTATCGACCTCCGGCTCGACCGGCGGTTCGGGAACATGTTCAACGGCTCGGTGGCGTACACCTTCCAGGATGCGAAGGCCACCGGCAGCGACCCGCGGACCTACATCAACTTCGGTTCGCGTATCGTGCAGCAGGTCACTGGCGGCAACCAGCCGCCGCCGCAGGCGATTCTGCCGCTCAACTCGAGCCGGCCGCACAACCTGGCCGGGTCGTTCGCGCTGACCTTCCCGAACGATTGGAAAGAAGGCACAGCGCTCGGTGGGATTCTGAAGAACGTCGGCCTGTTCGGGACGTTCCGGGTGGCCAGCGGCACGGCCTACACCCGCTGCCCGCCGGAGAGCGGCAACGAGGCAACGCTGTCGGGCGCGGTCTGCTCCCGGGAGTTCGAGGGCGACCAGAACGGCGCCCGGTTGCCGACCTTCAAGCAGTTCGACCTCCGGCTCACCAAGGGCTTCCAGCTCCGCGGCCTCGACGTGACGGTGTACGCGGATGCCCGGAACATCCTCAACCTGGAGAACATCACCCAGGTGTTTGCCGCCACGAACGACATCCGCAGTGCGGCAAACGAGGAGCGGATCTGGAGAGTGGACAGCTCGCAGTGGGCGAACGAAGCGATCAGGAACAACGTGTACGACGATGCGTCCGGCGTGATGGACATGTCGTTCGGTACCGGAACGCCCAATCAGACGGGCATGTGCGGCAACTGGACCAACCAGGGCGGCGAGCCGAACGCGCCGAACTGCATCTACATCATCCGTGCCGAGCAGCGCTACGGAAACGGCGACGGGGTCTTCACGTTGGCCGAACAGCGCGCTGCGTCGGATGCGTCGTACTTGCAGGGCAATGGGCTTCACGCCTTCACCGGGACGCCGCGTCGTCTCCGGTTGGGCTTTGAATTGAACTTCTAAGGGATGGCGGCAGGTCGGGCGGCCTCTGGAGCGAGTCTCCGGAGGTCACCCGCCGTGCCGTCGTACATGTTTCATTTGAGAGAGGACGCCATGCATTCAACATTTCGTTCGCGCAGCGCCCTGCTGGCCACACTCCTGGCGTTCGTGCTGGCGGCGGTAGCGCCGACCACGGCGTCGGCGGTGCCGGAGCCGGGAGCTAACGCCAAGCGGGGGTTCCGCCTGTTCGCGCGGAGCCTGGGCGCGATGACCATCAACCGGATCTACTGCGGTCTGAGCAGCGACGGGCAGATCTGCGTTGACTCGACCAACTCGTCGACCATCGGTGGCGGGTTCTGGCCCAAGGGGACGGCCGACCAGTACGTCTTCAATACGGGCCTCCAGCTGGCCGGGATCATTGGCACCGACGGCGGCCCGTGGGCCGGCGACACTACGGGTGCGTTCTTCTTCGATCCGAAGGGCACCACCCAGCACGGCCTCGAGGTCCGGCCGATCTACAACATGAACAACCCCTCTGATTTTGCGGAGGTGAACGCCGACCCGAACCACCCAGCCCGGGTGCCGTCGTCGCCCGACCCGCAGGCGGATGTGTTCCAGAGTCTGCTCCAGGGCCGGGTCTCGGCCTCGCAGGGCGACATCTGGTTCATGTCCTGGGACGGCGATCCGTCATTCTCGGCCGGGCGGCCGCACCCGCTGGGCGTGGTCGTCGAGACCCGGGGGCTCGGCTGGAACTTCCCCTCCGGGAATGAAGACCTGCTCTACTACATCTACACCTTCTATAACGTGAGCTCGCTCAACCGGAGCGACTACGAGGCCCAGGGGATCCGGCCCTCGATGGTCGATATCCTGGTGGAAAGCGCTCAGGAGTTCCATTCGCGGAACAATGCCGCGAGCGGAATCACCTTGCCCACCGACGGGTACACGGTCGATCCATTGTTTGCCGCATTCGGCACGGACATGGACGTCGCCTCGGCGGGCACCAACTGGGCGGGCGTCATCCTCCCGTTCGCGTTGGGCACCACCTACGACGGCGAGTTCGATCGGTTCGCCGGCTGGACCTTCGATCCGGCCATCTTTTCCGCGCCGTTCTTTGCCGGCAGCGGCTTCGTCGGGGTCAAGTACCTGAAGAGCCCGACCGGCGCCGGTGCGATTCAGCTGTACAGCAACACCGAAAACGGTGGCCAGTTCGGCGACCCGCAGAACACCACCCAGCTGTATCGCTACCTCTCGGGCCAGATCAGCGTGGCCGCGGGTGACGAGCCCTGTAACTCGGGCGATCCGACCCAGAGCAGAATCTGCTACCTGAACAACTCGCGGCACTTCGACATGCGGTTCTACCAGTCCTCGACCCCCTTGGCGCTCACGCCGGGCGGGCTCGGGACCATCGTGGTGTCGTACATCTTTGCGGCCCCTGTGGCCGTGGGCGGCTGCGTGGCAGGGCCCTGCGGCGACCTGCCGCCAGGACAGCAGGTGGTGGGCAACGACCCGATCCACGGGAATCCGCAGCTCATGACCAGCCCGGGCGTGCCGATTACGGACAGCATCGCGGGCTACCTCGGCTTCAACGATGCCAATGCCGACGGGGAGGTGACGCAGGACGAGTACCTCGTGGTGCCCGGTTCGCTGCTCGGTAAGTCGTTGACGGCCCAGGCCATCTTCGACGCCCAATTCCTGCTGCCGTTCGCGCCGGACTCGCCGGACTTCTTCCTGGTGCCGAACGACAACCAGGTGACGGTGCTGTGGCGGCCGACCGTGTCGGAGGCCAACGGCGATCCGTTCTTCTCGGTGGCAAGCGACCCGACCAACGCCCTCTACGATCCCAACTATCGGGAGTTCGACGTGGAAGGGTACCGAGTGTATCGCGGCCGGGTGGATGCGCCGAACGAACTGCAGCTGATCGCGCAGTTCGACTACACCGGCACCAGCATCAGCGACTATGCAGGCCAGATCAATCCGGACGTGCTCTGCGCCCCCGAAATCGCCATTACGGCAAACTGCGCCGTGTCCTTCGGGCCGTTCACGCCCGGCCTGCCGCGAATCGAGTTCGTCGAGATTCCGCTGGTGGGCGAGATCGTCCAGGTCAAGCTGGGCGAGCGGACGGCGCTGGCGGACGGGACGGCGATCGTGCTGGTGGCGGACACTGCGGTAACCGGGAACAGCGCCGGCTACCCGCAGCTGTCGGACGCCGGCGTGCCGTTCGTGTACGTCGACAACAGCGTGCGCAGCAACTTCCGCTACTTCTACTCGGTGACGGCGTTCGACATCAACTCGTGGCAGTCGGGTCCCTCCAACCTGGAGTCGGCCCGGAACACCAAGGCGGTGGTGCCGCGGGCGCCGGCCTCGAACTACGAAAACGAGGCCACCGTCATCGCCGGTATTTTCGGTCGGGACCAGCTGCTGGATCATACCTCGCCGAGTCCGGCGCTCGATCCGGTCACCGGCCGGTTCGCAGGGCCGTTCCCCGCCAGCAACGCGTGGGAAATCGGCCTGGCCGGGTTCGTGAAAGAGGTGCTGAGTCAGCCAGGCGCGCTGACCGCCCGGCTGGATAGCATCGTCCTGGGCTCGCCCTACAGCAGCCCGGCGTTGCCGCACCAGTACTGGATTACCGCCGATGCGGGCGGTGCAGCTGTTTCGCTCATGCTGCCGATCACGCAGCCGGCGGAAATCGGTCTCCAGTCGGCCAGCGCCAATTTGCCGTCGATTCAGGTCGACGGGACCCTGGCGTCGCGCTACGGCGGCTCGGCGGCCTATTCCCTTGCCGGGGCCATGTCGATGGAGATGGAAGGCCCCGACTATCACTCGCTCTACGGCCGTGGCTGTGTGAACGGCCGGCGGAACTTCGGCGGCGATGGCGAGTGCGCGTATAACGGCTCGCGGTGGTTCGATGGCCCGTCGCCGCAAAACAACGAGACCATGGCCGACCCCATCTCGGGGAATACCGCCAACTTCAGCGGTGACCCGATGACCAACTACAACAACGGCGGGGAGCTGACCGGGGTCTCGCTGATCCACAACACCCAGGCCTACCAGTCGGTGGGCGGCGGTGAGATGCGGCCGGCCGAAGGCATCCGAAGCGGTGCCCGGCGCGCGGCCGACTTCAACGTGTACTGGGGAGCCGGCGGCACCGTGGATTCGGTGATCGACGTGACCCACAACGTGGAGGTCCCCTTCGCGGCCGATCACCTGGCCGGCACCTGGGGCATCCTGAACCAGTCGGCGGCACTGCCGTCGGCCGGGTCGTACGATGCACGTGATGAGCTGACCTACACCGACCTGCACTGCATCGCGCCGATGAACCAGCCGGGCTACAGCCCGGGCTCGGCGAACTGCTCGGGTGGGCCAACCTATACGCTCAGCCGGACCGCCATTCCGGGTCCGGTGGTGCCGTTCAGCCCGTCGCTGTCGGCGTCCCGCACCGATCCGGTGTGGGCGGATGCCGGCTTCGGCATCTACCTGTCCGGCGACTTCTTCACCATGGCGATGGCCGGCGGCGGAGTGCCGGCTGCGGGCACGGTGTGGTCGCTCCGGAGCTACATCGGCGGCATCGTCGGCGGGAACGGCGATGGCGGCAACTACGGTTCGTACATCTTCAACCAAGACTTCAACCCGCCGCGGTCGTGGACGGCGGTCGGCACCGAACTCAGGGTGCAGTTCGACCTGACCAACAAGGTGAACGCGGCATCGGTGAACGACCTGTCCAGGGTCCACACCGTGCCGGATCCGTACTACGTCACCAATGAGTTCGAGACCACGACGGTCTCGAAGGTCATCAAGTTCGTGAACCTGCCGGAACAAGCGATCATCCGGATCTACTCGTCGAGCGGGGTGCTGGTGGCCCTGTTGGAGCACAACTCGACGCAGTTTGGCGGATTCGAAGACTGGAACGTCCGGAATCGGAACAACCAGGTGGTCGCCAGCGGCGTGTATTTCTATCATATCGAATCCGGCGACGCACGACGGGTCGGCCGGATGACCGTCGTCAACTTTGCCCAGTAGCCCTTTGGGTGGGGGGCGGGCTCCGGCCCGTCCCTCCCAACACGGAGAGTCGAGATCTATGATGCACACAACCCTCCACCGGTTGGCCCTGGTAGCGACGCTGGTCGCGGGCCTGCCCGTCGCGTTGACGGCGCAGTCCGATCAGGTCAACCAGGACAACACGCCCTATGGGTCGACGGCGGCAGAGTTCCTGCTCCTCGGAGCGGGTGCGCGCGGTACGGCCCTGGGCGGAGCGTTTTCGGCCTTGGCCGAGGACGTGAGTGCCCTGTACTACAATCCGGCCGGCGTGGCATTGCTGGACCGGCCGTCTGCGATGTTCAGCACCTATGACTATGTGGCGGAGACCAAGTACAGCTGGGGCGGTATCGCGTTCCCGTTCTCGGGTGGCGCGCGGGCCGTCGGCTTCCAGCTGGGTACCTTCGGGTTCGACAACCAGCCGGTTTACACGGCGGCCCAACCTGAAGGCACCGGCTCGGTCTACTCGGTGAACGAGACCTTCGCCGGCATCACCTATGCGGAGAATTTCTCGGACCGGTTCAGCGCCGGTATCACCGCCAAGTTCGTGTTCGACCAGCTGGGCGACGCCAATGGTTCGGCGTTCGCGGTCGACTTCGGCACGAACTTCCACGCGATGTTGGCCAATCACCCGGTGCGCTTCTCCTTTACCCTGGCCAACCTCGGCACCAACCTGTCGTACTCGGGTGACGCCCTGAATACGGGCTCCCCCCGGGATCCACTGCCGGGTGAACAGCCGGTCCCGAGTCTGCCCGCGGATGCTCGGTTGCGGACCAAGGCGTTCCCGCTTCCGACGATCTTCCGGGTCGGGTTGGCGTACGACCTGATCGCCGGAACCAACAATCGGGTGACGATCCTGGGCGACTTCAATCAGCCCACCAACAATCGGGCCGGCGCTGTCGGCGGCTTCGAGTGGGCGCTCGACCAGATCGGCGAAACCGGGTTCGGGGCGGCGGTGCGCGGTAGTTACAGCTACACCGGCGACCGGAATCTGGAGCCGGCGACCCTGGTGACCGCGTTGTCCGACGAGGAAAACCTCGGCGGTCTCGCGTTCGGCGGTGGCCTCTGGTACGGGGCGGGGCAGTTCAAGGTTGGCTTCGACTACGCCTACAAGTACATGGGCGTGCTCGGGCCGACGAACTTCTTCACCCTGAGTGTTGGTTGGTAAGGACTATCGGAACCTCGGCGGGGGGTTCTCGGACCCCCCGACCGGGATTTCAAGGCAGGTATACATGGTGAAGCGCCGTCTTGCACTGGCGGCAGTTATCGGTGCCGGGTTCGGCATGCTGCCAGCGGCGGCTGGGACGGTCGAGGCACAGGCCGGCCCTGAGATTCAGCTGGTTCGGTTTTATCGAGCGGAGTTCCAGCAAACCCGGTGCAAGGCGTTTGTCGCGATTCCGTATGCGCTCCTCGAGCCGACCGCCGCGAGCCCGGGAATGCACGTGAGCTATCAGGTGGCGGTCCGCATTGCCGATACCGCGGGCCTCACCCTTCACGAGGAATCGTGGAGCGGGCGCGCTCCGGTCGCAGTCGGCATGGCGGGCGCGCGAGCGTTGGAGGTCTTGGAATTCCCGCTGGCGGCGGGACGCTACCAGCTGGAAGTGGCGGTCACCGATTCGGTAACGGGACGGCGCTTCGTCAGTACGAAGACCATCGAAGCGTTCGCGGCCAATCCGGTGGCCTCGGATCTCTTGTTGGCGCCCGAGATGCGGTTGGCGACCGAGGCGGACAGTATGCCAGGCGCCGGGCAGATTCAGTTCGGCACTACGATCGTGACGCCGGCGGAGGAGTTGATTCTCACGCCGCTCAGGACCAAGGCCTATTACCTGTTGGAGGCCTATGCCGAGCAGGAAGCCAGCGGGACCATGGCGGTGGCCATCCTGTCTCAGGACGGACAGGTGGTAGTGAGAACGCCGCCGACCGTGGTCGGCGTGCCTGCCGGGGGTGGGGTCTTGAAGGGCCAGATGGACCTGGCGGGCCTGCCCGAGGGCGCGTATCAGATGCGCGTCTCCCTGACTCTGGGAGATCAGGCAGTCGAGCGGACGCGCCCGTTCCAGATGCAGGGGCTGCATGCAGCGCTGGTGGCGGATTCGATGAAGCGGGCGACCGAGCGGGTGGGAGATGCAGGGTACTTCGCAACCATGAGTGAGGCGGAGCTGGATGCCGCGGCGGAACCGCTGGACTACATCGCGGAGTCCAAGGACAACCTCAAGGTCTTCAAGGACCTCTCGCTCACAGCCAAGCGAAGGTTTCTGGCCGAGTTCTGGCAAGGCCGGGACCCGACGGATGGAACCGAGAAGAACGAGGCGCGTGAACAGTTTTATGCGGCGATCGACTACGCCAATCAGCACTACACCGAGCCGGGACGCCGGGGCCGGGAAGGATGGCGCACGGACCGGGGGCGTGTGTTCGCAAAGTACGGCACACCGGCCGACAGCCTGTCGCGCACGCGGTCGGGGAAGGCTCCCCCCTATACGGTCTGGCAGTACCAGCGAGGCAGGGGCCGGTACTACATCTTCGCGGACCGGACGGGGCTCGGGAACTATCAACTGCTCTACACCGACGACTTGACCGAAGTCTCGCGCGGTGATTGGCTCGATATTTTGACGGAGGAAGGAGTCGTCGACATCAGCAGGTATCTCGGGGTCGACTTCCTGAGCCGGGGCGGGCCAATCCGGATTTCTGACGCTCACTGAAGCTTGTGTCTTACGCGGATCGGAACATTCGATCATGAACGAGGGGATGAGTATGAATCGTACTATGCGTGGTTTGGCTGTTCTCGCCATCGGAGTGGGCGCATGGGCCTGTAAGGGAGATCCGCAGGGTGATCTCCGCGGAGACGCGGTCAAGGTCGATGCATCCCCATCGTCCATCTTCGTCAATCAAGGCGAGTCCGAGTTGGTCGTCCTCGAGGTCTTGGACGACCAGGGGAACGAGCTCGGGATCTCGGATTTCGCCATGGTCTCGAACGATCCTCTGATCAACGTAGTCGAGGACTCGGCGTTCAACCTGGTGTACGATGCCGCCGGGGTTGCAACGCGTCCGGATCCCTGGACGCGGGCGCGGTTCGTCGTGTCCGGAGTGGGCGGGACGGATGGAACCCTATCAGCGTCGGGCAGCGGGCTGTCGATGGACATCCCGGTTAAGGTGATCCCCGCCGCGATTCCTGCCGTCTTCACGCCCGCCGCGGGTGACCCAGGCACGGCGGTCACCGTCACGGCCGCGGGCTATAGCTTCCTGGCGAGCGCCGCTCTGGACTTCGGGCTCGATCCAAACGCGATCTCGCTCGTTGCGCCCATCCTGAGCGCGGCCGCCGATGGCTCGTCCATTACCGTTTGCCCGCTTCCCGGATCGAGCGGCGGCGGGAACTTCTCGGATGTGGCTATCAGCTTCCTGCCCACGACCCCCCTTGCCCTTCCGGGGACGGGACAACTCGACATCACGACCAACATCGTGGCGTTGCCCGGCACGGACGATCCACTCACCGCCCCGACTCTGGCAACGCCGGCCGCGGTGGGAGAGACCACCTGCGCGTTTGACGCTGGCTCGGGATTCGACGCAGCCGGAGACAAGTACTACAACTTCGACGTTCCGGTGGACGGCACATATACGATCACGTTGTATTGGTCGAACGGCGCCGACGAAGATCTCTTCGTTGGCTCCGGGTTCAGTTTCTATGACCAGCCGGAGGCCGTCACGACCAACTTGACCGCCGGTTCCAACGAGATCATCGTGGAGCTCTTCGCCGGGACAACACCGGCGTGGATTGGGATCTACATCACCCGGGATGCCGATTCGTAATCGGATCCAGGTAGGTTAGGCACGAGAGGAGCCCCCAGCGCCAATCGCTGGGGGCTCCTCTCTCGTGCCGCCAGCACATGTTCACCTCCCGCGCGCATAGAGTGACGCTATGCGCTGAGCCCTAAACACATAAATGTTGGCGATTCCGGTGAGCTCCCAGGCCCGGTTCCCCACGGGATCCACCTCGACCACGCGCCCCGCCTGTGCGAAGGAGACCAACCCGTTGCCATTGGAGAAATACTGAGTGCTTCCCCCGACGGACGTAAAGGTGGACGGAGCGTCGATGAACTCCATGACCAGGAGCGCCGTTCCGGAGGCCGGGTTCAAGAGGTAGCGCACCATGCGACTCGGTGGGGCCGAACCATTGTCGAGGAATTGAATCTGGCCCGGGCCGGCGGGCCGCATACCATGCTGCCGCTCGAAAAAGCCCTTGGGGTCGTTTTGAATGGTGAACTGGTTCTGCAATCCCCCGAAACGCCAGATGATGTCTCCCGTCGTGCGGTCGACCTTCGTGACCTCACTCAGGCTCCGGAAGGATAGGAGGAGATTCCCATCGTGGTCGATCGCGATCCCATTGCCGTGGGTAAAGTTGATTGGACTCGCCGTCCGATCGGCCAGCGGGAGATCGGTGATCGCAAAGTGGTCGAAACTGTTCCACTCGAAGAGCAGTTGTCCATTCGGGGCGAGGTGCTGCAGCACCGTCGCCGTGACCGACGCGGCCGCGACCCCACCAACGGAGGAGAGATCCATAGTGCGGGTCTCATCGCACAGAATCCAGGCGCTCCCGTCGGCCTCGACCAGGAGGTCGTGAAACCGCGTTGGCCGCCCGTTACAGGTGAGGACTTGAACCTCCTCGCCCAAATCGTCCAACACATGAAACCCTCCGGCCGGATCGCCCAAACCCATGACGGTGTACCAACCGTTATCGTGAGCCTGAAAGGTGTTCAGCGTTCCGTTGGGGAAGTCCTTGTACCACACGACACGAGCTGTGTTGTCCACGATCACGGGGCCACCCGGGTAGGACAACGCCAAGAAGCCGGGCGAAGTATCCGTGCCAACTGCGACCGCCTGGGGAATCCAGGCAGGAAGTGATCCACTGGAGAAGACCGTCGTATCGACCGCCTCAGGCGCCATTCCGGCGACGAAGACGTTGGTCTCGAGCGAGTAGTCGGAGGTGGAAGCCAGCCCGAGGACCGGTATGCGGAGTGTGCTGTCGCCGTCGAAGGGGTAGGTGGGAGTGACGCCCGTTGGCTGGCCGGCCTGCCAGTAACGCACAAATGTACTGTCGTACCGGACAGCGGTCACCGTGACAACGGCGCTGATCGTATTGTTGGGATTGGCCGATGCGACGGCACTGCGGAATTCCGGCTCCAGCGGCGCGGTCACGTTGTCGTCACCACAACCGGCCAGAGCAACAGAGAGCAGCAGACTACTGGCTAAGATCTGGGTTCGCGACATAGGACTACCCTGACGAACGAGAGATGTCGGTTGTTCCACTCGGCCTCCGGCGGGAGAGTGGACCTGGTCGAGGGCTGCCTGGGGGAATAGGTGGCCGCCACCCTGCAAGATACCGTCAGCTATCCGACCCGGGAACACCACTGCGCCCGCCCCGGCCGAGGCTAGTTGGGCCGTGGCCCCCGAGGCGCCGGTCCTCGGGAGACGTGCCAGCTGACTATCGTGGCACTGCGCGACTGGATCCGTTCATGAAGGCGAGACCCTGGGCCGGGATGAGTAGTGGGTCATGATCACCAGGGCCGCCCAGATGGCCGTTCCTGCCAGCAAATGGAGCCCCCTGAGACTCGGCGGCAAGAACTGCAGCACCATCGCCGCGGCAATGCCGATCTGGACGATGGCAAGCATCAGGGCAGCAACGGCGCTCAGCTTGAAGCTCCGCGACTCGGCGTCCGCGCGCTTCGTGGCCCTCACGACCAGCACCACGAGCAGGACGAAGAAGGCGTAGGCCACGATCCGATGGGTCAGGTGCACATGGGCCAGCGGGTCCGGCGGTGGCAGGATTCCGCCCCGACAGAGCGGGAAGCCCAGGCACGCGGGGCCGGCGTTCAGATTGGCCACGTAGGCCCCCAGGATGACCGTAGCAAAGCCGGTGAGCGCCGTGACCCAGGCCAGGCGATGGAGCGGGTGGCGTTGGGCCGGAGGAGGTATTGCCGGCTCCGGGCTCGCCCGGAGGGCCGTCACCAGCACGGCCGTCAACAGCAACAGCGCATTCACGAAGTGCACGATCACCACTGCCGGAGGCAGCTCGAGCTTGACGGTCACCGCGCCGAGCAGGACCTGGCTAATCAAGAGCAGGACGGCGAGCGTGGCCGGCACGAGCAGCCGGGGCTCGTGTCGGTGCCGGCGCCAGGCCACGGCCCCCGTGACCAGGACCGCGACGCTCACCAGGGCCGCCACCCAGCGGTGGAAGATCTCGATGAACGTGGGCAGGTCGAGCGGCGGGAACCACTCGCCGTTGCACTTGGGCCAGTGCTCCCCGCAGCCCATGCCGGAGCCGGTGATCCGGACGATGCCGCCGAGCACGATCAACGCGAACGAAAGAGCGACCGCGGTGTAGGCGGTTCGTCGAAGGAGAGTGTAGGATGTCATTGGTCGCCGTCAGCTATTGGCTATTGGTCGTTTCGGGCCGGCGTCTCGCGACCTTGCACCGGCCGGACCAAGAAACGGCGGCCGGCCCGACCTTGTCAAGCCTATCGTCCGGACGCCATATTGACCGGTCTTGCCACGCCGAGCGGCCGCGTTCGCCTTAACGGCCGCGACTCTCTTCCCGATCTTTACCTCGAGCGGTGCATGGAAACCATCGGCTGGCTATCGATTCTTCCGCCCATCGTCGCCATCGGCCTCGCCATCAAGACCAAGCAGGTCTATCTGTCGCTCGGCCTCTACATCCTGCTCGGCTGGACCATCATGAACGGCTGGAATCCGCTCGCCGGCCTGATCCAGTCGGTCGACGTGTTCGTGGCCGCGGTGACCGACCCCGACAACGCGCGCACCTTGCTGTTCAGTGCCCTCATCGGGGCGATGATCATCTTCACCCAGCTGTCCGGCGGGATGGAAGGCTTCATCACGTGGGTCGAACGGCAGGGGCTGGCCAAGTCGCCGCGGTCGGTTGGGATCATCACCATCCTCGTGAGCATGGCAGTGTTTCTCGAGTCGAACTTCGGGTTGTTGGTGGCGGGGTCGGTGGCGCGGCCCCTGTTCGACAAGTGCCGGATCTCGCGCGAGAAGCTGGCCTACATCATCGACGCCACCTGCTCGCCCAAGTGCATCCTGATCCCGCTCAACGCCTGGGGCGCCTACGTCATCGGGCTGCTCATGGCCCAAGGGGTCGAAAACCCGGTGCCGCTCCTGGTGGCGGCGCTCCCGCTCAACTTCTACGCCATCCTGGCCATCGTGCTCGCGCTGATCGTGGTGCTGACCGGATGGAACATCGGACCGATGCGTGAGGCGGAACGCCGGGTGCGCGAAGAGGGCAAACTGCTGCGAGACGGCGCAACACCGATGATCGCGACCGATGTCGCCATGACCCAGAAGAAACCGGGAGCGCCGGAGCGGGCCCTCAACATGGTCGTTCCGATTGTCACGATGGTGGCCATGGTGCCGGTGGTGCTCTGGCTGACCGGGGACGGCAACATCATGCAGGGCAGCGGGTCGCGGGCGGTGCTCTGGGGCGTGATCACCGGGCTCGTGCTGGCGGCGGTCATCTATCGGGTCCAGGGCATCATGACCATCGGGGAGATCACCGAGAGCGCTCATCAAGGGCATCCAGGGCCTGATCCCGCTGGTGATCGTGCTGGCCTTGGCCTTCGCCATCGGCATCACCACCCGGGCCCTGGGCACGGGGGTGTTCGTGGCCCAGGCGGCCCAGGCGGCGCTCCATCCGGGCCTGGTGCCGGCCACCGTCTTCCTCCTGGCCTGCTTCATCGCCTTCTCCACCGGGACCTCCTGGGGCACCTTCGCCATCATAATTCCCATCGTGATCCCGATGATTGCCATTCTTGGCCTGCCGCCGAGCCTGACCCTGGCGGCGGCCCTGGGCGGCGGGATCTTCGGCGACCACTGCTCCCCCATATCCGACACCACCATTGTGGCCTCCATGGCCTCGGCCACCGATCATATCGACCACGTGCGAACCCAGTTGCCGTATGCCCTGATAACGGCGTCGGGGGCGTTAGTGCTGTTCGTGGTGTTCGGTTTCGTGCTGTGAGAATGGGGACTTTTGGCCGGCAATCGTGGGCCCTCCAAAGTGGCCGTTATCGGGCCCCAGCTGGCCTGTAACGGCTCCGAAACCCGTCCTTGACCTCATATGACGGGGTGGTATACTAGTGCGATATGGACTCGTGGGGATGGGCCGCACCCCCGAACCAGGGCCTCAGGGGTCTGGGGTCTATCCGTCTGCGGCCCTTCTGTAAACTGTTGTATTACAATAAGTTAGAAGACCTTCGGCGGCGCGGCTCATGTCAACAGTCGAATGTCGCATTTCGTCCGACCGGGCTTCTTTCTTATCAACCAACCTCCAACCAAGGGTGTGCACATGAGTTCTTGGATTCGTAAGGTCAGGCTGGCACTCCTGAGTCTGGGCGCGGTCGCGCTGTTTGCGGGCTCGCTCAATGCGCAGGGTGTCACCAGCGCCGCCATCGTGGGGACGATCACGCAGACGGGTGGAGCACCCGTCGAGGGCGCGATCGTCACCGTACTCAACACGTCCACCGGCGGGCGCTGGCAAGCAGTGACCCGGAGCAGCGGGCGCTACTTCCTCGAGAACGTGGCGACCGGCGGTCCCTTCACCATCGAAGCGCGCGGCATCGGGTTCCAGCCGTCCCGCAAGACCGGGATCATGCTGAACCTGGGCCAGCGTTACGAGGCCAACTTCGAACTCTCGACCTCTCCGGTCGAGCTGGAAGAACTGGCGGTCTCGGCCGCGGTGAATCCGCTCATCAACAGTGCCCGGACCGGTCCAGCGACCACGATCTCCGACACGGCGATCGCTCGACTTCCACTCCTGGGCCGGGACTTCACCTCCCTGATTCAGACGGCGCCGCAAGTCGTGGGCACGTCGGTCGGCGGGCAGAACAACCGGTTGAACGAACTCCAGGTCGACGGCGGGGTCAACAACGACCTGTTCGGTCTGGGCTCGACCGGCGCGCCCGGCGGCCAGGTGCAAAGCCGAGCGGTATCGGTTGAGGCGGTCAAGGAGTTCCAGGTCTTGATCGCGCCGTTCGACCTGCGGCAGGGCAACTTCACCGGCGGTCTGATCAATGCCATCACCAAGTCCGGTGACAACGACTATCACTTCTCGATGTTCGGCTATCGTCAGTCGAGCCGAGACCTCGGCATTCGCCTGGTTGGCGACACCCAGGTGGGAGACACGGTCTCCGACTTCTCGGTCACACAATTCGGCGGCACCTTTAGCGGCCCGATCGTTCCCGACAAGGCCCACTTCTTCATCTCGGCCGACATTCAGGACCGCTCGTCGCCGTTCGACGGCGTGACCCTGGCCGAGGCCGGCGGGCTGGCCAGCGACGTCACCCGGATGGAGGCCAAGCTTGCGTCACAGGGGCTCGATGCCGGCACGGCGGGGCCCTACGTCTCCAACCAACCCAACGACCTGTTCCTGGGTAAGGTCGACTGGCAGGTCGCCAACAACAGCCGACTTGCACTGACCTACAATTACGTGACTGCCGGGGAGGGTACCATCCTTCGCAGCACCAACGGCGACTACGGCCTGTCGGGTCATAGTTATAATCAGAAGTTCAACAACCACTCCGTCCGGGCCAACTTGAATTCGGTCATCAATGACCGATTCTCGAACGAGCTCATTGTCGGGTATCAGCGGCTCCGCGACGTCCGCGAACCCTTTACCACCTTCCCGACGGTTCGGGTCGAATCCGGCACCGCCGTGTTGGTGACGGGGGCCGAGCGGTTCAGCCATGACAACGCGCTGGATCAAGATGTGTGGGAGCTGACCGACAACTTCACGTTCGACGTCGGTCAGGGTCACCGGATTACCGTCGGAACCCACAACGAGCACATCAAGTTCCGGAACGTGTTCTTCCCGCAGTCACTCGGGCAATGGGAGTTCGACTCGATCGACGACTTCGAGGCCGGCATCCCGTCCAAGTACGACCGCGCCATCGCGCTGGTTCCGAATGGGCCGGAGGCGAGCTGGAAGGTCATCCAGTTGGGCCTGTATGCCCAAGATCGGTGGGCGGTGACTCCAAACCTCACCCTCACCGGTGGCATCCGGATGGACGTGCCGATTTTCCCGGACGATCCCAATGCCAACCCGGCCTTGGCGGCCAGCGCGATCGGGGTCAATACCGCCGACTTCCCGAGCGGCAACATCCTCTGGTCTCCACGGGTCGGCTTCAACTTCGACGTCAAGGGCGACAATACCACCGTCGTCCGCGGCGGCGCCGGCTTGTTCGCGGGCCGTCCGGCCTACGTGTGGCTCAGCAATGCGTTCAGCAACAGCGGCGTCGAGCAGGCCAACCTCGACTGCTTCGGCCCTGATCCGGCGCTGACCGCGGCCTACAACGACGATCCCACCACGGTGCTGGACGTCTGCCCCGGTGGCGGTGGCGTCTCCGCGGGGATTCCGCAGGTCAACGCCTTCGATCCCAACTTCAAGTTCCAGCAGAACTGGAAGCTGTCCCTCGGATTGGACCAGCAGCTGCCCTGGGGCATGGTCGGGACACTGGACCTGCTCTATACCATGGCTCGGAACACGCTGTACTACACTGATGAGAACCTGGTGGGTCCGCAGGGTACCCTTTCCGGCGAGGCTGGCCGGGTGTTGTACGGCGATGTCACCGGTGGCTTCGGCGCTGAAGCCCTGAAGGACGCCACCGTGGCCAGCAACGTGCTGTTCGGTCAGAACCCGGGTGCCTTGAACACCGACATGAGCGAGGATCGGTCGTACCAGATCACCGCTCAGCTGCAGAAGAACTTTGCCAACGGCCTCGCGTTCAATGCCGGCTACACCTATAGCGATGCCGAAAACCTGTTCGACCTGACCTCGAGCACGGCGAGTTCACAGTACGGGTTCAACGTGCTGGACGGGACGCTCGACAAGCGGAACCGCACCACGTCGGTGTTCGAGCGCCGCCACAAGCTGACGCTCAGCGGCTCGGCGGATCTTCCTTTGCCTGAGTCCTGGCCCGTAACGGCCGACTTCTCGCTGATCTATGTGGGGGTGTCGGGCTCGCCGTACAGCTACATCGTCGACGGCGATATCAATGCCGACGGCATCGGCGACGGCCGGCAGCTGAACGACGAGTTCTACGTGCCGATGGATGCCAGCGACATCACGCTCGCCGCGGGCGAGAACTATCAGGACCTGGAAGACCTGATCCTGATGGAGCCCTGCCTGCGCGAGCAGCGCGGCCAGCTCAACAAGCGGAACAGCTGCCGGAACCCGTGGGCCAACTTCCTCAACACCCGGCTCGCGATCCGCCTTCCGACGTATCGGGGGGCGCGGCTCGAGCTGGCGTGGGACATCTTCAACATCTTGAACTTCATCGACGGGGACTGGGGCCTGATCAAGCAGACCGGCGCCTTCTCCGGCGAGGAAATCGTGGAGCTCGAGGGCTATGACGCGGTGAACAACCGTGGTATCTACAGCCTCTCCCTGCCCAACTTCGAGCGGGTGCAGGACAACGCTTCACGGTGGCGGATGCAGTTCGGGGCCAAGTTGACCTACTAGCCCTTTCCGCTCCAGTAGTGACACGACGGCCCCGGGATTCGTCCCGGGGCCGTCGTGCGTCCGGGTCCAACCAGCTGGACGTTAGGTCCGGGCCCGCCAGAGCAGAACGATCCCGGCCAGGAAGAAGACCCCGTTGGGGAGCCAGGCGGCCGCCACGGGGTGCATCAGGCCGCTGGCCCCCACCGCCTGCGAGATCTGGATCATCAAGAGGTACACGATCGTGGTGGCCAGGCTCACCGCAAAGCCGAACGCCATGCCCGAGCGGGCCGACGTGATGGCCAGGGGTGCCCCGAACAGCGCGATCACCAGGCACGTGGCCGGCAGGGCGAGCTTGAGCGCCTGCTCGCCCATGAGCTTGTTGACGTCATTGCCCGAGCGCCTGAGGGCGTCGATATAGCGCCCCAACTCGGCGTAGCGCATCTCCTCGGGATCCTTGGGCTCGGCCATCAGGTCGGTCGGGGTCTGGGTCAGGGCCCGAAGCCGCATGCTGGCATACGAGAAGGCCGCGTTTCGCGCCCCGTCTACCACCATCCGGCTGGTTCCGTTCCACAGCCGCCAACTCACCAGCGAATCAACATAGGAGGCGCTGTCGGCGGCGATCACGAGGGCGGGATAATCGGCTCCCGACCCCTGACGCTCGAACACCACGTCGAGCAGCCGGCGGTTCCTGGTATCGAGGGCGCGCACGGTATAGACCCAGCCCTGGTCGGCGCGGTACACGAAGTCGTATCGCACCGTGGTGGGGCGCACTTCGTCCTTCTTCTGGATTTCGAGCTGCTTTGCCGTGGCCCCCGGCGACACTTCGCCGATGAAGATGGCGAGGAAGGTCGCCAGGGCGCCGCACACAAAGATGGGGAACGCGAGGCGATGGAAGCTGACACCGCTCGCCTTGGCGGCCGTGATCTCCGAATGGCGGCCCATGGCACCCACGGTGAACACGGACGCGAAGAGCACCGCGGCCGGCATGACCAGGAAGATGTTCTCCGGAAGTGAGTAGACGTAACTGATCAGGATCTCGCCCCACGTGAGCCCGCGGTCGAGCAGCTTTCGCAGGTCGTCGGTCAGGCTGATGAGAATGGACACGAGCGGCAAGCCAATGGCCGTGAGGGCGAAGATGCGGAGCCACGTGCGCACCACGTACCCATCGAGGGTTCTGAGCGGCCGCATCATCGTGCGGCCCGCCGGCGCCAGACGCCCCGCACGGTCTCCCAGAGGTCCCCGAGGTCGCCGCCGCGGGTGGAGCCCGAGGCCCGACGGGCCCAGAGGAGGCCCAGGACCCCCCCGACCAGCAACACCAGATTCGGGGCCCACATAGCAAAGACCGGCGACACGCGGCCAATGTCGCCCAGGCTCTCACCCGCGGTCAGGCCGATGTAGTAGACGCCGAAGACGAACAGGCCCCCGCCGATCACCAGGCCCATTCCTCCTCGAGGGAACCGGAGCGCCATCGGGACCCCCACCAATACGAACACGAGGCAGGCCACGCTGATGGCCCACTTCTTATGGATCTCGATCCGATAGCGATTGGCCTTGCGCGCCGCCACCTGGACCAGGTCGCGGGACATCGAGATCTCGCTCCAGGACGCGATCGGGAGCCGGCGGGGGCGGAATTGCGTCACCCCGCCCTCGGGAATGCGGCCGTCGGGGAGCTCCGACGGCGGGGCAAGCTCGAGCCGGTCCACTTCCGGCCCCGGGGCGGCCCTCCCCTGCTTCTCGCGGAGCTGCTGGAGCAGGCGGCGGGCGTGTGTGGTGTCCTGGGCCTGGGCCGTCTCTGGGACTAGCCACCGGAGAAGCGAGGGCCACCTTCCACATCGGACCTCCTCAAGGGGAACCTCGGCGGCGGGCCCGGCCGCGGGCAGCGCGAGCAGGCTGCGGAGGTCCTGGCGCAGCACCCGTCGTCGCTCGCCCTCGGCCACGTCTCGCTCACGCTCCGACTCGGCCACCACCGAGCGCATTTCGCAGGTGGACATTTCCCGGTCGCCCCGGACTGCCTCCACGGTGCCGCGCTCGAGCTCGTTGGCCACATTGCGGACCAGGATGTTATTTGTCAGGAAGGCCGTGAGCTGGAAGTCGTGCGGGTCGGCATTTTTGAACTCGTGGATTTCTCCGCTGTGGAGCCGGAGCAGGAGGTCGGTCTGGTTCTGGGCGAAGGCCATGTGACCGCTGTCGGCATAGATCACCCGCCGACCGTCCTGGGCACTCATGTCGAAGATGGTGACGTCGCGAAGCCGGCCGCTGGTCGCGTCGATCCGGCTCGCCCTGAGGAAGAGCCGGGAGGGTGGAATCTCGTTGATGGCCTGCTCGCGCAGGTCGAGCGTGGGCTTCTTCCGGCTGATGTCGATGAGCAGGCTCCGGAGCTTCGCATTGGTCCTCGGGAGGTATTGATCGACCAGCACGAAGTTGCCGGCTGCAAGCAGAACCCCGGTCAACACCACGGGCCGGAGGAGTTGCCCCACGCTGACGCCGCTGGCCCGCATGGCGGTGATCTCGTTATCGGCCGCGAGGTGGGTAAAGGTGTAGAGCACGGCGAGCAGGATCGCCATCGGCAAGGTCATCGCGATGATGAACGGAATGCTGAGCGCGAACACCTCGATGATGACGGACCAGGGCAGTCCCTTGCCGACCAGCCGGCCGAAGCGGCGGGCAACCTGGTTGAGCAGCATGATGCTGGTCAGCGCGCCGAGGGCGAAGATGAACGGGGCCATCAGCTGCGCCAGGATGTAGCGATGCAGGAGTCGCAAGCGCTAACTCACTGAGTTGTAACGATTTGGATCGACGGTTATATTGTCCAATGCCGCTTCCAACCAATCTAATCTACTGAAACCGAATCGCGTGGTGCGCCGTGTTCTCCTCCTGCTCGGTCTGGTGCTCGCACCGGGCGCTGTCTTTGGGCAGGCCGATTCGACGTACGTCCGGCTCCGGCTTCGATTCGACACGTCGTCGCTCCGGTTGGTCGAGCCGCCGGCCTTCCGGGCCCGGTGGCTCGGGGCGCCCCCAGGCAGTGCCGTCGCAGCGTGGGACAGTGCCCTGGCCGATCGGTTCGAGCAGGCGCGCCGGGCGCGGCGGACCCAGCTTCGTTTACTGGCGATCTACCGCCGCCGGACTGCGATACCCGCGAAGGAACGGGGTCTAGAACCCACCGAGCAACGTGGAATCCTCGGACTCTCCCAGAAGTATGCCGACCTCGACCTCGAAGGCCAGGCCCGGCTCGAGATCCGGACCGACCGGCTCCGCAACGAACGGTGCACCAGCGCCGCCTTGCTCGACCCGAATTCGGGCTGCCGTGGCGGCTTCAAGGCCCCGCGCATCGACAACGAATTCTCGATTCTCGCGGGTGGGCTGATCGGTCGGCGCATCCACGTCGACGTCGACTACGATTCCCAGCGCGAGTTCAACGCCAACAACAACATCCAGGTGTACTACCAGGGCCTGCAGGACGAGATCGTCCAGCGGGTGGATGTCGGCACGGTAACGTTCCGGCCCCCGCCCTCGCGGTTCATCACGGCGGCCATTCCGTCCAACAATTTCGGCGTCAACGCGTTGTTCGAGGTGGGGCCGGTACAGGTCCAGACTCTTGCCGCAACCCAGAAGGGCAGTGTGGTGGGCGAGCGGGTCTATACCATCGGGGCCACCACCAGCCAGCCGCAGGACCGGCAGCAGCGGGATAAGGACTTCGAGGCCGGCCGGTTCTTCTGGGTGGTCGATCCGGTTGCGTTGCCGGGCTATCCGGCCGTCGATATCCTGAACCTGGCCCAAGTCCCCGTGTCTGATGACGTGGCTCCCGAGGACGTGCTGGTGTACCGCTATCGGCCGCGTGCGGGCAAGATCGGGATCGACGAGAACTTGGCCGGCATCAACGCCTTCGCGACCGTGCCGGGAACCTCGGAGGGTGTCGGCGCGCGCTGGGAGCTTTTGCTCCAGGGCACCGATTACTACCTGGACCCGAGCGGCCTCTGGTTCGCGCTCGGTACCAAGCTGAGCACCGATAACGACTACCTCGCCATCAGTTATGTGACCCGCTCGGGCATCCGCTTCGGCACGCAGCCACGGCGGGATCGCGGGCTCGGTCCCGGCGGCGAGTTCCTCGACACGCTGGTGGTGATCGTCCGGCCGCAGACCGGCCCGCAGGAACAGATCTTCCGGCACGAAATGCGGCAGGTCTATCGCATTGCCGGGACCGACCTCGATCGCTCGAGCCTGACGGTCGATCTGTCGCTCAATCGGTCGGAACGACCGCAAAATGCCCCGCCGGACACCTACCTGGCGCTGTTGGGCCTCGCCATCCCGACCGACCCCGACGTGTTCGACATCGACAATCGGCTCTTCCCCCGGACTCGCGACCCCAACGCGGATCTGGTGATCCGCGAGTCCTACATCATCTTCCCGCACCTCGCCCCGTTCGCGGACTCGACCAGGCTCAACGCCGCGGAGCGGACCGATTCGCTTTACCGGACGCCCGGGTACCTGGTGCTCGGCACGCAGGGCCCGCCCTCCAAGTTCCAGTTCCGGCTCCAGTATGAGGCGGCGGGCGGCGCGGACCGCTCCACGCTCAACCTCAATGCGCTCCAGATTCGCGAGGGCAGCGAGTCGCTGATCTATAACGGGCGCCGACTCGAGCGGGACGTCGACTATTCGATCTCCTACGACCTGGGGCAGGTCACCTTCCTCAACCCCGACGTGCTGTTCGGCTCGGGCACAGCGCAGCTCGTGGCCCGGTTCGAGGAGCGGGGCATCTTCGCCATTGCGCCCACCACCATTCTGGGGCTCACGACCCGCTACTCGCTGGGCCAGCGCGGCTCGATCAATCTCATGGGCCTGTATCAGCAAGAGAATACGGCCTTTACCCGTCCGCCCCTGGGATTCGAGCCGACCGCCAATCTGATCGGCGGCGTCACGGCGGACCTGCACTTCGAGCCGCGGGGCATCACCCGTTTCCTCAATAGTTTGACCAGCCAGGAGACGACGGCGCCGTCGAGACTCGACCTGAACGCGGAGTACGCCTTCTCGCGGCCCGTGGCCAATCGCATTGGCGAGGCCTTCCTCGAGGAATTCGAGGCGGACGCGAGTCGGCTCATTCCGCTGAGCGAGGCGGCGTGGGAATTCGGCAGTGTCCCCCAGCGCGCCGACGGCATTACGCTGCCGGGGTTCCAGGCCGGGTTCGATTCCACCGACGCCGTGCAGCTTACCTGGCAGAACCTGGTGCTGCAAAACGGCCAGGTGGTGGAAATACGCCCGCAGGACATTGACACCAACATCGTCATCATCGGGCGCGGCGAGCGGCAGGAGACGGTGATGTACCTGACGTTCCACGCCGACACGGCCGGCGGGGTCGTCGAGCGTGACAATAGCTCGCGCTGGACCTTGCCGGCCCGGCCCAACCGGCCCCGGTGGCGATCCATGTCGACCGCGCTCAGCCCGTCGGGCATCGACCTCTCCACGTCGGAATTCTTGGAGGTCTGGGTGTTCCGGGAAGGCGGGCAGTCGCTCGAGAACGCCGGCGTGCAGTTGGTGGTCGATCTGGGCAATGTGGATGAAGACGCCCTGGCCGTCGCCCCGGACAGCCTGCTGGTGAACGGAGCGGACTCGACCTATACCGGCCGCCAATTCGTCGGGGTGGGGACGTTGGACACCGAGCGCTCGTCCATCGGCATCTTCAATGCCGATATCGACGACATCGGCATTCTCGGTGACCGGCCGCCCAGCCTCGAGACGCCGGCGGGCCCCATTGGCGAACTGGCGCTCTGCCGGCGCCAGTTGACCACGTCGGTCGAGGTATTCCCCTGGGGCGACTTGGGCAGTCGCTGCACCAACGGGAACGGCCTGCTCGACACCGAAGACCTGAACAGCGACGACCTCCTCAACTTCAACTCGCCCACTGTCGTCGAAAACGTCTTTCGCTGGGTGATCGAGCCCACCGACCTGAGTCAATATTTCGTGCGCGACGGGGTTTCCTCGTCCGACAGTCAGGGCCGGGTGTCCAAGTGGAGTCTCTTTAGAATCCCACTCCGAACCCCGGAAGCCACGATCGGCACGCCGAATATTCGGCTGATTCCGCACCTCCGGATCACGGCAATTGCCCCCCCGGACAACGGCGTCGATCCCGATGTCGTCGCCCGATTCGCCCTTGCGCGGGCACGGTTTACCGGTGCCTCGTGGATTCGGCGCTCCGAGGCGCCCGTGCCCGGGATCGCCGGGAACGTCGGCCTGCCGGATGGGGAAGTGGTGGCGACCACGGTGACGACCGAAGACGTGGATTTGGGGTATGAGCCGCCGCCCGGCGTGATTCAGGGTGCCAACCGCAAGGATGCCGGGCAGGAGGCGCAAGGAACCCAGGCCAACGAGAAGTCGCTCCGCATTTTGGCCGATGTGGTGGACGTGGGCGAGCGGGCGGAAGCGTACCTTCGCTTTCCGTCGGGTGCCCAGAGCATGCTCAAGTACCGGCAGCTCAGGGTGTGGATGCGTGGTCGCGGGGACGGCTGGGACACCGGCGATCTCAAGGCCTTCATCAAGCTTGGCAGCGACGAGAATAACTTCTACTACTACCAGACCGACGCACGCACCACCACCTGGGAACCCGAGGTGGCCGTCGATTTCGAGGTCTGGCGGCGGCTCAGGAGCGAGATCGAGGTGCGGTGGCTGCAGGGCGAGGCGCCCAGCGGGGCGGGCACCTGCGGCCTGGGCGATTCGACGGCGTACGTGGCCTGCGACGGCCCCTATCTGGTCCACGTGCTCGATCCGGGAACCAACCCCCCGAATCTGGCGGCGGTGCAGGAGGTCTCGGCCGGCGCGCTGCGGGTGGCCCAAAGCGGTGCCACCTCGAGTGTCGAACTCTGGGTCGACGACATCCGGCTGACCGAACCCGAGTCACAGGTCGGCACGGCCCTGGCCCTCGAGGCGCGTCTGTCGGCCGCCGACGTGGCCGATCTTTCCGTGGGATTCATCCGCCAGGACGGACAGTTCCGGCAAATCGGCCAGGAACCCACCTTCCGGACCACCAACCGCCTGCAGATCGGGTCCCGGGTCCAACTCGATCGCTTCCTGCCGGCGTCGTTGGGGTTGGCGGTTCCTGCTACCGTCACCTACATCCGCAACACCGTGGGGCTCGAGTTGTTGAGCGGATCGGATCTCCGCGGCGCGGACTTACCCGGCCTCCGCACGCCCGAGTCGTGGACCGCCACGTACACCATGTCCCTCGCCCGGCGCGAACGCGGCACCGGCTGGGTCACCCGCGGGTTCGTCGACCCAGTGTCGGTGGCGGCTTCGTTCACCAACGGCCGGTCCCGCACCGAATTGTCCGAGACCACGGCCAAGTCTTCCTCGGTAACGCTTGCCTACAACCTGTCCATGCAACGGCGCGGCTCGCGGCTTCCGCTCGGGGGCTTGGTCGCCTCGCTGCCCGACTGGTTCCGGAACAGCGAGCTGGGCAAGGGACTCCGCACCGCAACATTCGCCCTGGCGCCGGTCAATGTTCGATTCCGCAGTCAGCTGACCCGCAACGAAGCCAACAGCACATCGTACCTGGTCTCGGTAACGCGTCCGGATGACGGGCTCATTCCCACGGTGCAATCGTTGACCCATCTGTGGCGCAACTCGGCCGGCCTCACCTGGCAGCCCTTCGGCATGCTGGTTCTCGGCGCCGACCTGGTCAGCACCCGAGACCTCCGCGAGTACTCGGACTCGACCTCGCTCGGTCGCCTCGCCGGCGAGTCCCGCCGCCAATTCCTGGGCCTGGATGTCGGCGTGGAACGCGACCGCGCCCTCACGACGACGCTGGGTCTCAACCCCAAGGTGTCATCGTGGCTCCGCCCCCGCTTCTCGACGTCCAGTTCGTTCATTCTGTCGCGGAGCCTGACGAGCCGGCTGCCGGTTCAGGTGGAGGGAGACACGGCGGGCGCCTTCGTGTTGCCGCAAACGCTCAACAACTCCCGGCAGCGGGAAATCGGTGTCGCGATCGAACCGAACCAGCTCGTCCGGCTGATCGCCGGCGACAGCAGCGGCCTCACCACCACCACCGCGCGCCTCAGGCCGATCGATGTCAGCTTCCGCCGCATCCGAAACTCGACCTTCGACCTCGCGGCCTTCGATCCGCGCCTGTCCTACCAGCTCGGCCTGGGCGGGCTCGGGGACTTCCTGTTCCAGGAGCAGACGCCCGCGCTGGGGGCGTCGGAAATCCTCATCACGACAGTGAGTTCGGGCTGGAATTTCCCCTTCGGGGTGACCGCCAGCCTGTCGTATTCGCTGTCGAGAACGTCGCGGTTTGCCCGGGTGAGCGGAGATTTCCTGGAGTCCAATTCCCGCCAGCGCGACTGGCCGAACGGCGACATCCGATGGACCCAATCGCTCGGCAGCGGCCCGGTGACGCTCATCGGGATCGGCACGAGCTACCGCCGCCGCGAGGGCGCAACCGTGCAGCCGAGCACGGTTGCGGGCAATGCATCGATCAACCTCAACAATTCATCGTCGCTGAGTCCCGACCTGCAGCTGGTGTTCCGCAATGGGCTCAGCATGAACGTGGCCTATGGCAAGACCGATGGCACGTCGCGAAGCGGCGGCAACACGACGGAAGCGGACGATCGGAACATCACGGCAACCCTCAGCTATTCCTTCCGCCTGCCTCAGAACATCAGCCGGCGGCGGAAGCTCGTGCGGGCATCGCTGTTTGCCTTGGATTTCTCCCGCACTCAGTGTCTCTTGCTCAGGGGCGGGAGCGAGTGCACGACCGTGTCCGATGTGCGCCGCCAAGAGGTCCGGGGCGACGTGAATACCGACATCTCGCAGCTCCTGACCGCGGGTTTCCAATTCAGCTACACGATCAACGACGTCAAGCACCTCAACCGCCGTACTTCACAGATCCAGTTCACCCTTTCCTTCCAGCTTTCCCTTTTCTCCAGAGACTTGCGATGAGCCGTACGACATGGCGCGAATCGGTGCGCGGCGCGGCCTTGGGTGTGTTGTTCGCGGCATGCGCCGCATCGCCGCCGCCGCGTCCGTTCGACGGGGCGCAGGCGCTGCGTTATGCCGAAGTCCAACTCGCGTTCGGGCCGCGAATTCCCGGCACCCCAGGGCATGCTGCCGCCAGCCGGTGGCTGGACAGCCTGCTCACAGCTCGAGCCGATACGCTGATCGTCCAGCGGTGGACCCACACCACTACCACGGGCGACTCCCTTCCGCTCCAGAACTTCATCGCCCGATTCAACCCCGCCGCCCAGGAGCGCCTCCTGTTCCTGGCGCACTGGGACACGCGGCCCCGGAGCGACGGGCCGACAGCCGGTGAAGCCCGGGGGCCGGTGCCCGGGGCCAATGACGGCGCGTCGGGCGTGGCGGTGCTGCTTTCGGTGGCCGACGCCTTGGGTGACGCGCCGCCCGCCATCGGAGTGGACCTGCTTCTGGTCGACGGCGAGGATTACGGCTTGTTCCCGGAGAAGGTCGACGTGCTGATCGGCTCGAGGTACTACGCCGCGAACCAACCGCCGGGGCCCAAGCCACGGTACGCGGTGCTGCTCGACATGGTGGGCGACCGTGACCTCGCTATCTACCAGGAAGGCTACTCCCTGATTGCCGCGCCTGACGTCGTGGAAACTGTGTGGGAGACGGCCCGGGATATCGGCCATGGCGGGATCTTCCTCCGGTCGTCGAAGCACACGATGGAGGACGATCACGTGCCACTCCAGCAGGCCGGCATTCGTGCCATCAACATCATCGATTTCGATTATCCCTACTGGCACACTGTGGATGACACCATCGACAAGATCAGCGCGGCGAGTCTCCAGGTGGTCGGCGAGGTGGTGCTGGAATTGATCCGAAAGGGTGAACGCTAGGCGGTCAAAGGGCCGATGCGGCGCTTTGGACCTGGCCCCGAGGAAACGATACCTGCCCCGGGCAGTGGGCGGCGTATCCTCGGGCATGGCCCTGTCCGAGCGCCGCCTCGTCGTCTTGCTGCTTACCCTGGCCGTGGTGGGTCACTTGGCCAAACTTGCCGTGGGGCGGCCGGAGGAGGCCCCTGGAGCCATCCGGCTCCTACCGGGCGGCTCCGCCTCCAGGCCCGGCTCCCTCGAGGCCCAACGCGCCCTGGCGGAGCGGGTAGCCCGTCCACTCGCCCCGGGCGAGCGGATCGACGCCGATCGCGCCGACATCGTGGAATTTGCCCGCCTGCCGGGTATCGGTCCCGTGCTCGCCAAGCGGATCGTGGCGCAACGCAGCAGGTCAGGCCCCTTTCGCAGTCTCGCCGGGTTGGACCGAGTCCCGGGCATCGGCCCCGCACTCCTCGCGGAGCTCGAGCCCCTCGTCAGCTTCTCGGCGCCGCTGGCCGCCGCAGCCCACGCGTCGGTCTCGGGGTCCATCCTGGGGGTGCCGGCGGCTGAGCCAAGGCCCGCCTCCCTGGTGTCGATCAACCATGCGAGCGCCGCCGAGCTCGAAGCCTTACCCGGTATCGGGCGGGTCAAGGCCCGCGAGATTGTAGCGTATCGCGAACTGCACGGCCCGTTTGCGACCCTCGAACAGCTGGGTTCGGTCCGTGGAATTGGGCCTGCGATGCTGGCTCGGCTGGGTCCCCTGGTGCGGGTACCCTAATGGTATGGAATTGCGGGGGTTACCCGTTGTTCCAGCGCGGCCTCTCGAACCCCCTTTTCACCCCTGGCACGATCCTGGCTCCGGTCGGCTCAGACGATCCTATCCATCCGGACGGCAAGAGGATGGGCCGGGGAGTGGGCTTTCCCACCTCTCGAACCTTCACCGACGGACCACGAGACCCGTGCGCCGATGACAACTGCCGCGACCGATCGCGACCAACTCGCCCAGTATCTGCTTCAGGAAGGGTTACTGACCCGAGAGAAGCTGGTGCAGGCTTTGGCCGAGCAGAAGTCCTCGGGCCATCGCCTGGGCTACGTGGTGGTGCGGCTGGGGATGGTGGAGGAGAACGAGGTCACCAAGATCCTGGCCCGGCTCTATCGGATGCCCGCGGTCGATCTCAGCCGGTTCGAAGTCGAGCCGACGGTGCTCAAGCTCATCCCGGCCGACATTGCCGCCAAGCAGGTTGTGTTGCCGCTCAAGCGCGAGGGCCGCACCCTGACGGTGGCCATGGCCGACCCCACCAATATCGGGCTGATCGACGACCTCAAGTTCATTACCCGGTACGATCTCTTTCCGGTTCTGGCCGGAGAGCAGATCCTGCGGAAGCTGATCGAGCGTCACTACGAGTCGTCCGATCAACAACTCCAGGAAATCCTGCAGGACCTCGAATCCGAACATGTCGAGGTGCTGGAGGAGGCCGAAGAAGAGGTTGCCACCCAGGCGCAGATCGACGACGCGCCGGTAGTCAAACTCATCAATGGACTGCTCATCGACGCCGTGAGGCGGGGGGCGAGCGACATCCACATCGAACCGTTCGAGCACGAGATCCGGGTGCGGTACCGCATCGACGGGGCCTTGCTGGAGGTGATGAAGCCGCCGGTGCGCATGAAGGCGGCCCTCACGTCCCGAGTCAAGATCCTGTCGCAGCTCAACATCGCCGAGCGTCGCGTGCCACAAGACGGCCGGCTCAAGCTCAAGTTCGGCAAGCGGGTCATCGACTTCCGTGTCTCGACGCTCCCCGTGCTCTTCGGGGAGAAGATCGTGATGCGTATTCTGGACAAGGGCAACCTGACGCTCGATCTCAGCACCTTCGGCTTCGCGCCGAAAGCGGAGCGGGATCTGATGTTGGCCATCGCCAATCCTTACGGCATGGTGCTGGTGACGGGACCCACCGGATCGGGCAAAACCACAACGCTGTATTCGGCGCTTTCGAAGATCAACAGCCCCGAAGTCAACATCATGACGGCGGAAGATCCGGTCGAATACAACCTGATGGGCATCAACCAGGTGCTGGTGCGGTCCGAGATCGGCCTGACCTTCGCGGCGGCGCTCCGCGCCTTTCTCCGTCAGGACCCGAACGTCATCATGATCGGTGAGATCCGGGACTTGGAGACGGGCAGTATCGCCATCAAGGCGGCGCTGACGGGGCACCTGGTGCTCTCGACCCTCCACACCAACGATGCCGCGAGCACCATCACTCGAATGATCGATATGGGCATCGAGCCATTCAATGTGGCGAGCGCGGTCAATCTGGTGGCCGCCCAGCGGCTGGTCCGGCGCATCTGCAAAGACTGTCGAGACCACGCGAAATACACGGATGAAGAACTCGCTCCCCTCCAGCTCGATCACGACCAGGCCGCGGCGATCAAGTTCATGAAGGGCGTGGGCTGTGAGACGTGCAGCGGCACGGGGTATCGGGGCCGCGCCGGCCTCTATGAGGTCATGGCCCTTACGCCCGAGCTCCGGCGCATGATCTTGCGGGGAGACTCAGCCGCGGATCTCAAGGACCGTGCGGTCGCTGAGGGGATGCTGACCTTGCGTATGGATGGCCTCGAGAAGATCAGACAGGGCGTTACCACCCTCGAAGAAGTAGTCAAGGAGACAGCCGAATGAGCATCAATCTCCGGACGTTACTCGAAGAAATGATCGAGAAGGAAGCGTCCGACCTCCATCTTGCCGTGGGCGAGTGTCCCAAGCTCCGGATTGACGGCGATATCGTCAATTCCTCGTTCACCGAGGTGATGACCGCGAAGGACACGCTTCATTTGGCGTACTCCGTCCTGACGGAAAACCAGAAGAAGCGCTTCGAAACCGAGGACGAGCTCGACTTCTCGTTCGGGATCCAGAACCTGGCCCGGTTCCGCGGCAACTGCTTCAAGCAGCGCGGGTGCGTGGGCATGGTCATCCGGATGATCCCGTTCCAGGTGAAGTCCTTCGAGGAGCTGGGGCTTCCGCCCGTCGTGGCCAAGCTCGCCGAGCGCCCCCGCGGCCTCGTCCTGGTCACCGGGCCGACCGGATCGGGGAAATCAACCACGCTCGCGGCCATGATCGACAAGATCAACCGGGAGCGCAAAGGCCATATCATCACGGTGGAGGATCCGATCGAGTTCATCCACCGCCACCAGTCGTGCCTGGTCAACCAGCGCGAAGTGGGGACCGACACCAAGAGCTTCGCCAACGCGCTCAAGTACGCGCTCCGGGAAGATCCTGATATCATTCTGGTGGGCGAGATGCGCGACCTGGAGACCATCTCGGCTGCGCTGACCATCGCGGAAACGGGTCACCTAGCCCTTGCGACGCTCCACACCAACTCGTCGGCGGAGTCGATCAACCGGATCATCGACGTCTTCCCGTCGAGCCAACAATCCCAGGTCCGGGCCCAGCTCGCCTTCGTGCTCGAGGGCGTCGTGACCCAAACCCTGCTCCAGAACTCGAGCGGGCGGGGACGCAGCATGGCGTGCGAGATCCTGGTGGCGACCCCCGCAATCCGAGCGCTGATCCGGGACGACAAGGTGCACCAGATCTATTCCGCGCTCCAGTCCGGTAAGAAGCATGGAATGCAGACGATGAACGATTCGCTCTATCAATTGCAGATGGCACGCCGAGTGAATCCTGAGGAGTGTTTGCGGGTGTCGCCTGACCCCAAGGAGTTCATGCGCATGATCGGCATGACACCGCCTGAGGAAGAAGACATCAAGTCAATCGACGAGGGTCGGCGCGCCACCCTGCGCCGCTAGGTCAGCATTTCGGAGGAGAGAACTCATGCCGCTCTACGAATACACCGCGAAGAACAGTAGCGGTCAGATCATGAAGGGACAGCTCGACGCGCCGTCCAAGGACGACGTCGTCAACCACATCCGCAAGAATCGGATGATTCTGGTGAGTGTGCGAGAGGCCCCGAAGTCGATCAACCTGAGCTTTGGCGCGAAGCGCATCACGACCCGCGACACGGTCATCTTCACGCGCCAGTTCGCGACCATGATCAACGCGGGTCTCCCGCTGGTCCAGTCGCTGAACATTCTGGCGCAGCAGACCGAGAACAAGTCGCTGAAGGACGTCACCCGCACGGTGGTGTACGACGTCGAGGCCGGCAATACGCTCGCCGATGCCTTGAGCAAGCACCCGAAGGCATTCTCGGACCTGTACGTGAACATGGTGGCTGCCGGTGAAGCCGGCGGTATTCTCGATACCATTCTCCTGCGCTTGGCCGTCTTTCTCGAGAAGAACGACGCGTTGATCCGCAAGGTGAAGGGCGCCCTGGTGTATCCGGGCGTGATCCTCACGGTGGCCGGGGCGGCCATCGCCATCCTGCTCATCTTCGTGATCCCGACGTTCCAGAGCATGTTCGCCTCGGTGGGCATGGAACTGCCGCTGCCGACCCGGATCGTGATCGGGGCCTCGGATATGCTGCTGGGCTATTGGTGGGCGGCCATCGGCCTCCTCGTCGCCCTGACGTTCGCCGTGCGGGCGTATTACCGAACCGATGGCGGCCGGCTCCGCATCGACCAGCTGCTTCTGTCCTCTCCGGTGCTGGGAGACATGCTACGCAAGTCCGCCGTCTCGCGGTTCACCCGGACGCTCGGGACGCTCATCTCGTCGGGCGTCTCCATTCTGGATGGCCTGGAAATCACGGCCAAGACCGCCGGCAATCAGGTGATCCACAATGCCGTCATGGAATCGCGGCAGTCGATCGCGGGCGGTGAGACTATCGCGGGCCCGCTCGAAAAGTCCAGGGTGTTCCCGCCGATGGTCATTTCCATGATCGCGGTCGGCGAGCAGACCGGCGGCTTGGACGAAATGTTGGCGAAAATCGCCGACTTCTACGACGAGGAAGTGGACGTCGCAGTCAGCGCGCTCCTGTCCCTCATGGAGCCGATCATGATCGTCGTGTTGGGTGTCATCGTCGGCGGCATGGTCGTGGCGATGTACCTCCCGATCTTCGATATGATGAACGCAATTCAGTAAGCACGCTGTTCTCTCCGATGGCCGATGGGGCCCGACCGCTTGCGGTCGGGCCCCATCGGTTTCCCTCCCTCCGGCTTCCTACCGCCCCAGCGTGGTATCGATAGCGCCCTCCTCAGGTCCGAAACTAGTTTTGACCGGGGAGGAGGTCCCTATCATGACCATCACGAGTATCGACCCGACGACCGGTAACACCCTCGAAACCTACCAGACGCTCAGCGCGGCGGCGGCGGCGGCCGTCCTCGACCAAATGGACAGGGCCCAACAGGCCTGGCGTGAGTGCGCCATGGGCGAGCGCGCTCTGCTCCTGAGCAAGACCGGGCAAGCCCTCCGCCGGGAGGCGGTGCCCCTGGCCCGGCTGATGGCGGCTGAGATGGGCAAGCCGGTCGCTCAGGGCAAGGCGGAAGTGGAAAAGTGTGCCTGGGTGTGCGAGTACTACGCGGAGCAGGGCCCTGACTTCCTCGCTCCGGAGCACATCGCGACCGACGCGCGCCGGAGTTTCGTGGCCTATCGACCGCTCGGCGTGATCTTGGCGGTCATGCCCTGGAATTTTCCGTTCTGGCAGGTATTCCGCGCCGCCGCCCCGGCCCTCATGGCCGGCAACGGCATGGCGCTCAAGCACGCGAGCAACGTCCCCGGATGCGCCCTGGCCATCGAGCGCCTGTGGCGGGAAGCCGGCGCTCCCGACCATTTGTTTCGCACCCTGTTGATCGGAAGCGCCGATGTGGCCGGCGTGATCGGCCATCCATCGGTTCAGGGCGTCACCCTGACCGGGAGCACGCCCGCCGGCCGTGCCGTCGCGCGCGAAGCCGGAACCAGGCTCAAGAAGACCGTGCTCGAGCTCGGGGGCAGTGATCCCTACGTGATCTTGGAAGACGCCGATCTCGATCGCGCGGCGGAGGCATGCGTGACGGGCCGTCTGATCAACACCGGCCAGAGTTGTATCGCGGCCAAACGATTCATCGTTCCGCGAGACTATCCTGGCGGAGTTCGAACGCCGGATGGTGGCCGGCATGGCATCGAAGACCATGGGCGACCCGACCGAGGAGTCGGTGGACCTCGGTCCGCTCGCCCGCCATGATCTCCGCGACGAACTCCACCGGCAGGTGGAGCGGAGTGTTGCGGCCGGGGCCCGCCTGCTGCTGGGTGGCAGGATTCCCGACTCGCCGGGCGCGTTCTACCCGCCAACGGTGCTGAGCAGCGTCACGAAGGGCATGCCGGCCTACGAAGAGGAACTCTTCGGCCCGGTGGCCGCCATCATACCGGTGGCCGATGAGGACGAAGCCATCATGGTCGCGAACGACACGGCGTTCGGGCTCGGGGCGGCCATCTTCACCCGTGACATCGAGCGCGGCGAGCGCATTGCCACGACCCGCCTCGAAGCCGGGTGCTGTTTCGTGAATGCCTTCGTCCGGTCCGATCCGCGGCTGCCCTTCGGAGGCGTCAAGGAGTCGGGGTATGGTCGCGAGCTGGGGATGTTCGGGATACGGGAATTCGTCAACGTAAAGACGGTGTACGTCGCCTAGCCGCGCCTAGTTGAGGTGGACGATCAACGGCGCGTGATCGCTCGGCTTGCCCTCGCCGCTCGACGGCTTGCGCTCGTCCCGGTCGATCTCGACGCTCCGGCAGCGCGACGCCACCGGCTCGCTCGCCAGCGCCAGGTCGATGCGGAGCCCCCAGCCGCGATGGAAGGCGCCGCCGCGGTAGTCCCACCAGGTGTGCGGCCCTCCGCCGGGGTGGTGCCGCCGGGTCACATCCACCAAGCCCCAGGCAACGAGTTGCCGGATTCGGTCTCGTTCGGCGCCGCTGCAATGCACCCGTCCGCGCCACTTTCCGGGGTCGTGGACGTCGCGATCGTCGGGTGTGACGTTGAAATCGCCCACGAGAAGGAGCGGCCGGCCCGGGTCGAAATCCTGCTCGAGCCAGCGGAGCACGGCATCCAGCCACTGGAGCTTGAGCTGGAATTTCGGGCTGTCGACTGATTCCCCATTGATCACATAGAGGTTGAGGATCTGGACCCCGTCGACCGTGCCGCCGATTACCCGCGCCTGGTCAGCCGTCGGATCGCCGGGGAAGCCGTGGCATACGTCGGAGGCCGGGGACCGGCTCAGGATGGCGACGCCGTTGTAGGTCTTCTGACCGAAGATCTGGGCGTGGTAGCCGATCGCCGAGAACTCGTCGACCGGGAAGTCATCGTCGCGGACCTTGGTCTCCTGGAGGCAGAGGACGTCGGGACGGTGGCGTTCGAGTAGCGCCAGGGTCCGCGCGAGCCGGGTCCGAATGGAGTTGACGTTCCACGAGATGATCTTCACGGTCCGGCTGTTGTGCTCCGGAGTTCGTCGAGGACCGCGCCAAGACGACGAATCGACTCGCCGTAGGCGGCCCAATCTCCGGCGCGCTGGGCCTCCATGGCGCGTGCGTAGTGGTCGGTCGCTTGGCGGATCAGGGTCGCGGCCCCGCCGGTGAGCCCCTGAACGGTCGTCGCGCCCGGGGCCGCGGCGGCAACGGCCGGTGCCTGACCGACGGTGGACGGCTGCTGAGCGCCGAACAGCACGGCCAACGCCTGTTCCAGGGTTTCCTCCATCACCACCTGATTCTGGTAGGCCACAACCACCCGCTTGAGCTCGGGAATGCGGCCCCCCTCGGCCCGCAGGTAGATCGGCTGGACGTAGATGAGCGACTCCTCGATCGGAATCACCAAGAGCTCACCCCGAATGACCTGCGAGCCCCGCTGGTCCCAGAGCGAAGTTTGGCGCGACACTTCAGTGTCTTGGTTGATGCGATTCACGATTTGACGCGGGCCGAACACCAGGCTTTGCCGCGGGAACTGGTACACCCGGAGCTTCCCATAGTGTGGGCCGTCATTTCTCGCCACCATCCACGCGGCCAGATTGTCCTTCCCGCGCGGGGTGAATGGAGTCATGAAGATGAACTCGGCTTGGTCTTCTTCCGGCAGCCGGAGCACGATGTGTCGCATGAATGGATCGGGCCGGTCACGTTGATCGATCGCCGGGATCTGCCATTGATCCTCGCGGTGATAGAACGCCTCGGCCTCATCCATATGGTAGGTGGTGTACAGCGATGCCTGGATCCCGTACAAGTCCTCCGGATAGCGCAGGTGGGCCCGGAGGTCGGCCGGCAGTTCGGCGAGCGGCTTGAAGATGCCCGGGAAGATCCGGTCGTAGGTTCGGATGAGCGGATCGTCGGGCTCGGCGATGTACGGGACCACGTTGCCGTTGTAGGCGTCGAGCACCACCTTGACGCTGTTCCGCATGTAGCTGGTGCCGTCGGCCAGTCGCTGGGAGTAGGGATAGCGGCTGGCGACCGTGTAGCCGTCGAGGATCCACTTGAGCTCGCCCGCGTCGGTGACCACGAGGTAGGGGTCGTGGTCGAGCCGGAGGAAGGGCAGGGCCCGGCGCGTCCGGTCGACGATGTTGCGATAAAACAAGATGCGCGACTCGGCCGTGAGGTCCCCCGAGAGAAGGATGTTCATCGACCGGAAATGCCATGCGAGGAGCCCGCGGCGCAGCGGCCCTCCGATGGAGATCCCGGCCGTCCCCTCATACGCCGTGAAGACGTTGGCATCTCCGGAGGGGTAGTCGAACTCCTCCCGGCGGGTGTTGACGAACACGTATTGTTGCGCCAGTTCACCAAAGTAGATCTGCGGCCGAGTGACCTGGAGCGACACCCTCGAGGCCGGGGGCAGGTCCTGAATGAACAGGACCGGCAGGCCCTCCTCCGTCACCTGGTTCACCGGCCCCAGGGTAACTCCCATCCCGTGGGTGAAGACGAGATGTTCGTTGATGAACGTGCGGGTCGGCAACGATGCCGGATTCAGCTCGCGCGGCGACAACATGACCTGCCGGTACTTCCCGTCGATCCAGTACCGGTCGTCATCGACCGAGATGAAGTCGTAATACGTGCGGATTTCCTGGAGCTGTCCGAAGGTCTGGAGCAGCGGGTCGCGATCCCACAGGCGCACGTTCTCGATGGTGGGAGCGTTGGCCGCGATGTCGTCCCGGGTGAGTTGGGCCTCGCCGCGCAGGTCGAGCGTCTCCACGCTGTCCAGCTTCCACGCGCGGCGGGTCGCCTCGATATGGTGGGCGAGATAGGGCGTCTCCCGGGTCAGCTCCGTCGGATCGACGAACAGCTTCTGCACGGCACTGGGCACAATTCCTTGTCCTACGACCACCACGAGCAGATACGCTGCGAGGGCGAGCGTCGCGTTCCAGGCCACAGTGCCGCGGATGGCGCCGACCAGGACGAACCCCGCCGCCAGCAGGGCAATCACTGCCGATAGTCGCAGCGCAGGCAGGCTTGCGTGGAGGTCGGCATAACTGGCGCCCACCAGCGGGCCGGTGGTGGAGAAGAGGAGGCTGGGAATGTGGACGAACCAGGTTTGGATCCCGAGTGTCAGGAAGACGAGGGCAACGAGGATGCCGAGGTGTAGGCCGGCGGATGGCTCCACGCGAACACGGCGACCGTTGATGACGACGTCACCCCTCAACCAATAGAGCGGAACGCTCAGGGCCAGGCTGAGGATGAGCAGTGCCAGCACCAAGCCCAAACCGGCGCTGAGCAAGGGCAAGACGAACACATAGTAGCCGATGTCGCGTCCGAAGATCGGGTCGGCCACTCCGAACGGCGTGCGATGAATGAACTGCAGCACGGACAGCCAATTCCCGGTCAGGGGAAGGGCCGTCAGGAACGCGAGGACCAGGGCGGTCGGGATGGCCAAGCGCCCGAGCAACGCCGTCACGTTGAGATGCGGGGCGTTCGGGTTGAACTTGATCAAGATGGGGTCGGGTACGAGTCCCCGTTGCGCCAGCCGGAGATTGGCCCAGAGCACTCCGAACACGACGAGCCCGGCGCCGGCAAAGAGCGCGAGCTGGGTAACCAGCTCCGTCGTAAACACGCGCTCGAATCGAAGCTCCTCGAACCAGAGCCAGTCTATGTAGAGTGAAATCGCCCCGGGGATGGCGAGGAGCAGGACGAAACCTATGACGAGGGCGACAATGACCGCCCGGCGGATGGTATGAGTCATCGGTCCGTTCGGGGATAGGGTCGCACCAAGGATAGCACCGTTCGCGGCCCGGCGCGATCCGGATCGCGATCGATCATCGGTCGGTGGTACAGCCTTCGGTGCGTCGGGTATCGATCAGGTGCACGATCTGCCAACCTGCCGCGCCGTGGAACAGCTGGAACGCGTCGACCCCGCAGTGGCTGAATTTCTCGCCGAGGTAGAAGGCGTAGTTGGTCCACACGGTCGCGAGCCGACCGTCGATCCGCACGTCGGTCCCCCAGATTCGCTCGTCCCAGATGTCGTCATGGGGGCTCCCGACCAGGGCGATGAATTGCTCGAGGGACCCGGCCCGAAGTGTCGGAATGCCGTCACGTTCGAACGCCGTCATGAGGCGGGCGTCCGGGGCGAAGGCCGCACGAACGGCGGCGCTGTCGCCTGCCCGCATGCCGTCGAACAGGCCGGTGATGACCGTCATGACGTCCGATTCGGCTGATTGGGCGGCGGCCGCCGCTGGGGCGGCCACTACGCCCAGGCATGCCAAGACCATGAGACGATGCATGTCACATGCTCCATGTGAGTGAACTGTCCGGGAAGCTGCCGGCCGCTCGACTTCGGGTCAACCCCTCTATCTTTGCCATGTGGCTGCGCCACCAAGCGCGGTGATGGAGGTGCTGCCCTACCCAATCCGGAGTTCGGACATGCCGTCTGAGTGGACTCTTCCAGTTCCCCGCACGGCTCGCTACGCCACCCTCGGTACGCTCGATGATTCCGTCCGGGACTGCTGGATGGTGTGCCACGGGTATGGCCAGCTCGCGGCCAACTTTGTGATGGAGTTCGAGTCGCTCAGGGCTCCCGGGCGGCTCATTGTGGCTCCGGAAGGCCTGTCGCGTTTCTACCTCCAGGGCCAGAGCGGGCCCGTCGGCGCGAGTTGGATGACCCGTGAAGCTAGGACACATGAGATCGTGGACCATGTCGGCTTCCTCGATGCACTCTACCATCATATCCTCGCCAAGACGCACCAGGACGGGCTGCGGCTGACCGCCCTGGGCTTCTCCCAGGGAACGGCCACGGTGTGCCGTTGGGCGGCGCACGGTCAGGTGCGGCCCGATCGGATCGTGCTCTGGGGAGGGCCACTGCTGCCGGATGACGAGATGAGGAGTGCCAGGGAACAGTTGGCCCGGATCCGGTTCACCGTGGTGGTGGGAACGAAGGACAGCTATGTGGAGAGTGACGCCTTGAAGAAGGAGATCGCGAGATTTGCGTCCTTCGGCATCCAGCACGACGTCATCACGTTCAACGGCGGGCATCGTCTCGACGCCGATGTACTGCGGCAATTGGCCGCGTGGTAGCCTTTGCCTCGCTTGCCCGCCGCGGCGCGCCCTTCCTATTATGCACTCCGGGTGACCGGCGGACTGCCGCGGGCCTGCTCCCTGCCTCCGAGGGTACATGACATCTGAGCAATCCACGCCGGTGGCTGAGCCAGCGTCTCCTGGCCCGCACTCCGCCGGGACAGGCCGGACGCTGCCCAGCCAACGCACCATGATGTCCTGGCTCTTCGCGGCCCGGATGGTCCTCGCGGTGGCCGCGTTGTTGAGCGCAGCCGTGCTCTGGACGCGCGCGCCGGACGCGTCGTTTCTCGTCAGCGTCGTGGTGCTCATCGGCTTCACCGTCACCGCGTACTCCTGGTGGCTGGTGTGGGTGCGAGGCGCGCAGCCGGGGTTGTTCTTCCTCTTCGTCCAGGCGCTGGTCGACCTCGGCTTGGTGGCCACCCTGGTCTATTCCTCGGGCGGTGGCGAGAGCCCCGCAACGGCGCTCTACGTCGTTCTGATCGCGGCCTATGCCGTGCTGATGCCCCCGCTGCCGGGATTTCTCGTTGCTCTCCTGGCCTCGTCGCTGTACCTGGCAGAAGTCATGTGGCCCACGCCGCGCATGCCCGATCTTGGCGTGTGGGGTCAGGTGACCGTGTTTCTGGCGGTGTACGCCATCATCTCGGCACTCGGTACCCGGCTGCGGCAGGCCGGGGCCGAGCAGATGTCCCTCGAGAGCGAGCTGCGCCGGATCAAGCTCGAAGCGGATGAAATCCTATACAACATCCGATCCGGCGTTCTGACGGTGGACAGCACGGGGCGGTTGGCCTTCATCAACCCGATGGCGGAGCAATTGCTCCAGGTGAATGCGGCGGTGATGTTGGGCCGACCGTTTCTCGATGTCCTAAAACGGCGCTCGGCTGAATTGTGGGCCGCGCTCGAGGCGGGGGCGCGAAGCGGTGAGAGGGTGAGCCGTGGCGAAGGGGCAATTACCCGGCTGGACGGGAGCAGGTTCCCAATCGGTCTCACGACGACCACCTTCGCGCGCGGTACGGGCGCGGGCCAGTCGGTCACGGCCCTTTTCACGGACATCTCGGCCTCCAAGCGACTCGAGGAGCTGCATCGTCGGGCCGAGCGACTGGAAGCCGTCGCGGCGTTGAGCGCCTCGTTGGCCCATGAGATTCGGAACCCGTTATCCTCCATTCGGAGCTCGGTGGAGCAACTGGCGAAGACCGCTCACGCCGACGAGGACGATCAAGTGCTGGCCGATCTCATCGTGCGGGAGACCGACCGGCTGACGCGGCTGCTCAGTGAGTTTCTCGATTTCTCCAGGGTACGGGTGACGCAGTCCCAGGACGTGGATCTGCGGTCGGTCGTCGAGGCCGCTTCGCGGTTGGTTCAAGCCCACCCCGATGTGGGCGACGCGAAGATCGTCATCGAGGGCGAGCCGACCTTCGTACAAGCGGACGAGGACCTGCTGCACCGGATCGTGGCCAATCTCCTCCTGAATGCCGCGCAAGCCGCCACGGGTCCTGTGCATATCCGGGTCAGCTTCGGCGCCGGTCATGCCGCGGACCTCCCGATTGGGAGCGGTATCGAACAGCCGGTCCGCATCCAGGTGGAAGACGACGGGCCGGGGATCCCTTCGGCCGTCCTCGACCGTATCTTCCAGCCGTTCGTGACGGGCCGGAAAGGCGGCACCGGGCTGGGGCTGGCCATCGTCCAGCGGGCGGTCGAGGCCCACCGGGGGTTGGTGCTCGTCGATACCCAGGCCGGAGTCGGGACGACCTTTACTATTTTCCTTCCGGCACAACGCAAGGTGGAGGACGCTGCTGCATGAGCCAAAAGCCGTCCGTGTTGGTGATCGACGACGAGTCCGCAATTCTGGACACGCTCCGGATCCTCCTGAAGAAGGAAGGCTTCGAGGTCGTCACCGCCCAAGGTGGCAAGGCCGGACTGGACCAGATCCGCGCGGGAGTGCACGACCTCATCCTGTCGGACGTTCGCATGCCCCAGGTCACGGGCATCGACATCCTCCAGGCCTCGCGCGAGCAGGATCCCATGACGCCCGTGATCCTGATGACCGCTCAGGCATCGCTTCAGACTGCCATCAGCGCCGTCAACCAAGGGGCCTACTACTACCTGCAGAAGCCGTTTGCCAACGACGAGTTGGTGGCCATTCTCCGCCGGGCCTGCGAATTCCGCCAGGTCCGAGTCGAGAACAAACAGCTCAAACAGGAAATCCAGCGTCGCGACCGGAGCAGTCACTCACGCCCGATCGGCAAGTCGAAGCGGTTCATCGATGTGCTCAAGCTGGCCGAACAGATCGCGCCGACCGACTCCACGGTCTTGATTCAGGGCGAGAGCGGGACCGGCAAGGAGGTCGTCGCCCGCTACCTGCACAATCTCTCAATTCGGACCGACGGGCCGTTCCTGTCGATCAACTGCGGGGCCCTGCCCGAGAACCTGCTGGAGAGCGAGTTGTTCGGGCACGTCAAGGGATCGTTCACCGGGGCGGTCCGCGACAAGCAGGGACTCTTCGCCGCGGCACGCGGGGGGACGTTCTTCCTCGACGAGGTGGGCGAGATGCCCCCGTCGCTTCAGATCAAGCTTCTCAGGGTATTGCAGGAGCGCGAGGTCATTCCTGTGGGAGCCACCGAGGCCATCCCGGTGGACGTGCGGATCATTGCCGCGACTAATCGCGACCTCGAAGAAGAAGTGCGCCGCGGCAATTTCCGCTCCGACCTGTTCTACCGGCTCAACGTGATCGCGCTCCACCTTCCGCAGCTGCGCGAACGGCGTGACGATCTCCTGCTGCTGATCGAGTGGTTTCTCCAGCGGGTGGCGAACGAGGGTGACGGGGAGCCGAAGGCGCTGTCTGCCGACGCGCTCGATGCCATGCTGGTCTACGACTGGCCGGGTAATGTTCGTGAGCTCGAAAACGCGCTAGAGCACGCCGTGGTGCTGACCCGCGGGAACCTGATCGAGCCGACCGCCTTGCCGGAGCGCATCACCCGGCGCCGCAAGGAGCCGCTGGTCGCGGAGCGGTCCTTCCGCAACCCCACGCTCGACGTGATCGAGCGGGCCTACATCATGTACGTGCTCCAGGCGGAGGGGGGCAACAAGACCCGCGCGGCCGAAGCCCTCGGCATCGATCCATCCACCCTCTATCGCAAGCTGAGCCGCTACGAAGAGCAGGCGGCGGAGCTGGCCAAGGAATAGCGCTCGGCCTCCCCTCGCAGTCCGCAGGCCCCCTGTTATCGCTTGTCTTGCAAAATCCGGGGTTAACGCCCGAAAAAGCGGATCGGATTGTCCTGCTCAATGACACCCTAAGTCGTTATATCCTAATGACTTAGATCATCAGCCCCACCCCTGGCACACTCGTTGCTCATTACCATCGCGGGAATAGGTCCCAATGGGTTTGGCTACCCGACGAACGTGGTGATGAAAGTTATCTCAACTGGAGGAAGTACCATGAACCGCAAGGGATTCACCCTGATCGAGTTGCTGATCGTAGTCGTGATCATCGGCATCTTGGCCGCGATCGCAATTCCGAAGTTCGCGAACACGAAGGAGAAGGCCGTTGTTGCATCGATGAAGTCGGATCTGCGGAATATGGTGACCGCGAATGAAGGCTTCTTCTCCGACAACAACGACTATGCCGGCGCGTTCGGCGTGGCGCAGATCAACGGTGTGGCGGGTGCCGGTACGGTGGCCTTTTCGCCGACCACCGGGAACGCGCTCACGTTGAACTACGTTGATGCCGCTGGTTGGAATGCGACTATCACGAACCCCGCCGTTACCAGCGCCGCCAACGACGTGTGCGGCATCTTCGTGGGCGATCCTGCCACGTATGCCGGTGGTGCCGGTCTGGCTGCGACGGACACCGAAGGCGCCCCGAAGTGTTACTAAGGGTTGCCTGAGTAGGACGCAGGTGGAACTGAATCGGGCGGCGGGTTGTTCCGCCGCCCCTTTCACATCTTCCCAGCGGTCGAAATGGAGTCACCGATGAGTCTGCCAATCGAACCCAAGCGCGACCCGCGATCCCAGCCGGCTTCGGCTGAGCTGGGCCGGCGCGCAGGTCGACGGGGCTTCACGCTCATCGAGCTGTTGATCGTGGTCGTGATCATCGGGCTCCTCGCGGCGATCGCCATCCCCAAGTTTGCCAACACCAAGGGCAAGACGTTCATCGCGGCCATGAAGTCCGACCTGCGCAACATCGCCACACTGCAGGAGACGGTCTTCTTCGAGACTGCCACCTACTACAACGGCCCCGTGCCGGATCCGGTGTTGTTCAACTTCCAGCCGACCCAAAACGTGAGCATCGCGTTGGCTAACGTTACCAATGCCGGCTGGGCCGCCACGGCAACGCACACGCTTACGGCGGCCATTTGCTACATCTACGTCGGGAACGGTGGTCCGTTCAACTTGGCAACGGTCGAGGGAGAGGTGAAGTGCACTCCCTAGGGCCGGGGGTTGCTTGAGCGTGTAACCGGGCGACGGGGGCCAGAGCCCTGCGATCGCCCGTTTTCTTGGCACTTGTTTACGGCGCGATCGGAGGACGGCACATGCCCGCACCCAGTCAGCAGCGCTCCATCCACACCGAGCTCCTGTTCAATCTGGTCTTCCTCGCCTCGGCCGCGATGATGGTGGTCGGCGTGACCACGCTGATGCTGAGCCGGCTCGACCCCGACCGGGCCTTCGCCGCCATGCTCGTGCTCTGGGCCGGCGGAACCGCCGTCTTCTCCGGCTTTGGCGCCTACTTGGTGCGCCATGCGGTGCTCGATCCCTTGGGTCGGCTCCGGTCGCTGGCCGACCGGGCCGCGGCTGGTCAGCCAGCCGGGAGTGCCGAGCCTTTGGGCACGCGGGAGTTCGACGAGTTGGGCGATCGGATGCAAGAAATGGCAGAACAATTGCTACAGGCTCACCCATCAGAAGGCTGGAAGTTCGACCAAGACGACTCCTGGGTCGCCCAGGCCGGTCGGGGTGCATGATTTCCGCAATCTACCTGGCGCAATAGGCAATGCAGCTCGGCAGTCAATCAACTAACGAGACCGGTCCCGAAGGGGCCCTGCGCGCCCTCATCGTGGGGGGCGACGCCGGGCTTACGGCTGCGATCCGGCAACCACTCGAGGACACCGGCTTCACCGTCGATGCGGCGGCCGATGCCGGGCGCGGCCTGGCCCGGGCCCAATCCGAGCGGCCGCACGTCGTGCTCTTGCCGGCCCACTTGCCAACCATGGACGCGGTCGAGTTCCTCCAGCGGTTCCGCGAAGCCGGCCGGGCCGGGCTCGTCATTGTCCTCGCCGGACACGGGGCAGATGATGCCGGACTGGCCGCCATGCGGGAGGGTGCCTATGGCGTCCTTCCCGTGCCGATCCGCCCCGACGAGCTGCGGCTCGTCGCCCGCCGCGCCGCGGAGCACGAGCAGTTGCGTCGTGAAGTCCAAACGCTCAGGGAATCACTCGGCGCGCACATGCTCAACGGCGAGATCGTGGCCGAAAGCGCGGCCATGCGCGCGGCGCTCGACATGGCGGCGACCCTGGCCGCACACGATGCGCCCGTCCTGATCACCGGGGAAACCGGTACCGGAAAGGAAGTGCTCGCCCGAGCCATCCACCGGATGTCCTGTCGCAAGCACGCCCCCGTCATTGGGGTGCCGTGTGACGCTATTCCAGAGCAGTTGCTCGAGACCGAGTTCTTTGGGGATGCCCCGGCTTCGGCGTCAGGCCGCCAACCGAATTGCTGCATCTTCGTGCGGGCGGCCGGGGGCACGGTCCTCTTCGAAGAAATCACCGCCCTGCCGCTGCGCCTGCAAGAGCACGTGCTCAGCGCCATCGACGATCGAGCGGCGGGACGGGCCAACGGCGACTTTACCCGCGCTCGCGATGCCCGGGTAATCGGCACCAGCACCAAGTCCTTGGCTGCCGAGGTCGAGCGGGGCCAGTTCCTCGACCAGCTCCATCAGCGGCTGCGTGCGGCACACATCAAGCTCCCACCGCTACGCGAGCGGCCCGAGGACATTCCCGGACTGTTGGCGCACTTTGCCCAGCAGGCGGCCGGGAGCCTGGGACGGCCCATCAGCCTGACCCCACAGGCGCTTTCCCTCCTCACGGCCTATCCCTGGCCTGGCAATGTCCGCGAGCTCAGACACGAAGTGGAACGCGCGGCGGCCTTGAGCCCGACCGGTCGGCTGGATCGCAGTGACTTCGGCTTGACGGGCCCTGGTCGCGACGGTGGCGGCGGAGGGGGCAACAGCGAGACGGGGGTCGGCGGCCCGACCCTCAAGCTCAAGCCGCAAGTCGAATCCTTTGAGCGAAACGCCATCCGGCGCGCGCTGGCCGCCGCCTCCGGCAATCGGCGCGAGGCGGCCCAACTCCTCGGCGTGAGCTTGCGGACCCTGTTCTACAAACTCCGCCGCTACGGGCTGGAGTAGGCCCGACGAGCGCCTGGGCCAGGCCCTCCCGGAGGGCTCCGCGGCGCCGAGTTGCGTTCTTTCGATTCCTCCCGCACAATTGAGCTATGCCCTGGCCCTCCGGCCCTGATTTCGGGGGACCGAGGGCCTGCTTTGCCTGCCGGATCGCCGGGCGGCTCACGATCAATTGAAGGAGTGACTGGGTGAGGAATCGGACCGGGTACAGCGTGCTCGAGCTCCTGGTGGTCTTTGTCATCATCGGCGTCTTGGCCCTGATGGCATACCCCTCGGTGCGGCGAGGCCTCCGGGGCAACTCCATTCGGGGGGCGCGTACAACGGTCGTCACACTTTACGCCCAGGCCCGGGCGACGGCGGTACAGGGAAACCGACGGACCGCGTTACGCTTCAGCGGCAACACCGCCTTCGTCACCGCCGAGCGCGGCGGCGGCGTGTCCGACACTCTTGGCGGCGTCGATCTGCATGCGCAGTTCGGGGTGAGTGTGGCCACGTCGGATTCGGTGCTCTGGCTCGATGCGCGGGGACTGGGCATGGGAGCGGGAACGAGCACCACCACCATCGCCCTGACCCGGGAGAGTGAGGCCGACACAGTGGAAATCAGCGGATTCGGGAGGGTTATCGCGCAATGACTTCGAGCCGCTCGGGGTTCACCCTGGTCGAGGTCATGATTGCGTTGGTGATTCTGTCGGTTGGCGTGATCGCCCTGGTGGGCTCCTCGAGCTTGGTCACCCGCATGATCGGGCAGGGAAAGCGCACCGGTGCCGCTGTACAGGTTGCCGCGTCGCGGCTCGAGACTCTTCGTGCCACGAGCCGATCCACGGCTCCCCCATGTCTGGATCCGGCCTTTGCGAGCGGCGGGCCGGTGACCACTCGCGGGATGACGGAATCGTGGGTGGTACCTCCCGCGGGAACCAGCCGGACCGTGTTGGCCATCGTAACCTATGCTCGCGCCGACGGGCCGGTGACCGACACGTTGCTCACGGTGGTCCGATGTTTCTGATGGTGCGTAACTCCCGGGGCCTAACGCTCATTGAACTCCTGGTCTCCCTCGTCATGCTCGGGATGATCGGAGGGGTCACCTACGGTTTCCTCGCCAATACCCAGCGCATTACCAGGAGCCAATCGGAACTGGTCAATCTCCAGTCCAATGTGCGGACCGGAATCCTGGTCGTGCCATCCGAGCTGCGTGAGATCGGCGTTGGCGGGGGCGGGTCCGATATCCTTTCGCTTGGCTCTTCCGGCATCATCTACCGCGCGGCCCGTGGGCTCGGATTCACTTGCCAGGTCTCGGCGTCCGAAATTCGCATCTCCAATGCTCCGGCCACGCCGTATTTCGGGTTGCGCTCCATCGTGCCGGGTCGGGACAGCCTGTTCCTCTTTGTTGAGCGCACCCCCGGCATCTCCTCGGACGACGTATGGGTCCGGCTCGCGGTTTCCAGCGTCAACTCCGCGAGCACCTGCGGCACGGACCCCGCCATCGCGTTGGGGGTGGCGAATCTCGGATCGGTGGTGCCGGGTGGGATCGGATCGCTCGTCGTGGGCGGGCCCGTGCGGCCGTTCGAAGTGATGGAGCTCCGGCTCTATTCCTCGGGGGGCAAGTTCTGGCTCGGCGCGCGGTCGGTGAGTGGCGGTGAACCTTCGCTTCAGCCGGTGCTCGGACCGCTCACTGCAAACGGATTCGAGCTCGACTATTTCGACGTGGCCGGCACCCCCACGTCCAATCGGTTCCAGGTTCGGACCCTCCGCGTTGACGATCCGGGGCGTGACGGACCAACTGATCCGCGGACCCGCCGGGACCGGCCCAGTCGGCTACGTGCAGGACAGTCTGGTGACCACCGTGAGCTTGCGCAATGCGCCGATTCCCTAGGGTGGTGATGGTCGAAGCGCGGTCCGCGCGCCCGGCTGTGGCTACCGATGAACGAGGCATCGCCCTGGCGATTGCCGTGTTCGCCTTGGTGGTCATCGGGGCCTTGGTGGCCGGGACGTTCTTTGCCGGGCGTCTCGAGCAGCGCACCGGGCTCAACACCATGTTCGCGGAGCAGTCGTTCGAGCTAGCCGAAGCCGGCGCCACCGACGTGCTGGCCAACTGGGCCCCGGGCACCTTCAACACCCTTGCGCCGGGAGCCGACACGACACTGCCTCCGGTCGCGCTCGCCCCATTTCAAGTCTATGTGCCCACCGTCACGCGCCTGACGCCCGACCTGTTCTTCGTCCGGGCCACGGGCCAGCGGCTCGACGCGGACGGAGCTGTCCTCGCCGAGCGCACCGTGGGGCTGTTGGCACGGTTGGGCATCCCGGCGGTGAATCCGGGCGCGGCGTTCGTCACCGGTACTGGGTCGCAGTTTTTCAGCCAGGCGGTGGCGTCGGGCGTGGATCTGGATCCGGTTGGGTGGGGTGGTGAGTGTCCTGGGGTTGTCGATACGGTGGCGGCGGTTCGCTCGGCCGCCAGCGTCGTCGACAGCACCGACTGCGGCGGGGTGTCCTGCCTGGTTGGTGCCCCCCCTCCGCCCGCGCTCCCAATTCTCAGTCCGGACAGCACCGTCACGTCCTCGCTGTTCACGGACTTTGGCGGCGTGTCCTTCGATGAACTCGCCGCGATGGCGGAGAAGATCGTGGGCGCGAGCGCCGTCCCCAGCCCCAGCCTGAATGGCACGGGCACCTGCGATCGAGCCGACCCGCTCAACTGGGGTGAGCCATTGACCGGCCTGGGGTTCGACGACTGCTTCAACTACTTCCCCATCATTTACGCCCCGGGGGATTTTCAGTTGTCCGACGGACGGGGGCAAGGGATCCTGCTGGTTCGTGGAGACTTCTCCGTCCGCGGGTCGGCGGAGTTCTACGGCTTGGTCGTTACGCTGGGCCGGTTCGAGGCGGAGGTCAGCCCCAGCCTCCATGGGGCGGTGATGGCCCAGGGAGACAGCGCGATCCGGTCCCATACGGGCGGCTCGGCCGTGATTCAGTACTCCTCGTGCGCCCTCACCCGGGCCCTCCGGCAGGCCGGCATCGCCCGCCCGCTGGCCGAGAGGCCGTGGGCCCAGGTCTTTCCCCTCAACTAGCCCTCGCCCCGGCTATTCCCCGCTCGAGGGCGGATCTCTCGACAAATCAAGGGATTCGGCGGCTCCCGGGCCGCTGCTGCATCCCGAGAGAGTGCTTGCGAAACCTGCCTAGAGTCCGGTTGGGGGGAAGTCGGCCCTGGCATCGGCCAAAGAACCTAATATGTTGTATCCAAACGGGTTGGGTTCTCCATGCAACCCCTGGCACATGGGTTGCTGAACGCTACTCATTGCTGCGGCCGAACTTGCGGCCCTTTTCCGGCCGGGATGCCGGGATCGTGGACCGAGCCGGCCGACGATATCACGGGGTTTCGCTTCGATCGGGCTCCCCGGTGCGGTCGCCGATTCCCGCAGTGCAGGCGTCACATGATGTGCCACACTGGACTGCGGTAGGTCACCTCAAGCGAGTTATCGCTTGACAGATCCGGGGCTGATTGGCAGCGAGGGTTGCCTGTCTGTCCTCTCCTTCACCTCTGTAGGCGATTATGGCGCTCTTCGGTCGGAAGCAAACCGTCGGTCTCGATGTCGGCAGCGGGTTGATCAAGATGGTCACCATCAGTCACCGCTCCGGCGAGCCGGAGCTGACCAAGGTGGCGTTCACATCCGTGGTCGATGACGCGATCGTTGAGGGAGAAGTGGTCGATACCGGTATCGTGACGGATGCCATCAAGGGTCTGCTTGCGGCGGCCGGGATCAAGACCAAGACGGTGGTGACCGCGGTGGGCGGCCGCGACGTGATCATCAAGAAGATCACCATGGATCGGATGAAGGAATCCGAGGCCCGGGACATGATCCGCTGGGAGGCGGAGCAACACGTCCCGTTCGACATCGACAATGTCGAACTCGACTTCCAAATCCTCGATCCCGACGGCGAAGGCTTGCAGATGACGGTGCTGTTGGTGGCGGCCAAGCGCGAGCTGGTGGAGTCGAAGGTGGCGCTCCTCGGCGACGTGGGGTTGACCCCGACCATCATCGACGTCGATGCCTTTGCCCTCCACAACGCGTTCGAACTCAACTACCCCGACGCGATGTCCGGGGTCGTCGGGCTGGTCAACATCGGCCACGAAACGACCAACGTGAACATTCTCGACTCGGGCGTGCCGGTGCTCACGCGGGACATCCCCGTCGGAACCCGCCGCTTCCGCGAAGACATGCAGCGGGAGCGCGGCATCACGGCCGAGGAGGCCGACCGAGTGTTGCAGGGCTTCGATCGGAACGAGATGCTGGATCCGTTTCTGGAAAGCCGCGGCGAGGAGTTGGCGGTCGGGATCGAGCGGGCGGCGGCCTTTCTCCAATCCTCGAGCCGCTCGGCCGGCGGGCTCAGCCAGCTGTACACCACCGGTGGCGGCGCCCGTATCCCCGGCCTGAACCGCGTGTTGGCTGACCGACTGCGGTTGCCGGTGCAGCTTGCCAACCCGCTGGAACGGCTGCGGGTCGCGGAAGGCGTCTTCGACACCATGAACGTCGACGAGGTCGCGCCGCTCCTGATGCTTCCGGTTGGACTCGCGCTCCGCAAAGCGGCGTAAGCCTCGAACCCCGAGTTGACTCGCTATGATTGAAATCAATCTTCGTCCGGGCCAGAAGCGCAAACGAGCCGGCATCAAACTCGGCGGTGCATTCGCCGGGCTGCGCGGGCTGACGAGCGGTGTGAAAGACCCGCTCCTCTTGGCCGCGGCAGCCGTAATCATCGGTGTGCTCGGATGGCTGGGCTGGACCTATGTAAGCACGGCGGCCACCATCCGTACCTTGGAGCCGCGCCTCGAGTCGGTGCGCGAGGAGAACCGACGCTTCCAGAACATCATCGCCCAGAAGCGGCGCGAGGAACTGATTCGGGACTCACTGGTCTCGCAGATCCGGGTGATCCGCCAAGTCGACGGCGACCGCTACGTCTGGCCGCATTTATTGGACGAGGTGACCAAGGCCCTGCCGCCCTATACGTGGCTGGTCGATGTGTCGCCCCTCGCCACCACCGGCGCCGCGGCGGACTCCCTCGACGACGGCATCACGCCGCGTCAGGTGCAGTTCCAGATCAACGGGAGGACCGTCGATATCCAGGCCTATACCCGGTTCCTCCGTCAGCTCGAGGCCTCGCCTTGGATCCATCGGGTTGCGCCGGTCTCGGCCCAGACCGTGGTGGACAAGGACCGCCCCGTGACCGCGTTTGCGATTCGCGCGGCGTTTAGCCGGGCCGACTCGGCCTACATCCAGACCGTTCCTCTCAGTCAGTCGGTGAGGTGATCCCATGGCACTCGGGAGCAATCGGCAGAGCGCACCAATTCTCATTATGCTGTTGGCGGTGATCGTGGGCTACATCGCCTACAGTGGGACCGGGCTGAGCACGCTGGGAGTCAACGGCATGAAGGAACGCAAGGTCCGGATCGCCGCCATCGAAGACACGATCGCCCAGCTCGAGGCGCAGACCGATAGCGCCAAGCGCGAGCTGGCGAAGGGCACGGTGGAAGACCTGAGACGGAGAATCGAGCGGCACCGCGCGAGCCTCGTGCTGCTGCGGCGGCTGGTGCCGGAGAGCAACGAAGTACCCAACCTGCTCGACGACATGTCGACCCGGGCCAAGATCCGCGGGGTGAATCTCTCCGAGGTCGTGCCGTTGCCGGTCGAGGCAGGGCCGACGCCCTTCGATACGCACAAGTACAACATTGCCGTCATTGGCCGATACGACGAGATCGGCGAATTCCTTTCCGATGTCGCGTCACTGCAGCGCATCATCGTACCGATCGACGTGAGCTTGGCACCCGCGAACCAGCAGGCCGCGCGGGCCCTCAGCGATACCTCGGGCGCCCTCCTCCAGGCTCGGTTCCAGATCCGTACGTTCGTCAAGCCGCCAGAAGCGGAAGGAGTGGCCAGTGGGACCTAAGAGCGTCAGCCTAGGCCTCGGCCTGCTGTCCGGATTGCTCCTGGCCTGCGGCCAGGGCGATGCCGCAAGCACGGCCGGGGCAAATGCCCCCGCGACGACCACCGTCGTTCAGGCGGCGACGCCGCAAGCGGCCCAGGCAGCCGTTGCGGACACCGAGCCCGTGCTGGATGAAACGAGCCTGTCTCGGGAAACCTTCAGCTACGGCGGCGGGAGTCGCGATCCGTTCGAATCGCTACTCAACATGGAGCGCCTCGGCCCCGAGCTGTCGGATCTCGAGCTCGTCGGTGTCTACCTCGACGCCGAGCGGCCCAGCAATAGCGTCGCCGTGCTGCGAGACAAGACAACGGGCCGGCCCTACAAGGTCCGTCGCGGGGAAGAGATCGGCCGGGCACGCGTCCGGCAGATCAGACAGCGCGACGTCACGTTCACTATCGAAGACTTCGGCTTCGAGCGACAGGAAACTCTATCCTTGCCCACGCGGGAGGAAGCTTCACCATGACCCGATTCCTCAGGTACGTCCTTGCTGTCGCCGCCCTCGCGGGCGCGGTCTCTCCGGCGCTTGCCGCCGCCGATGAACCAGACGGCGAGGTGACGGGTGTAAGCCTCATTTCCTCGCCGGGGCGCGCCGAAGTCGTCGTGACGATCCGTGGCGAGGTCGAGATCAACGATTTCGTCCTCCATTCCCCCGAGCGTCTCGTGTTGGACGTCCAGGGCGCAGTGCTGCGCTCCGGTGTCCAGACGCTCTACGACGGGGTCAATCGCGGCGGCGTCCGGAACATCCGGTACAATCAGTTCCGCCCCGACGTGGTCCGCATCGTTCTCGAGTTCGATCAGCTGAAGGACTACGAGATCGCGCGCGTCAAGGACGAAATCCGGGTGTCGTTCGGATCGGAACGGGCCTTCCTGGCCTGGTCCGCGACCGCCCCCGCGGAGCTGGTACCGCCTCGCGCCACCACGCCGGCCTCACGCCGCCCGTCGGTGGAGCTGCCCGAGGAGCGGACCCTGGCCGCCGCCCCCGTGCAGTCCCAGCAACCGCGCATCACCGTGACCTGGTTCAAGGCTTCGATCGGTGACGTGGTGGCCGGGTTCGCGGCGTTCAGCGGACGCACCATCATCATGGGCAAGGACGTCGATGGCGAAGTCACCGCGGAAATCAAGAACCAACCGTGGGACCAGGCGTTCGAGGCGATCCTCGCGACCCAGGGTCTCTCCGCTCAAGAAATGCCAGGCGGCATCATTCGAGTGGATTCGCCCGCGGCGCTCGCCGCGCTCGACTCTCTCGAGCCGCTCCAGACGCAGCTCGTCCGGGTGAACTATGCCAAGGCGGCCTCGATAGCCAAGAGCATCGAGGGCATCCTGACCAAGGACCGCGGCAGCGTGGTGCCCGACACGGGCTCCAATACCCTGATCATTACCGACACCCGAAGCCGGCTCGGCGGGATCGCCGACTTCGTCAGTCAGCTCGACATTCGCACGCCACAGATCGCCATTCAAGCGAAGATCATCTTCGTCGATCGCAGCGATCTCCAGCAGCTCGGCGTGCAGTACGACCTGGGCGACAATGATGTCTTCTTCAACAAGCTGGTGCAGCGGATCGATCCGTCCACGGGTGAGCCGTTCGATGTGAATACCGTGGTGATCGGCGGGTCGTCGGTCGCGGCGATTTCCAATGCCGATGCCACCATCCCCAGCTCGGCCCTCGACCTGGTGTGGCGCACGACGGTGGGTGGCTTCAGCCTGACCACCTTCCTCAGCGCGCTCGAGCGGATCGAGCTGGCCGACGTCCAGGCCGAGCCGGTCATCAGCACGCTCGATAACCGCGAAGCCGACATCCTGGTCGGTGAGGAAACCCCGATCCGCGTCATCGACGTGAGCTCGGCCACCGGCGCCGGCGTCCCGCCGCGCGCCAGCGTCCAGCTCAAGGAAACCGGTATTCGGCTGACGGTGACGCCGCACGTTACCAACAACCGGCAGATCTTGATGGAACTCCTGACCGAGCGCTCGGCCGTGCAGGCCTTGGCCGCCGCCGACCTCGGCTTCAACTTCCCGAAGCAGTCCGCCCGGAGTCAGTTGCTGGTGAATGACGGCGAAACGGCGGTGATCGGTGGACTGACCATTACTGAGATCACGCGAACCCGGTCGGGCATCCCGTTGCTTTCGGGCTTGCCGCTGGTGGGGAACCTGTTCTCCTTCTCATCCGATCAGGAGCGCCGCCGGGATCTGATCATCCTGGTGACCCCCCGGATCATCGATGAAGGCGGCCTCCGACCGGCGCCTTGAGTAACGGATTTGCAGTAGCCAAGCCCGAAGATAAGAGCCCGGCCGCCCGTCGGGCTCTTATCTTTCCTGGGACCGTACCTCGACAGGACGCAGGCCAGGAGCCCAACATCGTGACGCTCACGTTCCGCACCGCCGGTGAATCCCATGGCAAAGGACTTGTCGCCATTGTCGACGGCCTGCCTGCCGGGCTGCCCATATCTGCCTCCTGGGTCAATCGCGACTTGGCCCGGCGGATGCAAGGCTACGGACGGGGGGGGCGGATGAAGATCGAGCAGGATGCCGTGGAGTGGCTCGCCGGTGTCCGAGGAGGCGAGACCCTGGGCTCCCCTGTCGCAATGCTGATCGCCAACAGGGATTGGGCCAACTGGAAGGATGTGATGGAGCCCGAGGCGACTCCCGGAACGCGGGCTCGTGCCGTCCGCCGGCCCCGGCCCGGTCACGCCGATTTGGTGGGCGCGCTCAAGTACGACCGGCCCGACGCTCGGGACATCCTCGAGCGGGCCAGCGCTCGGGAGACCGCCGCCCGGGTCGCGGCCGGTGCCCTCGCCCGCCGCCTGCTCGACGAATTCGGCATCGACATCGGCAGCCACGTCGTGTCGCTCGGGGGGGTCAAGGCCACTCCGCCCGCGGCGCTGCCGCGGCCCCTCGGAGAGGCTGCTGATCGCTCCCCGGTCCGCACCCTCGATCCGGCCGCCGAGGCGGCCATGATCGAACGGATCGACCAAGCCAAGGCCCAGGGCGACACCTTGGGCGGGGAAGTCGAAGTCGTCGCTCGAGGAATGCCGGTCGGTCTGGGCAGCCACGTGAGTTGGGACCGGAAGCTAGACGGCCGCCTCGCCGGGGCGCTCATGTCGATCCCGGCGGTCAAGGGGGTCGCGATCGGGCTAGGTTTCGAGGCCGCACTCCGGCCGGGTTCCGAGGTCCACGATCCCATCGTCCGCCGTGCGACAGGGCCCGGCGAAGGCGGGCCCGGACACCTTCGGCGGGAGGGTAATCACGCCGGAGGTTTGGAAGGCGGCATGACGACCGGTGAGCCGCTCGTGGTGAGGGTTGCGATGAAGCCGATCTCCACCCTTACGAGCGCCCTGCCGACGGTCGATCTCGAGACCGGCGCCACCGCCGAGGCCCAGGTCGAGCGCTCGGACGTCACCGCGGTCCCGGCAATGGGAGTCATTGCCGAGGCTCTCGTGGCACTCGTTCTCGGAGACGCCATGTGCGAGAAATTTGGCGGCGATTCGCTGGGCGAGATGCGCCGGAACGTGGATGGCTACCTAGCCCAGCTCGGGGCCCGACAGGCCGTGTGGGAGCCATCGCCGTCCAAGCAAGTGGAAACGACATGAAACGACATCTCGTACTGGTCGGGCTCCCGGGAGCAGGCAAGTCCACGGTCGGAGGAAAGGTGGCCGAGGAATTGGGCACCGATTTCGTCGACCTCGACGCAAGGATCGAGCGGCGTTCCGGCATGTCGGTCGCAAAGCTGATCAACGAGCTCGGCGAGGCGCGGTTCCGGCAAATGGAAGCCCAGGCCATGCATGAGGCGCTGGCCGAACCGGCGAGCGTGATCAGCCCGGGCGGTGGCTGGGCGGCACAGCCGGGTGCGCTCGAGGAAGCGCGTGCTCGAAGCTTGATCATCTACCTCAAATCCATGGTGACCACGGCGGTCAACCGCCTCGGTGCAATCGAGACCCGCCCGCTCATGGTGGCGCGGGACCCTGTTGAGCGAATGCGATCTCTCTTGGAGCAACGGGAACCGTTCTACGCCCAGGCCGATCATATCATTACGACCGACCGCACCACGGTCGAGGACGTGGTCACGGAGGTCCTGGGGGTGGCGCGCCAGAGGGCCGGCTGGTAACCCCTTATTTATCATATAGTTAGCGAAGCCCTCCTTGCGGCTTCCTCCGGCGACCCCTTTCTTGTGGCGGGTCGCGGACCGGAAGTCCGGGGCGGAAACAGCGTCGAAAGTGAGCGAATGACCGAGGCGAAGAAGGCCAGCCGAAAGCGAAAGAGCCCGCGGGGGCGGAAGGCGACCGCGAAATCCGGGCAGCCGGCAACCGGCAAGGCCAAGCGGAAACGGACCACCCGGAAAGCCGCCGCCCGGACCAAGGGCGGGGGTGATGCATTGGTGGTGGTCGAGTCACCGACCAAGGCCCGTACGGTGGGCAAGTACCTGGGCTCCGGCTACGCGGTCAAGGCCACGGTGGGCCACGTCCGCGACCTGCCGACCCGCGAGCTGGGAGTGGATGTCGAGGCCGGGTTCGAGCCGAAGTACGTGACTATAAAAGGAAAGGCCAAGACCCTCAACGAGATCAAGCGCGCGGCCAAGAAGGCGAGCGCCGTCTATCTGGCCACCGACCCCGATCGTGAGGGCGAGGCGATCGCCTGGCACGTGGCCGATCAACTGTCCACGGAGGCGCCGGTCCAGCGGGTCCTGTTTCACGAGATCACCCGCGACGCCGTGCATCAGGCCATGGCAGAGCCCGGCACCATCGACGACAAGAAGGTGAATGCCCAGCAGGCTCGGCGCATCTTGGACCGCTTGGTGGGATACAAGGCCAGCCCGCTGCTCTGGAAGGCGATCAAGACCGGGTTGTCGGCCGGCCGCGTGCAGACGGTGGCGCTTCGGCTGATCGTCGAGCGCGAGCGCGCCATCCGGGCATTCGAGCCCCAGGAGTACTGGTCTATCGAAGCGCTCTGCGCCAAGGACGGCGCAACGTTCGAGGCATCGCTCCACAAGATCGACGGTCACAAGCCCCAATTGCACAGTGAGGCCGACGCAACGGCGGTGGTGGACGCCGTCCGACCGCTGCCGTTCGTGGTGACCGACGTGCAGAAGAAGCGGCGCCGCAAGCGTCCGGCGGCTCCATTCACCACCAGTACGCTCCAGCAGGAAGCCGCCAAGAAACTCGGGTTCTCCTCGCGCCGCTCCATGCGAGCCGCACAGGACCTCTACGAGGGTATCGAGATCGGGGAAGAAGGCGCCACCGGACTGATCACCTATATGCGAACCGATTCCACCCGGGTTTCCGATGTTGCGATAGCACAGGTGCGGGAGCTCATCACGGCGCAGTATGGCAAGCGGTATCTGCCGGATGCACCCAACACCTACGCGGCCAAGAAGAACGCCAAAGTCCAAGACGCACACGAAGCCATTCGCCCGACTGATGTCCGGCGGCGGCCGGATCATCTCAAGGCCTATCTGAGCTCCGATCAGTTCAAGTTGTATCAGTTGATCTGGCAGCGGTTTGTCGCCTCACAGATGCCGCCGGCGGAATACGACATGACGGTGGTGGACTTCGATCTCGGCAAGTACCTGTTCCGCGCGACCGGTTCGGTGCTCCATTTCGACGGATACCACGCCGTCTACATGGAAGGGCGCGAAGCGGAAGAGGGGAAGACCATGGACGATCTTCCCCCGCTGCCGACCATCCAGAAGGGCGATCGGGTGGCGGTGCAGGAGCTCACGCCCAACCAGCACTTCACCCAGCCACCGCCGAGATTCTCCGAGGCCAGTTTGGTCAAGGAGTTAGAGCGGCTGGGCATCGGCCGTCCCTCCACCTACAGCTCCATCATCACGACCTTGGCTGCGCGGAATTATGTCCAGATCCAGCAGCGGCGTTTCTTCCCGACCGACCTGGGCGAGACGGTGGAGCAGGTGATGGTGTCGCGATTCCCGGCGATCTTCAACGTGGAATTCACCAGCGAGATGGAATTGGAGCTGGACAAGGTCGAAGAGGGCGACCTGGACTGGCATACGGTGTTGGAAAATTTCTATCGCCCCTTCATCAAGGCGCTGGAAGCGGTCGACATCAACCAGCTGGTCATGGAAACACACGGGTTGGGCGACCTGGCCAAAGAGACATGCCCCACGTGTGGCTCGCCGCTCATGCTCCGGACTGGGCGATTCGGGCCGTTCATTGCCTGCACCAAGTATCCCGACGACTGTCGCTTCACCAAGCCCCTCAAGAAGGACAAGGTGCCCGATCGACCAACCGACGAGAAATGCCATCTGTGCGGGTCACCGATGGTTATCAAGACGGGCCGGTTCGGAGAATTCCTCGCGTGTACGACGTACCCGAAGTGCAAAGGCACCCGGTCCATTCCACTCGGGATCAAGTGCCCGAAATGCCTCGAGGGCGATCTCACGGAGCGGCGCACCAAACGAGGACGGTCGTTCTACGGGTGCATGCGGTATCCTGACTGCGACTTCTCCACCTGGAACCGGCCCACCACGGAGCAATGCCCCGAATGTCAGTGGGTGGGCATGGAACGGAAGGTGAGCAAGACGCATGGCGATCGGCTCATCTGCATGAAGTGCGGTCACGACATGTTGGTGCTGGAGCCGGAGGAGGTGTCCGAGGGGTGATGGCGACGGTGGTCGGCGGGGGGCTCGCGGGCTGCGAAGCCGCTTGGGCCCTTGCCGAGCGTGGCATCGACGTGACCCTGTACGAAATGCGGCCGCGCGTGAAGACCCCGGCCCACCAGACGGACCGTCTCGCCGAGCTGGTCTGCAGTAACACATTCAAATCGGTCGAACTCGAAAACGCCCACGGCCTCTTGAAGTGGGAGTTACGCTTCCTCGGCAGCCTTCTGCTCGATTGCGCCGACTCGGCCCGCGTGCCCGGGGGCTCGGCGCTCGCGGTCGATCGCACGGTGTTTGCCCGGGCGGTCGAAGAGCGGGTCCTGTCGCATCCGAGGATTTCGGTGGTCCGCGAGGAAGTGACCCACATTCCGACTCCCGGAGTGATCGCCACCGGCCCGCTCACCTCCGACGCGTTGGCCAGCGCCATCGCCGAGTGCCTGGGAACGAATGCGCTCGCGTTCTACGATGCGATCGCGCCCATCGTCTCCGCCGAGTCGCTCGATCACGCCAGGCTGTATCGCATGTCTCGGTATGGCAAGGGCAACGGCGATGACTACCTGAACGCGCCGATGGATGCGGAGGGGTACGGCGCGTTCATCGATGCCCTGGGGCAAGCCGATCAATTCACCGCTCACGAGTTCGACCAAGTTCCCTATTTCGAGGGGTGCCTCCCCATTGAGGAGATGGCCCGGCGTGGGCGGGAAACTCTTCGCTTCGGGCCGCTCAAGCCGGTCGGCCTGCCCGACCCGGCCACCGGCCGGGAGCCGTTCGCGGTCGTGCAGCTTCGGCGGGAGGATGCCGCCGGTCAGATGTGGAACCTGGTCGGGTTCCAGACCAGGCTCCGGATTCCGGAGCAACGGCGCGTGTTCGGCATGATTCCCGGGCTGGCGCAGGCGGAGTACTTCCGCTTCGGCAGCATTCATCGAAATTCGTATCTCCAGAGCCCTGCGGTGCTGAGCCCCGCCCTTACCGTCAAGGACGACGATCGAGTCTTCTTCGCCGGCCAGCTCACCGGTGTCGAAGGCTATACCGAGTCGCTCGGCACCGGCCTCCTCGCGGGCATCAACTTGGCACGGCGGCTCGAGGGCAAACCGGCGGTGCTGCCCCCGACCACCACCATGTTGGGCGGACTCTACCGCTACCTGCGCGATGCCGATCCCGGCCACTTCCAGCCCATGAATGCCAACTTCGGCCTGGTCGACCCGCTGCCGCACCGCGTGAAGAAGGCGGACAAGAGAGCCCAGCTGGTGGCGCGGGCGCAGGCCGATTTCGTTGCATGGAAGGCCTCGTGGTAAGGCACCCCGTCGTGGCCGAGTACCTGGCCTTTCTCGAGAAGGAGCGCCAGCACTCCCCGCACACCATCACGGCGTACGGGCGCGACCTGGATCGGTTCACTGAGTTCTGCGGCCATCACTACGGTGGGAAGTGGACCTGGGCCACGGTCGATCGTTTAGGGCTTCGGGGGTTCCTGGCGGACGAGCAGCGGCGCGGGCTGGGCAAGCGATCGGCGGCGCGGTCGCTGTCGGCCGTCCGAAGCCTCTATCGGTATCTCCAGGCCCAGCACGGGCTCGCGGTCAACGTGACGCGCGGGACGCGGGTGCCGAAACAAGATCGGCGGTTGCCGTCGTATGCCCGGCGCGCTCAACTCGACCAGCTGTTCGAATTGGCTGAGGCGCGCGCGGCCGGCGATGACTTCATTCCGCTCCGCGACTTGGCGATGCTCGAGCTCTTCTATTCCACGGGCATGCGCCTCGCGGAACTGACCGGGTTGAATCTCAAGGACGTCGACCTCCTGTCGGACCAGGTAAAGGTGCTCGGTAAGGGTCGAAAAGAGCGGATCCTACCGGTCGGGTCGAAAGCGGTGGGCGCGCTGCGCCGTTATCTTGCCGTACGCGAGGAGGTGGTGGCCCGCAAGGGCTCCGAGCGCCAAGCGGTGTTCGTGAGCCGGCTCGGGAAACGTCTCGCGCCGCGAAGCGCCCAACGTGCCATGCGAGGCATGTTTCAGGCAATCGGCGCGGACGGCCTGCGAGTGCATTCGCTCCGGCACTCGTTCGCGACCCACTTGCTCGATGCGGGGGCGGACCTCCGCGCGGTGCAGGAGCTCCTGGGCCATGCCTCGCTGTCGACCACCCAGGTCTACACGCACACCAGCGTCGAGCGATTGAAGAAGGTCTATCACCAGGCCCATCCGCGGGCCTAGTGCACGGTTGGAGGATTCTCGGATGTCCCAGTTCCACGGCACCACCATCCTATCGGTGCGCAAAGACGGTAAGGTGGCCTTGGGTGGCGACGGTCAGGTGAGCTTCGGCGACACCGTCATGAAGACCAACTCGGTCAAGGTCCGAACGCTCAAGGGCGGCCGGATCCTGGCCGGGTTTGCCGGATCGGTGGCCGACGCCTTTACCCTCTACGAGAAGTTCGAAGAGAAGCTCGACCGGTACCCGTCGAACCTTCCCAGGGCCTCCGTGGAGCTGGCCAAGGATTGGCGGAGCGACCGGGTGCTCCGCCGTCTCGAGGCCCTCTTGGTTGTGGCCGATTACAATCACACCTATCTCATCAGCGGCGCCGGCGAGTTGATCGAGCCGGATGACGGAATTCTCGGCGTGGGTTCCGGGGGCAACTACGCGGTCGCGGCGGCGCGGGCACTCCTGTCGCAACCCGACCTCTCGGCTCGAGCCATCGTCGAGCGCGCCCTCGAGATCGCGGCTGATATCTGCGTCTACACCAACCGAAATACCACCGTGCTGGAGCTCGACTCGCCATGAGTGCGGCCAACGGAGGCTCAGGCACGGATGAGGTCGCCCTCCGGCCGGAAGCGCCGGCGCCCGTGCCTGACGCCCCCTCCGGGACACCCTGGCTCGAGGATCTGCCGCCGCGGCAGATCGTGGCGGAATTAGATCGCTACATCATCGGCCAGGAAGCGGCCAAGCGCGCAATCGCCATTGCAGTGCGGAATCGATGGCGTCGGGCCCGGACCCCGGAAGAGATCCGCGACGAGATCCTCCCGTACAACATCATCATGATCGGACCCACCGGGGTGGGGAAGACCGAGATCGCCCGGCGCCTTGCCCGGTTGGCGGGCTCACCCTTCATCAAGGTCGAAGCGTCGAAGTTCACCGAGGTGGGCTACGTCGGCCGTGATGCGGAGTCGATGGTGCGCGACCTGGTCGACGTCGCCATCAACATGGTCCGCACCGAACGGGAAGACGACGTGTACGAGGTGGCGGAGCTGCGCGCGGATGAGCGTTTGCTCGACATCCTCCTCCCGAAGGTGCCACCCGCGCCCCCGAAAGAACAGGCAGATCCGGACGGGGCGCAGGCGGTGTTCGTCGTCGGGCCGACCGGCACCGTACGCCAGTCCAGCCCGCCGCCCGAGGAGGAACGGCGCACCCGCTCCCGCGAGAAGCTGCGCAAGCTGCTCACCGAGGGGCAGCTCGACGAGCGGGAAGTCGAAATCGAAGTTGCCGCCCAAGGGCCGCTCATGTTCGACCTGTTCCAGCCGCCCCAGGGCATGGAAGGGCAGGAGATGAACCTGTCCGAGATGCTTCAGGACATGCTCCCCAAGCGCACCAAGCGCCGGGTCGTAAAGGTGCCCGAAGCGCGGCGCATTCTGGTTGACGAGGAGCTCAAGAAGTTGGTGGACATGGACGACGTCGTGAACGAGTCGCTCGACCGGGTGGAAAACCACGGCATCATCTTCATCGACGAAATCGACAAGATCGCCGGGGAGCGGAGCCAAGTCGGCCCCGACGTGTCACGCGAAGGCGTCCAGCAAGACCTGCTGCCGATCGTCGAGGGATCGACCGTCCAGACCCGGTATGGCTACGTCCGCACCGATCACGTCCTCTTCGTCGCGGCCGGCGCGTTCCACGCCGCCAAACCATCCGACCTGATTCCCGAGCTGCAGGGCAGGTTCCCGATCCGGGTGGAGCTCAACCCGCTGACCGAGCAGGACTTCGTCCGGATCATGACCGAGCCCGAGAACTCCCTGACCAAACAATACCAGGCCCTGGTCGCCGCCGAGGATGCCGCACTCGAGTTCACCACGGATGGGATCGCGGAGATCGCCCGGGTGGCCTTCCGCGCCAACGACATGATGGAGAACATCGGGGCCCGCCGGCTCCAGACCGTCATGGCCACCCTGATGGACGACGTCCTGTTCGAGTTGCCCGAGCGGAGCGAAAAGAAAATCGTATTCGACGGCGCCGGAGTGCGCGACCGGCTGGCCAAAGTGGTCGAAGACGACGATCTCCGGCGGTATATCCTCTAGTTTCTCTCGCCTACCGGAACGCCCGCACGGCAGGCGATCAGCTCCCGCTGGCCATTGGGGCGGTGTCCTCGGCTCGGACCGCCGCGGCGACAAGATCGTTCAGGCTCACCGCGGGATAGCCGAACCGGGCGAAGTCGGTTTCGAATTCATCAAACCGGCTCTGCCGTAGCCCCTTCACGTTGGTGCTGGTGATCGGCAGCTTCAGCGGCAGGTATTCACTCATCGCCAACGCCCACTGAATCGGCAATGACGGAATCGGAAGGAAACGACAAGCAAATCCGTACTGGTCGCGGATTGCGGTCATCAACTCGAGCAGCGTACAGTGATCGGGTTGTTGAAGACGCCACACACCGCCCCGAAGCTCATCGCCGTCCGATCTGATGGAGTCCTCAACGACACTCGTGAGGTAGTCGATACCGAGGAAGTAGATACGGCCGCGGCCGTTGTCGAGGAGCGGTACGACCGGGTACCTCGCCAGAGAGCGCTTGATCCGCCCGAACATGCCGCCATTACCTATGACCACGCCCAGCCGGAACGCCACGCCGCCCTCGGCAATGAACGATTCTTCGAGTGCATGCTTCGCTCGACCGTAGTCTGTGGCCGCATCTTCTCTCGCCGAAAGACTGCTCATGAGGATCTGTAGGGACGTCCCATGGGCGGCGGCTTCCTCAAACCAACGGCGTGTCCCGTTCACGTTGATTGCAAACTCGTTCGGACCGGCATGATTGGCACAGTGAAGGACCACATCCACGTCTTCCTGTCGCATCACTGAGACCAGCGAATCGCCGAGAGCGGCACGATAGGTCGCATGGCAGTGTTCTAGTGCGGCCCCGCCGCGAGCAATGCCAACAACGCGGTATCCCTCACCCGACAGACGGCCTGCGAGGTGACGGCCGATGAACCCGCCGGCCCCGGTGATCATGACCGTTGTTGTCATGTCCGTCGTATCTGAGCGGCGACTGCATGAGCGATGCGCATCGCATTGGCCATCATGGCGAAGGACATGTTCTTCGCTGGGAGGTCCGAGAATGAAGCAGAGTCGGCAATAAAGACGTTCTGAGCCCCGTGCAGTCGTCCTGTGGCGTCGCACTGATAGCGTGCAGGCGCTTCTCGCATGGGAAGGGATCCGGCGTAGTGGACGGCATGGCCAGTTGGAACCCGCACAATCAACCGCGGGTGGCTCCACGCCCCCAGCTTCCGCAAGTAGCGAAGCAGGAATTGGAGCTTCTTGAGATCGAGCGTGTTCGGGTGACCGGTAATTGTCAACCGCCCATTGCGCTGGAGCTGTAGTGTCCCCGGCTCCTGGCTGGAGCCGGGGAAGAACAGTTGCATGACAATCATGGCGGGCAACAAATGCCGTATCAGAGCCAAGTTGTCCCGGGCTGCGTAGGGTAGGCTGGCGAAGAACTCCCCTCGTCGAGGGGCGGTAATCTCCATGATGCTGCCCTGCAGCCGCGTCGCATAGCTCGTCGAGTCCCAGATGAGATTCAACTGGACAAGGCCGAACGCATCGGTTTGGAGTGGCTGTCCAAAGGCCCCGGGCAGGACGAGCGGCAGTTGGAGTGCGGGGTTCTCGAGGAGCGGAAGGCTGGTGTGGTAATCAACGTGCGATTGCAGCACGATCTTAGATGTATTGATCGCACCCGCGGCGAGCAGAAGTGTGCGAGCTTCAAAGGTGGTGCTTGCCTGTGTCGCGAGGTCGCGCGCGAAAATCCGGACCCCCGTTTCGTCCTCCGTCCAGGATTCGACTAGGAGCCCGCGATGGAGGACCACCTTGCCATCATCCACGAGCCGGTCGAGCGTATACCGCGGGCTGTAAATCGACCGGTCCTCGTGGAAGAACTCCGTGCCGCCGTACGCGAACGCCGGTCGCCCGTCGTGCGCTTCCGTCAGGATGCCAACCCGAGCACGGCCGATATGCACCGACTCGGCCTGGCGCCGACTTCTCCTCTGATAGCGCTCGTAAAGGGCACTAATGTTTCGCGAGAGTCTGTGCGGTCGCTGAAGATGCTCGGTCGAGCCCAGGAACGGGGTGAGATCGTCCGCGGTTCCGGCAATCCCAATCGCAGCCGTCAATTTGTCGAAATACGGATCCAGGTCGCGGCTGGCGATGGGAAACGCTTCGAGGTCGTCATCGGTGAATCGGTACAACCCCGCTCCCCACGCATTCGCGAGCCCGCCCAGCGAGAAGCTCTGGATGGCTTTGAACTCCGCTTCGTCGAGTGGAGAAAGGTGCTTGGCGTCGCGTGTCACATATTCCAAGTACGGAGCCGTGAGTTTGACCGGAACCTGCCGGTCGGTCAAGATGTTGGACAGCCCCTCGTAGCGACCGCCGATCATGAGATCGAAGCAGTCGTGCTGTCCCCGGTACTCATATAGGTTGGCTGGAACGCTTGGTGTGTGACCGGCAAGGTGTCCAACATCTATCATAAGCGGTGTGATGCCGCACTCGGCAAACTCCATGGCAGCTGCGACACCGGAGGCACCAGAGCCGACGATGATGGCCTCAAACACGCCGAGTCCTGAGAAGAACCATTCCCTTCGAGAATTTGTACCCGGTGCGAAGCGCGCCGGCAATCACCGCACCCACCCCGCGGATCACGCTGCCGCGCTTCTTGATGAAGTCTGAGCGATGCTCCGGAAGCGCCTCCGCCAAGAAGACCATGAGTTGGAAGCGCTGGCTCAACAGCGGGAGCTTGTGGGTGTACCGGCCTGCGATCTCCAGGGCCTCGAGGTCGCGGACGCCCTCAATGATCCGATAGTACCGCTCCAGGCCGTGGGCGTGGGTGGATCTATCCAACTTCGATGCTTCGATGAACCGGTGCTTCAGTTTGTCTGGAATGCCTCGGCCGAAGAGCGCCTTGTAGATCTTCACCGCTTCACGCTCTTGGGCCTCCGGTTGGGAGGGAACACTCGACATGATGGGACGTAGGGTCAGGGGAATTTGGAGACTCTGGGAGCCAGTATACACCCGGTTCGGAGCAGTGCCAAGATTTGTGTCTCTGGCGCGTTGCTCCTTCTCCCAAGGTGGTAGAGGGCGACGACCTCCAACGGTATATCCTCTAACGGCACTGACCTTCACCACATGCCGGAACCTGGAACAACTGCGCCCGGGGGCCGAGCCCGGGCGCGTTGATCCAGCGACAGCGTCAATCGCACTCCGACTTCCGCAGCACGACGTGTACCCTCACGCGTTCGTAGTCTGCTGAGCGGTCAGTGCACCTTCTTGTTGATCACCGTCACATCCTCGCACCCCGCGTATTCGGTTCCGGCAATCACGATCCCCAGGCACGCCGGCACGTCCCCCACCGCGAGGCCGGTGGCTACCTTGTCGAAGTGGAACATCAGGTCGTCATCGCCGTCGCCGTCCACGTCCTTGAGATGATCCGTCGGGCCATCCAGCACGAACTCGTGGAGCCGAGGCGCCTGGTCGGGACCGAACCAGACCGACGTCAGATCGAAGTCCGCCCAAGCGGTCTCGGGGGTACCGACGATCGCCACCACGATCATCGACGGAGTCCCCAGGTTGATCACGTTGTTGGTTGCCTTGGGTTGGACGTCGATGGTGAGTATTGCCGCATCGACGATAGCCGCGGTTGGCGGGTCGTATGCGGCATCGGCGCTGGGGCTCGTCGTGACACCGGACTCGCACGCGATGAAGGCGAAGCACGCCGCGGGCAACAGTAAGAATCGTTTCATGGTACCCTCCCTCTCCGAAGGCTGCCCTGCTACGGAAGAGACGCCCACAGTTGGCGGAAGGTAACGCGCTGTCAATTGTTGTCGCGGGTTTGCAGGGAGCGGTACCAGATCGCGACATGAACGTCTGGCCGCTCCCCGCGCAGGAGCCGTTCTCAGTGGTGATGCCCTGCCGTCTCGGCTTCGCCGGCCTCGAGCCGGTTGATCTTGCGATAGAGGGTGCGGCGATCGATGCCCAGGATGCGGGCCGCCTGGTTGCGATTGCCGCCAGTCAACTGCAGCACCACGCGGATGTATTCGTCTTCGAGACGCTTGAGGCTCCAGCGTTCGTGCAACGCGCGCTCCCACGGCGAGCCGGCACGCGCGTGCCACGCCTCCTGATACGGCGATGCGGTTCGGGTGATCATGGCGAATCTCCCAGTAGGCAATCATCGCCCTGCTGCACTGTAGACGTCGTGGAGCCGAGAGAAGTAACGAAGTGCTCGTTGGGCGGCCGTGGAGCCCGCGGAATCCTGACGTCGATCAAATGACCAGGTCGCGAATCTTGCGATAGAGAGTGCGGCGATCGATGCCCAGGATCTGGGCCGCCTGGTTCCGGTTCCCTGCCGTCTCCTCGAGGACAGCGCGGATATACTCCCCTTCCACTTGTTTCAGATTCCATTTCTCGAACACCAAGGGCGCGAGGCAGGCCCCATTCCCGTTCTCCGGCATGTCGGCCAACTGGAGGGCAAGTTCGGATTTCCCGTGCGAGAGGATGAACCCCCGCTCGATCACGTTGCGCAGCTCCCGGACATTTCCCGGCCACGGGTAGCGCACCAGTCTGTCCAGCGTTGCCTCGCCGATGTCTGGAGGCGGGGTGCCCGCGTCCTTCGCGAAGTGGTTGACGAAATGCCGGGCCAGGATCGGAATGTCGTTGGGCCGATATCGGAGCGGCGGTACATGGATGGGAAACACGTTGAGTCGGTAGTACAAGTCCTCCCGGAACAGGCCCTGCTCCACCAGTGCGGCAAGGTCCGCGTTCGATGCCGCGATCAGCCGGAAATTGACCGGAATGTCGTGCCGCGCCCCAACACGTTGGATGGTGCGTTCCTCCACGGCGCGAAGCAGGCTGGCTTGCATGGCCGGACCGAGGGTCTCGATTTCATCGAGGAAGATCGTCCCGCCGGCCGCGTCCTCGAACAAGCCGCGCCGATTGGTCACGGCTCCGGTGAAGCTCCCCCGGACGTGACCGAACAACTCCGACTCGAGCAGGTTCTCAGGGAGTGCCGAGCAGCTCACCGGGACGAACGGGTGGCCCCGGCGCGGCGACAGGTCGTGGACGGCCCGAGCCACCAGTTCCTTGCCGGTGCCGGTCTCTCCGGTCACGAGCACGGAGGTCACGGTTGGGGCCACGCGCTCGATCAGCCGGAACACCTGCTCGATGGCGGCAGATGATCCGAGGAGCTTCCGACGTGTACTGCGCCCGGCCCTGACCTTGAGCTCAGCCACTTCGCGGCTCAGTACCCCCTGGTGAACGGCTCGCGACACTCGGAGCAACAGCACATCGGGCCGTACCGGCTTGGGTAAATAGTCGTAGGCGCCGAGCCGCATGGCCTCGACGGCCGTCTCGAGGTCCGCCTCGTCCGTCAAGATCAGGAACTGGGCCTGGGTCTGGAGTGCCCTGGCCCGCGACAGCACGAACAACCCCTTGAGGCCGGGGGCGCAGGTGCAGAGCAGCACGAGGTCGTACACCTCGCGCTCGAGTTGCTCAACGGCGGGTTTGCCACAGGCCGAATGGGTCACCGAGTGGCCGGCATGTTCCAGCACCGATACCAAGCCGCGTGCATGGTCGAGGTCATCCTCGACTACCAGGACCTTCGGCGCGATGTCAGGAGCGATCACGGGATCATTCCCAGGTGAGTCAGGGGTTCGCAAAACCAGCGTCCTGAGTACCGCCAATGTCGCACTATTTCCCATAAAGGGCAATAAAGAGATCGAATTACTGCCTCGAATGTCGTAATAAGCGACATAGATCTGAGCCCGTTGGTCCTCATCTGACACATCGATGTGAGTGGTAGGGCCACGTCACAAGGTTCGAATTCATTGGTTCTGAACGTCTTGCGCAGCCGTCTCATGACCGGGCCCGTGCAAGCACGCGACTTGCCCAAGCAACTGCTCCACAGCCCACTAACGCACGGTCCAGCGGGCGCGTGGTTGAGCGCGGTCGAATACCCACCTAATCCCCCTCGTCCCTCCCCCTCGCCCTGACGCGCTCGCGCTCGACCGGAGTGGGCTGCCGACCGCGAGGGTGTGCGTGACTCTGACAAGGAGGGGAGCGATGAAGTGGCTACGCTATGGCGCGACGGCCGTCGTGGCGCTCGCCGCGGCCCTGACCGTGGCGTGTAAGGACGGGTCGATGACCGACCCCGACGTGCCTGCCTTCGCTAAAGGCGGTGGTGGCGGTGGGGGCGGTGGGGGGAAGCCCGGCGGCGAGACGGCCGGCAACAACCTGTCCTTCCCGGTCATCTGGGCCGAGGGCGTCATCAAGACCCCGCCCGGTACGCCTGGGATGGTTCCGGTCCTGACCGGCGAGTGGTGGTATCAGTGGGGCACGAACGGAACGGACCCGGACGTGGTCCCGGCCAGTTGCATGCCGGACCCGGACGAGTCCGACCCAGTGCTCAACCCGGCCGGCCTGCCGCTCTGCGATGACGGTGTGCCGGGCGCGGTCGACCTGAACCTCGAAGCCGGCCAGCCGATTGCGGACAACCACTCCCCCTGGCCAAGGCCTACCTCCAGAAGGATGCCGGCAACCTCTGGCAGGCCGAATCGGCGGACTGGAGCGGGAGCCCGGTCGCGGTGAACTGGATCGACTGGGGCGACAACCTGGAATCGAATGACTGGTACACCAGCTCGCAGGTTCGCACCGAAGTGGTGCTGTACCAAGACCTGTTGACCCCCATGCTCCAGTATGAGATGCGGCACACCTCAGGCTGGGGCATCGACGAAGCCCACGGCCTGGCCGCGGACTTGGCCGGTGTGCCTATGCTCGGACCGGGCACGCAGGCAACGGTCTACTCACCCTGCGCGCGGCTCACCATCCAGAAGCTCCGCATCCTGCGTGAGGACGTGGTCCCGACCGACTTCCTCTGGGTACCGGAACAAGGATGGACCGAGGCGGACCCACAGGGGCCCGATCTCGTCAACCCTCCCATCTTCAACGACGCCGTCTACCTCGGCGCCGACGGACCGGGGTACTACTCGGCCGAGATCAACGTCAAGGGCAAGATCATCTACGGCTATACCTGGAACGTGCGCCGACTCAATGACGAAGGAGCGGGCGACTACCGCGCCACGTTCAGCTTCGATCAGGTCTGCGGCGCGGCCACGCTCAACACCTTCTTCGTCGACGGCGTGACCGAAATCATGCAGCCTGCTGAGGAAGTGGTCGTCGCCGCGGATGACGGGTCCGGCGGCGGGGCCGTGGGTCAGCTCGACTTCTTCAACAACCTGACCTACATCGACGTCCGGATCCTCGAGCGAGGCGGTGGCGGCGGTGGCGGTGGCGGTGGCGGCAAGGGCGGCGGCAAGCCGTGAGCGCCCTTACTTAAGCAACCGACATGAGAGCAGGGAGAGAGGAGTAACGAACGCGTGCCCGGGGTCGCCAGTCAGCGGCGGCCCCGGGTGGACACTCCAAGGCCCCGGTCCTTGCGAAACTGAGCAGGGCCACTGCACAGGAAAGGGGTGACAATCATGCAGACGACCTTTGGCCGGTGGCGAGGGCTTCCCGCCGGCACCTTCCTCGTGAGCGTGCTGCTCCTCGCCGGCTGCGGCGGCGAGCAGCCGTTCGGTACCAACGCCGCATCGAGTGGCGACTTGCTGCAATTGGCGGCCGGTCCGGCCGCAGCCCCCAAGGCTACCGGGTTGGTCCAAGTCGTATGGCCCGGCGGCATGGGCCGAGTAATACCGCCGGGTGAAGAGAAGCTGGCGTTCGCCGACTTCAATGCCTTCCCGGCGACGACGGCGCAGCCCGTTCGCGGGACGTTCATCTATCGGGTGCTCAACGCCGATAGTACGGCCCATCGCGAGATCATTGCCACGGTAACCGATGCCGTGGTCGACGTGAGCCAGAACAAAGCCTGGTTTGCGGGCCTGGTGATCTCGGATGTCAAGATCTGCAGCGGTGGGTCGTGTGACGGGGATGACGGGTGCAGCCACGACGATGGGGGTTGCGGCGACGACGGCAGCCACGACGACGGTGGGTGTAGCGGTGGCGGCAGTAGCGGCGGCAGTGACGGTGGCTGCAGCGACGGCAGCCACGACGATGGTGATTGCAGTGATGGCGCCAGTGACGGCAGCCACGACGATGGTGGTTGCAGTGACGGCGGTAGTGACGGCGGTTGCAGCGACGGCAGCCACGACGATGGTGGTTGCAGTGACGGCGGTAGTGACGGCGGTTGCAGCGACGGCAGCCACGACGATGGTGGTTGCAGTGATGGCGGCAGCGACGGTGGCCACGACGACGGTGGCTGTGCCGGAGGCGGAAGCGACGGCGGGCATGGCGGCCCGGGTGGCATCCCCGGCAAGGACCCGCGCGTCGGTCAGGTCGTGCTGGTCAAGGTGCACGATGTAGGCACCCCCGGCACAAATGGAGACGGCATCGCTTGGAAGTGGCTAGCCCCGGGAACGGTGCTGGATCTGTCGCTGGAACCGAAGCAGATGTGTAAGAAGGAGATCATCGGCGGCAACCTGGTTGTCCACCCCGTTCCGGGGTCGTGACCGGCCGCCCGCGAAAATCCGTCCGGTAGGGCTCGTGGTTCGATAGTCGACCCACGAGGCAAGCACGCCCTGCTCACCCCTACCGGGCGGACCCCCGCCCTCGGGCGCTTCCAGGCACTGCGCCCCCACCGACCACAGCATGATGCCTTGCCCCCGCCCCCGGCAGCCGACTAAAATTGTCCTGCCAATTTGACTGTTTCCCTCGCTCCAACGCGGTTTTCAACATGTCGAAGCGCGACTTCCTCGCCGTCACCGACTTCACCAAGGCAGAACTCCATCAGGTCCTCCAGCTGGCCGCCCGGATGAAACGCGGCGAAGAGCGAGGGAAACCGTTGGCGGGCAAGACCTTGGGAATGATCTTCGCCAAGAGTTCCACCCGGACCCGGGTCTCGTTCGAGGTGGGCGCCTCCCAACTCGGCGGCCACGCGCTGTTCCTGTCGTCGCGCGACATCCAACTCGGTCGGGGCGAGCCCATCCGCGACACGGCGCGGGTGCTGTCGCGCTACGTCGACGGCCTCATGATCCGCACCTTCGCCCAGGAAGACGTCGAAGAGCTGGCCCGCTTTGCCTCGGTGCCGGTCATCAACGGACTCACCGACCTGCTCCACCCGTGCCAGGTCATGGCCGACCTCATGACCGTGCAGGAAGCACTCGGCGGCTGGGAAGGCAAGGTGGTGGCCTGGATCGGCGACGGGAACAACATGGCCAACAGTTGGCTCAATGCGGCCGCGGCCCTCGGTTTCGAGCTCCGGCTCGCCTGCCCCGAAGGCTACGAGCCGAATCACCACATCTTCGAGGACGCCCAGCGGCGCACCACGGTCAGCATCACCGAGGACCCCGATGAAGCTGCGGAGGGCGCCCATGTGCTCACCACCGATGTGTGGGCCTCGATGGGGCAGGAAGGCGAAGCGGAAGCCAGGAAGATCTCGTTCCGAGGCTATGTGGTGGACGAAGATTTGATGGCGCTGGCCGACCCGTCCGCCATCTTCCTGCACTGCCTGCCGGCCCACCGCGGCGAAGAAGTGACCGAGGCGGTGTTCGAAGGGCCGCAGTCGAAAGTGTGGGACGAGGCCGAGAACCGGCTCCACGTTCAGAAGGCCATCATGAGCACCCTGATGGGCTAGCGGAGATACGCATGGCGGATACTGGAACGTTGCTGCACACCCCGCTCTACCAGGCGCACGTCGCGCTCGGCGCCAAGATGGTGCCGTTTGCCGGGTACGCCATGCCGGTGCAGTACACCGGCATCATGGCGGAACATCACAGCGTACGCACCGACGTCGGCATCTTCGACGTGTCCCACATGGGCGAGTTCGAGGTCACCGGCCCCGACCGGAACGCCTTCGTCAACCGGATCACCTGCAACGATATCGCAGCACTCGCACCGGGCGAAGTGCAATACTCGGCCATGCTCACGCCCGAAGGGACCTTCGTCGACGACTGCACCGTCTACCGGTTCGATGACAAGCTGATGCTGGTGGTGAACGCCGCCAACATCGCCAAGGACTGGGACTACGTGGTGGGCCACAAGGGCGGCGCCAATGTGAGGCTCAAGAACATTTCCGATGACGTGGGGCTGCTGGCGCTGCAGGGGCCGCGGGCTGAAGCGGTGCTCCAAGCGGAGACTGAGACGACGCTGTCCGGCATCGCCTACTACCACTTCGATACCATCAGCGTCGCCGGCTGCCAGTGCTTCGTCTCGCGCACCGGGTATACCGGCGAGGACGGCTTCGAGATCTACTGCCGCGCTCGCGACACGGAGACCATCTGGCGACCGCTCGTGGGTCAGGGGAAAGCCGCCCCCATCGGCCTCGGTGCGCGCGACACCCTGCGCCTCGAAGTGGCGTACGCGCTCTACGGCAGCGACATCGACGACACGGTGACTCCGCTCGAGGCCGCGCTCGGCTGGATCGTGAAGCTGGACAAAGGTGCGCCGTTCGTCGGGCGCGAGGCGCTCAAGTCACAGAAGGAACGCGGCGTCACGCGGAAGCTGGTCTGCTTCACGCTCGCCGGCAAAGCCCTCCCCCGGCACGGCTATCCGGTCTATCACCAGAACCGCAAGGTCGACGTCGTCCGGAGCGGGGCCATGAGCCCGACGCTGGGGATCCCCATCGGGACCACGTACCTGCCGGCAGCCGCGGCCAAGGCCGGCACCGAGTTCGAGGTGGAGTGCCGCGGCACGCGCCTTCCCGCGACCGTGGTCAAGCGGCCGTTCTACACCGAGGGGTCGGTCAAGAAGGGGAAGTGAGCTGACAATCCGCATCGCGATTCTCACCGTGTCCGATGCCGGCAGCCGTGGCAACCGCGAGGACACCTCCGGCGACGCGATTGCGGCATGGGCGAGTGCACGAGGCTACCAGGCCACGGTGCGCTCGATCGTGCCCGACGAGACGCTCCCGATCGTGACGACCCTGTCGGAATGGGCCGATACCGACCAAGCCGACGTGATCCTGACCACGGGCGGCACCGGGCTCACGCCGCGTGACGTGACTCCCGAGGCCACGCTGAGCGTGGTGGAAAAGGAGGCGCCCGGAATTGCGGAGGCGCTCCGCCTGAGCGCCTACCCTCGGTTCCCACGCGCGGCCCTTTCGCGGGGCGTTGCCGGTATCCGAAACCAGACCTTGATCGTCAACCTGCCCGGGAGTCCCAACGGCGTGAAGGACGGGCTTCAGGTCCTCGAGCCGCTGATCGATCACTCGGTGGACCTGGTCCGGAATCGCCGCACGGAACACTGACCATGGCAACCAAGATCCTCTTGACGCTGGACGATCTCGAAACGGCCGTCCCGCTGAACGCGGCACTCGAAGCGGCGGGCTTCCGCACCGCCACGCTCTCCACGCTCGACAACGCCGCCCAGGTGGTCCGGCGTGAGGCGCCCGCGCTCATCATCGTGACCGGTGCGGTGTACGAACCGCGCACCGCCCACTTGGCCGCCTTGGCGCACGATGCCGAGATCTCGACCCTGGCGCTGTTGGAGCCGACCGACTCCCAGCGCCGGGACCGGACCGGCCGGCCGCGCATGACGGAGGTGATGACCAAACCGGTCCCGGTAGACGATGTCGTGGCCGCGGCGCGGCGGGTCATCGATCGGCGCGAGCTGCAGGAGCACACCGGCATCATCGGGGAGAGCCCGCCCATCCAGGAGGTGCTGGTCAAGATCGAGCAGATGGCGCCGGTGTCGAGCACGGTGCTGATCCTGGGCGAGTCGGGATCGGGCAAGGAGCTAGTGGCCAAGGCCATGCACGACCTCTCGCCGCGCCGCGGCAAGCCGTTCATCGCGGTGAACTGCTCCGCCTTGCCGGAGACGTTGCTCGAGTCCGAGCTGTTCGGCCACGAGAAGGGGGCCTTTACCGGCGCCGCCGAGCGACGGCTGGGCCGCTTCGAGCTGGCACACCACGGCACCATCTTCCTCGACGAGATCGGTGAGATTCCGGCGAGCGTTCAGGTGAAGCTCCTGCGGGTGCTCGAGAACCGGACCTTCTACCGGTTAGGCGGCATCGAGTCCATCAAGGTCGATGTGCGGGTGGTGGCCGCCACCAACAAGAGCCTGAAAGATTCCGTTTCGCTCGGCGAGTTCCGCGACGACCTCTACTACCGCCTGAACGTCCTGACCATCGACCTGCCGCCGTTGCGCGAGCGGCGCGGCGACATCCCGCTCCTGGTCCGCCGGTTCATCAAGGAGCTGAGCAAGACCCACGACCGGCACTTCCGCGGCATTACGCCGGAGGCCATGCAACGCCTGGTGGCGGCCGACTGGCCTGGCAACGTGCGGCAGCTCCGGAACCTGGTCGAGTCCATGGTGGTGCTGGCCCCGGGCACCGAAATCCGCGCCGCCGACATCCCACCCGACATCCTCGAAGGACCCAACACCCTCCTGCCGGTTCGGGTCCATACCGGAGGCGGCGAGGTCGGCGCCCAGGAACTCGAGTTCATCTTCCGTAGCATCATGGAGTTACGGATGCAGGTCCGAGACTTGCAACGCCGTATTGACGAGCGCCCGGAGCGGATTCAGGTCATCGATTTGGGCGATGACGCCCTGGTGGCCGACGTGTTGTCCGTTGATCCTGAAGGGGCCGAAGAGGTGATTTATCGACCCGGTATGACCATGGCGGACGTCGAAAAAGTCGCCATCGAGGCCGCCCTCAGGCAGGCCAACGGGAACCGCCGGAGGGCCGCGGAGGAGCTGGGAATAGGCGAACGGACCCTGTACCGCAAGATCAAAGCGTACCACCTTGGCTAAGTTGCTGTAGTGCCAAGGTTTGCAGGGTCGATCTCTCTTGACACTGGAGCCTTGGAGCTCGATATTAGCACTTCTCCTGCTCTTGGACCCATCACGATGCCCAATCCGTGAAATTCACGGTAAACGCTGACAGCTGCGTCGGTTGCCTCGCCTGTGTCCGGGTCTGCCCGACCGATGCCGTGGCGATCGCCGGACCGGTGGTCCAGGTGGTGGATGAGGCCTGTATCCGCTGCGGCCGGTGCGTTCCGGCCTGCCCCCACGACGCCATCGATGTGAGCGGCGAAATCGGCCGGGCGCTGGCCGTGGCGGCCCGCGGGGACGGGGTGGTGATCCTGAGCCCCGAGGCCGCGGCACACTTCTATCCGGCCACCCCGGAGCAGGTGGTGAATGCGTGCTACGTTGCAGGCTTCCGCACCATCCACCGCGGGGTCATAGGCGACGAACTCGTTGCCGCAGAATACCTTAGGCTGTGGCGCGAGGAGAACTGGGGCACCCTGATCCGGTCCACCGACCCGGTAGTTGTGGAGACCATCCGACGGGAGTACCCGGAGCTGATTCCCTACCTGGCACCGGTTGCCATACCCGCGGTGGCCGAGGCACGGTACCTGAAGGGCCGCTATGGCTCGAATCTTGAGATCGTTTACGTGGGGGTCAGCCCGCCGATCGAGGATCCCAATCTGGCGGCGGCGATCACGTTCGACGACCTGGAGCACATCTTCCGGCTGCGCGGCGTGAACGTCCTGGCCCAGCCGAATTATTTCGACCGGATCCCCGAGGAGCGGCGCCGGCACTTGAGTGCCGCGGGCGGTCTCCCGCTGGTACTCCTCGACGAGGCCAAGCAGGGCGGGCAGTTCCTGAAGATGCGCGGTCTCTGGGCCATCAAGGCATTGGCTCGGGCCGTGGCGGTGGACCGGTTGGACCTGGGATTCGTGGACCTGTTGTCGCAAGAAGGCGCGCTGGACCATCCGTTGGCCGGTCCGCGCGAGGAGTTGTTCTGGCGGCGCTCGGTGGTGGCCAGCACGGAACCGCCCCGGAGTCCGTCGCCGGTGGTGGACAACGCGGTGGTGGCCAGCGTGGGCGCCGTGTTCGACATCAAGAGCCGGGTGCCGGACTCGAACGCCGGCGACGTCGCCGGCATTCTGGATGCGATCGGCACGGGGCCCAACGGGAAGGCCTGGGACTGCGGCGCCTGCGGGTTCGATACCTGCGCTCGTTTCGCGGTTGCGGCGGCGCTCGGGCGGGCCACCCTCAGGCAGTGCGTGCCGTACCAGGAGCGCCGCGCCGAAGAGGCGACGCGCGAGGCGGCCACCGATCCGTTGACGGGGCTGTCGACGGTCAAGGTGCTGCGGGAGCGGCTGGGCTACGAGATCGAGCGCAGCAAACGAAGCAATGAAGGCTTCGCGGTGTTATTTATAGATCTCGATCGGTTCAAGGAATTGAACGACCGGTACGGCCACGAGGCCGGCAACGAGGTCTTGCGTGCGGTGGCGGGCGAGGTGAGGGGAGCGGTGCGTGCGTCGGACTTGGCGGCCCGCTACGGCGGCGACGAGTTCGTGGTCATCCTGACCCGGACCGATCTGCACGGCGGGAGCCGGGTGGCCGAGGCGCTCCGGGCCGGCATCGAGGGCGAAGGACGCCGGCTGGGGTATCCCTCGGGGCTGGTGACGGCGAGCATCGGGATTGCGGAATTCGATCCGCGCCGTCCGGTCGATGGCGACTTGCTGGTGACGGCGGACCGGGCACTGTATCAGGCGAAGGCGGCGGGACGGAATCTCGTGGCCAATCACAACCCGAAGGCTGCGAGCGGCGCTCACTCATGATGACGCAAGGCGGGGTCCCTGTGACGGGTTCGGGTTCTTCCAGACGGCCGGGGTTCAGCGAGGCGGGCGGCGGATTCGCGAGCGGCGACGCACCCGACCCCTGGGGCGTGCGCCGTGCCGAGAATCTGCTGACCAGCCTCGAGGGTGTCCTCTCGGCGCGGGTGGTCACCACCCCGCTCGGCGAGGTGAGCGAGATCCACATCCTGGCGCAAGCCGGCCTGGCGCCAAAGCAGGTGGTTCGGAATATCGAGTCGGCCCTCTTGGCGCAGCTCGGCCTCCGGGTCGACCATCGGAAAATATCCATCGCGCAGACGGCCGACGTCCGGCCCATCGAAACGCTGGACCAGGACGCCGTGTCGATCCGGGCGCGCCATCGCACGGTGCTGTTCGAGAACCTGACGGTGGCGCCCAGCACCAAGCCACACCATATCAATCTGACCGTGAGCCTGTCGAGCAACGGCAAGAGCGAGGCTGCCGGCGCGGAAAGCTCCGACACCCCGCGGAGCCGGGTCGAGGCTGCGGCGCGGGCCACGATCGAGGTGTTGGACCGGTTGCTCGAGGGAGCCTCGGTGGCGCTCGATGGCGCCAAGATCGTCGAGGGGTTCGATTGTCAATTTGTCTTTGCGGCGGTGCAGGGGTTGGGCGGGCGTGAGAGCCTGCTCCTGACCGGCACCGCGCAGATCAGGGAAAGCGCCGAGCGGGCCGCGGTGTTTGCGGTGCTCGACGCCACCAACCGGTGGACCGCGATCCGCCGAGCGAGTTGAGTTTCGCCCGCTTGATCGGGTGCGGTGGCCGCTGCGCCCCGGGAGAGCTCATTCAGGGAATTCGCACTCAAGGAGAAAACGGAAGGGGACCCCGGTCGTGTAGTAGGACCGAGCGGAGTTGTGAGCGGACAACTGAGGAGCGGAGCGTCGGGTAGGCCATAGCGAGGCTTGCCACCTTCTTTCGGTGACTCAACGCCAAGGAGGTGACGCTCATGCTGAACATCAGCTGGCTCGCCGCGGCAGTGAACTTCATTGCCGATTTGTTGTCCAAGGCCGAAGGCGTAGTCTGGAACTAAGGTCTTGGCTGGTCGGGGTCCCCCTTCCATCTTCATCGCCATTATGCCCCGCAACCTTCGGCTACATCTTCTGTGACCCTGGTAGCCTTGGCCTCAATTCTAGCCATGGGCGCTGCCTGGTCATTCCCGTCTGCCATTTCCAGGTTGGTGGGCCTTTAGTGCATTTACGATTGTCGAGTGATACTTGGTGGTTACACCACCCGTCTTAGGTCACGGTAAGAGGGTCGACGTCGTTCATCGTTTACATGGCATCTGCGTTGCTGTTTGGCGGCTTTTTGGGGCGGGTGTGTAGTTGCAATATCCACGCTAGTGACGGAGATCTGGGAAAGCGCACCGGCCCTATCAAGGTCGTCTTCAACGTCTCTCAGCGGATCCTCTCCATTACGCTCGCAGTGTCTGGTATACCAGAGTTCAGGCGGCGGACTTACCACCCGCCTACCTGGGGTCGGATGCGGTCATGTCGTCTCTGCTCGTCCAGCGAGATCTAGGTCTCTTCTTTCTGATTGCAGCCACCTACTTCGCGACGAACTACAGCTGCTGTAACCGCTGCGGTTGCGTTGAGCTCGGGCCGTACATTCCGTGAAGTATGGCACTGATCACCAGCGGTGTGTTGGGCTACGACTGGGCGCCAGCGCAATAGGCGGTGCTGATCGCCTGGCTCTACATACGATTCGACCAAGTCGATTGGCTTCGGGGCCGGCGGCTTGCTGGTGGTCATCTCCCGATCATCGCAGTGCGGCATGTCTACGGCATGTACCGTCAGCTGCAAGAGAGCGGGCAGGAGCTGCTGCAGCTGATGGTCAAGGCCATCGAAGCGCGTGATCCCTACACCTCCGGTCACTCGCTCCGGGTCAGCAAGCTGAGCCGGACCATCGCGGCCGAGCTGGGCGTGCCGGGGAAGGAACTGGAGCAGATCGAGTCGGCCGCGCTGCTCCACGATGTCGGGAAGATCCACGAGGAATTCGCCCCGCTCCTCCGAAAGGCGGAGAAGCTGACCGAGGCGGAGTTCGCCCTGCTCCAGACCCACTCGGCCAAGGGCGCGGAGCTGGTCCACATCATCTCGAGCTTCCGCGGCAAGATCGAGGCGATGGTCCGGAACCACCACGAGCGCTGGGACGGCGAGGGCTATCCCGACGGGCTGGCCGGCGAGGACATCCCGCTGGGCGCCCGGATCATCATGGTGTGCGACACCATCGATGCCATGACCACCGACCGGCCCTACCGGAAAGCCCTCGGTGTGGACGTGGTGATGGCCGAGCTCCAGCGCTGCAAGGGCACCCAATTCGACGCCCGGCTGGTGGACGTGGTGGCCAACTCGGTCGCCATCCGCCGCATCATCGCCGAGGCAACCGACGTTCCCGAACAAGCGGTCGCAATGCAGCCAACACCGGGTCGATCCAGGCGGATCAGGCTCTCAGGCGGCGAGACCTTTCTTTCGGGATGAGTTGATCTGTATCTCCCCTCACATCTGTCCTGCGGTAAAGTCCAACATACCAAGCCTCTGGAGAAGATCGGTTACACCGGGCGGCACAGTTCCTAATTCGCGTTGGATCCATTCGCGACCGACGTTTGAACCGCACCCATTCTTGAAATCGAACCATACCTTCGCATTTAAGATCTCGACTTGATCAAGCCGGTCGTAAGATGCTCGCTGCATCATAAGTTGATTGAGGATATTCCCTGCTTGTGTGCTGTCGACTTGGTGACCGAGTATAGCAGTCCAGCGAGCATATTTTCCCACAATGGTTGCTAGTGAAAAATCGGCACTCGAACCCACGCCTGCTCTTCTTGCTTTCTTGATGGCTTCCTCGTGCTTCCCCAGTAAATGTAGGGTGTCGGCGCAGTAGAGGCACCAGGACTGGTGTGCGATAGGATCCTCAAACGACGCAAGGAGAATCTCGCCTTCCTCGAGCATCTCAAGGCATTGTGAAGGCTTTTCCATAAGAGCATATGCAAGTGCTAGTACAGATGCACTTAGCATTATGTGATGCGGAATATGCGTCCGCGTTGCATGCTGAAAGCTTTTCCTTCCCCAGAGTGCTTGCTCGGAGAATTGTCCTAATCTGCTGCAGCAGATTGCGATGTTACTTGCAACAGAACTGCAGATGATGTCGTTGCCCAACCTTGTCGAGATCTGCCAAGCAGTATTTAGGTGTGCCAGGGCTGGTTCGTACTCACCAGCTGCTGTAGCAAGGATTGCCGAGGCGACTTGCAGTGACGCAACTATCGAGCCTTCAAGCCCTCGGCTGGTGAGAAGTGTCACTGCATCTGTAACCTCTCGTCTGGCCCCACTTAGGTCTTTCTGTCTGTACAAGATCCTTCCTTTGGCAAGCGCCAATGCCCCTCGGGCTTCTAGATCAAGCTTGTCTTCGAGAATCTTGTCCATGATATCTAGCAATTCTCGGTTGATTGCCGGTGTCTCGTTTTCCGGGAGCATCCTGCAGGCAGTCGTTATTCCAAAAACTCTTGTACTGTCTGTCGTGGAAGTGCGCGTGATTGCCATAAGCGCACTTCGGTCGACTGCTTCATCATCCCCAGATCGAGGGAGAACCCTAAGCTTGTTATGTAGCGTCAGGATGCGTGCGACGTCTTCCTGGTCTTCGGAAACTAAGGGGCGGCATCTTTCCAACAGCTCCAGCGAATCCTTCAGTTTTCCCTGCTCGTTGAGTGATTTGGCTAAGAGAAGGACCGCCTCACTCCGCTCGGGTTCTCCCAGCCGGTCCAAGGCCGAGGCCAAGGCGCGCTCTGCCTCGTAGGGCGCCCCGCGTCGCATGGCCGACTTGGCGCCCTGAAGCAGATAAGGCGTCGCCTCCGTTACTCTGCCAGCTCTGACACAATGCCACGCGATCTCCAGGCCCGCGGCCTCCGCCGCGCAATCGCCCAGCCCCAATAGGCGATCCACGATGCGACCGTGGATGGTGCGCCTGAGTGGTGAGGGGATCGTGAGGTAGGTCTGAGCCCGGATCAACTCGTTTACGAACTCGAGCCCGTGGGTGCCGTCGCGGAGGATTCGAATTCTGGCCAACTCCGACATGGCGCTCATGGTCTGGCCAAGGCTCAAGTCCATCAGCGCGTACATCTCGAGATCGTTCAGCCGCGGCCCCAGTACGGCTGCGAGGTTGAGCACGTTCCTCGTCGTCGGGTCGAGTCCCATCGTCAGACGGTCCAGCAGCCGTCGATACGCGTCGCCTGGGGCGGACTGGGCGAGCGGCTCCTCGGTCATGGCCTCGAGCGATAGGGCCAGGCTTCGCTCCCCGTTGATTCTCCAATCCTTGACCAGAAGCTCCAGCGCCATGGGGAACCCGGCACCCGCTCGGATCAGCGCCTGGAGCACCGCTCCCTTTGGCGGCGGTTCATCGGGTTCCATGAGGCTCTCGACCAGCGCCGCGCTCTCCTCGTCCGAGAGCGGCGGCAGCTCTATCGTGGTCATGTTCAATCGTGCCTGGGCCTCCCGGAGCTTGCTGGCGTTGGGCGAGCGGCCCAACTCGCCGGTGCGGGCCGTGAGCAGCACCATCACCCGGTCCGTCTCGATCCGCCGCATGAGGAGATGGATCACCGAGATGCTTGCGTCATCGGCCAGATGTAAATCGTCCACCACCAGCATCACCGGCTGCTCCTCGGCTACTGAGCACACCAGCTGTTGCACGGCGTCGGTCAGGCGGATTCTCGAGTTCTCTCCCTGGCTGTTCTGCGGGGTTGGAATCGAGTGGAAATGCTCCCGCACCCGGGGTGCACTCCGGCTGAGTTCCGCCAGCGCTTCGGGGCTCGTTGCAGACGCGCCTGGCAGCACGATGAGCCCGTGCAACAGATTGCTGAGCGCCGCATAGGGAATTTCGTGCTCGAGATCGTAGCATTGCACCCGGCTCGACACCCCGCCGGACAAACCGGCTGCCGTCGCGAGGCGTTCGACCAGGGTACTCTTCCCAACGCCCGAGTCTCCCACCACGAACGCATGCCGTGGTGAGCCACCGACCGTCGACTCCCATACAGTGTAGAGGGCGCCATACTCCTGCGTGCGTCCGATGAACCGCCGGCCTTTCCACTGGTCGGTCGGGACCGGAGCGATCTCCTTGGTGTTGGCACGTTCCCAACCGCGGCGACGGAGCCGGAGGGCCATGCCCTCGATGAGCGGCGACGGTGCGGCGTCGAGCTCGGTGTGGAGTTTCTCCTTCCATTCTTCGAACAACCGGAGTGCGGTCAGCCGGTCGCCGGCGAAGGCCCGGGCCTCCATCTTGGCACGCATCCCCTCCTCGTTCAGATCGTCCAGCGCCAGTAACCGGTCGGCGTAGCGCTCGATCTGGGCGAAGTCGCCGGTGCGGCGGCAGCGATCGATCAGGAACCTGAGCGCGGCTTGGATTTGTGGCAGCCAGGTTGCCCGTTGCTGGTCCCGCCAGTGGGCGAACGCCGTGGCTCCCGGAATGTCGAAGTCCTCGAGAAACCCGCCCACCTCGAGCGCCGGCATGAGGTCGGTCTCGAGTAGTTGGCCATCGGTCAGGCGGTGGAGATCGAGCTCGAGGTCGGCCATGACCAGCTGCACGTGATCCCGGCTGCTCTTGATGGCGGCCCGGCCGAGCTTGGCGCGGAGGACCGAGAGGGCGGTGGACAGCGAGTGCCGGCCCTCGCCGTGGCTGGCGTTGGGCCAGAGCAATTCCACTAGCCGCTCCCGCCGATGTGCCACGCGGGACTCGACCGCCAAATACACCAGGAGGGCCAGGTGCTTCCGGGTTCGGAACCGCACCGCTCGCCCGTCCGGCCCGATCAAGCCGGGCTGGCCGAGGCAGCACAGGGTATGGGGTACGGTCACGGGCCCGCTCCTCTCGCGTGGGGCCAGCCAACAGTGGGGCCGGGCCCTCAACCAAGTCTCAACACGGTTCCTGGCCCTAGATTACGAAGCCGGAAACTCTGTAATGTTGCAGCCGAATTGGCGGGTTGTCGAACGATGCTAGGGTTTTCCCTAGTATGGGCTTGATGGCCTGCAGAGTGGTGGTCGGTGCGGCCGGTCCTCAGGGTCGATTCACCGCGGCTTCATACCCCGGATGTACCGTGCAGAGAGACAGGCCTGGAGGGTATCATGTCGAGACATGAGGGACGCATCGTCGGACTGTTCAAGGCGTCGGCACTCTGCCTCATCGTTGGGTGCTCGGCCAGCGCCAATGAACGTGGGCAGGGCCCTGGCCCCTCCCTGGCCTTGCTCGATTCGGTGATCCTCGAAGAGAACGATACGCTGTATCTGGGTCGTCCCGCGGTCAGCTTCACTGTTGACGACCGTGGTGCGATCTATATCCCCGACGAGTTCTGGAATCGGGTGGTTCGCTTTCATCCGGACGGGCGAATCGACCGGACCATCGGGAAGGAGGGAAGCGGCCCGGGTGAATTCCGCAGCCTAAGCCAGGGTACGACATTGGCAGACACCCTCATACTGCAGCCCACCAGTCGCACTATCCAGATATTCGATCGCAGGACCGGGCGCTACTACATGGGCCGGCGAACCCAGGGGACCATCTCACACGGTGTTGCGCGCGGAGGGAAAGTGATCTTCGCGAATTTCGACTACTACTCCCAACGGGGAATTCTGGCGCTCTCGGTGCCGGAGTTGCTGACACCCGACAGTGCCCGGCTCGCGGAACCACTCGCTTCAAACCTGGTCCCGTGGCCTCAGGAATACATCGACTATCCCGATCTCATGACGTTCAATCGCTCAGCCTTTGCCGCGTGGGCTGATACGATGTTGGTTGGCTACTCCGGGGTCGACTATCTGACCTTGCATACCATCGACGGAGTTCCGCTCGACACCGTGCAGATCCCGGCACGACTCCGAACCGGCAACCCAAAGGAGGCCTTCAAGGTATTCAGCTTCAGGAATCCGGATCTCGATGAGCAGATGAGGGCGATATCGGCTTTGAAGGATATCTGGAGACTCCCGAACGGCACCTTTGTGCTCTGGTTTCAGGACGGGTGGACAGAACCAATGGGAACTGGCGTCCACGTGTTTGGACGGGCCTTCATCAGCCTCCTCTCGGCGGACCGCCGATCCGCGTGTGTGGACACGCCCCTTCCCTTTCCGGGCACGGAGTGGCCCCGGATTGCGGTCCACGGCGACACCCTCTTCGCTTTGGATCAAGTGCCCTTACTCGACGATTCCTCACGAGTGACGTCGGTCATCAGGCGCTACCTGATCGACGATACCGGCTGTGAGTGGGTGCCGACCGGGTGACTCCGCCAGGTTCTCTCCCCGCGGGAGGGTCGATTACATTCGTGGTCCAATTCCCGCACGAACCATCCCCGAGAGGAGCACGACGATGGCCAAGGCCACGGCACGGCACATTCTGGTACCCAGTGAAGACGCGTGTAGCAAACTCAAGACCGAGATCGAAGCGGGCGGCGACTTCGCGGCCCTCGCCAAGCAGCACTCGACCTGTCCGTCGGGCAAGAAGGGCGGCGACCTGGGCCAGTTCAGCCCGGGCCAGATGGTCAAGGAGTTCGATCACGTAGTGTTCAGTGCCCCGGTGGGCCAGGTGCAGGGGCCGGTCAAGACCCAGTTCGGCTACCACCTGATCGAGATCACCCAGCGGACCGATTGACGGGGAAGAGGGAGCGAGGGTCAGCGGTGATGGAGCGCTAGCAACGTTGGCCCATTTGCGGCATTAAAGTGCCGTCAGGTTCTAGGTTACTTCTCCGCCATCTCCCGGGCCGCCTCGGCCAGCTCGCCCGCCACACGCTCCACTTCCCTGGCGCTCTTCCGGGCCAGCGCATGCCACACGGTGCGACCGATGCCGAGCCCCAGCGCCGCCCCACCCAGCCCGATGCCGATGCCCACCACCGGAACCACCGCGGCCGATGCCGCGATGGCACCGCCGATCATGGCCCCCCAGGCCGTGGGGAGCCCATGGAGAATGGCCCTCAACCCCGACGGGTAGCGCTGCACCACCTGGATCTGGGTCTCCTCGAGCCCCCGTGGCGGAGAGCGACACCTGCATGGTGCGGTCGAACCGGTGGCCCCGCGCGACGCTGGTCCAACGGACCGTGCCGAGCGCCTCCGACACGGTGCCGGTCTCCTCGACCCGGTCCTCGACCACGCGGATGAGGCGCTGCAGGTCGTCCTCGTCGAGCCGGCCCGGCACACCGCGCACCACCTTGTTGGATAACGAGGCGCCGAGGAGCGATCCGCCCCGCGGACGGACCCCGGTCCGGACCGCGGCCACCGCCTCGTCGATCACGTCGGGGCTCAAGCCCACTTCCTGGGCGATGTCGCGCAGCTCACCGAGCGTGAGACCACGCCCCGCCGCCGACGTGGAGCGCCGCTCCTCGATTTCCGCCGCGCGCTGCAGCACCAGTGCGACTTCCTGATCGGTGAAGCGGCGATCCGAATCGTGCTCGTTTCCGGAATGGTTTGGCAACGTGTGGTCTTTCAAGTAGGGTGGACTGTCACCACGCCATCGAGTGCGACTCGGCGCTAGCGCTCATATTAACGCCACCCACCGTGGCCGCCAGCTTCAACTGATCCGTCGCATGCACCAGCGGCACTCTGAGCTCGGTGGTAGATTGCCGAAGTGCTCACGTGCGTCCGATCCGCCACGCCAAACCACAACGTCACGCTGCCTCAATCATGACCCGCACTTCGCCTGTTCCCACTCCCGTCCCCGCACCAGCCATCCAGGACTATTACCCGGAAGACGTCGCGCACTGCTATGGTTGTGGCCGGCTCAACCACGACGGCCATCAGCTCAAGAGCCGCTGGGACGGTGATCAGACGGTCGCGAGATTTACCCCCAAGCCCATTCATACCGCCGTTGCCGGGTATGTCTATGGAGGATTGATCGCCTCCCTCATCGACTGCCACGGGACCGGTACCGCGGCGGCAGCGGCGGCGCGGATCGCCGGCGTGGAAGCTCGAGGGAGGGCAGGTGCGTACCGACGAGGTGCCGCGGTTCGTCACGGCAGCGCTCCACGTGGAGTATCTTCGACCGACACCACTCGGCCCCGTGCTGGAAGTGCGGGGAATAGTGAGAGAGGCCACCGAGCGGAAGGTCGTAGTCGAGGCCACCGTTTCGGCCGATGGAGAGATCACGGCCCGCGGGACCGTGGTTGCGGTGCGGATGCCCGACGCGATGGTCGGGAAGAAATAGCCGAGGGTAGCACCCGGAATCACCCTGATGAGGTGCGAAGATATGGGGACGCATCACATAGATTCACCAAAGCACTCACGACCGACCTGGCGCGTTTTGCTCGTGATCGCGACGCTGTTCGCGGTGCCGGTCGCTCTTCAATCGACCGTGCCGCGCGCCGAGGCTGCTGTATATCGGCCCGCACCGATAGCGTGGGGCATGAACGGCCACCGCATCGTGGCCGCCATCGCCGAGCGCCACCTGCTGCCGGTCACCCGCCACCGCATCGCCGAGCTCATCGGCCACTACCCGCTGGCGTACGTCGCCAACTGGGCGGACTGGTATCGCGGCACCCCCGAAGGGCGGCACACCTCCAGCTGGCACTACGTGAACATTCCCGCGGGAGCAGGCATACGCCGAGCCCGAGTCCGACACGCCCGAGGACCTGATCCAGGCCCTACGGTTCCAGGAACGCGTCCTCGGCGACACGACCCGCTCGCGCGAAGAGCGAGCCACGGCGCTCAAGTTCCTGGTCCACTTCATCGGCGACGCCCACCAGCCGCTCCACGCCGGCTACGGCTCCGATCGCGGCGGGAACGACATCGCGGTCCGCTGGCTCGGCGCGCGCGCCAACCTGCACGGCGTCTGGGATTACCTGCTGCTCGAACACCAGGGTCTGAGCTATACCGAATACGTCGATTTTCTCGACTTCGCCTCGCCGGAGGAGATCGTCGCGTGGACTCACTCGCGCGCCCTCGACTGGATCGCGGAATCGCGTGCCCTGCTGGATCAAGTCTACGCCCCGGTCCGGTTGGCGGGAGCGGACACGATACCCGAGCTCGGCTGGGATTACGCCAACGCCATGACACCGGTCATGGAGCGACGATTGCTGCAGGGCGGGATCCGGTTGGCCGGAGTGCTGAACCGGGTGTTGGGGGGCGGTACGGCCGGGGGGTGAACCCGTCCCGCCGACGTGACGCGGCTCACGGAACCGGGGTGCGCCAGGGTGGTACTTTGAACGTCCGCCGTCCCACATAGCCCGATCGACATGCAACCAGTTGCACCATCCTGCGGAGTACGACCTATGCCGAACTTTCAGGCCCGGATCAAGCCCGAATGGCGTCATCGGTTTCCCCACCTGAAGACCGGAGCGTGGTACGACGTGGAACCACTCTGGGAAGGCACCCGGACCCGCCGGGTCGACATGGCGGACAAGCGGGTGGCCCGGCTCAAGACCGGCACCTGCTTCACCTCGCTTCGGGCCGACTACCTGGTGTTCCGGGAGCACCCCGCCGCAATCGAGGAAGGCAGCACCGCGGCGTAAGAAGCCCTAGGACACAATCGAGTCATCGTCGAACCCTCCCGGAGATACCTCCGGGAGGGTCTTTGGTCGTTGTCCGCCACGGCCCAGGCCGGTAGCTTGGCGTGAGGGGATGTTCAAAGGAGAGGTATCTATGCGATCGAGAGCCGTCTTGTGGATGCTAGGCCTCGCTGCAGCCCCAGCACTCCTTCTGGCCGGCTGCAAGGCCGATACCCGCGCCGCCGACACCGACCAAGCCGCTCCAATCGAAGCCGCCCCGCCGCGGCCCATTCTGGTCTACGCCCACAACATGCCCGTCTGTCCCTACGCCGAGCTGGGCAAGGTGATCTCGAGCGATGACGGGGAACCCGCAGTGCGGTTGGCAGCACTCCGGGCCCAGGCCCGAGACATGGAGGGCGACGCCCTGATCGACTTCCGGGGTTCGCAGGAGGCGGGCGACGTGCCCCGCGGCACGCTCACGGCCACGGTGGTCCGGTTCACCGACCCGACCTGCACCGAAGCGCAATAAGACCTCGGCGGGCGGGACGCCGCCCTAGCGGCCGAGCCCGATCGAGACGCCGATCGACAGGACCGGATAGACGATGAAGTTCTCGACGTCGTCCGTAATGTCCTGGATCTCCTGGTCGAGGTCCTGCTGGAAGCCCGGCGCCGAGGCTATTGGACCGTCGGCCGTCGCGCTGGCCTTTGGGTTCCCATGGAATGCCACGCCGAGTTCGACAAAGAACCCCACGCGGCTAGTGGCCGGATTGCCGAAGCCGAGCCCGATGTAGGGCGACACGTCGCGGGTCTCGAGCGTGCCGGTCAGGTTGCCCACCTCGGCCGGCGTGTAGGTCGCTCCGCCGATGTCCACCGGTCCGTCCAGCTCTCCGGTCAAGTCGAAACTGGTGGTCGAGATCATGAGCCCGCCGCTCACCCGGAAGCCACCCGTCGGATAGAGATCGGCCACCAGCAGGAACTGGGGTGACGGCAGGTCCAGACTGTAATCGATATCCGACGAATTGAAGTTGATGTCGAACGGAAAGAAGTTGCCGCCGGCCCGAAGCCCCACCTTCGAATGCACCATCACCGCGGCATCGACCCCGACGCCCATGCTGCCCACGTGGATGGCCAGGCCCGCGTCCTGAGCGTGGACCGGAGCGACGAGCATTGCGGCGGCGATCACTGCGCCGGGCAAAGCGATCGTGCGTTTCATCGTGTCTCGCATGGCCATTCTCCCGCGTAGCCGTGAGTCATTCTCATCTCTTCAAATGGTCGGGCATCAGCATACTTTTCACGAGACTACAATTAACGACAAACAGCCTGATAGTTCCGTGAGAAAAGTCACAAGAAATGGTGGCAGCTGGTCCGATATCACGCTGAAACGCACTGGGAGCGGCTGCCGTACCGTGAAGGGCGGGATCCAAGGGCACTGAGCACACAATCCGGAGCGCCAACGAGCCGTGTTCACCACCTGCATCTTCTGTAACCGCCCGCTGGGGCAGAACGAGGCCATCGAGCCCTTCCCCGTTGGCCGGCGCCTGGCGTTCGACGGCGCCAAGGGCCGGCTTTGGGTGGTGTGCCGGAAGTGCGAGCGCTGGAACCTGACCCCGCTCGAGGAGCGCTGGGAGGCCATCGAGGAGTGCGAACGGCAGTTCCGCGAGTGTCGGCTCCGCATGTCCACCGACAACGTGGGCCTCGCCAAGCTCAAGGAAGGCCTGGTGCTGGTGCGGATCGGCGAGCCGCTCAGGCCGGAGTTCGCGGCCTGGCGTTACGGCGACCAGTTCGGCCGGCGGCGGAAGCGCGCCATCATCTGGACCACCGCCGGTGTGGCGGTGGGCGTCGCGGTCTTTGCGGGAGCCGCCGCGGCCGGAGTCACGGTGGGTGCCTTCGGCGGCCTGCCCCAGGCCATCATCAATTCGAACATCAAGATCGACGTGACCACCCAGGATGGCCGGAAGCTCAAGGTCACCAAGACCGAGATGGACAAGTCGAAACTCCTGGTCGATCCGTCGTCCGAGGAGTGGACCCTGGCCTTGAAGCACAAGAAGGGCGAGGAAATTCTGACCGGCCCGGAGGCCATGCGCATCGCCGGCCTCATGCTGCCCAAGATGAACTACATGGCCGGCTCCAAGCAGACCGTGGCGGACGCGGTGGGCCTGATCGAGACGGTGGGCGACCCGATGGGCTACCTCGAACGGGTGCCGCTCGACATGCAGCGGCGCGATCTCCATGACGGCGTGAAGCAGAAGAAGCAGGGGCTCATCAGCCGGCTGCCCAAGCCCACCAAGTTGGCGCTCGAGATGGCGCTCCACGAGGAGCAGGAGCGCCGGGCGCTCGCGGGCGAGCTGCTCGATCTGGAAATGGCATGGCGGGCTGCCGAGGAAGTGGCCCAGATCGCGGACGACCTCCTGGTCCCCAAGGGCATCGAAGAACACATGGAACGGCTCAAGAATCCGTCGGACGAGACCGAGACCTGACGTGGAACCCCGAGTCACTCGGGTTTCGACAGCTGGACAGCGATGAGGGCTAGGACCCTCCTCAGCTTGCCGCTCTTCCTCCTCGGCCTTGCCTGTGCGGAGGAATCGCCGGAGCATCCATCCGAACACACTGCGACCGCGACCGGCGCCCTCACGATCGACCCAATGCCCGCTCTCGACATCGTTGCGACGGGGGTGGATGGGTTGGTGATCGGTAGCGTTGTGGACGCGACTCGACTGTCGAACGGCTCGATAGCCGTCGCGGATCGTGCCGACTCGAGAATCCTGTTCTTGGACTCGTCCGGTCGATTCGTGAGAGAGAGCGGTCACCGGGGGAAGGGACCTGGAGAGTACACCAGTCTTGCCTCGATACAGCAGTGCTCCCGGGACACGCTATTTGTGTGGGATCGCATGCAGGGGCAAATGGTAGTACTAGATTCGGCCGGAGAATTGGTCAGGCAATATCGGCCGCGAGGCAATCCCGACGATGTCGTCTGCAGTCTCCACGGCGACTTTGCCCTGACGACCCTCGTGAGTCGGCATGCGCCGTCCGCGCGGGCACCCTTGGCGCGAGGTATCGTGGACCTAACCAACGCACGGGGTGATAGCGTTGGCAGCCTAGGAGAAATCGGACTGGGAGAGAGTCGTCCGCTTGGAAGCGTCACGAAGATCGCCATGTCGCATGAGCGTGTCTACGTCGGCGCTGGCGATGCCGCTCTTGTCGCTGCCTATTCCCTCGCCGGCGAGCCACTCGACACCTTTCGGCTTGGCAGGGCACGACGCGCCCCTTCAGAAAGCAACTACGAGGCTGCAATCGAGGAATTGGTGACCAGCCTGCGGAGTGAGTCGGACCGAGAGCCGGCGAGAGAGTATCTGCGGAAGATCCCGATGCCCGAGTACCTGCCGGCATACCGCAACCTCCTGACCGACACGAGTGGAGCGCTCTACGCCGTGACTTCCGCTCTGGGAGATGGGGTCACCGAGATCCAGGTGGTCGATCCGAACGGCAAGAGGATCGGAGAGCTGCGCCTGCCCGTTGACGTCACGGTGTTTGAAGTTGGCACCGACTATATCCTCGGCGCGACTGAGGATCCGAAGGGCGAGGAGCATATTCTCTTGTATCACATTGCCCGAAAGCCTTAGTGACGCCACCGGCCCGCCTGCCCACGCTCGAAACCGATCGGCTCCGACTCCGCTGGCTGGAGGAGCGTGACGTGGATGCGCTCCACCAGGTCTTCGCGGACCCCGCGGTCATGCGGTACTGGAGCTCAGCGCCGCTCACCGATCTGGCCGCGGCCAAGGCACTCCTGCAAGAGATCCACGACTACTTCGCACGTGGCAACCTCTATCAATGGGGCATCGCCCTGGCCGATACCGATACGGTGATCGGCACCGTGACCTTGGCCTGGATCGAGCGCGAGCACCGCCGCGCCGGCGTGGGATTCGCCCTCGCCAAGTCGGCGTGGGGAAAGGGGTACGCCAGTGAGGCCGTGGCGCGGCTCATCGCGTATGCCTTCGAGGACCTGGAGTTGCACCGGCTCGAGGCCGACGTCGATCCGCGGAACGAGCCCTCGCTCCGACTGCTCGAGCGGCTCGGCTTCCGACGGGAAGGATTCCTGCGGGAGCGGTATCACTTGGCCGGCGAGATTCAGGACTCGGTCATGCTGGGTCTCTTGCGGCGGGAGTGGGTGGGGCGGTAGCGGAATCCCGAAGACCTCGAGCTCTGGGGGAGCGTATCCCAGAAGTGAAAGCCGAGGTCACGCTTAGGGGACGGGCTTGGGTCAAGGTAGGACAGCAACGCACCGGAGGCATCTATGCGACCGCTTCACCTGACTCGGCTCGTTTGTCTACTTCTCCTCGTGGCTGCCTGCGCGCACTGGGAAGCCCAGACCCGACCGATTCCGGACATCGTCGGCGCTCAACCCACACAACTCATGGTGACCCGGCACGACAGTTCGACGGTCATCCTGGTCGATCCGGTCATTGTTGACAGCAGCGTCGTGGGTATTTTCCGCACGCCTCGAGGCAAGGTCCGCAGCGACTCGACGGTCCACATCCCGTTGTCCGATATCGCCGCCGCCGCGACCTGGGACCCCGGGAGCCCCGTCGTCTTCAAGGCCGTGCCCCTCGGCGTACTCGGGCTCCTTGTCGGATTAGTGGTCGTGTGCTTTGCTACTGGATGTCCAAGTACGTAGCATCGTGGAAGCCGACCAGCATTTCGGGCAGGCACCCCACAGGTGGAATGCCTATCGCGTTCGGGTGCGACGGTGGCTCTGAGCATTTCCTCTGCTCTTCTTCGGAGGTTGTATGAGACGGACCATGATCGTCGCGGTATTGGTGGGCTCATTCGTCGGCTGCAACCGCCCCGACGCAGGATCCGGTGAGGTCGCGAAGGCAGTTGCGATCGCCGACGAATACGTCGCCGCGTACTACGACGAGTATCCCGAAGACGCCTATGAGACCGGCTATCCGGCCCCGCTCGATCGCATGGGCGACCACAGCATCGCGAACATCGACGCGTGGCAGGGCCGCGAGGACGCCTGGGTGGAACGGCTGCAAGCGATAGACCCGAGTGCCTTGGTCGGAACGGAGGCCGCGGTACCGTACACGTTTTCGTTGGAGCGTCTGCAGGCATCGATCGCCCGGCGGGTGTGCCGGACGCACCTGTGGAATGTCAGCCCCACATGGACCGGCTGGCAGAACTTCTTCGGCGGCGTATTCGCCAAACAGCCGGTGGGCACGGCTGCCGCACGCGCGGCCACCATCGCCCGGGCCCGCGACGTCGCGCGCTACATCGACACGGAAATCGGCAACCTGCGCGTCGGCGTGGCGGAGGGGTTTACCGCCCCACGCTCCAATGTGGTGCTCGTGATTGGTCAGATCGATGCCCTCATCTCGGTGCCCGCGGAAGAATCGCCGTTCTACGAGCCGGCCACCCGGGACGATGATCCCGCGTTCGCCGCCGATCTGAAGTCCGCGATTTCGGATGCGATCGTGCCCGCCGCAAAGCGCTACCGGGACTACTTGAACGACGAGTACCTGGCGACGGCCCGGGAAGCGATCGCCGTGACGTCGGATCCCGGCGGCCGCGACTGCTACCTGGCGTCGGTCCTGTTCCACGCGACCCTGCCGCTCACCCCGGAAGAGATCCACCAGACCGGGTTGCGGGAGATGAAACGGATTCAGAACGAGATGCGCGAAATAGGCCTACGGAGCTTCGGGACGGGCGATCTGCAGGTCCTGCTGCGACGGGTGAAAGCCGATCCGGCGTACAGCTTCGAGACGCAGGAAGAGATCGTCCAGTTCGCACAGGACGCCGTGGATCGGGCCAAGGCGGCCATGCCGGAGTGGTTCGGGTTCGTGCCCAAGGCTGAGGTGGCCCTCAAACCGTACCCGGATTTCATGCAGATTACCGGCGGTGGTTTCTACTCTGCCGGAGCGGCCGACGGGAGCACGCCGGGGACGTACGAGTTCGGTATCCACGACCCCCGAGATCTGAACCGGGCCGGCGGCTTCGAGGCCACGACGTTTCACGAGACTTATCCGGGGCATCACATGCAGGTGTATGTGGGGCTCGAGGGCCCGGGCGTCCATCCCGTACTCAAGTACTTCTTCAGTTCGGGACTCGGCGAGGGGTGGGCGCTCTACTCCGAGCGACTCGCCGACGAGGCCGGGCTCTACGCGGCCGACATCGACCGGCTCGGCATGCTGTCGAACGAAGCATTCCGGGCCGCACGACTGGTCGTTGACCCCGGCATGCACGCGCTGGGATGGAGCCGGCAGGATGCGGTCGACTACATGCTGGCCAATACGGCCGAGTCCAAGGCAGGCGTCGAATCCGAAGTCAGCCGGTACATCGCGGTGCCAGGGCAGGCCACGGCGTATTTGACTGGAAGCCTGCTGATCCAGGAACTACGGGCAGAGGCGGAGTTAGCCCTCGGCGACCGATTCGACGTCCGTGCGTTTCACGACCGGGTCATCGAGGACGGTACCGTGACCCTGTCCATGCTCAAAACGAAGATCGAAGGCTGGATCGAGGCGGAACGGCAGGCGGGAGAAGACTGAAGCGCGCGACCGCGATGGCTGAGTTCCCCCCGCCTTCCGCCGGACCCCTCGAGTAAGCAGGGCAGCGGCCCTCAGGCAGGGGACAGCCGGAAGGATTCCCGAACCTGGTTGTCCGACCCGACGAGGTGAAGCTTGGAGACCTCGAAGCCACCCGGGGCCGGAAGCGCATCGATGAAATTCGGCGATAAGTGAAGCGCATATGCGCTCGGGTGCGCCGCTGGCCCTGAGCATCTCCCGCCGACCGTGAGCACTGATGGATTGGTGCGTAGTGCGTAGTGGGTTGTGTGTAGGAAGGAGTCGGCGGTCAGCAATCAGCTGCCTGCGACACGGTACTAGCGTCTAGTCCTGCCTGAGGATACCCTATCCCGGTTATCCCTGTCCTGTCCCTGTCCGGCCCCGGAGGCCCCATGTCCCGCATCCGCTCTCTCATGCTCATCCTCGGACTCGTGGCCATCGCCGCCCCTCAGGCCCTTCAGGCGCAGGCCGGCTACCTCGACCAGCTCCCGCCGCTCATCGACCGGCAGGTGTTCTTCGGCGACCCCGAAATCGCCGGCGCCCAGATCTCACCCAACGGCGAGTTCATTTCGTTCCGCAAGCCGTACCGGGGCGTGATGAACATCTGGGTCAAGGGCAGCGGCGAACCGTTCGACGCAGCCAAGCCCGTGAGTGCCGACTCCACGCGGCCGGTGCGGGGCTACTTCTGGAGCCAGGACAGCCGCTACCTCCTGTACGTGCAGGACAAGGACGGCGATGAGAACCTCCATGTCTACGCCATTGAACCCTCGCGTGGCACCCGAGCCCGCCACCGGGTGCCGCCGGCCCTCGACCTGACGCCGTACGAGGGCGTTCAGGCTCGAATCGTGGCGGTACCGGAAGGACGCCGGGTCAGATCCTCGTGGGGCTCAACGACCGCAATCCCCAGCTTCATGACGTCTATCGCGTCGACCTGAGCAGTGGCGAGCGTGACGTTAGTCATCCAGAACAACGACGGCATTGCCGGTTGGCAGGCCGACCTCGAGGGCGACGTCCGCCTCGGCGATCAAGATCGACGAGGACGGCAACACGGTGGTTTTTCGCGTTGATGGTGACACGCTCACCGAGGTATACCGCTGCAGCAACGAAGAATCATGTGGACCAATGCGCTACCACAAGGATGGTCAGCGGGTGTACATGATCACTAACAAAGGTGACGACGTCGACCTGACGCGACTGGTGTTGTTCAACCCAGCGACCGGTGAACAGGAATTCGTTGAATCGGATCCCTTGAGGCAGGTGGATCTCGAGAACGCGATCTTCTCGGACGTCACCGACGACCTGATCGCCACCGTGTACGTCGGTGACCGGGTGCGCATCTACCCGAAGAACACCCGAGTGGAACGCGACCTGGAGGTACTCCGGGAGAAACTCCCGGAAGGCGAGCTGTCGTTCACCTCGTCCACCGAAGACGAGGATCGGTGGATCGTCTACGTCTCACGCGACGTGGACCCAGGCTCGGCCTACCTGTACAACCGCCAGGACGAGAGCGTCGAGTTCCTCTATAGTTCGCGGCCCAACCTTCCCAGCGAACACCTCGCCTCCATGCGGCCGGTCCGCTACCGGACCCGTGACGGACTCGAGGTGCCCGGCTACCTCACCCTCCCCAAGAACGTCGAGGGTCAGAAGGTGGCAGTGGTCGTCTTTCCCCACGGCGGTCCCTGGGCCCGCGACCAGTGGGGCTATGATGCGTACGCCCAGTTTCTGGCCAATCGTGGCTATGCCGTGTTCCAGCCCAACTTCCGCGGCTCGACCGGCTACGGGAAGTCGTTCCTCAATGCCGGGAACAACGAATGGGGCACCGGGGCGATGCAGCACGACATCACCGACGGCATCCGGTACCTGATCGCCGAGCAGAGACATCGACCCCGACCACGTCGGGATCTTCGGCGGATCCTACGGCGGCTACGCCACACTGGCCGGAGTGACCTTCACGCCGGAACTCTATGCCGCAGGCGTCTCCTACGTGGGACCGTCGAACCTCCTGACCCTGTTGGCCGCCATTCCGCCGTACTGGAAACCGATCAAGGCCATCTTCGACGTCCGGCTGGGCAACCCGGACGACCCGGAGGACCACGCCCGCCTGGTCGCACAGTCGCCGCTCTTCTCGGCGGAACAGATCACGGCTGCCGCTGTTGATCATCCAGGGCGCGAACGACCCGAGGGTCAACAAGCGCGAATCCGAGCAGATCGTGGTGGCGCTCCGTGACTTGGGGCGCGAGGTCAGCTACATGCTGGCTCCCGACGAGGGACACGGCTTTGCGGGGCGCGAGAACCGCATCGCCGTGGCGGCTGCCCTGGAACAGTTCCTGGCAAAGCACCTGGGTGGTCGCTATCAGGAGACCATGCCGGACGACATCGCCGAACGGCTGGCCGAGCTCATGGTGGACGTGAACACGGTGCGGGTGGAGAGCGCGCAACCGTAGGGGAAGTGCGTCAAAGCTGCCATACGACACGAAACAGAGGAGAGGTACAATGACGGATAAGAAGATCATCGCGGTGGTGGGTGCCACGGGGGCACAGGGCGGCGGACTGGTCCGCGCCATCATGAACGACCCGAACGGCGGCTTCACCGTGCGTGCGATCACGCGAAATGCCAATTCGGATAAGGCAAAAGAATTGGCGGCGCTCGGCGCCCAAGTGGTGGCGGGTGACGTGGACGACGTCGCGAGCCTCGAGAAGGCATTCGCCGGCGCCTACGGCGCCTTCTGCGTCACGTTCTTCTGGGATCACTTCTCGCCCGAGAAGGAGATGGCCCACGCCCGGAACATGGCCCAGGCGGCCAAGCAAGCGGGGCTCCAGCACGTCATCTGGTCGACCCTCGAAGACACGCGGCTCAAGGTTCCGCTGAGCGACGACCGGATGCCCACCCTCATGGGCAAGTACAAGGTGCCGCACTTCGATGCCAAGGGCGAAGCCAACGCGTTCTTCACCGAGGCCGGCGTTCCGACGACGTTGTTGCACACCAGTTTCTACTGGGACAATCTGATCCACTTCGGCATGGGACCGAAGAAGGGACCCGACGGGAAGCTGGCCATTACGCTTCCCGATGGGTGATAAGAAGCTGCCGGGGATCGCCGCAGAAGACATCGGCGGCTGTGCCTACGGCATCTTCAAGCGCGGCCGGGAGTTGATCGGGAAGACGCTGGGCATTGCGGGTGAATTCCCCACCGGAGCGCAGATGGCCGCGGCCCTGACGAAGGCCCTGGGACAGGAGGTGCGCTACAACGACGTACCGCCCGATGTGTATCGCAGCTTTGGGTTTCCCGGCGCGGAAGACCTGGGCAACATGTTCCAGTACTACCGGGACTTCGAGGCCGACTTCTGCGGTGCGCGCGACCTGACGCTGGCCCGGGAGCTCCATCCCGGACTCCAGACATTTAAGGTTTGGCTGGAGCGGAACAAGGACCGGATTCCCTTGGAGTAAACCACTGGTCTGGGCTCGCCGAACGCCATGTGCGCGTTCGGCGGGCCCCGCGCCGCCATCCCCTACCCAGACCGATCGAGGCTCGCCCTAGCCGGCGGGTCAATCCGGCCGGTTCTTGGTGAGCGTGCCCAGGGGCTCGAGGCTCAGGTCGCCATTGGGGAGCCGGATGAAATACATGCCCTCCGCGAGCCCGCGCCCGCCTTTGATGAACACGGTGTCCGCCTTGACCTCGTACCTCAGGCCCTCCCCAACCGCCCCCTGCATCTCCAGCTTCCCGCCCGATTGGAGTTCGAGGGCAAACTCGCCGGTCGACGAATTGTAGTACCGACCTTCGAGGCCGCCGTTGCCGCAGGCGGTCACCAACCCGCCAAGCAGGAGGAGAATGCCGGCGGCGGAACCAGTATGACGCGTGGACATGGAGACTCCTTGGTGCAAGGGCACGGGGCATCACGTGAATGGCTCTCCTCTCTATACGCGAATGCCGGGCGGAGCCTGTCAGGCGGCTCGGTCGGGAGCAACGCGTGTCGGTCCCAGCGAAGGCCGAGGCACTAGCCTGTCGCTTGTGGTTTCCCGCTCGAGGCGTTGTTTTGTGGCAGGTCTACCCTTGGCGTGACACCCCACACTGGAGAAACCGATGGACCGGTTCATGCTCATTCTCCGCATGTTTCATATCCTGCTGGGGGTGTTCTGGGCCGGCACCATCTTCTTCCTGGTGTTCTTCCTCGGGCCGAGCATCCGGGCGGTCGGGCCCGACGGGGCGCCGGTCATGCGGGAACTGGTGCGGCGGCGGTTTCTGGATGTCATGCCCATCGTCGCAGGGCTCACAATTGCGACCGGCCTGGTCCTCTACTGGCACCTGTCCGGCGGATTGGCCATGGGTTGGATCAGGTCGCCGTTTGGGTTGAGCCTCACAGTGGGCGGCGTGGCTTCGATCCTCGCCCTCATCATCGGAGTGACCGGCGTGCGGGCCGCGACACTCGGAGCCATCCGGATGACGGCCGCGCTGGCCTCGGCGTCCGAGGAGGAGCGCGGGCCCATGCAGGCGGAGATTCAGAGGCTGCGGCAGCGCTCGGCTGCAGCCGGTCTCTGGGTGGCACGGCTCCTCATCATCGCGGTCGCCACCATGGCCGTCGCGCGCTACATGTAGAACATCTGACGGGAATACATTATGAAAACGGCACTAGCGAAAGAATCGATCCATCTACTCGACGCAATCGCCGGCATCCTGCTCCGATGCTTTCTCTTTCTGGTCGTGGCCCAGCTCGTCGTGTGGGCCGCATTCTGGCTGGCCGGAGATCCCATATACCGGTTGTATGCCGCGATGATCGAGATTCCGCGACCGGAATACGATCACCTGATGCTTTCTTCGATGCTTCTGTTGAAGGTGCTGAACGTCGTGCTCTTCTTGACCCCGTTCATTGCCATCAAACTCATGTTGCGCGGCAGGTTGGAGGGGTAATGCGAATTCTCGTCGTGGGTGCATCGGGAACCATCGGTCGTGCCGTGGTGGGGGAGCTGAGCCAGCGCCACGAAATCATCGGAGCGGGACGCACGTCGGGTGACGTGGTGCTGGACATCACCGACCCGGCGTCCATTCGCGCTGGGCTCGAGCAGGCCGGGCAGTTCGCCGCGCTGGTGTCGGCCACCGGCTCCGTCAAGTTCGCGCCGTTCGAGGAGATGACCGCCGCGGACTACGAGATCGGCCTCAACGACAAGCTCATGGGCCAGGTGAACCTGGTCCTGATCGGGCGCGAGTACCTGGCCGACGGCGGCTCGTTCACGCTCACCACGGGAGTGCTCGATTGCGATCCCATCCGTATGGGGACGTCGGCCTCGATGGTCAACGGAGCCGTCAACGCATTTGTCCGGGCGGCGGCTATCGAGCTGTCGCGCGGCCAACGGATCAATGCTGTGAGCCCGGGAGTCATCGCCGAGGCAATGGAGGCTTACGAGCCGTTCTTCCGCGGGTTCGAGCCGGTGCCGGCGGCCCGGGCGGCGCTGGCCTACGCCAAGAGCGTCGAAGGCGCCCAGACGGGACAGGTGTATCGGGTTGTCTGAGAGCCCGCGGGACCCGGCCCTCCAATACATGGACCTCACATGGACCTCGCACCATGGCGCAGGTGTTCGAGGTCGCGGGCGGGAAGATCCGGAAGATCCGCCTGGTGTTTGAGACATGGGCCTTCGGTACCAGAGAGTAACTTTGCTATGCAAAGTACTTGACATGGCATATCATCACCCCTAGGTTGGTGCATATGTCGACGGTCAGCCCCCGCCCCCGCCCCCGCCCCCTCTCGACGGCCGCGCCCGCTGGCCCGGCCGACCAGGAGCCCGCCCTCCACCGGCGGGCCATGGACAACCTGTCGTTCATTCGGAGCACCATGGAGCGAGCCACCTCGTTCACGGCGGTGCCGGGGTGGGGCGGGGTCGCTATGGGACTCACCGCCATCGGCGCCGCCTGGGTGGCCCAACGGCAAACCGATCCGCGGGTCTGGCTGCAGACCTGGCTGGTGGAGGCGGTGATCGCGGTGGGCATCGGGGTCTACGCCCTGGCCCGGAAGGCCCGGCTCAGCAAGACCCCGCTCCTGGCCCAGCCGGGCCGCCGCTTCGCGATGAGCTTTGCCCCGCCGCTCTTCGTGGGGTTGGTGCTCACCTTTGCCCTGGCCGCTCGGCAGACGTACGGCCTGCTCCCGGCATCGTGGCTCCTGCTCTACGGCACCGGCGTCGTGACCGGTGGGGCCTTCTCGATCCGGGTGGTGCCGATCATGGGGCTGGTCATCATGGGGTTCGGCCTGGTCGCGCTACTCACGCCCGCCGCACTTGGCAATCTCTGGATGGCGCTCGGCTTCGGCGCAACCCAGCTGGCCGCCGGACTCATCATTGCGCGGAGGTACGGTGGCTAAGTCGAACGCGGCCCGGAAAGCTCGGCAAAAGCAAGCCAAGGACTCGACTCCGCGGTTGGGAAGCGTGCGCGGCCGAGCGGCCGCGGAGGAGCCGCTCCAACTCGACCGGTTGATCCACGAGCGCATGCGGCTCGCCATTGTGAGCACGCTCGCGGTCAACGACGTGCTGTCGTTCAACGAATTGAAAGAACTGCTCGACACGAGCGACGGGAACCTGAGCGTGCATGCAAGGAAGCTGGAAGACGCGGGCTACCTCGCCTGCCACAAGTCCTTTGCCGACCGGGTGCCGCGAACCGAATACCGGCTGACCGCACGGGGCCGGAAGGCGCTCGACCGCTATCTGTCGCACATGGAAGCCCTGATCGACTCCATGCGGGACGTCTAACCCATCTCTATTTTTTTGGGGATATCGCTTTATGAAGCAAAGTACTCAACCATGGCAGGCCGGCCTGCACGTGGCCATCATTATGGATGGCAACGGGCGCTGGGCCGCCCGGCGCGGCTGGCCCCGCACGCTGGGGCACGCGGCCGGGGTGCGGGCCCTCCGGCGAATCGTCCGAGCCGCGCCCGACGCGGGCGTCGGCATCCTCACGGTGTTCGCCTTCTCGAGCGACAACTGGCGCCGTCCCGCCCACGAGGTGACGGCACTGATGGGACTCTTGGGGCAATACCTGGGGCGCGACGCCGAGCGCGCGGCGGAGGCCGGTGTCCGAGTTCGGGTGATCGGGCGCCGCGACCGGCTGCCGCAGGGGCTGGTTGCCACCATCGAACAGGCCGAGCGGGTCACGACCGACGGCACCCGACTCCTGCTTCGGATCGCGGTGGATTACTCGGCGCGCGATGCGATCCTCTCCGCGACCGGCCGCATGGGCAATGCCCGGACGCGCGAGGACTTCCATCGCGTTCTCGCGCCGGACGAAGCCGGCCAGGCCGCCCGGGAAGTCGACCTCTTGATCCGCACCGGTGGCGAGCAGCGGCTGAGCGATTTTCTCCTCTGGGAATGCGCCTACGCGGAGCTCTGGTTCACGCCGGTCTACTGGCCCGACTTCGATGCCCAGGCGCTCGCCGGGGCAATCCGCGCCTACCACGAACGCGACCGCCGCTTCGGCGGGCTGTCGAACCCCGCGGCCTGATCCGACGGTTCCTAAGGAGTACCCTATGATGCTGGCCCATTTGCTCGGTACCCTCGCGACGCTGGCCACGTTCGGGCTGGTCGCGATCGCGTTCCTGATCGCACTGCTCGGTTACGTCCGGGGCCGCCGCTCGACCGCGCTTCGGGCGCTCGCCCTGGCCGGTGTCGTCGTGACGCTGTACGGGCTCGGCATTGCGCTGCCCGCGCTCCTTACACCAACCAGGGTGCTACCTCCGTCGGAGGAGCTGTCCTTCTGCGGGTTCGACTGCCATCTCCACGTCGCCGTGGTGGCCACCATGGCGGATCCGCCCGATCCGGCGCGATCGAGACACATTGCGGTCGGCGTCCAGGTGCGGAGCGACGCCGTACAGGCGCCGGAGCATCCGTCGCTGCTCAGGATTCGGTTGGTGGACCGTGCCGGGCAGGAATACGAGCCTGAGCCGACGCCCGACGGCAGCGATCGCTTTGCCCAGGTGCTCGCGGCCGGTCAGAGCTACACCCGCACGCCGTCATTCGTGCTGCCGGCGGGTGAGGAAGCGCAGGGGCTCCGGGTAACCTGGCGTGTCTGGCCCGACTACTGGGTGCTCGGCCCGAGCAATACGTTCCTCAGGCGGAAGACGCTGCTCGCGGTGCCGGTCCGCTAGGGGTAGCCGCCCGGGCCAGGGTGCCGTTGCTCAACTCTCACTGTGGCATATCTTCGTGGATGTTCACCCCAACACCGATGGCAGCTGGCCCGTCGCCACAAGCACCCCTGAGCGGGACAGAGATCAACGTGCAGCGAACATGGAGAAGACTTCTTCCCGGCGCGGGCATCATGGTTCCGGCGGTGCTCGCGCTCGCCTGTGCCGGCGCGGTCGGAGCTCAGGAAGCGTCGGCCGTCCGAGCATGGGATAGCACGTTCTCGCTCCCGAGCTACGTCGAGGAGCCGCCCGATCCGAACCCCCCGTTCGACTTCTTCCAGCCGCGCCGGGTCAATTACCCCTACACCATCCGCGATCGGTTGACCGACCGGCGCGAGCCGCATGACTGGCGCGCGCTCTACCTCGAGAACGAGTTCCTGCGCTGCGTCGTATTGCCCGATGTGGGCGGACACCTCTATAGCTGCACCGATAAGGTGAACGGTCAGGAGATGTTCTACGCCAACCCGTCGCTCAAGCTGACCCAAATCGGGTATCGCGGCGCGTGGGCTGCGTTCGGCGTCGAGTTCAATTTCCCGGTGTCGCACAACTGGATGAGCACCTCGCCGGTAGACTTTGCCATCACACAGAACGCGGATTCGAGCGCGTCGGTGTGGGTGGCGAATATCGACCGGGTAACCGGCATGCAATGGCGCGTCGAACTGCGGCTCCGCCCCGGCCAGGCGGTGCTGGAGCACCACACCACCCTGTACAATCGGAGCGACTTCCGGCACCGGTTCTACTGGTGGACCAACGCAGCGGTCGAGGTCTGGGACGACAGCCGGATCACTTATCCGATGGAGTACACCGCCTCGCACGGGTTCCGCGACATCGATACCTGGCCGGTCGACTCGCGAGGCACCGACAACAGCGTCGTCGGTAATCACACGTTCGGTCCCGTGTCGCGCTTTAGCCATGGGAGCCGCGAGGGCTACATGGCGGTGTACCATCCCCGGACCCGTTCGGGCGTGGTGCACTATTCATCGCCCACCGACTTGCCGGCCAAGAAGATCTGGTCCTGGGGCAGCGACCAGAACGGGCTCAACTGGCGGAAGGCGCTGTCGGATAACCAGAGCGCCTACGTCGAGATTCAGGCGGGGCTGTTCCGCAATCAGGAGACCTACGGGTTCCTCGAGCCGGAGGAATCGGTGCGATTCAGCGAGTACTGGATCCCGATCCGGGAACTGGGTGGCGTTACCCGCGCCAATCCCGGTGCGGTGATTCGGGTGTGGAGAAGCACCGACAGTCTCCACTTTGCGCTCAACGTCACCCGCCCGCTGCCGAATGCGACCCTCCGCTTCCGTGTCGGTGGCGAAGAATTTCTCGTCCCGTCCGTGCCAGCTTCTCTGCTCCCCGGCACCGAAATCCAGGGGACGCTCGACGGTGTCCCCACCGACGTGCCCTATACCGTGACCCTTCGCGATGCCCAGGCCCGGGTGGTGCTGGAGCACACCGAAGGGGTCTATGACTTCGTTCCGGCCGACCACATTCAGCCCGGCCCGCGCGACCAGTATCGCATTCCTTCCGCGGACCAACGGAGCGAGGGTGATTGGGTGGAGCTGGGTGACCAGCAGGAACGTGACGGGCGGCTGCTCGAGGCCATGGCCACCTATGAAGAGGGGCTCCGCCGCTTTCCCATGAGCGTCGCACTCGCCCGTGCTGCGGGCCGGCTCAGTGTCATCCTCAAGCGCTACGACGACGGCGGCCGTTATCTAACCGCGGCACTCGAGCGGGTGAGCAACGATTACGAGTCGTCCTATTATCTGGGACGGGCCCTCGAGGGACAGGGCGACCCGCCGGGCGCCCGGCTCGCGTGGGAACGCTCGCAATCGTACGGCACCTTCCGGCCGTCGTCACTGCGGGGTCTCGCGGCGATCGCTTCGAAGGGCGGTGACATGGCTCGTGCGCTCCAGTTGGTGCAGGAAGTCACCAGAGACAATCGCGACGTGGTTCGACTCGGCGCGATCGAGGTGGCGCTGTTGCGCACCTTGGGCCGGATGGATGCCGCGCGAGCGGAACTCGCCAAGTGGATGGAGGTCGATCCGACCAGCTCGTTCCTCAGGTACGAGGCCACCCTCCTCGGCGGCAGTGACGCGGCGTTATGGCAGCATCTCGCAGCCGATCCCGAGCGCATTCTAGAAATCGCCGTCGACTACATGCGGTTCGGGCTCTATCGGGACGCATTGGCACTGCTCGAGCGCGAATACCCGCGCGGCCCGGGGGTGGTGACCGAGCCGGGCATGCCGCATCCCGACCAGTATCCGCTGATCGGCTACTACCGCGCCCTCTGTCGTGAAGCGCTGGGCCTGGACGGAACCAGCGATCGTGCCCGTGCATCGCGAGGCCCCACCACCTACGTGTTTCCCAACCGGCATGAGACCGTCACCGTGCTGGCCCAGGCGCTGACGCACAATCCCGACGACGCCACGGCCTATTTCCTTATGGGATCGCTCGATTTATCGGCCGGAATGGCTAATCAGGCGCTGGAGCGGTGGGAAGAAGCCCGTCGGCGTGCGCCGAATACCCCCGTCCTGCACCGCAACATGGGCTACGCGGTTCTCTACGCCGGTGGCCCGCCGGAACGTGCGGCTGAGTTGTTCTCGGAAGGTCGCCGGGTGGATCCTCTGAACGATGACATTTACTTCGGATTGGACCGGGCACTCGAGCAGATGGGCCGTTCGGCGGGTGAGCGGGCCGACTCGCTCCTCACGTTTCCCGAGCCCATGCTCATGCCCGCGAAGCTGGTCTACCACCTCGCCCGTGTGCTGGCGGACGCCCAGCGCTTCGACCAAGCTGAGGCGCTCTTTCGGATGCGCTTCTTCCCGAGCGAAGAGGGTGGCACCGATGTGCGGGAAGTCTACCTCGAGGTTCTGCTGGCGCGAACGCTGGCGCTGGCAAAGGAGGGCCGCTGCGCCGACGTGCGGCGGCAGCTGAGCCAGCTGGGTGGACCCGATTCGAGGTTCACCTTCACGCTCGAGGGCATCGATAGCCTGCTCGCTCGTGAACGACCAGCCGAGCTGCGGGGCCAGATCACCGCGCTGTGTCCGTGATACCGTCACCCAGGCAAGCGACACAAACTCGATACACCGAGGGCCCCGCTGTCGCAGCCGGGGCCCTCGAGTTACGTGGCGGGTCGATCGACCACTGAGGTTACTACATCCCTCCCGCCGGCATGTCGCTGCTCCAGCTGTCGACGGCGAGCATCCATTGGCCGTTCACGTTCTTGAATACGGCGGTGTACTTGCCGGTGTCCGCCATCGAGCTGCCATCCGCCATGCTCCAGGTACCCCCGTACGTTCCGACCACATAGGCGAAGTCGCCGGATTGGGCGACTTCCAGCCGGTCGATGGTAACGTCATTGGTCACGGGTGAAACCTGGGTTAAGACCGCGCCATAGGCGGCGGCGATGGCCTCCCTGCCGATCACACGCGGCGTATTCGGCATCGCCAGAATGGCATCCTCGGTGTAGAGGGCGGCGAGCGCCGCGGCGTCCTTCGCGAGATAGGCCTGGGTCCACTTGACGTTCTCGCCTTCGATCGCCGTCCGCACGGCTGCGGCGTCGACGGCAGGCATGGCGGCTTGCTGCGGCTGGCATGCGGCCGCGAGGCCCAGCACCGCGACCGCTCCCAGGAACTTCATGTTCTGTAGCATTGATAACCCCAATGGTTGAGTTGGCGGTGACAGTATAGGGCGGGGTGCTGGGTTGCGGAAGATGCCGCCCATCTTGGGGCGCATCCATCCCGGGTCAGCCCGGTGGTCGCGCGCCGTCGACGGAGAAGCCGGCGCGGACCTCGGCGCTGACTTCAGTCGGCTTGCCGGAGGTCGCATCGATGGGGCACCAGAGGGTCCGCGCCCGGGCCAACAGCTTGCCATCGGCAGCACGGAAGAGCTCGGTGTGGCGCTCGAAGGTGAGTCGCGAGGCCGCGCCGACCCGGGTCCGGGCAATGATCCGGTCACTGAGCACGGCGGCACGCTTGTAGTCGATCTCGTGACGCACTACCACCCAGGCCACCTTGGCCTGGTCCGCGGCTGGGGCCTGAGCCCGCCAGTGGGCCACGGCGACGTCCTGCACCCACCGGAGGTAGACCACGTTGTTCACGTGGCCCAGCTCATCGATATCGGCGGGCTGGATGTCGATCCGGAGCTCGAATTGGTGTTGGCCTGATTCCACTGGCCTTCCTTCTGCTGCGGAGCCCGTAACGTAGCGCGGGGACCAATGACAAAGCCAGGCGCCTCCAATCGAGAGACGCCTGGCGTCGCGCGGCCTGCCCACGAGTCGGGCTAGTTGGTCAGGAAGAACTCTCCCGCGAGTTCCTCCCACCCTTTTGGTGACAACGCTCTGACGAAGCCGTCCACCGGCACACCGCCGTCGGGCAGCAAGAGCCCAAGTTCCCCCGCCTGCATGTGCTGAAGACGGTCCACCGTGTTTCGGTTCCAGGCCCGTGCCAGGCGCCCGGTCAAGAGGTTGTTGCGGGCGGTCTTGGGATTGTCGACCTCAACTTTCAACAGCCAGCCTTGCTGGTACGGGTCCGACTGCACCAGATCCGGCGCCTCGAGCACGCCCTGGTTCACGGCCACCACGCGGCCCTCGACCGGGGATACCATCGGAATCGACTTGGATTCGACCTCCACCGCCCAGCCGCGCTCGCCCTGTCTCAGGCGGTCGCCCACGCGGGGCAGGTGGAATGCGCCTGGCTTGCCCAGGAATTTCTGTGAGAAATCGTCCATCCCGACCCGCATCACCCCCCCGCCTTGGGGTTCCTCGATTGCCCAGGTGTGCCCCTGATGGAAGGCATAACCGTCGGGCACTCGGAACCAGCCGGCCACCCGAGGTATCCGGGGCGACGGTGGTACCCGTCGCAACAATGCCACCGTGGCCCGCGACGCGGTCGGTCGCACCAGCAGGCGCCAGAAGCCGACCAGGATGAGCAGATAGGCGATGACGATCAAGTACTCAGCGCCCTTGGTGGCGAATAGGTCGCTTTGCATGTCCATCTCCCCCTACGCCTGGGTCTCGACCGCAGCTCGGCGCTCGCGCGCTTCAGCATGGTCGGTGTGGTTCCCGAAATCGAGCACCGGCATACGATTGATGACCCAGCGGAAGACCCAGAGCTCGACGCTGATGACGGCCAACGTGACCACGATCTCCATCCAACTCGGCACGTACCTCACCGCCGCATCCCATCGAAACGCGATGACCGAGACATTGAGCCGGTTGAGAATGATGCCGATGAGCGTCATGGCGGCTGCGACGCGCGTCATGCGGAGGCTCCGATCGCGGAACGCGATGATGAAGAGGGCGGCCGGCACCATGACAAATCCACCCAACTCGAGCAGGTACCACGCGCCCCAGCCGGAGGCCACATAGGCCCATCGTTGCTCGTGGACGAAGATCAAGAGCTGGAGGAACAGGTACACGAACATGGTCCCGCCACAGATCCTGGCCAGCCCAAGGACGATGTCGTCGTGGGTCGCTCGGAGCACTCGTCCAACCCGCTGATGGAAGATCTTGTGGGTGAGGGTGCCCTCGAAGATCACCATCGACAAACCGGCGAAGATGCTGGAGACGAGGAACAGGATTGGGATGAACTCCGAATACCACAGCGGGTGGATCTTGGTCTTGGCCATGAGGTAGAGCGCGCCCAACCCCGACTGGTGCAGGATCGACAGCGTGATGCCGAAGATCACCGCCCCGATCGTCATGCCCTTGAGTACCGCCCGCACCCGCCCCCACCCGAGCCACTCTGCGACCGCCGGCGAGAACTCGATGGCCTCGGCGATCATGTACAACAGGAAGTGCCAGGCCACCAGGAACAAGACCGAACTCACCCCGAACGAATTGCCGATGATCGGGTTGATCACGTTCCACGGCCGCCCGAGATCGAGCAGCAGCGCTCCGGCATAGAAGACGTAGGCCAGGAACCCGTTGAGCACCGTGACCCGGACGATCGGATGGTACTTCTTCTGTCCGAGGATATAGACCATGAAGGTGACGACGTAGGCCCCGCCCGCGAACGCGACGCCGGTCACCACGTCGAACCCGATCCAGAGCCCCCACGGGACATCCTGGGACAGATTGGTGATGGACCCGAGACCGTAGATGAACCGGATCGCGAGCAGCACCGCCCCCGTCGCCACGATCACGCCGGTGATCACGTTGAACGGCGTGAGGATCTTTCCCTTCGGCTTGAGCTCGCGGACGATGAACCGCGCGAAGCCGCGGAACCCTCGTGCGGTCGATGGAACCGGCATGCTCAGCGCTCCCATGGCTCGACCTCGCTCTCCTCATCGTCCTGTAGCGGTTCATCCTCGTGCCCGCCGTTGGTGGCCCGATTCAGGGCCAGCAGGAACGGCGGCACCAACGTCAGTGCCAGCGGCACCGCGTAGAGGAATTCGCGCGTATACGTCGGGAATGCCGTATCACCGATATCGGTCTTGAAACCAAGCTGGTCGAACGGCAACCTTTGCGAGGTAGAGCCAGGACGTCCCACCGGCCTCGTGCTCGCCGTAGATGTGCGGCACATACTTGTCGGGCTCTGTGTAGATCCGTCGCCGCCCCTCCTCGATCAGCTCCCCTCGCCGACCAAAGGTGAGTGCCCCGACAGGACAGCCCTGCACGCATGCCGGCTTCTCGCCCTGCGCCAGCCGGTCCACGCACATGACGCATTTGGTGATCTTCGGATTGGCGCTGTCATACTCGAACTTCGGCACGTCGAAGGGGCAGGAGACCATGCAAAACCGGCAACCCATGCACTTCTTGCCGTCCCACGCCACCGCACCGGTCGGGGTCTTGTGCATCGCCTTCGTCAGGCAGGCCGAGGTGCAGGCCGGTTGCAGGCAGTGCATGCACTGCCGCTTCACCGACACCGGGCCCTTGTCCGTCTCATAGCGATTGTTCACCGTCAATTGGGTCGGCGAGGTCTTCCGCTCGACCGCGCGATCGATCTCCTTCTCCGGTTCGGGGAGCCCGTTCGCCTCGGCGCACGCAAACTCGCACATCCGGCAGCCCAGGCACTTGGTGGTGTCTACCAGCACACCCATCGACTGCCCCGCCCCGCGGGCAACATCCGCCTCTTCGGCCTCGAGGTTCCTCCCCCCCACGAGAACCGCGGAGCCGCCGGCGACGCACAACGTCTTCAGCAGGTCCCTTCGCTTCATGTGACGCTCCGATGAAATGTCGTGCCCGAGTCGCGCCGGGCCCCGCCAGTCCATGAACTCCACGTGATACCTATGGCAAGCCAAGGGCCGTAGTTGGCCGACCCGGGGTGGCGCGCGGAAGTGATTGTCGGAGCGTGAGATAGCGGTTTGACCGGGCGCTGCCGGAGTGGCGAAGAACCATGCCCTACCGTTGAGATTTTCTACGCGAAAGGCCCGCTATTGCACCGGATGCTGGTTCTTGCCAGGAAATCAGGCCCACAGGCCATTGAGATATTCAACGTCCGGTGTTGAACTTTCCTGCTGGCAAGTGCCGCTTTGGGTGATGGTTGCAGGCTGGGGAGTCTTGGCCGCACTGGCGGGCGTTCGTTGAACGCCGAGTGCAGAGGCTGGCGGCGCCTGCCTTGGCCGACGTTTCGAGTGATTGCCTCCCTCGGTACCGGACGCTAGGTTGACTTCACTCATTCCCCTGGAGAAACCATGCGTACCTCCCCCCTGCTGGCCGTACTCGGCCTGGTACTCTTCGGTCATGCGATCAGCGCTGGCGCTCAAGAGAAGGCGGCGATGACCCCGAAGGACAAGATTGCCGAGGCGCTGACCGCGGGCCCGGCTGCAGTGGCCAAGGACGCAGCCGTGGTCGATTGGGACGGGACCGTCCTGCGGGAAGGGTCGAATGGCTGGACTTGTTTCCCCGACGTGCCCAACCAACCGGGTGTGACGCCCATGTGCCTGGATGAGCAGTGGCTCAAGTGGGCCGACGCCTGGATGAACAAGAAGCCCCTCACCGGCGTAACCAGTGTGGGCCTCGCCTACATGTTGAGGGGCGGCTGGGACGCGAGCAATACCGATCCCTACGCGACCGCACCGGCTGAGGGGAAGGCCTGGGTGGAGAGTGGGCCCCACGTGATGATCATCACGCCCGATCCCGCAGCGCTCGACGGCCTCCCTACCGACTACCAGAGCGGCGGCCCCTACGTCATGTGGAAGGGCACCCCGTACGCTCACATCATGATGCCGATCAGCGCGCCGAAGGCGATGGAGCACAAACACTAGTAAAACGAATCCACCATCGCGCTCGCGGATTCCCGGAGCCCCCTGCCATAGCGGCTGGGGGCTCCGACTCTTTGTGACGCTGCTCACACCGAAGGCGCCTCCGGCACGACCGTTGCCCCTGGCGATCGGGTGGAGGGAAATGGCAGGGGAGGGAGAGATCGGAGAGAAATTACAACTCTTTCTTTCCTAATGACTTAGACAATGTGTCCCGGGGCAGGGGCCTCGCGGGCCGGAATCGAAAGCCGGAGGAGACCCGATGAACCGCATGCAAATCGCCACGGCAGCCCGTTGGGCCCTGGCCGCCTTGCTGACCGTGGGCCTTGGGGCCTGTAATAGCGAGGACAAGCTGGCCCCGAACCAAGTGGCGCTCAATGAACAGAACGCCCCGGCCATCGCCGACCTGACCGTGGGCCTGGTGGAGACGTCGCTCCAGGGCCTGACCATCGAGGCATTCGACTTCAGCGACTTCGGAGGTGTATCGCTCGCGGCGGGCCGGATGCTCTCGCCGGCGCCGACCTTGAGCCTCTCGAACTTCGCCCTGGACGGCTGCCCCTCGTTCACGCCCGATCCTCCGATCGACTCCGATCAGGACGGCGTGCCCGACAACGCGCTGTTCACGTTCGATCCGCAGTTCTGCACCACGACGGATCAGACCGGGACCGGTGTCGTCACCGGATCAGTGCGGGTGTCCGACCCGGCCTCGGCGACGATCGGGTTCGACCTCGACATCAACACCCTCCGGTTCGCGTTCACCAGCGCGAGCAGCGCGGAAACCCTCGCCCTCACGCAGGATGGTACCCGCTCGCTCCGTGGCTCCACGAGCCTGCTCACGCTGGACGAAGACTTTTCGCTCGGCATCGAAGCCGGTGGGCAGAGTGTGAACCTCGATGCGGCGCACAGTGTGTCTTTCACAGCGGAGACACCATCCAGCATCGTGTTTGACGGTCCGCTCCCCAACGGGACGCTCGACTTGAGCGGGAATTTCCAAGTGGTGGCACCCGATGGGTTCTTCAGCCTGGTGCTCAACACCCCGGTGGCGTTGACGTATGACGCGAGCTGCGGGTTCGGCGGCGACGTGGTTGCGGGTGTGCTTCGTGCTGCCGCATCGTCCCAGCAGGGGGCGGCGGCGGTCCAGGTCACGCTCAATGGATGCGGGGTCGCTCCGACGGTGGTCTTTATCGGTGCTACGACCTAGATCGATCCGATCGTGTGTAACGCAAGGGCCCGGCCTCGTGAGAGGCCGGGCCCTTGCTGTTTCGACCGCACCGTTAGCGTTCTGCTGCAAACATCTCGAGTATCCGGCGCGGCACGGCCCCGTACCCCGCACCGCCGATGTTCGCGGCCACCGCGAGCGCCACCTTCTCGTCGGGAAGGATAGCGAGCCAGCTGTTGCCGCCCACTGAGCCGCCACCGTGCGAGATGAGCCGTCTGCCGTTCAGCTCGCCGACCGCCCATCCAATCCCGTATGAGACCTCTTCGCCCGCCGCGTTCCGCTGGGAGGTCCACAGGAGCTTCACGGTTTCAGGCTTCAAGAAACCGGCCTGCACGTGCGCGTCGGCAAAGCGGAGCAAGTCCTCCGGTGTGGACAGGAAGCCACCGCCGGCCCATTTGTAGCTGTTGTCTACATAGGGGGCGTTGATCAAGCTGCTGTCCGCCGCGCGGTCGTAAAATCCACTGCGGCCCGTGATGATGCTATCCGTGTAGTCGGCGACCGTGTGTCGCAGGCCCAGCGGGCGAAACACATGCTCCTGCATGTAGGCCAGGAATTGCTCGCCCGACGCACCCTCCACGACCGCGCTCAGCAGGTTCCACCCATAGCTCGAGTACGAATACTTCTCGCCCGGTGGCGTTCGCAGCGTGTCGCCTTTGAAGATGTCGAGTCCTTCGAGGACCGTGGCGTAGCGCTTGCTGCTCAGGAATTCCTCGGCACTCCCGTAGTGACGCACCCCGGCAAGGTGGCCGGCCAAGAGCCGGCTCGTGATGACGCCCTTCGTCTTTTCCGGAAACGACGGCACATAACGCTGGATCGGCGCGTCCAGGTCGAGGACACCCTGCTCGGTGAGCAGCGCCAGGGCCGCAGCCGTCAACGGCTTGGAAATACTGCCGATGCGGAACCTCGTGGTCGGCGTCACCATGGTGCCCTGCTCGATGTCGGCGTAGCCGAACCCTTCGGACCACACCACCTCGCCGTCCACCGACACCGCGATCGATAGCCCGGGCAGATTCCGCGCCCGCATGAGCGAGTCGATCAGGGCTCGGCTCGAAGCGACCGTCTCGGCAAACGTGCCATATCCCGGTGCCGCGGCAACGCGGGGAGTCTGCGCCTGGCTGAAGTGCGGTGCGGCGAGCAGTAGTATCCCCACGCCCAATCCGAGCACCGAGCGACGAAATGCCCCAAGAGCGATGTTGGGTATTGGACGAACCCTGCGATTGTACTGAGCCGGCACGAATGCCTCCTTAGGCCATATCGCTAGACGCAGTCATACGGGACATGTTGGAACGACTCAGCGTTTCGGCAGCGCGAAGACGAACACCGTCGGCGCACCCTCCGGCCCGAACCACAGCGACGCCCGGCCCGACGCCACGGCCACATACTGCGTCCCGTCGATGGCGTAGCTCACCACGCCGCCGCCGATCGAGCCGCCGGTATTGAACCGGTAGAGCACCGCTCCCGATCGGGCGTCCAAGGCCATGAAGTCACCATCCAGCTCCCCGGTGAACACCAGTCCGCCGCCCGTCGTGGTGATCGCTGAGACCATCGGCCGGGCCGAGCGGTACCGCCAGGCCACGCGTCCGGTGGACGCGTCCACCGCGGTGAGCCACCCCTGGCTGGTCTCGGCCAGCTCGACCGTCCCGCCGAGGTACATCTCGCCCTCGACGAACCGAACTGAATCGGCCACGGCGAACGTCGTGCACCAGTCCACCGCGTTTACGTACAGCAGGTTGGCGCGCGGATTGTAGGCCGGCCCGTTCCACTCGACGCCGCCCAAGACGCCGGGGCAAACCAGCACGCCGTCCTTGTCGAGCGGAACGTCGACGTTCTTCTGGGTGGTAATCGGCGTTTGGTAGATCCGCTCGCGGGTTGTCCGGTCGAGCACCCGGAGAATGCCGTCTTTTCCAACCGTGGCCACCAATTTCCTGCTCCGGCCCTGGACTTCGGTCTCGAACAGCGGGCTCACTTGGGTTAGATCCCAGTCGTGGGCGTCGTTGGGCACCAGCTGCTCGTACCATTTGAGCGTCCCGGTGTCGACGTCCAGGGCCACGATCGAGTTGCTGTAGAGATTGGGGCCCGGTCTCAAGTGCGCCGGAATGTCGGGCGCGGGATTGGTCACCGCCACGTACACCTCCCGCTTCTCGACATCGAGCGCGAGCGGGGTCCACACCGCGCCCCCGCCGAGCGGGATGTTCCCGGGGTTCGGCCAGCTCTCGTTGCCCGGCTCTCCCGCACCGGGTACGGTCTTGAACCGCCACACCTGGCTCCCGTCGCTGAGTCGGAACGCACCTACCCATCCGGAGATGTTGTTCTCGCTGCCGGCCGGTCCGATAAACACCAGATCCTCGAAGATCATCGGCGCCATGGTGATGGTCTCGCCCAACGCCGCGTCGGCGATCCGGCGGGTCCAGAGCGGTTCCCCGGTGGCCGCATCGAGCGCGAACAGGTAGCCGTCGGCCGTCCCGCGCACCACCCGGCCATCCTTGATGGCGACACCCCGCTGATTGGGCCAGACCTCGGTCGTCAGCGGCTCCCACGTGTGGCGCCACTTCTCTCGGCAGGTGGTGGCGTCGATGGCCGCTGTCGTGTGCAGGGTCGTCACGTACATGATTCCGCGATACACGATCGGGCCGGTCTGGAAGTACCCCAGGTCACCCACTTGGTAGGCACATGCCACCTGGAGCCGGCCCACGTTGGCCGGTGTGATCTCAGACAGGTCGATGTAGCGGCGGCCGGTGTAGTCGTGGGTGTGGTAGAGCCAGTCGCTGGTATTTCCGTGAGCCGCGAGCAGCTCGTCCTGCGTCGGACCGCTGCCCGACGGCTCGAGGCCCTTCTTGCCTGGAATGAACTCGGGCGGCGGAGCCTTGGCTCGGGCGGCCTCCGTCATCGGTGTGGCGGTGAGGCGCACGCTCCCAAGCGTGGCTTGGTCGGCGCTGAGCGGTGTATCGCCCGCGGGATACCCATTCCGCTCGAGGATGTAGGCCAAGACATCGATATACTCGCGCTCGGACAAGGAGCCCGCGGCCGCCCGCGGCATGGTGCTCTTCGTGATGTAATAGAGGTCCCCCAACGAGCGATCCGCCCGGGTCCAATTCTGGATGAACGCGGGCCCGGCGAGCGGGGCCACGCCGCCATCATTCAGGCTCTGTCCGTGGCACTCGGCGCATTGGGCCCGGTAAACCTCGTGCCCACGGTCGGCCTGCGCTGTGGTGTACAGCCGTTCTGGCGCGCTAGCCTGCTGGGCGTTCGCCGTGGGGATCAGCGCGGTGGATACGGCCAGCAAACCGAGGGGGAGGAGGATCGATCGGGCGGGAACTCGATACGGCCACATCTGAGAGTGCTCCTGTGTTGGGGGACGGGCCATGATAACTCAGGAGGCCCGTCCTCGCGAGCGCTTGGGCGCTGGGGGTGGTCGGAAGGGGGATGACAGACGAGGCCCGGTTCATCTTACCGGACCCCGTCATTAGCGACATCATCAAGCCACTATCGCTACAATATCACGCCACTTAGCCCATCCACTGCTTCCCGTCCACCAGCTCCCGCACCACGTCGCCGCTGCTCCGCCCCGCCGCCTCCGCCGCGAAGTTGGTCACCACCCGGTGGCGGAGCACCGATCCGGCCACGTCACGCACGTCGTCGAGATCGGCCATAGGCCGTCCGTCCATTGCCGCCCTGGCCTTGGCACCCAGGATGAGGTACTGGGAGGCACGCGGCCCCGCGCCCCATTCCACGTATTCCTTGACCACAGCCGGGGCCTCCGCGTCGGCCGGTCTGGTGATGCGGGCCAAGGTCACGGCAGAGCGGATGAGTTCGCGAGACACCGGAATCCGGCGCACTAGACCCTGCATGGCCACGAGCGTGTCGGCGTCGAGCACCGGGTCGATCGACACAGCTCGGCTGCCGGTGGTCTGCTCGACGATGGCTTCCTCCTCCGCTTTCGAGGGATACCCGACCCTGAGCTCGAACATGAAGCGGTCGAGTTGCGCCTCGGGCAGGGGATAGGTGCCCTCCTGCTCGATTGGGTTCTGGGTCGCCAGGACGAAGAAAGGCTCGGGCAGGTGATAGGTCGTCCCGCCGGCCGTCACCTCGTGTTCCTGCATGGCCTGAAGCAGCGCGGCCTGGGTCTTTGGAGGAGTCCGGTTGATCTCGTCGGCCAGCACCACGTTGGCGAAGACGGGGCCGGGCACGAACCGGAAGGAACGCTTGCCGGAGCTCAGGTCTTCCTCGATGATCTCGGTGCCCGTGATGTCGCTCGGCATGAGGTCGGGGGTGAACTGGATCCGGTGGAAGCTCAGGTCCAGCGCCGAGGCCACGGTCGAGACCATGAGGGTCTTGGCGAGGCCCGGCACCCCGATCAGGAGTGCATGTCCTCCAGCCAGAAGGGCCGCGACGATGCCGTCCACCACGTCCTCCTGACCCACGATTCGCTGGGCAACCATGGCGCGGAGCTGCCGGACCGCGGCGCCGAGGCGCTCGAGCTGCTGGACATCGTCGGTGGCGGGTGCGCGAGTGGAGGTCATGGGGTCGGCAGTAGGTAGTAGGGAGTTGGGGGTCGGGAGTCGGTCGCACGTGGTCCTTGTAGGAGAGTAGTCAGGCTCGTACACCGACGCTACAGGCGGAGACCGGCCAGCTGCGCAATTGTGCGACCGCAACCCACGGTGCGGGACTGCAACGTGAAAATGACGTTTCACTATGAACCACAAAGCCATTGGAAACACCACCCGGAGACTTGCTTGCGAAATTTTTCACAAGCTCCTAGATTCCGCGGCTGTATGGAGCCAGAATCCGGTCCCGGCCGGGAAATCGGCGAGGGATACAAGTACGTCTCCCTCGGCATGACCTTCGCCGGCGGGACCATTTTGTTCATGGCGGCCGGGTTTTGGCTGGATCGCTGGCTCGGCCTCATGCCGCTCTTTACCATCGTTGGAACCCTGGGTGGGGCGACCCTGAGCTTCCTCACTGTGCTTCGGAGGCTCCAGGCCGGCGAGGCGGAGCACGAGAAGGACCGCCTGGCACGCAAGCGCAAACGGGGCGGCAAGCCGTGAAAGTTGCGGCACTCGGACTCGCGCTCACCGCCGTTGTGAGCGGGATCGCGGCCGCGTTGTGGGGGTCGGGGGCGCTTGTCGGCAGTATCGCGTTCGGGCTCCTTGCGACGGCGATCCAAGTCGTGGCGCACTCGCTGGTGCGGCCCGCCGTTGCCGGGCCGTTCAAGGACCTGCTCCGGCGCTGGGGCTATGGTATGGCGCTTCGGGTCGGAGGCATCGTGCTCTTTGGCGTCGCGGTCTGGATTCGGCAGGACCTGTTCCTGCCGCTGCCGTCGGCAGTAGGGTTTCTCGGGGTGCTGGTACCGCTCTTGTTTACGGAGACACGCCTGTTTCGATGATCCAGGAAGCTCACGAACTCGACATCGGGGAAGTCCTCCTTCACCACACTGCCGACGCGTGGACGGTCGATTTCGAGCCGTTGTTCACCATCCACCTGCCGCGCTGGCCGGACATCCACATTGGGTCGTGGACGGTCAATTTGTCGCCGACCAAGCACGTCTTCTTCATGATAGTGGCGGCGGCGTTGGTCTTTCTCACCATGAAACTCGCCGGCCGCCAGCTGGAGCGGCAGCGGGCCGGTGAAAAGGCGCCGCACGGCTTTGCCAACGCGGTCGAGGCCTTCGTCCTCTTCGTGCGCAATGAAATCGCCATCGCCAACATCGGCCACGACGGGGCGAAGTTCGCCCCGCTGATCATGGCGTTGTTCTTCTTCATCCTGTATTCCAATCTGATGGGCCTCCTGCCGTGGGGCTCCACGCCCACCGGCAACCTGGCAGTGACCGGGGCGCTGGCCATCCTGGTGTTCTTCGTGGTGGAGATCGGCGGGTTGCTGAAACTCGGACCCGGCGGGTACCTGCGCACCATCTTCCCGAAGATGCCCGGTGTGGGCGGAGTAGGCGGGGCGGTGCTGACCGTGGCGATGGCACCGATCGAAATCCTGGGCAAGCTGGTCAAGCCGTTTGCGTTGGCGGTGCGACTGTTCGGCAACATGACCGCCGGCCACTTCGTGATCCTGTCCCTATTCGGCATCATCTTCCTCTTCGGCGACCTCGCGGTCTGGAACTGGGGCATCGGTATTCTCACCGCGGCCTTGGTGGTGGGGATCATGATGTTGGAGTTGATTGTCGCCTTCTTGCAGGCGTATGTGTTCGCGCTCCTGAGCGCCGTATTCATCGGCCTCATGCAGCACGAGCACTAGTTGCACAGATGGGAGGAGGCGGCCCGCGCGCTCAGCGCCGCCTCCATCGTACCCGGCCGGGTGGTCGGGAAGGCTCGCTGGCCTTCGGGCCGTTGGCGGGCGCCAGGCGGGACTCGCGCCGGGAGACGCGGGTCCGAGCCGAGGGGGCGCGGCACATGGCGAATCTCCCGTAAACCAATGAGGACACCCACATGACGGACTTGCTGCTCACAGTGCAAGAGTTGTCGCAGGCACAGGCGACGGTCGACGCCGCCAGGAACACCTACGCGCTCTTCGGCGCGGCCTTATCGCTTGGGCTCGCCATCATCGGGGCCGGGATCGGTCTGGGACGCATCGGCGGCCAGGCGGCCGAGGCCATCGCGCGGCAGCCGGAGGCCGCGGGCGAGATCCGGGGCGCGGCGCTGCTCATCGCGGTGCTGCTCGAGGGAGCCACGATCATCGCCCTCGTGTTCGCGCTGCTCTTCAACTTCCTCGGCTGAGCCGCGGATGGAGACGGGCATGTTGACCTTGCTGCTTCTGGCGGAGGAGGCCGGTGCGCCGGCCTCACCGTTCGAGGTGAACTTCGGCATCTTCTTCTGGACCTGGATTGTCTTCATCACGCTGTTTTTCCTGCTCAAGCGGTACGCGTGGCCATCCATCGTCCGGGCCACGGAAGAGCGGGAACGGTCGGTCCAGGCGTACCTCACCAAGGCCGAAGAGGCCAACCTCAAGGCCCAGCAGCTGGCGGAAGAGAATCAGCGGTTGTTGGCCGAGGCCCGCGGCTCGGCGCAGCAGATGATCGGCGATGCCAAGCAGGCCGCCGATCGGGAGCGCAGCCTGGCCGTGGAGCGTACCAAGAAGGAGCAGGACGCGCTGCTCGAGCGGGCCCGGCGGGAAATCAGCGCGGAGCGCGACAAGGCCATCGTCCAGCTCCGGCGTGAGGCAGTCGACCTTTCGCTCGCGGCTGCGTCCAAGCTGATCGAGGAGCGCATGAGCGCCGAGACCGATCGGCACCTCGTGGAGAAGTACTTGGCGTCGATGGCGACGATGCGGACCCCGGGGTCGCGGACGTGAGCAAGGAAACCATCGCGGAGAATTACGCCGAGGCGCTGTTCCATCTGGCGCAGGCAAGCGGCCGGCTGGAGGAGTATGCCGACCTCCTTTCCGCGGTTGCCGGGGCGGTGGGGGCCTCACCCCAGGTGCACATGGTGTTCGCGTCGCCACGGGTTACCAAGACCGAAAAGGCACGCCTCCTGGCGGCAGCGCTGCCGGAGGCCCCGCGGGAATTCGTGCTGTTCCTCCAGGCCGTGGTGAAACGCGGCCGCCAGCTCCTGTTCAGCGAGATAGCGCAGAAGTATCTCGCCTTGGTGGACGTGGCGTTCAACCGGGTGCGTGCCGACGTTACCCTGGCGCGCGAGCCCGACCCGAAGCTTCAGGAGACCATTCAGGCCGCGCTCGAACAGGTACTGGGTAAGGAAGTCATCGCCCGCTACCATCTCGACCCGGCGATCCTGGGCGGCACGATCGTGCGGGTGGGCACTCGATTCTACGACGGCTCGGTGAGGCGGCGGATGACCATGCTGAGGCGGCAGCTGTTAGCGAAGTGACGCCAGGTTCGGAGGAAGTAGGAAGGTAGGAGGTGGGGGGTAGGTTGAGCGGCGTCCCGATGGGGGCGCCGCTCTTGTTTTGTCGGCCTGTTGTGTGCCCCTCGTGGAGTGGCGCGGCGTGGGCTCGTGCCCCATAATCCACACGTGTAAATCTGCCTGAGCACTGTTTCCGTGGAAGGCACGACTGACCATGAAACGAGATTCCATCCTCCTCGCGCGCATTCTGAAGACCATCGAGGCGGCGCCCTACGATTTCAGCGATGTCCCCATCGACCTCCAGCTCGAGGGGTACGGTGAAGACGCGGTCGGCTACCATGTCCTGTTGCTCCACGAAGCCGGGATGATCACGGCCAGCACTCATGGCATCAGCGACGACGGCCGCATCAGGCCGCGGCCCATTCGATTGACCTGGAAGGGCCACGAGTACCTGGAGCGGACGGCGAACGGGGATGAGCGACAAGAGGCCTGACCGACCTACTCGAACCACTGGCCTAGATCCAGTGCAGCGCGCACTTTCTATCCGGCACCCATGAAAGCCTACCGACCACGCTCGATCAGATTCCACCAGCTTCTCAGCCTCGACGGCTGGCGGCTCAAGCTGTATTCGATCTCGTTTGACGGGTCGGACGTCGATTGGACCGAGTTCGAGGGCGGCCTCGCTCTCGTGCGTTCGTCGTTACCGGCACCGGCGATTGATGAGGGCCGGCCCGGCGTCGGCTTCGTGATCGCGCACCATGGGGAGGGCATCGACTATACCGTGGTGAGCTGGTGGGATCGTGAGAATGAACTCCCCACGCGGGTGTTCGCCCGGTCAGTTGACGACGGGAAGGGCTGGCGCCCGGCCGCAGGCGGCGAGTCGTTCTGTGTGTGGGACCTCGAAGTGATCTGGGCGGAGCGCGACGCGTACATCTCAACGTTTCTATCCAGCGAGGTGTCCGATGTCGCCGGGTACCTGGCTCGGCACATCGGCGATGTCGGGCCGCCCATGGTGATGCCATTACAGTCGAAAGCACTCTAACCGGCGAGATGCGATGACCAGAGACCGGATCCACCTCCGAAAGGCCCGGCGGCGCGATCGGAGCGTCTCGGACGAAGCCTGGATCAAGGCCATGCTCCACTCAGCCGGTGTGGGCGTGCTCGCGACCGTGCGGGACGGACAGCCGTTTGTGAATTCCAATCTCTTCGTCTTCGACGAAGATGCCGGTGCCATCTATACCCACACCGCTCGGATTGGAGAGACTCGAGACAACGTGGAAGGCGATGAGCGGGTTGCGTTCACCGTGTTCGAGCTTGGTCGGCTGCTCCCGGCCGATACCGCACTCGAGTTCAGCGCCGAATATGCCTCGGTCGTGATCTTCGGACGCGCGTCGATTGCCGCCGACCAGGTGGAGGCAGGAAGGGCGCTGCAGGCGCTGCTCGACAAGTACTGTCCGGACCTCGTGCCGGGTAAAGACTATCAGGCAATTACTTCTGCGGAACTCGACCGTACGTCGGTCTATCGCATCACCATCGACGAGTGGAGTGCCAAGCGAAAGGTGGTACCGAAGGAATTCGTCGGGGCCCGGCCTTACGCGCAACCCACGATGCTGGCGACCGAGTAGCGCATCTGCGGTGGTTCCAGCCAGAAGGCGGCTCATGGCCGAACTCCAGACCGACATTATTCAGTTTTACGCTCGTCGGGCCGGCGAATACGAAGACATGTACCTGCGGCCCGAGCGCCAGCCAGAGCTTCGCTGGCTGGAGCGCGCAGTCATGCAGGCCTTTGCTGGGGAGGATGTACTCGAGGTTGCCTGCGGGACGGGCTACTGGACCCAGTTCATTGCCCAAAGCGCCCGGTCGATTGTGGCCACGGATGTGAGCCGAGAAGTGCTGGAGTATGCCAAGAAGAAGGACTTCGGTGCTTGCGACGTATCGCTGCTCGAGGCCGACGCCTTTTCGCTCGAAGGTCTGTCAGGGACCTATTCTGCCGGCTTCGCCGGCTTCTGGTGGTCCCATATTCCCAAGGATGAGACCACCCGATTCCTCCAGGCCTTCCATGCCCACCTGAGGCCGGGTGCGCTGGTGGCCCTGATGGACAATTCCTTCGTGGAAGGAAACAGCACGCCCATCTCCCGGATCGACGCCGCAGGCAATACCTACCAGATCCGGCAGCTGGCGGACGGATCTCAGCATGAGATTCTGAAGAACTTCCCGCGCAGACGGGACCTGCGCGCATCCCTCGAGCCGGTGGCCCGCGACGTGGAATTCGTCCCGTTGACTTACTATTGGTTGTGCCGCTACCGGGTTGCCTGTTCGGAAGCCTAGGAAACCTCGAGAGGAACTGGTCCCATGAAACGCTATCTCAGTTTCGTCGTGCTTCTTGGCGTGGTGATGTCCGGATGTAGTTCCTGCCGACCTGGAGATGCTTCCGCCGGCGCGGAGGGGCAGGCCGCGAAGATACAACTCGACCCTGAGCAGGTGCCCGAACCCCTGCGCTCGCTCACTCCTTTCGCCCAGGTTTGGGGCATCGGAGACGACGTGGAGCGCGCGACGTTCATCGCGCAGTCGCCGTCGGCCGACCGGGAGACACTCCGGAGGGCTATTGCACCCCATCAAGCCCGCATTACGGTGTGGCTCGACTCGTTTGGCACTAACCCGTTGAGCGATGAGGCGGCCGCGTTCATGTACATGCAGTTGGCCGTGGAGGAGATGCCAGGCGACTGAGCCTGCGACCTCTTCGCCCATGGAATCCAGCGGCCGTATGGCTAAGTTTGTGTGGCGTCGAGGAGCCCCCGTATCCATGTGATTGGTGGACGACCACCCCTCCGGAAGGAACCGATGGATTACTCACTCGTGGTTTCCAATCCACCGCACACCGAGGTCGACGCGGTGAAAGCGGCTGCGGTGCTTCAGCTCGCCCCTGCCGAGGCGCGGATCAAGGCGAATTACCCGGCCCCCGAGATCTGGCTGGCCGCGCCCAATCGCGATCAATTGTCAGCCGCGGCCGACCTTCTCGGCGAGGCCGGGCTTCGGACCGCGATACTCAGAGCCACCGATTTGGCCGGCGTCCCGAAACAGCTCCGCGCCGCCAAGTTCGAGCTGACCGGCACGCACTTGTCGGTTACGGTGGACGGTGATGTGTTCGAGATTCCCTTCGACCAACCTGGGCAACTGGTCTACTGCAAGCCTCCCGATCAACCGGGCGCCGGCCGTACCAAGTCGACTACCGCCTCATGGGTCGGGAAACCCAGTTCGAGTGCCATGCTCGGTGCCTTGAGTGCCTCGCACCGAATGGAGGCCGAACCGGACGAATCGGATTTGGCATTCTTGGATCTGTTCACGCCGGTGGGCGGCGCAAAGCGGAGGATCAGCTTTGTGGAAGGAGTCGTCGACCTCGGCACCCGCGATCCGCACCAGATCCGGACGCGGCTCGCCGCTCTGGCGAAAGATTGCGAGAGCAGGTTTGGCGGGATGACCTGCGACCGGCGCATGGAGAATCTCCGGGTCCGCCGCCGCACCATGGTGAGCACGCTCGATGAAATGGCCGACCGACGAAAGCTCCTGTCCTATGGGAGCCGGGCGCTTCACGTGCTGCTCGAGAGCGTCTCGCCCGACCTGGCCGGCGTGACCCAGTCCGAGCTGTGCTCTCGGCTGTCGTACCTCATTTCCCATCAGTCCTAGGCACGGCCTTCGCGGCCGCCGTCTCCCCGCGGTATCCGGAGGGCCCATGCCCACGCTCATCGCCGGTCCGACCATCATCGAGGCCGCCGGCAACAAACCGAAGCGGATCGAGGAATACACCGGCCGCGTCAACACCGGTCACGTGAAGGTGAGCGTGGCTCGGATGGTAGCGCCCGAGGGATGGGAGGAACCCGGTCAGCGGCCGGAGTTTGAGGAGATCACTCTCGTGCTTCAGGGTCTCGTGCGCGTGGACCACGAGGGTGGGACGCTCGATGTGCGGTCGGGGCAGGCCGTGGTGACCCATCCCGGCGAGTGGGTTCGGTATTCATGCCCGGAGCCCGGCGGTGCGGAGTATGTGGCGGTCTGCCTGCCGGCGTTCGACCCGGAGACAGTCCACCGCGATTCCTGAGGCAGTACCGAGCTCACATGGTCGTGTTGCAGTTCTTCTTCGGATTGGTGCTGTTGGTCGGCGGCGCCGAGGCCTTGGTGCGCGGCGCCGTGCGCCTGGGGCGGTCGGTGGGCATTTCGTCGCTGGTCATCGGCTTGACGGTGGTGGCCTTCGGCACCAGCGCCCCGGAGCTTGCGGTCAGCGTTCGGGCCGCGCTGTCCGGCCCGGCCGGATCTGACATTGCACTCGGCAATGTGGTCGGAAGCAACATCTTCAACGTGTTGTTCATACTCGGTATCTCGGCGATGATCACGCCGCTTGTCGTGTCCCAACGGCTGGTCCGGGTTGAAGTCCCGATCATGATTGCGACGTCTGTCCTCTTCCTGATTGTGGGAACCGACGGGCACATCAGCCGGCCGGAGGGTGCTGCCCTCTTCGCCGGCTTCATTGTGTACACCGCGTTCGCCGTCCTGAAAGGCCGCTCCGACGATCCGTCGGTCGCGGCCGACTATACGGCAGAATTCGGCACGACTCTCCGGGGCGTGCGCCCGGTCGCCCTCCACGTGCTCCTGATCGTGGCCGGCCTTGCCATGCTGGTCTTGGGCTCACGCTGGATGGTTAATGGCGCGGTGGCGCTCGCGGCCGCGATGGGGGTCGGCGATCTCGTCATCGGCCTCACCATCGTCGCTGCAGGCACGTCGCTGCCGGAGGTGGCCACGTCGATCGTAGCGGCGTTCAAAGGGGAGCGGGATATTGCGGTCGGTAATGTGATAGGGAGCAACATCTTCAATGTGCTCGCGGTGCTTGGGCTCAGTGCGCTGGCCGCACGAGACCTCACGGTCTCAGCCGAAACGCTTCAGCTCCATCTCCCGGTGATGATGGCGGTCGCGGCCGTGTGCCTGCCGATCTTCTTTACCGGCGGCCGCATTGCCCGTTTGGAGGGCCTGCTCTTGTTCGGGTTGTACCTGCTCTATACCGGATATCTCATCGTGGGAGCTTCACATCCGGCTGCAGAAACCTCCTATCGTTCGGTGGTGCTGTATGTGGTGGTGCCCCTCACCGCCGTGACCATCGGCATAACCGTTCTGCATCAGCTGGTGACCACGCGCCCCAGGCCAGACCCCCCCTCTAAGACGCGGGCTCCATAGATGCACACCAGGGAGCCTGGGGCGGGCGAGCCGTGATTCAGCCTCTTGGACGAGTTGCCGAGTTCGTTGGCCGCCTCAGCAAGACTGCCGTGCTCCTCCTGGGTATCGCCCTCGCCATCGGGCTCGGTGTCATCGATAACGCGACGGGGTTCGAGATCTCCTTCGCGTTGTTCTACTTGCTCCCGGTCTTTCTCGTGGCGTGGTTCGCGGGAAGGGCTTGGGGCATCACCGTCTCGGTCGCCAGTGCCGTGACCTGGCAAGTGGCGAATATCCTGGCCGGCGAGGCGTTCACCAGCCCGTTCATCCCGTACTGGAACTCCACCACCCGACTGAGCTTCTTCCTGGTGGTCACCATCCTGGTAACCAAGCTCAAGGACGCCCTGGAGCGCGAACGCGACTTGTCGCGGACCGACTATCTGACCGGGGCGCTCAACAGTCGGGCCTTTCTGGAAACGCTTGATCTCGAACTGGTTCGCATGCGGCGCCGACCCCGCCCACTCAGCCTGGCCTATGTCGATGTCGACAACTTCAAGGCCGTGAATGACCAGCAGGGCCACAGCCGCGGCGACGAACTGCTGCGCGTTGTGGCCGACATCGTATCGCACGCATTGCGGCGCTTGGATAGCCTGGCCCGGTTGGGTGGTGACGAATTCGCCATTCTCCTGCCGGAGACCGACCGAGCCGGTGCCGAAGCGGTGTTTGCCAAGCTGGACGAGGCACTGGGCCGAGCGATGGACCTTCATGGGTGGCCGGTCACCTTCAGCATTGGCGTGGTCACGTGCGTGGAAGCCCCCGAGACGCCCGACGCACTCATCACTGCGGCCGATAATGTGATGTACCGTGTCAAGCATGGCGGGAAGCACGGCATCCGATACGCGTCACTTGCGCAGAGTGGCACGAGTGAAGACCCTGGCCAAGTGGCGCGCACCAGGACCTCCGAGGCGTAATCCGGTGATACCTTCGGTCGGCAAGGAACACCGGATGTTCAGGCAGGGCAGTCGGTATCGACGTCCCCATGCGTCAGGATTTCGAGTCCGGGTTGTGGCTGGCCCTCCTGGTCAACCCGGCCAACGCGCGGCATCTTTGTGCCAGCGGAGGATCCTCACGTGAAGATCGCCTTCATCGGCTCGCACGGCGTCGGCAAGACGACGCTGTGCTTCGACCTGGCATCGCGGCTCAAGCGCCTCGACTTTGGCGTGGATATCGTCAAGGAAGTCGTCCGCAGCTGCCCATTGCCCATCAATCAGGGCACCACACTCGAGGCGCAGGCGTGGATCATCCACACCCAGATCGCCGAGGAGATCGCAGCGGCCGCGCAGTATGAGGCCGTCATCTGCGACCGCTCGGTGCTGGACAACTACGCCTACCTGGTGCACAAGGTGGGTCGGCGGCCGGAGTATGATCTGCTGACCGGCCGCTGGATGGCGAGTTACAGCGGACTGTTCAAGGTTCCCGTGGTCGAGGCGCCGTCGTTCGACGGGATGCGGGATGTGAGCGGGACGTTCCAGCGGGACATCGACGCAGTCATCGATGAGCTGCTCCACGTCTTCGGGGTCGAGTGCCATCGGCTCGATCCCGAAGACCGTGAGGGCTGGGTGGATGCGGTGTTGCTGGCGATGGGCCTGCCGCTCGCGCCACCGCAGATCGACATGTTCTCCGAGAGTGCGTGAACACTATCTGACGGGCTAGCCGATCCGCAGCTTTCCTGGCACGGTGAGTCGTATCTCGAGTGTGAACCCTAGCCCGTGACGCCTCGTCCGAGAACTTCGATGGTTCGGCGCGCCAATGCTTCCACCTGCTCGTCGGACATGTCCGGTACCCCGACGCGTCGGTCGACCACGAGCATGGCGAGACCGTGCACCAGGGCCCAGGCACTGAGCGCGAAGGCGTCGGGCTCTCCCCCCCCGCCGGATCCTGCCGGCATGGAATTTCCCATCGCCGTCCCCAAGGCCGCGTAGGCCTCAGCCGACTCCCGCACCAGCTCCGCGTGACTCTCTCGGTTGCGAAACTCACCCCCGAACATCAGTCGATAGAGCTGGGGGTGGCGGACCGCAAACACCACATAGGCCACGCCCATTTCCCGCATCCGCTCGAGCGGAGTGCCCGCGGCCGCCTCGAGTCGCTCCATCATGGCCGCGCGGAGCGCGCGAAACCCTTCCGCGGCCACCGCGGCCAGGAGTGCCTCGCGATCCGCGAAGTGGTGGTAGGGGGCCGCCCGGCTCACGCCGGCTTCCCGGGCAATGGCCCTGAGGCTCAGGTCTCCTGGGTCGCGCTCTTCCAACAGCCGAAGCGCGGCGGCGAGCAGGGCAGGGCGCAGATCGCCGTGATGATAGGATCGGGCTCGAGGCCTAGCCTGGGGCTTTTGAGGCATCTTGACACCGTCAGGTTTTGAAGTATCTTGACATTGTCAAGATACCTTGTCGGTAGCGCCCCAGGCAAGAGGGGAATTATGTCGGCCATCTTGTTCGATAGCGGGCTGGTTGCCCGTCGGATTCTCATCGAGCTCATGCGGAATCGACGGCTGCTCTTCCTGTGGATCCTGTTCCCAACGCTGATGCTGATCCTGTTCGGCTGGGTGTACGCCGACGAATACGGAGGGATCGGTCACTCGTTCACCTCGACCGCGCCCGGCATCCTCCTCGGCGCGGCGATGTTCTTCAGCTGCCTCGGCGGGCCGGTATCGTTGATCGTCGGTGAACGAGAGCGGCGCACGCTGCGGCGCCTGCTCCTCTCCCCGCTCTCCGGAGTGGCGTATTACGGCGGGGTGGTGTGGGCCCATCTCGCGATCGCGCTGGGCCAAGCCGCGATCGTCTACGGGCTGACCTATGCGGCCGGAGGCGGATTTCGTGGCCGGCTCTGGTTGGGGGCGCTCATTACGTTCTTGAGCGCCATGTGTTATGTGGGGTTGGGCTTCTTCTTCGGTGCGCGATTTGCCGGAAGCACCGAGGACGTCACCGGTCCGGTGGCGGCGGTCGGCGTCCCGCTATTGGTCCTAGGCGGCACCTTCTTCCCCGTCGAGCTGTTACCCCCGTTCCTGCACACGCTGGCACAGGCGGATCCTGTCTATCACATGAACACGGCGCTCAAGGCCGTGGCTGAGGATGGTGCAGGCGTGCACGTGATCAGAGCCAACCTGCTCTTTCTCTCGGCGTTTGCCGCGTTGTCGCTGGCGGTGGGCACGCGCGCGTATCGCCAGTTGCTGGGCCGTGAGCGGGCGGCTTGATATGATGATTGCCATGCGCGGCGCCGAGAAATCGTTTGGTACCCGCCGCGTGTTGGCTGGACTCGACCTGTCGGTGGAGCAGGGGGAGGTCTACGGGCTCTTGGGGAACAACGGTGCCGGGAAGAGCACCACAATCAATCTCCTGACCGGCCTCATCGGGTTGGATGCCGGAGAGGTTTCCGTGGCCGGAGCGCCTCCGTCAGCGACGGCCCGACGCGCGATCGGCATAGCGCCGCAGGAGATCGCGCTCTATCAGTCGCTGACCGTGACAGAAAATCTCCAGTTCTTCGGCGGAGTCTACCGATTGCGCGGCTCCACCCTGGCACACCAGGTGGACCGGGTCATCGGCGCTCTCTGCCTCTCCGCGTATTCGGAGGCGCTCGTTTCCACTCTGAGTGGTGGCTGGCAGCGGCGGGTGAACCTTGCGGTCGCCGTCGTGCACGCCCCGGCGCTGGTGATCTTGGACGAACCCACCGCCGGGCTGGATGTGCAGGCGCGCTACGAGGTGTGGGAGTTCGTGCGTCTGCTCCGAAGCCAAGGGACCACCGTCCTGCTCACCACTCATATGATGGACGAGGCCGAGGCCCTGTGCGATCGAATAGGCATACTGCACGGCGGCAGAATCCTACGGGAAGGATCGGTTGACGTGCTGTGTCGGGAAGTTCCTGCGGCGGAACTCGCCGAGGTGGACGTGGATGATATTGCCTCTTTGGTGGCGCGCACCTCCGCCTTGGGGATTCCGATTCGGACCTACGGCGGGCGGCTCACGTTGTTGCTTCCAGCCAAGACCACCCTGCCGGACCTGATCCTGCAACTCGAGGGCGTTCCGGTCAGATCTGTGGCGCTGCGACCCGTCGGACTCCATCAGGTCTTCCTCGAACTGACGCAATCGGATAAGGTGAGGGAGGGAGAAGACGGCAAGGGGTGGGAAGCACGAGTGTAGGGCAGTGGGCGGCAAGGCGGGCTGCCGGGTACAGCGATGCGCCAGGAGGGCACTCCATGCACGATCCGAGAGAACAGCAGGTGGAGCGGTTGTTTCGCGAGGCGGGCCCCGCGCATCACGAGGCGTTCATCGACACCGACGGCACCGACCCCGAGTGGCCGCTTTGGTACGCCGAATACCTCCAGGAGCGGATCTCAGCCCTGCTGGGCCAGGACGTAAGCACGAGCGAGCTGGCCCACCTCATCATTGGCGCCGAGGAGGACCGAGCCGAGCACGCACCAGAAGCCGACTGGCCAGGCCATTATGCGCGGTACGTGCTGAGGCACTTGGGATGATCTGAGGAATTGGAGTCGGGATGGGGACCACGAAGGCGGGTGCAAGCCACCCGCCTTGGTGATTCGAAGCTCCCGGGCCGGCTAGAACCGCGACCCGGTCAACGTGACGTCGGCACCCTGCCAGGCCCGCTCCAACCTGGCCCGGGCGGCCGCCGCCTCGTCCGTCTTCCCCTGCATGTCGAGCGCCGTCGCCAGGCCGAACAGCGACCAGCCGTTCTCCGGGAAGCGCTCCAAGTCTTCTTCATAGGCCCGTTGGGCCTCCGGCGCCAACCCTGCCGCAATGAACGCCTTCCCCAACGAATGGCGCATGGGGTAGTACCAGGTGGGCGGCTCGTTGTAGGTGAGTCCGCTCTCCAGGTCGACCGCGGCTTGGAACTGCCGCACGGCTTCATCCAGCCGGTCGCGGCGCATGGCGATCTCACCTGCCAGGGCGTGCTGCGCGATCTCGAGTGCGGTCTTGTTGTCGCCTGCCGGGAAGCCCTTCGCGATTGCGGTCACCGAATCCAGTGCCTGCCGGGCCTCGGCCCATTGTCCCTTGGCGGCGTGGGCAACACCACGGGCGTAGTAGGTCTGCCCCGTGGTGAAGCGAAGGTCCGCCGGCGGGAGCGGCTCGGCCAATACCTGGTCCCACTGCCCAAAGGTCACCAGGGTCCAGGGGACGAGCGGGGTGATCGCCTCCAACCATTCGATCTCCCGGGCCACATCGGGCCCCACCGTCTCCGCGACCTTCCGCGCGGCGTAGATGGCCGTTTCACTCTGCCCCGCCATGGAGGCGGCAAAACTCATGAAGTGGTAGTTGTGCGGGTAGTATCCCTGCGGGTAAATGCCACGCCTGGTGACGAGCGGCCCCTCCATGTACGACTCGTCGGCGTGCACCGCGTGCTTGTTGGCTTCGACGGCATCCTGGTAGCGGCCAACCCGGATGTAGATGTGGCCGGGCATATGGACGATATGGCCGGCGCCGGGCATCAACTCGGCCAACCGTTCCGCACACGCGACGGCGCGCGTCGGGTCATGAGCCTCTTCGGCGTGGATGAAGAGATGGCAGGCGCCGGGATGATCCGGATTGACTGCCATCACGCTTTCCAGTCGAGATACGATCTGGTCCGTCCCAGGGCGCGGGGCGCCATCCGCAGTCCAGTAGTTCCATGGGCTCAAGTTCATCAACGCGTCGGCATACAGCACCTGGGCGTCTTGGTCCTCGGGATAGGCATCGGCCACTTCGCGCATCGCCATGGCGTAGGCGGAGTCGAGCGCCGCACGATCTCCCAACGGATCCGGGGAAAAGCGCCGGGCCATGGCCGATATGTACGCCTGTTCCCTCGGGGTCGCGTTGGCGGCTCGCTCCGCGGCACGTTGGATGGCGCTGTACCCGACAGCGCCCCGCGCCGAGTCCAATGGCTGGTTGATGTTGGGGCTGTTGGCGAGGGCCACGCCCCACGCGCACATGGCGCAGGCAGGGTCGAGCCGCTCGGCTTCCTCGAAAGAATGTGCCGCCTCGGCGTGATTGAATGCGTAGAGGAGCCGCATGCCCTGGTCGAAGTAGCGTTGCGTCGTGGCAACGTCGGTCGTGATCTCGTGATGGAGCGAACCGAGATTGTCGTACAGGGGCATCGCCCCGTCCGGGGCTGCCGTTCCTTCGCGCTCTGCCCTGCCACACCCGGCAAGAGCGCCCAGTCCAGCGACCACAAATAAGAATCTGGCTGCTCGAGACGTCATGTTCTTCTCCATTTGCCAGTCAATGTAGGTTGGCGTGTGCCTATCCGTTCACCATCGTCATTGCCCGTTCGGGGTACCGCGTCCCCGCTACCGCATCCGGCGCTGCGATACGGTCGATATCGCTTATCTCGCGTGCTGTGAGCTCGATGTCGGCAGCTGCGGCGTTCTCCTCGAGGCGGTGCAGTTTGGTTGTGCCGGGGATCGGCACGATATGCGGCGCCTTGGCGAGTACCCAAGCCAGGGCGAGTTGGGCCGCCGTGCATCCCCTCGTCCGCGCCAACTCGTTCACCTTGTCGACGAGCGCAAGATTCTTCCGGAAGTTCGCTTCCTGGAACCGCGGGCCCAAGCGCCGCCAATCGTCAGGTGCAAGATCACGGAGCGATCGGATCGCGCCGGTGAGAAAGCCTCGCCCCAATGGACTGTACGCCACGAACGTGATGCCGAGTTCCTCACACGTGCGCAGTAACTCAGCCTCGGGCTCGCGCGACCAAAGCGAGTACTCGGTCTGAAGCGCCGTGATGGGATGCACCGCGTGCGCGCGGCTGATCGTGGCTGGTGCCGCCTCCGACAATCCCAGGTAACGGACTTTCCCCTCCCGCACCAGCTCGGCCATGGCGCCGACCGTCTCCTCGATGGGGGTCGCGGGATCGACGCGATGCTGGTAGTAGAGATCGATGGTGTCGATGTGGAGGCGTTTGAGACTCGCCTCGCACGCCTGCTTGACATACTCGGGCTTACCCGAGACGCCGTGGATCGAGCCGTCCTCGCCGCGCATGATCCCGAACTTGGTCGCAATCGTGGCCTCATCGCGCCGGCCCCCGAGGGCGCGGCCCAGGAGCTCCTCGTTGGTGAATGGCCCGTACATGTCGGACGTGTCGAAGAAGTCGATACCGAGTCCGAGTGCACGATGAATGACCTCGATGGACTTGGCGTCAACAGCCGCGCCATAGAAGTCCGACATCCCCATGCACCCCAGTCCGATGGCCGAAACCTGGTGTCCGTCCCTTCCGAGTGCCCGTCTCTGCATGGTTATCCTCACTTACCTCAAGCGGTCGTACGATAGGCTATGGATTCCGCGGACCGGAGTCAACACGAGCATACACTGTAGGTGGGACCCGACGAAATCGCCCGCTGGCGGACCATCACCTGTTGCATTACTTGTTAACATACCCATTCGCAGTGCGGCAAGCTCATAGACCCACTGCCATTCAAAGCCGATATCTGCCAAGGGCAAGTGGCCCCCCCAACGGGATTCATTGTGCACTCCATCGATGGAAGCTCATGGTGATTCTCAAACACACTATTCCCAGCGGCTCATGCTGAGGGGCCCGATGTCTTCTCGCCCCCCGGTCTTCATTGTAGGGAGCCCACGCTCGGGCACGACGTGGCTCTACCATCTTCTCCTTTCTTCCGGCGACTTCGCCATCTACCGTAGCGAATCACGGGTGTTCGACGTGATCGGGCCGCGTTTCGGAGGGTTGCGCCGTCGTTCGGATCGAGCGCACTTCTTATCGAAATGGCTCGGCGGTGAACTCTTTTATCGATCGGGTCTAGATGCGGATGATCTGAGGGCCAGGATTCTAGAAGACTGTAGCTCCGCCGGGGATTTCCTACGGATCCTGATGGAGAGCATTGCGGTTGAACAGGGCGCTTCCCGCTGGGCGGAGTGTACGCCGACCAACGCTTTCTACATGGAGGCGATCAAAACGACTTTTCCCGACGCACGCTTCGTTCACATGGTTCGGGACGGGAGAGATGTGGCACTGTCACTGGCCCAACAGAACTGGATCGGGCCATATCCTTGGGATCGGAATCGGCATCACGTGCCCGCGGCGGTGTATTGGGAATGGACGGTGCGCGCGGGAAGAGCGGGGGGCAAAACTGTAGGGGTCGATTACCTCGAGGTCCGCTTCGAGGACCTTGTGCGTGATACTGCGGGGGTGTTGGCCCGCATCGGCGAATTCATAGACCACTCCATGGACTACGATCGGGTTCAGCGCTGCGCCATCGGGTCGGTTGCCAGGCCGAATACATCGTTCGGTACCGGAACCGGCGGCCCGACCTTCAATCCTATCGAGCGGTGGAGGTCATCTTCAGCGGATACGCTTCGTGCAATCGAAGCGTTGGTGGGGCGGACCCTGGAGGAACTAGGCTATGAGCTCCACACGGATCGGACCCAGCTCGAGTTGCCCGCTCTCGATCGCTGGAATCGGCTACTGTACCGACTGGGGTTCTCTGGCCGTATGTGGGCCAAGTCCCAAACTCCGCTTGGGCGCTGGTTTGTCGACACCTCGATCCTCGAGGGGGGTTGGGGAGGGGAGGGCGAGGACAAAACGCTGCGCCCCGGGGAGCACAAGGAATACATTCACACGCTCGTAGGTGCTGGTGTGTCCTGATGCTTGCGCAAATCTTCGAAGAAGAACGCGCGATGGCGGCTCGTGCAACCATCGCGCGTTTTCGAAAACGGATTGACGGATGACGCTAGAAGAGCAGTCCCCCAGTCACCACGAATTGCTCACCGCCCTCGAGTTCCACGCGCAACTCGACGAAGGGGCGAAGCCGGCCGGTCTTAAACTCCATTCCCCCCAATAGATTGACCCCGATGTTCGTATCAGAGCCGAACCCAGTTCCGCCCGATAGGTGGGCGATGTTCAGTCCCGCGCCGACGTAGGGTACGAGCGTCGGAGCACTTTGAATAGCGAAATCGTACACGACATTGCCGTTGATTTCCCAGTAATCGAGGTCGACGCCCGCTCTGTCATCGGGAAAGTACAAGTCGAAGGTTCCGATGAACCGGAACTCGCCGAGTGCGGGGTCGGCGACCACGATGCGGGGCCCCAAGCCGAAGTCGAAGTCGTCGGCAAAGTTGATTTGCCCACCGACACGAACCTGACCGCTCAGCTGAGCGGCGCTGGCCACCACCATAACGGCACACGCGGCGAGAAACTTGATCTTACCCATAGGTAAATCTCCTTAAGGGGGCTCAGGATACTCAGAATTCTGACGCTTACTGTTGTGGCTTCTTTTGCTGGTCCTTCATTTTGGCCTTGACCTCGGGGCGAAGCTCCCACAGCACATTCAGGATCTTCCACTCCCCGTCCACCTTGCCAATCTGTAGATAATCGATCCACGAATCGGCGTCGACCCGCACCGTCGCGGCATTGCCGAAGATGTCGAGGATCGTCACCTCCGTCCGCCGCTTCTCCGGCGGGGTCTGGCGTCCGCCTCCCCCCGCCGTATAGCCGATCAGCTGCTCGGCTGTCATCCCCTGGATGTGGCTCACGCCGTCGCGTTCCGCCACGATGCGTTTCACCAGATCGGGGTGGAGCGCCCGGGTCATTCGTTCCGCATTGCCCTCGTACCACCCTTCGATATAGTCGAGCGCCGCCTGGGCTACGGCTGCGGAATCCGCCGCCTCTTGCGCTACGAGACTCCCCGGCCAGGCCATCGCCAGGGCTATCACAGCCGCCTGGATTCTCATCCGACCACTCCTTGTTCGGGACGCTCAGCAGGGAATATGCCAAGACCGCCGCCGGGATACCACGGGAACGCCCCTCCCCCGGGGCTCCCGGGGCAGCCTATGTTTCGGTGCCCGAGCCCTCGACACCGACCGGCAGCGAACCGCCATGCTTGCCTATACCCTCCTCGGACTCCACTTGTTTCACCCGACTCCGATGACGGCCCAACGCGAGCCCGCATATTGGCGACCGGAGGCTGGTTGCTGGGTCAGAGCTTCGCTCGATGAGGCCACCGGCGTCCTCCGCCGGTGGCTGGTGCTTCGCGACGTCACTCGCCCGACACCATGCCATTGGTGACCCGAGTAGATTGTCCGGGTGCACCCGAGCCGGTTGGTTCGTGGATCTGAGATCCGCGGGACGTCTTGCTCCGAGTCGGAATTCTACGTGAACGTATTGCACCGCCAGTGTCGCTCGGAGGGCGGCCCATGAAGTTCAAGCCCGGCACCCGGCGCGATTTCTTCCGGGACGCGATCGGCGATTGGGTCGAACGACTCATGGACCAGGCGGAAGGCCGGGTAGTCGGCCGCCGCTACGTGCGGCCTCCCGGCGCCCTGCCCGAGGTGGGGTTCCTGGCCGCCTGCACGCGGTGCGGCGATTGCATCGACGTGTGCCCGCCCAAGGCGATCATCAAGGTGGGCACCGACGGCGGATTGGCAGCCGGAACCCCGCACATCGACGTGTATCGGGAACCCTGTATCGTCTGCCCGGACATGCCCTGTGCCCGGGCCTGTCCGACCGAGGCGCTGACGGTGCCCGAGCATGGCTGGGATGGTTTCAAGCTCGGCACGCTAGAGCTGTATCCCAACCGGTGCATTACCTATCATGGGTCCCCCTGCCGGGTCTGTGCCGATGCCTGTCCTGTGGGAGAAGAGGCGCTGGTAATGGACGAGAACGGCCACCCGGCGATCCGGGCGGAGGGCTGTGTGGGCTGTGGGGTCTGCGTCCGGGCCTGTGTGGCGCTGCCATCGGCCTTTATACTCTTGCCGCTGGAGGATTGATGGCCGAGCTGCCATACCGGGTCGATAAACCTTGGGGGTACGAGCTGATCTGGGCACAGACCGACCGGTACGTCGGGAAGATCCTGCACGTCCGGGCCGGGCACATCCTGAGCCTGCAATACCATAATAAGAAGGACGAAACCATGTACGTGCTCTCGGGGCAGCTGCTGTTACGCATCCGCGAGGGCGACAAGATGGTGACCCGCTCCTTCGAGGCGGGAGAGAGCGCCCATATTCCGCCTGGTCTGATCCACCAGATCGAGGCGGTCGAAGACAGCGACGTCCTGGAAGCGTCGACCCCGGAACTGGACGACCTGGTCCGCCTGGAAGACCGCTACGGAAGGATTCCCTGATGCAAGTCGTCATTCCGCTCGCCGGCAAGGGCACGCGTCTGCGCCCTCACACCTACCACGTGCCCAAGCCCCTTCTCAAGGTCGCGGGCCGGCCCGTGATGGATTGGGTCATGGACCGGCTCGAGGGGCTCGATGTGTCCGAGTTAATTTTCATCACCGGCCACCTCAAGGAAGAGGTCGAGCGCTACGCGACCGAGCGCTACGGCATCCCCGCCCGGTTCGTCGAGCAGCGGGTCCAGGATGGGACCGCGGGCGCCGTCAACCTGGCGCGTCCGTTCATCACGGGTCCCATGCTCGTCATCTTCGTGGACACGGTGTTCGATGCGGACTTGACGGTTATCAACCGGACCCGGGCCGATGGGATCATCTGGGCCAAGGAAGTCGAGGATTACCAGCGGTTCGGGGTAGTGGTAACCGATGCCGAGGGGTATATGACCCGGATCGTGGAAAAGCCGTCGGAGCCGATCTCGAAGCTGGCCAACATCGGACTCTACTACATCCACGATGTCGAGAGTCTGTGGCAGGGCATCGATCACACCCTCGCCGCCGCACCCAATCTGGGCGAGTACTTCCTTACCGACGCGTTCCAGTGGATGATCGAGCGGGGCAAGAAGATCCGGACGGCGGCAGTGGGCGGCTGGTACGATTGCGGCAAACTCGAGACCCTGCTCGAGACCAACGCGACGCTCCTGAGCGCGGGTGGTGCTCGCCGAGGTGAGTTTCCCGGGGTCACCGTTATCGATCCGGTCTACATCGAAGAGGGCGTCGTGATCGAGCGGAGTGTCGTCGGGCCGAACGTCAGCGTGGAGGCGGGCACCCGGATCCACGACAGCACCATTGCCAATACCATTATCGGCCGCGATGCCCGCCTCCGCGGTGCCACGGTCGAGGCGTCCATGATCGGTGACCGGGCGGTGGTCGAAGGAGTCACCGGGTCCGTCAGCATTGCGGCCGATTCGCTCGTTCGGGGGCATCGCTAGCCGCCGGACCTCTTGCTTGACCTACCTCCGTTTTGCGGTGAACGTACAGCCATGGACCAGAACGACCTCATCTACGATTGGAACAGCCTAGGCAGCGCGTTCGACTATCGGAGCGCGTCCTTCGTGCTCAACGACGAATCGCTCCGAGACGGGCTCCAAAGCCCCTCGGTCATCGACCCGCCCATGTCCGCCAAGCTCCGTCTGCTGCATCTCATGGCCGATCTGGGCATCCGGGCGGCCGACATCGGCTTGCCGGGCGCGGGCCCGCGAGTTGTAGACCAGGTGCGGGCGCTGGCCCGGGAAATCGTCGACGCCAAGCTTCCCATCGATCCCAACTGCGCCGCCCGCACGGTGGTCGCGGATATCGAGCCGATCGTCACCGTATCCCAAGAAGTCGGCTTGTCGATCGAGGCGGCAACCTTCATCGGGTCCTCCGCCATCCGGCAGTACGCCGAGGATTGGACCATGGAGAAGATGCTCCGCGCCACCGAAGAAGCGGTGACCTTCGCGGTGTCCCATGGGCTCAGGGTCATGTATGTGACCGAAGACACGACGCGGGCCCGGCCGGAGACGCTCAAGACGCTGTACCAAGCAGCCATCGGCTGCGGTGCGCGTCGCATTTGCCTGTCCGATACCACCGGCCACGCCTCGCCCAACGGGGTGCGGCACCTGGTCCGATACGCGCGCGACGAGATCATCGCCCCCACGGGCCAAGAGGTGAAGATCGATTGGCACGGCCATCGCGACCGCGGCCTCGGCATCGCCAACTGCCTCGCCGCGATCGAGGCAGGTGCCGACCGCGTCCACGCGACGGCGCTCGGTATCGGGGAACGAGTCGGGAACGCCGAGATGGACCTGCTCATCGTCAACCTCTACCTCCTCGGCGCCCACGACGGAGACCTGTCCAAGCTCCTCGAGTACTGTCAGGTCGTCTCGGAGGCCACCGGCGTGCCCATCCCGGCCAATTACCCGGTCGTCGGGGAGGACGCGTTCCGCACCGCCACCGGCGTCCATGCCTCCGCCATCATGAAGGCCATGGAAAAGGGCGATACGTGGCTGGTGGACCGGGTCTATTCGTCGATTCCGGCCGGCATATTCGGCCTCAAGCAGCGGATCGAGATCTCCGCCGTGTCGGGCCTGTCCAATGTGAAGGTCTGGCTCAAGGATCATGGCTACGACCCCGCCGATCAGGCCGCCTGTGACGCCCTCTTCCAGGCGGCCAAGCGTGCCGACCGGCTCCTCAGTGAGGAGGAATGCCACCGTCTCGTTGCCCGAGCCCACGGCGAGAGGGCAATCGATGCCGCCAGCAACTGAGGCGCTCTGCCGGTCATACCTCGATCTGCGGTGGCACTACGACCCGGCATCCGCGACCGCCGCGGGCACGACCGACCACGATAGTCGGCTCGGCGCTTTCGATGTCGAATCCATCGGCCGGCATCTGGCTGCGTTTCGTGCCATGGCCGGCGCAGTCGAGGATCTCGAAGTCGAGTCGCTCCAGGACGAGATCGACCGGACCGCGCTGCTGGGCGACATCCGCGTCCTGATTCTCCGGTTGCAGCACGAACAGCCCCACGTCCGCAACCCGCAGTTCTGGCTGTCTCATCTTTGTTCCGCCATCTACACACTCCTGGTTCGGGCCGAGTCGAGTGTCGACCATCGCGCGCGCGCGGTGCTGGCTCGGCTCCGGGAGGTGCCCCAGTTTCTCGATGCGGCCCAAGAGACGCTGTGCGAGCCCCCATCGGTCTTTATCGAGTCCGCCACTCAGACGATACCCGGAGCGCGGCTCTTACTCCGAACCGCGGCGGAGACCTTGAGTGGGTCGGTCCCGGCCTTGGCGGACGACCTCGCGTCGGCGGCCGCCGACGCGGATGAGCGAGTGGCCCGATTTGGCCTGGCGCTCGAGACCGAGCTGCAGGCTCACCCCGATCTTCTGTTCTTTGCGGTCGGGGAGGAACAGTTCGACCGGCGACTGCATCACGAGCACGCCCTGCGGAACACCGCGCCCGAGTTATGGCGCTATGGACTCCGTCTCGAGGAAGAAGTCACGGCGGAAATCGAACGCCAGGCGCGCGCCATCGACGCGTCGGTGCCGTGGCGGGACCTGGTGAACCGTTTGCGGGAAGATCATCCCGGGGCGGACGGACTGCTCGGCGCATATCAAGCATCCTTGGATCGTGCGCTGGCCTTCGTGCGCGATCGAGATCTGGCCACGGTACCGACGGGGTCACTCGATTTGGTACGGACGCCGCCCTTTATGGTGCCCATCGTGCCCTTTGCGGCATATCAGCCGCCGGGCCAGCTCATGGCCGGCCGGACCGGATACTTCTTCGTCACGGTGCCCAACGGCGGCGGATCGCCCGACACGGTGGACCGCATGCTCCGCGAGCACTGCGTCCACGAATTGACCGCCACCACGGTGCATGAGGGGTATCCCGGCCATCACCTGCAGTTGCTGACCGCCCACTCGCTCGAATCCTCGGTTCGCCGTTTCTGCTGGACGCCCATCATGGTGGAGGGCTGGGCCCTCTATTGCGAGGAGATGATGGGCGAGGAAGGGTTCTATCGTACCCCCGAGGAGCGACTGTTCCAGCAGGTCCATCTCCTGTGGCGGGCCATCCGGGTGATTCTGGATGTGGGGCTCCACACGCGCGGGATGACGCCGGACGAGGCCGTGAGCTACCTGGTGGAGCACCTGCCCATCGACCGGGTGAGCGCGGAACGGGAGGTACGCCGGTACTGTGCGTGGCCGACCTACCAGCTATGCTATGCGGTGGGGCGCCGGGAGATCCAACAGCTTCGGGCAGCCTACCGCCAGCGTACCGGCGCCGCCCGGTACTCGCCGCGCGCATTCCACGACCAGCTCCTGAGTTACGGCGGCCTGCCCATCTCCCTGGCCGCGTGGGGGATGGGGCTGGAAGGCTGAGGGCAGCCCGCCCGGCTCGGCTTGCCGCCGGCCGGTGCGGCCGGTAGGTTGGTCCTTCACATGTCCTTCTCCGAGAAGTTCAACACCTCCCCGGCCTGGGAACACACCGGCGAGGCCGCGCTCGAGGAACCCCAGCCTCAGCCCATCGCCGAGGGCTACCGCGGCAAAGTGGCCATCGTGACCGGCGGAGCCACCGGCCTTGGCCGCTCGATCGCGATGGAACTCGGCCGCCGTGGCGCGAAGGTGGCTTTCTGCTTTGTCGACCTCCCCGGCCGAGATGTCACCGAGCAGGCGTTACTCACCGAGACGTCGCTCTCAGGCATGGGTGTTGAGGTCTACGCCTGTCGCTGCGACGTGCGCGACCGGTTGGCGGTCGAACACTTCGTCAATGAGACCATCGCCCGGCTGGGCGGACTCCATTACCTGGTCAATAACGCCGGCATCGCAGTCGATGGGGCGCTCTGGCGGTTGACCGAGCGCGCCTGGTCGGAGGTGCTCGACACCAACGTCACCGGCGCCTTCAACTGTATCCGTGCCGTGGCGCCGCACTTCCGAGTGCAGCGCTACGGCAAAGTCGTGAGCGTGAGCGCGCACACGGCAGAGCGTCCGGGGTTTGGTGTGGCCAACTACGCCGCGAGCAAGGCCGCGGTGGAGGGGCTGACTCGTGCCGCGGCCGTCGATCTCGGATCGGCCAACGTGAACGTGAACGCAGTGGCTCCCGGATTCATCCGCACCGAGCGGATGGAGCTCTTGCCCTCGGACGTGGTCGAGCGTTCCCAGAAGAAGTCGGTGCTCGGCCGCCTGGCCGATCCCGAGGACATCGCCCGGGTGATCGCCTTTCTGTGTTCGGAGGAGGCGCGCCACATTACCGGCCAGACGCTGGTGGTGGACGGTGGGATGTCGCTCGGGTAGGCTCCGCCGGTGGCTTACCTCGAATGAGCGGGCGGCCGAGACAGCCGCTCGTTCTTCTTTGGTGGGGCACCAGTCGTGGACCGGCATGCCTCCCGTTCTCTCGGTGCGAGATGTGGGGACCAGCATCGCCCCATCTTGAATCCACCCCCGCCGAGATTAGGTTCCGGGCCGCTTCGCATTGCGGCGGCGAGAGCCCTGCTGCCCCGAACGAACATGTTGTAACTTCATGAGTTACGGTGGCCCTTTCTTGGGGCCGGCCCACTTCATTCAGCTGCCGGGGATCCGTGAACCAGAAATTGCTCTACCCAGCGCTCCTCGTGGCCGTGGGTTGCGGTGGCGGGCAACGCTCCGAGACAACACCGGCGCCGGCCGACTCCCTCCCGCCGACCATTGGGCTCGGGACCGAGTCGCTCGCCGGACAATCCATCGCTGTCCTGCCCCTGACCCTGATCGTGGCCGACTCGACCCTCTCGAGCGGTGAGTTGTTCCGCAACCGGACCGTGCTCCTGAACTGGGCCGATTCGATCGTGGGCGAGAAGCTCACGGCGAGGTCGCCGGAAGTGGACTGGAAACTCCCACCCGACCTGCGCGCCATCGCCCGCCGTTCCCCGGGCGTCGTCACCGATCCCGACAAGATGGGGCAGGCCGTGATGCGTGCCCCCAGGCTCGAGGTCATTCCCGATCCGTTCCGCTCGCACTTGCGGACGCTCGTGGCGATCTCCGGCGGCCGGCACGCGCTCGTCCCCGCGGCTCTCATGTTCAAACAACCCGAGCCGGGTGTGGTCCGGGCCGAGCTGAGTATCGTGCTGGTCGACGCGCGATCGGGCCAGATCTTGTGGCGCACCATTGCACACGCCCAGGCCGGCACACCGGTGGCGGCGCTCGAAGCGGCCATGGATGCCATGCTACCGATTCGGGGGATGGAGCCGTGACCTACACCGTCACCTTGATTCCCGGGGATGGGATCGGGCCCGAGATCACAGCCCAGACCATCAAGGTGCTGCAGGCCACCGGCGTGCCCTTTGCCTGGGACGAGCAGATTGCCGGCATTGCCGCGCTCGAAACCATGGGCACCCCGATTCCCGATGCCATGCTCGAGAGCATTCATCAGCACCGGATTGCGCTCAAAGGCCCGCTCACAACGCCGGTGGGTACTGGATTCCGCTCGGTCAACGTGGCTCTTCGGAAGGAATTCAAGCTGTTCGCCAACGTGCGGCCCACCAAGAGCGTGTTGCCGGGTGGCCGGTTCGACCACATCGACCTGGTCTTGGTACGGGAGAATCTCGAGGGGCTCTACGTGGGCGTCGAGCACTATGTGCAGGTGGGCGATGACCCCCGGGCCGTTGCGGAGTCGATTGCCATCCTCACGCGTGAAGGATGCGAGCGTGTTCTGCGCTACACCTTCGAGTATGCCGTCAAGACAGGCCGGAAGTTGGTCACCATCGTTCACAAGGCCAACATCCTCAAGATGGTAAGCGGCCTCTTCCTCGACGTCGGCCGCGACATCGCGAAAGACTATGCCGGGCGGGTCGAGGTCAACGATCTGATCATCGACAACACCGCCATGCAGATGGTGCTCCGCCCTGAGCAGTTCGATGTGATCGTGACCACCAACATGTTCGGCGACATCCTGAGCGACCTGGCTTCCGGGCTGGTCGGCGGCCTGGGCCTGGCCCCGGGTGCCAACATCGGGACCAAGGCCGCAATCTTCGAGGCGGTGCACGGCAGCGCGCCCGACATCGCGGGGAAAGGCGTCGCCAACCCGGCCGCCCAGATGCTGGCCGCTGCCATGATGCTCGATCACCTCGGCGAGAAGGACGCCGGCGACCGAATCCGCCGCTCGATCCAGCGGACCCTGGTCGAGGACGGCATCCGCACCCGTGACCTGGGCGGTACCGCCACAACCAAGGAGTTTGGCGATGCCGTCGCCAAGTGGGTTGCCTGAGATTCCGTGCCCCAAATGCGGCCGGAAGGATGCGAGCGCCGTGTTGGGTGACGTCTGCGTCTTCTGCCGCGACGAGATCCAAGCGCGGTCCAACACGATCGCCCGCCGTGGAGCACTGGTGGCGACCTTGCTCATGGCTGTCTATGTATGGGTGCGGATTCCGCGCGGCGGCGCGTCCGCGCTGCCCCAGATCTACGGCGTGATCGCCGTGGCGGCGACGTACATCATCATGTACCGCATCATCTCCCGTGTTGCATTCGAGGCCTTCAAATGAGACTGCTTACCGCCCTGATCGGTGCTTGTACTTTGGCCGCCCCAGCCGTGGCCCAGGCCCCGAGTCTCACCATTTACAACGACGGCCGCGTCCTGGTGCGCCGATCGATTCCCGCGCGGGTGCCGCGCGGCCCCTCCACGCATCGCCTCGAACTCGGCGCGCTCGACCTCGCCACCCTGTTTTCGCGTGATTCGGTGGTATCGATCACCGCCGCGAGCTACGACGGCGCGACCGACATGCAGAGCGTGCTCCGGCGTTCCATCGGACGGCGCATCACCTTTCGCTACGGGGGTGTGAAAGACACGGTGAGCGCCAAGGTGCTGGCGGTCGATCCCGAGCGCTACGAAATGCCTGACGGCACGGTGACGTTCAGCATGCCGGGGACGCCGCAGTTTCCCCGCGACTTGGTAGTGGTCGATCCGGTCGTGTCCCTGAGCGTCGAGAGCCGGCGTGCCAGAGAGGGATTCGATCTGGGCTACTTCACGTCGGGCGGATCGTGGCAGGCCAGCTACCAGGTGATCCTCGGCGCCAAGGCGGCTCGGGTGCAGGGGTCGGCCGTGGTTGCGGTCGACCGATTGAATGTCGAAGGAGCATCGGTTCAGCTGCTGGCGGGCTCGGTGGGTCGCGCGGCTCAGATGCGGGACGAGGGCCGGTTTCGGCGAAACGTGAGCGCGATAGCGGAGATGACGGTGGCCGGCGTTGCGACCGAGGAGCGGGTGGGCGAGTTCCATCTCTACACCCTGCCCGGAACACTGAACTTGACGCCGGGAATCGAGGCATCGAGGGCGCTATTCGAGCCCGCGACGACAGGGTACGAGCGACGCTACGTCGTGCGCGGGTTCCTGCCGTACCGTGGCCCCCTGGTACAGACCGGCGAGGAGCCCCAGTCACCGGTCGAGGTGCGATACCGGATCGACCGGAGGAGCGGCAGCGAGTTCGGTGATACGCCGCTCCCCGGTGGCGTGATCCGACTCTATCAGGCCGATGAAGGCGGGCGGCTGCAGCTGGTTGGCGAGGCCAACGTCGATCATACGCCGGCGGGCCGCGATGTCGCGGTATCAGCGGGACTCGCGTTTGATATTACGGCCAAGCGGGTCCAGACCAGCTACACCACGGTCAGGCAGGGCCGCTACACGGTTGCCACGGCGGACTACGAAGTGACGTTGGCCAATGCGACCGACCAAGCCGTGACGGTCGATGTGTTGGAGGAACGCTTTGGGGAATGGTCGATACTCGCGAGTTCCCTGCCGGCCGAGAAAGTATCCTCCACCGTGACCCGATTCCGGGTGCCGGTTCCGGCCAAAGGCGAGACAACGCTGACCTATCAGGTGAGGGCCCGGTGGTAAAGGGCCTCACCATCGTCCACCTCTCCGATCTCCACTTTGGCGGCGTGGCCGATCTGGCGCAGATCGAGGCGCTCGAGTCCGCTGGTACCCACCATCGAGCCCGACGCAATCGCCCTCTCCGGCGACCTGACTCAGCGGGCCCGTCACGGAGAATTCCAGCGGGCTCGCGCACTGGTGCGGCAATTTCGGGACACGGCCCCGACCTTGGTCGTGCCTGGCAATCACGACGTGACTTGGTGGCGGAGCCCTTTTAGCATTGCCGGCCCCCGCGCCAAGTATGAAAAGTACCGGCAGTATTTCGGCGAGGAGTTGACGCCGACCCTCGAGCTGCCCGGTTTGTTTCTGGCCGGGGCGCTCACGGCCTATGGCGTCGCGGTGGGCTCGCTGACGCCGAACCTACGAGACCTCGCGGTAAAGGGTCACCTGCCAAAGTCCGAGACCGACCGGGTCGCCAAACTCTTTGCCCAGGCCGGCAACGACGTCTTCAAGGTGATCGTCCTGCATCACAACATCATGCGTGGGCAACTTTCCCAGCGCATGGGTCTCGCCCGCTGGCCCGAGGCGCACCGGCGGCTCGTGGCCACCGGCGCCGATCTCGTCTTGTGCGGCCACGATCATCAAGAAGGAGCGGATCAGTTGGACGGCGGCCTCACCATCAGCACGACCGGCACATTGAGCACCCGCATGCGGGGTGGCAGGCCATCGGTGTTCAATGTGATCAAGGTGGACCACCAAGCCGTGCACGTGCAGTTCGTGCGGTGGGAATCGGGCGCGGGCACATTTCGCTTTTCCGACACGCACTCGTTTGCCACGCGTCATCCCGTGGCTCTACCTGCGGCCGCCGAGAGCCACGCAGGATGACGAGTCTGGCACTCGAGCCCGACGAAGTGCTGGCCGAGCGGCTGGCGGCGCTCGGGTGGAAGACCCCGTCCAAGGTCAGCACTCACACCAATCGCACGGTGCTGGTGAGCCTTACTCCGGCCGGCGCCCTCCGGCTCCACCGCGGCTACGCCTTCGCCTCCGATCGCGTGTTGCGTGCCATCATTCGGTTCGTGACGCCGCGGGTGCGACGCGACGTGCGCGCCGCGGCACGGCGCGAGCTCCTGACCTTCCCGGTCGAGCTCCACGCACCTTCCCGCGCTCGGCGAGCGAGTCCGCCGCGGCCTGGCGACGCGGCGATCATCCGGCGGCTCGAGGCGCTCCACCGCGAGCTGAACGGCCGGTATTTCGACGGCAAGCTCGGTTCCGTGGCGCTGAGACTGTCGAGTCGGATGCGTCGCCGCCTCGGCGACATTGCCATCAGCAACAGGACCGGCCGCGCCACGGAGATTACCATCAGCCAACGCCATCTGCGGGCCGACGGCTGGAAGGAAGTGACGCACACGCTGCTGCATGAAATGGTTCATCAGTGGCAGGCGGAACAGGGCCACCGGGTCGATCACGGCCGCACCTTCCGGCAGAAGGCCCGAGACGTCGGTATCCGCCCCGCTGCCGAACGGCATGTGGGCCGTCAATCCCATTCTGTCATTTGAATGGTGACATCGTGTAGGACGTTTCCAAATTCCTGAGGCAGTACATCATGACCAACAGATTTTCTGGAGTCGATTTCTACGATATGGACTCGCTTCTGTCCGAGGAGGAGCGGGCGGTTCGCGACACGGTGCGCACCTGGGTCGACGAGAACCTCATGCCCGTGATCGCGGACGCATACGTCAAAGGGGAATTTCCCGAGGCGTTGGTGCCACAGATGGCCGAGCTCGGCTTCTTTGGCGCCAACCTGCCGGAGCGTTATGGGTGCGCCGGGCTCAACAATGTGGCCTATGGGCTCATCATGCAGGAACTCGAGCGCGGTGACAGCGGTGTGCGTTCCTTCGCGTCGGTGCAAGGCGCGCTGGTGATGTACCCGATTCACCAATTCGGCTCGGACGAACAGAAGGACCAGTGGTTGCCGCGGCTGGCCAGCGGTGAGGACGTCGGCTGTTTTGGTCTGACGGAGCCCGATTATGGGTCGAACCCGGCCGGGCTGATTACGACCGCCCGACAGACCGGCGACGGCTGGGTGCTGAACGGGACCAAGATGTGGATCACCAATGGTTCCCGGGCCAGTGTGGCCATCGTCTGGGCTAAGACCGGGGATATCACCGACGCGTCATCGGTCCGCGGGTTCATCGTTCCCACCGACACTCCAGGCTTCAGCGCTCGGGACCAGAAAGGCAAGCTCTCGTTGCGTGCGTCGGATACGAGCGAGCTGATCCTGGAAGACGTGAAGGTCCCGGCGTCCGCGCTCCTCCCCAAGTCGTCAGGGGTCAAGAGTGCCCTCATGTGTCTCACCCAGGCACGATATGGGATTGCCTGGGGCGGTATCGGTGCGGCAATGGCCTGTTACGAGGAAGCCGTGAGCTACGCTCAGAATCGGATCATGTTCGACCGACCCATTGCGCAGACCCAGCTTCAGCAGGCCCGATTGGCCGAGATGCTGACCGAGATCACCAAGGCGCAGTTCATGACGCTTCAGCTGGGCCGACTCAAGGACCGTGGTACCATGACGCCGTTCCAGGTGTCGTTGGCAAAACGGAACAACGTGAACATGGCGGCGGAGTGCGCCCGCGAGGCGCGACGCTTGCTCGGGGCCAACGGCATCCTGGCCGAGTACGGCGCCATGCGCCACATGGCCAACCTCGAGTCGGTGTACACCTATGAAGGAACCCACGACATGCACACCCTCATTCTAGGCCAGGCGATCACCGGTTTGAACGCCTTCTAGCGTGGCGGCCACCCTGGCGACCTCCCCCGGACGGGGCTACTTTACGCCCCGTTTCCGGGGTCAACTACGGGATCCGCAGTCTGGAGGAGTGACGTGAAAATCGCGGTGTGCCTCAAACGCGTGCCCGACACGACATCCAAGATCGTCATCGGCTCCGATGGCACTTCGATCGATGAAGCCGGTGTCAAGTTTGTCCCTAATCCATTCGATGAATTTGCCATCGAGGCTGCCATCGCCTTCAAGGAGGCGGCCGGTTCGGGCGAGACCGTGGTGTACTCGTTCGGTGGCGAATCGGCGCAGGAGACCATCCGCACGGCGCTTGCCATGGGCATCGATCGTGGTGTGCTCCTCCAGGGCAGCGGGAGCCCCGATGGCTTGGAGGTCGCCAAGGCGCTTGCCGGCGAGCTGAAAGACCAGGGGTTCGACCTCATTCTGTTCGGCAAGTTGGCCGTGGACGATTACAACTATCAGGTCGGGCCGATGACGGCCGAGCTGCTCGAGCTGCCGTGCATCACGGCGCTGGCCCGGGTGAAAGTCGCAGACGGGAGGGTGGAAGCCGAGCGGGAAATCGAAGGCGGCGTGGAAACCTCGACTTGCCAACTTCCCGCCGTGCTGACCTGCGACAAGGGCCTGAACACGCCGCGGCTGCCGTCGCTCAAGGGCATCATGGCCGCCAAGAAGAAGCCGCTCGAGGTCAAAGCGGTCGACCTCGGAGCCGGCACCATCGAGATCCTCGGACTCGAGCTTCCACCCGAACGCACGGCCGGGAAGATCGTCGGTGAAGGCCCGGATGCGGTACCTGAATTAGTCAATCTTCTGCGAAATGAAGCGAAGGTAATCTGACATGTCCGCGATACTCGCTGTCACCGAGCAGCGCGATGGTGCTCTCCGCAAGGTCTCCTTCGAGGTGGTCGCTGCCGCTCGCCAGCTGGCCGACGCGCTCGGCGCCACGGTCGACGCGGTAGTGTTCGCCGCGGGAGAGGTCAGTGGCGCAGACAAGCTGGGGAATGGTGGGGCCGACCGGGTGTTGACGGCGAACCACCCCGACTTTGCTCGCTATTGTCCCGATGGGCAAGCGGCCACGCTCGCCGAGCTGGGTGCCGCCGCAACGGCGGTGGTGTTTGCCGCGAGTGCCACCGGTCGCGACCTCGCGCCCCGTGTCGCTGCCCGATTGGGGGTCGGCTGCGCGTCCGATGTGGTGGGGCTCGAGGTCCAAGACGGACGCATCATTGCCACGCGCCCGGTGTACGCCGGGAAGGCGTTGCAGAAACTCCGCCTGTCAGGCTCGCCGGCCGTGCTCACGGTGCGGCCCAACACCTTTCCACCGTCGGATAGCTCCAAGGCCGGAGCGGTCGAGAAGGTCACGGTGCCCTCCTTCAGCGCCCGGGTGCAGGTGACCGGCATCAAGGCGCCCGAAGGCGGCGCGCTGGACGTGGCGGAGGCACCAATCGTGGTGTCGGGTGGGCGGGGGCTCAAGGAGCCAGGCAATTTTGCCTTGATCGAAGCATTGGCTGCGGCGCTCGGGAACGCCGCGGTTGGCGCGAGTCGCGCCGTCGTGGATGTGGGCTGGCGCGATCACGCTGCCCAGGTCGGCCAAACCGGTAAGACAGTGAGCCCGAACCTCTATGTGGCCGTGGGCATCTCGGGGGCCATTCAGCACCTGGCCGGCATGCGCACGGCCAAGGTGATCGTCGCCATCAACAAGGACAAAGATGCCCCCATCTTCAAGGTGGCCGACTACGGTATCGTGGGTGACCTGTTCGAGGTGGTGCCGAGGCTGACGGAAGAGATCAAGAAACTCAAGGAGTAGGGAGTCGGGAGTCGGACACTAGGGAGTGGGCGAAGAGTGGAGGTATCAAACAAAGGGGGCCGGCGAACTGTCGCCGGCCCCTTTCCTTGCACTACTCCCTGCCATCCTACTCCCTGCTCCCTATTCGGCCTTGTGCCAGATGTCCCGGTAGAACTTGATGGAGCCGTCGGGCATCTTCTTGACGGCGCTCATGTAACGACCCTTTTCTGCGACGGCCTGCCCGTCCAGCGTGCCCGTGATTTCGTAGGTGCCCCAACTGACCCCAATCTCATCCCCCATTAACCCACCTAGAAACGCAGTGCTGATCTGCATGCCCGCGGAGTGGGCCACGTCGTCGCGGATGGCGGCCCGCCCTTTGATCGGGGGCATCTCGGGAGGATAGCGAATGGCATCCTCGGTGTAGAGGCCGGCCACGGCCTCCCAATCGCCGGCGTTGAAGGCGGCTTCCCAGTCGGCGTCGAGTTGGACTAGCGCGTAAGGGATCTGGGCATGGAGCGCGGTTGCGAAAGAAAGGAGCAAAGCGACCACCGCAGCCTGCGCCAGGCGAATCTTCATGGAGCACCTCCGAATACGTGGATGGTTCGCCGCTAGCGTGCCTCTCGCTTTTCCAAAATCTGGTGCCCCCGCCTGGAATGCGAAAGGGAGTGGGAAAGCGGGCCCCTAAGACCCACTCCCCACTCCCCACTCCCCACCTTTCTACTGTCCTACTTGTATTTCTTGAATTCTCCCGCCTTGTACTTGGCCCAGTAGTCATCGAAGTCTTGCTTGACCTTCCCGCTCAGGATGTAGACCCCGATCAAGTTCGGGAACGCGAGACCCAGGATCATGAGGTCACCGAAATTGAGCACGTTGGTCGACGTGATGATCGAGCCCAGAAACACGTTGAGTATGAAAATCAATTGGAAGATCTTCGAGGTCTTGTCACCGAAGAGATAGGCCCAGCACCGCTCCCCGTAGTACGACCACGAAATCATGGTTGAGTAAGCGAAGAGCAGGACTGCGAGCGATAAGATATAGGGGAACCAGGTCAGGTGCTCACCCATGGCGCGGGAAGTGAGGCCCGCTCCGTTGTTGGCGGTCACGAGATCGGCGTACGCCGGGTTGTCCCAGGCACCGGTGATCACAATCACGAGTGCCGTCATGGTGCAGATGACCACGGTGTCGATGAACGGCTCGAGGAGCGCGACGACCCCTTCCCGGACGGGATAGGCCGTCCGTGCGGCCGAGTGGGCGATGGACGCGGAGCCCGCGCCGGCTTCGTTGGAGAACGCCGCCCGCCGGAATCCTTGGACCAAGACGCCGATGATGCCGCCCAAGGCCGCGCTCGGGTTGAAGGCGCCTTGGATGATCTCACCGAACGCGCCCGGAATGGCGGCGGCGTTTACCGCCAAGATGTAGATGGCGGCCGCCACATAGAGGATGGCCATGAACGGGACGATGCGTGACGCCGCACCGGCGATCCGCTTGATGCCGCCCAGAATCACCAGGCCGACCAGCACCATCAGAATCAAGCCGTAGGCCCAGGGATAGGTTGCTAGGATCGGGAACGTGGCAGTCATCGCGTTCAGCGATTGGTTAACCTGGAATGAGTTCCCGCCGCCGAGCGATGCCCCGATGCAGACCACCGCGTAGAAGATTGCCAGGAACTTCCCGAACCCGCCGATGCCCTTTTCCCGCAGGCCTTTGTGGAGATACTCCATCGGCCCGCCCATCACCTTGCCGTCGGGGCGCACCTCGCGGTAGTGCTGGCCCAGGGTCACTTCGGCGAACTTGAGCGACATCCCGAGCAGCCCCGCAATGATCATCCAGAAGGTCGCCCCCGGGCCGCCAACCGAGATCGCGATCGCAACCCCCGCGATGTTACCGAGGCCAACTGTCGCCGAGAGGGCCGTGCTCAACGCCTGGAAGTGGCTGACCTCGCCGGGGTCGGCCGGGTTACTGTACACCCCACGCGTGACGTTCACGGCGTGCTTGAACGCCCGGATGTTCACGAAGCCCATGCGGAGCGTGAAGAAGATGCCGCCCATCACCAACCAGATGACGGCGAGCGGCAGGGTGTGGTCGGGATCGAAGAACAGCACGTCCGCAAAGAAAAAGGCCTCGATCCATCCGTTGATCACGCCGACGACGCTGTCGACCTGGTCCATCATTCCCTGGCCCACTGCCTGAAGCGCGTGCAGGGCTCCGGACGACGGGAGAGCCAATCCCGACACGGCATCGAGCGGGCTTGCGTGTGCCGCCGAGACCGTCCAGGCGAGGGCGATGAGCGGGGCGACAACAAACCAGACGAGCGTGGATCGCAGGCGTCGAGTCATAAGGCTCTTTCGGGGTTGGGTGAATGCCGATCCGCCACGATCGCCGGATCCGTTAGGGGGTTTCGGTTAGCAGAATTGGTACCAGGCGACGGTTGCACCGCGCCGGGCCACCATCCGGCACGCGCCGGAGGGTTAATGCCAGGGTGACGCCGGGCGTCGGCGAACGGCGCACAGGCGCGAATTCCCGGTTCCTGAACCCGCATACTATGAGGCCCCGCGCCCCGCTTGCCAAGGGCTGCCTCTCCGGGCCGAACAGAGGCGCGATACTGGCGGCCTGGCGCTGAAAGCGGCAAGACGTGCCTAGACATGGAGTTAGCTCGTCCTCTCCGGATGGGTCGGCGCCGGGCAACGGTGTATATTGCCGCATTCCACTCATCACTCCAAGCCAGCCTGGAGCATGCCGCATGACCGACATCATCCCTGCCAGGTATCAGCCGAAGCTCCCACTCGAGCAGTTGATCATCTCCGATGGCCCGGGCGCCGAAGCGCTCGAGGTGGACGTGCTCTTCGTCGGCGGCGGTCCGGCCGGACTGTCCGGTGCGCTCGAGCTCACGAGGCTGGTCCGCGCGGAGCGTGAACAGGGCGGTACCATCGGCGACGTGTCCGTCGGCGTGTTGGAAAAGGCCGGGAGTCTGGGCGAACATAGCCTCTCAGGCGCGATCGTAAATCCGCGCGTCTTTCGCGATCTCTTTCCCACGACGTCCGTCGAGGATCTGCCGTTCCGCCAGGCGGTCGGACGCGAAGCGGTGTACTTCCTCACCGCGCACCGGGCGATCCGAACACCAACTCCGCCCACCATGAACAACCATGGTTTCTACTCGGCCTCGCTCTGCGAGATGGTGCGCTGGTTGGGAGCACGCGCCGAGGACGCGGGGGTCGATATTTTCGCGGGATTTCCGGCGGGGGCGCTGCTGACCGATGGCACGCGGGTGGTCGGTGTGCGGACCACTCCATCCGGGCTCGATCGGGATGGCCAACCGAGCGCCACCTACGCCGAGCCCACCGACGTGGTTGCCAAGGTCACCGTGCTGGCCGAGGGGTCGCGCGGGATGTTGGCCCAGGCCTATCGGGAATGGCGCGGAATCGGATCCCCCAACCCGCAGATCTTTGCCCTTGGCGTCAAGGAAGTCTGGGAAACCAAGCGGCCGCTCGACCGGGTCGTTCACACCCTGGGCTGGCCGCTGCCGTCGGACACCTTTGGCGGCAGCTGGATGTATCCCATGGGACCGAATCAGATCTCGCTCGGCCTCGTGGTCGGCCTCGATTCGCCGCGGGCCAACATCGACGTGCACTGGCTGCTGCAACGCATGAAGACGCACCCGCTCTTTCGTGAATATCTCGAGGATGGTGAGTTGTTGGAGTGGGGCGCCAAGACCATTCCCGAGGGAGGCTACTACTCCCTGCCCGAGCGCTTCCATGGAGATGGTGTCCTCATGGCGGGTGATTCGGTCGGCCTGGTGGATGTCCCCTCGTTGAAAGGCATCCACTATGCCATGCAATCGGGCGTCTTTGCCGCCCGGGCGGCATTCGAGGCGCTCAAGCAAGGTGACACGTCGGCGGCAACCCTCGGGGCCTACGATCGGATGATCCGGGAGAGCTATGTCGCGGAAGAACTCTACCGGACCCGCAACATGCGATTGGCCTTCAAAGGCGGTCTCGTGGCGGGCGCGGCCAAGGCCGGGGTGATGGCCCTGACCAAAGGCCGGGCTTTCGGCAAGCAACTTGCAGTTCCGGAGGACGCAGCGGTCCCGCGGCGGGCCGGTCCGGACCTGGCAATAGTCCCTGACAGTCGCCTCACCTTCAGCAAGGTCGATGCGGTGTTCAAGTCGGGGAACGCCACCCGAGACGACATCCCCAGCCATCTCCTGGTCAGTCCTGAGGTGGCGCCGGAGCTGGCCGACTTCTATACCAGTCTCTGTCCGGCCGGGGTCTACGAAGCGGGTGAGAATGGGGTCCGCGTTGCGGCACCAAACTGCGTCGACTGCAAGGCGACCGACGTGCTGGGGCCGCGCTGGACACCGCGCGAAGGTGGGAGCGGACCCAAGTATCGGCTGATGTAAATCTCGAGCATGCGGCGTGAGTCGCCAAAGGCAAAGCGTGTGACAAGCTCGACCAAGTGGATGACACGGCTCCAACGCTGGTGGGGCGGCCCCGACCCGGCTCTGATCGATGCCGGAGCTGGCGGAGAGTTGGTCGTGGCCAACATCCGGCTCTTGGTCTTGAGCATCCTGCTGTTCATCCCCTTTTACAACGCTGTCCGGAACCCCGACGCCCAGGAGTACGTGGTTGGCCTCGTGGCCATGTTGCTCGCAGTGCTGGGCGCGATCGTCATTCGCGTGCTGGTCAGGCGGGGTTTCTACAAGCCCTGGCTCGGATTCCTGACCACGGCGGTCGATGTGTCGCTGGTGAGCCTGGCACTGGTCGGTTACCTGCTCATGAACCAGCCCCACATGGCAGCCAACAGCCTCGTGGTCTTCGAGGTGTACTTCCTGGCGATCGGTGCGACGAGCATTCGTTATGATCTGCGGGTATGCGCCTTTTCTGGGTTTCTTGCGGCCGGGCAGTACGGTCTCATCGTCTACTATGCGGCTACTCGGTGGAATCTGAATTCCCCGGTGTATGCGCCGTTCGTCGATGGTCAATTCAGTTGGCCGGCCCAGTGGGGACGGCTCCTGATTCTCATCGCCGCGGCAGTGCTCAGCATGGCGATCGTAGGCCGGGTCCGGCGGCTCCGTCGTCTTTCGGCGCGTGACCGCCTGACCGGGCTGCTCAACCGGGGCTACTTCGAGCACCGGTTCGAGGCTGAGATCAGTCGGGCGATCCGGTATAAGCATCAGCTGTCGCTGGCCATGGTGGACGTCGACCGCTTCAAACGGTTCAACGACACCTTCGGCCACGCCGCGGGCGATATTGCCCTGGCGGAAATCGCGAATACCATCCTGCGCTCGGTGCGCGAAAGCGACATCGTGACGCGCTACGGTGGCGAGGAGTTCGTGCTGGTATTTCCCGAAACCGGGCCCGAAGATGCCGTGGACAAGCTGGAGCACCTTCGGCTTGCGATCGCGCAGACGCTGGTGCGGCTGCCCCAGCATGAGGCCACGGCCGGATTTACGGTGAGCGCTGGTGTCGCCGGCTTCCCGGCCGATGGAGATACCGGCGACGACCTGCTGGATGTGGCGGACCGGCGCCTGTTCTTGGCCAAGGAGGCCGGCCGCAACCGTGTGGTCGGACCGCCCAACCTCGGCGACAAGTCCGGCCGCGAGGCGCTGGTGCCCGAGGAGCACTTCGCCGTCTGACCCTGCTAGCGCAATTTATTGCACCAACCCGGAAAAGACTGACATAAAATACGACACTGTCGAAGCTTGGCAGGTTGTCTGTATTTGTGGGTAGGGCATATTGCCTAGTGTTGGTTGCGCAGGAACCGAACGGAGCGGTAGGGGGGTGGTAGCAGTAGTATCTTCAGCGGCCCTAACGCTTCTCTACCGCGCCGTTTCTCCTTCGCCCAACACTTTCACCACCACTCGCTTCCTCCGTTGGCCGTCCCACTCGCCGTAGAACACCCGCTGCCACGGTCCGAGGTCGAGCGCCCGCCGTGACGGGAACGATCACCTCGTGCCCGACCGTGAGGCTGCGCAGGTGGGCCGCTGCGTTGTCCTCGCCCGGTCTCGTTGTGCCGGTAGCGGGATCCGGCTCCCACGGGGCGATCCGACTCCTCGAGCCACTCGAGGATATCCTGCCACAGTCCCGATTCGTGGTCGTTCACGAACACCGAGGCCGTGATGTGCATAGCCGCTCACCAGCACGAAGCCCTCCCGATGCCGCTGCGCTCGCACCTGCTCCGCCACCTGGTCGGTGATGTCGATGATCTCCTGCCGGCCCTCGGTCTCGAACCAGAGATAGTGGGTATGAGCGGGCATCCCGAGCCTCTCCTTCCAAACAGTGAAGTGCCGTTGGTGGTGGCCTGGGTGCTCACCCGGCCGCCGGACGGGCCTCGAGCCGCCCGGCGCTGGCCACGCCCTCCGCCTCATCCACCTGGAGCAAGAGCACGCCGCCGACCAGAAAGAAGACCGCAACGACTCCGATCCCGGCACGCTGGGATTGAAACATCACGGTGAGCTGGCCCAGGAGCAGCGGCCCGAGGAACGCGGTCGCCTTGCCTGAGAAGGCATAGAAGCCATAGAACTCGTTCTCCTTGTCCGGGGGAACGAAGCGACCCAATAGCGACCGGCTGGCCGACTGGTTGGGGCCTATCATGATCCCCACCAGCGTTCCCGCCAGCCAGAAGAGGCCCTTGCTCTGGGCGAAAACGGCGAGGAGGCTGGCCAGGAAGAGAACCACCAAGCTGATGAGGATGGTCCGCTTGCCCCCCAGGACGTCGTCTAGGAAGCCAAAGCCGAATGCACCGATCCCGGCCGCGACATTCAACACGATGCCGAAGATGATGACCTCGCTGAACGAGAATCCGAAGGTCACCTTGGCGTAGATCCCGCCGAAGGCGAAGATGGTGACCAACCCGTCGTTGTAGATCAATCGAGCGAGCAGGAGGCGGAACACCTGGCGGTAGCGCCGGATCTCGCGGAAGGTGGTGGCCAGCTGACGGGTGGCCGCCACCCAGAGCGAGTCCGAGGTTGTCACCTGGCGCTGCGGCCGGTCTTTGACGAAGAGAAATAGGGGAATACTGAACACCGCGTACCATGCGGCGACGAGCAGGTTGGTCGCGCGGATGTGCTGGCCGCCGGCCTTGCTCAGGCCGAACCACGGCACCTCGGGTTGGACGAACCCCACCAGCGCCACCACCAGGCACACCAGACCCCCGACATATCCGGCGGCCCAACCGTAGCCTGAAATCCGGCCGATCCGATCCTGGGGCGCGATGTCCGGCAGGTAGGCATTGTAAAACACGTTGGCGATTTCGAAGGCGATGTTGGCGATGGCGAATGTCGTCAGCGCCACCCACACATGCCCCGCCGAGGGAAAGAAGAGGCCGAGGCTTCCCAAGATCGCGACGAGGGTGGCGATGAAGAGCATGCGCTTCCGCCGGCCGCCCCGGTCGGCCATCGCCCCCAAATAGGGAGAAGCGAGCGCTACGACCACCGCCGTGGCCGTCACCGCGAGCGACCACTGTCGAGTCCCTTCGTTTTCGTCTAGGGCGATACCCTGGACGAAGTACGATGCGTAAATGAACGTGACCACGAGGGTGGTGAAGGCAGAATTGGCGAAGTCGTACAGCGACCAGGCGATGACTTGCCGGCGCATGCCTCCGAGCCGCGGAGCGCTCATGGCCCCTCCCTCGCGCATGTGAGAGCGCCGGCCGCGGTCCGGGCCGGCGCTCGAGGACTGCTCCGTGTCGCGATCCTACCGGCCCATCGCGAGTGCCTCCAGCGCCGCAATGCGTTCCTCGGTCGGCGGATGGGTACTGAACAGCCGGGAAAAACCACCGCCGTGCGCAGCAAGGGGATTGACCTGCGCCAGCGGCGCGGCCGCCGGCGCAACCTGCATCGGGATGCGCTGGGCCATGGCGTCGAGCCTTCGGAGCGCGTTGGCCAGCGGTTCGGGCCGGCCGAGGATCTGTGCACCCACGCGATCGGCTTCGAATTCGCGCTGCCGGGACACTGCAAACTGGATCATCATGGCCCCAAGCGGAGCGAGGATGATCATCGCCAAGGAGAGAATGGGGTTCTGTCGGCTGTTCCCGCGGCCGAACAAGAGGAGGTACGGCAGGTAGCTGAGCGCGCCCGCGATGCCGGCGGCCACGGTCGAGATCAGCATGTCCCGGTTCTTGATGTGGGCCAGCTCGTGGGCAATGACGCCCTCGAGCTCCTCTTGCGGCATGTACTTGAGAATGCCGGTCGTCACTGCCACCACCGCATGGTTGGGGCTCCGTCCCGTGGCGAACGCATTGGGCTGCTCGTGTGGGGCAATCGCCAGGACCGGCATCGGCAGCTCGGCACGCTGGCGCAGCCGGTCGACCATGCGGAACAGCTCGGGCGCCTCCTGCTCGGTCACCACCTGGGCCCGGTACATCTTGAGCACCAGTTTGTCCGAGAAGAAGTACATGAAGAAGTTCATGCCGGCGCCAAACACCAGCGCCATCATCAATCCGCTATATCCGCCAACCAGCTGCCCCACGGCCAGGAACAAGGCCATGAGGCCCGCCATGAGGATGAAGGTCTTGAAGTTGTTCATTCGGCAACACCATCGGTTGAAAGTGAAACATCCCTCGCCCCGCCTCGAGGGCTAGGCGAGAGCCCGCTCAAAAATAGCCGCCCGGTGACACGGGGTGAATGGAGAGCATCGCGGCCGCGGCTGGGGCGACGTCAAAAAGGCGGGTCGGCTCGGTGCCCGGGTTCGGTGAGCACGAGGGCTTCGACCTCGCCGCCCTTGGGGGTCTCGTGTTGACCCTCCGGGATGATCAGCAACGCGTCCGCGCGCACCATCGACATGAGGATGCCCGATCCCTGGGGGCCCGTGAGACGGGCATGGAGGCCGTCGGCACGCTCGCTGACGGTTGCACGGAGGAAGTGCTGCAGCGTGGGCCTGAGCGCAATCGGTTGCTCGAGTCGAACCCGGGCCGCCCGGCGAAACGGTAAGGCATGCCCGGCCATTTTTCGGATCGCCGGGCGGACGAACAACTCGAAGGTTACCATCGTGCTCACCGGGTTTCCCGGCAGCCCGATCCACGGGACCTTCCCAAGGATTCCGAACCCGACCGGTGCGCCCGGCCGCATCCGGAGCCGCCAGAACTTGAGATCCGCTCCCATGGCCTGCAACACGTCGCGCAGGTAGTCGTGCTCCCCGACGCTGATGCCGGCGGACGTAATGAGCAGGTCGGCGTCGGCGGCCAGCTCCAGATGGGTGCGCACGCTCTCTGGAGTGTCCCGCGCGATGCCGAGGTTGACGGGAATGCCGCCGGCCTCGCGCACCAGCGCGATCAACGTATGGGTGTTCGAACTCGCGATCTTCCGGCCGGCCAGGATCTCCTCCGGCTGGTCGACATCCACGATCTCGTCGCCGCTCGCCATGATCGCAACCCGAGGCCTCCGGTAGACCATGACCTGACCCATGGCGAGCGACGCCAGCACCCCGATCTGGGCGGGGTGGAGTGCGGTTCCGCGTTCCAGGACTGTGGTACCCTTCGCGATGTCCTCACCGGCATGCCGGATGTTCATCTTGACGTCACGGTCGGCCGTAATCGTCACGATGTCACTGCCCCCGTCCGTGTCTTCCTGTCGCACGACGGTATCTGCCCCGGAAGAGAGCGGCGCCCCGGTGAAGATGCGCGCGCACTCGCCGGCACCAATGATACGAGTAGGAAAATGCCCGGCCGGAATCTGCTCGACGACGCGAAGGCGGACCGGGTGTGTCGCGCTTGCGCCGCGGACGTCCTCCGATCGGACCGCGTACCCGTCCATGGCCGAATTGGTCCAGGGAGGGATGTCGAGGGGGCTCACGATGTCTTCGGCCAGAACACTGCCGAGGGCGTCATCGAGCGGGCTTCGAAGCGGCGGCTGCCGATCGACGTGCTCGAGGATTCGCCGTGCGGCCTCGGCTGCCGCCAGAAGGGTCACGGGGTCAGAACCTTGGCTCCGTCCCATGCGAGGTTGGCCAGCAGCTGGAGCCACATCGTGTCCCGGAACCGAAGGACGGTGCACTCTGCATCGAGCGCGTCATCATCGGTTACGATGGCGATCCAATTGGCCGCTTCCGGGGACGTGGCGTCGTAGATGGGCGCATTGGAAATCACCCGGCGGTACACTTCGATCTTCGGTAGCACCGACGCGGTGAAACCTTCCGCAATCACGATGTCGGCGCCGTCGAGATAGCGCGTCGCGAGCGCAATGGGATCGGCATTGTCCGATGTGCGCTCGAAGATGATTCGCGTCTTTGGTGCGGCGAGAACGACGCGCTCCGCCTTGCCCTCGTGAAAGTGCCGATAACTATCCGTGCCCTCGCGATCGACCAGGGCAGGGTGGTGGGCGTGCTTCATGCTCATCACCCGTTTGCCACGACGGACGTACTCCGCCGCGAGTGTAATCGCCAGCGTGGTTTTGCCCGAGCCTTTTTGCCCAATTATCGAGATGATGCGCGTTGCTGCCACAAGCGGTCTGCCTTGATGAGGTCCTCGGGGCTGTTGACGTTGAAGAAGAGTACGGCCGGGTCCCCAAAGCGCCGGATGCTGTCCATGGAGAGGATACTGACTCGCACGGATTCATGGAAGGCGATGGCGCGAAAGTCGCCTGCCACGATCCGCTCGTGCATGGGTGCCGCGGAGCCCTGGCCGTACGCCGCGCAGAGCGGCTCGACACCGCGCCGGCCCGCGCTCGCCGGCAGCACAACGTCGGCGTCGCCCACCGCCTCGGCCAGGGCCGCTATGAGCCCGGGCGGAACGAACGGCATGTCCCAGGCGACGCAGACCACCGGCGCGGGCGCTTCCTCTACTGCGGTATAGAGTCCTCCGAGGGACCCCGCTCCCGGGATCAGATCCCGGACGACGCGGATGCCGGGGCACCAGGCTGAGGCTTCGGGCGCGTTGGCCACGAGGAGCGGCGGCTCCCCAAGGCTATCGACGAACGCGTCCACCAATCGGTCGATGACGCGGCGCCCGCCGACCTGCTCCAGGCCCTTGGGCGTCCCACCGAACCGGGTGGCTCCGCCCCCCGCGAGGATCGCGCCCCTGACCGGCCGGGGTTCGCTCACGCGGCGTTGGGGAGACATGCTGTGAAAGATCGCAAGACGGACGGCTGGCGGGAGCGCTCAGCCGCTTGTGGCGAGCTGGATACCGTCGGGCTGGTCAGTACCGCCGGCCTCTCCGGCGCTCAAGCACGATATCCACTCCGAGCACGAAGCTCCAGACATGCTTGTAGTCGAACTCGCGGGCGGGAGACAGACCGTCACGGGCCGTCGGCCCGGTGACCCGGTCGTAGCCGACGTAGTTGTCCCGGAGTTCCCAGCGCAGCTGGTATCCGGGGCCGAGGCTCGCCGTCATGCCGACCGCGGCCGCGAGTGCAAGCGAAATGTTGCGTTGGTCCGGGTCGTCATAGACGACACTGAAGAAGTCGGTGGTGACCCGGCCGGACAACTCGACCGAGCTTCGTCCGCCGATCTGGAGGCCCACATTGGCGCGCACATAGGGCTTGATCGTCTTCCGGGTATTGAAGCGAAGGACCGGTCCTGCGCTCAGGATGACGGCGTTAGCGGATTTCGAGCTGCCGTTGATACCGTTGCAGAGCGTGACCGCTTCCGCGCTTCCGGTTTGGAAGGTGTGACGGCACGAATCTTCGAAACCGCCGCCGAGAAAGAACGCTTCGCCGGCAATCCCGAAGTTCGGCTTGAAGAAGTAGATGCCGGCCATGAAGACGCCGAGACCGGATGAGCGCTTGCGGCCGAGGGCGAAGGTGTCGGCTACTTGTTGGCGGAACACCGGCTGGTCCTGCACAGTCCAGAGGTCGGCGGAGCCTGAGAACGCTGCGGCGAGGGAAAAGACGAGGGTGGCCTGATCGGCCTCGCGCTGGGCGGCGAGTGGCTGGGTGAGCGCGAGAAGGCTCGCGCAGACGATGAGGACTCGTGCAGGCATCATTCCCCCAAGTGACGGTGGGCAACCGCGATGCAGCGGTTCATGACCACGGGAATCCCGGCCTCCTCGAAGCGGCGGGCGGCCTCCGTGTGCGAGACCCCTACTTGCATCCAGACGAGTCGGGGCATGACGGCAACACATTCGTCGATCAGGTCTCCCACCGCCGCCGATCGTCGGAAGATATTCACAATATCGATCGGGCCCGCCATCCGGGCCGCGCTCAGGGTGGCATGCACCGGTTGCCCCAAGATCACGCCGCCGGCAGGATGGACCGGCAGGACCACGTACCCCGCTGCCTGGAGATATTTGGCCACGCCGTGGCTGGGCCGCCAGGGCTTCGGACTCAGGCCGACCACGGCAATTCGGCGCGCCGCACGAAGTGCTGCGGCGATGTCCGGTGCGACGGCCACCACTAGGAACTCCGGTCGGCACCGTGAAGCTGCGGCTGGCCGCTCACGGCTCGACCCACCAGGATCATACCCGCCCGCTCGGCGATCTCCACGGCCAGCGATGACGGCACCGACGGCGTTGCCACGTACACCAGGCCGGCACGAGCGGCCTTGTAGGCCAGCTCGGCCGAGATCCGGCCGGTCACCAGAAGCCCGTGCCCCGCGACGACACGGCCGGCCAGGAGGGCCGCACCCACGACCTTGTCGACCGCGTTGTGTCGGCCGATATCCTCGGCGTGGCTGAGCAGCTCCTTCCCATCGGTGAGACCGGCGGAGTGTATGCCGCCGGTCTCGCGGTAGCGTTCTCCCAGTGTGAAGAGAGACTTGAACAGCTCGCGGAAACGATCGACGGCCGGCGGTGTCCCCCGGCTGGGCCCTGTCGCGACCGCGGCGGGGTCCGCTAAGAAGGTTGCCACGGCGCCGCATCCCGATGCCAGCACCGGGCGCCGACCCTCGGCCGCCACCGGTGCAACCAGGTCCTCCGGTATCTCGGCCCAGAACCCGAGATCGGTGGCGCACGGGCGGAGCCGCACCTGGTCGAGGCTGTCGATGTATCCCTCACCGTGCAACCACCCGATCGCGAGTTCCTCCAACATGTCGGGAGTGCACATCCAGGTCACCGCCGGCACGCGGTTGATTTCGAGCCAGACCGCCACCTCTTCCACCACGGCGTGCGAGGACATCCGGCCGCCTCGCTTGACCGGTCGGCGGATCTCAGGCCGGTCCGGTTCGATCGGCATGGAGGGTGGCATCCTCCGCGACACGCACTCGCTCGAGCGTCACGGTGTGGGGTAGGCGCGGCGCGATGCGCCGAAAGACGAGGTCGGCCACGGCCTCGCAGGTCGGCAGCGTCTTGCCGTAGGCAAACTCGGGGACATCCAGATTGAGATGGCGCCCGTCGAACCGAGCCACGACTTCTTCCGCGATGATGTGATCTAATGCGGCGAGATCCATGACGCCCCCGGACACGGGATCGAAGGGGCCGGAGACGGTGACGGAGCAGCGATAGATGTGGCTGTGTCCGGGCTCCCGGCCGAGCGCACCAAACGCTTGCTCGTTCTGTTCCGCGGTCCAGTCGGGACGGAAGTACCGATGGGTGGCTGTGAACTCGACAGTACGAGTGAGTGAGACGGCCATCGTCAGAGTGAAAAGGTGAATCCCAGCCCGACCAGGAGCCAGGAGCTGTTGGTCCACTCGTCGAGCTTCCCGGCGGGTCTCAGGGCGTTGGGGTCGGACGCGGTGCCTGGCTCCAAATCCGGCTCCTCCGCAAAGGACTGGGGATAGCTCAGTTTCCAGAAGAGCGCGCGGGCTTCCGCTCGGATGTGTAAGCCCCCGGTGATGAAGTAGCGCAGCCCCACCGTGGGCGCCAGGTAGATCTTGTTGCCGAAGTCGTAGCCCGTGGTATCGGCCGGCACGGAACTCCCGAGCGCAAAGCCGGCGGACCCGCCGAAGTACGGCGCCAACCCGTGCCAGGTCTTGGCACCGGTCAGGTTGAACTGCAGCGCTACTTCAGCGAACGTGACCGATTGCGAGACTGGGCCCGTGGTCCGCGTCGCGACGCTGTCATCCGGATCCTGGATCAGGCGCTCCAAGTCGCCATTGCCCACCGAGAAGCCGAATTGGATTGGGCCGCTCAGGCGGATGTCATATCGCAGGCCGTAGACCGTGCCGCTGTTTGGTCCCAGCCCGAGCGACCCGCCGTCTCCGCCAATGCGTCCGATGGTGGCCACCAGGGAATGGCCGTGACGGATGTCGCGGTACGGCGAGTGCCTCGGGTCGTGCCCTGTCTGGGCGTTGGCCAGGCCTGGAACGTTGAGTGCGAGCAGAACGAGACCAGCAGCGAAGTAGCGCATGAAGTTAGGGCTCCCGAAGATCGCGGCCGGTCATGTCCGGCGGCGGGTCGATGCCCAACATCCGGAGAACGGTGGGCCCGACATCCCGGAGCGAGCCTCCGGCTCTGAGGGTGGAGGTGTTGGCACGGACGGCGACGATCGGCACGGGGTTGGTGGTGTGTGCCGTGTGCGGTCCCCCGGTATCCGGATCGACCATCAGCTCACAATTGCCATGATCCGCGGTAATGATCACGCTTGCGTTCGCCCGTTCGGCGCTCGCGAGGGCGCGCCCCAAGCACTGGTCAACCGTTTCAACCGCCGTGAGAATCGCCGACGGGACGCCGGTGTGACCCACCATGTCCGGGTTCGCGTAGTTACACAGCACGAAATCATGCTCACGGGCTTCGATGCCCCGGCAGAGCTGATCGGTTATCCCTACCGCGCTCATCTCCGGGGCCAGGTCGTAGGTCGCCACTTTGGGCGACGGCACCAGACATCGTTCTTCGCCGCGCATGGGCGGCTCGTGGCCGCCATTGAAGAAATAGGTCACGTGCGGGTACTTCTCGGTCTCCGCCGTGCGAAACTGACACCGACCGTGGTCCGCCAGCACCTCTCCCACGATGCGCGCCAGCGTAGTGGGCGGAAATGCCTGGGGGAAGGGAAATGTCTGGTCATACTGCGTCATGGTGACGATGTCGAGACGCGGCCGGTCCAGCACGTCGAACCCGTCAAAGCCCGGGATGGCGAGCGCGCGCAGAATCTGTCGCATCCGGTCGCTGCGATAATTGAAGCACAGGACCCCATCGCCGTCGGACATCGTGGAAACGGGGCGGTCGTTTCGCATCAGCACGATCGGCTTGATGAACTCGTCGGTTTCCCCTCGGGCGTACGCATCCCGAACCGCCTGCGTTGGATCCGTCGCCCGCGTGCCGATTCCGCGGACCAGGGCGGCGTAGGCCCGCTCGGTCCGCTCCCACCGCCGGTCGCGATCCATCGCGTAGTACCGTCCGGTCAGGCTTGCGATGGCGGCCCGCGCTCCGGCAATGCGTCGCACGTCCGAGTCCAGCGTGGCCACGACGTCGGCGGCAGACTTCGGTGGCGTGTCTCGTCCGTCCAGAAAGCCATGAATGGCGATGTTCCGCACGCCTAGCCGCACGCCGAGTTCGATACAGGCAAGGAGATGATGGTCGATGGCGTGAACCCCGCCGGGGCCCAGCAGCCCGATCAGGTGGAGCGTCCCGCCGGACTTTTCCAGGGCGGTGCAGAGTGCTGCCAGCGGTTCCAGCTGGAAGAACTCACCAGACTCGATGCTCTGGGAGATCCGGACGAGGTCCTGGGGCACCACGCGGCCGGCGCCCAGGTTCAGGTGGCCCACTTCGCTGTTGCCCATCTGGCCGGCCGGCAGCCCCACGGCCAGCCCGCTGGCCTCGAGCAGGGCATGGGGGTAGGACGACCACAGGCCATGCCATACCGGCGTCTTGCCCAGCTCGATCGCGTTGTACTCCCGCTCCGCGCGATAGCCCCAGCCGTCCAATACGATGAGCACGACCGGGCCGCGCGGCTGTTGGTTTGACATGAATCTCCGTGGTTTCTACTATCTTCGGGTGTGACCAACGCGCCGCAATCTAGTTTCCGGCTCCTCACGCTACCAGCCTTCATTGTGGTAGCCTCGCTCCTGGGTCCGGCGCTCCTCCAGGGGCAGACCGCCCAAGCCATCCGCCAGAACACGGCGTTTCGCAAGGCACCCCAGGGCATACAGCTGGGGACCATCCTGCGCGGGAGCACCGTCGTCCCTGGACAGACCCAGGGCGATTGGCGGGAGGTAACGCTCGAAGGCTGGATCTTCACCGCCTCGCTCACCCCGGATACCCGGGAGGGGTTCGACCTCTCCGTCTCGGCAACCCCCCAAGAGAATCTGCGGCGCGCTCCGAATCAACAGGTGCTGGCCCAGCTGTCCACCGGGGTGCTGCTGACCCGGCTGGAAACCCGTGGAGCCTGGACCAGAGTGCGCCGGGTCGGCTGGGTTGCCCGTAGTGCCCTCGATGAGCCTACGCCCGCCCCCGCCGCACGGGTCGCTCCCACGACGCCGGCTCCGACGGGTGGCGCTGAAGCGCCGGCCCCGAACCTCGTCGAGATCGTGCGCGATTCCCCGATGCAGGAGAACCCCGATGGTGATTCGGTCGGGATCCTGCACCAGGGTGCGCGCGGGCGGGTCCTCCGCCGGACGGGGGGTTGGGTGCGCCTCCAGGTCGAGAGCTGGGTGCGGGGCGAGGATGTTGCTCCCGTGACCGACGGGATCATCACCGGGGTCACCGCGGCCGAAGTCCGAGCCGACCCGGCCCGCTACCTGGGTGCCCTCCTGGAATGGCGCGTGCAATTCATCGCGATCCAGGAGGCCGATGAGCTCCGTCCCGAGATTCCGCTCGGCCGCACCTATCTCCTCACTCGCGGCCCACTGCCGGAGCCCGGGTTCGTGTACGTCCTCGTGACCTCGGAGCAGCTGCCGCAGTTCCGAACGGCGCAGCCCTTGCAGGAATTCCGCATCCGAGGCCGCCTCCGCGCCGCCAAGACCACCTACCTGCCCAACCCCGTCTTGGAGCTGGACAGCGTCGTCGAGGTGCCGTCGTAGGGCTTGGCCGGAGCCGGTCGGAGGCCGTACTATTCCGGGAGTCCACGGCCGTCCGAGGGGCGGGATGGAGGCACTATGAACGATCTGTTACGCCAGCGTATTGCCCGGAAGCTCGAGTCGTTGCCGGACGACAAAGGCTACCAGGTGCTGGACTATATCGAATTTCTCGAGAGCAAGTACGCCGAACGATCCGCGTCCGGTGGCATCTTCGCCAAGATCACGGAAACGGTCGAGGATACCATGCGCGCGGGTAAAATCCCGATACAGGCCATTTCCGGCACGATGGGGCTGATGGACAGCGCGGCGAAGGTGGCCCGCGGGCTGGTCGCTGCCGGTGAGGCTGTGGTCGACGAGGCGGTGAAAGCCGCATCCGGCCAGCCGCTCACTCCGAAGCCGGCGGAGTCCGAGGCCTCCGAGCCGAAGGAGGATCGAGCGGAGCGCTAAGCGCACAACACAGTCGCTTGCCACGCGTCGGGCGACCCTCTATTCTTCATGATGGAACACGTTATGTCGATGGCCCACCGCCTGCTTCGGAGCATGCCCGGTGGGCCGTTTTGCATCCGGGGTAGGGAGGGTTATGAGCATCATTCGGCCTGAGCACGGCCTCACATTCGATGACGTTTTGCTGGTCCCCCAACATTCCACGGTCCATCCACGCGATGTCTCGACGGCCACCCGGTTCACCCGGGGCATCTCCCTGCAGATTCCGTTTATCTCCGCCGCCATGGATACCGTGACCGAATCGGAGATGGCCATCGCGATGGCACGGGCCGGCGGCATCGGGGTCCTGCATAAGAACATGTCCATCGAACGCCAGGCCTCCGAGGTCGATCGAGTCAAACGCAGTGAGAGCGGAATGATCTTGAACCCCATTACGCTCGGCCCGGACCGGCCCGTTCGAGAGGCAGCGGGGCTGATGGCGCGATTTAAGATCTCGGGCGTCCCGATCGTCGACGGCCAGGGACGACTGATCGGGATCATCACCAACCGCGATCTCCAATTCGAACAGAACCTCGACCAGCCGGTGTCTCAAGCGATGACCCACGAGAACCTCGTCACCGCTCCGGTTGGCACGGACTTGGATGACGCAGAGCGAATTCTCGCCAAACACCGTATCGAGAAGCTTCCGGTCGTTGATCGTGATGGCGTGCTGCGCGGCCTCATCACCGTCAAAGACATCTTCAAGCGCAAGCAATACCCCAACGCAAACAAGGACGAGCACGGCCGGTTGCGGGTGGCGGCCGCCGTTGGTGCCGGGCCGGATGTGCGCGACCGGGCCAAGGCCTTGGTCGACGCCAATGTCGATGTGATCGTGGTAGACTCGGCGCACGGGCACAGCGAAGGCGTCCTTCGCACGGTCGACATGCTGCGCGATGCCCATCCCGCGGTGCAGCTCGTCGCGGGCAATATCGCCACCGAGGCGGGCGCCCAAGAGCTGGTGCGCCGGGGCGTGGATGCGGTGAAGGTCGGCGTGGGGCCGGGGAGTATCTGCACCACGCGCGTCGTGACCGGTGTGGGGGTGCCTCAGATCACGGCCATTCGCGATGCGACGCGCGGCGCCCGTGATATTCCCGTGATCGCCGACGGGGGCGTCAAGTACTCCGGCGACGTCGTCAAGGCCATCGCGTGCGGGGCCTCATCGGTCATGATGGGCGGTCTCCTCGCCGGCACCGAAGAAAGCCCCGGCGAGTCGATTCTGGCCGAGGGGCGCCGTTTCAAGATGGTCCGCGGCATGGGCAGCATCTCCGCCATGCGCGACGGATCAGCCGACCGCTATTTCCAGGAGGGCGAACTCTCTCCCAGCAAAATGGTTCCCGAAGGGATCGAAGGACGGGTGCCGTACAAGGGCCCCGTGGTGGATGTGCTCTACCAAATGGTCGGAGGGCTCCGGAGCGGCATGGGATATTGCGGAGTGGCCAGCCTCGCCGAATTGCAGTCGAACGTGGAGTTGCTGCGCATCAGCTCGGCCGGCTTGCGCGAGTCGCATCCGCATGACGTGACGATCACGCGTGAAGCACCGAATTACAGCGCGGAGATGTTCCGGTGAGCCGACAGGGAACCCTGGCCGCCGAGCGGTCTCCATGACCGTCCGGCTCAGTCCCGAAAAGGTTGCCGCCGCCCGCGCATTCGACGAGTGGCTGGCTCCGGGAATGCGCGTGTGCGTCACGACGCATGTGAACCCCGATGGCGACGGCCTCGGGAGTGAAGTCGGCCTGGTTCACCTGCTCCGCGCGAGAGGGCTCCACGCCATCGTTACCAATCCGTCGCCGACTCCCGAGCGTTTCAAGTTCTTGTTCGACGATTTGCCGGACGGTGACCAAAGCCGGTCGGCGGTGCGCGAGCTTCGGCGGGCCGAGGCCGTCATCGTGCTCGATATCGCCGACCTCGAACGTCTCGGTTCGCTCGCCCGGCCGGTGGCCGAGGTCGGCGTTCCCGTCGGCTGCATCGACCACCACTTCAGCCCGGGCACGCTGCCGGAGGGGCCCCGGTACGTGGATCCAACCGCCTCGGCGACGGGGGAACTCGTGTTCGAAATCGCGGCGGCCAATCATTGGACCGTCGATCAGGCCATCGCCCGGTCGCTCTATGTCGCGATCATGACCGACACCGGCGGGTTCAGGTTCAGCAACACCCAGCCGCGCACCCTTCGAATCGCCGCCGAGCTCTTGGAAGCCGGCCTCGATCCGGAGCAGATCTACGCCCAGGTCTACGCCAACGCTCCCCCGGGGCGGCCACGCCTTCTTGCCGAAGCGCTCCAGACCCTCGTGGTCGAGCCGGAACACGGCCTGGCGTGGGTCACCGTGCCGCCCGGTGCGCTGGAGCGGCTCGGCCTCACGGCGGACGATTTGGACGGTGTGGTGGAATATCCGCGCTCGATCGCGGGGGTGCGGATGGCTCTGCTCTTCCGCGAAATCTCCCAGGGACGGATCAAGGTGTCACTGAGGTCCGTCGGGGATGTGAACGTTGCGGCGTTTGCCAAGCCGTTTGGAGGGGGCGGTCATACCAAGGCGGCAGGACTGTCGCTCGCCGGGCCATTGGCCGAGGTCCAGGCCACGGTTTTGCGGGCCGCCCGGGAGTTCCTGGATGGGAAGACCCATGGGACTGAGTGATTTTGCCCGGGGTTATCATGAAGGGATAGATTCCAGCCCCCAGTGAGGGATCGAGCCCTCGCCGTGGGGAGGACATGCCGAGAAGAGGAAGCAGCGTGCAGCAGACGGACATCATAACCCGCATTGAAGCCGCGCTCAATACGCTTCGTCCATACATCGCCTCACACAATGGCAGCGTCGAGGTGGTGGATTTTGACGATCAGGACGGCGTCCTGTTGCTCAGGATGGGCGGGATGTGCCACGGGTGCGCGGCGTCGACCATCACCCTGAAGCAAGGCATCGAACAGCGCCTGCGTCAGGCCGTGCCCGAGGTCAGGCGTGTTGATGCCCTCTGAGACGGCGGCGATCGTGAGGACGGCCTAGTGACCCAGGCACTCGAAGGGCTGGTCACGGCTGCCCTGTCCCAGATCCAGAACCCCCGACTCCAGAACGACCTCCTGTCGGCCGGTATGATCCGTGACCTGGTCGTGACGGCCGACGGCGCGGTCTCCTTCTCGTTCGTGCTGAGCCGCGAGGACCCGGCGACCCTCGTTCGGCAGGCCCGGGCCGCCGTTCGCGGTGTCGCCGGGGTGTCCGAAGTGAAGATCCAGGTCCAGGATCCCGCCGGCCCGCCGCAGGCGCAGCATGCTCCTCCCGGCCCGTCACCGGGCGCGGTCCCTGCCACGCCCCAGCCGGTGGCGCCCATTCCGGAGCTTGGGACCGTGGTGGCCATCTCGTCTGGAAAGGGAGGGGTCGGGAAGTCCACCGTGGCCGCGAATCTCGCGGTAGCCCTGGCCGAGTCCGGCAAACGCGTCGGGCTCATGGATGCCGATGTCTACGGGCCGAACATTCCCCGGATGTTCGGGATCTCCGAGAAGCCCCAGGTCATCGCCGGGAAGATCCAGCCGCTCCAGGCGTTCGGCGTCAAGCTGATGTCACTCGGGTTCCTGATCGAGCGGGATGCCCCGGCGATCTGGCGCGGACCGATCATCATGAAGATCGTCCAGCAGTTTCTTCGCGACGTCGACTGGGGACAGCTCGACTATTTCATCGTCGATCTTCCCCCCGGCACAGGTGACGCGCAACTGTCATTGGTCCAGGCCACCCATGTGAGCGGCGCGTTAATCGTCACAACTCCGCAGGAAATGGCCGTCGGCGATGCCCTGCGCGGGGCCAAGATGTTCGAACGCGTGAATGTGCCCGTGTTGGGGATCATCGAGAACATGGGCGGCTTCGAATGCCCCCACTGCGGAGAAGTCACCGAGATCTTCGTCAGCGGCGGCGGTGAACGCCTGGCAGGGGAATTAGGCATCCAGCTCCTTGGCCGGATTCCGCTTCAGGCGGGGCTCTCCGAACAGGCAGATTCCGGAACGCCGGTGGTCGTCGGAAACCCGGACAGCCATGCCGCGCGGGCGCTCCGCGCGCTGGCCGTCTCCGTCCACCATGTCGCGCAGCAGCACACCACCCAGCTTCCCATACTCAAAGGCTAGTCACTTCCCGTTGCCGAGCCCATCTGTCATGCCAATCATCACCATGCTCACCGATTTCGGGACGACCGACCCGTATGTCGGTGAGCTTCGGGGTGTGCTGTTGAGTCGTGCCCCAGGAGTGACGCTGGTCGACCTGACCCACGATCTGAGCCCGGGCAATATTCCCGCCGCGGCCTACATCTTGGGCCGCGCCTGGACCCAATTCCCCGAAGACACGATCCACCTGGTCGTGGTCGATCCGGGGGTCGGCACGCGCCGGCGCGCCATCGCGTTCGAGGTGTCCAACCATCTGTTTGTGGGGCCGGACAACGGTGTCTTCACGGCGTTGCCGGGGCTGGATGACGCCACCATCGTCGAGTTGCCGGTCCTCGAGAGCGCGGCACCGACGTTTCACGGTCGCGATGTCTTCGCGCCTGCCGCCGCCGCCCTGGCCCGCGGGAAGGCGCTGTCCACGCTTGGTCCGCCGTTTGAGGGCTCGCTCATACGATTCCTAACAGCGGAGGTCCGCCGCGACGAGCTGAAAGTTACTGGCGTCGTGGTGTACGTCGATCGATTCGGTAACCTGCTGACCAACTTGACCGGATCGGACGTCACCGGGTGTACCGGAATCGAAGTCAGCGGTCAGACCGCTGGACCGGTGCGCAATACATTTGGCGACGTGCCTCCGGGCGGCTCAGTCGTCTATGTGGGGTCGGGCGGCACGGTGGAGATTGCGGTGCGGGAGGGATCGGCGGCGCGACGGTTCGATGCCGGTGTCGGAAGCCGGGTCCGCGCCGTGTTCGCGTGAGCTAGTCGGCCCATTCCACTTTGAGGCCGGCAAAGGAGGTCGTCAGTTCGACCTCGATGCTGCGCTCGGTCCTGCCGTAGTTTGCCGAAAAATATTCGTTTCCTCGGCGGGTAAAGCCCTTCGGCTCGAATCGCACCAGCGATTTCTCGATGGCCATGCGCACGCCGACCGTTCGGGGCAGGCGTAACGTCAGCTCTCCGGCGGCCATCATGAGATGGACCCGTGAGTCGGTCGTCCCGGTACCGCTGAAGTCGAGCATCACCGACCCGACCCCGCCTTCCAGGCGCACCTCGCGGCACCGGCTGTTGCCGAGGCCGTACACCTTGAGCTCGGCCGCGCCCGCGGCAAAGGACGCCGTCCGGCACGGGGTCTTGTTCCGCTCGGAAAATCGTACGATCACCCGGCTGGCTCCGGTCCTGAGCGCGAGCGTGGTAAGCTGCAGCCCGCCGAGTTCGAGTTCGGCATCGACCGCGCCGAATGTCGCGTCCAGGCCCAAGTCCACCACCGGTGACAGCGCGATCGATGCGCTCTGCCCCAGCTGTTGCTTTGAGGGGACGCGGAGGGACCACTCGCCCACCGGCTTCAACCCAAGCGTTACTCGCTGCCCATCTGTCACATATTGGCTCACTGGGTGAAACCGCTCCTGGTCGTATTTCAGTGTGAGTCCGTACAGAATCGATTCATCCGCAGGCGCCAGGTGGATGGTGCCGGCCGCAAAGTCGATAGTTGTGGTGAGGCGGGTCTCACCATGCCACTGCCGCATGGTAGAGTAGGCATGCATGGACTGAGCGGCTGCGGTGCCGGCAACGAGCAGCGATCCGATACCGATCAGCAGGACAGGCCGCGTCACGAGTCGGACGTCGGGGGCTTCGCCGTCGGTCGCTTGATAGCGGAAACGCCGTATTGCGGTGTGGCCCACAGATACTCGTCCGTCATCGCTTCGGGAGGAAGGAGACGGCCGGAGAACTGCTCCCGGGCTCCCGCCCGGCTCAGCAACGCCGCACCGAAACCGACCGTTCCCAAGAGCCAGGTCATCAGGATGGCGGCTCCCTGGATCACCTGGCCGGCAACGGGAACCCACCCGAACACCACCCAGGCCAACCAGATGGTCGATACCGCCCCGAGCCCGATCAGGAGATAGCGATAGCTGTTCGGCGAGCCGATCGTGGCACCGAGGGCCATGCGCCGCCGCGTGTACGTCTCGCCCATGGCATGAGCCACCGCGAGGAAGCCGACCAAGACGGCGAGGACGGCCAGCAAGCCGAAGACGATCACGGCGAACGGCAACAGCAGCACACCGACCACGCTGAGGATCAACCCCACGACGAGCATCCCGAACGTGGGTAGCACGAGCAGTTGGCCGATCAGGCCGACGAGAAAAGACCGGCCGAACGAGTTTGAGACGGTGTCAGACACGACCTCGAGATTGTGCCGTGCAAAGATGACCATGCCGAAGCCAATAACACCGAGCGTGAAGAACACCCCCGCAAGGCCTGCCGCCCTACGAAGCGCCAGGACGAGCGGCGACAACGTCCGAGCGTCGGGTACCACGGCGGCGGCTGGACTGCCGAGTGGGCTCAGGGTGCGGATCTCCCCGGTCACCTCTCCGCCGAGCGCAACGACTTGCCCGTTGTAGGCAAGAACGTCGCCGGTCACGATTGCTCCCGGATGCATCACGACATCCCCGTCGACGGTCACGAGATTTCCCCTAAGCGACCCATACATGTCGGCGGTACCCTTGAGGACTAGGAAATGACCCTCCACGATTTCCCCTGAACCGATACTGAAGTCTCCGAGGTAGGCGGTCCCCTCGGGCACGCTGACCCGTAGCGCTGGGGAGGCTAGGCGAGCGGCCTGCCGCAGCAGAGGCTCGAGCGAGACGGGATCGGTGAGGTCAGCCACGTCAATGATGAATCCACCCGGTGCCGCCGGGTCGAGCAATTGTGGCCGCGACATTGTGAATACCGGGGCATCGACCGACTCCGCCGCCTCACGGACTGACTTCGCGGTGCGCGCCTCGCCTTGGGGCATGCTGTCCGGCGACCAGGTCTGAAGCAGATGGACCACTGCCGGTGTCGGGAGTCGCGCCGCCTCCGCCACGAGGTCGTGCCAGGCAGCCTCGAGTCCCCCGCCAGGCAGGTACACCCCGACCGGGTCGTCATCGATGAACAACCGGCCGTCGGCGAGGGTCAACCGGAGTTCGCTGTTGTTATCGAGGTGGAGGACGAGGGTCGTGTGGTCGGGAGCGAAGGTGGCGCGATGCGTGTGCGCAAGTGGGGAGGGAGCACGGCTAAAGAGGGAGCGGATTAGCTCGAATGCGCGCGATTCCTCCCCGACGCGATCATGCCCGAAACTTGATCCAGCAAGGAGAAGAGAGGGCAGGAACGCCAGGGCGACATGGTTATGGCTGCGCATGGGCCACCCGCCGACCGGGTAATGCCAAGAGGCGCTTCAGCAGCAACAGGCCGCCGAGGTAGATCACCATGTTGACGGCGGATACGATGGCGATGCGCTCCGGGGTGCCGACCGTATTCCTCAGCGCGTAATACCACGGGTGCTCGAGTAGGTTCGAAACAGCGCCGCGCAGCCCGAGCCAGAACCAATTGCCCGCCTGTGTGGCGATCCACGATCCCCAGGCGGTAAGCGTTTCAGAGTGAGACAAAGACCAGGCGACGCTCCCACCCATCGAGAGTCCGAGCACCACGATGAGCGAGGCCGCCATCGCAAGCGTGCGTCGGCTGGCATGCACCCGGTCCCACAGGCCGCGCGCTGCACGGAGGGCGAACGGGTCCGGCAGCGCGACCTGATCCATGACCCGATCGACGAAGCCAGGATTCGGCTCGAACCGCTCCATGGCCTCGAGCCGCCGGACCACGACCCGCTCGGCCCGAGTCAGGGTGCGACATTGGAAGCAGGCGTCGAGATGGGCGAGCCTGGGCGGGATAAGGCTCCCGTCCAGCCAGGCGTCGACCTCATCATTCGACAGGTGAAGTTGGCGTTGCTCTTCCATAGTTCGCCCCTCTTACGGCCCCGGTTTTGGGAAAGTTTCATTCCCTGAGGTGCGCGAGCGCCTCGCGCAGTTCATAGCGCGCGCGGTGGATATACGTCTTGACCGTCCCGAGTGGGAGGCCCAACATCTCGGCGATTTCCTCGTAGGGCCGCCCTTCGACGTGGCGCAACAGGATGCATGCTCGGTACTCGGGGCGGAGCCGGCCGATGGCCTCCTCGATCGCTCCGCCCAGCTCCCGCGCCTCCAGCTCCTCGAGCGGGCCCGGCAGCCGGCCGCTGATCTGGAGCGCCGTGGCCTCCATGGCGTCGGGTGTAACCGCGTGGGGCGAGCCTTCGATCGAGAGGGTCGCGAGTTCTCGCTTGCGGAGGTGGTCGATCGCGGCGTTGTTGGCGATCTTGAAGATCCAGGAGCTGAACTTGTATTCCGGGCGGTAGGAGCCCACCGCCTTCAGGGCCTTTACGAACGTTTCCTGCGCCAAGTCCTCGGCCAGCTCCCGGTCGCGGACCATGCGATAAATGAGGGAGAAGATGGGTCGCTCGTACCGCCTTACCAATTCACGATACGCGGCTTCACGCCCCAGCCGGGCCTGGGCGACCACCTCTTGATCGGTGGCCTCGCGAAGGTTGGGTGGGGGCTTAGCCACTGGTCGAGTGCGTGGTTGCCACGATCATGAGCGGGAAACTACATTCCGATCTTATGTACGCCTCGGGTCGAGAGTTGCCCGTCACGGGAGGCCCGGAAAAACGGGCGTACGTCCGCGATATGTTCGGTGCGATCGCGCCGACGTACGATCGACTCAACCGCATCATCAGCTTCCGGCTCGACCTCAGGTGGCGACGCATCGCGGTCGAGCGGCTGGGCTGGGAACGCGCGCCCGAGGGCCGGTATGTCGATCTCTGCGCCGGTACGATGGACTTCGGGGCGATCCTGTCACGCCAACCCGGTTTTCGTGGGCAGATCGTCGGCGCCGATTTCGTGCGCCGCATGCTCGAGTTGGGTCGGGGAAAGTCTACCAGGTTGAAACCCGTCGCCGCCGACGCCATCGAGCTGCCCTTTCCGAGCGGCGCCTTCGACGGGGCGATGGTGGGATGGGGTGTGCGCAACCTGGTCGATCTCGATGCCGGCCTCGTCGAGGCGGTGCGAGTGCTGAAGCCGGGGGCCCGCCTCGTGATCGTCGAGATGAGCGTGCCGCCGAGGCAGCCGCTGCGCGGGTTGTACCGGCTCTATTCCGAGCACGTGCTGCCCCTGATTGGCCGCATGGTCTCGAAACATAGGACCGCCTATAGCTGGTTACCAGAGTCGGCACTTCACTTTCCGTCTCCGCCGGAGTTGGCGCGGCGCATGGAGGTCGCGGGATTCACGGACGTTTCTTTCACCCGCTTCCTCGGCGGGGTGACGGCGCTCCACGTGGGGACGAAGCAAGACCGCGCGCGATGACACGCCCGTCCCAGCCGCCGCGACGCCCCACTGGTCCCACCCATCTAGCAATCGAGAGCTGATGCCACACGATTCCCTGCGCGACTTTCTCGACGCGATCGACGAGATCGGCGAACTGGTGCGCATTGCCCAGCCGGTCCGGGCCCGTCTCGAGATCGCCGAGATCGCCGATCGCGCCATGAAGAGTGCCGGTGGCGGTCCGGCGCTCCTCTTCGAGCGGGTGATGCTCGAGAACGGCCAGTCGAGCCGCTACCCCGTGGCGATCAACCTCTTCGGCTCCATGCGGCGGATGTGCCTGGCGCTCGGCGTCGACCGGCTGGACGACATCGGCGACCGGATCGCCGAGCTCCTGAAGCTGAAGGTGCCCGAGGGGCTGCTCGGCAAGCTGTCGATGCTGCCCAAGCTGGCCGAGATCGCCAAGTTCCCGCCGCGCACCAAGGGAGGCACGCCCGCGTGCCAGGAGGTGGTCCAGCGCGGCGACGAGATCGACCTGGACGACATCCCCTTCCTGGTGACCTGGCCCGAGGACGGTGGCCGCTACATCACCCTGCCGATGGTGATCACCGACGACCCGAGTCGTGGCATCCGCAACGTCGGGATGTATCGGGTCCAGGTGCTGGGGATCGCACCACGCTGGCGATGCACTGGCAGCGGCACAAGGTCGGGGCCGCCCACTGGCGTGAAATGGCAGCCCGCGGCGAGACGATGCCGGTCGTCATCGCCCTCGGCGGCGACCCCGCGAGCATCTACTCCGCCTCCGCGCCGCTCCCGCCGACCATCGACGAGTTCCTCTTCGCCGGCTTCCTGCGCGCGGCGCCGGTCGAACTGGCCAAGGCGGTCACCTGCGACCTCGAGGTGCCGGCCGAGGCGGAGTTCGTGATCGAGGGCTACATCGACCCGGGAAGAGCTGGTGCTCGAAGGCCCGTTCGGCGATCACACCGGATTCTATTCGCTCGCCGACTACTACCCCCGGGTGCACGTCACCGCCGTCACCATGCAGAAGAACCCGATCTATCCCGCGACCCTGGTGGGCCGCCCGCCGATGGAGGACTACTACCTCGGGCACGCCACCGAGCGGATCTTCCTGCCGCTGCTCCGGCTGACGGTTCCCGAGATCGTTGACTATCACATGCCGGCCCCGGGGATCTTCCACAATCTCGTCTTCGTCTCGATCGACAAGCAGTATCCCGGGCAGGCCTACAAGGTGATGAACGCGCTCTGGGGCCAGGGGCTGATGTCGCTCGCCAAAGTGATCGTCGTCGTCGACCAGGACGTGAACGTGCGCGATCCGGACGAAGCCTGGTGGGTCGCGCTCAACAACATCGACCCGGAACGTGACGTCCGCTTCACGCCCGGGCCGGTCGACGTGCTCGACCACGCCAGTCGTGCCTTCACCTTCGGCAGCAAGATGGGAATCGACGCGACGCGGAAGTGGAAAGAAGAGGGCTTCGACCGGGAGTGGCCCGAGAGGATCGAGATGGACGTCGACACCAAGGCTGCGGTCGACGCGCTCTGGCCATCCCTCGGCCTTCGGCTCCGGTGAGCACGGCTCGCGAAGGGCAAACGCTCGCCGGGACCTCGCTCGTGGCGCGCTATTTCAATTTCGTTCGATTACCCCACACCGTCTTTGCGCTGCCGTTCGCGCTGCATCGGTGTGGTCGCCGCGTCATTCACCGCGCCGGTGTCGCTTCGCATCGTCGTGCTCGTGCCCGTGGCGTTCACCGCCGCCCGCTGGGCCGCGATGGGATTCAATCGCATTGCCGATCGCCAGTACGACGCGCTCAACCCGAGGACCGCCGGACGAGAACTGCCTCGCGGGGCCCTGACGCTTGCCCAAGCCTGGATCTCCGTGGTCGTGGCGAGCGTGGTGTTCGTCGGCAGTGCGGCCCTCCTCAACCCGCTCTGTCTGGCCCTCTCGCCGGTCGCGCTCGGCTGGATCCTGACCTATAGCCTGACCAAACGCTTCACCTGGTGGCCCCACATCTGGCTCGGGCTCAGCCTGTCCATCGCGCCGGTGGGAGGGTACCTGGCCGTCACCGGCAGCTGGAGCGATCCCGCCTGGGTGCTGGGAGCGATCACTGTGGGCGTCGCGACCTGGGTGGCCGGATTCGATATCTTCTATGCCTTGCCCGATGCCGCGCTTCGACCGGCGCATGGGGCTTCGAAGCGTGGTCGTTCGGTTCGGGGAACGGCGCAGCATCCTGTTGGCCAAACTCCTGCACGGGATCACCATCCCGGCCGTTGTGCTCTTCGGTGTTGGGGCTGGATTCGGAGCCTGGTTTTTCGTCGGCGTCGTCGTCGCGGCCATGATCTTGGTCTACGAGCACCAGCTGGTCAAGCCGGGTGATCTGTCGCGACTCAACGCGGCCTTCTTTACGATGAATGGAGTCATCTCTATCATCCTGTTCGTGTTCGCCTTCGTGGATCGCGTCGCGTGAGGAAGAAGGTCAAGAAGCGCTCGAGCCGGAAACACAGACCGCCCGGCCGGTCGACGTCTCATCCCGGGCCGTCGCGCGTGCCGCCTCCGGTCGGGCCGAAGCACCCACTCAAGTCGCCCACTCCAAACCGGAGAGGCCAGTGAACTCCCCGATCGTCCTTGCCATTACCGGCGCCTCGGGCGCACCCTATGCCGTCCGGTTGCTCGAGGTTCTGGCCCGCCAACGCGTGCCGGTCTGGCTCACCGTGTCGACGCACGGCATGCGACTCCTGCAAGGAGGAGTGCGGGCTTGCGGACATGGCGGCGCTGGCGCGCGCGACCGGCGGCGACTGGACATCGGTACGCGAGTTCCACGACGGCGACCGCGGCGCCCTGCCGGCGTCGGGCTCCCAGCAGACCGCGGGCATGGTGATCTGCCCGTGCTCGATGGGCACGGTGTCTGCCATCGCGCAGGGAAGTAGCCGGTCGCTGGTCGAGCGCGCCGCCGACGTGACGCTCAAGGAACGCCGGCCCCTCATCCTCGTGCCACGAGAGACACCGCTCTCCCTCGTCCACCTCCGCAACCTGACCGCAGTAACCGAAGCCGGCGCCATCGTGCTGCCGGCGGCGCCCGGATTCTACCACCGCCCGACGCGGGTCGAGGAGCTGGTGGACTTCATCGTGCAACGCGTGCTCGACCACCTCGGCCTGGACATCCAAATCGCCAAGCGCTGGGGCGGGGAGTAGTGCGTGCGTCTTGGCATCATCGCTGATACCCACGGCCTGCTCCGGCCCGAGGTCTTCACCGCATTCCAAGAGGTGGATCGGATCTTCCATGCCGGGGATGTCGGATCGCTCGACATCCTGAGCGACCTGGAGGCGGTCGCTCCGGTCACCGCTGTCTACGGCAATACGGACGGGTTCCTGCTCCGCGATCGGTTGGCTGCGGTGGTCGAGGTCGAAGTGGACGGGTTTCGGATTGTGCTCACCCATGGCGACGCGTTCGGAGTCCCTACGCCGGGCACGCTGAATCAGGCGTACCCCGAGGCCGAGATCATCCTCTTCGGCCATACCCACCGCCCCCTGCTGACGATCGTGGATACCGTGGTGACGGTCATGAACCCCGGCGCCGCCGGCCCCCGGCGATTCGATCTCCAGCCGTCGGTAGGGATCATGGAGTTGGAAGCAGGGATACCGCCGCGGGCCCGGATCGTACCGCTCAACGCCGCGCGCTAGATACGGCGGTGCCGAATTAGGCCAGCCACGACTCCAGGCTGGTGGTGCGCCTGAGCGCATCGGGATGCCGGCGAAACCACGACATGATCAGTAGGATTTCGTCGATCGCGGCCGGCGGCAGCGCTCCAGCCGCGGGGGCGGGCAGCGCAATTTCATCGGTTACCACTCCGCGGAAGGCTTCTCGCTCGATCGGTGTTGCGGGATACGGAAAACACGCCCGGACCGTTCCCTGCCGGATGAGATACGCTCGGTCGTCGCCGTAGGTACCGGGATCGTGGTAGACGAAGGTGAGGAGATCGACGGCAGCACGGGCGCGGTTGCCGGCGGCGAAGAGCCACTCGAGCGCTTCGAATTTTTCCCGCCAGCGCGTGGCACGCTCGAACTCCTCGCGCTCGCCTGCCTCCTGCATCGCGTCCAGGACTCGATCGATCGGCTGAATCGTTCGGCCTTCCAAGAACGCGACCGCTGTGTCGATCCGGTCCCGATAGGCCGACACGGTGACGAATCCCGCGCAAGGCCCGCCACAGGTCCCGAGCTCATGCCGGAGGCATGCCGCCCGCCGTTGGCTGTCGAACAGGTCACCCTGCTCAGCGAACACCATGGGCATGGCCGCGCGACAGTCCCGGAGCCCGAGAACATCGTTGAGAGTCCGCACCGCGTCCGCCACCCGGCCCGATGACGTGAAGGGTCCCCAGCACCGTTGGGTAGAGTCGTTTCGGCAGGCGCCCCACGACAACTTCGGCGCGGGGCCCTCGACGAGCTTGATGAAGACGGCGCGGCGGGCCCGGTTCAACTTGACGTTGAACACCGGACGATGGCGGCGAATCTGTCGCAGCTCGCCCAAATACGCGGCAAACTCGCTCGGCACGTAGTGCCAGGTGATATCCGCCGCCGCGTGGAGGATGCGGCTGGCCTTGTCTTCCGGATACCGCGCTCGGAAGTACGACAAGAGCCGTGCCCGGAGCTTCTTGGCCTTGCCGACATAGATGGTGCGGCCGCTTGCATCGGTCATGCAGTACACCGCTGGCCGGTTCTCGGCGAGCAGCGCGACGCGCCGCTTGAGCGCGGCGAGGTCGGCCGTCGGCAGCGGCAGTGCCGTCGTCCGGTGCACGGCCCCTCCGCTCAGGTTTGGCACCGATGGCAAAACACGGTTATCCGTCCGTCGATCGCATGGGTCCCGGTCAAGCGCGTGCCGCACGCCGCGCAGGGTTCGCCCTGGCGGCCGTACACCTCGAGTTCGAGTTGGAACCTGCCTTGTTGCCCCGTGCCGGTGCGGTAGTCGCGCACCGTGGATCCTTGCGACCGAACCGCTGCGTTCAAGATCCGGCGCACCTCACGACGGAGTCGAATCCGCTGGTCGCGCAGCAGCGTATCGGCCGGCTTGGACGGATCGATCCGCGCGGCAAACAAGGCTTCATTCGCGTAAATGTTCCCGATGCCGGCAACGCGGCGCTGATCCATGATGGCCTTCTTGATTGCCTGCCTGGTGCCGGCGAGGGCCCGAGCGAATGCCGCGTCGTCGAAGGACCGAGCAAGCGGCTCGGGGCCCAGACCTGCGCTGTACGCCTCATAGGCCGCCTGATCGAGGAGGTAGATCCTCCCGATCCGGCGCACGTCGCGGTAGATCAACTCCGTGCCGTCGTCGAGCGGAGCGCGCAAGACGGCGTACCGGGCCTCGTCCCTGCTCAGGGGTCGGTCGTAGACCATCAATGAGCCGGTCATTCCAGGTTGGATCACGAGCCGGTGGGACCCGAGATCGATGATCGCGTGCTTGGCCCGTCGTGCCACATCGTGGATGCCGGCGCCTCGAAGGCCGCGCAACAGACGGCGCTTGGTGACACCGCGCAAGACATTGTCGTGCGACAAGACGGCCCGGGTAATAGTCCGGCCGACCAGCGCGGGCCGTACCTGGCGAACGATCGTCTCGACTTCCGGCAGCTCGGGCATGGCCGCCTAGGTGCCTTGTGCCACCCGCTCAGCCTCGCGCCATCCGATGTCGGGCCGAAAATGTTTGCCCTCGAAGGTGATGCGTTCCGCCGCCTCCCGCGAAAGGCGGCACGCCTTCTCGATGTTCGAGGCCACCGCGGTCACCGCGAGCACCCGGCCGCCGCTCACCGAGAGCCTCCCGGCCTCGTCGCGCTTGGTGCCCGCATGAAAGACCGTCACCCCAGGATCCAGGTCCTCCGGGATGGTGATTGCCGCGCCGCGCTTCGGTCGGTCCGGGTAGCCCCGGGCGGCCAGGACCGTCGTGACCGCCGTGGCATTCGGCTCGACCGCGATCGGAGTCGGCGGCCTGCCCTGTGCCACGGCCATGAGGCTCTCGGTGAGGCCGCCAGACACCAGCGGGAGCACCACCTGGGCTTCCGGGTCACCGAAGCGACAGTTGAACTCCACCACCCACGGATTGCCTGCCGAGTCGATCATGAGACCCGCGTACAACACTCCGGTAAACGGCTGGCCGGCGCGCCGCATCTCCTCGAGCGTCGGCGCGAGAACCTCCTCCCGGACCCGCGCGAGCAGCTCGGGCGTCACGATCGAGACGGGACTGTAGGCCCCCATCCCGCCAGTGTTGGGACCGGTATCGCGCTCGCTCAACCGTTTGTGATCCTGGGATGCGGGAAGCAGCACAATCTCCTCGCCGTCGGTCACGGCGAGAATGGACGTCTCCTCACCCTCGAGGAATTGCTCCACCAGCACTTGGCTTCCGGCATCTCCAAATCGTCGGTCGGCGAGCATCGATTGAACGGCGTGCATGGCGTCCGCCCGCGTCTCGCAGACGATGACACCCTTGCCGGCCGCGAGGCCCGAGGCCTTGACGACGAGCGGTTCGGGATGGGTACGGATGTATTTGAGGGCGTGATCGACCGACGTGAAGGCACGAGCCTTCGCGGTCGGCACGCCGGCCCGCCGCATCACTTCCTTGGAGAAGGCCTTGGAGGCCTCGAGTTGGGCGGCGGCGCTCTGAGGGCCGAAGACGGCCCTGCCTGCCGCACGAAGCCGGTCGGCCAGTCCGGCGGCCAGAGGGGCCTCCGGACCGATGATCGTAAGGTCGATGGAGCTGTGCGCCGCGGCAGCGACGAGCCCGTCCCCGTCGTCGGCGGTGATGGGGAGGTTGGTGGCGAGCGCGGCCGTGCCGGGATTCCCAGGGGCACAGAACATGTCGGCCGTCGGGTCCTCGCGGCGGAGGGTCCACGCGAGCGCGTGTTCCCTCCCGCCGCCGCCAACGACCAGGATCCTCACGTGTTGCGGGCTTTGCGGAAGGCCTCTCGCACCTTGTCCGCGGCGCGTCTCGCGGCATCGACCACTTGGGAGGCCGCGTCCCGCGCCTCGTCGGCGTAGTGACTCCCGGCCGCGGAGAGATCGTCCTTCAACGACCGATCCTTCGCTTCGGTCCCGCGGCGGGTGTACTCGCCGCGAAGAATGCGGTCGTACTCACCACCCACGACCCACTGCTGGAGCTCGGCGGCGCGAACGGTATTCATCGGGTGGGTCAGCGCGAGGGTGTTCAGAATCTTGTAGAGGAAGTCGAATCCCTCGTTTTGGGTTCGATACTCGTTGGCCTGCGCCATGAACGCGTTCAGGTCCATCTCCCCTTGGCGGATCTGGCCCCGGGTGCCGCCCGCCATCTTCATGAACAGCCGCTGCGAGGCGAGGATGTCCTGGCTCCCGAGCAGGCCTGCCCGGTCGCTCGACAGCTCGGACTTCCGGTGCCATTCGAGAATCGCGAGCCGGATGGGCAGGAGGGCAATCCCGGCGAGGATGGGCAGCGCCGAGAAGCTCACGGCCAAGATGATCTCGGCGATGGTCCGGTAGAGCGCGTGGCCGCTCACCACATGTCCCATCTCGTGGGCGATCAGGACACGGAGTTCGTCGTCATCCAGCATCTCGAGCGCGGCCGAGTGCATCACGATGAACGGATCGTCGACGCCGAACGCGCCGGCGTTGAAGACCGGTGTTTGCGACACGTACAGCTCGGGCACCGTGGGCCAGCCGAATGTCGCCGCGACTTCGACATGCGTCGCGTACACCCGGGGGAACTGGTTGGTGCCGGCCCGCACGGCATTGCCTTGGAAGAGGAGCCGGATGCCGCGCTCACCACCGAGAATGCCGATGATCTTCCGGACGATGTCGTCGAATCCCGGGACAGCACGAAGCGTCTGCAGCGCGGCCCGATCGGCCGGGTGCTCCCAGCTGACGGCCGAGATTTCGGGGAAGGCTTTCCGCGTCCGAATGGCGGGTGGGTTGGACATGAGGAGTTCTCGGGAAGGGGTTACCGGCCCCTACGGCCGGATGGGTCACAGGTTTCAGAATGAGACAGTTCCACGCTAAGCCGCCTTCCGAGTGGCCGCCAGCGCGTGGCTCAAATCGTTGATGAGGTCGCGCGGGTCCTCGATGCCGCAGCTCAGCCGGAGCAGGCTGTCGGTCAGCCCGAAACTCTCCCGGAGTGCGCGCGGGACCGAGGCGTGAGTCATCGAAGCCGGATGGCCAATGAGGCTCTCGACACCGCCCAGCGACTCGGCCAGGCTAAACACCGTGGTGCTCTCCGCGAAGCGCCGGGCACGCGGCGCGTCGCCCAGGTCGAACGAGATCATTCCTCCGAATCCGGACATCTGCCGCTTTGCCAGGTCGTGCTGTGGATGGGACGGGAGGCCGGGATAGTACACCTGGGTCACGTCCGATTGATGGCTTAGCCACTCCGCCACGTGGCGCCCGTTCGCGTCATGCCGCTCCATGCGGAGCGACAGCGTCTTGAGGCCCCGAAGGGCGAGCCAGCAGTCCAGTGGTCCCGGCACCGCTCCGGCTGCGTTCTGGATGAACCCGAGCCGCTCGGCCACGTCGTCACGGGATGTCACTAGGAGTCCGCCGACCATGTCGCTGTGCCCATTGAGATACTTGGTGGTGCTGTGCAACACGAGGTCGGCTCCGCTCGTGAGCGGACGCTGGAAATACGGCGAGGCAAACGTGTTGTCCACCACCAGGAGGTGCCCCCGCGATTGGGCGAGATCCCCCAGGGCGCTCAGGTCCGTGAGGTGCATCATGGGATTGGTGGGCGTCTCACAGAAGATCATTCGGGTTCGGGCCGTGAGGGCGCGTTCCACGTTCGCGATGTCGCGCATGTCGACGAACGAGAACGTGAGCCCCAGTCCCGTGTAGATCTGTTCCATGAGGCGGTGGCTTCCGCCGTAGATGTTCTGCCCCGAGACGACGTGATCGCCGGCCTTCAACAGCTTGAGCGTAGCGTCCAGTGCCGCGAGCCCGGAGGCAAAGGCCAGGCCGTGCGTTCCGCCCTCGAGGCTGGCAATGTTCCGCTCCAGGGCCTCCCGGGTGGGGTTCTGGGTCCGGGCGTACTCGTAGCCCTTATGCCGCCCCAGGCCTTCCTGGACGTAGGTCGAAGTCTGGTAAATCGGGGGCATGACCGCCCCGGCCAGAGGATCGGGCTCCTGGCCGGCGTGGACTGTCCGGGTATCGAACTCGTAGTTCCGGTCTTTCGGTAATATTCTGGTCATTGATCCGCCGATTCCGCAGGTCATGGAACGTAATGGTCTGCAAAAGCTTGCGGCAAGTTTTGCGTTGAAGCGCGAGCCTCGTACCCCTTAGATTCCTCTCCTTTCCCCGTTGGGAGTCCGTCCGACATGTCCCAGACCCTGATCGTCAGCGTATCCGGCATGCGTGGGCTCGTCGGAGTCGACCTGACCCCCGAACTCGTGGCCAGATATGCGGCGGCCCTGGGGGCCTGGGCCGGGGCAAGGGGGACACCTCGAGTGGTCCTGGGCCGGGATGCCCGCACCAGCGGTCCCATGTTTGCCCGGGCGGCCACGGCTGGACTCATGTCGGTCGGCGTCCAAGTTCTCGATGTCGGACTGGTTCCCACTCCAACCGTGCAGCTGGCCGTCGAGCATCACCACGCCGGGGCCGGTCTCATCCTGACCGCGAGTCACAACCCAATCGAGTGGAACGCCCTCAAGTTCGTGGGGCCGGACGGCATGTTTCTCGACGAGGAAGCGGGTGCGCAGGTTCGGCGGTTGGCCGATCAGGGACCCGAGCGGGTGGGCTGGGATCGAATCGGCCAGGTCGTCTCGGACAACGGCGCGGTCGAGCGTCACCTCGAGGCGGTGCTCCAGCTTCCTCACCTCGACGTGCCGGCCATCCGGAAGCGCAGCTTCACGGTAGCGCTCGACTGTGTTCGCGGGGCGGGCGGCACCGCCATTCCAGCACTGCTGGAGCGGCTCGGATGCACCGTCATGGGAATCAATCTGGAGACCGATGGTCTGTTCCCGCGACCGCCGGAGCCCGTGCCGGAGCACCTGGGCGACCTGGAGCGGTTAGTCGCCGAGACAAATGCAGACCTCGGTTTCGCGGTCGACCCGGACGTGGACCGGCTTGCCCTGGTTGACGAGCAAGGGCACGCCATCGGTGAGGACTACACGCTCGCCTTCGCGGTCCGGTCCGTCTTCGGGTCACCGGCCCCGCCGGACGTCTCCAATCGTCGGGTGGTGGTGGCCAACCTGTCGACCAGCCTCGTGGTGGAGGACGCGGCTCGGGCCACCGGAGCCCGGATGGTGAGGGCCCCGGTCGGGGAGGCCAACGTGGCCCGGGCAATTGTGGAGGAACAAGCCGAGATTGGCGGGGAGGGCAACGGTGGGGTGATCCTGCCGAGCCTCCACGTGGGCCGGGATGCGCCGGTTGGGGTGGCCCTGATATTGCATCTGCTTGCGCGGCAAGGCGCTACGGTTTCGTCGTTGGTGGAGGCCGCGCCCCGCTACCACATCGTGAAGTCGAAGCTTCCGCGGGGATCGGACCTGGAGCCAGCCTATGGGGCGCTGAGCGACCGATTCGCGGACGCAACACCTGACCGACGTGACGGGCTCCGGCTGGCCTGGTCCGACCGGTGGCTTCATCTCCGGCCCAGCGGCACCGAGCCGATCGTGCGGATCATCGCCGAGGCCCCAACCCGGGCTGAGGCGGACAACCTGGTCGCGGCCTGCCGCGAGATTCTGCAGTAGGGAGTACTCCGTATGTGTGGCATCGTGGGATACATCGGCCCCCGCCAGGCGGGTCACCTGCTGTTGGATGGTCTCCGGCGCCTCGAGTACCGCGGCTACGATTCGGCTGGGATCGCGCTCCTCAATGGGGGCGGCCTCGAGATCACCAAGACCGCCGGCAAGCTGTCGAATCTCGAGAAGGCACTCGCGGGTAAACTCCCGAAGGGCACCGTGGGCATCGCCCATACGCGCTGGGCCACTCACGGTGCGCCGACCGAGGTCAATGCGCATCCGCATACCGACCAATCCGGCACCATCGCGGTGATCCATAACGGGATCATCGAGAACGCCAATGCCATCCGCACCGCGCTCTCCAATCGCGGTCATACATTCAAGTCGGATACCGATACCGAGGTGCTGGCGCACCTCATTGGTGCCTTGTTCGATGGCGACTTGGAAGAGGCCGTCGCAAGCGCGCTCCGTGAGGTGGACGGCGCCTACGGGATCGCGGTGATCTCGGCCGCGCAGCCGGACGTGTTGGTCGCGGCCCGGAAAGGATCGCCCCTGCTCGTGGGGGTCGGCGCCGATGAGTGGTTCGTGGCGTCGGATGCCTCGCCGCTGCTCGAGCACACCCGGTCGGTAGTGTATCTCGACGATGGAGAGATGGTGGTGTTGACGCGCGACGGCTATCGCGTGCGCGACCTCGACGTCATGGAGATCGAGAAGCCGGTGAGTCAGATCGAATGGGATCTCGCCACCATCGAGCGCGGCGGTTTCGAGCACTTCATGTTGAAGGAGATCTTCGAGCAGCCCGAGAGCCTCCGGAACACGCTGCGTGGCCACCTGTTGGACGAGGACGGCACGGCGCGACTCCTGGGGCTCAATCTCACGGACGATGAGCTGAAGGGTATCGACCGCATCGTGATCACGGCGTGCGGCACGTCGTGGCATGCCGGCCTGATCGGCGAATACATGATCGAGGAGCTGGCCCGGGTGCCGGTCGAGGTGGAATACGCTTCGGAATTCCGCTACCGGAATCCCGTCATCGACGAGCGGACCTTGGTCATCGGCATCTCCCAGTCGGGCGAGACCGCCGATACGCTCGCCGCCATTCGTGAGGCCAAGGCTCGCGGCGCGAGAACCCTGGGGTTCGTCAACGTGGTCGGGTCCACCATTGCGCGGGAAGTCGAGGGCGGGACCTACCTTCACGCCGGACCGGAAATCGGTGTCGCCAGCACCAAGGCGTTCACCAGCCAGCTCGCCGTCCTCGCCTTGTTCACGTTGCGGTTGGCGCGGCTAAAGGACATGAGCATTCTCCAGGGCCGGCAATTCATCCAGGCCCTGCGCGAGCTTCCGGATAAGATCCAGCAGATCCTCGACCGCGCGCCGGAGGTGGAACGTCTCGCGGAAGAACTGCTCGGCTCGAACAACGTGCTCTACTTGGGTCGGGGCGTGAATTTCCCTGCCGCGTTGGAGGGCGCGCTCAAGCTGAAGGAAATCTCCTACATTCATGCCGAGGGATACCCGGCTGCGGAGATGAAGCACGGACCCATCGCGCTCATCGACGAGAACATGCCCGTGATCTTCATCGCCCCGAAGGATGGGGTACACTCGAAGATCGTGTCCAACATCGAAGAGGTGAAGGCACGGGGCGGGCGGGTCATCGCCTTGATCAACTCGGATGACGACGCGATCGAGCGACTCGCGGACAAGACCTTCGCGATTCCCGAAACGCTCGATCTCCTGACCCCGATTCTGACGAGCCTGCCGCTCCAGCTGTTCGCGTACTACGTGGCGGTTCGGCGGGGATGCAACGTGGACCAACCACGAAACCTCGCCAAGTCGGTCACGGTCGAGTAGCAGTCTAGAGGATCCCCGCCACCGCCCTGTTCGCGCCCCGCGTGAGCGGGGCGCTTTTTCTACCCCACGCCCCGCTCCCGGCCGGTCTTCCGGGTCTCCTGTTATCTTCGGACGTTCAAGCCACTGTCCCCCACCGCTTTCGGCCGGTGTACTGTATGACGCTCCCGTCCCCGTCCCAGATCCGCAGTCACTTCCCGGCGCTCGAGCGCCGGCACCAGGGCCGGCCGGTGGCGTATTTCGACGGCCCAGGCGGAACGCAGGTTCCCCGGGCGGTTCCCGCGGCCATGGCGGATTACCTCTACCACCATAACGCCAACACTCACTGGGCCTATCCAGCAAGCGCCGAAACGGACCGTGCCCTCGCCGCGGCCCGCGAGACCTTCGGCCACTTTCTCGCCGGTGGCTCCGACGAGATCGTGTTCGGCGCCAACATGACCACGCTGACCCTGCACGCCTCACGGGCCTTGGCGCGATCATTTGCAGGGGGGTCGGACATCGTGGTGACCGAACTCGATCACCACGCCAACGTCGACCCCTGGCACGAGCTGACCAAGGACTATGACGTCGAGGTGCGGACGGTTCGCATGGTCGCCGAAACCGGACAGCTCGATTGGGATGATCTCGAGCGACACCTGACGAGCAAGACGGCCCTGCTCGCCATCGGCGCTGCTTCGAACGCCCTGGGCACCATCAACGATGTGCGCCGTGCGGCGGACCTGGCTCACGCGGTCGATGCGCTGGTGTTTGTCGACGGGGTCCACTACGCCCCGCACCGTCTCCCCGATGTCACTGCCGTCGGCGCCGACTTCTTCGTGTGCTCGGCGTACAAGTTCCACGGGCCCCACATCGGGGTGCTCTGGGGCCGGCGCGAGCTGCTCGACCGGCTCGATGCCCCCCGGCTCCAGCCGGCTGGGCAGCGGGCGCCGGAACGATTTGAAACCGGAACGCTCAATCATGAGGGTATCATCGGCGCGGCCGCCGCCGTGGATTGGCTGGCCTCGCTCGATGACGGCAACGGTACGACTCGCGAACGGCTCGCCCGCGCGTTCACTGAGTTGGAAGTGCGGGAAGACGCGCTCGCACGCCGGCTGTGGCGGGGACTCCAGGCCGTCGAGGGGGTGACCCTCTACGGGCCGCCTCCAGGCATGCCTCGCACCGCTACCGTGGCGTTCACCCTGGCCGGAGCCTCGGCGGAAGCGGTGGCACGCGCCCTGGCCGATCAAGCGGTGTTCACCTCGCACGGGGATTTCTACGCCCAGACGGCCATCCGGCGCCTGGGTCTCGGATCCGAGGGAGTAGTACGAGCCGGCTGCGCGTGTTACACCACTGAGGACGAGGTCGACCGGTTGATTGCCGGGGTCCGGACGCTGAGCCAGTCAATCGGCCGCCGCCGTCCGAAGCGGGAGATGTGATGCGCGTAGTCCTTCAGCGGGTTCGCAGTGCCTCGGTGACCATCGACGGGCGCGTAACCGGAGCAGTCGGTCCGGGCTATTGCCTGCTCGTTGGATTCGAGCACGACGACACCGATCGTGAAGTCGACTGGATGGCCGATAAGGTCGCCGGACTCAGGCTCTTCGCCGATGAAGCGGGGAAGATGAACCGGGCGTTAGACGAGGTCGGTGGAGAGATTCTCGTGGTGTCTCAGTTCACCCTCTATGGCGACGTGCAAAAGGGGAGACGGCCGTCCTTCATCCGCGCTGCCCGGCCCGACGTTGCCATTCCGCTCTACGAACAGTTCGTTCAGGCCTTGAGGACGCGGGGCATCACCGTGGCAACCGGAGAATTCGGCGCCATGATGGACGTGGAGATCCACAATGACGGGCCGGTGACCCTGGTGCTCGAGCGCTCGCCGTGACCCCTGAGCAGCTGGTGCTGGCCAGCCGCTCGCCGCGCCGCCGGCAGCTGTTGGAAATGTTGGGCATCCCGGTGCGCGTCCAGCCGTCGCCGGTCGAGGAGTCACGCCGGCCGGAAGAGCTTCCCGAACAGTATGCCACGCGGTTGGCCGAGGAAAAGGCGGCGAGCGTGCCGGGACCGCTCGTACTTGGCGCTGATACCATCGTGGTGCTGGGCGACGAGGTGCTGGAGAAGCCGCGCGATGAGGCGGAGGCGCTGGCGATGCTCATGAAGCTCGCTGGGAAGACGCACGTGGTGATGACCGCGGTCGCACTCAAGGCCGATGGCACAGTGTACTCCGCATGCGACCGGACGGCCGTGACCTTTCGTGCCGCCGACGAAGCGCTGCTCCGGGCCTATGTGGAGACCGGGGAGCCGATGGACAAGGCGGGGGCCTACGGCATCCAGGGGTATGGCGCGGTCTTGGTCGAGCGCGTGGAGGGAGACTTCTTCAGCGTGATGGGCCTACCGCTTCGATTGGTGATGGACCTGCTGGCCCGGGCGGGGCGTCCCTATCGTTTCACGCGGTAGATGGCGATTGGTTGCGCCCGGCCCCTGAGCGGCATGGCGTCGATGCGCTCGACCGTCGGCACGGTGGTGAGCTGCTGATAGAACGGCTCGGTCAGAAGCACCTCGCCGGCGCCCGCCTTGGTGCAGAGCCGTGACGCCACATTGACGGCATCGCCGATGACGGTGTACTCCAGGCGCCGCTGACTTCCGATGTTGCCGGCAAAGACTTCCCCGTAGTTGATCCCGATGCCGACCCCGATGGCCGGACGGCCCTCGGTGGCCCACTTGGTGTTCAGCGCGGTGATCGACTGCTGCATGGCAATGGCGGCGCGCATCGCGCTGTCTGCGTCGTGCTGATGCGCAATCGGCGCCCCCCAGAGCGCCAAGATCGCGTCCCCCACGAACTTGTCGAGCGTGCCGCCGTGCTCGAAAATGACCTCCACCATCTCGGTGAAATACTCACTGAGGAGCTGGGCGATGGCGTCCGGGGTCATCCCCTCGGACAACGTCGTGAAGCCGCGGATGTCACTGAACAGGATCGTGACTGGGCGCTTCTCGCCACCAGGCCGCGCCCCTTCTTGTTGCCGCGCAATCTCGGCCGCCACGTTGGGGGCGAAATAGCGCTCGAAATTGGAGCGCACCAGCGCCTCGTGGCGTGTGCGATCGGCGTCACGCAACCGGTGCAGGGTCGCGGCGGCAATGCCGCCGAAACCGATCAGAAATTGGAGATCTTCATCGCTGAAGGCCGACGTGGCGGTCAGGCTGTCCACATACAGAAGCCCCAGTACCTCATCGGCGCTCGCCATGAGCGGCGTGCACATCGCGCTGCGCACGCTTTGCATGAGCACCGACTGGCCTTGGAATCGTGTGTCGGCCGCCGCGTTGTCCGTCATGATGGCAACGCGCTCCTGGACCGCCTTGTCCGCGATGGAGCGCGGCACCAGCCGGTCACTTCCATTGCCGAGCCGGGTCTTGGACACGCGGGGAACGAGCGCCCCGGTGGTTGAGTCCCGCAACAGGACGGACACACGGTCGACGTTCATGATCGCGAAGGTCATGTCGACCACGGCCTCCAACAAGTGCGCTGGCTCGAATTCACTCGCCAGCTTCTGCGAGATATCGAGCAGCATGGCCATCTTCACCGCGAGCCGTTCCTCGTCGGTTCCGGCAGCCGCCTGGAGAAGCCCCGGACCGGCGCCACGGTCCTCCACGGGTGGCAGGCCGGGTGCGGCACCCTGGACGGCTATCTGGCGAATGATGGTGCCTCCCGGCACCGCACTCTCTGCGCCGGGCGGGGAGGCGCCTGATTCCTTCGTGCCGTGAAGTTGGCACGCCACCTTACCGAAGGTGATCGAGTCTCCTGGCCTGAGTTCGGCCCGGTCCACCCGCTCGCCGCGGAGAAACGTGCCGTTGGAGCTGTCCAGGTCGGTCACCATCACGCTGTCGTCCCCGACGGACAGTTCCGCATGCCGGCGCGAAATCGTGGGATCGTAGAGTGCGATGTCACTGGTTGCGCCACGGCCCACCACGTACGTCCGGCCTGGGACCAGATCGAAACGCTCGGTGCCGTCCACCCGGCTGAGGTTGAGGGCAAGCGCTCGAGGAGAGTGCATACTGGGTGTCGATCCGCTACCGTGGGGCGGCGACGAGATACCGGCCTGGGCCGGGGATCTCCGCCTCCAGGTTATCCGACGCCGGCTGGGTCGACGGCAAGAGCACGATGCGGCCGTCGCCCGACACCCGGCCGATGCCCAATGCTCGCTCGAACGCCGCGCGGCTCGAATAGCGATCGCGCGCGGCCAACGGTGGAGAGAAGTGAACCGGATACTTGAACGTGAGTGTCGTGCCCGCGCCGAGCCGGCCAGTCGATTCGAGATCGACGCCATAGAGCCCTGGCCGCGGGCGAATCGTGAGGGTGAGCGAATCTCGAGCACCGGCGCTCGAATCGGGTGGCACGGCCAATTGGGCGAAGACGGTGTTGTCGGGCGGCCCGTGCCGGAGGATCACGACTCGGCCGGCCTGTGCGCTCACGGTGACCACCGTGTCGTTGGGGGATGCTCCCCAGGCCTCCAGCACGAACACGCTGTCCCGTGGAAGCACCCGAGTCGGCTGCCGAGGCGTCGCGGCGGGCGCTATGATCGGGGTGGGCGCGGGGCTCCTGCATCCCACGCACAGCGCGACAACGGACACCGTTCGCCTTGCCCCACCCCAGACCCCTCCGGATATTGCCATGCGATGCCTCTCGTAGTCCTACTGCTCATCGTTGCCCTGGTGGCGCCGCCGCTCACCGCGCAGGATTGGAATTCTCCCGTCGCCACCGGTTTGGTTCACCGAGCGATTGCGCGCCGCCTCGCAACCGAGGCCGACTCGGGGCTCGAGGGGTACCGGAGCCGGGCGCATGGCTTCGTGTTCTTCCTCGCCCAAGTCGGGGACGGCTTCCGTGAGCCTCCGCGCCTGGTGAAGGCGGATGAGCTCGACGTGGAAGTGTATTGGCGCGCCCCCGGCCGGAGCAAGCAGGTCATTCTCGGATGGCGCGACGGCTCCTTCCTGCCGACGGATATCAACTACCACCGCGACCACCTCGGCATCGTGACCAATAACTTCGGCCGCTTCATCCGACTCGGCGAGGGCGACGAAGTCCGGGATGCGATCCATCCGCTGTCGCCGGAAGGGCTCGATCTCTACGACTATGCGGTCCAAGACTCGATCCGGATCCGCTCGGGCACCGACGACCTGACGGTGTTCGAACTCGCCGTCCGCCCGCGCGATCCGGAGCGAGCGCTGGTGGTCGGGACCCTGTACATCGATGCAGCCACCGCCGAGCTGGTCCGGTTTCGCTTCAGCTTTACCCGCGCGGCCTATCGCGAGCGCGAACTCGAAGACATCACCGTGGTCCTCGAAAATGCCCTGTTCGAAGGCCGCTACTGGCTGCCGTTCCGCCAGGAGATCGAAATCCGGCGCCGAACCACGTGGCTCGAGTTTCCCGCGAGGGGAATCATCCGGGGCCGGTGGGAGATCGGTTCCTACGAATTCAACGCGCCATTCCCCCCGGATGCATGGGCGGGCCCGAGCATCGCGGGCCTGACGACGCCACAGGATTCCGGTCACGCGTGGAGCGTACCCCTCGCGGACGCCATTCGCGAGGTGGCGGCGCCGATCAATCGCCAGGACATGGAGGAGATCCGTGTCGAGGTCGAGAAGATGATTGGGGCGCGGGCGCTGCGTGCGATTGCGCAGAGCCGTTTGAGCACTCGTTCGCTGAGTGACTTGGCTCGGGTCAACCGGGTGCAGGGCCTCGCATTCGGAATCGCCGGCACCGTGCCGCTTGGCACCGGAGTAAGTGTGAAGCCGTCGGTGGGCTACGGTACCTCGGACGGGCGGGTGACTGGCGGGGTGGTGCTGGACACGCGCCATACCTGGGTGCGCCTCGTGCGTGAGATCAAGGACCTGGCCGACTTTCCGGTCATTGCGCCGGTGCTCAACTCGGTGCTCGCGCAGGAAGGGGGCCACGATTACGGCGACTACGTCCTCGTGGAGTCCGCCGAATTCGGGCTGCGCTCTCGACCGAGTGCGAGGCTCCTCGTGGAAGGCAGCGTGGGCGTGGAATCCGCTTCGGGCGTCGAGGTGGAGGCGAGCCCCGCCCATGGTACCTATCGCCCCAATCCCGATCTAGGGGCGCCGACCTACCGGGTGCTGCGCCTGCGTCTGGAGCGCAGTGCCGGGGGGATTGCGCTCCGCCGGGACCTCGGTGGTTCGCTTGCCCTGGAGGCCGCAGAGGGGGATGGCGGCTATTTCAGGGCGAGCGCTCAGGGCAGGTGGCGGGCCGGCCTGGGCCAGACGGAGCTCCTGTCACGGCTCTTCCTCGGCGTGGGGACGGATCGCCTGCCCGCATACCGGAGTTTCGTGGTCGGGGGCCGCGGCACCCTCGTGGGCGAGCCCTTTCGCGCCTATGGCGGACGCCGGTTGGCACTGGCCCACGTGGAATGGCGGTTTGCAGTCCCCTTCCCGGCGGTCAGCCTGGGGACCTTCGCTTCGACCGGGAATCGCCTGGTGGTAGCCCCTTTTGTGGCGGCCGCCTGGAGCGGCGATCCGGTGGCCGGAACCCCGTGGGGGTCGACAGAAGGGGTACGGCCCGTGGCCGGGATAGCGGTGGAATGGTTTATGCGCATGGTCCGGGTCGAGGCCGGGGTGGGCCTGCGAGATGGGGGCTTCGGCCTCACGGTGGATATCCATCGCGACTGGTGGCCTCTCCTCTAGCGACCTGCCCTTTTTCGGTTCACCGGCGCGTCGGCGAGCACTAGCCCGGTCAGGTTCCGTGGCTATAGCTTTCGAGTCTACCTCCCCGGCACAATCCCGCCGATCAGATTGGAGTTGACGAAGCTTTCGAATGCCCTTTTCTGACGAGTGGCTGGTTCCAACAGTCGAGCCGTTGATCTCCTCGGAGGACATGGCGGCGCTCCGGGAAATCGCGGAGTCGGCCGACTCGGGGACCATTTCCCTCTGGGAAGCGATGGTCAACCGGAAACTGGTCACGGATGATCAGATTCTCGAGACCATCTCCGCCCGCTTCCGGCTCCCGGTTGCAGATCTGGACTCGCTCGAGATCAGGGCGCGCGATGCGGTTCCCGAGCAGGTGGCCCGCCGTCATCAGGTGATCCCGCTCCGGCTGACCGATTCGGTGCTCGAAGCGGCTACCACCAATCCGTTCGATATCGACGCCGAGAAAATGTTGGCATTCGCGACCGGTCGCGAAGTCCGGATGTTCGTTGCGTCGCCGAGCAAGATCCGCGACAAGCTCGACGAGCTGTACAAGCCAGAGAGTGTCGTCTCCAAGCTGCTCGGCGGGTTCGGCGACACCGAAGTCACCCAGATCACCGAGGAAGACGAAGAGCTCGGCGCCACGCTGGACGAGGCCAGCCAGCGGCCGATCATCCGGCTGGTCGACATGATGTTGGCGGACGGGATCGCAAGCCGGGCGAGCGATATTCACGTTGAGCCCTCCGAAGGCGGTGTCGTGGTCCGGTACCGGATCGACGGCGTGCTGCGCCAGGTCATGACCATCCCGCGCACCGCCGGGCTGCCGCTCATCTCGCGCATCAAGATCATGTCGGGCCTCGATATTGCCGATCGGCTCCGCCCACAGGACGGTCGCGCCCGGGTCTCGATCAACAACGATAAAATCGATCTTCGAATCTCGACGCTGCCGGCGTCGCTGGGTGAGAAGGTCGTCATCCGGATTCTCGACACCCGCTCAACCATCCTGACCCTTCCCTCCCTGGGGATGTTCGACGATGAGCGGCTGCTCGTCGAGCGTCTCCTCGAAAACAAGGAAGGGGTCATTCTGGTGACGGGGCCCACCGGCTCCGGCAAGACCACGACCCTGTACTCGGCGTTGCGGGTGATTCAGGGCGAGGGCGTCAACATCGTGACGGTGGAAGATCCGGTCGAGTACCGGCTCGGCAAGAACATCGTCCAGGTCCAGGTCAACGTGAAGGCCGGGCTTACGTTCGCCACGGCGCTGCGGTCCATCCTGCGACAGGACCCCGACGTGGTGCTGGTGGGCGAGATCCGCGATCAAGAAACCGCACAGATCGCGGTGCAGGCGTCGTTGACCGGCCACCTGGTGCTCTCGACGCTTCACACCAACGACGCCCCAACCTCGGTCACCCGTCTGATCGACATGGGCATGGAGCCGTACATGCTCGGCTCTGCCCTGTGCGGCATCATCGCGCAACGGCTCATGCGGCGGCTGTGCCAGATCTGCCGGCAACCGGTGACCGATCTGCAGTCCGATCCGATCCATGCCAAGATGGTCGAGTTCATCCCCGAAGTCGGCACCCTCTATCGGGCGGTGGGGTGTCCCGACTGCGCCATGACCGGGTACCGAGGGCGGTTCTGCATTTGCGAGATCCTACCGGTAACTCCCGAAATCGAACGGCTCATCGCCGCGGGGAGCCCGGCCGGAGTGATTGCAAAGGCCGCCAGGAAGAACGGTATGTTGAGCCTGTGGGACAGCGGCCTTCGGCACGTGTTGGCCGGCGAGACCTCGGTCGAAGAGCTGCTCCGCGTGACCGATCCCCCGATGGAGGATTCCGCGTCGGAGCCCAGCGTCACTCGCGCGGCTGCTCCAGCTCCGCCGGCACCACCCTCCCAGGTCGTATCTCCGCCGCTCGTCACTGCTGCTCCCGCCCCGTCAGGCTTCGAGGTTTCGGAGGCGTTCGAGCTGATCGACGAGGAGGTCGACACCGCGGCGGCGGGTGACGGCACGGGCTCGAAGGGCATCACCGTGCTGCTGGTGGATGACGAGGACCAATTGCGGCGCGTAATGAAGGACCTCTTGGAGCGTGAGGGCTATACCATCGCCGAAGCCGCCGATGGCGTCGAAGCACTCGATCAGGCAGATCGCCACGCCCCCGACGTGATCGTGCTCGACCTGAACCTCCCGACGCTCGATGGATACTCGGTGTTGTCCCAACTGCGCTCCCGGCCGGCCACGCGCGAGGTCCCCATCATCGTCCTCACCGCCAAGGGCGATGAGGATAACGAGGTTCGCGTCTTCGAACTCGGGGCCGACGATTTTCTAACCAAGCCGTTTCGGGCACGCGCCCTCTCGGCTCGCCTGGAAGCGGCCGTCGCTCGCCGGCGGGTGTGACCGACCGCCGACCCTCCGTTGACCGGTCCCTGCGGACGACGGTCATCTCGCTCGCCTGCCACCAATCCCGACTCTTCTTCCCTGCGGCGTGGTCAATATGACGACGATGCGCGTCTCGTACGTGGACGCTTATGTCCTGCGCGGCTGGGGGGACCACCTCGAAGTCCTGGTGCTCCGGCGAGGTCCTGACGGACGATGCCCAGGCTCGTGGGAGACGGTGCACGGGCACATCGATCCGGGGGAAACACCATCGGAGGCAGCGCTCCGCGAAGTAACGGAAGAGACGGGGCTCGTGCCGGAGCGCTGGTACAACATCAGTCGGGTGGACCTCTTCTATCGACATGCCGCGGATGAAGTGGCGCTCATCCCTGTCTTTGTGGCATGGGTCGGCGCGGAAGCCAAGGCGATCCTGAGTCCGGAGCATGACGCGACGGAGTGGCTGAGGCCGGCTGAGGCCCGAGCGCGACTTGCCTGGCCGAGGGAGCGGCGCGCCCTGGAAGACATTGTTGCTCTCCTGGGTTCCGGTCATGCCGGCCCGGTGGAGGATGTTCTTCGGGTACGGTAGGCGTCTCGATTGCACACAGGGCAATCTGGACGCCTGGGGCATTGGAGGAACAATGGAGAGACAAGGCCGTCGGTTGCAGTCCTTCTTCGGGGAGTTGTCGCATCGGCTGTGTGCTCCGAGCGCGGTGGCCTGGTGCGGCGTGTTGGGCATCACGGCGCCCCTGCTGCTCGGTAGCGCCGCCCCCTGTATCCGGCTGACCCGACCCGGGACTCAGGTCCAAGGTGAAGTCAAGGTCTGTCCGGGTCGCTACCGCGTGGCGGATCCGACAGAGCAGGGGGTCATCATCGTCGCCTCGTCGGGAACGCGGCTCGATCTGACCGGTGTCACGCTCGAGAGCGGAGACTCCATTGCCAGCGAGTTCATCGGCGCGGGAGTGGTCAGTCGGGGAGTGAGCCGAGTCACCATCTTCGGCGGGACGATCCGCGGCTACCGATATGGCATCCGACTCGAGGGGGGAAGCGGCCACGTCGTGACGGAGCTCGATCTGTCGGGGTCGCGCAGCCAGGCGCTTCGGTCCACCGAGGATCGATTCGATGAGGCGGATTGGCTCGACATCTTCCGGCCGGACTCGTTCGAGCGGTACGGCGGCGGGCTGCTTCTCGAGGATGTTGACGGCGCGACGGTCACCCAGGTGACGGCTCAGCGGGCGCAAAACGGCATTGGCATGATCGGTACCCGCCGGGTGTATCTGGCGGACAACGACGCGTCCTACAACAGCGGCTGGGGCATTCACTTGTGGCGCTCATCGCACAACGTGATCGTGCGCAACCAGGCGCATCACAACGTCCGGTGCGAGTCTCCAGCCTACAGCAGGGGCTGTGATTCGGCCGGCATCCTGTTGCGTGAGCGGAGCGATTCGAATGTGGTGGCGGACAACGATCTCACCTACTCCGGCGACGGTTTCTTTCTGAGCGGACATCGGCCGTTTGTCGAGCCCTCGACGGGTAATTTGGTGGCGCGGAACAATGCGTCATTCGCGTACCATAACGCATTCGAGTCTACGTTCAGCGCCGGCAATACCTTTCTCGAAAACCGGGCCGACAATTCGACCTATGGCTTCTGGCTCGGGTACTCCACTCGGACGACCGTGCGAGGCAACACGGTGATCGGCTCGGCGAATGCCGGCATCGCGATCGAGCATGGGAGCGATAATGCCATTGCCGACAACGTGATTATGGGATCCGCCACCGGCATCCGCTTGTTTGCCCGCAATCGGGATCACGAGCCAAGCCGGGGCTACACGATCGACGATAACGTGTTGGCCGACCTCGAGCGCGCCCTGGTGCTCGAAGCGACCACCCAAGTGAAGGTCCGCGGGAACGTCTTTGATGATGTCGGCGATGCCATCACCGTCGATGACGCGGGACGGGAAACCGTGGTGGCGGGGAACGTCTTCCTGCGGGTGCGCGGCTGGTTCATCTCCGCTCCGAGCCTCGCGGCCGGAAGCAACTACTGGGCGTTGTCGGATGCCAAGGCCATCACGGCCAAGATCAGGGGAGACGTCGACATCGCACCGTGGTTCCCGGCGGCCGCGGCCGGATTCTAGCCGCATCGCTCGACACGGCCGGCGCGTTACGAGTCTTCGTGGCCCGGCACGAGCTCCGTATGGAACGCGCTGGGCGGGGCGTTGGGCTTCACCACGACGGACTTGGCCGGCACCCCAACGTTCACGTGGTACGGGCGGACGTCCTTGGTGGCCACGGCGGCGGCTCCCACCATGCCATTCTCGCGGACCCGCACACCGGCAAGCACGGTGGCGTGATAGGTGATTCGCACGTCGTCCTCGAGGATGGTCTTGAGGTTGGTCACCTCTCTTTGGTCGACGATGCTGTGGGTGTGGCTGAAGACGCTGGCGTGGTCCGCGATGCTCACCCGATTCCCCAGGCGAATGCCGCCACGATCGTCGAGTAACACACGGCGATGGACCACGACGTCGTCTCCCACTTCCATGTTGTAGCCAAATGAGAACTCGACGAACTGGAAGCACTTGAACCGGTCACCACAGCGCGCGAAGACGTGTCGCGCCAAGAGGCGCCGAAGCCGCACGCCGAAGTGCACGTTCCCACCGCCCAACGGGGAGCGGTCGAAACACTGCCAGAGCCAGAGCAAGGGCTTGACCCGGTCGTACTTCTCAACGTTGACCTCGTTGTAGTACTCGGGCTCGAGCGTGATGTTGTGCGGATCGAGCGCGAGGAGGCTCGCGCGGCTCGGGGCAGGGAGCGTGGGGTCGCGGACCAGTTCTTCGTAGTCCCCGAGGTGCGGATAGTACAACTGGAACAGTGTATCGCGGGTGAGCTGGTACCGATCGGTCGCCGGGTCCGCGAGACGGGACTCCAGGTCCTCCAGCCAAGCTTCAAGGAAGCGGTCCGTCTGCGCGGGGACCCCCACGTCGCGCAATGGGAGGTACGCCATGCTACCTCCCCTCCTCGATCGCCTGCTGGGCCCGACGGGTAACCCGGGCCCGCTCGCGCTCGATGGTACCCAGGTGACGCTCCCACACGTTGGTTCTGAGGAGGCCGTACGAGAAGGTCATCGGCTCATAGACCGCCAGTTCGGTGTCGAACACCACGATGCCGGTGGCCTGTTCGCGCCTGCCGAGTTGCCCGCTGGTAAAGTTCGATGAGTACGAAACGACCCCCGTTGGACGATAGCTCCGGCTCGAGACTTCGATCGACACCAGCTGCGGATTGAACAGCACATCCGGGCTCAGGCCGAAGAACGTGACCAACACGAGTCCCGGAGTGGCCAGGTTGAGGGAGTCGATGGCCTCCTGGCGCGATGCCACCAGTTCGTGCAGGGACTGATAGGCGTCCGTCGCCAGAAGACGAATGACCCGCTCGTCGAGGGGCACGAACCGGATCTCGAGCTCGTCGCTCCGGATGGTCACGGCCAGTCTGTCCTGGTTCAACGTGCCGTATCCCGCAGGAGGCAAGCCGCGGATGCCTTGGTCATTCACGGCACCCGAAGCCGTGTCGGCTTGTGCCTGGGTCCGGTGGGAGCAGGCCATGAGCGCCATCCCGGCCATGCTGAGCGCCAAAACCGAGGTATATCGCATGGTCACTCCGTGTGATCGATGGCCGCCAGCAGGCTCGCCCCGAGGTCGGCTATGCCGAGGCCGGTCTTGCTGCTGACGAGGTGAATCTGCTCCGCGTCCATGCTGAGCATCTCGGAAAGCTTGCGTGCCTGACGCTGGCGGGCTGCCTGGGGCAGCTTGTCTGCCTTGGTCACCACAGCCAGCACAGGATGGCCGGTTTCGCCCAGGAGCGCCAGCATCTCCTCGTCGTCGGCGGAGGGGTCATGACGGATGTCGAGCAGCCACACCACGCCGTGGACCGTCTGCCGTTGTTGAAGATAGCCTCGCACCAGCGATCGGTAGGCCGCCCGGTCGCTCTTGCTGGCCTTGGCCCAGCCGTACCCGGGCAGGTCCACCAGGTAGAAGCTGGGCAGCCGGAACACGTTGATGAGCGTGGTCTTTCCCGGCGTTCCGCTCACGCGGGCCAGCCGTCGCCGCCCCAGTAACGAATTGATGAGGCTGGATTTTCCGACGTTGGAGCGCCCGATGAACGCGATTTCCGGCAGCGGTGGGTCGAGCCGAACCCGAGGGTCCGGATAACTCCCCACGAACTCGACGTGAAGACTGGCGAGCGGTGACGACCGGCGTCGGGAGGGCTGGCCGGGGGTGGGCCTGGGCATTGGGGTTGGCAGCGCGAGGGTGGACCGCCCGGGCTGACCCGGGGCGGCTAGGCCTCCAGCTGGCTCAGCGGCGGCTGTTCGGTCAGGATGAGCGGGTCCTTGCCATCCACAACTGCTTCGCGCGTGATGACGATCTCGCGGACGTCGTCCCGGCTCGGCAGGTCGAACATCAGGTCGGTCATCATCATCTCGAGAATGGCGCGGAGGCCCCGGGCACCGCTGCCGCGTTTCAGGGCCTTCTCGGCCACCGCGCGGAGTGCCGCCGGATCGAAGGTCAGGCCGACGTTCTCCAGCTCGAACAACTTGCGGTACTGTTTGGTCAGCGCATTGCGCGGCTCCAACAGGATGCGCATGAGGTCGTCTTCGTTCAGCTCGTCGAGCGCCACCATGACCGGCATCCGGCCCACCAACTCCGGGATGAGACCATAACGGAGCAGGTCATCCGGCTCTGCTTCGTGGTAGAGCGCCACTCCCCTCGGCATGTTGGTCGGAACCTGGGACTCGGCGCCGAAGCCGATCTGTTGGCGGCCCGTGCGGGCCTCGATGATCTTCTCCAGGCCGTCGAAGGCGCCGCCGCATATGAACAGGATGTCGCGCGTGTTGATCTGGATGTATTCCTGCTGCGGGTGTTTCCGACCGCCTTGGGGCGGGACCGAGGCCACGGTGCCCTCGAGGATCTTGAGCAGGGCTTGCTGAACCCCTTCGCCCGACACGTCGCGCGTGATGCTCGGGTTTTCCGACTTCCGGGCGATCTTGTCGATCTCGTCGATGTACACGATGCCGCGCTCACATTCCGCCACATTGAAATCGCCGGCCTGGAGCAGCCGCACCAGGATATTCTCGACGTCTTCGCCGACGTATCCCGCCTCGGTGAGGGTGGTCGCGTCCGCAATGGTGAACGGCACGTCCAGGATGCGCGCCAGCGTCTGGGCCAAGAGGGTCTTCCCGACGCCGGTCGGGCCCAAAAGGAGAATGTTGGACTTATCTAGCTCGACGTCGTCGTCCCGCCCGCGTACCGCGTTGATGCGCTTGTAGTGGTTGTAGACGGCTACCGAGAGCGTGCGCTTGGCCCGCTCCTGCCCGATGACGTATTGGTCGAGGACGTCCTTGACTTCGGCCGGGGTGGGGACTTGGGTGATGCTCTCCGCAACCTCGCGCTCTTCGTCCTCGGCCAGGATTTCGTTGCAGAGTGTGATGCACTCGTTGCAGATGTAGACCGACGGGCCGGAGATGAACTTCCGAACCGAATCCTTGGACTTACCGCAGAACGAGCAGCGGAGATGCTTGTCGGTGGACATGCGTCGGCCAATCGCTGGAGTGGGTGGGTCTGGAAAAGGTGCCCCTAGTCGTGTGCAGCGTCAAGGGAAGGCACCACGGCGTCCTTTCTTGGCGTGAACACTCGGTCGATGATGCCGTATTCCATGGCCTCTTCCGCACTCATGAACCTGTCCCGGTCCATGTCCCGCTCGATGGTCTCCAGCGGTTGCCCCGTGTGCGTGGCGTAGAGCTGGTTCATCCGGTTGCGGAGGTAGAGGATTTCACGGGCCTGAATTTCGATGTCGGACGCCGTGCCTTGGGCGCCGCCGGACGGCTGATGGATCATGATGCGCGATTGCGGCAGCGCGGCGCGCTTGTCCTTGGTGCCCGCCGCCAGCAGGAACGAGCCCATCGAGGCCGCCATGCCCATGCAGATGGTGTTGATCGGCGCGCGCAGGTGCTGCATCGTGTCGTAGATGGCCATGCCGCTCGAGACGACCCCGCCCGGAGAGTTGATGTAGAGGTAGATGTCCTTTTCCGGGTTGTCCGCCTCGAGGAACAGGAGCTGCGCGATGATGATATTGGCGACGTCATCGTTCACCGGTGCGCCCAGGAACACGATCCGGTCCATCAAGAGCCGTGAGAAGATGTCGTAGGTTCGCTCGCCACGGCTCGACCGCTCGATGATATACGGCGGATACAGGGTGGCCTGTGGTGGATACAGAATGGAGCTCACGCGGATACCTCGTCGACGGTTGAGTGCGCTAAGAGAAAAGTAAACGTCTTCTCTTCGGTAATCGAGCGCTCGATGTCCGGGAGGCGCTCGGATTTCTGGAGCGAGGCATAGACCTCGGCGACCGGCTTGTGTTGCGTCTCGGCGATCTGCGCCACGCGTGCATCCACGTCAGCCTCAGTAGCCGCAAGGCCCTCCGCTTCCGCCACGGCGTGCAACACCAACTCGCGTTTGACCTGTGCCTCCGCAACGGGCCGGAACTCGTTCGCGAATTGCTCGAACCGCTCGGGCGAGATCTGATAGGCGCGCGCATACGCAGTCACGAGCCGGCGGACCATCGACGGCGGCGCCTCGACCCGATTCGCTTCCACGACCTCGTGGACCAGTTGGTCGCGCACCCGGGCGTCTGCTTCGCGTTCGGCGGCACGGGCCAGGTCTTTTCGAATCGCGGCCTCGAGAGCGTCGAGCGTCTCGAAGTCACCCACTTCGCGGGCGAAGGCATCATCCAGCGAGGGAAGCTCCTGACGCTTCACCTCATGCAGCGTGATGCGGAACCGCCGCGAGGTCCCGCGCCGCGCCTCGTCCGGGTCGTCATCGGGAAATCGGATATCCGCTTCCCTGGTTTCGCCCGGGCGGAGCTCGGTGATCTGCTCCTCGATGGCCGGAAGCGCCTCACCCTTGCCCAGGACCAATTGATAGGCTTTGGCCTCCCCGGCGCCCACGCCGTCCAGCGCCTCGACTTCCACTCGGACCAACTGGCCCTCGGCCGGCTTCTCGTTCTCGATCGGGAGCCAGGCCGCCTTCTGCTCCTGAAGGGCGCGGAGCTGCTCCTCGACCTCGGTGTCTGTGACCGGCGGCACGGTGCGGGTCAAGTGGAATCCCTTAGCGTGCTCCAGCTGGATCTCCGGGCGGACCTCCACGACCAGTTCGAACTCGACCGGCGCCCCCGGCGTGAATTTGACGTTCCGGACCGAGCGGTCGAGCACCGCGGTCAGCGACTCCTGATTCTGGGCGGTCTCCACTCCCTCCCGGATGACCTCCTCCAGGACGGTTTGCCGGATGGCGTCCCCGAACCGCTTCCTGATGACCTGGGCCGGGACCTTGCCCTTGCGGAACCCGGGTACCTTAGCGCGCTTGGCGTAGTACTCGACGGCACGGGCCTCGGCCTGCTCGACCCGGTCCTGGGGGACCGTGACGCTCAAGGTCTTCGAGCCCAGGTCCTCGCTGGTCTTCTCGACAGTGATCTCAGTCATAGGGGACGGAATCTACCGGGGCGGGGGTCGAGGGGTCAATGACGAGGGGGGGCTAAGTCGAGATGGGTGTAAGGGTTACAGCTAATGGTGAACGGCTTACAGCGGGATGCAGCAAGAGATTGCTGCAAGGGAGGCTGCTATCAGCTGTCGGCTATCAGTCTCTGTACGGCAGAGTCCAAGGACCGATAGCCGTTAGCCGATAGCCGATAGCCTTCTCGAGTGCGAACGGCGGGAGTCGATCCGACGAGCGCCGTCAGGCGGTCGAGGACACCGAGGGCGCGAAGCGCCCGCAGGTGAACCCGTCGAGACATGCGAACGGTGGGACTCGATCCGACGATCGCCGTCAGGCGATGGAGGACACCGAGGGTGCGGAGCACCCGCAGGTGCACCCACCAAGTCGCCCCCAGTGCGAACGGCGGGAGTCGAACCCGCACCCCTTGCGGGACAGGATCCTAAGTCCTGCGCGTCTGCCAGTTCCGCCACGTTCGCGTGCGCTCCAATATAGCGCGCCAGCTCGGAGTACCTGGAATCGAGCCATCGATCGGCCGATCCGCCCAACCGCTGACTCCCCCCCTTTCCGCCCGCCCCCTCCGGCGCGGATGTTGCAGACCCGGACTCTTCTCAGCTTGCAGCGCCCAACATTTGGATCATCTCGTACCAGGCAGGAGCCCGAGCCGTTGCCCAGTCGCATCACTCGCCGTCGCTTTCTTGCAATCGGCACGACCGTTGCCGCCGGAACGTTGGTCCCCTCGCTCGGGCCGGCCGAGTCGACGCGGGTCTCCCTGACCCGGCACCGGGTCCGAGTGCCGGGGCTGCCGAGTTCGCTCGACCGGATGCGGATCGCTCAGGTGAGCGACCTGCATCTCTACGACGGTGTCCACCCAGTCGCCGACGACGTGCTGGCGTTGCTCGACCGGGAGCGGCCGAATTTAGTGGTCCTGACGGGGGACCAGTACGATCGCATGGAGGGGAGCCGGACGTTGTCGCACTGGCTTCGGTCCTTGCCCGGCGGTCTCCCGGTCATCGCGGTCCTCGGCAATCACGAGTACTGGGCGGGGACGACCACGACCCAGGCGGAGCGGATCCACGAACAGGCTGGCGCAGCGCTCCTGGTCAACCGGGCCGAAACATGCGCCATCAACGGTGCTGCCCTGACGATCGTCGGGCTCGACGATCTCCGCGCCGGGCAGCCCGATGCGATGACGGCGGCCGGAGCAACGCTGCCGGGGGTGCCGCAGATCTGGCTGATTCACGAGCCCGGCCACGTGGACCTCGTGGCATGGCCTGACGCGGCGGAGCCGGCGCTCATCCTCTCGGGTCACACCCACGGCGGACAAATCAGGCTCCCTGGCGTGCCGCCGGTCTTGCCGTGGGGGTCGGGTGGCTACCTGGCCGGATGGTACCGGACCAGTGCAGGGCCGATGTACGTCTCTCGAGGGGTGGGCTCGATCGGGATTCGCACCCGCTTCCGCTGCCCGCCGGAACTCCCGATCTTCACGCTCGAAGCGGCCTAACCTCCCCCCATTCCGCACTCCCCCAGCGAACGGCTATCGGTTTGTGAGGGAGCAGTGAGGAGTAAGGGGGTCCGACCCGACTCCCTCCCACTCCCCACTCCCTACTCCCTTCTCCCTACTCCCCGCCAGCCGGCCTTACTCCTCGGCTTGCCGCGGGCTTGCTTCCGTGTCGGGTGATGCCGCACCTTTGTCCTGCGGGTGCGAACTGACTGGTGGCGGCTGAATAAGGTCGGCCTTCCCTGGCCAGGCCCACTCCGCAGCGCTCTCCAGGAAAGGCGACGTTCATGGCGCAGGCCAGGAAGTTCGGCGCATTCGCCGGCGTGTTCACTCCGTCCATCCTGACGATCCTCGGCGTCATCATGTACCTGCGCCTGCCCAGCATCGTGGGGCAGGCGGGGTTGCTCCAGGCCTTCGGGATCATTGCCGTCGCCCATATCATCTCGGTAGCCACCGGGCTCAGCGTCTCCTCGATTGCGACGGACAAGCGGGTCAAGGCGGGCGGCACCTACTACATCATCTCCCGCAGCCTGGGCCTGGCCATGGGCGGGACGCTTGGGCTGGCGCTGTTCGTCGGGCTCTCGTTTAGCGTCAGCATGTACCTGGTCGGGTTCTCCGAGAGCTTCCTGGGCGTCTGGGGGCTGCCGGTCAACGCCAGCACGATCCGCCTGACCGGGTCAATCATGCTGGCCGTCGTCACCACGGTCACGCTGATCAGCACCGCGCTCGCGCTCAAGATGCAGTTCTGGATCATGGCCGCAATCGCGCTCTCGCTGGTTTCTATTCTTCTGGGCCGGCACGAGATGGTACCGGCCGCGTCGCAGATACGGCCGCTCGCCGAGGCGGCCCCCTTCATCGTGCTGTTCGGGATCTTCTTCCCGGCGGTCACCGGTTTCGAGGCGGGTGTCTCGATGTCCGGCGACCTCAAGGACCCGAAGCGAGCGATTCCCGGCGGCACCATCTCCGCGATCCTCGTCGGACTCTTGGTGTACCTGGGCCTTGTCGCGTTTCTTGCGTTCACGGTCGACCGGCAGGAACTCGCCAACAACCCCAACGTCTTGCTCGAGATGTCGTTCTTCCCGCCACTTGTCGTGGCCGGGATCTGGGGGGCCACCATCTCGTCCGCGTTCGGCAGCATTCTCGGCGCGCCGCGCATCCTGCAGGCCACCGCGGCCGATGGAATCTCACCGCGGTGGTTCGCCAAGGGCTATGGCAAGGAGAATGAGCCTCGGCACGCACTGGTATTGGCATTCGTCATCGCGTGGGCCGGGATCCTGATTGGCGAGCTCGACGTCATTGCCCGTATCGTCTCGATGTTCTTCATCATGACGTACGGGTTCCTCAACCTCACCGCCGCGATTGAGAGTTGGGTCAGCCCCGATTTTCGGCCGGAGTTCCGAGTGCCGAGATTCGTCGCGATCATCGGGTCGATCGCGTGTTTCGTCGTGATGATTCAGCTCGATTTCCTGGCAATGCTCGGCGCGTCCGTGCTGCTCGCTGGGCTCTACCTCGTCCTGACACGCCGGCAGCTGAGGCTGGAGACGGGTGACACCTGGGAAGGCGTGTGGTCCTCCCTGGCTCGCTCGGCCCTGCTCCGGCTCAACGCGGGGCTTGGACACCTCCGCAACTGGCGGCCGAACGTGCTGCTCTTCAGTGGTGGAGCCGCCGCTCGTCCACATCTCATCGAGTTTGCGATGCAGCTGGCCGGCTCACGCGGCCTGGTGACGAATTTCCAGTTGGTGGAGGAAGGGGCAGGCTCCACTGACAAGCTTGCGGATGGAGCACCGTGGGGCGTGTTCACCCGGCAAGTGGAGTGCGCGGACGTGTATACGGGCGTGGCCGAGATTGCGGATCACTATGGGTTCGTCGGAATCGAACCCAACACAGTCGTGATGGGCTGGGCCCGGGACTCGAGAGACCCGGAGCGGTTCGCGTCGCTACTCCAGCACCTGGTGAACCGAGACCTCAACATTCTGCTCTTGGATTATGACCGGGAACGTCACTGGGGCAAGCGTGAGCGGATTGATGTCTGGTGGCGACTGACGGGCAGTGACGTTTCGTTCTCACTCGCGCTGATCCGGTTCCTCGGCAACGCGGACGAGTGGCAGGACGTGACGGTGCGGTTTCTCACCGTCAATGACCACGACTCGGCCTGGAACGCATCCATCTTGCGTGACATGGCGCTGGTGTTGGAAGAACATCGGGTCGAGGCGGAAGTCCGCGTGATCGACAACATGATTGAGAAGCGACCGTTCTCTGACATCATCCGAGGCGAGTCGATCGACGCAGATCTCACGGTACTCGGGCTCTCTGATATGCGCGAGGGCGACGCAACGCGGTTCATTGCGGACATGAACTCCGTAGTGGATGTCCTCGGCACAGTGGTGCTGGCGCGCGCATCGTCCTTCTTTGCCGAGCCGCTGGTCCGGGCGTCCGCCGCGCTGAGCACTGGCCCAGCAGAGCGGCGCGAGGAACCGGAGCACGCGGCGGTGCCGGAGCCAGTGCCTGAGGACATCGAGATCACGGCTCCGGAGAGCGTGGCCACTCTCGCCCGCTCCGTCGGACGCGAGCTGATGGCCGACGTTGTGTCGGCGCGTGATGAGTACGTGCGTCGCATCGGCGACACCGACCGCGCCTTTCTCAATGACATCGGCGCCCTCGCCCTCGACGTCCTGACCGGCCACACAAGGCACGAGGTAGGCGGCGGTGTCCCGGGACCGGAGGCAGTGGCCGCTGCTCGCGGGGAGCTGGTGCAAACCGCATGTGAACGAATTGAACAGGAACGGACAGCAGGGATCGCGGCGCGTGGCGCATTGCTGACCGGCTTTGGCCATCGGCTCGGTGTCGCGATAGCGGCGCAATGCGAGCAAGCGCCGGAGTGGCTCGATGTCCTGCCGCGCGGCGACGAGGTAGGTGGGGCTGTAAGGAAGCGTGGCCTGTTCCGACGGAAGCCCGGGCACCGGACCCAGGCCCGGATGCTGCTGGAGGCACAGCTGCGCCCCTTCGCGGCGCGTGCGTATGGGGCCTTGCTGGATATGGTGGCGGCCGATGCGGCACGAACCGCTGTCTTTGCCCAGCGTTGGATAGAACGGACTCTGGCCGCGAGTACGGACCCTGAAGACATGCGCATGTCGACGCCGGCCGACGCCATGCGCGCCGAGATCGCCGAGGCCCTCCGTCAGTCGAAGGGCGACGAGGCTCGCTTCATACGAACCCTCGAGTCGCAGGTCGCGGCAGCCGTGGTGGCCTTTGCGCGTGATGCCGGTTCGCCCGGAACCCGTCGAATGCGACAGGAGGCGCGGCGCGCGGAGGACGCGGCGCAGACGGAAATCGCTCGCATCGATGCCGCCGTGGATGCGTTGACCGAGGCCATCCGACTCTCACTGAACGGATTGGAGATTGGGGTCCGGCTCGTGTTCGTTCGCGACCAAGTCCGGACCGAATCCGTACGAGCCTGGGAGGAATTGCAGGCGGCGATCCTGGACCCGACCGTGGGTCGACTCGAACGCATCAGCCGGGTGCTCAACGAGGTCAAGGGTTCGCTCGATGCCGACGCGGAGGCCGAAGTCGAGGCGGTAGCACACTACCATCCCATCGTCGAGGCGAACGCGTTGCTCGCCGCTTCTCGCGATCGGATTGCGGCACTTGCAACAGAACTGCCCGCTTCACTCGAGGTGATTTCGCCCGAAACCGAAACCGCGCTGGCGGAGGGACATCCCGAAGAGGTCGTCGCCGGTGCATTGCCTGTTCGTGAAGTGTTCGAGTACCTCGCCCGTGCAGAAGTATTCGCGCCGCTGTTAGACGAAGTCGTGCGCGCGGTGGACGAAGCTGACGACTCGGCCGAGGTGTGTCGCGAGGTTGCGCAGCTGGCCGCATTCGAGCTGCGGTCACCGGACGCAGCGGCGCGCACCGTGACCAGCGATGCGGGCCCAGAAACCGTCATCCGAAGCGGGATGGAGCGGACAGAGCGCGAGCTGCGACGGCTGGAAGAGCTGCGTGTATCCTTCGGCGAAAAGGTGCGACGCCGTTTCGATGGGCTCGTTGCCCGACTCGACCCGTTCAGCATCTCACGGGTTTCCGCCCGGCTCCACCAGTACGTCCGAGGCGAGCGTGGCCGTGGACTGGTCGGTGGGCTGACGCGGCTCCGGCTCCGGATCGGGCGCGTGTTGGCCGAGAATGCCACACGCCTGGCCTATCGCCGGAGTGAGGGCGTGCTGCTCGCTCGGCGGCTCGAGCGCGAGGGTGCGGGCATGGGTGGGCCGGGTGCCCGCATCCGTCGGCTAGTCGCTGCCGTATCGCCCAGGACCGACGTGCTCGACAGTCTGCCGACCCACTACCGCCAATTGTTTCTCGGTGGTGCGGCTGTGGCGGATGATCTCGTGGGATTCGAGGCCGAGCTGGCGGAGGCGGACTCGGCGGTGCAGGCCCATCGTCGAGGCGCCGGAGGTGCGCTGTTCATCGTAGCGGAGCAGGGCCATGGCAGGGCCACGCTTTCGAGGCTGGTCACGCGACAGAACTTTCCGCGCGGTGCCGTGTTCCGGATCGACCCGGTCGAGGGCGGATCGATAAACCCACAAGTGTTCCAGCGTCGGCTGGCGTCATCACTGAAGATGTCACGGGACGATGCCGGGCGGATGATGAGTCGGCTCCCTGCCGGCTCGACGCTCGTGGTCAACGATCTCGGGCTGTGGTGGGAGCGCAGTCAGGATGGCAACGCGGTGCTCGACGTGATCTGTGACCTCATCGAGCGGTTCGGCGATCGCTGCTTGTTCGTGATCAACGCAAACGTGCGTGCGTTCCGGCTCATGAATCGCATCCGGCCGATGGATGACCGGATGTTGGCGATCATCGAGCTCGAGCCTTTTCATGCCCGAGAACTCAAAGAGCTGGTCCTGTTACGGCACGGGGCAGGCGGACTGGGCTACACCATCGATGGGAGGCCTGAGGCCGAACTCTCCGATTGGAAACTCGCCCGCTTCTTCGATGCGCTGTTCGATTACTCGAACGGCAACATCGGGTCCGCGCTCAATGCGTGGATCGCCTCGATCCGCGGGGTCGAGGATGACACGGTGCATGTGGTCACGCCGAAGCGGCCCGGGCTCGATGCGTTCACGGGGCTGACCCCGGTCCAGCGCATGATTGCGGTGCAGTTCCTCGTGCACGATCGGGCAACGACCGCACGACTGGTCCGCATTACGCGACTGGATCATGCAGTGTTGGCCAGGGAGCTCAGGGTGCTGCAAAGCTGTGGGCTGCTCGTCCAGTCGGCGGGCGGAGTGGTGCAGCTGGACCGGTTCGCACGGCCGCATTTCGTCCGGTTCCTCACCCAGGAGGGACTGCTATGATCTCGCTCCTCTCCGCCACGCGGTGGCTCGCGTTCATCCTGATCCTGGCGGCGGCGGCCCTCGTGCTGCGCCGGGTGGTGCCCTATCTGCCGTCGCGCCGGGCGCGCCGGGTGGTGAACCGGTGGGTCGTGCCGCCGCTCGAGCTGTTCGTGGCGGCGATCGCGGCAGGCTGGATTCTCTCGCGCATGATCGACGGCCAGACCGGGTGGGCCAGCATCACGTGGGGGCTGCTCTTCCTCGCGATCGCGTGGACGGCACGATCCGCGCTGGAAGACTTCGTGGCGGGTGGTCTGCTGCGCATGGAGGGTGATGTCGACCGCGGCCGGCGGTTTGCTGCGGCGGGCGTTGGCGGTCGGATCTCGCAACTCGGCTACCGTTCAATTGCCGTCGAGACCGACGACGGGTCCACGGTCCGCCTGCCCTGGCGCACCCTGGCGCGCGAGCCCATCCGGTTGGGCGAGACCGGGGCCGCGGTCAGAGCCTTCACCTTTACGCTCAACGTTCCGCGAACCCGCCCCATCGAGCGCGTCCTGGAGGACATCCCGGCCGCCGCGCTGGTCTCGCCGTGGGCCTCGACCACTCGTCTGACGGACGTCCAGCTCCTGACCGAGACTGAGCAGAGCTACGTCCTCGAGATCACCGTGCACGCCCTTGATCCGAGGTTCGCGCCTCAGATCGAGGCAGTAATCCGGGACCGGCTTGGTATAGGCACGAGCGGGTGAGCGGCAATTGAATGAGGAGTGAGGAGTAAGGAGTGAGGAGGTGTTCCGGTCCAACTCCCTCCCACACCCTATTCCCGACTCCCTGCTCCCGACTCCCTACTCCCTACCTCAGACTCACCAGATACACCACGTAGGCCACCAGCAGCAGGACTCCTTCCGTCTTCGCCACTTTGTGCCGCCGTTGCATCAAGGGAAACAACAGGAGGGAGAAGCCGAGCATCCACCACATGTCGGAACGCAGGATGGCCGCGGTGACCGGAATGGGGTGTACCAACGCGACGGTACCGAGGACGCCGAGGATGTTGAAGATGTTCGATCCGATCACGTTGGCGAGCGCCATCTCGGCGTGACCCCGGCGCGCGGCCACCATGGCGGCGGCCAACTCGGGGAGGCTCGTGCCGACGGCCACGACCGTCAACCCGATGATCCGTTCGCTCACGCCGGCCAGGGTTGCCAGGTCGACCGCACCGGTCACCAGGACCCGTCCGCCCACGGTGAGCACCACGATGCCGACCACGATGAACGCCACTTGCAGCCAGATGCCGCCCGCCTTGGCTTCCTTACCCAGCGCCTCCTCGGTCAGGGCCTGGGCAAGGGGCGGGGCCTCGGTCGATTCGGTGTGCGCGAGTCGCGCGATGTAGAAGGTGAAGAGCACCAGGGAGAGGAGCAGGAACCCGCCCTCGAGCCGGTCGATCGTTCCATCGCGTGCCAGGAGAAAGCCGACCCAACTCGCCAGAAACATGAACGGCCACTCTAGCCGGAGTGCTTTGGGATAGACCGGAAGTGGCTGCAGGAGTGCCGCTATTGCGGCGATGCCGGCGACGTTGATGATGTTGCTGCCCACCACGTTGCCGATGGCCAGGTCGGGATGCATGCGGAGTGCCGCGGCCAGGCTCGCGGCCAGCTCGGGCAGCGAGGTTCCCATGGCGACGATAGTGAGGCCGATCAACGCCGGGCTCACGTTGAGGCGCCGTGCAACGGTCACCGCACCACGCACCAGGAGCTCGCCGCCCGTCGTGAGCAGCACGATGCCCAGAATGACCAGGAAGATGGCGAGGATTGTCATTGGGAGGAGCCTGTCATCGGTGCCAATAATACACTGGAACGCAGAACGGGCGAGCCGGTGGGCTCGCCCGTTCTTACCTGCATGGATGGGTCGGCGTGGCTAGTCAGCCAGTTTGATCCGTACCACCCGCCGATTGATGCCGTTCTCGGCTGCGCGGACGACACCGAGCGTTACCACTCCACCGGGGCCCGGCTCGGCGAGGGCATTGCGCAATTCGCGCTCGGTTCGCACCGGCTTGTCCTCGACCGACACGATGATGTCACCATTCGGGCCGAGTAAGCGCCAGGCAGGCCCTCCGGGAGTCACGCCGGTTACGAGGAGCCCGCGGTCGGGCTCGGACAGGTTCAGGCGTTGGGCGTCCTCACTGCTGATTGCCTCGACCTTGATGCCGAGCTTCTCCATCGCGACGCCGGCCTCGGCGGTGTCGTCCTGTCGATTGCCCTCTCGGTCCGCCGCCGCCACCTGCTGGTCCTCGTCGAGGCTGGCGAGCTTGATGCGGTAGGTCTTGCGTTCGCCCGCCTTCCGGGCCACTTCGACCGTCACGACCTCTCCCGGCTTCCGGAAGCCAATCTCCTGTTGGAGCTGACCGACGTAGTCCACCTGTTTGCCGTCGATCGACAGAATGACGTCTCCCGGCTTGAGCCCGGCCTTCTTGGCCGGCGAGTCGGGGCTGGAGAACGCCTCGATCTTGACGCCGCGAATCTCGTCGAGCCCAACGTAGGCCGCATCGGCCGGACTCACCTCGTTGATCGAAACCTGGAGCGCGGCGCGGCTCACATGGCCGCTGGTGATCAGCTGCTCCATGACGTTGCGGACCAGGTTGATCGGAATCGCAAAGCCGTAGCCGGCGTTGAATCCGGTCTCACTGGCGATGGCGCTGTTGATGCCGATGACCTCGCCACGGGTGTTCATGAGGGGCCCGCCGGAATTGCCGGGATTGATGGCCGCATCGGTCTGGATGAAGTCCTGAATGCCGTAGTTCCCGGCGTTGGGAAGGTTGAGCCGGCCACGGCCCTTGGCACTCACGATCCCGCTGGTCACCGTGAAGGTGAGCGTCTCGCCAAGCGGATTGCCGATGGCGAGAACCCATTCACCGACCCGGGCGGCGTCGCTATCGCCGAGGGCGGCGGGGGTGAGATCGTTCGCCTTGATCTTGATGAGCGCCACGTCGGTATTGGGATCGCTCCCCACGATCTCGGCTTCGAACTCGCGGCGGTCCGCCAGGCGAACCGTGACCTTCTCGGCGCCGTCGATCACATGGTGGTTGGTCAGGATGTAGCCGTCCTTCGAGACGACGAAGCCCGAGCCACGGCCCTCTTCGATGCCCGGCTCCTCCGGCCGCGGACTGCGGAAGAACCACTCGAAGCCCGGCGGAACGTTGCGGGTAGTGGCTCGCGCCGCCCGCTGCGAGCGCACCAACACCACGGCCGGCTTGACCGCCTCCGCCACCGAGGCAAAGGCATCGCTCAGGGTGGTCAGCTGGTCACTGGCCTGAAACGAGGGGGCCGAGACCTCCGTGATCCGGGCCCGCCGTGAGGCGCTCTGCTGGGCTTGGGACGATGAGGGAAGATCCAATATTCCGGCAAGCAGCAGACCCAGGCCGAATGCCAGGGCCGTTAGACCGCCGAACTTGAGCCAATTCATTGAACGCACCGACATAGGATTGCACCTGAGTTGGTATTGTGTTGTGACGCCGGCGGGGTGTCAGTCCGGCATCAAGACCCTTCTAATCTAACGCAGATTCGCGACCGTTGGTTTTGGTCGCGGGTGGCGGAGAAGCCGGGGGGCGGGGCACTGGCCCCGCCCCCCGGCTTCGAGCCAACCTCGCGTGTTACTTCTTGGTGTCGTCAACGATCTCGTAGTCCGCCTCGACCACGTCCTCGTCGGCCGGCTTCTCGGCCTCGCCGCCACCGGATGCCGCCTCTGCCGCCGGTTCTTCCTGGGCGCCGGCCTGGGCCTGATAGAGCGAGGCTCCAGCCGCCGAGTAGGCCGTGTTCAGTCCCTCGAGGGCCTGCTTGATGGCATCGGTGTCGCCGGTCTTTAGAGCCTGTTTCCCGGCCTCCACCGCCGCGTCCAGCTGCGACTTGGCGTCCTCGGACAGCCGATCGATCCACTCCTTGCTGTCCTTCTCGACCTTGTAGACCAGGCCGTCGAGCTGGTTTCGCGCCTCGATCGAGTCCCGGCGGGACTTGTCGTCGGCCGCGTGCGCTTCCGCGTCCTCGACCATCTTCTCGATTTCGCTGTCGTTTAGGCCGCTCGACGCCTCGATCCGGATCTTCTGCTCCTTGTTGGTGGCCTTGTCCTTGGCCGAGACGTGGAGGATACCGTTGGCGTCGATGTCGAACGTGACCTCGATCTGTGGCAGGCCTCGGGGCGCCGGCGGGATGCCGGTGAGCTGGAACTTCCCGATGGTCCGGTTGTCGGTGGCCATCTGGCGCTCGCCCTGCAGCACGTGGATCTCGACCGTCGTCTGATTGTCCTCGGCGGTCGAGAACACCTCCGACTTCTTGGTCGGAATCGTCGTGTTCCGTGGGATCAGGACCGTGCTCACGCCGCCCAGCGTCTCGATACCGAGTGAGAGCGGGGTCACATCGAGCAGCAACACGTCCTTGACCTCTCCGCCCAGCACACCGCCCTGAATGGCCGCGCCGATGCCGACCACCTCGTCCGGATTGACCGAACGATTGGGCTCTTTTTGGAAGAAGGTCTTCACAATGTCCTGGATCTTCGGAATCCGGGTCGAGCCGCCGACCAGGATGACCTCATCAACCCCGCCCGGCTTGAGTCCCGCGTCCGCGAGTGCCTTTTCCATGGGCGGAATGGTCCGCTGAATGAGATCGTCCACCAGCTGCTCGAACTTGGCTCGGGTCAAGGAGTAGTTCAGGTGCTTCGGCCCCGACTGGTCGGCGGTGATGAACGGTAGGTTGATGTCCGTCTGTTGGGTGCTGGAGAGCTCCATCTTGGCCTTCTCAGCCGCTTCTTTGAGCCGCTGGAGCGCCATGGGGTCCTTGGAAAGATCGATTCCTTGATCCTTCTTGAACTCGGCCACCATCCAGTTGATGACCCGCTGATCGAAGTCGTCGCCGCCGAGGTGGGTATCACCGTTGGTGCTCTTGACCTCGAAAACCCCTTCGGCCAGCTCGAGAATCGAGATGTCGTAGGTGCCGCCGCCCAGATCGAAGACCGCGATCGTTTCGTCTTTCTTCTTGTCGAGTCCATACGCCAGCGCAGCCGCCGTCGGCTCGTTGATGATCCGCTTGACGTCGAGGCCGGCGATCTTGCCGGCGTCCTTGGTTGCCTGGCGCTGGGAATCGTTGAAATAGGCAGGCACCGTGATGACGGCTTCGGTCACCGTGGTTCCCAAATAATCTTCGGCGGTCTGCTTCATCTTCTGCAGGATCATCGCGGAGATCTCGGGCGGCGAGTACTTCTTGCCCTGGATCTCGACCGTCGCGAGGCCGCTCTTCCCCTCGATGACGCCGTACGGAACCAGCTTCTTCTCCTCGGTAATTTCATCCATCCGGCGGCCCATGAACCGCTTGATGGAAAACACCGTCTGCTTGGGGTTCGTGACGGCCTGGCGCTTCGCCACCTGGCCGACCAGGCGCTCGCCGTCCTTGGTGAAGGCCACCACCGACGGAGTTGTGCGTCCGCCCTCGGCGTTCGGAATCACGACCGGATCTCCACCCTCCATGACTGCCACGACCGAGTTGGTGGTCCCCAGGTCGATCCCGATGATCTTGCTCGCTGCCATGCCGTCTCCTTGTGCCCAGTCGATAAAGTATTGTCAATCAAGTAGATACGTAAAGTCATGCCGCCGTGCCCGTCCGAGCAGGCTCAGGCTCGATCTAGTAGGAAGCAAGCGCTATACCGGGTTTTCCTGCCTTTTTGGCAGCACACGAGCCAGTCCATTTGGTTCAGGGGGTTGGCGTCTATATTGGGTCCATGTTCCCGTACAAAGACGAGAACCCCACCATTCTGACGCCGCTGGTCACCTTCGGGATCATCGGGGTGAATGTGCTGATCTGGGTCTTCGTTCAAGGCCTGGGCAGTGAGCCCAACATGTCCCGATCAGTGTGCGAGCTGGCCTTGATTCCCGGAGAACTCCTGGGGCGGGTCGATCCCGGCACCCAGGTGCGACTTACCCGGCGGGCGGTCTGCGTGCTCGGTGGCAGCCAGACCTGGTTCACCCCGCTCAGCTCCATGTTCCTGCACGGCGGCTGGTTTCATATCATCGGGAACATGTGGTTTCTCTGGGTGTTCGGAAACAACGTCGAAGACTCCATGGGCCACATCCGCTTCGTTGTCTTCTACGTCCTGTGCGGCCTTGCCGCGGCCGCGCTCCAGGTGGCCACCAGCCCGTCGAGTGCGATTCCCATGCTTGGGGCCTCAGGAGCGATCGGGGGCGTGATGGGCGCCTACATCGTGCTCTACCCCAAGGTGCGGGTGCATATGCTGATCTTCCTCGGGTTCTTTATCACCACCATCGCGGTTCCCGCCTACTTCATGTTGGGCTTCTGGTTCTTGATCCAGTTGATCGGGGGGATTCCTTCGCTTGCCGGAGAGGGCGGCGGGGTGGCGTTCTGGGCCCACATCGGAGGGTTCGTCGCGGGCGCGCTCTTGATCCGGCTGTTCAGTAATCCCGCCCTCGTCGCCCAGCATACCCACAAAGTTCCCGCCGTTCGGCGCTGGTGAACCGTGCCCTCGTTGCCATGAGACGCCGGCCCCTGATCGCCGCCAATTGGAAGATGCACCTCGGGCAGGTGGAGGAAGCCCTGGCCTTGGTGCGGCGTCTGCGACCGGGTTTGAGCCGTATTGATGGGATCGACCTGGTCCTGTGCCCTCCGTTTACCGTGCTGGCCTCGATGGCCGAGGTCCTCCGCCCCACATCAATCGCGCTCGGCGCCCAGACCATGCACTGGGAGAACCGCGGCGCCCACACCGGCGAGGTGTCTCCCGCAATGCTCACTGGATTGTGCCGCTATGTGATCGCGGGCCACTCCGAGCGGCGGGCGAGCAGCGGCACCCTGGAGAACGACGCGGCGGTCAACCGGAAAGTTCGGGCGGCGCTGATCCATGAATTGACTCCCATCATCTGTGTCGGTGAGGATGCGGCGCGGAATGAATCGGGGGAGACCGATGACTTTGTTGGCGCCCAGGTACGGGCCGCGCTCGAGGGTCTCGCGGCCGACGAGGTGCGGCAGACGGTGATCGCCTACGAGCCGATTTGGGCCATCGGGACCGGTCGGTCGGCCACACCCGCCGGCGCCAATCGTACCATCGCGCTTGGGGTTCGTGGCGCAGTCGCCGATCGCTTCGACGAGGAAACGGCGGCGTCGGTCCGGGTGCTCTACGGCGGCAGCGTCACAGCCGACAACATCGGCGGCTTCATGGCCATGCCGGACATCGATGGGGCACTCGTGGGTGGGGCGAGCCTCACCCCGGGATTTGTGGAACTAGTGCGTCATGCCGTTCCCGCACGGTGACCGTCGGGATGGAATCCACCACGCAGGAGAGGAACTCATGAACGTGGAGCCACGAAGATCTCTGGCGTCGACCATGGCCCTCATGCTCACCGTCATTCTGCCATGGACCGCCATCTACGGGCAAACGGAGCAAGACAGCCGGATCACGGTGACCGGTGATGCCGAGGTGCGGGTGGTCCCCGACGAGGTGGTGCTCACGCTGGGCGTGGAAACCACTGACCTGGACCTGACGGCGGCAAAGACTGAGAATGACGCTCGCATGGCGAGAGTGATCAGGGCCGCGGAGGGCCTCGGAGTGGCCAAGAACCTCATTCGGACTGATTTCATCGGCATCGAGCCGCGGTACGACTACGATCGCGGTCAGCGCGTGTTTCTCGGGTACTGGGTTCGCAAGAATACCGCGATCACCATGCGCGAGATCGACGCGTTTGAAGCACTCTTGTCCAACGTGCTCGAGGCCGGGGCCAACTACGTGCACGGGATCCAGTTTCGGACCACCAAGTTGCGCACCCATCGTGATACCGCGAGAGCGATGGCCCTTCGAGCCGCGCAAGAGAAGGCCCGACTGATGGCCCGGGAGCTGGATCGGGAGGTCGGCAAGCCTGTCCTCATCCGGGAGGATCACTCGGGGTGGTGGTCGTGGTACGGCGGATGGTGGGGCAGCAGGGGCGGGCAGGCCATGGCCCAGAACGTCATTCAGAACGCACCGCCGACCGGTGGGGCGATCGAGGGCACAACAGCACCTGGACAGATTTCCGTCACCGCCCGGGTGACCGTAACGTTCGATCTGGAGGAGTGAGGTACGTTGGGGAAGGTGCGGATGAGCGGCTAGCCTGGCATCGCCATCCGGATGTGGTCTGGCCTAAGCTCCGAGCGCCACCTGGTCGACCACGCCGACAATGACCGCGCGGACTGCCCCGGGATCGAGCCCTAAAATCTGCCGTGCGCCGGTGCCTTCGTCGAGCACCAAGACCCTGTCGCCCGGGCCGGCCCGAACGACGTCGACCGCAATGTCATAATCGCCGGTTGGGGTGCCGTCGGGATCGAGTTGGTGAACCAACAGCAGGCGCCGTCCCTCCAGATGGGCGATCTTGATGGTTGCGACCACCGAACCCGCGACGCGTCCGATATACATCAGCCGGACTCGATGTGGACCTGGTCCACGATGCCGGTGATCGCCAAGTCGACCGGCACGAACACCTCCGGCAATGCCTGGGCCGCCTCGCGGCTTCCAACAGTGAAGACCAGATGGCCCGGGCCGGCCTGGGCCGTGGCATCCGCCGCGATCTGCGCCGTGCCCTTGGGTCGGAGCTCGGCATCCAGCGGCTGCACCACCAGGAGTTTGATGCCTTCCAACCCCCGGTACTTCCGGGTCGCCACGACCGTTCCCGTTACCCGCGCGAATTTCACAATCGCTCCAGCACCCGCGCGCTGAAGCGCGTGGCATCGGTCATGTTCTCCCACATCGCGGCATGGAGCTGCGGAATCACCACCTTCCGGACCACCAGCCCGGGACGCTCGAGCACGCTCACTCCGATCTCCACTGCCGCCTCGACATCGCCCACTACCCCGGAGTAGAGCACGACCCCCTTTCCGCCGAGGCCGTCCGCCAGCCGCACCTCGACGAGGTGGACGTCGGCGCCCTTGATGCCTGCGTCCGCCGCGTGGATGGCCGCCGGGACCGTCGTCGTTTCCACGACGCCAAGGGCCTCGTTGGCTCCTGGCACGCGGCCGCCGCCGATGGCGTGCACCACCTCGGGATGGACGTGCGGCAGGAAGATGAAATCGACCACCGCGTCGCCGCCGACTTCTCGCCCTGCAGCCAGCGACTCGCCCACCTCGGCGACGCTCCCGCCGATCAGCACCAGGTACCGGCCGGGCTGCACGGTGCCGGCCTTGATAACCTGGATATCGGCGCGTTTGATCATCGCATCCGCCGCCTCGATGCCGGTGGCGATACTGCTGAAGTCGATGAGTGCCAGGGCCGGTTCGGTCATCGATGGCGGCGGTTTGGTCGGCGTCATGGTGTCATATGATTCGGAAGGAGTCCTTCAGCACACACCGCCGGATGCGGCTGAAGCTGATGGGGTTGGTGAGCCCCTCACCGGTCGGGCTCGCAATGGTGAACGAACAAAAACCTTCGCCGCCGTAGCCGAGCCCATCGAAGGACGAGCCATTCTTGACGAAGATGCTGCAGTCCATTTCCCTCGCCATGCGGCTCAGGTGATCGAGGTTCTTCGAGTGCATGACGGCCGTGTGCCGGAACCCATGCTCAGCCACCTTGGCGAGGTCGATACCTTCGTTGGCGTCGCGGACGCGCACCAGGGGGAAGATGGGCATCATCTGCTCCGAGAACACCAAAGGGTCGTCACGGTCCACTTCCACCAAGACCAGCCGAACCTCGTCCCCGGCCTCGACGCCGATGTGCCGGAGCAGCTGATTGGCGTTCTTGCCGATCAAGTCCTTGTTCATGGTGCCGTAGTGTCCCGCCGCGGGCCGGTCGGTGAAGATGACCGGACGCAGCCGCTCCATCTGCTGGCTCGTGATCTCGACTGCTCCGTGGGCGCACATGGCCTGCTTCAACCGATCGGCGATGGCGGCGACAGCAAACACTTCTTTTTCGTCGGTACAGACGATGTTGTTGTCGAACGACGCGCCCCGCACGATGTCGCGGCCGGCCTGCTCGAGGTCGGCTGTCTCGTCCACCACCACGGGCGGATTGCCGGGCCCGGCGCAGATGGCCCGCTTGCCGCTTTGCATCGCGGCCCGCACCACGGCCGATCCGCCGGTGACGGTCAGGAGCCGCACTCCGCGATGCTGCATGAGCTGCTGGGCGGTCTCGATCGTCGGCTCGGCCACGGCGGAGACCAGGTTGGCCGGCCCCCCCGCCTCGATGATGGCGTCGTTGATGAGCTGCACCGCCTGATTGGAGCACCGCCGGGCGCCCGGGTGCGCGTTGAACACCACCGCGTTCCCGGCGGCCACCATGCTGATGGTGTTGCACACCACGGTTGAGATCGGATTGGTGCTCGGAATGATCGCGCCGATCACGCCGTATGGCGCAAACTCCACCACCGTCAGTCCGCCGTCCCCGCTCCAGGCACCGGTCTCGAGGAATTCCGTGCCCGGGGCCTTGTTGGCGTTGAGCAGGACCTTTTCGATCTTGTCCTCGTACCGGCCCAGGCCCGATTCCTCCCAGGCCGCGTAGGCGAGCGGCTGGGCGTTCTCCCGCATGGTTCGCCGGATGTGGGCGATCATGTTGGTACGCAGGGAGAGCGGGAGATCGTGCAGCCGGCGGAAGGCCCGAGCGGCTGCATCCACTGCACCGTCGACGTCGGCGAAGAGGTTGCCGCCGTGGCGGACGTCCTGTGGCGCCGGCGCCGGGTGAGCCGCCGGGGCTCGTGGGGCAGGGCTCGGTCCGTGTCCCGCCCGCTCACCTTGACCGAGCTCCGCCATCACCCGGTCGATCACGGCCTGAATCTGGGTGTCGTCCATGGTCAGCCGTCTCTCGCCTTGTCGTACTTGATCTCGCCGCCGACCTCGAGCACATCGACGATGGCCATGATGACGCCGTCGCACGGTCGCTTTTCGGTCACGGCGGTCTGCCGCGCCGAACTGCCGGTGGCGAACAGCACCACCTCCCCCATGCCGGCTCCGACGGCGTCGACGGCCACCCGGTACCCGCCAGTCGCTTTCCCCTCGACATCCAATTGCGAGAGGACCAGGAGTTTGAGCCCGTCGAGGGATGGTTCCTTCTGGCTTGCCACCAGCGTCCCGACCACTCTTCCTAGCAGCATGTAGAGCTCCGTTCGCGTGCCGGAGGCACCACGCTGCCTCCGGGATCGGGCGGCCCGCCCACCCAGCCGTCCATCGGGCGGCGGACCGCAGTGCCTCGTCGTCGGCTCACGTTACTTCTTCGCGGCCTTGGCCCCTTCGTCCATGCGACCGAGCGGCAGGGCGCGGTCGACGTTGGCGTGCGGACGCGGAATGACGTGGATGGCCACCACTTCGCCGACCTTCTCGGCGCCTCGCGCACCGGCCTCGACCGCCGCCTTGACCGCGGCCACGTCGCCGCGCACGATCGCGGTCACGTGCCCCCCGCCGGTCTTCTCGTACGCCACCAACTCGACCTTGGCCGCCTTGACCATGGCGTCGGCGGCTTCGACCATCGCCGGGTAGCTCCTGGTCTCGATCATGCCCAGCGCTTCGATCGCCCCATACTCGTCAGCCATTCCGTCCTCCCGACGTCGGTTGAGTGTTCTTCTGCCCCGCGGTTCAATCCCGCCGCTTCGTTTCCATGTCGCGGCCGCTGATCCCTTCGATGGCGGCAACCGCGGCCCCGTAGCCGGCCATGATGTCCCGTTCCTCGCCGCCGAGGTAGACCCGGCCGAAGCTGCCGAAAGCGCGTACATCGAGAATGTTGATGTTGGCCGCCTTCTCCGCTTCGTTGGCGGCGAGGGCAGCGTAGCCGGCCGGCTCGACCTCGAGCACGTACAGCGTCTGGCCAGCCAGCAGCATGTGACCGAACCGCATCCGGTTGACCAGCTGCACCTGGTGGGCGTCGACGTGGCGGATGATCTGGCTGGAGACGACCCGCGGCTTGATGCGGTCCAACTCCTTCACTTCGAGCGCCTCGAGGATCGCCGCCCCGGCGGCCCGGACCTCGGCCTGGATCTCGTGATGGACCTCCAGCAGCCCGAACAGCCGCTCGACCACCTGCATGCCGGGGCGGACCCTGGTCGACTTGAGCGCGATGTCGGTGATGCGATTGATCTCGATGCCGGGCGAGATCTCGACCCACAGCGACGTGTCACCGGGCAGCGGCAGGAACCCGCGCGCCACGGTCCCCAGATAGGCCGCGTGCTGCGGCTGCAGGCTGTCGAGGAATGCGTAGGTGCGCAGATCAACGGACATGGTTGCTCCTCATGACGTGGCTCCTTGCACGATCTTGACGCTGGCGCTGGCCCCGATGCGACTGGCGCCGGCGGCGATCATCCGCTGGGCATCGGCGCAGGCTGCGGATGCCGCCGGCGGCCTTGACGCCGATCTTCGGGCCGACCACGCGCCGCATCAGGGCGACGTCCTCCGCGGTCGCCCCGCCCGGACCGAACCCGGTCGAGGTCTTCACGAAGTCGGCGCCGGCCACCTTGGCGAGCTGGCAGGCGGCCACCTTCTCCTCGTCGTCGAGCAGCGCCGCCTCGATGATCACCTTGAGGATCGCGCCCCCGGCGTGACAGGCCCGCGCCACCGAGGCGATGTCGCGCTCGACCAGCTCGTAGTCGCGCGACTTGAGCGCTCCGACGTTGATCACCATGTCGACCTCGGTGGCGCCGTCGCGGATCGCCTTCTGCGTCTCGAACACCTTGCTCTCGGTGGACGTGGCGCCGAGCGGGAAGCCGACCACCGTGCAGACGAGCACGTCGCTACCCTTCAGCAGGTCGGCGCAGAGCTTCACGTACGACGGGTTCACGCACACCGACGCGAAGCCGTACTTGCGTGCCTCGTAGCAGAGCTGGGCGATCTCGTCCTGGGTTGCGTCCGGCTTGAGCAGGGTGTGATCGATCATGTGGCTCAGGCTGCCATCGGTGGGCGCGACACCCAGCGTGCTGGCGATGCGGTCCGCCCCCGCGGATACCACCGGCTGCACCCGATCGACGTAGTTCTGGGCGGAGAGCGGAGGTGCGCCGGCCGCGCTGCCGCGACTCTCCGCTTTGCCCTCGACCTGCACCAGGACCTGGTGGGTGATCTGCTCGATGAGCCGCTCGAGCGTCGCGTCGTCGAGCTTCTTCACCGGCCGCCTCCCGACCGGCTGAGATCCTGGCTTGGCTCATGGCCGCCTCGAGAATCGATGTTCGATGTCCATGATCTTCGTGACGCGACGCGCGTGCCGGCCACCCTCGGCCGGTGTGTCGAGCCAACGCGTGACGATCTGGCGGGCCAGGTCCGGGCCGATCATGCCCGCCCCAAGCGTCAGGACGTTGGCGTCGTTGTGGTCCCGGCTGTTGACCGCCGTTGCCTCGTCGTAGCACATGGCGGCCCGCACCCCGGGCACCTTGTTGGCCGCCATGCATGAGCCGATCCCGGCGCCGTCCACCAGGATGCCGCGCCACGCGCGTCCCTCCGACACCAGCTGGGCCACCGCGAGGGCGAAGTCGGGATAGTCCACCGATTCGGTGCCGTCGGTTCCGCAATCGAGGACCGCGTAGCCGCGGCGCTCAGGTGACTCTTGAGCATTTCCTTGAAGTCGTAGCCTCCGTGATCGGCGCCCAGGGCCACGACCTTTGCGGCCGGGTCGGCCCGCACCGCCTCGGGTCCCCGGCCCTGGGATGTCGCGGCCCGGCCCCCGGCCGCCTCGACCAGCGCCACTTTCCGCTCCATGGCAGCCTGCCTGGCCAGCGGTGTCACCAGGGCGCCTCGAGGGATCTCCAGCTGCCCACCGGAGGCGACGCCATCGAGCGCGGCTTCGGTCACCAGGCGCCGGTTACGCGCCGAGGCTCGGGGAGGGGCCTTGCCGACAGCCCGGTAGACTACCCGACGGACCATTGCCCGGATCCTCTCCTCCTGGGTCACGGGCGGCCCGCCGCTCGCCACTACCAGGCCCTCCAGGCGGCGCGCTTGCCCGTGTGAGCCGGCTCTTCACGCCCCATCCCCGCTGCTTCGGGCGCCATGGCAGCGGGCTCCTCGCCCCGCTCGCGGCGGGCGGCCTCCTGGAGCAGCGTCAGGTGGCGCCGCAGCTCGGCCACTGAGGCATCGAACGGATCCAGTGACCCCGCTGCCCTGGCCTGCATCACGCCGCCTTCCATGACCGAGAGGACGAGCCGGGAGAGCGTGGCCCGGTCGGAGCCGGCTGGAAGCCTCGGACCTGCCTGGTCAAGCCAGCGCTCGACGCGCCCGGTCCAGCCGGCGAAGTACTGGTCGATGAGGGATTGGACCACCTGGGTTCGGTTGCCCACCTCCAGCGCCAGGTTCCCGACCGGGCAGCCGCGGGTGCAGTCCGTGACCAGGAGCGCCCGTCGATAGGCTTCCAGCAGGGTAAAGATCCGCTCGATCGGGTCACTCTCGGCGTCCTCGGCGGGGTCCAGGATCGAAGGGTCGAGCAGGGTCAGGTGCCGTTCGAGGACTCCGACCAAGAGCGCTTCCTTACCGGGGAAGAAGTGATAGAGGCTCCCGCTGTTCACGTCGGCGGCGCGGAGTATGGTCGCGACCCCGGTTGCCTCATACCCCTGCCGATGGAACAGGCGGGAGGCCTCGGCGAGAATCCGGTCCCTGGTTCCGCTACTCACCCTGATTTAGTTGTTCGATCAATCAAGTCTACCTGGTTACCTTGCTGGCGGTACCCATCGGGCCGAGGCTCCCCAACCGTGTGGTCGTGGTGCCTATCACGAGATGCAAGATTACGCATTTGATCGACTTCTGCAAGTAGAATGATCAATCAAGTACAGGGAGTAGTATGGTGGGAAGTGGGACGGTAGGCCTGTTGCATGGCCCGTCCGATCCGGACCTGGCGGGTCGTCCATGCTTCTCCTATCGTATCCGGGTAAGGGGGAGCCGCCGGATGAAGAAGCGCCTGGAATTCGTGAAGACGGCATTGGCCGACCGCTACGACGTCGAGCGGGAGATCGGCCGGGGGACCATGGCCACCGTGTTCCTGGCCCTGGACCGCGAGACCTCGCGCCCCGTGGCGATCAAGGCGCTCCACGCGGAGCTCCGGGCGGCGCTCCAAGGCGGGGGCAGATTCCAGCGCGAGATCGACGTGCTGCGGAAGCTGGATCACCCCAACATCCTGCCAATACTCGAGTCGGCCGACTCGGGCGAAGTGCTCTACTACGTCATGCCCTACGCCTCCGGCGGGTCGCTCCACACCCGGATTGCGCTCGACGGGCGGTGGACGCTCGATCGGGCGCTGCCGGTCTTACACGACGTGGCGCGGGCACTGGACTACGCCCACAGCATGAACGTGATCCATCGTGACATCAAACCCGGCAACATCTTGTTTGGCGATGAGGCCTGCACGCTGACGCTGGTGTGCGACTTCGGCCTGGCCCGGGCGATCGTCGTCGCCGGAGGGGAACACATTTCCTCGAGCGGCCTCGTGGTGGGAACTCCGGCCTACCTGAGCCCGGAGCAGGCCGTCGGGGAGAAGAAGATCGACGGCCGCTGCGACGTGTACGGGTTGGGTTGCGTGATCTACGAGATGCTGACCGGTGAGCTTCCGTTCACGGGGCCCACGGCGCAATCAGTCATTGTCCGGCATCTCAAGCAGCAGCCCCGGTCGATCCGCGTAGTCCGGCCCGACCTGCCCCGGCAAGTGGAAGACGCGGTCTTCGCGGCCTTGGCCAAGCGGCCCACGGACCGGCCCCGGACGGCCGGAGAGCTGATTCGGCGAATGTCCGCCACCTCCGGTGCGGTCTCGTAGCAGCCTCGAGGCATGAGTAAGAAACGGGCCGCTCGTCACCGAGGACGGCGGCCCGTATTCTCTCCGGCACCCGGCTGAAACGAGGTTACTGCACTTCGCACCACCCGCGGGCCTTGCACGACACGCAAATGACCTCGCTGCTGCCGGCCTGGAACCGCGCCCGGGCGGACGGCAGTTGATCGCTAATCGAATAGAACATGACCGGGCGGGTCCTCAGCGGCTCGTTTTCGTCCGCCGGGATGATGAGCGCGGTGTAGTTGCTGGTCTGCCCCGTGGTCTCCTCGCAGATCATGATGAAGCTTTCGCCCGGCGGCAGGTTCCGCGGGGCGAAGCCCTTCTGGTTGGTCACGGGATCGGTGAATTCCGGGTCGACATAGACCCGGGCGACGATCGTGCCTGCCCGCCCCTGTGACAGACTGGCCATCTCGTTGATCCGATCCACCGGTTGCACGGTGGCCACCGGACCGACCCGCCGGCCCTGGGCGTCTTCGATGGTGAGGTTGGCACGGTGGCCGCCGCCGTCGTGGTCCAACGACCGGAAGCGAAGGCTGTTGGCGTACCCGAGGATGGCGGCCCGTGGCTGGCCGTTATCGGTACAGCTGCGAACGCCCGCCGGCGGCCCGCCTACTGGGTCGCCTTGGGCTTCGGCCGTGGTGCCGGTAAAAAAGAGCAGGGCCCCAACCCCGCACGCGACCCATGTTTTCCCGTTCATCATGCATACTTCCTTTCACGTGACATCGTGATGCCTAGCGTTCGGCAATCTGCCGCATGCGGTCGACCACCGGCCGCACAGCCTCTTCTCCGTCTTCCCAGAGCTGGATCACCTTCCGGGCCCATTCCCGGGCCACCGTCGGATCTCGGGCCTGGGCCGCCAGCTCGGCCCGGAGGGCCATGGCTCGCACCAGGCTCGCGGCCTGCGGAGCCTCCGTTACCACGCTGGTCCGAAGCGCTCCCATGGCCGCAAGGGTACGGCCCAGGAATTGGGAGGCGGATAAGGTGTCTCCGATTCCCAAAAGCAGCAAGGCCTCGTGATACACGTTTTGCAGGGCCACTTCACCAGGGCCCATGGTCTCGCGCATGGACCGCAATTCATCGTAGGCGGAGCGGATGGCGTCGTGATTGCCCTGGTTCAATGCCCATTGCATTTCGAACAGGCTATTCTGACTCCAACACCGTTCATCGCTGGTAACCTGCCGTAGCTCGGGCCACGCGAGCGCCCTGGGATACCACGCTACGTCACATTTCAGTCGATCGGCGGCCTCGGGGGTCTCGTAGACCTGGAGCAGCGTGTCGAGTCGAGTGACGTACGTCCGGATGCTGTCGCTCGGCGTCCCGAACGCGGCGTACACCATCAAGCGCTGCCAGGCCTCGAGCACCGGCAGCGCTACCTGGCTGTACCGGCCTCCGGGGTCCTCGGCCATGAGTGTCGCGGCCTTGGCACTCAACGCTGCCGTCAGGTTCGGTCGGCCCGTGAGTGCGGCCAGGCCGACCAAGTGGCGGGCCTCTCGCGGGGAAGGGTTCCGATGGCGACTGAGCGTTGCGCTGGCGAGTTTTCGCAGGTCGTCGAACCGCTGGAGCTTGAGCAGGAGCCGGACTTCGAGTTCGGCGGACTCGAGGCTGTCGTTTGCGCTTCGCGCTTGGCGAGCGGCCAGCCGTGCTGCGGCCAACGCCGATCGTTCGGGCGCCTGCCCACCGTCCAGAAAGCCCTTGAGCTCGAGTGCGCGCGCCAGCGCCTGATTGGCGCTCGAGGAGTCGGGAAATGCCGCGGCCCAGGTCCGCACGATTCGGAGCAGCCGGTCACGATTCTGGGAGACGGCATCGTCCTGGTTCGGTGGCGGTGGCACATCACCGGAAAAGATTTGCTGAGCGGGATATGGTACATACGCCAGGGTGTCGTGATCGACTGAAGGCCAGGCGGCGTACAATGTCGAATCCGGGCTGGCCAGGACACCGCTCCGCACCCGGCCCGACTCTACCACGAGCACGGTATTCAAGCGTTCGAGCGGCCCGAACTGGAACGCGAATGAGGGCACCTGTTCCAAGGCATGTTCATAGGCCGTGATTGCTGCCTGGCGGCTGCTCCTGAAACGAAATCCCGACGGGCTCTTTCTATCCGGCAGCACCAGGCGATCGCCCGCGTGGCATTCGCCGAGGCCAAACCAGGCCTCGAAATTCTGGGAATCGGCGGCCACTATGGCATCGTATCGCCGGCACGCATCGAGGTAATCCCCTTCGCCAAGGGCCCGAAGCGCCTGGGCGGCGTCGCGTTCACGGTCATCCCGCAGTTGCTCCAGCGCTCCGCCGGCCCGGCGCGCCGCGGCGAGCCACTCGTCTGCCGGATCGCCGCCCCAGAGCTTGACCTTGGCGAGCCAGAGGCTGGCTTGAGCGTCCGCCGGATCCTCGGCCAGCGCCTCGGCGAAGTGCCGCTCCGCGCCCTTCAGGTCCCACGACTTGAGGGCCTGGTGCCCGGCCACGAAGGAGCGCCGCGCCGCGTCATTGGTTGCGCCCGCTTTGATGACGCCTCGTTCGAGCTTGAAGAGTTGTTCGACCACGCGCACGGCGGCGTGGCTGAAGTCGGTTCGCACTCCCACCTGGGCCCGCTCAATGCTTCGGCCGCGGGCAACGTCGTACGCGTTGACCACCACGATCATGGAATCCGGTCCCGGCACGAAGCGCGTCAGCAGGAGCTTTCCCGCGCCGAGCTTGCGCGCGAAGTTGAACCACCCGATGGCATCGGCAGGGGGGCGGCCCAGCTGCAGCAGCCGGTCGTTGACCCGGTAGGGCTCGGTCAGGAGCACGTTCGGCACTTGGGCGAGTGCTGCCTGGAGCTCGAGTTCCCAGCGGAGCGCCTCCGTTGAATTCTCGCCGACGCCCGTGTCCTCGGTGCCGAGCACGTACTGGGTCGGATTCAGGCTGCCGGAGACCAGCCGGGGTACGAACACCATGGCCAGCCCAACCACGGCCACACCGGGTGCCGCCCAGAGCCACCAGTGGCGCCCGGCCCGTCTGGGCTTTGCCTTCGGTTCCGGCGCCGGCTCCGGCATTCTTTTGGTCAGCGCCTCGACGAATTCCGTGACCCCGCTCTGCCGATCGGCGGGCACCTTGGCGAGTGCCCGGTCGAGCGCCTGATCGATGGCGGCCGGCACCCGCGGCCGAACGACCAGGATCGACGGTGGCCGCTCCTGCAGGTGTTTGGCGATGATCGATTGCGCGGTGGGCCCGCTGAACGGCGGCTCGCCGCTCAGCATCTCGTAGAGCACGCAGGCCAGCGAGTAGAGATCGCTCCGGCTGTCGAGCCGGTGGTCGCCGCCGGCCTGCTCGGGGCTCATGTACGCCAGCGTACCGAGTGTGAGGCCGGTCTCGGTGAGCTTGTCGCCGCCGGCGGTGCTCACCGCGCGGGCGATACCGAAGTCGGCGACCACGGCCAGGTCGCCCTGGAGCATGATGTTTTCGGGTTTGATGTCGCGGTGGATGACGCCCATGCTGTGGGCGTGGGCCAGGGCGGCGGCGACCTGCTTGGTGATCTTGAGGGCGTCCTCGACCGGCAGCTGTCCCTCGCGGGTGATCCGGTCGCCGAGGGTCTCGCCCTCGACGAACGGCATGACGTAGTAGAGCAGTCCGTCCGCTTCGCCCGAATCGTGGAGGCTCAGGATATAGGGGTGGCTCAGCCGGGCCGCGACTTCGATTTCACGGAGGAAGCGCTCGGCGCCGATGGAGTTGGCGATCTCGGGCTTCAGCACCTTGATGGCGACGGGGCGCTGGTGCTTTTCGTCCTGGGCCAGGAAGACGATCGCCATGCCGCCGCGGCCGAGCTCGCGCTCGACGGTGTACGTGCCTTTGAGGGCGGCCGTCAGGGTGGCGGCGACATCGACCAACGACAGGACTCCGCTATAAAGGAAGAGATGCGGGGGTTCAGTATACTCGGTCGGCCGTAATCTGGTGCGGCGGGGCGTTTTGGACTAGGGAAGACCCTAGGCTACGGGTGGGGATGGGGTCTGGCGAGGAAGGTGGGTTGGTCGTCACACCCGAGCGCGTGCGCAGCGCCGGGCGACGTTATTGCGATGGCGAAGAGGGCGGACCACCTGGCCCGCCCTCTCGATGTTGGACGTCACTGTTCCGGTCAGTTGACCGCACAGCAGCCTGTGGCGCATCGAATCCAGAGCTTCTCGTCCTGCTCCTCCCAGCGCCACCGCACCGTGCCGGGTATTTCAAGGTTCTGCTCGCAGCGGGTGACGCACTGGTACTTCACGTCCTCGCTCGACGACACGGTCTTGGCCCACCATTCCCGGTTGTCATTCGATGCCCATTCAGGCTGGCACATGGGAGCCTCGGCGGACGGGATTTTGCACTCCTCAGGACTTCCCGAGCAGAGGTAGACCCGATTGACTCCTGCTGCCCAATTTCGTTTGGTGATGTACCCATCCAGGCCTGGAGGGAGAACAACCAGTGCAGATGGAAGCCAATCGTGCTGCTCGAAATAGGGAATGTCGTAGAGCCCCAGACGTGGGTGTGGGATCGCCAGCGCGGGTCTGCTTGCCGGTAGCATTCCGCCGCCCCCACTCGGGACCGCGAGACGCTGTTCATCGAACCAGCCCTTGACCTCGACGACGCGATTAGCAGGATCGTTTGGCGTAGTGGGGGCAAACTCCTGCAAGTTGGCAGCGCCGGGTTGGTTCAACACATCATTGGCCCAAGAGCGACTCGAAGTCGCGAACCCACCCTGCGGTCCAATTTCGCACCACTGATCACCACACTTGATGCCGATATATTGCTGGGTCCCGTCCCAATCCCAGCGGGCAACCCGGGGAACATCCTGTCCGCCATACGGGCCCTGGGCGACGGGTCGGACATCCAACGGGTGGCCAAGAGCATTAACATCTTGGAATCCGAGACAGGCATCCGCTTGATTGCCGACCGGGACCATCCTGGCCACCCAGTCCCGGGCATTCTCCTTCCGTAGGAAGAGGCAATTGAAACCATGTTCGATGAACAGCGGGTCATAGGCTTCGTGGTAGTTGTAGATCTCGGCTCCGGCAAGAGCTGAGTCGCGGGCAGCTGGCCTTTCGAGCAATGAATCTAGGCTTTCCTCCAGGGTAGCCAGGTCTTCGGAGGCAAAGATTGCGACCATCGGTCCGAAACGCTCTTGTCCCGTGTTATCGTCCTTCACGATGAAGCGCTGACAGTCGTGGAATTCCGCGATGTGGTCGATCGTGGAGGCCAGTGGGATGTCAGTGATGGTCTTCGTGCCGGACGGCTGTTCTTTGTCAGCAACCACGATCGCAATCGAATCGTGTGGGCACTCCGGTCGCCAAGGCTGAGCACCCGTCTGGGCCGGCTGGTCCGGCCGGCACTGCTGCCATATAAGGGCTAGTAGGGCCAGGATTGCTACAATTGCGACCCAATTCAGCCATAGTTTCTTGTGCATGATGGACTCCTTGATGTAGTGCCCTATTCAGTGTTCCGGCCCAGGCCCGGTCCGGACCAGCAACCTGAGTCTTAAGGGAGCAGGCGCCGCATTCGCTCCACAACTTCCTGCAGGAACGGGTCGGCATCCGACCAGAGCGCCACCACGATGCTCGCGTACCGTCGTGCCCCTGCGGTGTCGCCGACTCTCGCCGCTAGCTCGGCACGTAGGGCCAGCGCCCGGACCAGCGGGCCGGCGCGGAGTGCATCGGCAAAAATCTGGGGTGCCGTCATGGCCAGCGCGCCCAGCGTGGGATCCAGCCAGTCGATCGCGGCCTGCTCATCTCCCAAAGCCACGAGCAGTGCTGCCTCTGGAAACAAGGCGTCGATGCTGAGCGCCTCAGGTAACCCTTGCGCGTTGCTCCGACCTTGCTTGATGAGCTTGAGGATTGTCCGGACGGTGGAAGTGTCTCCGCTCAAATAGGCCGCCTGGGCGTCGACCAAGCTATCGCCATTTCCCGCCAGCGTAGCGATCGATTCCATGCGGTGGTTCGGGAAGGCAATGGTCGCCGGATACGCGAGAGCGAACATCTCGAGGGAGGCACGTGAAGCTGGCGTACCCGACTGCTCGATTGCCTGTGCGACTGCCCGTTCAAGCACGCGGAGCGTGTCACTTGGACCGCCCAGCGCTGCGAACGAGAAGAACGCCGGCAATGTCTGGGCGAGCAACGTGGGAACTTCCCCCCACTCCCGGACTACCCTCGGATCCTGGCTCAGCGTTGCCGCTAGCCGGGCCCGGCCCGTGAGGGCGGCGAGGCTGGCGAGAAGCCGTGGCTCAAGAGGATCCTGCCCGGCCCGAGCCGCCAGCAGGGAATCCACCAGGGCGCGCGCCGAGCGGACACCCTCCAGGTCGGCAGGGATCGAGAACTTGATCTGCATCCAGGCCTCGGTCGCGGCAATCCTGAGCTGAGTCTGTGGATCGGTGGCCAGCCGACGGGCCCGCCGGAGGGTATCGAGTGCCGCCCTGTTGCCCAGCAATTCAAGCGCGATCGCCAGGGCCTCATGCGCGTCCGGACTCTGAGGAAAGTCGGTTACCCAGCTCGTGGCGATTTCGCTAAACGCCTTGCGCTGGTGCCGGACCGCGTCGCCCAGGGTTCGGGGCACATCAACCTCACCTTTCGGAAACGGTACGAACGCCAGCGAATCGCCCTCCCACGACGGATAGGCCAAAAAACGAATTGAATCGTTGGGTGGCAGACCGCGTCCGGCCTGGAGGGTGTTTCCGCTTGCCATCAACTGATTGCGCACAGACTCATAGCCGCCGGCCCGGAGCGACCGGTGAATGGATGGGAGGAGTTCGAGCGCTCGCTGGTATGCCTTCAAAGCCTGGTTGTGGCTGGTTCGGAACCGCCACCTGGACGGGCTCCGGTTGTCACGCACCACGGCCGAGTCGCCGAGAAGGCAGGTGCTCCAGCCATACCATGAGGCAAAATCATGCCTCTCCTGCCGGGTGAGCTGTTCCCAGCCGGCACACGCCCGGACCACCTCGCCGCGAGCCAGTGCCACTAATGCATCTGAGAGCAGCTGACTGCGAGGCGACAGCCGCTCCCGTCCCGCGGCAGCCCGCTCGGCTGCGGAGCGCCACGTAGCTTGGGGTTGTCTGTTCCACAATCGAACCTGGGCCAGCCAGAGAAAGGCTTGAGCGTAATTCGGGTCAAATCGGCTCGCCGCGGAGAAGGCCGAATCGGCCGCGAACAGGTCCCACTGCTCGAGGGCCTCATGGCCTCGGGCAAATGCCTGTCGCGCCGGCGCCGATCGGGTCGCGAGCGGACCTTCTCGCCGCATGAGCGGCGGCGCACTCCGGAACAAGAGGGTATCGGCAAGGATCTGAAAGACCGAGTCCAGGCGAGCGAGATCGGACCCAACTCTTACACTCTTGTCCTTGAGCGCCCAGCCCCCGGCCGTTCCGAAGAGCTGGGCGTTGATCCTCACGGAATCGCCGATCCGGGACACTTCCCCACGGATGTACCGGCCCGCGCCCACCTCCCGGGCCACGTCTCGGGCGTCACTGGGACTCAGGCTCGAGTCCTTTCGCGCCAATGCGTCCGCAATCTGAAAGGGAGGCACGACTTCAATGCCGCTCCACCGTGCGAGCCCGTCCTGGAGCAGCTGGCGCTCGTTGAGCGAAAGGCCAACGTTCTGGCCGTAGTCGAATGGCAGAATCGCGTAGCGGGTCGTATCAACCCCCGCAGTCCCGGCCGCCGAAGATGCCCCATTCCGAACGGCAATCGCGATCAGGAGTATGGTGACCAGTCCAATGAGGGCAATCGGCCATCGTCCCCACGGTCGACTCCCCGTTCCGCTGGGAACCTCGATGCTCTCCGGGTGTTCGAGGGCTTCTATCAAATCACCCGCGGTACTGAACCGATCCGCCGGCACCTTTTCCAACGCGGTCCGAACCACGGCCTCGATTGCCGGCGGGATCTTAGGACGCACAATCCGAAGCGAGCGCGGCTCTTCCCCCAATTGCCGGGCGATGACGGCCTGCGAGCTGGGCCCCGTGAACGGCGGCTCCCCGCCGAGCATCTCGTAGAGCACGCACCCCAGCGCGTAGATGTCGCTCCGGCCGTCGATCGACTGCTCGCCGCCGGCCTGCTCCGGGCTCATATAGGCCGGCGTGCCGAGCGCGATCCCGGTCTCGGTGAGGTGTTCGCCGCCGGCCGACGAGATGGCCCGCGCGATGCCGAAGTCGGCCACCACGGCTTCGCCACCCACCAGCATGATGTTGCCGGGCTTGATGTCGCGGTGGACGATGCCGTGGCTGTGGGCATGGGCGAGGGCGGAAGCCACCTGCTTCGCGATGAGAATCGCGTCTTCGAGCGGTAACTGCCTCTCCCGAGTAAGTCGATCGCGCAGCGACTCGCCCTCGACGTACGGCATGACGTAGTAGACCAGTCCGTCGCCTTTGCCGGACTCGAACAGCGGGAGAATGTGGGGATGGGTCAGCTGGGCGGCGATCTCGATTTCGAGCAGAAACCGCTCAATCCCGATCGCGTTGGCAATCTCGGGACGGAGAACCTTGATGGCGACGGGGCGGTGTTGCTTGAGATCCTGGGCGAGGAAGACTGTGGCCATCCCGCCGCGGCCGAGCTCACGCTCGACCGTGTATCGATCGGGGATGGCAGCCTGCAACCTCTGGCCTAGCTCGTCCACGGACCCGCTCCTCGGAGGAGGATGTCCAGGCATACCGCTCCTTGTCGCCAAACCGGCCGGCCAGGCGCCAAGGGGACTAGGCAGTTTCTAGGTTACGACGCCCTGGGTGGTACCGCAAGCAGAAGCGCCGAGGAATAGCCCTTCCGGCCCGGGGAGGGCCCGGCGTTCAGGCCTGGCTCGCCGCCTGGGTCGATTTTCCCATTGCCGCCCGCATCGCCGCCGCCGTCTGCCACCGCTCCTCCGGCCGCTTGGCCATGGCCTTGAGCAGGGCTTCCGCGAGGGGCTCAGGGACATCCGGCCGGAAGAGCCGCACGTCGGGCGGCGGCTCGGATTGTTGCAATTGGAGGACCACCGCCTCCAATCGATGCGAGAACGGAGGCCGGCCCGCCAGACACTCGTACAGCACACACCCGAGCGAGTAGAGGTCGGAGCGGTGGTCGATCGTCGGCAATCCGGCCGCCTGCTCCGGACTCATGTAGGTCGACGTCCCGACGGTAAAGCCCGAGTGGGTGATCCGCTCGCGGCCCGCCATCTCGATGGCCCGGGCAATGCCGAAGTCCACCAACATGGCCCCGGCGTCCGCCAGAATGATGTTGGCCGGCTTGACGTCGCGGTGCACGATGCCCTGCGAGTGGGCATAGGCCAGCGCGTCGAGCAGGTTGTCGGCGAGGCGCAGCGCGTCGACAACGGATGTTCGACGGACCTCCTCGAGGACCGCTTGGAGTGTGGACCCCTCGACATACGACATGGCGAAGTACACCACCCAGTCGCGCTCACCGTAGTCCAACAACTTCGCAATGAGGGGGTGCTCGAGGCGGGACAGCAGTTCGATCTCCCGCAGGAAACGATCGGCCTGGACGCTCACCGTGAGCTCAGGGTGGAGGATCTTGAGGGCGATCTTCCTGCCCTGAGCGTCGTGGGCGAGGAATATCCGGCCCGCGCCGCCCCGAGCGATTTCGCGCTCGATGGTGTAGCGGTCGCCGAGGGCCTCGTTGATGACTGGAATGAGATCGCGAGAGATCGGAGCCTCCCACCGGCTGCTCATGTGGAAGGTCGTTGCTCGTGCACCCGCCCGCAAGGCGGTGAAAGGTGACCGGTCTTAGGCGGAAATGGCGGGGACGATGGAGACGTCGCGCCCGAGCTCTTTCGCAAGGACGTCGGCCTTGCGCTCGGCGGCCCAGCACTCGAGCGCCAAGTCGCCGCCGTTCGAGGATGACGCGACCGAAATCGTCAGGCGATCGGGCGTGAGCAGGGTGGCCACACTGCCCACGGCCTGCGCATGCCCCCGGTCGAGGCCGTCGGCCACCCGCAACAGTGCACTCATCCGGCGGACGACGGCCTGGTCGGCGGCTGGGAGCGCCGCAAAGGGAGCGTGCTTCCGGCTGGGCCCGCGCTTGCGGTGATAGCGAGCCAGCAAGGCCACCATCTGGCGCTCGGATGCCGAGAGATTCAGGCGCTCGGCGTGCATGATGAGATCGTAGCTGTGCTTGTGGTGCTCCCGGTAGCTCACCAACTGCCCGATGTCATGCAGCAGGGCCGCCGCCTCCAGTATCGCGGCCTCTTCGGCGCTCGCGCCGAGTGCCTCCGCCAAGCGGTCGAACAGGATCAGCGCCAAATAGCGCACATGTTCCCCATGTCGCCGGTCGGTGTGGCAGCGCTCGGCGAATTCGCGAACCAGGAGGAGCGGATCGACCGAGGCGGGCACCGCGTTGGCACCCGCCATGTCCAACAGCAGCCCTTCCCGTAGGCCATACGCGCTGACGGTCACGCCGCGGGCGTCCACGTGCTCGAGCAGCTCCGCCGTGACCGCGAGGCCGGCCAGGATGATGTCGGCCCGGCTGGGGTTGAGACCCGGCACCTGGGCGCGCCGCGCCGTCGTCATGGTGCTGAGCCACTCGAGCAGGTGCTCGACTTCGGCCGTCGAGACGAACACTCCGTGCACCGCCTCCGCAAACGGCTGGCCTCGCCGGGCCATCGTCATGCGTCCGAGGTTGGTGAAGGTGCCGCCCGACCCGATCATCATGGGCCCGACCCACTCCCGCCCGGGCAGCTCCTTGCGGAACTGCTTGCCCAGATGCCGCCGCAGTCGGGCGACACCTTTGCGCGGGGCCTTGTCGTCGGCCAGGTACAGCTCGGTGAGCCGGACCGCGCCGAACGGCAGCGACCGCGTCAGCTCCACCAGCCCGGAGACCGCACCGATCAATTCCAGGCTCCCGCCGCCAATATCCGCGACCAGGGTCCGTGAATCGAGCAGGCGGAAATGATGGGCCACCGAACGGTAGGAGAGTACCGCCTCGGTCTTGCCATCGATGATTTCGAGCGGCAGGCCGAATACGTCCTGCACCCGCTGGATGAAGTCCGGGCCGTTGGCCGCTTCACGGACAGCGGCTGTAGCCACGGCGCGAATGTGTCGGGCACCGCGGCGGCGACAGACCTCCATCATCCGCCGCAGCCCGTCGACGGCCCGCTCGATGGCCACGTCGTCGAGCCGGCCGGTCGCGGCGACGCCTTCGGCCAGGCGAGGCTGCTCCTTGAGCTCGTCGATGACGGTGAGCCCCGCGTTGGGATGGTACTCGGCCACCGTCAGCCGGATCGAGTTCGATCCGACGTCGATGGCCGCAATCCGCTCGCGGGTGGGCGCCACGGGGGGCGGCGGCGTGACCGGGGCCGTGGCCACCTTCACGACTCGTCCTGGGATGAAGTGCTATCGACCGGGGTCAGAGCCTCTCCTCGGTCCTCGGCGTGATGCTTGATCGACTTGCCTTCGACCAGGAACACCACGTCCTCGGCGATGTTGGTCGCGAGGTCGGCGACCCGCTCCAGGTTGCGGGAGATGAGGAACACCTCCACGCCCGCGCCGATGGTCTGGGGATCTTCCATCATATGGGTGAGCATGATGCGAAAAACCGAATGATGCAAGGCGTCCACCCGGTCGTCCCGGCGGCAGATCTCGCGAGCCGCTGTCGTATCCCCTCGGATGAACGCCTCGAGCGCGTCCGACAGCATCTCGCGGGCCAGCCGGGCCATCTCGATGAGCTCGGGGTCGGGAGTCACCGGGCGGAGCTGCCTCAGGCGGATGGCCGAGTCCGCGATGTTCACGGCGTGGTCGCCGACCCGTTCGAGATCGTTGGAGATCTTGAGCGCGGCCGTGAGCATGCGGAGGTCCTTGGCCATGGGCTGCTGCAGGGCGAGCAGGCTGATGCACCGCTCCTCGATCTCGGTTTCCATGGCGTCGATAATCCGATCGCCCTTGAGCACGCGTTCGGCCTTCTCGATGTTACGCTCGAGATAGGCCTCCAGGGCGAGGCCGAGGGCGGCCTCGGCTTCACCCGACATGGTGAGCAGCTTCACCTTCATGTCGTTCAGCTCGTCATGGAAATGCCGCTTCGGCTTCCCGGTCATCCGAATCTCCCGGTGATGTAGGCCTCCGTCCGCTCCTGCACGGGCGAGGTGAAGATCTGCTCTGTGGGGCCGAACTCGATCAACTCCCCCGCGTCGAAAAACCCGGTGAAGTCAGAGACCCGGGCGGCCTGCTGCATGTTATGGGTCACGATCACGATCGTATACTCGGTCTTGAGTTCGACGATGAGCTCCTCCACCCGCTGGGTGGCCAGCGGATCGAGCGCCGAACACGGTTCGTCCATCAACAGAATCTGGGGCCGATTGCCGAGCGCCCGGGCAATGCAGAGCCGTTGCTGCTGGCCGCCGCTCAGGCTGGTACCGGGTTCGTCCAATCGATCCTTCACCTCATCCCAGAGCGCCGCCTGCCGCAGGCATTGTTCGACCAGGTCCGGGATGTCCCGCTTGGGCACCAGCGCATTGATCGTCGGCCCGTAGGCCACGTTGTGATATATCGACTTGGGAAACGGGTTTGGGCGTTGGAATACCATGCCGATTCGCTGGCGCAGCGCGACCACATCGGTGCCTGGAGCGTAGATCGATTTTCCTTCGAACACAATGTCACCCTCGAACCTGGTCCCCGGGATGAGCTCGTTCAGCCGGTTGATGGAGCGGAGGAAGGTCGACTTGCCGCAGCCCGACGGTCCGATGATGGCGGTGACGGCCCGGTGGGGAATGGCGAGATCGATGCCCTTGAGGGTCGGCTTCGGGCCGTAATAGAAGCGAAAATTCCGGGCCTCGAGCGCCGGCTGGCCTGGCTGGCCGGACCGGGGCCGGTCTCGCGGCTCCGACCTCGGCGCGAAGGTCGGTCGCTCGTGGGAGTTGAGGGGCGAGGCTGATCGCATAGTGGTCGTCATCCGAATCGTCCCGTAATGTAGGCCTCGGTCTGCTCGTTGGCTGGGGCGGTGAAGATCTGCTCAGTCGCGCCGGTCTCCACCATGGTCCCGAGGTAGAAGAAACTGGTCGTATCGGACACCCGCGCCGCCTGCTGCATGTTGTGGGTCACGATGATGATGGTGAATTCGCGTTTGAGTTCGAACAAGAGTTCCTCGATACGCTGCGTCCCCTGAGGATCGAGCGATGCGGTGGGCTCATCGAGCAGGATGACCTGGGGGCTCGGGGCCAGCGTACGAGCGATGCAGAGCCGCTGTTGCTGCCCCCCCGACAGTGCGATAGCGCTCTCATCCAGCCGGTCCTTGACCTCGTCCCAGAGTGCAGCCTGCTGCAACGAGCGCTCCACGATGTGATCCATTTCCCCGGCCGGCCGCCGGCCGTCCAGGCGGAGCCCAGCCGCCACATTGTCATAGATGGACATGGTGGGAAAGGGGGTCGGCCGCTGGAACACCATGCCCACCCGTCGCCGGAGTTCCATCACGTTAACGCGTGGGGCGTAGACATCCATTCCGTCCAGGAGAACCCGCCCGGTAATCCACCCGCCGGGCGTCACCTCGTGCATGCGATTGAGCGCTCGCAGGAACGTCGACTTGCCGCACCCCGACGGTCCAATGAGCGCGTGAACCTGGTTGGCCGGAAACCCCAACGACACGCCCTTGACCGCGGTAAACTTGCCATACATCGCCGTGAGCTTCTCGGTCTCGACGCGGGGGAGGGTATCAGGCATTGAGGGTGAAGCGCTGGCGCGTCGCGATGCGCGCGGCCAGGCTCAGCACGAGTACCACGATGATGAGCACCAGGGCCGTGGCCCACGCCAACCGATGCCACTCCTCGTATGGTCCCGTGGCGTAGGTGAAGACCACGAGTGGCAACGCGGCCATCGGCTGGTTCAGATTGGTCGAGAAGAATTGGCTTCCCAGGGCGGTAAACAGGAGGGGCGCCGTCTCACCGGCGATCCTGGCAATGGCCAACAGGCTGCCGGTGACAATGCCGGGAAGCGCCGTGCGCAGGACGACCCGGAGGCTGGTGCGCCAGCGGGGATACCCCAGCGCGAGCGCCGCTTCCCGCAACGAGTTCGGCACCAGCTTGACCATCTCTTCGGTGGTGCGCATCACCATCGGGATGAGCAGCATCGCCAGGGCTACGCTGCCGGCCAAGCCGGAGAAGTGCTTCTGGTTGGCGACGATCAACGTCCAGGCGAAGACCCCGACCACGATGGAAGGGGTCCCGTTCATCACGTCGGCCACGAACCGGGTGAGTCGCGCCAGGCGGCTGGCCGGGTACTCGGCGCTGTAGATGCCCGCGCCAACCCCGATGGGAAGACCCATGAGACACGCCATGCCGACGATGATCAGCGTGCCCAGCACCGCGTGCCCCACGCCGCCCCCGCTTTGGCCGGCCGGCGCCGGCGTCTCGACGAAGAACGCCCAGTTGAGACTGCTCGCGCCCTTCACGATCAGGTTGAGCAGGATGAACACCAGGGGGAGCACCGCAAGGATCACGGCCAGAGCCATGATCGCGACCATGACCCTGCTCTTGAGGCGCCGGCGCTCCCGGCGGTTCATGTCGCACCTCCCGGCGTGCCGCGCTGGGTCACCCGCCAGATCAACAGGCGCGCGCCGGCATTCACCAGCACTGTCACCCCAAACAACACCAGCGACACATACGCGAGCGCGGACAAGTGGATGTCGGCAACGGCCTCGGCAAACTCATTCGCGATGGCGGCGGCCATGGTATAGCTCGGCGCGAACAGCGAAGCCGAGATGGCATGGCGGTTTCCGATGAGCATGGTCACGGCCATGGTCTCGCCGAGCGCGCGACCGAGCCCGAGAATGATCGCGCCGATGATACCGGAGCGGGCGTAGGGCACGATAGCGCTCGTCACGGCCTCCCACCGGGTTGCCCCCAGCGCGAGCGCCGCCTCCCGCTGGCTGCTCGGCACAGCGAGCAATACCTCGCGCGAGACGGACATGATATAGGGCATGACCATGATGGCGAGGATGATGCTGGCCGAGAGCATCGACGGGCCGTAGATGGTGCCTTGAAAGAACGGCAGGAACCCCAGAACGGATTGGAGAAACGGGAAGACCGTCTGACGGAGAATGGGGATCAGCACGAAGATGCCCCACAACCCATACACCACGCTCGGGATGGCCGCGAGCAGTTCGATGAGGAAGGCCGCGGGCTTTCGCACCGGCATCGGAGCGAATTCCGTCAGATAGATGGCGACGCCGAGCGAAAGTGGCACGGCCATCAACAAGGCAAGAAAGGACGAAAGGAGGGTGCCCACGATGAGTGGGAAGGCACCAAACTCTTCAGTGACCGGGTTCCAGGTACTGTGGGTGATGAAGCCGAGGCCGAATCGCTCGATCGCGAGGCGCGACCCGCTGACCAGCTCGACAAAGAGCAAGCCGAGCAACAGCGGAATCCCCAAGGCCGCGAGCGTCAACAGGCCCTTGAAGATCCGATCGCCGTAGCTCGCCCGGACAAGCGAGGGCGGGGGCGAGACCAGGGCCTCGCCCCCCAGAGACTCAGCCATGCGTGATGTTACCGGCCGCCGCCCCCAAGCGCGTCACGGAATTGTAACGGGCCTGTCACGAACGGCTGGCGTGGTCTCTCAGCCGCCGATCGCGCTCCCGGCCGCTTGGAGCCCCGCGATCCGCTGGCTGACCAGCTCGACCACCGGAGCCGGCAGCGGCGCATAGCCCAACTCGCTCGCGATGTTCTGTGCGGCGGGGGACACCATCCAGTCGAGGTACTTCTTGATGGCGGCACCCTTGGCCGGGTCGGGGTTGTCCTGCTTGATCAAGAGCCAGGTAAAGGAGGCAATCGGGTACGCCCCTGGTCCACTTGCGTCGGTGATCGAAACCCGAAAATCGGTATCGGCCGCCCAGTCGACACCCGCGGCGGCCGCGGATGCGCTCGCCAGCGACGGCACGACGGCTTCGCCGCTCCTGTTCCGGACGGCGGCGTAGGCCAACTGATTCGACAGGGCGTAGATCAACTCGACGTACCCGATGGAGCCTTCGAGCTGCTTCACTTGTTGGGTCACGCCCTCGTTGCCCTTGGCGCCGATCCCGGCGGGCCATTGGAGCGACTTCCCAGCCCCGACTTCGTTCTTCCAGTCCGGCGAGACCTTGCTCAGGTAATCGGTAAAGATGAAGGAGGTACCAGAGCCGTCCGACCGGTGCACCAGCACGACCTCGGCGTCCGGCAGGCTGACGCCGGGATTCAGCGCGCTGATCCGGCGGTCATTCCATCGGGTGACGCGGCCCAGGAACATATCGGCGATGGTCTGTCCATCGAGAGTCAGGCGGGTCTCGCCGAGCGAGGGCAAGTTGTAGGTCAGCACCACCGCGCCGATTACGGTCGGGATGTGGAGCACGTTGCCGCCCACCGCCGCAATTTCCTCGTCCTTCATTGGTCCGTCAGTGGCCCCGAAGTCCACCGTTCCCTCGGTAAACTGCCGAATGCCGCCGCCCGACCCGATCGACTGATAGTTGATCTGGAGACCGGTGGCCCGGTTGTATTCATCGAACCACCGAGTATAGATCGGGTTGGGGAACGTGGCTCCGGCTCCGGTCAGTCCGGATACCGTCGCGGCAGACCCCGCCTCACCTGAGCCGCAGCCGCTCGCGGCGATCACAATGGCCAAGGGGATGCTTGCCACCCATCGGCGCTTGGCCCACGCGTGCTGTCTCACGTACTCCTCCTCGGAAAATCGCTTGAGTGGTCTTTCCGGTCCGCTGCCGGTTAGAAACTAACGGCGAGCGCGGTGCGAATGCCTTGAATGCTTTCGAGGCCACTCGCTTGGAAGCTCTGGTTCTCATACATCACCTGGAACCGGGTCTTGGACGACAGGTAGAAATTGACCCCCGCGGTGATGATGGTGGTTCCGTTGTCGGCGGTGTCCTTGTCGGGGTCCGAGACATCGAAGCGGACCGCCGGCTCGATGGCGTACAGGAACGACTCCTTCTGCGCCATCCTGATGTGATACGCTCCAACCAACGACAGTCCCCAGATGGTGAGGGTGTTCTCCGAATCGTCCTCGCCATACATGAAATCACCGACTGCGTACAGCCCTTCGCTGCCGGGGTCACCCCACTGGGCGTCGATGCCGAAGGCCTGATTGGTGAACGAGGAGTCAGGCACGCCCTGCACGTCCACGATGCCGTCGTGGGAGAAGAACGAGCCGCCCACGTTCAACTTGTCCGTCACGTCCACCGTGGCCCGGACGCCAAAGGACTTGGCGTTGTTGACCTCTTTGGTGCTCTCGCCCTCGCCGTTGTAGACGCCGGCGTGTAAGGTCAACGCCCGGTCCTCGCCGATCGAGGTCTGCAGTCGGAGCGCCGCGCCGATGTCATGCGACATGAACCCGTTGCCGATGAACAGGTCGTTCGACGAAGCCTTGAGCAGGCCGCGCCCCGCTCCCCGCTCGAGCGAGGGCAGGTTGTTCGACGAGGTCAGCTCGTACCGGCCGAACGGCCGCTTCTCTTGCCCGACACGCACGCCCAGGGAGGTCGTGGCCTCGGGCTTGGTCAGACGAACGTCGATGTAGGCGTCCCGCAACCGAAGCCGCGTGCTGCCATCCTCGAACGACGGTTGGATAATGAAGGAGATGTTCTCGGCAATCTGTCCCTTCGCGGTAATCCGCGCCCGCCGGGTGAACATGCCGGTCTTTGGCCCCGTGACCGCGGCATAATCGCCGTTATCGAAAAAATAGAAGTGCTGCTGCAGTCGGCCGGCCAGGCTGACATTGGGGTACTTGGTCTGGGCCTCGAGTGTCCAGGCCCCGATGACCGACAGGAGCACGATACCGAGAAGCGTTCCGACCGCACTCGTCTTCCGACCGTTGCTTGCTTTCATAGTCCATCCCCGTGGTGTAGGAGAGTCGTCCCGTGCCTGGACCATGGGCCGGGCCCGGCGACGGCTGTGTCAGCGGATGGAATCCTAGGGGCACGGGGTCACGGGGCGCCTATCATTTGGCAACGATTCGGTAACGAGGCAACGGGCAGCCGCCAGAGGGTGCGGCGCTATTCACGAGGTCGCGGGAAACCAGCAGGAGATGGTCGTTCCCCGGCCCAGTTGGCTCTCGGCCGAGACGCGGCCGCCATGCCCCTCGACCAAGTGCTTCACGATCGACAGGCCGAGCCCGGTGCCGCCTTGCGCCCGCGATCGGGCCGCGTCGACCCGGTAAAAACGCTCGAAGATCCGCGGGAGGTGTTCTTGCCCGATACCGCTTCCGGTGTCCTCTACTGCCATGGTCCAGCCGTCGGGCTGCTCTCGGATCCGACACACGATGCGGCCACCGTCCTTGCTATGTCGCAGCGCGTTGTCGTACAGATTCGTGAAGATCTGCTGGAGTGCGTCCGGATCGACGTGGGCATCGAACGCGTCGGCGCCTGCATCGATTTCGAAGCTCACCCGCCGGCTCTCTGCACGCTCGGCGAATCCCTGCCAGGTGTCGCGCGCGATCGCGATGACATCGACATTGTCCGGCCGGGCCTGCCAGCGGCCCGACTCGATCCGGGAGAGATCGAGCAGGTCGTCGACCAGACGCTGGAGCCGCTGCGCGTTCGCGTGGATGACCTGGAGAAATCGGCGCCGGGTGGCGGGATCGGGCTCGTCCTGGAGCAAGGTCTCGGTATATCCGGTGATGGACGTGAGCGGCGTCTTCAGTTCGTGCGATGCATTGGCAACGAAATCTTGGCGGACCATTTCGAGCCGCCGCACCTCTGAGAGATCGTGCATCACCAGCACCATTCCGCCGCCGGGGAGCGGACGCCCATTCATCAGAATGCTCCTGCCGTCGAACCGTACTTCGCGCTCGATCTGATCGCCATTCAACACGTCCTGAACCGCCTCTCGCGGCCCGCGCGCGCGAAACAACTCGAGCACTCCTGGAAGGGGTTGCGTCTCGGCGTAGCCGAGTAACAGTCGTGCCGCCGGATTGGCGGTCACGATACGCCCACGCTCGTCGGTCGCGATCACGGCCTCGACCATCGATTCCACCAAGGCACGCGATTCGGCCCGTTCCGCCCTGAGCGTCTCAAACCGCTCGGTCAGCTGCTGGCTCATCTGGCGGAGGGACTGCACCAGGCCGTCGATGTCGGGGATGCCGGAGTGGGGAAAGCGCGGCAGGTTGCCGGCGGCGATCGCCCGGGAGGCCGCGGTCAGTCCGAGCAAGGGCCGGGCGACCGACCGCGCGGCCAAGTAGGCGAGGCCGGTGCCGACCGCGAGCGCGAGCAGCATAGCCCAAAACATGGAGCGCCGGGCCTGTCGCACCGTCTGCTCCACCCGGTCGAGCGGGGTCGCCACCCGCACGACTGCGGGTCCACCCGGCACGGCGACGTAGTAATACTCGATGCCCATCGTCTCACTTCGCCGGGTGGCCGTGCCAGTCCGGCCTTCGAGCGCCGCCTGCACCTCCGGCCGGTCGGCATGGTCTTCGATGTTCGCCGTTGCGAGATCGGCGACATCGCTTTCGGCCCGCACGCGCCCGGTGCGATCGATGAGGGTGATGCGGAGCTTGTGTTGCTGCCCCAGCCGGCGCACCGCCGCCCCCCAGGCGAGGGAGTCCTTCGGAATCGCCTCTAGCACCAACCCCGCTTGACGCTCAACCGATCGGCCGATTTCCGTTTCGAGGTCGTGACGGAATGACCGTTCGGCAGACCAGAACAACACGGTCAGCGCAAGCAGCACCACCAATGAGGTGCCAAGGACAACGCGGCCCGTGAAGTTCATCGTATTCGATTACGCCGGAATCGTGAGCCGGTAGCCGACGCCCCGCACGGTTTCGATCATGTCGCCCGCGGCGCCAAGTTTGGACCGGAGCCGCTGGACGTGCATGTCGACGGTCCGAGTGTGAATGTCGGGGTGCGCGTCCCACACCGCTTGCAACAGTTGCGGCCGGCTCTGCACCCGGCCCCGGCGATCGGTCAGGATGCACAGCAGTTTGAACTCGGTTGCGGTGAGTTGCAGCTCTTCGTTCTTCAGATAGGCACGGTGGGCAACCCGGTCGATGCGGATCGGGCCGATTTGCGTCGTTGCACCCACGGAGACTGGCGGCGCGCTCAGCCGACGCAGCAACGCCGCCACGCGGAGCGACAGTTCCTGGGGAGAGAAGGGCTTGGTGAGGTAATCGTCCGCGCCCTCCGACAGGCCGCGAATGCGATCCGCCTCCTCCCGGCGCGATGTGAGGAGGATGACGCCGACATCGCGGGTTTCCTCGCGCCGCCGGAGCTCCTGGAGCACGTCGTACCCGGAAATGCCCGGCAACATGAGATCGAGGACTACGACGTCCGGCCGTTCCTCCTGCGCCGCGTCCAGGGCTTCCTGGCCGGTGGCCGCCGTGGACACCCGGTACCCGTTCTTCGCGAGGTGGTACACCACGAGCGCCGTGATGTCGGGCTCATCATCGACCACCAGCACTCGCGGTTTGATTGCCGGTGCTTCGGATGCTGGTATCATGACATCGCGGGCGCCGGGCCCCGCGTCCGTTCGACCGAATGCCCCCGGCTCCGCTCGACCGCCCGCAGGCGCTCGGTCTTGAGCCGCTCATCGGTGTGCATCGTCTCCAGGATCACCCGCACCAGCCTGCCCCGGGCGTTCTCCTCCTTCCGAAGCCGGTAGAGCACGAACTGAGCAATGGGCGTGTCTCGCACCACACCGATGGTGCGGAGCACCCGGAGATGCCGGGACACGGTTGGCTGCGGCAGATCGAGCACCGCCTGGAGGTCGGACACGAACAGCGGTGCCGCGGCGAGACAGTTGAGGATCCGGAGCCGGGTCGGCTCGGCCAGCGTGGTCACAAAATCCAGGGGCGATTGATAGGGGGGCATATGCGGGAAAACGAATACCTTCCCGTTCCCGACTCCGCAAGGGTGGAGCGCGACAATGCACCGATGCGAATCGGGCCCTGCTCAGGCCGCCCGATTGCGTAAGCCGCACGGCCCGAGGATATTCCGCCATGCTTGCCGCGCTGGCACTCGCTGCAGGGCTCTTCTCCCTCCCCCAGGACAGTGCGCATGTGGTCGTCGTCGCGACGACCGACGTCCACGGTCACGCCACAGGGTGGGATTACCTTGCGGAACGGCCCTTTCCCGGAGGGCTCGCCCGGGCCGCATCCGCGGTGGACTCCCTGCGCGCCCTATATCCAGGTCAGGTCGTCCTGGTCGACGCGGGTGATCTGATCCAGGGAGACCCGTTCGCCACCTACTTTGCCCGCGTCCGTCCGCGTGATCCGCACCCCGTGATCGACGCCATGAACCTGATGGCGTACGATGCGGCGACCCCGGGCAACCACGAGTTCGATTTCGGCGTCGACGTCTTCCACCGGGCCGTGGCGGGCGCTGTCTTTCATTATGTAAGCGGAAACATCTTCACGCTGCCGTCCAACACGTTGGAGTTCCCGTCGGTTGCGGTAATCAATCGTGGCGGCATCCGGGTGGGCATCACGGGTTTCACGACTCCGGGGGTCATGGTGTGGGATCGGGCGCTCGTCGAGGGCCGCGTGCGGGTCGACCGGATTTCCCACACGGCGCCTGGGGTGTTGACGGACCTGGCAGGACGGGTGGACCTCTCCATCGTCCTCATGCACAGCGGCCTCGACGGCCCGTCGTCTTACGACTCTACCGGCGTCGGACCCGAGAACGTGGCCGTGACACTGGCCAGCGACGAGCACCCGCCGCATCTCGTGGTGGTGGGGCATACCCACCGCCAGTTTCCGCCCCAAGACATCAACGGGGTGTACTACATGCAGCCGCCTCCCCACGCACGCGGACTCGCGGTGGCGCACGTCGTCCTGGTGCGGCGTGGACAGGCATGGCGAGTCGTGTCGGTCAAGGGAGAGATTGTCGATCTGGCTGATCGGGCGGAGGATCCGCGAGTGGTCCGGCGGTTGGAGCGCGACCACCAGAACGTGACCCAGTGGCTGAGTGAACCGCTCGCCTTTGCCGAGGACCCCATGCCGGCGCTCACGGCACGCGCCGAGGCGACCCCGATCGTCAATTTCATCAACGCGGTGCAGCGCCGCCGCACCGGTGCGGCACTCTCCGCCACCGCGGCGTTCAATACACATGGCGGTATTCCCCGGGGGGATGTGCTCCTCTCGCATGTGGCCGGGCTCTACCCATACGAGAACACCCTCAGGGCCATCCGCATCACCGGCGAGCAACTCAAGGCCTACCTGGAACACAGCGCCCGGTACTACACGGTGGACCGGCGGGGCAACGTGGGCACCGATCCCGACATCCCCGGCTACAACTTCGACATCGTGGGCGGGGCCGAGTACGCCATCGATCTCCGGCTGCCGGCGGGTGAACGGATTCGGGGGCTCCGCGTGCAGGGCCGACCCGTGCGGCCAACGGACTCCTTCACCATGGCGGTGAACAGCTATCGGCAGGCCGGCGGTGGCGGGTTCGACATGTTGGCCGGCGCCCCCGTGGTCTACGACCAGGGGGAAAGTATCCGAGAGCTATTGATCGAGGCGGTCCGGGCGGAGGGAACGATCGACCCTCGGCGCTACAGCGCTCGCGAGTGGCAAGTCGTCCCCGCCGACATGGCACGAAAGGCACTCGCGCTCTTCGCCCCCGTACCCAATGAGCCGCCCGCGCCCCGAGACACCACGATTCTCAGGGTCGTGGCCACCAATGACTTTGCCGGGGCCTTGTTCCCGACTCTCGAGCCCGGTGACGGCGGTCGGCGCATGGGTGGAGCGGCGCCGCTCAAGACGCTCATGGACAGTCTGGTGGCGGCGTGCGACTGTCCGACCGTACGGCTCGACGCCGGCGATCACTTGCGCGGCGCCGCATGGTCGAGCCTGGTCCGTGGGCGCTCGACCATCGAGACCTTCAACCAGCTGGGCGTTGCGGCCTCGGTTCCCGACGAACATGATTTCGGGTGGTCGCTCGATACCTTGCGGCAACGCATGGCCGAAGCCAAGTATGCGTGGGTCGCGGCGAACCTGGTGGACTCGGTCACCGGGCAGCCGCCCGCCTGGATTGCCCCATTTCGGCTGCTCGACTTGGGAACGGTGCGCGTGGGCGTCGTGGGCTATGTGGCGTCGGACATGAAACAGCTGGCGCCATCGGAGGCGCTCGCCGGAATCCGAGTGACCGGCCCCGAGGCGCTCCGCCGCCAGATCGCCGAGGTCAAACGACTCGGCGCCGAGGTCACCGTGGTCCTGCTCCGCACCGACCACGTGTGCGCGTCGGAGGACTGCACCTCGGCTGCGGTGCGGATAGCCCAGGCGCTCGGTCCGGGCTCTGTGGATCTCATTCTGTCCGGCGGCTCCGACATGCCGCGAGACACGGTGGTCGCGGGGATCCCGATCGTGGAGGCGGTTGACCGCGGCCGTGCCGTTGCGGTTGTCGACGTGGTGAAGACCGTGGTCGGCGGACGGGAGTTGCGGCGCGGTTTCGTGCCGGTGGCGGCCGATCGCATAGCACCTGATTCGGGCGTCACGCGGCTCATCGAGGAGTATCGACGAATCACCGACTCGGCGGCCCGAGTCACGGTTGCGCAGGTCAAGCTTCCTCTCAGCCGTCGGGACCAGGAACATGGCCTGGGCAACCTCATCGCCGACGCGTTCCAAAACGTACTCCGGACCGACTTCGCCCTGATGGACAACGCGAGTATCCAAGCCGACCTGCCGGCCGGGGCCGTGCGGATGGGGGATCTGTTCGCCGTGCTTCCGCGCCAGGGCACGCTCGTCGTCATCGCGCTCACCGGCGCGGACATGACCCGCGTGTTGGAGCGTGTGGTTCAGGACGGCGTGCCGGCTGCCCATCTTTCCGGCGCGACCGTGAAGTTCGATCCATCCCGGCCGGTGGGACGGCGGGTGCGGGAAGTGCGGCTGGCGAACGGGAAGAAGATCGATAAGAAACACACCTACCGCCTGGCAGTGCCGGAAAACGTGGCGGGCGACGCCCATTGGAGTCTTCCGCGCGTCCCGCCGGAGGCCGAGAGTGGGCTGATCGATCTCGATGCCGTGGTGACCTATCTCCGTCGGTTGAGCTCACCGATCAGCTATACCCCCGATCCACGCTTCGTCTCGACGAGACGATGACGGCTGATATCCGGGTATTTGTGAACGAGTCCTCTCACCTGGTGCCCGAAGGCGCCACCGCTCGGGACGCGGTGCGTTCCTACGATGGGGAACTCGGTCGTCGGCTCGAGGACGGACGCGCGTACCTGACCGACGGCCGGGGGGTGCGGCTGGCCCCTGAGACCACGGTGACGGCGGGATCGATTCTCAGGGTGGTCGTCACTGCGCGGAAGCAGATCGAGGACGTCGATGCTCACTCGTGAACTGATCGGTCGGCTGCCGAAGGCTGAATTGCACCTGCATTTCGACGGCTCGCTCCGGCCGTCGACCATGATCGAGCTGGCAGACCGAGCGGGCGTGTCGCTTCCCACCAAGGATCCGACGGAGCTCAAGCGGCACATGTTGGCGTCGGACGTTCACAATCTCGAGGAGTATCTCGAGCTCTTCGGATTCACCATCGCCGTACTTCAGACCCCGGAGGCGATCGAGCGGGTTGCCTACGAGATCGTGGAGGATGCCGCAGCCGATAGCGTCCGGTATTTCGAGATCCGCTACTGCCCGGCGCTCAGTACCCGTGCGGGTCTGACACTCGCGCAGGTCCTCGAGGCCCAGTTCCGCGGCCTCCAGCGCGGCGAGCGTGACTTCGGGGTCAAGAGCCGGATCATCAATTGCGCACTCCGCTCGCACGATCCTCAGATCTCGGTGGACATCGCTCAATGCTCGGTCGAGTTCCGCGACCGGGGTGTGGTCGGGTTCGATTTGGCCGGCGCCGAGGCGGGGCACCCTCCCGGCGTGCACGGGAAGGCGTTTGACATCGCAGCCCGCGGGTGTCTCGGGATTACGGTCCATGCCGGTGAGGCGGCCGGGCCCGAGTCCATCGCGGAGGCAGTGCATCGCTGTCACGCCGATCGGATTGGCCATGGGACGCGACTGCGGGAAGATCCCCGCCTCCAGAACTACCTGCGGGACCGGCGCACCTGCATCGAGACGAACATCACAAGCAACCTCCAGACTCGCGTCGTTTCCCGCGCATCGGCGCATCCGGTGCGCGGGTACTTCGACGCGGGCCTCGCGGTCACACTGTGCACCGATAATTGGCTGATGTGCGGGGTGTCGCTCTCGGATGAGTACTGGCTTGCGCACCAGGAACTTGGTTTCTCCAGAAGGGAGATCGATCAGATGATCCAGAGCGCGTTTGCCCACGCATTCCTGCCGTGGCCTGAACGGCAGGCGCTGCTTGCCGACATACGAGCGGAACTCGAGGCAATCCGGTGAGCGGGCTCTGGATGCTCCAGACGGCAGCCGAGCGCCTTGCCGAGGTGCAAGCCGGGCTGGACACGCCGCTCCTCGCGCGGTTGATGGGGTTGGTCGGCATCGCCACGATGCTCGCGATCGCGTTTCTCATGTCGAACAACAAGAAGCGCATCGACTGGCGCTTGGTGGGGATGGGGCTAGCCCTTCAGGCCGCCTTCGGATTCATCGTCCTGAAGACCCAGGCGGGCCAGGCCCTCTTCCGATGGATCGGGACCCTGGTGACGGGGCTGCTCAACTTTTCCGCCCAAGGCGGCAAGTTCATCTTCGGGAATCTGATCAATAACCTGGTCCCGGTCGGTCCGGTCGCCAATGGGGCCGTTGACGCGAGCGCGGGCGTGGTGGCGGACGTGGGCGCCGCATTCGCGTTCTATGTGCTGCCGGTCATCATCTTCTTCTCGTCGCTGATGTCGGTGTTGTACTACCTGAACGTGATGCAATGGATCGTGAAGGGCATCGCCTGGGCGGTCCAGAAAACCCTCGGCACCTCGGGCGCCGAGACACTATCCGCCTCTGGAAACATCTTCATGGGGCAGACCGAGGCCCCGCTGCTCATCAAGCCGTTCATCAAGACCATGACCCGCTCCGAGATCAACACCGTCATGGTGGGCGGGTTTGCGACGGTCGCCGGCGGCGTGCTCGCGGCCTACGTCGGCATGCTGCAGGGATACTTCCCGGACATTGCGTCCCACCTGCTGGCCGCAAGCGTCATGAACATGCCGGCGGGTCTCCTCCTCTCGAAGATGATCGTGCCGGAAACCGAGGTCCCCGAGACGCGAGGCACCCTGAATCTCTCGGTGGAAAAGACCGACTCCGGGGTCATCGAGGCTGCGGCATCGGGCGCTGCGACCGGTGTGCAGCTCGCCCTCAACGTCGCGGGAATGTTGCTCGCGTTCATCGCGCTCGTGGCCCTGCTCGATTTCATGCTCGGGTGGGCGGGCGGCTTCGTGGGCCACGCCGAGTGGAGTGTGCAATACTTGTTGGGCTTGGTCATGCAGCCCCTGGTCTGGCTGATGGGAGTCCCGTGGCAGGACGCCTCCACGGTCGGCGGGTTGGTGGGAATCAAGATCGGCCTCAACGAATTCTTCGCCTACATCCAATTTGCCGGCGACCTGGGGACCAGCACCCTGCAACCGCGGAGCATCATCATCACGACCTACGCGCTGCTCGGCTTCGCGAACTTCGCCTCCATCGCCATCCAGATCGGTGGCATCGGCGGGCTCGCGCCGGAACGCCGGAGCGAGATCGCCGGCCTCGGCCTCAGGGCCATGATCGGGGGGAATCTGGCGGCGTTCATGTCGGCCTCCTTGGCCGGGATGCTAGTCTGATGACGGCCACGACCCATCCCGATCCCGTCGCTGCCGCCGAGGCTATTCGCGCGCGGCTCGGCCAGCGGACGCCACGCCTGGCGATCGTCCTCGGTTCCGGCCTCGGAAGCCTGGCGGATCGGCTCGAGGACGCAGTGCGGGTTTCGTATGGCGACATCCCGGGCTTCGAGACTCCGTCGGTTGAGGGACACAAGGGGGAGCTGGTGGCGGGGCGCCTCGCCGGGAAAGACGTCCTGGCCCAAAGCGGACGCTTCCATCTCTACGAAGGCCACAACGCCAACACCACCGCGCTTCCCGTCCGGGCGTTTGCGGAACTTGGTGTCGAGACGTTGATCGTGACGAACGCGGCCGGAGGAATTCGCCGGACCTTCCGGCCCGGCACCCTCATGCTCATCGCCGATCAGCTCAACCTGAGCTTTCGCAATCCTTTGTTTGGCCCGGTGCGAGCCGGAGAAGAACGCTTTCCAGACATGTCGGCCACCTACGATCCCGTGCTGCGCGACCTGGCCCGTTCGGTGGCGCGGGATCTGGGCGTGAGCCTCGAGGAGGGGGTCTACGCCGGCCTCCTCGGCCCGAGCTACGAGACGCCCGCCGAGGTCCGGATGCTCGAGCGGCTCGGGGCCGACGCGGTGGGGATGTCGACGGTGCTCGAGGTCATCGCCGCCCGCGCGAACGGAATCCGCTGCCTTGGAATCTCGACCATCACCAACCTCGCGGCGGGCATCTCGCCGGTCGCGCTCAGTCACGCCGAGGTCATGGAAACCGCGGCAGAGGTCGGCCGGGAGCTGGGGAATCTGGTGGAGGGTTTGGTCGGCGCGCTTTGAGCTCAGCGCTCGTCTGGCGATCCGCCCGGGTGGGCGGGGACGAGATGGTTGAGCGGGCCGCTGCCGCTGCCGAGCCCTGGCGCTGCCGCAATCGCGCGGGTAACGAAGTCGATGGCCCGCGCCACGGCGGTCTGAATGTCTTCCTCGAGCGCCAGGCACGCCGTAATCGCGGCGGATAAGGTGCATCCCGATCCGTGGGTCGAGGCCGTGACGATCCGTGGGTGGGGAAAGCGTCGAATCCCGGCCGGCAACACCAATACGTCGACCAACTCGTCACCGGGCTGATGGCCGGCCTTGATCAGGGCGGCGCGCGCCCCGAGCTCCAGCAGCCGCGAACCAGCTCGTACCATGTCGTCGACCGAGCCGATCGACACGCCGGTCAGGATCTCCGCCTCATGCAGGTTGGGTGTGACCACCGCGGCGAGCGGGACGAGCTGGTCACGGATGACCGCCTCCGCATCCTGAGAGAGCAGACGGTCGCCGGAGGTCGCCACCATAACAGGATCGAGTACATACTCCGTCCAGGCATGGTGCTCGATGGCCTGCGCAACCTGGAGTGCCAGTTCGGCGGTCGCCAGCATGCCGGTCTTGAGGGCCGCCGGCGGGAGGTCCTCGGCGAGTGTCTCGAGCTGATCGGCCACGACGTTGGATGGAATGGGATGGACCGAACGGACCCCGCGAGTATTTTGCGCAGTCACCGCCACGATGACCGAGGTTCCGTATACTCCGAACTGGTGAAACGTCTTGAGGTCCGCCTGGATGCCGGCACCTCCACCTGAGTCCGAGCCGGCAACGGTGAGGGCAATCTTCATAGGAGCATTCCGTCGGGAGCCATGTCTGGGTCCATCCAGTCGTTGATTCGCGATCTTCATCGCCGCCGGGGCCGCGAGCGCCGCAACCTGACTCTGATCGAGGGAGTCCGGCTGATCGAAGAGGCGCTCGCCGCCGGGATGATCTTCCGCGGTGCGGCCGTGGCACCGAATCTGGAAGGTACGCCGCGTGGCGCCGCCCTCAAGTCCGCGCTCGAATCGAGGGCCGTGTTGCTGGTCGGCGTCTCCGACAAGGAGCTCGCCAATCTTGCCGACACCGAACACCCGCAGGGGGTCGTCGCGGTCATCGAGCCGAAGCGATGGACGCTGGACGACGTGCGGGCCGAACCCGGGCGCCCCGTGCTCGTGCTGGATCGGGTGCAGGATCCGGGCAACGTCGGCACCATGGTGCGGACCGCCTTCGGTCTCGGAGCGGCTGGAGTGATTGCCCTCAAAGGCACGGCCGAACTCAGTGCTCCCAAGGTGTTGCGCGGCAGCATGGGGGCATCGTTCCGGCTACCCGCGGCGTCGGCAGACGTTCAGGCGTTCGTGGAGTGGCACCGGGTGTCGGGTGGGGCGCTGTGGCTGGCGGATGCGGCGGGGGAACCGGTCGGTGGCATAAAGGCTGCTGGCGCGATCACCATCGTGATCGGGAATGAGGGAGCAGGGATCGATCCGGCCTTGGGCGTCCTGGCCCATCGACGGGTCGCTATTCCGCTCGTCGGCCCCGCCGAGTCGCTCAATGCGGCCGTGACGGCGGGAATCCTCCTGTACGAGGTGATTAGTGGAGCGTGAGCTCTTGGAGGCCCGGGCTTTGGTGGTGGCGTTCGCGGCCATGCTTGGCGCCATCATCGGAAGTTTCCTGAATGTCTGCATCTTGCGGTGGCCGGCCGATCAATCCGTCATCTCACCGCGGTCCCGGTGCCCGGGATGCGGACAGCCGATCGCCTGGTACGACAATATTCCCGTTCTATCCTGGCTGCTTCTCCGCGGCCGATGCCGGAACTGCAAGTCGCCCGTGTCGATCCAGTATCCGCTGGTCGAGCTCGCGGCCGCCGGCCTCTGGGCCTACATGGCATACCGGGAGGGCGTCTCCCTCGAGGCCTTTCGCGGCGCCATCCTGGGCACGATCCTCTTCGGCATCGCCATGACCGACGCGCGGGAATACATCATTCCGGACGAGTTTACCCTGGGTGGTCTGGTGATCGGGCTCCTGTTCGCGGTCGCCGGCGGCTGGCTCGGGTTGTGGCACGCGGTCCTCGGCGCGGCCATCGGCTTCGGCCTCCTCTGGCTGGTTGGCTACGTCGGCACGCTGGTGCTGAAAGAAGACGCGATGGGTGGCGGCGACATCAAGATGATGGCCATGGTCGGCGCCTTCCTCGGCTGGCAGGGGGTGCTGCTCACAATCTTCCTCGGCGCGTTGCTCGGCACCTTGATCTTCGTGCCGCTCACCCTCCTCGGGCAGAAGAAGCTGGTGCCGTTCGGGATCTTCCTCGCCATTGGCGCCGCCGCCACCTTTCTCGTGGGACCGGAAATCATCGAATGGTATCGACGATACTTGATGGCGTAGCGGCGGTGCGGATGTGGGGCATGCTGATGCTGGCGGCAGCCGGAGCCTGCCGGGGCGAGCCTCCCCGTCCTCCCGTGGCGAGCGACATCCAGCGTATGGTCGACAGCCTTGCGCCACTCATCGAAGACGCGGTTGGTCTGCCGTACAAGGAGCCGCCGGTCTCGGGATTGCGAAGCCGCGACGACGTGCGTCGCTATATCATCGCGAAACTCAACCAGGAACTGCCGCCGCAGAAACTCGCCGGCGTGCAGGAGGCCTATCGCTTGTTCGGCCTGCTGCCCGATACGCTCGAGCTCGGGCCGGTCATCACCGACCTCCTCTCCCAGCAAGTGGTCGGGTTCTTCGACCCTGATTCCGCCATGCTGTTTGTGGTGGAAGGCAGCGACCCCGTCCAGGTCCGATTGGTGGTCGCCCATGAATTGGTCCACGCCCTCCAGGGCCAATACCTGCCGCTCGCATCGATGCTCGCGTCGAAGGGCGATAACGATCTGAGCACGGCCATCCAATCGACCCTCGAGGGGCAGGCGAACTACGCGTCACTGGTGCTGTTCGCCGGCGCGGCCACCGTGTCCAGCCCATCCTTCTGGGAGGAGGTCCGCCGCGCGAGCGAGTCCGCGACCGGCACCCTTCCGCCGGGCCTGCCGCTTCTGCTCAAAGAGTGGTTGCTCTTTCCGTACCTGGGTGGCGGAGAGTTCATGCAGTGGTGGGAAACCTCGGCCTTGGCGGACACCGTCCCATTTGGGGGGCGCATGCCGGTATCGACCGAACAGATACTGCATCCCGCCCGTTACCTGGCCGGAGACATTCCCGTGCCGATGGCGTTCACTGACTCGACTCCTGACGTGATGTACCAGGACAATCTCGGAGAATTCGAGATTCGTATTCTGCTGGCCACACGTACGGGCCGGAATACGCTCAACTCAGCCCTCGCCTTGGGGTGGGGGGGCGACCGGTACCGGGTGTATCGAACGCCGAGTGGTTCCGCCCTCGTGTGGTACAGCGTGTGGGATGACGCGCGGTCCGCGAGCCGATTCCGCGATAGGCTCGGACAAGCCGTGGGGAACTCCGATCGGCCCGGCTATCGAACCAGGCTCGACGATATCCGTATCGATGGCCGGGACGCCATCCGGGTTGTGATCGCGCCGGAGGGGTGGACCGCCTGGCCTGACCTGCCCGCCGCCCGCATCCTGCCACCGCGCTAGCGAGCACCACGTCAATTCCACTTGAGCCATCCTCGCGTTGGCTGCTTGGGCTTGGGGGTCGAGAGGAGACCACCCCGCTCCTTCTGGACCTCCGAGAGAGTCTTGGTGGACACCGAGGCGATCTCGAGCACGGTCGCAAGAAACGAAAGCCCGCAGACGATCTCGGTATTGGTGAGTGACCGGCTCACCTCCATGGTAGCCTCGGGTCCGTTGGGAATTGCATCGGCCAGGCGGCTGGCGACACGCGCCCCCGCCTGCGCTTGGCTCTCGAAATCGAGTGTGCCGTCGGTTGGGTCGGGTCGCATCGCTGCCGCTCCTGGGGTGGTTGGTTCCCTGCAGTGTCGCCTTCTGGAAGGACGCGACATAATCCTTCCGACGACGAGCGGACCGAAAGCAAGACCGCGGGAGCCGATGCCCCCGCGGTCTTGATCGACCTGGCCGTCTCGCCTGCTACGATCCGCCACCCGTCGTGATCCGGACGGTGATGTCCTGGCTCCGAATCACGATCTCCTCCTCGGTACGAGTGACGGTGATCGGGCCGCCGGTGACCTGAACAAAGGCGTCGCCGATGTTTCCCGAAAACCTCGGCTCAGCCACGTCGGCGAGCGGGGTCGGTTCGGGAGCGACCCCGCGCACTCGGGCGGCTTCCAGCAGACGTCTCGCCAGAACCACTTTCGATTCGGGCACCACACCGACGTCGCGTTCCATACCGTTTCGCACGAGGCGAAGGCTCACGGTGTCGCCCGCCTCGACCGCGCCGAACAGGCGGCCCCCTTCCTCTGTTGTGAGCGGTACGGCGTTGATATGGGTCAGGATGTCACCGCTTCGGATGCCGGCCGCATAGGCAGGTCCGTCGCGCTCGACGCGCTGAACTGTCGGGGGTTCTCGAAAGCGCCACACCACGGCATCCTCGGTCCGGTCGATCGTGCAATCGGAGCATCTGATGCTGAACCCCAGCCGTGCGCGCGGCTCCGGAGGAGGAGGCGGGGCGGGCACCTCCACCGTTCTCCGCGGGCGCGGCGCGGCGGTGGGCCGTGGTGGCCGGGGCTCACGCACTGGCCGGGGTGCGGCGTCCACTCGGGGAGCCCGAACGGCCGTGCGAACCGTCTCGCAGGTAGCAGCCGGTGTGACGGCGACGTCGAGCTCGCGGCCGCCGCGCCGAACCTTCAGCATGACCGGCTTGCCTGCCTCGAGTAGGCCGAACCGGCGGCCGCCCTCGCGCGTCGTGATGAGATGACCGTCGATAGCGGCGATGACGTCACCATTCTTGAGCTTCCCCGCTGCGGGGCCGTCGGCCTTGATACCCCCGATCGTTGGCTCGGAGCTAAACTCCCAGCGATGGCCGAGCGGGTCGTCCTCGGGCTGGTACAGGGTGCAGTTACTGCACTCGAGCTCGGCATAGCCCAGCGTGCCAGTACGGGCAGTACCGGCCGGGCAGGCTTGGGCGACCCCTTGTTGCGCCGCGGCACTGACCGTGCAGACGACTGTCAGCGCGAGTGCCGCAGCCCCCGCACTGCGCGCCATCATCAAATATCGAAACACGAACATGTTTCCTCCTCAGGTCGCGGTCGCCTCAAAACCAGACGACGTGTCGAATGACGCTCTGTTCGTCCTCGGTTTGCTGTTCACGCCGCAGGTTGTCAAGGCGGTCGCGTATCGTGACGGCGATGGGATCGTCCGGGGCGAGCTGCACCAGCTCATAGGCCGCCGCATACAGTGCGGTGAGCGCCGCCTCGCGTCCCTGCGCCACCGCGCCGTTGCTCGATGAATCCGCGAGCTGAGACAAGGCGGCGAGGGCGGTGACATAGGCCGATCCGGTGCGCTGCACCGCTGCGGCCATCTCCAGCGCGGTCTCATGTTGTGCGGCGGCCATCGAGTCCGCGATGGCGCGCGACCCGAGCCACTGGCCCACGGCAATGCCACCGACGAACAGGGCCGCGGCGGCAGCCAGACCCGCCGCGATCAACGGAATCCTGCCGCGCCATCGCCCGTGGCGGCGTCTACCGATCAGCAGGCCCCGCTCCGCCAGGGCTTGGACCGTGCGTTCCTCGGCCAGCCGGCTGGGCTCCCGGGTCTTCGGCAATGCCTCGAACGCGGCCTGCTCTTCGGGCGTCAGCATGCCACCAGTGTCATTGGTCATGGTACCCTCACCTGGCCCGCAGGGGCCGAAGACAGTCGGGACCGAAGCGCCCGGCGCCCGCGGGACAACTGACTCTTGGACGTGTTGCTCGAGATCTCGAGCCGCTCCGCGATTTCTTCATGGGTGAATCCTTCGACATCGTGTAACACCACCACCGTGCGATAGCCGGGCGGTAACTCCGTCAGCGCGGTTTCGAGATCGATGCGATCGTGGAGTGGTTCGCATGGCACCGCGGCCACCTCCTCCTCGAGCAGGATCCAGTTTCGATCCTTCTTCCGAAACAACTCCCGGCACCGGTTGAGGCCGATGCCCAGCAGCCATGTCCCGAAGGCCGACTCCCAGCGGAATTGGCTCAACTTCTCGACTGCCTTGATCCAGGTGTCCTGCACCACGTCCTCCGCATCGAGTTCATTCCCGGCCAGAAGGCGCAGGACGAAGGCGTAGAGTCGTGGTGTGTGGCGGCGATAGAGCTCGCGGAACGCGAACTCATCCCCCTGGTGCGACACCCGATCTGCCAGCAGGCGGTCGTGCGGCTCAGAACCTCGAGGCTGCTCGGTCACATCCATGAGTGGGTCAGGGGGGGAAAGGGTTGCACGCACGCTTGGGAGAACGGCCGATTGGGAGCATCCTCGGGAACTGAATCGGTAGGCGGAGGTGGGGGCTCCGGCGTATCCGCTCAGGCGAGCAGCTGGTTGATCAGGAAGGCGAGCAGGCCGATCATGGCGCCCAGCATGTAGCCGATCCGCACGATCCATGTCAGCTCGCGTTGGGTCACCCCGCGCACGATCTCCTCCATGCGCTGGGTCGAGAATCCGAGGACCTTCTTCTCGACCATCTCTTGGACGCTGAACTGCTCCACGATGCGCGGCACTTGTTGGCGCGTCCATCCCCACGCTGCATCGGTAATGCCGCGGCGCATGGCCTGCGTCGTGTCCTCGCCGAGCCAGGCCGCGGGACGGCCGAGCGGGCGGGACAAGAGTTGGTTGGCGACCGATTGCGTGGCGTCGCGGACCCACCCTTTGGCCTTGTCGGTGGCGAGGGAGTCTCCCAGGAGCTGTGCGACCCGCTCGGCCGGCAGTACGTGCAGCACGTCCGCCCAGGTACGCTGCTCCGCCGCCGCGAGGGCGCGATCGACCGTGCGCGCGATGACCGATCGGGTCGACGCGTCGCGCGTCACCTTCACCAACCAGTCGCCCAGGGTCTGGGCCAACGCGGCCCGCCGCTCCGGCCCGAGCCGGGCAAACCGCTCGCTCAGCGGGATGCGGAGAAAGTTCACGATCGCGGCGTTGACTGCCCTGCTGAACTGCTCGCGCATCTCCGGCGATGTCATGGTGCCGGCGAAGCGCTCGAACCCGTCGCGCTCGATGCCGTCCAGCAACCGCGCAAACGTGCTGTCGGTCACCATGATCTTGGCCAGGAGCCGCTCGTGGAGCAACAGGTCCCGGATCGAACCGTCGAATGCCTGGCGGAGCGCCACGCGCACGCGACTCTTGGCCTCGGGATCGGCCAGCACGCCGCCGATACGCTCCAGCGCGACCGGCAGGTAATCGGTGATGCCTTGCTCCACCGCACCCACCAGCCCCATGGGAAGACGCTCGATGAGCGGCTCGGTGTCGCCTGCCAGGCGATCGAGCTGCGTATCCACGAAATGACGAAGGGTGCGCTCCAGTTCCGGCCCGTCGGCAAGCTGCTGCACCCAGTCGTCCACCTTGGTGCGCAGCGCATCACGCCGGTCGGTGGTGAGGATCTCCGCAATGGGCTTGTGGCCGACCTCATCCTGGAGCTTCTGAATCCACCCGCTCATGAGCCCGGCAAACGCGGGCGTCCGAGCGTACTCGACCAACCGCGATGACACCTTCTCGCCCAGGGCGCCGATGGCGAGATCGAGCGAGGCGGCCATGTCGGGGCTCAAGTGGCTCTTGAGCGGGCCGCGATCCGCTTCCAGGAGATCGTTCAGGATGCCATCGAGCGCGGCCGTAAAGGCCTGTTCGATTTCCGGCGCGCTCAAGCGCCGAGCCAAGTCCTCGGCGGTGAGCAGCTTCTGCCCGACCGTCTTGCCGATGCTGGTGGCCAACCGTTCCTTGTTCTTGGGGATGGCGCCGTGGATCGTGAACGGCCCGAACCCCCGCCGCTCGTAGGGATGGAACAACATCCAGATGGCCACGGCGTTGGTGAGCCCGCCCGACAGCGATCCGACCAGAACCGTGATGATCCCGGTGAGCAGGGTTTGGGGGTCCATGGGGCTAAGAATGGAGGGAAGCAAGGTATCGGGGAAGGGCTGGTGCCACACGTCTCGGCGGATCGGCGGCTGGGCGGTTCGGCAGCCACGAGCGGGTTGGGGCTCCGCTCATCGACCGGAATTCCTTGCTGCAATCGAACGGTAGAGCCCCCACAAGACACGGCTGGTCCGATTGAGTTTGCCTATCAGGCGATGGGCTTCGGCGTCAGACAGATAGCCGAGATCCTTCGCGAGTAGAACTGAATAGGAGAGTTCGGCCAGCGAACCGATCGAAATATCCAAGTATCGGCGAAATTCCTTGGACCCTCGTTTCGCGGACCCTTCGGCGATGTTGGACCCTATCGAATGGGCAGCTCTGCGGACCTGTGCGGTGAGGCCAAATCGCTCCTCCGCGGGCCATCTCTTTGTGACATGGTATAGATCGAGAGTCAGGTCGTGGGCCACTTTCCACGCATCGAATCTCTGATAGGGCCACATCCCAGAATCCGCAATGCAAAAGGGGAGACCAAACAGTAGGTGTTGGTGCACTAAACACACGGTTCCAAATCGCGCTGGAGGTCGTCATGAGAATGCGTCACCCATGGGGTAGTGGGGCGCTCCGGTCCCGACCGAACCGCCCAACCGCCGAACCGCCGATCCGCCGATCCGCCGCCCGTCGACCCAGGCCCCATTCTCCTTGCTCTCCCCGCGTATCCCGTTTAACCTTCTGGGCTTATGTTTGAAGACCTTTCCGGCAAACTCACCGCTTCGCTCCAGAAGCTGACCAAGCGCGGGGTCCTCACCGAGGACGCCATTCGCGAGGGGCTTCGGGAGATCCGGCGCATCTTGCTCGAGGCCGACGTGAGCTTCGAGCTGACCCGCCAATTCCTCGAGCGGGTGCAGGAGAAGGCGGTCGGTGTGGTGGCGCTCAAGACGGTCCGGCCGGGCGAGCAGCTGGTCAAGATCGTCTATGACGAGCTCGTGGCCCTGTTGGGCGAAACCCAGGCACCGCTCGCCCACGCCTCCGTGCCGCCCACGGTGGTGCTGCTGGTAGGGTTGCAGGGCTCGGGTAAGACGACCACCGCGGGCAAGCTCGCCAAGCGGCTCAAGCTGGAGCAGAAGGCGCCCTTCCTGGTAGCGGCCGATGTGTACCGGCCGGCGGCCGTCGATCAGCTGGTCACGCTGGCCGGCCAGGTGGGCGTCGGCGTCCATGCCGAGCCGGGGGTAACCGACGTGGTGGGCATCGTCGAGCGTGGAATCGCGGCGGCCGGCTCGGCGCGCGCGCGCACGGTCCTGGTCGATACCGCCGGCCGGCTCCAGATCGACGACGCCATGATGCGGGAACTCGAGGCACTCAAGGCCGCGGTCACACCGCACGAGATCCTGCTAGTGGCCGACGGGATGACCGGCCAGGACGCGGTGCGGATCGCCCAAGGATTCCACGACTCGCTCGGCGTGACCGGTGTCATTCTGACCAAGATGGACGGCGACGCCCGCGGCGGCGCCGCGCTGTCGATCTACGGCGTGACCAAGGCGCCCATCAAGTACGTCGGCGTCGGCGAGAAGCTCGATGCCCTCGAGCCGTTCATCCCGGCCCGGATGGCGGGCCGCATTCTCCAGCAGGGCGATATCCTGACCCTGGTCGAGAAGGCGCAGGTGGCGGTGGATGAGAAGGAAGCCGTGCGGTTGGCCAAGAAGGTCACGTCCAAGAAGGGCCTGGATCTCGAAGATTTCTTGCGTGCCATGCGGCAGATCCAGAAACTCGGGCCGCTCAAGAATGTGTTGGGGCTGTTGCCCGGCGTGAATCCGGCCATGTTGAAGCAGGCCGACATGAGCGAGGACCGAGTCAAGCACGTCGAGGCCATCGTGCTGTCCATGACGCCGAAGGAGCGGGCCCAGCCGGACGTGCTCAATGGGTCGCGTCGGCTCCGTATCGCGAAGGGGTCGGGCCGCACGGTGCAAGAAGTGAATGCGCTGCTGAGTCAATTCAAGCAGATGCAGAAAATGATGAAAGGCGCGGGGAAGGGTGGCCTCAAGTTACCCTTCGGGCCCGGGTTCCCCGGCTAGGACTCTCACGAGGTAGTCACATTATGGCAACACGCATCCGTCTCCGTCGCGTCGGCCGAAAGAAGCTGCCGATGTACCGTATCGTCGTCGCCGACAAGCGCGCCCCGCGCGACGGCCGCTTCATCGAGATTCTCGGGACCTATACCCCGGCGGCCAAGACCCAGCAGTTCACGGTCGATACCGACCGCGCCCGGGAGTGGCTCGCGAAAGGGGCAACGACGTCCGAGACGGTCGAGTCGTTGTTCAAGCAGGCCGGAGTCTACCAGACCACACCGTCCTAATGGCGGAGGCCGCACGCCGCCTCGTCGTGGGACGGCTGCGGAAACCGCATGGTCTCAAGGGTGAGTGTGCGGTGTTTCCGTTGACGGATAGCCCGGACGAGGTGTTCCAGCCGGGCCGGCGGTTATGGATGGTGGATCTTGCGGGGAACGACGTGGGCGAGGCGCTCACGATCGAACGCGGACGGGGCCACCACCGCGAGTGGTTGCTCAAGTTCGAGGGCATCGACAGCAGGACGGCGTTGGAGGCGTTGCCCGCGTTTCGCGGGGTCCTGGTCGCCGCGGACGCGGCGGACCTGGCGCCTCCGGCCGACGACGAGATCTACACCCACGAGTTGGTGGGGTTCTCGGTCCGGACGGCCGACGGGACCGCGATCGGTGTGGTCTCCGAGCTGTACGAGCTGCCGTCGGGATTGACGCTCGAAGTGCAGGGTCCCAAGCGGGAATTCCTGTTGCCGTACCGACAGGAATTCGTGCACGAGGTAAACCGCGACCAGCGGGCATTGACGGTAACAGTACCCGAGGGGTTGGTCGAGTGAATGCCGCCCCCGCCTGAGGCGCCTTGGCGATGCTGCGGATCGATGTCGTCACGTTGTTTCCCGAGGTGTTCGAGCCGTATCTGAGCACGAGCATCCTCGGACGCGCGAGGGCGAAAGAGCTGGTGGAGTACCGGCTGGTGCAGCTCAGGGAGTTCACGCACGACCGGCATCAGACGGTAGACGACTATGCCTACGGCGGCGGCGCCGGGATGGTGCTCAAGCCGGAGCCGTTCTTCGAGGCGGTGGATGCCCTGGCGCCGACCGGGCCGATCGTGCTGCTGTCCGCGAGAGGCCGGCCGTTCACCCATCGCGACGCCGTGCGGTTGTCGCTCGAGGAACGGGTGACGCTCCTCTGCGGCCACTATAAGGACGTGGACCAGCGGGTGGCCGACGCGTTGGCGACGGACGAGTTCTCCATCGGGGAGTTTGTCCTGTCGGGTGGCGAGCCGGCCGCGATGTGCGTCATCGATGCGGTGGTGCGGCTTCTGCCGGGGGCCTTGGGCGATCACGAATCGGCCAGCTCCGATTCGCACTACGATGGGCTCCTGAGCCCACCGAGCTACACGCGTCCGGCCGAGTACCGTGGGTTGCAAGTGCCCGAGGTGCTGCTCTCCGGCAACCACGCGGAGATCGAGGCGTGGCGCGCGCGCGAGGCAGAGCGGCTCTCAACCGAGCGACGGCCCGGCGCCCGCTCCGACGATGCCGAACGCTGACGGGAACGACTATCTTACTGGCGACAGCGCCGGGTGGCGCGGAGGATGAAATCATGGGTCGGATGGCTACGATAGAACAAACGGGGGTTCGTGAGGATCTCCCGCGCTTCGCCGCCGGCGACACGGTGCGCGTCATGGTGCGCGTGCGCGAAGGGGAGAAGGAACGGCTCCAGGCCTTCGAGGGCAACGTGATCGCCCGCCGCGGCGGCGGCATCAGCGAGACCTTCACGGTGCGAAAGATCTCGGCCGGCGTCGGGGTGGAGCGTATCTTCCCGCTTCACAGCCCCTCGATCGCCTCGATCGAGGTGCTCCGGCGCGGACGGGTTCGGCAGGCCAAGCTCTACTACCTGCGCGAGCTGAGCGGCAAGGCCGCACGTATTCAGGAGAAGCGCGAGAAGTAACGATGGCCATGCGCGCTCCGGCCCCGTCGCTGCGGCGCGAAGCCGCGCTCTGGGCGGAGGAGCGGGTGTTGATCGGAGTGGATGAAGTCGGCCGCGGCCCCCTGGCAGGACCAGTGGTGGCCGCGGCCGTCTTGTTTCCGGCCCGGGTGCGCCGGGTGCGCGGGGTGCGGGACAGCAAGGAACTGCCCGCGGCGAAACGCCGGAAGCTGGCCGAGCGGATCCGCGATCGCGCCCGCGCGATCGGCGTTGGAGCCGCCTCGACCAAGGAAATCGATCGCCTCAACATCCGGCGTGCCACGGCCCTGGCCATGCGCCGCGCCGTCTTCCGCGCCTGCCGCATTGCCGGCATCCTCGACGGGCCGGACGACCCGCTTCCCCCCGACGTCACCATCCTGCTCGATGGGCTTCCCATGCCGGAGCTCGGCATGCCGCATGAGGCGTTGGTGGACGGCGACGCGTTGTGCTACTCGGTGGCCGCGGCCGGTGTGGTGGCCAAGACGGTGCGCGACGAGTTGATGTGCCGGCTGGCGCGGCGGCATCCGGCCTATGGGTGGGATTCCAACATGGGGTATGGGACGGCGGAGCATCGCGAGGCGATCGCCGCGAGCGGTGCGACCGCGCATCACCGGTTCAGCTTCGAGCCGGTGAGTCAGTTGTCGCTGAATTTGTCTGTGATATAACCGGGTCGGTCAAGACTCTTCCGCTTCCTCTTCGGTTTCAGTTATCTCCGAGCCGCACACCTCACCGATGCCCGCCACCACCGCATCCACCAGCAGCTTGATCTCCTCTTCCTCGATGGTGAGCGGCGGCATCAGAATCACCACATCCCCGATCGCGCCGACGAACGCGCCGTGAGACCGCGCAGCCAGCGCTGACCTGGTGCCGCGGCGCTCCTCCCGAGGATAGGGTTTCTTCGAGGCCGCATCCGCCACCAGCTCGATGCCCGCCGCGAGGCCGAACTGCCGCACCTCACCAACACACGGAAACTGCCCGAGGCGGGTCAGCTCCCGCTCCAGTCGGGTGATCTTGTCGGGCAAGGCGTCGAGAATTCCATCCTGCTCGAAGATGTCGAGCGTCGCGAGTGCCGCGGCCGCGGCCAGGGAGTTGCCCGCGTAGGGGTCGCCATGATAGAAGGCCCTGGCGGCGGTGCCGCCGCCGTCGAATGCCTGGAAGATCTTCTCTGAGGTGAGCGTCACCGCCATCGGCAGGTAGCCGCCGGTGAGACCGTTCGCGATGCACAGAAAATCCGGAGTGACGCCGAGCCGCTCCGAGGCGAACATGGTTCCGGAGCGGCCCAATCCCAGCATCGACTCGTCGTGGATGAGCAGAGCCCCGACCTTGTGCGCGATGTCATGGATCTTGGCGAGATATCCCTCCGGCTGGGTGATCATGCCGCCGGGGATCTGGAGCCCCGGCTCGATCACGATCCCGGCGATCCGGCCGGCGTTGTCGAACGCCACCTGCTCCAATTCCTTCATGCAATCGCTCACGCACTTGTCGCGGGTCAAGCCGTTGGGGCAGCGATAGCAGTAGGGCGAGTGCGCGTGCAAGGTTGTGAAGAGAAGTTTCCGATACGGTTGTTGGAACCGCTCGATGCCGCCGAGTGACAGTGCCCCGATCGAATCGCCATGGTAGGCGTTGCCGAGGCTCAGGAACACCTGCCGGGCGGCGTGTCGCCCGCCGTCCGCCTGTTGCCAATACTGGTAGGCCATTTTGAGCGCCGCCTCGACGGCCCCGGCCGGGCTGTCCGAGAAGAAGACCCGGGTCAGTGCCTGTGGCGCGATCTCGACCAGGCGGTGAGCCAGGGTCACCGCCTGGTCCGTGGCGTTGCCGAAGAGGGTTGTGTGGGCGATACGCCCGAGTTGCCCGGTGATCGCGGCGTCGATCTCGGGGCGACGGTGGCCGAACGAGTTGGAGGAGAGCGAGGCGATGCCGTCGAGGTATCGGTTCCCATCGATGTCGATGAGGTAGTGCCCGTCGCCCTCCACGATCATGAGCGCGTCGGCCTGCCGATCGTGCGCGGTGAAGGGGTGCCAGAGGTGGGTATCGTCCCACCGCCGCAGTCGCCCGGCCTCGGACTCGTCGTCGGCTTTGGGTGGCTCGTCTGGGTCCGAGTCGGTTCGGGGCTTCAGGTCCTCTGACATGGCTGATCGGTGGCTCGATATCGGGAAATGAGGGGCTCCGGCCCGTTGCGACCGGGTGGGTCGGTCTTGAGTTTCGCTTACGGCCGTGCGACGTTTGGGGCGTCGGGGGCGTAGCTCAACCGGTAGAGCAACAGACTTTTAATCTGTAGGTCGTGGGTTCGAGTCCCACCGCCCCCTCTGTGCTGCTCGGTCCCCGCAAATGTCGCGTTGGCCCGACTAACCTACATCACGCAATGATCGAGCGGAAACCCCGGCGGGGCCCACCGGGCCAGCCGCGCCGAGCGGAAATCAGCCTGTGCTGGCGGCTTGGCGTGCCTCTTGCCAAGGATCTTATTACGGGGCATATTGGCCGCCCCTTTCCGACACGAACGACTCGGGGTAGTCCCATGGCGTGGCGAGTACTGGAGCATCAAGACCAGGTTTGGAAAGTGAGCGTGGCCGCGGAGCGATCTGCCAACATGACGCTGTGGCAGCTTGTTCTCGCATTTCGCTCGGCCGGTCAGCCGTCGACCTCGTTCTGGAAGCCCTACCCGCTGCAGTCATCCTCGAAATCGTCCCTCTTTGCCCAGGCCGAACGGATTTCCGATGACCGGTTGGCCGAATTGCTCGCCGAGCACGTCGAGTAAGGATCGAGGGTCCGATGAGCCAAGTCCCGCTGCAAGACTTCCGGCGCGTCGCGGAAGCCCTCGCCCAGTTGCGAGGCCAGCCCATCCTCCACTCCATCATGCGGTCCGATTTCCGGCAGCTTCGCATCGAGCTCGCGGACGGGCTGATCACGGTCATCAGCGTCAACCTGGACGAGTCTGGGCAGCCCCGGCTGGAGGTCGATGTGGTGCGGCAGCCGCTGGAACGAGGCCGCCAACTGGAGGTCCGGTTCGAGCCGAGCGGCCAGACGGCCTGAGGTCTCGCAGATAGCCCTGAATCTCGGGAATACTCGGGGGCCGGCCCCCCGGGTGGAGCGATAGAAGCCGTTGACGGGCAAGGGGATGCGGGCCCCGTAAGGGCGCCCGCAGGCTGGCACGGTTTGCGCGTTGGATGGTGGAGAAGGCCGGCCGGAAGCCGGCAATGACCCCCCCGAAGGGGAACACCGTCTCGACGGACTCAAACGGCACCATGCCCAGTCAACCCGACATGCGCCGCGAGCGCATTCGCTTCGCGGATTTCTCCATGGAGCGGCTCCCCAACGGGCGCTGCCAGGCCCACGTGGTGCTGACGTGGTCCACCGGAGAGCAGTTCACAGGGGACGCTGAGGGCCTGATGTCGAGCGCCGGCGAGCTGCGCTGCGCGGCTCAGGCCTGTGTAACCGCGCTGAGCCAGGCGGTGGACAGCGGCAGTGAATTCGACCTGCTGGGCGCGAAGGCGGTCCGGGCATTCGATGCCCACGTGGTTATCGTATCGCTCGAGGCAAAGCAGGGAGATGAGCAGAAGCACCTCGTTGGCTCGGTTCTGACCGAGGACGATTTGGCGAGAGCGGCCGCGCTCGCCGTCCTGAATGCGACCAATCGCGTCCTGGGGAATCGTTTCTTTATGCGCTAGTCGCGGCACCACACCAGGCTGATTCGTAGAACCGGAGGGTTGTGCCAGCAATGAAACGGCTATCAGTCCTGGCTGGGGTCTGTGTGCTCGGTGCCTGTGCCGGAGCGAGTCCCGTTCCCGAGGCCGCGAGCCCACCGCCCGCGCCCATCGTCGAGGTGCCCCCCGCCCCGGACCTCGCCGGCGTGGCAACCACCGAGTTCCTCATGGCAACGGAGGACTCCGCGGCCGACGCGGCGGTGCTCGAGTGGCTCGATGAATCGAGGCCTGAGGGCAATGCCATCGCCGCGGTTCGCGGGATGGATGCGGCAGGCGGGCCCAACGCCCTAGAAGCCTCGCCCGTCACGTGGGACATTGCCGTCGAACCCTACCTGAACCACGAGCGCGTCCAGTTCTATCTCGACTTCTTCCAAGGCAAGGCCCGGGACCGGTTTGGCATTTGGCTGCAACGCCTCCCGCACTACGAGGACATGATCCGCGAGGAGCTCCGCCAACGGGACCTCCCGGGCGACCTGGTATACCTCGCACTGATTGAGAGCGGCCTCTCGAATTCCGCGGTGAGCCGCTCGCGGGCTACGGGCATGTGGCAATTCATGAAGGGTACCGCCACCATGTACGGGCTCAGGGTCGATTCGTGGATCGACGAACGCCGCGACCCTTACAAGGCTACGAAAGCCGCCGCGCACCATCTCGCCGATCTACGTGACCGGTTCGGCTCGCTCTACTTGGCCGCGGCAGCCTACAACGCCGGCGCCGGAAAGGTCTCGCGAGGTCTCCGCCGGCTACCGGCCGACGATGCTGATGAAGCGGTCGACGCGGACGTCGAAGACACGTTCTTTCGTCTTTCCGACACGCGCTATCTGCGGCGGGAAACCAAGGACTACGTGCCGAAGCTGATTGCCGCGGCCCTCATCGCCAAGGAGCCGGAAAAGTATGGCTTCCCGCCGCTGTTGCCTCCGGAACCCTTGGTCTACGATTCCATTATCGTGCCCGACGCCACCGGCCTCGATGTTGTCGCGCGCCTGGCCGACACGTCGGTGCGGGCGATCCAGGCTTTGAATCCGCAAGTACGCCGCATGGCAACCGCGCCGGGTCGGGCAACCTTGGTCCGGCTGCCGCTGGGCACCGGCGAAATGACCGCCGCCAAGTACGCAGAGCTTCCCGTCAAGGACCGGGTGACCTTCCTCGAACACGTGGTCCGGTCCGGTGAAACCCTCGGGCACATCGCCAAGCGGTACGGCGTGTCGCTGACTCTCCTCCGCGACGCCAATCCCAAGGTGAAACCACGCGCGCTCAGGATCGGCACGCGTCTCATCGTCCCAACGAGTGGGACCATACCCAAGGGCGTGCGCTCCGCGCCCAAACGGGCTGCTGCAAGCGGTGCACGGTACCATCGGGTCCGATCCGGAGAATCGATCTGGCTGATCGCCAACCGGTATGGGATCACGCGCCAACAGCTCCGTGAGTGGAACGGCCTGACCAGCAGCACCATAAGGGTCGGGCAGCGCCTTCGGGTGGCACCTCAGGGCTGAGCTAATGGCGTCCTGAGGGACGCGTTACGAAACGCAAAAGGGTGGGCGCCGGTTCGGCGCCCACCCTCTTGCATCGGTGCCCTGTTGCAGCGCTACCTGGATCGGCCCAGGATGGCCGTGGCGTAGCCGTTTGCGGGATTGCCGCCGGCGGCGAGGATTTCGCGCACCCGGGCCGGCCCACGGTTGTACGCCAGCAAGGCGTAGCGGAAGTCGTTGTCGAACACCTGCATCAAGTCGCGCAGGAAGCGGAAGCCGAGCCGCAGGTTGATGTCCCGGTCATACAACCGCTCCTGCTCGAGCGACGGGTCGTAGAACCGAGCGGTAGCCAGACGCAGCTGCGTGTAGCCAACGGCATCGGCATGGCTGGTGGCGCGCTGCTTGAAGCCGCTCTCCACCTGCACCAGACGAAATCCGACATCCGGACTGATTCCCTCGCTCAGCGCGATATCGTAGATCGCGGCGGTCAGATCGGCCGGAATCTGGTATTGCTCCGAATAATGCAGAATCGACTTAGCGCGAGCCAATTCCAGCTGCGTGGTCGCCAGCTCGCCCCGGGCAGTCTCGAGGTCCGACCAGAGACTCCGCACGCCGCGGGACAGGACCTCATACGAGGGCAGCACGTTGCCGTCGCTTGCCCGCACCCGGTGGCCCCAGCCTGCCAGGGCCGCTATGGCGACCGTTGCGCCGACGAGTAGGACGCCACGCGCCAGGAGCGGCGGAGTGCCGAGGCGCTTGCGCTTACTGTTCCGGTCCGCAGTCGTCATTCACTGACCTCCGTGTATTGGTCATGGCAGCCGCGTCAGTCGCGACGCCAGTCTCCTCGTGTTCCGCCCGTCTTCTCGACGAGCCGTACGTGCTCGATGGTCATCGAGCGATCTACCGCCTTGACCATGTCATAGACGGTCAGGCACGCGACAGCCGCAGCCGTCAGCGCTTCCATCTCCACACCCGTCCGTCCGACCGCTTTGGCGCTCGCGGTGATCCGGACACCCGGGAGTTCCGGTGCCAAGGCCGCGCTCACCGCCACGTGGTCGAGCACGATGGGGTGGCACAGGGGAATCAACTCTCCCGTGCGCTTCGCCCCCATGGTCCCGCCCAGTTCGGCGGTGGCCAAGACATCTCCCTTTGCGACCGCATGACGTTCCACCAACTCGAACGCCTCGCGGGACATCCGGACGACGCCCTCCGCAACGGCGGCGCGGGCCGTCTCCGGCTTGGTACCGACGTCCACCATCTTGGCCCGCCCGGCCTCGTCCACGTGGGACAGCTTCATAGGGTCGCTCCCAGCTTCTCCCCTAGTACGGCGAGCAGAAGCTGAGGATTCACATTTCCCTGAGCCGCCTCCTCCGCGTCCGCCACCAGGGTCAGCGCCCGCGCCAGGGCCGCTGGTTCGCGTCCGTGCAGGAAACCCGGCACGGGCCGCCGCGGTTCCTGGGCCAGGGCGGTTCTGGCGGCGTCCGACAGGGCCTCGCCGAGGGCCTGCAGCATGCCGGTGAAATCGCCCCGCGCCGACCAGGGCGCCTGCTTCAGCGCCCGTTCCAACAGCTGAGCCCGGTCGCCGAGTGCCGCACCCAGGAACTCGAGCGCCTCGGCGCGGGCCTTCGCCGCCTCGTCCACCTCCCACAGCGCTCGGCCGATCGAGCCCTCCGCCAACGCCACCCGTTCATCCAGCACCGCGCCCTCGAGGGGCGGGTCCAGCTGGCTTTCGAGAAATCCTCGGACTTCGTCATCGGCCAGCGGCCTCAGTCTGAGCGGCACCGCGCGGGATCGCACCGTCGGGAGGAGCGCCTTCGGGTCCGCGGCCGTCAGAATGAAGACCGTATCCGCCGGCGGCTCCTCCAGCAGCTTGAGCAGGGCGTTGGCGGCCTCCGGACTCGCCTCCTGTGGCACCAAACGCTCGGCGTCGCCCACGATGAACACCTTCCGGCGACCCTCCACCGGGGTCAGGGACGCGCGCCGGGCGATGAGCCGGGCAACCGCCACCCCGTGGCTGGCCATGCCGTCCGGCGGCCCGTAGAGCGGTGTCTTCCGCCGCTCGTCCACTGCCTGGGCCACCAACTGCGCCGCTTCTTCCACCTGCCGGTCGTGGTCCGCCGCCTTGGGGCGGAGGATCGGGACCATCCAGTGGAGGTCGACGTGCCCAAGCCGGGTCACCAGCTGGCACTGCCGACAGACGCCGCACGGCTCCTCATCCGGCTGTTCGCAGAACATCAGCTGCGCGAGCCAGAGCGCCAGGCGCTGCTTGCCGACCCCCTTGGGTCCGCTCACCAGGAGCACTTGGGGCAGGCGGCCCTGGGCGTGTGCCCGGGCCAGCCTCCGTCGGGCCTCGTGGTGGCCGACCAGGTGGTGTAATGTCATGGCTACGAAGCTAAAATCGGGCCACGATAATGGTAGGGTTGATTTTGTAACATCTTTTTCCACAACATGTTACGTTGGCGACTCCGTGCAAGAGTTGTCACGGGTGTGGCCGATTGCGGGCAGGCTAATATAAGTGAATATTCACTTTGTTTCCACTTGTGGTCCTCTCTGGGCTGTTGCCATTCGACAAAGACTCGATGGGTCGATGATGTTGCGATAGTGGCGTTATTGCACAGTGCCAGGTTCGCCCGATGAGCAGCATCCGGGTCGGGAGGGCGAGCGCCATGTGGACGGCGAGGATAAGGTGGATTGAGCGTGGAAGACAGCGTGGATGGTGTGGAGAACGGGCGGTCCGGTGAATGTGCTGAGAGTGGCCGCGATTATGCTTGACCGCCGCATGGGCGGGGATTATCCTCCCGAACGCGATCCCGAGTAGCTCAGTTGGTAGAGCAGGTGACTGTTAATCACCGGGTCGGGGGTTCGAGTCCCTCCTCGGGAGCTGAAAGAAGCCGGGCTTTGGCCCGGCTTCTTTTGTGCTCCCAAGGAGGGCCTTCGTCAACGCCGGCGCTCTGCGCCGGCTTATGATCGAGTCCTCGAGCACCGCCAATGGCGCCTTCGTCGTGCAGGCACGGTCGTTGACCGCGCCTTAGCACGATCGAGTCCTCAGCGTTCGTACTTTCCACCCCCTACCGCCCTACCTCCTACCTCACGACTCCCTGTCGTAATGGGGCCTTCGTCAACGCCGGCGCTCTGCGCCGGCTTATGATCGAGTCCCCGACCATTCTGTCCGTCCTAGAACAAGACACATGGCGGACGCAACAGATGTCGCAACCGCCGCCTTCCTGACGCCCTCCATCTGTGTACCCGCCTGAGCCGCCACAGCGTTTCAGGGGCAGCCTCGTGCGTCCGCTTGATCCGCGCTTGACGCTGGATTCCTAACCTGAAGAGGAATCGGGATACCCCATTGGGCCTCCACTTCTCCAGGAGGAGAAAATGCGCACGAATCGACCGTTGGCCATGACCTTAATGGTTCTCTATCTAGGTGCATGCACCGGCTGGCAGGTTCAACCAGTCGCTCCGGCGCAGTTCGTGGCGGAAGAACAGCCTTCCCAGATTCGCGTCACTACCGCCGATACACACAAGCTCGTCTTGAAGAACCCTATCGTCCGGAATGACTCCATCCTCGGTCGTGCGAGCGGGCAAATGAAAGGCGCGCCGTTGGGAGAAGTCAGGCGAGTCGAGGCTTTGAAGGTACAAGTGGATAAAACCGTGATGTTGGTTGTCGGGTTCGCTGCGGCCATTGGTCTCGCTGTTGTCGCTGCGAACGCGGATTACCTCGGAGATTCTTGGAGTACTCCGTAGTAGAGCCAGTAATGCAGTGATCGCAGGTTCTGGCGATTTAGGAGAGATGCTCATGTCACGTCTTCGAAGGCTCGGTGCTTTGACCATCGTGGCCCTGCCCCTTTTTCTCGGCGGCATCCCTGGGTGCGCAGATCTGACCAGTCCCAGTTCTTGTTGTGTGATCTGTAGGGGAGGGGAGAAGGCTTGTAATGGCCAGTGCGCACCTTATGGAACTCCCTGCCTGGTTGGACCTGGATGCGCTTGTGGCGGCTAGGGCCAAGGTCCATGCCGCCTGTAAAGACCGTCCTCAGCTGCTACCAGCGGCCGGCCCCGGCACCCCGCCTGAGGCGTGTGCCACTTTCTGTGCAACTTTCATCTGCGCATGGCGCACATTTTGGGGGTGTGGGACGCGCACCATGCGCGCAGAAGTCGTGCAACACGCGCATCTTGCGCGTTTCAGCCCTGCCTGATGGCTTAGGCATCGACAAGCCAAACGTGTGAGCAGGATTGCTTGAGTCCCACCGCCGATCTTGTGTGCCGTTTGTGTGCCAACTCCCCCAAACAGGAGCAAATCGGCCCTACCGTGGCATCACGCAATTGTACTCTAAGTCTTTATACTACAACACATAACACAACAGGCCCCAACGGGCCCAAACTCGCCTTTGCTGACTGTTAATCACGGGGTCGGGGGTTCGAGTCCCTCCTCGGGAGCTGAAAGAAGCCGGGCTTTGGCCCGGCTTCTCTTGTGCTCCCAAGGAGGGCCTTCGTCAACGTCGGCGCTTTGCGCCGGCTTATGATCGAGTCCCATAATTCCTAGGCCTTACTTCATCCGTTCCGAGTCCCTCCTCGGGAGCTCAATAACACTTGAGGCGGCAGGTGGCCGGGCCTTGCCGGTTTCAAAGGGAGTCGTTCATTTGTGAACGGGTGGGCCAGATGGCCCGCCACTGACGCGGCATTCGTTAGACGGCCCGGAGTCTCGATCCAGATGCTCATCGACGTCCAAGATCCCCTGCGGAATCTCATCCTCAATTGTTCTCTTATCGCCGTCGTGCTCATGGCGATTGTGGCTATCGTTCCATGGGGAACTCTTGGCGCCGAAAGGACCGGCCGGTTAGCAACGTTGCTTCCGATCCCTACCCTCGCAGTGGCGTTCGTCTATGAGACGGCAATGCCTTCCCGCTACGACATCCGGCTCGACCTTCTACTGCTGGTTCCCGCATATGGCCTGGTACTACTCGCTACGTTGATCCGCCTTCTTGCGCGCCGGAGGGCTCGCCGAAAGCGAGAGGTTGATCGTGCCGCCTAACGCTTCGCTCCCAGCCGACGTGCAACGGCCTGACGCCGTCGCCCGCGGCTGAACTCAAATGTTGGGCAGACCAGGCCCTCCACGCTCCGCAACTTCGTTTCAGTTCCAACGCCTCAGCGAATTCTGTGGTTGTTCGTCTCACCGGTGAGCTCCTCGAACCACGGGAACCCGTCCGGGTACGTCACCTTCGGGACGTCAAAATGCCGGGGCAGCTCTCCCGAGCCACCCCGGCGCCATGCTGGTTCGAGAGAGCTACGCGGATTTGCCCATCGCCTTCTTGATCATGCCGATGACGGCCATCAGGACGCCGCCACCAACCCCGCCGCCGGCAATGCTGCCGATGATCGCACTCCATTCCATGCCGCCGCCACCGCCGCCGCTTGCCGCCGCGACCCCCAACACCCCCAGGAGCTGCCCTCCGATGCCCCCACCCAAGATGCCGGCAATGGAATTGCCGACCGTGCCCAACGATGAGCTTTTCATCAACGAACCCGCGACGTTGCCACCGACGGCACCGCTCACGAGCTGAATGATCAACGGTAACAGGTTCCCCATGACGGGTCTCTCCTGAGTGGTGAGGATGAGGGAGTCACACGCGGAAAGTACATTGGCAGCACTGCCGGCCACGCAGCCTGCACGGCCACTATTCAACCAGCCCGGGAAATGCGCAAGTATATGCTCCCCGGCGTCCTCCATCCGACGTCCCCACTCACTTCCCGACTTTCCAACTTCCCGACTCGCCTCGACAACTCAGGGTTTCTGCCTGTTGCTCCGGTAGGGCATCTTCATGTACCGGTCACCCTGGGCCAGCTCGTCGAGCATCTGGCTCACGCGCCTCGCGCGCGTCTCCGGCTTCTTGGCGCGTGCGATCCACCCGATATAGTCATTTTGCTGATACGGTGGACGGGCGCGGTACGCGGTCATCAGGCCGGACTGGGTCAGGGCCTGGCGCACAGCGGCAGGCATTGGATGACGAGGCCTGGAAGGACGCGACCGCTTGGGCTGTTTCATGGGAGGCTCCTCCGGGCACAACCCTTCTCTGCGTGCGATTCGGACCGGCTGTCTCCAATTCAGCACGGGTCAGTGCCGCAGAGCCGGAGCCGCCACACCGATCCGGCGGCACCGCGGCTCGCGAGCACCAGCCAGCCGCGGTCGGGCCAGTGCCGGATCACGATCAACGCGAGGTTCGATTCGGCCACCGTGTCCCACGTGATGGCATCCCGACTCCGAAGCACCCGACCGTCGGCGATCGCGAAGATGTGGTCGTCCACCACGGTGGCCCAGTTATACGCCTCGGCCGCGACGGTGAACGGCAGGTCGACCTCACGAGTAGCCTGTGCAGATAGGGCGTGAAGCCGGCTCCGCGACGCATCCAGCGCCAGGAGATCGTTGCCAAACAGCACCAGCTCATGGCGGCACGCCAGACGGCCACCAGGGAGAACCAAAGACCACGGGGCCCCGCCACTCTCTTGAACGACCAGCTCGCAGATGCGGCCCAACGCCTCGCTGACGGCGTGGAGTCGCCCTTGGTACCGAACGACATCGGCGGTGCGGTAGTCGCCGACGCCGTCGTCCGAGTCGGCGATCTTGGACCAGCTCGCGCCAAAATCGGCGCTGCGCCAGATCTCGCCGGTCCAGGTCGCGAAATCGCCGCGATGGGAGCCGGTGGTCACATATGTGGCATCTTCCGGCACGTCGTACCACAACCGCCAACTGTGGATCACGTTGGGTAGCGTACGGTGCTTGATCAGCCCGGCGTGCGTCGTGTAGGTATAGAAATTCCCCGCCTCCCAGCCGTCGGGGCAGCACGGGTCGACCCCTGGGATCAGCAGCGTCTCACCTGCGGCGGCCATGTCTAAGAAGCCTTGTTCCGGCAACGACGCGATGACGCGAAGGCCAGCGTGGTCAACCGCTGCGAGGAGCGCTCCGTCCACTGCCGTTGGGCGGTTGGTACCGAAGCCAAGATAGAGCGTCCCTCCGATGGCTTCCATGCTGTACGCGCCGAAGTAGGTGGAGTCCGGCGTGAAGCCCGTCTGCTGGGCATGCCAGGCCGGAAAGGAGAATCCTGTCATCAGCTCCTGGAGGCCCGTCGGCGCGGCCCCGAGCGGCCTGACGGCGGTTACCTCATACGTGCTGCCGGCATCCTGGATGTTCGGATCGTAGCTGACGGCGGCGGAGACCGGATAGCCTAGCGTGGGATCGAAGGTAACGGCCACATCGGTGACGAGATCGTTGCCGGCTGCCTGCCGGATGATCTGAAAGAGGTCCTCGATCGTGTACCACGCTGAATGCAAGTTGGCGGCGAGCAGCGTGTCGGCAGCAACGTCCTTGATGCTCGCGATCTGCCCACTACGCACCTCGACCTCGACTCGCAGCAGCATCTCCGGCGAGCAGAAGCACGACTGGCGGGTGATGAAGGCGTAGTCGCCGAACCCGCGCTCGGCCCAGCGGTGTTCCGCCACCACGAGGTCCCGCACTTCGCCCACATCGAGCGGGTTCTCGCCGCACCCGGACAGGGCGGCGGCGCCTGCCACGGCGATCAGGCACAAGCGCAGACCACGGCTACTCATGCGAATGGAATCGAGCCTCATTGCTAGACGGCGTACGCGCGCCCAAACCCCGAAGTCTTCGACTTGCCGCGTGCCGCCGCGGCTACGCCGTGGCCAACGTGGCCTTGAGTGTCATCGGGACTGCGGAGAGCGCCTTCGAGACGATGCAGTTGGTCTTGGTCTCCTCCGCGAGCCGCTGGAAGTCCTTGGCCGACACGCCCGGGACAACGCCGTGGGTGACCAGGTCGATGCCCGTGATGGCAAAGCCGGCCCCCTCCTTGGTGAGGTGTACGGTGGCCGTTGTCTTGACGCTGGTAGCCGGGTGGCCGCCCATCGCCAGGGCGTGCGCCAGCGCCATGGAATAGCACCCGGCATGGGCCGCGCCGAGCAACTCCTCGGGGTTGGTGCCGGAACCGCTCTCGAACCGGCTCATGAAGGAATAGGGGCCCTCGAACGCACGGCTCCCGAGGTGCACTGTGCCTGTGCCACTCTTCAGATCACCGCTCCAGCGGGCTTCCGCCTTACGATCCATGAGATGTGTCTCCCTGAGTGCGCGGAATGCAGCTCGCGCGAGTGGGTGGTGGTGTGTGGCCGCCAAGACGACGGCCGGCGGAATAGTATACGGATATCGTCCCGGGGTCGATAGCCTGACGGCGCGCGTCGCAGGGCGCGGGCGGGCATGATGATCGTCTGGCGTTTTCCGCGGCCCACCGCCATCGTTCCGCAGTAGCCTCCCACGTCCTGCAGGGGGAAACTCCGCGATGGAAAAGATCAATCTGTCGGATAAGCTCTCGCGCTTCACCGACCACTGGCGACCCAGGATCGTGGGCCAACTGAACGGCCAACAGGTCAAGCTGGCGAAGCTCCAGGGGGAGTTCGTGTGGCATGCCCACGAGAACGAGGACGAGTTGTTCCTGGTGATCGAGGGACGCCTGGTCATCCAGCTCCGGGATCGAGACATCGTGCTCGACCCTGGCGAATTCGTCATCATACCGCGAGGCATCGAGCACAAGCCGGTGGCGGATGAGGAAGTGCACGTGCTCCTGTTCGAGCCGGCATCGACGCTCAATACGGGCACGCTTAGAAACGAGCGTACCGTCGAGCAGTTGGATTGGATCTAGGGCAGCGCGGCCGCGTGTTCTTGGGCGCTATGGCAGGTCGTCGCTAACATCCACATCGCGCAGCACCCCGGCATCGTCCACCTCGACTTCACACACCTCGTCATCGTGTTGTGCCAGGAGGTGCCGCGCACCCACGTCCCCGGTGAGTGCTTTCATTTCGTCGACGTAGCGCGCGGGCCAGAGGACTGGATTCCCCCGCTTGCGATCGTAGGTCGGAACGCAGATCGACCCCACGCCGTTAGCCTCGAATGCATCGAGCAGCGCTTCGATAGTTGCGCTCGCGACCCAGGGCATATCGCCAAGCATGACGAGCACGCCGTCACGATCCGGCTCGAGTGCCTGGAGCCCCACGCGAAGCGAAGCGCTCAGCCCTCGGGCATAGTCGGGGTTGCAAACGACCCGGACCGGCAATCCGGCCAGGGCAGCCTCTACCGCCGCAGCGTCATGACCGGTCACGACCACGATCGGCTGCACGCGAGAGCGACGCAATGTCTCCACAACGCGCGCAATCATTGGCACGCCTCGAACTTCGGCCAGGAGTTTGTTGCGGGCGCCCATGCGTCGCGACATGCCTGCGGCAAGGAGCACTGCGGCAATGCGCGGACCTGGCATGTGCGCCGGCTCTTTTCGTTGGCCGGCACGGGGCAGGGGACGCGACGGAATCTCTTTCATGAGTCCCCCTACCCCCATTCCGGCCAGGGACTCCGCGGTCACCGGCAGGTTCGCCAGCTGTCGCTCCAGTATCCGGTCGAATCCACTCGGCTTGAGCGAGCGGGCGCAGCCAGGCACACCGATCACGCTGGTTTCCCGACATTGGCCGAGCAGGAGCAGGTTGCCGGGATCGACCGGGATGCCGAAGTGATCGACCCGGCCACCGGCCCGTTCGATTGCGGCCGGTACCACGTCGCGCCGGTCCACCGTGGCCGACGCGCCGATCACGAGGATGAGATCGACATGCTCGGCAACCAGATCGAGAATCGCCTCAGCCACCGGGGCCGGATCGTGATCGCACCGGGACACTCGGTCCACATGGCTCCCGAGCCGCGCGATGCGGGCGCTGACCGCCTCGATGGCGCGGTCGAGCGCCGACTTCGAAGTATCACTCAGGCTGGTTGCGATCAGTCCCACGCGATGCGTCACGAACGGCGCGACCTCGAGCACCGCCTCGCCCTCCCGGCAGAGCGCGACCCATTGCTCGACGGCCCAGGCGGGGGCTCCGAAGGGTATGACCTTGACCGTGGCAACCAGGTCCCCGGCAAGGACGGCGGTGTTGGGAGTCTGCGTCGCCACGGTCAGCGACTCATCGATACGATTGAGCCGCTCGACTCTCGCCGCATCGACCACCATCAATCCGTGCGTGGCGGATCGTAGGTTCGCGCGGCCTGTGGAGGCATCACCGACCTCGATCTGGCTGCCGGCCAGGGCTCGGGCCGTGAGGGCCGCGGCGTCGTCTTCCCCGACGTCTCCGGTTTCGAGCCGTGCCACCACCACCTCGGCCACGCCGGCCGAGCGCAGTGCCGCGAGATCGGTGGCTGTCAGCACGTGGCCCTTCTTGATCGCCCCACGACCGGGCAGGCGCACAGTGTGCGCCATGATGGAGTCGAGTGCCTGGTCGAGCGGAAGTGGGCCGAATTGCATATGAGCGTGGTTCGGGAGGCCTGGAGGATAACCCAGAGAACTGGCGCGGGCCAATCAGGTGGCTCAGGGACTCCACTAATGTTTACCTTTCAATTGAAGAAGCGCCGGTTGGACGGCACGGCTCACCGCAGAACCCAACACCGAGGAATGCGACATGCAACGACACTCACGAACTGCCCTCAGCTTCGTTGTGGCCGTGCTGGCAGGGCTCGTCGGCACGACAATGGCCGGCGCCCAGGAGAAGGCGATGCCCGATAGTGCGGAGACCGCCGCGGTCGAGGCCGCCAAGAAGGCAGCCCAGAGCTGGCTCGAATTGGTGGACGCGGCCGAGTATGGGAAGAGCTGGGCAGCGGCCGCCAGCATGTTCAAAGCGGCCGTCACCGAGGAGCAATGGGAGGCCGCCGTTCTCCAGGCACGGGGTCCCTTTGAACCCATGGGCGCGCGCCAATTCCTGGGCGCCAAGTACATGACCGAACTGCCCGGGGCGCCCAAGGGCCAGTACGTGGTGATCCAATATCAGGTGATGGCCGCGGATAACACCAAGCTGGTCGAGACCCTCACGCCGCTGCGCGACACGGATGGAACCTGGCGCGTGTCGGGGTATTACGTCCGGGTTCCGTAGGCCAAAATGTCAGAGGACCCCGGCGTGAAGCGTCCCGGCGCCGACGAGCACGCGCCCTACTATGGTCTCTACGTCCGCCAGGTTCCGGAGGGGAGCGTGCTGGAGCTCCTGGCCCAGGAGGTCGGCCGCACCGTTGCCCTGCTGACACCGCTCGATGAGGCCCAGGCGGCATTCCGCTACGCCCCAGGAAAATGGTCCGTCAAGGAGGTCGTGGGTCACGTGATCGACGTGGAGCGGGTGTTCGCCGAGCGCGCACTCCACTTTGCTCGCCGAGACCGAGCTCCGCTCCCGAGCATGGAGCAGGATGATTGGGTCGAGGCGGGACATTTCGACCGACGCACTCTCGCCTCGCTGCTCGACGAGTTCGCGTCCGTGCGGCAGGCCACTCTCGCCATGTTTAATGGCTTCGACCCGGAGGCGTGGCCCCGCCGCGGCATTGCCAGTGATGTCGCGTTCACCGTTCGGTCGCTCCCGTATATCATTGGGGGTCACGAAATCCATCACCGGAAAGTCCTGGAAACGAAGTACCTTCCCTCGCTCTGACGCCGGAGTCGACTCCATCATGGCCGACCTTCGTTATCCCATCGGTCCCTTCGTCAAGCCGGACACCTACAACACCGCGAGCCGAAGCGCGGCGATCGACCGGATTGCCAGCGTGCCACGGCGGTTACGGGGCGCGGTCGATGGGTTGGGCCCGCGGCAACTCGACACCCAGTATCGCCCGGGGGGCTGGACCGTCCGGCAAGTGGTGCATCACCTGCCCGATAGCCACATGAACAGCTACATCCGGTTCAAACGCGCCCTCACCGAAGACCAGCCGGTCGTCTGCACCTACCATGAAGACCGCTGGGCGGAGCTACCGGACGAGAAGACTGGCCCGATCGAAGCATCCCTCGATCTGCTCGAGGCGCTTCACCTGAGATGGGTCGCACTGCTCCAGTCGCTCTCGCCCGAGCACCTGGCACGCACGCTCGACCATCCCGAGATCGGCATTCTCAGCCTGGACGCCATGCTCGCGCTGTACGCCTGGCATGGGGATCATCACATCACGCACATCACGTCGTTGCGCGAACGGGAAGGTTGGTAACAGCCTGCGAGGGTGACTAGCCGGCGCGCCCCAGGTACACCCGTAGCTTGGGCGGCATCCGGACCCTGACCAGTGCCCGATCGACGTCACGCCGAAGCGAGGCATCGAACTCTGTAAGAGCGACGAACGAGCCGGCCTCTTGGGCCGCGATAGGCACGCCGTCGAGATACACCACACGATTGGTCGCCACGGCCGGAATCCGGCGTCCCGGTGTTATCACCCCGCTCAGATTGAGCGGATCAGATGCGCTGATCCCGACGAGTTGTCCGGCGACGGCCTCACGTCGGATCTTGCGTAGTTGCCCCACCGCCTCCGGCAGCGCGAACTGCTCGCCGCTCATGCCGGACACGAACCGGCCACCTCGGATCTCCCCGCGCGCTTCGAGCCGGCGGTACACCGCCGTCAGGTCGCGCCACGGGGCCAGGTTCGACTCGCGGGCCAGTAACCGCCGGAACGCCACGCCGTAGCGGCGCAGCAATGCCCACGCCTGGGCCTCAACCGCCGCGCTCGCGTGCTCGGGCGCTGAGCTCCCCTCCATGCATATCCGCGACCAGCGCCCCGCCGATTCGATTCCCACCGGTGCCGTCGTCCTTCGACGGGTGTGACTCGCCGCGCGGAGTGGTTTGCGACGGTCGGACGGGGTGAGCAGCGCCCGAAGCCCGGCGAAGCTATCGGACGTGACCAGGCCCAACCCCACCAACTCCGCCAGCGCCAGCTCCACCTGGGTTGCCAAGAGCCCTGCCTCGTCCACCAGCTCCTGGAAGAAGACCGCCCCCTTCCGTTCGAGCGCGTCGTGCACTTGGGCGGCATGCGCGCCGAGAGATGGGGTAGGGGTCGGACGAACGAGCGCGAGCCATGACCCGGCATGCTCGCGTAAGTAGAGAGCGATGGGCGTGCTGCGAATGGGACCGGCCGGTCCGCTCTCGTCCCGGGAGCGGGCCGGGGTCGACAGCCTGCTCCACATCACCCGTCCCGTGAACGACAGGGTATCGAGCATGTCGGGATCGTAGTCGTCCATGCGCGAGGGCAGCACGTCGCGCTCCCAGACACCGGCGGCGCACTCGTAGCCGTCGAGTTGGGCCACGATTGCGGCCAGGCCGTCGGCTCCACGCACGCGATATTCGGGGTCGAGCTTCTGCCATGCGAACAGGAACCGCATGAAATCCGCCGGCGCGACCGGCTCGATCTCCGCCCGGAGCCGGTTCAGCGTGTAGCGATGCATCCGGGCGAGGAGACGTCGCTCGCACCACTCCCGTCCTGTGGCGCCGGGGGTGAAGCTGCCGCGGAGCACGGCGCCATCCGCTTCGAGCGCGGCGAGCGCCGGCTCGACATCTGACTCCGGAAGGGCGAGCGACGATGCCAACGCGGCTTGGGTCGTCGGCCCAACGACATCGAGCCGGCTCCGAACGAATTCCTTCGCCACCTCCGATCGATCCCACTCCCTCCTGAAGCGCTCCGGAACCGACACCGCTGGTTCGAGCTGTACGACATGGATCGCCCGGACTTCCGGCACCCGCTCGGTTGCGACCCACCACCTAATTGCGGATCGGTGGCCTCCATCGGCAATCGTGACCTCGGTCGCGCGACCCGCTGCTGCCAGCTCTTGGAACAGCGGCCCCCACGAGTCCCTACTGTCCTTCCCTTCCTGCGCGGTGACGAAGCCGCATTGCATGAGGGCATCATGCAGCTCATCGGCGTCGCGAGGATCCGGCCACGCTTCGTCCTTGACGCGGCCGATGGCCTCCGTATCCAGGGCGCCCAGGTCCCTTGCGCTCGACGGCTCGGTGGCGCGGCGGGTATAGACGGCCTGGGTGCGGCGTTCCTCCAGCGGGGCGTCGTCCAGGAAGGCGTACGGACGCGCGTTCAGGATTTCATGACAGAGAACCGAGGGCTCAGGGGTGTCGCGCGAGACGCACGCGATGTCGCCCGCAAAAATGCGCTCGATGATCGGGACCAACTCGGGAAGGTTCATCGCCTCGGTCAGGCAGTCCTCGATGGTCTGCTGCACCAGCGGGTGGTCGGGGATTTCCCGGTCCCCGGCGATGTTCTCGAGACAGGCGGCCGCGTCGGGAAAGGCCGCGGCCATGAGGTCGTCCGCTTCCATTCGCTGGAGTGGCGCCGGAGTCCGCCGGCCGGCGCGCTGACGGAGCACCGCGAGCGAGATGGTGGCGTTCCACCGCCACCGAGTTGGGAACATCGGCGAGTCGAGGAGGGCCTGGATCAGCGTGTCGCGCAGTGTGCGCGGATGGAGATAGCGGAACACGTCATCCAACGGGAAGGAATGCTGCGGCCCCAGCGACAAGAGCACGCCTTCCTCGGTGGCCGCGGCTTGCAATTCGAAGTTAAAGGAGCGGCAAAACTTCTTCCGCAGTGCCAGTCCCCACGCCCGATTCACTCGGCTGCCGAATGGTGCGTGCAGTACCAGCTGCATGCCGCCCGATTCATCGAAGAATCGCTCGAGAATGAGGGTTTCCTGGGTCGGGAGAAGGCCGAGCAATCGCTTGGCATCCGCCAGGTAGTGCACGATTTGATGGGCCGCGGCCTGCGAGATGCCGACACGGTCCACGAGCCACACGACGGCGGCGTCCGCATCGTGGAGCTGCGGCTCGATGTCGGCACGCAGCCGAGCAACCGCCTGAGATAATTCAGCGCTCCGCGCCGGCGCTTCCCCGAACCAGAATGGAATGTTCGGCGGCTCTCCCCTGGCGTCCGCTACTCGGACGATGCCGGGGCCTATCTGGAGGATGCGCCAGGACGTGTTCCCCAGCTGAAAGATGTCACCCGCCATGCTCTCGACGGCGAAGTCTTCGTTGAGGGTGCCGATGAAGGTGTCTTCCGGCTCGAGGATCACCCGATAGTCGGCGTTGTCGGGGATGGCCCCGCCTGACGTGATCGCCAGCATCCGGGCTCCGCGCCGGCCCCGAATCGTTCCGTTCACTCCATCGTAGTGCAGCAACGCCCCCCGGCGGCCCCGGCGGGTGGTAAACCCCTCGGCTGCCATGCGTACGATGTTGTCGAATTCCCTTCGCTCGAGCGCGCGATAGGGATAGGCCCGGCGCACCAGGTCGAACAGCGCTGCTTCGTTCCAGTCCTCGCTGGCTGCTTCGGCCACGATTTGTTGAGCCAAGACGTCGCGGGGCCGCTCGAGAATGACGATCCGGTCCAGCTCGCCCTCGCCCACCGCGCGAACGAGCGCCGTACATTCGATCAAGTCGTCGCGGGTGAGTGGGAACAGGCGGCCCTTCGGTGTACCGCGGATGGTATGCCCCGAGCGGCCCACTCGCTGGAGCAGGGTCGAGATCCAATGCGGGGAGCCCAGCTGGCACACCAGGTCGACATAGCCGATGTCGATGCCCAATTCGAGTGACGCCGTCGCAACGAGGGCCTTGAGCCGGCCTTCCTTGAGCCGCTGTTCCGCATCGAGCCGGGCTTCCTTGGCCAGGCTCCCATGGTGCGCGGTGACCGCGTCCCCTCCCAACCGTTTCTCGAGATCGCGTGCGACCCGTTCCGCCAGGCGGCGGGTGTTGACGAAGACGAGGGTGACGCGGTGTTCCTCGATGAGCTGGGCGAGCCGGTCGAATACCTCTTCCCACACTTCGTGCGACATGACCGATTCGAGCGGCGAGCCTGGCAACTCGAGGGCCAGATCGAGTGCCCGGCGGTGTCCTTCATCGACCACGGTGCATTCCCGTGCTGTACCATCCGGCCGGATGCCGACCAGGAATCGCGCGACCTGGTCGATCGGATGCTGCGTCGCCGAGAGGCCGATACGCTGGAGCGACCCACCCGTAACGTGCTCGAGCCGTTCGAGACTGAGCGCCAAGTGCGAGCCGCGGCGCGACTGGACCACGGCGTGGATCTCGTCCACGATGACCGTCCGCACTGTGCGGAGCATTTCGCGGCTGCGCTTGGCGGTGAGCAGCAGGTAGAGCGACTCGGGCGTCGTCACCAGAATGTGCGGCGGGCGCTTGAGCATGGCGGCGCGCGCCGCACTGGTCGTGTCGCCCGTTCGAACTGCAGCGGTAGTCTTCACCGGCTCGAGCCCCATGCGAAGCGCCGTTTCGGCGATGCCCTCGCGCGGCTCGACCAGGTTCTTGTGGATATCGGCGCTCAACGCCTTGAGCGGTGAGACGTAGACCACCCGGACCTCGTCCGGGAGGCCCTGCTCCAGGCCTTCCCGGCACAGCTGATCCAGGGCGTTCAGGAACGCGGCAAAGGTCTTCCCGGAGCCGGTCGGGGCCGCGATGAGCGTGTTCTGCCCCTTGCGGATGGCCTCCCACCCCCGTTCTTGGGCGTGGGTTGGCTCGCCGATGGCGTCGGTGAACCAGCGGGCGACGGCGGGGTGGAAGCCTGAGAGCGACATGATTTGGAAGGTATCTCTCGGGGCAAGGATCGCGCTATTATTGGTCTAGGCTTACCGCCAAGGAGGTGCCCATGGCTCGTGGTGCTCCTTCCGAAGACGTCTTCCGCACCCGGCCGCGGTCGGTTCGGCTCGCCGAGCTGCTCGATTCCTTCGTCCGGCCCGCCGAGCTGGTTCGCCGGGAGGCGGACGGGGCAGTCCGATGCCTCGCGTGTGCCCACCGCTGCCTCGTCCGCCCTGGCCGACGCGGCATCTGCCAGGTGCGATTCAACCGCGCCGGCAGGCTGTATGCGCCGGCCAACTACATCGCCGGCCTGCACACCGACCCTATCGAAAAGAAGCCGTTCTACCACGTCCTGCCAGGTTGCGACACCCTCACGTTCGGCATGCTCGGCTGCGACTTCCACTGCGGCTATTGTCAGAATTGGCTCACGTCGCAGGCGATCCGGGACGAGTCGGCGGGAACGAGCCCGACCATCGTGAGTGCCCGTGAGCTGGTTCTGCTGGCCCGGCAGTCGGGCGCCCCGATGGTGACGTCCTCCTACAACGAGCCGTCGATCACGGCGGAGTGGGCGGTCGAGGTGTTCCGCCGCGCCAAGGCCCAGGGATTGAAGACGGCATTCGTCTCGAACGGGAACTGTTCCCGCGAGGCCCTGGAGTACATCCGTCCCGTTACCGATTGCTACAAGATCGATCTCAAGTCGATGTCGGATTCCGCCTACCGGAAGCTGGGGGGCGTCCTCTCGTCCGTGCTGGACGGCATCCGGATGGTGCACGAACTGGGGTTTTGGCTGGAGATCGTCACCCTCGTGGTTCCGGGGTTCAACGACGATCCCGTGGAACTTGGTGACGCGGCACGGTTCATCGCCTCGGTATCGCCCGATATCCCGTGGCACGTGACCGCGTTCCACGGCGAGTACCGGATGGCGGACTGTCGTCGGACCCGGGTCGGTGCGCTGCTCCAGGCCTGCGAGATCGGCAAGGAGGCCGGCCTGCGCTACGTCTACGCCGGGAACCTCGCCGGGCGCGTCGGGTCGTGGGAGCACACCGACTGCCCCGACTGCGGCGATCGGTTGATCGAGCGCTCCGGTTACTTGGTGCGCCGCAATCGCGTGACCGCGGAGGGCCTCTGCCCCAGTTGCAGCGCGCGCATTCCCGGCATCTGGCATTGAACGGGACGCGGCCCGGATGTCGCGGGCTCATCGGTCCGCGACTGTCACTGGTGCTGTGTTCTCTCGTCATGGGGTGTACCGTCACCAAGTCTTTCGATGCCGCAGCGCTCACCGAAGCCCTGTCGGAGCCCATCGCCGCGAGCGACGCGGAGGTTGGCGTGTATTTCCGACACCTCGCCACCGGTGCCACCGTCCTCATCAACGCCGACCTCCGCATGCATGCCGCGAGCACCATGAAGGTGCCCGTCATGATCCAACTGTTCCGCGACGCGGAGGCCGGGCGCTTCGACATCGACCAACCCGTGCCGATCGGGATGACCTTCCGCTCGATCGCCGACGGATCGTTGTATGACATCGACCCGGCATCCGACAGCGACTCGACCCTGTATCTGAAGGTCGGATCGGCGGTGCCGGCCCGCGAACTGATCGACCTGATGATCACGCGGTCCAGCAACCTCGCTACCAACATCCTGATCGAGCTTGCCGATGCCCGACGCGTAACCGCGACCATGCGCGAATTGGGGGCCGATTCGATCGAAGTCTTGCGCGGGGTCGAGGACCTGAAGGCCTACCGGGCGGGACTGAGCAACACCACCACCGCTCGGGACCTTGGCGCCATCCTCACGGCGCTGGCTGAGGGGCGGGCTGCCGATGAGTCAGCCACCGCCGACATGCTGGCGATTCTCGAGCAGCAGGAGTTCAACGAGGGGATTCCGGCCGGGCTGCCCGCAGGTACCCGGGTAGCCCACAAGACCGGGTGGATCACCGCGATCGACCACGACGCCGCGATCGTGTACCCCGACGGCGGGCCGCCCTACGTGCTGGTCGTCCTGGTGCGCGGGATCGAGGACCACGCCGTGTCGTCGAAGCTGATTGCGACGCTGTCGGAGATTACGTACCGGGCCCTTCGCGGCGGGGGGAACTGACGGCGGCTGGGCGGTTCGGCGGATCGATGACGAAGGTGATTCCGCTGCGAGAAGGACCACGCTACCCTTCGCCGAACCGCCGACCCGCTCAACCGCCGAACGGTGGGCCCTCACCGGGTTTCGGCCGCGGCAACCATGCCGGTATCTTGATCCCAGGTGAGTCGGCCACGCGCCCCCTTTCTCTCGCTCACGGATCATATGGAACACCTGCCGGCTTTTCTCGGCGATCTCACCGCAGTCCTCGGCGTGGCCGCCATCATTACGGTGGTGTTCCACCGGCTCAAGCTGCCGGTGGTCCTGGGCTACCTGCTGGCCGGTCTAGTCATCGGGCCGCATTCGCCCACCACGCTGGTCGGCGATCCCCAGAGCATCCGGACCCTGGCGGAGCTCGGGGTCATCCTCCTCATGTTCTCGCTCGGGCTCGACTTCAACCTCCACAAGTTGGCACGGCTCGCCCCGACGGCCGGCTTGGTCGGCGTGATCGAAGTCGGGCTCATGCTCTCCCTGGGGTATTTGGCAGGCCAGCTGCTAGGCTGGGGTACGGTCGATAGCATCTTCGCCGGCGCCATCGTGGCCATTTCGAGTACCATGATCATCGCCAAGGTATTCGCCGAGCGCGAGGTTCCGCGCTCCCATTCGGACCTGGTGTTCGGCATTCTGATCGTCGAGGATCTGGCGGCGATTCTCCTCATCGCGATTCTCACCGCGGTCGCGACCGGGGCGGGGCTCTCGACCGGCACGCTTGCCACCACCCTCGGCAGCCTGGTTGCGTTCTTGGTGGGACTCCTGGTGGTGGGCATTCTTGTCGTGCCACGCGCGATGCGCGCCATCGTGCGACTTCGAAAACCGGAAACCACGCTGGTGGCAAGCGTCGGGCTCTGCTTCGCCGTCGCGCTCCTCGCGAGTGCGGCTGGATTTTCCGTGGCACTCGGCGCCTTCCTCGCGGGCTCGCTCGTCGCCGAGTCCGGCTCGTCCCGGCCGGTGGCAGAATTGATCCGGCCGGTGCGGGACATGTTTGCCGCCATCTTCTTCGTTGCCGTCGGCATGCTCATCGATCAGCGGTTGATCTTCGAGAACTGGGGCGCGGTCGTGCTGCTCACCGGTGTAGTAATGACCGGAAAGATCCTCGGCGTGAGCGTCGGCGCATTCCTCGCCGGGTTCGACACCAGGACCTCCGTCCGCACCAGCATGACACTGACTCAGATCGGCGAGTTCTCATTCATCATCGCCGGGGTGGGCGCCGTGAGTGGCGCCACGAGCGAATTCCTCTATCCGGTGGCAGTGGCCGTCTCGGTGCTCACCGCGTTCGGCTCGCCGTGGATGATTGCCTTCTCCGATAGGGCGGGCGCCTATGTCGACCGCCGGCTGCCCAAGCCACTCCAGACCTACGCTACCCTGTACGGCTCGTGGGTCGAGGCCCTGCGGAATGCCCCCCGGAGCACCACGCCTCGGGGCCGCATCCGGCGTCTGACCGGGTACATCTTGATCGACGCCACCATCATTGCCGGCATTATCGCCGGCACGTCCGTGGCGCTGCCGCACGTTCTACCGATCCTCGCCCGGTCACTTGCCATGGGTGTCGTGATCGGTCGTCTCGTCGTTGTTGCCGCCGCCCTGGCACTCGCCTTTCCCTTTCTCATCGGATTGGTACGGTCGTCCCGGTCGCTGGCGCATACTCTGGCCACGAGCGCCTTCCCCATGGTGGAGCGAGGGAAGGTGGACCTGGGGCTCGCCCCGCGGCGGGCGCTCTTGGTGACGCTCGAGATCTTCATCATCCTCCTGGTCGGTGCCCCGCTGGTCGCGGTTACCCAGCCCTTCTTGCCGACCTATGGCGGCCTCGCCGTCCTGGTCGTCGCGCTCGTGCTGTTCGGGGCGGCGTTCTGGCAGTCGGCCCGGAACCTCGAGGGTCACGTGCGCGCCACCGCCGGCATGGTGGTCCACGCCCTGGCCCGCCAGGTCAGCGGCGAGCGTCCGTCCGCCCTCGATGAGGTACGCCGGCTGGCGCCGGAACTCGGCAGCTTGACGCCACTCACCATCCGTGCCGGGAGTCCCGCGGCCGGGAAGTCACTGGCCCAGTTGAATGTCCGTGGGATGACGGGCGCCACCGTGGTGGCGCTCTGCCGGGGCGAGGACCGGATCGTGTTCCCCAAGGCCACCGAGACGCTCCTCGAGGGTGACCTGCTCGCCTTGAGCGGGGCGGAGCACGCCATCGAAGAGGCGAAGCAGCTGCTCACGTAGCCCGGTGGTTCGCAGGGTCCAGCACAAGCCAACTCGGCATTCGAGTCAATCGTGAAGGATCTTTCCTAGTCATTTAACGAAAGATTTACTCACGGCCGGTCAAAATATGACAAACTTGTCCGATTTAGAATTTGGCGGTACTTTCCCGTGGAGCCGACGCCTCCATTTCGAGGATTGCCATGAGAGTCCAGCCCGTCCTCGCCCTGTCGCTGACCTGCACCATGTGCCTCACGAGCGTCGCCGTCGCTCAAGAGGCCACCTTCGGCGCGCAAGTACGTCCGCGCACCGAGTATCGAGAGCCAGTGGGTGGTGACGACGACGCCTTTACGTCCATGCGGGTTCGCGCGCACGTCGACGCCACGCTGAAGCGCGATGTCCGGGTGTTCGTCGAGTTGCAAGATGTACGAATCTGGGGCGAAGAGTCGAGCACGCTCGCCGATTTCGAGGCGGACAACTTCGATCTCCATCAAGGCTTCATCGAGCTCGCCAGCAAAGACAAGCACCGCATGGTGCGAGTCGGGCGGCAAGAGATGAACGCGGGCGGCCAGCGCCTCATCGGGGCGGTCGATTGGACCCAGCAGGGCCGCGCGTTCGACGGCGTCCGCCTCTATGGCGGCAGCGGGTGGGGCGGGGTGACGGTATTCGGGTACCAGCTGTCCGATGCAACCTCGCCGGCGGTGCCGAATGACGGGGCATTCATCGGTGCCATCGGCGAGGTCAAGAACGTCGCGGGCGGGACGCTCGAGCTCTACGCTCTCTATGACCACGTCGAGGCCACGCTGGCCAACACCAACCAAGGCACCCTCGGGGCGCGACTGGCCGGGGAAAGGTCAGGCGTCATCTACCGCGGCGAGCTCTACGTTCAAACCGGCGATCGAGCCGGCGTTGATGTATCCGCCTTCATGCTGGGTGCGCGCGCGGGCACTCGCTTCGCCGACGGGAAGGGGCAGGTCACCGCCTGGTACGACTATCTGTCGGGCGACGACGATCCGGGCGATGGGAAGACCAAGGTCTTCAGCACCCTGTTCGCCACCAACCACAAGTTCTACGGCTTCGCCGACCTGTTTCTCGACATTCCGGCCCACACGGCCGGCCTCGGCCTGCAGGACATCGCGCTCAAGGGATCGTACGCGCTACGCGATGACCTGACCCTCGCGGCCGACCTGCATTCCTTCCACCTCGCCAAGCAGGGCCTCTTCAGCACCAAACACCTGGGCGAAGAGCTCGACCTCACGAGCAGCTACCGCTACAGCCCCAACCTGTCGTTCACCGGCGGGCTGTCGTACGTGTTTGCCGCCGACGCCTTCAGCGAGATCGGCCGGCTGGGCGAGAATATGACGTGGGTCTACATCATGCTGAACGCGGCCTTCTGAGTGTTGACGGGATTCCCTCTGCCGGGGCCGAGTTCGGCTCGCTCGACTCCGATGCGGCCGAGCCGGGTGGCGTTGGGACGCTGGTTGCTGGTATTGGCCATGCTGACTCTGGCAATTCCCGGCTTCGCCCCGGCGCAGACCATCAACGAGGCCTACCGCGTTCGCGATCTCAATGTGACGGCGACCCGGGACCCGCGCCTTGGGTTCGACACGCCGATGTCGGTCACGGTGTTGGACTCGGCGCTCCTCCGCGAGCGGCAGCCCAATAGTGCCGCGGATCTCTTCCTCGAGGTGCCCGGCCTCGACCTGGACGGTGTTGGCACCACCCAGCGGCAACCGATTATTCGCGGGCTCCAAGGTCAGCGCATTCTCGTGTTGGAGGATGGGCTCAGGCTGAACAACTCGCGTCGCCGCCAGGACTCCGGTGAGATCCCCGCGCTGGTGGACGTATCCACCCTGGACCGGATCGAGATCGTTCGGGGGGCGTCCTCCGTGCTCTATGGGTCCGACGCCATCGGGGGAGTGATCAACCTCATCACCCGCGGCCCGCCCCTGGCGGCGCGCGGCACGGTGGTTCACGGGAAGGTCTCCTACCGGTACAGCACGGTCGACAATCAGAGCCGGCCCGCCGCGACCCTGTTTGGCGGGTCGGGCCCGGTGTCGTTCCGCCTTACCGGCAGCTATCGAACGGCGGATCCGTACGAGGCGCCAGGCGGCCGGTTCGGCCTCGTGGCCCTGGCGGGTAACACCCGGGTCCAGGATACCGGGGTCGAAGACTATTCCGTGAGCGGCTCCGTCGCCTATCGGCTCTCGTCCCGACACGATGTCTTTGCCAAGTACGATCGCTATCGGGCTGAGAAGGCGGGGTTCGGCTTGGTTGATCCCAGCGTCTTGGGGGCAGGTCTCTCCACGGTTCAGCTGCTCTTCCCGTCGCAACGATTCGAGCGCTACACGGCCGGGTACCGAGGCGCCGACCTTGGGGTCGGGCCGTTCGACGGTCTCGAGGTCTCGGCATACCTGCAAGACAACGAGCGTGAGTTCCATACCAATGTGTTCTCGCCCTTCCCCCAGCCGGCCCCGGCCGGGGCCGGCGTCAGCATCCAAAGCCGGAACTTCACGGACATCGCGACCTACGGATTCCGCGCCGAGTTCAAGAAGCTGGTCGGCGGCCGCCATCTGGTGACCTACGGGGTCGATCTCTATCGAGACAATTCGCGCAACACCGACACCACCATCACCACGGTCCTCGGGACCGGGCCACCGAGTCCGACCATCCGCGGCACGCCGCGGCTCCCGGACGCGACCTTCCGGAGCCTCGGCGGTTTCGTTCAGCTGGCCGTGAGCCTGAGCCCTCGGGCCGACCTGATCGTCGGCGGCCGGTACCAGGACGTGCGGGCCTCGACACGGACGACACCGGGTCTGACCGATCCGCTGTTCGTCGACACCGATCGAAACGTGGTGGGCTCGGCGAGCGTGCTCTACCGGGCGACGGCTGAGCTGAGCGTGGTGGCTACCGTGGGTCGCGCCTTCCGGTCGCCCAATCTGGTCGAGCGCTTCTTCAACGGTCCATCACCGGAAGGCCGAGGGTTCTGGATACGAAACCTCGATCTCGATGCCGAAACCAGCCTCAACACCGAAGTCGGACTGCGGTTCCGATCCGGACCGGTGTATGTGGAGGGATTCGTCTTCCGGAATACGGTGCACGACGCCATCCGGATCACACCGACGGGCAATCAAGTAAACGGGGTCACCGAGTTCCAGAACATCAATATCGACCAGCTGCGCATCACCGGCATCGAGTTGGCGGCGACCGTGCGATTGGGCGATCGTGTGACGCTCGGGACAGGCTACTCCCACTTGTCCCCCCGGACGGTCGGCGACCCGAACGTGCCGTTGGGCGACGGCTACTCGAGCAAACTCACCGCGACGGTGCGCTATGCCCGCCCGGATGGGCGATACTGGGTCGAGTATGCCGTTCGGCACAACGGACGGCGCGACGACGTCGAGTTAGCAGCCAGCCCGGTCGGTGATGTCATCCCGTCATTTACCGTGCACGGCCTGCATGGAGGGTTGTCGCTGGGCCGTCAGCAACTCGCCGTCTCGGTGACCAATCTGACCAACACGCTCTACGCCGAAGCGCCCAACGTTGGGTTCTTCCGGCCGGAGCCGAAGCGGAGCATCACGTTTGCCTGGTCGTTCGGTTTCTAGGAACTGCATCGCAGGCCTCCTGCGGGAGGTCAACCACCTCGGAGGTTCGACATATGCACGCTGGAACACGGTACTTCCCAAGGCTCCTGCCGGTCTCGGTGTGCGTCGCACTCGCGGCGCTCGTCTCCATGTCAGGGTGCAAGTCGGATCGCGCAGCCCAGGACCAGGCGTTGGTCCTCCCCGAGGGCAAGATCGCCTCGACCCACCCGGGCCAGGCCATCTTCGACCGTTCGTGCTTCGCCTGTCACTCGATCGGTGAAGGACCTCGGGTGGGACCGGACCTGAAGAACGTGCATGAGCGGCGAACCGGCGAGTGGCTGGTCCGCTGGATGGAGGACCCGCTCGGCATGGCGAAAGACGATTCCATCGGCAAAGCCCTCTTGGCGGAATGGAAGGTCCCGATGTCTCCGCCAAATTTGTCGCGCGACGAGATCGGTCAGGTGCTGGAGTACATCCAGCTCGTGAGCATGGGAGAAGTTGAGGGCCGTGAGGTTGAGGATACCGGCCCGGTCGAGCTGTCGGAGGCCGAGTTCAAGCAGGGCCAACGCATCTTCTTCGACCGCTGCGCCGGCTGCCACGGCACGCTGCGCGCCGGGGCCACCGGCCCGAACATCCAGCCTGCGCGCACCACTCAGATTGGCACCTCGGCGCTCAAGGCCATCCTCACGAGCGGCACGCCAGGCGGGATGCCTGCCTGGGGATTGTCGGGTGTGCTCTCGGCCGAAGAAATCGAACTGATGGCCAAGTACGTGCAGCTCGAGCCGCCGGCGCCGCCGGCCAAGCCGCTGTCGGAAATCCGGAACAGTTGGGAGCTGCGCATTCCGGTCAAGGACCGGCCAACCTCACCCCAGACCAAGCGCAACTGGGAGAACTTCTTCGGCGTGATCCTGCGTGACGCCGGAAAGGTCGCCATCCTCGACGGCGACACCTACGAACTGGTGTCGGTGATCAACACCGGCTTCGCGGTGCACATCCTGCGCTCCTCGTCCACCGGCCGGTATTTCTATGCGGTCGGGCGCGATGGCCGTGTGACGCTGATCGATCTCTGGAGCAAGGAGCCCTCGCTGGTCGCCCAGGCGCAGGGGTGCATCGATGCGCGGAGCGTCGAAGGCAGCAAGTACAAGGGGTACGAGGACCGGTACTTGATCGAAGGCTGCTATTGGCCGACTCAATTCGTTGTCTACGATGGACTGACCCTCGAGCCGCTGTCCGTCACCGGTGTCGAAGGGAACGCGATCCGCACCGATGAACCGCTCGCGGAGGTCCGGGTGGCGGCCATCATCGCGTCCCATACCGATCCGGTGTGGGTCGTGGCGCTCAAGGAATCGGGGCACGTGGCCATCGTCGATTACTCGAAGCAGGGTTTTCCGGTGGTGTCGCGCATTCCCGCCGAGCGGTTCCTCCATGACGGCGGCTGGGACCACACCGGTCGGTATTTCCTGGTCGCGGCCAACATGGAAAACAAGATGGCGGTCATCGACGTCCAGGAGCAGAAGCTGGTGACCACCTTCGAGACCGGCATCAAACCCCACCCGGGCCGGGGCGCCAACTGGCAGGATCCGGAGTACGGCTGGGTCAACGGCACGACGCACATCGGCCAGGGCCTCCTGGCGGTGTACGGCGCCGATCCCGCGAATCACCCGGAGCACGCCTGGAAGGTGGTGCGGCAGGTTCCGCTTGACGGCACCGGCAGCCTGTTCCTCAAGACCCACGCGAACTCACCGTGGGTGTGGTTCGACATGCCGCTCAACAACGATCCCGAAGCCGCCCGCAAGGTGTGCGTCTACTCCAAGCAAAAGGGCGTGGTCGATCGTTGCTGGTCCGTGGCCGATCACGGCACCGCGACCCACTTCGAATTCAACCGGGCAGGGACCGAGGTGTGGGTGTCCGTCTGGGACCGGGCCGGCGAGATCGTGGTGTATGACGATAAGACCCTGAAGGAAAAGCGACGGATCAAGGGCGACTGGTTGGTAACGCCCACCGGGAAGTTCAACGTCCACAACACGGCGGAGGACATCTACTAGCAGGTCTCGCTGCTGCCTGGAGGGCGGAGAAGTCAAACGAGGCGGCCAGGTCAGGCCGCCTCGTTTGTTACGCTGCGATACCCCGTGTCTCCGCTACCGAGCGGAGGACATGGTCCGCTGGGGAGCATCGGAAGTCGGGCCAGCCTCGGGCTCGCGGAGCACCGCGTGCAAGTAGCGACCCGTGTGCGAGCCCGGCGCCACGGCCACATCCTCCGGCGTACCTTGAATCACGACCTTGCCGCCCCCCGGCCCGGCCTCGGGACCCAGGTCGATGACCCAGTCCGCCCGCTTGATGACGTCGAGATGATGTTCGATTACGACCACGGTGTGGCCGGCGTCGACCAGTCGGTCGAGCACCTTGATCAACACGCGCACGTCCTCGAGATGGAGCCCCGTCGTCGGTTCGTCCAGGATGTAGAGCGTTCGGCCCTGTTTCTTCGCCCGCAATAACTCACGCGCGATCTTGAGGCGTTGGGCTTCGCCGCCGGACAGCGTCGTCGCCGGCTGCCCCAGGGTCAGGTACCCCAAGCCGACTTGTTGGAGCTGCCAGAGCGCCGCGCCGAGCTTCGGCTGGTGATGGAACCGTGGGATGGCCTCGTCCACGGTCCACTGCAGCACGTCCCGAATGGAGTAGCCTCGGATAGTGACGTCGAGGATTTCCTTCTTGAAGCGGTCCCCGCCGCACATGTCGCACGGCACGAACACGTCGGCCAGGAACACCATCTCCACCCGGATGTGTCCCGCGCCTTCACACTCCGGGCAGCGCCCCTCCGGGAGATTGAAGGAGAATGTCGACGCCGAATATCCGCGCTCGCGCGCCAACGGCTGCTCGGCGAACAACTCGCGGATCTCCTGGAACGCTCGGATGTAGGTGATCGGGTTGGACCGGGGCGAGCGTCCGATGGGAGATTGGTCGATGAGAAGCACATCGTCGAGATGCTGCCAGCCCGTGAGCGATGCGACCTCGCCCACCGGCTCGCCCAGATGCGACTTTGCCGAGTGTGCGCCCCGGATCTTGGCCTGGAGATTCCGATACAACACGTCGTGGACCAGTGTACTCTTGCCGGATCCCGACACCCCGGTGACTGCGGTCAGCGTGCCGAGTGGAATGTCGACGTCGATTCCGTCGAGATTGTGGAGCCGAGCCCCGCGCGCCTCCAACCGTTGTGGTCCGACGACCCGCCGGGCACTCGGCACTCCGATCCGCTTCCGCCCGCTCAGGTATTGCCCGGTGAGCGACTCGGTCGCACCGCTGGGCGGGCCGGCGTAGACGACTTCGCCGCCGTGCTGGCCCGAGGCGGGACCGAGCTCGAGCATGAAGTCCGCCTGCTGAATGGCAGTGTGGTCGTGCTCCACCACGATCACGGTGTTGCCGTGATCCCTGAGCCGCCGCAACAGGCCCAGCAGGCGGTCGATGTCGCGCGCATGGAGGCCGATCGAGGGCTCGTCCAGCACGTACAGCGCATCGACCAAACGCGCGCCGAGGGCGTTGGCGAGGCCGATGCGTTGCGCTTCGCCGCCGGACAGCGTGCGCGTCTGCCGTGACAGGGTCAGATACCCGAGGCCCACATCGCGCAGGAAGCTCACCCGTTCATCGAGTTGCTGCAGGATCAGGTGGGCCACCTGGCGCTCCGTGTCCGTCAGGTCCAGGCCCACGAGCCATTCGGCGATGCCGTCAATGGACCGGGCAGCCACGTCGGCGATGGTGTCCCGGCCGATCCTGACGGCGAGCGCGTCCTCGTTGAGGCGCGCACCCCGGCAGCTGGGACATTCACGCGCGAGTTGATACTGTCGGAGAAACACGCGGATGTACTGCTTGTAGCGCTTGACCTCCAGGTCTTTGAGGAACGGAAAGATTCCGACGTAGCGTCCCTGTCGTCCGTGGAGCAGCTGGCGGCGGGCGGCGGCCTTGAGCGAAGCCCACGGACGGTCGGGATCGGCACCAAGCTGTTTGGCTGTCGTGAGCAGCAAGCGGCGCCGGCTGCCGTAGCGCGGCTTGGTCCACGGGTCGATCGCCCCATCGGCTAGTGAGCGGGACCGGTCAGGCACGATCAGGGTCTCGTCGTATTCGAGGACCGCGCCGAATCCATTGCAGGTGCCGCAGGCGCCGCGGGGGCTATTGAAGGAAAAGAGCGCCGGGGTGATAGGGCTCGCGGCGAGGTCGCACCGGCTGCACGTCGGGGCCTCGGTGAAGCGGAGCCTGGCATCGTCGTGGAGCACGACGGCGACGCCTTCTCCCTCGGCGAACGCGGTCGCGATCGATTCGGTGAGCCGGGCCCGCGCGGCAGTCCCGACGGTGAGGCGGTCCACGACAACCAAGAGATCCGTGACTGCCGTCAAGTCGAGATCCGATGGGCACCGCTCGAGCTCGATGGGGGTACCGTCCGCGACCGCACGCACGAAGCCCAGGGCCACCAGGTTCTCGACGATAGCTTGGTGACTGGGCCGGGCGCTCGGGGGGAGTGGAAAGGTGACCTGGACCTTGCCCGTGGCCCGAGCCTGGATGACCGCGGCGGCCGACTCGGGCGTATCCTGGGTCACCGCGGTGTCGCACTGGCGACAGTAGGTCGTCCCGATCCGGGCCCAGAGCAGCCGGAGGAAATCGTAAACTTCCGTGGCTGTCCCGACGGTCGAGCGGCTCGACACCGTCGGGTTGTGCTGCTCGATCGCGACGGCGGGCGCCAGCCCCTCCAGCCGGTCCACCGCCGGCTTCGGCATGCGATCCAGGAATTGTTTGGCGTAGGTCGAGAGCGACTCGATGTATCGTCGCTGCCCTTCGGCATAGAGCGTGTCGAATGCGAGGCTGCTCTTGCCGGAGCCGGACGGCCCGGTAATGACGATCAGCTGCCGATGCGGCAGGTCGACGGTGATGCCTTTCAGGTTGTGCTGGGTGGCATTCACGATGCGAATGACGGAGCCGTCCATGGAAGAACAATAGCACGGCGGGTTGGTGCGGGCAGCTACCCTACCGCAAGCCTCCCTGGACCGATACGTTTCCACCTCCCATGGCACGTGTTCTCTCGCCCAAGCTCCTGGTCCGGGGATTCCAGATCTTCGTTCTGATCTCGCTGATCGGGTACATCGCAGTCCTCATCTACGGCAACAACATCCCCGCCTTTCTGGAGAGCCTCACCCGAATCCACTGGGAGTGGATCGTGGTGGGCTTGGGTCTCGCGTCAATGGATTGGCTGGGAGGCGGGCTTCGGCTGTGGGTCGTAACACGGGTCCTGCATCCCGATCCGCCGTTCAAGGGGATGGTGCTCGCCGGCGGGATGAGTGCGTGGGCCGCCTACGTCACGCCGATGCAATCGGGCGCGGCACCGCTCATGATCTACACCATGCGGCGCTACGGCGTGCCGGTGCCCGTCGCGATGGCCGCGACGCTCATGACCTTCATCGCCACGGTTGCATTCTTCGCGATTGCCGGCCCGCTCGCCATTCTCTCTGGGGCGGGGAAGTCCCTCGGCGAGAAGGGCAATGTGCTGGGCTTGTCGTTGTACGATCTCTTCCTCGGCAGCCTCGGGATCTTCGCCGGGCTCGGCGTGCTGCTGGTCATCATCATCATCTTCCCGCGGATCGTCCGGGATCTGATCCATCGCCTCGCCATCTTCGCCGGTCGGCGCAGCACGCGGGTCGCCAACAAGCTGGCCCAGCTCCAGGCCGGCATCGATACCGCGCACGAGAGCGTCGAGAAATTCAATACCCCGCGCGGGTGGCTCGCGCTTCTGTGGGCGACGATTATTTCCGGTCCCTCCCATGCCAACAAGTTGTTGGCCGGATACGTCGCGCTCCGCGCCGTCGGTATCGAGGCACAATTTGTTGATGTGCTGCTGGTGCAAACGCTGATCACGTTTCTCCTGTACTTCGTGCCTACCCCCGGCGCATCGGGTGTGGCGGAACTCACCTCGGCCGTGGTCATGTCGGTCTATGTGCCGGTTGCCATGACGCCGCTCTACACCATGATCTGGCGGCTCATTCTGAGTTACTTCACGATCGCGTTCGGGTTCTTCGTTCTGTGGCACTGGGTCCAGCGTGGACTCCGTGGCATTGGCGAAGCCCCGGACACGCTGGAACCGGATCCGGGGCCCGCATGACCGCCGCCACGGCCGAGATCGACGCTCAAGCCGACGACGCCCTCGGCAAAGTCTACGACCCGGCCCTGTTCGCCAGGCTGTTGAAGTACTTGCGGCCGTATCGCAGGCTCTTGGCCCTCGCATCCGCACAAATCCTGATCGGAGGCGTGTTTCCGCTCGTCGGACCGTATCTGACTAAGCAGGTCATCGACGTCGCCATTCCGGAGGCGAACGTGGCCCTTCTGGGTACGCTCGCCGCCGTCTACCTGCTCGCGTTGCTGCTCAGCTTCGCCAATGGCTACGCCGAGGTGCTGGTCACGACCGCCATTGGCCAGCGGGTCATGCGCGATCTCCGGCAGGAGTTATTCACCAAGCTGCAGCATCTCAGCATTCCCTATTTCGATCGACGCCCGGTTGGACGTCTCATGACGCGGGTGACCTCGGACGTGGAATCCTTGAACGAGCTGTTCACCTCGGGCGTGGTGGCAGTGTTTGGTGACGTGTTTACCCTGGCGGCCATCATGATCATGATGCTCGCCATGGACTGGCGGCTTGCCCTCGTCGCATTTGCGGTCATTCCGCTGGTGTGGATCACGGCCACGGTGTTTCGCCGCCGTGTGCGGCAGGTGTTTCTGGAAATCCGCCAGCGGCTCGCGCGAATCAACGCCTTCCTGCAAGAGCACTTGTCCGGCATGCGCGTGGTCCAGCTGTTCAGGCGTGAGGCTCGGGAAGCGAGCCGCTTCGACGACGTCAACCGAGAGCACCTCGAGGCGCACATCCGCGCGATACGGCTGTACGCGGTCTTCTTCCCGATTATCGAGATCCTCACGTCGGTCGCGCTGGCGCTCCTCCTCTTCTATGGTGGAGTGCGGGCGCTCGATGCCACACTCACGGTCGGGACCCTCGCCGCGTTCATCCAACTCACCCGGCGCTTCTTCGACCCGCTGCAGGACCTGTCCGAGAAATACAACATCATTCAGAGCGCCATGGCATCATCCGAACGGGTCTTCCACCTGTTGGACGAACCCGTCACCATCGCGGAACCGGACGCCCCTCGCGCATTGCCGACCCCGATCCGCGGCGACATCCAGTTCGACCAGGTGTGGTTCCGCTATGCCGAACCCGGGCCGTGGGTGCTCCGAGACGTGAGCTTCCGCGCCTCGCCCGGTCAGACCGTCGCCCTGGTCGGGCATACGGGGGCCGGCAAGTCGACCATCATCAATCTGTTGCTCCGGTTCTACGACCCCCAACGCGGCCGGATCACGCTGGACGGGATCGACATTCGTGAGCTGCCGACCTCGATAGTGCGCGAACAGATCGGCCTGGTGCAGCAGGACCTGTTCCTGTTTGCTGGGGACATCCTGCACAACCTCACCCTGGACGCCCCGATTGCGCCCGAGGCCGCGCGTGCAGCGGCGTCGAGAGTGGGCGCCGATCGCTTCATCGGGCGCCTCCCATCGGGATACTCCCACCAACTCGGTGAGCGTGGGCGGAGCCTCAGCGTTGGGGAGCGCCAGCTGCTCAGCTTCGCCCGTGCCTTGGCCCTCGACCCACGTATTCTGGTGCTCGATGAGGCGACCAGTTCGGTCGATACGGAGACGGAGTCCCAAATCCAGCAGGCGCTGGCGGAACTCATGGCCGGACGAACCAGCCTCGTCGTGGCCCACCGCTTGAGCACCATCCTCCACGCGGACGAGATTCTCATGCTCCACCACGGGGAGATCATCGAGCGCGGGACGCATGCCCGCCTCCTGGCGCGGCATGGCGCCTACGAGCGGCTCTACCTCCTCCAGTTGAGCGGGCAGGGCCTGGCGGAGAGCGCGTAAGCTCCGCTCGCTTGCCTGGTTACGGGGCGGCGGGTACGTTAAACGATTAGAGAAACCCCTGGACGGCCTCTACCGCATGATGGAACTCGAGTACAACGGTCGGCATCACCCCATCCCGCCCGGCGAGATGCTTATCGGGTCCGATTCCGAAAGCGCTCTTCGGCTGAGCGGGGAAGGCGTACTCTGGCGGCATGCCGTGGTACAGGGCATGCCCGACGGGTCGATCGCCATTCGCCAAGCCACGTCCGACGCCGAGGTGATGGTGAACGGTGTGCTCTTGGGAGAGAACCCGAGCCCGCTGCTTCACGGCGACAAGATCCGCCTGGGAGACGTCGAGTTGCGCGTGGTGGATTCCGTCCGGGCGGGGCACACCGAATTCATGAGCGCCGCAAGTCTCCGAGACCCGGCCGCACCCCGCGCGCCGGCACCGGAATGGACCGCCGAAGGGGGGCGGCTAGTGTGCCTGACGGACGGCCGTGAGTATCCCATCGGGGATTCGGTCGTGCTGGGTCGGGAGGCGAGCGCCGAGGTGGTCGTCACCGGCCAGGACGTCTCGCGGAAACACGCGGAAATCGTCTACCGTGACGATCAGTACGTGCTGGCCGATCACAGTACCAATGGCACATTCGTCAATGGGCTCCGGATTGGCGCCGACCGGATCCTGGCTCGCTCCGATGTGATCCGAATTGGGACCGAAGAGTTCCGCTTCTACGCCACCATGAGCCCGGCTGCGCACCCTGCAGCACCCGAGGAAGTCATGGCAGACCAACCCCAGCCTGACGCTCCGCTCGGAGCCAGCCAAAAGCTGTTCGACACGCTTCACGGCATCCCGTTTTCCTCCATTCAAGAAGAGATCGACTCGGAACCGGACGATCGGGACGACTCAGCGCCCGCCGGTCCGGAACCAGGATTCGGGTCGCTGCTTGTACGCGAAGGCCCTCGGCGCGGTGAGCGGCTGCCCATCCGGGCGTCGGTGATCCACCTGGGCCGCGGCGACCACAACGACGTGGTGCTCGACGACTCGAGCGTCAGCGCGTCGCATGCCAAGCTGCAGTGTCGCGAGGGCATCTGGTTCCTGAGCGACATGGGCTCGACCAACGGCACCCTGGTGGAAGGGGAAGAGGTCGTGACGGAGATGGCCGTGGCACCGGGAGCCACCATCCGGCTCGGGGAAATGGCACTGCTGTTCGACCCATCCGATGTCGAAGTGCCGCACCTGGAGTCCGGAGACACTCGGGTCGTGCGGGCGGCGGAAGTCGAGGAGTCCGAGGAGGCGGAGAGTGTCGAGCCCGAGGCGGTGGCCGGATGGCAGGCCACGTCGCACGCCCCGGAGCGCTTCGAGGTGTCGCACACGCTCATCGATGAAGAGTTTGGCGACCCCCCACCAGCCCGCGCAGCGGAACCCGCGCCGGATGCTGCGGCGCCTCCCGAGCCGCCGGTCGAGGAATTCGTGCCGGCCCCCGGTGATGAGGCGCCCGCGGCCAAGGCTTCGCAGCCGTCGGCCCGCCCGATGCCGGTGTTTGTGACGGCCTCCGCTAAGCCAAGCCGATCGTGGGGCGGGCTGATGACGGTGGCCGTGGTGGTTGTACTGGCGGTGGCGGCCTATTTTTTGGGCTTGCTGGACAAACTCCTCGAGCTCCTTCGATAGGTCGAGCATGCGTTTTTCATGTGCTGCCCATTCGGATGTCGGCGTTGTCCGCTCGGACAACGAAGACAATTTCCTCATGCTCGCCGACCGCGGGATCTTCATCGTGGCGGACGGCATGGGCGGGCACGCCGCCGGCGAGGTCGCGAGCGAGATGGCCGTCGGGATCATCTCGCGGGAAGTGGGTAACCTCCGCGGCACGACGGACGAAGAGATCTCCCGCCGCGTGCACCGTGCCATGATCGCGGCCAACGCCGCCATTTTCGAACGGACCCTTACCGAGCAGGACAAGCGCGGCATGGGCACGACGGCCACCCTGCTCGCGCTCATGAGCGGCCGCTATGTCATCGGCCACGTCGGAGACAGTCGGGCCTATCTCCTGCGCGACGGCCGGATGCTGCAGCTTACCAAGGATCACTCGTATGTGCAGGAACAGGTGGATGCGGGGTTGCTGACGCCGGATCAAGCACGGGTCCACCCATATTCGAACGTCATCACCCGCTGCGTCGGCGCCGGCAGCGATGTCGTCCCCGACGTGTACTTCGGGGATCTCCATACCGGCGATCTCCTGCTGCTCGGGTCCGACGGCCTCACCGGGATGTTGGAAGACCCCGACCTTTTGCGGATTCTCGAGAGTGAGGGCACACCGCAGTCGTGGGTCGATGAGATGATTAGCGAGGCCAACCGCCGGGGCGGGCTCGACAACATTACCGCAATCATCGTGCAGATCGATTCGACGGAGAGTACCTCGGGCGAGTATCCGGTGCCCGAAGGGGCATCGCAGGGCGCTTAACCCCGGACCAACCCCTCCTCAGCTTCCAATCGCCGCCGCACTTCCGCACCCGGTAGTGTCACCAGGGGCATCAGGTCCGGCAGGGGCCTGGCCGGCGCCTCCGCGACGAACACTCTAAGCCGCCTCGCGCTCTGGTAGAGTGGCTCCGCGATTCGGGTCAAGCCCAAGTGGCCTCGACGTCCCGCCGCCGTCAGGCGCTCCACCGTTCCCGAGCGGGTCCGGAGCGGCAGGTCGACATCCAGCATCGTCGACCGGGCGGGGAAGTCGAGCAGCAAGTGCCCGGGCGAGAGTCCCACCGCGTCCGCCAGCACATCCTCCACCTGGCCCGTCAAGTCGGGATCATCGGACAGCCACGACTGGGCGTCGTGAGGCACGTCGCTCGCAGGCAGGTCGAGCGCGCGCTTGAAGAGGCGCCGCCCGTGGACGGCCTCGGCGAGTCCCGACGGGTCGGCGGCAAGCAAGCGCTCCATGAGACTCCCGTCGGTTGCGCGGGCAATGTCCTCCGGCGTGAGCGTGCCGCCCGCGACGACCGTGCGGACGGCGCGCTTGAACATGCACGTCGCCGCGCGCACGGCGTGGTGCCAGTACACGTTCCGGTACATCTGGTACTTGGCGAAGAGCAGCGACTCGAGCGCGCTCATACCCTTCTCGTGCACCCCGACTTCCCACCGTCCTGGTCCGGCCTCGCAGAGGGCGAGCGAGGTCAGGAGCCGATCCACGTCGATCGTGCCATAGGGGACACCGCACATGTGGGCGTCGCGATTCAGATACTCGATCTTGTCGAGATCGAGCGAGCCCGAGATGAGACCAGCAACCGGACTCGAACTGGTTCCTTGAATGAGCGCTGCAATCTGCCGGGCGAGCTCCGGACCTCCGTGAGCCGCAAGGACGTGAGCCAAATCGCCCTCCTCGAGACGTGCTACACCAAGGAGTTCGTGGTGCGCAAAACCCGCTTCCTCGAGTGCGTGTGAGAATGGATAGTGCCCGACGTCGTGCAGCAAGGCGGCCAGGCGCGTCGCGAAGCGCTCCTCCTCCGGCACCCGCCCGAGCTCGCCGCGTTCGTCCAACAGCGACAGGGCTCGCTTGGCCAGGTGGTAGGTGCCGAGCGCATGTTCGAAGCGGGAATGCGTCGCGCCGGGGTAGACCAAGAAGGCGTGGCCCAATTGCCGGACATAGCGAAGGCGCTGGACCGAGGCCGTGTCGAGCACGGCCATCGCGACCTCATCGAGCCGGATGTTGTCCCACAGCGGGTCGCGAATGACCTCGAAACCTGTCGGTGGCGGTGACACGGATGTCTCGGCTGGGTGGGTGAGGCGCGGCTGTCCGCCCAGGCTAGCCGGTCGGCCCCGCGTTGCGAACGGGCTCCGAGACCTGATCGGCGTAACGGCGGAAGTTGTCCGCGAACATCTGGGTCAGTTTGCGGGCCTGGGCGTCGTACGTGGCGACATCCTGCCAGGTGGCCCGCGGCATGAGAATGTCCGCCGGCACATGCGGGACCTCGGTCGGAACCTCCACGCCGAACACCGGATCGGTCTGATAGGCGACCCGGTCCAACCGCCCTGCCAGCGCCGCGCGGACCATGGCCCGCGTATGCGCGAGCCGCATCCGGGTGCCCGTCCCGTAGGGCCCGCCCGTCCAGCCGGTGTTGACCAGCCAGACGCGGGCTCCGTGTTCCTCGATCTTCTGGCCCAGCATTTTGGCATAGACGTTGGGATGCCGTGGCAGGAACGGCGCACCGAAACAGGCGGAGAATGTCGCGGTTGGTTCCGTGACACCTCGCTCGGTGCCGGCCACCTTGGCCGTATATCCCGACAGGAAGTGATACTTGGCTTGGGCTGCGGAGAGCCGGGCAATCGGCGGCATCACGCTAAACGCGTCAGCTGTCAGGAACACGACGTTGCGCGGGTGCCCACCGACGCCACCCGGCATGTGATTGGGAATGAACTCGATCGGGTAACTAGCCCGGGTATTCTCGGTGATGTCCTCGCTGCTGAAATCGACGGCGCGGTTGAGCGGATCGACCGTCACGTTCTCGAGCACCGTCCCGAACCGCTGAGTCGCCGCATAGATCTCGGGCTCGCCGTCGGGGTCGAGATCGATCACCTTGGCATAGCACCCGCCCTCGAAATTGAACACGCCGTCCGGGCTCCAGCCGTGTTCGTCGTCCCCGATGAGGTGGCGGGTGGGGTCGGCGGACAGGGTCGTCTTGCCGGTGCCGGAGAGGCCAAAGAAGATGGCGGTATCGCCGGCTTCGCCGACGTTTGCGGAGCAGTGCATCGGGAGCACGCCGCGGGCCGGCAGCAGATAGTTGAGCACCGTGAAGATCGATTTCTTGAGCTCTCCCGCGTACTTGGTCCCCGCCACCAGGACCATGCGCTTGGCGAAATTCAGGGCGATGACCGTGCCCGTCCGGGTGCCATGTCGCGCGGGGTCGGCTTGGAACAGCGGGGCATGAAGGACGAGGAACTCGGACGTGAACGATTCGAGTTGCTCGGGCGTCGGCCGGATAAACATGTTCCGGACGAATAAGGCGTGCCACGCGCTGGGGGTGACGAAGCGCACGCCCAATTGGTAGGCGGGAGCGGCCCCTCCATGGAGATCCTGGACGAACAGCTCTTGGTCGTTCAGGTGAGCCCTGATGTCGTCGTGGAGCAGGTCGAACGCGTCCGGAGACATGGACGCGTTGCTTTCCCACCAGATATCGGCCGCTGACGTCGGCTCCTGCACGAGGAACTTGTCCTTGGGTGACCGGCCGGTGTGCGGGGCGGTGATGGCGGTGAACGCTCCGCGATTGGTAGCCATGCCCTCGCCACGGCGGATGGCGGCCTCTGCGAGGACGGCAACAGACCAGTTCGCGTGCACCTGGGCCGCACGGATGCCGTGCGCGGTGAGATCCACGGGCGGAAAATCGGCTGTAGTGACCTTCAATGTCATGGAGATCCTGGCGCGTGTCGCGCGTGGCTGAGGTGAATCAGGTGTCGCACGGGGCCCCGGCCCAATGCTCAGCGACGGCCGGAGGAGTCCGGCACGGGTTCGCTGCTTACCGGACGGGCACCATGGTGGCTGTCAGATGCGCGTTCAACTCCGCCGTGTTGACGTCGCGGTTGCTCAACCGGGTCGCCGTCGGGTCGAAGTGCATGAGGTCGCTGGGCGTGAACGAATGGAGAAAGAGCCCGATCGTATGCCCCAATTCGTGGGCCGCTACCACCTGGAAACATTCGGTGAGATCGTTCGCCGTCGGATCGAACCGGGGCCAGACGTACATCCGAATCGGCAGCTGCAGCTGAAAGCGGGTCGCTACGGTGTCGATGTCCGTGGCCCCTTCGCACTCCGGGCGGAGCCCGCTCCAGAGCCGCGTCAGTGTCTGCGCGAGCTTGGGGGGGGCCACGATGGCGCGGACGATCACGTCGGCGCTACCCGAATCGGCCACGACTGCCGCGGCGTACTCGTGGTAGAGAAACGCGGACTCCCATTCGAGGATGCCACGCGCAACGTGGGATGGCATGTCGAATTGATCTTCGACCCAAATCTTGACTGGCAGCGACGATGGCGCCCAATGATACGTCAAGGTGTCGGTCCCGACGACCAGCCGCCACTCGTAGAAATCTCCTCGGGACGGGGCGGCGATCTCCGCGCACGCGGCGGCGGCCACGACAACGATGCCTGCGGTCAGTCTGGAGACGAATCGAAGGTTCATGAGAGTGTCCGAGCGATGCCGATCAGGATGCCAAGGCGGTGGACTTGCTGCGATTGGGAAAACCCACGGGCTTGGAGTGCGTCCGTGGTGAACCGGTGGTAGTCGTACCGGAGTCCCGCCACGATGGCCCAATCTCGATTCAGCGGGCGCCGGTAATCGACGCCGCCCACGAGGAGGTAGTCCGTCGGCCCGCCCAGCGCGAAGATTCCTGTATCGTCTGACGGCCAATACTTGAGCACGCCGACGCCGGCTCGCCACCTGAGTTCCCATACCAACGGGCCGTCCAGGCCGAGGGTGATCGTCGCCGTCCGCAGCGAGCCCAGGTCGCTGGTAACGCCCGCCTCCGTCGCGTCGACGCCACCCGTTCCTACGCTCACCTCGATTCCCGCGTTCAGGCGGGGTGACACGGCAACCGAGGCGCCGAGGAGGAGCGTCGGTGCCAGATCCTGTCGGACCGTGATCTCCCGGGTAATGCGGTCCGTGACCAAATCGGTCGCGCCTGTGATACCCAGGCGAGCATGGACGATCGTCTGGGCCTCTGCGCGTGCGCTCAGGCCGAGCATGATCGCGGGCACGATGCGGATCCAGCGCATGGTCCAAAGATGCACTCTGGCGCGGACGCGGGTCAAATGCGGTTCTTCCGCATGGCCGTCGTCGCTCATGGAAGTGCGCAGCGCACTAGCGCCGCCGCCTCGTGAGCCAGCCGGTCGGGTCGAGTGCAATGCCCTCCGGTCCCCGGATCTCGAAGTACAGATGCGGGCCCTCGTTGGTGTTCTGTCCTCCGACCGTGCCGATGACCTGACCCTTGACTACCCGATCGCCCGGCCGCACCGACGCGGCGCTCAGTTGTCCGTAGGTTGAGATGTGATCGGTGCCGTGCTGGATCAGGACCATCAGTCCGTAGGTGCCCACCTGCTGGACCCCGAGCACGCGCCCGGCATCGACGGCACGCACCGTTTCCCCGACTTGGGCGCCGATCCCAATGCCATTGCGCCGTACAATGGCCCCACTCGGCAGGCGCACCCGGCCGAAGTTGTAGAGGATCCGTCCCTCGACCGGCCAATCCAAATTCCCGATGTCCGCCGTCGTGAGGCCGCCTGGCGCGGGCGCGCCGCTCGCTGCCGAGGTGCGGAGCCGCGCAATGAGGTTGTTGAGTGCCGCCTCGTCGCGTTCGAGCGCTGTGAGGCGTTCTTCGGTCGTCCGACCGGTCCGCTGCAAGCGCCGAAGCTGGCGCTCTCGCTCCCGCATGAGCTGCGAGTACCGCGACAGCTCCGCTTGGCGTTCGGTCTTGCTCCGGTCGAGGTCGGTCTTGATGAGCAGTAGGTCGTTGCGCTGTTGGATGACGCGGTCCCGGAGGTTCTCGACCTCGCCGAGGAGCGCGCGATCCTGCTGGCTCGTGGTAAAGAGGTACTTGTAGCGACTGAGCAGGTCTCCGAAGGATTCGGCGGCCAGCAGCGCCTGAAAGGTGTACAGCGGGCCCCGTTTGTAAATGTCCACCAGACGCCGCTGCAGGACCGCACGCTTCTGGGCCAGGTTGTCCTGCGCCAGGACGAGTTCCGCGCTGACCTGCGCGAGGTTGTTGTTGAGCCCACCGATCTGCAGGTCGATCTCGTTTACGATGCGATGGGTGGACTCCCGCTGCCGCTCAATGTTTCGGAGCTCCGCACCGACGTCCTTGACCCGACCCTCGAGTTGCAGTTGCTCCATACGGAGCCGTCCGCGCTCGGTTCGAATGGAATCGAGCCGGCGCTGGCTCTCGAGGAGGTCCTGGTTGACCCGCGGTTCCTGGCCGGCAAGCGGGAAGACCGCTCCGAGCGCGACGAGGAGCATCAGCGCCAGCGCGCGCGGCCCGGTCTCAGACATTCCGGAGATGCCGCCCTACGCTGACGAGGCTTCCGCCCAAACCGAGGGCCACCCCGAACAGGATGCCGAGCAGGAGCTGGGGCGGCTCGAAGAAGATCAGGCCGGACAGCATGGGCGTGTTCCGCCCGAACAGGATATACCCGGCGTAAATGAACACGATGGATAACAGCCCGCCCAAGAGACCCTTGATGGCTCCCTCGAGCAGAAACGGACCGCGGATGAAGCCGTTCGTGGCCCCGACCAGGCGCATGATCGCAATTTCGCGAGCCCGTTGCAGGACCGTCATGCGAATCGTCGTGCCGATAATGATGACGGCGACCGCCGCGAACGCCAGGCCAATGATCAAGCCAACCAGGCCGGCGACGTTGCGTAACCGGTCCAATCGCTCGATCCACTCGCGCCCGAACCGGACGTCGTCGATGAAGCCGAAGCCCTGTAGCCGTTCGGCGACCGCGGCGACGGACGCCGCGTCACGATGCCCCTCTTTCAGCCCGATTTCTAATGACGCAGGGAGGGGATTGATCTCGAGATCCCGATAGGCGTCCTTGAATTCCTCGAGCTCCGCTTGGGCCTGCGCCAACGCAGAATCCTCGTTGACATACCCGACCGAGACCACCTCGGGGAACTTCGAAATGTCATCGGCCGCTAGGGTGATGGTTTCGAGTGGCGTCCCGTGCAGGATGAATGCGACGATCTCCACCCGACTCTCCAACCCCCTGAGGGCCTGCCGCATGTTGATGGCGACCAGGCCGAATAGGCCCACGGCGAAGAGCGAGAATGCAATCGTCGTAATGGACAGAGTCGACAGGAGCGGCGCGCGACGGAAGGCCAAGAGCGCCTCACGGAACAGCAATTTCATGCGAGACCCTCCCGCTGCCCGGTTTCCACGGCGCTGTCATAGACCACCTCGCCGCGTCGCAGCTCGATGGTGCGGTTGTTGGTCCCACGAACCAGATCGAGATTGTGGGTGGCCATGACCACGGCCGTTCCTCCGGCGTTGATGTCTCGCAGAAGTTGAAAGACACCGCGCATGGCCCGCTCGTCGAGGTTGCCGGTTGGCTCGTCGGCCAGGAGGATGGGCGGGTCGAGCACCAGGGCGCGGGCAATGGCCACACGTTGCTGCTCTCCTCCCGAGAGCTCATTCGGGAGGGCGTGCATTTTGGCGGCCAAGCCGACCTGGGTCAGTACCCGGCTGGTCCGCGACGCGATGCTGTCCGGCCGGGCCCGCGTCACTTCGAGTGCAAATGCCACGTTCTCCTCGGCCGTCCGATCCTCGAGGAGCCGGAAATCCTGAAAGACAATGCCCAATCGCCGGCGTAATCGGGGGATCTCTCGTGCTGTAATGTTGGGAAGCGAGAACCCCAAGACGTGAATGTCGCCGTTGGTGGGGCTCAACTCGCCGTAGATCAGCCGGAGGATCGTGGACTTGCCTGCCCCGGAATGCCCGGTCAGGAAGACGAATTCACCCTTCGCGACGCGAAACGAGACGTCGAGGAGGGCCGACTCCCCCTTCGCAAAAGCCTTCGAGACGTGATTGAACCTGATCACGGCGTGAAGATAGGGGAGTTCCCCGGGGTAAGTCAAAGGAGTATGCGGAGATAGATACACCACCGGGCGGGGAGATGGCGCCCTGCGGGCCGCCGGGCCGCCCGCGCGCAGGTTACCGCTCGAGCGCCTGCTCGAGGTCGGCGATGATATCCTCGACGTCTTCGATGCCGCAGCTCACGCGCAGGAACCCGTCGGCGATCCCCATGTCAGCGCGCGCCGCGGCGCCCACGTGCTTGTGCGAGGTGTACCGTGGTTCCGAAATCAGGCTCTCGACGCCTGCCAGGCTCGGCGCGTGCGTGATCAGCTTGAGCCGACGGAGGAAACGCGCGACCCCATGCACGCCATCGGCGAGTTCGAGTCCCACCATCCCGCCGAACCCGTCCAGGCATGCCGTGGCGATTGCGTGATCGGGGTGGGTGGAGAGCCCGGGATAATGAACGGCGGCAAAGCCCGGGTGCTGCGCCGCCCATTCCGCCACCGCCTGGGCGTTCTCGTTGTGGCGGGCCATGCGAACCGCCAGTGTCCGCATGCCGCGCTCGATGAGCCAGGCGGCGTGGGGGTCGATGGATTGACCCCAGAGCCGCATGAGCCGGGTCACTTCCTCCACCAGATCCCGCGTGCCGGCCACGGCCCCGCCGATCACGTCGCTATGTCCGTTGAGATACTTGGTCGCGCTGGTGATGACGAGGTCGGCGCCGTGCTCGAGCGGGCGGAAATTGATCGGGCTGGCGAAGGTCGAATCCACTAGCAGCACCAGTCCATGCTCGTTCGCCAGCTGGGCGACCGGCCCGAGGTTGACGACTCGCATCAGTGGATTGGTCGGGGTCTCGACGAAGAGGGCACGGGTGCGATCCTGGAGCGCCCGGCGCCAGACCCGGGGGTTGGTGGGATCCACATAGGTGACGCTGATGTCGAAACGGCTGAGCTCGGTGTCGAACAGCTGACGGGTCCCACCATAGATCACCTCGCTCGAGATCAGGTGATCGCCCGGACGCAGCACCGCAAGATGCGCCAGCGCGGTGGCGCCCATGCCGCTCGCGACGAACACGGCATCCTCCGCCCCTTCAAGCAAGGCGTACTTGGCGGCGAGCCGCACTTGATTGGGATTGTTCCCGTAGCGGCTGTACAGCACTTCTTCATCGGAACCGACGGGATTGATGAAGGTGCTGCTCTGGATCAAGGGCTCGACCACCGGGGTCCAGTCAGGGCGCCGGACCGGCAGGCCATGAATCGCGATGGTGGAATGCCCAGGCTGGCGTTGGGTCATGGGGCTCCCGGTGGGCTGTACAGTCCGGCGTCTTCACGGATCAGCCGGTGCAGGGCAAGGGTGTCGAGCACCTCGCGGGTTCGCTCCAGCGGCCATGCGAGCGCTGCTGCGACCGCCCTCGCGGTGGTCGGGGCCAGAGCGACCACGCGATCGAACGCAGTGCGGGCGTCGGGCGCCACCCGTCCGAGGATGGCCGGACACCCGCCTACTCGCATCACCGCGAGGATCGCGAGCGCCTGATGCTCCAGCACATGATGAATCGCGTCGCGGTGCGCCTCGTTCAGTCCGTGCAAGACGACGAAGTCGGGCCAGTCCGCCGGCGGGTCGCGCAGAAGCTTGGCCACGACTTCGTCTGCACAGCTGAAATCGAGCAAGCCGATCGACGAGAAGTCCAACAGGGCGGTGCGGCACTTGGCCTCGGCCATGGCCGCTCGAATACGATGACGCACCGCGGCTCCGGTGGGCCGGGTGACGAGATCGCAATACGGCGTCCGGATCTCTTCCTGGAGCACGTGGCCCATGTGGATGGTCTGGATCATCGCCGCGTGGGGTCCTGGGCTGGAATGACGATTTGCACCTGGGAACCAGGAAAATAAGGTAATGCCTCGCGGAGGGGGACGTCATCATCCCAGGACGGGACAATCGACAGCCGGGCCGTCCCGCTCCGGATGGAGATCTTGCCGTCCCAGCGCGACAGATAGCGCTTGATGCCGGCGAGTCCCTGGCCCCGCCCGGGGTCCCGAAACCGGCTCACCCCTTGGACCAGGGCGGCCTCCAGGGCCCGCCCGTCTCCCCAGCGGTCGCCGTAGCGCCGTCCCTGGCTGGCGTCGAGCGAGCGACGGAACCCGACGCCGGCGTCACTCACCGCGATCACCACCACGCGCTTCCCCAACCGCTTGCGCCAGGAATAGGCGTGCACCGCCACCCAGCCGCTCGTGCCGGCATGCTCGATGATGTTCTGACAGGCCTCCGACAGGGCCATGGCGAATCCCATGGTAGCCTTGGCCTCGATCCCGAGCTCGCCGTGGAGGATGTGCGAGGCACGTTCTTGGATGCGGCCGACGATGTGATGGATGTCCTCCGACGCGCGAACCGGCGTCACCGTCAGCAGCACGTCCGACTCTGCCGCGGGTTTGACCCGCGGCACCTTGCCATGGAGTTCGAACAGATCCCCGGCATGCGCAAAGAACCCCGCCCGGGCCCAATAGCGGCTCACATCGGTGTTGGTGGGAACGGTGAGCAGCGGCCGTTCGCGCTCCGCCTCGGTCAAGCCTTGGGCCGCGGTCAAGAGGCCGATCAGGCCGTAGGGCGAAGCCCACTGCGCGCTGCGCGCGTCGAACAAGACGCGCTCCTCCGGCGGCCATGCGCCGTGCGCCTGGGCGAATTGGTCGAAGCTCTTGTCATCGAAGGAGACGGGAATCTCCACGACGCGCGTCATGTTATCTGGTCTCCGGGGCGGTCACGAGCGCACCACGCAAGTGCGTGGATAGGTTCGAGGCCCCACGGTACGCCGCATTCCGGGCCGCCAATCGATTGGCCTCTGCGATTGCGGCCTCCACCGCGACACCCTGGAGAAGTCCCGCGCACAAGGCGGCACCAAAGACGTCGCCGCACCCGGTGGGATCGAGCGCGTCAACCGCGGGAGCCTCGATACGTGCAGTGGTCACGGTGTCACCTAAGGTACGGGTCAAGCCGGGCGAGGCCAAACTCTGGAACCCAGGGGCGGCGACATAGACGGCCCCGTCCCGGCCGAGGGTCACCACCAGCAGCGACACGCCGACGCCGAGCATCTCGGCCGCGAGCGCCAACGGGTCCGACGACAGTTGGCGCAGCTCCCCCTCGTTCAGTTGCACGACGTCGAAGCACCCGAACCATGCCGGTGCGTCGGGCAGCGGACGCAGGGTGCGCACGCCATCGTGGCCCATGCCGAGGAAGAGGCTGTGGAGATCGGCGTAGATCGGACCCCGAAACCCGTGGCGCAAAGCCTGCGCGGTTCCCAGGCAGAGTTCGAATCCGGAAATGAAGTTGATGTACAGTGCATCGAGGTCGCGGACCATCGGCCCGAGATCGCCCCACGTCCACGCGGGCACGCCTCCCGCCATGCGCTCACACCGCCGCTCGCCCTTTTCGTAGCGCAACACGACTCGGTTGTTGGGCACGGGGACTTCAATGAAGCGGCTGTGTGACGCTACCCGTTGCAGACTCCGCAGGAACCTCCCCGCCGCCTCCCGGACATCGGAACCGACCTTGATCAGTGGGACGATTTCCCAGTCGGGCCCCAGCGTGGCATCCAATCCGGCCAGGGCATAGGCGACGCCACCCCACTCTTCGACCGGCGGCGCCGCGGTGTCGCGCCCGTGGATGACGTCCCACACTAGCGACCCGATCACCCCGAGCCTAGGCATGTGCTCCGCTTCCGCCACGATGCGATTGCCGCCGCTGCAAATACATTTTGGTTGCCCCGTACACCCCGGCCGTGCCAGGCAGCTCGCCCGGGACGATGCGGCAGATCCGCGTGCTCGGCTTGAAGGCCCGGCGATTCACCTCTCGCCGGAGGGGGGTGAAGAGGCGGTCGCCGGCCAAGGTCACTCCGCCGCACACCACGACGACTTCCGGATTGAAAATGTTGACCAGGTTCGCAACGCCAACCCCGAGCAGGCGAGCGGTTTCGTGCACCACTTCGAGCGCCAGCTCGTCGCCGTCTTTCGCCGCCTGATAGACGGTCTCGGCGGAGACCCGTCCGAGATGGTTGCTCACATATTCGGGCAAGGTGCTCTCCACGCCGGCTTCAATGGCTTCGATGGCGCGGTGCGCAATGGCCGGTCCTGACGCGTATGCCTCGAGGCATCCGTAGTTGCCGCACTTGCACCGCCGTCCGTCCGCCTCGATGCTCGCGTGGCCGAACTCGCCGGCGGTATCGCCGGCGCCGTGGTAGATCTCGCCGTCGAGCAGGATGCCTCCGCCAATGCCGGTGCCGATCGTGAGGCCGAGCACGTGCCGGCTTCCCTGCGCGGCGCCCTGCCACCACTCCCCGAGTGTCGCGCAGTTGGCGTCGTTGTCGAGCTCGGTGTGAAGGCCAAGACCCTGTTGCAAGCGCGCCCTGAGCGGCATGTCGGTCCAGCCGAGGTTCGGGGTCGACAGCACGGTGCCGGTCTTGGTATCGAGCGGGCCGGGCGAGCCGACCCCCAGGCCGGCAAATGTCACGGTGGAATCGACCTGCGCCGTTTGCTCCATCGCACGTTGGGCCAGGCCGATGAGGCGGTGGACCACGGCGTCCGGGCCTTCTTCCGATCGAGTCGGCTCACGATTGAGGCCGTGCAGCGCCGATCCGTCCTCCGCGACACAGCCGACGACGAGATTCGTGCCGCCGATATCAATGCCTACGACGTATTGCACCGGATCCTCCCCGCACTTCGAGTTGCTGCAACGGCCACGTGGGGTCTCCCACGATAACATTTCCGGGACCGTCGCTCCACCGGCCGCCAGGGTGATTCCGCAACCCGCTCTTCGATCCACGCTCCGGCCGCATTAGTCGGCGGCCGGGGATTGATAGGCGGTGTACGATTTTTCTTCGATGAGGACCGAGCCGGTGACCGCGTTGATCTTCCGCTTGAGCGCGCTGCGCTCATCGTTGGTGAGATACACCGAGCGCGCCAGCTCAATGAACTGTGCATCGAATTCACGGCGATGCTCCTTCGTACGCAGCGCGTCCTCGATATCCCACAGGCGCAGATTCAGGGCCTTGAGCGCGTCCCGGAGGTCTTCGAGATCGGCGGGTGCCTGCGGCTGGCTGTGCCAGGCTTCTCGCAGGAGCCCAAGCTCTCGCCTGACATTCGCGAGCTTCCCGGGCTCGGTGATGCGTGCCGCCTTGATTTCCAAGATCGTGATCTTGTCGATCAACTCCCCGACAGCGACTGGTATCTGTACGCTGCTCATCCGCCGGTTTCCTCTCTCCGGGCCACCGCCCGCAATCCTGCGTCATCGGCACAGGCCCGAAACACCGCATCCACGTCAATGTCCCGCATGCACTTGTGGTGCCCCAGGGGGCACTCCCGCTTATGACACGGGCTGCACGGCAAGTCAAGGAAAAACAGCTGCCGATGAGGGGTGAGCGGCGGGGCCAGAGTTATCGGTGTGGGGCCAAACAAACCGATGACCGGCGTCCCGACCGCGCTCGCGATGTGCATCAGTCCTGAGTCGTTACTGACCACCTTGGCGGCCAACGCCGCCAGATCGATCGCGTCCTCGAGGCTCGTGCGACCACACAAATTGATCACGCCGCAGTCGGCGGTCTGACGAATGTGCTCTCCCAGACTCTGTTCCTTGGGCGATCCGTCAACCCACACTTGAAAACCTATGGCCATCAGGCGTTGCGCCAAAGCCGAGAAATACTCGATGGGCCAGCGTCTGGATGGACCGAACTCGGCTCCGGGGGTCAAGAGGATCACCGGGCGCTCGAGGTCGAGTCCGAGCCGTTGCATCAGATCCTGCTGGTTATCGGACCGCACCGTCAGTTTCGGAAGCGGGATCGCCGGTGGCATCGGCGTATCGGCCGGGAGCCCCAAGGCAACGTACCGCTGCACGGTCCCAGGTAACACGCTCGTATCCAACGTGCGAATATCGTTGAGGAGTCCGTAGCGCATTTCCCCGCGATACCCGGTGCGTCGCGGTATGCGTGCGAAGAGCGGGGTCAGCGCCGCCTTGACGGTGCGTGGGAGGACAATGGCCTGATCGTAGCGCTCCCGGCGTAAAGCGTGCGCAAGTCGAACGCGTGCTATGAGTCCGAGCTGGCCCGGCCCAGCGGTCATCTCCACGGATCGTCTCACCTCGGGCATGCGGGTCAGGACGGGCAAGGACCAGCGGGGCGCAAGCACATCGATCGCGACGCCGGGGAACCGGGTCTTGAGCGTCATGAACAGACTCTGGGCCATGACCATGTCACCGACCCAGGCAGGGCCGACGACCAGAATCCGGGCGGGTGACACCTGCGCGTCCGCCGCCGAGGAGGTCTCCTGGATCAGTCGACCTGCAACACGGCGAGGAACGCTTCCTGCGGAATCTCGACCGAGCCGAGCTGCTTCATACGCTTCTTCCCTTCCTTCTGTTTCTCGAGAAGCTTGCGCTTTCGCGTCACGTCGCCGCCGTAACACTTGGCCGTCACGTCCTTGCGCAGGGCCGAGATCGTCTCGCGCGCGATGATGCGCTGGCCGATGGCGGCTTGGATCGCCACCGCGTACAGCTGCCGGGGAATGAGCTCCTTGAGCTTCTCGGCCACCTTGCGACCCCACTCGTAGGCCTTCTCGCGATGGATGATGATGCTGAAAGCGTCGACTTGCTCGGTATTGATGAGCATGTCGAGCTTGACCAGGTCCGCCGGCCGGTAGTCTGCGAGCTCGTAATCCAGGGACGCATACCCTCGGCTGATGGACTTGAGCTTGTCATAGAAATCGAGGACGATCTCCCCGAGCGGGAACTCCCAATCGAACTCCACTCGCACGGGATCGACGTAGCGCATACCCAGGTAGATGCCCCGCCGCTCCTGCCCCAGTCGCATCAGCGCGCCGATGTATTCGCTCGGGGCCATGATCCTGGCCTTGACGTAGGGCTCTTCGATCCGGTCGATGTGGGACGGGTCGGGCAGGTGCGTGGGGTTCTCCACGACCAGCTGCTCGCCGTTCGAGAGGAACACGTGGTACTCCACGGTCGGGACGGTCGTGATGAGATCCAGATCGAATTCACGTTGCAGCCGTTCCTGGACGATCTCCATGTGCAATAGGCCGAGGAAGCCGCACCGGTAGCCGAACCCGAGCGCAGTGGAGCTTTCCGGCTCGTAATGGAGACTCGCGTCGTTGAGCGCTAGCCGCTCGAGGGCGTCCCGCAGGGCTTCATACTGATCGGATTCCGTGGGGTACAGCCCGGCGAATACCATGGAGTGCACGTCGCGATAGCCGGGGAGCAGGCTCGCCGCGCGGCGGTCGGCGTCAAACACGGTATCGCCCACTCTGGAGTCCCGCACATCGCGAAGGCTGGCGACGAAATAACCGACCTCGCCGGCGCGCAACTCGGGCGCCTTGTGCTGGCCAAGCTGGAGATACCCCACCTCGTCCACTTCGTACACGTCCTCCGGGTGGGCGCCGAAGCAGATTCGCAGGCCTTTCCGGAGCACGCCGTCCACTACGCGGATGCTCGGGATGGCGCCGCGATACCGATCGAAGTACGAATCGAAGATCAAGGCCCGAAGTGGAGCCTCGGCGTCCCCGCGCGGCGCGGGGACGCGGGCCACGATAGCCTGCAGCAGCTCGTGAATGCCGGTGCCTTCTTTGGCCGACACCTGCAGGATGTCCTCCGGCGCGACGCCCAGGAGTTCGCTGAGCTCTTCCATGCGTAGCTCGACCTCGGCGCTGGGGAGGTCGATCTTGTTAAGGACCGGGATGATCTCGAGATCCGCGTCCAACGCAAGAAACAGGTTGCTCAGGGTCTGTGCCTGCACGCCTTGGGCCGCGTCAACGACGAGGACCGCCCCCTCACACGCAGCCAACGACCGGGAGACCTCGTACGTGAAGTCGACATGGCCCGGCGTATCGATCAGGTTGAGTTCGTAGCGCTGCCCGTCATCCGCGGCGTACTCCATACGGACTGCGTTCAGCTTGATGGTGATGCCGCGCTCGCGCTCCAGGTCCATGGTATCGAGGAGCTGCTGTCGCATGAGCCGCTTCTCGACCGCGCCGGTGGCCTCGATGAGGCGGTCGGCAAGCGTGGATTTCCCGTGGTCGATGTGCGCGACAATGCAGAAGTTACGAATCCCGGCCGGTGGCATGGCCGGTAATATAGTGGTGACGGGGGGGCGGGAGCGGACCGGCCGAGGGAGGGGACGCTGACGGCGCCTCCCTCCCCGGACCCGTGGCTAGTTGTCCGTCTGAACGATCTTCTTGTAGCTCTCCGGATTCCATACCGGGCGCTCTGGCGCGTTGGCGATGTCCTGTCCGAGGTAGAACAGGAGCCGGCCGATGCGTGCCATCTTCTCCGAGTCGATCTTGTCGACCTCGTCACTGACCCGGTGGTAGTCCGCGTGTACCCCGGTGAAGAAGAAGAGTACCGGAACTCCCTTGCGGGCAAAATTGAAGTGATCGGATCGGCTGTAGAAGTTCTCCTCCGGCCAGATATCATCGATGGCGGTCATGTTGAGCTCGGGATGACGCGCGTTGACCCGAGCCAGCGTCGCCCCCAAATCGGAGTGCTCCTTCCCGATCGCCACCACCGTGTCGGTCCAGTTGCGGCCGACCATGTCGATATTGAGGTTGGCCACCATCCGGTCGAGCGGTACGGTGGGATGCTCGGAGAAGTACCGGCTGCCCCAGAGCCCCCGCTCTTCGCCGCTCACCGTGATGAACACGATCGACCGCTTGGGCCGCGCACCGGGCTGGCTGAACGCTTCGGCCAGCTCGACGACGGTCACGGTGCCGGAGCCGTCGTCATCCGCACCATTGTTGATGCTGTCCACCTCGCCCGGCGTGATGCCGGTATGGTCCATGTGCGCCGAGTAAACCAGGTATTCCTGCTTCAGCGTGGGATCGGTGCCCTCGAGAATGCCGATGGTGTTCGGGGCGGAGGTGGGTTCCGATCGCTGTTGGACGTCGATGCCAGCCGTCAGTCCCGCGACCACGCGCGCCACGGTGTGGTCGGCCGACCGTATGGCGCTGAGATCCACTCCCGCGGCCTTCAAGATTGACCCCACCGCGCGGTCGTGGACCTCGACGACAGGGAATCCGGAGGCGGGTCCGCGGGGCGACGGCAGGCTGACCGAGGGGCGAGCTTGCTCCGCCGCCTCGCGGGCAAAATCGGCGGCATCCTGATTTGCCAGGAGGACGATTCCCTTCGGCGCCGCGTTCCGAAGTGCGCCGGCCACCCGGAACATCTGTACCCTGGCATTCCGTACGCCCTTCGAATAGTCCGTGACCACCACGACGATCTTGCCCGCCGCCATCGCCGCATCGATTTTGCCGGCGTCGATCGAACCGCCGATCACGTACACCTCACCCTTGACCTCGCCGGGAGCACTGGGGCCGCGCAGCACCCGAGCATCCTTGATGAAGTCGGCGTGCACGTGCTGGCCGCCGGCCATGAAGCCAACATGGGATTGCTCGACGACCGTCACGCGCTGTTCGAGCGGATAGCGCTGGAACCACGTGCCGTTCTCCCCGCCCGGCGTGAGCCCGAATCGCTTGAATTGATCCGCCACATATTGCGCCGTCATCTCCAGGCCCGGGCTCGGCGTGGCCCGACCCATCATGGAGTCGTCGGCGATGATGGCGAGCCGGCCATGCAAGTCCTCGGCGGTAATCGTCTCCGCAGCCTTGCGGATCGGAGCCGGAGAGGCCATCTGCGAAAAGAGTGGTGCCGCGGTGCCCGCCACAACGGCGGCGAGGAGACCAAGAGACTTCGTGGCTACGTGCATTCGGAGATCTCACTGAGGGAGGTTCGCGTCAGGTTGAACGAACGGCACTTATCATAACGGCGCCCGCTCGAAAAAGTGTCGAACGGACGCCGGTGGCCGCGTGAAGGAGCGTCCTTCAGGGTTTGCGCCGCTTGAGTTCAGGAGTACCAGTGCTCTTTCGGGGGGTGGTCTTCGGTGGGGCGGCCCGCTTGGGCTCCGCCCGGGGTGTCTTGGCCCGGGTGGGTGCGGGACGAGACACCGCCGGGGCCCGGCGCGGCTCCTTCTGCGCGGTGGGGGTCGACGGATTGGCGCGGCGGGTGGTGGACCGATCCGGAGTCCGGGCCCGGTTGCCCGAATCAGTGGGCCGGCGCTGCACCTCCTTGTTCGACTGAGCGGGAGCGGGAGCCGCGTTGGGCGGCAGCGCTCTGCGCGTCGGCTGATCCTTCACCTGGCGCCGCTGATCGTCGTCCGGGCGATCTGGTTTCACGGCGTCCGGCCGCGGGACGACCACTCCACGCCGGCCGCTTTCCGCCTCCGGGGCCGGGCGGGTGCTCGGCACCATCGGCCGCGCCCGGTCCGGCTCGGTGGTGCGCCGACGATCCGGAGCTCCCGTAGTCGGAGCCGGCTGGGTGGGAGTCGGCCTCCGGGTGCGCGGCTCGACCGGTGCGGGCACCGAACCACGGCCGCCGACATCCTTACCCGACCTGTCACCTTCCGCCGCCCGCCGATCCCGATCGGTCGTGGCGGGACGCCGCGCCCGGGTGACGTAATCGCTCTTGCCGTCCGCGTCCTTGAAGACGTACCGTGCGCCCGGCCGCTTGGGCCGCACGATCACGACCCGTCGCCCGTCATACCGGCGGTAGGGGTAGTAATAAGGATCGTCGTAGATCACCAATCGGAAGTTGGTGCAGGAGGTCCCGTACGGATCCCACCGAGAGTACATGGGGTGTATATGGCAGTCGTAGCACACGAACCGCGGATAGTCGTAATGCCGCTCGACGTAGTACGGTATAATGTCGTAGTCGTAGTCGCTCCGATACGCGATACGGTCGGCCAGGTCCGTCAGAGCCACGTACGGGTCGCCGGCCACCTGACCGTCGGAGACGGCTCGATAATCCCAGCGGTCCCTGAGGGAGATCTCATGGTAATCGAAGGGGTCGAGTGAGCTGACCGCGAAGATGTACCCGACGCCGGGGGGATCGTCGATACGGAAGGCCGGCGTGCCGGCGCGTCCGAGTACCTCGAACGTCCTGTCGCCCCGCGCGAAGTTATCTTCCCAAGGCTCCACCGGGAACAACACCCGTAGGCGTCCATCGGTGTCGACCCGGAAGATCGTCACATAGGCATCGCGGTCCGTACTGAAATAGACCTGGACCCGTTCGCCCCGGTAATACGGATCTTCGTCCCGGTTGGTCCAGACCGTGACGCGGGGCTGTAGCCCGAATGGCGGAACCCATGCGTCGCCCGCCGGTGGGGTTCCCAAACTGGTCGCGATCGCGAGGGTGAGTGAAATAATCATGGTAACTCCGGTCGTCGTGTCCCAACGTCCGCATGCCAAGACAGCAGGGGGCATGCCACCCCATTCCTTGACGGTAACCTCTTACAAGAAAACGAGATACCGTGGCGGACCGGGGATCCGGCTAGGCCGAGATGTCCGGCCGCGGGGACACCCGACCGCGGGAGGGCCACCGCGGTGGGCCACGACGCCGGCCCCACGGTAATGCGGATCGATCTGTTGGACCCCGTGGAGGCGGCCCGGCTGGGAGGGCTCGAACTGGTGACCGGCGGGATCGTCGAGGGGTTCCTGACCGGGCTTCACCGCTCACCCCGCCGAGGGTTTTCCGTCGAGTTTGCCGAGCATCGCGCGTACCAGCCGGGTGACGAGCTTCGCTACGTCGACTGGAAGATCCTGGGACGCAAGGATCGCCTCTACGTGAAGCAATTCGAGGAGGAGACCAACCTCCGCGCCATGATCGTGTTCGACACCAGCCGCTCGATGGCTTGGACCGGCTCGCCGGAGGAACTCCTCACCAAGCTCGACTACGCACGGCGTCTGGTGGCCGCGCTGGCCCTCATCCTGATCCGCCAGCACGATGCGACCGGGCTCATCACCTTCGACGACGAGATTCGTTCGATCACCCCGCCACGGGCGCGCATGAAGCACTGGCGTCTTCTGCTGACCACGCTGGCTCGACTCGAGTCCGGGCAAGGCACCGCAGCCGAGCAGGCGCTCACTCGAGTACTGGCGGCGCTCCGGCGGCGCGGACTGGTGGTCTTCGTTTCGGATCTCTTGTTCGATCGGGATCTTGCCGTGCGAGCGCTCCGCTTCCTGCGCCACCGCGGGCATCAAGTGCTGGTGCTGCACATCATGGACCCGGGTGAGCGGTCGCTCAGTGGCCCGGCCGAAGCGCGTTTCGAAGATCCCGAGACCGAGGCCTCGGTGACGTTGCGTCCCAAGGACTGGGCGCGGGTCTACGAGTTGACGGTGCGTCAAGCGGTTGCGGATTGGCGACTCGCCTGTCGCAGCATCGGCATCGGCTACCACTGCGTTACGACCGACACGCCATTCGGTCTTGCGCTTCGGGAGGTGCTGGCAGAGCCAGCCGGTCTCGCGTGATCAGCTTTCTGTATCCGTGGGCGCTCCTGGGCCTAATGGCGGCCGCCGTTCCGATCGTACTCCATTTGATCGCGCGGCGCCGTCCGCCCACGGTCGTCTTCCCCGCGATCCAATACCTGGTCGATACGACCCGGCAGCATCACCGGCGGCTCAAACTCCGAAACCTGCTGCTCCTGTCCCTGCGCACTGCGCTCATCATGGCCCTGGTCCTGGCCGCCGCGGCGCCATCCGTCCCGGTGGCCGGCGCACCCGGGCACGCTCCGGGCGCTCTGGTCCTGGTTCTCGACAATTCCGCCAGCAGTGGTGCGGTGGTGGACGGCATCCCGGTCATTGACGGCCTCGGTGACGCCGCGCTGGCCGTGCTCGCCAAGGCGACCCCGGATGACGCTCTCTGGCTCTTGCTTGCGGACGGCGTTGCTCGACGAGGGGGCCGTGAGGCGCTCGAGGCCATCGTGGCTGATACCCGGCCCTCCGATCAGCGGTTGGATTTGGGGGCTGCCGTCGCTGCAGGGGACGATATCCTCGCGGCTGATCAACGGCCCGGCGAAATCATCGTGCTGAGCGACCTGCAGGCCAGCGCAATCTCGGAGGCCGCGCTGGAGGCTCAGCTGGTGGTTGCCCGCCCGCTCGAAGCCCTGCCCGGGAACGCCGGCATCGCCGGCCTCGACCCCGGTGTGCAGCCATGGCTTCCTGATGGAGGACGGGTTACGCTCGCCCTGGCGGGTGACTCAGGCCGAACCGTATCGGCTGCCATCCGACCTGGTGACCGTCCCCCGCGGCAAGCCCTGGTGACCGTCGGTGCTCCCGCCGAGATCCGGGTCGCCGGCCTGCCCGCTGGGTGGTGGCCGCTCACCGCAACGCTCGACCCGGATGAACTGCGCGTCGATGACACGCATGTCTCCACCGTTCGGGTGGCGCCTCCGGCGCGACTGTCCTGGAATCCGCTCGACCGCCACGTGTCGGCGGCATGCGAAGTGCTTGCGTCCGCCGGACGCGTCACGCGGGGTGACCGGATCACTCTCGGGATGCTCGGGAACGGAACGTCGATCGTTCTTCCACCGGCCGATCCAGCACAACTCGGCGCGTTGAACCGCGCCTTGGGCCGGCGTGGCATCGATTGGCGTTTTGGAGAAGCGATCACAATCGAGCAGGCGACGGACAGTGCAGGAATGCTCGGGTCCGTTGTGGTGCGCCGCCGGCTCCGCCTCGAACCAACGGCGAGCGGCCGTACCGGCGTCTTGCTCACCGTGAATGGCGAGCCGTGGATGATTCAGAGCCGTGACGTCGTGTTGGTGGCGAGTCGGTTCGACCCCGAGTGGACCGACCTGCCAGTCACGGCCGAGTTCGTGCCATTCCTCGATCTTCTCGTGAATCAGGTCGCGCAGGGCGGCTTGGCGTTCCTCTCCGCCGCCCCGGGTGATGCGGTGCAGCTGCCTGACCGGGTGACCGAGATCAGACTCGGCGACCGTTCCTGGCGGGTCGAAGGAGGAGCCGCCTTCAGGGCGCCCGCCGTCGGTGCCTATTATCTGCTGGCCGAGGGAGATACCGTGGGGGCGCTGGCTGTCAACGTCGACCCCCGTGAATCGAAGCTGACGCGCGCATCCGATCAGCAGGTGAGGAGCCTCTGGCGCTCCGCCCGCCTGGTCACGCTCGATGAAGTAGAGGAGGTCGCGTTTACTGCCGGGGCCCGGAGCGACCTTCGGGGTGCGCTCCTGTGGCTGGCCCTCCTCCTCGGCCTCGCGGAGGTGGCGGTGGCAAGTGCCGGGAGACGCGTGGGATGACCGTGCGGCTCATTCTCGACGCATTCGACCAAACCCGTGGCACGACGGCCCTGCTCGAGCAGCTGCCCTCTCGCGGGACCGCGGTGCGGGTCGGAGGTCTCCCGGGTTCGAGTGATGCGGTTCTGGTAGCCTGGCTCGCCACCCGGCTCCCTGAGCGGTTCATCACGGTGCTCACCACCTCGCCGGCCGCAGCCGACCGATGGCTCAGCGACCTCCAATCGCTCACGGATCTGCCGATCGCGCTCTATCCCCAACGCGAAGGACTGGGAGAAGACGAGCCGCACTACGACATCGCAGGCGAGCGAGTGGAGACACTCGAGGCGCTCCTGAGCGGAAAGCTCCGGATCCTGGTCACCCCTGTTCGCGCCACGGCCGAGCGTTCGCCAATTCCAGCGGTGTTGTCGCAGAGCACGCTCCGACTTCGTCCAGGCCCGGGGAATTCGGCTACCTCGCTGAGCCGGGTGGGCGAGCAACTCGAGCGGATGGGGTACCACCGGGTCCCGGTAGTCACTGAGGTAACCCAATACAGCATTCGGGGCGGCATTGTCGACATCTACGGCTTCGGCATGGCGACGCCCGCGCGCTGCGAGTGGTGGGGTGATGATCTGGTGTCGCTCCGGGGCTTCGATCTGACGACCCAACGGTCCTTGGGTGATCTCGAAGACATCACAGTGCTTCCCATCGTGGCGCGAGTGGAGAGCAGCGAAGCGCGGTCCGGCCAGACCCAAACGACGCGCCAGAGTCTGTTCGAGCTCTTGCCGGGGGATTCGCTGGTGGTGGTGGACGGTGGGGAACGCCACGAGGCTGAAGTCGCGCGTGCGTGGCAGGACGCCGAACATCATCTCGAGGTTGCCCGGCGCCTCGGCGAGCTCGTTCCCTCACGCTCGTCGCTCTACGTGGAGCCGGCGGAGTGGCGCGCGCGGCTGGAGTCGTATCCACGGCTCGTGCTGTCGCCGCCGGATGCCCCAAGCGATATGGTGATGGGGTTCTTTCCCCCGGAGCGGGTCGACCGCAGCATGAATCGTCTCCGGGCCCTCCTCGGTGGCGACCCCCCCACCGTCATCCTGTGCGACAACGAAGGGCAACTCGAGCGCTTGGAAGACCTGCTCGAGGTCCGCGGGCAGTTGCCTCCGTCCACCACTCTCGCCATCGGGGCGCTCGACGGCGGATTCGTCATGCCGACGCTCCGGGTGCTGACCGACCACGAGGTCTTCCGGCGGGCTCGGCGGCTGCGCCGGGCGCGACGGTACCGCGAGGCAGCGCCGTCGGCGCTCACGGGGGCGCTCAAGGCGGGCGACTACGTCGTCCATCTCGAGCATGGTGTCGGCGTGTACCGCGGCATCAACTCCATCCAGTTCGAGGGTGCGCCGCTGGATGTGGCGATCGTGGAGTACCAGGGTGGGGACCGGCTCAACGTTCCGCTGTACCAGCTCGATCAGCTCGAGCCGTTTCGGGTCGGAGACGGAGATGACGGCGCGGCCCCGCGGATCCACAAGTTGGGTGGGACGACGTGGAAACGGACCCGCGAGCGCACTCACCAAGCGATCCGGCAGATGGCAGCCGAGCTGCTGGATCTCTACGCTCGGCGCACCGTCACCACGGGCTTCGGGTTCCCGCCCGACACTCGATGGCAGCGTGAGCTCGAATCGAGCTTTCTCTACGAGGACACGCCCGACCAGCGTCAGGCCACCGAGGAAGTCAAAGCCGACATGGAGCGTCCGATGCCGATGGACCGGCTCCTGGTGGGCGATGTCGGGTACGGGAAGACCGAGGTCGGGGTGCGGGCCGCCTTCAAGGCTCTGCAGGCCGGCAAACAGGCGGCGATGTTGGTGCCGACGACCATTCTCGCCGAACAGCACGGCCGTACCTTTACCGAGCGGTTGGCCGATTTCCCAGTGCAGGTCGAGGTGTTATCCCGGTTCCGGACCCCGAAGGAACAGCGGGAGGTGCTCACGCGGCTCCACTCGGGTCAGGTGGACGTGGTGATCGGCACGCACCGGCTGCTCTCCAAGGACGTCCGATTCAAGGATCTGGGTCTCCTCATCGTCGACGAGGAGCACCGCTTCGGCGTGCGACACAAAGAACAGCTCAAGGCCATGCGCATCAGCGTGGATGTCTTGACGCTCACCGCGACGCCCATCCCGCGCACCCTGCATCTTTCCCTGGCCGGGCTGCGGGACATCAGCATGATCGAAACCGCGCCACGCGACCGGTCCCCGATCCTGACCTTCGTCGAGCCGTGGGACAACGGGCTGCTCGAAGAGGCCATGGCGCGAGAGTTGGATCGAGGCGGGCAGGTCTTCGTGGTGCACAACCGGATCGAGACCATTCACACCATCGCCGCACGAATCCAGTCTCTGGCCCCTCGCGCGGAGGTTGCGGTCGCCCACGGGCAGCTGCGGCCCGAGGCCCTCGACGGCGTCATGCGCCGATTCGTGGCGGGCGAGGTCGACGTGCTGGTCTCCACCATGATCGTCGAATCGGGCTTGGACGTGCCCAATGCGAACACCATGATCGTACACGATGCCCACCGCTTCGGCCTGGCCCAGTTGTACCAGCTGCGAGGACGGGTTGGCCGGAGCCACCGGCGGGCCTTCTGTTATTTGCTCGTGCCCGACAGCGTCGATCCCGACGCCGAGGAGCGCCTGAAGTTCCTGGAGCACCACACGGACCTCGGATCGGGATACCGTATTGCACTCAAGGACCTCGAGCTGCGCGGCGCCGGCAACCTGCTCGGCGGCGAACAGTCGGGGCACGCGCATGCGGTTGGCTTCGATCTCTACATGCGATGGCTCGAGGAAACGGTGCGGGCGTTGAAGGGGCAGGGGGTGGAAGCACAGGGGGTGGCACCGGAAACCGTGGTCGATACGCCGGCGCATCTGCCCGACGCGTACGTGCCGGACGACGACTCGAAACTCGATGTGTACCGCCGCCTCGCGCGGGCCCGCGATGCCGAGTCGGTCGATGACGTGCAGCAAGAACTCCGGGAGCGGTTTGGTCCGCTGCCGGCCGCCGTGCGGGCGCTCCTCGACATCGCTCGGATCAGAGTCATCGGTGCGACCCTCGGCCTGCAGCACGTCCTGGTACGGGGGGACGAGGCGCGGCTCACCTTTCGGTCTGGCACGACACCCCGGCTGGCCGGCCTGACCGCGGCGCTCGATCACGTACAACTCGCTGCGGATGTGCGCCGGACCGTGCCCCTGTCGCTTAGGCTCCACCGCTTGGGCGGTGAGCCCATGCTCCCCACGCTGGTGCGGGCGCTCCGCGCCGTCGAGCGCGAGGGCCGGGCGGCGAAGGCCGGACAATCCGCTTAGATTCCGGCCTGGTTTCAGCCTTCTGTCCCGGACTTGGAGCGCGCATGCGTAGGGCGTTAGTGATGCTAGGCCTCGTGGCCACAACCGGTTGCGGAGAAATCCGCGACATGTTCTCGAGCCACGCCGATGTGGCCGCCGAAGCCGGCGACCGGCAATTGACGGTCCAGCAGGTGGGCGAACTCATGGCACGCACCAAGGGCGTCCAGCTCACGCCACAAGCGGCCGAGTTCATCTCCAACGTCTGGGTGGACTACACCTTGTTTGCCCAGGCCGTCGCGGCCGGCACTCTCCCGTCGGATTCCGCTGACATCGCACGGGTCATGTGGTCCGATATCGCGGAGCTCAAGGCCACCCAGTGGTACGACACCCTGGTGGCGCGCCGGGCATCGGTGGGGCCGGAACTGGCGGACAGCGTCTATGCCGCCGACAGTGTTCGGATCTTCCAGCACATGCTGTTCCGCGTGGCGCAGGGGGCACCGAGCAACGAGCGCGCGGCAGCCCGACAGAAGGCGGTACAAGCGCTGGGGCGCGTGCGCCGTGGGGCGGATTTCGGTCAACTCGCGAGCGGGCTCTCGGATGATCCCGGGAGTCGCCGGGACAACGGCTACCTCCCGCCCACCGCACGCGGCGGCTTTGTCACGGCATTTGACAGTGCCGGGTGGCAACTCGGTCCCGGGGCGCTGTCGGATGTCGTCGAGACACCATTCGGCTATCACGTCATCTACCGGCCACCGGTGGAGATGGTGCGCGAGCGATTGCTCACTTGGCAAAAGGAACAGGTCCAAGGCCAACTCGACAGCCTCTATCTCGACGAACTCGGCAAGGTCCATGCACTCAAGGTGAAGTCCGGCGCGCCGGCGGTCATGCGGCAAGCCATCAAGGATCCGTTGGGCATGAAGGGCTCGAAAAAGCAGCTGACCGCGTTCGAGGGTGGCGGCTTGACGGTTGCGGACTTTCTGCGCTGGGTGCAAACGCCGGAACTGTCTCCGGCCATGGGACAGATCGCTGCCGCCGAGGACGAGCAGCTCCGGCTGTTTGCCGAGCGATTGTCGACCAACATCCTGCTGCTGCGCCAAGCCGATTCCGCCGGCATCACGCTGAGCCCGGTGGAGTGGCAGTCGATTACCGCATACTATCGCGCATCCGTCGACACGTTGCGCCAGGCGCTGGGACTCACCAGCGATGTGACCGATTCCTCGCTGTCAGCGGACCAGCGCGCCGAGGTGGCCGTGCTCAAGGTGGACGACTTCTTCACGCGCATCACCCAGGGGCAGGCCATTCTCCGCCGCCTGCCATCATCGTTGAGTACCGTGCTCCGGGAGCAGGCCGGATATCGAATCCACCCCAATGGCCTGACCCGTGCCGTGGAGTTGGCGAACGAGGCGCGCACGCCGCCCGGCAGTAAGACGCCGACGACGGTGCCAGGTCCTGCCCCCACTCCGACGCTCGAGCCGGCCGCCGGACCGCCCCCGGTGCCGGGGGCCTCGGGAGCGCCAGCCGCCGAGCCGTCTTCCAAGCCATGACCCAAGGCTGGAGGTGCCTCGCGCTGATGGTGATCGGGACCGCTGCTGTTGCGGCCCCCGCCGTGAGTCAGCAACAACCGGTCGTGGTCGACCGGGTGATCGCCGTGGTCGGCAATGAGCCCATCCTGATGACCCAGCTCGATGTGGAGTTGTTTCGTCTCCAGTCCCAGGGTGTCCAACTCCCCACCGACGAGACAGAACTCCGACGCAGCAAACTCCAAATCGTCGATGAGCTGATCAACGGTGAGTTGCTGGTGCAGGAGGCCCTGCGCGACACCTCTATCCATGTCACGCCGGAAGAAATCGCGGCGGCGGTCGATCAAGAATTCCGGCGGATTCGCCAAAGCATCGCGTCGGAACTCGAGTTCAACTCGGAACTCCGGAAGTCCGGCTTTCAGACCCCGGACGAATATCGGCGATGGTTGGGAGAAGAGCAGCGGCGGAGCCTGTTGCAGAACCGGTTGATCGAGAACCTCCGGGCCAGAGACCAGCTCGAGCCGATCCCGCCCACCGAGCAGGAACTCAGGGAATACTTCGAGGCGAGACAAGAGGTGGCGGGGAAGCGGCCGGCCACGATTGCGTGGCGTCAGATCGCCATCTCGCCCAAGCCCAGCGCCGAGGCCAAGGCACGCGCGCGCGCCAAGGCCGACTCGATCATTCTCGAGCTCCGCCAGGGCGCCGACTTTGCCACCGCCGCCCGGCGCTTCTCCATGGACCCGGGATCGCGCGACCAGGGTGGATCGCTCAACTGGTTCCGCCGCGGCCAAATGCAACCCGAGTTCGAGGCGGTGGCCTTCCGGCTGCGGCCCGGAGTGGTCTCGGATCCGGTAGAGACCCTGTTCGGCTACCACATCATTCAGGTCGAGCGGGCCCAGCCGGCCGAGATCCAGGCCCGCCACATCCTGCTCATGCCCGACCTCACAGCCGAGGACGCGAGCGCGGCCCGCGCCCTGGCGGACAGAGTCCGCGCGGCCATCGTGGCGGGTGCGTCCTTCGACTCGCTCCAGCGGCTGCACCACGACAAGACCCAGTTCGACGCGACACCGGACGTGCCGGTGACTCAGCTCACTCCGCCCTACGACACGCTGTTGGCGAGTGCCGATTCGGGCTACGTCACACCGGTCACACCTCTCGCGTCGCCGCTGGGCGATCCGAACCGCACCCAGTTTCTCATCGTCCAGGTCACCGCCCGGCGGGCCGAGGGTGAGATCAGCTTCGAGGACGTGCGTGACCGGCTGCGCACCCAGCTGGGCGAGGAACTCGCCATCCAGCGCTACCTGACCCGGCTGCGCCGGGGTACCTACGTGGAGATCCGCGACCTGTGACGCCACGGGTCGCGGTGACTCTGGGCGATCCGCGTGGAATCGGTCCCGAGATCGCGGCCAGGGCCTTGAGCACTCCGTTGGACGCGGAGATCGTGGTCATCGGGGCCGAAGACCAGATCGCCGGCGTGCCGGCCACGCGCCGCGTCTCGACCGGTCTCTGGAGCGGGGGCGGCTCGGAGGACGGACAGGGCAGGGCAGTTCGCGCCGGCCGCATCGCGGGTCATGCCGTCGAGCAGGCGGCGAAGATGGCGCTGGCGGGAGACGTGGACGCGATCGTCACCGGACCGGCGCACAAGCACGCCCTCCACCTCGCCGGGTTCCCTTATCCAGGCCACACCGAGTGGCTGGCCGAGCTGGCAGGCGTGGACGTGGCCATGATGCTCGCCACCGACAGGCTACGCGTCGTGTTGGTCACGACCCACGTCCCGCTCCGCGACGTCCCCGACCTGGTCACCACGGAGAAAGTCGTCCGGACGGGCAGGCTCACGCTCGACGGCCTGAGTGATTGGTGGGGAATCGACCGCCCGCGCCTTGCCGTCTGCGCCCTCAACCCACATGCCGGGGAATCGGGACTGTTTGGCGATGAGGATGACCGCGTGCTTCGGCCCGCGGCGGTCGAACTCGGTGCCGCGGGGCCGCTGCCGGCCGACACGGTGTTCGTCCGAGCCATGCGGGGGGAATTCGACGCCGTCATTACACCGTATCACGACGTGGGAATGACGGCCGTCAAGGTGGCGGGATTCGGCCGGGGAGTGAACGTGACGCTGGGCCTGCCCTTTCCGCGCACCGCGCCGGATCATGGGACCGCGTTCGACATCGCCGGCACGGGTACGGCGGATGCAGCGAGCATGCTGGCGGCAATTCAACTGGCCATCCGGCTGGCGACCCGGGCGGGGGCCCGCGCAGGCTAGCCGGACTTGGCCCCGGCGATGCCGAACACGCGCACCGATTTCACCCGCCGTCCATCCATCTCCTCGATTTCGAAGACGTATTTCTTGACGCTGACCCGGTCGCCGGGCTCGGGCAGCCGGCCGAGCTGTCCGAACAAGAGCCCGCCGACCGTGGTGTAGTCCGTGTCCTCGAAGTCGGTGTGGTAGGCCGCGTTGAACTCATTGATGGGCATGCTGCCGTCGACCAGCGGGGCGCCGCCGGCGGAGGGGGCGACGACCTTGACCTGTCGGTCGTGCTCGTCGTAGATAGGGCCCACGATCTCCTCGAGGAGATCCTCCATCGTCACCAGGCCGGCGGTACCACCGTACTCGTCCAGCACGATGGCGAGATGGCTCTTGACTCGCTTCATGTCGGCAAGGACGTCCTCGACCTCGCGGGTGCCGGGCACGAAGATCGGCGGCCGCATGATGGTGCCGACGGTTGCCTCCGGTGTCGACCGCAGAGCCGTGAGAATGTCCTTGGCGTGGACGACTCCCACCACCTCGTCGAGGGTTGTCGTGTATACCGGATAGCGCGAGCGCCGGGTGCGCGCCACTTCGTCCGCGGCCTCCAGCAGCGACTGCTCAGTGGACAATGCCACGACCTGGGTCCGCGGCGTCATCACGTCCTCGGCCGATTTCTCGCTGAACTCGAAGACGCCCTCGAGCAGCCGGGCATCGGTGCGTTCCATGCTCCCGCCGACCTGGCTCTGCTCGACCAGCATCCGGATCTCTTCCGGTGAGTGGAGCCGCTCGGCCTCGTGCGGGGCCTCGATATTGAAGATGCGAAGGATCCAGTTCGCCGTCCCGTTCAGCACGGCAATAGGGACGTACATGATCCAGGCGAACACAATGAGCGGTCCGGAGATCCAGAGGCTGATCGTCTCCGGGAATAGCAGGGCCAGTGCCTTGGGGACCAGCTCGCCCAGGATGATGTGGAGCGCGCTGATGATGGCGAAGGCAATCGCCACCGCGACGGTGTGGGAAACAAAGGACGCGGCGGCCTCCGGTAACCAGCTGAAGATCCACTCGATTCCGCCGGCTAGGGCCGGCTCACCGATCCAGCCGAGTCCGATCGATGAGATCGTAATGCCGAGTTGGGTGGCCGAGATGTACTTGTCGAGCGACGTGATGGCGCGCTTGGCCAGGACCGCCTTCTTGTTCCCCCGCCGGATCATCTCCTCGATGCGGGTCTTGCGGGACCCGACCAGCGCGAACTCCGCGGCCACGAAGTACGCGTTAGCGAGAACCAGGACGATGACGGAGGCTAGGCCCAGCGCGATCGGTATAGTTGGTGGGTCTTCCATACGAGGGAAGACTAGCCACATTAGGCGGTGAGGGGGAGGGTACGCCCCCGACCGATAGTCCTGCTGGGAGTCCCATGAAGATTCCGCCCGCTCGCGCGGCCCCGGACCGGGTGCCGCCGTCGGACCATCCACCCGTCCTCCAGGCGTGCGCCCACGTTTCGCCGCGCGCCCTGGCCGACCCTAATACCATGCGCCGCCTCCGGTTCGTGTTCGTCCTGACCGCCACCTTCATGGTGGTGGAGGCGGTCGGTGGATGGCTGAGCGGGTCGCTCGCCCTGCTCGCCGACGCGGGCCACATGCTGGTCGATACTGGAGCGCTCGGCCTGACGCTCCTCACCGCCTGGATCGCCCGGCGCCCCGCGGACGACACCAAGACCTACGGCTACCACCGCTGGGAAATCCTGGCCGCGTTCATCAATGGAACCGTGCTGGTTGGCATCACTGTGTGGGTAGTCATCGAGGCGATTGGACGGTTCCGCGAGCCGCCCGAGATCAAGGCCGGGCTGTTCCTGGCCGTGGCCGCGGCCGGACTGCTCATCAACCTCTGGGCCCTGGCCCTGCTCCACGACCGGCGGCACGGCAGCCTCAACACCCGGGGCGCCTATCTCCACATCCTCGGCGACGCGCTGGGGTCGGTCGGCGCGCTCACCGCTGCGGTCATCATCCTGCTCACGGGCTGGACCCTGGCCGATCCGCTCGTCTCCATCGCGCTGTCGCTCTTGATCCTGGTCGGCGCCTGGCGGCTGGTGAGCGAAAGTACCGACGTGTTGCTCGAGGCGGTGCCGCGTCACGTCTCCATGGCCGAGGTCCAGCGCCGCATGCTGGCGGTGGACGGTGTGCGGGCCGTGCACGACCTCCACGTCTGGACCGTCACCAGCGGCATGGTGGCGATGAGTGGCCACGTGATCGTACCGGACCTCGACACCCACCCGGGGGTGCTCGACCAAGTCCGCGCGGAGATGAACGGATTGGGCATCGGCCACGTCACGATCCAACTCGAGGTGGACCCGTGTGTGGATGAGCCGCCGGCGGCTCGAGCCGAGGCGGGCAGAATCGGGCACTGACAGTCTTGCCCCGGATTCCCCGCCTGACTATATATGCCGCTCGGCCCGCCCTGCCGGGCGGGAACGAGGTCGTGCGCGGCATTCGTCGCACGCCTCGAGGGCAGGCAACGAGAGATGCGTAGGGAGCTGTGGTAGGAACTCACAACACCAGGAACCTCGCGATCATCGCGCACGTCGACCATGGGAAGACCACCTTGGTCGACAAGATGCTTCGCCAAGCAGGTGCCTTCCGGGCCAACCAGGCGGTACAGGAACGGGTGATGGACTCGAACCCGCTTGAGCGTGAGCGCGGGATCACCATTCTGTCCAAGAACACGGCCGTCCGGTGGAACGACACCAAGATCAACATCGTGGACACGCCCGGCCATGCCGACTTCGGTGGCGAGGTCGAGCGGATCCTCCGCATGGTCAACGGCGTCCTCCTGTTGGTGGACGCGGCCGAAGGGCCCATGCCGCAGACCCGGTTCGTGACCCGGAAGGCGCTGGACCTGGGGCTCCACCCCATCGTCTGCGTCAACAAGATCGACCGGTCCGATGCGGAGCCGCTCCGGGTCCATGATGAAGTGCTCCAGCTGTTCCTGGATCTCGACGCCTCGCCGGAGCAGCTCGACGCGCCGTTCCTGTACACGGTGAGCCGCGACGGCACCGCCACCACCGATCTGCGGCAGCCGGGCACCGACCTGGTGCCCCTGTTCGAGACCATCCTGCGCCACGTGCCCCCGCCCAGCGGCGACCCCGAGGGCCCGTTCCAGATGCTGATTTCGACCCTCGACTTCTCCTCGTTCCTCGGACGACTCGGCATCGGCCGCATCGAACGCGGCCGCCTCGCCGTGGGCGACGAGGTGCTGCTGTTGCCGCTCGGCGCTCCCGGGATGGTGACCGATGAAGAGGGGGAGCGGGATCGCATCACCAGGCTCTACACCTTCGATGGGTTGCACCGGGTCGAGGTCGAGGACGCGTCGGCCGGAGACATCATCGTGCTCGCCGGGTTCGACGACTTGGAGATCGGCACGACCCTCACCGCGGTCGAGCATCCCGAGCGACTCGAGGGCATCGCGGTGGAGGAGCCCACTATCTCGGTCGACTTCGTGGTCAACCAGAGCCCCTTCGCCGGCCGCGACGGGAAGTACATCACCAGCCGGCAGCTTCGGGAGCGGTTGTTCAGGGAAGCGGAACGGAATGTGGCGCTTCGGGTCGAGGAGACCGACAGCCCCGATTCCTTCAAAGTATCCGGCCGCGGCGAGCTCCACCTCGCGATCCTGATGGAGACCATGCGCCGGGAAGGGTATGAGTTCCAGGTGTCGCGTCCCCGGGTCATCACCAGGGAAGATGCCAACGGGCGGCTGATGGAGCCCTACGAGGAGTTGACGGTCGATGTGGCCGAGCAGTATATGGGCGTGGTGATGGAACACCTCGGGCCGAGGCGGTGCGAGCTGGTGGACATGAAGAACTCCGGCTCCGGCATGGTGCGGCTGCGTTTCACACTTCCGGCCCGCGGGCTGTTCGGCTATCGGTCCGAGTTCCTGACCGACACGCGCGGCTTGGGCACCCTGCATCACCGCTTCTTCGAGTACGGCCCATGGGCGGGTCCGCTCGCCGGGCGGTCGCGCGGGGTCCTCGTGGCCGATCGCGAGGGCACGGTAGTTGCATTTGCCTTGGGCAATCTCCAGGAACGGGCCACCCTGTTCGTCACACCGGGCGACCGGTTCTATGAGGGGATGATCGTGGGGGAGAACTCACGGGTCGACGACATGGAGGTCAACCCGTCCAAGGAAAAGAAGTTGACCAACATGCGGACCACCGCGTCCGACGAGCAGGTCGTGCTCGAGCCGCCGCGGCTGATCACGCTGGAGTATGCGCTCGAGTATATCGAGGAAGACGAGTTGATCGAGATCACCCCGAAGTCCATTCGGTTACGCAAGCGGTTGTTGCGCGCCAATGACCGGCGCAGGGCCGCCCGGGATACCCGGGCGGTTGGAGGGTAGGCTCTCATGCTTGTTGGTGTCCCAGATTGTGCCACTTCACCGGAGGAGACCATGTTGTCCTGGGAGACGTCGATGGAGCTTGTCCGACTCCGTCGGAAACCTGATGATGATGAGGACGTGGATGAGCTGGATGTGTTGGACGAGGATGAAGACGAGGATGAGGACGAGGACGAGCTGGACGAGCTGGATGACGACGACGATCTCGAGGATGAGGACGACGAGTGGGAGAGCGAGTACGAGGAGTACGAAGACGAGGAGGAGGAAGAGAGCTTCGTGCCGCGGCGCCGCGGGCGCGAGCGCGAAGATTGGGATCAGTGAAGCAGGGAGTAGGGAGTAGGGAGTGGCGCGGGTTGCCATCGGCCAGGTGGCTGGCTATCGTGCCCGTCCCACGGCCGCCCGGTGTAGCGGCTGTCGATGTTGGGGCCTGTAGCTCAGTTGGTTAGAGCGCACGCCTGATAAGCGTGAGGTCGGTGGTTCAACTCCACCCAGGCCCACTCAACACCAGTGAGGAGTGAGAAGGGAACGGTTTACCCCGTTGGCCTGAACGGCTGACGGGGTTTCGTTTTCCCGGAGCTGGGCCGGGGTGTGTCGATTGCTGTGTCGATTGGCGGGCTAGCTGCCGAGCACTGCGATCCGCTTCCGCCCCTCGAGCGCCTGACGCATGGTGACTTCGTCGACCTGCTGGTAGCACTTGAGGATGGTCTGCGACTCCTTCCACCCGCCCAGGTGGCACAGGTCCTTGAGGCCGTCACGTCCAATTAGGCGTCAACGAGCTAACACCCTTTCCTGAAGGCCATCCTTGGGTTGGGTTTTTCGGGTGTGGACTCGACTTAGCGCCTCCAATCGGTCACGAGCCTTCGTTCCCCGAAAGAAACCTATCCGACCCGCTTGCGGCCCGGTGGCCGCGCCCCGATATTCGCCGAAGACCGCCCTCGGATCCGAAGGGGCGGACTTTACCCCCGGTTCAAAGCCGCCACTCCATGCGGTCGAGGCCGGGGGCGTTGCGTTTCAGGTCGTATCGACCGCCCCGGAGGTACCATGCAGACCCGATTCCCCTGTACTGCTCTGCTCCTCGTCTGCCTCGCCGCCCTCGCCACCCTCGCTCCCCCGCACCTCGACGGTCAGATCCCCAGGAAACTCAAGGACGCGGCCAAGAAGGCGGTCCAAACCAAGGTCCAGCCACCGCCCGCCGAGCCGGCGGAATCCCAAGCGCCAGCGGACGAGTCCAAAGGCGCGGCTCGTACGGATCCCAAGGTCTGGGACAACTACGACTTCGTCCCAGGCAACAAGGTGCTGTTCTACACCGACTTCAGCGAGGACAAGGTCGGGAACTTCGCGCGACGGCTCAAGTACGTGAGCGGACCCATGGACGTGGTCGAGCGGGATGGCGTCCGCATGCTACGCGCCGCCGGTAACGCTGAATTCCTGATACCGCTGGGCGGCACGCTGCCACAGCGCTTCACCTTGGAGTTCGATTTCGTCGCCCGCAACTCGAACTGCTGCGCGGGCGAGGAATTGCGGTTCGATGGAGGCCAGGGAAGCGGCCATAGCGAGCCGAACGTGGCGGTCTTCTGGCACCACCAAAGTATGTCCCTAAGTGGCAGCGGACAGAATTTCGGGAACAGCACCGTGAAGATTCCGGACGCGATGCAAGGGCAGCTGCTGGGGAAGTTATCCCACGTCCGTGTGCTCATGGACGGGGCCTACTTCAAGCTTTACACCAACGAGCGACGGCTCTACAACATTCCGGAACTCGCCTTCAAGCGTGACTCCGTCATCCATGTGTACCTGGGCGGTCGCGAAGACGAGCAGAACGCCGTGTACCTGGCGCAGATACGGGTCGCCGAAAGCGAGACGGACGTCCTCTACGACGCCCTCGCCGCCAAGGGGCGCTGGTCAACCCAGGGCATTCTGTTCGAGACCGGCAAGTCCGACCTCAAGCCCGAGTCGCGGCCGGTCCTCAAGGAGATCGCGTCCACGCTGAAGGATCACGACGACCTCAAGGTCCTGATCGAAGGCCACACCGACAACGTTGGCAACGCCGCGAGCAACCTGACGCTGAGCGAAGCCCGAGCGGCGGCTGTCAAGGACGCGCTGGTTACGGATTTCGGCATCGACGCGGGCCGGATCACCGCCCAGGGGTTCGGCGACACCAAGCCGGCCCAGCCCAACGCGACGCCCGAGGGACGGGCGCAGAACCGACGAGTCGAGATCGTCAAGCAATAGGGTGGAGAGCGGGGGGCGCGGCGGAGCCGCGCCCCCCGTGGAAAGCGCTACCGGTCCGGGTCCCGCTCCTTCCCGGTGCTGATCCAGCCGCGGCGCTGGAAGTACCAGATCATGGCTCCCGCCGTGACAAATCATGATCGTGAGGAGAATCGGGTAGGCCAGGCGGTGATGCAGTTCGGGCATGAACTCGAAATTCATGCCGTAGACGCCCGCGATGAACGTCAGCGGGATGAAGATGCTCGCCATGATGGTGAGGACCTTCATGACTTCGTTCATGCGGTTGCTCACGCTCGAGAGATAGACGTCGAGCAGGCCGCCGGCCATTTCCCGGTACGACTCGATGATATCGCCCGCCTGGACGCAATGGTCGTAGCAATCGCGTAGGTACACCCGCACGGGTTCGGAGAAGGCCTCCTCTTCGTGGATCATGCGGTTGAGCATGTCCCGCTGCGGCCACACGGCGCGACGAATGGTCAGGAGCTGGCGCTTGAGGTCGTAGATCCGGCTGATGGTGGCCTTGGTAGGCGACTCCACGACCTCTGTTTCCAGCTCTTCCACATATTCGCCGATTTGCTCCAGGGCGGGGTAGTAGGCGTCGATGACGGTATCCAGGATCGCATAGGCCAGGTAATCGGTCCCGGAACGCCGGATCGCGCCGAGCCCGCGGTGGATGCGGGCCCGAAGCGGGTCGAACACGTCCCCCGGCTTTTCCTGAAACGTCAGCACGTACCGCTTGCCCAGGATGATGCTCACCTGCTCGGCGTCGACCTGGGCGCCGTCGTCGCTCTGAACCATGATCATGCGGGTGATCAAGAGAAGCAGGTCACCATACGACTCCACTTTGGGCCGCTGCGGGGCATTGACCACGTCCTCGATCAACAACGGGTGGAGCTGAAAGAGTTCGGCAATCTCCTGCAACACGGCCTCGTCCCCGAGCCCCTCCACGTTGACCCAGGTGACCGAATCGCGGTCCAGGTACGGCTTCAAGTCGCCGACCTGCCCGATCTCGACCTCGGCCACCTCCTCGAGCGTGTAGTCGAACACCGAGATCCGGGGGCGGGCGGCGCCGACCGGGATTACCAGGGTGCCGGGGCGCGCGCCGACCGGTGGGTGCCGCTTCTCAAAGAACTTCTTTGTGCGTGCATGTTTCGGCATCCGGTATCGAACCTCCCGAAGAGTGAATTGTGTGCGCCGGTACGTGACGGGCGCCGCGTTGCCCTACGCGGCCCTCGTCGCCAGCCTGGCGATCGGCTCGGTCAGGTCTCGGTCGAGGTGCACGTCGAGCTGCGGGAACGCGATGGTGATCCCGTTTTCCTTGAGGGCCCACCAGATGGCCTGGTGGAGTTGTGACAGCGCCATCGGCGCTTCCCATGGGTTGTCCATCCACACCGACACGTCGAAGTTCACCGAGGAATCGCCGAAGTTGGTCATGAGAACGCGCGGGTCCCGCCGGCTGCTCCGCCACGGTTGCTCGTTCGCAACGCGGGTCAATTGCTCCAACACCAGCCGCATATCCGAGCTGTAGACCACGCCGACCAGGGCTCGTAGCCGGTAGATGGAGTCCTGTAAGGTATAGTTCTTGACGGTTCCCTGGACCAGAATCGAATTGGGAACGATCAATTCCTCGTCATCGCGGGTTTGGGCGATCGTCGTGCGAATGCCCATGCGTCCGACACGGACCACCTTCCCTTCGACCTCCAGCACGTCACCGGGCTTGATGGATCGCTCGACCAGCAGGATGACGCCCGACATGAAATTCTGGGCGATGTTCTGCATGGCAAAGCCGATCCCCACGGCGAACACGGCACCCGCGGCGAACAGGGCGCCGAGGCTGAAGCCGATGGTGTCGAGCGCAATCCCAATCCCGACGAAGATGACGGCATAGTGAACCAGGCGGGTGATGACCGTGATGCTTCCCTCGGCCACGGTCCGCCGCTGGAGCGCACGACCGATGGCACGCTGGAGTCCGCGCGACACCCACCACGCGACGATGAGGATCACCACGGCGGTGATGACGGTCCCCACGGTTACGGGGGTCCCGCTCAGGGTCAGGAGCGTGAAGTCGAGGATCTCGGTGGCTAACATGGGGTCACCTCAAGGAATGGGTACGGCGGTCATGATGTTGGCGCAGGTGACGCGGAGCGGAGGGCAACGCATGGAGCCCAGCTCACTGCGTTGTGGGCGGTTCGGCCAGGCCTACTGCACGGCGGCGAGCGGATGGACCCGAAATCGGAGCATCGACTTTCCATGGCGGCGGAACTGCTGGACGTCGAACGCATGCAGGGCGGACGAGTGCGCACCCGTATCGATCTTCACCTTGATCTTGGGAATTCCGAGGTCGGGAAGTCCCAGCCATTCGCGCCATCTCACGATCCACAGTGGCCCGACCTGAGACCTGCCTTGCGTCATGAACTCAGCCCTCCTCGACGATGCGGGCCGCCGCGGTGTATGGTTTGTTCCGTCTCGAAGTAATCCGTTGGGACCATGGACAATGCATGGCCGGAACCGCGTTTGGCAAGGCCGAGCCGCCCTGCAGTTCGCTATCTATGGGCCGGGACGGTATTGTTGTCTGCCCTCGGATCCCGCGAGGCTCTGATTGGTAGTGCCCATGGAGTAGCTGTCCCCCACCGGAGGTAGCAGAAATGAAAGTAGTCGCCGCGCTGGTGATTGCAGGACTGGCCGTTGTCCCGAGTCTGGCCCACGGCCAATCGCAAACCGAAAAGGAAGTCACGCAGACCATTCTCGACGCGAACGCCTACGTCAACACCAACTTGATGAGCCGGCCGGATGGCTACTCGAGTCAGGGCGCGCTCGAATTCTGGTCGAGCGGCGGTCTCCTGAACGAGATACCGGCCAGCGGAAGGCCTGACGAGTGGGACGCCATCAACATCACGGCCAAACACATCAAGGTGATCCCGCTGGTCGAGGGTCAGGCCGCGGTGGCGCTCTACTATTCGGAAGGAATGATGCAGCCCAAGGGTTCGGCAGGAGTGGGCAATTACCTCACCCGCGTCACCCAGGTCTTCGTCAAGGAAGGCGGCAAGTGGAAGGTCCGGGCATCGCACTGGTCGGCGGTGACCGGCGGTGCGGGAACGTCGCAGACCGTCCTCAAGAAGTAGCTTTCTCCAACGAGCCCCGGGACGGTCCCCTGCGGGACCGTCCCGGGGCTTGCTTTTGGGATACTCATCGTTTCGCGGAACACTCGTTGGCCTTGGGCTGCTCGTTCGGGAAGTGTCGGGTGCCCGAGGCGACCGCCCCGCACAGGATCTCCCCGACTCCGGTCAGATCGATTTCGCAGGCGGTCTGGCTCGTAGCCAGCAGCAGGGCGGTCAGGATCATCCAGCGGCGTCGCACGGTGTTCTCCTGGTTGAGTGCACCCCCAGGCTCGGGGGAGGGAATCAAGCGAAGGTCAAGCCACGCGAGGTATTGACATCGGCTGGCGGATTCCTCACTCTCTCCAAACGACCCCGCCCTGTACGCCTCCTCCCTCAAAGGATTCCCCCATGAGGCCAACCCATCGGATGAAGTGGTCGATCGGCCTGGTGCTGGTCGCCGGACTCTTCTGGTCCGCCTGCACCGACCGCCGGAGCGAGTTCACCGCGCCCGATCAGGAGCCCGCGGTTCCCGAGTTCTCCGTCGCCAGCCCGCAAGGTCAGCAGGTCGTCACGGTCCAGATGCGGCATACCAAGGCCCTCATGGGGCTTCCCGGTGTGGTCGGCACCGCCGTGGGCCTCAACGCCAATGGCCGCCCCGTGGTCAAGATCCTCGCCAAGGAAGCCCTGTCCAACGTGCCCACGGTACTGGACGGCGTCCCGGTCGAGGTGATGGTGACCGGCGAACTCGTCGCGCTTCAGCAGCGGGTGACGCCACAGGCCAAGCCGACCTGTGGCAAGCCGAACCTCCCACCCTGTCCGCCCCCCGGTCCCACCCCACCTGGCCTCGACGAGCGGCACCCCCGTCCCGTGCCCATTGGCGTCTCGACCGGCCACCCAGCCATCACGGCCGGCACGCTCGGCGCGCGGGTCACCAACGGCTCGAGCGTCTGGGCCCTGAGCAACAACCACGTGTACGCCGATGAGAATCGAGCCAGTGTCGGAGACGCCCTGATTCAGCCTGGCACCTTCGACGGCGGCTCGAGCCCGGCGGACAACATCGGCACTCTGGCCGACTACGAACCGATCGTATTCAGTGGGGCCTGCGTAAACGTGATCGACGCTGCCATTGCGGCAACGACCACGGCCCTCGTCGGGAACTCGACTCCCGCCGGGGTCGGCTACGGCACGCCGAGGTCCACCACGATCGCGCCGGCCGTCAACATGAAGGTCATGAAGGTCGGACGGACCACGGGATTCACCAAAGGAAACATCACCGCAGTCAATGCGACGGTGAACGTCGGCTACGACAGGGGCGTGGCCTGCTTCACCGGTCAGATCGTCATCACCAACATTAGCGCCGGCGGGGACTCGGGCTCGTTGATCGTGGTCGACGGCAAGGGCAGGGCCAAGAACGACGACCGGAAGCCGGTCGGCCTGCTCTACGCCGGATCTTCGTCGGTAACGATCGCCAACCCGATCGACCCGGTGCTGACCCGGTTCGGAGTGACGATCGACGGGAACTGAGTGAACGATGCGGAGAGCCAGGATGATTCGCTCCAGGTGGGTGGTCGCCATGGGCTGCATGGTGGCGTCGCTTGGCGTTGCCGCCGCCTGTGCCGGCGGAGGGGGAGGGGGCCGAGGCACGATACCAGGCCTCGAAGAGGAGAGTGCCATGGTCGACACCACGATCGTCGCCGCACAAGAAGCCCTGACCGAACGCGTCATGTCCCTGCCGGGTGTGGTGGGGACGGGCATCGGCCTCTGCGGGGAGACCCCGTGCATCAAGGTCTACCTCGCTCGCGACGACGCAGAGCTTCGTTCTCACATACCCGAAGCCTTCCGCGGCTTTCCTGTCGAGGTGGAAGTGACGGGCGAGCTTCGCCCGCACGAGCCGTAAGACTGACGGTATCTTCCCTCGATTGAGGTGTCCCACGAGGCCCCGAGCACTATAGAGGTGCTCGGGGCTCTTTCTGCTCCAGAGTAGTGGCATGGGGTCACGGCCAGGTCACGCCGGGCACGTAGCTATCAGTCAGCACGTAGCCTGGAGGTGACCATGCAACAGCACAGCCCGCTCGAACCTGTCGAGCCCAAGCCCCGCTACACCGCCCTCATCCTGGCCGGCCGCCGCCACGGCGTCGATGTGCTGGCCGAGGAAGCCGGCGCCCCTCATCGCGCGCTGCTCGACGTGCACGGCGCACCGATGCTCGAACGCGTCGCTGACACCCTGGGGACCGTGTCGAGCATCGAGCGAATTTTGGTCAGCACCGATGCTCCCGACGTGCTACGCCGGTTCCCCAATCTGGCACGTCTCGAAACAGACGGCAGCATCGAGCTCATCCACGGTGAGCAGTCGGCAAGTCGGAGAGTGTTACAGGTCCTGAACGCGATGCCCGCCGACACCCCGCTCCTGGTCACGACCGCGGACCACGCGCTGTTAACGCCGGAGATGGTCGAGTGCTTCCTGGCGGGAGCGGAACAAGGCGAGCCCGACCTTGCGTTCGGGCTGGTTGCGGCATCGCGGGTCCGCGCTCGCTTCCCCGAATCGAAGCGGACCTACATTCCCTTCCGTGGGGAGAGGTACTCGGGAGCGAATCTCTTCGTATTCCGTACTCCCGAGGCGAAGCGCGGGGCGGAATTCTGGACCCGAGTCGAGGAATTGCGGAAGAAGCCATGGCGGCTGGCCCGAGCCTTCGGCCCGTTTGCCTTGCTCCTCTTCATACTCCGCTTGTTGGATCTGGACTCCGCCATGCGACGCGCTTCCCGGGTGATCGGCGCCCGGGTCCAGGCCATTCCGCTGCCCTTCGCCGAAGCCGCCGTGGACGTGGACCGCTTGAGCGACCTGATCCTGGTGCGGGAGATTCTCTCGCTCGAGGTTCCGCGTTCTGCCTCGCCATTCGCTCCCGCACGGCTGCGTCATGTTGCGCAACACCCTTCGTAGGCACTGGACAGCGTTCGCCGCATGGCGGCACAGCCGCCTGGTGCTAAGAACCACGCAGGCGCTCCTCGCGCTTGGGATCCTCGGCCTGTTGGCCTATTCACTGAAGGGAGTCGCCTGGTCGACGCTCCGAACGGAGTTACCGGTCAATCCGCTGTTCTACCTGCTGTTTGCAATGTTCTATGTGTGGCTGCCGCTGAGCGAGATGGTTGCGTACCGGGTCATCTGGCCGTTGCATGCCTGGAAGAGTCTCCCAATTTTCATCAAGAAGCGCATCTACAATCGTGAGATCTTCCAGTACTCGGGCGAGGTCTTCTTCTTCACATGGGCACGCCGCCAGGTCGATCGTCCGAGCCTCGATATCGCCAGGGACATCCGCGATCAGAACATCGTCTCCTCGGCAGCCTCTACCCTGGTCGCCCTCGTCCTAGTCGTTGCGTTCCTCTCCCTCAGCAGGACGAGTCTTACCGCTTGGATCGGCCCGCGGGGCATGCCCCTTCTGATTGCTGGCACGGTCGTGACGCTTGGGCTCGTCGCCGTCGGCATCCGGTTCCGCCGGCATATCTTTGCGATGGCGCCGGGTACGGCGCTGGTGATTTTTGGGGTTCATGCCGCGCGGTTCGCACTCGAGCAGGCGGTGCAGATCGCCATGTGGGCGGTGGCCATTCCGGAGGTGCCGCTCCGTGTGTGGTGCTCCTACGCGGCGCTTTCGCTCGTAATCTCGCGCCTTCCCCTCGTGACCAACCGGGACCTCCTGTTCGCTTCCATTGGTATTACCTTGGCGGCTGGGATGGCGGTTCCCGTGGAGCAGGTCGCCGCGCTGATGTTGGTCGTCGCTGGGCTCGGCAAGGTGGCGACCATCCTCCTCTTCGCGGGATCCACGCTAGCCTCCAGGTGCGCGTCGACCTGGCGTTCGAACCGGGAGGGGCGACATCTTCGAATCCTTACCCGTGAGATCAGTGCTCTGGCTCCGGGGTCAACCTGTGGCGGAACTGTCGAGGTGACTTGAGTAAAGGCAACGATGACTCAACCGACCCGTCTTTGGTGACACTCTGACGGCACCGGCCACTTCCGCCCCAACGCTCCGGAAAGCGCTCGGTGTGTTCGACGGCGTGAGCATCGTCGTCGGCATCACCATCGGCGCTGGCATCTTCTCCACCCCGCAGATCATTGCCGGCTACCACTCCTCCTTCGCCTGGATCGCGTTCTACTGGATCCTGGGCGGCCTCCTCGCCCTCGTCGGCGGCCTGATCTACGCCGAACTGGGCACGCGGCTGCCGGAAACCGGGGGCGAGTACGTCTACCTGAGCCGCTGCTTCGGGCCCTACATGGGGTTCATCTTCGGGTGGGCCCAGCTGTTCATCATCCGCACCAGCCCGGGCGCCGGTCTCGCCATCATCACCGCCAACTACCTGGGCTTCTTCGTGCCGCTGACCGATACGGGGAAGACGTTCGTGGCGCTGGGCACCATCGCCACCCTGGGCACGCTCAACTACATCGGCATCCAGTGGGCCGCCTTCTACCAGCGGCCCTCATCGGTCATCAAGGCGTGCGGGCTCCTGCTCCTGGCGGTCGTCGGGCTCGCCGCGAGCCGCGGCGAGCCGAGCCTGCTGGCCACCACCGCGCCGGCGACGGCGACCTTGGGGCCGCTGGGCAACGCCAGTGCCGCGTTCCTGTTGATCGTGTTCTCCTACCTCGGCTGGGACCGGTTGGGCTATGTGGCCGGCGAAATGAAGAACCCGCGCCGGGTGCTTCCCCCGAGCCTGGTTGTCAGTATGGCGACGGTGGCGGTTCTCTACCTCCTGACCAACGTGATGTACCATCACGTGCTGGGCATGGAGGGTGTCAGGGCCAGCACCATCGTCGCCTCGGACGCCATGATTCGAGTTCTCGGGCCGATCGGCGCCGGGCTCGTGGCGGTGCTGGTGATCGTCTCGACCACGGGCAGCATCAACGGCACGGTCACCGCGGCGCCGCGGGTGTACTACGCCATGGCGCGGGACGGCCTGTTCTTCAAGTGGCTTGACTACGTGCACCCCAGGTTTCGCACTCCGTCACGGGCCATCGTGGTGCACTGCGTCTGGGCGGCTGTGATCCTCCTGGTACGGCAGAACTTCGAGACCATCGTGGCGGGCATGACGTTCGCCATCCTCATCTTCTACGCCTTCACCACGCTCGCGCTGTTCCGCTTCAGACGCGAAGGCGTCGGGGGTCCCGACGTGTTCAAAGTTCCCGGGTATCCCGTCGTGCCGCTGCTTTACCTGACGGGAATCGTGGCACTCATCCTGTTCCGCCTGATCTCCGAGCCGGTGCTTTCGCTGGTGGATCTGGCGTTCATCGCCACGGGGTTGCCGTTTGCGCTGGTGTGGTGTCGGAGGAGGGAGTCGGGAGGTCGGGAGGTCGGGAAGTAGGCGGTAGGGAGTCGGGTCAGGGAAGATGGCTAATGGCAAACGGCTGGGATGCGAGGGAGAGACCAGTCCAAGATACTCCGCTATCGGCTATCGGTCTCTGCAAATGGTCATCCTGGCGGTCGCTGGCCGATAGCAGTTAGCTGATAGCTGTTAGCGGGGTGCGGGGAGCTGTGCGGTAGCCAATAGCCATTAGCCCACAGACCGGCACTTCGGACTCACGGCAAATAGATGGGGTCGCTATCCTCCTCGCACTCTTTCTCTTTGAGCAGCACGTTTACAGTGCGCTCCACCAACGCCTCGATCGGCACACCCTGGCGCTTCGCTTCCACCTCGTAGCTGTGGTAGCACGCCTCGCTCACCTCGGCCTCGATTGTCACCTTCGGCATGACTCCTCCCAGCGGGAGCCCTGACGCTTACGCGATGGGAACTCCCTTGTGGCCGTAGCAGAGGATGCCGCCGTGGCCTTCCTTGCGGATCAGGCGGAACTCGAGCGACACCTCCATGCCCGGCAGCACGGTCTCCGGGTCGCAGTCCACCACCTGGGCCATCAGCCGGGCGCCCTCGGGCGTCTCGACGACCGCCATCGCGTACGGCGCTTCCATGAGAAGGTCGTCGGGCGGCACGTGGACCACGGTCGAGGTGACGACCTTCGCCTTCCGCGACAGCGTCATCGGCTCCGATGTCCGTCCCGCGGCACTCGGGACAGACGCGCCGGGCGGGGTAGATCACCTTGCCGCACCCGCTGCAGCGGGCCGCCTCGAGGCGGAACCGGCTCGGGATCTCTCTCCAGTATCTCGGGCTCGGCATGATCAGACCCCCTGGAAGATGTGGACGACGGAGCTCGCCCCGGATCCGCCCATGTTCTGGGTCAGGCCGAGTCGCGCGCCCTTCACCTGCCGCTCGCCGGCCTCGCCGCGCAGCTGCTCGAAGATCTCGATCGCCTGGGCGATCCCGGTGGCGCCCACCGGGTGCCCCTTGGACTTCAGGCCGCCGCTGGTGTTGACCGGGATGCGTCCGCCGAGCGCGGTCAGCCCGCCGCGGGCCGCCTGGCCGCCCTCGCCGCGGCTCGACGAGGCCGAGCGCCTCGATGCAGCAGATCTCGGCGATGGAGAAGCAGTCGTGCACCTCGGCGACGCTGGATGTCGTCCGGGCCGACGCCGGCCATCTCGTAGGCGCGCTCGGCCGACAGCTGGCCACGGCGTCGAGGAAGGCGGGATCCTCTCGCGATCGGCCAGCGCCATCGGCGCCGTGGCCAGCCCGCTGCCGAGGATCTTGACCGGCGGTCGGTGTACTTCTTGCGCCTGGTCGAGCGGGCAGAGCAGCACCGCCGCGGCGCCGTCGCTGACCGGGCGAGCAGTGCAGCAGTCGCAGCGGCTCGGCGACCATGCGTCGAATTCATGCACCTGCTCCAGCGTGACCTCGCGCCGGAACTGCGCCTTGGGGTTCAGCGCGCCGTGGCGGTGGTTCTTGACCGACACCCAGGCCAGATCCTCCTCGGTGGTCCCGACTGGGCGTCCATGTGGGCCCGCGCGATCATCGCGTACAGCCCCGGGAAGGTGATCCCGTGGTAGACCTCGGTCTCCTGGTCGGCCGCGGTGGCCAGCACGTCGGTCACGTCGGCGCCGTCGGTCATCTTCTCGACGCCGGCGGCCAGCACCAGGTCGCTCATGCCCGAGGCCACCTCGAAGAACGCCGGCCCGCAGTGCGACGCCGCCCGACGCGCAGGCCGACTCGACCCGGGTCGCGGGCACGCCGGCCATGCCGAGGTGGTCGGCCATCAGCGGGCCGAGGTGCTCCTGGCCCACGAACTGCCCGCCCGACATGTTGCCGACGTAGATCGCGTCGAGGTGGTCGGCCCCCGCGCTGCGTCAAGCGCCTCCAGGGCCGCCTCGACGAACAGGTCGCGCAGGCTCGACTGCCAGAGCTCGCCGAAGCGGGTCATGCCGGCTGCGACGATTGCCACCTCGCGCATGGTCGTCGCTCCCTCTGCACGCCGTCAGTTCATGACGATGATCTTCTCGCGGTACTTGGCGTACTCGCCGTAGGTCAGGTAGCGCCGCGGACCGTCGAGCATCGATCGCACGGTCGGCGCGAGGTCGCGCCGCTCGGGCAGCAGGTCGGTCGCCTTGAGCACGAACGAGTCGCTGCCCGGCGCCCGAGCCGAACGACGTGATCAGGATCAGGTCGTCGGGATCGGCCACGTCCAGAACGGCCGCGAGGCCGGTCGGCGACGAGCCGGAGTAGGTGTTGCCCATCGTGGGCACGACCCAGCCCGTCTCGATCTGCTCCTCGTGAAGCCCAGCGTCTTGCCCGCCGGCAGCGGGAACTTGCCGTTGGGCATGTGGAAGACGGCGTAGCGGAAGTCCGCCGGCTTGCATCCCGGTCTTCTCCAGGATCCCGCGCGTCGCGGCCAGGACGTGCTTGAAGTAGGCCGGCTCGCCGGTGAAGCGGCCGCCGTGGCGCGGGTAGAACTCGCCCTCGCGCCGCCAGAAGTCCGGCGTGTCGGTGGTGAAGCTGTAGGTCTCGAGCACCTCGACCAGGAGTTCGTCCTTGCCGAAGATGTACGCCGCGCCGCCCGCCGAGGCGGAGAACTCGAGCGCGTCGTTGGGCGCGCCCTGCGAGGTGTCGGCGCCGATCGCCCATGGCGTACTCGACGCGGCCCGACTCGACCAGGCCCAGCGCGACGAACATCGCCTCGGTGCCGGCCTTGCAGGCGAACTCGAAGTCGGCGACGTGCACGTCGGGGCCGATGCCCAGCGCGTCGATCACGACCGTGCCGCTGGGCTTGACGGCGTAGGGGTGGGACTCCGAGCCGATGTAGACCGCGCCGATCCGCTGCGGGTCGATGCCGGCCCGCTCGAGTGCCGCGCGTCCCGCGGCCACCGAGATGGTGATGGTGTCCTCGTCGAGGCCGGGGACCGACTTCTCCTCGAGCAGCAGCCCCGTCTGGATCGCGTCCGGGTCCTTGCCCCACTGCCGGGCGATCTCTTCGGTCGTGATGCGGTTGCGCGGGATGTACGCCCCGTAGCCGACGATGCCTGCCATGATCCTTCCTCGTGGAGTGGGAACCCGGGGCGGGGAGCTGCATGGCTGATGCTCCGCGCCAGGGGCGATGGACCCAACATCTCGGACCCGGGCTGAAAAAAGGATGAAGCCGTCTATAAGGGAGGCGGGTGATCGATTCAGAGTGCGGCGGTAGGGTGGTGTCGGGCAGTCGCGACGGTCGTGCCGTGCCAGCCAAGCACGCAGTACGGCGAAGAACTCGTCTCGTCCCTGGCGTGCGAGCCAGGGAGAAATGCCCGGAACGCTCCCACACGCAGTACTCTAACTGCGACGGAAACGGTGCCACGAAGACGGGCACCGAGGTCCCCTCGCTAGCGGAGCCGTATCACTCGGGACGCGCCCGGAGAATCCACTCCTCCGGGTCGACCTCGATGTCGCTGCCGGAGGGAACAGTGATGCGCGTCCTCCCGTCCGGCATTGCGATCCGCCGACGCTCGCCGTTGACCGCCACATCTACCGGCATGGGGAACGGCATGTCGTCTGGCACGTCCCATCGCAACTCGACCTGCTCACCATCCCGGGTCATGACCAGCGTCGGCAACGCCGGCTGGCGCACGTACACGTCGAAAAACCACCCGAGGTCCTGACCCGCCATCCGGCTGGCGAGGCGTATGAAGTCGTCGGTGGTCAGGAAGCGGCAGCGACAGGCTTGGTTGGTCACAGGGACCGGCGGGTCGGGATAGGTCCACTGGTGCAAGAGAGTTCTGAATGCGCTGTCCCCCATCACGAAGCGCAGCGAGTGAAGGATCCAGGCGCCTTTGTAATAAATCTCGGAGTTGTATGCCTCGGCCGTGGTCTCGGACCGGCGCGCGGCGATGGCCGGTTGGTTCCGGATCCGAGCTTCCATCAGCCGCATCAGCTCGCGTGCCTTGTCCTGGCCGAGCCGGCTCTCCGCGTAGAGCGGCTGCATGTACTGGGCAAAGCCCTCGTGCAACCAAATGTCGTTGAAGTCCGGCGGAGTGAGCATGTTGCCGAACCACTCATGCGCCAGCTCGTGCTGATGGAGCGCGTCGAAGCCCCAGTCGATCCGCGCCATGGCGTCGTTCCGGAAGTTGGCGCCGTAGGCGATGATGGTTTGGTGCTCCATGCCGAGGTACGGCACCTCTGCGATGCCGTACTTGTCGCTCCGGAACGGGTAGGGACCCAGCAGCTCCTCGAAGAAGCGAAGATGGTCCAGAAATTCCGGGAGTGCCGCCCGCGCCTGGGCCTCGTGCTCGGGCAGCACCCAGAAGGTGACCGGAAACGTGTCGCCGGCGACGCTCTCATACTGGCGGGTGACGGTCACGTATGGGGCCACGTTGACGCTCACGCCGTAGTTGTTGACCGGCATCGATGAAAACCACCGATAGGTCCGGGTATCGTCGGCGTTGTCCGTCACCCCGCGCAGGCGTCCATTGCTGGCGGCGACCAGCGGCCTCGGCACGGTGAAGTTGAGTGCCAGCGAATCGGGCTCGTCGGACGGATGGTCCTTGACCGGCCACCAGAGATCCGCGCCGAACATTTCGCAGGAGACACCCAGCCACGGTTGCCCCGCCTCGGTCGTGGACCAGATGAACCGTCCGCGCCCCGCGGTCCGGGGCCGCCCGTGATACTCGACCCGGGCTCCGACCTGTTGTCCGGGCTGAAGGGTTGGGACCGTGATCCAAAGCCTGCCGCCGCGCCGCTCGAAGGGCAGGGAACCGGCACCATCGCCGACCCGAGCGATCGTGGTCACCGTGAATACCGTGTCGAGATCGAGCACCAAGTGGTTCATCGGCTGGACCACGTCGGCATACACCGTCACCGACCCGCGAATCGTGCTGTCGGCCGGGTCGATTCGGAGTGCCAAGTCGTAGAAGGTCACATCGTAGCTGGCTTGTTCCGGAAGCAACGGCCCGCCGGACACGTCGGGCGGATGGAGTACCGGTGGCGGAGGCGCGGCCGGCTGCTGACCGAGGGCAGGGACGGTGATGCAGCAGAGTCCGACGGTAATCAGCAGGGCGACCAGCCGCAGGTCTCCAGTCGAATCCGAGCGGGGCTTCGTCATATCATCTCCGAGAGTGAACGTTACAAGCCCAGTGGGTGGGCCCTGCTGCTCCGCCTGAGGTTGGCCGTTCCGGGGTGAAGGGGGCCTGAATTCGCTGTGAAACCAGCCTGCCGCCCATTCACTCGAACGTATTCACGACGATAGAGAGGTCGGAAATTCGGTATTTTCGGGTTGTTTTCGGGCTATTTTAGTCCATTTTTCGTTGTCTTTCGTGGCTATCGCGCATTGGGCCTGCCCAACTGGATGTTTGGCCTCTTGCCTCGAGGGTTTTTACTGGTGGAACTGTCCCTTTAGCTTATGTGGTCCTATCGCGTTCCTCGCGGGCCACGGCCCGGATCCACAGGAGAGTCATGGCGAGCCCGATACCCCGCAGGCAATTCCTGGCCTTCATCCCGACCGCGTTCCTGACGGTCGCATGGGGAGCGATCCCACGGCCGCGCTGCCCGCATTTCGCGTTGCGGCAGCCAGGCCCGCATCCGCATCCGGAGCCCCGCCCCGGCATCGACGCATCCAAGGTACTCACCGCGGACGAGCTCAGGGATTTCCCCGACGTTATCGATGCCTATGACGGCGTGCGGCGGATCCCGCACATTGTGGACGGCATCCGCTGTCACTGCGGCTGCGCGGAGCTACCGGAGTATTACTCGCTGCTCACGTGCTACGAGGAGGGCGGCATGGCCCGGTTCTGTGAAATCTGCCAGGGCCAGGGCAGGCTCGCCTTCCGGCTGTACAGACGCGGATGGTCGTTGGACCGCATCCGAGACGCGATCGACGCGCGGTTTGCCTGAGCCCTCATTCGAATTTCAGCCTCCGGCATCCCAGTTTCCTTCACCATCGAAAGGCTTTCCATGACCGTTCGACAGCTGGCATCATTCTCGTTCGTCGTCGCCTTGTTCGTTGCCTCTCCCCGCAATGCCCCGGCCCAGGTCCGCGCCAGCGAGTTGGGCACGGTTGTCCAAACGGTCGACGGCACCACCATCACGGTGGTGGCCTCGAGGCCGGTGGCGCGCGGCCGCGAGCCGGTGTTCGGAGGCTTCGTCTACTGGGGTGAGGTCTGGACCCCCGGGGCCAACTGGGCCACGACGGTCGAGGTCGACAAGGACGTCACGGTCAACGGACACGCGCTCCCAAAGGGCAAGTACTCGCTCTGGATGGTAGTCCAGCCCAAGCAGTGGGAGGTGGTGTTCCACCCGAAGCACCGGCTCTTTCATCTTGCCCACCCGGGTCCGAGCGACGACCAGGTGCGATTCAAGGTCACGCCGACGGCGGCACCGCAGATGGACGTCCTGACCTTTTCCTTCCCCGTAGTGGAGCCGTCCGGAACAGTGCTGAGCCTGAGGTGGGCCACGACCGAGGTCAGGCTTCGGTTCGATGTCGAGCCGTCGCAGGTCCTCACCGTCGCTAAAGACATCGTCGAACCGTACATCGGCACGTACCAGATCGCCTTCGTTGACGAGAATATGCCGCCGCCGGGACGCTTCGAGACGTACTACGAGGGAGGCATGTTGAAGGTGCGGTGGGGTTTCGCCGAACGCATGGCCGATGAGATGGTGCTCATCCGCCTGACGGACGAATGGTACAACGCCGGGTTCCTGAAGGGCGGGGCGCTCTATGATGTGTGGAGGGCCGTTCTCGAGTTCACCATCGATTCCGGGCACGCCACCGGATTCGAATTCCGAGACGAAGACGATACGGTGTTCGCCCGCGGGACGCGGTTGGAGTGATGTAACCAGCCAGGCTCGAGCGTTTGGCGGCACGGGGGAGCTTCATGGGAAGCTCCCCCTCTGGCGTGGTTCCGACCCGCGTGGTTGACGGACTCGATCATTTCTTTCGGCCGAACCCAACCACCGTCACCGCGAACACCGGGCAATGGGCCGAGAGCACGACACTTTCGGTGACGCTGCCGACTTCGACCCCGATCTCTTCCGGGGCTCCGCGTCCGCGCGTCGCCATCATGATCAGGTCGCATTCCTCCGATGCGGCGACACTGGTAATGGTCCGGCTCGCGCCCGAGCCCGTGACGCGGGTCTCCACCGCGATCCCAATGGCCTGGAGCGCGGCTGCGACCGACTCGAGGTAGTGCTGCAGGCGAGGCACCTCGCTCTCCGCTTCGGGCACCGCGAGCAGCACGACCGTGCTCCCGAAATAGCGCGCCAGGATCCGCGCCGGGGGAAGCACCTCTTCCGAGTCGACCGACCCATCGAGGGACACCAGGAGTTTCTTGAACGCGGTATGGCGGCTGGTCCACACGTCGGTCGGGCGGATGACGAGCACCGGCAGCTCCGTTTGCCGCACCACCGCGGTGGCGATGTTCCGGCCGAGGAGCCGGTCCACCCGCGACCGTCCGCGGGTGGCCATCACGATCACGTCGGCGTGACTCTCGATGCCGTGACGGCCGATTTCCTCGGGAATGTTTCCGCTCCGCATGCTGATACCCGCCGTCAATCCGCGCTGCCGAAGCGTCTCGGCCAACCGGTTGAGATACGCCTCGGTGGCGGATCGCGCCGCCGCGCCCGGCTCGCCGGTGCCTTCGTCGTGGGGGTCACGGACGGACATGAGGTCGATCCGGCCGCCCACGGTCCGCGCCAGCAATTCCGCAACCGGTAGGGCATGCTCTGCCAGCGCGGAGCCGTCGAGCGGCACCATGATCCGCTCGATCCCGAAGTCGCCCTGCGGCAGATCGTCGCGCTGGAAGGGCAGGAGGTACTGTCCCACGAAGAAGCGGCCGAGGTGCTCGTCGAGCGGCTTGGGGGTGCCGAGACGCTCGCGGAACCGGCTGAAGACAACGTACAGGGCCGGAATGAAGAGCAGATAGGTCCATGCCCCCTCGAAGAACCGCTCCTCGAAGATGATGACCGTGGCCGCGGTTGTGAGTAGCGCGGCGAGGACGGTGCCCACCAGGGTTGCGGCGCCGCCCGGCGTGAACGTCACGCGCAGTTCCCGGAACAGGCGCTTGGCCGCGGCCCAGCCAGTCATGCTGAGCAGGATGAATACCCCGGCGGCATAGATGGCGAGATACGTCTCCTCGTGGGTGCCGAAGACCAGGTAGCACAGGGCGACGATGCCGACTTCTACCCAGACCGGCTTGTCAGCCACGTCGAAGAAATTGCGGGAACCCAACCACGCCGGGATGTAGCGCCGGTAGCGGAGGCCGAGCGCCAGATTCTGGATGCCTTGCGCGCTCGCGGCGGCGGCTGATGCCAGCACCAGCACGCCGATCAGCGTACCCACGAACGGCAGGGGAGATGGCAACAAGTGGTCCATCGTCTGCGTGAAGACCGACACGTGGGTGTCGCTCAGGTCGGCCTCCGCGAGGATGGCGGGACCCACGATGAGCATCGTCAGGCAGGTGGTACCCATGATGATGATCAGGCTGCCGAACGCCTTCTTGCTGCGCTCGGCATTGGTGCCGTCGTAGGCGGCCACGAGGTTGGCGAAGATCTCGATGCCGGTCATCAGCGCCAGGATCCGCGCATAGCCGGCCAGGGTGAAGTGGAGGTAATTCGGTGTGAACGCCTGCAGGTCGAAGGACGGCAGGTGGAGACCCCGCTGCCATATTGTCGCGGCGATCATGGTCCAGAGGAGGAGCAGCACCGCGAAGGTGGCCGGGCCGAATGCGCGCGCGGCCGTCTTCGGGCCACGGTTGACCAGCCAGCCGATGCCGATGCTGATGAGCACGGCAAGGAACGTCCGGTACTGGACGCCCGCGATGACCGTGTTGAGCGCCGGAAAACGGTCGGCGATGAAGGTCACCAGGGCTGCGATGCTGACCAGGAAGGTCAAGGTGTATTCGACAAACGTGATGCCCGCATTCACCTTCACCGCCCACGAACCGAACTCCTCCTCGGTCAGCCCGCTGCCGCCGCTCCCGTCCACCACCCACCGCATCACCAGGCGGTACATGGCCGACACCATCACCACCGTGAAGACCACGAGCCAGATGCTGGCGCCGAACGTCACCTCGGCGACGCCCGCGATCACGATCAGCTTGAGGAACGGTCCGAAGACGTAGAGCGGCGAGGTGGCCGGATCGCCCCCTCCGGCAAGGGCACCCTGAAACGCGGTGGACAGGCGGTGTGAGACGTGGGCCATGGGGGGACTCAGTCAAGCCGGCGCCACATGGCGCCGGGCGGAAAGGTAAGATGTGATGACCTGCTGGCGGGGTAGAATATAGCCGAACCGGAACGCTTCCATTAGATAGGAAAGCGGGCCGTTGGCTTGGCCCACCAGTCACGGGATGGGCGCGAGGGAAACGGCACCAGGGGGAGCCTCACGGGAAGCCCCCCCTGGTGCCGTTGCGTCCGACTCGGCCAGTGCGTCGTTAGCCGGCCCGGCGGTGGTGCTCCTCCTCGACCCCGGCCGTCCCTTCCTCGAACTGTTCTTCCTCCGTGGAGCCTGCCATCGCTGTGGTTGCGGTCCGGCCGCCCGTGATCACTTGGGTCAGGTCGTCGAAGTACCCGGCGCCCACGAACGACTGGTGCTTGACGGCGCGATACCCATAGCGCTCCTCGAGCGCGAACTCGTGGTCCTGGAGCCCGGCGTAGGCCACCATGCCGCTCTCACGGTAGCCCTGGGCCAACTCGAACATGGCGGCGTTGACCGAATGAAAGCCGGCCAGGGTCACGAACTGGTATGTGTACCCCATGGCCCCCAGCTCCCGCTGGAACTTGGCAATGGTGGCCTCATCCAGATGCCGCCGCCAGTTGAAGGACGGGGAACAGTTATAGGCCAGCATCTTGCCCGGGTACCGGGCCCGGATGGCCTCCGCAAACCGACGCGCTTCCTCCAGATCCGGGTGGGCGGTTTCGCACCAGAGCAGATCGGCGTAGGGCGCGTAGGCGAGCCCGCGAGCGATCGCCTGATCCAACCCGGTGCGCACGTGGAAGAAGCCTTCCGGGGTTCGCTCACCCGTCAGGAACACGTGATCCCGCTCGTCGACGTCGTTGGCCAACAGGGTCGCGGAGTTGGCGTCGGTGCGTGCGATGAGCACGGTGGGGACGCCCTCGACGTCCGCCGCCAACCGGGCGGCCACCAGCTTGTTGATGGCCTCGCCGGTCGGGGCCAGCACCTTGCCGCCCATGTGGCCGCACTTCTTGAATGACGACAACTGGTCCTCGAAATGGACGCCGGCCGCACCCGCGGCAATCATCGCCTTCATCAACTCGAACGCGTTCAGCACGCCACCGAACCCAGCCTCGGCGTCGGCTACGATGGGCGCGAACCAGCAGGGCCGGCTGTCGTCGTTGCCAGTCTCGTGGGTGATCTGATCGGAGCGCTGGAGCGCGTTGTTGATCCGGCGCACTAGGGTGGGCACACTGTCGACCGGGTAGATGCTCTGATCGGGATACGTCTGACCGGCACTGTTCATGTCCCCCGCCACCTGCCAGCCGCTGCAGTAGATCGACGGAAGGCCGGCCTGGACCATCTGGACGGCCTGCGACCCGGTCAAGGCGCCGAGCGCGTTCACGTAGGGTGTCGTGTGCAACAGGTCCCAGAGCCGCCGGGCGCCCAGGGTGGCCAAGGTGTGCTGAATCTGCACGGAGCCCCGGAGCCTGAACACATCCGCGGCGGAGTAGGGCCGGCTGATTCCCTGCCATCGTTGGTCGGTCTTCCAGCTCTGCTCGAGCTCGAGAATACCATTCTGCTTGTCGCCCATCGGGTGCTCCTTTGCTGGAAGTCGATCAATCCAGGTGTTCGTATCCCACGGTCGTCATGAATGCGGTGAACGAGTCCTTCCTCACGATGTTTTCGATGAGTTTCCGCGCCAGGCCATACCGTTCCGCTTCGAAGCGGACGTCTCCGACGGTTTCACGCAGCCGCTGGCTCTCCTCGTCGAACAGGGCGTGCATCAAAGTCGACGTCATGGGTCGCCCGTCCTCCAGCGTGACGCCGGCGTGGTGGAGCCATTGCCACAGCTGGGACCGGGAGATTTCGGCCGTGGCGGCATCTTCCATCAGGTTGTAGATGGGGACGCAGCCGTTGCCGCTGAGCCAGGCCGCCATGTACTGGAGACCGACATCGATGTTGTGCCTCACGCCACGCTCGGTGATCGGTCCCTGGGGCACGGTCAAGAGATCCTTGGCGGTGATCCGCACATCCTCGCGCTTGCGATGGATCTGGTCCGGTCCGGGCATTCCCTCGTCGAAGATGGTCTTCGCGAGCTCGACCAGCCCCGGATGCGCCACCCAGGTTCCGTCGTGCCCGTCTCCGACCTCACGGAGTTTGTCCTCCCGCACCTTGGTCAGGGCCCGCTCGTTGGCCTCGGTATCGTGCTTGATGGGGATCTGGGCCGCCATGCCTCCGATGGCGTGGATGCCGCGGCGGTGACAGGTCTGGATTGCGAGACGAGAGTATGAGTGCATGCAGTGGGTCGTCATGCTGACGAGCGCCCGATCCGGCAGTATGAATCCGGGGTTCTTCCAGAACGTCTTGATGAGGCTGAAGATGTAGTCCCAGCGACCGCAGTTGAGCCCGGCGGAGTGGTCCCGCAGTTCGTACAAGATCTCGTCCATCTCGAAGGCCGCGGGCAGCGTCTCGATGAGGACGGTCGCGCGGATCGACCCCAGCGGGATCCCGAGTTCGTTCTGCGCCATCACGAAGACCTCGTTCCACAGTCGAGCCTCCAGGTGACTTTGGAGTTTGGGCAGGTAGAAATACGGGCCACTTCCGCGTTCGAGAAGTGCCTGCGCGTTGTGGAAGAAGTAGAGCCCGAAGTCGAACAAGCTGGCGGAAACCGGAACGCCGTCGAGGCGCACATGCTTTTCGATCAGGTGCCAGCCTCGCGGCCGGACCATCAGGGTCGCGGTCTTCGGTGCGAGCGCGTACTGCTTGCCCTCGGTGCTGGTAAACGTGATGGTCCGGCGGACCGCATCGCGCAGGTTGATCTGGCCCTGGATGACGTTGTCCCAGGTCGGCGCGTTGGAATCCTCGAAATCCGCCATGAACACATTCGCGCCGGAATTCAGCGCGTTGATGATCATCTTGCGGTCGACCGGGCCCGTGATCTCCACTCGACGGTCGGTCAGATCCGCCGGCACGTCCGCGACCGTCCACTCGGCGCTCCGGACTTGGGCCGTCTCGGCGAGGAAGTCGAGCACACCGCCGGCGTCGATCTCATGCTGGCGTCGGATCCGGGCCAGCAAGAGCTCATCCCGCGTGGGACCGAACCTGCGCATCAACCGCTCCACGAATCGAAGAGCCTCGGGAGTCAGGATCCCTTGGTACTCGGGGGCGAGCGCGGGCAGAACTTCGAGCGTGCGGGTTCTCGAGTCCGTCTTGTTCGCAGGCATGGTTTCCGTTCCTGTTGCCGGGACAAACGCGTGCTGCGCGCCAGGCTCAACCACGAATGGTCTCCTGCCTGGCGGTCACGTAGGTCTTAGTGACTATCGATTAGGCAGGTTGACGGAGCCAAAAGGATGCCAGCGGCTGGTTCCATCGGAATCCAGAGGTTCGACGTAGGATTTAGGGCTGGAGCGGGGCATGATGGTGTACTCATGCGGGCTTGGTGAAGCGGAGGGACGCCTCAGGTGTGCGAGCGCGCAACATGCGCCGGGAAGCGGCGCAACAGACGAGAGGCGGTGGGCAGGGCCTCCCGAGTGCAGGATCCCATGCTCGGGTGTGGTAGGCGGTCCGGCGTCCCTTCACGAGCCGGCGCCGTGCCGCCATGATTGGTACGCCCGGAGCTACTCCGATGACGTGTTGCCGGGCGGGAAGTCTCGAATTGTTTGGCTCGAGCCTTCCTTCTCATCATCCGCCTCGGGTCGCGGCATGAGGCCGTGGGCCGAAGCCGCCCCCGTCAAGCCCATGATGCCGGGCATGTTCAGCGAGTCGGCCAGGCCCGAGGGCACCACCATGAGCGAGCCGCGCTTCACGATGCTCTCGTACAGCATGTTCATGGCCCGGAGATTCATGGCGACCGGGTTTTCACTGTACGTCTCCGCGGCGGCCACGAACTTCGACGCGATCTCGGTTTCGGCAGTGCCGAGGATGATGCGTGCCTGACGCTCCCGCTCCGCCTGCGCCTGGCGCGACATCGCTTCCTCGAGCGCCTTGGGGATGATCACGTCGCGGATTTCGACCGACTGCACCTGGATTCCCCAGTCGTGCATCTTCTTGTCGAGCGTCTCCTGAAGCACGCGTCCCAGTTCCTTCCGCGACTGAATCAACTCGGCCAGGTCGTGTTTGCCGATGGCATCTCGCAGTGCGGTCTGCGCGGCAAGCACCACGGCTTGCTCGTATTGCTGCACTTCGAGGGCCGCCCGCTCCGCGTCGTACACCACCCAGAACGCGATCGCGTCGACGTTTACCGGAACCGTATCCTTGGTCAGGCACGACTCGGCGCCGAAATCGGTGGTACGAATCCGTTGGTCGATGTGGTAGGTCACCCGATCGATGATCGGGATGACCGTGAATAGGCCGGGACCCCGAAGGCCTTGGTATTTCCCGAGTCGAAGGACGACCGCCTTTTCCCATTGGTCGGCATACTTGATGGAGGAGCCGACCAGCGCGGCGAAGAGCACGCCCACCGTCGGCGCCAGCCACGCGGCGGCGGCCGCGAGGGGGGTCAGAAGTACCAGGCCCGCTGCGCCCAGGCCGGTGATCGTGCCGGCCACCACGGCCGGAACGGGATACCGGGTGTCATTGGGCGAGCTCGCAGGCGGGGACACCGGCCCCTTCTTGCTCAGGATGATGTTGGTTCCCATGGCCGTCCCTTTCAGCTGCCGCGGTGATCGCGCAGCTCTTTGATGATTTCGATCATGTCATCCGCGGAGAACCCGCAGAGCTTGGCGTCGGCCACTGCGGTGACGCAGATGTCCTCGAGCTGGCGACGTCGTTCCAACTCCGAGCGCTTGGCCGGCTGGAGGCCCACGAAAGTACCCTCGCCCCGGCGCTCGTGCAGCACACCCAAGAGCGCAAGCTCGTGATACGCCCGGGCGACAGTATCGGGATGCACGCCCAGAGCGATGGCCAATTGCCGGAGCGTTGGCATCCGCTCCCCGGCCGCGAGGCTCCCGTCAACCACCTCGATCCAGATTTGATCGACAATCTGTCGGTAGAGCGGCAGCGCACTTCCGGGATCGAGCTGGATGTTCAACTTCTTGGAATCGTCACTGGGTCCGGGTCTCGTCACCGTCTGCCCTTCATTAGAAGAGTGTCCGCACCACGCCCCACGCTGACACGATGAGGATCACCAGGACGATCGCAATGAGCACGGAGACGAACCGGAGCCGGTTTCTCGCCACATGGCTCAGCTCGCGCTGCATCCGGATCGATTCCGTCTGGTTCCGGAGCGCTTCCTTATAGTGTTCGAGGTGCTCGCGCTGGAGGTCGCGGACTTCCTCGAGCAATCGGATTACGCGATCGTCGGTCATGGGTTGCCTTTCCTCCGTAGAATGCATGTTCTCCGGGACCGCCCGCAAGGGCTGACCCAGGTGATTGGCCAAAACATCTGGACGTTCAGCCCGCCGTGGCCTATTCTCCGCTTGAGCCGGGCGTTGGCACGCCTTCCGGTGGTCGATGATGTTTTCTACACGGTGCGCTTAGGAGGATACGATGCATCCCAAGCTCGTCCGCCTGCTGTTGGGTTTGGCAATCTTCGTCGTCTCGGGAATCTCGGCCGGCCCGCCTGTCATGGCGCAGGATTTTCCGACTGACGATCCAGTCATCAAGGCCATCTGGAACCAGGGCATGGAGCACTCCGAGCTCTACGACCTGGCACAGACGCTGTTCGATTCGATCGGGCCGCGGCTCACGGGCACGCCGGAGCAGCAGGCGGCGGTCGATTGGGCGGTGGCAACGCTTCGGGGCTGGGGCATTGAGGCCAGAAAAGAACAGTACGGCACTTGGCGCGGCTGGCGCCGCGGCGTGTCGCACGTGGATCTCATCGCCCCGCGGGTGCGCTCGCTCGAAGGCATGATGCTGGCGTGGAGCCCGGCCACCAAAGGTGAAAAGACGGGTGGAGTGGTGATGCTACCTCAGGTGGATGGGGCCGACGCGTTCCGGGCGTGGCTTCCAACCGCGCGCGGTAAGTTCGTGCTGCTCTCGCCCGCCGAGGCCAGCTGCCGGCCCGCCTCGTCGTGGAAGGAACACGGTGTTCCGGGAGCGGACTCGGTCTTCAACCAGGCCCGGCGGGCGGCCCGGGATGCGTGGAATGCCCGCATCGAGGCCATCGGGCTCGACAGGCAAGCGATCGTCAACGCGCTCGAGGAAGCCGGCGCGACTGGCCTCCTCACCAACTATTGGACCGGTGCCTGGGGCATCGACCGGATCTTCTCGCTTGCCCACGCCTTCCAGGGAGGGGGGGCGATGAGCCACCGCGCGGCGGCCTTCGACCTGAGCTGCGAGGACTACGGCCTGGTGTATCGGCTCACCGAGAACAACCAGGGCCCCCGCCTCCGGGCCCGTGCCGATGCGGAGGACCTGGGTGAGCTGCCCGTCTTCAATGTCATCGGGACCATCCCCGGCGCGGCCCTGCCCGACGAGTATGTGCTGCTCTCGGCGCATTACGATTCCTGGGACGGCGCGTCCGGCACCACCGATAACGGCACCGGCAGTGTCGTCATGATGGAAGCGATGCGGATTCTCCAGGCCGCGTATCCCAATCCCAAGCGCACCATCATCATGGGGCTCTGGAGCAGCGAGGAGCAGGGCCTGAACGGGTCCCGCGCGTTCGCCCACGATCATCCGGAGGTGGTCGACGGGCTCCAACTCGCGCTCAACCAGGACAACGGCACCGGCAGGGTCAGGGCCATCGCCATGCAAGGTTTGACGGGTGCCGGCGAGTTCTTCGCCCGGTGGCTCTCCCGTCTACCCCAATCGATGGTAGGGAATATCGATCTCAGCATGCCCGGCAATCCCGGCGGAGGCGGCAGCGACTACGCGGCGTTCATCTGTTCCGGTGCGCCGGCCTTCAACCTGTCGGCCACCAACTACGACTATGGCTCCGCCACCTGGCATACCAACCGCGACACCATCGACAAGATTGCCTGGGACGACCTGAAGAACAACGCGACGATCACGGCCCTCTTGGTCTATCAGGCCGCGGAAGACAGCCGGATTCCACGAAACCGGCGCGTGCTCGGGGTGAATCCCCGAACCGGCGAGCAGCGCACCTGGCCCGCCTGCGAGGACGGGGCGCGGCAGACGATGGAACGATTCCGCTAGCAGGAGGGCAGTCTGGCACGGACCGGATAATGGAGAGAATGGATCAGGGGGCGTCCCGTGTTGGGAACGCCCCCTGATCTACTCGCGGTGTATCGGTCTGAAGGGCTAACGCAGCCCGTTACTTGGAGCGGCCGGGTTGCACGGCGTAGATCTCGTCCGAGTGGCCGTGGTAATGCTTGAAGAACGCGGCCTGAGCCTCATTCCAGGCCGTCCGCTCCGGCGTGCCCTCGGCTGGCTGGCGCTTCTCGAACCACGCGGTGCATGCCGCACAGTCCGCATTGATCGCGTTCCAGTTGGCGTACTCGGCGATCATGACGATGTCGCCCGCGCTGCTGCCGTAGTTGTGGCCGCCCACAGAGTAGCGGACCACGTTCGGGTCCATCTTTGAGCTAGGAACCATCACGGAGTCGATCCACCACCACACCTTCTGGCCCTCGGCATTAAATGGGGCGCTGAAGGTCGTCACCGTGACGTAGTGCGGCTGGGGGGCCGCGGCGGCTTGGGCGTGTACGGCTGCTGGGAGAACGAGCAGCGCGGCGGCGAGCGCGACGCCGGTGAAGGGTACTTTCAAACGCATGTAGATCCTCCTGGGGGGTTAGGCAGATCGGCCATCTGCCGGATTCGGTGGACTCGCGTCATCGGATGCCGAGCCCGATAGGGGGTGTGCGGGGGAAGAAGCTACCGATCGGGCCGGGGGAAGGGAAGGTCCCGGGTCCAACCGGCGTTCAGGCGGTGGCCCTTGGGCGGGCTCGCGGCGGGCGAGTCGGTGCCTCGACTCTGCGGAAACCGTCGAGGATGTGAAGCACCGCCAACACCGGATGCCGCTTCAGCATCCGCGGCCCGGCGTAGCGCATGACCCGCCGGACGTCCTCCCGCATATCGGGCTTGTAGCAGTGGATGGGGCAGTTGGCGCAGGTCGGCTTGGCCAGGCAGTAGGGGCACTTATCGATGCGCTGCATGGCGTAGGCGTGGAGCGCATCGCACTGGGCGCAGAGGCCGCCGCCGGCCGCGTCGTGGTGCTCGCGGCAGTACATCCCGATCATGATCGAAATGGTCCTCTTCTCGCGGCGGATGCGGCGGCTCTCGGTCCGGGCAGGTGACTGATCCATAGGCAGGGAACCTTGTCGGAATTGATCGGGCGACGCAAGCTCGGCCCGGCCGATGGCACTAGCCGCGAAAACTACCAGATCACTTGATCGGTGTACGCCACGCCATCGGGCCCCCGACCAGTGTCGATCGTGCGAAGCACTTTCCGAGTGGCGAGATCGATCACGGCGATCCGGTCCTCGAGACTCATCGCATGGTAGATGGTCCTCCCGTCATGGCTCAGCGTGATGCCCTGCGGCCCCGCGCCGTCAAGCTGCATCACGTCCACCACCGCTCGGCTGGCCCGATCGACGATGCGGAGCTCATGAGCCCGGAGGTCGGGAATCAATACGTGACGGTCATCCGGCGTGATCAGAATGCGATAGGGCCACTGGAAGCCATCCAGTGGCGTATCCACCCTCCCGGTCGCGACGTCCACCACGCTGACGGTGCCTTCCGAGTTGCTCCCCACCCACACCTCGCGTCCGTCTGCGGTGACGGTAATCGCCTCGGGCTCGGGCGGTGTCTGGAACAGGCGGGTGCGCTTGCCGCTCGCGACATCCAACTGGGAGACGGTCCCGTCGCGGATGTTGCCGGTGAAGATCGTGCGCCCGTCGCCGGTGACCGCCAGCATGTGCGAGCCGCCCTGGCCGGTGGAGAGCGTCTTCACGATGGACCCGTCGGCCACCCGCACCAGGACCACGGTCTGTGCCGTCTCCGAGGTCACGGCGACGAGGCTGTCACCCGGCAAGAAGGCGATACCATGCGGGCGCCGGTACGCCCCCAGGTCGATGGTACGCTCGACCAGGAGCCCCGGCACGTCGATGACCGTGAGGGTGTTGTTGCCCTCCCGATCGCCGTAGTCGGTGACGACCGCCGTCCCGCCGTCCCGCGTGATGGCGACTTCGTGCGGGCCGCGTCCGGTCGGCAGGATGGCCCGGGTTTGGCCCGACGCTACGTCGATGATCGATGCGGTGCTCGCAGCCTTGTTGACGACCACCAACGTGCCCGACTGTGCCCGGGCCGTGCCGGGTGATCCCATCAGTGCGAAGACCACGCCGAGAACGAATGAGAGAAGGAGTCTGCGCCACATCGAGGTGCCTCTAGAGGGTTGGGGGCAGGGTGGTTGCCGGTGCAATATCCTTACAGTATGCAGAGTCCGGCCGAGCGGTTCCACCCCGCGCGACGGGTCCTTCCTACTCGAGCCCTCTATTGATGAAAGCAAGGAGCGTCCCGGGCTTGGTGAGCATTGATCTTGCACCAGACGTGTGCCCTTGCTTGATTTTCACCACTGCAGGCGATTCCGACGACGGCTGTCATCCCGGGTGGCTACACTAGAGAGAGGATCATGGCACTTCACGAGCTTCGGTCAGCCTCGAGACGAATCCCTGGCATTGCGATCGTGACCATGGTTGCATCTATCATTGCTGGATGCGCGAAGAGCGCCCCACCGCCCACCACCCCGGAGCCCGTCGTGGTGGCCGCACCGCCGGACACCGTGATCCACACCGTGACCGTCACGGATCCCGAGGCCGAGAAGCAGGTCACCGCGCTCCAACTCCAGCTGTTGGAGAAGGATGCCCAGATCCTGGATCTCCGCGACAAGTACGAGCGGGCGACCCGCGAAGTGGTGCGGTCCATGGCCAAATCCCAGAGTGCAGCCAGCCGCGCCGAGGCGGCCTCGGCGAGAGCCGAGGCGGAGATCGCCCTCCAGGGCCTCAAGGCCAGCAATCCAGGTTCTGCTGCCGTTTCTCAGACCGAGAATTTCCTTGCCATGAGCACGCTCGAGTTCGACCGGCAGAACTACAGTGGCTCACTCTATCTCGCGAGCCAGGCTCGCATTGTCGCCCGCCAAGGCGACGGCGTCTCGGGTGCTGAAGATGCGCTTGCTGCCGCCGGAGAAATCCGCTTCGCCCTGCCGCTGCCACTCGAGGCAGTGCGCCGCAGCAACGTGCGCGAAGGCCCCGATCTGGGATCGAAGGTACTCTTTACGCTGGATGAAGGGGCCCGGCTGGTGGGATACTCGCACGCCGGTGAGTGGATCAAGGTGAGCGATGACGGGGGGCGGCGTGGGTGGATCTTCCACACCTTAGTGGCCAGCCGCCAGGAATCCTCTCCCTAGGCGAAATCGCGGTTCAGGCTTCCTTGCGTAACTCCGGCCCGAGTTGCCCTGCCTGCACGATCTTGTTCCGCCCCGCGCGCTTGGCTTGATACAGCGCCGCGTCGGCGTTCTCGATGACCCGCTCCGGGTCGTCGCATTTCTCGGGTAGCGCGGCCGCACCGATGCTGACCGTCACCGTGGCGATGGCGTCGCCGACTGTGATCGGTTCCGCCTCGATGCGACTTCGGATGCGCTCGGCGACGTCGGCCGCGCCATCCAGTTCCGTGTCACGAAGCACGACCAGGAATTCCTCCCCGCCATAGCGCGCCACGAAATCGATGTCCCGCGTCGAGGCGATCAGCTTCGATGCTACTTGCTTCAGGGCTTCGTCGCCGGCGAGGTGGCCGTACGTGTCGTTGAACGTCTTGAAGTGGTCCACGTCGATCATCAGGACGGACAGCGGATACCCTTGCCGCAGGCTGCGCCGGGCCTCTTGAGTGAGGATCTCCATGATGTGACGCCGGTTGTACAACATGGTCAGGCCATCGGTGATCGATAGCCGCTCCAGCTTCTCATTCTGGAGGGCCAGGGTGGTGTTGCTGGCCGCCAGGTCTTCGCGGCTCTGCTTGAGCCGCGCCACCATGTCGTTAAAGACCTCGGTCAAGTAGGCCACCTCGCCCCCGCCGACCACGGGCACGTCGACGTCCAGATCGCCCGCCGCGACGCGGGAGGCGCCTTGGGTCAGGCGACTCAACGGCCGCACGATGATCAGTCCGAGGGTATAGGCCAAGAGGCCGACCCCGAGCAGCAGGGCCAGGAGCAGCAGGGCGGCGACATTCCGGAGCCTGGCCACCTGGGCGAAGGCCACGTTCGTCGGGATCTGGGCCGCCACCACCCACTTGAGGCTCGGCACCACGGTACCCGCGCCCACGACTCTTTCGCCTGCCGGGTCGGTGTAGGTCACGGTGACGGTGGCGGTGTCGAACAGCGCCCGGATCGTTCCCGCAGCCAGCCGGGTCTCCCTGAGTTCGGATGAATGCGCGTTTGAACTGAGGATGGGGTTGCCACGCTCGGTAATGACGAGGACCTCGCTTGCCTCTCCCCGGGCAAAGCGACTGAGGACCTGATCGATGGCCTCGAAGGTGAGCTTGGCGGTCAAGGTGCCGAGCGTGCGGTCGTCCGCCGACTTGATCGGCACGGCGATCCACATGACCCGGGCTTCCAAAGTTTGGTCCCAGTAGACCTCGCTCTGGGTGGTGGAGTTGGTGAGCACGTCCGCGGCAAACGCTTCCGGGAGGTCCAGGGCGCCACCCGTCCCGCTGGTGGTGATGATGCCACCCGAGGGATCCAGCACGACGAGCTTCTGATAGTCCAGAAAGGGTTGCTGGACGGAATTGAGATAATCGTTGAGGGAGCTGAGGGCGCGTTGACCGTCCAGCGACTCCCGCGGCACTACCCGAAGCCGTTCCAGGCTTTCCGATACCACATACGAGCTCGAGAACACCCGGACGTCGAGGAACCGTTCCTTGAGCCACAGGTCGATCTCGCGCGCCGCCCGCTCGCTGGCATGTTGCAGCTCTTCGCGGACCTTCTGGGTGAGTGACCGCTTGTTCTGGAGATACGAGACCCACGTGGTCGCGAGCGATGGGACCAAGGTGGCAAACAGGGCGAAGACCAGGATCTTCTGCCGGATGTTGACCAGCCGGACCCCACGCAGGACTCGGGCGATGTTCTGTTCCCAGGCGCTCAATACTGGTCTCCTCATCCCCCGCGGGGCGCCGTTTGCGGTCGAGGGAGCCTGGGCTCCCCGCATCATGGCGACATTCAGCAACATCGGGGCCGGAGACCCCTGATTTCGCCCTCGTGTGGGAAGTCCTGGGTATCGGATCCGGTGCCCGGGATTCGAGCGGCCGCTCGACCAATCGAACTGTCGCATTTCGCCTCGCCAGCGCTCGCCGAATTCCTACTTTCATGGTCCGATTTCTCGCTTGGGAAACTTTACGCCCCGATTGTGAATGATTTCACAATCGGGGGATTAGGTTGCCCGCACACCCCGTATCAGGCCCCCGCCAGTGGGGGAGTGCAGGTGATTCCGACCGGGCCGTATGGCCCTTTCAGCAGGTTCCCGGGGGGCAGTCGCCCCACGGGGCTTCGCCGGTCGCCGGGTCCTACCCGGACCCGTCCTCGGCCGTCGTCCGTCCCGCAACTGTCGCTTTCGGCGACCGTTGGCGAATCCGGGGGTCGAGGGGCCTCGAGTCCCTCGCGCCAAACCGCCCATCCGCCGACACCTTGAGCCGCGGTGCCGCGTGCCGGGACCCCACCCTGGTCCCTGCGCGAGGCTCGCCTTGGAGGGCATCCGGTGACCATTCAGATCGTACCCGCGCCCGAGGCCGGGACGCAGCACCTCGGATTTCTGACGGAGGTGAGCCGAGCCGCTCCCGGCGAGTCCAACCTGGAGATGTGCATCCAATGCGGCACCTGCGGCGGCTCCTGCCCTTCGGCCGCGGACATGGACCACAGTCCGCGAGCGCTGTTCGCCATGATCCGCGCGGGGATGCGCGACCGGGTCTTGCAGAGCAACACGCCGTGGATCTGCGTGTCCTGTTACATGTGCGTCGTGCGCTGCCCGCAAGACATTCACATCACCGACATCATGTACGCCTTGAAGCGCATGGCCATCCAGGCGGAGCAGTTCCAGGACTCGACGGCGCCCGACTTCTCACAGACGTTCGTCGACATGGTCGAGAGCTACGGCCGCAGTCATGAATTCGGACTCGCGACGCGGCACTACCTCAAGCACTTCCCGCTCAGAATGCCGGGCATGGCTACGATGGGGCTCGGCATGCTCACCAAGAAGCGGCTGAAGATGAAGCCGAAACGCATTGCCGGGGTCGCGCAGCTGACGCGGATCCTCGACCGCGCCAAGGAATTGGAGGCGACACCATGACGGCGTACCTCCTCTATCCCGGCTGTTCGATGGAGGCGAGCGCCAGTGCCTATGCCGAATCGCTCTCCGCCATCACGAACGCCCTCGGCCTGGAGTTCAAGGAAATCGACGATTGGAACTGTTGCGGCGCCACCGAATACCTGAGCATCTCCCGGACCCCGGCGTACGCACTGATTGGCCGGAACCTGGCCCTGGCCGCCGCGCAGGCAAACGGCTCGCGGACGGTCGTGGCGCCCTGCAGCGCCTGCTACCTCAATCTGGCCAAGGCCGATCACGTGCTCCGGACCGACCCGGCCATGGACGCGAAGGTGAACGAGGCGCTCGGCGCCGGGGGTCTGAGTTACGAGCCCGGGTCTCTTGCCGTTCGCCACCTCCTCGACGTGATCGTGCACGATGTCGGTCTCGACGCGGTGAAAGCCAAGATCACCAGGCCGCTCCGGGGGCTCCGGGTCGCTCCGTACATCGGGTGCATGCTGGCCCGACCGGACTACGACGACCGGATGTCGGACCACGAGTATCCCACGGAGCTGGACGCGTTGCTCACGGCCCTCGGCGCGGAGGTCATCGACTTCCCGCTCAAGACGCATTGTTGCGGCGGGCACATGACCCAGATCGGCCCCGAGACGGCGTACGAGCTCATCCGACGGCTGCTCCACGCCGCCGATCAGTTCAAGGCGGACGTGATCGCCACCGTGTGCCCGATGTGCCAGCTCAACCTCGACGCGTACCAACAGGCGACCAACAAACACTTCGGAACCCGGTACCAGATTCCGATCGTGTTCTTCACCCAGCTCGTCGGCCTGGCCCTCGGGTTCGAGGCCAAGGCGCTGGGCTTCGGGCGGGAGATGGTGAGTGCCCGGGATGCCCTGGGCCGGGTCGGGGTGGAACCACCGCCCGTCGACGCCGACACCAAGCCCAAGCGCCGCAAGAAGAAGGAAGGACTCCCCATGCCGGTCATGCCGGGGGACGAGGAGGTCGAGCCATGACGACCGAGCAATCGATCCACCCGGAACCCCACCCGAACGGTGGTGAGCGGGTCGGCGTCTACGTTTGCCATTGCGGCACCAACATCGCCGGCACGGTGGACGTGGCGGACGTGCGGGCTTGGGCCAAAGCGAAGCTCCACGGCAGCGGGGTCGTCATCGCGCGGGACTACAAGTTCATGTGCTCCAGTCTAGGGCAGGAGTTGATTGAAAAGGACATCCAGGAGCTCGGGCTCACCCGGGTGGTGGTGGCCGCGTGCTCGCCGCACCTGCACGAGGGGACCTTCCGCACCGCCTGCAAACGGGCCGGGCTCAACCCCTACCTCTGCGAGCTGGCTTCCATTCGGGAGCAGGTTTCCTGGGTGCATACCGACAAGGCCGCTGCCACCGCCAAGTCCAAGGCCGTCGTGTCCGGGGCCGTCCAGCGGGTGCTGGAGAACGAGCCGCTCGAGCCGCTCAGGGTCCCCATTCACCCGGCCACGTTGGTGGTAGGCGGCGGTATTGCCGGTATTCAAGCCGCGCTCGAATTGGCCGATGCCGGGCACCGGGTGTACCTGGTCGAGCGGGAGCCGTCGATCGGCGGGCACATGGCCCAATACGATAAGACCTTCCCGACCCTCGACTGCGCAGCGTGCATCCTCACGCCGCGCATGGTATCGGTCGGGTCGCACCCCAACATCACCTTGCTCACCTGGAGTGAGGTCGAAAAGGTGGACGGGTACGTCGGGAATTTCACGGCGACGATCCGGAAGAAGGCGCGCTATGTAGATATCGATCTATGCACCGGATGCGGGATCTGCCAGGAGAAGTGCCCCAAGGTCGTCATCGACACGGTGTATGAGGCGGGGATGGCACATCGGAAAGCGGTGTACACCCCGTTTCCGCAGGCCGTGCCCAAGTATCCGGTGGTCGACATGCCGAACTGCACCTACTTCCTCAAGGGGAAGTGCAAGGCGTGCCAGAAATTCTGCCCGACGGAAGCGATCGACTTCGATCAGCAGGATGAGGTGATCACCGTTGAGGTCGGCAACATCATCTTGGCGACAGGCTTCGACTTGTTCGACGCGCGCCGGATTTCACAATACGGCTACGGCCGGCTGGCCAACGTGTTCACCAGCCTGGAATTCGAACGCATGACCAACGCGTCCGGTCCGACCAATGGCGCCATCGTCTTGCGTGACGGGAAGCGCACCCCGCGCACGGTGGGCATCATCCACTGCGTCGGAAGCCGTGACTGCAACTACAACACCTACTGCTCGGCGATCTGCTGCATGCAGAGCCTCAAGTTTGCTCACCTGGTCAAGGAGCGCACCGGGGCCACGGTCTACAACTTCTACATCGACATGCGAACCACGGCCAAAGACTACGACGAGTTCTATCAGCGGGTCCTGGAGGAGGGCACTCTCTTCGTCCGCGGGAAAGTGGCCGAAGTGACGGACGCAGCGCGCATGTTTGGCGAAGAAGGCCAATTGATCATTCAGGTGGAGGACACCCTGGCCGGCTACCAGCGTCGCATTCCCGTCGACATGGTCATTCTGTCGGCCGCATTGGAGCCGCGGCGGGACGCCGGGGATGTCGCCAAGAAGTTCGGTATCTCCTGCAGCGCCAACGGCTGGTTCATCGAGAAACACCCCAAACTCGACCCCGTGGCGACCATGACCGAGGGCGTGTTCATCGCCGGGTGCGTCTCGGGCCCGAAGGACATCCCGGCCAGCGTCGTCCAAGGCGCGGCCGCCGCCGCCCGCGTCCTCGGCCGCATCCAGCAAGGCGAGATGGAACTCGAGCCGATCCGGGCCACGGTGGACGAGGCCAGGTGCTCGGGCTGCCGCATCTGCAACGACCTCTGCCCGTTCAATGCCATCAGCTTCGTGGCAGAGCGCGAAGTGACCGAGATCAACGCCGCCCTCTGTCAGGGATGCGGTACGTGCGTCGCCGCCTGCCCGGCGGGGGCCATTTCCGGCACGGGATTCAGCAACGAACAGATCCTGTCGCAAATCGACGGACTGCTGCTGCGCAATGTGGAACCACTGGAGCTCGCAGCTGTGTGACCGCTGCCGACCCGGTACGAGGAACCATCATGGGCGACCAACGTCTGCCGTTCGAACCCGTCATCGTGGGCTTCACCTGCAACTGGTGCAGCTACCGCGCCGCCGACTTGGCCGGCACGGCCCGGATCAAGTACCCGCCGAACGTGCGCCTCATACGGCTCATGTGTTCCGGCCGCTTGGATCCGACCTTCGTGCTCCGCGCGTTTGCCAGCGGCGCGGATGGCGTGCTCATCACCGGCTGTCACCCCGGCGAGTGCCACTACCTCGAGCAGAACTACAAGGCGCTCCGGCGGTTCCGGCTGCTGCAGCGGACCCTTGCCGGGCTTGGCATCGAGCCCGAGCGGGTGCGCCTGGTCTGGGCCAGCGCCGCCGAGGGAGCCCAGCTGGCCAAGGCCATCGGGAACGTCGTCGAAGACATTAGGGCCATGGGCCCGCTCCATTGGATGGGACGGGTGCCTGGCCGCCCGGAAATTACCGTAGCCCAACCGGCGGCGGATGCAGGGGCCGCTGTGGAGGTGGGGGGATGAGCGACAAACCGAAATTCGCGATGTACTGGGCTGCATCCTGCGGCGGATGCGAGATCGCGGTGCTCAACATCCACGAGAAGATCCTCGACGTCGATGCGAATTTCGACGTGGCCTTCTGGCCGGTGGCCATGGATGCCAAGTACAAGGACGTCGAGGCATTCGCCGACGGCGCGATCACCCTCACGCTCTTCAACGGCGGCATCCGGAACAGCGAGAACGAGGCGCTGGCCAAGCTGCTACGACGCAAGTCGAAGATCCTGGTGGCGTTCGGCTCGTGCGCCTGCGAAGGCTGCATTCCGGGGCTCGCCAACTTCAGCAGCCCGGCCCAGATATTCGATGCGGTGTACACCGGAGTCTCGACCGAGAACCCGGACGGCATCCGACCCAAGAGCACGTGGACCGTGCCCGAGGGTGAGATTGAGATTCCCACATTCTATCCCGTCCTCAAGACCCTGGATCAGGTCGTGCCGGTCGACTACTACATGCCGGGCTGCCCGCCGGAGTCCCACCAAATCGGGGCGGTCATCGACCTTGTGATCAAGGCCCTGAAGGGGGAGGCCGAGCTCCCGCCGGCCGGCAGCACCATCGGTGCCGGGGGCACGACGGTGTGTGACGAGTGCGCACGGAAGCGCAACATCAAGACGATCAAGGCGTTCGTTCGCATTCAGGATCTCGAGCACGTCGATCCGGAACTCTGCCTGCTCGAACAGGGCATTCCGTGTAACGGACCCGCGACGCGAGACGGCTGCGGGGCGCTCTGCCCCCAGGCCGGAGCCCAGTGCATCGGGTGCTATGGGGCGGCGGAGGGTGTGCTCGACTTCGGGGCCCGCCTCATGACGGCCTTCGCGTCCGTCATCGACAGCGACGACCAGGACGAGATCGACCGCATCCTCGACGGGCTGGTCGATCCAGCCGGCCAATTCTATCGGTTCAGCCTTGCCGGGTCGTTGCTCGGCGCCGCCAAATCCGCCTGGCAGACGGGGCAGGAGGAGCCAGCATGAAACGCATCACTATCGATCCGATTACCCGCCTCGAAGGTCATGGCAAGATCGAGATCTTCCTGAACGAAGAGGGAGATGTCGCCAACACCTACTTCCAGGTGCCTGAGTTGCGCGGCTTCGAGCGATTTTGCGTCGGCCGTCCGGTCGAAGAAATGCCGCTCCTGACCAATCGGATCTGCGGGGTTTGTCCCGAGGCCCACCACATGGCGGCGGCCAAGGCGGCCGATGCGGTCTATCATGTCGATCCGCCACGGCCGGCCAAGCTGTTACGTGAACTCCTCTACAGCGGGTTCTACTTCACCGATCACACCACGCACTTCTACGCGCTCGCGGGTCCGGACTTCGTGATGGGGCCCGAGGCGCCAGTGGCCGAGCGTAACATTCTCGGCGTCATTCACAAGGTCGGGCTCGAAATCGGTGGCAAGGTCATCCAGGCTCGAAAGCACGGCCACGAGATCATCGAGATGATCGGTGGGCGAAAGGTCCATCCCTGCACGTCCATCCCGGGCGGTTTGACCAAGGGGATCACCCACGAGCAACGGGCCCAGATTGCCGCGATCGGCACGTGGGCCATCGATTTCGCCCAGTTCTCGCTCCAGCTGTTCAACGACATCGTCCTCGGCAACAAGGAATACGCCGACCTCATCCTCGGTGACATCTACCATCACCGCACCTACTACATCGGGATGGTGGACGACAGCAACAAGGTCAATTTCTACGACGGGAAGATCAGCGTGGTCTCGCCGGACGGCGAGCGGATAGGCAAATACGCGCCGGCCGAGTATCCGGAGTGGATCGCGGAGCGAGTCGAGCCGTGGACCTATCTCAAGTTCCCGTACCTGAAGAAGATCGGCTGGAAGGGCTTCGTGGACGGCCCGGACTCGGGCGTGTACTGCGCCACTCCGCTGTCGCGGTTGAATGCGTCCGACGGCATGGCGACACCACTTGCCCAGGCGGAGTACGAGAAGTTCTACTCGACGCTCGCACCCGAACCTCTCGAGCCCGGTCGCACGCCTGTCGTGCACCATCGCCTGGCGACCCACTGGGCCCGGCTGATCGAGCTGCTCTATGCAGCGGAGCGCATCGTGGAGCTGGCGAATGACCCCGAGATCACGTCCGACAACGTGCACGCGGTGCCGCACGAAACGCCCACCGAGGGGGTGGGGATCGTCGAGGCTCCCCGTGGGACGCTCACGCATCATTACTGGACCGATGAGCGTGGTGTGCTGACGAAAGTGAACCTGATCGTCGGGACCACCAACAACTACGCGCCGATCAGCATGTCCATCAAGAAGGCCGCCGAGCGGTTGATTACGAAGGGCGAGGTGGTGACCGAGGGCATGTTGAACAAGATCGAGATGGCGTTCCGGGCGTACGATCCCTGCTTCGGCTGCGCCACCCACTCGTTGCCCGGACGGATGCCGCTCCAGGTAACGATCCGGGACGCGCGCGGCGAGCCGATCCGAGTGCTGAAGCAGTTCTGCTAGGATGATGCGCATGCCGGAACGGTGCCTGGTTATCGGACTCGGCAATCCCATCCTGGGTGACGACGGGGTCGGCTGGCGCGTCGCGGACGAGGTCGAGCGGTGCCGGACACGAGCGGAGTCGGATGTAGAGGTCGAGCGGGTGGCGCTGGGTGGCCTCCGCCTGATGGAGCGGCTGATCGGGTACGATCGTGTCATCATCGTCGACGCGATCCACACCGGAAAGAACCCGTTGGGAACCGTGACGCGGCTGTCGCTCGACGAGCTGGCGGCCCCGGTGGCCGGGTACTGCAATGCGTCTCACGATACCTCGTTGAGGACGGCGCTCGAAGTCGGTCGCGCGCTGGGGGCGCACCTGCCTGATCGGGTAACCATCGTGGCGGTCGAGACGGCGCGCAACTACGCCTTTTCGGAGCATCTGTCGCCGCCAGTGGCGGCGGCAGTGCCGCAGGCGGCCGCGCTGGCGCTCGCCACCCTCAACGGAACAGACCCTTAGCGGGAGGAGGCACACCATGGTGTCCCCTGAATTACTCCGGAAATACGAGCTGTTCGGTGTGCTCGAGCCCGAACATGTGAACGCCATCGCCATGTTGAGCGAAGAGCGGTCATTCGAGCCCGGGGCCAACATCATCGAGGCCGACCACCCGGCCGATGCGCTGTACCTCATGATGGAGGGCAGTGCGGATCTGCTCTATATCGGGGAAGACGAGATCAATCCCAAGCTCAGGAAAGAGCTGTTCATCAGCGAGATCAACCCGGGCGAGCCCTTCGGTATCTCTGCCCTGATTGAGCCGTTCGTGTACGGGAAGACCGTCCGGGCCACCAAGACGACCCACGTGCTCAGGGTCGAGGCTGCCGGGCTTCGGGCGCTCTGCGAGGTCGATCCACGGATCACCGCCGTCCTCATGACCCAAGTGGCCAAGGCGGCCCTTATCCGCCTGCAGCATACCGAAGTGCAGCTGGGTGCCGCCCGAGTCTGACGCCCGCTCTGGTGAGGTCGGAGAAGTCGACGGTGTCAGGCAGGCACCGGCCCAACTCTGCATTCCGCTCGGCCGCGCCCATACTTCAGGCGGATGCGTCACCCGGGCCGAGGCGGCTGGCAGCCTGTCGAGAAATGGCCAGCCTGAGGCGGATCGCCGCCCCCGTGCCTCCAAGCAGGCCACCCCACAGAAACCCTGGCACGATTCCAAAGCCGAGGCGCCAGACTGGCAGAAAGAAGCCGATCGCGCCCCCGACGATTGCGCCGATGGCTGTGTGCAGGATGGCGCGGCCCAACGGCACATGACGGAGGAGGAGCCAGCTCATGACCGGGGCGAAGATGGCCCCGGTAACCGCGCCGAAGGCTCCGCCGATAGTGAGGAGATCTGGGTCGAGCAGGCGCCGCTCCCCAGCGAGGCCGAGGACGATGGCGAGGGCAACGACACCGCATACTGCCCCGACCAGCGCGCCGGCGCCGGCGAGGCCTAGGGTGACGACGAGGGCGCGGAGTGGACTGATCTTGGATGTCATGTTTGCCCGTGATCTCCGGAATGAGCCACTCCCAGCAGTTGCATCATGCTGGTGCCATAAGCGTCTCTGCGCGCCGCTTGATACCCAACAAACACTTCCGCATCATGATGATTTCGAAGGCGTCCAATATGAACTGAGAAGATATGCTCGTCGTTCGCCATCGGAGGCGGGTCACCAGTCGGGTTCGCTCCGCGTCGATCGGGTAAAGACCCCATGCCCACGTCACAGTGCCGTCTGATGGAAAGACCAGCAAGAGCCGTCTGTTCGGCTCCACATCGACCACCGAGGCATCGGTATGTTCGCTGAGGGGCACCACGTCACCGACTTCGAGACTCTGGTACCCAGGTAGAATCTGCTTGGCGCTCGGGATGCCATCGTTGTCCAGGACGTCCCAGCTGTAGAATCCCGCCCTCTTGTACCCCATCTGGACTATCCAAGGCCAAATGCGCTCCGCCGGCGCGTTGACTGTCACCGCGCGCGTCGCATTGAAGGTCGGACTCGTGACGAGCTCATCTCCCGCCATCGGACGGGTGACTTCGTCTGGGGTCGCACCCCAGGTCAATTGCCACGGGCGATATGCTGCGTAAAAGAAGATAAAGAAGGCGACGAGAAACGTCGTTCCCCAGACCACGATGCGCCGAATGCGCGTCATCCTCATGTTCGGAACTCCGATCCAACCTATTCCCGCATCGAATGGCGGGCCGTCTCTACGGGCCCACGTAACGCGCCCGTGCCTCCGGGTCCCACGTCGGCCGCTCCGGAGCGTTCGCTACCGCGAGGCCAACGAAGAAAGCGAGCCGGACGATCCGAGCTGCTTGGTCGGGATTCGCGCGGTCCGGGTTGTCGGCCGCGGTGTGCAGGTCTTCATGCTCACCGCTGAAGAAGAACAACGCTGGGACACCCCGCTCCGCGAACGGGAAGTGATCCGAGGCCGTGAAGCGCCCCTTGTGCTCCACAGGCATGAGGCCCAGCTCGGCATGCTCGTCCGCCACACGGTCGACGACCTGGCCGAGTGACGTGTAGTCCCTGCCCAGGAACCCGACCGTGTCGGGTGGGTTGCGCGCGATCATGTCCAGGTTCAGTACGGCAGCGGTTTGTGCCAGCGGTACCAGCGGATGCTCGACATAGAAACGCGAACCAAAGAGGCCCCGTTCCTCGGCGGTCATGGCGGCGAAGATGAAGGTGCGGGCCGGACGCGGATGCAGCGTTGTGAAGGCTCTGGCAAGCTCGATCACCCCAACCGTTCCGGACGCGTTGTCGTCGGCCCCATTGCAGATGGAATCGCTGGGCATCGCCTCGGATGGGTTGCACCGCCCCGGGATGACGCCGACGTGATCCATGTGACTGGTGAATACGACGGCTTCATGGCGTAAGGCAGCGTCGCTGCCTTCGAGTACTCCTACGACGTTTGCCACCGTTGCCCGCTCAGTGGTGGTGGAGTACGGCACCATGGAGACTGTGATGTTGGGCAACGGACGGACCCGCCATCCGGCAGTCGTGAGCAACGCGGGATCCTCGCCGGCGCCGCGCAGTAGCTCAGACACGGCTTCGAGTTGAAGGCCGAACACGCGCAGGCCGTCTCGAGACCCGGCGCCGCTCACTTCCCATCGCTCGGGGAACGAGTTGCGGGCAAACCGGGACCATCGATCAGCCGGTATCTGCGAGGCGACAATGTGGGCCACCACTCCTTCCGCGTCGGCCCGCTGGTGCACCGGGTTGAGGACGCGGCCGTTCAGCTGGTCGGGGGCAACGACGTGCAATAACACGGCGCCGCGCACGGCCACGTCGCCGAACGGGTGTGCGGTGTCACTCGGGATGCCCACGAGCAGCACTACCGGTGCGTCACTGAGCTCGACTGGGCGACTCCCACCCACGAAGATGAGGTCGGTGCCAAATGTCCAGGCGGTTCGCTGGCCACCCTCGGTGGCAACGAAAGCCGTGAGGGAATCGAGCCGTGTGTGTTGTATCTCGAATCGCTGGAGGTATCCGCCGGCATCTCCACCTGGGTCGAGTCCGGCATTTCGGAATTGCTCGGCAACCCACTCGGTGGCGCGCTCGAGTTCGGGGCTTGGAGTCTCCCGTCCGCGTGTCGAGTCGTGGGCCAGGGCGCCCAACTTCGCGCGGAAGTCGGATGCGGTGATGGTCGTAACGGCTTGCTGGACTGACGAAGCGGGTACCGTCTGTCCCTTGCCGGGATTCTGGGCGTGTGCGGGTAGTGAGGTCGTGACCGCGGCGATGCCGAGCCCAACTAAGAGGTGAAGAGAGGAAGCCATCGGAGCCTCCATGACGGAGGTGGAACCAAGCGCGCGCGACTCGCACCCGGTGGGACGCGACTAGTGCGGTACGTCTGGCCATGACGGCCGGTCATGAAGCAAGGCAGTCCGCCTTGTGCCCGTACGTCAGCGTGTGGTGTATCGTTTCGCGAAGCGGCCCGATTTCCGAACGTCATGGTCGGGGTTGGTGGTGGCACAAGGGCTCGAGAGATCCCATCGGGCCTCCCTCTCGCAGGCAATGCCGCGACACTTCGCCCGAAGAACCAGAGTATCGAGCTGAGCAGATGAACGATGATGATGAGTTCGACCACATCTGAGCCGTGAGGCTCCCATCGCGTATCATCCTCCCTGGTCTTTCGCGACGTCAATCTGCAGCTGCCGAGCCTGCCAAGCGACCCACCGGACCAGGCTCGCTCTCTTCGCCGATCTCCGCAACGATCCTTCCCGCACTGTCGAACCGGAACAGGCTGATGCCACCCCAGCTCCGACGTTCGCCAGATGCGACGTTCCGCGCCGCGAACTCCCACACCAGCACCACCCGGTCGCCCTCGGCAACCGCTTCGTGAATGATGAACTCACCGTCTTTCCATCGGCTACAGAACCCCGTGGCGAACTCTTCGACCTTGTCGCGGCCGCGAATGGCAGGAGTGCCGAACAATTCCTCGAAAATCGGGTAGCTAATGAAGACGTTCTCTGCGCCGAGCTCCGCCACGACCGAGGGCTCGCAGCCGTAGACGCCGCGGACAAACTGCTCCGCGAGAGCCTTGCGGCGCGCAAGGGAATCAGTCGCCGTGCTATCACAGGCGACCAGCTGACACAGTATCAGTACGATCCATCCGCCTCTACGCATCTGCTAATCCTCCTTGGGGCGCTGCGGGTTCCAGCAGGCCGTGGACTGGTTGCCCGGCTGGCGAGGACGGGAGCGGCCCGGTGACGCTCTCGATCCAGGAGACGTATCGCGAGACTCGGGTATAGAACTCGGTCACGCCATACCGGCCCAACTTGCCCCCGGTAGCCCTGGTGCTCTGCCCGGATGACACGCCGACTACGACTTCCTCCTCGCCACCCTCCCACTACGCCGGTCCGCCGCTGTCTCCCGGTCCACTCACACCCTCCAGTGGTGTTGCTCGCGGGCTCTCCGGGGGAGTCGAAGACCATCTTGAGCCAAAAGTCGGACGCCATGTCGACCCGGTTGGTCGCTCCACGGACCTGTCGATCACTGCCGGTCGGTCCGCTGAGGCCGGTTCCGAGGTCCCCGTATCCTACGAGGACGAGGACTCGATCAACCTCCTCCGATCCACGATACAGGTGAGCGGGCCGGACACCAATGACGGAGCGTTCCAGGCGCAGAAGAGCGAGATCGTTGGGCCCGTCATCCCAATCGGGATGGCGGATCACGGAGTCCACCTGGTAGGGCTCGTCCGCGACGGTGAGTAGGTGGCCGGGGGTGATTTCCGCAGCGACGTGAGCCGCGGTGAGAACCCAACGGGGTGCGATCAGGGTGCCCTCGCAATCGGCCGCGCCTCCCGGTACCGGGAGGTTGATGTGCACGATGCTCGAGTACCGGCTTCCCAGCTGGAGGTAAAGACTATCGGGCACGTCGTGGCGGCGAATAATGGAATCGGAAGGCCTGTGGATCGGTTGGATGATCGACAGGCTGCCCAGCGTGACCAACGAGAACAGCATACGTCCGAACGGACGGGGTGTCGCGGGAGCAGGGGCGGGGGCGGGCTGGTGTCGCATCGTACCTCCAAAGAGAAAGGAATCTCCTTGGCGGGCGCCTCCCGGTGCCGTGGCACTTGGTCCCGGGGGCCTGCCGTCTTGGTACGAGGTGCCTCTCGCGTGTTGGACTGTATCAGGTACTCGCTCCGTACGTCAAGCCACTGGCGCCAGGGGCAAAGTGTCTGTCGGCCACGGTTGGCGTGGAAGGAGCGCCCGCTGCGCCCCGGCCTCCCGACGCGGGGCACGCATTCGCAGGTTGTGACGAGCTCAGCTATTGCCCCTCGGCGTGACCATGATGCTCTCCTTGATCCATGCGGACCCGTTGCCATTGGCCGCGCGGACGAACACCTGGCTTTCGTGGTACGAGTATGGGTTCCCGTCCATGTCTTCGACGGTGCCGTTCGTGTTCCAATGCCACGCGGTGTTGTTCTGTACCAAGTTCCGGTGGAACATCTCGGTGTAATTGACCGTGCCGCGGTACTTCCACTCCTGCGCGAAGTACTCGCAGAACGTCCGTCCACCCAAGTCGTCCGGGGTGAAGAAATCGTACACGTACAACTCGATCTCGGAGCCCTGGGCGAGGAGGTTGCGCAGGCGGCCCATCGCCAGTTCGAGTTCGTTGAACTGTACGCTGTATTCCGCCCCGCCCGGCCCGCCGCAGTCGAAGATCTCGGTGGGATTCCCGTAGATCGTGAACATTTCGGCGTCAGGGTCGGCCGTCGAGATGGTCCACTCCGCGATGCCGATCCTAATGAGGTGGGAGTGGCCGGGCATTCCGGGACCGGTCGTCACGGAGGTCGAGATGCCCGCGGCGGCGCTGGTGGGCTCGGTGACTGGGCCATTGGTCTCGCAGCCGACGAGAAACGCGCCGACCAGCGCGACGGGCAAGAAGGTGGAAACTCTCATTGGTACCTCCGGGGGATGAAGTGACGGACCAGAGCCGGCCCGGGCAGGGGTGCCGGGGCGGTCGATACCGCCAGCCATGGTACGCCATGGGTCTCAGGCCGGGACCACTCGGCTCTCAGCCGGACATCATCCCCTTTTGTGGCAACGACTTCTGCTCGAGGCCTGACCCCGTCTTGGCAATGCCGGATGACGGGCCGATGAGAAGTAGCTGAGGGCGGCGTGACGAGGCCGCCGTATCGTCGGGCATCCTACACCAAGGAGTCCGATTATGCGGTACCGTCAAATGATCACTGCTCTCTCAGCGGCCTTCATCGTCACAGCCTGCGCTGATTCCGCCGCGCCGTCGGCGGAGGTCACCGCAGGCGAGCAGCCGCTCTTCGCGGCCGCAGGCAGTCAGCAGATTCCCATCTCGTTCGTGACCCAGTTCAGCGCAGTTCCTGGGCGGCGAGACCAGGGCCAACGGCAACAGCGGGCGATCTCGGAATCACCTCTGCCTTGCGTTCACCGTGCAGGAAGGCGATCTCGAAGGCACCTTGGAGACCTGTTTCGCCACCAACGATGCCAGTGACCAGACGGCGAGCCAGGGCCCTGACGGCTGGTTCACCACGACCAGCCCGGATTACAGCGAGTACGACGTCTGTATGCCGGCCACGGGATGGTGCGGCAGCTTCAGTGGAACCACGAACGCCGGCAAGGTGTACCCGCAGCCGCGCGGCGTGGAGTTCCACAACTCGGTGGCGTTTGGGGGCGGCGACTTCGAGGGGATGAAACTGCAAGGCTCGGCCTTCGAGTGCGCAGACTCGCAGGGAGACCGCGGCTGCTTCACCGGCTACCTGTTGGTGCCGGCCAGCCGTTAGTTGCCGGGAGCAGTGGAGCGGCGCGTCGCTTGGCCAAGCGTTTGGGCGGCGCGCCGTACCCGCTCGGCCACACTCTGCAGGGCCGGCTCGGGGTCCGACAGCATCCGCGCGGCACGCTGGTAGGCTAGGGCCGCGCGGGTGGTGTCGCCCACCGCGAGGCTCAACTCGGCCTCGCGAAGCAGCGCGGGTGTTAGCCACGCGGATTCCTCGACCACAAACCCGAGCCGGGTGGTTAGGGGCAGCGCGAGGGCGGGCTTCCCCCGCTCAGCAAGTAGGTCGGCCACATAGAGGTTCCAGCGGGTGATGTCATGACGGAGCACACCGGCCGGTTCGTCGCCCAGGTAGGTCGCGACGTTTCGCAGCCCGGCCAGGTCCGTCGCGCTGTCGAGCGCCGCGCTGATCACCTTGGGACAGGCCACGGCGTAGGAGCGAAGGCGCACGTTCGGGTGATCCAGCCACCGAGCCGTGGCGTCGGCCAGTCGCGATGCCTCGGCTGGATTGCCCAGGCCGCATGCCAGAGCCCGAGATTGCATGCCGCCACCAGGCGATCATCACCGTCATACCGGTTGAACTCCGCCGCAACCGTCGCCGCGGCGCTGTCGCGATCCACCCAGCCCAGGGGTGAGGCCAGCGCCACCTCGAGCCGCCAAACGGCGTCAGGAATGTCGCTTCCCAATCGCCGCGCCGAAGGGGCAAGCGCCGCTTCCAGGCGGCCGCGATTCAGGGCATAGACCGCGAGGGCGTAGGCGTGGGCTCTCCGGACTATGCTATCGAGCGCCAGCGAGGAGCCGAGGAAGGCGGCTGCCCGGTCGGCCTGCACGAAGCCCGACTTCCGCGCGCTGGGACCAGAGCACCATCCAGCGCCAGGTCGACGGCGGCTCGCGATCCAGCGTGCGGCCAAATTCGGCGAGCGCCGAGCTATCCCTGACCAAGGAGGCCGCAACCCACCAGAGATGGCTGAAGTTGTCCGGATCCCTCAGGTGCCTCGCGAGGAACGACCGGGCGAAGGCGGTGTCGCGCTCGGCGAACCGGATCTCGATCAGGTGTCGTTCGGCTTCCGGGATCGGGTCGCCGAGCGCGCGGACGCTGTCGAATGCCGCCGTGGCCAGTGCCAGGTGATCGGGTAGCCCCAGCATCCGGCCGTCGTGCAGCAGAAAATCGCCCAGGAGCATCCAGGCCAGCGGCCGGTCGGGGGCCACCAGCGTTGCACGGCGAATACCCTGGAGAGCCTCCTGACCATTTTCGTCGAGGCGATGGGTGTGAAAGATTGCGTCCGACACGGCGCGATCGGCGTTGCTCAGCCGATCGGGGAACCAGCGGACCAGACTGTCGGCCCGCTCGAGCGCGAGCCGGTGCGGAGTCCCATCGGGCAGCCAGATGGAGGCCTCCCGGTAGGCGAGGGCCGCTAGGGCGAACGTGGAATCGAGGTCCATCGCCTGGTGGAGGTGCCGAATCGCGTCGAGGTACCGCTGTTCCCGCCGGGCTACCATGCCGTCGACATAGTGCCGCAGCGCGGGTGTCGAGTGGGTGAGAAGCTGGGCCGCTCGCCGCTGTTGGCCTGCCACCCGAATGAGGAGTTCCGCTTGGAGCCGGTCGATGGCCGCGTTCACGTCGAGCGTGTCGATTGCGAACTCGACATGCTCGACTTGCTCGCCCGATTCGGTACGCGTCAACGTAGCGGACACACGGCGGTGGTCGCCGTCGCTTGCCACCACCGCCGTGAGATACATTCCAGCTCCCACCGCTTCTGCCACCGCCATCGCCGCATCGGCGTCGAAATCACTCTCCCACGACTGCCCGTGCGCGGCCAGCGTCAGGTTCATGCGTTGCTCCGCCACCGCGCGCAGGCCCCCAGTGCCGTCGAGGAGCGGGACGAGGCTTACCGGAAGCGCACTCGCCAGCCAACGGTCGCGGTCGTCCGATCCTTCATACCTGAACGGCAGCACCGCCACCAAGCCGGGATCGAGCGCGCGCCGTGCCCCGGCGTGGGGCGCCAAGATCTGCACGCCGACAACCACGGCAGCGGCGGTGGCGAGGATTGCGGTGAGTTTGCGAAACCGGTGTGGGGCCTGCGCAGGCGCTTCGGCGGTGCCCGTGACCGAAGGTAGGGCGTGGTCTGCGTTCCGAAGTCGGCGGCCGGACGCGGCCCGGCACGGGTGTTGGGCGTGGCATCGCCTGAACCCGGTCCGCGAGCGCAGCGACGGTCGGGCTGGGTTCGAGGTCGAGTTCGCGGCGCATGGCGTCGCGATGGATTCTGAAGAGCCGGAGCGCTTGATCCTGCTCCTCGCCTGAACCAGGCCCGTCATGGCGGCGGCCACGGTCCCATCATCCAGTGGATCGTGGTCGACCGCCCAGCCGAACCACTGTCGCGTTTCCGCCGGGTCATCGGTCTCTTTCGCGAGGGTCAGCGCCGCACCCACGACCGTTCGGCGGAGATGCGAGCGTTCGCGGTCGAGCCAGTCGGAGAAGGGGCCGGCGTCCGGCAGGTGGAATGCCGGGAGCAAGTCACCCGTGTAGTGGGTGAGCGCCTGTTCGGGCGTGCCCGCTGCGAGGTCCCGCTTTACGTCGAGCGCGTCGCACCCAATGACATCGGCGGCGACCCGGACGTCCTCGGTTCCGCGCGCATCGACTGCATCGGCGCCAAGGTGCTGACGGATTTGGTAAATTGCCTGGCTCAGCGCCCGGCGTGCATGCTGCTGGTCCGATTCGGGCCAAAACAGGTGCGCCAACTCATCCCGGCGGCACCAGTCTCCCGGGCGTGCGAGGAGCAGGTACACCAGCAGGGCCGTCGGTTTGGGCTTGGCGAGAAGCTCCGATGCCGTCGGGTGTTCGGCGTCGCTCGACAAGTCGAGAGTCCCGAGGACTCGCAGTTTCAACATCGGCACCCTGTTATCCGGGGTTGATTCAGGGAGTGAGGGGGCCTAAGCAATGCAGGGGATGTGCCACGGCGCCCTCCCGTCAACCTACCCGCCCATCGTCCTATCGTCCAACCTGGCCGGCCTCGACCGAGGCCCAGAATTTCCCGGGGTAGCCCTGCCGCTCCCTACCCACCTACGTATCAACCCATCTGCTCGAATTGGTTGCCCTCTCGATCCAGTGACGGTAGACTGCGAAGAACTTATATGGAGGATCGAAAATGCGGCGAATGTTGACGGCAGTGGTCGTGGGCTTCTTGTGTATTGCGTGCGGCGGCGACGGGATTGATTCCTATGAGGACGGGATGGAGGCGCAGGCCGAGATCATGGAGGAGATGGTCGACGTGCTCGAGGCCGTCAAGGATCAGGCATCGGCCGAGAAGGCGGCGTCGGAGATCGAGGCGTTGGGGACTCGTATGGCAGACGTGATTGCGCAGGTCAAGACGCTGCCCCCGCCGAGCAGGGAGCAAATGCAGGAGATCGCCGAGAAGTACGGCGCGGACGGACGAGAATTCCAGAGCAAAGCGGCGGCCCAGATGATGAAGCTGGCGGAGTATCCCGCGCTGAGCGAGGCCTGGATGCGGGTGATGTCCAACATGCAGTAGCGCGGGTCCAGTCTGACACAACCGCCGGCCCCTTCTCACTTCGCCTAGCAGCGAAGCTCACGAGCGGCGGCCGCGTCTCAGGAATCCGAGGGCAAGCAGTCCGACCATGGCGCCGGCCGGGCCGAGTATCCACGCTCCGGTAATCGCGAGCAGGACGGCCGACCCGGTCACCATGAGATTGACGGCACGCCGAACGGCGCCCAGCAGGACGAGGGCGAGGCCGGCGACGGCCAAGACCGCCGAATCCAACGACAACCGGTTCGCCCATGTTTCTCCGTGGAGGCTGGCCACGACCTTTAGCGGATGAACGCTAGGCTAGCTGTCCTCGAGCGCCAGCATCCACTGGATACCGAACTTGTCGGTGAGCATGCCGAATCCGTTCGCCAACGGGAAGGAGATCTTCCCGCCCGTCGGAGAGCGTGGCAAAGCTCCGTTCCTGCTCTTCCTTGTCCGAGAACGCAACGAAGAGGGCGAAGTTGCTTCCTCTGGTCACCGGATGGTTCGGCATATCGTCGGACGCCCTGAGGAGCAGCTCGTCGGCGCGAAAAACGGCGTTGAAGATCCGGTGGCCATGTTCGTCGGGCACACCGAGCGGCGATTCTGCATAGGTCTGGATCGAAGTAATCTCACCGCCAAGGCACTCCTGATAGAATGTCAGGGCTTCGCGGCAATTGCCGGAGAACATGAGGTAGGGATTGAGTGTCTTCATGATTGGAACTCGCTCGGGATGCCCGTCGATCTATGTAGGCTACCTAGCGCGGCTGCGGTTCATTCGCTTGGGTCCGTAACGATTTCACGACTTCCTCCAGAACACAAGCGCTCGACATTTGCATCCAGCGGCAGGCCGCGCGTCGGCTCCCCTCATTTGTTCGGTGGCTCAACCAGCGCCTGATACACCAGGGTCCGGAACTTCTCTCTGATGTCCGTCGCGTTGGGCAGAAGCTGGATCATCAAGACGATGACGAGCCGAGCCTCGGGATCGACTCGATACGACGTGCCGTACGCCCCTCCCCACCCAAACGCGCCCTCGGAGTCCATTCCATTGGCACCAAACCGATCCGTGGTCTCGAAACCCAGTCCGAATCCGAGGCCCGTCGAAGAATACAGGGTCCCGACTTGGTTCGTTGTCATGAGTCTCACGGTCCGTGGCGCCAGGATGCGAACGCCGTCCAGGGCTCCGGCGTTGCGAATCATTTCGAGGAATCGGGCGTAGTCGTGCGCGGTCGAGAGGAGCCCGGCTCCGCCCGCAAAGCTGCGGCGCGGACCGTCAACATACCGGCCCTGGCCTCTCGGACCTTCAGGAGCCCGCGCGAAGCGGCCATCGCTCGTGCTGGCGTACACCGCGGCAAGCCGATTCCTGTGGTCGGCTGGCAGAAAGAAATATGTATCCCTCATGTCGAGTGGCTCGGTGATGCGAGTCCGAACGAACTCATCCAACCGTACTCCGGAAGCGCGTTCGACGACACAGCCGAGGACGTCGGTATTGTAGCCGTACACCCACTCCTCGCCGGGTTGGGCGACGAACGGGAGCGACGCCAGTCGTTCCATGGTCTCGCAGATCGGTTCATCTTTGTCCGCCGTGTACCACCCGAAGCCCGCTGCGGGCCCCAGCCCCTTCGCTTGGTACAACTGGGCGACGTCACTCTCCGTTCCGTAGGAGATGCCAGCCGTATGCGTGAGCAGATCCCGAATGGTGATTGGACGCGTGGCCGCGACGAACGCGACGCCGGTATCGTGGCGCACTGCCACCATCGTGTTAGCAAAGGAAGGGATATAGCGACTCACCGGATCGTTGAGGCCAATTGTCCCCTCTTCCACGAGCGACAGGGCTGCCACGCTGGTAATCGCCTTGGTCTGGGAGGCGATGCGGAAGATCGTGGTGGTGGCCATGCGTCGCCCGGCCTCTTTGTCGCTCCATCCAAACGCTCGCTCATAGACCGGTTGCCCGTCTCGAAGCACGAGGGCCACGGCGCCGGCGATGCGCTCCTCGTCCACATAGTGCTGCAGCACGCGGTCGATCCGAGCGAGACGCTCCGCCGAAAGACCCCCTGCTGCCGCGCGTGGCCGCTGGGTCGCGGCCGATGCAGCTGGCTGTCGGGTTGGTGATTGGGAAGCTGGAAACGCCTGGGGAGGGAGCAGGATCCCAGGGAGCATCATGACCGATAGAACAACGAGCCCTCTCCGCATCATCTCTTCCTCCGAGGACGTTTGAAGGCACCGCTTATCAAGTTCGCATCACCTGTCATCGCAATTGTCCTCTGTTTGGCTTCACCACGGGGGGGCTGCGTCCGATCCGGAAGAGAATTGTGCGGCACCAAAACGTCTAGGTGGCCTCCTGCTTCGTCGGCTCGAGCAGGTCCCACAGGTTCCCGTACAGATCCTCGAACACCGCTACCGTGCCGTACGGTTCTTTGATCGGCTTCCTGACGAAGCGAATGCCGGCAGAGCGCATCGCATCGTAGTCACGCCTAAAGTCGTCGGTCCTGAGGAACAAGAACACCCGGCCACCGGTCTGGCGGCCAATGAACGCAGCCTGCTCCGGGGTCGAGGCTCGAGCCAACAGCAGGTTGGTGCCGCGGGAGCCGGGTGGAGCGACGACGACCCAGCGTTTGTCCTGTTCGGGCTGGTAGGTGTCTTCGACCAACGTGAAATGCAATTTGTGGCAGAAGAAGTCGATGGCTTCGTCGTAGTCGCGAACAACCAGCGCCACATGAATGATCGATTGGTTCATGTGCGAGCATCAGTGTGAGATGGATTGTGCGTTCCCAGCGGTTTGAGGCAGTTACCGACCAGCAAACCTACCCACCGCCACCCACTCCCCGCTTCCCACTCCCCCCTTTCCACTCCTTACTCCTCACTCTTCACGCTCCAAGAACCGCCGTGCTACCGGCCCAATGGCCCTCGCCTGGGTCAACCATGGAGCGTGGCCTCCTCCGACGACATGGAACTCTGCGGCCGGCATCGCGGCCACCATGCGTTCCCCCACTGTTCGGGATCCAAATGGGTCGTTCTCTCCCCAAAACACGAGTGTTGGCTGGTCGATCCTCGCGAGCTGCTCGGTCGTCAGCCTCATTTCGGCCCACTGCCGCGCAGTCGTAACAGCTTATGGAGTGTGGAGAGGAATGTTTCGCGATAGCCAGGCAGGCGTTCGGTTGCCACCAACAGGTCAACCAGCTCCGGGACCAGCGGGTGTTCCTTGACCATCTTGCTCAGCTGCGCGACCTGTGACGGCGATGGCGGCTGGAGCCGGGTCAACAGCCGCCCCAGCGGCGGGACCGATAGGAGTCGCATCGGAAGCGGAGCGGACGTATCGAAGAGCAGGGCGGGGCATCCGACATGCACCAGCGCCCGTACTCGCTTCGGCCGATCGAGTGCCAGCCAACTGCACCAAAGCGAACCAAGCGAATTGCCTACGAATGCCGCCCGATCCAATTCCAGCCCGTCGAGTACGCCTGTGAGGAAGCGGACCGCGCTCTGCCGGATGTCGTCGGCGAGCCGCGGGGTGGTGTCGGTCAGGCCATATGCGGGCAGGTCAACCGCGATCAAGCGGAGCCCATCGAGTTCCGGCATCAAGGGAGCCCACATGGCGCCTGGGGTCCCAATCCCGCTGACCATCACCACCGGCCGTCCTTGGCCAGCGATCAGCGCGTGAGCCCGCCCTCCGACGGACGGGACGTCCACGAAGCGCGATTCAGCCTCGACCCCATACCGGTCGAGCATGCGCTGCCGCGCTCGTATGAAATCTTGTTGTGCGTTCGTCATGATGTTGCCATGACCCTAATTCAAGTCGCCTGACGAATGTACTCCGGGTCAGCGGCGGTCCGGTTCTGCCCGTCTCTCCGGCAATTAACGACTTCTATTGACCAGAGCAAGGCTCAACGGCTGCCCCGAGGGGCCGCCGACTTCGCGGCGCACCGGGCAAGGCTCGCGACAGAGTCGAGGAGGGGAAGGGCCGAGTGTTGATCGGCAGCCGCGTGGACCCCGCCGCTCACTAGCGGAACAGGACGTTACGTTACGTGAGGAAGAAGACGGCGGTGATTGCCGCAAGCGCGGCACCGGCCTGTAGCGCCAGCACCTGGAATGCCTGCCGCGGAGCCCGCGGCAGCCACTTGATGGCGAAGAAGGCCACGACTGGAACCTGGACAGCCATGAGGAGCTGGAAGATATGGGCGGCGGTTCCCTCGTCCGCCTCATGGACCACCCCGAACAGGGCGGCGTGACCGAGGACCAGGGCCAGGGCCACGCTCGACATGACCAGTGGAACCACGGCGCTCGGCTGCTTGATCAGGGATCGACTCATACCCGGGGCCTCCCGACGATTCGATTGCAGGGTTATCCATTTGTCAAGTACTTTGTCTTACCAAGTAAATATCCATCGCCGCGGGCGCAAGGACATCGGGAGATCTGCTTCCCGCGGAACCCAAGAGGGTAGGGCGCCAACCCGTCGGTCATGGCGCTGAGCCCTCTGGAGTGGGCGAGGCCTTGGGTGTGCTTGCGATCCCCTCTGCCAAGAGGAATATTCCGTCCCGACAGGGTTTGGGCCGAACACCTTTCCCTGAACTGAGGAGTACCCCAATTCGTTTCCCCCTGCTGCTGACCGCCCTTCTCGGGTCGGTCCCGCTCCTGGCGTACACGCCGCTCCACTCACAACAACCGGTGGCCGCCGTGTCGGCCACTCGAGTTCTCACGGCTCCTCCCAGCATGGCGGACCGCTCCAGCGGTCCTCGCACGGTCGAGGTGACGCTCACCGCAGGCCCGACCCGGCTCTCGCTGGTGCCGGGTATCGAGACCGACGCGTACGCGTACAATGGGACAATTCCGGGGCCCACGCTCGAAGTACGCGAGGGCGACCGGCTGATCGTACATCTCCGGAACGAACTTCCCGAGCCGACCACCGTACACTGGCATGGGCTTCACATCCCGTGGTACGCCGATGGGAGTCCGTTCCATCCTATTCCGCCGGGTGGGCAAGCCGATTTCGACTTCACCATTCCGCCGGGCACCGCGGGTACTTATTGGTATCACCCGCATCCGCATCATCTGACACGCGATCAGGTAACGAAAGGGCTCTTCGGGGCGATCATCGTGCGGGCCGCGGACGATCCGCTCCCCCCGCTTGCCGAGAAGCTGCTCATCCTCACGGACGCCCGGTTCCTGGCGGACGGATCCGTCGATCTGCCGCCACTCACCTCACCCGAAGGCCGGGTGGATTTCGAGAACGGATGGGAGGGAGACCTCTTGTTCGTGAACGGGCAGCTCGCGCCGACGATCGCCATCCGAAGCGGCGAGGTACAGCGCTGGCGGGTGGTCAACGCGTCTGCTTCGAGGGTCTACCGGCTGGCGATTCCGGGCCAGCGCCTCTTGATGGTTGGGAGCGACGGCGGCCTGTTCGAGCGGCCCGTCGACACCACCGAGGTGATCCTATCCAACTCCGAGCGGGTGGAACTGTTGGTACGCGGCACGGGTGCGCCGGGCAGCACCGCCCTGCTGCAGGCCCTGCCGTACGACCGCTACATCCCCCAGACCCGGCCGGCCGACTGGGACCAGACCCGAGACCTCCTCACCCTCGCATATACCGACGATCCTCCCGTCGAGCCCATGACGCTGCCCGCCACCATGCGGCCGGTCGTGCCGCTGGACACGGCGGCGGCGACGGTCACACGGGTCATGTCGCTCACGCAGGGCTTCATCAACGGCAAGACGATGGACCTGGCCCGGGTGGACCAGACCGCGGCCCTCGGCGCGACCGAGATCTGGGCGATCGAGAACCTGGTGGGCATGGACCACCCGTTCCACCTGCACGGCTACCGGTTTCAGGTCATTGACGTGAACGGAGTGCCCGTCGTGTACCGGCGCTGGGAGGACACGGTGAACGTGCCGAAGCACGAGACGGTGCGCATCATCGTGCGGTTCGACGATTACCCCGGGAAATGGATGTTCCACTGCCACATCCTGGACCATGAGGTCAACGGGATGATGGGAGTTCTCGAAGTCAAATGAAAGGGACGCAATGATGAGGCGCAGCGTTTGGTGGATCCGTCCATTGGTGGCGGTGCCCGTGATCGTGGCGGCGGTGGCGGTGGTCGCCGCGTTCACCGGCGGGCCCGTGATCATGGCGGACGGCCCGGCAGACCCGTCGCAGGTGCTCCGCGGTCGCCAGCTCGTGCTGGAGCACGCGTGCAGCCTGTGCCATGGGAGCTTCGATCCGGGGCAGGAGGGCTGGGTAGCCGGCATGATGCGGCCGGATCAGGAGTTCCTGATCGGTCCCTTCCGGACCCGGCCGCGGAACCTGACGCCGGACAACGTCACGGGGATGGGCCGGTTCAGCGAACGCCAGATCTTCAACTCGCTCCGCTATGGGCTGCGTCCCGGCGAGACGGCGGACGTGGAGATCACCTCGACCACCCCGGGCGAAGGCAACTTCCCGATCAACCCAAAATACCTGGCGCCGCCGATGCCGTGGCCGGCCTGGCGACACATGCCCGACGAGGACTTGTGGGCCATCGCCGCGTACCTGAAGCACGGTGTGGCGCCGGTCAGCCACAAAGTGGAGGACAGCGAGGGGCCACCCGATTTCTGGGCGGGGGCGTACACCCCCGAGGAGATCGGCACGTTGCCAGCCGCCGCGTTCCCGACGGCACACGAGACCGAACCGCCCGCGGGGGTCGATCGGGCGCAGGTACTTCGGGGCAGGCAAGTAGCCATCCAGCACGACTGCGGCGGCTGTCACGGAGGGGGCTCGAGCCCGGCGGCGGACGGCTGGCTCGCCGGCATCACAGACCCGAGTGATGCCTTCCTGATCGGCGTGTGTGGGGAGGCGGAGGCTGGGCCCTGCTTCATCCTACGCCCGCGAAACCTGACGCCGGACGGTGCCACGGGTTTGGGCCGCTTCAGCGCTCGGCAGATCTTCAACGCACTGCGGTACGGACTCCGGCCGAGCGACGCTACGGACCGGGAGATTGCCGCAGACCGGAGCAACTTCCCGGCTGAGCCGGACTACCTGGGCCCCATCATGCCATGGGTCGCCCTCCGCCACATGGCGGACGAGGACTTGTGGGCACTCGTCGCCTATATCGAGCACGGCCTCCGGCCGGCCACGAACGGAGTCGAGGCGTCCGACGCCCCACCAGACCGGTGGGCCGGCGAGTACACCGTCGAGAAGATCGGTCCCTATCCGGCGACCCCGTTTCCCACGGCGTACGAAGTGAAGCCCTGAACTTCGATCGACTGCCAGTCGTCTTGGCGCGCCCCGGCGACTGGCAGGCTCTTCAGCAGAAGGGACGGCAAGTTCTCTATACCAACAGACACGGGCGCCATTTGCCAGCAGTCAGGACCAAAGGAATAGTACAAGCTCTTCGTTGCGCCATGGATAGGGCGTACCGACTCGGGTAAAGCCGAGCGTGGTGAGAATCCTCCTCATGGAAGCGTTGTCTGTGCGGGTCGTCGCGAAAACAGCGGGCGTCGGCACACGCTCCACGAGTTGTGGGCAAAGGCTCTCGGCGATCCGGTTCCCGCGGTGGGCCGGAACGACGAAGACCCAGCCAAGCTCGAGTGGGTAATCCGCAGGATTGACAGCTGCGCCTGCCTTGCTGAAAACCTCCTCCCGATACCGTTCGGTTGGCGCCTTGAGGGCGGCGACCGCTTCGAGCGTATCACCCGGCGCGTAGTAGAACGCAAGCCACTTCGCATTCCGAAGACGGCTATCCAAGCCGTCATTCGAGGTCTCGAAGCCTTGGCGGACGAGACGCGCGAACTCACGCCGCGCGCCTTCGGTGCAAGTGAGCGGCTCTTTGGTATGCATGCTACCAGCCACAGGCGCTCCGCCGGCTAGCGATTGGACTCAGTTGAGCGGGCTCGCGCGCGGCGGGTGCATGCGCTTGGTGGGCCCCAGTGGACATCCGGGCAGATCACGGTTCCAGCTGCTTCAGCTCGCGACGCACCCGTTCGACATCGACGTCCACCATCCAGATGTCAAAGTTGCCGGATCGTCGGCTGACGAACGCGATCCTCATCCCGTCGGGGGACCAGGATGGTCCGTCATCGTAGCTGGGGTGCGAGGTGATCTGTACCCGCTTCCCGCCGGTGGACGGCATGACCCACAGGTCACAGTTGCGGCCTTCACACCACACCACGGCCATGAGAGACCCGTCCGGTGACAGGTCGGCGTACGGGTAACGCGATTTCTGCTCGAGCGTCAGCTTCCGTTTGCCGTGCCCATCCACGGAGATCGCCCAGAGGGCCGAATTCGGGTTCTCGGGCCCTTCCCGGAGCGAGACGTAGATCTCCGTGCCATCGGTCGCCCAGCCGGTCGGGATGGGGACCTTGCCCGCCTCGCTGAAGATCGTCTCGAGCCGACCGGTCGATAGCTCGAGCACCCAGAGGTTCGATCCCTCCTTGAAGGCGATGCGCGTGCCGTCCGGCGACCATTTCGGTTGCCCGCCGCGCAGCACCGGAATCGACGCCGGAACGATGCGTATGGGAGTACCGCCGGACGCCGACACCAGCTGGATACTGTTGCCGAAGTCCCCGTCAAATGCGATATAGCGGCCATCGGGCGACCAATCGGGATGCTCACCGATGACGGTCGTCAAGCGGTGCGGCTCACCTCCGTCCGGCGACACCAACCAGAGACCGGTCTTCTCCGGCGCGTCGTCTCCTCCATAGCGGGAGAAGAGAATCGAGCGCCCGTCCGGGGACCATGAGGGGTATCCGTCCTGGGCCGGATCATCGGTGAGCTGTCTCACCCCGTATTCTTTTTGCGCCTCCAAGTGGGAGAACGAGATCAGGCAGGACATGACCAGCACGACAGCGCGGCCGAGGCCTCGAACCCTGCGGTGTCCGATAGCCATCTGTTCACCTCTTCCTTAACGAGTACCCTCGCAGTGGCGGGCCCGTCGTTCCGCCACGAATGACTCGCCCTGATAGTGGACGCTGTATCCTCTCTCCACCAGGACCAAGTATCTGTCCAGGTCGATGATTGCCCGGCAGATATCGCTCTCGGGAGAATCCCTGGCAACGGCTTGGAACTCATCCGCGTTGCTCACCCGCCGAGCGGCCTCGCTTCTCGGGTAGAGGTTCCGCGGGTACTTGTCGGAGAAGTAGTAGCCCGCGTACCTGGCCTTCCACTTCATCCTCCCATAGGCCCAGTTCTTGAGTCTGAAGAAGCGGTTCAGGTTGTTCGCGCGCTTGGTCACCGCCACGTTGCCGCCGATGTTGTCATGGCAACAGGTACGGCACACCACGTAGGAGGCACCGGAGTCGATGGCATAGTCCAGGGCCGCATCCGAGACGGCACCACACGCCCCAAAGAAGACCACGGCTGTCGGCCGGATATCGTAGTGCGGCGTGAAGATGTTGTCCTGGACGAACGAGTAGTTGGCCGGCATGCGACCGACTCTCAGGAGCCGGTATATCCGTGCCCAAGTCGGGTCGATATCGGTCGCGATGACCCTGGCATGCGGCAGCCGCGAGGCAAGGTCGCGCGCGTGTCGCCCGAAGACGCATGCGGGGTTGACGATGGTGGTCTCGGCCGCACGGTTGTGAGCCAACAGCTGGACGATGATGCGCTTCAGGAAGGCGTCGCGCCGCCCGCGGTAGTGCTCGCCCCAAAACGACGTGTATGGGAAGTGCTCGCTCGGAAAGCCGGGAAACCTGGCATTCCATCGGGCCGTCAGCCGCCCGGCGTGTCGCTCCATGCCCGCCCGCTCGGCGCGCAGGTCGACGATGTGTCCCTGCCGGAACTCGTCGAGCAGCCCGGTGAGGGCCTCGAGACCAAGCGCGAGCTCATCGTCGGTCACATTATGCACTCCTCACAAGCGGCGGATCGGCTCGGCGGTTCGATGGTCACAGCAGAAGACCCCGAGCCGCCCACCCGCCCACCCGCCCACCCGCCCAACCGCCGTCAGTCCTTTCCGCCTTCCGCCTTCCCGCCTTTATGACTCCTCACCCCCTGCCGCCGCCACCCCCTCGATCACGTCGCTTTCCAACGACGCCAACCGGATCGTGAGCAACTCACCCTTGGCCAGCGCCTCCCTCAGCAGCGCGTACGACTCGGCAAACGTCGCATTGGTCTTCATGAGGCGATAGAAACGGGCGGACTCGAGGAAAACGACGTCTACGTGGTCCGCCCCCTCCGGCTCGCGGACCTGTGCAACCTGCATGATCCGGTAATGGGGCTGTTCTCGGCCAGCCCTATTCGACCCGTTCACGGCAACCCCACTTCCTTTCCTTTCCGCCTCACGGACAAGACACCAGGTTCCGGTACGAGGTGAGTGTCCCATCGGTCAACGTGTAGGTCGGATCGGTGCCGAACGTGGTGCCGTCATAGCTGGCAGGCCAATAGGCCGATCCTGGCTGGATCGAGTACATCGACACGTGGGCGTTGGGATGGCAGGCCGTATTCTCCTGGGCCGACAGCCAGGTGCTGAGCAGCACCGGCTTGTCGAACATGCTGGGGTCGATCACCATGGCGAGGACCACGCTCAGGTTGCGCAGCCGGGAGAACCGAATGCGCACCCGGATCAGCGGCGCCACGTGATACCACCAGGTGATACAGCATCCGCCCCACTTGTTGGCCTGGACCGCCAGGGAGTCGTCGTCCTGGTTGGCGAAGCTGAACACCTTGTCGCAGCAGTAGCGATACCGGGTGGTGATGATCCACCGCATCTTGTGGGCCCGTGCATAACAGCCGTCCGGGACGTACTGAAACGGGATGCACGGCGAGATGTCGTACGGTCCCGGCAAGTGACACGATTGTTTGGCGCAGAAGTCGAAGATGTTCTTGGCGCTCTTGTAACTCGGCACCACGCGGCGGCAGAGCCGAAACACCGGGTGCTTGAGGTAGTGGTCGACGATGTTGAAGGTCGTCGGATCGATCTTGGCGACCTCGATCCGGCGCGGCCGCGCGGCGTCCGCCAAGAAGGTGCGCTTGCGCTCGAACTGGCCCAGCTCCTTGGCCGTCGGCTTGGAGATGCGTCGAATGAAGCCCTTCCGCAAATCGAGCCGGGCCTTGACCGGCCGCTTCTTCTCGAAGGCTTCCTTCAGCCGCTCCGCTGCTGCCGCCGCTGTCTTCGATTTCGACCGGAAGGTGAAGATTCGTTGCTTTTCGTTGAATAGATATTCTGTTTCACGCCTGCCCTTCGGCTTCCGGATGGCGGCAATTGTCAGAAACTCGGCCTCTGGTGCCTTTGGCATTGTGGTATCTCCTACGAAATGGTGACGTGTTCATGAGGCGGCGAGACAATGGAAAAACCGAGCGGCAACCCGGCCAGACTCGGAGCACTGGTCACCAGGTCGCCACTCGGTCCCTCGCATTCTCATCGTCGTACCCTCGTGCGACGCTTCGTTCATACACTGCGGCGCGAGGTATTCGCTGTCAACAGCACGAGGACGTCCACTAGGGTATTCCCTAGTCCTCGATGCAGTCTTGGTGGCAGACGGTGAATCGCTAATGAAACCGGCGCTGGCCTAATATGTCCGCTCGAATCGCTCCCCGTGGATCGTGACCGCAGTGGCCGGACCACCGCCCGCGGGGAACTCGAACGACGCCACACTGCCTCCGCCGAACAGCTCGACCCGGAGCTGGTCCTTCGCCGCGTCGAACACTTCGGCACGGCTTGCGGCCACCCCCATCTTGACCTCGAGCCCGTCCGCCACCACCCGCCACGTCATCTCGCCGAATTTCGGGTTCTGGTAGCTGCCGGCGTAGCCGTCGAGTGCGTGGGGCAGGGGTGCCATCCGTGCGGCGCGTTCGGCCAGGTGGTCGGCCGCCGCCTTGGTGCGCTCCGCCGTTCGCGTGTCGAGGTCGGCGAGGCGCCGATCATACTCTGGGGCCAAGTCGACGCGGCCGAGCAACCGGTCGTAGATGTACGTCGCCATCAGGTCCGCGGCCGCGGAGGCGGGGCCGCTGCCGTTCACCAGCACGACAACGCCGACCGCCGACTCGGGCTCGAACGAGACGTGGCTGCGATAGCCGGTGAACCCACCGAAGCGGTGTACGATGGTCTTCCCCTCGTACGATCCAAGATCCCAGCCGTAGCCCCAGCCGAAGCGGTGGTATGGGCCGAACTCGCGGTCCTGCACGGCGTGCTGGGCATGGGTCGACTCGATCGCGGCACGCGGGAACACCCGCCGTCCTTCGAGCAGGCCGCCGCTCGCGTGGGCGGCGACGAAGCGAGCTAGATCCCGGGCGGTGGCGAAGTGTCCTCCGGCCGCGTGTTGGTTGGCGTCCTCCTTGGCGAGCGGCGCTCGGCGCCACCCCGTGCCGGGAACGAGCGTGTGGGGCAGCGCGATCCGCTCCGGGTCCATCGACGAGATACGCGCGCTTGTTTCCCGCATGCCGAGCGGATCGAGCACGTCCCGCCGCACGGCGTCCTTCCAACCCTCCTCGGAAGTCGGGTCGAGGGCCAGGCCGAGGATGTTGTAGGGCAGGTTGTCGTAGGAGAACGCGGTGCCGTTCGGGTCCGGCCCGTAACCGGCGAGGAGGCGAATGAGGAGCGGGATCGTGAAGTCGCCGGTGTAGGCGGTCCGAACCACGACCGGTCCGCCGTCTTCGAGCCCGTCCGTCATGGTGAGGAACTGCTTCACGGTCACCCGGTGCGCATCCATCGGGGCGCGGAAGGTGAGGCCCGGAACGTACCGGTCGATCGGGGCGTCCAGGTCGATCGTGCCCTTGGTAGCCTCGACCACCACTGCCGTTGCGGTCAGGGCCTTCGTGGTCGAGGCAATGTAGAATCCTGTTGCCTCATCGACCGGCCTGCTCGTGGAGGCGTCGGCCACGCCGAAGCCCTGCGAGTAGAGGACCCAGTCCCCTTGGGAGACTGCGACTCCCATCCCTGGGGTGAGGCCTGCCTCCACGATCCGCCGCGCGAACGCCGCCACGTCATCCCGCCACTCGCCGCCGATGGTGGCCTGCGCGCGGGCGGGGGTTGCGCACAGGAATAGACTCACAAGGAGCCCGGCCAGACCGGCCGCGTGTCGGTTCATGTCTGCATGCCTCCATTGCGAGCGCTTCCCGACTTCTCAGACTTTCTGCCTTTCCGCCTCCCCACTCCCTACTCCCTACTCCCTACTCCCCACTGCAATCTGACACCAGACGCTCGATTCATCTATCTCGGTGATGGTGGCATCTACCCCCAAAGCAGCCGTGAGCGAGTGCCAGGCTTCTGGTGACATGATGCCGGCGCGAAAGCCGTCCTTACACAGGATTGTCCCATTCCCCGTCTTGTTATAGTCGATCGCTCCGATCAGGCCGACGGCCGCCTGGGCCTCGAACCACTGGAGGCGATGCGCCCAGAAACGTTCTGAATAAGTCGAGAACAAGACCTGGCCGCCCGGCCGGGCAACCCGCAGTGCTTCCAGCAATAGCGCCTCCTGGTCCACGCCGAAGGCAGAGATTCCGTTCTGGACGCAGACGACCTTGTCAAACATTGATTCGTCGAATCCCAATGTCAGCGCGTCCATTACCAGAAACGCGCATCGCGGGTTGGCACCCGAGAGTTGGCGGGCTAGCGCTATGCTCTCGGTAGACGTGTCGATTCCAACCACACGACGAGCCGGTTCCGTGAGCCGCGCCGCTACCCGACCATATCCACACCCGAGTTCCAGCACAGTGTCTTGGGGTTCGAGGTGTTCGAGTACAAACTGAATCTCGGCTTCCAGGTACTGCTGTACGCGCGGCGGTGCTATCTGGTAGCATTGACGGAGGCGCGGGCCCGATAGTTTGTCGACATAGTATCCGCACATTGTCAGTCTCATGCGTCGCTAAGCGTCGCCGACCTAGCTAGCGAGCTGAATCAGCTCATGTCGTGGTGATCCATCCTATAACCGCAGTCCTTGGTTTGGCAGCTGCCCACCTCCCCACTCCCTATTCACTCCCCACCCCTCACTCCTCACTCCTCACTCCTGACAAGCGGCGGATCGGCGGTTCGGCGGTTCGATGGTCCCAGCAGAAGACCCCGAGCCGCCCACCCGCCCAACCGGCCGTCAGTTCTTTCCGCCTTTCCGACATTTCGTCTTTCCGACTTTTCGTCCCCTCCATCGCGGCTGAAGCCGCTGCTCGGCACGGCGTCGCTGCGCGACGCTTGCGAGCCGTCATTCCGCCTCCTCACTCCTCACTCCTTACTCCTTACTCCTTACTCCTCACTCCTCACTCTTCTCGCCTCCCCGTCGCGGCTGAAGCCGCTGCTCGGCACGGCGTCGCTGCGCGACGCTTGCGAGCCGTCCTTCCCACTCCTTACTCCTCACTCCTCACCCGTCCTCGGCTATGGCCGAGACTCGGCGGCTGTCGCTAAAAGCGAGGAGGGCTTGGCCGCTCCGCACCCAAACCCCGCTATCAGCTACCCATCCCGCATCACCACCCCCCGTTTCTCCCGCCCGCCTCCTCCTTATTCCTGTACTCCTTACTCCTGTACTCCCTGGCCACCGCAGTTACGCACTCTTTTCGTACCAGGCTCGGTTGGCAAGACATGATCCGTCGTCTACCTGGGGCTGTCGGAGGGGGAATCTACGGTGATCTCGCACTGTATGGTGCATGGGCCAGAGCGGGCATCTTGGGATACACGGTACCAGAAAGCTGAATCATGTATTGCTGCTCCTCAGGCCATAGCGCGCCAGAGGCGAGGGCATCGTGTATTTCGACTAATTCGGTGGGTCGCATTGGCGAGGCCAGGACACCCTGTAAGTGACGCGACGAAAGCGCAAACCTGTAATGATCTGTAATTGTCGGCCGCCATTGGTAAGCGTTGAGCCCCAGCCGAGGAATCAGAGCGCCTTGTACGTGGAACATCGTGCTCTTAAAGCCGAACGCAAGCGACCTGGGAGGGCGTTGTAGATATGGAAACACATCCATGAGCGCCCCGGGGTGGCGCGGATTGTAGCGAAGGTAACCCAGATCAATACTACCAGAGTTGAGACTGAGCAGCGCATGTCGGCGGCTGTGGAACGTAGCTCCAATCGTCCTCGCCCCCACGTGTCCTCGCGCGCGGGCAGTGGCAAGTGATACCAGGCGCGGTGCGCAGTCGTGGTTTCCTGACACCGCGCCAGCCAGCAACAGGTCTACCCACCGAAGTCCCGCCACCGCGTCAACTACTTCGTGGAACTGAAGCGCCTCGAAGAGCGGTTGCGAAAGATAGGAGACCACACCGACGACGACCTGTTCTCTCGCTGCTCGGTTCTCCATGAATAGCCGCGAGAGACCACGGCGAGTATATTCGTACAGTGGCCAGTGCAGATCGGCGCTCAAGAAGAAGAAGTTGACACCCATCTCATACGCGGCCAAGACAGTGCGCTCATCACCGGTGATTCCAAGGCATAGGGGGCTCACGGACAGCCCCGTGGCGCCCAGCGGCAGGCGATCGGAAAACTGCGGAAGCCGGGGACGGGCGCTGTTCATGAAGAGCTTCCCGTCCTGGTAGGAGTATCCCAGGTCCTCATGCAACGATCCTGATGATATCTCTTGATCAGGTGCTGCACCCAGGGTGGCACGCCGCCTTCGAGACGCGTATGCAAGGTCGGCTCATCCTTCGAACGTGGGCGCGATACGAGAAGTGTGTCGACGCGAGTGACGAGCACCGGTTTACACTCCGACAATTCTCGCCCGCCTGGCCCGCGGCGGGGAATCCCAAAGCGACTCGTGCACAAGCCCGCCTCGTTACTGACGCGGGGTTTCGACCTCTTCAGTACCAGGTCGAATCTCCTTCGGGTCCCATCCGGTTCGTCTTCACCAATCGCGATCGCTATTCCCTGACACTTCCTCAGGTAGCGTCCCGGGCCGGCCGCACAACGGGGATGCGGATTCTGCTGCCAGCCAACTCGCTCCCCCTCTTGTCCGTGGCACTCCGCCTGCACTTTCCATGGAGTGGTCCACTCGATGTGTCCTTTTTCTCCCCCGAGTCGCTGCAAGTTGTCCCTTATTCGCTCGACCGCCGAGACAACACTGTTGTGAGTAGTCTTGGAGAGACGATGCACCTCGACAGGGAGGGGTGGCTCTTCAAGATGGTGCTCCCAGACCACGGTATCCGCATTCGGCGACGTCGTATTCCCTGGCCGCGCTGGCGCCAGAGTCTGTTCCCAGCCCCGACGCAAGGCTCCCCTAGGGGTGCTCGACCGAAGGGGCGTGAAATCGCATTGAAGTTCACCGCAGGGAAACGCGAAGTTGACGGCGTGCTGACGCTGCCGCGGAAATCGGTGCCAGTAAGAGCCGCAGCACTGTTTCTTGGCGGGTCGGGTTGGTACGACCAGGATGGCGGCGGAGGCCTCATCAGCCTCGGATATGACGTGGTGTCGAATCGACTCGCGCCTGCGGGTATCGCTACCCTTCGATATGAGAAGACGCTCGAGGTTGCAGAGGAACCACGATTTGAATCGTTGTTGGCACGGGCCCGTGCAGCGTTTGCAGTTCTTCGCTCGCGGCAGGAAGTGCAGGGCGTTCCTACGTTCTTGATCGGACACAGTGAAGGGGGGCTGCTTGCAATGGAAGTCGCCGGCAGAAATCGGAATGTAGCCGGCTTGGCCCTGCTGGCCACTGCGGGTCGTCCGATTGAGTCTGTTTTGCTGGAGCAGGTTGCGATACAGGCCCGCAAGCTTCGTTTGGGTTCGGAATGGCTTGCTCATAGACAGGCGGAGGTACGGGAGTTGTTTTATCACGCTCGGCGATCACCTCGTTGGACTTCCGGCCGGGTCCCGGCTGGGCTGGTGCTGCTCCGGCACCTTCGGCGCTGGTACCGAAGCCTCGACGTTCGCGATCCCTTGCACCTGCTGGGTGCTGTCCGGTGCCCTGTCCTCATCCTGCAAGGCAAGGCGGACCTGCAGGTAACCGTCGCGGATGCACACCTGCTTCTTCGCGCGGCCCGCGCCGCAGGCCTGAAAGGCCGTTTGATATTGCTCCCTCACCATGACCATCTGCTGCGGCATGTAACCAATTCCTCCGGGTTTGCCTCATACGGTGACCGGCGGCGGCGGATCTCTGCCACTGTGACGACCGAACTGGGGCGATGGATTCTGGACGTCGCGGCGCCGTGATCGCCTGTCATATACGCTGAGTTCTGAGCACCACAATCAACAGCGCCGCAAACAGCAGGAGACTCTGGCTGATGATGCTCACGAGAAGCCTGGTCTCTCCGCGCCAGGTCGGGGCGAGTCGAAGCAGAGCCACTCCAACCGCGAGGCCCAGCACACCGGCGACCAGCATGGCAACACCCAGCTCCCGGTTCACCGAGTACCATACGTCCGGATTGCGAAACGTGAGCGCCGTCCGATAGCCGTACCAGCGGTTAGGCGGAACCCATCCGAGACGAAGCGGAATGCCCGCCAGCACAAAGAGCGCGGGAAGTGCGAAAGTCAGCAGTCTAATCACTATTTATCTCCTTCAGGCGCGTTCTCCCTCCCGGCCACCAGGGCAAACGGCGAAGGCACGGCCAGCGGATCGGCAAGTCGTAGATAGCACCACCCGATTCCGGCGAGGCCGTGTAAGAGGTCGGGGGTCTCGGCGCCTCCAGGTCCGCCGCAGGGCCAGGGAATTCCCCATTGTTCGTGGACCGTGTATGCCTTTGCTGCTACTGCTTCGACAACGGATTTAGCACCGGCGTTTGGATTGTGGCACTCATACAGGAGCAGCGCATCGGCGACGCCACACCACCCATCGAACATCGAAGCCGGGAGCCAACTCTGCTGAAGGCTGAAGCCGAGGTGGTCTATGAGCAACTGAGCAGCGTGGCGAATCTCCTCGTTGCAGATTCCCCCCTCGCCAACTGACTCGGTCTCTTTCAGACTCCAACGGAGGACAGCAAGAGCGTCAACGACAGTTGTCCGGTGAGAGCCCTGAGGCCTGCGAGAACCTGGAAATATTGGGATGGCCGCGGTATCGATCCCGATGGCCTGACGGACAGCGCCGTCCGCTGTGAGACGGACAAGCGGATCCGGGCTCGCTTGACTCAAATGCTGCAGGAAGCAGCCGATGCCGGCGGTTCCATCATAGAATCCACCTCCACACGCGCCGTAGACGGGGACCATGTCCGCGCTCTCGTTCGGGGGTTGCCACCCGAGCCAAGTACAGCAATCGTGGTCCCAGATGGCATCCCGGCACAGCCGCCGCCCGATGCGGGTGGCCACCTCCAGAGACGCTGCCGGGGACAGAGCGCCTCTTAGCATTCGAACCACGAGGCCTGATCAACGCCGAGATATGCGTGATCCAAATCGACACCCACGGCAGCGAATCTGGCTTCCACTGCGCTCCAGCGTCCATCGACGGATGTATCGCCGGTTTGCCAAGCGTCAAGGATTCCTTCGGCGAGGATCCTGCATCTGTCTGTACCGAAGCTTTCTCCCGTACCCGGGTCCACGGCGAACCCAACCCCAGGAATGATGCACATGGTAAATAGTGGGACTGATTCGTCCAGCCATCGGCTTGACCCGTTCGCGAAAGCATACCGCAAAAGCCGCTCGACGACGGCAGCGTGCTGTGTTCCAACGTAGAGCACGCTAGCGTCGGCTCGATCGTACATGGATGCCACGTTCAGCGTCTTGAAACGGAACGGGACCTCGTAGGTGTCCAGCAACTTCACGACTATTTCGCTCACGGCAACTGCCGTTGATGCGCGCGTATGAAGGTAGAAACGTGCCGGGTGCGCCTCGTCCCACTCGTCGCCTGGAGTCCTTCCATTGATGAAGTAGAAGCCGGGCAGTGGGTGCCGCCATTCACGGTGAATCAGAAGCCAAATGTATCCATCGAGGCCGGCCTCCGAACTTGGAAGGTAGTGGCCTGTCTGGGCCCATCGACAGGTTTCACGTTTCGTGAGCCAAATGCCTTCGGGCCCAGGTGAGCTCGCTGCGCGCCACCCCCCTTCCCAGCGCGGGGCCCCTCCGACAGCCTGAGCCAACACTTCGGTGAACCCATTGTCGGCATCCGACGTGGTACTGGGTCGCCACTGGTCGAATGTGGAGTCAGACAATAGGCGGGTGTAACAGACCTCGTACAGTACTTGCTGAAGGGCCGCGCGGAGCGCTAGTAAATGATCTCCTGGCTGGGGGGGCAACGGGTAGGCTCGGCCCCGCAGCATGAAGGCAGCGGGATACAACCGTAGATCCCGGAGGACCCACGTGATCGCCTGGCGGATAGCCGCGCGACTAAGGGACTCGGACATCCGGGAAGACCCAGTCGAGCGCTCTCAGTCGAACGACCAAGCTGATCCGCCCAACCCACTAAAGCCCGCACCTCATTGCCAGCACGGACGCGAGCGGCGAGCTGCTCGAACGCAGCAAGACACAACTGAGTGACAGCGTAGATGACTACCCGAGAGCGCCACTGGCCAAAGTCTGGCCGCAGTGCCGGCCGGCAATCGAGATAGGCTGCCAGCAGCGCCGGGATCGCGGGGCCGCGGGCCCGAAGGGAGCCTGGCTGAAAGAACTCGATCAACAAAGCATCTCTGATGATGGTCGCGATATCCCAGGCAGAGTCCCCAAGATCGTATAGTTCCCAATCCGCGAAAACCACCCTTGAGGAATAGCCGTTCTTCGAGACGAGGAGAATGTTGTCCCAGCGCAGGTCGCCATGAATAAAGGCATCGCAAACCCACGCGGACCGCGCGTGGCCTAGCCACTTCAATAAGGCTGGATACTCCTCCAGGAGCGCCAGGAACGTAATCATGTCGCCCCCACCAATTCGGATGAATGCGGAGGGATTCATCGCAAGGTCCAGGATCCAAGGTACCCGATTCTCAAGCTCTTGGTGCAAGGATTGCTCTCGGCTCAGCGCATCCCGCGAACCGTGGACCGCAGCCAATGTGCGGCCAATCATCGCAAAACGATGTTGCCCTGGTTGCCCTGAGACGGCGAGGAGTGTCTGTGCCTCTTCGACAAGTTCGGTGATGACCGTACTTCGTTCGGCATCCCATCCCAAGAAGCGGGGCACAAGCGGGCGCATTTCCTTCAGTGGCTCCCGTGCTGCCACTTCACGATAGAAGAGTGCTTCACGCCGCACAGTGTGCCACGCAGCAGACCTCGTCGCGTTGAATCTGCTTAACGAAAAGGCCCCCCGACTTTCCGATCATCACGCGGAAATTTCGATTGCGTCGTCCAACGGGAACGATCTCGAGCATAGCCCGGACTAGGCTGGCTCTTGTGAGCCAGCCCGTCTCGAGAAGGTATTGAACAAGTCCCGGGCAACTGAAGTGCAATAACCTCTCCCTCTCAGGCGCGATACATGGGTGCCTCGGCGGTAGCTTGTTCAGCCGCAGAGCAAATCACCACTGCCATCCCCATCCCCAATGCCCCGGGCCCGTAGGGATGATTGTGACCGTCGGTTGCGACATGGTCGGCGGGGTCATCGTGGGCGGTGTGGCCGTTGGTTGGGTGGGCCAGCTGGGTTGTGACATCGTGGGCGGCGTGGCCGTCGGTTGCGTCGGCCAGCTGGGTTGCGACATCGTGGGCGGCGTCATCGTGCGGGTGGGCACGGTGGGTTCCGTGGGCCAACTGGGTTGCGACATGGTCGGCGGTGAGGCCGTGGGCTGGGTGGGCCAGCTGGGCTGCGACATGGTGGGCGGGGTCATCGTCGGCGCCGTGGGCCAGGTCGGCGGTGAGGCCGTGGGCTGGGTAGGCCAGCTGGGCTGCGACATGGTGGGCGGGGTCATCGTCGGTGCCGTGGGCCAGGTCGGCGGCGAGGCCGTGGGCTGGGTAGGCCAGCTGGGCTGCGACATGGTCGGCGGGGTCATCGTCGGTGCCGTGGGCCAGGTCGGCGGCGAGGCCGTGGGCTGGGTAGGCCAGCTGGGCTGCGACATGGTCGGCGGGGTCATCGTCGGTGCCGTGGGCCAGGTCGGGGGTGAGGCCGTGGGCTGGGTAGGCCAGCTGGGCTGCGACATGGTGGGCGGGGTCATCGTCGGTGCCGTGGGCCAGGTCGGCGGTGAGGCCGTGGGCTGGGTAGGCCAGCTGGGCTGCGACATGGTCGGCGGGGTCATCGTCGGTGCCGTGGGCCAGGTCGGGGGTGAGGCCGTGGGCTGGGTGGGCCAGCTGGGTTGCGACATGGTGGGCGGGGTCATCGTCGGTGCCGTAGGCCAGGTCGGGGGTGAGGCCGTGGGCTGGGTGGGCCAGCTGGGCTGCGACATGGTCGGCGGGGTCATCGTCGGTGCCGTAGGCCAGGTCGGGGGTGAGGCCGTGGGCTGGGTGGGCCAGCTGGGCTGCGACATGGTCGGCGGCGTCATCGTCCGCGTGGGCACGGTGGGTTCCGTGGGCCAGGTCGGCGGGGTGGCCGTCGGTTGGGTGGGCCAGCTCGGTTGCGACATGGTCGGCGGCGTCGTCGTCCGCGTGGGCACGGTGGGTTGCCGTGGGCCAGGTCGGCGGCGGGCACCGTCGGGTGCGTCGGCCAGCTGGGCTGGGACCGAGTCGGGCCCCAGGTCCCCCCATAATTTGTCAAGGTGGGGGTCAGAGGGAGTGTCACCGTCGGCGGAGGTGGAGGTGGTGGCTCCGATACAGTGGCTGTCACTGCAGCACCAAGACCAGGCTTTGGCTCGGTCAGGCCGTACTTCACACTGGCGTCACGCGCGAGCCACAGAATTGTAGATCCCAGGGGATCGACGCGTTCGGGCACCTCCTTGAAAGCAAGAACGTCTTGCTTCTCGATATCCAGAAAGCTGGTCAGCGAAGCGTCGAAGTAGATGCGCAGCGCTGAGTCTTCGGCTGCGTCACCGATGTACCCGCCAACCACAAGTGCGCCGACCGGGCGCTCTGGGTCGGTCACGATTCTCGCGACGAAATTGTCACGCTTGATTCGAGGTGCGCCACGTCCTTCCGCTCCATCCGTCACGTCAGCCATGATGATCCTCTCCCATTGCTCGTTCGCGCGGGGCACGCTGCCCCGGCCATGTCAGACGAACCAGAGTCCGGCATGTCCGTCCCTGGACATGTCTTGTACCGTGAAACGTCCCTGACCCCACCTCACATGCAGAAAGAAGGTTGCCAAGTACCCGGCGCGCTCGCGCAGCAAGAAACGACGCGAAGGATTCCGCCAAATCCGGTCCGCCAGCCGTCTCGACCAGCCCTTGAAACATCGGGGTACCAGGGGAAAGCGGGACGTGCGCGGCCACAGTCATCCGAAGGTCCATATCCGTTCTACGGGTCCATTCGGCCATCTCGTCGGCAGCGAACGGCAAGATCCCATCGCTGAGACAGGTACCGATTATCTGCGCGGTGCCGGCCGGGTGGAGCCTAGTTGGCAGTCCGGAGAGGATACGTCGCGTCACGGTGAGGCCGTCCGGTCCCCCGTCGCCGACAAAGGGATACTGCATGTTCCTTGGCACGGGTAAGAGGGGTGGATTTGCTACTACGTGATCGTACCGCAGGTCAGGTGAGAGGGGTTCATACAAGTCCCCGGTGAGTACTGAAATCCGATCGTCGCGACGGTTAATCATGACGTTCAATTTCGCGATCTCGGCCGCGGCTGGGTTGATTTCCACGGCCGTCACTGAACCGCTGATGCCGCTTGCCACCAGGGACTGAATGCCAGGACCGGCGCACAGGTCCAGCGTGCTCCCCCCGTGGCGTGGGCGGATGCGGCAGGCCAGGGCTACGGAGTCATCGCCGAAGTAGAGTGCTGGATTCCGGGTTGGTTTCTGGAAAAAGAGCCAGTAGCCGAACACGGGCAGCAGCGACCAGGCCAGGCGTACTGACCATCCCATCCGTTCTGTCAACCAGAATCCCGATTTCCACAAGCGCTTCCACGACCGCGCGTAGTCCGCGTGGCAAGTCGTCATAGCTCGTTGGCTGCGCCAGGAGAAAGAGATCGACCAGGCTTCGCAGCTCCTGGGGTGCGTCGTCCCGATGTTCGATCCAGTGTTCCAGCCGTGGTGCAAGCGGGAAGAACGTGGAGCAGAACTCAGCATAGCCAGTGTGCTGCAGTTCGTCGCCCAGCCGGCCTAGGGAGCCGCCTTCGAGTTCAGTAGGTGCCTGTGAGGTGATAAGCATCTGAGGTTTCCGCATCCGCGGGAGCGACCTCCTCCAGTGCGTCGCGCACGGGTAGGAGTTGAAGGGCAAGTTCGGCCGAGTGAGAGCGGAGGGCACCAAGTGACCTCTGGACGAGTGACCAGATGCTCACACACTTCACACACACTACTGTAGCGAGGCCGCCACGCGATCTCCGGCGCGCGCTCCGTCAGAAATCGCTTCAGATAGACGGGTCCAAGCAGGGCGATTGCATTGACGAGGAGGCTATTGTCCGCTCGGTTTACGAGCGTTGTGACCGACATCTCCGAGGCCGAACCGAAGTCGAGTACGGGATTTCCCTCGGCCTCGATACCGCAGCAGGCGACGAGGTGATTGGAGGGGGACAATGCTGCACTACGCACGGCCCAGGGGCACGGGGTGTTCAGCGCCTCTTCTGTGTCGGGGAAGATCAAATCCTGATCCGGTAAGTCTTTGCCGCGGCCCAGTCGCTGCAAATAGCGCGTTGGACAGGCCGTACACGGTGCCATCCGGTGCCGGGGCAGCGAGGGGAAGCGGTGATCCATCCTCATCGAATCGTCTTACCAAGGATTCCCCAAGACGGTCTTCGATGTAGGACGGGGTGACGCGGCTCCGCGGGCCTGAGCAGTTGGCGATGATGACCGCCTGAAACCCCAGGCCCTTGCTGGCATGCCAAGCATATTCGATTCGCTCGAATGGCACGAAGGGAAGATGTTGGTCGTCCGCACTCAAGTTGAGTTCACGAAGGCCCGCTTCCCGAAACGCTATGAGGCGTGCGCGCGCGCGCGCCGGATTGGTGGCCCAATACGCGTTCGTAACCAAGCGGGTCAGGATGCCGAGCCCATCGGCGTACGCGATCGCATCGAGCAGTGCCTCGCCGAGGAGTGTAGGTTCGCCGCCGGCGAAGATCACAACGCGAAGCGGACTCAGCGTATGCAGCTCGTCGATTGCTTGGCGCATTTGAGCGAACGTCAGGTACTCCCGACGTCCCGGCGCGGATTGCATCGAGCAGTGGCTGCACGTAGCTGTGCAGTTGCTGGTGGCGAGCACCGTGAGCTGTCGCGGACGGAGGACTAGCACGGCGCGTCGGCCCGCGCCTGAACGAGCACCTCGGGTTGGGCGGGGGCGTCAACATCGCGGGTGGCTCGAGGGGATCGCGGCCTCCATGGCTCTGCCGGGGGCACCGGCAGTGCCAGAAGGTTGCGCTCCTCCCTGACGAGAAGGTGGAGCGATTCGAGCCTCGTGGCCGCCGCGTCGACCTCGGCCTCCGGCACACCAATGCGGCGGGCCAACGTCCCGATCCCAACGACCGTCCCCGCTTCGAGGAGCACGGTTGCGTCCACTCCTTCATATCGGTCGATCCTTGGACCCTGATCGGCGATGGCTCGGATCACTATGGCACCTCCGGCGAGTGGTCGGACCACCATCCTACAGCCGGCAAAGTACGCTTCACGCCATCGCCTGACCGCCTCGGACAGACGTTCCATGCTTCCTGGTCCGATCGGTACCACTTCAGGCTCAAGGCTGTACTCCAGCTCATAGCAGAGTCGGCACAACAGGTCGACGTTCTCGGTCTGATAGATGGTCTTCTGCAGCGCAAACGGACGAACGTCGGTGATCCCGAACGCAGCTGAGTCCTTGAAGTATGGGCTGAAACGGTGTAGCCCGAGTCGATTGGTCTGATATGGTGGTGGCAGGTGGTGCAGATGCTCCATTAGCGCGGCCATGGCGTCGCGGTCGGCATCGGACTCTCCGGGGGTACCGGTGAGAATACTGTATACCAACTCGACGCCGTACGCACGGGACCACTTGAGACAAGAGAGTTGCTGTAACATGGTTGCACCCTTGCGCATCAAACGCAGGGTGTTGGTGCTAAAACTCTCGATTCCCGGTTGCATTTGTTTGGTGCCGGCAGCGGCGAGAAGTCCGATCTCTTCGGGTTTCAGGTTCGATTTGGTTTCAAAAAACAAGGCAGGCAGCCTCAATCCGACCTGGCGCATCGTAGCTATGTCCGCGAGCACCGTGCTGATATGCTGTCGGCTCAGGATTGCATCGGTCGCGTATAGGGTTTCCGGATCGTAGCGCTTCGACAGCGAGAGCATCTCTTGGAGGAGTGCGTCCGGCGCCTTCTCTCGGTATGCCCCGTCGACGTTCTTGATTCCGCAGAAGTTGCAATGCTGTTTGCGACCGTACCAGCAGCCACGTGACGCCTCGTAGAAGAGAACGAGGGGTTCGTCACGATATGCGCTGGCGGATCGTTGCTCGACGAAGGTGGCATAGTCTGGCACCACGTCCCCGATAAGCGGCGGCTCATCCTCGGGTACGGAAGAACGCAGGATCTCGTCGCCATCACGATACAGAAGCCCGGGCACGGTTTCCAGTTCACCGTCCAACAGGGCATCGAACGCAGCTACAACGGTCCTATCGGCCTCGCCTTGAAGCACCGCGTCGACCTCTGGGAAGTGTTCGAGCAATGCCGCGCCCATTTCCCCGTCGCAACCTGTCCCGCCGAAAAGCACCCGAATCCGAGGCTCACGCTGTTTCAGGCGATGCGCTAAGGCGCAAGAGGGCAGCTTCTGGGCATCGAAGATCACTGAGAAGCCGATGGCGTCGTAGCTACCCACGGGAATCGCGGCCAACGTGCCGTCCAGACACTGCCCTGCCGCTTCGATGCCCAGGAGGTACTCGGTGGCGGTGTCGTCGTAAGTATCTGGCCGAGACAGTCCGGCGGCCTGGGCAATGCGGTTGAGCTCTGCGGCCACCGCGTCCGCCACCTGCTCTGCAGGAATGCGGAACCGGTGGGGTGCGAAGATCGCGGGTCCGGGAAGGCCGTGGACGAGTCGGGCGCTGACGGAGCGGGGAAGCCGCAGGTTCGGGTAGGAGACGTCGCACCGGAATCCGGCACGGCGAAGAATCTGCGCGAGCTGCTCGATGGCCAGATTCGGCAGGTTCGGCGCAGCCATCGGCATGTGGAGCAGCAGCAGATTACCCCGTCCAGATCCCATAAACGACCGATTCTCCCGCGCGGATGCCATCGCGGTTCTTGCATCTCGGAGTGTGGTCGACTCCGCTACATGAGCCGGGTGTTGACGACCTCGATCACGTCACCTCGAAGCAACCCCTCAACCTGGAATACCGTACCGCGGAAGGAGTACTGTGCGAGTCGGAACTCCGCATCGCCGACCACCTTGGAACTCAGAACACTCTCGTCATCGGTCAGCACACGCCTGAGCAACGCGCTCTGGCGGGCCGGATTCAAGTGTAGGTCGGCCAGCGTGCGGGCCAGCGCAGACTCGGCGAAATCAGAGGCCAGGACCATGCGTGCCCACGGATTTGCCACCAGATCTCCAATCCCCACCCCACTCGTATTCGTATTGGTGTTGGCGTTTGCCCCGGCGTTTGCGTTGGCCCCTGCGTTGGCGTTGGCGGCTGCATTGGCGTTGGCGGCTGCATTGGCCAGGGCGACTGCATTCGCGAGTGCGAGTGCGATCGCGACTTTCCCGATATCATCCGCGACGCTCAACTCGAGCAACGACTCCGCGACGATCGGTCGTTCTTCCGGGCGGAGCGCGTCAAGGTAGTCGGATAGCCGGCGGCCCTCTTTCCCCAATGGGCCCGCGGGTACCTCCACATCGAGCTCAAACTGCTGGAAAATCTCGGTTGGGTTCTCCTGGAACTTCCGGTACAGCCTGGGGTCTTGTTGGATGCGGTCGCGGAGGTTTCTCAGCTCGCGCCAGAACTTGAGTTGTTCTTTGTCGGTCATGGCGAGTCGCGCCTCCCACTGCGTGTTAGAAGTGCCAAGACGAAGTACAGAGCCTGCGCGAGTCGATCGGGCCTCACGTGCGGCCCCGGCGCGCGCAGTCTCTGCTGACGGTAGCGCATGGAACTGACGCTCAATATGGGCCTCGTCTGTAAGGTGCTCAATGGGCCATAGAGTCCATTTTGGGTTCAGAACTGGATCTAGATCCTCGTCGGGATGTGGCGCAGAACGCGCTGGTGGTGCGTGGCGAATGACATCGAGTAGGCCCTCAGTGGATAGCCGTCCCAGCGACATCCTGGGGTGGCCGGCTCTGAAGAGGACGCCCTCTCCCGTCTCCCCACTGAGCGCCAGCACCTCGAGATGGTGATCGAAGTACAGCAGGGCAGTGCATGGGGCAGTTACACAATCAGCTTCTAGGCCGGTGATCACGATGTCTGGAAGGAAGGTTTCTCCGCCCGAGAGGATGACGTCAGGGTCCAGTAACTCGTCCAGCAGCATCATGTCCGGTTGCGCGGCGACGATGTGTCGAAGCACGTCGCCACGAAGCCGGGACAACCCGGTAACAAGAACGCGGATGGTAAGCACGTCGCTGATGGCCCAGCATCAAGAATAGAGTGGGCCCAAGACTCCCAACATGCATCGTTGGATGCATTTTGGGACGAGGTTGCTTGGAGAGAAAGGTGTAGTTCCTCTGTTACCGGACCAGCTTGCGGTAGGATAACTTCCGCCGGATGCGCGCGGCGGCATGCGAGCGACGATGGACCCCTAGCTTCTCGAGGAGGTGGTGAACGTGGTTCTTCACCGTCGACACTTCGATGTTCAGGTGACGGGCGATCTCTTTGTTAGACATGCCTCGATCGATGAGGACCGCAACTTCCTGCTCTCGGGCGGTCAATTCGGGCTCGGGACCGAGGGCTGCTCCGGCTTGGGACAAGGTAGCAACGTGACGGAGTAGGGCGCCAGCGATCTTCGGCGAGCAGAGCAACTCCCCGTTGGCGGTACTTCGCACCACTGATAGCAGGTCCTCGATCGAGCCGTCGCGGGGTACGTAGCCCATGACGCCGGCGCTGGCGCATGCGATGACTTCCTCTTCTACCTCCCGAACGCCGAGTGCAACCACGCCGGTTTCTGCACCAGCCGACTGGATCCATGCAATCAAGTCACGGCTTCGGGCGATTGCCATGTCTACCACCGCGATCTGTGGGGACCGCTCGGTGATGAGTGTCATCAAGTCGATGTCGTTTCCCGCAACACCTACCAATTCAATCGACTCGGCAGACGCGAAGATGCGCGCCAAGCCCTCGCGAAAGAGGGTGAAATCGCTTGCGATAACCGTCCTGATCACCGCGGGCCTCGCCAGGCAAGAAGAACAGAGCTGACCGCGGCCTAGGACGCACACGGCAGGGGGTGGAGCGAATCGCGCCGCGGTGCCGACGCCGCCTTCCAAGTCTGGCGACAGCTGCGGCCAATGCGTTCGCTCCCCTCACAATTTACTGGCTCTGCGAAGAACGCAAGCGCCTGCCGGCAAACCGCGACTGTTTGTGACGCAGGTCACACGGAATCGGGTGCGAACGTCTCCTAAGACTAGGGAAAACCCTAGTCTGACTCGAGCTCTAGTCTGACTTTCGCGTTCAGGGTGTGAAGTCGGATGAAGCCGACCTGGTTGGATGAGAACACGATCTCATCGTGAGCTCAGTCCGGTCGAATCGCGCCAGCCGGTAATGACCGTAAGAAGTCCTAGCCCCCAGGGCGCACACCCCCCAAGCATCAGCAGGCTCCAAGGGCGTCCATTCTGCCTCCAGGAGGTTGCTCGGCGCAACCCGCCACCGACCAACTCCTACTCCTCACTCTTCCCGACTTCCCGCCATCCCGACCTTCCGCCTTACCTGTCGCAGACCGGCACCCCCTCCTGCCAACTGGCCGGCGTCGGATACCCTACCGCCATGCCGCAGGTCAGTCCGGTGCTTGGCATCACCGCCACACCGGCCCAGTGGCGCTCGTCGGCGTAGAGAATAAAGAGCCGGCCCCCTCCCTCGATTCGAAACCGAAGGCTATCGGCCACGTCGGCATAGCTGGCGTGGTTCGAGTAGTAGGCCTCCTGCGCGGTCACCAGATTCACCAGGTCCCGAGCGAGCGGTGGCCGCTCGGCCGGCACCGCCGCCGCCGGGGCAGGGGCTTCCGCCTCCGCGACGGTTACGGGGCTGGTGCTGCCCGGCGGCCGGGCGAGGCGGTGCACCTGGACCTGCTCCTCGCCCAGGCTGTCGCGGGTGACGCCTACGACCGCCTGCCTTCCGATGGCGATGAGGTCCAGTCCCGGTGGCAGGGTGACCCGGGCGTAGGTCGTGTCGCCGCCCGGGTACACCTCCCACTCGGTGGCGTCGTCGAGCCGCCGCACCCAGACGGCACCCTGGGCGTCCTGTCTCGCGATGAGCAGACGTCCGAAGCCCGGGTCGCTCGACCGTACGGATGTGAGGATCTCGCGGGCCCGCTCCCGGTTCTGCCGGATCTTGGTGTCGGTCACCAGCGATCCCTGGTACAGCCAGCTCGGGCTTGGCAGGTCGGCGTTGTACTCGACCACCGTTCGCGCCACTTCGAAAGAAGGCGTTAAGTATGTCCATCGTAAGGCGCCGCCGTCGTACACCACCACCGTGTCGCCCGCACCGTGGAAGAGCTGCAGGTTGTCCGAGTACTCGCCGGGGCCCTGGCCGCTCCGGCCCACGGTGCGCAGGTATTGGCCGACGGAGTCGACCAGAAGCAATTCGTGGGCGCCCGAGTTGGCGATGAGCAGCGAGCCGTCCGGCAGCTCGAGCGCCGAGTAGATCCCGTTCAGCTCGTGGCCCTCGGGGAGGCGGTCGCTGGTGAGGGTTAGGGTGGGTTGGGGGTCGCCCTGCCACATCGTACCAGGGAGTGCACTGTTGTCGGGAGGCCGACATGCTGACAGCAGCATGGCCAGGCCAAGGAGGGGGATGAGGTAGTTCGCAGTGATTAGGCGCATCTAATCCAGGCGATCGGCGTTTTGCAGTAAGCGGTCTGGCGTTGAGCAGCGCTGGTTGGAGATCATTCATCGATCATTAACTGGGTCGATGCGCGCGACAGCGTGGAACAGCATGTCTCTTTCATCGATTGGAGGACCTGCATATGGTGTGCCGAGCGATTTGCGAAGACCTTGATCCAGTTCGTTCATTGCCAGAACAGCATCTGAAATATTCAACTGGGCCTTGCGACAGCGCAAAATGATCTGGTCGATGCGCTGCGTAAGTGGAGCTCTGGCGATTGTGCAGAGTCGGTATGTACCGCCGCCCTTAAAGCCAGGAACCAGCAACAGGGAATGAACTTTGTGCCCGGTTTCTGGAAGAGAAGCAAACCACTCTAGAGTACCCCAAGCCCGTTCTTCTACGTCCGTCAGATCTTTCATATCGGTATCGAGGTGCTGAATCGTGTTGCGCAGCGGCTCGACTTCGGCCGTTCTCTTCAAGAAGACAGTCCTGCCAGGAGATCTCTTATGCTTTAGGCCTGGAAGCCCCGAGATTAGTCTTCGGGCACGGAACACTGCATCAACAACGAGCCATGCATCTGTAAGTGCATTGATAGTGGGAACTCGGTAGTTCCTCTCCTTCAGTACAAGTGCTCTAGCTGTCTTGAGGAGGGATTCTTCCAGTCGAGGCCCGGCCAAACTTGCGGCTTCAAAGCAGAACCGTAGTCCGTCAAGGTAGTGGGCTTGCTTAACGGAGACTGGTGTCGACCCAGGTATCCAAGGATCCATGCTACCTCAAGTCAGGAGCTGTCTAACGACTGGGGCATACCCTCGGCCCTAGGCAATGAGATCCAAGGACATCCGTGCCCGAAGGGTCACGCCCGGTTAGGCCACATCTGGACCCTCGACTTTGTCGAGGAGGAGCTCAAACCGCCGAGCGATGTGGGCGTTGGTGCAAAGCGTAGCGACATCCTTGTCGGCTTTAAGCTTCTTGAGTTCGCTGCCGATGAGGTGGGCTGCCTCGCGGATCTGGGTCGTGATCAACGGGGCCGCCGTGTTGCTGTAGAAAACATGCCGTACATTGCCGTACGATGTCATGCCGCCAGGTTCCCCTAAGTACGTGAACACCATCCATTTTAGGAACTTGGCTCGTGACTCCGCCGGCACAGCGCCGACGCCGCCCAACTCTCGAAACGAACGAAGCAGCTCGCCATGTTCAGTGTGGCCGCTCCAGTGCGACCCGACTTTCTTCATTTGGGCGTACACGTCCTCGAAGCATTGAACGACATCAGCCTTCTTGAGGTAGGGTAGCACACCTGCCGCATAAGCAACCCGTGCATGGCGGCGATCCAACCCCTTCTTGCCGATCCGCTCCTGGAAATGTGTAGCGAGTTGGAGCTTGACCGCGTTCTGGGTATGGGCAGCGAGGCGGGCAATCGCATTGAAGGCGTTCTGTTGAACTATCTCAGACTGATCCTTGTCGAGTGCAATGCTGATTAGAAAACGCGCGATTTCATCCTGCCGGGGCTGCGGTGCGGCGGCAAAATCCGCGACAAGGGAGTCAGCGAGAATGGCGGGTGTGGGCTGCTCGACAACATCGCGCAGATCGGCGACTCTTATCAAGTGTACCGGATCGCGAGAAAGAACAACTTCAATACAGGTCTTGAAGATATAGATGCAATCCTCTACACCCGCCTCATACTCATCGTCCTCGTGCTCAAGGTCCCGGCGAATCTCGTAGCAGCGTGAGAGCCGACGCCAATCTGGACGCGTAAGCAAACCGACACGATAGGCAAGTTCGATCAGTCGCTCAGTAGAGTAATTCTCAACATCCTCAGGCCGGTCGACCGGGGGGAGCTTATTTTGCTTCGCTGCCTCGCGCGCAATGTCGAGGCCAGCAACGACGATCTTCTCCCTCAGGTCGTGAATGGCAGCGTTGAACAAGCGCTGGCACGCACTGCTGGGGTCGACCTCAATGAGTTTCTTGACGCGCCCGATGAGATTCTTAGCCTGCCACGACGGGCGGATGCATTCTAGCAGCGATGGCACTTCCGATGCTTGAACGAGCGCAACGCTCGGCAGCGATACCGGTTTGTTCTCGGTCATTCGCGCAGCTAGTGGCTCCGGGGTGAAAGTCTGCTAAATAGAGACGAGGAGGTCCTGGACAGCCGCGTTCAGGACGTGCCAGCACGTTCCGCAGGTCGCCTCATCAAAATTTGCTGCATTGGATACGTGCTCCCATGGGTGTAACACGTTGCGTGACTGCCGGAGCGCGTGGGAGAAGCTACCTCGGTCACTCTTGAGCCAACGCAGCTCGACAGCAACATCGATCAGCGCCGAGAGCTTCCAGTCCTGCAGGGCGACGTTCTTGCCGTCGCGAGCCCGCGGGGCCGCTGCTGCTCGGAAAGCGGCAGGAGCATCGAGAGACGCGCGCGCAAGGAGCAGGCCCTCAAGAATGCTACCCATGATTATGACAGCGGCAAGATAAGCCTTCGCATGCTGGCACCGCTGGGCCTCGAGCCAGCGCTCTTGCACAACTTCCTCCAGGCCTGGCATAACCACGGTCAAGCGGTGAAAGGAGGGACCCCGAACCAGCTGTCTCTTACGGCCCAAAGCGCCAGCGTCAAGGAAGGTTAGTGCTGTCGCGCAGTAGTTTGCGAGCGCCTCGAGTCTAACGCGCCGGCTGTTCGCGCCGAAGTCGGCGTCCTTCTCCATCTCATCTAGAAGCAGCGTGGCACCAATGCTGCTCAGAATGAGCTTGACCTCGCGGACACGTGCATCGACTGACCGAAGGGACGGGAACGCGGTGTCGTGCGCCTCCAGGTCGGCAGCAATCAGTTCCGCACGGATGCGTACAAGCTGCGTGCGTGCCTGCAGCTGCTCCATTGTAGGACTCCTCGGTGGCGGGTCAGCGGCGGCCGGTGATGTCGCCTAGCCCAGAAATGGACTGCGCAGATCTGGGGAGGACATGGGGTGTGTCGCCGGAGAGCATTCTAAGTTTGACAGGCTTGCACGATCCTGCCACCCCATGACCCCGTGGGCTAGGGGAAACCCTAGTGCAACGATGGTAGGACCTGGATGACGGAGCCACGGCCGCCGACAATCGCCTCACACCCGCCCCGCCACCGCCTCCAACCTCGGTGCTATGGTAGCCGGCCGCTCCACCGCCCGGGCCGCCGCCGGTACGTCCTTGAGCCCGGTGCCGGTCACCAACAATACCACCCGCTCGCCCCGCTCCACCAAGCCCTCCTCCACCGCCACCTCCAGCCCCGCCAACCCCGCCGCCGCCGACGGCTCGGCGAAGACGCCGCTGAGGCCGGCTAGGCGGGGAATAGCCTCGAGGATAGCGGCGTCGGGTACGGCGACGCCGCTTCCGCCCGAGGCGCGAATGACCCGGAGGCACTGAAGCGCGTTCCGCGGCGCCTCGACAGTCAGTGAATCGGCCACGCTGTGTGCACCCGGCACCGGCGTGATGGTCTCGCTGCCTTCCTTAAGGGCGGTGACGATCGCCGCCGCGCCCTCGGGCTGGACCGCGATCATCCGCGGCATGCGATCGATCAGCCCTGAACGCACCAGATCGGCGAACCCCTTGGCCACGCCGGCCAGGATGACCCCGTCGCCGGTGGGCACCAGCACCGCGTCCGGCACCTCCGGCGCCATACTCAACGCGATCTCGAGCCCCGCGGTCTTCTTTCCTTCGATCGTGAACGGATTGAGTGCGGTGTTCCGGTTGTACCAGCCGAACTCCTCGCACGCGGCCAGGCACAGCTCGAACGCGTCGTCGTAGTTGCCGTCGATGGGCAGCACGGTCGCGCCATAGCTCAGCATCTGCACCAGCTTGGCCTCGGGTGCCGCCGCCGGCACGAAACAGGATCGCTCGTGTACCGGCGGCGGCCGACACGGCCGCGAGCGCGGTCGCGGCGTTCCCAGTGGATGCGGCGGCCACGGTGTCGTAGCCGTACTGCCGCGCCTTGGCCACCACCAGGAGCGATGCCCGGTCCTTGGTCGAGCCGCTGGGGTTTCGGGTATCGTCCTTCAGCCAAAGCCGCGGCATCTCGAGCGCGCGACGCAGTTCCGGCACCGGCAGGAGCGGTGTGCCGCCCACCGGGAGCGGCGGCAAATGCTCCGCCGACTCGATGGGCAGAAACGCGGTCAGGAAATCGGGATGAGAGGGCGGTGCATCGGGCCAACTGGTCGGCAGCTCATCGATCTCCACCTCGAGCACGCCCCGAGTAACGCCGCCGGGCTCCTGCTTCCCTTTGCAGGCGGGACACACCAGCCGGACGTCGTCCTCGCCATACGCCTTGGCGCACTCGGTGCAGCGAAACCCAAAGCCGCTCACGACGTCACCACGCTACATGGTCAGCGCCATGAGCGCCTTCTGCACATGGAGCCGGTTCTCAGCCTCGTCGTACACCACCGACTGCGGCCCGTCGATCACCTCGTCGGTCACCTCGCGCCCACGGTCGGCCGGGAGGGGATGCATGTAAATCAGGTGCTTCTTGCCGAGCCGCATGTGATCCATGCCGGTGCGCCAGGTGGGGTACTTCTCGATCAGGGCCAAGCCCTGCTTCGTGTCCTCGGTGGTGACCAGCGGGCCCCACGACTTGGGGACCACCGCGTCGGCGTCGCGGAACGCATCCTCGAACTCATGAGTGATCTCGAACTTGGTCCCCGCCGCCTTGGCGTTGGCCTTAGCCTGCGCCTCGATGTGCGGCATGAGCTTGAACTCGGGCGGGTAGGCCAGGGTCACGTCGATCCCGAACCGAGGCATCATCAGGATCAGGCTCTGCGGCACCGAGAGCGGCCGCACGTAGTTCGGAGCACTGGTCCACGACACGCCGAGTTTGAGCCCCTTGGTGTCGCCGAACTTCTCCCGGATGGTCAGGTAGTCGGCCAGAATCTGGCACGGATGGTAGATGTCGCACTGCATGTTGAGCAGCGGGATGCTGGCGTGCTTGGCCACGTCGTTCAGATACTTGTTGCCCTCGCCGTAGGCGCAGTGGCGGATGGCAATGCCGTCGCCGTAGCGCGACAGGACGTTGGCCGTGTCGCGCGCGTTCTCGCCGTGGCTGATCTGCATCCTGTCGGGTGAGAGGTAAATGGCATGCCCGCCCAGCTGGGTCATGCCGGTCTCGAAGGAATTCCGGGTGCGGGTCGACGCGTCGAAGAAGATCATGTACAGCGTCTTGGCCGCGAGCATCGGCGTGGGCTTCCCTGCGCGCTTCGCCGCCTTGAGCTCCGCCGCCAGCGCGAACAGGGCCTCGAGCTCCTCCTGGGTCCAGTCCTGGGTACTGATGAAGTCGCGGCCCTTGAGTTTCTTGTCCATTGGCTAGCTGCCAACCTTCTCCGACCCTTGAGGGGCCGCCAAGAGTTGATCCTTGCGTTCGGCCAATAATTGCGGAATGACGCTGTACACAGCGGTGGCCTTCACCAGATCTTCCACCGACACCCATTCCTTGGTCGTGTGTGCCAGCTCCTCCAGCCCCGGCGCGAACCCCACGGTCGGAATGCCGTGCCGGCCCATGCTGGCGACGCCGTTGGTGGAGAACCCCCAGCGGGAAATCTTGGGCCGAGTACCGAGTACCGCCTCGACCGCGTGCGCCACACCCTGGATCAACGGATGATCCTCGGGCATGACCCAGGTGGGGTAGAATTTCTCCTGATGGGCCCGCTCGCCGAGCCAGCTGGTCACATCGTAATTCATTACCTCAACCGTGGCGTCGCCCAACTGCGGCAGCGCCCGGAGTTCGGCCAGCACGCCGTCGACCGTCTCGCCTGCGGTCATGCGGCGGTCGACATAGATCGTGGCACTGTCCGGTACGGCATTGAGCGACGCGGTAGTGCACTCGACCGATGACACCACAATCGATCCCTTGCCCAGGAAGTCGTCCACCGGGAGCCGCTGGTTCAGCGCCTCGATGTCGAGCATGATGCGCGCCGCCTTGTAGAGCGCGTTCACCCCGCGCTCGCTATGCGCCGCATGGGCCGACACGCCCTTGGTGCGGATCATGATCTCGACTCGGCCCCTATGCCCGCGATACACGTTCAAATCTGTGGGCTCGCCGATGATCACCACGTCGGGCTGGATGTTCTCCTTTTCGATCATGTGCAACAGGCAGTAGCCGTCGCAGTCCTCTTCCATGATCGTGGCCGACAAATAGAGCGTCACGTCCTTGGGCAGGCCGCGTTCCATGATCAGCTTGGCGGCATAAGCCATGCAGGCCACGGCCGGCAGCTCGTCCACCGCGCCGCGGCCCCACACCTTGCCGTCCTCGAGCTTGCCCTCGAACGGGTCGAACTCCCAGGCGCCGCGGTCGCCCACGCCCACGCAATCGATATGGCCGTCCATCAGTATGGTGAGCGGGCCATCGCCGACCTTGGCGATGACGTTCCCCAGGGTATCGAAGAAGACCTCGTCGAAGCCCAGCTTCTGATACTCCGTCCGCACCCGCTCGCACCGCTCGCCTTCCTTCAGGCTCTCGGCGGGAATGGCGATCATCTCCCGCAAGAAACGCGACGATGTCGGCCTCGTACCGGCCGGCATCGGCCAGAGCCTGCTTACTCGCCTGAGTCATGCTCTCGTGTCTCCGTCTCATTGTCTCGACCGGGCCGGCTAGCTGCCCAGTCCGGTGTCGCTGTTGAACGCCCTGATCTGCTCGTCCAGCCCCGGCAGCTGCCCGGCAAGTTCCTGCCAGAACGCCGGGCTCCACAACCGCGTCGAGCTCCTCTGCGGTCTTGCCCTGCTGCTCGACCCAGGTGAAGTACTTCAAGTTGTGGATCGCCTTCCGGTCGGTGTACCGCAGCTCCCGCAAATGGTCCGTCGCGGTGCCCAGCAGGTAGCGCTCGAAGTCGATCGGCCGCGGCCAGCTCGGTGTACGGCCCGTGCTGTTCGCTGCAGCTCGACCAGGCGGGTCCGGTAGAGATCCACCGAATCGGTGAACGACGTGAACAGCATGTCGTGCGTCGTCGAACTCGTAGTACTTGCGCCGTCTTGATGGCGGCGAGCAGGTTGCAGATGCTCGAGATGCCGAGGAGCGGAAGCTGCGGCGATGGTGGCATCGGGCACGCCGTAGCGCGCCAGCACCGCGTGGCCCGCCGGCTCGTTGAACAGCCGCATGAGGCGCATGGTGGCCTCGTCGTCGATGGCCGTGACCAGGTCGGTGTTCCGCACGTTGTGGATCCACGGCACGTGCTTGTCACCGATGCCCTCGATGCGGTGTCCGCCGAAGCCCGCCTGCGTAGCAGGGTCGGGCACTGGAGCGCCTCGGCGGCGGTGATGGCGCAACCCGGGAAGTGCGCGCTTCAGATAGTCTCCGGTCGCCAGTGTGCCGGCCGAGCCGGTGGCGCCGACCCATGCGGCGAACTGGTCGCCGGGCCGCTTCGGCGCCGGAACGCCTCCTCCGCGGCCGGCCCAGTCACGCCGTAATGCCACAGGTAGTTCCCGAACTCGTCGAACTGGTTGAAGATCACCGCCTCGGGGCTGGTCCGGCGGATCTCCCAGCAGGCGTCGAAGATCTCCTTGACGTTGCTCTCGCAGCCGGGCGTCGCGATGACCTCGGCGCCGATCTGTTCCAGCCATTCGAACCGCTCCCGGCTCATCTCCTCGGGCAGGATGGCCACCGCATGGCAGCCGAGCAGCGCGCTGTCGAACGCGCCGCCGCGGCAGTAGTTGCCGGTCGACGGCCAGACCGCGCGTTGGGTGGTGGGGTCGAACTCGCCGGAAACGAGCCGCGGCACCAGGCAACCGAAGGCCGCGCCCACCTTGTGGGCGCCGGTGGGGAAGTGCTCGCCCACCAGCCCCACGATCCGCGCCGGCACGCCGGTCAGCGACGGGCGGAAGCTCGAGCGCGTTGACCGACCCGAAGCCGCCGGTCTCGGGATCGTTGTGCCAGGTGATGCGGAACAGGTTGAGCGGATCGCACCGCCTGCATGTCGATGCCGCGAGAGCTTGGCCGTGATGACCGGGTCGATGCTATCGGGATCGCGCATCTGGGCGAACGTCGGGATCAAGATGCCGCGCTCGCGACATGTCGCTACCGCGCGGCGGCGCTTCTCGCTCTTGGTCGTCTTCTCTGGTGCCGGCATGCGGTATACCCGTCTGGCCCGGTGGCTGGGAATCAAGTGCCGAGAAAGCTAGTGCCCCATGGCAAGGCGTGAAACCGGTCCCAGAGGGCGGGGGACGCCTCGCGGGCCCGGGCGGCCAGGCGTTCGGTGTCGACGGCGGTATGGTGGAAGTCCTGAAGCAGCACATGCCCGCGGGCGATGGTATGCCGCACCGGCGCCTCGCTCGCGCCGTAGACCAGATGGGCGAACACGTTGCCCGCTTCGATCGGCAGTGGGCGGCGGCGCGTCGAGCACCGCGATGTCCGCCGGCGCGTCGGTGGCTAACTCGCCGAGCATGGGCTCGTCGAAGAAGCGCCGGGCGACGCGCGCGTTGTTCGAGAGCAGGTCGGGTAGCGCCGGGAACCCGCTCGAGCGGGTCGCGCTGGAGGCCGCGATGGGTGAGGAACGCGAAGCGGAGCGCGCGCAGCACGGCGGACGACATCCCGTCGGTGCCGAGCCCCACCAGGCAGCCGTGAGCCGGTAGTGTCCACCACGTTCAAGTCGACCGACGCCGTTGTTGGCGTTCGACTCGGGATTGTGGATCATCACCGCGTCGTGCGCCGCGATGGTGCGGTAATCGTCGGCGGCCAGGTGAATGCCGTGCGCCATGAGACAGCGCGAGTCGAGCAACCCGAACTGCTCCAGCCGTTCGACCGGCCGCCTGCCGAAGGCCTCCTCCGAGCGCGGTAACGTCGATCGGGTCCTCGGCCACGTGGATGTGGCAGCCCATGCCGTCCTGGCGGCGTTCGGCCGCGAGCTTCATGGTCTCGTCCCGCAGGGTGAAGCTCGCGTGGAGCCCCAGGAGACCGCGAATCCGGGACGCTGGCGCTGGCGCACGAAGCGGAGGTTCTCGTCGAGGCCGGCCACCGCCTGGTCGTGCCCGTTTCGGTCGGTGACTTCGTACACAGTGCCGCCGACAGGCCGGCGTCTTCCATCGCGTCGGCGATCGTATCCAGGCTGCCGGCGATGGCGTTGCGGCGATGCGTGGTGGTCGAACACCGTCGTGCAGCCCGAGCGGATGCAATCCGCCGCCGACAGTTGGGCGGAGATCCGCACCGCTTCCAGGTCGAGTGCGCGATCGAGCCGCCACCACAGCCGGTCCAGCACCTCGCCGAAATCTTTCATTGGCGTGTTGGGATCGAGCCCACGCGCCAGCGCCGAGTAGAAGTGATGATGCAGGTTGATCAGCCCCGGGATGATCAGGCCGCCGTGGGCGTCCATGAACCCGGCGTCGGGAAATTCTCGCCGGAGATTCGCTTCCGGCCCGACACCGAGGATCCGATCGCCGCGCCAGACGACCGCGCCGTTAGGAACGATACGTGGTTCAGCAGACTCATCGGAAATGCATGGGGTCGCCACCACCCCGTTGCCGAGCAGGATGGTATCACTCATCGGTGTGGTGCATCGAGTTGAGCATGTTTGGGGCGGCGGCGCAGAAGATCGAGTCCCACACCGTCTTCATCCTCCAGAGGACCGCCGTATCGATTGCTCCGTCATCCGACACCATTCCGCCGGTTACCTCGAATGGATCCAGGCTGAGCTGGAGGTCGATTCCTTCTCCGGTCACTATTGCGCGATTCGCCGCATGGTCCTGCCGGAGCCTCAGGTTCCGTCCGTCCAGGCGCGCCAGGAGAACATTCCCTTCGCGAACGAATCCGTCGAGATGGTGCGCCCGGTCGAAATCGCCGTGGGTCAGGAACAGCCGCTCTTTCACCACGAACGGGGCGCCGACCTCGGGGCAGTACACTTCGCAGTTGGAGCACTCGTTGCACGCCCCCTCGATCACCGCGAGCTGGTGAGCCTCGTTGATGGTGAATCCGCGGCCCGCCAGGCGCCGGATCCCTCCTGCGCCGTCCGTCTCGAGACGCACGGTGTCGGTCGCGACTGGTGTGGACTCGTAGGCGAAGATGGCGTCATTGGGGCAGGCGGCGATGCAGAGGTCGCAGTTGATGCAATCGTAGAGGTCGAGTGTGCTGTCGATCGTACGCGGCGGCTTGGCGTTGGCGTCCGCGTGATAGCGCGTGTCGCTGGGGAGGAGCGGGACGATGTCATTCCCGTTCAGCCGGCCCGCGAGGCGGGTGGCGAGGAGTACCAAGTCGTCGGGAACGAGTCCTTGCGCGGGCGCCAGCGCCCGGAGCGCTCGTGGCAGGTCGTCCGGATGTTCCTCGGCGGTCTTGGTGAGGCCGGTCCCTTCGCGGTGCCACAACCCGGCATCGACGCTCACCAGTTTGAGCGCTGCCTTGGCGGCCTCCGCTCCCCGCCCTCGGGCGGCCAGCACGAAGGCTTCGCGCGAGGTCACGCCGACCCGTTGCATCTCTCTGCCCAGGGCGCGGAGGTACGCCGGTAACCGGCCGTAGCCCCCTTGGCGCAGCAGATCGGTGCAGGTGGTAACGGGCACCATACCGCACGCCACCGCGGCCGGAAAATTCTTGGCGTCGACGCCGGCGGAGAACGAGACCGGGAACTCAAAGCCCAGGTCTTCACGGAAGCGCTGCATCAGCGTCATCGCGATCACGTGGAGCGGCGGGCCCGACACGTACATATAAGGATCGGCCTGGGTCGGAAACACGTCGGCCTTGTTGGCCACGACCATCGTGTTGGTAAACTTGGCGCCGATGGTCGAGCCGAGGCGTGCTGCCACGGCGCGTAGGTTGCGGAGGATGGCCAGGCCGTCGTCATACTGGAGATCGTGATCGAACGCGTCCGGGCGGAGCTCGAGGTGCCGGTAACCCAGCCGCTCGATCAGGAGTTCGTGCACGCGCTCGTACCCCAGCAGCGTCGGGTTCAGCTTAATGATAGTGTGGAGCCCGCACTCCTCGAGCAAATACCGGCCGATGGCCTCGATCTGGTCGGCCGGGCAGCCATGGAAGGTGGAGAGCGTGACGCAATCCGAAATCGATTCCGGCAGCGGGAGATCCCGGTACTCCGGGAATTCACGTGCCAGCTCGCCACGCAGCTCGTCGAACAGCGCCGCGGGCTGCTTCAACGCCTGGAGGAACCTGTTCACTTTGTCCGATTGGATGCCTTCGAGGTCGTACCCCACGCTGATGTCGTAGACCGTATCCAACGCGGCATAGGTTGCGGGGGTGTCCGGGAACAGACTGAAGGCCCGCGTCGCCTTGAGGATCTCGATCAGAAACACCGCCTTGGCGTATTCCTTGGTAGACTCCTCGACCCTGAGTTCCTGCGACCACTCCACGTTGTACCCGATATTCGGAACGTGGATGCACGGCCGCGGGATCTCCAGCCGGTCGTTGACCTGCACCGTCTTGAGCTCGATGATCCTGCTGCCCGCGAGCCAGGCGAGCACGATGTTTTGGGCCAGCTGCGTGTGCGGGCCGGCTGCGGGCCCGACCGGCGTTGCGGCCCGGCGCGAGAAGTGGATGGCGCTGAAATCGAAGTCGCCGTCGGGAATGAACCACTTGCGGGCCGGCAGGTCGAAGACGGCCTGGCTCGCCTGGGCCTCGCGCCGCATGCGCCGGACCAGGTCCGCGAGCGGAATGGGAACGAGCGTGCTTATGAGGCCCGCCGCGACTTGGGAACCGAGGCCTGGGCCGCCGGCGCGTCGATCATCGGCAGGCTGAAGCGGCGGATGCCGTCGTAGGCATGGAGGGCCGCGGCCACGGCGCCCGCCGTCGGCACCAGGCCGATCTCACCCACACCCTTCGAGCCGTAGCCGCCCACTTCGTCCGGCACCTCGACCAGGATGACGTCGATCTGCGGCGTGTCCTTGGCCTTGAGGATGCCGAGGTCGCGGAGTAGCAGCGAGTCCGGGCGCCCGTCGGTGCAGGGCAGGTCTTCCGACAGTGCGTAGCCCAGGCCCATGTGCACCGAGCCCTCGATCTGCCCCGCGCACTGGAGCGGATTGATCGCGCGGCCCACGTCGTGTGCCGCCACTACGCGCGAGAGCTTGCCCTCGTCGTCCAGGATGACCACCTGGGTCGCGTAGCCGAAGGTCATGTGGGTCTTGGGATCGTCGGTCTTGGCGCCCGGCTTGGTGGTGAAGTCGCAGACGTATTCGCCGAGGTACTCGCGGCCGACCAGCTGGTCGAGCGGGCGCTCTGCCAGGTCGGCGGCGAGCTTCCGGCTCGCAATCTGTGCCGCAGCCGTGCCGAGGGCGGTCGCGCGCGATGCCGTGGTCATGCCGCAGAACACGGCCGGATCGCTCACCGTCCGGATGGTCATGATGTCGGGCTCGAGCTCGGTCTCCTCGCTCACCACCTGCTGCAGCACCGTGAAGAACCCCTGGCCCATCTCGGTGTACCCGGTCACGATCTCCACCTGCCCGCCCTCGACCACCCGGAGAATCACGCGGCAGCCGTCTTCCATTCCATTGCCGATGCCGGTGTTCTTGATGCCGCAGGCGATGCCGGCGTACTTGGCACTCTTGTACACGCCCTTCACGGCCTCGAGCGTCTGCCGGATCCCGCAGCTCGCGGTCATGCGCTGGCCGGTGGCAAACGCGTCACCCGGCGCCAGGATGTTGCGTTCGCGGATGTCGTAGCCGTCGATTCCCACGCGTTCGGCCAACAAGTCGAGCACGCCCTCGATGGCGAAGGCCGCCTGGTTGGCGCCGAACCCGCGCATGGCACCCGACGGCGGATTGTTGGTGTACACCGTCTTGGCTTCGACGTCCACGTTGGGCACCCGGTAGGGCCCGCACGAGTGCCCCGCGGCGCGCTCCAGCACCTTCATCCCGACGGACGCGTACGCGCCGGTGTCGCCGATGATCCGGGCGCGCACGGCGGTGAGCTTCCCGTCGGCGTCGGCCCCGACCGTGTAGTCGAGCGTGATTGGGTGGCGCTTGGGATGGATGCGGATCGATTGCTCGCGGGTGAGCACCGTCCGGACTGGACGATCGAGCACTCGCGCGGCAAGGGCCGTGTGGCCCTGGATCGAGAGATCTTCCTTGCCGCCGAAGGCGCCGCCGTTGGTCACCAGCTCGACGTCGATGAGGGTCTTATCGATGCCCAGGATCGCCGCGATTTGGAGTTGGTCGTCGTGGACGCCCTGGCCTTGGGAATAGACCTTGAGACGGTCGCCGTCCGGCACGGCCAGACAGGCCTCCGGCTCGAGGAAGGCGTGCTCGATCCGCTGGGTGGTGAAGCGTTGCTGAATTACGTGCGCCGACGTGGCGAGAGCGGCATCGACGTCGCCGCGCGAGAAGGCGCTGGTCTCGAGCAGGTTGCCGGATTCATGGACCCGCGGGGCGTCCGGCGCCAAGGCCGCTTCGGGATCGGTGACCGGCTCGAGCACCTCGTACGAGATCTTGATCGCGTCCGCCGCCTGGCGCGCGTGGTACTGCGTGTCGGCGACCACCAGCGCCAGGACGTCGCCCACGCAGCGGGTGGTTTCGCCCTGGGCCACGAACACCGGCCAATCCTTGATGATGAGCCCCACCGACCGTTCGCCCGGCACGTCGTGGGCGGTGAGCACGCGCACCACCCCGGGCATGGCCAGCGCCGGTGCCGGATCGATGCCGGTCACGCGAGAGCGGGCGTGCTCGCTCAACACCACGGCACCGTGCAGCATGCCGGGGAGCCCCATGTCGGCCACGTAGGGCTTCTCGCCCATCGCGTGCTCGAGGCCCCGGTAGCGGGCCGTTGTGCTGCCGATGCCGTGGCAGTTCGGGCTCGGTTGGGTGGTGCGGGACAGGCCGAACTGCTCGCCGAAGAAGTCCGTGCGGCGCGGGCGGTCGGACGGGAACACTCCGCCCTTCTCCCAGGCGTGGCCGGCGGTCTGGATCGCGTCGACGATGCGGGCGTATCCGGTGCAGCGACACAGGTGTCCGGGCAGGGCCTTGACGACCAGGTCGCGATCGGCCGCCTGACCGCGGGTGAGCAATGCACTCGCCCGCGTGACGATGCCGGGGATGCAGTAACCGCACTGGATCCCGCCCTCCTGCACGAAGGCCCGCGACAGGACCTCCCGCTGTTCCTTCGCCACGCCTTCGAGCGTCGTGACTGACTTCCCTTCGATTTGCGCCGGCTTCTTGAGGCACGCCAGGACCGGTGTGTCGTCCACCAGGACGGCGCAGCAGCCGCAATATCCCTGCGGCGCGCAGCCGTCCTTGACCGAAGTGACGCCGCACTCCTCCCGCAGCACGTCGAGGAAGTGCATGCCGTCTTCGTACGGGACGGAGACTTCGGTGCCATTCAGGGTGAAACGCAACGTCGGCATGAGCGCCCTGCGTTGGGGTTACTCTGGGGCGGACTGAGGGTCGGCCCCCAGTAACACTGAAGATAGGACGCGACCCGGGGATTGGGCAAAGTGAGGCAGGTTCGGCCTGCAATCAGATCCGCGTTGGACCTCCCTTTCGGCGGTTGACGCGGACATCTTTGGTAGCAGGCCGCATTGAGTCAGCCTAGGCGCGCTCCACGCGCATCTCGCTGTTCACACACGCGATCGGGATCCTGCCGGGAGTTTGGGAATGGCCACTGAGGATGAGGGAGAGCCAGGAGAGGACATGGCTACCGAGAACGGTGAGTGGGTCACCATCCCGGGCGTGGTGGTCGAGGGCTACGGCGTCGCGTCGGGAATGAGCGAGGATAGCCCATACCCGGAAGGCACCATCACCACCCAACTGCCCTTCTTCCAAGAACTCGGGCTCGATTTCTCGAGCTTCTACCCCGCGACCCTCAACGTCTCCATCGCTCCATTCTCGTTCGCGCTCCGCTATCCCGAACACACCTTCCGGCAGGTCAAGTGGACAGGCCAGGCGCCGGCGGAGGATTTTTCCTTTGCGCCCTGCCGCGTGACCCTCGACGACAAGACCTATCGCGGGTACGTCTACTACCCTCATCCCGAGACGAAGCCGGAGCACCAGCACGATCCCTCGACGGTGGAAATCGTCGCGGGATTCATTCCCGGCGCGGCCTTCGGCACTCCGGTTATGCTTCAAGTGCGTCGCGACCAGATCACGGTACTCGCCGGAACTGACGAGTAACGCCTAATCCGGAGCTCCGTCATGCAACGCGTGACCCTCTTCTCCTTGAGCGCGGTACTAGTGACACTCGGATGCCGGCCGGCTCCGGCGAGCACGGCTGAGACGCTGGCTCAGCTGTTCGCGAGTGACGGGGTCACGTGGGTGGATCTGAGCTACGCCTATGATGACCGTACGGTGTTTTGGCCGACCGCGGAACCATTCAAGCTGGAAGTCGTCGCGGCGGGAATGACCGAGGGTGGCTACTACTACGCTGCCAACAACTTCTGCATGGCGGAGCATGGCGGAACCCATCTCGACGCGCCGGTCCACTTTTCGGAGGGGCGGCACACCAACGATCAGATACCGATCGACCGATTGATCGGGGCCGCGGTCGTGGTGGACGTAAGCGCTGGCGCCGCCTCGGATCCCGACTATCAGGTGAGCGTGGCCGATCTCGAGGCTTGGGAGGAAGCGCACGGTGCGATACCGGACGGTGCGGTGCTCCTGCTACGGAGCGGATGGGGATCGCGCTGGCCCGACCGGGCGCGGTACCTGGGCACCACTCTCACCGGCCCGGAAGCGGTTCCGGAGCTGCACTTCCCGGGGCTCCATCCGGATGCGGCCCGGTGGTTGGTACAGAATCGAAACATCGACGCGCTCGGGATCGATACACCGAGCATCGACTACGGCCAATCGACCCTGTTCGAGAGTCATCGAATCCTCTACGCCGAGAACATCCCGGCCCTGGAAAACGTGGCCGCGCTCGACCGGATGCCACTGACCGGGGCATACATCGTGGCCCTCCCCATGAAGATTGCCGGGGGCAGCGGTGGGCCGGTGCGGATCGCGGGCGTGGTGATCGGGGAATGAGGGATAAGGCGCAGAATTTGCAGCCTCGGCCATTTAGTTCGGCCCTCTCAAGGAGACTCGCGATGCGCCTTCGCAGCTTTGCCCTGGTTGCCCTCGTCCTGTCGCCCGTCGCGCTTGGCTGCTCGAAACCCCAACCCACCCCGGCCGAGGTCGATGCGGAGTTCCGGTCCCTGCTCGCCACGGTGGATGAACAGCTCCCGGGCGTATCCGTCGCTCGGCTCACCACGTTCATGGCCGCCAACAGCAGGTATGAGATCGTCACCGAGGTCGAAGCGGAAATCGCCCGCCTCCGTTCACTCGCCGACGGCCGCTACCACGAGGCCCGTGAGATCGCCCGCGAGGGCGACTTCGATCGCGCCGAGGGCATGCTCCAAGATCTCGCGACCCACTTGCCGGAAACATCCGCCGGCGAGAGCGCGAAGGAGCATCTCGCGTTCGACTTCTACCTCGGCCAGGCGCAATGGCTCATGGTGCGCCAGCGATGGGAGGAGGGCAGTGAGGTGGTGCGCCCCCTGCTCGAGCGGGACCTGACCCGGGCACAGAGGGAGCAGGTGGAGACGATACTCGACGGGGCCGGTGTACGTCGGTGCCGCGCACTCCCAGGCAGAGCGGGCCCAGACCCGGGCGGCTACGCGGCATCTCGTGATCTACCTGGAGACGATGAACGCGGAAGAGGGCGCCTACCCGTCGCAGCTCTCGCTATCCGATGTGGAGAACTGGGATCCCATCGGCAGTCGCTCGATCCTTCGCACATTGTCCGCCATCGAGGGCTACCAGCGGACCGACCGTGGCTATTCGTTCGTGGCGGTGAGCGCGGGCAAGCAACATCGCGTCCGCGTGGTCGACGGGACCATCGAGGAATAGGGTCAGGCTTCCTCGACGACGGGAAGCTTAGGCGGGGGAGGTCTCCGCGCCACCAGCCAGATACCGATGAACAATGCCACGGCCGCAATCAACATGGCGGTCGTCGGCTCCTCGCCGAACACCAACCAGCTGGCAATGCCCGCGATGAGCGGCTGGCTGTACACGTAAATCGCGGTGGTCGAGGCCCGGACCCGCGCCAACCCTATCATGGCCAGGAGGTAGCTGATGACGGTCGGGAACGCGATGATGAAGGCCAGGGACCACCAGGCACTCGTCGCGCCGGGATCGGGGAGGAGTTTGGCCCCGGAGGCAAAGAAGGGCAGCGCCACGAACGACAGGACGTAGTTCCAGGCCAGGATCACCAGCGCCGGATACCGCTCGGTCAGCGGCTTCGCGATGACGAGATAGATGGAATAGGACAGCGCGTTGCCGACCATGAGCAGGTTGCCCGGGCCATAGTGTGCCAGAATCCGGGCCCCGCCGCCGTCCCCGAATAGGAGCGGCGCCATGCCCACGAGCGCAATCATCACTCCGGCGGCACGTAGAGCGCTGAAGCGTTCCTGACCCACGGCCGCGGCGATGGCGAAGGTGAACACCGGAATCATCGACATCACCAGGCCGGCATTCATGGGGGTCGAGCGGGACAGCCCGACCAGGAACATCCCCTGGTTGATCACCACGCCCAGGAGAGCGCACCAGAAGAGCCGAGCCAGGTCGCGCCGCTCGGGCAGGGCGGCCCTGCCGTGGAGCAGGAAGGCGAGGGCGCCCAGGATGACGCCGCCTGCCCCGATTCGCCAGGTGCCGACCCCGAGCGGCGACACGCCGCCTGGTCCGAACACGATGGTCCCGAACACTGGAAAGAGCCCGAAGCCCACCTGCGCCGCGCCCAGGGACAGATGCCCGGTCAGGATGCGGCGCCGTGCGGTGTGTGCGGAATCGGTGGTCGGCATGAGGCCACAATCTACGGCGATCGAGCCGCCGCGTCATGCGGGCGGGATGGGCCGAGATTGCATTTTCCCGAGTGGGCGCCAACTTATCGTCTATGCCAAGCCACGCCGAGTCACCAGAACCGACCGTCCTGATCACCGAGGAAACCATTCGGGAGCGGGTGATCGACCTGGCCTCCCAGATCTCGCGGGACTACCGCGCCAAGGGCGAAGTGGTGCTGGTCGGCGTGCTCAAGGGGGCGTTCGTTCTGCTTGCCGACTTGTCCCGCCGCCTGACCATCCCGCGGCGGATCGAGTTCATCGGGCTGTCGAGCTACGAGCAGGGCAGCGTGTCGGGGGAGGTGCGGCTCGAAATGGACCTGCGCCATCGGGTGGAGGGGAAGCACGTGCTGATCGTCGAAGACATCGTCGATTCCGGCAACACCCTTCATTACCTGATCGACCTGTTACAAGCGCGGAATCCCTCCTCCATCCGCACCTGTGTGCTGGTGCGGAAGCTGAGCCGCGCCGAGCGCGATGTCCGGGTGGACTACCTCGGCTTCGACATTCCCGATGTGTGGGTGGTCGGCTACGGCCTGGACTACGCCGAACAATATCGAACCCTACCGTACATCGGGGTGCTGGAGCAGGTCGAGCGGTCGGGCGAATAACCCTCAGCGGTTACAGGTCTGGGCCCGGCCGCCGTCGATGGCGATGGTCTCCCCGGTGATCCAACCGGCACGCGACGATCCGAGGAACGCGATCAGATCCGCGACTTCCTCCGGCTCGACCGACCCGTCCCAGCGGGTGGGTCGTTTTGCTCCGCTCCAGAAAGGCCGCGTAGGCCGCTTGGTCCATCCCGCCGGCGCGGTGGAGTTGGTGCGCACCACCCCCGGATTGACCGCGTTCACCCGGACCCCGTCGGCTGCCAGCTCGAGTGCCAAGCAACGGGTCAGCTGATCGACCCCCGCCTTGCTCACGCAGTAGGCCAGCACCCCGGGAACGCTCGTGTTCCGGTCACGCTGCTCACGTTGACGATCGCGCCTCGGCTTTCCTTCAATAACGGAATCGCGAGCCGGGTGAGGCCGAACACGCTCCGGAGATTGATGTCGAGCATCCGGTCCCAGTCGTCCAGGCTGGTCGTCTCCCAGGTCCCCGTGGTCAGGATACCCGCGGCGTTGACCAGGAGGTCGAGGCCGCCGGCCTGTTTCTGCGCCGCCCCGACCAGCGAGGTCCGGAAATCGGCCGATGTTAAGTCTCCTGCGATTGGGATCCACCGTTTCCCTGCGCCGAGGTCGGTCGCGGCCTGATCGAGCGCTTCCTTCCGCCTGGCGGTGCCGACCACGGTCGCCCCGCGCTCCAGCAGGAGCCTGGCCGTGGCCCGGCCGATGCCGCTGGTGGCGCCGGTCACCAGGGCGCGCTTTCCATTGAGTTCGTTCATGATCGCTCGGTGTTGCTGGTCATGGATGGCGGCACATGTCGTTTGCCGAACGCTACGAAGATGGCGGGTTTGGCGGTCGAGCGGTATGCTCAGGGGATGACATCGTTTTGCGAGATTCCGTCGAACCATCGTTGTTGACGATCGAGAGTGTGCCCAAGGGGCAGTTCCACTGAGGGAGTTTAGCCGTCATGAAAACGTCGATTGCCATCCTGACCGCCTTTCTACTGACCGCCTTCCCGCCGCCACTCCCGGCCCAAGACTTTGCCCCGTTGCTCGACTCCAATCGCCGCGACCTGCTGCACGAGACCCTGTCCGGTGAGCGCGCCAAGGATCACGTGATCCAGATCAGCCGCCACCACCGGATCCAGGGATCGCGCGGCTACCGCCACGCGGCCGAGTACGTCGAGGCGGCGCTTCGGGCGGCGGGGTTTGCCGAATCCGACGCCTTGACCGAGTCGTTCCCGTCGGACGGCCGGATCGACTACCAGACCTGGCAGTCGCCCTCGGGCTGGGACATCACGTCCGGCGAGCTTCGCATGGTCGAGCCCCGGGAGGAGCGGATCGTCGGGTATCCCGAGATCGCGATGAGCGTCATCACCTACTCCAATCCCGGCGACGTCACAGCCGAGTTGGTTTGGGTGGGAAGTGGGACCAGCGACGCGGACTATGAAGGAAAGGATGTTGCGGGCAAGTTCGTCCTGGCGACCGGCTACGGCGGGTCGGTGCACCGGCTCGCCGTGCTCAAGTACGGCGCAGCCGCGGTTGTGTGCTATCTCGAGGACGACCGGGCCCGGGAATACCCCGACATGCTCGCGTATACCGGTATGTGGCCCCTGACCGAGGAGCTGGGACGGGTCACCTTCGGGTTCAACCTGACCAACCGGCAGGGCGCGGGGCTTCGATCTCTGCTCGAACGCGGCACCAAGGTGGTGCTCCATGGGCGGGTCACCGGCATCGGGCTCGAGCCCTACTTCATGGACGTGCCGGTGGCCGTCATCCGGGGCTCGGAGCGTCCCGACGAAGAGATCGTCTTCAGCGCCCACCTCGATCACCCCAAGGAGTCGGCGAACGACAACGCGTCGGGCTCGGCCGCGCTGGTCGACATCGCAGCGACACTGCATCAGCTGATCGAGTCCGGTCGGCTGCCGCGGCCCAAGCGCACCCTCCGGTTCCTCTGGGTGCCCGAGTGGTACGGCACCATGGCCTACATCGACCGCCACCCCGAACTCCGAGGCCCCACACTCGGTGGGCGGGTGCTGGCCAACTTGAACCTCGACATGGTGGGGGAGAACCTCGAGATCATTCACTCCAAAATGGGATTGACCATGACACCGGCCTCGATCCCATCGGCGCTGAACGACGTGGTGGCCAACATGGCGGAGATGGTATCGCGGATGGATGTGCGCACCCCGCGTGGCAGCCTGTCCGCCATGAACTACCGGGTCACGCCGTATTCCGGCGGCAGCGACCACATGATGTTCATCGACCGGAAGGTGCCGGGCATCATGCTGGGCCACGGCCCCGACTACACCCACCACACTTCGGAGGACACGCCGGACAAAGTGGATCCGGTGGAACTCGAGCGGAGCGAGATCATCGCCGCGGCAACAGCCGTCTATCTGTCAGACCTGAGTCCGACCGAGGCGGCCGATCTGGCCTACCTGGTCGGGCAGAACGGCATGGCGCGGCTGGGTGCTGCGGCGCGCGAGATCCGGTCGGCGATGCTGGCGGCGTCGGGTGAGAATCGCGCATCGGCCTGGTTCGAAGGCCGGAACGCGCTGACCCACACGGCGGCGTGGGAACAGGCGGCAGTCGCGTCGGTTGGACTCTTCAATGAAGGCGAGGAAGCCCGGCGTGCGGTCCGCGCCGCAGGGAATAGGCTCGATCAGGTTGCCGCCGCCCTACGAACGGCGCTCGGCGATGAGGCGCGGACCGCGGGTCTGCCCGCCGGTCGACCGACGACCGCCACCGATTCACGGGTCCCGATCCGGCTGACCCGTGGACCGTTGGACTTCGGCCTTCCCGAAAGCGGATTGGATCCGGATCGCGCAGCCTGGTACGCCTCACCCGTATTCACCCTGAACGGAAATCAGCGCTTCGAGCTGGTCAACTTCATCGATGGGGCACGGACCGTCACCGACATTCGAAACGCGCTGAGTGCCGAGTACGGCCCTGTGTCCACGTTACTCGTGGGACGCTACCTGGAAGACCTCGTGGAGGTGGGTGCGGTGGCGTGGAAGTAACCACGCCACCGATGCGGGCAGATACACCATGATCGAACCGCTTAGGACTTTGGCACGTCCTTCTTCGGATCGACAAACGGCTTGACGACCACGGTGGCCTCCCGTTCGCCCGCCGGCGTATGGACGGTGAGCTCGGTGCCGAGCTTTGCGTACTTGGTCGGCACCATAACGTAGCCGATGTTCCGCTCCAGGCGGGGCGAGTAGACCGCCGACGTGACCGATCCCACCTGCGTGCCTCGGGCATGGACCGGCCAGCGGGTGATGTTGAGGTCCAGCGGGTCGCCGGCGATCTCGACTCCAGCCAGTTTCCGGCTCACCCCTTTCGCTTCCAATCGGCGAAGCGCGTCCTTCCCGATGAAGTCGGCTTTCTGGCCCAAGTTCACCAACCACTCGAGTCCCACATGGTAGGGCGTGTCGTCCAGCGTGATATCGACGCCGTGGTTCAGGATGCCGGCCTCGATCCGTCGGATGTCCGACGGTCCGGTCGGGGCTATGTTGTGCGGCTTGCCGGCCGCCATGACCCGGTCCCACAGCTCGGTCCCGCGGCTTCCGTCGCGCAGGTAGATCTCGTACCCGACCTCTCCGCTCCATCCCGTGCGGGTCACCACCACCGGGATCCCGTCCAACTCGGTCTCGATGAAGTAGTAGTACGGCAGCTCGAGCACCCGGTTCCCGAACAGCGCCTGCACTACCGGCTTCGACTTGGGCCCTTGAATCTGGAGCGGTGAGACGTCCGGCTCGGTGATCTCGACATCCATTCCCGAGTTGTAGGCCACGCCGCGCGCCCAGAGGAGCACGTCGCTATCGGCGAGGGCCAGCCAGAAATGGCTCTCGCCCAGGCGCAGTAGTACCGGGTCGTTGATGATGCACCCGTCTTCCGCCGTGATCACGACGTATTTGCCCTGCCCGACCTGGCACTTGGTCAGGTCGCGCGGGGTCAGGAGGTTGGTCAGCCGAAAAGCGTCCGGACCGGTGATCTCGACCTGGCGCTCGACCGACACATCCCACACGGTCACGTCGTTGAGCAGCCGCCAATACTCCTCTTCCAGGTCGGCATAGGCGATCGGGAGGAACATGTGGTTGTAGACCGTGTAGCCCCGGCACCCTGCCGCCAGCGTCGCCTCGAAGAATGGCGAGCGCCGGAGCCGGGCGCCTCGTTGCACGGCGGCCATGTCGAACGTCTTGTTTCCGCTCTGCCCCATCACGCCTCTCCCTGTCTGGTTGTCTAGTCGATGTCGCCGCTACCGTTGCCACACGTTGTTGCCGCGATCCACGTCCGGATACACGCCCCGCGGGTCCAGCTCGGCGCGGGCGAGGTGCCGGCCGCCGCGCACGCGATAGGCGAACTCCGGGCCGAGCTTCCACATCTCGACCGGAAGGCGGACGGTCTCTTTGCTGCCGTCGATGAAGGTCAGCGCCAGCTCGGCGGGCATCAGCATGTCGCCACGGCTGTGCAGATAGACCGTCGTTGCGACGCCGTCGGCTCCCGGGGTCACCCGATCGATGGCCTGGTCGAGCCGGGCGGTCGAGTAGATCCACTCCCGCCAGAACCAGTCGATCTGCTTGCCTGAGGCATTCTCCATGAACCGGAAGAAATCGGCCGGCGTTGGGTGCTTGAAGCTCCACGCCTTGGTGTACTCCGAAAACGCGCGGTCGAATCGCTCGGCGCCCAGGACCTCCGTTCGCAGGAGGTGCAGCATGAGCGCCGGCTTGAAGTACGCGGCCCAGTAGAGATCGTGCTGCTCGTCGGGCGGCAGCGCCATGGGCTGCTCCTGTCCTTCGATCGCATGCAATGGAAAGAGATGCAGCGGTTGCAGATCGATAGTGTCGGCGTAGGCCTGCCCCGCGAAGTACTCTTCGACCGATCCGATGTCGATGAAGGTATTGAACCCCTCATCCATCCACGGATGGAGCCGCTCGTTGGAGTTGACCAACATCGGGTACCACTCGTGGCCGAATTCGTGGGTCAGCACCCAGTAAAGCTCTTCGCGCGAGGCGCCGCGCGGCACGAACGTCAGCATGGGGTATTCCATGCCCTCGTTCGGGCCCTCCACCGTCGTCGCGTGCGGGTAGGGATAGCGGGCCAGCCGCTCGGAGAAGTGCTTGATCGTGACCCACGACATTCGGTTGGCTTCCTCCCAGAGCGTCGCCTCAGGCCGATAGAAGGTCTGGATCAGTGTACCGTCCCAGCTGCTCGCGTCCCAGCGGAAATCGGGCGCCATGGCAAAGGCAAAGTCCCGCACGTTCTGGGCAGAGAAGTGCCAGGTCTTGGTCCCCGCGACGGCTGTCCGTCGCGCGCGAAGCGCCTCCGCTCGTGTGACGATCGCAACGGCCGTTTCCGACGCCCGCGCTCGCGCGAGCCGCTCGCGCTGGTCGCTTGTCAGGACCGTCTCCGGGTTGTCGATGGTACCCGTGGCCGTGACGACGTAGCCGGCCGGTACGCTCACCGCCGCCTTGAAGTTGCCGTATTCCTGGTAGAACTCACCGGCGCCCAGGAACGGCGCGATGTTCCAGCCGCTCACATCGTCATACACCGCAGCCCGTGGATACCACTGCGCGATCTGATAGAGGGTCCCGTCACGCCCCATGCGGCCGTAGCCGTAATCCGGCAGGGTCCACCGCCAGGCGAGCTCGATATCGATCGTTCCGCCAGGCTGGATCGGATGGGGTAACTCCACGCGGGCTACCGTCCCGGACACCTGGTAAGGCAGGGCCCGCCGCGAAGAAGTCACCCGCTCGAGCGTCATGCCGCTGCCGCCGCGGCACGAGAAGTCGAACACCGCGTCGCCGAAGAGGAGCGGTGGCACGTTGAGCACTGCGGCCTCGCTCTCGTCGCCGCAGCGGTTGGCGTCGAGTTTGAGCCAGAGGAAAGACAGGCTTTCGGGGGAGTTGTTCCGGTACGTCATGGTTCCCGAGCCCGTGAGGAGCCGGGTGGCGGTGTCGACCGCCGCCTGGAGATTGTAGTCGACCTGTTGCTGCCAGTAATCCGGGCCCGGGCGTCCCGCGCCGGTGCGGATGGTGGTGGCGGCCGGGAGGTCGAGGGGCCGGAACGGGGACGGGCCCGACCATCGGGTGGTGCCTTGTGCCGCGGCGCCGGCCATGGGCCACGTGATCAGTCCCAGTGCCAGGGCGGTGAGGGCAGGGTATCGGAAACGTGGTCGACGAGCAAGCATGTGCATGGTGATTGCCTCCGGAGTCTGCGGCAAACTACGGTAGCCGGCTCGACGCCGCCAGGATGGCGGGTACTTCGACGTAACGGCACGGGTCGTGGATCTCCAGATTTCATGGGTTGTTCGCTATTAGCGCCCATTGAGTGCGGAGTGGCCTCGCCCGCCGGACCATGCTAGAATCCGACGTCAGTACTAGAACTCCACACAGCACTTTCTTTCCAGCGAGACATACGGTGGGTAGAACCATGGCAACGACGGCCCCAGTCCTGAGCGATTTCCTGGCGAGCCTGCGAATTACGGAGACCAACGCGGGCGGCTTCGACGGCGAGTGGATCGGCTCCGGTCCCGAGCTCGAGGTCATCACCCCCATCGACGGCTCGCGGATCGCGACCGTGCAGCAGGTCACCGAAGAGGAGTACGACCGGATCGTGGACCGCGCCCACGAGGCCTTCCTCGCCTGGCGCCGCGTGCCGGCCCCGAGCCGCGGCGAGCTCGTCCGGCAGCTCGGCAACCGGCTGCGCGAGGTGAAGCACGAGCTGGGTCAGCTCGTCACGCTCGAGATGGGCAAGATCCTGGCCGAGGGCGAGGGCGAAGTGCAGGAGATGATCGACATCTGCGACTTCGCCATCGGCCTCTCGCGCCAGCTCTACGGGCTCACCATGCAGTCGGAGCGGCCGGACCACCGCATGTTCGAGCAGTGGCATCCGCTCGGCGTGGTCGGCGTGATCAGCGCGTTCAACTTTCCGGTCGCCGTCTGGAGCTGGAACACGGCCATCGCCGCGGTCTGCGGCGACAGCGTGCTCTGGAAGCCGGCCAGCAAGACGCCGCTCACCGCGATCGCGTGCACCAAGATCGCGGCAGCAGGTGTGCCGAGGAGAACGACGTCGACCCGGCCATCTTCTCGCTCATCGATCGGCAAGGGCTCGACCGTCGGCGACCGGATGCTGCACGACCGGCGCGTCCCGCTGGTCTCGGCCACCGGCAGCTGCCAGGTCGGGTACCGCGTCGGCGAGGTCGTGGGAAGCGCCTCGGCCGCACCATCCTCGAGCTCGGCGGCAACAACGCGATCATCGTCACGCCGCACGCCAACCTGGACCTGGCGCTGCCGGCGATCCTGTTCGGCGCGGTGGGCACGGCCGGCCAGCGCTGCACCGTCACGCGGCGGATCATCGTGCACGAGTCGATCACGAGACGAGCTCGTCGGCGCGGCTCGCGCGGGCCTACGAGGGCATCCGCGATCGGCGACCCGCGGAAGCCGGACGACGCTGATGGGACCGCTGGTCACCACGGCGGCCGTCGAGGATCTGCAGAATGCGATCGAGCGGGTGCAGGCAGGAGGGCGGCGAGATCCTGTACGGCGGCGAAGCGCTCGACGGCCCGGACTACCCGGGCGGCCACTACGTGAAGCCGTGCATCGCGGCGGCGAAGAACGAGTTCGAGATCGTGCAGGAGGAGACGTTCGCGCCGATCCTCTACATCATCGGCTACGGCAGCAAGCGACGCCTCGCCGCAGCAGGCGGTGGCCGAGATCGAGGAGGCCATGGCGACTCCACAACGGCGTGCCGCAGGGGCTGTCGTCGGCGATCTTCACCGAGCACGTGCGCGAGGCGGAGTACTTCCTGTCGCACCGCGGCAGCGACTGCGGCATCGCCAACGTGAACATCGGCACCAGCGGCGCCGAGATCGGCGGCGCCTTCGGCGGCGAGAAGGAAACCGGCGGCGGCCGCGAGTCGGGCTCCGATGCGTGGAAGGTCTACATGCGCCGCCAGACCAACACCGTCAACTGGAGCACCGAGCTGCCGCTGGCGCAGGGCATCAAGTTCGGCGGGTAGCTACGGAGTGAAGGCGATGGAGGCCCCGGGCGCCGATCGGTGCCCGGGGCCTTGTTTACGCTACAGGGTCAAGGGGTGAGGTGGTTCAGGAGGATTCGCGGCCCATCCGCGCGGCCGTGACCATCTTGACGACTACCTCAACGACATTCTGGCGAGCTTCGTCGGCGGTCTGTTTTGCCGACACCTTGCTCGAGAGGGGGCTTCGGCGCTCGCGCTGCCGAATGGCCTCCTCGAATGTGGCCAGCGCCTCGTGCAGCGTGTGCAGGTCTTCGTGTCCCTTGCCCATCCAGCCTCCGTGGTAAGAAGGAGCCGTGCCCGTACCATCGGTGCGGGCCAGATTTCGATATACCCCATGGCGCGGCCCTTCGCAAGGCGGGCCTCTTCCTTCGCGGGAGCTTCGATTTTGTCGTGCTCTCAGCCGTAAACACGGAGCCGCCCTGCTGGTGCAGGGCGGCTCCTGGTGTGTTGCCCCTCGTGAGAGGGGATCGCGGTCAGCGGTTAGCTGACCTTGACCACGTTCTCCGCCGCCGGGCCCTTCTGCCCTTGGACGACGTCGAATTCGACCTTATCGCCTTCGGACAGCGACTTGAAGCCTTCGGCCTGAATCGCCGAGTGATGCACGAAGCAGTCCTTGCCTCCGTTCTCGGGGGTGATGAAGCCGAAGCCCTTGGCATCGTTGAACCACTTGACGGTTCCGGTGGTGCGCATTGCCGTACTCCTCTTGGTGGAATCTGTGTCTTCGGAGTCCGGCGTTGCCGTACCATCCGTCGACATTGCCGCGGACACGCCCCGCGGCAGGCTGCCAGCCGGCGTTAGTGCGCGGTCGGCGGAACGTCTCTACGCGACGAGGGATCCAGCGCTGAGCCAGATCCCTCGTGCGGTATCTCGGTCCTCAGGCGCACAGTACCCGGGTGCGCGGTAAGCTGCACTAAGCTAATGACCTGGCCTGTTTTCGCAATACCTCGGCCCGGGGTTCAGGTCGGTGTGAACCACCGGCAGATCCGGACGCGGAAAAGGCCGCCCCGAACTTCGGGACGGCCTTCCCTTTGCTTCCCCTGTTCGGGGACGCTCAATCAGTCGTTAGCTGATCTTGACGACGTTTTCCGCGGCCGGGCCCTTTTGGCCCTGGGTCACGTCGAACTCGACCTTGTCGCCCTCGGACAGAGACTTGAAGCCCTCTGCCTGAATCGCCGAGTGGTGCACGAAGCAGTCCTTCTCGCCATTCTCGGGGGTGATGAAGCCAAATCCCTTGGCGTCGTTGAACCACTTGACGGTTCCGGTGGTACGCATACTCGTACTCCTCTTGATAAAAGCTGTCGTCGGAGTTCGGAGATTCCGCACCACCGAGACATATTCGCCACGATAAGGCCTCGTAGCAGGCTGCCGATCCACTTGTGAAACGATCGGCCTAACACTTGAAACAGAACGAGGGATCCAGCTCCGAGCCAGATCCCTCTGTAACAGATATCTCCGGTTCTCAGCGCGCACCCCTTGGGTGCATCAAGCCTCTAAAAGGTAATGCCCCGGCCGGGTTGCGCAATAGCCGAACCGCGATTCGGCTCGTGACGCAACACGAGGCCACCGCCTCGATCGGAGCGTCCGCTCCTCGGAAGCCCCAGGACTCGAGGCGACGTCGCGGAGCCAACCCTGCAACCGGCGCTCAGCGCCCCTTAGCGCCGGTTACGCTCGTACATGAGGTTTCGCGGCGTGAAGCGCCAATCGTACGACCGGGTAAACAGCGTACCCGCATTCACGTGGCGATCCACCCGATTGGCGGCCACGACGGCACGGATTCTGATCGACAGGATATCGTCGTAATCATTGGTCGGGTCGCCGTCCGTCGGGTCGGCGTTGTCCAGCTCGTCCCCGTCCTGGAAGATGAGACTGACCTCCCACGACTGGATTCCGTCCGCTACGACCTCGCCCTTGAATGAACCACTGCCCTCGACCCTGGTCGCCCGCATGAGGTTTCCGGACTCCACCCAATAGGCCACCGGCTCGAGCTTCTGCACGTAGGTGTTGTAGGGATCGAGCAAGAGGCCACCCGAGAGGCTCGCCGGGTGAAGGAAGATCTCGGGAAGCGGCGTGAAGGCGAGCTGGACTGCTGTATCGTTCGACGTCATGCTCTCGACGCGGAGCAGCCGCCGCTCTCCGCCGACCTGCAGTCGGCCGATGTCCCCGACCTGAAGGTCGAACGTGCTGTCGGCGGCCTTCATCAGGTCGAGGCACGTGGCGCCACAGGTGCCGCCGGCCGGCAGGGGATTGGTGGCGGCTGGCGGTGGAATCAGGTCATACGGCGGCGACATCACGCTGTCGAACGGCACCCCGAGGACCAGCAGCGTGTCGCCCCGCACCCGCACCGACCCGTAGGCGATGGTGCTTTCGATTCCGACACCCGTTCCAGTGAAATCGCGCTCGAGCGACATCGCCATGAAGCGCGAGTTGCGCGTGACGCCCTCGCGGAGTCCGGTGGCTTCGACGCTGCGCACCGTGTTGACGGCAAAGGTCATCGCGGCGCCGATCACGATCAACCCGATGACCAGGGAGATCAGAATCTCCACCAGGGTAAATCCGCGGCGACCCGCGACGGGTGACGGCATGAGGGTCACTACTCGATGCTGAAGAAGGCCATCGTGACGAGCTCGACGGGGGCGCTGGCGCGCGGCCACGTCACCCGAACGCGGATGGCCTTCAGGTTGTGGGAGACGCTGTCGACCACGACGGTCCGATGAAACGGACCGGAGGCATCCAGTTGCCCCTCGGCGTCCACGGCCACCTCGCTCTGCGAGACGATGGTGGCCGGATCTTGGCTCCGGAGGGTCTCCATGTGGGTTCGGGCCACCGCGAGCCCTGCCGAGCGCGAGGCCGCGGACGTATGCATGGCCAGGACTTGGGTGCTTGCGCGCGAGATCGCGAGCAGCCCGATAGAGAGCAACACGATCGCGACCAGTACCGCGATCAAGCTGAAACCGGCATCCTTCCTCACTGCCATGCTCCCTCCCGGTAGACCCAGAGCTTGAGCGACCCGGCGCCCGATACGGCAACGGCCGCGACCGCGGTCGGCTCGCGCTGATTGACCAAGTAGACCACCCCACGCGTGCCGAACGGTGTGGTCACCCCGCGGCCGTCGAATTCCACCCGGTCATTGATGAAGGTGATCGGGCCCGTCGCAGTGTCGGTCGGCACCGGCCCGGCGACGCCGCTTCCGAAGGTGACGCTGCTTCCCAGCGCACGATTGCCGGCAAAGGCGCGCAGCGCGCTCTGTTCCACCGAGCTCTCGGTGAGCACTCCGTCCCGGTCGTCGTCGAGGAACCCGGTGTAGCTCCCGCCCGCAGCATCGAACACGATCCGGGCGGTGCTGCGAGTGGCGAGGGCGCGGGTGCGGACCGCCTCGAGGTCACGCGCCAGTTGCAGCCCGGCGCTCCGCACCTCCTGGTACGGGCTGACCCGAAGGTAGGGGATGCCGATGGCCAGCATGAGGCCCATCACCACCATCACGGTCACCGCTTCGACCAGGGTGAAGCCCCTCCGCGATTCGGTCACGAGTGCCACGCCTCAGTACACCGGCCGGAAGGCCGTGTGAATGACGTTCCCGACCACCGGGGTGCCCGGCGGGAGGTTGGCGGGGTCGTGGAACCGGGTCTCGAACCGCCAGTCCCGGGTCGGCGGGGTATAGTAGGTGCCGTTCCAGGTGCCGACCGCCTTGGCCGAGAAGTGGAGCGACACCAGCGAGCCGCGGTAGGTCAGCGTGACCCCGCTCCAGTTCTCCAGGAAGCGCGGGAAGTTCTCGACGCCGCCGCCGTAGAAATCCGCGTATCCGCCGGGGCACCCCGGAAGCTCGTGGTCGCACGGGGTCGGGGTATGGCCGGCCAGCACCGCGGCCCACACTTGGGTGGCGGCCGCCGGGCGCTGGACGAAGCCGCCGCAGATGGTCGCCGGGGTGAGCGCCGCAGGAGTGTAGGTGGTGCACTGGTGCTGGGCGTCGTTCCAGGCGTTCGAGAGCATCGTGATGGCGTCGCCGGTCAGGGCCGACGGCTTCCAGTTGGTGCGGTTGTAGTGTCCCTGGACGTAGAGCGGGTAGTCGGTGGAGAATGTGAACGGGTTGCCGATCTGGTCGCCGTTCACCAGCCGGACCACCGGGAAGTTCCCGTCGCCCTTCGGATCGTAGCCCGTTCCGGTAAAGGTGACGTGCAGAATCTGGGTCATACGGCTCGGGTTGCCGCCCACCCAGTTGAACAGCTGCTGCAGATCGATGTTCAGCACGTCGACGTAGCGCTTCTCACGGCCCTCGAACCAGGCATCCCACGTGAAGCGGAAGATGGTGTCGCAGTCGATCCCGGACGGAACTTGCTCGCCACCGTCCCGGATCGACGCCAGGACCGCGCACAGGTTGTCCGCTGGGTTGTTGAGGCCGGCGAGATCGATGGTAATTGCCCAGTCGGCTTTCCACGAAAACTTGGCTCGCCGCTCGATCGCCCCATCGGTGACCCGCCGGGGCGCCACGATTTCCGCCGGCGGGAAGCCGTTCGGCAGCGGTACGCGGAGCGTGTCCACCCCGTACGCACCGGTCTTCAGCCGGTCGTCGAACTTGGCATGGCTCTCGGTCATGAACCCGGCCGGAGTCGGATGGCTCCGGCTGTCGAAATCGAGCGGTACCTCGGTGCCGACGGCGTCGTTGATGAAGACACCGTTCAGGATGTTGTGGAAATCCTTCCGGTCGTGAAACACCTTGTTCGGCGTGGTGATGACTTCGCGATACCACGCGTTGTTAGAGCTCAGGTAGATGTTGCCGTTGGAGTGGACCCATCCCTCGAAGTCGAGCGGCGGTCCGTTGGTGATTTCCAGGTCCTTTTCGTAGAACACGCCGAATTGGAAGATGGGAATCGACTGGGCTTTGGCCGTTACGATCGCGGCAGCCGAGTTGTCGATCGGATCCCGGACCTCGGAGAAGATGTCGATGAATTGGGTGAGCGCGTACAGACCTGCGAACGGGCCGTCCGTGATCGACTGGACTTGGACCCCTCCCAGGCGGTTGGCGTTCACCGCGCTGAAGGTGAAGCCGGGGATGCTCGGCGGGACGATGGCGGCCAGCTCCGCGTCGGTAATGGCCCCGTCGTGGATGGCGTCCTCTAATTGGGCCATAATGGCGTCCGCGCCCGCCTCGGCTGCAAAGGAGACTTGCGTATAGCGGTAGTCGTAATTGGCCGTCCGGGTCGCGGTGACTACCCCCACCACCGCCACCATCGTCAGGGCGGACATGAGCACCAGCACGAAGATGGTGGCCTCCAGAGCGAATCCGCCCTGGTCGAGCCCCAGCGCCCCGGTTCGTTTCCTGAGTGTTCGGGAATCCGTCATTCACACCCTCTGCCGGCGAGAGAATCCTCGGCAGTAGGTAGAGCAACGGGCGTGCCAGGGTCTCAGTCCAGCTAACCCTACTGCACTGGTGGTTTAGAGGTAACGCTCGGACTGGTGAGCAAAGGGGGCAGTGCTGCTGTTGTGCAACACGGCAAGTGCCCCCGCAAGGCTATGCGGAATGTTGCACTTCGCGCGCGTTGTCGACAGGCTAGTCGATAGCGACCGGAAACTGGTCGATTCTGGGCGCCTCGCGCCGCTTTGTGGTGTGTACGGCGTCCAGCGAGGCACCGGCGTCTGCCCAGTGGCCTAGGACAGACTGATGTCTCCCTCCACCACCGTCTCGAGCGCAAGTCCCCCGATTTCGAGGCGAGCCCGGGCCCGGAGCGTCTCGGACCCGGTGAGCTACCTGGACGCGAGCGCCCGGTCCACCGCCTTCTCGATCTCGCGCTGGCCGGTAATGCCGAACTGCTTGAGGAATGGCCGGAGGGTCACGTTGAACGTCTCGTCGTTCATCGTCGCGTCGTCTACGACGTCAAGCCCAGCCGCTTCTCGAGGTGTTGCTTGACCGATGGGACAATAGTGCCCTTCTGAAGCAGCCCATCCAGCGCCGCCGTGATCGCAGCCCGGTCCGCATCGATGCCGCGCTCGCGCAGCTCAGAGATGACCCGCGACAAGCGCTGGTCGTACTCGCTGTGCTTGAGCTCCCCGGCATCCATCTGGGTCTTGAGTTTCTCGAGCTCCTGGACCAAACGCTCGACCGTGATCGATCCTGCCATGCGTTCCTCCTTAACGTGCAATCGAAACTGCGCGGCCTCGGGACCGCCCGTGAGCCCGGTGTGAATGTAGCGTTCCGGAGGAATCCCGTCCATTATGCCAGTTGCGGGGCTGTGACGAGGCCGCGCTGCGTCATCAAGAATCAGGTGGAGGACATTCATGGCCGTTCCCCTCGGAACCATCATTGCCTCGATGCTCGACCCCGAGGCCTACGCCCGGGAAGTGGGCGATCCGTTCCCCTTCGAGCCGGCGCGCAGCCGGTGGGCACCGGCCGATTCTCGAAGCATCGAGGAGTCGGATCTGGCCCGCAAAGCCGAGCAGCGCAACTGGACGCTGCCGCGCAATGGCCGCGACGAGCCGGTGGCGGTTGACCTCCGTGGTGTCTTCCTACGAGGCCTCAACCGCTTCGATGAAGCGATGGGGCAGCGTCACGAGGGCGAGGGCGATCCGAACGGCGCCGGACGAGTGGCCGGCAGTTGGCAACCCGACGGACTCAAGGCCCACGCTCACCCCGTGCATGCGGCACGCGGCCGCGGAGCGGGCGGTATTTCGTCCCGAAAATCAGGGCCGGCTGGCACGGCCGGCATCGACGTCGCGTCAGCGACCTACGGCGCTGCCGAGACCCGGCCCCGCAATGTCGCGGTCTATTACTACGTGAGGATCAACAAGTGAGGCGAACCCATCAAGCGGATTCGCCTCACTGTCGTCGGACCGGCGCGCCTGCTACTCGCCTGCGAGCGCGAGTGCCTTGAGACCCCGGTCGATGCCCTGCATCGAAAGCCGGCCCTGGTTGGTCCGAATCGAGCGGATGGCGAGGCCGGTCGCTGACTGGCCGTAATACGAGGCCCGGCTCACCCCACCATCGCTGCCCCCCAATTCGATCACCATATTCGCATCATCACCCGCGGAAATAGCGATGATCCAGCTGCCCTCGGCCGGCCAGCTCTGATCGACCCGGTACACGCCGGGCTGGGTGGTGGATTCAAATTCGAGCGGGATCGAGCGCCGCTCGGTCCGGACGAGGCCCTCGGCCGTGCCGCGCAAGGGCATTGGCTCGGGTGTAGCGTGGCGGTAGGTGCGGACCACGAGCGCCGCACCGCGGGTTGCGGGGTTCAGCGGGTTGGCGGGCAACTCGACGGCGATCCAGGGCGGTCCGTAGGGCTTGGTAGCCGCCGCCCCGATGAGAGGCAGCGCAAGCAGCAACCCGGCGATACTGAGTGCAGCAATTGTGGTGCGTGACATGGAAGCTCCTGAGTGGGTGTCGTCAATGAGATGCCGCCGGATGCTCCGGTGTTTAGCCGCGACGCTTTCTCACATTCGCAACAGGCGGATCGTGCCCTTGAACGATCGGACCGTGATGGTTACACCGCCCGATCCGCGGGTGAGGTCCAGCCGCTGGCCCGCTCCCGTGGCAGTCTTGGACGGCCGATCCGCGGTGAACTGATTGTCGATGGAGCCGCTCACCGAGGTGAGGTCGAGCCGGCCGGCCATCTCCGCCGGCAGCTCGAGCGTAATCGTGCCGCTGTGACTGTCGAAATCCACCGATCCACCGGCCCGAAACCGGCCGAAATAGTGGATGTCTCCAGTAACCGATTCGAGACGGCCCCGTTCGACTTCCTTGTTCACGACACGGATCGGTCCGCTGACGCTGGACGCCAGGAGATCGCGGTACCGTCCCTCGATGGTGAGGGTACCGCTCCCGGTGCGTACCCGCACCCATGGGGCTTCGGCCTGAAGCGTGATGTCGCCGTCCAGGCTCTCGGCTTCGAGCCGCCGTGCCGCGCCGCGGAGCCGGATACTCCCGCTCACTGAGTTATACCAGCCGGTCACATCGACGGCTTCGATCGCGCCGGTCACGGTCTTGACGGAGACTTGGGCGCCGCGTGGAACTCGAATCACCAGGTCGGCCACAGGCGAGAGATTCGCCCCTGTGGGGTCCTCAACCGCCACCTTCATCGCGTCGCGCCCGCCGCCCGCGAACAGCTTCCCCTGGTCGACGGTGCCTCGAATCTGGAGGGAGTCACGGTCCCAGGCCTCGAGTCGGACCGAGCCGGCCGGGGCCCAGACCTTGAGCCGGACATCATGCGCCGCAGGATGCCCGCGATCGATGCGTTCCTGCGCGCGCGTCAGGGTCGGCCCACCCCCGAACGCGATGCCCGCGACCGTCACGCCGATGGCTGCCCGGGACAGATTCATGACACCGACTCCGTGGCGTGTTCCAATACCGCCACCTTCTGTCGATAGGATGTGTCCAGCAATTCGAGCAGAACGTCATTGTCCGGCTCGGCTTGGAGCACGGTCACGATCTCACTGATAGCTATGTCGATGACTCGCAGGTTCTGCTCGACCTGGGCCACGGCCGCGGGGGGGAGTGCGGCGCGCCGGCTGTCGAAGTCGATTAAGAGTTGCCGGGTCAGTCCCTCATAGTTGGCAGTCATGGTGGCCAAGCGAGGGGAGACCGATGGTACGCTGAACCCGGAATCCGACGCACGTGCAATCGGGACCTGCGGCGGCGGCCGGAGCACGATTGCGGTGACGGCGGCCGACACCGCGACCAACAGCATGGCGGCGGCGGCCAAGGCCCACGGCCTCGTCCACCATGGCCGGGAAGGCTGGTTCGGAACAGCCCCGAGCGGGACGATCTTCCGCTGGTTGATCGTGCTGCGGATGGCCGGCCACCAGTCGTCTGGCGGGGCGACTCCGCGCGGTGCCTCCCGCGCCATGGCCAGGAGCCGTCTCAGCCGCTCGACCCGCTCGCTGCACTCCAGGCAGGAAGCTATGTGCGCGTCGACAGTCTGCCGTCCGGCCTCTGGCAGTACTCCATCGACCAGGTCGTGGAGTTCTTCGTCCCGCAGGTGGGGCGTCATGATAGCCTCTTCATTAGCAGCTGGCGTGCGCGGTGGAGATGCGCCCGCATCGTTCCCGGCGCCGAGCCTGTGAAGCGGGCAATCTCATCATGGGTGTAGCCCTCGATGTCGTGGAGCACGAAGACCTGTCTGGCCTTCGGCGGCAGGGTCTGGATGGCGGCCTCCAGATCCAGTCGCTGGTCCTCTGTTCCGGAGAGCGCCACATGCGGCAAGTTCTCCAGGTCGGCTCGCGGCTCCACCCGCCTTTCGCGGCGTGCCGTGGCCCGGTGCTGCTCGAGGACGAGGTTGACTGCAACTCGATGGAGCCAGGTTCCGAATGCACTGTCGCCGCGGAAACTTCCGATTCGCTCCCAGCATCGCACGAACACATCTTGAGTCAGTTCCTTCGCCCGACCTGTGTGCCCGGTCATGCGCAGGCAGAGGGCGTAGACCCGATCGACATGATGTCGGTAGAGCGGCTCAAATGCCTCGATCTCCCCCGCCTGCACCCGCGCCACCAGGGCAGGGACGTCGGGGGTCGATGAGGCGGCCCTGCCGGCCTCGGGCTTGGAATCCCTGGATCTCGCGCTCACGGGCATCTACCCATTGGATGTCGGCCGTGGGGCCAGCGTTTAGAGCGCATAAAGCGAATGCCCTCATGCCTCATTGCTTACGTGGGCCACTTCCAACGCAACATTTCGTGCTGAAACGGACGAGTAGAGGCAGACGTATGCTTAACTAGCGGGGGTAGTCGCAAGCGGGCGCCGGTGAGCTGCCTGGTTTGGCAGCCCGGAGGCCATGGATCCGCCTGGGTCCCGGCCTATGCCGGCCCCGACCCGGTTAAGTTATGATCCTGTCGCCGGAGCCGCCCGCCGAGCCCGCCTTTGTGCCCGGTTCTCGGCGCGGTGACTTGTGTCCTCGCGTCAACGAGTTCGCGCCTCTCCTTCGTCCGTCAGGTTCTTGCTAAGGGGCGAATTCTCTGAGTGGATTCACCGCTGCTTCATGGTTCTTTCATCGTATCCAGTGCATTCCTTCTCGGATTGGAGGGTGACCCGCTCGGCGGGCCCCGCCGCGTGCACCGCTTCCTCGTGTGGAGATTCATCATGAGTCGCATTCAGTCGTTGGGTTCCATCATGCTGCTTGCTGTTGGAGGGCTCCTGGGAGCCGTGACCACCTCAGCCGCACAGGCGCCAAAGGCAGAGGCAAAGGCCAAGCCGGCCGCACAATCGACATTCATCAAAGAATTCGGGACGATGTGGACGTTCGACGCCCCTCCACTCGACTATTGGAAGGCGACGTACGACTTCGCTCCGGATCAGGCCTGGCTGGACAGGGTTCGGCTTGCGTCGGTTCGGCTGCCGAATTGCTCCTCCTCGTTCGTGTCCGATAACGGGCTCGTGATGACCAATCACCACTGTTCCCGCGGCTGCATTACCGCGGTCTCGCCGGCGGACACCAACTACCAGGATACCGGCTTCAGCGCGCGGACGCAGGAGGAAGAGCGTGCCTGCCCGGGCCTGTGGGTGGACCAGCTGCAGTCCATCGAGGACGTCACGACCAGGGTACGCGGGGCTGTCACCGCTACCACACCGGCCAAGCAAGTCGCCCAGCGCGACTCGATCATCGAGGCCATCGAGAACCAATGCCAGAGCGGCACCGGCTTCAACTGCCAGGTAGTTCGATTTTACCAGGGCGGTATGTACTCGCTGTATCGCTACAAGCGCTTCAGCGACATCCGGTTGGTGTTTGCTCCAGAGGGTCGGACGAGCTTCTTTGGCGGCGATCCCGACAACTTCACCTACCCACGATACGATCTCGACCTGACGCTGCTGCGCGCGTATGAAGGTGGCCAGCCGTACAAGCCAGCGCATTACTTCCCGTGGAGCAAGAACGGCGCGGCCGAAGGCGAACTGGTTTTCGTCACCGGCAACCCGGGCTCGACGGGGCGGCTCCTCACCATGGCGCAGATGGAGTACTTGCGGGATATCCAGTATCCAGCGCAGCTCCGCGCCATCGAGCGGCAGCTCGACGTTACTCGGGAGCTGGCACAGGCAAGCGAGGAAGCTCGCCGTCAGTATGAGAATCAAATCTTTGGTCTCGAGAACGCCCACAAGGCGATCACGGGATACCTGACCGGACTCCTCGATCCCGGCATCATGGCGAAGAAGCAGCGCTTCGAAGCCGACTTCCGTGGGCGCATCGATGCCGACCCGGCACTCAAGCAGAAGTACGGCCCAGCCTGGGACAACATCGCCAAGGCCCAGACGGAACTGGCCAGCTTTGCTACCGAGGCGCGGTATTACGGCTTCGGCGGCTCGCAACTGCTGAATTTGGCCGGCGGCATCGTCCGTTGGCCGGCGCAAGCGGCGATGGCCGATGAGCTCAGGCTGCCGCAGTATCGCGGCGAAGGGCTCGACCGGATCAAGGGCTTCATCCTGCGCGATCAGCCCATCGATACCGAGGCCGACAAGCTCGCCTTCGCGGCCTTCCTGAGTGAAGCCCAGCGAGACCTCCCGGCCAATGACCCGTTCCTGGTAGCGATTCTCGGCGGTCGGAGCCCCGAAGTTGCGGCCGAGGCGCTGATCAACGCCAGCACGCTGACCGATGCGGGTGCCCGAAAGGCCTTGCTCGACGGCGGTACCAAGGCCATTGCGGCCTCCAACGATCCCATGATCGTGCTCGCTCGGAAGCTCGAGCCGCTCGCCCGCGCGCAAGCAGACCGGGCCACGGCCCTCAATGACGTGATCTCGGCCAACGCCGAGCTCGTGGGGCAGGCGATCTTCGCAGCGTACGGAAAGGCGCTGCCGCCCGATGCGACGTTTACCCTTCGCATCAGTGACGGCGTTGTCAAGCGCTACCCGATGAACGGAACGGTCGCGCCCTACAAGACGAGCCTCTATGGGTTGTTCGGCCGAGCCGCCGAATTCGATTACCAGCCCCCGTGGGACCTGCCGCAGCGGTGGCTGGACCGTAAAGACCGGCTCGACCTGACGACGCCCATCAACTTCGTGTCGACCAACGACATCATCGGTGGGAATTCGGGCAGCCCGGTGATCAATCGCAATGCGGAGGTGGTCGGCCTCATCTTCGACGGGAACATCGAGATGTTGCCTAACCGGTTCATTTTCACCGACGAGGTGTCCCGGTCGGTCAGCGTCCACTCGGCAGGCATTGTCGAGGCGCTCCGGAAGGTGTATGACGCCGATCGGATCGCCGACGAGCTGCAGGGGGTGGCTCAGCCTGCAACCCGCTGAACGAGGGGCGCCGAACCGGCATGACCCCGCCCGGCGCCTCAGGCTCTGGGCGGGGTTTTGCTGGTCTTGCCGGGCGGCCCCCGGAGCGACAAACTGGGAAGGCGAACTTAGACCGGCTCGATCGAGCGCGCCCGGAGGGCGCGCACCGGTTTCATCCATTACCTGAGGACAAACGCCGTGGCGGCGAACAAGACGGTCGCATCGCGACCCGCGAAGAGCAAGATCCCGATGGGCGAGGAACTCTTGCATGACCCCAGGCTCAACAAGGGCACGGCATTCACTGACGCCGAGCGCGACACGCTGAAGATCCGCGGACTCCTCCCGCCGCGCATCTTCACGCTCGCCGAGCAGCAATGGCGCGTCTTGGAGAACCTGCGCCGCAAAGAGTCCGAGCTGGAGAAGTACATCTTCCTCACGTCGCTCCAGGATCGGAACGAGACCCTGTTCTATCGTGCCGTGATCGACAACATCCGCGAGATGATGCCAATCATCTACACGCCCACGGTGGGTGAGGCATGTCGGAAGTTTGGGCACATCTTCCGGCGCCCCCGAGGCCTCTACATCACGATCAACGACCGAGGCAGGATTCGCGACGTGCTTCGGAATTGGCCCGAAGGCAAGGTCGACATCATCGTGGTGACGGACGGGGAGCGCATTTTGGGCCTTGGCGACCTCGGAGCGCAGGGCATGGGCATCCCGATCGGGAAACTCTCGCTCTACTCCGCTTGCGCCGGGATCGATCCCGCGCGTTGCCTTCCAATCACACTCGATGTCGGGACTAACAACGAAGAGCTGCTCAAAGATCCGCTCTACATCGGCCTCACCCAGCACCGGCAGCGGGGCGAGGAGTACGACGCGCTCATCGAGGAATTCGTCGAGGCCGTTCAAGACGTCTTCCCCGGGGTCCTCATCCAGTTCGAAGACTTCGCCACGCAAAATGCGGTGCATCTGCTCGAGGTCTATCGAGATCGGGCCTGCATGTTCAACGACGATATCCAGGGCACGGCCGCGGTCACCCTGGCCGGGCTCTTCTCGGCCGGCCGTATCGTCGACTTGAAGCTCACCGATCAAACCGTGCTATTCCTGGGCGCGGGATCCGCGGCCACCGGCATCGCCCACCTCATCGCCTCCGCCATGATGGGCCAGGGCATGGACGAGGCCGAAGCGATGCGGCGCTGCTGGTTCGTGGACTCCAAGGGGTTGGTCGTGGCATCGCGTCGCGATCTCGCGGAGCATAAGCTCCCATTCGCGCATGACCATGCCTTCATTCCCGATCTCCTCGGCGCGGTCGAGGCGCTCGGGCCGACGGCGTTAGTGGGAGTGTCAGCGCAGCCGAAGACGTTCACCGAGCCGATTCTGCGCGCCATGGCGCGGTTGAACGACCGACCCATTGTCTTGGCGCTGTCGAACCCGACCTCGAAGTCGGAGTGCACGGCGGAGGAGGCCTACGGCTGGACCGAGGGCCGGGCGGTCTTTGCCAGCGGGAGCCCGTTTGACGAGGTCACCTACCGAGACCAGACATTCGTTCCGGGCCAAGGCAACAATGCCTACATCTTTCCGGGCGTGGGCTTGGGCGTCATTGCCTCGGGCGCAACTCGGGTGACCGATGCCATGTTCCATGCGGCCGCCAAGACGCTCGCGGAAAGCGTCGATGAAGATCTGTTGAAGCAGGGGTCGATCTATCCGCCGCTCGAGTCGATCCGGGAGGTGTCCGCGGCTGTGGCGTTGAGCGTGGCCCACGTGGCGTTCGAGCACGGCCAGGCGGCCGGGCCGCCGCCGGCCGACCTGAAGGCGCATATCACGTCCCTGATGTATGACCCGAACTATCGCGAACATGTCTGAACGGCGAGCCGTTCCCCCGGGCTACCGGTGACGGCCGCCGAACCTAGTCCCAGGACTCTCTTCCTCATCCATCACAGCCACACCGATCTCGGCTACACTGAAACACAGAGCCGGGTGGAGCGGTGGCATGTGGGGTTCATTCACCAAGCGCTGGACATCATCGCACGCTCTGGCGGTCGGGCACCCGGCGGCTGGAAGTGGCAGTGTGAGACGTTCTGGGCGGTGGAACGGTTCTGGGAGGCTGCATCCGCCGGCCATCGGGCCGCGTTCGTGGGCGCCGTCGGTTCAGGGCACCTCGGGTTGTCGGGCAGCTATCTCAACCTGAACGAGCTGCCCGACTATGACCTCCTGACGGCACTGACCAAGCGCGCGGCTAGTTTTGGGAAGTCCATCGGCTATCCGATCGACTCCGCAATGACGGCGGACATCAACGGCTACAGCTGGGGATTCTCTCAGGCGCTCTGCGACGCAGGAATCGAGCACCTCTTCACCTGCATTCACACCCATCACGGCATGTTCCCGCTCGGCCGTACCCAGGTCCCATTTTGGTGGGAAACACCGTCCGGGCAGCGCATCCTGGTATGGAGCGGGGAACACTACCACTTCGGCAATGAACTCGGTGTCGTCCCAGGGGCGGTATCGAGCTACCTCACCAAGGACGAATGCGACGCCGAAATGATATTCGGCGATCACTGGAGCGTCGCGGAGCTGCGCATCCCCAGGTACCTCGACCGGCTCGCGCGCGCCGGATACCCCTATCCGTTCGTGCCGGTGATGGTCTCCGGTTTGCGAACCGACAACGCCCCGCCAAATCCTGCTATCGCCGAGTTCTGCGCGCGGTGGAATCGACACCACAGCGATGTCTGCCGGGTCGAGATGACCACCCTGAGTGAATTCTTCCGGCGCCTGCGGAGCGAGGATGTCGACATCCCAACGTATCGTGGCGATTGGCCCGATTGGTGGTCTGACGGCTGTGCCGGCACCCCGGCGGCGACCAAGCTCTTTCGCCAAGCACAACGGAATCTCCGCGCCTATCACCAGCTGCTCGACTGCTTTCCGCGACTGATCCGGGAAGCCACCGACCACGTCGAGTACGACCTTGCCCGCTACGCCGAGCACACGTTCAGCCATGCCGTCGCGATGTCCGAGCCGTGGCATCCCTCGGTGCACGCGATCGCGGGGCGGAAGAATGCCTATGCCAGCGAGGCCCTCGAGGCGGTTGAGCGGCTGACCGATCGCGCCCTGACGACCCTGGGTGGAGCCGACCTCGCCGTCGGCCGGCCGCTCCGCTACCGTGTCCTCAATGCCTCAACGACGCCCCTGACTGGCGTTGCGCGGCTCCATGTGGGCCACTTCGAGTATCGGGAATTGGGACTCGACCGGCCGACGATCGTGTGGGACACCGCCGCGAACCGTGAGATCGCGGTGGAGCGGGACTTCGTCCCGGGCGGTTGTGACTTCTGCGCGCACCTCGTGCTCGCCCCCAGGTCCGAGTGCGTGCTCGAGCTTCGCCCCGCCACGGCAACCGACCCGGTCATGTCCGACGAGTCCGGATCGCACGACGCTCCGATGCTCGAGACGCCCTTCGTCCGGATCGCGTGGGGGCCGGACGGCATCACCGCATGGCACGATCGCCGCGCCGACCGGAGCCTGCTCCGTCCCGGCCGACATCACACGCCGTTTGCTCCCGTGTACGAGGTGACCCCGGTGGCCGACCGGAGTGAGATGTGTGCGGTTCGCGGCGCCATGCAGCTGAACCGGAAGGGCTCCAACGTCCGGCGCAGCGTCGGCCACCTGGTGCACGGTCGGCTGCTCTCCTGCGGGAACGTGTTCGCCGTGGCGGAGTTGCGCTATGCGGTCGACGGAATGACCCTGTACGATGTGCTGCTTCGGGCATCGATGGACGCGCCGCGTGTAGATGTGACGATTCGCCTCCACAAAGAGAGCGTGTGGGAGCCGGAGAATCTCTATGTGGCCCTGCCATTCGGCGTCGACGGCCCCTCCGAGCTGTGGATCGACAAGGCGGGGGCAACATTCCGGCCTTGGGTGGATCAGGTGCCCGGTACCCTGACCGACTTCTACAGCATCCAGGCGGGGGTCGCGCTCACGTCGGCGAAGGGCGGTATTGCCATTGCAACGCCCGACACCAATCTGATTCAGCTGGGCGCGCTCGAGCCCGGGCCGAGGCACTTGGCTGGCGCGCCCGAGCTGGAGGACCTTCAACCGGAGATGTACGCGTGGGTCATGACCAATTACTGGGAGACCAACTTCGCGGCGAGCCTTGGAGGATTCTATGAATTCCGGTACGCCGTTTCGTGGGGGCCCGAGCTGGCAGACGCTCCGCGGGCACTCGAAGCCTGTCGGATGATGAACACGGCGCCGGTCGTGGTTCGTGTCGGAGCTGGGGAGCCGTGACGACTCGGGTCATGCGCATGGCCTGGCTCCTCGCCGCGGCGGCATGCGTGGTCGCGTGCAACGACCGAGCGGAGACTCGGGCCGGGAATCCTCCTGGAGATGACCTCCCGGTTCCCGCGATCGACTGGAACCCGGAGCGCTACGTCGCATACCGGACGCCGGCCCCGCTCCAGATCGACGGCCGGCTGGATGAGCCGGCCTGGGAAGCCGCCGCGTGGACCGCCGACTTCGTGGACATCGAAGGGCCGCTTGGGCCGGTGCCGCGCTTCCGAACGCGAGCCAAACTGCTCTGGGACGACGCCACCCTCTACATCGGGGCGTTCCTGGAGGAGCCGCAGGTATGGGCCACCTTGGTTGAGCGGGATGCGGTGATCTACCGGGACAACGACTTCGAGGTGTTCATCGATCCCGACGGTGATACCCATCACTATTACGAACTCGAGATCAATGCGCTCGGCACGCTGTGGGATTTGTTTCTGGTCAAGCCCTACCGCGATGGGGGCCCCGCCATCAATGGGTGGTACATCCGAAATCTCCAGGCCGCAGTCCATGTGGATGGGACACTCAACCAGCCTTCCGATATCGATCGCGGCTGGACGGTTGAGATCGCGCTGCCGTGGCCGGCCCTGGCGGAGGCGGCCCATCGACCGTCGCCCCCCGAGCCGGGCGACCAATGGCGAGTGAATTTTTCGCGCGTCGAATGGCGCGCCGACACCGTGAGCGATGGATACGTGGTGCGCATCGATACGATGCCAGGCCGCACGCGCCCGGAGGACAATTGGGTGTGGTCGCCGCAGGGCCTGATCAACATGCACTATCCCGAAATGTGGGGGCTGGTGCAGTTCTCCGCGGCCGATGTCGGGGATGGCGGTGATGCGTTTGTCGACCGCCCCGAAGATCGTGCCCGCTGGTTCCTCCGGCAGGTGTACTACGCCGAACGTCGCTGGCACGCTCGACATGGACGCTTTACCGATGATCTCCAGGCGTTGGGACTCGAGACCCCGGTGCTCGAGGGGTTCGAGGGAACGGTAGTGCTCGAGGCAACCGCCCATCTCTTCGAGGCGAGCCTGCGCGATCGACTCGGCGGGGCTCTGCACATCGCACAAGACGGACGCGTCTGGTGATTCCACGGCCTGGCTCCACCCCATGACGTTTACCGCCCTCGATTGGGCCATCGTACTGTCGGTCCTCGCGGTCATGGTCGTGGGCGTGGTCCTCAGCCGCAGCTACATGCGGAGCGTGGCCGACTTTCTGGCCGCCGGCCGCACGGCCGGTCGTTACCTCCTGAGCCTCTCACAGGGTGCGGCCGCCCTCGGCGCGATCACCGTGGTGGGCTTGCTGGAGATGAACTACGTGGCCGGCTTTGCCATGACGTGGTGGGGCTTCACTATGAGCGTCGTGGTGCTGATCGTGACGGTGTCGGGATGGGTCATCTATCGCTACCGCCAGACGCGCGCGCTCACGTTGGCCGAATTCTTCGAACGACGCTATAGCCGCCGATTTCGGATTTTCGCCGGGCTTATCGCCTTCACGTCCGGTGTGGTCAACTTTGGCATCTTCCCCGCGGTCGGGGCCCGATTCTTCATTTCCTTTACCGGGTTGCCGCCGGCCGTCACTATCTTCGGCGTCGCCGTCTCGACCTTCCCGCTCACGATGCTCGTCCTGTTGAGCATTGCGCTCTTCTTCGTCTTCTGGGGCGGGCAGGTCGCGGTGATCATCGCGGACTTCATCCAGGGCCTGTTCATGAACGTGGTGTTCATTGCCGTGCCCCTCTACCTCATGTTCGTTGTCAATTGGGGGCAGGTCGTCGAAGCCCTGGCGATGGCGCCGGAAAACAAGTCGCTGATCAATCCGTTCGAAACGGGCTACGTGGAAGACTTCAACTTCTGGTACTTCCTGATCGGTGTGCTGATCTACGTGTACGGGACCATGTCGTGGCAGGGAACCCAGGCCTATAACGCGTCCGCCAAGAGCGCCCACGAGGCCAAGATGGGCAGCGTGCTGACCAATTGGCGGAACTACCCGCAGAATCTCCTGATCCTCTTCGTCCCGATCATCGCCTATACCGTCATGCATCATCCGGATTTTGCCGTGCAGGCGGGGCAGGTCAATGCGATGTTGAGTTCGGTGGGGACGGAAGCGCTCCAGAACCAGATGCGCGTGCCCCTCGTGCTGAAGGTCATGCTCCCCGTCGGCTTGCTCGGGGCCTTCGCCGCGGTCATGCTGGCGGCGTTCATCAGTACGCACGATACCTACCTACATTCGTGGGGGAGCATCTTCATTCAGGACGTCATCATGCCGTTCCGAACGACCCCGTTTACCCCGGAACAGCATTTCCGCGCGCTCCGCTGGAGCATCCTGGGTGTCGCATGCTTCATCTTCTGCTTCAGTCTCTTGTTCCAGCAGAGCGAGTACATCTTCCTGTTCTTCGCGATCACCGGCGCAATCTTCTTCGGTGGGGCGGGCTCCGTCATCATCGGCGGGCTCTACTGGAAACGCGGGACGACGGCCGCGGCATGGGCCGCCATGATCGTGGGCTCGGGGATCTCGGTAGGCGGCATCATCATCCATCGCATCATCGAGGACTTCTTCATCAACGGGCAGGTCTTCGCGGCCATTGCCATCGGGGTGTCGGTCGTGGTGTACATCGTCGTCTCGCTCCTTGGAAGAGAGGCCTTTGATCTGGACCGCTTGCTGCATCGAGGTGCCCATGCAACGTCGGAGACCCAAGTCGTGACCGAGGTGCCGACCCGCGGCTGGAAGGTCCTGGGCATGGGGAAGGAATTCACGATACGGGACAAGATCCTGTACATCGTGACCTACGCCCACACTTTCTTCTGGGTGGCTGTATTCATTGCCGGCACGGTGTACAGCCTGACCCACCACGTGGACAACATGCGATGGGCGGAGTTTTGGCGACTCTATCTCTACGTCCAGGTGGTCCTCTCGATTATCGTCCTGGTGTGGTTTGCCATTGGGGGAATCGCGGACTTGCGGGCCATGTTGACGCAGCTGCGCATCACGCAACGCGACGTGAAGGACGACGGTTACGTCGAGGCGGGAGAATAGTCGTGGTGTTGACCCGGAGCCCGAAGAACCCGATCCTCACGCGGCGAGACATCCCCGAGGTCGAGCCGGCCCTCCACGATGTTACGTCGGTGTTCAATCCGGGGGCGGTTCGCTACCGTGGTCGCTATCGGCTCATGCTGCGGGTCCAGAGCCGTGGACGGAAGACCTTCCTGCTCCTCGCGGATAGCCATGACGGGGTGGAGTTCGACGTGGCACCGGCGCTCGTTCGTTTCGAGGGCCTCGAGCGGGTCCCCGAAACCATCCATCACGTCTATGATCCCCGGCTCACAGAAATCGACGGCGCCTACGTCGTGATGTTCGCGGCCGACACCGACGACGGATGCCGGCTCGGCGTGGCGCGCACGGAGACGTTCGAGCGGTTCGAATTCCTGGGCTTCGGCGCCGAGCCGGACATTCGAAACGGCGTGCTGTTTCCGGAGCGCATCGGTGGTAAGTATGTACGACTAGACCGTCCCAACTTGGTGTCCCTCCCGGGCGGGCCGACGTCGGGAGACGAGATCCGGCTGTCCGAGTCGACCGACTTGGTGGACTGGACCGTGGTCCGTGGCGTGATGCGAGGGCGCCCGCATTACTGGGACGAGCGCATCGGATCGGGTCCTCCGCCGGTCAAGACCAAACAGGGCTGGCTCCATCTCTACCACGGGATCGCCACGCATTTCGGAAGCTGTAACATCTACCAGGCCGGCGTCGCTCTCTTGGATCTCGTCGATCCGTCGCGGGTGCTTGCGCGGAGCCGGAACAACATCCTGGAGCCGCGGGAGCTCTATGAGCTGGTGGGGCAGGTGCCCAACGTCGTCTTCCCCAGCGGCATGATCGTCGAGCGATACGACGAGGCAGGCTTCGCCGAGCCTGACAGTCGGGTGTTGGTGTACTATGGCGCGGCCGATACCTGTGTCGGGCTTGCCACCACGACCATTCGCGACCTGCTCGCGTCCTGCCATGCGTGAGGAACCCGTGAGTCCCGCCCCGAAGGCCGCCTACGTGGTGTCCCACACCCATTGGGACCGCGAGTGGTACCTGACCTTTCACCGATTCCGCGGCATGCTGGTGAACGTCGTCCAGGAGGTGCTGGAGCGGCTGGAAGGTGACGATGCCTTCGAGCATTTCCTGCTGGACGGGCAATCGATCATTCTCGATGACTATCTCCAAGTTCGCCCAGAGGACGAGTCGCGAATTGCGGCTCTCGTGCGCCGGGGATCCCTCTCCATCGGTCCGTGGTACATCCTGCCCGACGAGTTCTTGGTGAGCGCTGAAGCGACGGTCCGGAATCTCATGTTGGGCCACGCTGCCGGCGGGAGGGTCGGGCCGGTGCAGAAGGTCGGCTATATGCCGGACTCCTTCGGCCATATCGCGCAGATGCCCCAGATCCTGAGGCAGGCTGGTATCGATTCCTTCATTTACACGCGGGGCAACGGGGCGGAGATCGACGACCTGGGACACGAGTATTGGTGGGAAGCGCCGGACGGAAGCGAGGTGCTGGCCATCAACCAGTGTGGCGGCTACTGCAATGCCGGAGCACTCGGCCTCGAAGAGGGATGGCACGCCCACACAGAGCGCGAGGTGGATCCGGCCCTGGCGGTGCACCAAGTCCGGAAGTTGTTCGACGCGCTCGCCGTGCGTTCCGCGGGTGATATCTACCTCGTGAGCAACGGCTGCGATCACTATCCGCCGCAGCGGAAGCTCGGGCCGATACTCGACGCGTTGCGCCAGGCCTTTCCGGGTACGGCGTTCCGGCATGCGAGCTTGGCCGATTACCTCGCGGCCGTCCGGTCCGCTGGTTTCGTAACCCACCGGTACACGGGCGAGCTGGTTCAGGGCAGGCTCCACTTCATCCTGTCCGGAGTCTGGTCCGCCCGGATGTACTTGAAGCAGCAGAACGACGCCGCCCAGGCCATGCTGACCCAATACCTGGAGCCGTGGTCGTCCTATTCGCACTTCGTCCATGGCCTGCCATATCCCGCGGGGCTGGCCGGGTACGCCTGGAAGCTCCTGCTCGAGAACCACCCGCACGATTCCATTTGTGGCTGCAGCACCGACGAAGTCCATCGTGACATGGGCCCGCGGTTCGACGGCGTCATACAGACTGCGGAGCAGGAGCTCAGAACCCAGTTGACACGGTTGGCCCCCTCGTTCGGGCGCCATGCCGCAGCGGATCGGGATACGGTCCTTTGCGCGGCCAATCCACTGCCAGCGGACCGGACGGAGGTCGTCGACCGGCTCGTCGTGTTGCAGCCGCTGGGCTACGACCTCGACCGGCTCGGCCTGTTCGATGAAGCCGGACGACGGGTTCCGTTCGTGGTGGTCGAAACACATTTCATGGAACGGTTTTGGGGCATCGACTATCGCACCCAGCTCTGGTACGGTGACCAGCGGGAGCAATTCCGGGTCTATCGTGACCGGTTTCCCGACCGTATGCGGACGGAGCCACAGCAAACCCCCGCCACCGATTGCTTCCTGACGATCCAGTTCCTGGCAGAGGATCTTCCGGCCCTGGGGCACGCCACCTTCGCCTTGCGGGAGACCACGAGCGCGGATAGACCCGCGCCGCTCGCGGGTGGCGTGACCGTCACCAACGAGACGATCGAAAACGAATTCTGCGCGCTCCGCCTCTATCCGAACGGGACGTTCGATCTGGTCGACAAGGTCACCGGGCATCGCTACAGCGGGCTCAACCTCCTAGAGGACACCGAGGATATCGGCGACGAGTACGATTATTCGCCATCCGAGCAGTCGGAAACGGTCACCGCGGAAAGCCTGAGCGGGCAGACGACGATCGTAGAGGCCACCGGCCTCGCTGGGGCCGTCGAGACCCGTTTCGAATGGATGCTGCCGGCGCGCATCCAGAAAGATCGCCGCCGGAGAAGCGAGGAACGCGTCGCCTGTACGGCCACCACTCGCGTGCGGCTGACACGCGGCAGTCCGCTCGTCGACATCGAGACGACCATTGAGAATCGAGCCGAAGACCACCGGCTTCGAGTCGCCTTTCCCACCGGAATCGAAAGCGACACGGTTGTCTCGGACGGCCACTTCTATCTGAACCGACGCCCGGTTGAGCAGCCCGACGGAGCCGGTTGGGCCCAGCCGCCACCGGGCACCTACCCTCAGCAGGACTTCTCGTTGGTGGAGGGGCAAGGACGCGGCTTGGCGGTGCTCAACCGAGGCCTCCCGGAGATTCAGGCAGCTGAGGCAACGCCACCGGCTTCGGGGGTCGTCCTGTCATTGACACTGCTTCGGGCTGTCGGGTGGCTTTCGAGGGACGACTTCCCTACGCGAAACTTTGCGAACGCCGGCCCCACGCTCGCGACGCCGGATGCGCAGTGTCTGGGTCGACACCGTTTCCGCTACGCAGTGGTGCCCTTTGCCGGTGACTGCATCTCGGCGGATATCAAAGGCATGGCCGCCGGCTGGCGCACCCCGGTGCTCGTGGTGCAGGGCGTTGCCGACAACGCCGTCGCGGGCGGTGCGAGCTTCCTGCGGAAAGCATCCGCGTCGACGGCCATCAGTGCCGTGAAACAGCATGCGGACCGCGACTCGTTGGTCGTCCGGCTCTACAATCTCACGGCAGACCCTGTCGAGGAAATGCTCACGCTTGGACAGAACATCGTGGGAGCGTGGATGGTAGATGTCCTCGAGGCGCGCCAGGAGGAACTCGTTGCGGAGGGCAGGGTGCTCCGGGTGACGCTCGCGCCGCATCGCATCGTTACCGTCGAGATCGTGCTCGAAAGCGATCTGGCGTCTAGTGGCCGGTGATCAACGCGGCAGCACGTCGAGGGTGCCTGTGGCCATGCCGAAATTGGCCGTGCCCGGATCCATCGCCAACACCTGAATCAGTAGTGGCCCCGGCTGGTCCACCACGACCGTTGCACGGTAGGTATTCCGCTTCCCCGCGTACGCGAGCGGCACCGTCGTCAAGACGTGCGTCGCACGCTTGATGACCGCCACGATCTCGATATCGTCCGCGTCCCACAGTCCGCCAGGCTCGGTGGGGCAGCCGCACAGCATCGTTACGCTCGCGCGCACCTCGAATGTCTGGCCCGCCTTCACCGATCCTGTGTCGCTCGGCGCCTCCAGGACCACCGTAAAGCCCATGAGTTCCAGGATGACGCCTTCGCCCAACACGTCCTTGCCGGGTACGAGGAGCATCGTCTTCGAGGCCCGCTGACTGGCATGCGGAGTGCCGAGGGGGCCTTCCGCGCTGATCTCCACCAGGGTCGGCTCGTCGAGTTCGAGGGTGGCGAGGAACCCCGCAGCGCCCTCGGTATCGTAGACGGTGCCGCCCCGCACGTGCGGCTCGGTCATGATGCGGCGGGTGTCACCGGTCGAGCCCTCCTGTTTGCCGAGGGCGAGAACCTGTCCGGTCACGGCGTCGCGAATCGTCACCGTCGCCCCGCCGACGCCCGACCCGATGATCTTCGCATCGTGGGAGGTGACACGGACCATGACCTGGGTGGGCGGAGCCTGGCTCGACGCGACACCAGGGATTGCGAGAAGACTGAACACAAACCCGGCGCTCACCAGTGTTGTGCGCTGTACCATTGCCACTCCTCCTGACATGTACGGATGCCGGCGCGATCGAACTCCGAATCGGCCGCAGTGCGGAAGATAGTCGTGGGCCGTACCGGCACCACTCCCGTGTTCCTTGGCGGCACCACAGGGGTTCATTACCCTTCCGTCGGGATTGGCGGCAGCTCCGATGGTCTCGTTCTGGGTGGGCTCGAGATCCCGAGGTTCTCGACGTTGAAACTTGTCGGTGTTTTCAGCGTATCTGTGGAACGGCTGTTTGGATTACCCGACGACGTCCGGAGAGACTATGAAGGAGTCTTTACTTATGATGAAGCTTCGCATGCAGTTCGTACCCGGCGCCCTGTTCCTTGCCCTGCTTCCCACGACGGGTGTAGCCCAGGGCGGAACGTTGCCAGACGGGCCCGCCGTCGTCCGCCGTTTCGTCGAGGCCGTTGGCGGCGAAGCGGCCGTCATGCGCCAGACCGGCCGCCATGTGACGGGTCGCCTCGAGGTGCCGGCCCAAGGCGTCGAGGGAGATCTCGAGGTTTATGCGAAGGCACCGAACAAGCTGGCCGTTACGGTCGTGATCCCCGGGATGGTAACTGTCAAGAATGGCTTTGACGGAACGGTCGGGTGGACGCTCAATCCGATGGAAGGACCCATGCTTCTCGATGGGTTGTCCCTCCAGCAGATGCAGCAAAGCGCGGATTTCTACAGCATGCTCTATCCCAAGCGGCTCTTCGCGGCGGTCGAAACCATCGGCGAGGAGGAGTTCGAGGGCACGCCCTGTTACCGCGTGAAGGTAACCACCGCGAATGGCGAGGAATATTTCGACTTCTTCGATCGCACGACCGGTCTTCTCGTAGGCTCTGTCCGCACCCGCTCGACCGCGATGGGCGATATGGAGGCCACGTCACTCGTGTCGGATTGGCAGCCGGTTGGTGGGGTACTGCTGCCGCACAAGACGGTGCAGCGGGTCATGGGCATGGAGCAGATCATGACCTTTACCAGTATGGAGAGCGGGGAAGTGCCGGACTCGGTGTTCGCGTTGCCCGAGGAAGTCCGGGCGCTCACCCAGCCGGAGTGATCCGGAAGCCGGTGACCACCCGCAGGGTCAAGGCCGACGGCTGGTGGGTCTACATGCTCGAGTGCCGCGACGGTTCGCTGTACACCGGGATCGCTCGGGACGTCGCCCAGCGGCTCGCGGCACACCGCGACGGAACCGCGTCCAAGTATACCCGAGCCCGCACCCCGGTCTCGGTGGTATTTCGGGAACACAGCCCGAGCCGTTCCGCGGCGCTCAAACGCGAGGCGGAGATCAAGCGGCTCTCCCGCGCACGTAAGCTGGCGCTGCTGCGGCAGGGGTAGTGACGGACGCGGGGCCCAGCCTGGTAGGCCGGGCCCCGCGTCCCCGTCTGGTGATGTTCGGTCTAGGTTAGGCGCCCGTCGACCCGAGCATCTTCATTAACTCCGTCGCCTTCGACTTGACACTCGCGGCCACGGTCATGGCCTCGGCAATCTTCCCGCCCTTGAAGCTCTCCGCGGCCTGGGTCCACGAATCCTTGAGCTGTTGAACGGACGCCTTGGCCTCGGACACCTGACTCTTGGTCATCCCGGCCGGCAAGCGACGAGACGAAGATAGCTCGGCTACCCGGGTCTCCAGCTGACCGACCATGGTGGTAATGCTGTCGGCAAGCGGGCCCCAACCCTTGGACAATTCGTCTTTCTTGGCCGTCACCGCCTGCTCCAGCTCTTTGACCTTGTCGGTCAAGTCCTTGGCCGCGCTCATGGCGGCTCCGTACTTCTTCTCTTGCATGCTCTCCTTGATGAACGCGAGCTCGTCGTCTACCGCCTTCAGGCCGTCCGAAGCATATTGCTCGGCCTCGGGGCGTACCGCCGCCACGGCCTGCTCGGCTGCCTGGAGGGCGGCCTCGGCCGGAACTCGGTCATTGGTGCAGCCTGCCATGAACACGAGGGCACCTACCGCCGCTACGGCATGCAGCGACTTCGAAAACATACTGCCTCCAAGACACACTGAATTGTAGGGAGATGATGTATGACGTCGGCCCCCGCTCCCACGTGGCCGGCATGATCGTTCGTGAGCGGATGAAGGAATAACATGGTTCTGGCCCTTCGCCAGTCCCCCGCGAGGCCGGCCCGCCAACACAAGAAGCGCCGTGGCCTCGAGTGGCCACGGCGCTTCTTCACCTCTGCGACCCGGCACGATGCCGATCGGCACCGAACGTCGCGGAGATTCGCGATTGCTACCCGTTAGCTACCGAGACGGCGATCGCTTGCCCATGCCGGGACGCAGACGGTACACGGACTAGACAATGGATCACCTCCTTGGTTCGGGAACACATTGGGCACGGACACCGGTGCGCCAACGGACGGCGCACTGCAAATATGGGGAAGAAGGTCCCGTTTCACTACCTCCCTTGCCGGCCGAGCCCGGCGCACTCTGAAGCCCCGAAGATATCCCGAAGTAATCGCGGTCACGGTATGCCCCTTGCCCCTACCCCATGGTGTAGGACCGCCCTGGAAGGGAGGAGTGCAATGTTCTGCATACCGAACGGGCAAAAACAAGGCTCGATGGCCCTGAAGGCCGTCGCGCTGTCGCTCATCTGTATCGCCCTGGGGACACCCCGGCCGCTGGTTGGCCAGGCCGGTGGCCCTGACGCACCCGATGTCCTCAGGCGCCTGGGCATTCCCGCCACACGTCTGGCGGAGATCCCCGAGCAGGGACTCAGGGTGGACTGCCAGCCAGGCGCGGCAGCCACCGTGTGCGAGCTTCGCTTCCATACCGACTCGGATGAAGTGTGCCGGGCGGTGGCGGTTCGGGAGGCGCTGCGCCGCCGCTCGACCAGCTCCCAGGAATCCGTGATTGCCCGAGTCACGTGCGGGTCGGGCATCGTCGCCGTGTTCCAGGCCGGCATGCGGCGCGGTATCATGAGCTACAAGGACGCCCGCGGCAACACGGCGCGGCGTGAATTCCCTCTATAGATTCGGACATGATTCGTGGGTCCGAGGATGAACGAAGGCCCCGTCTCTGGACGGGGCTTTCGTCATTCCAGAGCTCGCCCGGGCGCTACCGATTGGCGCCCGCGTAGTGGTGCGCGATCGCGAGGACGTCGCGGGCCGTCGTCGCGGTATGGTCCACACCCGAGGTCCAATCTTCGGGGGCTCCGCCCCCATACGCCGCACCGACCACCCGGACTCGGATATCCACGCCCTGTAATGCCAATGCGCGATTGCCGTTCTGTCCGCAGCGAGCGTCGGTTTCGTGGTCGCCGACGTACAACACATAGCCGGCGGTACGGTCGGTGAGTGCCTCGATACATGCGAGCAGCCCGTCCGGCTCCGGCTTCTGCTTCTCCCAGGACACTTCTTCGTACCCCACGATCATCCGAAAATGCCCGGCGAGGCGCTCTCGCTTCAACACCCCTGAAATGGTCTCGCGGCTGTTTTGGGAGAAGATGCCTTGCGGGGTATGGGCGAGTGCCTGCACCACCTCCGGAATACCCGGATAGAGGAGGGCGGGGGTGCCATCCCTCAACTGATACTCGGCCCAGAGGGCACCGGCCTGATCGGTCTGCTCGGCGGTAAACCCGAACTCGTCCATGTACAGCGTCCGCCAGTTCGAGGTCTTTCGAATCAGCCGACCGTACGTTTCGACGGATGCAAGTGCTGGAACGCCGTCGGGATCCCTTCCGGTGAGGAGCGCGAAGATTGTCCGCGTGACGTTCAGGTTCTTCGCGTGCGTGTCGACGAGAGTCCCGTCGAAGTCCCAAATGACGGCAAGCAGTGGGTGATCAGCAGTCACGAGTCGAACCGGTGCGGTGGTGGTGGAAGGCCGGGCTGGCAGGAGAACTAGAACGCAAAGTCGGTAGGGATGTCAAGAGAAGTCGCGCAGCTCTTCTCCTCACGCATCGTCCGGTGCAAGCAGTTCCTCGATTTCCGCCTCCGCAAGTGCCCGTGCGTCGGCGTCTCGTTCCAGCCGCCGGGTCAGCTCGGCGAATTCCTCCTGCGCCGTCGCGTCGGACATCGTTCCCTGGGCTTTGAGCCGAGCCAGGATCGAGAGCACGTCGAGCAGCTGCTGTACCTGGCGATCGTGGGCACGCTCGCATTGCGACAAGGCGTCGAGCCATCGCTCGGGGTTGGCGGCAAAGCGATCGCGATGGGTTTCGAGCGTGGCCAGGGCCCGTTCGAGATTTGCCAGGTCATCGGCAACGTCGCTGACGCCAGCAAGGAGCGCGACGATATCGGCACGCTGATCGCCCGGTCCATCCGCCGCGGCAATATCGGCGAGGACGGCCTGGCCCACTGTCACAATGTCCGCCACCATGCGGCGCGTCGTGCCGGGGCCGAGCACCGCCATGGTGCGAGTCACGCGGGACGCGAGGTCGTGCGGGAGCGTCCGGGTGCCGTTCTGAGCGGCGTGAAGAATCGGGGTGTGGGCGGTTCGGTGCCCTCCGATGACCAGGAGCCCGGCGACCACCGGAGAGGTCCAGAGCATTGCAGGCAATGCGAGTATTCCCGCCAGGCTTCCGACCACGACGATGGCGCCCGCCAGCGCGTAGAGCGGGAGGGGAACCGCCGCCCAGGCGTGGGCCTTGGGGACTGCTTGCACCGGGATGTCTCGGGCAGTGAGGTGCCTGATCACGGACGCCGCGTGGTGCGCCGGAATACGCACCAGGGCCCTGCGTCCGCGGGTGGCGTGCCGGAGTTCGACTTGGGAGACGGGGTGCGGGGATAACCCCGCAAGATTGAGGGCAACTGCGAGCCGATCCTTCCGCCTGGCGGGAGGGACTACGAAGACTAACGTGTCGGCCTTCTTCGGTCTCGTGCCCCCGCACTCCGGGCAGGGACTCATCCCGAACGTGTCACTGCTGCCGCAGCTCAGGCAGAACTCGACCATCTGATGTCCCGCCGCGGAAAGCGCAACGTGGTCTCCGGCGCGGGCTCTGAGTGCTGCGTGGAGATCGGAGGCGGCGGGGAATCGAAGGCCGGGTTCCGCCTCCGTTGCCCGCGCGATGATCTGATCCAGCCAGCTCGGGACCCCGTCACGGCACTCGCCGGGATGGTGTCCGCCCGGCGTGGCGGGTGGCGGGAGGCGAGAGCCTGGGCTTCCAGGCAGCCGTCCGGTCACGGCGTAGAACAGTGTCAGGCCGAGGGCGTAGATGTCAGCGCGGGCGTCGCCGCGATGCCCGCTCAGTACCTCGGGAGCGCTGTACGGGATCGTTCCGACAAGTCCGCCGGTCTGCGTCACCGTCATCTGGCCATCGAGTTTGGCGGAGCCGAAGTCGGTGAGGCGAGCGTGGCCCCCGGAGTCGATCAAGATGTTTTGCGGTTTGACGTCGCGGTGGAGGACGCCGCGTGCATGGGCGAAGGCCAAAGCCTCCGCCACCTCCTCTCCGATTCGGGCGACCTCGTCGAGACCGAGTGGCTGGCGCTGCGCCACGCGGACGCCGAGATCGGATCCATCGACCAGCTCCATGACGATGAAGCTGTGCGGGCCGTCCTCCACGAAATCGTGGACTGCGACGATATGGTGGTGCGACAGCGCCCGGACGGCCTGGACCTCGCGCCGCATGCGCTCCCGCGCGATGTGGGCGACCGCGGGAGGCGGCACCAGAAGTTTGATGGCGACGTCGGCACCCAGATCGCGATCCCGGGCCGCGAACACGACCGAGTACCCCCCGCGACCGATCTCTCGCAGGATCTCATAGCGATCGGTGAGCACGGTCCCGATGGGGAGATACGCCGCCGGAGTAGCCATGCCGTCAGTTGTCGAGGCGTTGCAGCACGGCCTCTGCATTCCGCCGCCAGCCATCGTTCTGCCGGTACTCGTCGACGAACTGCGTGAGATGCAGGCGGGCCCGTCCGGCGTCGCCGAGGATGTAGGACGACATCCCGGCGTGATAGCGTGCCTGGTAGTGGTTGGGCCAGAACTCGAGGACCAGCTCCATGATCGGTCCGGCCGACTTGTCATCACCGGCGTCTGCCACGGGATGCGCCAGAGCGAACACAATGCCGGCTGCCTTGTACTGCTGATCAGCGGGGGCGCGTCGGATCGTTTCGCGCGCGAGGTCGATCTTCCCGCCCAACGCGTAGCAGCCGGCGCTGTAGCCCAATCCTTCCAGCGTCTCGGGCGGGGGCGTGGCCCGTTGCCGGGTCTCCACTTCGACCGCGTTGCAGTATGGCTTCATGCTGGCGAACCATGCGCCGGCCTCGCCGGTTGCGGGGGCGATTTGGGTCGTGCCCGTCGGGTGCGGGAGGAACTCCGGGCGAGGAGCCGTGCCGGTGGCCCGGAGCAGCATGATGCAGAGGGCCAGGTAGGCGGCGCCCAGGATGTAGTGGACTCGTAGCATGAGGGCTCCCGGGTTCGGGTCGAGCGTGCTCGAGGGGGAGATGCCGGGGCCTCTCATTCTTGCACGCGGGGCTGGCCAGGAGCCGCGCAATGTCCATGCCCCAGGCCCCCTTGGAGCCGTCCGGAACGCCCGAAGCGGCAACGGTGGGGAGGGGCTCAGGCTCAAGACATGAAGGTACCTTCAGAGAGCGTTGGGGCTGCTTTTATGGGTCCCATGGCAATTTCCGGCAACCTGAATCGCAATTGGGTTTGGCGATTCGCCCAACTCCACCCTGGAGTGCCGCATCTATGAAGCAAATTGTGATCTTGGGAGCGGGAACTGCCGGGACCATCATGGCTAATCGCCTCTCACGGCTCTACCGGAACGAGATCAAGTGCGAGGCCCTGAGCATCACCATCGTCGATCAGGATAGGAATCACCTGTATCAGCCGGGATTGCTGTTCATTCCCTTCGGGATCTACCAGCCGGAGGATCTTGTCCGTCGTCAGGTGGATTGTCTTCCGAGCCAAGTGAACCGGATCGAGAGCGGGATCCGTCGTGTCCTGACGGACACCAATGAGGTCGTGCTGGCAGACGGGCGGAAGCTGCCCTATGACGTGCTCATCATCGCAACGGGCACGCAGATCGCTCCCGAAGAGACGGTTGGGCTGACCGGTGCCGGATGGGGTGAACGCATGTTCGAGTTCTACACCCTGGAGGGCGCGGTGGCCTTGGCGGAAGCCCTCGAGCGGTGGGAGGGCGGGCGCCTCGTGGTGGACATCGTAGATATGCCGATCAAGTGTCCGGTGGCCCCGCTCGAGTTCGCCTTTCTCGCGGACTGGTACTTCACCGAACGCGGGATTCGGGACAAGGTCGACATCACCTATGTGACACCGCTGGACAGCGCGTTTACCAAGCCGACATGTGCCAAGGCCCTAACCCATCTCCTGGCCGAGAAGGGTGTCCGTCTCGTGACGGAATTCAACGCGGGTGAGGTCGACGGTCCCAACGGCCGGTTGGTGTCGTGGGACGACCGCGTGGTAGACTTTGATCTCCTGGTGAGCGTCCCGCTGCATATGGGCGCGGAGTTCGTTGCGCAGACGGATGGGCTCGGCGACGATCAGCGCTTTGTGATAGTGGATCAGCGGACCCTGCAGGCCGAGGTCACGCCGAACATCTTCGCCATCGGCGACGCCACCAACGTACCGGCCTCCAAGGCCGGATCGGTGGCGCATTTTCAGGCGGAAATCCTCGAGCACAATGTCCGACTCTACCTGCAGGACAGCCCGCTCGAGCATGGCTTCGACGGCCATGCCAATTGTTTCATCGAAACCGGATTCAACAAGGCGCTGCTGATCGATTTCAACTACAATGTCGAGCCGCTGCCGGGGAAGTTCCCCATTCCCGTGCTCGGTCCGTTGCCGCTTCTCAAGGAGAGCCGCCTCAACCACATCGGCAAGTTGGCGTTTCGGTGGATTTATTGGAACATGCTGTTGCCTGGTCGGCACATTCCAGGCACGTCGACCCACATGTCGATGCGCGGCAAGCGACCGCTCCCGCATACACCCCAGGAGCCGGTACCAGAGGTATCACCCGAAGAAATCCCCAGTCAGGTTGCCTAGTTACGAGAAGGAGTCAAGCCTGTGACCGCGACGAGCCAAACCACAATTGCCGGACAGACCGTCGACGTCGATGGCGAAGGGTACATGCAAAAGCCAGAGCAGTGGAACAAGTCGATTGCCGAGGAAATCGCTGACGACATTGGGATTGGCGACCTCACCCCGAAGCATTGGATGGTCATCGAATTCATGCGAAAGCGGTTTCTCGAGGCCGGCAGTGCACCCTCGATCCGAGCCCTCGGAAAGGAATCGGGCGTGCCGATCAAAGAACTCTACCAGTTGTTTCCCAAAGGACCGGCCAAATTGGCCGCCAGGATCGCCGGGATTCCCAAGCCGCGCGGGTGTATCTAAGAGGAGGAGAAGTCCATGACCAGTACGATCATGCCCGAATCCACGGCGGTGCCCACACCGGTGGATGAGGCAATCAAGAAGGTCTCGATCATTGTTTCCAAAGGCTCGCTCGAAGGGATCTACCCCGGCCTGATCATGGCGAATGGAGCCCGGATGGAGGGTATCGAGGCAAACGTGTTCTTCACCTTCTTCGGAATGGACGCGATCCACAAGGATCGGACCCACCGCGTGAAGGTGGCGACCGTGGGCAATCCCGGGCTCCATCTCATGACCTGGCTCGGCGGCGTGCCGGGAATGTCGGCCATGGTGACCCGGCAAATGTCGAAGACCATGGAGAAGCTCGACATCCCACCGATTCCCGAGTTCCTCGAGATGATCTCCGATTCCGGTGGCAAGCTGTTTGCCTGCAAGGCCTCGGTCGACATGTTCGGCTGGTCGATGGAGGACTTCATTCCACAGGTTGAGAGTGTCATCACCGTCGGGGAATTCTACGACATGGCCGGCGGCGGTCACATCGTGTTCACCTAGACCGACGCTGTGCCACACACGAAATGGGCCCGGCCTCCCTTGCGGAAGCCGGGCCTGCGCTTTGCTGGTGTGCTACGGCCTTTCCCATGGGGAGGGCCAGGCTACTGCAGGAAGTCGGCGATCCGAGGATAGAGCAAGAAGTAGAACGCCAGGGCCAGGCCGGTCGCGATGGCGAGTCGCACGATCACCTTCATGACCTTGATGGCAAGGTAAACGCCAAGAGCGAGCAATACCACGAAGATGATCGGTTCCATCGCAAGCGGCCCGGGTCGAGAGAGCGAGTATTGACGGAGAGAAGATACGGCGAGTCTCCGGGGGGCGGAAGCGCCCGCAGGCCTGCCACGATACCTTTGCTGTCTGGACATATCCAATGCAGATTCTGATGGTGGACACCCGGGCGGCGCGGCGCGATGCCGTTGCTCACCCCTGAGGTGTTGCGGCACCAATATCTTAGGGCTGAAGTGCCGGCCTGGGCCTTCCCTGGCACACCTGTTGCTCCCCGGATCGGGATTAGCTTAGGCTTCGGCACGTCCCGCGATGACTCATCGGGAAGGGTACGCATGTCTGTTCTGTTTCGCCCTCACAGCCTATCGGTCCCGATCTGGCACTCGGTTCGGGCGCGGGCGCGGGTAGCCTTCGTGGCTGCCGTGGCCGTTCTCGCGGTGTCCTGCGGGGGCGGGGAGAAGGTCGCCGGCCCGACGACCGGCAGCCTAGCCGTTACGGTTGGTGGCCTGGGCCAGGGAACGGCCGCCGCCATCACCATTAGTGGTCCGGGCGGCTTCAGCCGCTCCTTGACCGGACCAGAGACACTCACCGACCTGGTTCCCGGGCAGTACCTCGTCAGCGCCACCGATGTCAGCACCGGCTCGGCGACCTACTCGCCCACCTTGGCGTCGCAGCCGGTGAGCATCGTTGCAGCTGACGCCCCGGTGGCAGTGACCGTGACCTACGCGCTCGCCACGGGGAGCCTAGTGGTCACGGTCATGGGACTCCCGGGCGGCGCGACCGCCGGGGTCACCGTCACGCGTGCGGGAGGCTATTCGGTCGCACTCGCGGCCACGACCACGTTGTCGAACCTGACACCGGGCACCTACACGGTGGCCGCGGCAAGGGTCCAATCCGGCAGCTCGACGTACGATGCCACCGTGCCCATGCAAACGGTTGCGGTCACCGCCACGCCCACGCCGGCCACGAGCAGCGTAACCTACGCCCTCTCCTCGGGATCCCTCGCGATCACGATAACGGGTCTGCCCAATGATGTGGACGCAGACGTCACGGTGACCGGACCAGCGTACAGCACGGCGGTCACGCAGACGACGACCCTGTCGAACATCGCGGCCGGTGGCTACACCGTCGATGCGAGCAACGTGTCGGACGGTGCGGTGGCCTATGTTCCCAACCCATCGACCCAGGCCGTGTCGGTCACGGCGGGGGCCACGGCCTCCGCCTCGGTCACCTACCAGGTGGCATCGCCCGCCACGCTCAATCTGGTCATCGACGGGATGTACGTCACGCAGAGCGTCCAGGACTATGGCGGTAATGTGCCCCTGGTGGCCGGGCGTGACGGATTCGTGCGGATCTTCGTCCGGGCCAACCAAACCAACGTCGAGCAGCCGGACGTCCGGCTTAGGGTTTACGACAATGGTTCGCTGGTCAGCACCTCGACGATTCCGGCACCGACAATCGGGGTCCCGACCGTTGTTGATGAAGGCGACCTGAACAAATCATGGAACCTGGCCCTTCCCGCCTCGGCCATCGGCCCGGGGCTCGAACTCGTGGCGGACGTCGATCCGACTAATGCCATCGTCGAGCAGGACGAAGGCGACAACAACTTCCCGGCCTCAGGCACGCCGCAGGCGATGGACGTGCGCGCGATCAATCCCTTTTCCGTGCGTTTCGTGCCGGTGCTCCAGAGTGTGAACGGCCTGACCGGCAATGTCACGGCCGGCAACCAAAACCAGTTCCTGACCGTGACACAACAGCTCTTCCCCGTCGAGTCGTACAACGCCGACATCCGGTCGCCCTATACCTTCACCGACGCCATCCCCATCGAGAGCGACAACGCGACCGGGACCTGGAGCCGGGTGCTGAGTGAGATCAACGCCCTGCGGACCGCGGATGCCAGCACGCGGTACTATTTCGGCGTGGTGAACACGACCTATTCGAGCGGCATCGCCGGCATCGGCTACGTGCCCGGGAAAGCGGCCGTGGGCTGGGACAAGCTGCCAAGCGCGAGCGGGGTCGCGGCGCACGAGTGGGGCCACAACTGGGGCCGACAGCATGCGCCGTGCGGCGGGGCGGGGAACCCCGACCCGAATTACCCGTACTCCGGCGGCGTGATCGGGGTCTGGGGTTACGATGTCGGCTCGGCGACTCTGATACCACCGACCCGCCCGGACATCATGGGATACTGCTCCAACGACTGGGTCAGCGACTACACCTATACCGGCGTGGTCAACCATGTCCAGGCGAGCTTCTCGGTGTCACAACCCGGCGCGGCCCAGCAACCGGTACTCCTCGTCTGGGGACGGGTGCGCGGCGGGACCATTGAACTCGAGCCGGCCTTCGAACTCGATGCCACGCCCGTGACCCCGTCCGGCACGGGGGCCTACACGCTCGAGGGGCTGGCCGCCGATGGCAGCCGGGTCTTCCGCTATGCGTTCTCGCCTCAAACGGTGGCCGATGCGCCGCAGTGGGAAGGCCACTTTGCCTTCACTCTACCGATCCGGAGCCGGCCCGCGAGTCTCCGGGTGACGGGCCCAGGAGGGCAGGCGGTCGCGATGGCGCGCGGCGTGGCGCCCGGTGCGCAAGCGCTGCAACAGTCGCCGGCTGCGTCGGTTCAGTCCGTGGCCGCCGACCGCATCGAGCTTCGGTGGGATCGCGCGCAATACCCGATGCTCCTCGTTCGTGATCCCCGGACCCGAGAGATCCTTTCCTTTGCCCGCGGCGGCACCGCCACCGTGTGGACCGCGGAGCGGGAAGTCGAGTTGCTCTACTCGGACGGCGTTCGGAGCACTCCCGCTAGAGTGCCCGTCTCCGGTCGATGAGGAATCCGACTATCTCGCGCGCCGCGGCATGGGCTCCGTGGTGCGCCGCGATCGCTCTGCTTGCGTGCGCGCCGCGGCCGGCCGTCCAGACGCCGGCGTCGCTCGAGGATGTCTCGATCACATTGGAGCGTGGATCGTGTTTCGGCACTTGCCCGGTTTATCGACTCACGGTGGACGGAGCAGGCCGGGTTCGGTACGAGGGCAGGGCGCACGTGTCGGTGGTTGGCAGGGACTCTGCGGTCATCCCCCAAAGCGAGGTGAGGCGCCTGCTCGCGGAATTTGATCGCGCGGGCTTTGACCAGCTAGCGAATCAGTACACCGCCGGCCAACCCAGCTGCTCTTTGTACGCGCCCGACTCACCCACCGCAATCACGTCACTCACCCAAAGCGGCGCGACCAAGCGGGTCGAACACGATTACGGCTGCGCCGATGTTCCTCGGGCGCTCACCGCGCTCGAACGCCTGATCGATGATGTGGTCGGTTCAGATCGGTGGACCGGGCGGAGGAAGACTGGCGGCTGAGCGCACCCATCCAGCATCAGCCGTTGTAGATGATCCCGCCGCGCTTGCGATACGATTCGAGTACGTTCCGCGCTTCGAGATGTAACACCCCGCGCACAATCGTAATGCCGCGATCTTCGAGGTAGTGATAGGACTGTGGGAAGACCGGGCCCTCGTCGAAGCCGAGCCGGGTCGCGTCGTCCCGGCTGGCGCCGCACACCACCCGCTGTACCCCGCTCCACAACACGGCACCCAGACACATTGCGCAGGGATCGCAGGACGTGACCAGCGTGTGGTGGGGGAGGCCCGGTGCGCTCAGGGAATAGGCACCCACTGCGTGCTGGGCCATCATGAAGGCCATCATCTCGGCATGAAGCGTGGCGTTGGTAAGGCGCTGCACGCTGTTCATCCCAACGCCCACCAGCTCGCCGGTCTCTTCCGCGAAGATCGCCGCCCCGAACGGCCCACCAGTATTGCGGGTCACGTTCTCGCGCGCGAGCGTGATGGCGAGCCGCATGCGGTCTTCGTCCGTGGGGTATCGCGTCGTCCACTCCACCACCTCGTCGACCCAGGACGGGAGGGTGACCTGGATGCGAGCCGGATTGCGCGTCATGCTGTCAGCCTCCGTACGCAGGCGGTGCTGGCTCAGGCCAGGGCGGCGGACTACATTCGTGCCGGCCCATGTGTCCTAACCTAACATCGTTTGCGGAGTACCCAATGAGCTCTCACCCACGCTTCCGAACAGCTGGCGCCGTGTTGCTCCTCCTGGCGGCCGTTGCGTGTCAGAGTGACCGTCGGTCGAACACTACCCCCGACGCGGCAGTTCCGGAGACCACCACCGGGCTCCCTACGGGCTGGGAGGTCCGGCTCGATCGGCCGGGCGAGGACCCAGCGGGCGTCGAGTTCCGGAGCGCAGATCCCGGCTACACGGTGCGTACCGGCCCCGCCGCCATTCTGTTCAACCCGGTGCTGACCGTCTCGGCGGACTTCTCTGCCGAGGCGCGCTTCGTTCAGCTGAAACCCACGCCCCATGGCGAGGCCTACGGGCTGTTCGTCGGCGGCAAGGATTTACAGTCGGTGGTGCAGTCGTACGTGTATTTCATGATACGGCAGGACGGGAAGTTTCTCATCAAGCGCCGGATCGGTGCCGAGACCTCGACCATCGAGGACTGGACCGACCATGCTGCGATCGCGCGCCAACCGGAGGGTGGCGATGCTCCCGAGAACGCCCTGCGGATCGATGCGGGGCCTGACGCGGTGACGTTCAGCATCAACGGTGAGGAAGTAACCCGTATCCCGAGGTCGGACATCGATGTGGACGGGATCGTTGGGTTACGGGTCAACCACGGACTCGAGCTATCGATCACGCACTTCGAGGTGGTCCCGGGGGACGTGCCGGTGCCCGAGAGCGCTACGCAGGCAGCCAGATCTTCTTAGCGAGCACCACTTCGGCCCGCGACGGCAGGATGATGCGGTCCTTGGTCTTGGTGTGGAAGGCGAGCCCCTTGTAGCTCGTCAAGTAATGTCTGGTCTTGTTCCGGAATCCGCCGAGGGCCTCCACCACGAGTGGAGCCTCCTGGCGGCGGAGGATCTTCTGGAACTCATCGGGTTCCAGTCCGACGATGACGCCCGATGCCTTGATGGCCTGGGCGATGGCCGCGGCCGCGGCCGCTCCGCCTGCCGCTGCGCTGGCTGGGTACATGGGTGTGCCTCCTCACGGTCCGACAGGTCCGCCGCCGACCTCTGACGGCGGAAATCTAGACCGTAGCAGCCCCATGTGGTACGACGCGCATGCTACCTAGCGCATGAACTCCGGCCGCACGGTGAGGATCAGTGTCCCGCCGCCTTGGATGAGCTGGGCGTTGCCCACCACCAGCGTCTGACCGGCTCGAGCATTGACGCTGGTCATGAGCGCGCCGCGCATGGGGTTCCGGACGCCGACATCCAGTTGCACCGTACCGGAGTCTCCCGACGCCCGGACCGCGCCGATGTTCGCGATGAGCATGTATCCGGCATTGGCATCGTCCTCCCGCCCGACGACCTGCTCGATGTGGCTGCCCTCGGTCCCCCCAACCACCGCGTCGTGCAACAGCCGATAACCTTGATAGCGGAACAGCTTGCGTAGCTCGGTCTCGACCTCGGCGATGGCGGGGTCGGACTTCCCGGCGCCGTCGGCCTCGATCAGCTGGAAGTGGAGCCGGACGGTTGGTCGGGGTAGGTCGATCTCGCCGAGGACGCGGCGGATCTTGTCGAGGTTGTCGCGCGTCTCCCTCACGGTCAGCATGTTGCCCGAGTGACTGATCGATCCCGGCGCATTCGGACGGTCGGTAAATACATACGGCTCGACGAGGGTGGCGGCTTGGCCCCCGCCGATGTGGTCGAGGGTGAAGGTCTCGGTGTCGAGTGAGGGCGCGGTCCCGCAGGCGGCCGCGATCGCAGCCACGAGGACGAGGGTGAGTAGACGCATAAATCAGCTCCCGTTCCGTTGATACAGCCAGACCACGACGATGTCGGGGTTGGCCGTTTGGTACACGATGACATTCTGGTCCGCACTGGTTTGGACGAACGGTTGGGCCATGGCAGTTGGTGGCGCAGCGAGCGGGAGCGCCGACCGACCGCTCTGCCAGAGGGCGAATGCCGCGACGGCAGCCGCGGCCAGGCCCGACGCCACGACCCAGCGTCGTCGACGGCGCTGCCGCGCCTGACCGACGGCGGCGCGTACGGCGTCATCGACCGGTTGCTGTGGCTCGAGCGCGGCCAGGGCACTCTGGAGGCGACGCTCTTCCGCCACGATCCGCTCAGCCAACTCGCGGCAACGCGGGCAGCTTCGCATGTGGTGCGCCACCGCCGACTCGCCCTCGCCCCGTAACTCCGATGGAGCGGCCTCGAGCAGTTGGTCGTGGATCTCGGGACAGGTCACTCGCCTTCTCCTTTTCCGTATTCTGGATAGCGCTCGGTGATCTTCAACCGCAGGGTCCGCCTGGCCCGGTGCAGGTGGGCCCGGACGGTGCCGCCGTCGAGGCCGAGCAGTTCGGCCACTTCCGCCGGGGTGAAGTCCTGCAGGTCGACCAGGTCCAGCACTTCCCGCTGCCGCGCGGGGAGCCAGGCCAGGAATCTCCAGACGATACCGCGCGCCTCGGCTGCGAGCACCCGGGCCGATGGACTCGCAGCCGGATCACTCTCCGCGGTGCCTGGCTCTGCCTCGTTCGATCGGAGGAGCCGGAGCCGGCTCTGGTACCTGCGGAACCGGTCGGTCGCGGCATTGCGCGTCATGCGATAGAGCCAGGTCGTGAAGGTGGCATCGGTTCGGTACCGGTCGAGCGAGAGATAGAGCCGCACCAGCACCTCCTGGGTCACGTCTTCGGCCTCGTCCGGATCTCCCGTGGCCACCACCGACCAGCGGTAGACCAGGGGCCGGCAGGCCCGCACGAGGTCGGCAAAGGCCGCCGTGTCGCCATGCTGGGCCCGCACGATCAGCAGCGCAACCGATTCGTTGAGGTTCCGGAGCGCGCTCACGATGGATCCGGTCGCTCGTTCATGCACTGATGATACGCTGCTGGGGGGCAATGCGTTTACCAGTGTGGGGCCGAGGAAGGAGGGGTGGTTTGGTAGGCAGCCGCCATCCAGGCTCACCAGAGGTAGCGAGCCCAGGCCGAAGGGCGAAGACCTTGAGGCAGCGGAGCGCGGTTTGGCGCGGCTGGCTATCAGCGGGCCTGAATCAGGCGGAGCTCCAAGACCGCTCTCTCAGCGTTCGGATCGCCGTCGCCCATCGCGGCCGCGAAGGCGTTCCGGGCACTCTCCAGGAGTGGGCGAGCCTCAGATGTCCGGCCCAGCCGGGCGAGGGCCGCGCCGAGCCAGAGCCTCGCTTCCTGGATGCGGAGGTCGTTGGCCACGAAGGTCTTGGATCGAATCCGTAGGGCGTCCTCCAGTGCCGGCAGGGCCTCGGCGGGCCGGTCCAGCTCGACCAGCGCCGCTCCGCGGCCTAGCTGGGCATCGGCCACCCGCCAGTAGTCGGGCCCAACCAGCTCAGTGAATACCGTAATCGCCTTGTCATAGAGAGCGGCCGCATCACCGAACCGACCCTGCTGCCGGCGCAGGTCGCCGAGATTTCGGTAGGACGCCCCGACGGCGTCAAGGTCCTGTGGGACCAGTGCCAGTCGGATCTCGAGTGCGCGCGACAGGTTGGTCTCGGCGCCGTCGAGGTCGCCCGATCGGAGCTGCATGGCCCCCAGGTTGTTGATCGCGACCGCGACGCGCGAGTGGTTCGGACCATAGGCCCGAAGCCAGATGGCCAGCGCGCGTTCCTGCGCCTCGACCGCTCCGGCATAGTCGCCCTCGCGGTAACGTAGCGTGGCGATGTTGTTGAGGGTCGCCCCCACGTCCAAATGGTCTTCCCCCAGGGTCGCGATGCGAATGGCGAGGGCGACCTGGTACAGGCTGTCCGCCTCGGCGTGGCGGCCCTGGCGGTCGATCCACAAGCCGAGCTGATCGAGGCTCCGTGCCACTTCGGGGTGGGATTCGCCGTAGACGGCCCGGTTCACCGCCAGTCCCCGGCGGTAGAGGTCTTCGGCCGCCGCGAGTTCGCCTTTGTTCCCCAGGGTATGCGCCAGGGACTGGTATGCCGTGGCCACGTCCGGGTGTGTCTCGCCGAAGAGGCGACGGCTCATGTCGAGACCCTCACGGAGCATACGTTCGGATTCATCGAAATCCGAGATTTCTTCGAGTGTCAATCCGAGGTTGTTCAGGTCGCGCTTGATGCGCGGGTGGTCCCCGGATAGTGCACGTCGATCCAATTCGAGTGCCATTCGGTGGTTGGTGGCGGCGTCGTCGAACTGGCCCAGTCCGCTTGCGATCGTGCCCAGCGTGCTGTGGCTCGCCGCGAGCAACGTATCGGCCACATGCGCTCGTTCGCGGACCGCGAGGCCCCTGGCGGCCACGGCCTGCGCGCTGTCGAGCTGGCCGGCCTCGATCAGGGTCACCGCCAGCGCGTCCAGCGCCGCGCCGGTTCGCTCGTTCGCCCCAAACCGGGCGGTCGCCTCGCCGACCGCCCGCTCCAGCAACGCCGTGCTGCGGTCGAAGGCACCGAGATTTGCATACAGCCGGCCGAGGGTGGTGAGCAGGTCGACGCGCACCTCCGGTCCGGCGCCTGCGCCAAGCGAGTCGATCCTGGCAGCGCCGCGATCCAGCAGTGTGATCGCATTCGGCACTTCGCCGAGGTTCTGATAGGGGTCGGCGCTCTCGAAGAGGCTAAAGAGAAAGGCGCTCACCGCCTGGGCGCGCGCCGCTTCCACGCGGGTCGCCCGCGCCTGCCACAGGGTGGTAGCGAGGCCGCCGAGGAGTGTGAGCACGAGCGCGGCCGCGGCGGCGACTCCGGCACGATGCCGGTTTACGTACTTGGCCGCTCGGTAACCCCAGGCGTCCGGTCGAGCGGCGACGGGAAGCCCGTCGAGGTGGCGGCGAACATCGTCGGCCAATGCCTCGACCGACGGATACCGCCGCGCCGCGTCGTTCTGGAGTGCGTGCAGTGCGATGGTGTCCAGGTCGCCGACCAGGGCGTGGCTCCGCCTGGCGTCGAGTTTGGGTGACCGGCTGGGCGGCGCAGGCTCTTGCTCGAGCCGGGCGGCGAGCTCGATCAACGAACCGGAGCGCGCCGAGAAGGGCCGCGCTCCGGTCAGGAGCTCGTACAGGATCGCGCCCAACGCGTACACGTCCATCGCCGTGGTCACCGGCTCGCCGCGTATCAGTTCCGGGCTGGCATACTCCGGCGTCATGAGTAGCATGCCGGTTCGGGTCACCGGTTCGGACGCCGCATCCGCCGGGCCGTCGGCCTCGAGCAGGCGAGCGATTCCGAAGTCGAGCAGGCGTACTCGTCCCTGCTCGGTGACCAGAATGTTCGACGGCTTGAGGTCGCGATGGACGATGAGGTTTCGATGCGCGTATTGCACGGCATCGCACACCTCGAGAAACGCCCGGAGCCGGCCTTCGATGTCGATGTTGTGTTGGTCGGCCCACCGGGTGAACGGCAAGCCCTCGACCAGTTCCATCGCGAGGTAGGGCGAGCCTTCCGTGGTCACCCCTCCGTCGAGCAGCCGCGCGATGCCTGGATGCTGAAGCCGCGCCAGGATCTGCCGCTCGCGGAGGAAGCGGCGCTCCAGGTCGCCAACCAGATGGCTCGCACGCACCACCTTGAGAGCGACCCGTTGCTGGTACGCCCCATCGGCGCGTTCGGCCCGGTAGACCGACCCCATGCCGCCATGGGCGATGAGGTCGATGATCCGGTATGGACCGACGCGCGCTCCTTCAGTCAGGGGCGGCGGGCCGGTATCCATGTCTGGGTCCTGTAGCGGGTTGAACAGCCAGCGAGCCTGGATTTCAGCAGGGGTGTCGAGCACGCCGTGCGCGCCCGAGTCGGCACGGACGAGCCGGGCGATCCGGGAGCGGAGCTGTCGGTCGTTGCCGCAGAGTCGATCGAGGGCGCGGTCGCGTTGGTCGGGAGGGAGGTCGACCACATCGTCGAAGATTTCTTGGATGCGGGTCCAATCGGGCGTTGGCGGCACGCCGGTCCGGTTTGGGGGCACGTGGGCGGGGATACGGCTAGGCGCCCTCGACCTCTTCGTCGAGCTCGCTGTGGAGGAACGCGCGCGCCAGCCGCCAGTCGCGTTTCACGGTGCGCTCCGAGACGCCCAAGGCGGCCGCGGTCTCGTCCACCGACAGGCCGGCGAAGAACCGGAGTTCAACCACCTCGGCCAAGCGTGGGTTTTCGGCTTCGAGCCGTGAGAGGGCCTGGTCGAGCGCGACCAGTTGATTCTGATCGGTTTCGACACCGACCTGAAGCTCGTCGATGTCCAGGGCGAACTCACCACCGCCGCGCTTCTGGGCCACGCGGCGGCGCGCCTGGTCGAGGAGGATTTGTCGCATCGCCCGCGCGGCGACGCGGAAGAAATGGCGGCGGTCGTCCCACTGTGGCCGTGCCGCGCCCGCCAGCTTGAGGAAGGTCTCGTGGACCAGCACCGTGGTGCCCACGGTTTCGCTGGCGGGCGCGTCCCGCCGCTGAAAATGGGCGCGGCGGCGGAGTTCGTCGTAGGCGATCCGAAAGAGCGCGTCCCACGCCCGCTGGTCCCCGGATCCGATGCGACCGAGCAGTACCGTGAATTCCTGTTCGTCGCCCACATGGACCCCCGCGACCAGTAGAGCTGCCCGGCCCGCCGCCCTGCGGGCGATCCGACGAACCAAGTTAGGATTCGCTTTTCGGGCGGGCAAGCCTCACGGGGGCGCATGAGAGTGGGCGTGGCGCTAGGGAAGCCGCGTCAGGGCGTGACGAGCGAGTTCAATCACTCCCTCTTTGCCGCGCGCCTTCCGGCCCGAGGAGTTGACCAGGACCGTGAGAATCATGTTCCCCGTTCCGACTTGGAGCAATCCGTCGCGATAGTGGCCGAAGCGCCCGATGTCGACCCGCTCCCCGTCAATCGAGGGGTCTCCCCACCCGCTCGCGATCATGGCCGCGACCCATGCGTCCCACGAGTCGTGCGCACCCTCCTGGATGCCCACGTGAGCGACCGGGTAGAGTTCCCGCTCGCTGTTGTAGCTGCAGCCAGGCAACGTCCGACCCATCGTCTCACTCAAGGCGGCATCCGGACGGATGGTCGTTACTTCCTCGATCTCGTCGAAGGTGAGCAGCGAGCACACGTCGATGGCGGCGAGCCCGGCTTTCGCGTCCGCGGGGGCGGGGGCGTTCACGCCAGTCTCGACCTCCGCTGCGTTTGCGCCGCCTGTTTCGTTGACGCTGGCCTCCTTTCCTGTGCAGCTCCACACCAACACCCCGAGGGCAACCAGCGTCGCGGCTTTGGCGGATCTGCTGGCGCCGCTCACTCGTACCATTTGCTCGCTCATGCTTCCACCTCCACCTATTTCGGCGTTGTGAGTAGTTCATTTCCTCAGGGAAGCCGCGCGATGAGATCTCGCGCGACTGCCAGCGTGGTCTCCTTCCCGATCTTGGCACCAGTGGGAGACTTGACGGTGAGCATCAGGGTCCAGTCGCTACGCGTGCTCACGACGAGTTGCCGCTGGCCGTTCCATGAGACCTTTGAGGTCTGTGCGGCGAGCCCGGCAACATCCAGCCCCAGGAATAGGGCAATGAGGGCAAGTCTTCGCATGATATTTCTCCTCGATTGAATCGCTGGCTGTTTCAGCCTGGCATCACCGTGATCACGCACGGGTTCGGCGGCGCCGATGGAATGGCCCCCGGCCAATCCGGACCGTCGGTCACCACGATTCCGGCGTCGGTCTCGAGGGTCGCATAGACCGCGGTGGCTCCGGAGGCCTCGGCCGGGAACACGCCCCGGATCAGCGCCGCCGTGCACGGATTTGGTGGGGCGTCCAGGAACCCGCGGAACGGTGCGGTGCCGCCGGGGAGGTCGACTTCGAACGTCATGGCGTCGAACCGCTCGAGGCCGGGGTTGTACATGACGCCGCACACCGCGAACCCGCGCACCAGCCGAAGTCCGATCGGCGCGCAGGGAAGTGCCGGAACGAGGCCGGTGCGAACCTGTAACACACCCCACGCCTCCGACGGGCTCTCCTCCGAGCCCACCATGCGGAGCGTGAACGACTCGTACGGAAGCCTGGCGATGCTCGGTGCCACGTCCGGTGCGCCCGAGTTGTCGTCCGGGCGCGGCCCGACCGGGGACGAGTCGGCGCAGGCCAGGATCCCGGCCAGGGCCAGGGTCAGGGTCCATTGCAGTGGCCCTCTCATGGTGCTCCTCCATCCGAAGTGAGTCCGACTATCCCCCAGACGCAGGAGGCGACGGGTGGGGGCCAACCGGCTCCGAGGGCCGGGATCCATGAAGCGGACTTGAGGGGGGTGGCCGCGGGAGTTGGCCCCCGATCGCAATGCTTCACGTCTGGAAGGAGGCGGGATCGATCTCGCCCATTCCTTCTTCGTGGGGGCTCAGATGCAGCGCGTGTTCAGCTCACTTATCCCAAGGCGTCTCTCTGCCGTCCTGGCGGTCGCACTGGCTTCGCCGGCCTGCAGTGGAGATGCCGGTGGTCCGCTCGTTGCCCCTTCCGGGCCCACCGGTTCGGTCGAGATCACCACCTCGACAACCGGGTGGAACCGGGACTTCGATGGGTACCTCGCCCGCGTCGAGGGAGCCTCCGGAACCCTCCCTGTGGATGGGACCACGACCATCTCCGGTGTGCCGGTTGGGAACCGTACCGTCTCGATCGAGGGGCTCGCCGCGAACTGTACCGTCGGCGGCTCGAATCCCACATCCGTGCAGATCCTCGAGGGCGCCACCGCCTCCGTCAACTTCGTGGTGTCGTGCGCGCTGACCCACCTGGAGAACCAGCTCGTGTATTCCGCCTGGATCGGCAACGAGTACGACCTGTTCGCGGCCGACCCCGATGGGGGGCGACCCATACGGCTGATGTCGCACCCGGGGTTCGAGGACTATGCGAGGGTGTCCCCCGACGGTCTGAGCGTGCTGGTGCGCGGGCTGTCCGGCGGTGTTGCCGATATCTATTCGATCGCCGCGGATGGATCGGGCGCTACCAACCTCACCAACGACCCTGCCCAGCTGGACGAGCACGCCGCCTGGTCACCCGACGGCGCGCGTATCGCATTCGAACGTCGGGTGCCTTCCAGCCAGTCGAAGATCTACATCATGAATGCGGACGGGAGTGGCCAACAGGACATCACGGTCGGGACCGACGGCGCCCGGCCGGACTGGTCGCCGGATGGCACCAAGATCGTGTTTGCGTCGGATCGGGCCGCCGTCGGCGAGATCTACGTGATGGATGCGGATGGAAGCAACGTAATCCGGCTCACGCACGCATCCGGCGGCGACACGTGGCCCCGCTGGTCACCGGACGGGACGCAGATCGCCTTCACGTCGTCGCGCGACGGGAACCGCGAGATCTACGTGATGAACGCCGATGGCTCGAACCAGGTCAATCTCACGCAGCATCCGGCGGACGATGAGGCGCCAGTATGGTCGCCTGACGGGCTTCAGCTCACCTTCGGGAGCGGGCGGGGCGGTGGGTACGGAACCTGGATCATGAATGCGGATGGCTCGCAGCCTACAGCCCTGCTGGATGGCGTCCATGTCGAGGACTGGGCCCGGTGAGAGGGACGCCATGTCACGCGCGTTCACGGCCTCGGGTTACGTGATTACCGAGGTCACTTGATCGCAACCTTCGACTGCGCGTACGCGGGCTACCAGCTATGACGTAATGCAGATCAAGTGATGGGATGGGCTCGATCGTAGGACCTGGGACGGTGCTAACTGGGGCTCAGCCGCCATCGGGCGGTGACCCGCGCCACCGTCTCGCCCTCGGCATCGCGGATGTCAGCCATGACCGTGTGCTCCGTCGGCTCTTCTACCCGCGGTATGTCGGTGGCGCACTCCGCTACGAGCGTACCGCGGGCCTTCTTCAGGTACTCGACCGACAGGCCGAGCACGATGCCACGCACATTCACAGGCAGCCCGACCAGCATGGCCAGGCCGCTCGTGACCTCACCGAGGTTGGCGATCGCAATCGCATGGATCGAGTTGAGGTGGTTCCGAACCCGGCGGCGGTCGCGCATCGACACCTTGGCATAACCGGGTCGAAGCTCCTCGACACTCGGGCCGGCGGTGCCGGTGTAGGGCACCCGGAACGCGAGCAATCGGTTGAACAGCCATTTTCCGCCGGGCTTCGACCGGAGCCGCTCCCACGAATTCAACATGAGAGCCCCGGGAGACTCCGACCTGCCCGCCATTCAACGCTCCAGTGCAGGAATGTCGATTGTTGTGCTGAGACGTGGGAGAGGAAGGTACGGTCTTCGCGGGCGTCGCACTAGGACTGCATGGGAAAGAAGCTCGTCTGAGTTAACAGCGTCGCAAGTAGAGCGTCGGCTGGAGCCGGCCCAGGACCGGGCGCCGCTCGGGAACCGGAATGATGCCGATTCGCTCGCCCTCCTGGGTCAGCAACACGTAGTTCTTGCGCTCGAGCGTGATCACGCGCTCCGCCTTGGCGACTCGAGGGCGCGCCTCTGCACGGGTCCGGCTCAGGAACTCGAGCGCGGTCGCGGTGATGGATTGGAAGGCTCCCGAGCACACCACCTGGTCGAGCGGTAGGGCGAAAGCGGTCATCGTGATTCTCCTTTGCCTTCCCATACGATGTACCGGTCCCGCTTGTTTCATCTTGATACCTACGCCAGGTAACCGATTGGTGTGACGTTGCTTGATCATCACCTACCACCCCTATCTGGTTGTGCTGGGCCAATCTTCCCGAGTGGCACCCGTTCGAATTCCTCGGCCACTCTGAAGCCCGCCCTGGTGATGGCCGCTCGGGCGGGGCTCGACGCATGGAGCGCCGGGTTGGTGTGGTTCAGATGAATGAAGCGCACTTTGGCACGCTGGTCCTCTGGGAGCGCGCCGAGTCGTTCCATGGTGGTAGTGATGAACGGATGCGGGAAGGACGACATGTCGCGTCCCCCGACTTCACGATCCGCGAAGAAGGTGCCGTCGAGGTAGGCCACGTCGACGCCGGCGAGCACGTCCTCGATGCGATGGCCCTCGCGGTCCCATGCGCCCCACCGGTCGATGTCCGGAATGAATAGCACCGCACGCTCCGGTCCCTGGATGCGATACCCGACCACCTCGGAAAACTCCTGCCGGTGCGGCACCAAGAGCGGCGTGACCGACAGCCGCTCATTCAGCTCGACGGGCACCGCGTCTTGGAGGAGATGGACTGTGATGTTCTCGAGTCGAACGAGTTGACTCCATGGGCCGTTGGTCCGGAGGAATTCGGCCATCTTGGGCATGGCGTACACCGGTATCCCACGGGCTCCCATCGCCTCATGGCCCAGATGCATCAGCCCGGTGTAGTGGCCCATGTGCGCGTGCGTGAGGAAGATGCCCTGGAGTGCGGGTGCGGCTGGGGCGGGTGCGATACGATCGAGCACGCGGAGCTGTGCCGGGAAATCCGGAGTGGCCTCGAACATCCAGCGCTTACCGGTTTCCGGATCGACCAGCGCGAGTGATACCACGTATCGCCGAAATTCGTCGGATTCACGCGCACTCGAGGGCGAGGCCCCTGCCTGGGGAACGCCGCCGTCCTGGGCGATACCCAGCACGAGTACGTACGGTGCGTCGGCGTGGTCCGCCCGGGGTGGCCCTGGTTGCGGGAGGAGCGCCGCGGCGAGCAAGAGTCCCAAACTCGAGACCGGATGGTGGTGCAGCAGCCAGTGCATGTCGAAGGCTCCACGAAGGGATTGCTGGTTGTTTCCCGCCCGAGTCGATGGCTACCGAACCTTGGGCGGTCGGGCACTTCGCCAGAGTTACGGTCCTCCGGACGGCTCCGGCCTCGCGCCTCGCCGACTAGGAGATTGACCGATAGGCCGTCTCAAGGCAATGAGATGCGCTCGGTGTTGCGCCGGCGCACGGCCGTGAGGGCACGGTTTCTGCTTTTGGCACCGGCTTGTTCGCGCCGTCCGGCCGCCCGGCAAGCCGTGAACCGTTGCCTCGAGGATTCGATGCGTCTCAACCCCCTTACCGTCATGGGTGCCCTCGCCGTCGGCGCGACCGCGTCGCCGGCTGCCGCGCAGAGCAGTCTGAATGAAGGTTTCTGGTATGGTGCCGGACTCGGCGTGGGCTTTGCCAAGACCGCGTGTACCATTTGCGTCAGCGATCGGCACAGCTCGTATTCCGCGTACTTCAGATTGGGTGGGACTATCACACCCGGGTTCCTGCTGGGTGTCGAGGCAAACGGGTGGATGCATGATGAAAACGCCATCGACCGGGCCATGGGCTCGCTCAGCGCCATCGCGCTCTGGTATCCCAACCGCGGGTCGTGGTACGTCAAAGGGGGCCTCGGCGTCATTGCCGACCGGCTCGACGATGATGCCGACGCGCTGACCTCCCGCGCCCTGGCGGCACAGATCGGGCTGGGCTACGAATTCCAGATCGGCCGCAACATGTCCCTCGTGCCGTTTGTGACGGCCATCGGATCGGCCCACGGCAATCGCAACTTCAACGGCACCCGCATCGCGGGGGACGCCACGCTCAGCTTTCTCCAAGTCGGTCTCGGTATGACCTGGCATTAGGCCGCCGTGGGCGCGATGACGACGCCCATGTGACACGTATCACGGTGGAGTATTCATCGCACCTGCAGTTTGACACATCCTGAAAGCGTAAGTGCATGCAAGGCATTGCACTATGTCCGGTCAGCGTCGCACGACGTTGGCCGGCGCGCCGTTTCGTGAGGAGGAGTCGATGGGTTCGATCTGTGGGAACCGACTACTGGTTGCCGTCACCCTGCCGGTGACCATGATGCTCGCCGGATGTTCTTCGGCGTTTGACAAGTCAACCGGGCCCGAGACGGCGACCGGTCCGGCGACGGCGTTTGGCAAGTGGACTCCGGGCCCGGGCGAATGCTCACCCACCATTCACGACGCCTACTCGGTGGTCGGGCCGGATCGGCAGCTCTACCCCACCTGGCACCCACCGGTCGATCCGGCGACAGGATGTTCCTTCGGTCACGAACATGGCCGGGATCCCCGCGGGTCGGATCTGTATCAGGAGGTCGGGGACATTGCATTCGGGTACGCCAACGAGGCGCTCGACATCTACGATCCGGGAACGCCACGCCATGAGGACCATGTTGGGCACAAGGTCGAGTGGGAGAATGACGTCGAGATGCGGCTGAACGGGGATGCCGCATCTGCCGGCCTGCGTATTACCTGCGACGTGCTGACCAAACTGCATCAGGGCACCCACTCGAAGGATGCCTTCACCAACAACCTGCACGAATTGGTGTACCACATTCGCTGCATCGACGGAACGGAGATGCACCTCACCATGATGGCGGCTATCGGGACGCCGGGTGAGTTCATCCGCTCGTGCGATCACGACGCGCATGTTCAAGTAGGAACCGCCACACCGGCCGGCTCGCCATCCGGAGGCGGCAGGCGGATCCTGCCGGATCGCGGATGCATCGAGGAGTTCTTTCTGGTTCCAGCGGGACAGTCATCCAACATCAGCACGGCGCTCCGGGAGAGTTGGCAGATCTCCCAGAGCATCCGGACGGAAGGTGGGCACAGCATCGCGAGCATCAATCCGTACTACCAGGTCCTCCATCCCAGCCGGTTCTACGACCCGGCTCTGCCGAACTTCGTTGGGCGGCCCATCGATGCCTGCTACGAAGTCGAGACGAACGGCGATTATGCCCAGACCTCGCTCTGCGAGAATTCGACGGCCGACGGCACGCTCCTCGGCGTGACGTATGACGATCCGCGGTCGGAATTCGACGGCGTCCAACGATTCGTCGACATCAACAGTAACCGGATCACCAACGCGGACGGTCCGGAGGTGTGGTACTCCGATCCATTCGGCAAGAACGCCCGGACCGAGCCCTTCCCGGGCTCCATCCGCCAAGTGATCGCTACGATCGACAACGATATCGTGTTGGAGAGCGGCCCCGCGATAGGCCGAAACCGAAACTACGGCGGGCCGACGGTGCACGCGCCGAACTGATGCGCTGGCAGCCTGCGTCCTCGGAGCGGGTGGTCCAGTTTGCTGGGCCACCCGCTCCGATAATTGAGACTTCGAATCTCCAGGCCGGCCCTTCCGTAGGGAATGTCGGCGGGGCCGTTTCCGTCGCTTCCCGGACATTTCCCGAACGATGAGGACCGCAATGCGCATTGTTCCATCCCTTCCTGCCGCCCTCGTCTCGCTGGGGCTGATCGCCGCGAATCCTGCAGCCGGCTTGGCCCAAGAGGCGCCTGCGCCAGCTCCTGCTTCCGGCCCCGTCGCGACGAATCCGGCGGACGTGGCGTCGGTGGACGCCATCATGGCGGCGGTGTACGACGTCATCTCAGGGCCTGCCGGCCAGAGACGGGACTGGGGCCGGTTCCGATCGCTGTTCATCGAGGGCGCACGGCTCATTCCCACCGGGCGGAACCGCGAGACTGGTGAAACGGGTCACCGTATCATGACGATCGAGGACTACGTCTCGCTCGCCGGGCCGCAGCTGGAGGGCGGTGGCTTCTTCGAGGTGGAGGTTGCCCGCCGCGTGGAGCGTTACGGCAGCGTGGTGCATGTGTTCAGTACCTACGAGTCGCGGCGGAAGGCGGACGACGCGGAGCCCTTCATGCGGGGGATCAACAGTTTCCAGCTACTACATGAGAAGGGCCGCTGGTGGGTGGTGACGATCTTCTGGCAGCCGGAATACCCGGACCTCCCGATTCCGGAGCAGTACCTGAGCTCACCCGAGCATCAGCACTAGCCACGGGTTTCTCCCGCAGACGAGCCCGCCCGCGGTCGGCCAGGAGAGCGACATCAGGCGGGCTTTCGCATGACACACGCTCCTACGTGGGGCTGAACCGGTCGAGGCAGTCCCGTTCGCTCTGGGTGAGGCTGCTCACGCCTTGCGTTTGGGCCTTGTGGAGCAGCCGATCGACTTCGGCGCGGTTGATCTCGTGCATGGATTCGCGGGGGATTGTGGCCCAGCGCTCCAGGCTGGTCCGGTCGCTGCCGCTGGTCCGCCCGGGCGGAGCCTTAACGCGCTGCTTGAATTTGCGGGCCGGTGAGGTGTGCTGGAGGAACTTGAGGTAGAGTAGGGCGCCCAGGAAGCCGCCCAAGTGGGCGAAGTGAGCGATGCCACCGCGAGAGGATGTGACGCCGCCGAAGAGGGCCACCACGGTCATCATCGTGACCAAGAGCCACGATTCCATCGGCAGGATGCCGAAGATGAACACCCGCTCGCGGGGCCAGAACATTGCGAACCCGAGGAAGACGCCGAACACGCCGCCCGATGCGCCGATGATCGCAGCCGACGGCGTGAAGATAAGCGAGAGCAGTGCGCCGCTGATACCGCTCAGGAAGTAGAGCAACAGAAATCGCCGCCCGCCCAGGCGCAGCTCCAGTCTTGGCCCGAAGAAGTAGAGGCCCAGCATGTTGAAGGCCAGGTGCCAGAAGTCGGCATGCAGGAACATGTAGGTAATCGGGGTCCAGGGCCTGAGGACGATGGCTCGAGGCACCAGGACCAGCGCCGACGCCAGGCTGGGCGCGGCCCGGCTTGCGAAGTACATGCCCACGGTGGCGAACAGAATACGGGTTACCCAGGGAGTCATGCCCGGAAGCCTAGAACCGAACGCTGTCTCATGCCAGGGGCTCGGCAGAAAAGGCCAGAAGACGGCAGCCGGACACCTATCATCCTCGATTCACCTGTGTGCGGCCATTCGATGCTACATTTGGGAACTCCGATCCGCTGACGGCCCGACGTTGACCGGGAAGTTCACATGCTCTCGATCCAGGCAGCAAACACTCCGACATCGATCCTCGACCGGCTGACGGCTCAGGCCTATCTCACGGACTGGATGGGAGTCCTCGGTTTGGGGCTCCTGGCGATCGTGGTGTACCTGGTCACGAAACGCGTGCTCCTCGTGCTGGTGCGCCGTGTCGTCCGTACTTCCACCGTCAAGTGGGACGATCAATTCCTCGAGGCGAGGGTGTTCGAGCGAGCTGCGTATCTCGCTCCGGTGGTCACCGTCTATCTCGGCCTGGGCTTGATCACGGGCCTGTCGGATACGGCGGTGCTCATCATCCAGCGGATGGCGCTCGCCCTCATGGTGTTGGCTGTGTTGCTCGCGGCCGGGGCGCTCATCACGGCCGTCAACGCCATCTACGAGACCAGCACGCTCGCCGACGGGAAGCCCATCAAGGGCCATCTCCAGCTCGCCAAGATCTTCATCTACGTGATCGGGGCGGTGCTCATCATTGCCACGCTCACCGGGCAATCGCCCCTGGTGCTGATGAGCGGCGTTGGGGCCATGACCGCGGTGGTTCTCCTGATCTTCCGCGACACCATTCTGTCGTTCGTTGCCAGCCTGCAGTTGGCCAGCTATGACATGGTGCGGGTGGGCGACTGGATCGAAATGCCGACCTTCGGCGCCGATGGCGACGTGATCGACATCGCGCTCCACACGGTCAAGGTGCAGAATTGGGACAAGACCATCACTACGATTCCCACCCACCGGCTAATCAGCGAATCGTTCAAGAATTGGCGTGGGATGTCGGAATCGGGCGGCCGTCGGATCAAGCGGACCTTTTACATCGACACCAACTCGATCCGCTTTCTCGACGACGATGACCTCGCCTATTTCGAGCGCTTCGCGCTGCTCGAGGAGTACATCAAGACGAAACGCCGGGAGCTGACGGAGTACAACGCCACCCACGTGCAAGATCCCGAGATCATCTCGAACACCAAGCGGCTCACCAATGTCGGCACGCTCCGCGCATATCTGGTCGAATATCTTCGCCGTCACTCGAAGGTGCATCAGGGAATGACCCAGATCGTGCGGCAACTGGAGCCGACGCCCCACGGCCTGCCCATGCAGATCTATTGCTTTGCGAGCGACACGCGGTGGGTAACGTACGAGGGCATCCAGTCGGACATCTTCGACCACATCCTGTCCATCGCCCCGCAGTTCGACCTCCGGGTGTTCCAGAACCCGAGCGGGCGTGATTTCGCGGGGGTCGTAGGTGGTGGCGTTGAGGCTGGGGCTACCGCTTGAGGAGCGGGTAGAGTCGGACGTGTTCGATATCGTCATCGTCCGCCCATACGCCGAGGACATAGTCGCGGCCAAAATCGGTGGGACGGAACCGTTCCGGCATTGAAACTCCGCCGAGCCACTTGCCGCCGGAATCGAAGACCTGGAATCGGAGGGCAGTGTCGCTGGGCATGATAGGGTCGAGTACCCAGAGACTTCCATCGCGATCAACCCATAGTGCATCGTACGGCCGGTGAGTTGAGGGGTAGGGCATTTGTTCGAGGGCTTGCTCGAACATCGCTCGAAACCTCGGCTCCACGTTGCCGCTCGTACCGAGGCGCCCTCTTTCTGCCTGCTTGTAGGCCTCCACCTGGTCGGGTGTGACTGGCCGGATCGCGACGTCCCATCGGATGATAGCGTGCACAGCTCCACTCCGGTTGTACACCCGTAGCTCATAGGTGTCGCCGATGCCGACGACGATCTGATCGCCGGACGTGGATACGACGGTTTGCCGTCCGAACGGAAGCATCTGAGTCGTCGTGAGCTGTCCCTCATTCTTGACGAATCGCTCGGTATCGGGGAATCGGCCGACCGTGTCGAGGTGTGCTACGGGCAACTGGTGGACCAGGTAAAGCGCCGTATCACGGCCAACTCCTGGGGGCAGGCTTCCCGGCGCAAAGGCACCTCCGCTCCGAGAGAGGATCGCGTCATCGCCTAAGGCGCCGATCATCCGGAGGCTTGCCCTCTCTATGCCGGCGAGCGAATGGGCATCAAGGAACGTCCCGTTGTGGTCGAAACGTGAGATACGGACTTGGCGAAAGTCGAAAGTGAGAAGGGTATCTCCTGGGAGGGATACCATGAGGCCAAGGCCGGTCAACTCACCGGGGCCCTCCCCCACGCCGCCCGCGGTATGGAGATGGGTACCGTCAGCCGCAAAGAACCGGAGCTCCTGGGTGCCGCCGTCGGCGATCACGATGCGTCCATCTGCGAGCCTGAGCGCGCCGACGACCTGAAAGAGGTCATACGCCGACTCGTCCGCCTGTCCCCCGATGTCGACACTCGGTGTCTCGCCCACCGTCCAGCCCCCTCCCTCGGCCCAGGCCGGTGCCGTGCTCTCCACGATGGCGACACCCGCGCTGTCGCGGACCATTACCCGGTCTTGGGGCCGGTCCGAGCCGCTGCACCCGGCATTGATGATCATGCCGATTGCGTACACCGATCCCACCCGTCGCGCGAACATCCGTGTGAGCATGATTTCCTATTCCTTGATCAGGCGGTACAGCCGCACGTATTCCACGTCGTCGTCGTCCCGCCAGACTCCAAGTACGAAGCTCCCGCCGATCTGCATGGGTGTGAACCGCTCCGGCATGGTGACTCGTCCCAGCTCCTGCCCGGTCGTATCGAAGACGGTATAACGGTAGACGTCACGCTGGTGACGCTGTGTTCCGGCTTGGACCCAGAGATTCCCCTCCGTATCGGTGCGAATGCCGCTGTAATAGGGGAACGCATCGGGGTAGGGAGCATCCTCGAATTGTTCTTCGAGCTGCTCCCGAAGCTGCTCGGGGATGTTGCCCTGATTGTCGAGGATGAGCTCATGCATGAACCGCTTGTACTCGGCGACGTCGTCTGGCCCGACAGCCTCGCGCGGATGCGCCGCACGAATCAGGCGTTGGAGGCTTCCCGTCGCGTCAAACACCTGGATCTCATAACTCTCGTTGGTTCCGACGAAGATCTCATCCCGAAAGACGCTGATCTGGGTATTCAGTCCGAACGGGCGCTGGGTCGGCCGTGGAAACGTTTGGTCGTTGAAGGTCATGGTGGTGGTGTACATCTCAGGGCCGGGGAACATGCCCAGCGTGTCGCTCACGGTACCGTCAACCTGGTAGGCCACATGGGGGCGCGGTTCGCGATAGACGCCGGACTTGGCCGTGGTGTCAAATACAAACACGGGGGCGACGAGCCGGCCATCGGATAGCCGCCCCGCCGGTAACACGGCTTGGAATTGGCCTGGCGGCCTGAGGATGTAGCCATCGAGATACGCGCCATTCGCGTCCAGTGTGGAGAGCCGGCGGGAGTTGAAGTCGTAGATCCACAGCGTGTCCGCCGGGCCGAGCCACACCAGACCGATATTCTGGAACTCGCCTGGGCCACCGCCTTGGCGACCGCTCGTCGTGAGATGCTCGCCGGCGTCATCGAAAAAACGGAGTTCGCGGGTCTCCCCGTCGGCGACCACGACGCGGCCATCGCTGAGCCTGAGCGTGGCCCGTACTTGATTCAGGTCGTAGGCCGGGTCGTCCAGCTCGCCTCCGATCTCGAAAGCGGGCTCCTCGGCCACGTGCCAGCCCAGGCCATCCGGCCACACCGGCCCGGTGTTCTCGACGATGGTGACACCCGCGCTGTCGCGGACGGTGGCGGCGGCGGCCGCTCCACCGGCGTCGCTGCATCCTGCCAGTAGAACTGGGCAGCAAACGAATACCAAGCTGAGTGGGCGCATCAGAACCTCAGGAGAGGGTCAGGCTGCTTATCCGACAGGGGAGGGGGCGGTCTTCCTAAAATTAGGTGATGTTCCTCAGGCGTACAGCGTCGCATTCACGGAACTGCCCTCATCCGACGGCGGCCCTCGATGGAGGGTTTCATCCAGCCTCAGCTGTTATCAACCAGGAATTGGCACCCGAGACGTGTTATTTTTCCGTCCATGGCAAACGCCCTCGACTCCATCCTCAAGCCCAAAACCATCGCGGTGATCGGTGCCTCCCGGTCTCGCTACACCATCGGCCACGAGATTCTGGCCAACCTGATCAGCCGCGGCTTTACGGGAGCGGTGTATCCGGTCAATCCTCACGCGCACGCCATCCATTCCGTCCGGGCCTATCCGAGCATAGGCGCCGTCCCCGAACCGGTGGATCTGGCCATCATCGTGGTCCCCAAACAAGCCGTGATTCCCGCGGCCGAAGAGTGCGGCCAGAACGGGGTGAAGGGATTGGTGGTCATCTCGGCCGGATTCCGGGAGGTGGGATCCGAAGGAGCGGAGCGCGAGCGGGAATTGGTGAAGGTTATTCGACGCTACGGGATGCGCATGATCGGTCCCAACTGCATGGGGGTCCTGAACGCGAACCCGGAATTCTCCATGAACGCCACGTTCGCGCCGAGTTGGCCGCCGTTCGGCCGGTTGGCGTTCGTGTCCCAGTCTGGCGCGATGGGGCTGAGCGTCCTCGACTACGCGAGCGAGTACGGCATCGGGATCTCGCAATTTGTGTCGATGGGAAACAAGCCGGACGTGAGCGGTAACGACTTGCTCCTGCAGTGGGAGCATGACGACACGGTCGACACCATCCTGATGTACGTCGAGAACTTCGGCAATCCGCGGAACTTCCTGGAGATCGCCACGCGTATTTCCAAACACAAGCCCATCATCGTGGTGAAGTCCGGCCGGTCGGCGGTTGGCGCCCAGGCGGCCTCCTCGCACACGGGCGCCCTGGCGGCGAGCGATACGGCGGTGGACGCCCTGATGCACCAGGCGGGGGTGATCCGCGCGGGCTCGGTGGAAGAGGTCTTCGATATCGCGATGGCGTTCAGCGGCCAGCCGCTGCCGAAGTCCCGGCGTACCGCCGTGATGACCAATTCCGGCGGGCCGGGTATTCTCGCCGCCGACGCGCTGGTGATGAACGGGCTCGAGCTTCCCCGCCTCCAGCCCGAGACGCTCGAGCGGCTCCGGCCGCACTTTCCAGCCGAGGCCTCCATCGGCAATCCCCTGGACATGATCGCCTCGGCCAAGCCATCGGGCTATCGGGCGGCACTCGATGCGCTCCTGAGCGACCCCAACATCGACTCTGCCATGGCCATCTTCGTGCCTCCCCTCGGCATCAAGCAAGCGGATGTCGCCGAAGCCATTGCCGAAATCGGACTGATCCACAAGGACAAGCCGGTGCTGGGAGTCCTCATGGGTCGTGAGGGGCTCCCCCAGGGGAAGGCCGAGCTTCACGAGGTGGGCATCCCGGCGTACATCTTTCCCGAGTCGGCGGCTCGCGCCTTGGCGACCCTCTGTCGGTATCGGGAATGGAAGGAGCGTCCTCCGCTCGAGACGCCGGTCTATTCGGTGAACGCGGCTCGGGCGCGCACCATTCTCGATCGCGCGGTCACGGCAGGCCTCAGCAAGCTGAGCGAGATCGATACGCTCGACGTCTTCGATGCCTATGGTATTCCCGTGGCGCCGGCGCGGCTCGCCAGCAGCGCCCAACAGGCGGCGGCCATCGCCGAGGAGCTCGGGTACCCGGTGGCCCTGAAGATCGTGTCACCGGAAGTCATCCATAAGACCGACGTGGGCGGTGTGGTGCTCGGGTGCGATGAGGCGCACGAGGTCCGCGAGGCCTTCGATCAGATCGTCGCAAGTGTACGGGCAACCAGCCCCGACGCGACGATCAGCGGCGTGTTGGTGCAGCGCATGGTGAAGGGTGGGCGAGAAACCATCGTCGGCGTGACCCGCGACGCTTCGTTCGGACCGATGGTGATGTTTGGATTGGGTGGAGTGCTGGTGGAGGCGGTTCAGGACGTCCTGTTCCGGATTGCCCCGCTGTCACAAAACGACGCGTGCGACATGGTGCGCGGGCTCCGCGGGTTCAAGATTCTGACAGGCATTCGCGGTCAGGCCCCCGCCAACCTCGCCGCGTTAGAGGAGGTGCTGCTCCGCGTCTCCCAGCTGGCGATCGACAACAAGGAGATCCGTGAGCTGGACATCAACCCGCTCCTGGCCTTTGCGGACGGGGTCACGGCCGTGGATGGGCGCGTGATGATCGCCATTCCCTAAGCGAGCCGGCGAGGGCCGACGCGGGGGGTCGCTGGAAGATTAGCGCCGCCCGCCCAACGGGAAGTTCACCCCGACCGCCAGGCGAAACAGGTTATCCCCCTCGATCACGAACCAGCGTGCCTCGGCGAACCAGCGAAGCCGGGACTGCCGGAGCCGTCCAGGCTCGAGCCCCACGAACAGGTTGAGCCCCAGCTTCGTCCGGGTATCGACTCCGGGGAGCCCCGGGTCGCGAACGAAGAATCCGCCACCGGCGCCGCCGTAGAGTGCCCCGCGGGGTGCGAGAGGCACGGCGAGATCGGCGTTGACCTGGAAGCTGCTGCCGTTGTCTACCAGGAAATAGTCACCGCTCGGGATGAGCTCGATGATACTGGCGATTGGGAGTCGGACCTGAAGGCCGAGCGCCCAGTCATCGGTGTCGAAGTCGTACCCGGTACGGATGCCGGCCTCGATGGTGCGCTCGAGGGTATTTGGCGCCCGCCCCCGGCGCGCCTGTGCGGTCAGATTGGTGGTGACGAGGACCGTGAGGCTTACCAGGACGGCCCAGGACATCGCGCAGCGCAGTCGGTTCGTATCAGATGGCATCGGAAAGGCTCGAAAAGGTGAAATTGCTTACACGCATGGGCGGAATCATGTGCCGGCCGGTCCGGACGGGTCGACCGAGGGCTTCGACGTTGTTGAGCATGGCGATGGGGCTCTCGTTGAACCGGAAGTTTCTGATGGCGTGGCGCACCACTCCGCCTTCGATCCAGAACGTGCCGTCTCGCGTGAGCCCGGTGTACAGAAGCGTCTGCGAATCGACCGTCCGAATGTACCATGTCCGCGTGACCAGCACGCCCCGTTCGGTGGTGGCGATGAGGTCCTCCAGCGAGTCCGTCCCGCCGGACAGGATGATGTTGGACGGTCGGGGCGTGGCGCTGACGCCTTGCTTGTCGGCCCAGAACCGGGAATAGAACAGCGACTCGACCACGCCGCGATTGATCCAGGTGATGGGCCGGAGGGGCCGGCCGTCGGATGCCCATGCCGTAGTGGGCACGTCGGGGTGGGTCGGATCGGACGCGATGGTGACGTCCGTCCCCAAGACCCGTTCGCCGAGTTTGGTCCCACCGCCCGGCATCGACAAGAAGCTCCGGCCTTCGTCCGCTTGCCGCGCGTCCATGTTGTAGAGCAGGTTGCCGACCAGTGGCGCCGCGGCGGCAGGCTCGAGAATCGCGGTGTACCGCCCTGGCTCGAGTGTCGTGGGGTTCTTTGAGGCGATCGCCTTCTGGTGTGCGATCTCGGAGGCCTGCCCGGCGTTGAGCTTGGACACGTCATTGTAGCTCTGGCTCACCCAGCCGGATCCGGTGCCGTCGGGCGTGCGGGCCGTGACCGAGAAATCGACGTTTGTGTCCCGGGAGTAGGCGAACAGGCCTGCGGTATTCATGAGGGCGCGGGTCGACGCTTCATCCTCCCAGAAGCCCGCGGCGGCGAGCCCACTGGTCTTGGCACCCGCGATGCCGGCCCCGGCGGCCCGGGCCCGGACTTCGGGGGTGATGGCCGCCGTGGCATCGGCCCAGGGCGAGGTGTCGACGTACGATTGGGGGCCCAGGAACGGCATGAACTCGGGGTTCTCGGGCGCGAGCCGCGCCAATTCTTCGGACCGCCGCACGGCGCGCTCGAGGCTGTCGGTGTCGAACTCGTTGATGGACGCGGTGCCGCTTCGCCTGCCGAAGGTGGAGGTCACGTTCAGAGTGGCGTTGTCGCTGCTCCCGCTGGTCGTCACCGTGTTTCTGGCATATCGGATGTTACCGCCACGGCGTCCCGTGACCCGAGCTTCCGAGGAGTCGGCGCGCGAGAACGCCAGGACCCGTTCGAGCAGACGCCGCGCGTCGCGTTCGGAAATGAGTGTCATGGTCAGACCTTTCGGGCCGTATTCAGCACATGGACGGCATCGAACCGCGCGGTCGACGTCCCGTGGGAGACGGCGCTGACCTGGCCGGGCTGGCCCTTCCCGTCGAAGAACGACCCGCCCAGGCGATAATCGCGCTGATCGCAGATTCGGCTGCAGGAGTTCCAGAACGTCTGGGTGTTCGCTTGGTAGGCCACGTCTTTCAGCATACCGGCAATGCGACCGTTCCGGATTTCGTAGAACAGCTGGCCGCCAAACTGGAAGTTGTAGCGTTGCTGGTCGATGGAGTACGAGCCGTCCCCAAGGATATAGATGCCCTTCTCCACGCCGGCGATCATCTCCGCGACGGTCAGCGGGGCCGTGCCGGGCTCGAGCGAGACGTTGGGCATGCGCTGGAACTGGATCGTGCTCCAATGGTCGGCAAACGAGCATCCCTGTCCTTCGGCCTCACCGAGGACGTGCACCTGATCACGGGTCGCTTGGTAATTGACCAGGATACCATTCCGGACCAGATCCCACTGCTTGGTCTGGACGCCCTCGTCGTCGTATCCCACCGCGGCAAGCGACGTCGCCTGGGTCTTGTCGGCGACAAAATTCACGATCGGGCTGCCGTACTGGAAACTCTTGCTCCGCCACTTGTCGAGACTGGCGAAGCTGGTCCCGGCGTAATTCGCCTCATAGCCGAGCACGCGATCGAGTTCCAACGGGTGGCCCACCGATTCGTGGATGGTGAGCCAGAGATGACTGGGGTCGAGCACGAGGTCGTATGTCCCGGCCGCGACGGAGGTCGCGTCGTGTTTCGCGCGGGCCTCGACTGCCGCGTTCCTGGCGTCCTCGATCATGTCGTAATACTGACCGTAGACCGTGGTAGCTGGCCCCGCGATCTTGCCGCTCGCTCTTCCGGAGAGGTACTCGTAGCCCATCCCCATGGGTGAGCTAAGGAATTCACGGGTCTCGAAGCGACCAGACTCGGGATCCACCACCGTGACCGTGAAGCCAGGTCGAAGACGGTGGACGTCCTGGTCGATGTACGATCCGTCGCTCGAGGCGAAGTATTTCTGCTCATTGACGAAATAGAGCGCCGAGCTGATATAGCTCGCTCCGGCGGACAGCGCCGCATTGTTGGTCTCGAGCAGGAGGTCGACCTTCTCCCCGATCGGCACCTCGAAGGCATTGGTCTCGATGGGCGTGCGCCACGATACCTCGCCGAAGCCATGTTGGGCGGCCAACCTGACCGGTTCGGATTGAAGTGGCGCATTGGCCTTGGCCATCGCGGCCGCCTGACGCGCGGCCGCGGCCATTCCGTCTTCCGTCACATCATTGGTAGCGGCAAACCCCCAGGTACCGTCCGCAATGACGCGAATGCCGGCGCCATAGGACTCGCTGGTGGTTATGCTCTGAATGTTGGTTTCCCTGGCGCTCAGCGACTCGTTCAGGTATCGGCCGATGCGCACGTCCGTATAGCTCGCCCCGGCCGAGCGGGCGGCCTCGAGGGCCACGTCGGCGAGGCGCTTCTTGTCGGCGGTCGGAATCGGGGTGAGTGCTCCAACCCAGTCGCCAAACCGTCTGCCCCATGGATGGATGCCGAGGATGCCGGCAGCAACGGTGCCTCGATGGAGAAAATCTCGGCGTATCATGCTGGACTCCTGGTGGTCTGGACTCCGGCTGAGCGGTGGTTCGCGAGGACTCCCATCATCATAATCGCCGGCACCGATTCTGGATACGTTCTCGGTGGGTGCCGCCGCGGTCGAGGCTCGCGGTGCCATGGACGTGCCCCTGACACCATGCACCGGCCTTGCACATCCGACGCAGCCGGCCAGATTCCCTAGACTTCCGGTTCAGCGCGGAGTCCCATCCCCGATGTCCCTCGAGCACGACGTCCTCACTCAACGACCACATCGCCGAACGGCTGGATGAGCGCGGGCCCGCACGCTCGAGCTGCTGCGCCCGCTCACACGCGAGGATCTCAGCATTCAGCACGACCCGCTCATGAGCCCGATCCTCTGGGACCTCGGCCACATCGCGCACTTCGAGGAGCTGTGGCTGACCCGGAATGTGGACGATGAAATCAAGTTCGTGGAGATGCCTGGGCTGTTCAACCCCATGGAACACCCGCGGAGCGAGCGCGCGTCGTTGAACCTTCCCGATCTCGCGGAGATCATCCGGAGCATGGCCGACATCCGCCATCGGGTGCTGGACCGTCTTGCCCGGGCGGATCTTGGCTCGGCTCACCCGTTGCTGCGCAACGGATATGTGTATCACATGGTGCTACAGCACGAGTACCAGCACAATGAGACCATCCTGCAGGTGCTCCAGCTGAAGCAGGGTGAGCCGTATCACCCAGTGGCACGGCGTGGTCTTCCCGCTCCAGAGTTGGAACCGAGCGGTATGGCACGCTTCGATGGCGGTGAAGTCTCAATCGGGACCGACGACCGGCGCGCCGCTTACGATAACGAGGGTCCCCGGCACCACGAGCACCTCCGGCCGTTTCGCATCGATTGCGCGCCGGTGACGAACGGCGAGTACCTGGAGTTCATGGCGGCGGGCGGCTACGACAGCCCGGAGTTGTGGTCTCCCGAGGGCTGGCGTTGGCGGACGGAATCCGATGTCAACGCCCCGAAGTACTGGTTCCAGCGGGATGGAGCGTGGCATACGCGGGTCATGGACGTCACCGGGCCGATCGAGGGGAACAAACCGGTGTGCCATGTGTGTTACCATGAGGCAGAGGCCTATGCGCGGTTTGCAGGCAAGCGGTTGCCGACCGAAGCCGAGTGGGAGGTTGCCGCCACGTGGGATCCGGCAACGGGACGAGCTGCGGCGTTTCCCTGGGGCGAGGCGCCCCCAACTCCCGACCTGGCCAACGTCGATCAATCCGCCTTCGATACCGCCGTGATCGGCTCGTTCGCTCGGAATGTCTCACTGCTGGGGTGCTATGGCATGATCGGTGACGTGTGGGAATGGACCAGCAGCGACTTCTCCGGCTATCCAGGCTTTCAGCCGTATCCCTATCCGGAGTATTCCGAGGTGTTCTTCGGGTCGGCGTACAAGGTGCTGCGCGGCGGCTCCTGGGCCACGCGCGCCGGCGCCATCCGGAGCACCTTCCGGAACTGGGACTACCCCATCCGGCGGCAGATCTTCAGTGGCTTCCGCTGTGCGGCCGATGTCTAGCCGTTCCAACATCTCCCGACGGGCTCCGATCGGCTCCTCCATGGCGGAGGAGATCCGGGCAGGTCTCGCCCGGTCGCCAAAAGAAATTCCGCCCAAGTACTTCTACGATCATCGCGGGTCCGAGCTCTTCGAACGAATCACCGAGCTACCCGAGTACTACCCCACCCGGACCGAACGTGAAATCCTCGATGCCTGGATGCCCGAGCTCATTCCCCACCTTGGCGTCCGCACGTTGGTGGAGTTAGGAGCGGGCAGCGGCGAGAAGGCACGCGTGATCCTCGATGCGATGCTGGCCGACCACTCGCCGGTGGTCTACGTACCGATCGACGTGAGCGCCGAGTTTCTCGAGGCCTCCGCCGACCGCCTCCGGCTGGAGTACTCGGGACTCAAGGTGCTCCCAACCGTGGCGGACCTGGCCGATCCGCTGGTGCTCCCGACCGCGCTTCCTTCGCCCCACCTGTTTGCCTTCCTCGGAAGCACGATCGGCAATTTCCGCCCGAAGAAGGCCGCAGGACTGCTCCGGCGCATTCACGCCGCCATGAATCGCGGCGACTACTTCCTGCTCGGCATCGATCTGCGCAAGGATTCGGGCGTATTGGAGGCCGCGTACAATGATGTGGAGGGAGTGACTGCCGAGTTCAATCGCAATGTGCTGCGCGTGCTCAACCGCATGCTCGGTGCCGATTTCGATCTCGAGCAGTTCCGGCACCGTGCCGTTTACAACGCGAATGCGCACCGGATCGAGATGTATCTGGACTCTCTGCAGGAGCAGCGCGTCACGATTCCCGGCATCGGGGCGGTCCGATTCAAGCAGAATGAGCAGCTCCGGACCGAGATCAGCTGCAAGTACGACCGGGAGAGCATTGCAGCCCTCCTCGAGGCCGCCGGCCTGCGGCTGACCAAGTGGAAGACCGACGCCAAGGAATGGTTCGCCCTCGCGCTTGCCGAAGGCGCGTCATGACCACCCGAGCCACTGATCCTCTCGCCGCCGACCTGACTCGGCACGCCTTCCATCCCAAGCGGCAAAGGCCTCTCCGGGGCATTGGAGCCGAGGTCGAGGTCATCCCCGTCGACACCGACTCAGGTACCGTATGCCGGTTCGAGTCCGAGTCGGGTCGCTCGAGCCTCGCGTTCCTGCGCCACTATGGTGCTTCCCGGGATTGGGTCGAGGCGCGGCATCCCAGCGGTGTGTGGATGTTTCGCCTTCCCGATGGAGGGACGTTGACACCGGAACCTGGCGGTCAGCTGGAGTACAGTTCTCCCCGGTGCCGCTCGATCACGGAGCTCATGCCGCACATGGAGAATGCCATGCAGCCGCTGGTGCGGGCGGCATCAGATGCCGGCATTACCATGCTCCCGACGGGCATCGACCCCCTGAACGACCTCGCCCAGGTGCCGCTCCAGCTGTCCGCCCCTCGATATCGGAAGATGACGGCCTATTTCGAGGCGCGTGGTGGGACCGGTGTGCGCATGATGCGTCAAACCGCCGCCATCCAGGTGAACCTCGATTTCTTGGAGGAACCGATGCTGCGGTGGGCGGTCCTGAACGCGTCGGCCCCGTACGTCACCGCCATTTTCGCCAATTCTCCGATCTATCGGGGCGTTCCCACCGGATGCCAGAGCTACCGGGCGGAGACGTGGCGCACCACGGATTCCAGCCGGACCGGACTCCTGGCGCAATCGGGCGACGCGGTCGAAGAGTATCTCCAATTTGCCCTGAACGCGCCGGCCATGTTGCTGCCGCTCGAGCGTGACGCCTACCGTCCGTTTGGCTGGTGGTGGGCCCAGGGCGGGGCCAGCCTCGACGATTGGCACGCGCATCTCACCACCCTGTTTCCCGAAGTCCGACCGAGGGGGTATCTCGAATACCGCTCGGTCGACGCGCTTCCGCCCAAGTGGTACGCCGTGCCGATCTGCTTCCTCGCCGGTATAGTGTACGATCATGCGAGCCTGCATGCAGCGGCCGATCTCATCGGCCCCCCCGATCCTGAGCTCCTCCTCCGCGCCGGAATCGATGGCTTGGCAGATCCGGACATCGCCGACGTGGCCTCGGACCTGTTCGCAATTGCCTTGGAAGGATGCGGCCGCTTTGGGCAGGAGTTCATCGCCGGGCGGGACGTCGAGGTTACCCGGGCATTCTTCGAGCGCTACACGAGGCAGGGACGTGCCCCGGCTGACGAAGCCCTCGACGAGCTGGTAGCGACCTCACCCGCAGGCTGATCAGGGAAGAGACAGCCCCACGGTCCTCCATGACGGTACCCGGCACCGTTCTCGCTACGTCCGAGGTTTCCAAGAACTACGACAGTCTCGTCGCGCTCGATCGTGTGTCGGTCGAGGTGGCGAGAGGCGAGTGTCATGCGCTGATCGGCGAGAGCGGATCGGGCAAGACCACCTTGCTCCGCTGCTTCAACCGGTTGACATCACCCGACAGTGGAACGGTCACGTTCGAAGGCGCGGACGTCACAGGCCTCGACCCGGTCGCTCTCCGCCGCCGCATCGGCTACGTACCCCAAGAGGGCGGCCTCCTCCCGCATTGGCAGGTGGGCCGGAACGTCGAGCTGGTACCCTGGCTCGAGGGACGTGACGATCGAACCGACCGGGCCAACCGGGCTCTGGAGCTGGTGGGACTCGATCCAACGACTTTCGGCAAGCGCTGGCCGCGCGAGCTATCGGGGGGGCAACGGCAGCGGGTGGCGGTTGCCCGCGCGCTCGCGGCAGGGCCCGACGTGATTCTGATGGACGAGCCGTTTGGGGCCCTGGATGCCATTACCCGGGCCGACTTGCAGGAGTCATTCGACACCATGCGGCGCGATTTGAGGCTCACCTGCATGCTGGTCACCCACGATCTGCACGAAGCGCTGGCCCTGGCGGATCGCGTCACCGTGCTCCGGGAAGGACGGGTGGAGCAATCGGCCTCGTCGAACGAGCTCCGTCGCGCTCCCGCCACCGAGTACGTCCGCGCCTTGCTGCACCGGGCAAGGATCGTTGACCCGTGAAGGTGCTCGGTGTTGGTTTCCTGCTGCTCCTTCTGGCCCAGTCGCCGGCCCCGCCGGCCACCCGCCATGTCGTCGTCGCTTCCAAGCCGTTTGGTGAGTCCTATCTCTTGGCCGAAATGTTTGCCCAAGTTCTCGAAGCTGGGGGCTTCACGGTCGAGCGCCGGCTTGGTCTCGGGGCCACAGAGATAGCATTCCAAGCCCTGCGCACGGGCGCAGTCGACGTGTATCCGGAATACACCGGCACGGGGCTCCTGGCCATCCTGGGCGAACAGCCGGTCATGGATGCGCGATCAGTGTTCGCGCATGTCTCGCGCGAGTTCCGCCGACGCTACGATGTCCGGTGGCTGCCGCCTCTGGGATTCGAGAACACCTACGCGATCGCAGTGCGAACGGATGTCGCCGTGTCACGGGGTCTTCGAACGCTGAGCGATCTGGCGCGCGAAGGCAGTGATTTCGTCGCGGGATTCACCCCTGACTTCATCGGCCGGCCCGACGGCCTTCCCGGGCTGATCGACGCGTACGGTTTCAAGCCGGCGGAAGTTCGATCGCTGTTGCCCGCCATCAAATATCAGGCCCTGGCCGCCGGCGAGGTGGACGTCATCGACGGATACTCGACCGATGGGTTGATTGCCCGGTACGACCTCCGAGTGCTGGAGGACGATCGTGGGTTCTTTCCTCCGTATGAGGCCGCGGCCCTCGTGAATGGAGCCTTTGCGGACGCCAACCCAGACGCGATCATTGCGCTCACGGGGCTCAGCGGGCTGCTTTCCGAAGACCGCATGCGCGAATTCAATCGGCGAGTCGAAGTCGATCGAGAGCCGATTGCCCTCGTGGCACGAGATGCGCTCAGGAGCGTGGGATTGGTCGAAGGAGACATTGCCGAGGCATCACGCCCCCAGGCTCCACGACCCGGACTCGCCCGCTATCTCTGGGATCGCCGTGGCACCATTGCCTCGCTGACCGTCCGTCACGTATTCCTGGTCGGCGTGTCCCTCCTCGCGGCCATCGCACTCGCGGTTCCGCTTGGGCTTCTGCTCGAGCGCAAGCGCCAGAGCGCTGAATCGGTGATTCGAGGCGCCGGACTTCTCCAGACGGTTCCGAGCATTGCCCTCCTCGCGTTCATGATTCCGCTCCTCGGTATCGGGGTTTGGCCGGCGCTGGTCGCACTGTTCCTGTATTCGATCTACCCGATTCTGCGGAATACGTTCACGGGTGTGCGCGAGGCCGACCCTTCAGCGGTGGCAGCCGGCACCGCGCTCGGCATGACCCCGCGTCAGGTGTTGCTCTACGTGCGGCTGCCGCTCGCGGCCCCCGTTGTCATGGCGGGAATCCGGACGGCTGCGGTAATCAACGTTGGGACGGCAACGCTCGCCGCCTTCATCGGTGCCGGTGGGTTGGGCGATCCCATCGTGGCGGGCTTGGCGCTCTCCGAACACGCCCATGATCCTCTCCGGCGCCCTGCCGGCCGCGTTTCTCGCGCTCATTGTCGACGGCACCTTGGCCGCTGCCGAGCGGCGGTTAACCCCTGGACGCTGAGGGCGAGGGGCGTTAGCCGAACACGACGGGAAACAGCAGGCTCACCATCACCACGACGACCACGATGGCGACCACGTCGAGCATGAGTCCGGCCCGGACCATGTCGCGAACCCTGACTTGTCCCGATCCAAACACGATGGCGTTGGGCGGGGTCGCGATGGGAAGGGCAAACCCGGTCGACGCGGCCAGCGCCGTCACCAGCAACAAGAGGAGCGGCGGTTGCCCGATGCCGGCGGCGAGCGATGCGACCAGCGGCATGGCCATGGCGGCCAGGGCGGTGTTGGACGCCAATTCGCCGAGGGCCAGTACGGTGAGCGCCAACCCACCAAGCAGGAGCAGAGTCGGGAGCGCACGAAGGATGGCCATGTGCTGACCGAGCCATGTGGTGAGCCCGGTCGATTCCATTGCGGCGGCGAGGGACAGCCCGCCGCCGAACAGCAGGAGTACACCCCACGGAATGGCTCGGGCCTCGTCCCACGTTAGCAGCGGCCGACGATTGCCGTCCCGCGTGGTGTGGATCAGGAACAGCAGGATCGCACCCGAAATCCCGATGGTGGCATCGCCGATGCCGGGCGCGATATCGCTGAGCCCGGGAATGCGAAAGACGCCGAAGTCTTTGGGCGCCCGGAAGAGCCAGGCCAATGCCGTCACAATAAAGACCACGAGAGTCTTTGCCTCTCCGCCGCGGAGGACCCCGAGGGCGGCCCGCCGTCGCTGAATGGCGGCGGCCGCCTCAGGCGGAATACTCGCATGGTGTCGGAAGGCCACGAAGACCAGGAGCACCCAACAGAGCGGTAGCAGCACCGCCGCGGTCGGGAGGCCAATGGTCATGAACTCGCCGAAGCCAATGGCTCGGCCGGTCTCCTGGGCGACGAAGGCCGAGAAGATCAGGTTGGGCGGCGTGCCAATGAGCGTTGCCATCCCGCCGATCGACGCGGCGTAGGCCACTCCCAACATGAGCGCGGTCCGGGTGGTGTCGGCCTCCTTGCTGTGGCCGAGCAGGCCCCCGACGGCCATGGCGATGGGATACATCATGGCGGCGGTGGCCGTGTTCGAGATCCACATCGACAAGAAGGCCGTCGCCAGCATGATGCCGAGCACCACGCGCCGCCCTCCGAAGCCGATGCGGGAGACGATGCCGTAAGCCATGCGGGTGTGCGCGTTCCACGCCTGGAGGGCGGCCGCGAGCAGAAAGCCCGCCAAAAACAGGAAGATGAGCTGGTTGGCGTAGGGTGCGGCGGCGTCTTGCGGGCTCGCGACGCCGAGCAGTGGGAACAGGGCCAGGGGGAGGAGCGAGGTGGCGGCGAGCGGCAGCGCCTCGGTGACCCACCAGATCACCATCCACACGGTGATCCCGAGGACGTGTCGGGCGTCGGCCCCGAGGCTCTGAGGGGCGAGGAGAAAAGTCGCGCCGTACCCGGCCGGCCCGGCCCAGCGGGCCAGTCGCTGGAAGCGGGGAGTTGGGGATGCCGCGGCCGTGGCGGGCATGGCGGATCGGACGCTACATGTTGCCGACCATGGCGTGCGCGAATTCGCTGGTCTTGAGGAGTGTCGCCCCCGTCATGAGGCGCTCGAAATCATACGTCACCCGCTTCTGTCTGATGGTCGCTTCGAGGCTCTTGATAACGAGGTCGGCGGCCTCCTCCCAGCCCATGTGCCGGAGCATCATCTCGCCCGAGAGAATGAGCGATCCGGGATTCACCTTGTCCTGCCCGGCGTACTTGGGTGCCGTCCCGTGCGTAGCCTCGAAGATGGCGTGCCCGGTTTGGTAGTTGATGTTGGCGCCCGGCGCGATGCCGATGCCGCCCACTTGCGCGGCGAGCGCGTCGGAGATGTAGTCGCCGTTCAAGTTGAGGGTGGCGATCACGTCATACTCGGCCGGGCGGGTGAGAATCTGCTGGAGGAACGCATCGGCGATGACATCCTTGATCACGATCCCGTTCGGGCAGTTTGCACCACGGACCGCCGTCGATCGGCGTTGCACCGAATTCCTCACGTGCCAGCTCGTAGCCCCAGTCACGGAACGCGCCTTCCGTGTACTTCATGATATTGCCCTTGTGCACCAGCGTGACACTCTTGCGACCACGGTTCACAGCATGCTCGATCGCCGCACGAACCAGGCGCTTGGTTCCCTCTGCCGAGACGGGCTTGATGCCGATGCCGGCGGTGTTTGGGAAGCGGATCGACTTGACCCCGAGCGTGTCCTGCAGATAGGCGATGAGCTTGCGTGCATCGTCGGTCTGGGCCTGGTACTCGATTCCGGCGTAGATGTCCTCGGTGTTCTCCCGGAAGATGATCATGTCGACTTTCTCAGGAGACTTGACCGGCGACGGCACGCCGCTGAAGTAGCGCACCGGCCGGACGCAGGCGTACAAGTCCAGCCGTTGGCGCAGCGTCACGTTGAGCGACCGAAACCCACCGCCCACTGGAGTGGTGAGCGGACCCTTGATGGCAATCAGGTAGTGGCGGATCGCGTGAAGGGTATCGTCCGGAAGCCAGTTGCCCGTCTGGTCCTTGGCCTTCTCGCCCGCGAGTACCTCAAACCAGACGATCGACCGCTCCTTACCGTATGCCTTCTCCACGGCCGCGTCGAACACCAGCTGGGAGGCCTGCCAGATGTCGGGGCCCGTGCCGTCCCCCTCGATGAACGGGACGATCGGGTGGGTGGGGACGTGGAGTGTGCCGTCCTTCATGGTGATGGGGCTGCCGCCGGTCGGGGGCGTAAGGTTCTCGAAAGTAGGGCGCGCGGTAGTCGACATGCGTTGGCTCACAGGTAAGGATGCGAGGGTATAGCCGCTGACAAACGACGGAATATAGCCCCTCCCGCCGCCGAATCTTGCCCGAATCCACAGCGGTCATCCCGCGGCCGCTCTACGGCATAACTCATGCTCTTCCAAGCGGGTAAGGCAGCTCGAGTGGGTCAAGGGGCGCTGCGAGGCCCAGGGTGCGAAGCCTTGCATTGCCAAACCTCGCTCTCGGTGGGCTTTGCCGCTAAACTAGGGGGGAAGTTCGTGATGGTCACCGCCCAGCAAATGCCGGAGTTCGTGAGGGTGTTGTGGTGATGCAACAACCGCTCGAACACCGGCGCTCGGAGCTACGCTATGACGCCGAGCTCGGCGATCCAGTCGAGATGACGGATGCGCTGACTCGAAGCGGGAGCAGCGACAAGTTGGTGCTCTCGCGAGAGCTGGCGGAGTTCGTCGTGGCCTTCTCCGGCGCCTTCCAGCGCTTCTCGATGTATCCGGATGGGCACCCGGCGCTTGAAACGGCCATCCACAATCTCGCCAAGAAATTGGAAATGGTGTTCCTCGACCGTGGCGCGGTGGCGGTTGGGGTCGCCCCGGGCCAGCTGCTGGTGGCGGGAATTCCAACCGACCCGAAACACGTCCTGCTGCGCGACCTCGCCGATCACTTGCACCGCCGCGACGTCGGCGGCGTCAAGCTGCTGCGCGGTGTCAAGCGAACGGAGTTGACGGAACTCTTCGCCACGCTGCTTCGGTCCTCCGGTGACGGCTCGGAGCAACCGGTCGAGCCGAAGCCACGCTCGCACTGGCCGCACATTCGGGTCTATCCGCCTTCCTACGATCATCTCATCCTCTTCGACGACTCGGACGACGACGAGCAGGACGCATCGGCGGCGGAGGCATGGTCGAAATTCATCTGGCTTGGGCTGGCCCGGGCCGCCGTGTCGGACGAGCTGACCGACGACGAGGGGTCGGCGCTGGACGCAGAGGCCCTTGCCGCGGCGATTGAAGAACACTGTGAAAACCCGGATTACGTCACCCGAGTCCTCGGCGCATTGACCGAGTCTACCGAGGCGTGCCGCGATCGCGGTCGGGGCGAGTCCGTGGCCGTACAGAAGCACCTGGCCAAGTTGATCGGTCAGCTCTCGGAGGATGCGCTCAAGCGGTTGCTGGCCATGCGCGACAATGGAAGGACGCAGCGTCGCTTCCTGCTCGAAAGCTCCCACGTGATGGCGGCGAAGGTGGTGATCCGGCTCGTGGAAGCCGCGGCGAACGCTTCGAATCGCAGCCTGTCACCGGCGCTGCTCCAGCTGCTGCAGAAGCTGGCCACGCACGCAGAGGATGACGGCGGTCCGCGGCGTCAGGCGGCCGACGATTCGTTGCGGGAGATGATCCGTCAGCTCCTCGAGCGCTGGGACAAGCAGGACGCCCAGGGCACCCTGCCCGCCGTCTACGAACGCACCCTGGCCCGCCTCCCGCGGCTCACCCCCGATGAACTCGACGAGGTGTCTGCCTACGCGCCGGAGCCCGCGCGCATCGTGCAGATGAGCCTGGAAGGTGATGTGATGGAGGCCGGCACCCTGCGTGCGGCCGACTATCTGATCGCCACCGGGCGGGTCGGTGAATTGCTGGATGTGATTGATCAGGCTCCGGAGGGCGATGCGGTCGTCCATGAGCTACGGGCCCGCGTGGTGCATTCCTATACGGTCGGCGTGCTCCTCAGCGCGCCGTCGGTCGATACCGAAACGTTGGGCCGCATTGTGCCGGCGTGCGGGCCGGACGCGGCCGGCGTGATGTTCGACGCCCTGGCGACTTCCCAGGATCGAAAGGTTCGGGCCAAGCTGCTCGAATACCTGGCGCGGTTTGGGTCGGAGATCGGCCCGGAAGCCGTAGAGCGAATCGGCGGCGCGCCCTGGTACGTGCAGCGCAATCTCATCCGACTCTTGTCGATGCTGCCGGAGTTGCCTCCGGAATTCTCGCCAGCGGCATGCCTGGCCCACTCCGATGCTCGGGTTCGGCATGAAGGGTTCAAGCTGCTGCTGCAGGACCCCGCGAACCGCGGCCGCGCCATCCGGGAAGCGGTCGGCGCACCGGATCCGCCCACCGTCCGTCTGGGATTGGTCGCCGCGGGCGAAGGGTGCCCGCCCGAGGCCGTGCAAGCGATCGTGGATCGGATGCGGACAGACGACCTGCCGGAAGATCTCGTGCCGCTGGCCGTGCGAGCCATCGCCCCGTCGGACGATCCGTCGGTGCTCGAATGCCTGATCGACACGGCCATGGGCCCGCGGCGCTGGTATTGGTTCCGGCGCATCGCGCCCAAGTCTCCGACAATGCTGGCCGCCATCACGGCGTTGACCATTCACTGGCGCTGGAATCCGAAGGCGCTGCCGCTGTTGCGCCGCGCCGAACGGCATCGTGACAAGCAGGTGCGGGACGCAGCAGGCGCGCACCTCCAGCTCCGGCAGGTAACCGACGACCCGCGGCTCAAGGTGATCGTCTAGCCATGAGTGAACGCCCCGTCCTCTTCCTGCACTCCATGGCCCACGTTTTGTCCGCCATGCAGCTCTACGGCGAGGGCCACCCAGCGCGCGCCCGGGTCGTCGATCGATCATTCGAGAAACTCCGCGAACTCCTCGACGAGGAATCGCCCGCGACGTTTTCTTTCATCGACGGCTCGGTCATTTATGGCCAGCGCACCCTGCACGACATGCATCAATGGCCGTGGGCCGAACGGCTCGGCGCGCTCGGGGCCCAACGCATGGAGTTTGCAGCCGAGGTAGCGCGCGAAGCGTACGGCCAATTCCTGGACGACGTCTTCTTGCGCTTGGGCACGACGGCCCCCGCCGAGAAGTTACCGGCTCGACCCGGCATCACCTCCGGCATGCTCCGCGTGACCGGAGACGGAGACCTCGAGCTGTCCGATGAGTTCCTCCGGACCGCCACGATTCCGTATCGCCTCGGCGAAGAGACCGAAACCGTGCGGTGGCTGTACCAGCGAGCTGCACTCAAGGAGATGGTCCCGCTTGACGAAGTGGAGGCCGTGATCCGATCGCTGGCCGTCGCAATGCGGGCGGAAGGCGAGGTGTTGATCCCGCTCCTCGACCTCCAGTCACACGACGACTACTCCACCATGCACGCCATCAACGTAGCCGTCCTGGCGATGACGCTGGCGGAATCGCTTGGCATGGGATCAAAGGATATCCGCGCCTTCGGGACCGCCGGACTGCTGCATGACATCGGCATGAGCCGCGTGCCCCAAAAACTGCTGCAGAAACACACCCTCTCGAAAGCGGATCGGAAGCTGGTCCAACGGCATCCCGAGGAAGGAGCGCGGCTCTTGCTTCGGCGCGAGTCCGAGTTCGAGCTGGCTGCCATCGCGGCCTACGAGCACCACGGCCGGCCGGATGGCCACGGGTATCCCGATCTGCACTACACCCGTGACTTCCACTACGTGAGCAAGGTGATCTCGGTGTGCGATGCGTATGACGCGCTCCGGACGCCGCGGAGCTATCGTCCCGCCTGGGAACCAGCCGAAGCGCTCCGGTACATCGAACAGGGAGCCGGCACCATTTTTGACCCCGGCGTTGCCAGCACGTTTGTCAGCTTCATGCGACGGATGGAACGGCAGGTGGTGCTCATAGGGCCGGAAGGGCTCATGCTGGCCCACGATGAGGAACAGGGCTACGGTGCGGGCAACGGCGGTGACCGCTCGGAGTCCGGACCGACGCTCTCCGCGTAACACCCCGCCCGCCCGTGTGGCTCAGGTAGGGTGGTTCATTTCCCTCCAGCGAACAGCGTTGGCGCATACCTCGCCATGGTATCGAGGAGTCGAGCGTCCGCATCCTCCAACATGGCACGCACGCGGATCTCGTGGGTGCGTGCCGCCGCGGCGTTGCCGTCTTCCAGAGCTAGCTCGTACAGACGGGCCTCGACCATGGGGCGGTACGGTAGCTCAAACGGCGAGCGTTGGACCAGACTCCGATACCACGACGCCGATTCCGCGTGTCGTCCCAGGCTCCAAAGCAGCTCGGCCCGCATGAAGCGTTCGAGAATCCGGCCGAAAAAGGGAGAGCTCACCGCCTGCTGAAACCAGAGCGCCGGGCGATCGGCCTCGAGCGCCTGGAGGGCGTTCGCGTGGTCTCCCTCTTCCCAGGCGATCCGGGCCCTGACCCCGGCACCGAGCGATGCCGGAAACGCGCCGACTGCTCCGGCCAGAGCCGCCGACTCGAGGGCAGCCGCGCACTTACTCGCCCGATCGAAATGACCAAGTCGGGCATTGAGAAGTCCGAGCAGGTAGAAACGGAGACGAGGGTGCAGGTCGTTGTGGACGCGTAACGGCAGCTGTGGGCTCGGTGGGGTCGCCGCGGCATCCCACTCGCCTAGCTCGTCACGGATCCGGGCCACCTGGCCGGGTTCCATGACGAAGAACGGCCAGGCGGCGAACAATCCCCGCATCTCGAGAGCCCAGGCGCGGTCGAGTTCTTGTGCCTCGTCGAGGGCCTCGAGCGCGAGGACGTGCCGGCCACGCATGGCCTCCATGTGGGCCAGGATGATGTGACACAGCGCCTGAAGCTCCGGCGATCGGGCCACCGCGAGGAACTGTCGCGCGAAGCGGTCGGTCCCTGCCAGGTTGCCCGAGTACAGCGCCACGTCCGAGAACGCGATCCCGATCGTCAGGGCACGGGCATTCTTCAATCCGTCGAGTACGTTCGATTCCTCGTGAGCGTCAAACAGGGTAAATGCCCTGAGGGCGCGCATCGGGAGCCCCTGGTCGCCGGCTGGGTTCGTGACGAAGATCCGGTCCACCAGATCGGCGACATCGTCCGAGCGGCCTTCGAGCGCCGCGATCCGTGCGAGGTGCCCCATGGCGCTCATGTGATCCGGGTCGAGGGCAATGGCCCGTTCCAAGGGCACCCGCGCCTCGGTGATGGACCGCCCCCGATATGGATTGTGATGGACCAACAGGTCGCCCAGGAGATACCAGGCCTCGACGTTATCGGGGTAGAGAGCGACAATGTCCGAGTACAATCGCTCGGCCTCGGTTGAGCGACCCTCGAGCCAGGCGAGCTGGGCATCCAACCACAAGCGATCGTGAGGCGCGAGGCGTGAGCGATGTGTCTGTGCCTGATTTGCCTCGAGGCGCGCGCCCTCGGGCATGGCACACGCGGCGAGCGCCGCTGCTAACCGGTAGTGCGCCAGAGCGAAATCCGGATCGGTGGCCGCGGCCTGTTGATACGCCGCGATCGCCTGGAAGTACTCTCCCCCTCGGAATGAATGCTCGCCTTCCAGGTAATGCTTGAGGGCCGGCAGTGACCGGGTCGTGTGCGCCGCGAGTCGGGCCACCCGGCCGGCCGGCCCGACACTCCGGGAGGCCAACAGCTGACGCGCGATCTCGTCGACCAAATCGAACAGTTCATTCTCGGCCTCACCCGCGGCCTCCGCCACCAGCTCGACCGTGCCACGCCGATCGTACAGCGTGGCCGAGAGCTGAACGCGATCGCCTCCTACTACCACGCTGCCCGTCAACACGTGCGCCGCATCGAAGCGCGCCACCACGTCACTGGTCACGGTCGGAGTGTCGGCCTGCTGTCCGTGTTGAGCCAGCCAGCCGAGGAGTGCTCGCGGGTCCAGCACGCGCAGCGCGCGGGTGCCATCCAGCTTGGTACTCAGCAGGTCGACCATGCCCTCGGCCAGGTAGGCGTATTTGTCCGGGGCCGATACGGTGAATGGCAGGACCGCAACGAGGTCCGGTGACGGCGCGATTGGGACTGTCTCGCCCGGCACGACTACAGGTGCAGCGCCCTGTGCCCGAATTCTTTCGGCCAGCGTTACGGTCTCCTGCGACGGCGTGAGCTCGAACTCCTCGGCCAGCCGCCGCTCGAATGCGGTGAAGGACGACAGCGCGGCTGCCCGGTCGCCCTGGCGGTCGAGTAATTCCATCAGGCGGCGAAGCGGTTCTTCCTCATGTGGAGTGAGATCGGCTCCGCGTTTGGCCCACTGGAGCGACTTCCGAGGGTCTGTCGTTTCCATTTCTTCGGCGATCGACCACGCCGCTCGCGCCGCTGCGGTCCTGAGTGCGGAGCGCTCGGTGTCGAGCCACCGCTCGAAGTCCGGTGCCGAACTAATGAAGAACCCCTCGAGCAGATCGCCCTGATAGAGCCCGAGCGCTTCGTCGCGCCGGCCGTCAGCCAATGCGCGCTCGAAGGCCCGGACGTCCGACCAGAGCAGGTCTTCATCGACGCCGATTTCCTCCTCGCCCCGTCCGACCAGGACGTCATCCCCAAGGGCACTTCTCAGGAAATACAGCGCCCGGCGCAGCGCGCCGCGGGCGTGCGAGGTATCCAGGTCCGGCCAAAAAAGAGCCAGCAGGGAATCGCGCCGATGAAATCGTCGCGGCGCGGCGCAGGCCAGGTAGGTCAGGAGAGCCAGCCGTTTGGGCTGACGCAGGACGGCCTCACAATCGGCCGTCCCGGCGCCCAGAAGCTCCAGGGACCCAAGAGTCTTGAGGCGGATCATGGATGGGTCGGATGGCCGAGCATATCTGAAAGATAGGCGGGTCACGGGCAGGTCACGGGCCCGGTGCAACGTGTCGGTGACCCTCACACGGGACGAGCCCATGCGGCAGGCCCTATTCTCGCTGACCCTGTTCCTTGCATGGGTCCTCACGGGCGCGCTCGAGGCCCAGGGACCCTCCCCCACGCGGATGCCGGCCGGTTGGGCCATTGGCGGCTCGGTTCAGCGGGTCGGCTGGTACAACGAGTTCGCTACATCAACCCTTACCCTACGAGCCACCAAGCTCGCGAAGGAAGGCATCGGGGCGGACTTCGCGTTCTCGGTCTTTCCCGCGGGCTTCAGCGATGGGGCTCTGGTGTTCTTGACCGACGTGGGAATGGTCGTTCCCGCCCGGCTGTCTCGGGCGACCGTATTCGCCCGCGGAGGCGCGTCGGTGCTTGCCGCGGTCGCTGAGGGTGGCGGGGGCGGTGCCTTCAATGTCTATGCGGGTGCGGGAACGATCATCCAGATCGCACCGTCGATCGGGCTCCGATTCGATGTCGAACGCCGCTTCATTGCGGGAGCCGACCCCGGGTACGGGTTCTTCGTGGTCGGGATGGGCATTACCACCATCCCTCATGATCGAAAGCCCGAAGGCTGAGGGTGGAGCGAGTGTGGGCTACCGGATGCCGGTCATGACTTGGCGGATGGCCTCATGATCCATTTGCCCCGCGAGCGACAGTCTGAGTGTGCGGCTTGCAAGCCAGGTTGCGACGGTGATGCCTCGCGTGTCGCTGTAGATGAGCGTGTCGCCCGGCGCGATGCCCACGTCGCCAAGGTCCGCGCTCACCGGCAGCCGCTGTTCATCGAGCAGTAACAGATCCCCAGCCGGAGACTGATAGACCAGGCGAACCACCTCGATGTCGGGCAGCGCGAGCGGCACGGCGGCGCCGGGCCCGAGTTCGACCCGCGTCAGCGTCAGGGCGGGAATGGTCCGGAGTGACCCGGCGAGCCTGGCCTTGGCCTCTTCCGGGGTGATGACCCGGAACTGCGGCATGGTCACGACCTCTGCCGTCACCATCGCTCGCGCCACTGACGCCGGGAACTCTTGGTCTGAGGAGAGAGAGGGTACGTCCGCGACGATGGGCGGCGACATGCCGGCGAGCAGACTCGTGGAGCCCCGGGCGGCGGGCGCGGATGAATCGTGGGCGACCAACGGCCCCGACGCGTCGGCCCGCGGCAGCAGCAACAGCGCCGCCCCCAGCGCCGTAATGACCAAGACCCCCGCCAACCACACGGCCGGAGAGCGCTTCGGCCTCCGGGTCGGCATGTCGTAGCCGGCATGACCCACGGGGAAGAGGATCCGATGAGGACCCGTCATCGAGGACGGCTGGCTCGTCTTCAAGTTGCCCTCGTCATCGAGGTGGATACCCCATGCGTATGCCTCGGTGGCACAGGCTTCACATTGCTGGAGATGCCGCACCAGACGCTGTGTGCTAACCTGATCCAGCCTTCCCGCGACGGCCGCAGCCAGTTCCAGGTGGTCGAGGTGGGCCTGGGCGTCGTCGGGGGGGTGCTTCATACCTTATGATGTCGCTGGCAAGAAAAAGGGGCCGTGATCTAGCTCACGGCCCCAATGACGGGCGATCGGACCGGGTCCTCTTCTCCCGGCTAGTCGACCCGGCGCACGAAGACCATGAGGGTTTCGGGGTCTATCCGGCCCGAGAGGGTGACGCGGGTCTCGCCGCTGACCCAGATGGCGAGAGACGACCCGCCCGGTTCGGAATCGATGAGGGTGTCGGCAGCAAGCCCGGAGCGGTAGGCCTCGGGGATCTTCTGCTGGTCCAACAACAGGATTCGGCCGCCCGGCTCCCGGTAGACCACGCGGAGCACCTCGCTTCCGGGCAGGGCGCCCGGGACCGCCCTTGCCGGGGCAACTTCGAGGTGGTCCGGCAGGAGGCCCCGAATCAAGAGCACCGGCCCTCCGGTGCGCTCAATGGCCTCGCTCACCGTCAATCGGCTGAACCCAGGGCCGGTGACGCTCGGTGCCGTGGGCTCCCGAGCCACTTCGGGTGCCAAAGGGGCTGATTTCGAACTGTCCGGCCGAGCCAGATCGGTCGGCTTGGCCGGGGCGGGTGGCGTAGCGATGGGCTCCTGCGATGTGCCGCTGTCGGTCGGAGGTACCGGGAGGGCAGAGCCCCGGGCGGCGAGCGTGCTGTCCATACCGGCTTGAAGAGCCGCCTGGCTTCGCTGGATGAGCGATCCTGCCTGGGCTCCTTCGCTACCCTCTTGTTGGCGGTCTTGCCTGATGGTCTCGACCAATAAGGCCACGGCGATCACCGCCACGACCGCCAACACCGTTCGGACGGCCCATCGCGAATGCTTCGATAGAAGGACAGGCTGCGCTGGAACCAGGATGGTCGGCGCTGCGGCCTCGGTCTTGGGGTAGGGCGTCCTGGCCTTCTCCGAAGGGTCACTCAGTGCGTCGATGGATGCCCGCCACTCCCGCAGCTTTTCCTCGCAGCGGAAGCAGGTGCTGATGTGATGACGCACCTGTGCCTGGGCGACCCGGCTCATCCGGTTCTCCAGGAGGCTCCTGAGGGTCTCTTCGGTGACGTGGTCCATCGTCCGCGCGTCTGGTCCTGAATCAAAAGGGTCCTACAAAGATACCACGCGGGACCGGTGCCGGGCGAGGACCGAGACAGGCCTAGCGGATTCGATCGACGATCCGTTTCAGGGCATCTTGGCCGAGTGGCCCCGACAGTGACAGGATCCGGCGGGAACCGTCCAGCCACCACACCCGGTACCCGCCGCCGGGTTCTGCCACAACGAGGGTATCACCTGGAGCAAGGTGTGGAACCGTGCCGACATCCCCAACGGCGTCCAGCGCACGCTTGGCGGCGGCTCGTTCCGCGACTGCCTCGCGTCCCGGATTTATCCGAACCTGACTGAGCACGACCTCCGCGCCTTCGAGTCGATAGACCACCCTGACCAGCGGACCCTCGACCTCGGCCCAGGGCACGGCCGGCGGATCGCTCGTCTCGACGCGGGTGAGCGAGGCACCATCAACGAGACGGATGGCGCCGTTCAACGCGTCGACCGCGTCCTCCAATGTTACGGGTCGGGGCGGAGTCACCTGGGCCCGGAATCCTTCGGCCGGCGCCGCCTGGGCCGCCTTCGCAAAATCGCCCTCGCGCCGGGCGTCCTCGACCAGCCCCGAGACAGCGGCCCGCGATGCGGCGGCATCCGCTCCGGGTGCTTGGACCGCCGGCGCATCGGCGGCGCGCCCCGCGTCGCGCTCCTCGGCCCTCGCGACCTGGGCGAGGCGGTCACGCCGCGCTGCGGGAGACTCGAGTTCGGGCTCGCCGCTCACGTTGCCTCGAGCCGCTCCACCTTGGGCCGCGCCGCCCACCACGGCATCGACCGGCGCCGGGGTGGCGGGCACCGGTGCGGCAGCTCTCCGGTCCATGGCCCGCTCCTGCTCTCGTTCGAGAGGCCGCGCCGCGCCAACGCTCGGGAGGTCTGCCTGGGCCACGCGCTGCGCAGCTTCGTCGCCCGGCGAGTCGGCGGCTCGATCACCCAACGCCTGCTCAGTGGAAACGGCTGGAACTTGGCCCCTCTCATTCATCGCCGAGGCCGGTGTTTGACCGGGTACGCGGTGACGCCAATCGCTCGCCAGGTAGCCTGCGCCGGCGGCGATGACCACTGTGGCCGCCCATGCCAAGGTGCGGAGCCGTTGCCTCGGGATGGTCCGAGCTCGCTTGGCGCGAACCAGGTCGAGTGGTGGCGCGGAGGAACCCGAGGCTTTTCGTTCGGGTAGTTCCAGCCGGTCCACCAGGGCCGTGGATTCGTCGAAGATGGCACGCACGTCCTCGAGCCGCGCGGCGCACGCAGCGCACGACGCCATGTGGGCTTCGATGATGCGCACCTCGTCGGGAGTCAACTCCCCGTCGAGCAACGCGTGGAACATTCCTTCTTCAGGGTGCGGCATTGTCTTTCCGTCCTTCACCGTGATACGCCTCGACCAATCGGCGGCGGGCCCGTGCGAGTGTTGTTCCCACGGCTCCCTTTGCCAGCCCTAGCGTCGCGGCGATCTCTTCGTAGTTGAACCCTTCCGCCTTGAGCAGCAGCGCCTCGCGATCGCGCTCGGTCAGCACATCGAGCGCGGCACGGACTTCAGCGATTTGCTCGTCCCGTTCCACCTCCGTGTCCGGCGCCGGTGCGGAACGAGCCGTCTCCGCCCGGTAGAGTTCGAGTCGACGGCCTTGTCGCACCGCCTTGCGTCCGTCCTCCCGCACCAGGTTGAGCGCGACTGCAAACAGCCACGGTCGCGGATTCCTGGGCGGAGTCTGCACCGCCCGAGCGAAGACCTCCTGTGCCAGGTCCTCCGCCCGGTCCGGATCCCCCGTCCGGCGGTACAGCATCCGGACGAGGGACCCGTGGTACTCTTGGTACAGCTGACCGATGTCGAGACTCATGTCCCTCGAAACATGCGAACCACCTGGTTGATGCGACGCTCTGACATGGATGTGGCACCTGAATCGGTGACCTTGATGCTGGCCCGCTGGCCGGCGATCACCACGCTGCCGTCGATTGAAAGGTAGGGTCGAATCTCCGGCAACGCTCGTGCCAGGGCAAAGTAGGCATCGCTGAAGGGTGCCACCTCGATGATTCCCAGGCTGTCGCTGTGCCGGGCGTCGGTCCACGTCGCATCGTGCCGCACGAACAGGCGGCCAGCTACTCGGCGAACCTGCGCCTCGCGGGCGTTCACCGCATCTCCCTCCCGCTCATCCGACAGACCGCCTATGGCCCGCATGCGGTTTTCTGCGACGGCGTCCGCCGCGGCCAGGGTCTTGGCACTCGCCATCTCGGAACTGGCCTCCGCTCGCTTGAACGCGTCCTTCCCGGTTTGGGCCCGGGCCTGGCGTGCGCCACCTTCGAGGGCTGGAGCCATGGGCGCGTTCGCGCGCATGTCGTCCCGGGCTACTCCGGGTTGCATGCCCGGTTCGAGCACCAGGTAGGAGGTGTACTCCGTGATGATGCCGTACCGAAGGCCCAGGTCCCGCACTTCGTTGATCAACTCGGGAGTCGATCCTTCGATCCGGATGGTCCGAGTCAGGTCGCCGATTCTCCGCGCGGCCCAGAGCCGCGGGATGTAGTCGTTGTCATGCTCGCTGCGTGGAAAGGCTGCCCGGGCAGTGAACCGCTCTCGACGACCGTTCCGCTCGCCTTCGATCACTACGGTTCCGGTGGCCTGGCCATGATACCGTCCGAACACCACCAGTTCCTCGCCGTAGAACAAGTCGGGAAGCTCGGCCGGATAGTCTTGGCGGAACTCGACCGGCGAGCTGACGATCCGCAGATTGACCAGCGCCGGGAATTGAATCTTGGAGAGCAGTGATCCTACCGCGACCTCCACGTCGGCATCGGGTGCGACGTATTCGGCGCTGCCGCGCCCCTCGACCGCGAGCCGGTCGAGTAGATAGGTGTTGACGTCGTGGCCAACGCCGACGGTGAAGATGCGCGCGCGTCCGATCCGGCTAGACGCTGCTTCGGCGATCCGATCGGGTTCCCGCTCGCCGACCGAGGGTAACCCATCGGTCATGAACACGATGATGGGCAACCGGTCCTCGGCGACCGCGCTGCCGAGCACAGCGTCGAGCGCCCCGGCGATATTGGTGCCGCCGGTTGCGGTCAGATTTGCCACGAATCGGCGCGCCTGGGCAAGATTGGCCGCCGTGGCAGGGGTGAACCCGTCACGGAAATGCCGGATACTCGAGGAGAACGCCACGAGCCGGAACCGGTCCGCCGGGCCGAGCGTCCCCAGCGCCTGAGTCAACGCCTGCTTGGCCTGTTCCAGCTTGTCCCCCGACATCGATCCCGAGATGTCCACTACCAGCGAGAGATCGCGCGGCACCGCTTGGCCTGCCTCGTTGTGCGGTGGGGCGAGCAACAGCATGAAGAACCCGTCTTCACCGCCAGGGGCGTGGGTCAGGATGCTGGTGCCGACCAGACCGCGGCGGAGTGGAATGAAGAGGTCCACGTCGCCGGTAGCGTCGGGACTCAACGTGACGATCAACCGGCCATTCCGTCGTTCGGTCTCGATCGGGTGGGTCGGCGAATAGGGCGTTCCGATATCGTTCGCACTCGGAACGCTCACCTCATAGCTGAAGTCATCGCGGAACGATGACTCGGTTCCACCGTGACCGTGCTCGGGTCCGTGATGGCGCGGCCCGATGCTGTAACGCAGCCGCATGGCGTCGCCGGCCCGTTCCAGGACTTGGGTGTAGCGCAGCTTGACCCGCCGGGTCTCGCCCGTCTGGATGGGGAAAACCCGAGCACGAATGAGACCGTGGCCTTCCAAGGAAAGCAGGGCGGGGTCCTTCAGGCGGCGCACGATGTCCTCGTAGATCTGCTGCGCCTCACCGGCATTCATGATCTCGCCTTTGATCTCCTGATCGCCCATCCAGAGCGAGAAGTCGCTGAACACGGCGTTCTTGGGTAGGGGATACAGGTAACTGCCCTCCGCGATGCGGGGACCGGTGTTTCGGAATTGCTCTTCCACCTCGACCCGGGCGACGCGCCCGTCGATGGTGGTCCGGACGTTGGAACTCACCCGAACGACCGGCCCCATGACGATGCCGGGCCTCCGGGGGGTCTCGAGTTCAACCCACCCCTGGGCGGGCAAGGCCGTCGCGGCCCCCACCGTCAGGGCGGCAACGAGCGTCAGTTGGCGGTACATTTCGTCCTCCTGAGTGACTGTTCGCGCGGGAGATGCGTCTAGGGGGGAGATTTGCACACGGCGAGGCGGGAAGGCGGGAAGAGCGAGGAGTGGGGAGTGGGGAGTAGGCAGGGAGGCGGGAAGACGGCAAGATCTAGCAGCTACCAGCTATCGGCCGGCAGTCGACTGCGCTAGCTTCTTGGCCAGCCAATAGCCAATAGCCAATAGCCAATAGCCAATAGCCAATAGCCAATGGACCCTAGCAGCCCCAAGCTCACGCTCGAAATCCTGCCGCAGCCGGACGACATCACCTGTGGTCCGACCTGCCTGCACGCGGTCTATCGGTATTACGGCGATCACCTGCCGCTGCGTCAGGTGATCGACGAGGTCAAGCCGCTGAAGGGCGGGGGGACCCTATCGGTGCTCTTGGCGCACCACGCGCTCGAGCGCGGTTACCAGGCAACCATTTTCACCTACAACCTCACCGTGTTCGACCCGAGCTGGTTTGTCGACGGTGGGGTCGATCTGACTGACCGGCTGAAAGCGCAGGCCAAGGCCAAGCGCACGACCAAGCTCCGCTTTGCGACCAAGGCCTACCTGCGGTTCCTCGAGTTGGGCGGGCGAATCCGATTCGAGGAACTGAACCCCGATCTGATCCGACGGTACCTGAACCGGGGTCATCCGGTGCTGACGGGGCTCAGCGCCACGTACCTGTTCGGCTGCGCCCGCGAGCGAGGCGAGATCAAGATCCACTACGACGATATTCGGGGAGCACCCGCCGGGCACTTCGTGGTGCTCTACGGGTACGATCTGGATTCCGATGAGGCGTTGGTCGCAGACCCATTGCAGGACAACCCACGGTTCGGTACGCACTATTACCCCGTCGGCATCCAACGACTGCTCGGTGCGGTCCTGCTCGGCGCACTGACCTACGATGCCAACCTGCTCGTCATCGAGCCCTCTCCCAACCAGGTATGAAGCCCCTCATCGTCATCGAGAACACCAAGCGGTGGCACTTCACGATTCCCGACGTGGAGGTCGTCTCGGCTCGCGCCTATCTAACCGATCCGCGCTACGCCGAACTGCGCCGAACCACGGTGTACAACCTCTGCCGCCGGTACGGCTATCAAGGACTCGGCTACTACGTCTCGCTGCTGGCCGCCGCTCGGGGGCACAAGCCCATGCCCTCGGTGGCCACCATCCAGGCGCTCCAGCTCTCGCCCATCTTGCGCATCGTGGGAGAGGATCTGGACGATCTGATCCAACGGAACCTGGCGCCGCTCAAGTCCGAATCGTTCGAGTTGAGCATCTACTTCGGGCGCAACCTTGCGAAGCGCTACGATCGGCTGAGCCGTGCGCTCTTCAATCAGTTTCCCGCGCCGTTGCTCCGCGCCAGCTTTGTCCTGGAGGACGCGCGCTGGAAGTTGCAGGGCCTCCGCCCCATCGCGACCAGCGAAATCCCCGAAGCCCACCAGGATTTCGTGGAGGCCGAGGCGGGGCGGTACTTCGCCAAGCCGAAACACGCGCGCCGAGCGAAGCCCCAGGTTGCCCGCTACGATCTCGCGATTCTCTGGAACCCCCTCGATGAAAACGCACCGTCCTGGGAGCGTTCGATCAAGAAATTCATCACGGCGGCCCAGGAAGTAGGAATCGCGGCGAGCGTCATCGGTCCCGAGGACTACGGCCGCATTGCGGAATTCGACGCCCTGTTCATTCGGGAAGTGACGTCGGTCAACCACCACACCTTCCGGTTTGCCCAGCGTGCCGCGACCGAGGGGCTGATCGTCGTGGATGACCCCGAGTCGATCATCCGGTGCTCCAACAAGGTGTACCAGGCGGAGTTGTTCGACCGCTATGAGCTGCCGTGTCCGAAGACCATGGTGGTTCATGAGGACAATGTCGAGCAGGTGGCCGCCGCCATCGGGTTCCCCTGCGTCGTGAAGCTGCCGGACAGCTCGTTCTCGCAGGGGGTCATCAAGATCGAGCAGGGACACGATCAATTCGTGGAGTGTCTGAAGCAGGTGTTCGAGCAGTCCGACCTGGCCATCGTGCAGGAATGGCTGCCGACCGGGTTCGACTGGCGGATTGGCGTCTTGAATCGCGAAGCGCTCTATGTCTGCAAATACCACATGGCACGGGGCCATTGGCAGATCATCAGTGGGCGCACCGGTCGGCGCCGGTATGGGCGAGGTCGAGGCGGTCGCGCTCGAGGACGCGCCGGCGCGCGCCGTCGAGTTGGGCGTCAAGGCCGCCTCGTTGGTTGGCGACGGACTCTACGGAGTGGACGTGAAGGAGATCGACGGGAAGTTCCGGATCATCGAGATCAACGACAACCCCTCCATCGACGCCGGGTACGAGGACATCATCCTGGGGGACCAGCTGTACCTGGCCATCATGCAGTACTTCCGGACCAAGCTCGACGAACGAGGCGTGGCCCCGGCCACGTTATGACCGCCCGTCTCGGCCTGTTCGAGGCAATCGGGATCGAGCTCGAGTACATGATTGTCGATGCCGAGTCTCTCGCCGTGCGTCCCATTGCCGACCGGCTGCTCGAAGCCGAGGCCGGTGCCATCGTGTGCGATGTCGAGCGCGGCAACATGGGCTGGTCCAACGAGCTGGCGCTCCATCTGATCGAGCTCAAGACCAATGGGCCGGTCGACACGCTCGCTGGGCTCGCGGATCAATTCCAGGGCGAAGTCGTCTACATCAACGAACGGCTCGAGCCGTGGCGCTCACGGCTCCTTCCGACGGGCACCCATCCCTGGATGGACCCCCGGCAGGAGTTCCGTATGTGGCCCCACGAATTCCACGAGGTGTACGCCGCATTCGATCGCCTGTTCGATTGCGCCCGCCACGGGTGGGCCAATCTCCAAAGCGTTCACGTCAACCTGCCGTTTTCCGATGATGCTGAGTTTGCCAGGCTGCACTCGGCTATTCGACTGGTGCTGCCCATCATTCCCGCCCTCGCCGCGAGCACGCCCATCGCGGACGGCGCGGTCAGCGGCTCGCTCGACACCCGGCTCGCGGTCTATCAGTCGAATGCCGCCCGGATTCCGTCCATTGCCGGCGCAGTGATTCCCGAACCGGTCGAATCGGAAGCGGAATACCATGAACGCATCCTGGAACCCATCTACCGCGACTTGGCGCCGCTCGATCCCGAAGGGATCTTGCGGGACGAGTGGGTCAACGCTCGGGGTGCCATCGCCCGGTTCGACCGAGGCACGGTCGAGATCCGGGTGATCGACATGCAGGAATGTCCCCAGGCCGACGTGGCCATCGCGGCACTCGTATCGGCGGTGGTCGAGACGCTTGCCACGGAGGAGGCCAGCCGGTGGACGGAGCAGCGTGATTATCCGGGTGCCGCGTTGCGGGCGCTCCTGGAGTCGACCATCCACCAGGCTGGCGCGGCACCGGTTCCGGACGACGACTACCTGACCCTGCTGGGATGTGGCGGCGCGCCGAGCCGTACAGTCGGGCAAGTGTGGCGAGTGCTGGCGGAGCGATACTGCGCCAACGATACCATCCCGCCCGAGTTACATGGGTCGCTCGAGGTCATCGGGCGCGACGGATGCCTTGCCCGTCGCATGCTGGCCCGGCTGGGCACCAGACCGTCTCGCGACGGGATGGTATTGCTCTACCGGGAGTTGGCGGCGTGTCTTTCCGAGGGGAGGCAGCTCAGGCCACATGCCTAGCGCCGTGGTGGTGTCGTGCGAGCACGGCGGCAACACCGTTCCACGGCGCTATGCCGCACTGTTCGCGTCCGCCGAGCGGGTCCTGTCCAGCCATCGCGGATATGATCCGGGCGCGCTCGATCTCGCGGCGGAACTTGCCCGGCGGCTCCATGCCCCGCTCGTGGCCTCCCGTACGACCCGACTGTTGGTCGAGCTCAACCGCTCACCGCACCACCCGCGCCTGTTCTCCGAGTTCTCCCGCTGTCTCACGCCCGATGAGCGCGCCCTGGTGCTCGAGCGGTACTACGTCCCCTTCCGCACCGAACTCGAGGGCCGCATCGCGCGACTGGCCGGCCACGGTCGACGGGTGGTGCACCTGAGCGTGCATAGCTTCACCCCTCGTCCTCACGGTGTCACCCGCACGGCGGACGTCGGCCTCCTATACGATCCCGCACGCCGGCTCGAAGTATCGTTCTGTAAAGCCATCCAGCAGGTGATCGGCGGCATGAGTTCCCGGATCGTCGTGCGCCGGAATTATCCCTACCGGGGCAACACCGACGGCCTCACGAAGTACCTACGAACCCGGTTTTCCCCGTCGGCTTATCTCGGGATCGAGGTGGAGGTGAATCAGAAGCACATGAAGGGGCGTGGCGCTCGCGGCCGGGAAGTGCGGCGAGCGGTGCTGGCCGCCCTGTGCGGGGAACTGGAGGGAAGTGAGGAGTAAGGAGTGAGGAGTGAGGAGTGAGGAGGTCGATCATTCCTCCAATTGTCATCCCGAGGGCACGAAGTGCCCGAGGGATCTCATTAACGCATGGTCGGGGAGCCGCATGGCGGGCCGCGTTCGGGGAACCGTTGAGGAGATCCCTCGCTTCGCTCGGGATGACAGCTTCGAGGGTAGTGGAGTAAGGAGAACCGAGACTAGAGACTAGCGACCAGAGACTGGCAACTAGCTCACCATCACTCCATCGTCAGCACCACCTTCATCGTCCCCTTCCGGGCGGCGTGCTCCATCGCGGCGAGCCCTTCGCTCAATGGGTAGCGCGCTTCGATGAGTGGAAGGACGTCCACACGGTGTTCGGCCAAGAGTCTGAGCGCTGGAGGGAACGGCCCGCAGCGCGATCCCACCAGCGTGATCTCATTGACCACGACCGCCGAGGCATCGAAGGTCAGCTGCCCAGCATAGGTGCTCTTCATGACCAGCGTACCGCGGGGCCGGAGCGCCTGCTGGGCCAGGGTGAAACCGTCCGGGTTGCCGGTGCACTCGACCGCGATATCGTGGCGGCCGGGCTCCACCCGATCGGTCAGGCCGGTCCGGATGCCGCGCTGTTCCAAGCGGTCGAGCTTGTCCGGGTGCCGGCCCACCACTAGGAGCTCGCAGCCGGTGAGCGCCAGCGTCTGCGCGATCAGCTGACCCAGCTTCCCGTCGCCCACTACCAGCACATGGTCGTCGGTGGTAACGGCGATCTGCTCTTGGATCTCGAGCGCCGCCGCGAGCGGCTCGGTGAAGATCGCAGCATCGGTCGAGACCTGGTCGGGCACCGGGTGCAGATTTTCAATTGGGAGCGTGAGATAATCGGCGAAGGCGCCGTCTCGATTCACTATCCCTAAGACCGTGCGGTGCGCGCAATGGGTCGGGCGGCCCTCGCGGCACGCGCGGCATTGGTGACACACGGCATTGATCTCCCCTACCACCCTACTGCCGACTAACTCCTCTGGGCCCGCTTCGACCAAACCCACAAACTCGTGTCCCAGAATGCCCTTGTAAGGGTAGTAGCCCCGCACCAATTCCAGATCGGTGTTGCAGATGCCGGCCCGGAGCACCCGGACTAGCGCCTCGCCCCTGGGTGGCTTGGGCCGGGGGATATCATCCCGAAGGGTCAGGTGCTGCTTGTCGAGCCAGAGTGCTTGCATTGGCCTTGCTGTATTTTTGACGACCACGGTGTACCTTGGCGGCAAGCCAGGTCATCATTCCGTGACAACCTATCCATGAGTCGCCAAGGCGCGCTAGGATAGGCAGTGAGCGCCCCTGGGAGCTGACGTACCATGCGCCCGACCATCATGCAATATCTGGAAGGTGCCGGACTTCGACTGGCTCGCCCAGCTGGTGCCCCGGCCGGGCCTCATGTACGGGATCGCCTTGGTGATCCTGACGTTTGTGTTTCTCCGCCGCGCGAGGATCGCCGGCCTCGACCACCAGCGGGCGCTCGAGATCGTGCTCTCGGCCGCTGTCGGCGCAGTCATCGGCACCCGGCTCTTCTACCTGATCACCACGGGCGACGTCCTCCGGCTCGATGTTCCCTCCTGGTTCAACCTCTCCCGCGGCACCGCCTCCTGGGGCGCCTACCTCGGCGGGATCATCGGGACCGTGGTCTACACCGGGTTCAGCCGAATTCCAGTCTGGCCGTATCTGGACACGGCCGGGTCGGTGGTGGCGCTCGGGCCGTTCATCGCGCGGTGGAGCTGCTTCCTCAAAGGGGATGACTTCGGGAGGGTGAGCGACGTGGCGTGGGCGGTGCAGTTTCCAGCCGGGAGCCTGCCGTATCAGGCCCACGTCGCTGCCGGACTACTCCCACCCACCGCCGAGGCGTCGCTCGCGGTCCATCCGTTCCAGCTGTACCTGTTGGTGAACGGTCTGGTGGTGTTCCTGATCGTGACCGCGATCTGGCGGCGCTGGCGCGACCGGCCCGGCGTCACCTTTGGGTCGTTCCTGCTGATCTACGGCGCCACCCGCTTTCCCTGGGAGTTCCTGCGCGATCCGGCTGGGGGAGGCGCCGCAGCAAACGATCTGCTCTCGACGTCGCAGTGGATGTGTCTGCTATTGATCGCAGGTGGGATGGTGGTGCTGGCTACTGGAACGAAGCGCAAGTCCCTCGCAGCCCATAGTACAGCACCCGCGCCATGACGGTCTCGCGGTAGCGGGCCGTCGAGCGGATGTCGTCGATCGGGGCCACGTCCTTTCGAATCGAGGGTACCAGGTCCTCCGGCGAGGTCACCAGCATCTCGAGCTCGAGCAATGACTCCAAGGCCGGGCAACGACACACGGTGGGCGCCATGCTGTTGGCCACCACCCGCCAGCCTGCCGCCGAGTGGGTCACAGCGACACCGACCTTGGTGATGGCCTGCGCCGCCCGAGAGCCGACCTTCTCGAACATCTGAAACGCGTAGGGACGCCGCGGCACGCGGATGGCGCTCACCAGTTGATCCGGCCGGCGCCGCATCTCCTTGTAGCCGGTATAAAAGGAAGAGAGGGGCACCTCTTCCGCCCGTCCCGCCCTTGAAGCACGACGATCGCGTCGTAGGCCATGAGCACCGGGACGCCGTCCGCCGCCGGCGAGGCGTTCACGATGTTGCCGGCCCAGGTGCCGCGGGTCTGGATCTGGATCGCGCCGACCTGCCGGGCGGCCTCGCCCAGCAGCGGGAACTCCTCGCCGACCCGCTGATCGCGGATCACGTCCCAGTAGGTGGTGAGCGCGCCGAGCACGAGCTCGTCCGTCGGTCCAGCGGATGGGCTTCAGCTCGTCGCAAGCCCGACAGGTCGAGGTACGTCCGCTCATGGTCGTCCAGCCGCATGCGGCCAGTGGACGCAGCAGGTCGGTCCCGCCGGCCATCGGGCACGGCATCGGGCGCCTCGGCCAGCAGCGCGCAGGCCTCCGCCAGGCTGTCCGGCATCAGGACGTCGCACGATGCGGCTCCCCGGCCGGCTCGAGAGCCGCCTCGACGCCCGTCGATGATGCCGTCGTAGCCGGTGCAGCGGCAGAGGTTGCCCGCCATCAGCTCGCGCACGGTGTGGGTCTCGCAGCAGCTCCGGATGTGCCGCGAATCCAGCAGGCGGTCATGACGACCCCGGGCGTGCAGGCGCCGCACTGGGTCGCGCCGCGTCTCGAGCAGTGGCTCGGAGGCGCCGGCCGGATCGAGCGACTCGACCGTCTCGACCCGCGACCCGCGCACCTGGAACGCCGGCACCAGGCACGAGTTGACCGGTAGTCCGTCGAGGTAGACCGTGCAGGCGCCGCACTCGCCCTCGCCGCAGCCTTCCTTGGTGCCCGGCAGAGCGAGTTGGCAGCGCAGCATGTCGAGCAGGCGGTCGGTCGGTGAGACGGTAGCGGAACCGGTGTGCCGTTCAGCACGAATTCGATGCGGATACGCGGTTGTGCGGACGGAGTCGCTCATGCAGACATGGCCTCCATCAACCGCTCGGGGGTGAGCGGAATTGACCGCGGATCGGCGCCGGTCGCATGCGCCACCGCGTTCACGATGGCCGGTGCGGGGCCGTCCATCGGCAGCTCGCCGATGCCCTTGGCACCCTGCGCGCCGTACCGATAGGGCTCCTCGAGAAAGTCGACGCGAATAGGCGGAATGTCGCCGCTGGTCGGAATGATGTAGTTGGTGAGCTGGCCATTCTGCATGGCGCCATCGTTCCACTTGCACTCTTCCATGAGCGCCCAGCCGATGGCCTGGGCCACGCCGCCCTGAATCTGTCCGCGCGCAAGCGTCTCATTCAGCACCTTGCCGACTTCCTGCACCGCCACGAAATCGATGACCCGGGCGATGTAGGTCCGAAGATCGATCTCGACCTCGGCGACGTAGGTGGCCCACGCGAACGTCCCATAGGCGTCGCCGCGGTAGTGCTCTTCGTCCCACACAATGCCGGGCGGCGGCTGGTACACGGCCTCGCCGATCAGCGACTGACCGGGATGCTGCTCGTGCCAGGCCGCGATCGCGCGCTTCAAGTAGTCTCCGCGTGCCGTGGCTTCGCTCACCTGCTGGCGGAGGTCGTCGCAGGCGTGCTCCACCAGGTGGCCCACGATCATCGCCGTGCGCGAGGCGACGGTGGGGCCGCTGTTGGGCACGCGCGCCGTGTCGGGTGCGGCGATGATCACGTCATCCGGGATGTACCCCAGCCGGTCCGACGCGAGTTGGGTAAACACGGTGATCTGGCCCTGACCCATCTCGGTGTACGCGGTCAGCACCTCGACCCGGCCGTCGGGCAGGCCGGCCACCTGGACCTTGGAGTTGAGGTACACCTCGCCCGCACCGGTGAAGCCGGCGCCGTGGTAGAACGTAGCGAGCCCGATGCCGCGCCGGAGCGTCGGATGGCCGGCGTTGAACGCGGCATAGCCGGCTTGCTTCCGCCGGTACTGCGACAGCTCCAGCGCGCGATCCAGCACGGCCACCCGATCGACTCCGTCGCGGACCACTTGGCCGGTCGCGGTCGTCTGGCCGTCACGAATCAGGTTTCGCCGCCGGAGCTCGATCGGGTCGATCCCCAGCCGCTCGGCGATGACGTCCATATGCCGCTCGACAGCGAACTGCGACTGCGGCGCGCCGAACCCGCGGAAGGCGCCGAACGGGACCGCGTTGGTGAACATGGCCCGGCCGTCGATCCGCACGTGCTCCGCGTGATACGGTCCGGCGGCGTGGATGATGGAGCGGCTCAACACCACGGGCGACAGCGTCACGTAGGCGCCGCCGTCGATCACCACTTCGATGTCCTGGGCCAGGAGCCGCCCATCGCGGTCGACGCCGGTGCGGTGGCGCACCCGCGCGGGGTGCCGCTTGGTGGTGGCCGCCATGTCCTCCGCTCGGTCGTAGATCACCTTGACCGGGCGTCCGCTCTTGAGCGCCAAGAGGCCCGCGTGTAGGGCGACGGCCGACGGGAACTCCTCCTTGCCGCCGAACCCGCCGCCGGTGGGCGCGTGGACCACCCGGACACGGTGCTGGTCACGGGCGAGCGCATGCGTCATCGCGTCGAGCACGTAGTAGGGGCACTGCAGTGACCCCTTGATCACCAAGACGTCGCCATCCACGTAGGCCAGCATCCCCTGCGGCTCGAGATAGACGTGCTCTTGGGCTCCGGTTTCGTACACGCCCTCGACCACGATGGGCGCTTCGGCCAAGGCGCGCGCGACGTCGCCCTTCTCGATCCGAAGATGCTTCAGGACGTTGTCACTCTTGTATTGGATCTGATCGGCGCGAGGAGTCAGGCGGAAATCCAGCACGGGCGGGTCGGGGTCGATCACGATCTCGACTTCACGAACCGCCAGACGGACCATGCGGCGGGAAGGGTGGGCGAGGAGCAAGACCGGCTCGTGTATGTGCCGTACGTAGTCGCTCGCGAGGACCGGCTGGTCGGACTCGATCAGCTTGACCACGTTGGGGCCGGGGATGTCTCGATGGTCCACCACCACGAACTCCGACCAATCGACCCCTGGCCCGAACCGGACTTCGCGAATGCGCCCGCGCGGGGCCGGACTCCGGACCGTCATGCCCCAAAGACAGTCCTCGACTTTCAAGTCGTCGACGTATCGTTCGCGGCCGGTGAGTTTGGCCAGGCCTTCGCGACGGTTCACGGACGGCTCCCGGACTCGGTTGATGCCCTCTCGTTCCGAATTGTCGGCGCGGCGGGCGTCTGAGGCAACCCGGCTAGCCGCCGAGCTGCCCGAGGATCCAGGCGCAGCCAAGGGCGCCGTAGATGCCGAGGATGTAACCCGAGACGCCCATCAACACGCCCACCGGGGCGAGGGCCGGATGATAGACGCCGGCCACGATCGGGGCGCTGGCCGCGCCGCCGATGTTGGCCATGCTGCCGGTGGCGATGAAAAAGAGCGGGGCGCGGACCAGGCGCGCGACGCTGAACAGGACGGCAATGTGCACGGCCATCCAGATCATGCCGGCGAGGAGGAACATCGGGGTCTGGAGCACGGCATGAAGATCGGCTCTCGCGCCAATCGCCGCGATCAGGAAGTAGAGTGCCATGAATCCCAGCTTCGACGCACCCGCCTCTTCCAGCTTCCGCACCGGAGTGAATGAAAGCATGAGCGCTCCGGTCACCACGAATAGGACGGCCCAGGTGGTTTTGCTGATGATGGTGGGGTCGCCCAGATCAGGCATTCTTTGACCGGCGTACACCGCGGCCACCGCGCCGGCGAAGGCCAGACCGATGGTGATGGCCAGATCCTTCACCTCGATCGGGTGACGATGGGACTCGAGCTCACGCATGTGGGCGTTGGTCTCCTCGATGGCCGTGGTGTTGGCGCCGCTCCAGCGGTCGAATCGGTGCTGGAACGCGCTGAGGAACAGCAACACGCCCATCCACCCGTAGCCCACCGCGGTATCGACCACGATGATCGGGCCCAGGATCGAATCCGGCGTGCCCACGCTCTGGGCGATCGCCATCATGTTGGCCGCGCCACCGATCCAGCTGCCCGAGAGCGCGGCCAGGCCGGTCCAGGCCTGGTCCGGCAGCCAGTGCCCGACGGCCAGAAACGCCACCGGCCCGCCGATGATGATGCCCACCGTGCCGGCCAGCATCATGACCAGTGCCATCCATCCCATCTTGGCCAGGGCCCGGACATCGATGGTAATGACCAGAAGAAAGAGCGCCACCGGCAGGAGGAACCGGATGATCCAGTCGTAGGCCGGCGACGCGATGGGCGTGATGCCGAGCGCGGTCGAGATGGTCGGGACGAAATAGGCGAAGATGAGCGGCGGGACGACGGTGAAGAACTTCTCGAGCGCCGGAATTCCGCTCACCCAGAAGATGATGGCCAGAAGACCGCCAAGGTACGCAAAGACCAGCATCGGGTCGGACAGGAGGGCGGTAGGATTTTGCATGCAGTGTCCCGGATGTGGGCGAGCGCTATCGGCTAACGGCTGACCGCTCAGCGGTTGGTCGGATGGGCGGTTCGAACATCATATGCTCCAACCGCCGAACCGCCAAGCCGCAGCCTTACAATCTTCCCGCTTCCACGGCTCCGGTTGTTCGCCAGGAGCCTATATTAGGAGCCGGTCGGCGCGGTCCGCGGTGCAACGAGACCCGCGTCTGCCCGTCCCTCTAGGTGGGCCGTCCAGTACCTGAACTCTCAACCAACGACGCCGAAGGAGCGTTGCATGACCGATTATCCGGGACCCCGATCGCACGCGCTACAACAAACGGTGAGCCGAGGACTGCTCGTGGTCCTGCGAGTCTACCTGGGCGTCGTCATGCTGGTGGCCGGCTGGGCCAAGCTCTCAGGCGAGGGGAGCTTCACCCCACGCCTGGTCGGCTTCGTCGAGAACGTTGGCCTCGAGCGCGGCTACGGTTTCTTCCAGGGATTCCTCCAGGGTGTCGTGCTGCCGCATGCCGGCTTCTTCGCTGGTTTGGTCAGCTGGGGCGAGCTCCTGGCCGGGCTGGCCCTGATCACCGGCACCGCGACTCGGCTCACGTCCGCCGCGGTCATTCTCATGCTCGGCGGCTACCTGCTCACTAAGGGTGCCACGCTCTGGCAGCCGTCGAGTAACGACGCTCCCATGATGTTCATCGCCCTGGTGCTGATGCTCGGCGCCGGGGGGCGCATGCTGGGGGTGGACCAGTACCTGGCGCGGAAGTGGCCCAAGGTACCGCTGTGGTAGGAGGAGTCATGCGACGGGTCCCGCGGTCGGTCCATGTGGTGTGCGTCTTGGGGTTGCTGGCCGGGCCAGCACAGGCCCAGGATGGCAACCTGGATCGATTCCGGGCTCACTTCGAGCAGGCCATGAGCGCCCTGGCCGCTGACGACACCGCGGGTTACACCACGGCGCTCGGAGAGGCCTATCCGTTCCTCCCGGCCCGGCACTTGAACCGCCCGTTCGTCCAGTACCACCTGGCCCGTGCCTACGCCATGACCGGCGACAGCCTGTCGGCCGCCCGGTGGCTGTCCCAGATGCTGCTCGACCGGATCGAAGGGCTGATGGTCTACTACACAGCCTACGATGCGGCGTTCGACCCGGTGCGTTGGAGCAAGTCGTTCAAAGACATCATGCGACGGGTGGACACGCTCGAGGTCACCGCGACCCACGTGCAGGGCAACGTGTACCTGCTCGAGGGGGCCGGCTGTCAGATCGCGGCCCAGGTCGGCCCGGACGGAGTCCTGCTGGTGGACGCGGGCTATTCGCTGGCCGCGCCGGCCATCCTCCGCGCGCTCGGCGGCATTACGAAGGCTCCAATTCGCTACGTGATCAACACCCACTATCACGAGGATCACGTCGGTGGTAATGCCACGCTCGGCGCGGCGGCGGCGGTCATGGCGCATCCCAAGACGCGCGAGGCCCTGCTCGAGCCGCAGACTTTTATCGAAGGCGTCGTGGTGCCCCCGCACACCGGCCACTCCCTGCCGACCCTTCTAATCGAGAACCCCGTCTCCATCGAATTCAACGGCGAGACGGTGCACGTGTTCCCGCTCCCAGGCCATACTGAAGGCGACCTCGTCGTGCGCTTCGAGGGATCGAACGTGCTCCATATGGGCGACCGCTACTTCGCGTTGGCCTCGCCGTACATCTGGCCCGGGAAGCAGGTCGATGCGTATGTGGCCACGATGGACAGCCTGCTCGCGACGCTCACACCCGACACCAAGGTCATCGCGGGTCACGGTCCGGTGACGCCGGCAGCGTCGCTCAACGCGTCCTATCAAGCCACCCTCGAGCTGATCGACTTCGTCCGCATGGCAGTGAGCGCCGACAAGACCGTCGAGCAGACCAGGGCGATGGGCAAGGCCAGAGGCTTTCCCGAGCCGTGGGTCGCGGGAATCTACGAGGCGCTCACCGAGGAGTAGCCGATGGCAGACACGGCGGTGGGCCAGGAGCAGGCTAGCGGATCCGTTCGCCGGCTGGCACACCTCCAGTTGATCGCGACCGCCGTCTTGTTCTCGACCGGTGGCGCCGCCATCAAGGCCACGGCACTCACCGGGTGGCAGGTGGCGTCGCTCCGCTCCGGCTTTGCTGCACTGACGTTGCTGCTCCTTCTGCCGGCCGCGCGTCGTGGCATCACCTGGCGCTCCAGCATGGTGGGTGTCGCGTTCGGGGCCACCATGGTGCTGTTCGTGGTGTCGAACAAACTGACCACTGCAGCCAACACCGTGTTCCTGCAGTCGACCTATCCCCTCTACGTCCTGTTGCTGAGTCCGCTGCTCCTTCGCGAGCCGATCCGCCGGCGCGACGTGGTCTTCATGGCCGTCGTGGCGCTGGGCTTTGCGCTCTTCTTCATCGGTGTCGATGCGCCCATGGCGACGGCGCCCGATCCGCTCCGCGGGAACATCCTCGCCGCGACGAGCGGCGTGACCTTTGCGCTCACCATCATGGGGCTCCGGTGGATGAGCGCCAGGGAAGGGAAAGACAGTCGCGGCGGGACGGCTGCGGGAGCCATCCTGATGGGGAACGTGTTCGCCTGCCTCGTGACCCTGCCGGCTGCACTCCCGATCGTGGGCTCGGCTGCGGATTGGATGGTGGTGGGCTACCTCGGCGTGTTCCAGATTGCGGTGGCGTACATCTTCCTGATCACGGCGGCGCGCCACCTGTCGGCGGTCGAGATCGCCATCGTGCTCATGATCGAGCCGGTGCTCAATCCGGTCTGGGCTTGGGCTTGGCACGGCGAGCGGCCCGGCGCCTGGCCGCTCCTGGGAGGGGCCATCATCGTGTTGGCGACCGTGACGAAGTCCCTGATCGGTGCGCGTGCCGTGCCGGAACCGGTGCGCTCGTGACCGCATTGATCGAGACGGTCCGGGTCAAGCACGGGCAGGCGCCGCTCTGGCCGTATCACGTGGAGCGGTTGGAGCGGAGCTGTGCCGCGTTGGCAATCCCGTTTCCTGTGGACCTGGCGCCGCCGGTTGGAGGAGACCATCGGGTGGTGCGATACCAGGTCTCGCCGAGCGAGGTGGAGGTCAGCGAACGACCGGTGGGGAGCACAGCAGCGGTGCGACTGGTGACCGCGCGCACGCTCCATCAACCCTATCCCGACAAGACCACCCTTCGTGCGGCATTCGACGCGGCTTTCGCGGAAGCCAAGGCCGCCGGCGCGGATGACGCGCTGTTGTTGACGCCTGAGGGGTACGTGGCCGAGGGGTGTATTTGGAGCGTGTTCTGGTGGGAGGGGGATCGGATCGCGTGTCCCGCGTCCTCGTTGGGGGTCTTGCCGGGTGTGGCCCGGGCGCGCCTGGCCGAGCGGGTGGGGCCGCTCTTGGAGCGGCACGTCGAGCGGGGGTATCTCGACGGTCGGCCGCTCTTTCTGGCGAATGCCGCGCGCGGGGTGGTGCCGGTGGCCGAGTTGGACGGGGTGCCGGTGCCCGAATCGCCTGATCTGGCGCGTGTTGTCGCGGTATTTTGGCCTTGACCCAACCCGATGCCGGGCCTTAACTTCACCGGGCTCTGGGGGGTCTTTTTGGCCGAACCGGAGTGCGTGGTGGTTGTAGCTCAATCGGTTAGAGCGCCGGACTGTGGCTCCGGAGGTTGCGGGTTCGATCCCCGTCAGCCACCCTTGCCGCCACCCCTCCTCCCGCTTCCGGGGCGTGGGTGAGTAGGAGGGTAGGTCATCGTTCCGAGCGTCCTACTGCCTACCCACTACCGACTGGGAGAGGCAGAGTGGGGTCGGGGCTTAGGTCCGTAGCTCAAGTGGTAGAGCACCGGTCTCCAAAACCGGGGGTTGCAGGTTCGAGTCCTGCCGGGCCTGTTGGAAAACGGCTATTGGCTAAATAGCTAATAGCCGCTGTTCACGGCGCTATCGTCTAGCGGTGAGGACGCCGCCCTCTCAAGGCGGAAACACGGGTTCGATTCCCGTTAGCGCTATGCGTGTTGTGGTTCCGGCCCCATCGTCTAACGGTTAGGACACCACTCTTTCAAGGTGGTAATAGGGGTTCGATTCCCCTTGGGGCTATGGGGGAGATTCCCCGTGGTGAGTTTGAGTGGGAAGAGCTATCAGCTAACGCTACTAGCGCTGCACCCGACCGATAGCTGATAGCACTTGAACGCGCTTTGCATGGCAGTTTTGCAGATTCTATTTCGCCCCGCTAGCTCAATTGGTAGAGCAGCTGACTCTTAATCAGGAGGTTCTAGGTTCGAGTCCTAGGCGGGGCACTTACTCGGCGACCTGTAGCGGGTCGCCGTTTTGTTTTGCGGAGGTCCTAGGTTGCGGCGACCCGCTGGCCGCGGGCCGTCGTTCGGTTCGCGCTCCGTCGCCCGCCTCCGGCGGACTCGCTCGCGCTCAGCGTCGAGTCCCAGGTGGGCTCTGCGTGATAGATCGTGTGACAAGACGTCGGAGGACCATGAGGGCTACCGGATCTCACCCACGGCACCTTTGGCGCTGCCAGAAGATCGTCACGGACGTGAGCATCACCGAGAAGTCCGCTGAGAAGCCATCACCGCGAACCGCCGTAATTGTTATGGTACCCGGGCTCGGAGAAGGAACACCTGGTGGCCTGCCCCACCTTCTGAGCCCATGAAATTCCCACAGAACGGCTGACCCTACATCATGGACGCCCAGTTGGAGTCCAGACTGCAGAGCAGGTACATCCATTGAAAGCATGAGATGGGCCGTGACTCCGTCCTGACCTCCCTGCCCCATGTGCACTCTAGCGCCTGAGCCAAGACGGCCCATGCATGTGACCCGGAGATGGATGCCGTGCTTCCAAAGACTGAGTCAGGCGGGGAAAGGGCGGCAGCATACCTGAACCCTCTATCAACGGTGGCATCGGTGCGGTCGGGGAGTCTGAGCCACACGCGCAGCAGAACAGAATCCAGTAACACCACAGTCGCACGAATCTCATCGCTCCCTCCCTCCAGGTCGAAGGTCACGGGGTGGAGCCTACGAAGACGTGACATGATTTCCTCTCGGTTGACCCAGATCCTCCAGTCACATCTTGGGAGCCCTGCGGCAAGTGGAGATCAAGCCGCATCTGCCATCCCGTGTAGCACCCGTTCCGTGCAGGGTCGTGGCCGACTTGACCTTCACTTGACACCAATCGGCCAACGTGAGCCTGGGTCCGAACTTCAGTCTGGCCGATGTCGAGCCGGACCAAACCCGGAGGGTCCCATGTCTCGCGTTCTCACAACGATCGTCCTGATTGTGCTGTCCACGCCGAGGATTGGCTTCGCACAGACAGCGGTGCTCGAGCAGGGTCAGCGGGTTCGCGTGGCCTATCGGTGCAAGCTGGTGCACAATCAAGTCACGGAGTGTCGCGACAGCCGTTCCCCACGACGCAGCACCGGATACGCTCAATCCGTTGATGACGACACGCTCCGCATCCGCGCCGAGTCATCCGACGCAGAACTCGCTATTCCGAGGTCATCCATCGCCCAGGTGTGGATGGTCGAAGGGAAGAAAGGCAACTTCTGGCCCGGATTCGGCCTCGGGTTGATCGCCGGTGGGGTCATCGGAGGGGTGATTGGTTCGACGCAGGAATTCTGCATCATTTGGTCCGGTTGTGGACAGTCGGCGGCGGGAATCGGCGTCCTCATCGGCGCACCGGCGGGGGCCCTGCTCGGTGGCGTGGTCGGCCTGCTGATTCGGTCCGACCGCTGGGAGGAAGTACCGCTCGACCGGGTGCACGTGGGCGTCGTGCCACAACCCGACGGACTCGGCATCGGGTTGAGCATCGCGTTCTAGGAACGCGCGGACGTGACTCTCTCGCACGGGAGGCGTTATGCGAGTCCGACCATTCATCACGGTGATCGCAGCAGGCACTGTCGCAGCCGTCCTCTCGGCTGGTTGCGTTGACGACAGGTCCAGCTGGACCTCCGCCAGATCCACCGCCCATGGTCACCACCATTCGGGGATCCGTCTGTTCGTCTCTTGACTCCACCCCCGTCCCCGGAATCCGGGTTACGGTTTGCGAAAGAGACCATGCAGTATGACCGAATCCCAGGGGACTAGTTGTCACCACCGTGAAGGAACTCAAATCCACGTACAGTCAGGTTGATGGCGCGTACGAGCTTCTGTTTCGGGCGTCTTGCAGGGTCCTCAGTTCACGTCTTCCTGACAGTGAGCGCAGTGCCCTCCCCTACGCATATGCTGAGGGACGTCACCCCCGACGGGGCGCTCCGGCTCGTGTGCGACGTTCCTGACATCCAAGCCGATCTGTGGGTAGGACCGAGTCCGGTGGGTCTGCCTCGGGCCTGTCTGCCATAGCAGCGGTTGCCCCGGTGGACCCGGCACTGCCCTGCGGCCGAAACCCCGGCCGCGTTCTGGCCGAAGCCCGAGATGAACGGCGGCTCGACGCCGCGCACCCGCAGGAAGGCACAGAGCCGCCTGCGATGATGCAGGAACTCGTCTATATTGTCCGCGCAGGCGAGGCTACGGGCGGCAATCCGGACTGATCCCCGACCGACATGGTGGCGGCCGCGGGAAGGCCCGTGCCGCGTTTGGCTGCGCATTCAATGTCAGGAACCCATGGGGAGACAATCTATGGCCACGATCAAGTGCCTCGTCCTAACCGCGGCGGCCGCTCTCGTCGTCACGGCCTGCGACCGACCCGCGCCGGCGAGCCGAGCGAACGACGCCAGCACGACGGAACAGACCGTTCCAGCCGCACCTACCGTCGATGCACTCGTGACGCTCGAAACGAGTGCCTATGAGGCGTGGAAGGCGAAGGACGCGAGGTTCTGGGATACCTTCCTGTCTGACGCGTTCGTTGGCTATGGCTCAGCCGGCAGGCTCGATAAGAAATCGGCGGCACGGGAATACGCCGGTGCTGACTGCGAGATCATGAGCTACGCCATCTCCAACGAGCAGATGAGGTCGCTCGGCGACGAGGCGGCGCTGATCACGTATGAGGCAACCGTTGACGGCACGTGCAGCGGTCAGAAAGTCCCGACGAGCAGTTGGGCGGCGACCGTCTACGTGCGCGACGGCGACACGTGGAGAGCCGCGTTCCACGCCAACGCTCCTGTTGTCGATCCACAAGCGGCCGCCGCGAAACCGGGCGGCAGGAAGGTGGCGTCTCCAGCGGTCGAGTCTGAACCGGCCGCTCGCGATGCTGGCACCGATGCCATGCTCGAAGTCGAGAAGGGCCCTCTGGGAGGCCTGGAGAGCACACGACGCCAGCCGAATGGAGGAGCTGACGGCGAGGGAGATTTCGTTCATCAACATCTTCGGCACCTACTTCGCCACCAAGGCCGATGCATTGAAGGACTGGACGGGGACCGGATGCGATGTCAAGAGCGTCAGCGTCACCGACGCCGCGGGCACGATGCTCTCGCCGACCGTCGGTATCCTGACCTTCAAGGGTGCCGCCGACGGCAGCTGCTACGGCCAGACGGTGGGACCCATTTGGGGCACGTCGGTCTATGTCAACACCGCCGACGGGTGGAAATGGACGTTCGGCATCAACGTACCCGCAACCTCGGAGGGCGCCTAGCGGCTGACGGCGTTCCGCGGACCGCTGTGGTCGAGTTCACTCCGTAGGAGGAGTATTCGACCGCCGTCACCACGGTCATGTCACTCGCACCTCGACCGTGGTTCAGGACGACGTTGCGAGGGTATCGGTTCGGCAGTGCCAGTCCGCAGCGGGGTACCACGCAGATTGATAGGCCAGCTCTCCTGGGGGGCGCTCACCGCGCCGCCTTCGTGCGCCGACCTCTAGGGCCGAAAGCCGGGGGCGTTCTGGTCGAAGCCCCAGATGAATGGCGGCTCGACACCGCACACCCGCAGGAAGGCATAGAGCTGCCCGCGGTGCAGGAACTCGTCGCTCATGATGTTGAAGCCGACCCATCCCGGGAAGCTCATGTTCCACGGCGTCGCCACCACCGCCTTCGAGCTGCGCGTCGCCGAATTCCCGCCACGGCGGCATTCGCCTGGTCCCAGCATGCCCGGGCGAAGCCGAGCAACTCCTGCTTCGTCGTGAAGCCCGCCGCAACCGTGTCCTCCGACGACTCGTCCGCCGTGATCGCGCCCTTCGCAACTCCTTGGGCGATGTCGCGGACCACGGTGCCGGAGACGTGGGCCACCAGCTGAGCGGGTGTGCGCATCCCCGGCACAGGATGGCCGTGGTAGCGGTCTTCAGGAAACGACTCGAGCAGGCGCAGGTAGACGCCGTATTTCTGGCGGAACTGGTCCCACACCTGATCCAGCGACTGTCTGTCCATGGCTTCACCATTCCTCTCATGAACCGGCGCCCTGGATGCGCCAGCTCCTATGCGTCGCTCCTAATACGTCGAACAGTGCCTGTCGCGCGACCGCCTCGAGCGCCTGCCGGGCACGCGCGGGATCGTCGAACCCGGTGGACGCAGCCACTAATGCCAGCACCGATGACGCCCAGCACGATCATTACCCAGAGCACCAGCGCGCGAGCCAAACGCGGACCGCTGCTCGGTTCGCGCTCGGTCGGCCGCTTCCTCGCGGCCTCGCTTGCGCTCAGCGTCGAGTCCTAGGCGGGGCACTACATACATGACACGGACTTAGGCCCACTCGAAGGTGGGCCTTTGTTGTGGATGTCGTGGGAAACATCGTCGGGCAGGCGAAGAGTCTGCTCTTTCAGTCGGAAAGACGGACGCCTATCATTAGACGGTTCAGCGAAAAGACAGGGCGGAGGCGTCGCTTGAGACCTGAGGACCTGGCGCGAGCCGAGGAGCTGTTCCATCGCCTGGCACCGCTAGACTCCGCGGCGCGTGCCACCGCGCTGGCGGAGATCTCGAGTGAAGATCCGGCGCTCGCCGCGGAGATCGAGTCGCTGCTGGCCGCGCACGACAGCGACGGTGTGCTCGATCGTCTAACCGCCGACATCGCGCCCGAGCCTATCGGGCTCCACGGATCGTCTCCCCTCTCCGCCGACGCCCACTCCGGCACAACGATCGCGCAGTACGAGATCGGCGAGCCGATCGGCAGCGGCGGGATGGGCGATGTGTACCGCGCCCGGGATACGAAGCTGGGCCGCGACGTGGCGCTGAAGTTCCTCCCCGCGTGGCTGAGCCGCGATCCATCAGCCCGGGACCGGTTCCTGGTGGAGGCGCGGGTTGTGTCGTCGATCGACCACACAAACGTCTGCGCGCTCTACGACATGGGCGAGACGACCGACGGCCAGCTCTACCTCGTTATGCCCTACTACGAGGGCGAGACCCTGAAGCGGCGTCTGACATACGGCCCAGTGCCGGTGTCCGAGGCGATCCAGATTGCGCTGCAGACGGCCCGCGGCCTGGCGGCCGCCCACGAGCGCGGGGTCATCCACCGGGACATCAAGCCGTCCAACCTGCTGCTCACCGACCGCGGGCGGGTGAAGCTCCTCGACTTCGGTGTGGCCAAGCTGGCCGATGTGAGCCTGACACAAACCGGCCAGACTCCGGGGACGATGAGTTACATGTCACCGGAACAGCGCACAGGGCGGCGAAGTGGATGCCCGCTCGGACCTGTGGTCGCTCGGCGCCGTGCTGCATGAGATGCTGACGGGCCGCCGGCCGGCGACCGAACCCGACGAAGTCATCGCCGCGCTGGCGTCCGTACCGCGGGCCGTGGCGGAGATCGTGAGCCGGCTGCTCGCGGCGTCGGCGGAGGAGCGCTATCCCGACGCTCGCTCGCTCGCCCAGGACCTGGGGGTCTTGGCCGACGCGGGGAAGGGCCTGGACGCGCGTCCCGCGCCGTCTGTGCAGCGGTTCCTGGCGGAGCTGAAGCGCCGCCACGTGTTCCGGGTGGCCGCGATGTATGGGGTGATGGGCTTCGCCGTCATCGAGGTGGCCGGCGCCCTGTTTCCGCACATCCCGGCTTCCAGCATGGACCGTCACGCTCCTCGTGTGGCTGGTGCTGCTGGGCTTCCCGCTGGCGCTGGCGTGCCTGGCCTGGGCCTTCGAGACGACGCCGGGCGGCCTGCGGCGCACGCGCAGCGTCCGCCCCGCGATTCTCGACGCCATGTCGGCCCAACCGGCCAGCCGGCGGTGGCCGATCGGGCTGGCGGGCGCCCTGGGCGGCGCGTTGATCGTGGCCGCGGCCTGGTTCGCCGTCGGGGACCTGCGCCGCGGAACGGGGCCCGCGGGCGGAAGGCCCCGCGCGACCCCGGGACGCGACCGGCGATGCCGCCCCCGGTGTGGCCGTCCTGCCCTTCCGGACGGTCGGAGACGAGGTCGCCGAGCTCCGCGAAGGCATGGTGGACCTGCTCTCGTTCAACTTCGACGACGTACCGCCTGCGGAAGATCGACCCGCAGTCGATCATGACCATTTGGAACCGGACGGTGGGCGCAGGGAGGAGACGACCCGACCACGGCGGTCGCCGTGGCAGAGTCGGCGGGAGCCACTACGCCGTGATTGGAAGTGCCGTGCAGGTCGGCACCAGGGAATCGTCCGGCTGGGAGCCAGCGTGTACGGCGTGCCGGTCGACCACCCTTCTCGGGTCCACGCAGGTGGAGGGACGGACCGACAGCCTGACCGCGCTGATCGACCGGCTCGCGGTCGAGCTGCTGCGACTCGGGCTGGTCCCGACCGATGCAGGCTACCCTGTCCCGAATCTCGCTCGTGCCACCACAGCGTCGCTCCCCGCGCTGAAGGCGTACCTGGCGGGCGAGCGGGAGTATCGCCAGGGCCGGTGGTCCCGGCCGCCGCCCAGTATCGCGAGGCGGTGGAGCTCGACAGCACCTTCGCCCGAGCGCTTTATCGCCTCGGATCGGCGATGCTGTCGGCTGGTGACGGTCGCAGGGCAGCACAAGAGTATCTCAATCGTGCCGCCGCTCTCGGCGCAGGACTCCCCGAGCGAGATTCGTTGCTGCTGTCAGTGCAGCTGTCTCCGGCAAATGTTGCCTCTGGCGCGTCGGAGTCCGCGCTCCGGCGACTGACGACGAAATATCCCGACGACGCCGACGGCTGGAACGAGATGGGGGAACTCCGTTTTCACACGGGAGGCAGGGATTTCCGGTCGCCCGCGGAATACCGAAATGCCTTCGAGCGGGTGATCGCGCTCGCTCCCCACTCCACTGAACCATACATGCACCTGCTGGACGATGCGTTCGCCCGCCTGGACTCCAGCCGCGTCCGCTCACTGCTCGATGCATCCGGTATGGACCAGTCCCAGTTCTGTTTCAGACTCGTTTACGATCTGCGTTGGGGTGGGGACATCGATCGGCAGCGCGCCCTGGCTGCGCTGGATACGCTCCCGAACGATGCGTTCGAGGTGACTGGGCCGTGTGGGACGTCTGTCGTCGCCGTCGCAGCAACCGATGAAGTCTTCGAGGCGTCGGAACGAGCCGGGCTGGCCCTGCTGCGCCCGGAATCTCCCCCGTTGGCAGCCAATGTGGCTCTAGGACTGATGACCCAAGGGCACCTCTTCCGCGGAGAGGTGCGCGCGGCCCGCGCGATCGTGGGCCGCGCGGACGATCACCGGGCGCTCCGGGGCAATACGGATATCAACTCGCTCACACTTCGAATGTCTCCCTACTCTGATAGCTCGGCCGCATCAGCCGCCGACCGGCTCGCGAAGTCGCTTGTCGGGAAACCCAGAGCTCTCCGGAAAGAGCTCTGGCTCAGCCTGTATGCCATCGACCAGTCGCGCGGGAGCGACCTCTCCGCGGCGCTGCAGGAAGCTCGAGACTCAGGCCGCCGTCGACAATACCACAGCCCGGGCCGATTCCATCGCTGCCTTCCTCGAAGTACTGCGCACTTATGCTGCGCTCAGACGGGGAGATCTGGATCGACTTCGGGATTTCGAGGCGGCGCAACGGGTCTTCATCATCGGTGGTCTCGGGTATGAGGGCTCATTCCTTCGCTACGATGTCGGCCGCCTTCTGCTGGAGGCCGGACGCGTCGACGACGCGGAGCGGTACTTCCTCAGCCTGTATCCTGAGTCGCGGTACTACGTTCCCGCCCAGTACCAGCTCGGCCGCGTCTACGAAGCGCTCGGCGAGCGCGAGAAGGCCCGGGAGCACTACCGCATCTTCGTGGAATGGTGGAATGACGCTGACCCGGAACTCCAGCCCTGGGTGGACGAAGGCCGCGCGGGCTTGGCCCGGATGGGCGGGTAGCCAATGGTTGAGCGAGAGGTCGGGTCAAACCCCAGTCACTGAGTATCCGTCGCCAACGCCCGGTTGAGCCACGCCCGCGCCAGCTGCCAGTCGCGCGACACCGTGGCTTCCGCGATCCCCAGCGCTTCCGCCATTTCCGGAATCGTCATGCCCGCGAAGAAGCGGCACTCGACGACCCGCGCCTGGCGCGGCCACTCTTTCTCGAAGGTGGTCAGGGCATCTTGAAGGGCCAGGAGTTCTTCAGCCTGGGAATCGGTCAGCGCAAGGGAGTCGTGCAGTTCGACTTGGACCCGGTCTCCTCCACGCTTCGCCGCCCGGCGGCGGACCGCGTAGTCGACCAGAATCCTCCGCATCGCTCGGGCGGCCTCGGCGCAGAAATCGGCGCGGTTCTGCCATTCCATCCGGTCGAGACGTGCGAGCTTGAGATAGGCTTCGTGGACCAGCGCGGTCGTGCAAAGGGAGTGATCGGCGCGTTCGCCGCGCAACTGGCGGTGGGCGATGCTGCGGAGCTCTTCGTAGAGCCTGAGCGCAAACGCGTCCAGTGATTCGCGCGGTCCGGCCGCCGCGCCTGCAGCCGGCGTCGGCCCGCGCGAACCTGCGACTTCGCGGTCCGGTCCCGACAGTGGCCGGGACTTCCCCTCATCCATGAGGGGGTAAAATAACCGTCTATCCGGATGGGACCCAATTCAGGGTCGCCCGACTCTTCGTCCACCTCAGCGCGAACGCGCCGCTACAGCTCCTCCAGGAAGGCGATCAGCGCATCGACCTCGGCCGTACCGAGCCCCAGAGGGCCGACCCCGAGCCGCTTGGCCGCCGGCGATTCACTGAATGCGGAGCTGTTGTAGAACTCTACCACGGCCCGCAGGGTCGGCATGCTGTTGTCGTGGAAGAACGGCGCTGTGTTCCGGATGCCGCGCAATTGCGGCGTGTTGAACGCGCTGCCCGACCAGCAGTCGGGAGAGCCCCGGCCCGATGCGGCAGCGGCCCGGATCCGGCACCGAGCCTCCGCCGGGTGCCAGGATGTTGTGGAACTGGTTGTCGGTGAATATCGGCGGTAGGTGGCAGGCCGTACACCGCGCCGCACCGAAGAACAGCTTCTGACCCTCGCGAGCCTCGGCGGTCTTGAGCTTCAGGCCCAGTCCCCCGGTCTCCGGCTCGCGCATCGCCTCCTCGAATGCGACGATCGCATCCAGCTCCTCGGCAGTCGGAAGCCGCTCGCCTGGACGATTGGCCGCGCCGTCCAGCAGGTGCAGCATCGCGGCCTCGAGCGCCTGCTCCCGCAGCGTCGTGGCGCGCCCGTCGGCCGTGAAGGGGCCGGTCTTCAGCACGTTGCGGATGGTCGGGATGGCCCGGAACACCGTCACGTCGGGCGTGAACAGCGACGACCCGCCAAGCGGGTAGCGGAGCATGCCCTGTTGGGCCTGCGCCGGATCGAAATCCATGACTCCCGCGAAAAACGGGTCATCGGGCGGAAGGGCCGCAATGTCGGCGGGGGTGAGCACGAGTGTGGGGGCGGGGTGGCAGCTGCCGCAGGTGCGGCCGTTGCCGCCGAAGGTCTCCTCGAAGAACAGGCGGCGGCCCTCTTCGACCAGCGCGGGGCGTCCGCTCGCTATCGCGGACGCTTCCGCGCCCGACCCCACCGGCTCTCCAAGCCCGGCGGGATCGGACGCTCCGACGTCGCACGCCAACATCAGCACGAGCAGCAACAGCGAGGCACGATATGTCGGAGTCATCATCCCTCTCAGTTCAAGAATTGCGCGACCTGCACGGTTGCACATGTGTTGGGCGGGCAACCACCGTTGAACGTGCTCAGCTGAGCGTTGCCCGGGAGCTTCGGGCCGTGGTGACGGACGGCGAGATGGATCTGCGCTCCGAACACCTCGAGCAGGCCGGTGCCGATATCCCCGGTGTCTCCCGTGTTGACGCGGCCCGAGAACGTGGCCGTTCCGCTTCCTCCCACGACCTGTCCCGCGCCGTTGAACAGATCCGCGCCGACGGCCGGGTTGGACTCGTCGCCGGGATTGCAGGCATATGGGACATTGCACTCCGACGGATGGTTGAAGACGGCGACCCAGAGCGTGTACGCATCTCCAGCGGTGAGCCCGTTGGTCTTCAGCATGAAGTTCACGCCGTTCGGGAAGCGCTTCGAGCTCGCCGACGGCGCCGGGGATGATCGCGCCACCGAAGGGGGGTGTCGCGGTGACGATGGAACTGGTTGCCACGAAGGCCGCCTGCTCCGCGGTCTGGATGGCTGTCGCCACGCTGTCGGCCTCCGTGGGCGATTCTGCGCACCCCGCGGCGAACGCCACGGCCAGCATCGGTGCAACGAAATGTCTTGCGCGCATGATTCCTCCTGGTGAGTGCCGGGCAGCTCCTTCGCCGCCCTGTACCAGAAGAAGCCGAAAAGCTGTCTCAATCTTGTCACGAGGCGCTGGCGCCTGGCGGCCCGTGCCGACCAGCCGGCCCACCGGCCCGCTCCGCAGAGAGCCTCAGGCGCGAAGCGGGCACGGCGCGCGAAGCCAACCACGCGGTCGCCTCGAAGTGCCAGCAACGAGTTAACATCAGGGCGTACGCTGTATTTTGACATCTCCCGCTAGGCTGGCCTGCCTTCACCGAGGGAGCATGGAGGAAGGAGCGATCATGCCGGTTTCGAGTAAGCGTTCGGATTGTCCACGGGTTGTGGGCTGGCGCTTGATGTGGCTACCTGACCGGCGACCTCCCGGCTAGGGACCCGCGACCTCTTTCATGTCTGCCTTCACTTCCGATCGGGAACGGCGCCTCTGGTTCTGGGCGGTGGCCGTCATGGTGGCGATCTACTCCACGCTGGGGCCGGCGCGGACCCTGGTCGACCTGCTGCGCCAACACAATCTGCTGCGAGTCTCGTTCGCGCTCGTTCTGCTCCTGGTGGTGGGGGCCATCGCCCGGCGGTGGGTGAAGCGGCGCCTGGGCTGGGGCGAGATCGGTGTCGCGCTCGGCGTCACGCTGGCCTACCTGATGGTGTGGTGGAGGATGGGCAGTTGGGAAGAGCGCACCCACCTGATCGAGTACGGCATCGTGGCTGCCCTCATTCACCAGGCGCTCCTCGAGCGCGTGCGCAATGGCCGCCGGGTGCCGGCGCCCGCCGCGCTCACCGTGGCGGTGACCGCCCTGGTGGGCACGTTCGATGAAATCATCCAGTCTATGCTCCCGAGCCGCGTCTTCGATGTTCGCGACATCTTCTTCAATACCCTGGCCGGGTTCATGGTGATCGCGGCGCGTTTGGCGATAGCGCCACAGCGACGGCCGGGGTGGCGCGTGTGGTTCCTGTGGCTGATGGCCGCTGCACTTGGGTGGGGGCTGGGTGTGTATTGGGGTTGGTTCGATGGCACCGAACCCAAGACGCTGCAATCCATCCCCAGCGTTATCCTGGCCGGGTATCTGGGTGTGGCCGTGGGCGGGATCCTGATCGGGGTGCTGCAGTGGCTGGTGCTCAGGCGGCACCTCGCCCGGGCGGGCCGGTGGGTGCTGGCCAGCCTCGGGGCCGCGGCCGTCGTCGGTATCGTGGTCTTCGGCGTGGGTGTGGTCAACGCGGACGTGGGCTGGCTCGCGGGCGTGAGCGTATTCGGAACGGTGGTCGGGGTGCTGCAATGGCTGGTGCTCAGGCGGCGAGTGCCCCGGGCGGGCTGGTGGGTGCTGGCCAGTACCGTGGGCTGGGTGGTGGGAATGCCCCTGGGGGACATCGTTGGCCCGCCTGGGCTCGGGGCCGCCTACGGGGCCATTACTGGGACCGCACTGGTGTGGCTGCTGCGCCAGGAACGTCCCGGATCAGACCAGCGTCAGAGACCCCTCTGAGATCGTTCTGATTTGCCAATGAAGAACTCGGTCGGTCTCGAGAAAGACCTCGCGGGCTAGAACTGCCGTCGAGCTGGTGGTCCGAATCACACCGGGCAACGGACCGCTTTTATTTCTCTTGTAACCAGCCGGGTCGTTCTGTCGTAGAATCGGGGAACATCCGCATTCCGGGGCAGACGTCAGTATCTTTTACGATTACCCGACGACCGGAACCTAGGCCCAGGCCCCATGAGCCCACGATATCGGCACCCAGCTCGCTTTCTGTTGCCCGTCGCCGCGCTGCTCGCCGCTGCTTGCGCCTCGAGCGGCAGCACAGCCGCGGCACCGGCGCCCGAGCCTGCCACGGCCCGCACCGCGGAACTCGAGGCGATCTACCGCGCCCGGACCGACAGCGCTCGGATGCGCTTCAGCCCGGCCGACGTCCATTTCTTTACCGGTATGATCGGCCACCATGCCCAGGCGCTGGTCATGGCAGCCCTGATACCCACCCATGGCGCCAGCCCGGCACTCCGAACGCTCGGCGCCCGCATCACCAACGCCCAGCAGGACGAGATCGCCCTCATGCAGCGCTGGCTCCGCAACCGGAACCAGCCGGTTCCGACATACGAGATTGCCGGTATTACCCTGACGATTCACGGGGCCGACCATGCCATGCACATGCCGGGCATGCTCACCCAGGCCCAGCTCGAACAACTCGACCAGGCCCGCGGCCAGGAATTCGACCGGCTGTTCCTTAGCTATATGATCCAACACCACCAGGGCGCCGTCACCATGGTTGACGACCTGTTCCAAACCGATGGTGCCGCCCAAGGCGACATGGTGTTCAAGCTCGCCTCGGATATCCAGGTGGACCAGCGTACCGAGATCGCCCGAATGAAGCAGATGCTCGAGACCAGTAACCCTTAAGCCCCAACGTTAGGAATCCCCCCATGAATCGTGTTGCTCCTCTGTTCCTCATTGCTGGGATGCTCGGCCTCGCCACGGCTGCCTGCGCCCCCTCGACCTCGACGTCGAGCGCTGTTGGTGCCGTGCCCGCTCCGGCGGCCGCCGCGCCGAGCCCTGACCCTCGGGTCGGGCTCCGAGCCGGACTGTTCGACGCCGAGACCGCGGTGTGGAACCTGAACGTCCTCTCGACCACGCCCTCGCCTGAGGATTTCCTCGGCGTGACCAATTCGGACCTCGCGTTCACCGGGAAGTACGCCATCCAGGGGAACTACAACGGCATCCAGGTGTGGGACATCTCGAACCCGCGTCAGCCGTCGCTCGTGGTGGGGTACGTCTGCCCAGCTTCACAGAGCGATGTCTCGGTGTACCAGAATCTCTTGTTCGTCTCGGGTGAGGACTTCGGCGGCCGGCTCGACTGCGGCACCGAAGGCGTGGCCGAGGCAGTGAGCGCCGATCGGCTCCGCGGGATCCGGATCTTCGACATCACCGACATCCGGAACCCGCGCTACATCACCAACGTGCAGACCTGCCGCGGCTCGCACACCCACACGGTACTGGAGGACCCGAACGACGACGAGAACGTTTACATCTATGTGTCGGGATCCGCGCCGGTGCGGCCGGCTGCCGAGCTGCCCGGGTGCGTGGCCGCGCCGCCGAGTGAAGACCCGAACTCCGCCCTCTTCAGGATCGAAGTGATCCGGGTGCCGCTCGCGCATCCGGAGCAGGCGGCCATCGTGAGCTCGCCCCGCATCTTCCAGGACCTCATGGCCCCGGAGACGCACGGTGCGTCGCCGGCCGACTTGGCCGAGATCGAGAAGGCGAAGGCCCGTGGTGCCTTCGTGTTCCAGATCCAGGACCAGTACCAGGTACTGCCCGACGGATACGCGGCCAGGCTGCTTGACAGCGTGGTCACCGCGCGCGGCGGAAGTGGTGCCCCGACATCGGCCGATAGCGCCGCCTTGCGTAGCGGGATCCAGGCCATGATCGAGCGGATGGTCGGCAGGCAGCCTTCTGGTCCCCGACCCGGTCCCTCGCAGTGCCACGACATCACCGTCTATCCGGCGATCGGTTTGGCCGGCGGCGCGTGCGGCGGGTACGGCCTCCTGCTCGACATCAGCGATCCCGTGAATCCGACCCGCATCGGTGCCGTGAGCGATACCAACTTCTCCTACTGGCATTCGGCGACCATCAACAACGATGGCACCAAGGTCCTCTTCAGCGACGAGTGGGGCGGCGGTGGCGGGCCGAAATGCCGGGCCACCGACCCCATGGAATGGGGTGCCGATGCCATCTTCACCCTCGAGAACCGGCAGATGCGGTTCAAGAGCTACTATAAGATGCCCGCCGCACAGACCCCGGAAGAGAACTGCGTGGCCCACAACGGCTCGTTGATTCCGATCCCGGGGCGCGACGTGATGGTGCAGGCCTGGTACCAGGGCGGCATCTCGGTGTTCGACTGGACCGATGCGGCGAACCCGGTGGAGATCGCGTTCTACGACCGCGGACCGGTGAACGCGGCGGAGATGGAAAGCGGCGGGAGCTGGTCGGTGTACTGGTACAACGGCGTGATGGTGAGCTCCGAGATCGCGCGCGGGCTCGACATCTTCGAGCTTGCGCCGAGTGCCTTCCTCTCGCAGAACGAAATCGACGCGGCAAAGTCGGTCCGGCTCGATTACTTCAACGCCCAAGGCCAGCAGCGGTTCGTCTGGCCGGCGACCTTCGCCCTCGCGCGGGCCTACCTCGACCAGCTCGAGCGGTCCCGAGGGCTTGCCGCGGACCGGATTGCGGCGGCACGCTCGGATCTGGCGACCGCAGAAAAGGCAACGGGTGAGACCCGACGCGCCCCGCTCAGGGACCTGACGGCCGGGCTCGAGCGCGACGCGAGCAGATCCGGCGAGGCCCAGAAGGTGCGGATGCTGGCGACGACGGTGCGCGAGTTGGCAGACGCAGCACGGTAGCACAGGCCCGGCAAGTAGAAAGATCGGGGGTACGCTGGCTGCGTACCCCCGATCGCTTTGCTCCAGTCGATTAGTTCGGGACCACCTTGGCGTATGGCCCCGTCGTTTCTGAGTCCGCGGCTATGTCGAGCCGCGGGGGCGATGCGTGTCCCACCAGGCGGCTGACCGCTCGGCGTTCCACGGCCGCTCGAGCGGCACCGAGCGGAGCCACGAGGCCAACGCGTCCGCCGTCGGTGGCCGATCGGCGGGGTCCTTGGCCAGGCAGGCCATGACGGCTGCCTCCAGTTGGTCCGGAATCGGCAGCTCGGTTCGTTCCGACAGCGACACCGGCGGTTCCCTGACGTGGAGCATCATCGTCTCCATCGGCGTTCGTCCTACGAAAACCTGCTCTCCCGTCAACGCCCAGTAGGCAACGCAGCCGAGGGCGTAGAGATCGACCCGCCCGTCAATCGTGCCGCCCATGGCCTGTTCGGGGGCCATGTACGCCGGGGTACCGCCCACGACGTTCTCGGCCGTGAGCTGTGGATCGCGGGTGCGGTCGGCCCCGGTCCGCTTGACCATGCCGAAATCGAGGACCTTGATCCAATCGGTCTCGCGGCCAAAGCGACAGGTGTAGATATTGGCCGGCTTGATGTCACGATGAATCAGGCCGGCCTCGTGCGCCTCGCCCAATGAATGACACACCTGGGTCAACATGTGCACCACGCGTTCCGCCGGCTGCGGACCGAATTGCCGGACCAGCGTGTCGAGATCGAATCCGTCGAGCAGCTCCATCACGTAGAAGAAGGCCCCGTCGTCGGCCACGCCGAAGTCGTACAGCTCCACCGTGTGGGGACACCGCATTGTCGCTGTCGCCTGCGCCTCCCGCTCGAACCGGTGGAGCACGCGGCTCCGCTCCGCCTGGGTGATCCCGATGGATTCCGCTCGCACGAGCTTGATGGCCGCCGGTCGCGCCAGGAGCCGGTGCTCGGCCCGCCACACCTCGCCCATGCCGCCCACGCCCAGCCGCTCGACCAGTCGATAACTCCCTACTTCACGGGCACGGCGTACTTCCGTCCCGAGGTGGTACACCACGCGCGCGGCGATGAAGGCCATGCCGACTATGAGTACGTAGGGAAAGATCAACGCGAAGAAGAATCCAAACGGATTCAGTTCGACCGTGGTCATGCCTAGCGACGATAAGATCGCGAACGCAACGGGGACCGCGCTGACCGAGAGGATAGCGGCCACGAGGGCACGTCGCGGCGGGCTCGGAACGACGACGGTGAAGAACATGACCCACACCGATACCCACGACAGCCCGAAGCCTCCGGCCCCGGCCACGTTCTCCATTCCGGTGTACTTGATTGCCGAGATGACGCCCTGGAACTCGGCGACGGCGATCCCGACGCTGCCAAGCACCTCGAAGAACAATCCGAGGTGCAGCTTGCCAGCCGGCGGAAGGGCCGACCAACGGATGACGCCGTACACAGTAAGCCCCAGCGCCATTGAAAGGACTGGCGGACCAATCGTGCGAAACGTCGTGAAGTACGTCGGAAAGCAGACGACGTTCGAATTCACCTGGGCAGCAAGCAGGCAGAAGGCGTTGGGGAAGATGGCCGCGAGGAAGAACACGGCAGCATAGAGCAGGGCCACGATCCGAAGTCTGCGAACCGATGCCTGCAGTAGGTCGGAGGGCAGCCGGACCGACGCCTGGGAGGCGATCTCGCGTTCGGCTGGGCTCGGCCGGTGAGGGCGGAGTTCGGGCGGCTCAGCCTGGTCGATGTCAGGCATGACCAACATTAGTGCATCGACGGCACGGATGGGAGAGTTCAATCGTCATCCGACGTCTATGCCCCGTCCCTCTGGAGGCTGGTGGCAATGGCTCGGCCGCAGCCGGGCATGAGATTACATCCCTTGCGGTCGCAAGCGCGCTCGGAGAACATTTAGCCGGACTTCGAAGGCACAGGACCGGACGAAGCCACGCAGTAATTCCGGAGCGGAGGTGTGGAGATGGATCGAGCACGGACAAAACCCGCTGCCCACGATCGCACATGTCGGATCTGAATCTCGCTGTCATCGGCAACTGCAGTTACGGTGCGCTGATCGATCGGAAGGGCCGCGTGTGTTGGGCCTGTTTCCCGAACTTCGACGGCGACCCGATGTTCTGCTCGCTCATCGACGGGGCGAACGGCGAAGGAGCCACCGGCGTCGGCCTGTGGGACATCGCAATCGAAAACTTTGCGAGCGCGGAACAGGAATATGTTCCTAACACGGCGATCCTGCGGACGGTGTTGCGGGATACGGCGGGTGGCGCACTCGAGATCATCGATTTCGCGCCGCGATTTCGGCACTACGACCGGTATTTCCGGCCCACAACGCTGATCCGGATGGTGCGCCCCCTCGGGGGCGTGCCGCGCATTCGCATCCGGCTGCGTCCCCGGACGGGATACGGCTCGCGCACGCCGGAGCGAACCTCCGGCAGCAACCACATCCGGTTTATCGGCGACGCGATCACCCTGCGTCTCACGACCGACGCCTCCGTCCGCTACATCATGGACGAGACCGCATTCGTCCTGACCAGTCCTATCGCCATGATCCTCGGTCCCGACGAGAGCTTGCGCGATTCGGTCGCAAAGACCGCCCGCGAGTTCTACGAACGCACCCATTTCTATTGGGCCGAGTTCACCCGGTATCTGTCGATTCCCTTCGAGTGGCAAGACGACGTGATCCGGGCCGCGATCACACTCAAGCTCTGCAGCTACGACGAAAGCGGTGCGATCATCGCGGCCATGACGACATCCATTCCCGAATCGCCGGATTCCGCTCGCAACTGGGATTACCGTTATTGCTGGCTCAGAGACTCCTATTTCGTAGTGCACGCGCTCAACCGACTCGGCACCACCGGCACGCTCGAACGCTATCTCGCCTACATCACGAACCTCGCGACCGCGGCGAAGGACGGGTACCTCCGTCCGGTGTACGGCATCAACCCCGAGGCTCCGCTCGAGGAACGCGAGATTACCACGCTCGCGGGGTATCGTGGCATGGGTCCCGTCCGGGTCGGGAACCAGGCGTGGGAGCAGGTGCAGAACGACGGCTATGGCAGCGTTGTGCTCTCCGCGACACAGGTGTTCTTCGACCGGCGGCTGTATCACCAGGGCACCGATCTCTTGTTTCAGCAATTGGAGAAGGTCGGGACCCAAGCACTCGAGCGCTACAACCAGCCCGATGCCGGGCTCTGGGAGTTTCGAGCCCAGGAAGCCATCCACACCTTCTCGAGCGTCATGTGTTGGGCCGCGGTCGATCGACTGGCCAAGATCGCCGCGCGACTCAACTTGAGCGACCGCGCCGACCACTGGCGGGCTGCCGCCGAGCGCATGCACGCCGAGATTTGCGAGCAGGCGTGGAATCCCACCATCGATCGCTTTGCCGCGACGTGGGGTGGTGAGGGAGCCGATGCGAGCCTCCTGCTGTTGAACGAACTCGATTTCCTGGAAGCGGATGACCCGCGTTTCGCGAAGACCGTGGACGGCCTGGCCGCGCAGCTCGCCCATCGAGGACTCTTCCTCCGCTACACCGAGGACGAGTTTGGCAAACCGGCAACCGCTTTCACGGTCTGTACGTTTTGGTATATCGACGCCCTGGTGGCGTTGGGCCGCCTCGAGGAGGCGCGGGCGTTGTTCGAACGGCTGCTCGAACACCGGAACCATCTCGGGTTGTTTTCTGAAGACGTCGACCAGGAAACCGGAGAATTGTGGGGCAACTTCCCCCAGACCTATTCGATGGTCGGCCTCATCAACTCGGCCATGCGGTTGAGCAAGCGGTGGGAGGATGCGTTCTAGGACGAGTGGATGTGCGATTCGGACGCGATTCGCTCGGCTCGCAGAGACCTGAAGGTCACGTCGTCGCCGGATGCGGCGCGGGACATGTTCACATACGCTAGGCAGTCCGCGCCCCGGCCGTGCCGGCCGATCCGCGCTGTCGGTATTCTTCAAAGCCCCGCAATTCTCGTCCAGTCCGCATTGCCGGCGCCCCGGGCGGCCCACACGGGGACGACGATTCGCACGCACCCAGCATGACCGGAGGGTCCGATGTCCAACACACAGTGGTTGTCCGATGTCCTCGCCCGCCTGCAAGCCTTCCTGCCGCAGCTGCTGGTTGCTGCGCTGCTGGTCTTCGCCGGGTGGCTGATCGCTCTATTCCTTCGATTTCTGATGGGCCGTCTGCTCGCGCGGGTGATCGAACGCGCCAGGCGGAGTACACAATTTCGGGAGGCGGTTGAGGACCGGGGCATTCGCTCGACGATTCCCCGGATCGTCGCGGGTTTCGTGTTTTGGGTAACGTGGCTGTTCTTCATCACGGCGGCCATCGAATCGCTCGGGTTCACGCTCGTCACCGACGTCTTGAACCAGGTGGCGTACTATCTGCCGAACGTGCTCGCGGCCGTCGTGGTCGTGGTGGGCGGGCTGGTCGTTGCGCGACTCGTCGGTAGAGGCGCCACCACGGGAGCGCGCTCGGCCGGCGTGCCCAATGCCGAGCGTCTTGGACGGGCCGTGCAGGTGCTCGTGATCGTCGTGGCCGTCGTGGTGGCGTTGGATCAGATCGGTATCGACGCGCAATTGCTGGTGATTCTGCTGACGGTACTGATGGCCGCCACATTCGGCAGCGCAGGACTCGCCTTCGCGTTGGGCGCACGTGATACTGTGGGCAACATCATCGCGTCCCACTACGTTGCCCAAACCTACCGCGTCGGTCAGACCATTCGGATTGGCGATATCGAGGGAGAGATCCTCCAGGCCACTCACACGGCCATCATCGTTGCGACGCGGGAGGGTCGGATCCAGATACCCGCCCGCCGATTCAGCGAGGAGCCATCCTTGCTCCTCACACAGGCGTAATCGCATGCGCGCCCAAGATGTGTGCGCCCGCGGGTTTGCCGAAGCCCACCCCCAGGATGCGGCACGCCTGATCGAGCAGTATGCGGCGCCGGCCGCGGCAGCCTTCATCGACGGACTCACGGCAGATGCCGCGGCAGCAGTCATTGAACGGATGAATCCCGTGGCGGCGGTCGGCTGCCTTTCCTTGATGGAGCCGGAGCGTGGTTCGGCCGTGATCGCTGCCCTGTCGCCGCGGGTGGCGGTTGCGCTGCTGCGCCGGTTGCCGCACGCTGAGCAGGACGCGCTGGTGTCGGCTCTGCCCGATGACTCGCAAGACCGGGTGCGCCGACTCCTGTCGTATGGCGAGAACACGGTGGGGTCCGTCACGGACCCCGATGTGCTCGCGCTGGCACACGATCTGTCACTCGGCGAGGCGTTGCGCCAACTTCGTCGGCACCACCGGGCGGCGCACCACCACGTGTATGTAGTGGATCGCTCCCAGCGGCTGGTGGGCGTAATGCACATACGTGACCTGGTGGGTGCGAGAGCGAAGGGAACGCTGGCCGGGATCATGCAACCGGCGGACGAGAGTCTCGTGGCCACCAGCCGACTCGCCAGCGCCGCGGCACATCCGGCCTGGCGGCACCTGGACACGCTTCCGGTGATCGACGACTCCGGTGTACTCCTCGGCATGCTTCGCTATCGGCAACTGCGGCAACTCGATACCACGACGGGTCCGGGCGGGATCACCGACACGCTACTCAGCCTTGGAGAGCTCTACTGGATCGGGCTGTCCACGTTTCTCCCTGGCGTATCCAGCACCTCCGAAGCTCACGAACCGGCATCCCAGTCCGGAGAGGGGAAGCATCACGATGCCTAGCGTCGATCGCCTGGCTCAGGCACTGACACGACGGTTCTCCGAGTTGTATCCGGATGAATTCGCGTCCTTGGCAGAACGGCTGCCACCGCGGGACGTCGCAGAGCTTCTGGAGCACTCCCCGGCCGCCGATGCCGCAGTGCTGTTCGACCGACTCCGGCCGGACGCTGCCGTGGACCTGCTCGATGTGCTTGCCCCTGCGGTGTTCGGGGCCCTGGCACCGAATCTCGAGCCGAGCCGTACGGCGAGCGTCCTCGCACGGTGCGATCCGGACCGGCGGTCGCACCTGTTGGCGAGCCTCGACCCAGTGATCGCCGAGGATTTGGAAGCCCTCATGGCGTATCCATCCGACAGTGCCGGCGGCATCATGGACCCCAGGGTCACGACGTTTCGTCCTCAAGCAACCGTGAAAGATGCGGTCAAGCGGCTGCGGCAGCTGGGAGAAAGGCGGATCGCCGATGTCTTCCTGATAGACGATGACGGGGTCCTCATCGGTGCCCTTTCGTTGCAGGCGCTCGTCGCGGCGCAACAGGGTGACCGCCTGGGAGACCTGCAGCAGCCGCATGCCAGCATCGAAGCGACGGCTCCTCGGGACGCCGTCATCGAGCTCTTTGAACAGAGCAAGGCATCGAGCATCCCCGTCGTCGACTTCCGGGGACGGGTTCTCGGTGTCGTCCGCCAGGCGCAGTTGATTGCGGCCGTGCAAACGGAAGCGAGCGCAGACGTTCAAACCATGGTGGGCGCGAGTAAAGATGAACGGGCCCTGTCCGGGATTACGTTCGCCGTGCGCCGCCGCCTTCCCTGGCTCCAGGTCAACCTTGGCACCGCATTCCTCGCGGCGGCCGTGGTAGGGCTGTTCGAGGGAACCATCGCGCAGTTTACCGCGCTGGCCGTGCTGCTGCCGGTGGTGGCGGGACAATCCGGCAACACCGGCGCCCAGGCCCTGGCCGTCACCATGCGAGGTCTGGCGCTTCGGGAGATCCGGGCGAAACACTGGTGGCGGGTCGCCCTCAAGGAGATCGGCGCCGGCGCCATCAACGGCGTGGCCGTGGCGGTCGTGACCGGGGTGGCGGTGTACATCTGGAGTGGCTCAATGGGGCTCGCCGCCGTGATCGTGACGGCCATGGTGATCTCGATGACCATCGCCGGACTGGCGGGCGCCTCGGTCCCAATCGTGCTTCAAAAGCTGGGGCAGGACCCGGCTCAGGCGTCATCCATCATTCTGACCACGGTGACGGACGTGATGGGATTCTTGAGTTTCTTGGGGCTCGCGACCTTGGCCGCCTCCATCCTTTGACGTGTCCTCCGGTGGGCTCTCCCTGCCTCCTCGACGGGGCGCGACAAGCCGGGGCCTCGGGCGAAGCAGCCACTGGAACTCTTTGGCCCCGCGGCTAGTTATCCCTATATGGCGGCGATCGGCAGCCGCATGTCGTGGGCGTTCAATTATCATCGGTGGAGGAATGGAGCTATGACCGTCTCCAAAGCCCAGGACCATACCTGCGCCGATTGCGGCGTCAAGATCACCGGCGTACCGGTTGTTCCCCTCGCGGCTCGGGGCCCGACCAAGGCCCAGGTCGAGAAGCTCAAGCCAACGGTCTTCCTCTGCGCCGAGTGCGCCCAGGAGCGCGGCCTCTCTTTCGACGGGGTGGCCGTCGGGAGAGCTGCGATACCGACTCCACCCGCCGTCTAGCTCCTTCCCGGGGACCCTCGCCTGTTGGAGGGCCCATGTGGTTGACGTCGGGTAGACTGGGCATACCTTGGCTTTGATACCCGAAAGCCAGGAGGCTCACATGCGGGTCATGAGAATGCTAAGCGTCGCCCTCTTGCCGGCAGGCATGGTCGCCCTCGCGGGCTGCGGCGGCTATGATCGGGCGCCCCGTGCTGATGAGGCCGCGGCCGCGGCCGCGGCTGGTGGTGCGAGCGAGCGATATCGCGCCGTCGTCGTCCCGGATGGACTCACCTGGGAGGATGCCAAGGCCCGGGCCGAGGCGGATGGCGGACACCTCGCCGCCATCACGTCGGCGGAAGAGAATGCGCTGGTGTACGCCTTGATCGCCGAAAATGCCGATATCTGGGTGAACCTGGACGTCACCGCCATGGCCGACGGTGAAGCGAATCCCATTCAGGTCTCAATCGGTCCCTGGATTGGTCTCTATCAGACCGATGGCGCACCCGAGCCGGCCGGGGGCTGGAGCTGGGTCACCGGAGAAGCCTCGGACTACACCAACTGGCTGAGCGGAACCACCGCCGCGACGGCGGAGCCCAATAACATGGGCGGCATCGAGCACTACGGGAACTTCTTTGCTGAGGGACTCGACGCCAGGGGTAATACCTGGAACGACATGCCCAACGACCCGGTGACCGACTTCGCCCAAGCCGGCGTCGAGTTCACCGGAGAAGTACGCGCTCCGCGCGGGTACATCGTGGAGTTCGAGTAGCAAGAAACAACCAGGCAGAACCGCCGGCGATACGCCGACGACGGGAGCCCCGCTTTGTCCGAGCACAGAGCGGGGCTTGCTCCTAGGCGTATTCACGACGGACTGAACGGGAGTGAATCCACCCTGAAGATCTGGATCGATGCGGACGCGGCTCCGCGGGATGTGAAAGAAGTGGTGTTCCGCGCGGCGAAGCGGTTGGAGATCGAAATTATCCTGGTCGCGAACCAGCGGCTCCATACACCTCCGGGTTATCCGCTGGTGAGCGCCATCCGGGTCGATGGCGGCGACGATGTGGCCGACCAGTACATCGCGGACCATGCCGGTGCAGGCGATCTGGTCGTGACGCAGGATATTCCGTTGGCTGCGCTCTTAGTACCCAAGCAGGTGACCGTCCTGGACCCGCGCGGCGAGGAGCACACGGCCGAAACGATCGGCGAGCGCCTGTCGGTGCGCGACCTGATGGAGCAGGCGCGCCTGGCGGGGATCGTGACCGGTGGACCGCCGCCATTCGATGCCCGAGCCAAACAGGCCTTTGCCGCGGCCTTGGACCGGGTGCTCACGCGGTTGCGCCGATCGACGTGATGCCGGGGCTACCGTCTTCTTTCCAATGCAGGCCGAGTCGGGACCTTGAAATTTCTCGAACATCGCTAAAATTGAGTTGGAACGGTCGCGCCGTCCGGGCTTCAGAAATGGACCTGACTGCGACTCCGCTGTGCTCCCGAGCCACCACCACGAGGGAATCATGAAGCTCACCATCAACGGCAAGCAGCACGACGTCGACGCCGCTCCCAACATGCCGCTCCTCTGGGTCATCCGTGACCTGGTCGGCCTGACTGGGACCAAATTCGGCTGCGGCATTGCGCAATGTGGGGCCTGCACGGTGCACATCGACGGGGTCCCCCGTCGCTCGTGCGTTACCTCGGTATCCAGCGTCGAGGGCAAGCAGATCACCACCATCGAGGGGCTGTCGCCCGACGGGAGCCACCCGGTGCAGCGGGCCTGGGCCGATCTGGACGTGGTGCAGTGCGGCTACTGCCAGTCGGGGCAGATCATGACGGCCGCGGCATTACTCGCCGACAAGCCCACACCCAGCGATGCGGACATCGACGACGCTTTAGCGCGCAACCTCTGCCGCTGCGGCACCTATCAGCGGATCCGTGCCGCGGTGCGTCGCGCCTCGGAATTGGCCGCGGGTTGAACCGGCCGGAGCCGTGCTAGCGAATCGTGATGGCTAATCGAGCCGTTGAAAGGAGCCGTACCCGTGACCGCTAAGCCACACCCCACTCGCCGCGATTTCCTGAAGACCGGCGCCGCCGTCTCAGGCGGGCTGGTGATTGCCTTCGCCGTGCCCGGCGCTCGACGTTTTGTTCAGGCGGAGGCCATACCGGGCACTGAACCTTTTGTGCCGAATGCGTTCCTTCGGATCGGTAGTGACGACACCGTGACCGTGCTCTTGGCGCACTCGGAGATGGGCCAGGGCATCTGGACTACGCTGCCGATGCTGATCGCCGAGGAGCTCGACGCCGATTGGAGCAAGATCAAGGTGGAGCACGCGCCAGCCGCACCGGTCTACGCGCACACTGCCTTCGGCATCCAGGCCACCGGCGGATCAACCACCACGTGGTCCGAGTTCCAGCGCTATCGCGAGGCCGGAGCCATGGCCCGCACGCTCCTTGTGGAGGCCGCGTCCCAGCGCTACGGCGTTCCGGTATCAGCCTGCCGCACCGAGAACGGTGCGGTCATCGCCGGGGACAATCGCGCGACCTTCGGCGAGTTGGCCGATGCCGCCGCCCAGCTGCCGAAGCCCGCGAGCGTCACGCTCAAAGACCCGAAGGATTGGAAGATCATCGGTAAGCCGACCAAGCGGCTCGACACGCCGGAGAAGATCACCGGCCGCGCCAAGTTCGGCATGGATGTCCAGTTCGACGGGCTGCTCACCGCCCTGGTTGCGCGCTCGCCGGTGTTCGGTGGCACGGTCAAGTCATTTGATGCAACCAAGGCCAAGGCCGTGCCCGGCGTGCGTGGCGTAGTGCAGGTGCCGAGCGGTGTCGCTGTGCTCGCCGACCACTTCTGGGCGGCTCGGCAGGGCCGCTCGGCGCTCGAGATCGAGTGGGATCTCGGCCCCGGCGCGACGCTGGACAGTGCAGAGCTGCAGCAGCAGTGGAGCCGCCTGGCAGAGACCCCTGGCATGCAAGCCGTCGCGGCCGGCGACGTCACCGCGGCGTTCGCCGCGGCGTCGAAGACGATCGATGCGGAATATGCGGTGCCGTACCTGGCACACGCCGCCGATGGAACCGCTCAACTGCACCGTCCGCATCAGTCCCGACAAGTGCGAGATCTGGACCGGTACGCAGTTCCAGGGGCCGGATCAGCCGCTGGCGGCGCAGATCCTCGGCCTCAAGCCGGAGCAGGTCACGATCCACACCACCTTCCTCGGTGGCGGTTTCGGCCGACGTGCCAGCCCGGCCTCGGACTTCGTGGTCGAAGCGGTGCACGTCGCCAAGCAGAGCGGCAAAGCGGTCAAGGTGGTATGGACCCGCGAGGACGACGTGCGCGGGGGCTACTACCGCCCGGCCTTCGTGCATCGGGTCCGGGTCGGGCTAAGCGACGATGGCATGCCGACCGCTTGGGATCACGTCGCGGTCGGGCAATCGATCGCAGCCGGGACCGCATTCGAAGGCGCATTGGTGCAAAACGGGATCGACTCGTCCTCGGTCGAGGGCGTCGCCGACTCACCCTATCTCGCGTCGATTCCGAATCGCAGGGTCGGACTTCACTCGCCCAAGACCGCGATCCCGGTCCTCTGGTGGCGGTCGGTGGGGCATACTCACACCGCGTTCGTGATGGAGACACTGATCGACGAGTTGGCGCAGACCGCGGGTCAGGACCCGGTCGCGTATCGTCGGCGGCTGCTTCAAGGTCATCCCCGGCACCTGGGGGTGCTCAACCTGGCGGCCGAGAAGGCCGGTTGGGGAACACCGTTGCCCAAGGGCTGGGCGCGCGGAGTGGCGGTGCACGAATCGTTCGGCAGCTTCGTCGCCGAGGTGGCCGAGGTGTCGATCGAGGCCGGCAAGATTCGGGTGCACCGCGTAGTGTGCGCCGTCGATTGCGGCATTGCCGTCAATCCCGAGGCCATCGCCGCGCAAATGGAATCCGCCGTGGCATTTGGACTCGGCGCGGCGCTCCATAGCAAGCTCACATTAAAGGAAGGCCGAGTGCAGGAGGCGAACTTCCACGACTACGTCATCCTGCGCCTGAAGGAGATGCCCCGGGTCGAGACCCACATCGTGTCGAGCATGGAGCGGCCGGGCGGGGTGGGGGAGGTCGCGGTGCCTCCGAGCGCGCCGGCCGTGGCGAACGCGGTGGCGGTGCTCACGGGTAAGCGGCTCCGGGAGTTGCCGTTGGTGGTGTAGGGTGAGAAAGGGAAGAAGTTGAGGGGTGCCAAGTCTTAAGTCCTCCGACTTGGGACTTGCGACTCAATAATGTTCCGCCCCGCACCATGTCGTCGGACCCGGAATGGAGGTACGTCAACGTCCGGCGTCTCTTCATCTACCTCGAGCAGTCGATCTACCGCGGAACCCAGTGGGTGGTGTTCGAGCCCAACGAGCAGACAACGTGGACCGCCGTTCGAACTGCGATATCAAACTTCCTCACCACCGTGTGGCGGACCGGCGCACTCTCCGGGGCCACGGCGGAGGAGGCCTTCTTCGTCACGTGCGATCGGACGACCATGACCCAAGATGACATCGATAACGGCCGGCTGATCTCGATGATCGGAGTGGCACCCACGAGGCCGGCCGAGTTCGTGATCTTCCGGATCGGGCAGAAGACGATGGAGGCAGGAAGGTAGGAAGGCAGGAAGTAGGAAGCACAAAGCTGGACAGCAAACAAAACGACGTCGCCCTCCATCAAGCTCTCGAACTCTCTCAGCTGATCGGCCCCTGTGCACTCCTAGATGCGAACGGGCGGCACCCCCGTGTAGACCCCGTGCGCCAGGGTCCGCATCCGGCTCAGGTGCTCTCGCCAGAGCCGGGCTCCCCGGTGCCCCCCAGGAACATCCTGGTCGGTGACCACTCGCATCCTAAGCCTGACGTTAGCCCGGATCGGATGCAGTTGCGGATCGTGCTGCTCCTCCGTGATGTCGAGCCGGGTGAGCCGAACGGGGACGGCGCGCTGGTCGCCCCAGAGGAAAATGAGCACGGGCTCGCGCTCTACCTCCGACCCCGAACCGAACGGCCAGAACGGCCACCAGCTGGACCCCCCGCCCCGCGCTTCGCGCGGGTGCAGGAGCAGCTCGAGCGCCGCTAGCATCGGATAGATCCCGTGCTCCACCACGAGCGGGTTCTCGTCCGGGAATTCCAAGGCGTCGGTCGCGTCGAACGCGAGCGAGCAGGTGATGACTTCCTGTGGCGGCCCGCTCGGTCGTTCCTCGAGTCTTCGGTGAAGCGTCTCGGGGTTGTACTGAAAGACCACGACCTGGGCCGGCGCCCCCGCCCCCGCCCCCTGATCGTCCAGCCGCACGAGGGCCCCCTTCAGCACCTTCGGCGATCGTGAACCAGGCATGCCGAATCCTCCTAGCTGGGCTCCGTGAAGGACGGCTCCTCGGGCTCTGTGACGTCGTAGTCGCGCTCCCACCCCTCGTTCTGGAGCGTGAGCTTCTGGATCGCGACGGCACCGTCATTGGCATTCAATTCGGGCAGCGCCTGGAACTCCGAGACCCAGCAGCGGAACAGCTTGTATGCTAGTACCAGCTGCCCAGCCTCGTTGTAGAGTTCGAGGATCACATCCTTCCGGAAGTCCTTGAGCGAGACCTCGGTCCCCAGTCCCGACCCAAAGTTCCACACCTTGTTGGCCCATCTCTCGAACTCGAGGTCATGGGTCACCCCACGCTCGAGGGTCACCGGCTCGTATTCCGTCCGCCCCGGCGACTTCCGGCTGGTGCTCGGGTCGCCACCCTCACGATGCTTCACCACCTCGGTGGTACGTACCAGCGCGCTGATCTTGCTCACGCCGGCCACGTACTTGCCTTCCCACTTGACCCGGAACTTGAAGTTCTTGTAGGGATCGAATCGGTTGGGATTGACGCTGAATTGCGGCATGACCACGCCTCCTCTCACTGGAGCCTATCCTATATAGTAGGCCACTCCGTTCATAGTGCGCTCAGAGAAAGATGGCGTGGCGTGAGTCGTTCGTCACTAGTCTCTTGCTGTTGGAGCCCTGCGAGGAGCGCTTACGGCAAGAGTAGCTAGCTCAGGTCATCGGGCTCCTGTCTCATGCCCTGAGACTTACGACCCACCATTCACCAGCGATGCTTAGGGCCCAGTGCCGTATTTTTGGCCCGACGCTCTGGCGATTCCCGCTGCCACGGCCTATCCTAGGGCCAGCCTGGGAGAACCGTTGTGCTCGATGACCTCAACCGCCTGAAATCAGCGCTCGCCGACCGCTACCCCATCGAACGGGAGATCGGATCGGGCGGTATGGCCACCGTGTACCTGGCTCGCGACGTGAAGCACGATCGCGAGGTGGCGGTCAAGGTCATGCACCCCGAATTAGCCGCTGCGTTGGGCACTGAGCGGTTCCTGCGTGAGATCAAACTCACCGCAAGCCTCAATCACCCGCACATCCTGCCGCTGATCGACTCCGGTGAGGCCGACGGATTTCTGTTCTATGTGATGCCCTATGTCGAGGGTGAAACGCTCCGCCAACGGCTGGATCGGGAGAACCAGCTTCCCATCGGAGAGGCGGTCCGGATCGTCCAGCAAGTCGCCCGGGCATTGGACCACGCACACGGCCTCGGTGTCGTGCACCGCGACATCAAGCCGGAGAACATCCTCTTGACGGGTGAGCTGGCGGTGGTTGCCGACTTTGGGATTGCTCGGGCCGTGACCGAGGCCGGAGGGGAGAAGCTGACCCAGACGGGTCTCGCCTTGGGCACCCCAACCTACATGAGTCCGGAGCGGGCGACCGGGAGGAGTGAGATCGACGCACGCAGCGATATCTACGCCTTGGGCTGCGTACTGTATGAGGCGTTGGTCGGCGAGCCGCCCTTCACCGGCCCCACGTCACAGGCCGTACTCGCGCGGCACGCCGTGGATCCCGTCCCGAGCCTCAGGACGGTGCGGCTAACCATCTCGGAGCCCTTGGAGCAGGCAGTATTCAAGGCACTGGCCAAGGTGCCGGCCGATCGGTATCGCACAGCCGACGAATTCGGCGCCGCGCTCACCACGTTGACCACTCCCGAGTACGGCGTGCCGGTGGGTGGGATGTCGGGTGCCATCCAGGACCGCGTCGAGCGACGCCGGGCCAAGCCTTGGGAGCTGATGGTACGCCCGATGAGGGACCACCCCGTGATTGCGGTGGGAGGGCTGTTGATCATCCTTGCCGCGGCGGTGATCGGAGGGAAGACGCTCGGGGCTTCCCGCGCCACGGCATGGGTGGATGGCCGTCCCGAGTCAGTGGTCGTGATGCCGTTCAGCACTTCCACCTCGACCGCGCGTGAGCGAGCAATGGCGAGTGATCTGGCGGACGACATCACCCGGGAATTGAACAAATGGGAATCCATCCGGGCCATTCCCAGCGTCTCGTTGAGTGGGCCGCTCTTTGATCTGGGACTCCCAGGCCCGACGCTGGAGCTGATCGAGGACGGGATCTCCGTGGCGAGGACCGTGGGCGCCCAGGCCCTGGCCGCGGTGACCCTCAACCTGCGGGGCGACACGGCGTTCGTTGAAGCCACTCTGTTTGATGCACGAAGCCAGAAGAGCGTAGGCCCCTCGATACAAGCCTCGGGTGCCGCCAACGAGATGTCGACGCTGGTAGCGCCGGTGGTGTACGGGATTCTGGGCATCGATCAGGTTACCGCCGACCCGGGCGAGTTGCGTCGGCTGACCGCCGTGCCCGCGGCACTCGCCCGCTTGACCGAGGGGCAGCGATATCTAGCGAGTTGGCGACTCGGCGACGCCGAGCGGAGCTTCCGCCAGGCCATCGTGCTGGACACATCGTTTGCGACTGCGATGAACAACCTGGCCCAGACCCTGTACTGGCAGGCCGCTCCAAGCGACATGCGGCTCGAGAGCGTTGGCCCCGAGATTGTGAGCCTGAGTGCATTTGCCCTGCGACATTCGGCCGGCCTGCCGATTCGGGACAGCATGCACATCGCTGCATTCTATGCCTTCCAGCAGGGCGATTACGAGACCGCTCGCCAACGCTACCAGTCGATACTGAAATCAGATTCCACCGATGTCTACGCCTGGCTGATGCTTGGCAGCGTGGAGTATCGTGATCCATGGCTGGAAGAAAAGTCACCGGGGAGGCTAGCGCCTCGTAGCAACCTCAACGTGGCGATTCATGCATTCTCCGAGGCGGTGCGACTCCAGCCGACATTCGACCTTGGCTACGGGCATCTGTTTGAGATCTACAAGGCCGTGACGGAACCGATCGATCGCGGAGTCTGCGGCGGCTTCGAACTGCCCCGTGACGAGTTCATTGCGCCTTGGGGGGACAAGACGCCACATCGCCTCCGCGCCTTTTGTCCGGTTGCGCTGGACTCGATCGAATGGGTGAGCAAGGCGGCGTTCGATTCGCTCGATCCGTCCTTGGCTGAAGCAGGCGCCACTCGGCTGTTCGACCAATCGGTCCAGGCCATCCGCCGATGGGCCGACTTCGCCCCGGGGCTGGCCCAACCCCGGGAAGAGATCGCCGCTGCGATGCTCGCGCGGAGGGCGCGCTTGAAATTGGCCGCTCCGGAGTCCATCGACAGCCTGGCACAACTGGCCCTGGAGAATGCTGCTCAAGCTCTCGCGCTCAAGGGAGACACGCTGCCAATCGATCTCCTCCGGCTGGGGAGCCTTTACCTAGGGGCAGGCGATCCCGCCGAAGCGGCCAGGCTGACGGAAGAGGCGCTCGAGCGATATGGCACTGAACCTCCAGATCAGCTCGCCGTCGACGTCTTCTTGGCCCTGGGGCAGCCCTTGCGTACGCTGACGCTCGTGTCGCACAGCACGAAGCAGAGCTTTATGCCGGATAGCCTTGCGGATTCTCTCATACCCTATGGCGGTGCCGACGTCATCATTGAACGAATACGCGTATTGGGTGCCACCGGAGTGGGCGGACTACCGCTCAGACATGAGTTGGATGCCCTTCGCCGTGTCTGGTCACCTCCCAAGTATTCGGAGCGGCAAATCCGGTTGTTGCGCCGCAACGCGACATTTGACATCGCACCAGCGCTGGCATGGGATGATTCGGCCTTGGCGGCGTGGGATGACGGTCTCGGACTCGATACCCCATTGTGGCGCGCGCTCGTCATGAGCAAACGGGACTCGGTCACCGCTCACGCACTGCTTCGCCAAGCCGTGGGGACGAAGGTCCCGGGTGTAAGCGATGCGACGAGGGCATTGATCCTTGGTGTTGTGGCAACCCGCATCGGCGATCAGGGCCATGCGGCCGAGTTGTTCGCGCGACTCGACAGCCTGCCGCTTCGCGTGGATGGTCCCGACTACGCTTGGGGCTTACGTAGCCTCTCCTATCTCATGCGGGCACAAGCGTACGAAGCGAATCGAGACACCCAGCGTGCCGTCCAGTCTTACGAGCACTTCATCAGTGCGTGGACCAATGCAGACTCACTCACGAAACCGCTCGTGGACGAGGCCAGGCGCGACCTTCGGCGTCTCAAACCCGGTTAAGTCGAGTGTCGCTGCAAAGTGCTGACTCCAATAGTCCCACCAACCTCAACTAAAGGGGAACAACCATGGCCAAGACATGCAAGCTCTGCCCAAGCGGGACCTGGGAATGCGGGGAGGCCAACGAGATTTGCGCCGACAACCGAGCGGCAGCTCCCAAATGGACCAAACTCGGAGTGATCAAGTACGACGTGTTCGTCGCGCATGTGAAGGGCGAATGCGTGGTGAAGATCGAGCCGTCCGAGAGCTGAGGGCAACATTCGGAGCGCAGGGCACGAGTTGACACACGCGTGCCGTTCGTGGAATTCGGGGGGAGAGCGAGGAGTCTCTTCCCCCAAACACTGTACATCCTGCGGCGGGGAATAATGTGACTGTTGAGCGCTTGACCGAGGCCGATCGGGAGCACGTGATCGACGTGCTCGCCGCCGCCTTCCATGACTACCCTGTCATGCGCTTCGCCCTGGCGGACGCCGGCGACGAGTACGGCGCGCGGCTCCGCGAGCTCATAGGCTTCTACTGCGATGCCCGGTTGACCCGAGGCTGGCCGGTGCTGGGCATCCGGCAAGGGGAGGATCTCGTAGCAGCGGCGCTGGTGTCGGAGCCTCGTGATCTGCTCGCACCGCCCGAGCTCACACGGAAGCACCGTCGGGTTGCCACCATTATCGGCCCCGAGGCGTTCGAGCGTATGGCCAGGTACGAGCGCCAAAGCACCGGTCACGAGCCCGATGAGCCGCACTACTTCCTCGGCATGATCGGGGTGGCGCCAGGCCATCAAGGCAGCGGCTACGGCCGGATCTTGCTGGAACATATCCAAGCCATGTCCGAGGCGGACCCGGTCTCGACCGGTGTCACGCTCAGCACCGAGGATCCGTCAAACGTGCCGTATTACGAGCGGGTGGGATACCACGTGACCGCGGAAGCCCACGTCGGCGAGATCCATACCTGGAGCATGTTCAGGCCCAATCGCAGTTAGGCCGGCCCGCCCGCCGCTGAGAATCTCACTTCTGAGAATCTCTGCCCTGGTTTTCGGATGTGATCTGGCGGGCGCGCTGCCTACTCGATACTCTCGACGGTCCACATCTCCGTTCTGATCTTCCATCGGCCGTCGGGCTCGCGCCCCCAGACTGACAACCATCTGCCTGCCGTCCAGGTGGTGTCGCCGCCCGCCTTGGGGTATGAGTGGTCGCGATAGGTGGCCCGCACGGCGGCGAGATTTCCCGAGACCTGGACGTCGTCAGGGGTGGCCTCGTCGAGGGTGTATACGTTTTCGGCGAAAACGCGGGTCAAGTAGTCTCGCACCGCAGGGAGGCCTCGCTGCGGCGGCTTGTCCGGCGGGATACGCATGCCGTCGTCGAAATAGAACGCGGCCATCGCGTCCACGTCGGCCGATGCCAGGGCGGTCCTGTACGCGTCCCAATGCTGCTGGAACTCGGCCGGGTCCGTTGGCACCTCGGGTGGGGTGCAGCCGAGCGCGACGACGAGGGCGGCCGGGAGGGCTAGGGTGGGGAATCGTGGCATGTCGCACTCCAGGTCGGAGACATTCCAGGATAGGGTCTGGACCTTGAAAGCACAATGAATTTGGCGGGAATCGCTTCACTGGCAAGCTCGAATTGACAGAGAGGAATGCGGACCCTATCGCAGGTGTGCCCACAGCAGCCCTCCTGCCACCCCGTAGGCCGCGGCTGCCGCTATCAACACCGCCGTGGACCCCAACGTAAGGGCCACCAGCGCGGCCATTGGAGCAGCCGTGACCGACGCGAATCCATTGGCTGCCCAGGCCCAGGCCAGCCGCCGCTGGTCGTCGCGCGCCAACGTCCGGATGCCAAGCGGGAACGGCATCCCCATGAGGAAGGCAACCGGCCCCACGAGGACGAGCGCTGCGGCCCCGCGCACGACGAGAGGGGCCGGCTGTACCAGGTGGCCCAGCAAGGGCAAGAACAACACCCAACACAGCAGGGCCGGCACGACCGCCCCGAGTACCCATACTCGCCGCGCCGCGCCGAGCCGATCCGACCACACGCTGCCGCCACCCGAGAAGAGTAGGAACGCGGCCAAGACGGCAGCCACGGCGTACACTGGGTGACCCAGCAACAGGCTCAACTGCTGAATGGCCGCAATTTCGGCCGCCAGATAGGCGAGGCCGATGGCCGCAAAGTAGACGATGACCGGCGCCAGGCCTTCTTCGCCCACTTTCCTGGAACGCACCGCGACCGGCAAGATCAAGAGGATGCCGGCCAGGACCACGCTCTGAACCAGGGTGGCCACGAGTGCCAGCGTTCCCCACTCGGCGAAGGGCAACCAGTTGCCTCGATCGCTCCGCAGCAAAACGCCCAGCGAACGCACCCGAAGGAAGTGATGCGGGTAAGGCCGGAGGTCTGTGGCAGGTGCCACGTCAAAGGGATACGACTCAGCGAACCGTTTCGCGCCGTCCCGGCCGGCCGCCGCCGCCATCGCGGCCTCGAAGAAGACCGGCTCGCTCAGCTGGTTGAAGCCATCGGTGGGCTCCGCGATGCCGGGATACCAGTCCAGGTCGAAGCTTCGGGATGCTGCCCACTCTCGGAGTGCATCGATCTCGGCCGGAAGGAAACCGGACGGCTTTGCCAAGACGGTTACTGTGCCCCAGCTTCGGGCAACCACGAATGCGAGCGGGACCCGATCGGGCACGACGTCTCGCAAGGCGTCGACCACCGTGAGCAGGACGCGGACGTTGGCGCGCGGCGGCAGTGCGAGCCAGCCGGTGATGGACAGCACGCCCCTATTGGTCAGGCGCTCCAGGTAGGCGCGATACGCTTCGCGGGTGTTCAGGAAGTCCTCACCCAGCGCGAGCACTCCTCCGGTCGCAGAGCCAAACGCGCCGCCTGGGCCGATGGTGATGAGATCGAACGTGTCCTTGGCGCGGGCCAAGTAGGATCGGGCGTCTCCCAGCACCCACCCGACGTCTTGCATTCCGTCTCCGGGTAGTTCGCCCAACTCTCGGTTGAGCTCCGCGATATCGGGGTTGAGCTCGAGGGCGGTGACCCGTTGAGCACCGTGCGCCACCGCGTTCGCAACTTCGATTCCGGATCCGCCGCCAACGACCAGCACGCGGTCGCTCCGGCCCAAGGCGTACGGCAGAGCCGTTGGCAACCAGTCGAGCACTGCCATCGCTCCGTCCCGGTCGCCCCAGCGAGTAACGGCACCGGTCAACTCGCCGTCTACGAACAAGCCCGTCTGCGGCGGTAATCCACCGGTGAACCCAAGTGAGAGCCCGGGCGCATAGCGGAATGCCGGCGCCATCGTCGCGACAACCCATCCGATCGGACTGCTCCGCTCCGCCACCCGCATGGCGTCAGGATAGGCCTCGACCTGCGGCAGTGCCTTGAAGGGAGAAAGGGTGAACCTCCACGGGGGGCGGATCACCGCTATTGCGGTGAGCAGGCAGACGATGCCCGCTGACCACAGGGCTCGCTTCCGCCGCTCGGCCCCGGATGCCGCGACCACGCACCCGAGCCCCGTCACCAGTGCTGGGACGGCGAGCGCTCGTGTGGGTGACACGATCCAGAGCACCGCGATCGCCAGGCCGGCGCCAAGCCCCGAGCCCGTGAAACTCGCGCCGTATATCCAGCCCGGCCGCTCCGGGTCGATGCTGAGTGCCAGGAGGATGGCGAGCGCTCCGGCGGCGAAGGGAAGGGCGAGTAGGACATACACCAGGCTCAGGCGGAGCCACTGGCCCCCGTCCCAGGCCAGTTGCGTCGGATCAAGCGCGATCTGGTGTACCAGCCCAGGGCTCGCCACCAGGGCGATCGCCGTTGCGATGCCGGCTCGGAAGAACCATCGCCTGCGGGTTGGTTCGTCCCGCGGGCGGACCAGCGCCAGGGCGGAGCCGCTCACGCCGAAGCCGAGCATGGCGACACCGATGGCCATGTAGGCGAAATGATGGAAGTGCTCGATGGCGAAGACCCGGACCAGCAGGATCTCGTAGGCGAGCGTTCCCGTTGAAAAGCAGATGACGGCGATGGTGCGGGGCGTGCGGCTCACGTCGTCAGCGGAGCCGGCTCAGCATGGGCACGAACCTGACCGGCAGGAGATTCCTGGTTCGCATCTCTCCCGCCTCATCCTTCTCGACCAGGATCAGGTTCTGGATGCCGTATACACTCCCGACTGGAATCACCATGCGGCCGCCCGGCTTGAGCTGCTCCACCAGGGCCGGCGGGATGAACCCTGCCGCCGCGGTCACGATCACCGCATCGAACGGCGCTGCCTCTGCCCACCCGAAGTGTCCGTCGCCGTGCCGGATCTTCACGTCGTCAAATCCCAGCCGCTTCAGGCGCGCGCCTGCGCTCCGGGCCAGGGCCTCGAAGATCTCGATGGTGTAGACCTCGCAACCAATCTGGGCGAGCACGGAAGCTTGGTATCCCGAGCCGGTGCCGACCTCCAGCACCTTCATCCCGGGCACCGGCCGGAGCATCTCGGTCATGTAGGCCACGATGTACGGCTGTGAAATGGTCTGCCCATACCCGATCGGCACGGGATAGTCGCCGTAGGCGCGATTCCGGTGCTCCTCCGGCACGTATTCGTCCCGCGGAATAGCGCGCATGGCCGCGAGGGTGGCAGGGTGCTCGACCCCGCGCCGCTCGATGAGGTCGACCATCCTCCGTCGCTCGGCGCGGTACCGATTGGGGCCGAGCTCCGGCACTTGCGCCGCGAGCGGCCACGTGATCATGAGAGTGACGAAGGTGAACCCGACTGTTCGGGTCCACTGGACGAAACAGCGTGGTGTCAAGGGTGACTCCTACTCTCCTACTCTCCTACTAAACTCTCCTCTGGTCTATAAGGAAGCGTGAAATGCGCCTGAAAAGGAGTCGGTGGGGCCGCAACCCATGGGATCGTCAGTCGGGCTCGCTCGCCGCGTGCCCGAACTCGGCGATCGGATGGCCGTCGCACTGAGGTAGGTCTACACCCAGCAGCGTGGCAAACGTTGGTGCATAGTCGAGTATCGAGGTTTCCCTGTCGAGTGTCTCGGCGCGAATACCCGGACCGGTCGCGATGAAGAGTCCTCCAGACCGATGCTCACCTGTCCGGCCGTACTGATTGCTGCCCTCGATTACCCCGATTTTGGGGGAGCGGGCCCGAACGACTGCCCCGGTTCCATTCCCCAGAACGGTACTCCCAGTCGGGGCCTCGTCGCTCCACTCGACCAGGAGGTCGGGAAGGTCATCCAAGTACGCGCCTTGGTAGAGGTCCGCGGTCTTGAGGACCCGCCGAATGAGAGGCCTACCGGTGCGCTCGTCGATGATGTCGAGGAGATCGGCAGTAAGTGCTTCGCAGAATGCGCTGGCGTCTGCCCCAGGCGCCAGTGTTCCCTGCGGTTCTCTGCCCACCAGGTTGAGCCGGATCCCCCCGACGGCGAGGCCGTTGTTATGGCTAAAGCAGCGACTGCCCGCTGGGTCCACACCGATGGTCGGCAGCCGAGGAGTTCCCTCGGAACGTAACCATTGGCGGATGGGAGCCATTCCGGTCCGCAGCGAGGCTGGGATCCGATGCCACATCCAGCGTGCTGCCGCGAAGGCCTGTGCCCTCGGTCCCCGGTCTCTAGGAGTCGCGGGTGGTGCCTGCGCGACGCCAAGACGGATGAGGATCTCGGGGAGGAGAAACTGAGCGCCATACCAGTATGACATGCCGTGCGCGGTCATTACCACAATTGTCGCGTCGCCGGCAACCGCCAGCAATTCACCGATTGCCTGGTCGATAGCGGCATAGGTCAGGCGGAGCGGGTCACCCAGGGTAGCGGCCAGTGCTGGGTCGTGGGCGGGATGCCCACTATCGTGCAGGTGCCAGCATTGATGCCCTACGCAATGTGATTCGGTAAACACCTGCATGAAGAAGTCCCAGTTGCCGCGTAGGAGGAACTCCTTCGTCACGGACACCTTGGTGCGGACGCCTTCAACGAGCCTTTCGACGAACTCCTGATACTGCTCCGCCGACCGTCCGATCGCATCACATGAGGGGCCGAGTGGGTGGGCAGCAAACTGTGTGGTGATCGTGTCGGCGATGTGGGGAGGCCAAGCCCGAAACCCGAACACTGCATCGTGCCCTCCCCACTCGACCACTTGGATGCCGTTCACCGTGGGGTCGAGCCGGGTAAGCGGGACGTCTAGAACGGCGACGCGCTTGCCCGCCCGGCTCAACGGGATCCAGAACGGGTCGCTCCTTACCAGGCCTCGGTCGGCCATGCGGTGGAAGTCGTAGGTTCCGGGTTCCAACTGTACCAGGTAATGCAGGCCGTGCCGGGCTGGTGTCACCCCGGTATAGAAGGACGGCCACGTCGATCCGATGAAGAACCCGTCCACGCTTCGGGTGTGTCCCACCAGCCCTCGGGACATAAGTGAGCGGATGTTGGGGAGGGTCCCGTCTCCTGCCCAGCGCTCGAGCAGGGCAGGACTCGCGGCATCGATCGCCAGCACCAGGATCTTGGAAGGAGGGCTGGTCACGCTAGTTCATGCCGTGAGTGAGGCAGCCACCAACCGCGGAAGGAAACCGAGGTATCGCCATCCGCCGGCTTGCCGAAGAGTTCCGAAGTACCAGTGCCATGCCGGGCCGAGGTTCCTCTCCCGAAGGTACAACTTCGCAATGTCGCATGACGCGTCGGCGATCCGGTGTCGTAGTCGGATTCGCATGTCCGGCGGGAGGTTCAGCTCCAGAAGCCGTCGAATTGCCGTTGCCTGGCCAAGCACGTATGCTCTCGACTTAGATTCGGATCGAGGCGTGTCCATCCGCCAGACGACCGTTGGGCGATCCAAGAACTGCAGTCGGTACTCGGTGGCCAAACGGATGGCCATGTAGGTACACTCGAGGTATCGAGGCATACCCTCGAACAGCTCCGGCCCGACCGTCTCAGTTCGGCACAGATACGAACCAGGGAGGAGCCAATTTCCATGGGCAAGGGCCCGCAGGGGGTCATGGCGGATGAATGAGGTGTCTCGCATACTGAGCGTGTCACCTGTTGAGGCACGCATGAGGCCGTTGGAGACAATGGCGTCACACTCGGGGTTGGCTGCGAGCGCCTCCACCCTGTCGGCAAGCGCTCGCGGTAACAGGAGGTCGTCGTCGTCGAGTTCGGCGAACCACGGAGTGTCAACTATTCTTCGGCCGGCTAGAAGGGCGGCTGGAAGGCTGGCATCCTCGAGGACGATCACTCTCAGCCGGCGATCGTTTTGAAGCTCTCGCGTGAGGTCGGGGTCTCGCTCGGGTCCATTGATGACGAGGATCGGCACCGCGGCCACACCCTCCTGGCTGAGCACGCTCTGCAGCGCTTGATGCAGCAAGCCGTGGCGCTCACGGAGCCCGCGTGTCGGCACGATTACGGAAACGGCTGGCAGCTGGGACATCGCGGTCATCTCTCCCGATTCCGGCGGTCACTTCAGACAACGGGGCAGTTCCATGATGCAAGATGCGAGCCTCTTGGCAAGTGGGACTGAGCTCGAGGCAGACCTCTGCATCATTGGTGCAGGTCCGGCGGGGCTCACCCTGGCCCGCGAATTCATCGGTTCCGCCGCCGCCGTGGTCCTCCTCGAGAGTGGCGGGTCTCAGGCCGAGCTCGAGGCGCAGCTCCTCAACCAAGGGGCCGTGGTCGGTGATCCTTACGCGGGCCTGGGGCGCACGCGCCATCGGCAAGTGGGTGGTACGGCGAATACATGGAACACCAGCGTCGCCGACCAGCCGGGGGCAAAGTACGTCCCGCTTGATCCTATCGATTTCGAGGCACGCCCCGATGTTCCTCTCAGTGGCTGGCCGTTCGATCGACCGCACCTGGAACCGTTCTATCGACGAGCCCAGGTGGTATGCGGCCTCGGTGCTTTTGCCTACGACGGTGCCGACTGGGAGACCTCTACCGGGCCTCGCGTCTTGTCATTTGGCAAACACCTTACCACCCGAGTGTATCAATGTGGCCTCGCCCGCCCCTTCACCCAAACGTATGTGCACGCAGTTAGCAGGGCGAGTAACCTGAGTCTGTACCATCATGTGACGGTCACCAAGCTCGTAGCGAATGGAGACCGGCTCGTCGGAGCGGAATGTGTGAGTGGATCAGGCAACCGCATAAGGATACGGGCGGGGGCCTTCGTCCTGGCGGCAGGGGCGATCGAGAATGTCAGGCTTCTTCTCCTTTCCGATGGGTCGAGCGCACGGGGTCTCGGCAATGAGCACGGCTGGCTGGGTCGCTGCTTCATGGAGCATCCCCGAGACCGCACGCTCACCCTAGTTCCCAGTACCCCCGACCTAGTTCACCAAGCCGAGTTCTACGACCTGCATCGAGCCGAAGGCGGGACCATGATTGTGGGACGCCTTGCGATCCGCGAGGAGTCTATCCGCTCTAGCCAATTGCCGAACGTGTCGATCACGCTCCTGCCGCACCCGGCCGCGCAGACAGTGGTCTCACGCCTTGGTACCTGGCTTGTAGAGCGACGCTGGCGAAGTCTGGAGATTGGTTACGGTTGGTCCCGGCTTCCGCCTCGCCGTCAGCGCTTTGACCGACTCCGCATGCTGATCAACTTGGAGCAGCGGCCGCATCCCGAGAATCGGATTGTGCTGGCGCGAGACCGGGACGCGCTCGGTATGCCGAAAGTTGAGCTCCAATGGCACTGGCGCGATGAAGAGCAGGCCGAACTGGAACGACTTCGGCACACGCTGCGCGAGTGGGTGGAGGCATCGGGCATCGGACGAGTGGAGGTCGAAACCGGCCGGCCCGATCCCAATGCGCATCATCACGCCGGCACCACCCGGATGCATACCGATCCGCGCTTCGGTGTCGCCGACGCAGATGCCAGGGTGCATGGGACCGAAAATCTCTATGTCGCGGGGGCGTCGGTATTTCCCACCGCCGGGTTTGCCAATCCGACGCTCACGATTGTCGCGTTGGCGCTTCGGCTTGCCGATCACCTCAAACAGATGCTGGGAGTGGGGGATGCGGAGACGCGCTCGTCGTGAGTCGGTCAGCAAGGCGGCGACTTGGTCTCGTGGAGCGAAGGTGCGATAGTCAGGGGAAGCCTGACCCATCGGATCTCCCGTAACATTTCGGAGGTACACCGTGAACGCGGATCTGGTGTGGGCCATCAGCATGGGCGTCGCTTTCGTCAGCTGGGGTGCCATGACGTTGGCCGGCTGGCGGTACTGGGTCCGAACCAAGGCCAGTCAGCCCAGTGATGTGACGCCGGCGCTGCAGGACGCCATTCGAGACGAGGTCGACCGGGCGCTCGCGGCCCGGGACGGCGAGCTGGCCGAACTCCACGAGCGCATCGATTTCGCCGAGCGGGTACTCGGCCAGCTAGGGGCGGGTGAACAGCCCAAGTGAGACGAGCCCGCTGGAAACTCTTCCCTCGCGTCATCCGTAGGTCGGCCCAACAGAATGCCGGAGGAATGTCGTGGACATGGATATCCTAGCGGTCTTCGGAAGCATATTCGTCATCGTGACCACATTGGGCGCCATGACGCTCTCGGGCTGGCGCTACTGGGTCCGCACTAAGGCCACGCTGCCGGCGGACCACGTGACACCGGCGCTGCAGGAGGCCATCCGGGATGAGATCGATCGGGCGCTGGCGGCGCGGGACGGCGAGCTGGCCGAGATCCACGAGCGGCTCGACTTCGCCGAGCGGCTGTTGAGCCGCCCGGGGTCTGGGGGCGGAGGTGCAGAACAAGGCCAGTGAGTCGGAACTGAGCGTACTTAGACCACTAGGGTTTTCCCTAGCCGCTGCTTGGTTGGTCCATCGACCGACCGTCCTGACGTCTCCCCACTAGAAGGCTTCGGCAGCCACGAAGGCTTCATCCAAGTTTGTAGGATCCTTCATCTCCACCGTGCTATGGATAGCCAAATGCGTGTCAGTCTCTGTGCTATCTCTGTCTCCCTGGCTTTCGGTGGCTGCTCTGAGCCGGCCGGGCCGCCCGAACCGGTTGCATTGGTGGAAGTGTCCCCGGCGAGCGATACACTTGCTGTTGGCCAGCCACAGCAATTCTCGGCACGCCTCACCGATACCGGGGGCCATACTCTGACAAGTCGAACGGTCTTCTGGGTAAGCAGCGATCCAGACATAGCCAGGGTGTCACCGAGCGGGATGGTGACTGGCCTCGACAATGGAGCCGTGATGATTACGGCGACGGCCGAAGGCGTCCAAGGGAATGCGGATGTGTTGGTCCGGCGACCCTTCCGCGCCCTCGCCGTTACTCTGGAAGCAGGCCACGCGTGCGCGCTGGACCTGAGCGGCCAGGCATTCTGTTGGGGGTTCAACTGGAGGGGGGTACTGGGAACAGGGTATTTCGGAGAGGAATACCTCACACCGGCTCGGGTGGCGGGAGGACATTCTTTTACGACCATCACGACATGGGACCACACGTGCGCGCTCACTGCGTCGGGTCAGGCGTATTGCTGGGGAGATAATTCCTACGGGAAGCTTGGCGATGGCACGACGATTGACCGGCTGGCTCCCGTGGCAGTCGCAGGTGGACTTACGTTCGCTGATATCAGCGCTGGGTGGCCCGCAACTTGTGGGATCGTCGCCGGCACGGCGCACTGCTGGGGAGCAGGGTGGCTTCTACCTGTGGGGCCGAGTGTTTCGTTCGCATCGATTGCCCTAGGTGACTCCCATGGATGCGGAGTCACGAACGCGCGCCTGGGCTACTGCTGGGGCTCGAATTTCACCGGTCAGCTAGGTGATGGCACCACTGAGTTCCGGTCAGTCCCGACTCCTGTGAGCGGAGGATTGTCCTTCGCGTCGCTCGTGACGGGTCTTCGGCATTCGTGTGGGATTACCACCACTGGTGTCACCTATTGCTGGGGTGATAATGAAGCGGGCCAGGTGGGTGATAACAGCGCCATCGAGCGCCTCGTCCCCACCGCCGTTGCGGGCGGTCATACCATGACGGCTATCTCGGCTGGCTGGGCTCACACGTGCGGAGTCACCGACGACGGGGCGGGGTTTTGCTGGGGGTCGAACTGGGACGGTGCGCTCGGAGATGGTACCACGACGGACCGACTCACTCCAACACTTGTCGCGGGAGGCCACACGTTCGTTCGGATCGAAGCCGGGGCGTGGCACTCCTGCGGTATCCGAACGGACGGCGCGCTGCTTTGTTGGGGAACCCCACCGGTGGGTGACGGGACTATGCTCGCGCGCTCGGTGCCAACCTTCGTGCTCATGGAATGAGACCATGCACTCGTTGCCCTGGGACTCCTTGAGAGGGACGATGCCCTGGCAGGATCGCTCTGTTTTTCTATTGACCCTGGTGGCCGCTGCCGCGTGCGGTGAGGAGCCGGTCGCGGCTCCGACTCCGGTGCCGGTTGCCTCGGTCACGATCAGCAGCAGCCGGGATTCGGTCATACTCGGCGGGCAAGTCGCGCTCGCAGCGCAAGCGTTCGACAACGCCGGCAACGCTGTATTAGGCCGACCTGTCGCGTGGACAACGAGTGATTCGACGATCGCCATCGTCTCGGCCGGCGGCAGGGTCACCGCGAGGGCAGAGGGTGTAGTGACGATCACGGCAACGATTGATGACGTGAGCGGGCACACCGAGATCACCAGCTTCAGCGTGGAGTTTGCCGAAGTTCATGCCGGGGGAAGCTCCAGCTGTGGCTTGACCACCATGGGGAGGGTGTACTGCTGGGGGTCGAACTGGTACGGACAGCTGGGAACCGGATCGAGCGATACCACATCGGCGGCGTTTCCTGTTGCGGTGTCGGGCGGCCTGCAGTTCAAGACACTCATTAGCCGCTGGGGGGGAGCCTGCGGGATCACCGAGAGTGATCGCGCCCATTGTTGGGGTGACAACTACGCGGGTCAGCTGGGTGACGGGACCACGATTGCGCAACGTGCTCCGGTTGCCGTTGCTGGAGGGCTGAGCTTCAGTGCCATCTCTGGCTCATCTAGCCATACGTGTGGTCTCGCTCTCTCGGGCACCACCTACTGTTGGGGGTCCAACTCCTTCGGGCAGCTGGGTGACGGGACGCGAACGGGTCGCCTCACTCCGACAGCGGTTGTCGGAGGGCACCTCTTCACCTCCGTCTCCTCTCAGGGATACCACGTGTCTTGCGGCCTGGACGCCGGCGGGGATGCGTATTGCTGGGGATACGACGGCGGCGGTCAGCTGGGGCACGATACGACCTACTACAGCCTCACTCCCACCCCGGTCTCTGGCGGTCACACGTTCAGCGAAATCGATGCGAGCATCTTTCGAACTTGTGGGCTCGCCCCGAGTGGTGAAGTGCGATGCTGGGGGTTCAAGCGCTTTCATCACTCTGGAAAGGTCGGATATGTGCCGGAGCTCGAAGCAGCTGGGTACTCCTTCACCATGATCACTGATGGCGATGAGCACGCCTGCGGACTCACTGCGGCGGGAGAAGCGTTTTGCTGGGGAGCCAATGTGGTCGGCCAATTGGGCAATGGAAGCACCAACCAGCAGAATGAGGAGTCCCCGCCGGTTGCGGTGCTGGGCGGGTTGAGTTTCGTCGACATTAGCGCTGGGGGATACCACACCTGCGGGATCACGGCGACCGGAGCCGGCTACTGCTGGGGGGATGATGATGGCGGCCAGCTCGGGAATGGAACCAACACGTATGGCCCGAACTCTCTGCCCGTTCCCGTCGCCGGGGGGCTTGTCTTCGCCTCCATCGAGGCCGGGCGCAGCTACTCCTGTGGCGTGACGGTGGCGGGTGATGGCTACTGCTGGGGATGGAATGGCGGCGGCGTCCTGGGCGACGGCACCGTTGGTGGGTCCCAAGCCACGCCGACCCTTGTCGCTGGAGGGTTGTCCTTCCGGAGCATCCATCCGAGCGATTCGTACGGGGTGACGTGCGGACTCGCGACTAGTGGAGCCGCCTATTGCTGGGGGAGTGGATACGCCGGAGGGCTCGGCAATGGCCAGGCTATCGACAGCCCCGTACCGGTCCCGGTTTCCGGCGGCCTGACCTTTGTCGAGCTTTCGGTGGGCTGGAATGGCGGTTGCGGAGTGACCCAGAACTCGACCGCGTTCTGCTGGGGGACAAACCGCTCTGGCAATCTCGGAGACGGCTCACAAGCCGACAGCCCGGTTCCCGTGGCAGTGGCTGGAGGCATTCTGTTCAACTCGATTGCAGTTGGAAGGGACCATGTCTGCGGGCTGGCGACCTCCGGGATGGTCTACTGTTGGGGCGACAACCACTATGGTGAACTCGGAAACGGAGTCCGGACGGATAGCCCGCTGCCCGTCCTGGTATCAGGCGGACACTCCTTCACGCAGCTGACGTCAAACACTGCCTCAACCTGTGGGATTACGAATTCTGGAGAAGCTTATTGCTGGCCTAACAGGTGGGGTAACCCGCCTCACATACCGCGGCTTGTGCCTGGGGGATTGACGTTCGCGTCACTCAGCAGCGGGGACGATCACGTCTGTGGGCTCACCAATGCAGGTGCCGCGTATTGTTGGGGGACTAATTTCAGCGGCCAATTGGGCGACGGGTCGATGGAGCACAGGTCGAGTCCGGTCCAGGTAATCGGAAGCCTCACCTTCCGTTCCATAGTCGCCGGGCCGGACCACACGTGCGCGATATCAACCAACGGCGTCGCCTATTGTTGGGGGGCTAACTACTACGGCGAACTCGGCGACCCGTCGCGCCCGAGGGGGATTGTGCCGTTTCCGGTGCGTGTCGCCGGCCAGCCATAGACCCGCACCTTCAGGTCACCTTCATTCGACCTTCAATTGCGGGGCCCTAGCTTGGGAGTCGACCGCCGGTCGCTGACTCCGGACGGAGGCACCGATGCTCTGGCTCCTGCTGGTTCCCGGCCTGATGCTGGTGGGGTTCCTTGGGCTGTGGCTCGTCGGCGAGCGCGGCCACCTGATGCTGCCGTCCACCCGCGAGGCGCTCAGCTCGCGCCGGGACGGCAGGCGGGGTGGCCTGTTGAACGGCCTGCACGGCTACGTGTATGGCCGGTGGTGCTACCAGTACATCAAGTTTTTCGTCTATCGGTTGGCGCCCCGGGTGTCGTCCGGGTTCAAGCGCGTCTGGGCCGAGCACTACCACGGCAAGGTCCTGCCCACCAACCTGGCCTGTGAGATCATCCGGCTGGATCACGACATCGAGCGCACCGACCTCGAGCACATCATCCCGTACTCCACGGCGCGCGATATCGTGCTGACCAGCTCCCCCGGGGTGACGCTGCTCGAGTGTCCGTGCCGGGCGGCGCGGGAAGATCCCTGTCGGCCGACGCAGGTGTGCATGCTGGTTGGGGGCGGGGACTGGGTGCTGGAGCATCACCCCGACCGAGCCCGCCGGGCGACGCAGCAGGAGGCGCTTGAGTTGCTCCAGGCCGAGCATGAGCGTGGACACGTACATACGGCGTACTTCAAGGACGCGTGCGACCACCGGTTCTATGCGATCTGCAACTGCTGCCGGTGCTGCTGCGGCGGTCTGATTGCGATGCAGCGACACGCGGTCCCCATGGTGGCCTCATCGGGCTTCGTGGCGGAGGTCGACGAGGGAGCCTGCATCGCCTGTGGCGACTGCGAAGAAGCCTGTCCCTTCGACGCAATTTCGGTGAATGGCCGCGCGGCCGTGGCCTGGGAGCAGTGCATGGGGTGTGGGGTGTGTGAGGGACAGTGCGAAACAGGGGCGATCGCGCTGGTGCTCGACGAGCGGAAAGGGATCCCGCTCGACGTGCGGAAGGTCGGCTTGAGTCAGCCACCGCACGTCCGCGAGGCGGCTATCCGTGGGTCGGTGCCCGAGCTGTCGAACCGGAATTGACAGCCCGCAAATACCGTCATACCCTACAATCTTCTCAGCAACTGCGCGCCCGCGCCCCCGGTTCGGCCCACTGAGCCCGAGGGAGGCGCTGGTCATGCGCCGCCTCACTAACCTCTGTGCCGAGGACCGTCCCATGGCAATCCGATTGGGCGACGTCGCCCCAAACTTCACCGCCGAGACCACCGAAGGCCCGATTGAATTCCATGAATGGAAGGGAAATGGCTGGGCCGTGCTGTTCTCGCACCCCAAAGACTTCACTCCCGTCTGCACCACCGAGTTGGGCCGGGTCGCCGGGCTCAAGCGGGAATTCGACAAGCGAAACACCAAGGTCATCGGCCTGAGCGTCGACCCGCTCGACAGTCACAAGCGTTGGGCCAAGGACATCAAGGACGTCACGGGCAACGAGCTCAACTTTCCACTCATTGCGGACCACGATCGCAAGGTCTCGGACCTGTACGACATGATCCACCCCAACGCGGACAACACGCTCACCGTGCGGTCCGTGTTTATCGTTGGGCCGGACAATACCGTTAGGCTGACGCTCACCTACCCGGCCAGCACGGGCCGGAACTTCGACGAGTTGCTGCGCTCGCTCGACTCGCTCCAGCTCACCGCCAAATACCAGGTCGCGACACCTGCGGACTGGGAGGAAGGTGAGGATGTGATCATCGGCACCGGAGTGTCGGACGAGGAGGCAATGAAGAAATTCCCGGGCTTCGATGCCAAGAAGCCCTACCTCAGAGTGACACCGCAGCCGACCAAGTAGGAGATTGCCGCGCGATGGATGCGAACGGTGGGAGGCGACTCGATCCTCCCACCGTTTTTTGATGCGACGGGGCCCAGGCGGCCCGCGGCCATGATCGATCCGTTCGGGAGTGTGCCATGAACATGCACTACACGATTCGTGCTATCGCTGGAAGCTTCATCCTCATTTCGCTCGCCCTGGGATACTGGGTGAGTCCCTATTGGTACCTCTTCACGGCGTTTGTCGGGCTGAACCTCCTCCAGTCGAGCATCACCAAATGGTGTTTGATGGAGCAGATTCTGGAGAAGCTCGGCGTCGCTCAGCGAGGGTAAGCCATGAAATACGGTCCAGTGCTCGGGATAGCGGCCATGGGAGCAATCGCTACGGGATGCGGTACCAGGGTGATGATCCCGCCCCGCATCGATCTGACCCAGCATGAAATCGTGGGAGTACTCGAGTTCACGGCCTCGAGCGAAGGCGACCTGGGCTCCTATGCGACCCGGAGGTTCATCGACATCGCGCGCCGGGACCAGGGCCTGGTCCGAATCACCGACCTTGGATCCCAGTCCACGGCGCTGCAGGACGTCGGGCGGCCGCGGCTGGACCCGGCCGCCATCCAGGCCTTGGGCGAGCGGCACCGGGTCCAGACCCTCTTCGCCGGGCGGCTCGAGATCTCGGATGTGAGGCCCGTCGTCCGAATCGATCCGGGGCTCCTCCGATCGAGCGTCGCCGCCGACGTCGATGCGACCCTCGCGGTGCAATTGATCGAGACGGCCTCTGGGGCGTCGCTTTGGAGCGGCTCGGCCAGGGCCACGCGGCGGGTCGGTCACGTCAGGATCCTCGGGGGCGGGGACTTCGCCTTCGACGCCGACGACCCGAACCGGGCGTATTCCGACCTGATCGAGGCCCTGGTGTACCAAGTGACCCGGGACTTCAGGGCGAGCTGGGAGCGTCGCTAGCGCGGACGACACCCGTAACCTGGGCCGCCAGCGCCGCTGCTATTCCTGGAGCGGCGCCGGGACGGGCCTCGTGGGCGTCGGGATCTCGTTGGTGACCGCGGCAATCCACCACCGGCCGTCCTGCTTGATCAACGAGAAGCTGTCGACACCCTGCTGCGGCGGCCGCGGCGATCCGGGAATGCTGGCCTCATAGAGCACCCACACGTGCGCCATGTCGCCGAAGACCGTCGGCTTGGTGCGTAGCACTCGTTCCGTGAACCCCGTCTCCCGCACATTGGCCCCTTCGATGAAGGTGACGAAATCGTTCACGAAGCCGTCCACCGAGAATACCGTCGTTGCGGTTCGACTGGTGCGCAATACGATGACCGCCTGGTCGAGGAAGAGTGACCTGACCGCGTCCCAGTCGGGGCTGTGTCCGGCCTCGATCGTGACCAGCTCGTAGAGTTGGTTCACGACACCCTCGGCGGTTTGGAGAGCGTCGTCCTCGGATGGAGTCTGTGCGTGCGCTGCCATGCGGGGAACGAGCCCGGCCCAGGCCAGAGCGATCACGGTTCCCATGATGCGTCGTATTGTCATCGTATCTCCCTCCCATTGATGCCAATCATGTCCTTGTCGTGCCGCACGGATCGCCTGCCTATCCTGTTGGGGGATCGGAGATTGGCGGCAGTTCGGCTGCCACCGACTTGATTTCCTCCAGGACGGTTCTCAGGTCGCTCTCGGTGACGTCGGGATTGACGCAGACCATCCGAATCATGTCTCGCCCGTCCACTGTGCCGAAACCGATCTTTAACCGGCCCGCTCGGTCCAACACGGTACAGATGTCTCTGCTGCTCTTCCCCTTCACCCCAAAACAGACATTTATCGATTGCGGCGGCTTCGCGAGGATGAGTTGGGGGTCATGCTGGATCATCGACGTGAAGAGCCGAGCATTGGCGAATTGTCGCTCGATGCGCTGGCTAAATCCGGCGTCTCCGTGGAACTGCCAGGCGGCCCATAGCTTGAGGGCATCGTTCCGCCGGCCGCATTGGATGGAGCGGCGCCCGGGGTTCAGGTCGCTATCGCCGGTCTGAAAAAGGTACTCCGCCGGTTCGTCCAGGTGCCGCTGCAGGAGGCCACGGCGATTCACCAGCAGCATGGAGCAGGAAAGCGGGACGCCCATCATCTTGTGCGCGTTCCAAGTGAACGAGTCCGATCGCTCGGCGCCTTCCATCAAGTGACGATGCTCGTCACACAACATGACCGAGCCTCCGAGAGCGCCATCGACATGCAGCCACAGGTCGAATTCCCGAGCGAGGTCCGCCAACTCGCCGATCGGATCGAATGCTCCGAGCACCGTGGTGCCAGTCGTCGCGACGAGTATGAGCGGTGTTGCGCCGTTGCGCTGGTCGCGCTCGATGAGTTGCCGCGCCGCCGCGCTGTCCATGGATCCGTTGGCATCCGTCGGGACGAGTCGCACATTGTTCCGGCCCAGGCCGAGCATCCCGGCGCTCTTTCGGATCGAGTAGTGGCCCTGATCGGACAGGTACACCGTGAGATGCTGACCCGTGAGCCCGTTCTCCCGCGCGTCCTCCAGCTTTTCATTCCGGGCCAAGAGCATTGCGGTCAGGTTAGAGAGGGACCCCCCCGGGGAAAACATGCCCTCACCGTCCAGGTAGCCCAGTTTCTGAAGGGCGCGCGCAATAACCTCCTGCTCGATGAGCACCGCCGGGCCAGCAACCTTGTAGGTATACATCGAGCTGTTGGCGAGTGGAGTAAGCATTTCGGCCAGCAGACCGGCCGGGTCTCGGCCACCGAACAGCTGGTTGAAGAACCGGCGGCTGGACGAGGACGGTGTCGCCGCAAGAATACGCTCGAGCTTGCCGACGAGTTCCTCGAGACCGGAGCCCTGCTTCGCGAGCGCAATGCCCAGTTCGTCTCTCAGGTCGGAGGGCAAGCGCTCGGAAGGGACGAACGGCTGGTGTTCTGTGGCGAGGTGACGTGAGGCCAGCTGAGAGAAGGCGGCGATCGTCCACTCCGTGAGCTCGGTCTTTTTCGCAGTGTTTCCCTCTTTCCTTTTGCTCTCCACGATGGGCGCTCCAGCTAGCCGATGAGGTGCGTCGCGTCGGAGTAGTGTCTCGCCGACGCGTGGATGGTCCCTGAAGAATAGAAGATTGGTGGAGATTCGGGGATCCCTTGGCTGGGCTGGATTGGGCATGAAACTGGCGCCCCGAGTCGGAGGCACTTGCACTGGGCGAGCCTCGTCGCCGTCTCGCTACTCTTCGCATACCTCATTCGCCGTCGTGTCGGCGCGACTGAACGCTCCGGCCTTCTCGCTTCCTTTGGGATTCGTCGTGTGGACTCCGTGACGGCGGATCGAACTTGCATCATGACCCGGATGAGTGAACATTCGCGCAATGAGTTCCCCGGAGAAGGATCCCGTGGGCGGCCCTGCTCGCAAGCTGCCGCCGACCGCCTATGAGCTGAAAGAGGGCGAGGAATACGTCCCTTTCACCCACGGACAGACGCTCACCGAGTTTACCGTCAAGGCCGTGGTGACGGGTGCAATCCTCGGCGTCATCTTCGGCGCTGCCAACACCTACCTCGGCCTCAAAGCCGGCCTCACGATCAGCACGTCCATTCCGGTGGCGGTGCTCACGGTCGTGGCCTTCCGGCTGTTCTCCGCCTTCGGCCTGCGCCACTCGATTCTCGAGAGCAACATCTCCCAGACCGTGGGCTCGGCCAGTTCGTCCGTGGCCTCCGGCGTGCTGTTCACAATTCCCGCGCTCTTCATTTGGGGCATGAGCCCGGCCTGGGCCAAGGTCACCCTGGTGACCATGGCAGGCGGATTGATCGGCGTGCTGTCGATGATTCCGCTCCGGCGATACCTGATCAAGCGAGAACACGGCAAACTGCCTTACCCGGAGGGTATGGCCTGCGCCGAGGTGCTCGTAGCCGCCGAGGGGGGCGGAAAGCAGGCCGCCGGAGTGTTCTGGGGACTCGGGATCGGGATGTTGTTCAAGCTCATCACCGATGGCGCCAAGCTCGTGAGCGGGACCTTTCAGGCGGCGCTCGCCTTCAAGGCCAACGTGGCGATCGCCGTGTCACCCCCGCTTCTGGGCGTGGGGTATATCCTCGGCCCGCGGATTGCCACGGTCATGGTGGCCGGCTCCGCGCTGTCGGCGTTTATCATCATTCCCATCATCAATTTCTGGGGCGCCGGCCTCACCGCGCCGCTCTTTCCTGAAACGGAGAACTTGATCCGCGACATGGCGGCGGGTGACATCTGGCACCGGTACGTGCGCTACATCGGCGCCGGCGCCGTGGCCACCGGCGGGATCATCACGCTCATCAAATCGATCCCGACCATGATCGAGTCCTTCCGGCTTGGCCTGAAGCACATCACGGCGGGCGAGAGCGGGGCCGCGATCGATCGGACGGATCAGGACCTGTCTTTCAAGGTGGTCGGGATCTTCGTTGTCGCCATCCTCCTGGCCCTCACGTTCACGCCGGGCGTCTTGGGCTATCTCGAGTCGATCCCGGTTCGCGCGGTGGCCTCGATCCTGATCGCCATCTTCGCGTTCTTCTTTGTCACCGTCAGCTCCCGCATCGTGGGCTTGGTAGGGGTCACCTCGAACCCCACGTCCGGGATGACCATCGCGACCCTGCTCGGGACGAGCGCTATCTTCTTCCTGCTCGGCTGGACCGACCTACCCGGCAAGGCGACCGCTCTGATGGTCGGCACGGCGGTCTGTATAGCGGCCTCCATTGCGGGCGACACGTCGCAGGATCTCAAAACGGGATACATCCTCGGGGCCACGCCGCGATTCCAACAAATAGGGGAACTGGTCGGGGTGATTACCTCGGCCGGTGTCGTGGCGCTGGTCGTCATGCTGCTGCATCAAGGTGTGCCGGGGGGCTTGGGCGGCGCGGAGCTTCCGGCGCCCCAGGCCGTATTGATGAAGCTCGTGATCGATGGCGTGTTGGACCAGAATCTTCCCTGGATGCTCATCTTCGTCGGTGTCGGCATCGGCCTCGTGGCCTCGCTGTTCCGGGTTCCCGTGTTGGCCTTTGCCGTGGGCGTGTACCTGCCTCTCTCGACGATGGCGGCGGTCTTCCTCGGTGGCATGGCCCGCTTGTTCCTGACGCGCGGCTGCCCCGCTGATGTGGCCGAACGGCGGCGCGAGCAGGGTGTGCTGTTCGGCTCGGGCCTGGTTGGGGGCGGTGGGTTGACGGGTGTCGTGTTGGCGCTCTGGGTGGTGGCGCGCGGCGGGCGGCCGATTCAAGGATGGCAACTCGACCTGCCCAACGTGGCGCTTCAGGGCCTGGCCCTGGCGACGATCATGCTGATTGTTGGCCTCATGGGACTGTGGGCGGTGCGGGGCGGGCGCGTGACGGAGGAATAGCTCCGGCCACGTCCTCTTCAGGTATCCTTCCCGATTCCTTCACGGCCCGGGATCTAGGGTTGAACATTGTTCCAATACTCCAACGGTGGATGTAACGATGAAGCGATCAGACTACAGTGTGCTGCTCCTGGTCCTGGCGCTCGCATGCGCCAAGGGTGAGGCCGCTTCCGAATGGGCAGGCACCGTGACCGACAGCGCCGGCATTCCCATCGTCGTCAATCCCACGAGTGAGCTGTGGACCGACGCGAGCCGCTGGACGGTCATGGAGGAGCTCAAGATCGGTTCCGCCGAGGACGAGCCGGACTACCAGTTCGTTCGGGTGGCAGGTGTCGCGGTCGGATCGGACGGACGGATCTACGTCATGGATCAGGGTGCGCAGCAGGTTCGGGTGTTCACGTCGGACGGCACGTTCGACCGGGCCATCGGCGGGCCGGGCGGTGGGCCGGGAGAGTTCGGTGCCGGCGCGGGGCCAGTGCTGATGGGTCTGGGTGACACCCTCTTGGTGCCCGACCTCCAGCAGCAGCGGGTGAATCGCTATGCTCCCGATGGAACCAGTTTCGGGAGTTATCCCATGGTCTTCACCGACGGCCTTCCCCTTCGCTGGGATGCGACGCCGTCGGGCGTGATCGTCAACCAGTTGCGGCCGCTCGCGCTGCCCAATCAGCCGGCGACGGACAGCATGGACTTGATCGCGGTCCGTGACACCGACGGCTCGGTGACGGACACCTTGATGCGCGTCCCGTCCGGCAAGACCATCTCGTTTGCGAGCGGTGGGCCGGAGATCACCTTTTTCGTGGCCGAGCCGGTGTGGGCGCTCACTCCCGACGCGGGCATCCTGTTCGGCGTCAACGACACGTACCGGATCGGCGTCTACAACCCTGCTGGTGCTCTGACCCGGGTCATCACGAAGCCCAGTGAGCCCATGGCGGTCGGGGAGCGGGATCGGGCCGTCCTCCTGAACGCGATGGAGCGCCTCTGGAAAGAGGCCGGCGTGCCGGCGCAGGCCATCGACCAGCTCCGGTCGGCCATTCGCTTCGCGGACAACTTCCCGGCCTATCTCCAGTTCCTGAGCGGTCCCAAGAACACGGTGTGGGTGCAGAGAATCCTGGCGCCCAGTGCCCTGAGCCCGGAGGCTCAGGAGTTCTTCAACCCGCAACAGGACCTCGGGTCGTCGGATTTCGATGTGTTTGACGCGGAGGGGCGGTACCTCGGTGTGGTCGCGATGCCGGAACGCTTCACGCCGCTTCGGTTCGAAGGCGACACGATCTACGGCATCTGGCGCGACGAACTGGATGTCCAGTACGTCGTACGGCTCCGAATCGGGGGCATGCCGTCCGCGTGAGCGCCAGACGGGCTGGGTACCTGCCGGCGACGGCTGGGCGATGGCGATGAAGACCATCATCGAGCCCTTCAAGATCAAGGTGGTCGAGCCGCTCCGGCTCACGACGCCCGCGGAGCGCGAACAGGCGCTCCATGACGCGCAGTACAACATGTTCAATCTTCACGCCCGGGACGTGCTGATCGATCTCCTGACCGACAGCGGCACCGGCGCCATGAGCAGCCTGCAGTGGGCTGCCATGATGCAGGGCGATGAATCGTACGCCGGTGCGGAGAGCTTCTATCGGTTTCTTCATCGCCTCGAGGACTTGACCGGGTTCACGCACATCCTGCCGACGCATCAGGGCCGGGCATCCGAGCGCATCCTGTTCGAATTGGTCGGTGGGCCTGGGAAGGTGGTGCCGAACAACAACCACTTCGACACCACCCGGGCCAACATCGAGCACTCCGGGGCCGAGGCCATCGACCTGGTGATCGACGAAGGGAAGCATGCCAAGGGCCGCCATCCCTTCAAAGGCAACATGGACGTGGACAAGTTGGTCGAGCTTGATCGAACGGGTGGGCCCCGATCGCATTCCGCTGTGCATGATTACCGTCACCAACAACTCGGGCGGCGGGCAACCCGTCAGCCTCGAGAATCTCAGGGCCGTGCGCCGGATCTGTGACGGCTACGGCATTCCGCTCTTTCTCGATGCATGCCGGTTCGCCGAGAACGCCTACTTCATCAAGCTGCGCGAGCCAGGGCAAGCCGAGCGGACCGTGAAGAGCATCGTCCGGGAAATGTTCGACCTGGCCGACGGGGCGACGATCAGCGCCAAGAAGGACGGCCTCGTGAACATCGGCGGAGTGCTGCTCCTCCGGGACGATGCCCTCGCGGAACGGGCGGGCGCGCTCCTCATTCTGACCGAGGGGTTCGTCACCTACGGTGGGGTGGCCGGCCGCGACCTGGAGGCGATGGCCCAGGGGTTCGAGGAGGTAGTGCACGAGGATTACCTTGCCTACCGGCTCCGCTCGACGGAATACCTGGGCGAGCGACTCCTCGACATCGGATACCAAATCGTGGAGCCGCCGGGCGGCCACGCCATTTACGTCGATGCCGGTGAGTTGTGCCCTCACATTCCGCCGGAGCAGTTTCCCGGGCAAGCTTTGGTGTGCGCGCTCTACCGGCAGGCGGGTATCCGAACCGTGGAGATCGGCAGCCTCATGTTTGGCCAGGCTGCTGAACCCCCCGCGATGGAACTGGTCCGCTTTGCCATTCCGCGCCGGGTCTATACCCAAAGCCACATGGACTACGTGGTGGAGGCGTGCGGCCAGGCGTTCCAACACCGGCACGCGTTGCGTGGGCTCCGGTTGCTCAACGACCCGCCGTATCTGCGGCACTTCACCGCCCAGCTGGAGGAAGTGCCCCGCGCCGCGCCGGCACCGGCGTAGGGGCCGATGAAGGAGCTGCCATGGGAATGATCTTTCCGCTGCTCGCTCTCTTGATCATGCTCGGCGGCGCGTTGGGGATCACCTGGATGATCACCCAGAGCCGCGCTCGGACCTCGCTGCCCGGCACCGACGACGAGGCGCGGCAGTTGCGGGACGCCGTGCAGGAGCTCCAGCTCGATATGGATGCGGTGCGGAACGAGTTGGCAGAGGTCTACGAGCGGCTCGACTTCACCGAGCGGCTGCTGGCGCGGGGATCGAGCGGGTCGGCCCCCAGCCGTCTCACTTCAGGCGGAGAAGGACCTCCCCCCTCACCTGGGTAGCCGCGGTCCCCCGTTCGATACGCCGGCCTGAGAGCTGACTCACGTAGACGCGAACGGCCACGCGCTCGTTCTCTCCGTCCACCCGCATCAGATCCGGCGGAAGGGCATTCCGGTCCATCGGATGTTCGCCTAGGTAAGCCCGAACCCTGTCGATCAGCGGCTCAATGGGGAGGGCGATCAGGATCGTCTGATCCTCGAGCAGTTGCAGCATGCCAGCCGCCGAGTCGAGCGCGACGCGTAGGTGTCGATCGCCGAGGGAGAGCGTGTCGGAGGGGATGCGGGCCAGATGGTACACGTAGTCGTACCCCTCGACCGGGGCCAGGGCGGACCGCGCTCCCGTGGTGTAGTAGAAGCCTGAGGGCTCGCGAGCCTCGGCGGCGCTGACGTACCCCAGGTTCAGCCCCTGCATGATGACCTGCGTGCGCTGGATCGCATAGGCCTGGCGCTTGGCCGGATCGGCTCCGGAGGTGTCGGGAATCGCGCGCTCCTCGGGGAACCACCGGGCAACGGTGCGGCTGCCGTGCGTTCCGATGAGATAGGTCAGGATTTCGCTGATTTCCCGCCGGTGTTCAAAGGCCACATCGCCGCTGGCCGGCTGGACGCGTCCGGCCGCAAGTAATCCCGCCTCCGTGAGGTGACTGGCCAGTCGACTCGTCTGGCTCCGCACAGAGACCCGGTACGCCGACCATGGCCCAAAGGAGGTGATCAGGGCGACGGCACAGAGCGACGCCGGAATCACCTTGATATTTTTCGATCGTCGGATGGAGTAATACAGGGCCACTCCGAAGAGCCACGCAGCCAACACCACCAGGAAGTAGCGGCGCTCGGTGAAGCCGTATTGCTGGACCCGTTGCCAGATGGCGAGCACCAGCATGATGATCGACGGAAACAGCGCCACGTAGAACCACCGCGCGTAGCTCTGGACCCAAAGATTCTCGGCCTGTTCCTGGATGGGGTGGAGCAAGAGGAGGGACAAGATGCCGACGGTGGCAACGCTCGACACCAGATAGCCGATCCATCCGCTGGGCCAGACCCCGGTCCCGATGATCTTACCCATGTACACGGTGAGGATGACCAGATAAATCAGCACGATCGGCATGAGGATGTACTGCGCCAGCACCTTGAGGCCCAACGGATAGTCTCGAAGTTGGTCCAACGCCGAGTAGTCATCGGGCACGCCGCTCAGGAACACCCAGGGATGAAACACGCCGGCGATGAGAAACCACAGGTGCGCGTAACTCTTGTCCGGGATGTCGATGCCGAGGAGCTTGTCCAACGCGACGAGCGCTATGACCAGCCCGACGAACAGCACGGCGGCATAGAGGGCCGCGGTGAGGAAGCGCAGGAACAGCGTCCGATTGTATTGCCAGAACCCGTTCGGTTCGCCGACCCAGAGGTATGGCAGGAATGCGACCAATAAGTGGAGCGCGACGAGGAATTGCGCGAACCGCGTGAAGGCAACCACCGGCGACCACTGGGGCCACAGGAGGTAGTATGCCGCGAGCGCCGCGACTCCAGCGAGGCCGGCCGCGAGCCGCGTGGTGGACCGCCAAGCGCGGCGCTCGCCCCAGAGCACGAGCGCCGTGAAGAGTGGCAGGCCCAAGAGCGCCGCCGTGAGCAGTCGGGGGGCCGTGTCCTCGCCGACGTCTTCGATGGCGAGCATGGCCGTCACCGTGGCAACGAACGCGGCGACGAGCACGAATGGGAACCGGGCGAAACTGGCGGAAGCGGCCGAGGCGAGTAGCTTCACCGACGGGAAGCGCATGGTAGAAAAGATGCCACCCCGGGGTGAGAGCGGCAAGGATCCGGGCCTGGGAGCGACGTGGTATGGACGCCTACTTGGATGCAGCGATCGACGAGGCCAGGTGCGGGCGGGATGAGGGCGGCATCCCGATCGGGTCGGTCCTGGTGCACCAGGGTGCGATCCTGGCTCGCGGGCATAATCGCCGCATCCAGCAGGGCAGTGTGGTGCTCCACGGCGAGATGGACGCCCTGGAGCGGGCCGGGAGGCAACCGGCGGCCGTCTACCGGGCCAGTACCCTCTACACCACGCTCTCTCCCTGTGCGATGTGTAGTGGTGCTATTCTTCTGTATGGAATCCCGAGGGTGATTATCGGCGAGAATCAGAGCTTCATGGGAGAGGAAGACCTGCTCCGTTCCCGTGGGATCGAGGTCATGGTCGTTCAGGATCCGACCTGCATCCGTCTCATGGCAGAGTTCATCGCCCAACATCCGGATCTCTGGCACGAAGACATAGGAATCGATTAGCCCCAAGTGACAATGGAGTCCAGCGGCCGCCCCAACGGGGCCGAGGTCACGGCCGAGGGATGACGTCGTAGCAGTTCGACCCGCAGGAAGCCCGTCCAATGCGGCGAAAAGGAGCTTCATGGCCGTTCCGCGACATGCATCTCTGTTCTCCTCCGCCCCCGTTCACGAGTTCGAGCCCGCCGCACCCCTACCTCGCCCCCCGGCGTGGGGGCCGTGGCTCCTTCCACTTCTTCTCGGTGGGGTGACCGGCCTCTGCGCCCTCGCGACCTACGCGATTCCGGCGCACAGCAAGCTCTGGTGGTTCGTGCCCTTCAGCTTCCTGGGGAACTCGCTCGCGATGATCCCGTATGATGGGGCCGTGATCTACTTGGGGGAGTTCTACCCCCTGTGGCTCGTCGTGCTGGTCGGGACGCTCGCGACGATGCTCATCGAGGCGTGGAACATGGAACTGTTGAGTCGCCTGCTGGCGCGTGATGGGGCAAGGCGGTTCCGGGAACACAAGGCGACGACCTGGACCCTCGCGCTCTACGCCAAAGCGCCGTTCCTGTCGCTGGTCGCAACGTGCGCCCTTCCGATCATTCCGCATTACCCCATGCGCCTGATTGCGACGCTCGCCCGCTACTCGCTCTGGAAGTACCAGGGCGCCGTGGCCATCGGCCGCAGTGCGCGGTACGCAGGACTCGCAGCCGTGGGGTGGGCCTTCCCAATTCCCGGGATATGGATCGTCGCGGGGAGCCTTATCCTGCTTCTGGCGGCGATTCGTGCGGCCCGTCAGGTCGGACGAGAAGACGCGATCCAGGAGACCGCCGCGTGAGGCGGTGCTTCCTGCTCTTGGTCGACGGCCTCCGGCCCGACGTGGCCGAACGACAGCTCCAGGATGGACGTCTGCCCCATCTGGCCGACATGGTCCGGAACGGCGGAGGCATCACGCGGGCCGTCACCTGCTTTCCCTCGACCACCAGTGTGTCGTACCTGCCTTTCTTGACTGGTTGCACTCCCGGACGGTGCAACATCCCGTCGATCCGTTGGCTCGACCGCTCGGCGTACGACGGCAAGTGGTGGCGTAACCGCAACGCGGTACGGAGCTACTGCGGCTACCAGGCCAGCATGCTCGACGCCGATATCGACCCACGGGTCCGCACCGTCTTCGAATTGGCTCCCGAGAGCATCGCCTTCTTCACCATGATCACCCGCGGCCTCACGCCGGAGCGGGATCCGGCCCGGCGCGCCCGCGTCTACTGGGCAGCCATCGGGCACTATCTCTTCTGGAACCAGCCGTCGGATGACGTGGTAGCTCGGCACCTCCTTCAGGCCGTGGACCAGCCATGGAAGTTCTTCTTCGCCCAGTTTCCGGCAGTCGATGGGTACACTCACCAGAGCAGCCCCGACGCCCCCAAGGTGCTTCGAGCCCTTGAGCGGGTGGATGTGGCGGTCGGGCGCCTCCGGGACCGCCTCGCGGCACGGGGCGAACTAGAAGAGAGTCTGATCCTCGTCGTGAGCGATCATGGCGCGACCGAGGTACACACCCACCTGGACCTACCGGAGTGGTTCCGCCATCGAGGCGTGCCAACCCTGTCGCATCCCATCATGTGGCAGCGGGCACCACGGGCGGCGGTCATGGTCGCCGGAAACGGGTCCGCGATGGTGTACGCGCGGCCCACCGAGCCCCGCACTGGCCGGTGGCCGATCGAGCGGCTTCGTCACCCCGACGCGTTCGGCAGCACCCAGGACCTCATCGAGGCACTGGTTTCCGAACCCGCCGTCGCCTTCGTGGCCGGTGAATCGGAAGAGGGCGGCGTCCGCGTCGTGTCGTCGGTCGGTGAGGCGGAGATTCGGTCCCGTGGTGAGGCGATCTCCTATCATTCCCTGACCGGCGACCCACTGGAGGTCGGCGGTACTCGAACGCTGACGCATCGTGAGTGGCTCGAACAAACCTGGGACACACGGTTTCCCGATGCCCCCGTGCAGATCCTCGACCAGTTTAGGTCTTCCCGCACGGGCGACTTGGTGGTGGTGGGGCAGGAAGGATTCGATTTCCGGCAGCGGTATGAGATCCCGGAGCACAAGGCGGGACACGGCAGCATGCACCGTGCGCACATGCAGATCCCCCTGTGGTCGAGCCACCCACTTCCGGCCGAGCGCCTTCGCACCGCCGACCTGTTCCCATCCATGCTGGCGTGGCTCGGCGTCACCGCACCGACCGACCTCGATGGTGAGCTGCTCTGGCACCCAGGCCGCACCCGGCGGGCAGATTCGCCTGTGAGCCGCGTCGCGGCAGCCCTGCCGTAGACTCCAGGGCTCGGTCACGCGTCGGGCGCTCGACGGCGTCACAGAATCCGGAGGTGATGATGGCCCGAACGCGATCGATCCGACACAGCGTTTCCCTTCTCACCTTGATGAGTGTCGCATCCGCTGGCGTGGGTTGCACGGTCGCGTCATCGGAGCCCACCGATTCCATGAGCCCCCATACGCTGATGCCGGTCCCGGCCGAGGTGTCCTTCGGCGAGGGAAGCCTCCCAGTCGATTCGTCGTTCACGGTGGCGCTGCTGGGCTACACCGAGCCACGCCTCGACCGTGCCGCGGCACGTCTCGTCGATCGACTCTCGAAACAGACTGGGATCCAGTTCACGAGAGGTACTGGTGGCACCCCAACCGACGCGGTGCTGGAGATTCATGTCCAGGCCCCTTCGGGGCCTATCCCCGGCGTCGTCGAGGACGAGAGTTATGCGCTGGAAGTGAGCCCGACCAAGGCCCGTCTTTCGGCCGCCACCCCGTCCGGCGCGCTACGCGGAATCGAGACGTTTCTCCAGCTGGTTGAGCCGGGGTCCGATGGCCCCGTGGTGCGTTCGGTGACCATCCGTGACGCGCCCCGGTTTCCGTGGCGCGGCCTTCTCATTGACGTGAGCCGGCACTGGATGCCGGTTGAGGTGATCGAGCGGAACTTGGACGCGATGGCGGCGGTCAAGCTGAACGTGCTCCATTGGCATCTGTCTGAAGATCAAGGCTTCCGTATTGAGAGCAGACGCTTCCCCAAATTACACGAGATGGGCTCCGACGGGTTGTTCTACACCCAGGATCAAGTTCGCGACATCGTGGCCTATGCGGCCGACAGGGGCATCCGCGTCATTCCCGAGTTCGACATACCAGGCCACACCACGAGCTGGTTCGTCGGACACCCCGAGCTTGCCAGCGCAACGGGCCCGTACCAGATCGAGCGCCATTTCGGCGTGTTCGATCCGACGATGGATCCGAGCAAGGAGGAAGTGTACGATCTCCTGGACGGATTCATCGGCGAGATTGCTCCCCTGTTTCCTGACCCGTTCTGGCACATCGGCGGGGACGAGGTTACCGGCAAGCACTGGCAACGGAGTCGCCGTATTCAGGACTTCATGCGCCGGAACGATCTCGAGGACAACCACGCGCTCCAGGCCTACTTCAACCGGCGGCTGTACGACATCCTCACGAAGCATGGTAAGCGGATGGTGGGATGGGAGGAGATTCGTGCGCCCGGCTTCCCGAAAGACATCGTGATCCAGTCGTGGCGCGGCGAGGAATCGCTGGTCGAGGCGGTCCGTCTGGGATACGACGTCATACTTTCCCGGGGCTACTATCTCGACCTGATCCAGCCCGCCGGCCAGCATTACGCCGTGGATCCGCTGGGAACGGCGGCCGTCTCTCTCCCGCCTGAGCAGCAGGCCCGGGTCCTCGGGGGCGAAGCCTGCATGTGGGCCGAGTTCGTGACCGCCGAGAACATCGACTCGCGGATCTGGCCGCGCGCCGCTGCAATCGCCGAGCGCTTGTGGTCGCCCGGGACGGTGACCGACGCCGACGACATGTATCGGCGGCTCGAGGCCGTGAGCGTATGGCTCGAGTCGGTGGGTGTCACCCATCGGAGCAGTTACCCGGTCATGCTCGAGCGGCTCACCGGCGGCGGGCCCATCGAGCCACTCCAGGTCCTGGCCGATGTGGTGGAGCCGATCAAGGACTACCAGCGGCACCGGAACCGGGACTACACGAGTGCTACTCCGCTCACGCGCCTGGTCGATGCGGCCCGCCCAGAAAGCGACGTCGCTCGGCATTTCAATCGCGCCGTGGATGAATTCCTGGCGGACTCATCGCATCATGCCCGCCGTGATGACGTGCGGGCGTGGCTGACCACCTGGCGGGACAACGACGGCCGCCTGGCTCCGGTCATCGAACGATCTCCCGACCTCGGCGAGGTCGAGCCCCTTTCTCGGACCCTGGCAGAACTGGGTGCCACCGGACTCCAAGCCATGGCTGGAATTGAGGGGAGCGACACGACCGGGGATCACACGCAGCGGCTGGCGACGCTCGAGCGTGCCTCGCAGCCCGTGGCCGAAGTGGAGCTCATGGTCGTCGAGGGAGTACGGAAGCTGGTGGAGGCTGCCCGCGGGCCCTGATTGGCCGACTTGACCCTCGCTTGACCACCCGTCCCTAGCGTTCGGGTGGACTCAAGGGAGGGCACCATGACACGCGTTCACCACCTCGCAGCGCTGGCCGGTCTGGTTCTCACCGCCGCATGCGGTTCCTTCGTGGTGTCTCCGGGCAGCCCGGCGCCGACGGCGCCGGCCCTCGGTCAATGGCTCCGGATCACTCGCTGCGCCACCTACGACTGCAGGGCAAGCCAAGGCAAGCACGAGGGCTATCTGATCGGGCTCGAGGGGGACACCCTGGTGCTCCACGCCATGGGGCCCAAGGGCCGCGGATACCACTTGGAAGTGCCCACCGGTTCACTCACCAAGATCGAGCTCTATCGAGGGAACAAACGGACCGGTGCCGGGGTGGCCAAGAAAGCGGCGAAGGGAGCGGGTTTGGGGGCTGTCGGAGGCGCAGTTTTTGGCTTGGCAGGGAGCCTCCTCTCCGAGGCGTTTGACTTCTTTGACAATCGCGACACTGATGTCGGTGGAAACGTGGTCAGGGGAGCGGGAGCCGGCGCGGCCACCGGCGCGGTTGCCGGCGCGGTCGACGGAGTCATGAATGGCGACATGCAGTGGGAGGAAATCGACCTGGACCAGGTGCGAGTCATTCTGTGCCGGCAGCAGGAACGCTACTGCGCCGACTCAACGGAAGAGTGAGGAGTAAGGAGTAAGGAGTGAGGAATACAAACGGCTTACCTCCTACTTCCTTCTTCCTGCTTCTATCGTCTCCCCCCCGCAAGCGCCCGGTAGTACTCCTCCACCAAGTCCCGATATTCCGGCGGCACCTTGTCGCTCCCCACCTGCTCGAGCTGGTCCGCGTCCGGTGCTGTCAATGCGCGGCGGAGGCCGTACTCGAACTCTTTGAGACTCTGCAACAGCTCGCGTTGGAGGCGGATGGCTGATCGAGTGTCCTCGTAGGTGTCGCTCATCCCGAGGTCGCGCATGCCCGAGAGCACCCGGTCCAGCTCGCCGGTGTCGATGCCCTCTTGACGCAACTGGTTGCGGAGGTCCTGAAGCTCGCGCCGGCGCTGGTCGGCTTCCCGGCGCCACTGGCGTACGTCCTCAGGAGAGAACTGCCCTGGTTGGGCCATGCCGCGCGGCTGGCCTGGTTGGCCGCCCGGCCGTCCCGCCGCGCTTGCTTGGCCCTCGGGCGACTCTTGGCCTGGCTCACCCTCTCGAGCTTCTTGCCCGGCCGCCTCTTGTCCGGGCTCGAGTCGACGCGCTGGGCTTCCCTCCTGTCCCGGCTGCGACACCCCGGCCGAGTCGGCTCCCTGTTCCATGCGTTCACCCAGGGACTTGAGCCCGGTCACGGCGGCGCGGGCACGGTCGAGGGCCTCCTCCATGTTCCGCTCGCGTGAGGGGCCGAGGGCGCCGGCCGCCTCGTCGATCTTGTCGCGGAGGTCTTCCAAGTCCGCTCGGATTTGTTCTTCGAAGTTGCGAGCGTAGTCCTGGGATCGACCCTGGATGACGCCGCGAGAGTACAACAGCTTCTCCTTGAGCTGGTTGTCGCGGATCGATCCCGCGGCTTCACCGAGGCGGCGTGACGCTTCGGTTTGGTCGCGACGTGCATCGCGTGCCGCCTGGTCGAGTTGTTCCTCCAGGTCGCCCAGCTCCGCTGCCATCGCGCCCTTGCGGTCGACCATTTGCCGGAGTCGCTCGCCTGCACCAGGATTGGTGGGGTCGAGCCGCTCGAGTTCCTGCATCATCCGCCGCTCCTGCTCCAGCAGCCGTTCGGCACGTTGGCGGGCATCCTCGATGTCCCTGGTAAGGCGCCCCTCACGGGTCCGCTCGAGCCGACGCCGCGCCTCTCTGAGCTCCTCGAGGGCGGACGATCCCTGTGCCGCTCCGTTGGAACCCCGTGCGGAGGCGGCCCGTCGCATGGCCTCGGCGGCCTCACGCAACCCTCGGGCAGTTTCCGCGAGGTCTGGCATCGATTGCTCACGGGCCAGCTGCTCGAGCCGGCGAGCCTCTTGCTCCACTTCATCCGCCAGGCGCCGTTGCCCACCGCCGCTGCCGCCGGACGGGGGTGTTTGACCGGCCTGAGCTCGAGCGCGAAGCCGTTCATTTTCCTGCTGCTGCCGCCGGGCCAACTCTTTCAGCTTCTCCAACGTGTCGTCGATGGTCTGGTCCGCTGCCTGCTGGTTGCCGCGTTGCACCTGCTCGTACTGGTTGCGCATGCGATCGAGCTCGAGTTCGAACAGGTCCGCGAGCTCCTCGCTGATTTCCCCGTCCTGCCCGGGAGCACCGCCACCCTGGGCAATTCCGACCTGGACTTCGCGATACGCGGCCTCGGCACGCTGCAGCTGCTGCAGGGCCCGCTGCTCGGGCGGGAGGGCCGCTTTCGGCTGCCGCTGGCCCAGCTCCGCCTCGGCGGCCTCCATTTCTTCGACGGCCTTTGGCAGCGCCTCCGCGACGAGGGCGAAAGTCGAGTCCATGCCCACGACGCCGCGGGTACGCATCCGCTCGACCAAGGTGGTCACCTCTTCTCGCAGCCGCCCCTGCGACAGCGTCACGGTGGACATGTGCTCCCGGAACTCCTTGTCATTGTAGCGGAGGCTGTCGCGCACGATGCGGAAGGTCGCGGCGATGATCTGGCGTTGCCGCTCCGACAGCTCCCCACCGACCGAGCTCATGCCCTGGCCGGGCTGCTGATCGGCCTGCCGGAAGCTCTGGTCGAAGGGCCGAATCTCCATGAAGTAGATGTCGGTGACGGCCTCCTGCCTCGAGGCACCACGACGTCCGTCCGATGCTTTTGCGTAATAGGAGATGAAATCGCCGGGCTCGAGCTCCAACTCCTCCAGGAAGAACGTATGACCCGCCGAGACTTCCTTCAGCGATCGCTTCCCCGACCAGAGCGAGAGCGTCTGCTCCTCGCCGCCGTTCACGGCATAGACGAGGTCCACCGTTGCGACGCCGTAGTCGTCCTGCGCGTGCACCTCGGTCGAGACCTCTTCGAGGCTCGACACGGAGATGTCCCGGCCTGGCTTGGCGAACGACACGCTGGGTGGCTGGTCGGACAACGGGTCGATGAGATAGTCAGGCGAAGCGACCACCAGGTCGCCCTGCGCGCTCTCGAGCAAGACCCGGTACGTTCCTTCCTCCCGAACCGTTACGTCTCCGGTGAGCGTGCCATCCGCTTCGATCGTCAACGGGACAGTGTCGCCCGGTTCGACGATGAGCACCCCGGCGTTCACCTCGAGCGTCGACGTGATGTGAAGCATGGCGCGGGTGCCCTTCAGGGCGATGATATCGCCGGAGCCCTCCTGGGTTTGTGGCGGTAGTCCGGTATATCCGGGGAAGTGGTACTCCACGGCGATGTCCTTCACGTACGGCAAATCGACCACGTCGACGCGGAACACCGGTGACCGGACGCCGCTGGCCTCCACGAAATACTCCCGTGGCTCCGACAGGTCGAACACCATGACCGAATACCCCGTCGCGGAATCTTCGAGGGTCATCGGCCAGCGATCCCATTGTGTTGCCTCGGCGGACTTGACCACGAGGTCGACCTCGTCGGCGTCGAAATTCCTCAACTGAGCCGACACGGTGAGGTCCGATCCCCGCGGCACGGTCACGCTCCCGGGCTCGACCACGATGCGGTACGGGTTGATGCCGAGTGCCCGCCAGGGCATGAGGAGGAGGGGGGCGCCATTGTGGAGGAAGGCGGGTCCGAGCAAGAGGAGCAGCGCACCAAAGGCCGTGGACCCCGCCACGACCCCGGTCGAGTGACGGAGCGCGGGTCGGTCGACTCGCTTGCCATCATCGATCTCACGGCAGCGGTCGACGGCGGACTCGATCACCTGTTCGATCAAGACGGTGGAGCCGGTCTGCGGAGCACCGGGTTCGTGCGGTCGGCCGAACTCGACCGCGCTCAGGACCTGGCCGTCGAGCGAAGGCTCGTGCTCCTCGAGGTACAGTGCGACTCGCTCATCCGACACGTCTCTGAGCTGGGGCTTAATGACGTACCAGATGGCCACACCACCAATCACCCCGTACAGCAATATCCGAAACATCAGAACGGCGGTGTCATCGAACCGAAACCGATCGATGCCGTAGGTTGCCAGGAGCAACATGCCCACGCTGACAAGCAACAGGATGGCTGCGCCGCGAAGAAACACTCTGAGGCGCCAACGGTTCCGCACCGTGCGGACCACCTGGAGGAGTTCCTCCTGGGCGGAGATGTGCTTGTGCTCGGAGAAGCTAGCCACCAGATGCCTCCTGGGCGCTTTCGGGTCTCGCCACGAAGGGTAATCGGTTTGCGGCGATCGATTCAGCTCCGAGCACCAGCAGCCCCGCGGCCAATAAGTACCACCAGAGCGATTGACGCCGCTCGCGTTCCGCCGGCGTCAGGCTGGCCGCCTGACTGGGTTCGAGCTCTCCAGGCCCGGTATCCGCGGTCACCGCCGCGCTGAACTCTTCCGGATCGAGCGGGCTGAGGTCTGATTCCGTGCGATCGGCATTGACCGCCACCGGATACACGGCGATGCGCCTCCCGGCTGGCCGCAGTGCGTAGAAACCCGCCTCATCCAAGGGCAGAAACCGGTTCTCACCGGCCGTGGTCTTGGAGACGCTCGTTCCCCCCGGGGTTTCCACAACGACTTCGTCTAGCGTTGCTCCCCGCGTGCCGGTGAGACGGTCGACGTAGTGGGACAGATCGAGAATCTGACCCGAGGCATAGAAGGGAGGGTCCGTCCGGCGGCCGGCGAGGTGGCGGGCCATCTCGTGCACGACGGGCAGATAGACCGGTTGGATCGGCAAATCGCTCCATGCGTTGTCGAGCGCCGAGGTCCACATGAGCGACTTTCCCTGGCCGATGGTGCGCTCCGCGAGCGCCACGCCGCCGTCGGAAAACCGCGCCACCACGGTGGCCGTGGAGTCCATCTGGAGCGGCCGATAGCGATAGAACCGGGGCAAGGACAGGTCTCCATGCTCCGGGCTGCTGAAGGCGGCAAATACCGGATGCGCGTAGTCGATGCTCCCGAGTGCGACGCCGCGCATCGGGAGCTGGTCGATCGGCGCTCCCCACGTGCCGGGGAGAAGTGCGCGCGCGTCGGCCGGCCAGCCGCTCAGGGTGCTCTTACTGCCGAGGACGGTCAACAGCCCTCCGCCGTCGCGCACGAATTCGATCAGGTCCCGTCCGGCCTGGCCCCCCGGGAACGGGCAATCGTTGAGCACTACGACCGCTCGGTCGGCCAAATCCTCGGGCCGGAGCCGGTCGACCCGGCGCGACTCCACGAGAAAGGCCGGTTCGTGGCTGATACGGAGCGCCTGTCGGAGGTAGAGGGTGCCGCGGCCGCCGGTGGCCGCCTCCACGATCAGGATCGACACAGTCGGGCGAGGAGGGAGCACGAAGTGAAAGGCATTGTCCAGCGTCAGCGAATCGCGCGCTGTCCTAACCGTCGCGCGGGCGGTGGCCGACGGCTGGGCAATCGGCCCGAATCGAACCGTCGCGGCGCCTCGTGCCCCGACGTCGACCAGTTTGCGATCCACTGCTGCGGCATCTACCTCGAGTTCTACCGCGAGACCTCTCACGGGGGCCTCGCCCTGATTGACCACTCGGGCCAAGACATAGACCTCCTCGCGCCCGCCCCGTTCACCGCGTTGAATTTGTGCGTCCGATACCAACACGTTGACCGGTTCTGCCACCGACAAATCGACTGTGCGAAAGCGGGTGCTGCGCGGCAGGCCGACATCGGCTGAGCGTTCCCACCCTTGGTTCTGGAAGTCGCTGATCATCACGACCTCACGGTCCGCCAGCTCGGATCGGTCGAGCAGCTGCCGCGCGACCTGGAGTGCCGGTGCGAATCGGGTGCGCCCAGGGCCGGGCGTGAGACCGCCGAGGGTGGTGCGGAGCGCGGCCGGATCGAAGGATGCCTCGGCGACGAGGCTCGCCTCGTCGGCAAAGGTCACGAGGGAGACCTTATCGCCGGGGCCCAGCGCATCCAGAACATCGCGCGCGGCATCGAGCGCCCGTTGCCAATGGTTGCCGTAGCCCATGCTGTACGACCGATCGAGCAGGATCACGTGCTCGGTGCTTCCCGCATCTGCCGAGCCCATGCCGCGCAGGCGGTCCAGCAGCGGGCGAGCGAACGCGAGGGCCAGGAGTACCAGCGCCAGGCACCGCGCGGCGAACAGTGCCCAGTGCCGAATGCGCTGCCGGCGGACTGCTCGGTAGGGTACCTGATCGAGAAAGCGCAGCGAGGGAAACCGGACGACCTCCTTCCGGCTCCGGTGCGTCAAATGCACCAGGACCGGAACCGCCAAGGCGGCTAAAGCGGCAAGGAAGGCGGGAGCCAGAAACGACAGGCCCATCAGCGGACTCGCGACATGCGGTGCCGCCGGCTGAGGTAATGGAACAGGGCGTGGTCGAGCGGCTTCGCGGTTTCGATCAGATAGTAGTCGATGCGGTTCTGGCCCATTCGTTTAGTGAGCTCGGCCACGTGCTCCTGCATCAGACCGCGATATCCGGCACGGACCCGTGCCGGCACCACGGGAATCCGCTCACCGGTCTCCAGGTCCTCGAATTGGGTCGCCTCGTCGAAGGTGAACTCGACCTCAGCGGGGTCGAGCAGATGGAATACGATGAGATCGTTGCCCCGCCGCCGAAGTCGGTTGATCGCCGTCAGAATTTCCTGCGGCGGCTCGTACAGATCCGAAATCAACACGAGAATGCTTCGGCGGCGAATGCTCTCGGCGATGCGGCGAAGCGGGAGGTCGAGCTGGCCCCGGCCGCCCGGCGTGATGCGATCGATCGAATGGAGGATCGTGTCCAGCCGTCGGCCGGTCGGCGGTACCTGGGTCACCACATCCTGATCGAAGGTGACCAGTCCCACCCGGTCGCGTTGGTGAAAGGAGAAATAGGCCAGGCTTGCGGCCAGGTAGCGGGCGTAATCCAGCTTCGAGATTTCCTGGCTCGCATAGTCCATCGACGCGGAGATGTCGATGAGAATGCTGATGTTGGCATTGGTTTCCGCCTCGAATTCCTTGACATAGAGGCGATCCGTCCGTCCGTACACTCGCCAATCGATGCGGCGAATATCATCACCCGGCATGTACGCCCGGTGCTCAGCGAAGTCGACCGAGACCCCGAGGTGGGGCGACTGATGCAGGCCGGCGACGAAACCATCCACCACCGTCCGGGCCAGGAGATCGAGCCGGTCGATGCGCGCCAAGACCTTGGGGTCGAGAAAACGAGTTGTCACAGGCCCGACGACGGCGGTGCCACCGTCTCCAACAGCTGATCGATGAGATCGTCCGAGGTGATGCGCTCCGATTCCGCGTAGAAGTTGGTGAGGACCCGATGGCGGAGCACCGGGTGCGCCAGCGCTTTCACATCATCGAACGTGACGTGGAGCCGACCCTGGGTGAGCGCGCGGGCCTTCCCACCCAAGACGAGGTACTGAGCCGCCCGGACACTGGCCCCGTATGACACGCACTGCCGGATCGCCTCGGGGGCACGGGGGTCCTTGGGCCGGGTATGTCGAACGAGTGACACCGCATACTGGAGCACCGGGTCGGACACCGGCACCTGGCGGACCAACCGCTGGAAGGCAACCAGTGCCGGCCCGTCGACAGCATGCTCGAACTGCGGGTCTTGAATCGCCGTGGTGCTTCGCACCACGTCCATCTCCTCCCGCTCCGGCAGGTGATCCATGGTAATGTGGAACATGAACCGGTCGAGCTGGGCCTCCGGAAGCGGATAGGTACCCTCCAGCTCGATCGGGTTTTGCGTTGCGAACACGAAGAAAGGCTCATCCAGCGTATAGGTGCGGCCCTGGACGGTCACCCGGTGTTCCTGCATGGCCTCGAGCAGCGCAGCCTGCGTTTTAGGCGGCGTGCGGTTGATCTCGTCGGCCAGGATGATGTTGCTGAAGATCGGGCCAGGCATGAACACCATGCGCCGCTCACCGCTCTCAGGATTTTCTTGTACCAAATCCGTTCCGATGATGTCGGACGGCATGAGGTCCGGGGTGAACTGAATCCGTGAGAACTTGAGATCGAGCACGCGGGCAATCGTTTGGATGAGCAGCGTCTTGGCCAACCCTGGGACCCCCACGATGAGACTGTTGCCCCCGGCCAATAAGGTCAGCAGCACTTGTTCGATGACGGCCTCCTGCCCGACGATGAGCTTCCGGAGCTCGGTGAAGATCTTGTCGCGGCCGGCCTTGAGCTGCCGGGCCAGCGCCAAGTCGTCAACGGTATCGTGAGCGGCCGACTCGATCTGGGTCGTCATGGGGCTTCCTGGATAAAAGGCGTCAGTGCGTCATGGCGTACATGACGTAGTTTACTCCGAGCTTGTACGCGGTGTTGGTAATGTCCACCGGGAAGAACCCGGTTTCCGAGTATTCCCACGCTTCACCGATGTCGTTGTTGTAATTCGCGATTACCAGCAGGCGTTTCGTGGGGTCGTTATCCTCGAACAGGCCGAAAAACTGGGAAGGAACCCCGCGGTACGGGTGATAGAAGTCGAGCGACTCGATCGTGAAGAACGAAGTGAACAGCGGGTGATCCGGCGCGAGCTTGATGAAGCGGCCCTCGGGCAACACCATGCGCATGTACTGGGTGAAGTTGCCCCACTCCGGCCCCTGTGAAAAATTATCGGCAAAATCATCGACGATGAGGAAGCCGCCCTTGAGCAGGTAATTGCGAAGATTGTCCGCCTCCTCGTCGGTCAACGTCATGTACCCTGGTTCGACCAAGTATGCCACCGGGTACTTGAAGATCTCGGGATCGCCGACCGACAGCACATTGCCGCCGTCGAGCCGCGCCTCGACTGCGGTCAGCTCGCCGAGGATCTTGGAGAAGTTCCGATCGGCGCGGGGCCAATCGTGATTCCACTGGTAGTCCGCTCCGCCGAAGAACCCGCCCCCGCCGCGCTGACGGCTGGTGATCGGAGTGTAGGCCAAGCGCACGAACGTGTATCGTCCGTCATAGCCGACATTGAACCGGTCCGTCCGGTCGGTACCGGGAGCGCGGCGTTGGGCGGTGGCAGGCAGCGCAGCGAGCGCGACGGCCGCCGACACCAACACAAGAAATCGAATCTTCATCCGGTTTACTCCGTGCCTTGGCCGCGCGTGGCCTGCAACTCGAGCAACAAGTCGAGTGCATCCTGGTAGTTGGGTGCCTGCTCCAAGGCCTCGAGCACCGTGCGGCGCGCTGCTCTCCGATCGCCCGCATCCCGGTAGGCCCGCGCCAGTTCGTAGAGCGCTTGCGGCCGATCCACCGGGTCGAGAGCCAGCACGGCGCGCCGCTCGCGCAATTCGGTAGCCTCCTCACCTAGGGCACGCGCATAGCCGGCTAGGTTCCGGTGCTGTGCGATGTCGTACGGGTATACGAACATGAGCGATTCGAGGGCACGGGCGGCACGGTCCGGATTGCCACGCTCCGCTTCGATCTCTGCCAGTGCCTGGAGCGCAGGGTAGTGCTTGGCATTACGAGCGGTGAGGTCGGTGAGTTCCGCCGCGGCTTGATCGAGCTGCCCTCGAGCCTGGTAGACCTGGCCAAGTAGCCACCGAGGGCTGTCGCTGCCGAGATACTCCGGAAAGAGCGCCTTGGCCCGGCGGAGTGGGACCAGCGCCTCCTCCAGCCGACCTTCCGAGAAGAGTGCCTTTCCGAGCCCCAACTGTACGGCGAAGTCGGTCGTGTCCGCGGAAGCCCGGCGGCCGATCACGTCCCGCCCTGGGGCTCTGTGGTCACCGGTTCCGTGACGCAGGGCGGCAAGCGCCGCTGCAAAACGCGTTTCGAGAAAAGACGTGAACGTCTGATCGAAGGTGGCGGGTTCGACACGGAGTACGGTGCGAAACACATCCGGGGTTTGTGCACCGTCGCGATAGGCCGCGAGCATGTGCCGGATGGCCTCGAAGCCGTATTCCTGTTCGATCAACTCGAATACCAGCGACGACTGGTAGTAGGAGTAGATCACCTGTTCCGGGTACGCGGGCCGCATGAAGCCCTGATTGAGGTTGCTCACCGGCGCCAGCTGTCCCTCGCGAAACGCGAGGAGAAACCCGGGCGTCACGTCGTCGCCCCACCCGGGGCGCGCTCGACGCTCCTCCAGCACCGCCAAGCCCTCGGTGAACCATCGCGGGACGCGATGCCTGCTGGCCGTCATGTGAAACGTGTGGGCCAACTCATGCCAGAACGTCGCACCCCAGTGAAAGTCGCCGGGCGGGCGCGCCGAGGGCGCATCCATCGCGATGACGGGACCGAAGCTCACCCCCAAAGCGCCGAGCCCGGCAAGTCCGATCGTCCGGACCGAGAAGTCGGCGTGCCGGGGATACACCTCCACCCGGATCGGCGCGGGCGGCCTGACCCCGTAGCGCGCCGCGAGGCGGTCATACGCTTCCTCGGCTAGCGGCTCGAGATAGAGCCGAACCACTTCCGCCTCCTTGGGATCGAGCACCAGCTGAAACCGGGGTGAGCGGATTTCGACGTATTGCCCGACGACATCGAGCAGGTCGAGCGTGTTCTTGGTCCACAGGTCATACGGGTCTCCGGCAAAGCCCGTTTCCAAATCATGCCGGCCCTCGGCGATGGCCCCGGTCCGAAGGCGGTTCAGGCCTCGGAGGGCGTATCCCCGCCAGGCCAGCGAGTCCAGTTGCACCGCTTGTCCCGCAAAATCGACCGCCTGCTGGTAGAGGCGGTTCCGGGCCGCGAGCTCGGCCAGGGTGCTGAAGAATGCCGTGTTACGCGGATCGATTCCGAGGGCACTGTCACGAGCCTGAGCGAAGCCGGTGGAGTCATTGGCCAGGTAACGAGCTGCCGCCGACATTGCCAAGGCGTCGACCGCTCGCGGATTGACGGCCAGCGCCCGTTCGGCCTCGGACGCCGCCGAGGCGAAATCCTCCAGGTCGATGTAGAGACGAGCGAGAAATACGCGGGCACCAACCAGATTGGGGTTGATCCCGAGGCTCCGCTGCACCAGGGCGAAGGCCTCGCTCGAACCGTCGAAGTGTTTCACGCGAGCCAGGCCGAGAATAGCGTCGGCGTGATTGGGATTGTGCTCGAGGATGGCAGTGAAGGTCGTCGTGGCTTCGTCGCTCCGGTACTTCTCGAGAAACAGGTTGCCGATCTCGACTTGGATGTCGAGATCCTGCGGATCCAAGGCGACGGCCTCGTCGTATGCCCGGAGCGCGTCCTTGTAGAGTTGTGGGTCGGTGCGTCCGAGGTAGCGGACGGCTCGCGCAACGGCCCTGAAGTCGGCTGCCGTCCGTGCCGCTCCGCGATTGTACATGTCGATGAACCGGTCGAATTGCCGCGTCGCCGCGTCGAGTTCGCCGCGGTCGAAGCTCGCGACTGCAAGGTTGAGCTCGGCCGAGAGCCGATCGGCCGCGCCGCTCGCGATGCCGCGCTCGAACACCTCGCGAGCCTCCACGTCCCGTCCCTGGCGAGTGAGTACCTCGCCGAGCGTATTCCAAAGCTGGTGGGCGTCAGGTACCGAATCTTCGATGGCCGAGCGGAGCGTCTGTTCCGCGTCGACGTAGTCACCGATTGCCTGCAGGCTGCTGGCGAGCATGCGAGTCGTCTGCCAGGATGGCTCGCGGCGGCTCAGTCCGCGGTAGGCCTCGATGGCCGTCCGATATTCCCCCGCTCTGGCCAGCGAATCGGCCTGCGCCAGCGTTGCCTGCGCGTGACCGCGCGACCCGCAGGCAGACACGGCGAGTCCGAGCACCACTCCCGTGATCGGTCGGGCCCGTCGGATCATGGTGTGCCGTCCTCCCGGTCGCGGATGGTCTTGTTGGTTGCGGCGAGGTCGAGCAGGATCGCCTCCAGTCGTTGCTCGTAGACTGCGGGTTCCAGCCGATTCTTGTCCCGCTGCAATGCGGCGATGGCTTGTTCGAGGATCCGCTTCTCCTCGTACAGGGCCGCGAGCTCCGGATCGCGCGCGATGGGACCCGCTGCGCTGTATCCGAGGGTGATGGTCCGGGCGAGTGCACCGTCGGTCGTCGTAGGATCGGGCTCGTAGCTCCCGGTCTTGTCCCCGTTATCGTCGAGCAGGGCATGCTCCGTGAGCAGGGTGCCTTCTTGGCTGTAGGTACGAGCCACTTCTCGTCGTGCGTAGGTGAATGCTTCGAGCACGGAGACGATTCCATCGTGATCGACATCCGCTTGCCCCCCGGCAAACGCGGCTACAAAGAACTTGCCGAAGCGGGCCTGATTTCGTTCCGTTCCGCTCTTGGTGGCGGTAATGATGACCCGTCGCGGCCCGGACAGGGCGGGGATGAAGCCTCCGCTGGCGCTTGCGAAATTGGCTACGACGATCGTCTGCGTGGGGAATGCGTCGAGCAGCCGCGCGAGCTGCACGGCCGTCAGGTCGGGGCCGGGCAAATTGAGTTTGGGCTCGCCGTCGCGCGCACTCCCATGGCCAATGAGTACCACAATCACCTGCGCGTTGGGTTCGGCGCGTCCCGCCAGGTCCGTGAGGGCTCGCTCAATGTTCTCCATGGTGGAGCGGGCCGCGATGCGCGTCGTGTCCCGATTGGCTGACTCACCGAGGTAGATGACGTTGTCGACCGGCACCCCGTAGCGGCCGGTGGTGGCGTCGATCAATTCCAGCGCCCACGCGTGGAAGGTGTCGCGATACCGTGCTTCACCGCCGAGTCCTGTGACGACCACGAGGTGCGTCTGCGCGGGCAGCGTGGCGAGCGGCAGGCAGAGTGCTAGGCCCAGCAGGATCGGGCGTATCATGCCAAACCCCGACGCCGGCGGAGCAGCCATTCCAGGCTGACGATCGCGAGTAAGGCCAGGAACAGAATGGGACTATCCCACACGTCATGGGACTCGAGCCGCGTCATGCCGCTCTCGGTGTACCGGACGTCCTCGGCCAGTCTGCCGAGGGTTGCTTCGGTGTAGAAGCGCCCTCCGGTCTGGGCCGCCACGTCCTTCAACAGGTCGGCCCGCATTGCGGGGCTGAAGTACTCCGTCGGTTGGGGCTCCGCTCGAAGGGCCGCGTGGCCCTCGCCGAGCACTGCGTCTCCACGGCGCGCCAGGACCCGGACGTCATATCGGCCGGCAAGGTCCGTGGGGAGGCTGGTGCGGTAGACCCCATCCTCCGTCACGGTCCATTCCATTGGGTAGTCGGTTTCGGTGCCCAGGGCATCGGTGATGGACGCTGTGACCTGGGCACCGTTGACGCCCAGGTAGCTCGAGTCGCGGACATCGGCGGTGATGGTGACGGTCTCGCCGGGCTCGACCTGCTCCGTTGGGGTCGCGACGGTGACCAGATCGGGCACGTTCGAGACCAACCAGCGAAGCATCTGACGCCAGAAGGTTTCATGCGTCATGTCGTCGAGCGGGATGTCGGCGTGCATCTGCCACAGCCAGGAATCCTGCGGGGTGAAGGCAATGGCCTTCCCCTTGCCATAGCGCTGAAAGGCCAGCACCACATAGGACTCACTCGACGCGTCGGACCGACCCGTGAGCAGGGTGCTCGCCCCGGGCTTGCTCTGGATGATCGGGTTGAGCAGTGACACTCGAGGAAGCCCGGTCCACCGTTCGCTGGATTGCTTTCCGTCATCGACCAGCCGGGTGACCGGGTGGACGAGACCTGCCGGGGTGGGCCCGACGGCAACCTCGCTGAAGAATTCCGCGTCCGCGGTGCGCGGCAGGACAACGGGCAACACGGTTTCGAGCGGTGTCCCCGCGTATCCGCCCTCGCCGAATGCGCGCCGCCCGCCCAACACCAGCAAGCCTCCGCCGCGTTGCCCCACGAACTCCTCGAGCAGAACGAGTTGGCTGTGGGTGAAGTAGCTGGCTTCGACGCTTCCCAGGATGATGCCGCGGTACGCGAAGAGCTCTTCCCGCGTTGCCGGAAATCCCGAGACGAGTTCATCCGGATCGTCCACGCCGAGTCGCAAGTACTTATTCTCCGCCGTCCGCTGGAGCGTGACGACCTGGATGTTCTGGTCATCCTCCAACGCGCGTCGGATGAACTTTACTTCGAAGCGCGGCTCCCCCTCGAAGTAGAGAATCTTTTCCCGGCGGTCCTCGACCGAGATCATCACGTCGCGGGCATTGTTCTCGCTGATGAGTTCGCCGGGCTGGGGCGGTACGTGGAATCGGAAGAGGCGTGCCCCGGCCTCTGTCGCGGTGAGCTTGACCCGGACCACCGTGGCCTCGCGATCGCCCGCCAGGCGCACCTCCTGGGAGTTCACGATACGGCCGCCATCCTCTACGTTGAGCGTTACCCGATCACCGCGAAAGCCGCTTTGCGTGAGCATGACGTCGACCATCACCGAGGACCCCTTCAGGACCTGGTGCGGAGCTTCGACGCGGCTGAGCTCGATGTCACGCGGCAAGACCTCTCGGCCCACACCGACCGTGTAGATGGGAACGCCGTCCGATTGATACTGGAGCACGGATTCGGCCAGGTTTCCCGCCACGTTATCCGCTCCATCCGTGACCACGACGACACCCGCCAGCGGGACCCCGGTCAGCTCCCGGCGAACCCCTGCCAGCGCCCCGCCCAAGTTGGTCCGAGTCTCTCCGAATCCGAGCGGCTGGGCAAGATCGTGCCGGGCCACATCGGTGCCGAAACGGAAGAATCGGAGGGTGAAGCGCTCGGACAGATCATGGAGCAGACCGGCCTCCTCCGACGAAAACGTGCGGCTGATGAGGCTGCTCCGCGGGGCATCGCCTTGGTCGGCGAGCTGCATGCTCTTCGAGTCGTCCAGGACGACCGCCAGGATGTTCTCTTGAGGTATCACGGTCGACACGACCACCACGGGCCGGAGCAGGGCCAGCAACAAGAGGGCGAGGAGCGCGGTGCGGAGCCCCGTGAGGGTGAAGAAATAGCGGCGTCCCATGCGGCCCCGGGCGGAGCGGTAGGTCACGAGAACGCCGGCGAGGAGGATGGTTACCCCGAGGACGAGCACCACAGGCGGAATGGGTGGCTCGAATCCCAGCCGTCCGTTCGCGAAGACGGCAGGGCGGTACTTGAAGAGGAAGGAGAAGATCGAGTCGAACACTGCGCTAGTGGCTCATGGCGTACACGATGACGTTGACGCCGAGTTGATACGCGAAATTCGAAAACCGGATGGGGTAGTAGGGGTCCTCCGCCCATTCCCATGCGTCGCCCAAGTCGCTATTCCAATTGATGACAACCAGGAGCCGACCGTGCCCGTCGAAGATGCCTCGCAGGGCAGGCGTGTATCCATCCTTCTCCCAGGTGCGTCCGCCGGCCCGTCCCAATCCCACGTTCGGCACCTGCACGATCTCGGCAAGGTCGTAGAACACGTGAAGCAGCGGATGGTCGGCCGGAAGATCGACGATCGGGTAGCCCGGAAGGACCTGCGCCATCTCCGACTGGAAGTTGGCCCATTCCCATGAGCCCCAGAAGTCATCCACCAGCAGGATTCCGCCGGCCAATCAGGTAATTCCTGAGGCCGGTCCGCTCGGCCTCGGTGAGGGCCATGTGCCCCACCTCGACCGCGTAGACCAACGGATACCGACGGAGTTCAGGGTCGTCGAGCCTGATAGGGTTTTCGGAATGGTGGGCATCGATGCCGGTCAGCCGAGTCAGTCCCATGAGGAACTGACGGTCGGCCTTGGGGTAATCCACACTCCACCACCCGAACCGGCCGCGCCGCTCGACATCGGTGTAGACAGCGCGTGTGAAGTAGAAGGCTCGCCCCCTGGTGTGCCTGCCGAGGGCTGCCTGGCCGTCCGGTGAGCCTCCGCCAGTCTGGGCCACGCCGCTCGAGACCGTCCAGAGGCTCAGCAGCGCGACGATTGCGCGGCCGCGCAGGACCAGAATTCGGATCGGGCTTGGGGCCAGCCGATGCAGCACGTCGCCTCGATTCGTGACCGGTCTGCCCTGGATCCTGCCCTGGCCAGACCTGAGAGAACAGGCCTTCACACTTTCTTACGAATCCTAACGCCGTTCGGTTGCGTCTGTCTAACACATCCTTGGCTGTTTGCCTCCCCAGGCGGCTCCGGCTCCACGGGGAGCAGGCTACCTTGAGACACTCAGAAGAAAGGGAGGGTACCAATGCGAGGTCTCGTGCTGGGAATCGCGGTGGCGTTTGGTGTCGGGTGCGGCAGTCCTGCCCTGGTCGTTCAACCGGGCGTCGCCCCTCAACCAGCTGTGACTCCCGCCACGGCGCGACCGGAGCGTCCGGTGCCCTACCCGGTGATCCCTCCCCCGGAATACCGAGCCGCGATCGAGGCCGGGACCCGAAGCACCACGGGAGCGCCCGGGGCCAAGTATTGGCAGCAGTGGACCGATTATCGAATCGAGGCGTCGCTCGATCCCGAGGGGAAGCGCCTGGACGGCCGGGCCACGATCACCTACCACAATCGCTCTCCCCGGTCGCTCAATGTGGTGTTCCTCCACCTTCTCCAGAACCTCCACTCGCCTGGCGTGCCACGGAATCGCCCAGTGGAGATGACGGGTGGCGTCGAGCTCACCGGCGTGGCTGCCGGAGGGCAAACGCTGAGCGAACGTGAGCTCCGGCGCGGAGCCGGCTACCAAGTGCAGGGAACCATCCTTGGCGTCCGGCCGCCCACGCCGCTGCGCTCGGGAGACTCGCTGACGCTCGCGATCTCCTGGGGCTTCAAAGCGCCGCAATCCGGCAGGATGGGATGGAATAAGGACAATCTGATCTACATGGCCTATTGGTATCCCCAGATGGCGGTGTACGACGATGTGGTGGGCTGGCAGCTCGATTCGTATCTGGGGAACGCCGAGTTCTACATGGGGTACGGCAACTATGACGTTACCATCGAAGCGCCCGAGGGCTGGGTGATCATGGGCACCGGTACCCTCCAGAATCGAGCAGAGGTATTGCCGTCGGCCGTTCTCGAACGCCTCACCCGGGCGGAACAAAGTGACGACGTGGTGGCGGTATTGACCGAGGAAGATCTCGGCCCGGGCCGCGCCACCCGGACGTCCGCCAGTGGACGGCTGCGCTGGCGCTTCACCGCCCGAAACGTGCGCGACATGGCGTTCAGCGCCACGCGCGAATCACGCTGGGATGCCGCACGCACCGCGGTGGGCGACCGCGACGGCGATGGCCAGGTCGATTACACGCGCGTGGACGCGATCTGGCGGTCGAGCGCACCGCGATGGCAGCATTCAGCTCGCTATACCCAGCATGCCATCGACTTTCTGTCCCGATTCACTGGGGTGCCCTATCCGTGGCCGCATATGACCGCCGTCGAGGGCGGAGGCATCATGGGCGGCGGTATGGAGTTCCCCATGATGACCCTCATTGGAGACTACAACAACGCCGGCGATAGCGCGCTCTACTACGTGACGGCCCACGAAGAAGCCCACATGTGGCTGCCCATGATCATTGGGGTGGATGAAAAGCGATATGGCTGGATGGACGAGGGCTCGACTTCGTTCCACGAGAACCAAGCGTCGAAGGAGTTCTATCCCGGACCGGATTTCGACGAGGGAGACCGGCAATCGTATGTCGCTCAGACCCGACGCGGCACCGAGGGCGAGATGATGCGGTGGACCGACTTCCACTACCAGGGAGCGGGGGGTGTTGCATCCTACGCGAAACCCGCCACCGCGTTGGTAGCACTTCGGCGCTACCTCGGCGAGGACCGATTCCAGAAGGCCTGGCAGACGTATCTGCGCAACTGGACCTTCAAGCACCCCAAGCCGTGGGACTTCTTCACTACAATGGAAACGGTGAGCGGCGAGGACCTCGACTGGTTCTGGCACAGCTGGTATTACGAGACATGGACGCTGGACCAGGCTGTGGAAGCGGTCGAGCCTATCCCCGGCGGGACCCGAATCGTCATCGCGGACCGGGGATACCTGCCGATGCCCGCCTACGTGACCGTGACCTTTGATGATGGCACGACGGTCAGTCGCGTGGTTTCGGTCGAGCACTGGCTCACCGGACAGGCGCACGCCACCCTCGACATCGATTCGCGTCGTCCGGTCGTGAAAGTGGAACTCGACGCCGAGGGCACGTTGCCCGACGTCGATCGCGCGAACAACGTGTGGGAACGACCGTGAGTTCCTAGCCGGCCCCTCGACGCAGCCCCGCCCGGTCGACCTTGCCGAGGTGGGTTCGCGGGAGTGCTTCGAGACAGGTGACGGTTCTGGGGTGTTTGTACGACTCCAGGCGTTCTTTCACGAACGCCTGGAGTTCGTGCTCGGTGGGTGGGGCGCCGATGGGGACGATGAACGCATGCGGCTGGGTCAGGCCTTCGTCGTCGATGATGCCGACCACCGCGGCCTCCTCGATGGCGGGATGTTGGAGCAGGCAGTTCTCCACCTCTTGGGGCGAAAGCCACTTGCCGGACACCTTCAACATGTCGTCCCCACGCCCGGCATAGGTGAAGTACCCGTCGGAGTCACGTTGCACCATGTCCCCGGACACGTACCATTCCCCTTGAAACGCCTGCGCGGACTTCTCCATCTGTTGCCAGTAGCCGATGGCCCGCGACTGTCCCCGTACCCGGAGCCACCCCACGTCGCCATCGGGAAGTTCCGCGCCGTGCTCGTCACAAACTGTCACCTCGAAGCCCGGCACCACCGTACCCAGGCTGCCGGGTCGGACCGCCCCAGGCCGATTCGAGATGAAGATGTGCCACATTTCGGCGGTACCGAGGCCGTCGAGCAACTCGACGCCAAACGTCTCCTGCCAGCGCCTGTGGAGCTCGACTGGTAACGCCTCACCAGCCGACGTGACCACCCGTAGGCACGAGAGGTCCTGGGATCTGGCCTCGGGGTGGCTCAACATTTGGGAGATCATGGTCGGGACGGCGATCAGAATAGTGGGCCGATACCGCGCGACGTTTGAGAACACTACCTCCGGCGTGACCCGCTCCGGGAACAGCACGCTGCTTGCCCCGACGGCGAAGGGAAACAAGAGATTCGAGCCGGTCGCGTACCCAAAAAACAGTTTCGGCACCGACAACGTGGTGTCGCCCTCGCGGTACCGGATCACCTCTTTGGCATAGCATTCCGTCGTATTCGCGAACGAACGGTGGGTCTGCATGACTGCCTTGGGATGGCCCGTGGTTCCGCCTGAAAAAAGCCAAATGGCGGCATCGTCCCGGTGGCTCGGGAAGGCGTCGAGCACGCTGGGTGCCGAGGCCAGTTGCTCGGTGAATCCGTCCTCTCCCACGACGAGGATCGTCCGCAGATTGCGGGCCTCGGTGGCAGCGGTTTCGAATGCGCCTCGGGTGTCTCGGTGGATGAGCGCCGCCCGGGCCCTGGTGTAGTCATAGAAATAGGCAACGGCATCGGACTTGAGATGTGGGTTGACCATCACCACCACCGCCCCAATCTTCAAGATACCGAACAAAGCGGCCACGAATTCCGGACCGTCTGGGAGCGCAATGATGACACGTTGTTCCGGCTCCACGCCGGCCGATTGAAGCAGGCGGCCGAACCGGTTCGCCAGCTCGAACACCGCCTGGTACGTCCATTCCCCGTTGCCGGTGCGGATTGCGGTCGCGTTAGCCTTTCCCTCGCGCAGACGGGCGTCGAGAAAGTAGTCCGCCATATTGAACGACTCTGGTGGGACGAAGGTCATGAGTGGCTCACCGATTGGAGTCGATGCCGGCAGTCCTCACACGCGTTCCGAGCTTCACAATGACGATGCGCCCACTCCGGCTGGCCGACATGACCTGGGAGGAGGTTCGGGATCTCGAGGAGACTGCCTCCCTGGCCATCCTCCCCATCGGGGCGATCGAGGCCCACGGTCCCCATCTCCCGCTGGCGACGGATGGGCTCATCGCCGAGGCGATGGCTCAGGCCGGTGCGGAGCGGCTGGCGCGGCGCGGATACGGGTGTCTCCTGCTGCCCTGCCTTCACTATACCGCCGCCCCGTTCGCAGCGGAGTTTCCCGGCACGCTCTCGGTCGGTCCCGGCACGGTGACGGCCATGGTGGCCGATCTGGCGCAGGGTGTCGCCCGGTTCGGGCTCGACCTCGCGCTCGCCAACGTGCACCTCGACCCGGCGCATCTCGCGGCCCTGGATGCTGCGGTTGCCGCGACCGAGGGCGATGCCGAGGGCCGGGTCATCTTCCCGAACATCACCAAGAGGCCGTGGGCGCCCCGCCTGACCGAGGAGTTTCAAAGCGGCGCGTGTCACGCCGGTCAATATGAAAGTTCCGTCATTCTTGCACAGTGTCCAGAGCTCGTTCGGAATGAGATTCGGCGGAGTCTCGCCCCGAATCCTGCCTCGCTGTCGCAGGCGATTCGAGAGGGCAAACATACCTTTGACGAGGCCGGCGGCCCGCGAGCCTATTTTGGCAACCCGGCCCAGGCCAGCACAGAAGAGGGAAGACAAGTGATCGAGATCCTCGGCGGTATTCTCGAGGATGCCGTTGTCGCGACACGCGCAGAGCCTGATCGCACATGAGGTACCATCATGCGGCTTGAAGGACGGACAGCGGTCGTCACCGGCGGAGGGCGGGGCATCGGCGCGGCCATTGCCGAAGCCTTGGCCCAGGCCGGCGCGTCGGTCGTGGTGGCGGCACGATCCACCGCCAAGCTGAGCGAGGTGGAGCAGGCATTGCGCGACGCCGGACACAAAGCCTGGGCCATCTCCTGCGACGTGGGCGATCCGGAGAGCGTTCGACACATGGCTGCCGCCGCCAACACCTATCTTGGGCATGTGGACATCCTCGTCAACAACGCCGGTGTGGCCCATTCCGCCCCGGTGAAGAAGATCGAGCTGGATGACTGGAATCACTTGTTCCGGGTCAATGTGACCGGGACGCTGTTGTGTACCCAGGCCTTTGTCGAAGACATGGTGCAGCGCAGTTGGGGGCGGGTGATCAACATCGCTTCCGTGGCAGGGTTGTCGGGAGCCAAGTACGTGGCCGCGTACAGTGCCACGAAACATGCGGTCATTGGGTTTACCCGGAGCCTCGCGGCCGAGGTCGCCCAGGCGGGAGTAACGGTGAACGCCGTCTGCCCCGGGTATGTCGACACCGACATGACCCGCGCGTCGGTCGCGCAGATCAGGCGAACGACCGGCATGTCCGAAGAAGCCGCCCTCGAGGCCATTCTCGCGCTCAGCCCGCAGCACCGGCTGCTCCACCCGGACGAGGTTGCCCACGCGGTGACCGCCTTGTGCGACGACGCAGCCCGGGGCATCAACGGCCAGGCCATTGTCATTGACGGAGGAGCACTCCTCGCATGACCTTCGATATCATCAACCCCGAATCGCTCGGCGTCCCGCGAGGATGGAATCACGCCCTCGTTGGGCCGGCCGGCGGCCGGGTACTCTTTGTTGCCGGCCAAACTGCCGTCGTTCGAGACGGGCAAATCCGAGCCTCGTCGTTCGTCGAACAATGGGAACAGGCGTTGACGAACGTCCTGACGGTCGTGCGCGCAGCCGGCGGCACGCCCGAAGACATCGGTCGTTTCACGATCTACGTGACGGACCTCGACGCCTACCGTGACGGCCGAAAAGCGATCGGTGTCGTGTACCGCCGACTCATGGGGCGTCACTATCCTGCGATGGCCCTCGTCGAAGTGAAACGCCTCGTCGATGAAGGGGCACAAATCGAGATCGAAGCGACCGCCGTCCTACCCTGAATCCGTTGCGTCATCTGCCGCTAGGAGCAGAGACCCCATGTCCCTCGCCCCGAAGACGTTTCTCTACGATCACGACCCCGAACACGGGGTCGCCACGATCACGTTGAACCGGCCCGAACGGTTGAACGCGTTGACATTCGAGGTGTACCGCGAGTTGCGGGAGACCTTTGTCCGGCTCGACACCGAGCCGTCCGTGCGCGCGATTGTGATCACCGGCCAGGGGCGGGCCTTCTGCTCCGGCGGGGACGTCGAAGACATCATCGGGGCGCTGTTCGAGCGAGACGCGAAGGGGCTTCTGGAGTTCACCCGGCTCACCTGCGATCTTATTCTTGCGATCCGCACGTGCCGGCGGCCCGTCATCGCCGCGCTCAACGGAACGGTGGCCGGCGCCGGTGCCGTTATCGCCACGGCGTGTGACGTCCGAATCGCGGCCCCGACCGCGAAAATCGCCTTTCTCTTCACCAAAGTTGGGCTCTCGGGCGCCGACATGGGTGCAGCCTGGCTCCTGCCGCGGATCATCGGCCTGGGCCACGCATCGGAGTTGTTGATGGCCGGCAAGTTCATCGATGCTGCGCGCGCCGAAGCAATTGGGCTCTACCAACGGGTCGTCCCACTCGACGACCTCATGCGAGAAGCGCAGAGTACCGCGCTCGTGCTGGCTCGCGGCCCGTCGGAGGCACTCGCCGTGACCAAGGATGCCCTGAATCGTGAGGCGGCAATGGAACTCGCGGAGGCCCTCGAGGCGGAGGCCCAGGCCCAAGCCCGTTGCATGCAGCACCCCAACTTTCGGGAGGCGTATGAAGCGTTCACCGCGAAGCGCGACCCGGTGTTTGAATAGCCCATCCGGAGCACCGCGTGCCTGACCCGAAGGCGGTCCGGGCGTTCTTGGAAGAGCGCCACCTGTCCCTCGCTGCCAATGTGGCGACGTGGGCGGCGACCAACCTGGCGCCGCGCCCCGAGCCCGCCGACGATGCTGCGTGCCGGACCGAGGCGCGAACGCTGGTTGCCCTCCTCGGTGAAGGCGGCTGGCTTCGAGCGATCGAAGAGCAAGATTTTCGGGCCTGCTCCCTCATCCGTGAGGCCTTGGCAGCGGCGTCCCCGCTGACCGATGCCATGTTTGCGCTCCAGGCGTTGGGAACGGTTCCGATTCTGCTGGCCGGCACCGACGAGCAAAAAGCTCAGTGGGTCGCCCGCGTCATTTCGGGAACCGCAGTGGCGGCCTTTGCCATGACCGAGCCGGAGGCCGGGTCGGACGTCGCATCCCTCACCACCTCGGCGCGGCGCGACGGCAATGCGTACCGACTGAATGGGACCAAGACCCTCATCTCGAACGCGGGCATCGCCGACTTCTACACGGTGTTCGCCACGACTGACGCGGCACAGGGCCGGGACGGCATCTCGTGTTTTCTGGTGCCCGGCAATGCGGAGGGTCTTCGCTTCGTCCGCCCGCTCGTGTTGAGTTCTCCGCATCCGCTCGGCGAGATCGCCTTCGAGGATTGCCGGGTCCCCGTCGCGAACCGGCTCGGGGCCGAGGGTACGGGATTCCGGCTGGGCCTCACCACGCTGGACAAGTTGCGGCCCACCGTGGCCGCGGCCGCCTGCGGCATGGCGGAGCGCGCGCTGAGCGAGGCGACGACCCATGCCTGCCGTCGCCGGCAGTTCGGCAAGCCACTGGCGGAGTTTCAGCTGATCCAGGACAAATTGGCGCGCATGGCGACCGATCTCACGGCGGCGCGGTTGCTGACCTACCGGGCGGCGTGGGAACTCGACCTGGGAGCGTCCCGCGTCACCAGCGAGGCCGCCATGGCCAAGGCCTTCGCCACCGAAGCCGCACAGCGTATCGTGGACGATGCGGTTCAGATCTTCGGGGGTCTCGGGGTGCTGGCTGACCACCCACTGGACCGCCTCTACCGGTCGGTGCGTGCCTTACGGATCTACGAGGGGACCACCGAGATCCAACGGTTGATCATCGCCGGGCAACTCATCAAAGCCGCCACGTCATGACGGGGCGGGGGGCGTAGATGTGGCATCCGCCTGAGCGGATCAAGCACGCGCTGCCCGAGGCTCGGTGGCCGAGCGAGGTCGAGGCGCGGGACTCGATCTGGTTCAGCCCGATCCGGCTGGGGCCGCGGACGCTGGAGCAACGCACCTGGGTTCCGGCCATGGTCCCGTGGCGGGCCACCGAGGACGGCCTCGTCACACCGGCCATCTTGGCGTGGTATCGCCGGTTCGCCGAGGGCCGGCCTGGCGCATTGGTCGTGGAGGCGACTGGAATACGGGACGTTCCAAGCGGACCGCTGATGCGCATCGGGCACGACCGCTTCATTCCGGGGCTGGCCACGCTTGTCGATACTGTGCGGGAGGCGAGTGGTGGTCACACTCGTCTCCTCATTCAGCTCATCGACTTCCAGGTCATCCGCCGCCGTCCATCCAAGGAGAAGTATTTCCGGAAGTATTTTGTGGTCAGCGACCGGCACCGTGCGCGGCTGGCTGGAACCGACGAGGAGATCCGGGAGCACCTCATCAGCGTGCCGGACGAGGCGTTGGATGATCTGCTCGACGCCCGTGAGCTCGAGGCGCTCCGATATGGGTACCGTGAGCGGGTAACCGACATGGATCGGCCGGCGGTACGCGATCTCCCTCGCGTCTTGCCGGCCATCTTCGCCGACGCAGCGTACCGGGCCGAGCGGGCCGGGTTCGATGGAGTCGAACTCCATTACGCCCACGCCTATACCATGGCTTCCTTCCTTTCGGCCAGAAACGACCGGCCCGACGGCTACGGAGGGCCGGTGGAGCAGCGCATGCGTCTGCCGCTCGAGGTGTTTCACGCGGTACGGGATCGCTGCTCGGACCGATTGATCGTCGGGTGTCGCTATTTGACGGAGGAGTGCATTCCCGGTGGGAGCACAGTAGAAGACGCGATGGTGTTCGGGGTCGGCTTCGCGGCGGCCGGGATGGACTATGTCTCGCTGTCCCGCGGGGGGAAATTCGAGGACGCCAAGCAGCCGAAGGTAGGGTGGGCGGCCTATCCGTACACCGGGCCCAGCGGCTATGAATGCATGCCGACCGTGCGGTCCGACGCCCGCGGCCCGTTTGGCCGTAACGTCCAGGCTTCGGGTAAGATCCGGCGGGCCATCCGCGCGGCCGGTTCCACTACGCCGGTGGTCGTATGCGGGGGTATCGCCACGTTCGACCAGGCCGAGGGCGTTCTCCGGCGCGGAGAGGCGGACATCGTCGCGTCGGCGCGGCAGTCATTGGCGGATCCCGACTGGTTTCTCAAGATCCGAGTCGGCCGAGGCACCGAGGTGCGCCGGTGTGTGTACACCAACTACTGCGAGGGACTCGATCAGGTGCACAAGCAAGTGACCTGCAAGCTGTGGGACAAACTCGGCGGCGACGTACCGGAAGGTGACGTTTCCATGACGGATGACGGCCGCCGCCGGCTCGTCGCGCCGCCGTGGGCGGAGCGTGACACGGCCCTGGAGACGGCTTCGTGAGGGTGGTGACTATTGGCGGCGGGCCGTCCGGCTTGTACGCGGCCATCCTGCTCAAGAAGGCCGATCCGGCGAGCCAGGTCACCGTCTACGAGCGAAATCGCTTGCACGACACGTTCGGGTTTGGCGTGGTCTTTTCCGACGCCACGTTAGAACGCCTGGCCCAGGCCGACCAACCATCCCACGACGAGATGACCCGCGCATTCGCGCACTGGGACGATATCGAGATCCACCACCGCGGTGCCACCACCACCTCGACGGGCCATGGCTTCAGCGGGTTGTCACGACAGCGACTCCTCACGATTCTGAGTCGCCGATGCGAGGAGCTGGATGTCGATCTGCGCTTTGAATCGGAGGTCCAAGAGTACGATACGGTGAAGGGAGCCGATCTGATTCTCGGTGCCGACGGCTTCAACAGCGTCGTCCGGGGTTGGTTCAGCGACCTGTTTCGGCCGGAGATCGATTGGCGGCCCAACCGCTTCGTCTGGCTGGGCACAACCCGGAAGTTTCCGGCCTTCACCTTCTACTTCAAGGAGAGCCCATACGGGTTGTGGCGAGTGCACGCCTATCAGTATGAAGCCGGGCATTCGACCTTCATCGTCGAGGCACGAGAGGAGACGTGGCGCGCCGCCGGCATGGAGAGCGCAACCGAGGACGACACCGTTGCCTTTTGCCAAGATCTCTTCGCCGAGGAGCTGGAAGGTCATTCCCTCCTCGCCAACCGATCCATTTGGCGCCGGTTCCCGACCATTCGGAATGCCACGTGGCACCACGAGAACGTGGTCTTGATCGGTGATGCGGCCCACACCGCACATTTCTCTGTCGGTTCAGGTACCAAGTTGGCCATGGAGGACACCATCGCGTTGGTCGATGCGCTCCGTAGCACGGCCGACGTACCGGCGGCGTTGACGGCGTACGAGCGTGCTCGGCGACCGGAGGTGGAGAGCCTCCAGCGCGCGGCCGAGGTCAGCCTTCAGTGGTTCGAGGAGACGGAACGCTATCGGGCCCTCGAGCCGGTCCAATTTGCGTTCAGTCTCCTGACCCGGAGCCTCCGCATAACTCACGAGAATCTTCGACGGCGCGACCCGACATTCGTGTCCGAAGTTGACCGCGTCTTCGCGCGACAGGCGACGCGACAGAGCGGGGTCGCCGTCGACACCTCACCCGCGCCCCCACCGATGTTCACGCCGTTCCGGCTTCGGGATCTCGTATTGGTCAATCGGGTCGTCGTGTCGCCGATGTGCCAGTACTCCGCTGAGGACGGCACGCCGGGGGACTGGCACCTGGCGCACCTTGGCAGCCGGGCGGTCGGAGGTGCCGGCCTGGTTATGACCGAGATGACCGACGTGAGCCGCGACGGACGGATCTCGCTGGGGTGCACCGGGATGTACCAGCCCGAGCACACCGTCTCGTGGCGCCGCATCGTCGACTTCGTGCACCGGCACTCACCGGCCAAGATCGGGATTCAGCTTGCCCACGCGGGACGGAAGGGCGCCACCAAGCGCCCGTGGGAGGGCGAAGGCGGGCCGCTCGCGGATGGAGCCTGGCCCCTCCTCGCGCCATCGCCGATTCCGTACGCACCCGGGTATCAGGTGCCACGGGCGATGGACCGTGATGACATGGACCGGGTCCGCGACGACTTCGTGCAGGCCACCCGTATGGCGGACGAAGCAGGCTTCGATCTGCTGGAACTCCACTTCGCGCACGGGTACCTACTCTCGACCTTCATTTCTCCGCTCACCAACCGGCGGACGGATGCGTATGGCGGGTCGCTCGACAACCGGCTCAGGTTCCCCCTCGAGATCCTGGATGCGGTCCGCGCGGCATGGCCCAAACCCAAGCCGGTGTCGGTCCGGATTTCAGCCGTCGATTGGGTTCCTGGCGGCATGGAGCCGCCCGACGCCGTCGAAGTGGCCCGTCGACTCAAGGCCCACGGGTGCGACATCATCGATGTATCCGCCGGGCAGACGGTTCCCGAGGCACAGCCTGTCTATGGGCGGCAGTTTCAGACGCCATTCAGCGACCGTATTCGCCACGAGGCGGCTATTTCGACCATGGCCGTGGGGAACATCTCGTCCTTCATGGACGTCAATAGCATTCTGGCGGCGGGTCGGGCCGATCTCTGTGTGCTGGCGCGCGCCCACTTGTGGGACCCATATTGGACACACCACGCAGCGCAGGCCCTGCAGCACCCGCTGCCCTGGTCCAGCCCCTACCACGTGCTCGACGGGTACGTGCCCCGGTTTGACTAGCGATGTTTCCCTGGTTCCGGAAGCCACTTCAGGAGCGACACCCATGCCGCTGACGTACTCGAGCTATCTCAAACTCGACGAATTGCTCCACCTGCAGCAACCGGTGTCCGAAGGGCCCGAGCATGACGAAACGCTCTTCATCATTATCCATCAGGTCTACGAGTTGTGGTTCAAGGAAGTGATCCACGAGGTGGATTACCTGCGCAAATTGTTGGTCGAGACCAATACGCCGCTCGCGTTGGCCACGTTCAAACGCATCCTCACCATTCTCAAAGTCCTCGTGTCTCAGATCGACGTCTTGGAGACCATCACTCCGCTAGACTTCCTGTCCTTTCGGGATCGGCTGGAATCGGGCAGTGGATTTCAATCGTACCAGTTCCGCGAGCTCGAGTTTCTCCTCGGGCGACGGGACCGGGCCGCCATCCAGCATTTTCCGGTGGACTCGGTCGGGCGCCAGACACTCGAGACGCGATACCGGCAAGGCACGCTGTGGGATGCGTTCCTGAAGTATGTCGCGGATAGCGGGTACGCGATTCCTGCGGAACTCTTGGAACGCGACGTGACCCAGCCAGCCCCATCGTCGCCTCAGGTGCAGGGAATCTTGACTAGCATCTACCGCGGGAATCCGACCATCGTTCCGGTGTGCGAGCGGCTGGTGGATTTGGACGAGGGGCTGCAGGAGTGGCGCTACCGGCATGTGAAGATGGTGGAGCGCACCATCGGGACCAAGCCGGGCACCGGCGGGAGCGCCGGCGCGGAATACCTAAAGACGACCTTGATGAAGCCGGTATTTCCCGATCTCTGGGCAATCCGAGGGGACCTCTGACCATGCCGGCCCTCGAGGATGTAGCCCGAAGCCCCAACGCGCTCGCCCCGCACTACAGCCAGTTTCGAGTCTCCGAGCGACTGCTGTTGACGGGTCACTCGCATCAGGCCTGGCCAGACCGCGCATTCGAGGGTCAAACCCAGGCATGGCGCGATGCCGCAGCCCTGGTCGACGAGAAATGGGACACAGCCTTCGCTAAGGCGGACCGGGTCCGTCGCGGGTTCGCGACGTGGCTCGGCGACCCGGGCGGCTCGGTGGCGCTCTCCACCAGTACCCACGACCTGGTCGTGCGGTTCCTGTCGGCGCTGCCGCTTGGCGCTCGACCCCGTCTGGTGACGACCGACGGGGAATTCCACACAATCCGCCGGCAACTCGACCGCCTGGAGGAAGAGGGCATTGAGGTCACGCGAGTCCCCGCACTGCCGGTGGATACGGTCGCCGAACGGCTGGGAGCGGCAACGACGGAGCGGACGGCCGCCGTGCTGGTCTCGGCGGTGCTCTTTCGCAACGCCCATATTGTCCCGGGCCTCGGTGAGTTGATGGCCACGTGCCGACGCCACGGCGCGGAGCTCCTGGTCGATGCCTACCACGCCACGAACATCGTCCCGTTTTCGGTACACGAGGCGGGGCTCGAAGACGCCTACGTCGTGGGCGGAGGCTACAAGTACTGTCAAATGGGTGAAGGGAACTCCTTCCTCCGGCTTCCCGCCGACTGTGCGATGCGCCCGGTGGTGACGGGATGGTTCAGCGAGTTCGGCGCGCTGGCCGCACCAATCTCCGGCCGCGAGGTTGGCTACGGTGCAGGACCGGCCCGGTTCGCGGGAGGGACCTACGACCCGACCAGCCACTATCGCGCCGCGGAGGTGTTCGATTTCTTCGAAGACCACGGCCTCACGCCTGAATTTCTCCGCATGGTGAGCCAGCACCAGGTCGGGCTCCTGACGGATCGCTTTGACGCCCTCGCGGCCGATCCCGCCATCATCGATCGCGATCGATCGGTCGGGCTCCCCGGGGTCGCCGGTTTTCTCGCCCTCACGGCGCCCCGCGCGGGTGAGCTGTGCCGCCTACTCCGCGAGCGAGGAGTCATGTCGGACTACCGCGCCGACGTATTACGGTTAGGGCCGGCGCCGTATCTGTCGGATGTTCAGCTCGGGGCCGCCATCGACGCGCTCGATTCCGCAATCCACGCCCTCCGATCGACCACCTGAGGGCGGTGTTCCCGTGCTTGCGCGGGACTCTTGGTCAACGCATACTCGCTCATGGGGAGCCCGTTGCCGTGAAGGGGTCGGCACGGGTCGTTCGCAGTTTGATCGAGCGGAATCGCCGCGGCGTGCGGCGTTCGAGGGGGATACCATGGCCACGCAGTTCTGGAAAGGCGCCGTGCTCGTGCTGCTCCCGGCGGTTGCGGTTGCCCAGGATGCCGATATCCGGCAGCGTGTCATCGATGTGCAGCCGGTACGATTCGAGTCCTCCGATTGCTTCAAGACCGGCCACTTCAGCGTGCGCGGCGCGACGGCCTCGCTCAAGACCGCGTCTGAGAGCGAGGCGAACCGGGAACGATTGCTTGGAGACGCACGCACCAGCCTGATCCGCGCGATCGAAGAGCGCGGCCAAGAGAAGAACGCTGGAGCCTGGTTCTACCTCGGCCGGACCTACCTCAATATGGGGGACGTCATCGGTGCCGATTCGGCGTTCACCCGAGCCGAGGCGTTGGCCCCCGAATGCGCGGCAGAGGTCACCGACCTGCGCCGGCGGACGTGGCTCGCCATCGCGGAGGTGGCCAACCTCCACGTGCAGGAGCAGCGCATCGACAGCGCCGTGGTGACCTACCGGCTTGCCCTGCGGATGTACCGTGGAGAACCACGCGCGTACAGCAATATGGGGACGATCTTCGAGCTGGCTGAAGAGCCCGATAGCGCGTTGACCTATTTCCGCTTCGCCGCGAACATGGACGCCCGTGTGGATGGGAAACCCGATCCCGAGATTGGGCGGGCCACGCGGCGCGTGGCCCAGCTCTTCGCCGAGGGCGATAACGTCGATAGCGCCGGCGCCTACCTGGAGCGGGTGATCGCGTCGGCCCAGGCCGCCAACGACTCCGCCGGCCGCGATGCTGCGACCAGTGCCCTCGGCCGGATCATGTTCCAAGCCCAGCGGTACCCGGAGGCGCTCGCAGCGTTCAAGCGATCTGGCCGAGTGGCGCCCGCGCGACGACGCCGCCAAGCGCAATCTCGCCAGTATCTACCAGGCCGCCGGACATTCGGATAGCGCGCAGGCCATCCTCGCTGCCCTCGGAGAGACCGTTCCGATGGCGCAGCAGGTCGATACCAATGCGGCTCCGTACTTGATCAACCGTGGGGCGGGCAAGTATCAGCAGAAACAGTTCGAGGCCGCTGCCAAGGACTTCGAACGGGCCGTGATGGCCGATCCCAGCAACCGTATCGCCCTGACCAACCTGGCGTTGACCTACAATGAGCTCAAGAACGGAGCCAAGCTGGTCGCAACAGCCAAGCGTTCCCTCGCGCGCGACCCGTTCGACGAGCTGTCCCACCGGTTCTTGGTTCAGGGCTACGTGTTTCTCGAAGAGAAGGGCGAGGCCCAGTCGGCCGTCGCCCAGCTCGATGCGCTGCCAATTTTCGTGGACAGCCTAACTGCCACACCCTCGCAAGGCGGGACATCGGTGCGGGGCGTTGCCCTGAACAAACGAAAGAGCGCGTCGGCAGCGATGGTGCTGGTGTTCGAGTTCGTCGGGCCCGACGGCGCGGTGATATCCTCGAACGAGGTGGCGCTCGCATCGATTCCTTCCGATGGATCGAGTGTCTTTACGGTCGAGGGCCGGGGAAGCGGGATCGTCGACTGGCGATACCGAAAGAAGTAGCGGAAGTCGGCTCCGACTAGGTGACGCCGGACGGCGTGGGCTTCCGGCCTGCCGCCTCTCGCGCCAAGGCCCGGAGAATGCCGATGGCACTGCGCTGCTCCGGGAGACTGAGGCCCGACAGGCTGTCCCGAATGCATTCGGCGTGAGCGGGAAGGAGTTCGACCAGCATTGTCTCCCCTTGGGAGGTCAGGGCCGCGTACTTTGCCCGTCGATCTGTCCGCGAAGTGTGGCGTTCCACCAAACCCTTGGCTTCGAGACGGTCCACGAGAAACGTGACCCCACCGCTCGATACCAATTGGTCCCGTTGGATCTCCCCGAGTTGCATTGGCCCCCTGCGGTGCAGAGCTTCGAGCACCCCATACTCCGCCATGGTGAGACCACGTTGGGTCAGGTCGTAGGTCGCCTGGGCATGCACGGCTGAGTGGGCCTTCGAGAGGTGTTCCCAGAGCTGCAGGGCGGTGGTGGTGGGGTCGCCATAGCGCAGCGGCTCGCCGCGAATGCCGTAGCGTCCTGTTCGGGTGCCGCTGTCGGATCCGGCCTTCTGGCCGGGCGCCTGTGCGGTGGGGCGCTGGGAGACGTCTGCCATGATGGTTCAAAACCTAGAGGGTTAGTGCTGGGGCTCTCAGTACTGAACTACCCCTGAAACGGCGGCTGTCAAGGGCCCCGATCCCGGCTCGGGTGCCGGCCCCCTGGGTAGCAGGGCCGGGAAGATGACTTGCTGTTGCCGCTCGACCGGGAGACGACGGTGATCAACCTGCTCTTCGCCGATATGGTCGTCCTGATCCACCTGTGCTTCGTATGCTTCGTGGTCTTGGGTGGTTTACTTGCTCTCAAGTGGCCCGGGATCATCTGGCTTCATCTTCCTGCGGTGGTGTGGGGAGCGCTCATCGAGTTCGCCAATTGGCCCTGTCCGCTTACGCCACTGGAAAACTGGCTTCGTAGGCGGGCCGGCAGCGCGGGCTACGAAACCGGCTTCATCGAACACTATCTGGTCCCGTTGCTGTACCCCCCTGGTCTCACGCGCGGTCTTCAAATCGGTCTCGGCATTGGGGTGCTCGCGGTGAATATTGCGGTGTATGCCTGGGTCGGGCGCAGGGTGTTCCGCTCCTGACACCTTCCTCGACCTCCCCGTCGTTCCCGACTATACTATCCGCCTCATGGATGCCTGGCCCAGCCAATGATGGATCTACTCCTCAACGTTGAGATATTCGCCCCAGAGCGTCTCGGCGTCCGGCACATACTCGTTGCCGCCGGTAAGATCGTCTGGATCGGCGATGCCGACCCGGGCGTTCCTTCCTCGTTGGGTGTAACGCGGCATGACTTTGCGGGTCGCCGGGTCATCCCGGGGCTCGTCGATCCCCACGTACATATCACCGGCGGCGGTGGGGAAGCCGGACCTCGAACCCGGGTCCCGCCACTTGGAGTCAGTCGGTTCACCCGCGGCGGAGTGACGACGGTTGTGGGTGTCCTGGGCACCGACGATACCACTCGCCACCCTGGCGACTTAGTAGCCGCAACGCGGGGGCTCCTCGACGAGGGAATCACCGCCTACTGTCTGACTGGCGGCTACCATCTGCCTCCCGTCACGGTGACCGGGACCGTGCGGGGCGATATCGTCCATATCGATCGCATCCTCGGGGTCGGCGAGGTGGCACTGAGTGATCACCGTTCGAGCCAACCGACGCTCGACGAGCTGCTCCACGTGGCGGCCGACGCCCACGTGGGGGGGCTCTTGTCAGGCAAGGCCGGCATCCTCCACTTGCACCTAGGTGACGGGCCTCGGGGCTTGAGCATGGTGCGGGAGGCGCTCGAACGGAGCGAGGTCCCAGCGCGGGTCTTCAATCCCACGCATGTCAACCGGCGACGGGCGTTGTTCGAGGAGGCGCTCGAGCTGGCCCAGCGTGGCTGCACCATCGATGTGACCGCCTTTCCGGTGGCCGAGGATGAAGATGCGTGGCCCGCGGCCCGGGCTGTCACCATGTTTCTGGAGCGCGGGCTTCCGCGGGACCGCATTACGGTGAGCTCCGACGGCGGCGGGTCGCTCCCGACCTTTGACGGAGCGGGGCAAATGACCGGGATGGACGTGGGAGAGCCGCGCGCCATGGCCGCGACTCTCCGCGAGCTGGTGCGCATGGGTCACGCGCTGGAAGTGGTGCTGCCGGTCTTCACGACGAACGCCGCAAAGCTGCTCCGGCTAGCCGGGAAAGGCCGTATCGCAATCGGGGCCGACGCCGACCTTGTGATGCTCGACGACGAGGGGGGCATGATGGACGTCATGGCGGGAGGGCAGTGGCACGTGAGAGACGGTGCCGTGGTCAAACTAGGCACATTCGAGGGACAATCATGACACCTGCGCGGCCGAATCCGGATGCGATTCGTGGACACATCGTGCCGATTGGCGGGGCGGAAGAGAAACTCAGGGATCCCGAGATCCTCCGGGAATTCGTGCAGCTCTGCGGCGCCGACCGCGCCAGAATCGCCGTCATTCCCACGGCGTCACAGCAGGACGACACGGGCGAGCAGTATGAAGCAGTGTTCAAGGACCTTGGTGCCGACCGGGTACGCACCTTTCCGTTTCGCGATCGGGCCGACGCCGACCGTGAGGACCTGCTAGAGAAACTGCGCGACGCCACGGGGGTGTTCCTGACGGGTGGGAACCAACTCCGGCTGAGCACGACGCTCGGCGGGACCCCCGCGGCTCGGCTGGTGCGCCAGCTCAATGCGAACGGGGTACCCGTCGCGGGGACCTCGGCAGGGGCCGCATTCCTGAGTGAGCACATGATCGCCTTCGGCGAGGAGGGCTCGTCGCCGCGCGCTGACATGGTGACGCTGGCCCCGGGGTTGGGTCTGACCAATCAGGTCATTATCGACCAGCACTTCCGGCAGCGTGGGCGCCTGGGGCGGCTGCTCGCGGCACTGGCGTACAACCCGTTTGCGATCGGCTTGGGGCTGGACGAAGATACGGCTGCCTTCATTGGGCCAGACGACAGCATCGAGGTCCGGGGGAGCGGCGCAATCACCATCATAGATCCGTCCGACGTCGAGTTTACGTCGATGGATTCATCTCATCGCCACGACCCCGTCTGCATCATCGGCGTGCGGCTGCATATACTGATCAATGGTGCTTCGTACAACCTGCTCACCCGGACGCCACTCGCTCCCGCGACTACAACGTAGTTCCTCTTTGGGGTTCCATGCGGATCACTGAACGCGCTGTCTATCAAGGCCCGAGCCTGTATGCTCACTTCCCCGTCATTCGACTGGTTGTGGACCTCGGGCCGCTCGAGAATTGGCCGACCAGTAAGCTTGGGCAAGAATTCATCGATCGACTCGTGGCGGTTCTCCCCGGGCTGGCGGAGCATGGCTGTTCGTACGGTGAGCCTGGCGGGTTCATCCGCCGAATGGTCGAAGAAGAAGGGACGTGGCTAGGCCACGTCCTGGAACACGTCGCGATCGAACTCCAAAACTCGACGGGGGAGCACGTCACCTTTGGCAAGACCCGCGGCACCGGTGAGCCCGGGTTCTATGACGTGGTGTATGAATACGAACAGGCCGAGGTTGGGCTCGAAGCCGGGCGTCTTGCGCTCACGCTGCTGCATTCGCTTCTCCCGCCGGCGCTGCAGCCGCCCGGTGCCGTGCCGCCCGGCTACGATTGGGAGCGCGAGCGGGAAGACTTCATCCGGTTCGCCCAGCGCCGCGCGCTTGGCCCCAGTACTGCGTCGTTGGTCAAGGCCGCCGAGGACCGCGGCATTCCCTGGATTCGCCTCAACGAATACAGCCTGATCCAGTTCGGGCACGGGCGCTACCAGCAGCGGATCCAGGCTACCGTCACCACCCGGACGCCGCACATCGCCGTCGAGATCGCGTCGGACAAGGACGAGACGAATCGTATTCTCGAGAACCTGGGCCTTCCGGTTCCGAAGCAGCGGCTGGTGTATGGCGAAGAAGAAGCGGTGGTGCAGGCGGAGCGCATCGGGTATCCCGTTGTCGTGAAGCCGCTGAATGCCAATCACGGGCGGGGCGTCTCCCTCAACCTCCAGGACCCGGAACATGTGCGACTCGCCTTCGCACAGGCGAGGAAACACAGCCGTGGGGTCCTCGTTGAGAAGCACCTGACGGGACTGGACCACCGGATGCTCGTCGTGAACGGCCGGCTGGTGGCCGTCTCCAAACGTGTGCCGGGCCACGTCGTCGGAGACGGGACCCATACTATCGAGGAGTTGGTCGAGCTGGTAAACCGAGACCCGCGCCGGGGGGTCGGTCATGAGAAGGTCCTGACGCGGCTCGAGTTCGACTATCAGGCGGAACGTTTGCTCAAAAACCTTGGCTATGCACGCACGACGGTGCCACCCGAGGGCGAGGTCGTGTTCCTGCGGACCACCGGTAACCTGTCGACGGGCGGGACGGCCATCGACGTCACCGACACGGTCCACCCCGACAACGTCGCCATGGCCGTGCGCGCGGTCACCGCAATCGGACTCGACGTGGGCGGCGTCGACTTCCTCACGGAGGACATCAGTCGGTCGTACAAGGACATTGGCGGCGGCATCTGCGAGGTGAACGCCGCGCCCGGCTTTCGCATGCACGTGGCGCCGAGCGAGGGGACGCCGAGAGATGTGGCGGGTCCGGTCATGGACATGCTCTTCCCACCCGGGACGGCCAGCCAGGTGCCCATTGCGGCCATCGCCGGGACCAACGGCAAGACCACCACGGCGCGGATGTTGGCCCACATTCACAAGCTGGCAGGCCGGACCGTGGGGCTCACCACGACCGACGGCGTCTACATCGACGGGATCCGCACCGTGGCGGGCGACATGACTGGTCCCATTGCGGCCCGCATGGTGCTCAGCGATCCGTTCGTGGATCTGGCCGTGTTGGAAACCGCGCGGGGCGGCCTGCTCCGGGCGGGCATGGGCTATCGGTATTGCGACGTGGCCGCGTGCCTCAATGTTGCGGAAGACCACCTCGGGCTCCGAGGGATCGACACCATCGAGCAGCTTGCCGAGGTGAAGCGCATCCCCATCGAGGTGGCGCGGAACACCGCCGTGCTCAACGCGGACGATCCGCTGTGTCTTCGCATGGCCGACTACACCGAGGCGGAGACGGTTTGCTACGTGACCATGAGCCCGTTGCACCCCCTGGTGCGCGAGCACATCCGGGCTGGTGGTCGAGGAGTGGTGTTGGAGGAGGGAATGAACGGCCACATGATCACCATCTATGATCGTGGCACGCATATCCCCCTGTTGTGGACCCATTTGATCCCTGCCGCGATGGAGGGACGGGCGCTCCACAACGTACAGAATGCCATGTTCGCCGCGGCCATGGCCTACAGCATGGGCGTCAAGCTGGAAGACATTCAGCACGGGCTCCGCACCTTCGACACCACCTTCTTCCAAGCGCCGGGACGGACCAACATCTTCGATGAGCACCCGTTCAAGGTCATTCTCGACTACGGACACAATGCGGCGGCGGTCAAGGCCATGTGCCGGATGGTGGACGGGTTCGATCCGCCGGGTCGACGAATCTGCGTGCTGGCCGGCCCCGGCGACCGGCGGGATGAAGATATCCGCGGCATCGCCCGCACCACAGCCGGTCACTTCGACCACTACATCTGCCGGCGGGACGACGGCTTACGCGGTCGCCAGCCGACCGAAGTCCCGGACATGCTCAGGGACGAACTCCTCGCCGCCGATGTACCCGCCGAGCGGATCGATGTCGTTCCCGAGGAGGCGGCGGCGGTCGATCACGCGCTCCGGATGGCACGACCGGGAGACTTGCTGCTCATCTTCGCCGACAACGTGACGCGCGGCTGGAAGCAAATCATCAACTTCAAACCGGCCACGGAGGTCGGGGCTCCCGACCGGCCGAAGTCTGCTGCCCGGGACTTGTCGGACCTGCCCAGTTTCTCGGAGGGCGATCTGCTCCTCCAAGATCTCGTCCGCGACGAGCGCGGTGTCCGATTGGCTCGCGACGACGACTAGGCCCGACCTCGGAGCGTGGACGTGGGCGATGCCCGCATGGCGGCGATAACCGATTCCCGGCGGCTGACCGGACCCAATCTCCTCTGCGACCGGCCCGGAGCGATCCTGGATGTGAGCATCCCTCCGGGAGAAGAGGCGCGTGCGGTCGAGGCCTGGCGGGACGCCGCACGGCGCATCCTCGATGCCGTGGGATGGGGTCAAGAGCATCAGTACAGCCGGACGTTTCCAGGCGGCGCTAGCCTCGTCCTGACTGCGCCGATCGATGCGCTCTATGCCGCGACCGAAGTGAATGAATGGGCTTGGGAGGCGGCCGAGGCCACGCTCACCGGAGGTACACCGCCAAGCGTGGCCGAGGCCGCCCGGCGACTCAGCGAGGCCATCGATCGGGAGAGGAATCCACGCCTCCCTGCCATCGCAGAAGCCGCCGCCGCGCACGGAGTCGCCTGCTTATGGGATGAGCATGCAGTGTCGGTCGGCCTGGGCTCCGGGTCCATCGCCTGGCCGACGGCCGATCTGCCCGATGTCGATGCCATCCCTTGGGAACGAGTGCGCGATGTTCCCCTGGCCTTGGTGACCGGATGTAACGGCAAGACCACGACGGTGCGATTGGTTGCCGCCATGATCGAAGCGGGGGGGTACGTGCCAGGTATCACCAGCACCGACGGTGTGCGCGTCGGCCGGGAGACCATCGATCAGGGTGATTGGGCCGGTCCCGGAGGCGCCCGGATGATGCTCCGGGACACCCGGGTGGAGCGAGCGGTACTGGAAGCGGCGCGCGGCGGGATCCTCCGGCGCGGGCTTGCGGTGCGGCGCGCCGAGGTCGCCCTCGTGACCAACATTGCCGAGGATCACCTCGGCGAGTTCGGAATCCATGACCTCCATTCGTTGGCTGAAGTGAAGCTGGTCGTCGCCCGCGTGGTGGATCATCACGGGCGGGTGGTGCTGAACGCCGACGACCCGGCCCTCCGCTCCACGGTCGCGGCGCTTGCAGCGCCGATCACTTGGTTCACCCTGGATGGGGGGCTTCCCTTCATGCAGGCGCATGTCGCGCGTGGTGGCGATGCGGTCTACGCTCGAGGCGGTGGGGTGGTGCTCAACCTGGCGGGCACGGCGCGGATCGTCGAACGGATCGACCGAATACCGATCACGCTCGGCGGGGCTGCCCGGTACAACGTGGCGAACGTGCTCGGGGCGGTGGGTGTGGCGGCCGGCCTGGGTCTGTCGCTCGAGGTCATGGCTGCCGCGCTCCGCAGCTTTCAGCCCTCGAGTGAGGACAATCCCGGCCGACTCAACATGTTCGATTTAGGCGGGGTCCGGGTCATCCTCGATTTTGCCCACAACCCGCATGGCATTGCCGCCGTGGTCGAGATGGCCGCCCGACTGCCCGCGGCGCGGCGCCTCATTCTCATCGGCCAGGCGGGTGATCGCGATGACGACTCCATCCGGGCGCTGGCACGAGCTGCGTGGGCGGCCGCTCCGGACCGCATCGTCATCAAGGAGTTGGCCAAGCACCTGCGTGGCCGCGGCCCGGGCGAGGTGCCGGCGCTCCTGGTCGATGAGTTCGTGAAGCTCGGAGCCCCGCGGGAACGTTTAGTGGTTGCCGATTCGGAGATGCTCGGTGTGCGTGAGGCGCTGGCTTGGGCCCGTGACGGGGACCTCCTCCTCCTTCCGGTGCAGGGAGACCGTGACGCGACCCTGCGCCTGCTTCGTCAATTGGAGGAGATCGGGTGGCAGCCGGGAGACGATCTCCCCACCTAGTGCCTGGACCCGCGTCCGAGCGGTGGAGCAGGCAGGCTTAGTGCGCCTCTGTGATCAACCAGTGCGAACGCGGGAGCTTTCCTCTTGCTCCGGTTCGTCGAACAAGAGCGTGAGGTGCCGGGTACTGTCTTTGGTCTCGCTTCGCACATGAAGGCCGCTCTTGTGGAAGACCATGAGCATCGGCTTGTTGCTGTCGAACACGTCGGCCGTGAAACCGGCTACGCCTCGCGCCTTGGCAATCTCACCCATGCGCTTCATCAAGAGGGTTCCGAGCCCGCATCCCTGCCATTGATCTTGGACGACGAAGGCGATATCGGCAAGCCGCGTCCCCGGATCGACGTCATACCGCGCCATGGCGAGGATCTGTTCTTCCGGTCCTTCGGGCAGGGTGGCCAGGAGTGCCATGCTGTGCTCGTAATCCGAGTCGACGAGTCGTTGCATTTCCGAGTGTGAGTGCACGTTCTTGTAGGCCATGAAGCGCCGATAGGTGCTCTCGTCCGAGAGCCGGTAGAAGAGGTCCTGTAACGCCTCCTCGTCGCTCAAGCGTGCGGGCCGAAGCTCGATGGTCTGACCCGTCTTCAATTGGACGGTCCGCGCGTCTTCCCACGGGTAGACGGTCTCGGACGCGATCTGGTCGGCGAAGACGTACCGGCGTCCCTTGGCCGCATTGAGGAGTTCGGCCCGGAAGTCCGGGTGCGCGATCTCGATGAGCGCCATGGTGCGCTGGCGGATGTTCTTGCCCCAGAGGTCGGCGATGCCGAACTCGGTCACGACGTACCGGACGTCGCCGCGGCTGGTGACGACACCTGCTCCCTCTTCCAGGGCGGGCTGAATCCGGCTGGCCTCCTTGGCCGTCGACGGGAGCGCGATGATTGGCTTGCCCCCGTGGCTCCGCGCCGCTCCGCGTATGAAATCGACTTGACCGCCGATGCCCGAGAAGAAGTTGCCCATGAGCGTATCGGCCGCTACTTGGCCCGTGAGGTCGACCGCGAGTGCGGAATTGACCGCGATCATGCGGTCGTTCCGCGCGACGTTGAACGGGTCGTTGGTGAAATTGCTGGGCCGCATTTCCACAACGGGATTGTCATCAACCCAATCATAGAGCTTCTGGCTTCCCATCAGGAACGATGTTACCGCTTTGCCCGGGAGCAATGTCTTCTTTCGACCGGTAATCACCCCTGCTTCGACGAGGTCCATGACGCCGTCGGAGAACATCTCTGAATGCACCCCGAGGTCGTGGTGGTTGGAGAGGGCGGCCAGCACCGCGTCGGGAATCTTTCCGATACCGAGTTGCAGGGTCGCTCCGTCGGGAATGAGGCTCGCGACGTAGCGAGCGATCTCCGTAGAAACATCGTCCGCGGCCTTGGCGGGCAGCTCGGGAAGGTGGTAATCAACCGGGACCAGTGCGTCGATCCGGTCGACGTGAATGAATGAGTCGCCGTGGGTACGCGGTGTCTTGGGGTTCACCTCGGCCAGGACCAGATCGGCGGCTTCCACGGCGGCCCGGACGATATCCACGGAGACGCCCAGACTCACGTACCCGTGCCGATCGGGGAGCGACACCTGGATCAGCGCCACGTCGATGCGCACGCGTCGGCTCTTGATGAGCGCAGGGATTTCCGACAGGAATACGGGCATGAAGTCGGCACGCCCCTCGGCTACGGCGGCCCGTACGTTGTGCCCGATGAAGAAGGCGGTGTGACGAAACCGATGCTCCATCCCGGGCTGGACGTAGGGTGCGGGCCCGAGCGTCATGAGATGGACGATATCGTTGTCTGCGAGATGGCCGCCGTGCGCTACCAGTCCCTCGACCAGCTCGTGCGGCTCCGCGGCTCCGGAGCCGATGAGGATCCGCCGCCCGCGCGGGATCATTTTGATCGCCTTCTCCACCGTCGTGATTTTGGACGCGTGCGTCCGCTTCCAGTCCTGCATGGCACCGCTCATCGTCACTACCCTTTCTCCTGTTAGCCGGGCTGAAGTCTCGATACGAGTGCGTGAGAAGTTCATGAAGCGCGCCCGAAACCTCGTTTAGCAGTGGTGGACGGGGTCCCAGCCCGCGTGGAATTGTCGGTCTTGGCTGCACAGCTCGGGAGAATACCAATCGTAATATATTGTCGGACAATACATTAGCAGCACTTTCCACCCGTCTTCCCCATCGTGAGGGACGTGGTGCCTGCCGGGAGTTTCCCTGGCGAGTCCGGCCGCTCTTCCTTACCATGCAAGGCATCCCCCTCGAGAGGTGTGCCGATGTCGACTGTCCAAGACATCCTCCGTCACAAAGGCAGTGACGTGGTATCGATGGTTGCCGATGAGTCAGTAGTGAACGCGGCCCGGCTGATGAACGAACGTGGGATTGGCGGTGTCGTCGTGATGGACGGCAGGGCCATGGTGGGCATCTTCACCGAACGCGACATTCTCCGCCGGGTTGTAGCCGAACGCCGCGACCCCGCAACGACCGCGATTCGGGACGTCATGACCTCGCCTGTCACCTGTTGCCCGGTCGACACCACGCACGACGAATGCATGAGGGTGATGACCGAGCGACGGATCCGGCATATGCCGGTGGTGCAGGGTGACGAGGTGATCGGGATCGTGACCAGCGGCGACATGCTGGCCTACCGGGTAAGGGATCAGGAGAGCACGATCGAACTCATGAAGAGCTACGTCTACGATAACCGCTGACCCTCGGCACACGATCAGCGGTGTTGTCCCAGGTTCGCCGGTTCCAACGCATCCTGGGCTGCGTCGCCACAGAGGGTACTGGCGACCACCACGAGCACGAGCATCAACCCGGGCGCGGTCGCGACCCACGGGGCGTTGACCAGCGTATCCCGCCCGGACGCGATCATGTTGCCCCAGGACGGGGTTGGCGGCTGCACCCCCACGCCCAAGAACGACAATCCGGCTTCGAGCATGATGGCATTGCCCAACCCAAGCGTCGCGGCCACAATCACCGGCGTCAGGGCGTTTGGGAGAATGTACCGTGAAAGGATGCCCGATCGGCCCACGCCCAGGGCCTCGGCGGCTTGGACGAACGGACGAGCGCTCAACCCACGAACCTCCCCGTACACCAGCCTGGCGATCGGCATCCATCCGGTCGTCCCGAGGACGACCACGACCACGATCGCACTGGGCTGCCACAGGGCCGCGAGCAACAAGAGCAACACCACTCGAGGCAGGGCGAGTGCGAAGTCGGTGAGGCCGAGTAAGGCCGCTCTGATCGGCCCACGCCAGTGCCCGGCAACGGCGCCGACCACGATCCCGATCGCCACCGAGAGCGCCACGGCAAGCGCGCCGACGGTGAGCGAAATGCGCGAGCCGTAGACGAGCCGCGTCCACACGTCCCGGCCGAACCGATCGGTGCCGATCAGATGAAAGACGCCGCGGAGATCGGTACTCAATGGCGGCAGAAAGCGTGTTGCCACGACATCTCCCTGCATGGTCGGATCGCCGGTGGAGAGCACCGGGGCAAACAGCGCGAGGACACCGAGAACCGTGAAGATACCGAGGCCGAATACAGCCCGGCGATCGGTCCACCCCCTCGCGCCGTTCATGCGTGCCTCACCCGAGGGTCCACCCAGGTCATCAGCACATCGGCCGCGAGGTTTCCAAGCACCACCAGAATGGCGCTGACGGCCGTCGCCGCCATGACCACGGGGTAGTCCCGTGCCTGGACGGCCTCCACCAGGACTCGTCCGACACCCGGCCAGGCGAAGACGGCCTCGACGAAGACGGCGCCGGAGAACAGGGCGGGAATGGAAAGGCCGAGCAGGGTTACCAGGGGAACGAGGGCGTTGCGAAGCACGTGATGAAACGTGACGCGCGATGCGGCAAGTCCTTTCGCGCGCGCGACAACCACGTACGGTTGGGACAATACGTCCACCATGGAGCCGCGGACGAAGCGGGCCGCCCCTCCGATCCCGATCAGGGTCAGCGTCGCGACCGGGAGGGCGAGATGCCGGAGCCGATCCAGCACCCACGGCCAGCCGGTCACGAAGTCGGCGTCCAATCCAGCCGCACCGAAGGCCGGCAGGATCCGCAGCCAGTAGGTGAAGACCATGACCAGCATCAGGCCGAGCCAGTATCCCGGCAGTGCGTAGACGGCAACGGTGGTGACCGAGATCGTCGTGTCGAGGCGGGTTCCCCTCGCGTTGGCCTGGACGGCGCCGACGAAGATGCCGATGACATAACTCAAGCTCAGGGAGAGGCCCACGAGAATGACGGTCGCAGGCCATGCGCGGGCGATGACTTGGCGTACCGGCCGGCCCCGTGCAATGCTGGTTCCCCAATCACCAACCGTGAACCGGCCTACCCAGGAAGCGTACTGGGCGATCAGGGGACGATCCAGGTCGAGGGCCCGTCGTTGCGCGTCGATCTGAGCCGAGGTGGCGGCAGGCCCAATCAACCGTTCGACCGGATCGCCTGGCGCGATGTGGAGCAGGAGAAAGGTGAGCGTGACAACGCCGAAGACAACGGCAGCACCCATCGAGAGACGCCGGACGAGAAATCGGATCATCCAAAGAATCTCAGGGGCGGTGGCACGCGGCGCCAGTCCTTCTTGCCGCTTGGAGGGAACCTCGTTCGGCCCTTAATTACCTGACATGGTGAGTCGACTCGGGCTGGGCGCGCTCCTCCTTGCTGCGGCGGCATGTGGCTCTGCGGCTACACGGCGCGGATCCACGGTGCTGTATGCGTCCGGAGCCGACCTCCAGAGCAGCAACCCCCTCGTCACGATTCACCCGCTCGCGAAGCAGGTCCAGCGGTACGTATTCCTGACGACGCTCGCGCGTTACGACAGCACGCTCGCGATCGAGCCGTATTTGGCCCGGTCGTGGCAATGGTCCCGCGCAAACACGAGGCTCACCCTGCATCTCGCGTCGAACGTGCGGTGGCATGATGGCACACCCACCACCGCCGTAGACGTGCGATTCACCTTGGCTGCAGCACGCGACCCATCAACCGGGTATCCCCGGCTGGCCGACTTGGCACACCTTTCTGGTATCGAGGTGCCCAACGACACGACGGTCCTGCTGGATTTCGACCACCCGCAGGGGGACTTCCCCGACGTGCTCACGGACCTGGCGATTGTGCCGGCACACAGGCTCGACACCGTGCCGCGGGATCGAATGCGACAGGCGGAGTGGAACCAGGCGCCGGTCGGCAACGGCCCCTTCCAGTTCGTGTCGTATGAGCCCAACCGGCGGTGGGTCTTCGCCGCCAATCCGGACTTCCCGGCCGACCTCGGCGGCCCCCCGCAGTTGGATCGCTTCATCGTGGTGGTGGTGGACGAGCCGACCACCAAGCTTGCGGCGCTCACCGCCGGGGAACTGGACTTCGCCGGAATTCAGCCTGCCCATGCGGACTTCGTGCGGCGGAATCCCGAGCTCGTGGTTCTCGACTACCCGCTCTTGTTTACGTACGGCGTCGTGTTCAATACCCGCCGTGCGCCATTTGACGACATTACGGTTCGTCGGGCGGTTTCGCTCAGCATCGATCGGGATGAGATCGTCGAGGGCTACCTCTACGGCTTTGGCGCGAGCGCCTTTGGTCCCATTCCGCCCGGCGTGCCGGGGGTGCTGCCGGCGCCGGCCGTCCCGATGGACCGCGCCTCGGCGCGGCGGCTGCTCGGCGACCGACGGCCGAGCTTCGAACTTCTGACGGTGGGCAGCGGCGAAGCGGCGCTCGAGCAGATGCTTCAAGCACAGTTGCACGAAGTTGGTTTCGACGTCCGACTCCGCCAGCTCGAGCTGTCGGCCTTTCTCGACCGGGTGTACGGACAGCGACACGATTTCGAGGGGGCGGTCATGGGCATTCCGGGCGACCTGTCACTGGGGTACCTTGGGCCGCTCGTGGACCTTACCGGCATGAAGCTGCCGGCCGGCGGCGAGGCGATCCGCCGCGTGTTCGTCGATTCGGTGCCCGTGGCGTTCCTCTATTATGCGCGCGGCGTTCAAGGTGCCAATCGCCGGGTGCGCGGCGTGCGCATGGATCTCAGAGGAGAACTCAGCACGGTTGCCCAATGGCGGGTCGACCCCTGAGCGGCCTGACCGAGGGGATTCGAGCCAGCGCCCCGCTGCGATTGGATCTGGCTGGAGGCTGGACCGATGTTCCGCCCTTCTCGATGGTTGAAGGCGGTGCCGTGGTCAACGTGGCCATTCGGTTGTCCGCCACCGCCCGGTGGGTGCCGGGAGGGCAGGGGATCAGGCTCTTCTCGCGCGATCTCCGCGAAGAACTCCATGGCGCGCGCCTCGATCAACTGGACCAGTCCGGCAAACTCCGATTGCTCCGAGCGGCCCTTCGCGTCACGCCCGTTGACCCGCCATTTTCCCTGGAGACCGATTGCGAGGCACCGCCGGGATCCGGTCTTGGAAGCTCCGGAGCGGTCGACGTTGCGTTGGCCCGAGTGCTGACGAGCGCAAACGGAACGGATGCCTCGCCGAAAGAACTCGCGGAGCTGGCCCGGAAAGCCGAGGCGGAGGTTGCTGGCGTTGCCGGCGGGAAGCAGGACCAGTACGCCGCCGCATTCGGAGGGTTCCACCTGTTCGAATTCCAGGATCCTGACGTATCGGTGCGGCCGCTTCAACTCGATGGGGACTTTGCGTCCGCGCTCGCGCGGCAGACCGTGCTGTGCTATACAGGACAGTCGCGCATATCGGGCAATACCATCACGCGGGTGATGACGGCGTATAACGATGGCGACCGTGCCGTCACCGGGGCGCTTCTGGAACTCAAAGATCTCGCTCACGCCATGGCAGACGCCCTGGTTGCGGCGGACCTCGAGCGCGTCGCCGTCCTCCTGAGCAGGAATTGGCGATGTCAGCAAGAGCTCGATCCGGGGATGCAGACGGACCTCATGAAGAAACTGGAAGAAGCTGCGGCAAGTGCCGGGGTCTTGGGTGGAAAGGCGGCAGGTGCCGGTGCGGGAGGGTCGATGTTCTTCGTGATGCCTGATGATCCGGCACCGCTGATCGAGGCTGCGAAGACGCTAGGGATGACGGTGATGCCTGTCGAATGGTCACGGGAGGGTATTCGCTCGTGTTGAGTCGGGATGACCTAATCGCGCGCCGAGCGATCATTGACCAATCGTCGGACCTCGGCGGGTTGCGCTCGCGGTTGCGCGAACATGCGGAGCCGCTGCTGGCCCGGATGCCGCCGCTGCCGGAGGCAAAGGCCCTGTTGTCGGTGGATGGGGGGCTATGTCCCACGGATGGCGCAACCCTGATCTTCGATCCGTGGAGTCCATCGGCTCACCGCTGCCCACGGTGCCATGCGGTGGTGACAGGTGAACGCCACGACCAGAACTGGGCGCGCTTTCAACATCTCTGGCTCGCGGAACGAATCGCCCACCTGTCCGCGGTCGGCGTCTTTGCTGATGACACCGAGTCGGTGTCGCGAGCTCTCGAGCTCCTCGAGTGGTATGGCGCCCGCTATCACGAGTTCCCAAACCGGGACAACGTGCTGGGCCCGAGCCGCCTCTTCTTCTCGACCTATCTCGAATCGCTGTGGCTGACCAACATCATGGCCGGCGCCTTCCTCCTCCGAGAGGGTGGCCTCCTCGGGGACGAGGTTGAAGAATCGGTGTCCCGCATGGCGGACGAGGCCGCGAATCTCATCGGAGAGTACAACGAAGGATTCTCGAACCGACAAACCTGGAACAATGCCGCGCTTGCCGCCGTGGCCGCATGGTTTGAAGACGAAGCGCTGGCGCAGGCATCCATCGAAGGTCCGACCGGCCTGATTGCGCATCTGGGGCGCGGCTACGGCCCCGATGGCATGTGGTATGAAGGAGAGAACTACCACCTCTTTGCCCTTCGAGGCCTGCTCACAGGCGCATCGTGGGCACGCCTCGCGGGAATCGACATCGGCGCTGAGCCGCCCTTGGCGGATCGGCTCACTCTGGCGCTCCAGGCCCCTGCACGCACGGCCCTGCCGGATACGACCTTCCCGGCGCGTAAGGACTCACGGTTCGGGCTGTCGCTTGCTCAGCCGATGTACCTCGAATGCTGGGAAGTCGGGATGGCGTGGGTCGGGTCCGGGGACGCGGAAACCGAGCGGTTCTTCACATCGTGGCTGGCCAAGCTGTATGGCACTCCGGGCCAGCCGGCGGAGCCATTCGAGTCGTACCTGCACGAGGCGTCGCTCCCTGAGCCAAGCGGTATGCCACGAACCAGGGCGGATTTGTCCTGGTGGATGCTGTTGGAAATGATGCCGGAGTTATCTCCGGACAGTGGCTGGGAGGCCGAGTCGGTCTTCATGGAGGGGCAGGGCCTGGCTGTGTTGCGGGACGACGGGCGCTACCTGAGCCTGGAATGCGGGCCCTACGGTGGGGGGCATGGACACCCTGACCGGCTGCATCTCTCCCTCTATGCTGATGGCACACTGTGGCTACCGGATTTTGGCACCGGGTCCTACGTGGCCGACACGCTGGCATGGTACCGCTCGACCCTGGCGCACAATGCGCCGCGCCTCGATGGGCGGTCACAATTGCCCGGTGAGGCGAGCTGCGAGGCCTTCGATGTGGCCGACCGGTGGGGCTGGGTGCGCGGCCGCTACGGCGACATGCTCCGGACCGTCATTTCCGGCCCGGCATACGTGCTGGATATCATGGAGTACCGAGGCCCGGATCGGCGCGTGGTGGAGCTGCCCTATCACTTCGAAGGAACCATGGCGTTCCCCTCGACACCCACCTGGCGTCCGGGCTCGCTCGCCGGCGATCACGTCACCGGAGTCGAAGAATGTGACTGCCGAGCGGATGAGCCGCTCGTCATCGAGGCACGGGTCGGCGAGCGGAAGCTCATCGCGGTGTTTGCCTTCGATGGGATAATGATCCGCGCTGCAGCGCCCGGCAGGCCGCCGAGCGGCGATACGGCCGAATTCGTGGTGATTCGTGCGGACGGTTCGGACGTACGATTTGTCACGCTCCTCGTGTCGCCGCATGCCGGACCTGCTCCCACCCTCCGTGTGGCGCCCGGCCCTATCGAGGTGGAGACCGAATCGGGCGTCGACCGGCATCGCGAGGTTGCCTCGGGGTGGGGCATCGAGGCCGGGGCCGAGGCGATTGAGCTAGGCGGATTGAGAGAAGCGCCCCCCGTGGCCCCGACGAGGCTCGACCTCGACCCGCCGATGCTGATTCAATCGACCGTGCCGTTCGTGCCGGACACCCCGCCGCTCGACGGCTCCCTTGCCGGATTCGAATTCTCGGCACCACTCGGCCTCGACCACGAAGACCAATACCGCCGCAGCGAAGAGCCGTATCCCGGGCCCGAGGCATTCAGCGCAACGGCATACCTCAACTGGAATGGCGATGGGCTCTACCTCGCGGTGGATGTGAGAAAGCAACATCCGTACTTCCGCCCCACCGACGCTCCACCGCTCCTCTTGGACAATGAGGTCGACGACATCCATTCCGATGGTATCCAGATCTATCTGCAACAGGATGCCGGCCGAGAGGTGTTCAGACTTCTCGCGGTGCCGGATGCAGCCGCCGGAGCGTCAGCTGGAGTTGTACGGCTCCTGGGCGCTGGAGGAGTGTCGATTGAGGCGCAATCTGCCGAGGGTCGATGGCAACGGACAGCCGACGGCTATTGCGTGACCCTCCGCATGACTCCGAAGTGGTGGGAGTCGGTGCTCGGAGCCGACCGGGTGCGGTTTGACCTCATCGTGAACGAGATGCCGCCGCCTCCCGAGCGTTTGCGTCGTGCCGGTCAGCTCGTCTGGACGGGGGAGGTGGCTGGGTGTGGCTGCGAGGGGATCGTCAGGATCCTCAGCGCTTTGGCGTGCTCGAGTTGCTGGCATGACACACGACACTTCTCATCAAATGACTGCGCCGCACATCCCGGGCGAGACCTCGACCGGGAGCAAGCAACTCGCGGCCCTGTTCGGTCCTGATTGCCCGAATGCCGTGCCGGCCAGAGTGGTTCGTTCGTCCGGTGCTCGGATCTGGGACGAGCGCGGCCGCGAGTTCATCGACTATGTCATGGGGCTCGGCGCCGTAGCGTTGGGTTACGGGCATCCCGAGGTCAACCGCGCCGCTTCCGAGGCGATCGCCGCCGGAGTTGTCGGCCCGTTGCCCCCGCTTCTCGAGGAAGAGGTGGCGGCGCTCCTGTCGCGGTCCATGCCATGGATGGAACAGCTTCGCTTCCTCAAAACGGGTGCCGAAGCGACACTGGCGGCGGTGCGCTTAGCACGAGTGCACACCGGACGCGACCATGTGGTAACCTGCGGATATCACGGGTGGCTGGATTGGTGCCAATCGGAGCCCGGGGTACCGCGTGCGGTACGGTCGCTGCACGAGGACATTCCGTTCAACGACATAGACCAAGGTGTTACGTGTCTTCGCCGGCTGGGTCCGGACCTTGCGGCGGTCGTCATCGAACCGGTTATCGATGGCCCACCAGACATCGAATGGCTCGCCCGAATACGCACGGAAACTGAACAGCTGGGTACCGTGCTCATTTTCGACGAGATCAAGACCGCGTTCCGGATCGCCCTCGGCGGAGCGGCCGAGCGTTATGGCGTCAAGCCGGACCTGGCGGTCGTTGGCAAGGCGCTCGGCAATGGATTCCCGATCGCCGCGGTCGGAGGGCGGCGGGACATCATGGCCGGCGCGACGAGGACCTGGATCTCATCGACCCTCGCCACGGAGCAGGTTTCTCTCGCTGCGGCGCAAACGGTCATCGGCATCATGGTCACGGAGCGGGTTCCGCGCCGGCTCGGCGAGCTGGGCGTCCGGCTCTATGCCGGCCTCACGATGCTTGCCGGGCGGCATCCCTCGGTAATCTCCGCAGTCCGCGGCATGCCTGAGATGTGTTACCTGGAGTTTCGCGATCCCCTCTTTGGCTACGGCGTGGTCAGGGCGGCTGCAGCCCGCGGGATCCTTTGGAAGCGCACGGCCTATAACTTCGTATCCATGGCACACGATCCCGAGCTGATCGATCGCACCCTTAGCGTGTTGGAAGAGGCAATTGGAGCCGTCCGGGGTGGTCCCCAAGGGAAGGGCCGATGCTGATCGACGTGCACGCCCATTTCTACCACGACCGAACGCCGCGGGCCGATTATCGCGAGCGAAACACGAGTCGTTTGCGTGCGGGCGAGCAGATGGGCATTTCGGTGCACGTCGCTTCGATTCTCGGGAGTTGGGGGCGTAGCTCGCCGACCTATTTTCCATCTCCCGACGACCTGACCTACGGTAACGATCAACTCGTGGGACTCATGCGGGCGAATCCGGGTCGGATTCGTGGCTACGTTGCGGTCAATCCGAACTTCGCCGCGCATGCGGGCGAGGAGGTCGATCGGCTGCTGGGGAAGGACACCGGAATGATCGGAATCAAGTTGGCGGCGAGCCGTCGGGCGGACGACCCGTTACTCGATCCGATTTGCCGGATGGCCCAAGCCCATGGCGTGCCGATCTTGCACCACGTCTGGCAGCACCGGCGCCGTGAGTGGCCGAATCAGGAGGCCTCGGATGCGGTGGAACTCTGCGCCTTGGCCCACCGTCACCCCGACGTGTCATTCATTCTGGCCCATCTCGCCGGCGGTGGCGACTGGCTGCACTCGCTTCGGGCGCTTCGGCCTCATCCCAACGTGTACGTGGATCTCTCCGGCAGCGGAGTCGACGGTGGCATGCTCGAGGCTACGGTCGAGGCCGTCGGAGTCGACCGCATGCTCTTTGGATGCGATCTGACCCTGGATACGGGCTGGGCCAAGCTCCGCTATCTCGAACGGCTGCTGACGCCCACCGAGGTGGAGCAGGTAGCCTGGCGGAACGCCGCTCGGATCTTTCCTGGTCGATCCTTCGGCCCCGGAGTGGTGTGACATGGTGATCGATGTGAGCGCGTTCCTTGGCACGTACCCGTTCCGTAACGTAACCGGGGGCACCCGCGACGGGCTGTTGGATGCCATGGATCGGGTCGGTATCGATGAAGCGTGGGTGAGCTATTTGCCGGCCATGTTCTGGCGCGATCCGATGGAGGGCAACGCGCCATTGTATGGGGTGACCAATGATTCCGACCGGCTCCGGCCTGTGCCGGCGGTGCATCCGGGGTTACCGAATTGGCGGGCCGCGTTCGATGATGCGCTCGATCGCGGCGTGCCGGCCGTGCGATGTGATCCGGAGTACTACGCCTTGGCCCCCGACGGTGACCATCTGGCTGAGTTGCTGGGCGCCTGCGGTTTGGCCGGTGTCCCGCTCCTCGTTGCGGTTCGGCTCGAGGATGCGCGGCAACGTCATCCGAACGACCGGGCGGCGGAGCTTGCGCCCTGGCACGTCCGTTCGTTCGCACGCCACAATCCTGCTGTGCGGATCATCGTGACGGGAGCGGACCGGAGTTACATCGAGCAGGTCCATTTTGGCTCCACGCCCACCGAGTCGGCGCGGATCACCTGGGACATTGCCTGGGTGTGGGGGCCGCCGGAGGACGATCTGGCCACGCTGCTCGACACCATCGGATCCGAGCGCTTCGTGTTCGGCACAGGCCAACCGCTTCGATTGCCCGAAGCGGTGGTGGCCAAACTGGATTTGATCGATCGTGCCGGGCCGTGGCGCGGCGCTGTCGAGGCCCAGAACGCCATGCGACTGGCAGGGAGGCGAAGTCAATCCGGGTAGTCGCCAACGTCGCCGACACTTTGGTGGAGAAGTCCGATCGGGTATCCTCCTCTCTCGGCCCCAGCTAGCTTTCGCGGCACCCGCTCCGGATGTGCCGATCTCCTACTTGCGAGGATCCTCGCTCATGCGCCTGCCTGTCCTCCTCGTCCTCTGCTCCGTGTTCGCCGCCCCCGTCTTCGGGCAATCCGATTCCGCGCTGGAGCACGCGCGTGCCATCCTGCGCTCCACCCCACTGATCGATGGGCACAACGACTTGCCGTGGGAGATTCGGCGATCCCGACAGGCTGCGTTCGACGTGGACGCCTACGATCTCTCGAAGCGCACCCCGGGGCAAACGGACATCGCACGACTGCGGGAGGGATTGGTCGGTGCTCAATTCTGGTCGGTGTACGTGCCGGGCGAAATTCCGGATAGCGGCTACGCCCGGGTGCAGCTCGAGCAGATCGACATCGCCCGCCGCCTGACCGCCAAGTACCCCAACGACTTTGCCCTGGCACTCACCGCCGACGACATCGAGCAGGCGTTTCGCGAGGGCCGCATCGCCTCGCTCATCGGGCTGGAGGGCGGCCATGCCATCGAGAACTCCCTCGGGGCCCTGCGCGCCTACTACGACCTGGGCGCCCGATACATGACGTTGACCCACAACGTGACCGTGGATTGGGCGGATGCAGCCCTCGATGAGCAACGGCATGGCGGATTGACGGCTTTCGGCCGCGAAGTCGTACGCGAAATGAACCGTCTGGGCATGATGATCGATTTGTCCCACACCGCACCCAGCGTCATGCACGACGCCATCGCAACGTCGGAAGCGCCGGTCATCTTCTCCCACTCGTCGGCCCGGGCTCTGGTGGACGTTCCGCGCAATGTGCCGGACAGCGTGCTGCGCCAGCTGCAGGCAAATGGCGGTGTGGTGATGGTCACCTTCGTACCGGAGTTCGTCTCGTCCCAGGTGGCGCGGGCCGCCACCAAGCGGGAGCGGGAGCTTCCGGAAGCTCTTCGAGGGCGTGACCGCCCCGGCCGAGCGGCGCAGGATCTGGCAGGAATACAATGCCACGCATCCGATGCCCACGGCGACGCTTGCCGATGTCGCGGATCATATCGAGCATGTTCGACGAGTGGCCGGTGCTGATCATGTGGGGATCGGCAGCGATTCGACGGATGGCGCTGGCTGGACGGCCTGGTGACGTATCGTCCTCCCGGCGTTGTTCGCCGAGCTGGTCCGCGCGGGTGGAGCGACGTGGACCTCCGAAAGCTGGCGGAACAGAACCTCCTGTGGACGCTCGAGCGGTGGAACGGACGGCTCATCGGCTTCACGTGAGCGGTCGCCGTCGACCGCAACCATCCAGGCGTTGGATCGCACCTAAGCCTTGCGGACCAGCCTCGGGGGCGATCCCGTTCGCGCGTCACCAGGATCGTCCTGCCGACGAGCGCGATGGCACCGACGAAACCACTGGATGGCGTAACTCAAGCGAGGCCCGTCGTTGAGCGGCAAGGGCTCGAGCCGGCGTGGAAGGGGCGGCTGTCTGCCGCTGGGCTCCAGGATCGAAGTGCGAAGGACAGGATAGGGCAGACTGGTACCTCAGGGTGATCAGGTCGAGCCGGTTCCACGTTGTTGTGCCATCCGCACCAAGAGACGCTGCGATCCGGCCGGATGGATCGCGACCGTAATGCCTGTCGACCTGCCGCCGCCGGGCTGTCAGCGGTCGAGGTACACGGTAATGGCGTCGCTTGCGGGCACGAAGCGGCGGTTGACGAACACAGCGCTATCGGAGCCGTCGAGCAGGAGCGGGGTCACCACGTAGACCCGGGACTCTCTCGGTAGACCCGTCCCCGAATGACGACCTGATGGGTGGATCGAATCGTCCCGCGGCGCGCACCCAACGATCGACCGCGCACCCGGCTGCCCCGGTGTCGAGGGTCAGCCGTGGTAGCGACCGGCGGGCAAGCCAGACCGCGTTGGCCGGCCTTCGCTCACCGAGACGATCGACTGGCCACAGTCGAAGGCGTAGACATGCGACGGTCATGATGGCGATAATGGCGATGAGGACGGCGTTGATCGGAGTGAGCTCGCTGCTCGGATTTCGAGGAAGAAGCCCGCCCGGATCGATGCCGGTTACAGATGGCACTGCTTTTTGAAATCTTACCATCTAGAATCGCTTAGAGAAGGACCTCGCACGCGGTCTATGCCTCGCCAGCCTCAAGGCGGACACGGGCATGAACTCGTTCGACCAGTCAGAGTATAGTGGTGTGGTGGGGGTGTATGCCTGTTGTAATATGAATGAAAAGAGGATAGGACTACGCCAACGCGGCTTCAGGCGCGACCATGGGTGCGCTGGTGGATCGGCTTTGTGCCAGAAGCGAGCGCTCAAGGGAAGTGGTTGAAGACCCGCGCGAACGACTGCAGCGACCGCGAAGGCTCTCCTGGTTTCGGCGGCATGGTGAAAAACCAGGCCTCTCTCATCGATGGTGTGTCCGGTGGGATTTGGTGATAACGAGACTTGGAGTTTTCTTCCTCACGGTCAAGCTCGTGGGACCGTGAGCCAGAGCCTGCTCCGGGGGCGAGTGGACGGGTGGCCTGGGATGACAACTTCGACCTGGACGAGACCCTCGAGCGTGCGATGTTCATCGCCCCAGCGGGAACCGGGAACTCGTTCCGGCTCCTCCGTGAAAGGCGGCGTGGCGGATTGCGCACTTCGAGCAGGTACGGCAGGATGTTGCTCGGCCCTGGTCGACGAGGAGACCGGATTCGGTGGAGCGCCGCGCGGGGGATGACATCGGGTCGGACGCGATGTCTGATCAACGGAGAACCTCGATTCCCGGATGCCATCACGACAATGACTGGCGCGAGCGAATCGTGAACCTCGGCGTCAGCGTGACCTTCCACTGATGGTCGAACAGTCGTGGTAATCGGTGGCACGGACACGAGGAAACCTTCGGCACCAGCCGGACCTCGCTGCTACGGTGGTG
>CAVOGR010000006.1:0-4153 GCA_963695555.1 uncultured Gemmatimonadales bacterium | reverse complement strand
GGGCATGCACAGCAGAATCAGGAAGATCGATGTGAGAAGGCGAGACATGGGAGCCTCGGTGTTCGGGTTCGCCGGACAACGACCAGACTATAGGTCGGACCCAAGTTCACTTTGGCTGAGTGGTGTCAAGTGAAGGTCAAGTCGGCAGCAACCGAGTACCTATCGGCACACAAACACCAGACGGGCCACCTCTCGGCGGCCTATACTTTCCACCAACATACTCTCGAGCGATGTCTTACATGGTGCACCGCCCAGGCCTCGACGCGATGCTGCAGCGAAATCGCGTGAACGACGCACAGTGGTGAGCCGCGTGGCAGCGAAGTTCTAGTCCGCGCCTGCGAATCCGAGTCGCACCCCGGGGCCCGGTGCTCGAGCCCAAAGCCCCGCCGTCGGTCACGACGTAGGGGGTATTGTTGTGTGTTCTCCCGCCAGCCGATCTGCCTTCCAACCTTTTCGGGTCTCCCATCCATCTAAGTCTTCGATGTGCCGTTCCCGGATCTGCATCCCTCCATCGACCGTGAGAATCTCATCGTGATGAGAATCCCCGCTGCAATGGTCCTTGCCGGCTTACTCGGTACAGCCGGGCTCGACGTGCATGCACAGGCCGCGTCCAACGACCGGAACGAAACCCTTCGAGTGACGTCGGTCGATGGAGTCACCCTGGTCGGCGAGCTGTTTCTACCCGAGGGACCGGGGCCGTTTCCGGCGGTCGTGTTCACCCATGGCTCCGAGCCCGGCGAGCGGAGCCACCGCGGGTACCGGAGCTGGGCCGAGCAATTCCGCTCGCGGGGCGTGGTGGCATTGATCTTTGATAAGCGCGGCGTGGGAGAGTCGGAAGGCGAGTACGTGGAGGCACCCAACCTCGAGATGCCGGCGGCCGATCTCCTCGCCTGGGTCGAGCTGCTTAGCCAGCGAGACGACATTCAGGCCGACCGGATCGGTGTGTTGGGCTGGAGCCAAGGAGGCTGGATCGGCCCGCTCGCCGCCAGCAAGTCGCACAAGGTGAGCTTCGTGGTGGCCATCTCGGGCCCCGGCGTGTCGCCACTGGAGCAGAACATCTACGACAAGACCAATCAGTTCGAGGCCACCGGGGCCACGGCGGCCCAGGTGCAGCAATTCAACCGGGTCATCCGACTGGTCTGGACTTATCTGGCTACCGGCGCCGATCGCGCGGCGGCACAGGAGGCCTGGAACGCGGTCCAGAACCAGTCGTGGTTCACCGACTACTATCGGGGCGCGCCGATGGGTGACCGCGATGAGTTGCTGCAGCATCCGCGGCTCCTCCCGTTCGCGGCGCACAACGCGTACGAGCCGGCGCCGGTGCTCGAGCGGCTCCGCGTACCCATGCTAGCCGTGTTCGGCGGTGCCGACCGTATCGTGCCGGTGGAAGAGAGCGTCACGGCCATGCGCGAGGCATTCGCCAAGGGCAGCAACCCGGAACTCCTCACCATCAGATTGTTCCCCGGTGCCAACCATGGTGTCGCAGTGAGGGATGCAGAGGGTGGTTGGAGTGCCGCGCCGGGATACCCGTCGTTCGTGGTGGACTGGGTGATCCAGCGAGTCGGAAATGGGACGGCAGGCCGGCCCGGCCAGCCAGAGAATCAGTAGCGGGCCGAGCGTATTCGACCGGACCGCGGGGAGCTCGGTCTACGGGGAACCAGGTCTCTGATACATGGTCTCCCATCGAGGAACCATACCGCCGGCTACCCACCCACCGCCGGCACCCAGGACGCCGAAGAGGAATCCAATGCCGACGGTTTCCCCCGTGTTCCGTCCATCGCTGGCAACGGCGGATCCCACTCCGGCCAAGAGACCTCCCGCGACCGCGAACAGGAGTCTGTGGTCCCCGCTCTTCCGCCGGATCTTGAAGACGCCGTCCATCGGAAACGGCGACGGGATGGAATCCGGCGTGCGCCAGCTCTTGGCAAAACGCTTCGCGTACGACAGCTCGCCACCGTTCAGGCGAGCATCCTGCAAATCATATCGACCCCAGGCGGTCTCGACGCTGATCAGGCGTTCTCGAGCTATGCTTGAGGCAAGCGTGTCCGACATGTCCTGCGCCGCGAGCGTGGTCGTGGCGAAGGCGCCCGCGGTCACCAGGAGAAGGGTCCGCATTCGAATCATTGTCGCTCCCACTTTCTCTTCAGGCTAGAGTCGCCGCCGCTTACCATGCCAGCCAGTCCGCCTCCTGCGACAATCTCGGCCTCGCCAGAGGAGAACCGCAAGAGGGAGAGAGACTCGTGCCAACTGCCTCCTGCGGCTACCAACATCCGCGAACATCAGTAGCGATAGACCAAGTCGATCTCGCCTGCGCGCTGATTGCCCCGGACCAAGACGTGACTGCGTTGGCTGGCTTGGCCCGTGGCGGCGTACCACTCGTCCTTATCGACCGCGATGCCGATGAAATCATCCGGATTGTTGAACAGATCATTCAAGTCATACAACAAGACCAAGAAGCCCGCCCCAAAGAACACGCCGGCCAGCGTGCTCGGGTTGCCTGCTATCAAGCCAAGCTGGACGGCCGGGAGCAGGCTGGTCGTCGCGAGGACGGCGGACGGATATGTGCGATCGGGGTCGTAAATGGCTCCCCGCACGTGATCATCCTCCCAGACGGCAATGGTGAACGGCCGCTCGTCGTCCGGAGTCCCCAACGGGTACTGTGACTTGATGAAGTCGATATCGGTCTCGGGCGCCACGAGCACGCCGTTCGATCCCGATCCCGCCCACCACCAGTGGCCGTCTTGGTCGAACCGGCGTTCGCTCCAGCTCGCGTCCTCGTGCGCCGTTCCGCCGACCGAGTGCGATGCCCCAGACCCCGAGGTGCCGGTCCGTCCGATCAGAAACACCTCGATCTCGGGACTCCCTCGAACCCAACTCTCCTGGAGATTCAAGATGTGAGAGGAGACCATCCACACGCCCGGGGTGGGGCGCGGCGGCGGCGGCGGCGGACACCCGTCCGCACAACCACCGCAGCCGGCGCCGGTGCACGGCGGATCGCAATCGTCCCCGCAAGTGGCATATGACACGGGTCGCTCCGGTCCGAAGTCGGTTTCGGCCGGCACCAGCACCAACACGGGTGTCGCCGGAGGGGCGTTCTCGGTGAGGCCCCGGACAGGACGGCCGTCGAGATCGAATCCGGCCATTTCACCGTACTCCATCAATGACGAGACGACGATGAGATCTTCCCCGCCCTGCCACTTCTCCCGGTGTTCCGGTACCGGCATGTAGAATTCGATGTCGACCAGGCTGTCCAGCCGAGCGAGCACTTCGGCGGCCGTGCCCCGCCCGGCGGCGGCGACATGATTCAGCAGATCTCTCGAGGGGCCGGTGAGGAGACGGCGAAAGTGAAGCTTCTGCTCCGCATACGGGGACGCTCGTAGCGCGTCATAGACCCGGCTCCTCACGACCGGATCTTTCAGCGCAACGGCGACATCCCGCGTCATCTTGGTAAGGATCGCTCTCATGGCTGGTTCCGGAACCGGCACACCCGATACGCCGCGCAACAGCCGGCCAGGTGAGGCGACCGTCGTGACCGTCTCGCGTTCAATGTCCGACCTCGGTTCGCTCGGAGTGTCTGCACATCCGACCACGAAACCGACCACCGCCGTGGCCATCAAGAGGCTGCCGTATCGGCCATGGCATGGAAAGCCCGTACGCTTCAGCACTGTCGCTCCTCCTCGTTTGAAAAGCGCGCGCCCACACCGAGAGCCAGAGCTCTCGCTCTTCGGCAGGGGCACGCCGTGAACGGACGGTGTGAAGTGTTGGGGCAAGCGCCAACTGCGGGATAACCCGAACGCAACCTTCAAGTACCCTAAGGCCGCGGGCAGGTATGCCGTGGAAAGGCACGGGGGGAGGCGGTTGATATTCCTACGCGAGGATTCGGGTCGGGATTAGGGCTTTCCCTAGCGCCCGCGTGTGTGAAGAAGATTTGTTGCGGATCTCACGGTTTCCTCGTGATCACCGCTATAGAGAGGCGGATGGACCGTGCTGGCATCGCCTGCCGCCAGCCGATGCCCCCGAGGATGATCCAGTCCCGGAGGGTGGTATGGCTTCCTTTTCGACCCGGATCGTAGCGGGGTTCCTCACCGCGTTGGCGCTGTGCGTCCCTCGACCGATTGCGGCCCAGGGCCACGCCCTCGCTGGTACGGTGCTC
>CAVOGR010000005.1:0-529301 GCA_963695555.1 uncultured Gemmatimonadales bacterium | reverse complement strand
CTGAGAGACCGCTTCCCAGCCTTCTGGCACCGAGGGAGGTGCTCAGCCCCTCCCGCATAACCCTCGAAAACAACGGAAAAATCCGGCCGCAGCCGGGATTCGGGAGAACGCTTTCGAGAGGGCGAGTGGCGGAGGGAACGGGCCTGAGGTCTAACGTTCTCCGACTCTTAAGAAATTGATTTTATATGCTGTTGTAAGACACCCTCTCAGGCAGTGGGTGTTTCGGACGCACTGGCCCGGCACCGCACGATGCTTCCTTGGGAGGGCAGCATCCGACCCATCTCGATCCGAGGTCTCGTGCACGTAACGCTTTCGCCACCACGTATAGCCCGCCATGCTTGAATGAGGATCTGGGTCCGAGCGCTCGCGTTCACCCGCCATACTTCTCGACCAGAACCGGCTGCATCGAATAGCTGACGGAGACCGGGGCCTGTCCGTCGACGTACCCTACGTCCTGAACCGAACTCTGCGCGAGCATGGTCCCGGTGATCCACACGGGGGTGAAGAGTCCGTTGACCTCGATTCCCTCGGGATAGACCACATGGACGACCTGATTGGCGGGGGGCGGCGGGGTGTGGACGCAGGCGCCGACGGTCGGCACGAGAAGGAACTCGACGGCCTTGCGGTCCTTGAATTGCAGCGGCAGCACATATCCAGGCAGGCGGACACTCGTGCCGACGAGGTCCTCGTTCACCCCGGTGGCCGCCGCCTCGCGTTTCTCCATGATCGTCAGACGCGCGGCGAACAATCCGTCGACATCGAGGCCGTCCTTGGCCAGTTGGCCGCGTAACGCTTGCGCCTCGGCGCCAGCTTCGGCGTCGTCGCTCCGCTCGGCCCGTGTCTCGAACCGCAGGATCTGGCGGAGGGTGTCCATCTGGTCGTCGGTGAGGTCCTCAAAGGGGTTCTCGATCACGGCGGCCGGAGGCGCGAGCGTATCCCAGGAAATGTCCCGAGGGTCAGCCGCCTGTGCCAGCTCCGGAGAAACGGCAAGCGAGAGTATCAAGACGAGACGAGCGAACAAGGTCATGGAGAAGTCCCCTTGAATTGTCATAGCCGAACCGACAGCCCGTCGGCCAGCGTCATGCGATAGACCCGGACTGCCGGGACAAGCGAGGCAAGAAGCCCTGCGCAGAAGATGACGAAAAGGGTGGCCAGTTCGCGCGCGCCGAAGACATTCAATCCCAATCGCAGACCGAAACGGGCGGACAGGATCGGGTCGGTCACGAACGTGGCCACCGTGAGCAGAACAAGGCCGAGCACCAGTCCCGCCGCGGTGAGGACGGCGGCTTCGGTGACGATCAGCGCAAAGATACGGGTGGGCGTGGCGCCAACGGACCGCAGGATCGCGAATTCGCGGCGGCGGGTGTCGAGGGTCGCAGAGAGCATGACCACCATGCCGATCATTCCTGCCAAAGCCACGGCCCACGCCATCAGCCGCATCGCGCGTTCAGCCGTCCCGGTGATCCCCCAGAGCTCGGCGAGCGCGACCGCCGGGAGGACGGCGCTCAACGCGTCGGAGGGACGTTCGTTGACCGCCCGCTGCAGGCCGAGGACATTCGTCCGATCGATCAGCCCAACATAGACGGCATTGATCCGGTCCGGTTCGTGACCGTGTCCGACCTCCGTGCCTTCGTGGTCGCCATGATCTTCGTGGTCGTCGCGCGCTTCATGGTCGCCATGCGCTTCACGGTCGTCGTGCGCGTCATGGTCGTCGTGCGCGTCATCCTCACCATGACCGTCGGCGGGCGTGGCGGTCGAGTCCAGGGGGTCGGCCAGCGGCGCGTCTTCCTGCGCATGCAGGGAGTCGAAGCCCTCGAGCGTGACGAAGACCATCCGGTCGACGGCGGTGCCGGTCGGCGCGAGCACGCCCGAGATGGTGAACGGCGCGTCGTCGTGGAGGTCGAACGAGACCTCGCCGGAGCCATGGGCGTTGACGATCACCGCACCGGGAGCATAGCCGAACCGCGCCGCGACTTCGGCCCCGATCACGGCGGCGTCCGCCCCATCGCCGGTATAGAACGTGCCAGCCGCCAGAGAGAGCGGCTGACCGCCGGAGTGCCGGAAATGCTCGAAATACGAAGCATCCGTCCCGATCACCGGATAGCCGCGATGATTGTCGCCCATCTGGATCGGGACTGCCCAGGCCACCTCGGGCCGATCTTCCAGCCACTCGAAGCTGTCCCATGTCATGCCTGTTCCGGTGCCGCCGACGCCGAAAACGGTTGCCATCAGGATCTGAACGGAATTGCCGCGCGGCGCCACGATCAGGTCGATCCCAGACGCGGAGTTGGCAAAGCTGTCGCGCGCGCCGTCCCGGAGCCGCTCGACACCGAGGATCAGCGCGACGCTGAGGCTGATGGCCAGCACGGTCAGGCCGGCGACGAACCGGCGGTTCCACAGGCTGCGCAGGCTGAACCCCGGCATCAGGCGGCGCTCCGGTTCAGTTCGAGGAAGTCGACACTGCGGTCGAAATGACGCTCCAGGCCGCGGTCATGGCTGACGAAGAGCAGCGCGGTGCCCGCTTCGGCGCATTCCCGCGCCAGCAGATCGACAAACGCCGTCTTGGCCGCCTCATCCAGGGCCGAGGTCGGCTCATCCGCGAGGATCAGATCGGGCGTGCCGATCAACGCGCGCGCGGCGGCAACCCGTTGTTGTTGCCCGACACTGAGCTCGTGGGCCTGCTTCGATGCAAGAGACGGATCGGACAGACCCAGTTCGTCGAGAAGACGCCGGGCCGTCCCCGCAGGATCCTCGCCCGCACGCGCGCGGCGACGCTGCGAGAATGTGCAGGGCAGAAGGACGTTCTCGAGCGCGCTCAGCCACGGAATGAGGTTGAATACCTGGAAGATCATGCCGACGTGATCCACCCGGAACCGGTCCCGCGCACCACCGCGAAGGCCGCCAATATCCTGATCCGCTACGCGGATGACCTCCTTCGGCACATCGACCACTCCTGCGATCGCGGACAGCAAGGTCGATTTCCCGCAGCCGCTCGGTCCATACAGGAACACGCTCTCGCCGGACGCCAGAGACAGCGCGCCAATCCCCAGCGTGCTGCGCTCCGCGCCCGGCCACCGGTAGACAAGCCGTTCAATCCGCAATGGCTGCAAATATCGGCCTCCCGGCCATGAACGGCCCGCCGCGCTTTCGCGACGAGCGGCCGATTTCACTGAAGCGTGTTCTTGTAGATGACGCCGTCCTTCATGATCAGGTCGAAGTTGGCCTCGGCGTCGCCGACGAGGTCGAGATTTTCCAGCGGATTGCCGTCGACCAGGATCAGGTCGGCATAGGCGCCTTCCGCGATCACGCCGAGCGGGCCTTCCTGATAGGGGTGGCGCGGACCGCTCAGCATCAGCAGCTCGGCGTTGTCCGAGGTCACCATCTTGAGCGCCTCGTAGGGGGTGAACCAGTTCTTCAGCTTGGTCACCATCTTGCCCTGCCTTCGCTGCGGCCGCAGGATCGAACAACATGTCCGTGCCGAACGCGATCTTGACGCCCATCGCCTTGGCCGCCTCGTAATTCCTGCCGGTTCCGTCGGTGGCTTCGATCCACTTCGCGGTGCTCGTGGGATTGTCGAACACCAGCCTGTCCTCGTCGTCGATGAGCGGCTGCGCGCTCAGCCAGACGCCGTTGTCCTTCATCATCTGGAGGGTCTCTTCCTCCATGATGAGATTGCCGTGTTCGATCGTCTTGACCCCGGCCTTGATCGCCCTCTGGATGGCCTTGTCCGTAAAGATGTGCGCGGCGACATAGGTGTTCCAGTTCTCCGCCACACCGACGATCGCCTGCATCTCTTCAAGAGAGTACTGGGTGACGTCCAACGGATCATAAATCGAGGTCACGCCGCCGCCGCCCGCGATCTTGATGTGGTGGGCGCCCATACGCAGGATTTCGCGCGCCTTGCGCGTCACATCCGGAACACCGTCCGCAATCGCGACCACCCCGTTGCGCTCCAGGTAAGGCAGCGAGTCCGATGGCTGGCGCGGCACGTCATTATAGGGATACAGATCAAAGTGGCCCCCGGTTTGACCCAGCGGCGGTCCGGCCACCAACATGCGGGGACCGGGAAATTTCCCGGCATCGATGGCTTTCTTTACCGCGAACGGGTTTCCACCAATGTCGCGGACGGTCGTGAACCCGCGCATCAGCACCTGTTCGTTGCCCAGCAATCCGGCAATCGCAATGTCGGACATGTCAGAGGTGTTCAGAAGCTGTCCCACCGTCAAATTCGCGAAGTAGGTGTGCCAGTGCACGTCGATCATGCCCGGCATCATCGTCCGTCCGCCGCCGTCGATCACCGTGCCACCCGCGACAGCAAGCGGTTCGGTCGAAACTGCGGTGATCAGGTTGTCCGTCACCACGACATTGGCGTTTTCGATCAGGGCTTCGTTCACGCCGTCAAAGACGTTGACGTTCGTGAACAGGATCGGCCCGGAGGCGTCTTGAGCGGCCGCCGGCAGGGCGACACTCACGGCGACGGCAAGCGCCGCGGTCAGGTTCTTTGGGCTTATCTTCCGCATTCGGTTGCTCCTATTGGCGGTGGAAAGGGTATTTCTTGAAGAGTTCAATCGTCGCCGTGCAGGATCGCTTCTCGCGCCGGACTCGTCTGTCTTGTGTGTCATCGACCAGTCCGTGATTGCGTTGGTTGAGGCGCACCGGCAGAGCGTGCACCCCCAAGACGTTTGCCCGTTTACTGCTTCGCCATCTGCCCAATGTAGAAGTAGTCGAACAGCGAGCGGGCGATCTCGGCAATCGCGCGATCCCTGTCCGACACGGTTGTCTCGCTGCTGTTCGTGAACACGACGATGGCAAACCGTCGACCGTCGGGCAGCGTGACATAACCGACGTCGTTGGCCACTCCGCCGGTGGTTCCGGTCTTGTGCGCGACGGGCGTTCCCCTCGGCAGCAGCCCCTTGATACGGCCATCGCCAGTGCGCGTGCGCGACATGACTCCCAGCAGGAACGTCGCGGCTCTCGGGGCTCATCGCCGTGCCACTGTCGATGGCAAGCAGAAGTTGCAACATCGCAAGGGGCGTTGCGTGGTCGCGCGGGATCCGCCTCGAAGTCCGGATTGCGGATACTGCCTGACGTCACGAGTGCCGGGTTGTTCCTGTAGGCCTCCGCGACGACTTCTGGTGTGGCCAGTCCCGGCAGGTCGTAGACATCCCTGAGAATCTCGCCGGTCAGCCGATCGACCCTGAAATCGTTGATCCCTAACCTGCGCAGATTCTCGGTCACCGCCGCTGGTCCGCCTGCCAGTCCCATAGAGACGTCGGTCGCCGTGTTATCGCTCTCCGTGATCATCACCTCGATCAGGTTCGCCACCGAGAGCTGGAGCCCGGGGTGCACGAATGTCTCGGCAAGCGCAGTTTCGCCCACGACCATCATGTCGGGCGTGACTTCGACCAGTTGGTCGAGCCTGAGTTCGCCCCTGTCCACGCGATCCAGCACGGCCGTGGCGATCGCAACCTTGTAGGCGCTGGCCATGACGAAGGTCTCATCGCCATTGAACGCGATGACGTCGTCGCCGCCGATTTCCTGCGCCGCAAAGCCTATGCGTCCGGCAAGCCCGGTCGCGACCCGCTCGATCGCGGCTCCAACGGACTGTCCTTCCGTTGTCTGGCCGTATGCCGGGCCGAAGGTAGTCGCCGCGGAAATCGCGAGGGCAATAATAATAGGACGATACTTCATGTTCGGTTTCTCCTTCTTGTGAAATGAGTTTCGGGAGTGTCCCGCTCGATGGTGAAAAAGCCGAACGGGCGGCGTCGCGCGAGCCAGACCTGCGCGGATGGCCGCCAAGAAGACGGAGATCAAAAACCGCATGATCCCGCCTCCTTGCCTGGGTGTGTCACGATCAGTTGCCGCCATTCACCGGAAAGGCAGGCGTAATATCGGGCATCCCGGTCGAGAATTCGGCATTCCACGCCGCTTCCGAGATCGGCTCGAAGCGCGGCTTGTCTTCGGGTTCAAACCGGATCGGCTGGCCGGCAAAAACACCAAGCAGCTCGTCGTCACGCACCGTGACCTGACCATTGACGATCACGGCCTTGTAGCCCGTCGACGGGATAGCGCCATTGTCATAGGTCGAATTGTCGGTGACGAGTTCGGGGTCGAAAACCACGATATCTGCAACCATCCCGGTCTGCATACGGCCACGCTCCTGCATCGCCTTCAGGCCCGTATCGCCCAGGTGCTTGGCCGCGTTGTAGCTGAGGATCGACATCAGCTGCATCATGGGGATGTTGTTTTCCCGACCCAACCGCAATGAGAGACTACGGGTGCCGGAGGTGCGGGGATGGGTGGCGCCCAGCTGGTCCAACGGGAAATCCCACGGGCCGAAAATCGGCTCGGCAACAACCGAGTCGCTGGCCACGGTCACGCCCTTGAGCGTCAGCCATTTCGGCACGTCTTCCTGCGGCATCTTGTAGAGCACGATCAGCTTGGTCGGATCGGTTTCCATGTCGGCATTGTATCTCGCCAGGTCATAGAAATCGCCAGTGATCGGATCCTGCAGGGTATCCTCATAGCGGTGGCCCATTCTCTCGACCCACTGGTCCGGAGTCAGGTAAACCGCATTCAAAAAGGTAGAGCCGGCAGCGTAGGGATAGATTTCACCCCAAACATTGTGCCCCGCATCTTGAAGGCGGGAAATCAGTTCTTGCGTAAACCGCCAGCCGGGGTTGTTGAAGTGCAGAACGATGGCTGGCGCACCCAGTGCCACCGCATTGAGGAGGAGTTCCTGCGCGCCGACATTTTCCATGACGTCGTTGTCAGGCGTGAAGCGGGTGTGTGCGGTGGTCAAACGGTCATAGCGCGCCGCGACCTTCTGCACCTCGAACATCTCGCGCGTCGTCACGCCATCACGCATGTATCCCACGGTGCTGCCGACGCCGATCGCGCCGTCCTGAAGGCCCTTGTCGATGATCTCGAGGATCTCGTTGCCCTGCTCGAGGGTCGCGCGATCGAGGCTCCAGCCATTTTTCTTTCTGGCCTCCATAACGGCCATGGGACCTCTCTCGTAGATTTCGTCGCTCATTTTCCCGTCCATCACCATCTGGCGTGCCTGCTCGTGGCTGGACGCGCAGCCATAATTCGCCTGGGTGACACCGGCGCGCGCCTCGTACCAGCTTGCGATGAACGTCCCTGGACAGGCGAGTTCGAGATCCATGCTGCTGGTCAGCCCGTCGCGCAACCCGATGGCGTAGCCGAGCGGCGCCTGCCAGTGGAAGTGCGTGTCGATGAAGCCCGGCGCCACGATATGGCCGGTGGCATCCACCGTCTCGGTGCCCTCCAGAGCGTCTTTGCTGATCGCGACAATGCGACCGTCCTTGATGCCGACATTGGCGATGTCGTCAAACAGGGTTTCAGGGTCCATGACCCTGCCGTTGTTGATCACGAGGTCATAGTCTTGTGCCAAGGCCGGCGCCGCGGCCATGAAACCAGCGAGGAGTGTGCTGGCCATAAGGTTGAATCGTTTCGTCATTCGGTGGGTCCTTCCACGAGGATCTGTTTCGGGTGATCCGGATCAGCGGCGACCGCCCGTCGCTGCCGCTCCGTCCTGAGCCGTATGTCAATCGTCGCGGATTCGTCGCCGCGTGGCGTCTTTGCTGACGGTTTCGTTCAAAGAAGCAGGAATGGCCGTTCCTGCCTCAACTTTCCGGTCGGTCGACGGTGTCCGCTTCGAGTGTCCAGCCGCTCAGCATGCGCGACTCCCCGTCGAGGATGAATATGGTCTCATCGCTTGGCTCGACGCGCAGCAGCCCCGACACCCGAACCGGTAGATACAGGGACTCGACCTGCTGATCTGCGCGCAGTCTGACCCGCACGAGTTGATTTGGCGGTGGCGGCGGAAGGTGGCTGCACATTCCGACCTGCGGGACCAGATAGCCGAACCCGCTGCCATCCGCGGCCTGTGGTGCGGGAATGATGTAGCCAGAGATCGAAACCTCAACCCCATCGAAAATGGGGTTGGTGGCCATACGGGCGGTCTGCCGCTTCTTGGCGACATCCCAGCGCTGCTCCAGCAACACATCGACCTTGTGATCCATTCGCCTCGAGCTTTTCCTGCGCCGCGGTGCGGCGGGCCTCCAGACGCGTGCGTGTCTCCTCGTCCAGATCAGTGCCGGCGAGCTTCTCGTCCGACTGAACCAACAGTTTCAGTTCGTTCAGCATGTCGACCCCCATGGCTGCGTAGGGGTCTTCAAAGGCAACGGCGAACGGATCCGCCAAGTCGGAGAACTCGATCGCCTCCGGTTCTGCCGATGCTTGAGTGGCGGCCAATATGGCCGCCACGAAGACGGAGGTCAAAAACCGCATGGTCCAGCCTCCTTGCTTGGCTGTGATCACGATCAGTTGCCACCGTCCACAGGGAAGGCACCCGTGAAGTCACCAGGCATCCCGGTCGAGAATTCGGCATTCCACGCCGCTTCCGAGATCGGCACGAAGCGCGGCTTGTCTTCGGGGTCAAACCGGATCGGCTGACCGGCGAAAACAGGAAGCACCACATCGTCCCGCACGGTGACCTGACCGTTGACGATCACGGCTTTCATGCCCGTCGACGGGATGGCGCCCTTTTCGTAGGTCGAATTGTCCGTGAAGAGTCTCGGGGTCGAACACCACGATATCGGCGACCATGCCGGCCTGGATGCGGCCGCGCTCTTGCATGAACTTCAGCCCGGTATCGCCCAGATGCTTGGCGGCGTTGTAGCTGAGGATCGACATCAACTGCATCATCGGGATGTTGTTTTCCCGACCGAGCCGGATCGTAGCACCACGGGCGCCAGCCGTGCGGGGGTGGGTGCCGCCCAACTGGTCAAACGGATAATCCCACGGGGCGTCGTACGGCGTGGCACCAACCGCATCGCTGCCCATGGTCACGCCCTTCAGCGTCAGCCACTTCGCCTGGTCTTCTTCGGGCATCTTGAAAATGACGATCGGCCTGGTCGGGTCGGATGCGACGGTCTCCTTGTAGGTCTCCAGGGTATAATACTCATTCGTCACCGGATCCAGCATCGTATCTTCATAGCGATTGCCAAACTGATCGAGCCAGACCTCCGGCACCAGAAACTCCGCATTGATCGTGGTAGAACCCGCAGCGTAGGGATAGATTTCACCCCAGATGTTGAAGCCCCTTTCCTGCAACCCTGAAATCAGTTCGTGTGTCACTCGCCAGCCGGGGTTGTTGTAGTGCAGGACGATCGCAGGCGCGCCGAGCGATATTGCGTTTGCGATGAGTTCCTGCGCGCCGTTAACCTCGGACGTGTCGGTGCCGAGCGTATAGCGTGTATGCGCGCCGGTCGCGCGGCCATACCGTGCCCCGACCTTCTGCACCTCGAACATCTCGCGTGAAGAGACGCCAGCCCGCATGTAGCCCACGGTGCTGCCGACGCCAAGGGCGCCAGCCTCAGGCCCTTGTCAATCTCTTCGAGGATCGCGTTGCCCTGTTCCAGGGTCGGGCGCGTCACGCTCCAGCCCGTTTTCTTCCGGGTTTCATAAGCGGCCAAAGGGCCGTCTTTCATGTAATCGCCGTCTGACCCGTCGATGAACATCGCGCGGGCAGCTTCGTGGCTGACCGCGCAGCCATAGTTGGCCCCGGTCACGCCGGCGCGCGCTTCGTACCATTCCGCCATATAGGATCCCGCACAGCCCATCTCGAAATCCATGCTGCTGGTCAACCCGTCGCGCAGCCCGAGGGAATAGCCGATCGGCATCTGAAAGTGGAAATGGGTGTCGATGAAGCCCGGCGCCACGATATGGCCGGTGGCATCCACGGTCTCGGTACCCGTCAGCGGGTCCTCGCTGATCGCGACGATGCGCCCGTCCGTGATGCCGACATTGGCGATGTCGTCGAACAGCGTTTCCGGATCGATGACCCTGCCGTTGTTGATCACCAGATCATAGTCTTGCGCGAAGGCCGCTGAAACGGTCAGCAGCCCGGCAATAAGTGTTGTTGTCAAAATGGTTGTTTTGGCTTTCATGGAGTTTTCCTGTTTCTCGGGTTATTTTCTATCCGTTTGGAAGAGTTTCAGTTCACGACCGCATTACGGATCGCCCTGCCATTGGGTGCATCAAGCACCAACTCTCCGTCACGCACCGAGAATGCCGCCGTTCACGATCACGGTTTGCACGCCTACAGTCAGTTGATTGGCGTTTTCAAAAGTGGCCAAGTCAGCGACCGTGGCGGGATCGAAGACAACGATGTCCGCGTCCATGCCCACCTGAAGCCGGCCCTTGGTGCGCATCTGCGGCACGCTCTCCTCCAGCGTCTGCGCCGGCAGCAGCGACATCTTGCGGATCGCTTCGTTCAGCGACAGCAGCCCGCGTTCGCGCACGTAAGAGCGGAGGATCTTGGTATAGGATGCGGTTGAGCGCGGATGGCTGAAGACACCATCGGGCAGCGGCCACGCGTCACCGTCGTAGTTCTGGATCTTGCCGTCCGCGTCGAAATAGGACCAGAACACGGAATCCGAGGCGATGGCTGTCGCGGGATTGGTCACCGAGATGTCCAAGAGCGACAGAGCTTCAGGATCGGCCTCGTCCAGGAAATGCCAGACGATCCAGGTGCCGGGCTTGTTGGCCTGATAATCGGCCAGCTCGTCCTCGCTCATCCGATCCGCGCCAAGCTGGAAGTTGTTGGCGGTCGAATCCATCCGGTCGCGCCAATCCGGGCCGCTGAACATCGCCGCGCCGACCACCGTGCTGGCCGCGCCAAAGGGATAGGCTTCGGTCGTGATGTTGATACCCTTGGCCTGCGCCTCTTCCACCAGCGCCATCGTGGCCTTGATGTCCGACAGCGAGGTCGAATTGATATGGCATAGATGCATGTGTGCGCCTGTGATGGCGGCGAGGCTGATCAGTTCCTGGATCGCCTCGAACGAGCTTTGCGGCTCGGTGTTGCTGGCATAACGAACATGGGTATAGGTCGGGACGTTGTATTTCCTGGCCAGTTCGGCGAGCGCGTAATACTCCTTATGGCCATACCCCGGCGCATAGCCGGCGTTGACGCCGATGCCGAGCGCACCGTCCTTCAGGCCCTGTTCGACCATCGACATGATGCGCTCGGATTGGTCCGGGCTGGCGATGTCCATCTTCCAGTCGGTGCGGCCCTGCGCATCCTGAAAATAGTCCACCGTGGCCAAGGGATCGGTTTCGCTGAAGGTCGCGATCCGGCTGTGGATCCAGCCTGCCGACGCGCCATAGTTCATCGGCAGGTTCTTCTTGGCCTGACCGTCATACCAGTCGCCGACAGGCACAAGACCGGATTCAAGCTCCAGCGCCGTGGTGACGCCCTGGATCACCTGCATCCGGTAGTCGCCGATGTTCTGGCCATGGGAATGCATATCGATGAAGCCCGGCGACACGACATGACCGCTGGCGTCGATCACCACATCGCCCTCGAGCGGAAATTCACTGATCGCCACAATCTTGTCGCCCTCGATGGCGACGTTGCGGATGGCGTCGAGACCAGTTTCGGGGTCGATCACCCGCCCGCCGGTGATGACGATGTCATTCGCCAGCACGGCCGTGGTCGACAACAGCAGAGCCACCATCGTGGCGGCTCCCAAGGTCCTTGTTCGTAGCATTTTCAGGCTCCTGCGCTTGCAGAGGTCATCAGCGCAGCGCGCACGTTGCCTCATTCTCTTCATGTCTGGCCTGAAAACTACCATGCCCGTGAGGTCAGGTGTTTGCATCTCATGCCAGAGGTGGCACAATCCGGTCCTCTGGGGATAACCCCTGAAAGCTGAGGGAAGAGTTCGGATGAGCAAGCCATCTGCCCCGAAATTCACCCGAGCAATGTTGATTTTGTTCCCGCTCGCCAAGGCATTCGCCTTGCGCGGCGGCGATGTCGAAGCTGTGCTTGCCCGCAACAGGATTCCGCTTGGCGCGCTGAGCGATCCTTCGATGCTGGTTGAGGCGAGCGCCTGTTATGCTGCCCTGGAGGACATGGCCGAAACTCTCGGCGACCCGTATTTTGGCGCAACGGTGGCGATCGAAACCGCCAGGAAGGGGACGCCCGGGCTCCGGGAGGCGGCGAGCCGTGCGCTCACCTTGGGAGATTTCCTCTCCCGGGTGGTGGTGGAAGTTTCGAAGCAAGTTGATAATGTACGGTATTCCGTATTCGTTTCACCCGACGTTGCAAGCTTGGAGATTCAGCGCACGATCAATGTGTCGAAGCCATCAAGACAGTTGGATGCGGTCGGCGTCGCGTTCTATGTGACCGTGATCAGACAGGGTATCGGTGACACTTTCGACCCCAATGATATTCTCGTCACTGTGCCGACCACCGTAGGTCTTCCGCCGGGGGTTTCTGCCGAAACAGGCGCTTATCACATCCGGGATCAACGGCTTGCGGATTTCGTTTCCGCCGCAATGGCTTTGGGCGCCATTTTCGCTGGACTGGGACCTGGTGGAAGCGTCACGAGGGGAATTCGCGCCGGATGGGGCCAGCGCCAGCGAAGCAACCCTTTCCTATTTTCGCAGTGTGCTTGCGGATAACCTCGCTCACCAGGATCTGACTCTTGATTCATTTGCCGCAATCTGTGGCCTGCATCCACGTCGTGTACAGCGCATCATACAGGCAAAGGGCACATCCTTCAGCCAGATGAAAGACGACGTGCGCCAGAGCGTCAGCGAAGACCTCCTGTCGAACACAACGCTACCCATCTCGCAAATCGCACTTCAGGCAGGCCTTTCCGGCCCGGCCGCCTTCGACAGGGCATTCAGGCGATGGACGGGCAAGACGCCGACAGGTTTTCGAGCCGAGTTTGCAGCAGCCCATATTGCCCGGGTTGCAGATCACTGATGCGGATCCAACACCAGCAGCGAACCGTGGTGGAGTGTCCCGACCGCGGTGACGGTACAAAATCACGCATCTATATGAGCGTGAAAGGCAGGCAGAAAGGCGACGACACCTTCATGTCGCAGTGGTCGAACGCCCTCTGCGTCGCCTACAAGGTGCTCGATCTGCGGGACAGCCTCGCGGGCTTCCAGAAGCTGAAGGTCTCCGGTCCCGACATGTCGCCCAGCCGTCACGACAACGTCGTGATCTGGCTCACCGGGCACCGGCCCAGACAGCACCAGCCCACTCAAAGTGCCGGATCAGCTGAGCGGGCTGAAGAAGCATACCTGAGCCAGCCGCCGTCTCGATCGGCGGGGACCGGCGGGCGGACGGCCGCCGGCATCGCGCCCAGCGGGGACCGCCGGTAACTTTGCGCGCCGGCCGGGCTGCGAGCGGACCCGCGCCATCCGGGCGTAACATGTTGTTACGCCAATTAAGACATTGTAATACAACACAAATTCTCGTGAACGCGCCACTGGCGCCCTGATTCTTCGCGGTCGGAAACATATTGACACCGGACCGGCTCGGCGGTAGTTGGTAGGTCAACCAAATTCGTGCGGCCACGCCGTCGCCGCATCGCCGGAGGGATCGGAGCCATGCGCGGGAAGGTCATTCGGATCGCTCTTCTGCTGCTGGCCATCGGTATCGGCCTGGGCTGGTGGTTCGACTTGCCGGGCCGCTTACTTCCGGGGGGCGTGCGTGCCGGCCAGCCCGTCCTCTACGGCAATGTCGACATCCGCGAGGTGCAGCTCGGCCTCAGGGTCGGCGGGCGGATCGTCGAGACGGCGGTGGACGAAGGCGACGTGATCAGGGCCGGCGATCTCATGGCCCGGCTCGACGCCACGCCTTACCGGGAGGCCGTCGCGGCGGCCGAGGCGCAGGTGAGGGCGCGGCGGGCGGCGCTGGACAAGCTCGTGAACGGCCCGCGCCCGGCCGAGATCGCCCGCTCCAGAGCGGAGTGGGACGCGCGCCTGGCCGAGCTGCGCAACGCCGAACTCGCCTTCCAGCGGGCGGCGAGCCTGCGCGGCAACGACACCGTTGCCCAGGCGGCGCTCGACGAAGCGACCGCCAACCGGGACCGCGCCCATGCCACCGCGGAGATGGCGGAGGAAGGCTTGCGGCTGCTGGAGGAAGGGAACCGGATGGAGGACATCGAGGCCGCCCGGGCGGAGTTGCAATACGCCGAGGCCAACCTCGCCGCCAGCCGGACCGAGCTCGGTGACACCGAGCTTCTTGCGCCTTCGGACGGGATCGTGCTGTCGCGGGTGCGCGAGCCGGGTTCCATCGTGTCGCCGGGCGACGTGGTCTTCGCCCTGTCTCTGACCGACAGCGTCTGGGCGCGCGCCTATATCGCCGAGCCGGACCTGGGGCGCATCCATCCCGGCATGATCGTCGAGGTCGTCACCGACAGCGCGCCCGACAGGCCCTACCGTGGCCTGATCGGCTTCATCTCGCCGGTCGCGGAGTTCACGCCGAAGTCGGTCGAAACCCCGCAGCTCCGCACCGATCTCGTCTACCGGCTGCGGGTGATCATCGATGCGCCGGACGAGGGGCTGCGCCAGGGCATGCCGGTGACGGTCAGGCTGCCGGCGCCGCCGGCCGCCGGCGATGCTGGCTGACCGGCACCCGGGCCGGATCATGACCGACACGCCCACCCGAGCGGACGACAGGCCCGACATCGTGCTCCTGTCGGAGGTGACCAAGCGCTTCGGTTCGGGGGCGCCGGCACTCGATGGCGTGTCCGCGGCGATCCGCGGCGGCGAGATCACCGGGCTGGTCGGGCCGGACGGCGCCGGCAAGACCACGCTGATCCGGCTGATGACCGGGTTGCTGGTGCCTGAGGCGGGAAAGCTGACCGTGCTCGGCTTCGACACGGTGACAGAGGCCGCGTCGATCCAGGCGGTGATCGGCTACATGCCGCAGCGCTTCGGCCTCTACGAGGATCTCACGATCCGCGAGAACCTCGACCTCTACGCCGACCTGCGCGGCCTGCCGAAGGCGGAGCGGCCGGCGGTCTACGACGAGCTGCTGGCCTTCACCGACCTGGGGCGCTTCACCGCGCGGCTCGCCGGCAAGCTCTCCGGCGGCATGAAGCAGAAGCTGGGCCTCGCCTGCGCGCTGCTGAAGAAGCCGCGGCTCCTGCTGCTCGACGAGCCGAGCGTCGGGGTCGATCCGATCTCGCGGCGCGAGCTGTGGAAGATGGTCGAGGACCTGGCCCGCGAGGGCATCGGCGTCGTCTGGTCCACCGCCTATCTCGACGAGGCCGAGCGCTGCGACCGCGTGCTCCTGCTCAACGAGGGCAAGCCGATGTTCGCAGGCCCGCCGGCCGAGCTGACCGCGCGGGTCGCGGGCCGGGTCTGGCGGCTTACCGGCACAACGGGGCGCAAGCGCGAGGTGCTCGCGCGGGCGCTTGACCGCGCCGGCGTGGTCGACGGCGTCATCCAGGGCGATGCGATCCGGCTGGTGCTCGCAGGCGGGCACCGATCCCGCGCGGGCGATACCGGACGGGGCCGGGGCCGGGGTGGCGATGCAGCCGGCAGCGCCGCGGTTCGAGGACGCCTTCGTCGACATGCTCGGCGGCGGCCCGGCGGGGCGCTCGGCGCTGGCCGAGGCCGCGCGCACCCTGCCGGCCGATGGCGGCAGGCCGGTGATCGAGGCGCGCGGGCTGACCAAGCGCTTCGGCGACTTCACCGCCGCGGACGACATCACCTTCGCCGTTCCCCGCGGGCGAGATCTTCGGCCTGCTCGGTCCCAACGGCGCGGGCAAGTCCACCACCTTCAAGATGCTGTGCGGCCTCTTGAAGCCGACCTCGGGCGAGGGCCGCGTGGCGGGGTTCGACCTGCGCCGCGATGGCGCGGCGGCCCGCGGCCGCCTCGGCTACATGGCGCAGAAATTCTCGCTCTACGGGAATCTCAGCGTCGCGCAGAACCTCGAGTTCTTCGCCGGCGCCTACGGTCTGTCGGGCAAGCGGCGGCGCGAGCGCATCGGGATGATGACCGAGATCTTCGACTTCCGCCCGCGCCTGGCCATGTCGGCCGAGGACCTGCCGCTGGGCCTCAAGCAGCGGCTGGCGCTGGCCTGCGCGGTCATGCACGAGCCGGAGGTGCTGTTTCTCGACGAGCCGACCTCGGGCGTCGATCCGATCACCCGCCGCGAGTTCTGGACCCATATCAACGGCCTGGTCGAGAAGGGCGTGACCGTGATGGTCACCACGCACTTCATGGACGAGGCCGAGTACTGCGACCGGATCGCGCTGATCTACCGCGGCCGCTCGTCGCCACTGGGCTCGCCCGACGAGCTCAAGGCCAGGGTGGCCACCGCCGCGATGCCCGACCCGACCATGGAGGACGCGTTCATCGCCCTCGTCGCGGCCTCCGAGGCGGACGTGAAGGCCGCCGCATGACCGGGTCCGGCCGCCTGCGCCGGCTCGCGACGCTGGTCCGCAAGGAGAGCTGGCAGATCCTGCGCGACCCGAGCAGCATCCTCATCGCGCTGGTCCTGCCGGTGCTGCTCTTGTTCCTCTTCGGCTACGCGGTCTCGCTCGACGCCGCGCGCACCCGCATCGGCGTCGTCGTCGAGCGGATGACGCCGGTCACGCAGGGGGTCGCTTCGGCCTTCCAGGCCTCGCCCTCGTTCGACGTGGTCTACGGCCGCGACCGCCGCGAGTTCGAGGAGGCGCTGGTGCGCGGCGCGGTTCGCGGCATCGTGGTCATCCCGGAGCGCTTCGCGGCCGACTTCGCAGCGGGCCGCAATCCACAGATCCAGGTGATCGTGGACGGGACCGAGCCCAACAACGCCAGTTTCGTGCAGAACTACAGCCAGGGTGTGGTCGCCAACCTCGGCGCCCTGCGCAGCGCGATCGGCGCGCCGCAGGTGCTGCCTATCGAGGCCGAGCCGCGCTTCTGGTTCAACGCCGAACTGGCCAGCCGCAACTTCCTGGTGCCCGGCTCCGATCGCCATCGTGATGACGCTGGTCGGCACGCTGCTGACCTCGCTGGTCATCGCCCGCGAATGGGAGCGCGGCACGATGGAGGCGGTGATGGCGACGCCTGTCACCGCGGCCGAGCTCTTGATCGGCAAGATCATTCCGTATTTCCTGCTGGGTCTCACCGCGATGACGATCTGCGTGCTGCTGGCGGTACTGGTCTTCGCCGTGCCGTTCCGCGGCTCCGTCGTGGCCCTCTATGCGCTCAGCGCCGCCTTCCTGATGCCCGCGCTCGGGCAGGGGATCCTGATCTCCGCTGTCACGAGGAACCAGTTCCTCGCCTCGCAGCTCGCCCTGATGTCGGGCTTCCTGCCGGCGTTCCTGCTGTCGGGCTTCCTCTTCGAGATCGATTCGATGCCTCGGGTCATCCAGTGGATCACCTATGTCGTTCCGGCCGGATACCTGATCCCGAGCATGCAGACGGTGTTCCTCGCCGGTGACATCTGGCCGATGTTCGCGCGCGCCATCGTGGTCCTGCTGCTGATGGGAGCGGTGCTCTTTGCGCTCTCCGCGCGCAACATGCGCAAGCGGATCGCCTGAGATGTGGACGCGGCTGCGGGCGCTGATCGTCAAGGAGCTGCTGGCGGTGCTGCGCGACCCGCGCGGGCGGGTCATCCTGATCGTGCCGCCGATCATGCAGCTCGTGATCTTCTCCTACGCGGCGACGCTTGAGGTGCGCAACGTGGACGTCATGGTGCTCAACCGCGACGCCGGGCACTGGAGCCGGGAACTCACCCAGCGGATCGAGGCCTCGCCGTCTTTCCGCGAGGTCAGCTTCACCGACTCGCCCCAGGTGCTACGCGAGGCCATCGACCGGCAGCGGGTTATCGCGGCGGTGCAGATCTCGCCGAGCTTCTCGCGCGACATCGAGGCCGGGCGACCCGCAAAGGTGCAGCTGATCCTTGACGGCCGCCGCTCGAACGCGGCGCAGATCGTCGGCGGCTATCTCGAGCGGATCATCGGCGGGCTGTCGGCGGAGACCCCGGGCGCGAGGCGGAGCACCGCGCCGGTCATCAGCGTGGTGCCGCGCAACTGGTTCAACCAGAACCTGATCTACCAGTGGTTCATGGTGCCGAACCTGGTGGTCAGCATCGCGCTCCTGATGGGCCTCATCGTCACCGCCCTGTCGGTCGCCCGCGAGCGCGAACTCGGCACCTTCGACCAGCTGATGGTCTCGCCGCTGCGCACCCATGAGATCCTGATCGGCAAGCTGATCCCGCCGGTGCTGATCGGGCTCTTCCACATCACCCTCTACATCATCGCCGCGGTGGTGATCTTCGGCATCCCGCTCAGGGGCTCGCTGGTCCTGCTCTACGCCAGCGCCATCGTGTTCATGGCCTCGGTGGTCGGCATGGGCCTCCTGATCTCGGCCCTGTCCAAGACCCAGCAGCAGGCGATCCTGGGCGCCTTCCTGATCCTGGTGCCGGCCATGCTGCTTTCGGGGTTCGCAACGCCGATCGAGAACATGCCCGCCTGGCTGCAGCCGGTCACCTACGCCAATCCGCTGCGCTACTTCCTGGTGATCGTGCGCGGGGTGTTCCTCAAGGACATCCCGGCGGGCGAGGTGCTGTCGCTCACCATCCCGCTGGCGCTGATCGCGGTGGTCACCCTGAGTGCGGCCGCCTGGCTCTTCCGCAGCCGCCTCGAATGATGCCGCCCCGGCCGAAAGGAAGCACGCCCATGAACCCGCCCGGGCGCAGGGATCGCCGCCGCGAGATCGTCGAAGCCGGACTCGACGTGCTCCGCGCGCACGGCTACCCGGGCTTCACCCAGCCGCGCGTCGCCGCCGAGGTCGGCATGCGGCAGAGCCACCTGACCTATTACTTCCCCACCCGCGCCGACCTGCTCGAGGCGGTCGCCCGAGCGGCAGCCGAAGGCCAGCTGAACGCCGTCGATGCCATGGCTGAGGGCGCATCCATCGACGCCACCGCGGCGGTTCTCGCGCATCTCGCGGGGCGGCAGGAGAACACCCGGGTGCTGCTGGCCCTCGCCCAGGCGGCCGACCAGGAGCCGGCGATCCGCGAGGTCTTCCGCCACCTCGCCGAGGGCGTCTGGCAGCGCGCCGGCAAGCTGCTCGAGACGCTGGGCATCCCGGCGACGGAGGAGAACCGCCTTCTGCTTCACGCCCTGGCCGTCGGCCTGTCCGTGGTCGATCTTGCGGTGGCACACCCCCATGCCGAGCGCCGCATGACCGCGGTCATTGCCACCGCGCTCAATGCGATGAAGACAGGGCGCTAGGCGTGTGGTCCGGCGTAGCGGTCCTGCACCGGGGCCTTGGAGCCCTGGCGGAGTGCAGCTATGACCTCTCAGGCCGCCAGCCCCGCCGCGGCCAAAGCGGGAAGGAAGGACCGAGCCCATGGCCAACCCTCTCTACGACGCGCTCTTCGCCCCGCTCGCGGCATCGGAGACGCCTCTCCTGCGCCTGCCCGATGGCGGCAGCCTGTCCGGTGCCGCGTTCCTCGCCCTGATCGGCCGCGCCGCCAACGCCTTGCGCGCCGCGAGCGTGGTTCCGGGTGACCGGGTTGCGGTGCAGATCGCCAAGACGCCCGAGGCCCTGGCGGTCTATGGCGCGGCGGTAGCGGCGGGGGCGGTCTTCCTTCCGCTCAACACCGCCTATACCGCCGCCGAGATCGACTATTTCCTCGGCAACGCCACCCCGAAGCTGCTGATCTGCGACCCGGCGAAGGAGGCCGCCCTCGCCGGGGCCGCAGCACGGCACGGCGCGCGGCTCCTGACGCTGGATGCCGCGGGTGAGGGCAGCTTCACCGGCCTGGCGGCGGGGCAGGGGGCCGATTTCGCCCCTGTGGCCCGCGTCGAGGACGACCTCGCGGCCCTGCTCTACACCTCCGGCACCACCGGGCGATCGAAGGGGGCGATGCTGACGCAGGGCAACCTTTTGTCCAACGCCGAGACGCTGGTACGGCACTGGCGGTTCACCGACCGCGACGTGCTCCTGCACGCGCTGCCGATCTTTCACACCCACGGGCTCTTCGTCGCCACCAACGTGATGCTGCTGGCGCGCGGCTCGATGATCTTCCTGCCCGGCTTCGATCAGGAGGCGGTGCTGCGGCTCCTGCCGGAGGCGACGGCAATGATGGGGGTGCCGACCTTCTATACGCGCCTCCTCGACGATGCGCGCTTCACCGCCGACCTGACCCGCGGCATGCGGGTCTTCATTTCCGGCTCCGCGCCGCTCCTGGCCGAGACCCATGTGCAGTTCGAGGCGCGCACCGGCCACCGCATCCTGGAGCGCTACGGGATGACCGAGACCAACATGAACACCTCCAACCCCTACGACGGCGACCGCCGCGCCGGGACGGTCGGGCCGCCGCTGCCGGGGGTGGAGGTGATCGTGGCCGACCCCGCGACTGGCACGCCCCTGCCGGTGGGAGAGACGGGCGTGGTCGAGGTACGGGGACCGAACGTTTTCAAAGGCTACTGGCGGATGCCTGAGAAGTCGCGCGAGGAGCTGCGCAAGAGCGGCTTCTTCATCACCGGCGACCTGGGGCGCTTCGATGCCGACGGCTACCTGACCATCGTCGGGCGGCAGAAGGATCTCATCATCACCGGCGGCTTCAACGTCTATCCCAAGGAGGTGGAGCTGATCCTCGACGATCAGCCCGGCGTCCTGGAAAGCGCCGTCGTCGGCATCCCGCATCCCGATTTCGGCGAGGCCGTGCTGGCCGTTCTGGTGCCGGAACCCGGCCGGAAGCCGGACCTCGCCGCCATCGACGCCGCCCTGCGCGAGAGCCTTGCGCGGTTCAAGCAACCCAAGGCGCTGGAGCTGATCGACAGCCTGCCGCGCAATACCATGGGCAAGGTGCAGAAGAACGAGCTGCGCAACCGTTTCGCCGGTCTGTTCAAGGCGTAGCGGATTCGCCGGCCGGTCCCGATGGCCGCCCGCCCGGCCGGCCCGGGCAGCGCCCGGCACGCTCCCGCCCACCCACCCCTCGCGCCGGGCGCTGCCCTCCGTCCGGGCCTGGCATCGGGCTTGCACGCATCGCCGCAACAGGCTTTGCTCGCCGCCGCAGGCAACGGACGGGACATGCGCTACTCCGGCTTCGAGATATTCCGCAACGCGCTGTCCGGTGGCCGGCGCTGGCCGCCGGTCTGGCGCGACCCCACGCCGAAGCCCGCCTATGACGTCATCATCATCGGTGGCGGCGGCCACGGGCTTGCCACCGCCTACTACCTGGCGCGCAGGCACGGCATCCGTCGCATCGCCGTTCTCGAGCGCGGCCTGCTCGGCGAGGGCAACGTCGGCCGCAACACCACCATCGTGCGGGCGAACTACCTGCTGCCCGGCAACTCCGAGTTCTACTCCCACTCGCTGAAGCTCTGGGAGGGCCTGGAGCAGGAGCTCAACTACAACGTCATGATGTCGCAGCGCGGCGTCCTGAACCTCTGCCACTCCGACGGCCAGTTCGACGCCTTCGCCCGCCGCGGCAACGCCATGCGGTTCCAGGGCGACGATGCGGAACTGCTCGACCGCGACGGCGTGCGCGCCGTCGCTCCCTTCCTCAACTTCGACGATGCCCGCTTCCCGATCCGTGGCGGCCTTGCTGCACCGCCGCGGCGGCACCGCGCGGCACGACGCCGTGGCCTGGGGCTATGCCCGCGCCGCCGACAGCCTCGGCGTCGATCTCATCCAGAACTGCGACGTCACCGGCATCCGCATCGACAACGGCCAGGTTCGCGGCGTCGAGACCACCCGCGGCACGATCACCGCCCGCAAGGTCGGCATGGTCGTCGCGGGCCGCACCTCGCAGGTCGCCGCGATGGCGGGCCTGCGCCTGCCGATCGAGAGCCACGTCCTGCAGGCCTTCGTCACCGAGGGTCTGAAGCCGGTGCTCCCCGGCGTCGTCACCTTCGGCATGGGCCACTTCTACATCAGCCAGTCCGACAAGGGCGGGCTCGTGTTCGGCGGCGACCTCGACTTCTACAACTCCTACGCCGCCCGCGGGAACCTGCCCACGGTCGAGCACGTCATGGAGGCCGGCATGGCGTTGATGCCGATGATCGGCCGCGCCCGCGTCCTGCGCTCCTGGGGCGGCATCACCGACATGACCATGGACGGCTCGCCGATCATCGACCGCACCCCCGTGGACGGGCTCTACCTCAACGGCGGCTGGTGCTACGGCGGCTTCAAGGCCACCCCGGCCTCCGGCGACTGCTTCGCCCACCTGATCGCCACCGGCCGCCCGCACCCCGCCGCCACCCGCCTGCGCCTCGACCGGTTCGAGACCGGCCTTACCATCGACGAGGAGGGGACCGGTGCTCAGCCGAACCTGCACTGAATGCGCCTGACCTGCCCCATCTGTGGCCCCCGCGACCTGCGCGAGTTCACCTACCGTGGCGCGGCGACGCTCCTCGCCCGCCCGGCGCCCGACGCCGGCACCCCGGCCTTCCACGACTACGTCAACCTCCGCGACAACCCCGCCGGCCCCAACCCCGAGCTTTGGCAGCACGCCGCCGGCTGCCGCGCCTGGCTCCGCGTCACCCGCGACACCCGCGACCACGCCATCCTCGACGTCGCCCTCGCCCGCGAGGTTCCCCGCTGATGCGTCTCGCCACCGGAGGCCAGATCGACCGCCGCCGCACCCTCGAGCTTACCTTCGACGGCCGCCCGCTCACCGCCCACCCCGGCGACACGCTCGCCTCGGCGCTGATGGCGAACGGCGTGCGTCTCACGGGTCGCAGCTTCAAGTACCGCCGCCCCCGCGGCACCCTCACCGCCGGCTCCGAGGAACCCAACGCGCTCGTCACCATCGGCGGCAACCCCAACCTGCGCGCCACCACACAGGAGGCCCACGACGGCCTCGTCGCCTTCAGCCAGAACCGCTGGCCCTCGCTGGCCTGGGACGCGATGGGGCTGAACGACCTCCTCGCCCCCCTGATCGGCGCCGGCTTCTACTACAAGACATTCATGTGGCCCAAACCCTTCTGGGAGCGCCTCTACGAGCCGCTGATCCGCCGCGCCGCCGGCCTCGGCCGCCTCGCCCCGGACGCCGACACCGACCGCCACGAAAAGGCCTTCGCCTTCTGCGACCTGCTCGTCATCGGCGCCGGCCCCGCCGGCCTCATGACCGCGCTGACCGCCGGCAGGGCAGGGGCCCGCGTCATCCTCGCCGACGAGGACTTCCGCCCCGGCGGCCGCCTCAACGCCGAACGCATGGACATCGGCGGCCAGCCGGCCGCCGCCTGGGCCGCCGCCACCGCGGCCGAACTCGCCGCCCTGCCCAACGTCCGCCTGATGCCCCGCACCACCGTCACCGGCGCCTACGACGGCAGCACCTACGGCGCGCTGGAGCGGGTCTCCGAGCATACCGCCCTCGCGCCCGAAGCCACCCCGCGCACCTGCTTCTGGCGCATCGCCGCAGCCCGCGCCATCCTCGCCGCCGGCGCCCTTGAGCGCCCCATCGCCTTCCGCGACAACGACCGCCCCGGCATCATGCTGCGCAGGCGCCGTGCGCGCCTACCTCAACCGCTGGGCCGCGGCCCCGGGCCGTCGGTGGCGGTCTTCGCCACCAACGACGACGGCCCCCGCACCGCCGCCGACCTCGCCGCCGCCGGCATCGAGGTCACCGCTCTCATCGACCCCACCCCCGGCGCCAGCCTGCCCGAAGGCCCCTGGTGGCGCTTCCCCGGCGGCCATGGTCGGTCAACACCCGCGGCCGGCTCGGGCTCGAGGCCGTCGAGGTCCGCGACGCCACCGGCACCCGCTGGATCGAGACCGACGGCCTTGCCGTCTCCGGCGGCTGGAACCCGGCCGTCCACCTAGCCTGCCACATGGGCGGCCGCCCGGTCTGGGACGAGGGCATCGCCGCCTTCGTCCCGCCGCCCGGCGCCGTCCCCGGCCTGACGGCGGCTGGTGCCGCCAACGGCGCCTTCTCCACCGCCGCCGCCCTGGCCCAGGGCGCGCAGGCCGCCGCCGACGCTTGCGCCGACCTCGGCCTCGCCGTCCCCGCCATGGACCTGCCCGAGGCCGAGGACGCGCCGGCGACGATCACCCCCTTCTGGCAGGTGACGGGCGCCAAGGGCCGCGCCTGGCTCGACTTCCAGAACGACGTCACCACCAAGGACGTCGCCCAGGCCGTGCCGCGAGAACTTCCGCGCCCTCGAGCACATGAAGCGCTACACCACGCTGGGCATGGCCACCGACCAGGGCAAGACCGGCAACGTCACCGCGCTGGCCATCCTCGCCGACGCTCACCGGCCGCACCATCGCCGAGACCGGCACCACCACGTACCGCCCGCCCTACACGCCCGTCCCGATCGCCGCGCTCGGGGCAGGGGGCTCGGGCACCGGCCTCGCCGCCCCAGCGCTTCACCCCCGCCCACGACGCGATCACCGCCGCCGGCGCCGCCGGTGCTCGAGGCCGGCCTCTGGTACCGCCCCGGCTGGTTCCCCGCCCCCGGCGAGACCGCCTGGCGCCAGTCCTGCGACCGCGAGGTCGCCATGGTCCGCACCACCGTCGGCGTCACCGACGTCACCACGCTGGGCAAGATCGACGTCCAGGGCCCCGACGCGAGCGCCTTCCTCGACCGCATCTACACCGGCACCGTCTCCACCCTCCCCATCGGCCGCTGCCGCTACGGCCTGATGCTGCGCGAGGACGGCTTCGTCATGGACGACGGCGTCGTCGCCCGCCTCGGCCCGGCGCACTACCTCCTCACCACCACAACCGCCGCCGCCGGCGACGTCATGGCGCATCTCGAATTCGCCGCCCAGTGCCTCTGGCCCGACCTCGACGTCGCCACCATCTCCGTCACCGAGCAATGGTCGCAGACCGCCATCGCCGGCCCCCGCGCCCGCGAACTGGTCGGCCGACTGTTCGGCACGCCGCTCGCCCCGGACGACTTCCCCTTCATGTCCTGCGGGCCGGTCAGCCTCGCCGGCATCCCCGCCCGGCTCTTCCGCGTCTCCTTCTCCGGCGAGCACGGCTACGAGATCGCCGTCCCCGCCCGCTACGGCGCCGCCCTCTGGACCCGCCTCACCGCCCTCGCCGGCGACCTCGGCGGCGGCCCCTACGGGCTCGAGGCGCTGAACGTCCTGCGCATCGAGAAGGGCCTCCTGACCCACGCCGAGCTGCACGGCCGCACCACCGCCGACGATCTCGGCCTCGGCCGCATGGTCGCCGCGGGCAAGGACTGCATCGGCAAGGCCATGTCCCGCCGCCCCGGCCTCCTCGACCCCGACCGCGAGCAACTGGTCGGACTGAAGCCCCTCGACCCCACGGCCCCCCTCGCCGCCGGCGCCCACGTCGTCGCCCCCGGCGCCGACCCCGTGGCCGCCAACGACCAGGGCTACCTGACCTCCGCCTGCCACTCGCCGACGCTCGGCCACGCCATCGCGCTGGCCTTCGTGCGAGGTGGCCGCGCGCGCATGGGCGAGACCCTGCGCGCCGTCTGCCACCTGCGCGGCCTCGACACGCCCTGCGAGATCGTGCTTCCCGCCTTCGTCGATCCCGAAGGAGCGCGCCTGCGTGGCTGACCTGACCGCAACCCCAGCCACCGCCGGGCGCGACCTGCCCATCCGCACCGGCGAAACCGTCCTGTCGGCACTCCCCCCGGGGCCCCGCTGGTCACTCGCCCCCTTCCGCGGCCGGACCGCGACCGTGGCCGAGGCGCTCGGCGGCCTGCCGGCCCCCGGCGCCGTGCGTCACCTGCCCGAAGGCGGCCGGGTGATCTGGGCGGGCCTCGACCTCTGGCTCGTCGAAGGACCGCGCCCAACGACCGCCGACGCCGCCGTGACCGACCAGACCGACGCCTGGGCCGGCCTGCGCCTCGAAGGCGCCGGCGCCCGCGCGACCCTCGCCCGCCTGCTGCCCATCGACCTCGACCCGAAGGTCCTGCCCGACGACCGCGCCCTGCGCAGCGTCCTGCACCATACGCCCTGCCTGCTGGTGACGGCGGCGGGCGGCTTCGACCTCATGGTGCCGCGCTCCTACACCCGCACCACCGTGCACCATCTCACCACCGCCATGTCGTCGGTCGCCGCGGCCGAGGCGCTGCGGGTGGCGCCGGGCTACTGAGGGGGCAGCCTCGACCAGGGGATGCCGCCCGGGCTCGCCGCCAGCTGGCGCCCCAGCGCGTAGACCGCGCGCATGTATCCCTGATCGAATGGCTTCGGCTCGGTCGCGGTGAAGCTCGCCGGGATCCAGATCGCGTTGAACTCCAGCCCGACCCTGCGGGCGGTATCGTGCATCCGGAACAGGTCGCCCACGCCCTGCGACTTGATCAGCAGGTCGACAGACCTCTCCACCACCGGCAGCACCCTAGGCTTCACCACGCTGTATTCCGGCTTGACCTTGCCGTTGCGGATGATGAAGGCCCGCCGGCTCCGCGCGTTGTCGGTCCAGAGATCGAAATCCGCGGCGGTGAAGTTTGGCGGGAACAGGAACGACTCGTTCACCGCCCCCCCGTCCACGTGCAACTCGTCATAGGCCACCCCGTCGGCGACCACCTGTATGCGCGCCGGCGGAAACAGCCCCGGGATCGAGGCCGAAGCCACCAGCACGTCGACGATGAGCTCGCGCCTGCCGGGCACGCCGCTGGTGGCGATCGCGCCGATATCCCAGACCACCGGGCGCTCGGCGTCGATGTTGGTGGACCCGATCAGCAAGCGGCGCCCGGTCAGGTGCGCGCGGGCGATGTCGGCGACCATCGCGTCGGTGACGAAGCCTTCGACCAGCTTGCGCAACGGAGCGTCATTCACCAGCCCGCCGAGGCGCAGTATGCCGGACAGCCCTTCGCGCTTGTAGATGCTGTCGGTGCTGACGTCGGTATAGGCTTGGGTCAGCTGCGCATCATAGCCGGGGCCTAGGAAGGCGAAGGGCGCGGTCAGCGATCCGGTGCTCACCCCGGTGACGATGTCGAATTCCGGGCGGGTGCCGTTCGCGGTCCAGCCGGTGACCAGCCCGGCCCCGAAGGCACCGTTGCTGCCGCCGCCCGAGATCGCCAGGAAGTTCCACTCCGATCCCGGGCGTCGGCGCGAATTCCCGCGCCTCGGTGATGATCCCGCTGCGACTGATGCTGCTCGCGTCGTCGCCCCAGAACCGGATATTGCCATATCCGGGCACCGCCGCCACGTCGACCAGCGGCTCGGGGACCGCCTGCCGCGACGTCCCGGCGCAACCGGCGAGCACCAGCACCCCGATGACCGCGGCGGCAACCGCGAGGTGGGCAGGGCGGGATTGCCGGGTTGCGGCCATCTGCATGTCCCTCCGATTTTGGCGCGAGCCTAGCCTACCGCTGCGCAGCCGAGAAGTCCCTGACCGCCAACCCGCTTGCGCGGATCGGCGCGTTCGGCGCGCAGGGCCTGCGTTAACGATTCAATCCCGACAAAATTAGTTAGCATATAGTTTTCTTACGGGTTTCATATGCATTCCATACGCCGCGAATCCGACGTTAACCTTTGGAATTGCGCCCTTTCCACCGAGCCGGTCCAGCGACCCGGACGCCCGCCGATTGCTGCCATTGACACCGGCGGCCGCGCCGCTATAAGCGCGGCTTCCTGCCGTCCGATTGGGGCGGCGGGCACTATTGGCGTCCGTGGACCCCGCAAGGGGAAGCCTGTCGGCCGGTGAGAACCGGCAAGAGGAGGACGCCGCAAATGTTTGAAATGACACAAGGAAGTCCTGCGTGACCAAGCGTACGAGCGCGAAATACAAGATCGACCGCCGCATGGGCGAGAACATCTGGGGCCGCCCGAAGTCCCCGGTGAACCGCCGCGAATACGGCCCCGGCCAGCACGGCCAGCGCCGCAAGGGCAAGATGTCCGACTACGGCACGCAGCTGCGCGCCAAGCAGAAGCTCAAGGGCTACTACGGCGATCTGACCGAAAAGCAGTTCCGCCGCATCTACGGCGACGCCGAGCGCCAGCGCGGCGATACTTCAGAATTACCTATCGGCCTGCTTGGAGCGCCGGCTCGACGCGGTCGATCTACCGCGCCAAGTTCGTGCCCACCATCTTCGCCGCCCGCCAGTTCGTGAACCACGGCCATGTCACGGTCAACGGCAAGCGGGTGAACATCGCCTCCTACCGCGTCAAGGAAGGCGACGTCATCGACCTCCGCGACAAGTCGCGCCAGATCGCCCTCGTGCTCGAGTCGGTCGGCAGCCCCGAGCGCGACGTGCCGGACTATCTGGAGGTCGACCACTCCAAGATGACGCGCCGAGTTCGTGCGCACGCCGAGCCTCGACGGACGTGCCCTACCCGGTGATGATGGAACCGAACCTTGTCGTCGAATACTACGCCAAGAACTGATCCATCCGCGAATGCGCTGACACGAAGGGCCGCGCGGATCGCGCGGCCCTTCGGCTTTTCCGCCCCGGAGGAACGCCCGATGCCCACGACCCGCCCCAACCACGGCCGCATCGACGGACCCGATCGTGATCATCGGGTTCGGTTCCATCGGTCAGGGGCACGCTTGCCGCTGATCGAGCGCCACTTCACCTACGACCCGCGCAAGCTGCACGTGATCGAGCCCTCGGACGACGCACCGCACCTTCCTCGACGCAGCGCGGCGTGCACTTCGTCCACACTGCCGTGACCCGCGAGAACCACCGCGAGGTGCTCGGCGATATTCCGCGATGGCAAGGGGTTCTGCGTCAATCTCTCGCGTCGATACCGGATCGCTGGAGATCATGACGCCTCTGCCGCGAGCTCGGCGTGCTCTACATCGACACCGTGGTCGAGCCCTGGGCGGGCTACTACTTCGACCCGCGCGACAACCCGCCGACCGCACCAACTACGCGCTGCGCGAGGCCGTCCGCGCCGAGAAGCGCGCCAATCCCGGCGGTCCGACGGCCGTCTCCTGCTGCGGCGCCAATCCCGGCATGGTCTCCTGGTTCGTGAAGGAGGCGCTGCTGCGCCTCGCCGCGGACACCGGCCACGACGCCGCCCCGCCCGCCGACCGCGCCGGCTGGGCGCGGCTGATGCAGGGCCTCGGCGTCAAGGGCGTGCACATCGCCGAGCGCGACACCCAGGCGCGGCGCGAGCCGAAGCCGATCGGCACCTTCGTCAACACCTGGTCGGTGGAGGGCTTCATCGCCGAGAGCTTCCAGCCGGCCGAGCTCGGCTGGGGCACCCACGAGACCTGGTTCCCCGCCGAACGGCCACCGCCATGCGGAGGGCTGCCGGGCGGCGATCTACCTCGACACGCCCGGGCTGCTCACCCAGGTCCACACCTGGTCGCCGGAGGCCGGGGCCGCAGTACGGCTTTCTCGTCACCCACAACGAGGCGATCTCGATCGCCGACTACTACACCGTCGGCGAGGGCGACACGCCGGCGTTCCGCCCGACCTGCCACTACGCCTACCATCCCTGCGGCCAGGCGGTGCTGTCGCTGCACGAGATGCTGGGCTCGGGCAAGGTCCAGGACCAGCATGAAGATCCTCGACGAGAACGAGATCCTCTGGGGGGAGGACTGCCTCGGCGTGCTGGTCTACGGCCACACCAGGAACGCGCTCTGGTACGGCTCGCGGCTGTCGATCGAGGAGGCGCGCGCGCTGGCGCCCTTCCAGAACGCGACCGGGCTGCAGGTGACCTCCGCCGTGCTCGCCGGCATGGTCTGGGCGCTCGAGAACCCGCGGGCGGGTATCGTGGAGACCGATGAGATGGACCACGCCTTCTGCCTCGCCGTGCAGCGCCCCTACCTCGGGCGGGTCGAGGCGCACTACACCGACTGGACCCCGATCTCGACCCGCTGGGCGCAGTTCGCCGAGGAGATCGACGAGAGCGATCCCTGGCAGTTCCAGAACGTGCTGGCGAGCTGACGGCGAGGGTGTATCACGATGATACACGCATCATGCCATTGAATTTGAACGAAAATATTGAAGACGCCCAAATCCGCTCGCCAATCCCGCGGCACCGGGGTAGGACCGGGAGGGCGTAATTTCCGGCAAGGGGAGGCCACATGGAATACCGATACCTGGGCGGCTCGGGGCTCAAGGTTTCCGCCTTCGGCTTCGGCACGGTGACTTTCGGCGGAAGCGACAAGGTATCGCGCGGGTTCGGCGGCACGGAGGTCGCGACCGCGCGGCGCCTGGTGGACATGTGCCTCGACGCCGGGGTGACCCTGTTCGACACGGCCGACATCTACAGCGGCGGCGAGTCCGAGACGGTTCTCGGCGAGGTGCTGAAGGGGCGGCGCGAGGAGGTGCTGATCTCGACCAAGGCGACGTTCCGCTCCGGGAGCGGGCCGAACGACGTGGGCTCGTCGCGCCAGCACCTGACGGCGGCGGTGGAGGGCAGCCTGCGGCGGCTCCGGACCGACCGGATCGACATCTTCCAGCTGCACGCCTTCGATGCGGCGACGCCGCTGGAGGAGACGCTGGGCACGCTCGACGACCTGGTCCGGGCGGGGAAAATTCGCTACATCGGCTGCTCGAACTTCTCCGGCTGGCAGCTGATGAAGGCGCTGGCGGTGTCTGACCGCCACGGCTGGGTGCGGCACGTGGCGCACCAGGCCTACTATTCGCTGGTCGGGCGCAGCTTCGAGTGGGAACTGATGCCGCTGGGGCTGGACCAGGGCGTCGGGACCATCGTCTGGAGCCCGCTCGGCTGGGGGCGGCTGACCGGCAGGATCCGCCGCGGCCAGCCGGCGCCCGAGGTGAGCCGGCTGAAGACGCCGGAGGTGCTTGACCGGGGACCGCCGCTCGAGGACGAGCACGTGTTCCGGGTGGTGGACGCGCTCGACGCGGTGGCGGCGGAGACCGGCCACACGGTGCCGCAGATTGCGCTGAACTGGCTCTTGCAGCGGCCGACCGTCGCCTGCGTGCTGGTCGGGCGCGCGGACCGAGGAGCAGCTCACCCAGAACCTCGGGGCGCTGGGGTGGAGCCTCACGCCCGAGCACATGGCGGCCCTCGACGCGGCCAGCCGGCAGACGCCGGCCTATCCCTACTGGCATCAGGACGGATTCGAGCGGAACCCGTTTCCGGTGGCGATCTGACGGCGGCTGCGACGGGTGCCGGCGTCCTCCGCCGACCATACTTCCCCTTGGGCGATCGCTGAAGAGACTACCACCTTGACGGCCAGGAGTTGGGTCTCGGCCGTTGCGGATGTGCTGACTATACGCTTAGGTCATAGAGTGATCACGCTCGAACACGCCGTTTCACTGGTGGACAGACATCTGGGCAGCAGCCCGCGCGCTCGTCATTCGATCCATGTCGGACGCTTGATGAAGCACCTTGCGAACCTCCTCGATGAGGACGCCGAGTTGTGGCAGATCACCGGGGTTTGTCATGACCTGGATTTCGCCGAAACCGAGAGCGACCGAAGCCAGCATGGTTTGGTAGCGGCCGAGTGGCTGAAGAGCGATCTGCCGCCCGTAGCTCTGTTGGCCATTCAGGCGCACGATCACAGAACGGGCGTTGTGTCGGAAACAAGACTTGCCGACGCTCTCAAGCTTGCAGATGCATTGGCCATCGGCGAAATCACGGCTGGTCGCCAAACAATGGTTTCAGCCTTGGCCAAACCGGACCACGGCGCGGCCATGAGATCAATCCTCAGGGAGCGGCCCTACCTGCCGGATATCATCCTGAGCTACCCTAAGAAGCTCGGGATATCTCTCGTCGCGACAGCCGATTTCTGTAGCGCCGCTCCGCCGCAATGACCATGCGCACTTGACTTCAGCGGCCACTGCACATGTTCACCTTGGAAACCCGCGCCGGGCGCTTACATCTGCGGCGACGCGAATCCGCGAGAGAGGAGCCATCCCATGCTGTTCGGCCTTCTGAAGACAGTCGAAGCTGCCCGAACCCGGCGCCGCCCTGCCCGGACGCCCCGACCCGATCCCCACCGCCGACAAGCACTTCGTCTCCGGCCGGCCGCTGAAGGGGCCGCATCCGGAGGGCATGGTGCAGGCGATGTTCGCGCTGGGTTGCTTCTGGGGGGCCGAGCGCAAGTTCTGGACCCTGCCTGGGGTCTGGGTGACTGCGGTCGGCTATGCCGCGGGCGAGACGCCGAACCCGACCTACCGCGAGGTCTGCTCGGGCGACACTGGACATACTGAGGCGGTGCTGGTGACCTACGATCCGGCGCAGGTGAGCTATGAGACCCTGCTCCAGACGTTCTGGGAGAACCACGACCCGACCCAGGGCATGCGCCAGGGCAACGACGTGGGCACCCAGTACCGCTCGGGCATCTACACCTTCGACGCGGACCAGCAGGCGGCGGCGGAGGCCTCGAAGGCCGCCTACCAGCAGCGGCTGGCGGCGGCGGGCTATCCGGCGATCACCACCGAGATCCTGCCGGCACCGGCGTTCTACTACGCCGAGGCCGACCACCAGCAGTACCTGGCCAAGAACCCCGCCGGCTATTGCGGGCTCGGCGGCACCGGGGTCACCTGCCCGGTGGGTGCCGCGGTCTAGCAGCCGCGCGTGGCGCGCGGGCATCTCGGAGCGCGCGCTTGTCCAGTGTGCGCAAAGCCCGTAAGTCTCGGGACGAGGCTCCGAGGAGAACTGAATGCCGGCCCCGCGCGTCGCGCTTTTCGTCACCTGCCTGGTCGACATGTTCCGCCCCTCGGTGGGCTTCGCCACGGTCAGGCTCCTCGAGGATGCCGGCTGCACGGTCGAGGTGCCCGGCGCGCAGACCTGCTGCGGCCAGCCCGCCTGGAACTCCGGCGACCGCGCCGGCGCGCAGGCCATTGCGCGGCAGGTGATCGCCGCCTTCGAGGGCTACGACCACGTGGTCGCGCCCTCGGGTTCCTGTGCGGCGACCATCGCCAAGGACTACGCGGCGATGTTCGAGCCCGGCGACCCCTGGGCCGAGCGTGCCCGGGCCCTGGGCGCGCGGACCCATGAGATCACCTCGTTCCTCACCGACGTGCTGGGCGTGCGGTCGGTGCCGCAGCGCCTCGATGCCAGCGTCACCTACCACGACAGCTGCTCGGGCCTGCGCAGCCTCGGGGTCGAGGCGCAGCCGCGGCAGCTTCTGGCCAGCGTCGAGGGGCTGGAGCTGCGCGAGATGGCCGAGCGCGACGTCTGCTGCGGCTTCGGCGGCACCTTCTGCGTGAAGTATCCCGACATCTCCAACGTCATGGTCGGCGACAAGACCAGGAATATCGCGGCCACCGGCGCCGACATGGTGCTGGCGGGCGACCTCGGCTGTCTGATGAACATGGCCGGCAAGGCCAGCCGCGAGGGGCGGGCCTTCCGGGCGCGCCACGTGGTCGAGGTGCTGGCGGGTGATCTCGCCACGCCGGCGATCGGAGCCGAGCGATGAACGTCGATGAGGCCACCACGCCGGCCTTCAAGGCCAATGCCAGGGCGGCGCTGGCGAACGTCAATCTGCAGAGTGCGCTGCGCGGCAGCCGCGGAAATTTCATCAAGAAGCGGGCCATCGCGCTGGAGGCCCTGCCCGAGTTCGACGAGTTGCGCGACCGGGCGCGGGACCTGAAGGACCACGTGCTTGCAAACCTCGACCTCTACCTCGAGCGCTACGAGGCGGCGGTGACGGCGAGCGGCGGGGTCGTGCACTGGGCCGAGACCGCCGAGGATGCGCGCGCCATCGTGCTCGACATCTGCCGCAAGGCCGGGGCAAAGGCAGTCAACAAGGGCAAGACGATGATCTCCGAGGAATGCGGGATCAACGACATGCTGGCGGCGAACGGCATCACGCCGGTGGAGACCGACCTCGGCGAGTACATCATCCAGCTGCGCGGCGAGATCCCCTCCCATATCATCGCCCCGGCGGTGCATGTCACCGTGCCCGAGGTGGAGGCCGCCTTCCGCAAGGCCCATACCCACCTTCCGGCCAATCGCAATCTGTCGGAGCTGGATGCGCTGCTGAAGGAGGCGCGCGGGGTGCTGCGCAGCAAGTACTTCGAGGCCGAGGTCGGGATCACCGGCGCCAACGTGCTGATCGCCGAGACCGGGCAGTCGGTGATCGTCACCAACGAGGGCAACGGCGACCTCAGCCAGTCGCTGCCCAAGGTGCATATCGTCATGGCCTCGCTGGAGAAGCTGGTGCCGACGCCGGAGGATGCCGCGACCATCCTGCGGGTGCTGGCGCGCTCGGCTACCGGCCAGGAGATGAGCGTCTACACGACCTTCTCCAAGGGGCCGCGGCGGCCGGGCGATCCGGACGGGCCGGAGGAGTATCATGTGGTGCTGCTCGACAACGGCCGGTCGAACATGCTCGGCACCGAGTTCCAGGACATGCTGCGCTGCATCCGCTGCGGCGCCTGCATGAACCACTGCCCGGTCTACCAGGCGGTCGGCGGCCATGCCTACGGCTGGGTCTATCCCGGGCCGATGGGGGCGGTGCTGACGCCGTCGCTGATCGGCGTGGAGACCGGCGGGCAGCTGCCCAACGCCTCGACCTTCTGCGGGCGCTGCGAGGCGGTCTGCCCGATGCGCATTCCCCTGCCGAAGATGATGCGCCACTGGCGCGAGCGCGAGTTCGAGAAGAAGCTGACTCCCTCGACTGTGCGCGCCGGCCTCGGCGTCTGGGGGTGGTTCGCGCAGCGGCCGAGGCTCTACCGGCTGTTGGCGCGGGTCGGCAACGGGGTGCTGCGCGGGATCGGTGGCAAGCGGGGGCGGATCGCCTCGCTTCCGTTGGCTTCGGGCTGGACCGGTCAGCGTGATCTGCCGGCGCCGACGGGGCGGACCTTCATGGACCAGTGGAAGGCGCGGAAATGAGTGCGCGCGATCGCATTCTGAGCCGCGTTCGCGCGGCGGCCGGCGGTACGGGGGATCGGGCGGCGGCGGTCGAGGCCTGGATCGCGGCGCGGGGCGGCGGGCCGCAGCCGCGGCAGGGCGCGAGCCACGGGCCGCAGCGGCTGGTGCAGTTCATGCAGAAGCTGGAGGCGGCGGCGGCCACGGTGGGGCGCGTCTCCAGCCTCGCCGAGCTGCCGAAGGCGGTGGCGCACGAGCTGCGCAAGCGCAATCTGCCGGCCGGGATCCGCATGGGCGCCGATCCGCTGTTCGCCGGGCTCGACTGGGGTACGCTGGAGGCCACGCCGCGGCGTGGGGCGGCTCGAAGAGCCCGCGACCCTCAGCCGGGCGGAGTTCGGGCTGGCCGAAACCGGCACGCTGGCGCTGGCGTCGGGGCCCGACAACCCGGTGACGCTGACCTTCCTCGGCGAGACGCATTTCGCGGTGCTGCGCGCCTCCGACATCTGCGGCGGCTTCGAGGACTTCTGGGCCGCCTGGCGCGCCCGCGGGCTCGATCCGCGCACGCTAAATTTCGTCACCGGCCCCTCGCGCTCGGCCGATATCGGCCAGGTGCTGCAGCTCGGCGCCCACGGTCCGGTGGCGCTGCACGTCTTCATCCTCGACGGCTAGCCCGGTCCTCGCGCGTTTCGCGCGGGGACCTCCTGGAAGGCGGCGTGCAGCCGCTCGGCCATGAACTTGTCCCAGAGCGCTGGCCCACCCTCCTCTAGCAGCTGCGCCCGGATGGCCAGCTCCTCGCTCACCGCTAGGTGGCGCCGCCCCCAGGCACCCAGCGCCGCCATTACCGGGAGGAGTGCTATCTAGGCCCCGGTGAGGCTCAAGATCGCCCTCTGCCGGTGGCTCGGATCGGGCGCCCGGGTCAGCAGGCCGGCGGCCGTCAGCGCCTTCAGCCGGTCAGCGAGGAATTTCGAGGCGATCCTCTCCTCGGAGCGAGCGCGGCATCACGTCTCCGGCACCTTTGGCCTGGTGCGCCTTGCCTTTGACCTGGATCAACGCCCCGACCATGGGCGCCCCGCAGGCTGGCTCTATCAAGGAGGAGCCAATGAGAACCGCGATACTGACAGCACTCGTCGCCATATCTGCCGGATCATGGGCCATCGCGCAGGCCCCCGGCGGGCCAATGATGGGACCCGACCGCGAAGGCTGGGGCCCATGGGCCAACATGATGCGATGGGGGAACCGGGATGACATGATGGGGCCTGGCATGATGGGGCCTGGCATGATGGGGCCTGGCATGATGGGGCCCGGGATGATGCGCATGATGCTGATCGTGATGGACACCGACGGCGACGGCGCGCTTTCGCTCGAGGAGATGCAGGCGGTGCATGCGCGCGTGTTCACCGCCATGGACGCCAATGCGGACGGAGGCGTCACGCCCGAGGAGATGGAAGCCTTCATGCACGGCGAATAGTCGCCGGGCTCGCCCGAAGCGTGCGGGCGGTCGCGGCGGGCTAGGCCGCCTTCAGACCCCGCTTGGCGAGCAGGGCATCGACGCCGGGCATCCGGCCGCGGAAGGCGGTGTAGAGCTCGGCCTCGTCGCGGGAGCCGCCCGCGGCGTAGATGTTCTCGGCCAGACGGGCGGCAATGGTGGGGTCGAAGACGTCGCCCGCCTCTGTGAAGGCGGCGAAGGCGTCGGCGTCCATTACCTCGGACCACATGTAGGAATAGTAGCCCGAGGCATAGCCGTCGCCCGAGAAGACGTGCTGGAAATGCGGGGCCGCGTGGCGCGTGACAATGGCATGCGGCAGGCCGATCCGCGCCAGCGTCGCCGCCTGTGCCGCCATCGGGTCGGCGGGGGCGGGGCCGGCGTGGAAGTCGAGATCGACCAGCGCCGAGGCGAGGTACTCCACCGTCGCGAACCCCTGGTCGAAGTTGCGCGCCGCGATCAGCCGGTCCAGGAGGTCGCGCGGCATTGGTTGGCCGGTGGTGACGTGGCGGGCGTGGGCCTCCAGCACCTCCGGCGTCTCCAGCCAGTGCTCGTAGAGCTGGCTCGGCAGCTCCACGAAGTCGCGCGCCACCGAAGTGCCGGAGATGAACCGGTAGGTCACGTCCGACATCAGCCCGTGCAGCGCGTGGCCCATCTCGTGGAAGAGCGTGCGCGCGTCGTCGAAGGTGAGCAGGCTCGCCTCGCCCTTCGGGGCCTTGGCGAAGTTGCAGACGTTGACGACGATGGGCCGCACCTCGCCGTCCATCCGCGACTGGCTGCGGAAGGACGAGCACCAGGCGCCGGAGCGCTTGGAGGGGCGGGCGAAGTAGTCGCCGATGAAGACGCCCATGTGCCGCTCACCCTTGCGGACCTCCCAGCAGCGGGCGTCGGGGTGGTAGAGCGGCACGTCTAAGGGCGTGAAGCTCAGCCCGAAGAGTCGCCCCGCCACGTCGAAGGCCGCCTCGCGCACGGCGTCGAGCGCCAGGTAGGGCTTCACCTCCTCCTCGTCGAGCGCGTGTTCCTCGCGCTGGCGGATGGCAGCATAATAGCGCCAGTCCCAGGGCTCCAGCGTGCCGTTGATCCCGTCGGCGTTGAGCCGCGTCTCCAGCGCCGCCGCGTCTACCTCGGCCTGGGCGCGCGCCGGCGCCCAGACCTGCATCAAGAGGTCGCGCACGGCCTCCGGGGTCCTGGCCATCTCGCGCTCCAGCCGGTAGGCGGCGAAGTCGCGATAGCCGAGCAGCCGCGCGCGTTCCTCGCGCAGCGCCAGCATCTCGGCAATGACGGCCCGGTTGTCCGACGAGCCGCCGTTCTCGCCACGCGCCACCCAGGCGCGGAACGCCGTCTCGCGCAGGTCGCGGCGGGGAGAGGTGGTCAGGAACGGCACGATCAGGCTTCGCGACAGGGTGACGGCGTGGCCGTCCTTGCCCCTCTCGCTCGCCGCCTCGGCCGCGGCGCCGACGAGCCAGTCGGGCAGGCCTTCAAGGTCGGCCACATCGAGGGCCAGCGACCAGCGGCGCTCGTCGGCGAGCACGTTCTGGCCGAAGGCGGTGCCGAGGCTCGCCAGCCGCTGCAGCACCTCGGTCAGCCGCTCGCGGTCGGCGCCTTCGAGCCGGGCGCCGGCGCGCACGAACATCTGGTGATAGAGCCCGAGCACCCGGTCCTGCTCAGCCGTCAGCCCGAGGTCAGCGCGGCGCGACACAAGATCGTCGATGCGGGTAAAGAGGGCCGCGTTCATCATCGTGGCGGCGCTGTGGGCGGCCAGCCGCGGGCTCAGGTCGCGTTGCAGCGCCTCGATGTCGTCGTTGGTATGGGCGCCCGCGAGATTGAAGAACACAGCCGCCACCTGGTCCAGCGCGCGGCCCGACCGCTCCATGGCCTCGATGGTATTGGCAAAGCTGGGCGGCTCGGGGTCGGCGGCGATGCGGTCCACCTCCGCCCGGTCCTCGGCGAGGGCCGCGTCGAAGGCAGGGGCGAAATGGGTGGTCTCGATCTCGCCGAACGGCGGCAGGCCGAAGGGCGTGTTCCAGTTCCCGATGAGCGTGTTCATGCAATCCTCACCAGACCACGTGTCCGGCCGGACAGATGGCCGGGCAAGGCGTCGCGGTCAAGCCCCACCCGCCAGGCGCCCGCGTCGCAATCCGCCCGGAATGGGTCGGCCCGCCCCCCTTGCGCGGGGGCGCGCGCGGCTAGAGAAAGGGGCGGCAGCGCGAGGGAGGATGCGATGCGGAGCCATGTGCGCGCGGTGGTGGTCGGCGGTGGCGCGGTGGGGACGGGCATCGCCTATCACCTGGCGAAGGCGGGCTGGCCGACACGATGCTCCTGGAGCGCGACGAGCTGACCTCGCGGCTCCACCTGGCACGCGGCGGGGCTCCTGCCGCTCTTCAACATGGGCTATGCGACCAGCCACATCCACGACTACTCGGTCGAGCTCTACAAGGCGCTGGAGGCCGAGACCGGGCTGAACGCCGGTTTCTCGGTGGTGGGCAACCTGCGCATGGCGCAGACCCGACGCGCGGATGGACGAGTACCAGCTCTATGCCACCACCGCCGAGACCGTCGGCATCCCCACGAGTGGCTGACGCCCTCGCAGATCAACGCCCGCTGGCCGCTCGTCCGCACCGAGGATCTCGTCGGCGCGCTGTTCCACCCCACGACGGCTACATCAACCCCGCCGACGTCACGCAGGCCATGGCCAAGGGCGCGCGGCAGATGGGTGTGGAGATCGTGCGCCGCGCCCAGGTCGACGGCTACGCCTGGACCGGGTCGGAGTGGGTCGTCTCGGGCGCACAGATGGTGGAGAGGGCGGCAACCTCGTGCCCTCCGACGAGACCGTTCGAGATCCGCGCCGAGCACGTGGTCACCGCCACCGGCAACCACGCCCAGCGCACCGCGCGGCTGCTGGGCATCAAGATCCCCGCGATCCCGGTCGAGCACCAGTACATCGTCACCGAGCCCGACCCCGCGCTGGTCAGGCGTTCCGCAAGGACCACCCCGAACACCCGGTGCTGCGCGACGCCGACGCCAATGGTACGTCCGCGAGGAGCGCGGGCGGCTGGATCCTCGGCCCCTACGAGAAGGGCGCCCCGGCGCGGTTCGAATACGGCGTGCCCGACAGCTTCCGCGCCGACCTCTTCCCGCTCGACCTGGAGCGGATCGAGGCGGAGTACATGTCCTTCATCCACCGCATCCCGTCGTCCGAGAGCGTCGGGCTCAAGGACGACTACAACGGCCCGATCTGCTACACGCCGGACGGCAACCCGCTGGTCGGCCCCGCGCCGGGCCTGCGCAACATGTGGCTGGCGGAGGGCTTCTCCTTCGGCATCACCGCCGCCGGCGGCACCGGCTACTACCTCGCGCAGATGATGGTGGACGGCGAGGCCGAGATCGACATGGCCTCGCTCGATCCCAAGCGCTACGGCTCGCTGGATGACGACCGAATACGCCGCGCGCAAGAACGAGGAATGCTATGACCACGTCTTCATCCTGCACCACCCCGACGAGGAGCGCGAGGCCTGCCGCCCGCTGCGCACCGCGCCCTGCCTATGACCGGCAGAAGGCGCGCGGCGCGCAGTTCGGGCAGGTGAACGGCTGGGAGCGCCCGATCTACTATGGCCCCGTCGATGCGGCTGCGATTCGACCACGACGCCCGCAGCTTCCGCCGCGGCGGCTGGTGGCAATATGCCGTCGACGGAGGCCAAGGCGATGCGCGAGAACGGCGGGACTGATCGACGCCACCGCCTTCGCCAAGCACTGTGGTCTGCGGGCCCGGGCGCGACCGCCTTCCTCGACTGGTTCACCTGCAACCGGCTGCCGAAGGTCGGCCGCATCAACCTGACCTATGCGCTGACCGACGCGGGCACGACGCGGACCGAATACACCATCGTCCGCGACGGCGAGGACGACTACTACCTGGTCTCCGCCGGCGCCTGGACGGCCTATGACGCCGACTTCCTGCGCAAGGCCGCCGAGGACATGGGCGGCCCGAGTTCGGCCGGATCGACTTGTCACGACGTCACCACCCAGTGGGGCGTCTTCGCGCTTGCCGGCCCGAACGCTCGCGCGACTCCTGCGCGACGCTCGATCCACGACGCCGAGCCCGCCACCGCGCTCGGCAACAAGCGCTTCCCCTGGCTCTCGGCGCGCGACATCGAGCTCGGCATGTGCCCGGTCGACGGCGATCCGCGTGGCCTATACCGGCGAGCTCGGCTGGGAGCTGCACCACCCGATCGAGATGCAGAACTACCTGTTCGACCGGCTGATGGAGGCGGGCGAGCCGCATGGGCTGAAGCTCGTCGGCGCCCGCGCGCAGAACTGGCTGCGGCAGGAGAAGAGCTACCGCGCCTTCGGCACCGAGCTTGGCCGCGACGCGACCCCGCTGGAGGCCGGACTTGACCGCTTCGTCGACCTCACCAAGGACTTCCAGGGCAAGGAGGCGATGGTCGACACGGGCATCCGCTCGAAATGCGTCACGCGTGCTGATCGACGGCCCGGACGACGCCGACCCCTGGGGGCGCGAGGCGCTGCTATGACGGGCCGTGAAGGTCGGCCGGCTGACCTCGGGCGGCTGGTCGGTGGCCTTCGGCAAGTCGATCGGCATGGGCTATGTGACGCCCGCGCTGGCCGTGCCGGGGACGCGGCTGAGGGTGCGGATGCAGGACCGGCTGTGGGACGCGGAGATCGTCCGCGACAGCCCGTACGACCCGGAAAACGCGCGCATCCGCGCGGACGGATAGGGGAGGCGACCATGTGGCCGGACCGACGCATCCAGGAGCTGTTCGGGATCGAGCATCCCATCGTGCAGGCGCCGATGGCAGGGCCGGTGCTGTCGGAGATGGTGGTGGCGGTGGCCGAGGCGGGAGGGCTCGGTTCGCTGCCCTGCGCCTTCCTCGATGGGGGCGGTATGCGCAGCCAGATGAGCATCATCCGCCAGCAGACCGCGCGGCCGGTGAACATGAACTTCTTCTGCCACCGCGCGCCGGCCGACGATCCCGCACGCGAGGCGGCGTGGCGGGCGCGGCTCGCGCCCTACTACGCTGAGTTCGGCCTCGACCCCGCGGCTGCCGTGACGGGTTCCGCCCGCGCCGCCTTCGACGCGGCGGCCTGCGCGCTGGTCGAGGAGTTCCGCCCCGAGGTCGTCAGTTTTCACTTCGGCCTGCCGGAACCGGCCCTGTTCGCGCGGGTGCGGGCCACGAGGGCGATGGTGATGGCCTCGGCCACCACCGTCGCCGAGGCGCGCTGGCTGGAGGACGCGGGCTGCGACGCGGTCATCGCCCAGGGCGCCGAGGCCGGCGGGCACCGCGGGATGTTCCTCACCGCCGACATCGCCAGCCAGCCCGGAACCTTCGCGCTGGTGCCGCAGGTGGCGGACGCGGTGCGCGTGCCGGTGATCGCCGCCGGCGGCATCGGTGATGCGCGCGGAATCGCGGCCGCCTTCGCGCTGGGGGCGGCGGCAGTGCAGATCGGGACGGCCTATCTCTTCTGCCCCGAGGCGCGGGTTGCGGCGCCGCACCGCGCAGCACTGCGGGCCGCGCGGGACGACGGCACCGCGCTCACCAACGTCTTCACCGGCCGGCCGGCGCGGAGCATCGTGAACCGGGTGGTGCGCGAGGTGGGGCCTGTCTCGCCGCTTGCGCCCGACTTCCCGCTGGCCGCCGGGGCGCTGGCGCCGCTGCGCGCCGCGACCGAGCCGGCGGGCTCGGGCGATTTCATGTCGCTCTGGGCGGGGCAGGCGGCGGCAATCGGCCGCGAGGAGCCCGCCGGCGCGCTGACCCGGCGCCTGGCCTCGGAGGCGCTGGAGCTGATCGGCGGCGGGCTTCGTCGATAAGCAGGGCGTCGCCGTTAATCCCGCATTTACCACGTTCATAGTGTAATTTCAGAAACTTAGAAAATCTCCACATTTGTTGTGCCGGGCGGAACCTCCTTCCGCCGGTCCCGGTCAGCCCTCCACCAGCACCTCGAAGCCGCCGAAGATCATGCGCTTGCCGTCAAAGGGCATCTCGCCGGGGGGATGCATGCGGGGGTCGGCCATGACCTTCTCATTGCCCGCGTCCCGCGCCTCGCGCGACGGCCAGACGATCCAGGAGAAGACCACCGTCTCGCCGGGCTCCAGCTTCACCGCCATGGGAAAGGAGGTGAGCTTGCCCGCCGGCACGTCGTCGCCCCAGCACTCCACCACCGAGAGCGCGCCGTACTCGCGGAAGATCGGTGCGGCCATCGCCGCCAGGTCGCGGTAGGCCTCGCGCTTGGCGGTCGGCACCGCGATCAGAAATCCGTCGACGTAGGCCATGGCATCCTCCCTGCCCGACAATCTTGCCGGAAACCTAGCCGATCGCCGCCCGGCGCAGAAGCCGGAGCGCTACTTGCGCGATTGTCCGCCCGGGTGCTAGAGGTCGGCCGGAAACGAAGGACAGGGACCGGGAGCACACAGCCCGCATGCAGGACAGGCCCACCCGCATCGACTTCGACGGACTGATGGCCTGCGCCCGCGGCGAGATGTTCGGCCTCGGCAACCCGCAGCTGCCCACGCCGCCCATGCTGATGATGGACCGCGTCACCGACATCTCCTCCGACCGCGGCTCCGAGGGCAAGGGCCACGTCGTGGCCGAGTTCGACATCCGCCCCGACCTCTGGTTCTTCGCCTGCCACTTTGTCGGCGACCCGGTGATGCCGGGCTGCCTTGGGCTCGACGCGCTCTGGCAGCTCACCGGCTTCAACCTCGGCTGGCGCGGCATGCAGGGCCGCGGCCGGGCGCTCGGCGTGGGCGAGGTGAAGTTCACCGGCATGGTGACACCTGTCGTGAAGCTGGTGGAGTACACGGTGACCTTCACCCGCGTCATCGACCGCAAATTGAAGCTGGGCATCGCCAACGGGGAGATGCGCGCGGACGGCGAACTCATATATACGGCCACCGACATGAAGGTCGGACTGTTCCAGGATTGAGGAGGACCGGCCATGCGCCGTGTCGTGATAACCGGCCTCGGCATCGTCTCGTCGATCGGCACTGACGCCGGCGCGGTGATGACATCGCTCAAGGAGGGCCGCTCGGGCATCTCCTTCGCCCCCGACTACGCCGAGCACGGCTTCCGCAGCCAGGTGCATGGCCGCCCCGACATCGACGTGGCCGAGCACGTGGACAAGCGTCAGCTGCGCTTCATGGGCGATGGCGCGGCCTACAACTTCATCGCCATGGAACAGGCGATCGCCGACGCGGGGCTGGAGGAGAGCGACGTCTCCAACGTGCGCTCCGGCCTTGTCATGGGCTCTGGCGGGCCCTCGACCAAGAACCTGTTCGAGGCGCACCGGATCGTCATCGAGAAGGGCTCGCCCAAGCGGATGGGCCCCTTCATGGTCACCCGCGGCATGTCCTCGACCAACTCGGCCTGCCTCGCCACGCCCTTCCGCATCAAGGGGGTCAACTATTCGATCACCTCAGCCTGCTCGACCTCGGCGCATTGCATCGGCAACGGGGTGGAGCAGATCCAGTTCGGCAAGCAAGACATCGTCTTCGCCGGCGGCGGCGAGGAGCTGGACTGGACGCTGTCCTGCCTCTTCGACGCCATGGGCGCGATGAGCTCGAAGTACAACGACGCGCCGACGACGGCGAGCCGCGCCTTCGACGCCACCCGCGACGGCTTCGTGATCGCCGGCGGCGGCGGGGTGGTGGTGCTCGAGGAACTCGAGCACGCCCTCGCCCGCGGGGCGAAGATTTACGCCGAGGTCACCGGCTACGGCGCCACCTCCGACGGCCACGACATGGTGGCGCCTTCGGGCGAGGGGGCGGAGCGCTGCATGAAGCTTGCGCTCTCGACAATCGGCAACCGCAAGGTCGGCTACATCAACGCGCATGGCACCTCGACGCCCGCGGGCGACGTGACCGAGGTGATGGCGATCCGCCGGGTGTTCGGCGAGGACAGCATGCCGAAGATCTCCTCGACCAAGTCGCTGACCGGGCATTCGCTGGGGGCGACCGGCGTTCAGGAGGCGATCTACTGCCTCATGATGCTGCAGGACGACTTCATCGCCGCCTCGGCCAATGTCACCGAGCTGGACCCCGCGCTCCGGCCCGACGAAATTGCGACCACGCGCATCGACAACGCCGGCCTCGACACGGTGATCTCAAACTCGTTTGGCTTCGGCGGCACCAACGCCACGCTGGCACTCAGCCGTTATCATGGGTGACGCCGTGCCCGGCGGTCTGCTGGCGGGCAAGCGCGCGCTGATCCTCGGCGTCGCCAACGACCATTCCATCGCCTGGGGCATCGCGAAGGCGCTGCACAAGCAGGGGGCCGAGCTCGCCTTCACCTACCAGGGCGAGGGCTTCGGGCGGCGGGTGATCCCGCTGGCGGAATTGCTGGGAGCGGCGATCATTGCGCCGGCGGACGTGCAGGACGCGTCCTCGCTCGACGCGCTCTGTGCCCGCATCGCGGCTGAGTGGGGGCGGCTCGACGTGCTGGTGCACGCGATCGCCTATTCGGACAAGGCCGAGCTCGACGGGCGGTTTCTCGACACCAGCCGGGCGAACTTCCTCAACTCGCTCGACATCTCCTGCTACAGTCTGGTCGATCTGACGCGCAGGGCGGTGCCGCTGATGACCGAAGGCGGGTCGGTGATGACGATGACCTATCTCGGTGCGCAGCGGGTGACGCCGCATTACAACGTCATGGGCGTGGCCAAGGCGGCGCTGGAGAGCGCGGTGCGCTACCTCGCCAATGACCTCGGGCCGCAGGGCATCCGGGTGAACGCGATTTCGCCGGGGCCGATGCGCACGCTGGCGGGCGCGGCCATCGCCGGGGCGCGCAAGGTCTACCACGCCACCGAGATGAACGCGCCGCTGCGCGCCAACGCGACGCTGGAGGCGGTAGGGGGCACGGCGGTCTATCTGGCCTCGGATCTGGGCGCCTGCACCACCGGCGAGGTGATCTTCGTCGATGGCGGCTACCACGTCACCGGCATGGCGCAGCCGGAGAACCTCTGACGGCACAGCTGGATGATCAAGGTTGTCGTCTTCGATGCGTATGGCACGCTCTTCGACGTGGCCGCCGCCGCCCGGCGCGCCGCAGGTGAACCGGCTTTCGCCCGGCTCGCGCCGCACTGGGCGGCGGTAGCGAGGGACTGGCGGCTGAAGCAGCTGCAATACACATGGCTCCGGGCCGTCACCGGCGCGCATGCGGACTTCTGGCAGGTGACCCAGGACGGCCTCGACTGGGCGCTGGAGGCGGCCGGCCTCGGCGGCGACGCGGCGCTGCGCGCGCGGTTGCTCGCGCTCTACCACGAGCTCGAGGCCTATCCGGAAGTGCCCGCGATGCTCGCGGGCCTTCGTGCGGGCGGGCTCGCCACCGCGATCCTGTCGAACGGATCGCCGGCCATGCTGGACGCGGCGGTGGGCAACGCCGGCGTCGGCGGCCTCCTCGACGCGATCCTCTCGGTGGAGGAGGTCGGGGTCTTCAAGCCGGCGCGGGTGGTCTACGACCTGGTCGGCCGGCGGTTCGGCATGGAACCAGGCGAGGTCCTGTTCGTTTCGTCGAATGGATGGGACGCGGCTGCCGGCGCAGGGTTCGGCTTCGTGACGCTCTGGGTGAACCGCGACGGCGCGCCGCGCGACCGGTTGCCCTGGGTGCCCGGCCATGTGGCGGCCGATCTCACCGGCGTTCCCGACCTCGCGCGGAGGCTCGCATGAAGCGTTTCACCACGTCCGATGGCCTGTCGCTCGCCTATCGCGACGAGGGTGTCGGGCCGCCGCTCCTCTGCCTGCCGGGCCTCACCCGCAACGGCGCCGATTTCGACCCGGTGGCCGAGCGTTTCGGGGCGGGGCTGCGGCTGATCCGGCTCGATCCGCGCGGGCGAGGGGCCTCGGACTTCGATCCCGACCCGGCCAACTACAACGTCGGCGTCGAGGCGCGCGACGCGCTGGAGCTGCTGGACCACCTCGGGATTGCCCGCGTGCCGGTGCTCGGCACGTCGCGGGGCGGGATTCTGGCCATGGTGATCGCGGCCACAGCCCCGCAGCGGCTGGCCGGGGTGATGTTCAACGACGTCGGGCCGGTGCTGGAGAAGGGCGGCGTCGACCGCATCCTAGACTATATCGGCCGGGTTCCGCCCTATGCCGACTACGAGGCCGGCGCCGTGGCGCTGCAAGCCAGTTCACGCGATCGGTTCCCCGGGGTGTCGGTGGCGGCCTGGCGGGTGCATGCGACGCGGATCTGGCGCGAACTTCCCGGCGGGGGGGTGGCGCTGCGCTACGATCCGCGGCTGCGCGACGCCTTCGAGGCGGGCCTCGCGGCGCTGGAGCCGGGCGCGCCGCTGCCGGACATGTGGCCGCTTTTCGATGCGCTGCCAATGGTCCCGCTGGCGCTGCTCTGCGGGGCGAACTCCGATCTCCTCTCGCCCGCCACGGTCGAGGCGATGGCCGCCCGCCGGCCCGATCTGGTGGTGACCGTGGTGGCGGATCGCGGGCATGTGCCGTTCCTGGACGAGCCGGAGGCGGTGGCGGCAATTGCGGCCTTCCTGGCGCGGGTGGCGCCGTGACCGGGATCGCTGCGATCCGGGCCGCAGCGGGCCGGATCGCGGGGCATGTGCGGCGCACGCCGCTCCTCGCCAACCCGGCGTTGGATGCGCTGGCGGGGCGGCGGGTGCTGGTGAAGGCCGAAAGCCTTCAGGTCACCGGCTCGTTCAAGGCGCGCGGCGGTTGGGCGGCAGTCTCGGCGCTGACGCCGGAAGCACTTGAGCGCGGCGTCATGGCCTATTCCTCGGGCAACCATGCCCAGGGCGTCGCCTGGGCGGCGGCGGCGCATGGCACCACGGCGGTGATCCTGATGCCGTCGGATGCGCCCGCGTCAAAGATCGAGGGCACCAAGTCGCTGGGGGGCCAGGTCGTGCTATACGACCGCGCCGGTACCGACCGCGACGCGCTCGGGGCAGGGCTTGCCGCCGAACGCGGGCTCACGCTCATCCCGCCCTTTGACCATGTCGAGGTCATCGCCGGCCAGGGCACCGTGGGGCTGGAGCTGGCCGGGCAGGTGGCAGAGGCCGGCGTCGGCGTGGCAGACGTGCTGATCCCCTGCGGTGGCGGCGGGCTTTCGGCCGGTACCGCGCTGGCGCTGGAGGCCGAGGCGCCGGGCCTCAGGGTCCGCACCGTCGAGCCGGAGGGCTTCGACGACACGGCGCGCTCTCTGGTCTCGGGCCGGCGCGAGCGCAACCCGCGCACCGCCGGATCGCTCTGCGACGCGATCCTGAGCCCGCAGCCCGGTGCGCTGACCTTCCCGGTGCTGGCGCGGCTGGCGGGGCCGGGTCTGGTGGTGAGTGACGCCGAAGCCATGCGCGCGATGGCGCTCGCCTTCCGCCACCTCAAGCTGGTGCTGGAGCCCGGCGGCGCAGTGGCGCTGGCGGCGGCGGTGTTCCGCGCCGACGAGATCGCGGGTGATACGGTGATCGTGGTGGCCAGCGGCGGCAACGTCGATGCCGACCGCTTCGCCGAAGCGATCCTCGCCTAAGCTTTGGTTCATGCCTCGACCGTGACGCCGGGGAAGGCGCCCGCCGGGCGCTCGGGCACGGCACAAAGACCGCACACCGTGAATTGATGGTGACAAAAGCATACCGATGGTATACGAAATCCTCGGGAGAACCGTCACAGCTTTTCGAGCTAGTCAAACTCGCCGGGGCCGGGAGTACGAGCCGGACTTGCGGTGCCAGCGGTCGTCAAGGGGGAATTGGTCTATTTACTAGTCAGCTCGGGGCGCGGCTCGGGAAGACGCAGCAGCATCAAAGGGAGGCGTTGTTGCATGGAACTGTCGGGGTTGGATCGCCCCCTTTCTCCCGCGATCTCAGGCGATCCTGAGGGTCTTTGGCATACCGTGGGCGGTGAAGTAGATGAGGTAGCGCGCGGCCAGGGCGGCTTCGACCTGCTGGCGGTCGAAGGTGCGGGCCTTCAGGCGTGGCCCGATGATCGCCTCGTAGCGGCCCATCGCCGTCTTGGCGAGGGAGCGCCGCTGGTTGCGGGTCTCCTGTTTCCAGGCCTTGCGGCCTGTGCCCCTGCGAGGGTGGAACGCTCGAGTTCGCCGGCGTCTTCGGCGGCAGCCTGAGCCTGGCTTCGAACTCGGCCACCCGCTGCTCCAGCCGTCTCATCAACTCCGCCCGGCCCAGCACCAGCTCGATCAGATGCTTCCGGCTCAGGACATCAAGGTCTGTCCGGTTCATCCCAAGCTTGAATCACGCCCGATTCAACCGTTCAAAGGGAAAGTGCCGGAGCGTGAGCAGTTGCCATCGATGCCTGTCGCGGAAAAACAAGAGGTAACGTCAGTTTGCTACCAGGGGTTCGAGATGGAAATTGACTGCGGGGCGCCGGTCGAATTAGCCTCTTGGGTGCACTTGGGTTTGCTATGTCCCTGACGCTGAAGCAGCTTCGTTACTTCTTTCATGTCGTGGAAACAGGGAACATCACGCGCGCGTCCCAGGACCTCAACGTCGCGCAAACGGCGCTCGGACTGCAGATCCGGGCCCTCGAGCAGCAGATGGGTCTGCCGCTCCTCAATCGGCATTCCAAGGGCGTGACGCCGACGAAGGCAGGGCAGCTTCTGTACCGCGACGGCGTCGCATTGATTGAACGATTACAGGATCTTGAGGATCGGATCAGATCCTTGCAGAGCCATCAGATAGACATCCGGGTCGGGCTACCGCCGAGTATCTCCACGATGATCGGCCCCGAAATCGCCGCGGCCGACCCGGCCGGTCTGCACGGAATCCACTTTCACGTCGTCGGGTCGGTCAGTCGGTCGCTGATGGTCCAGCTGACCCGACACCAGATCGACTGCGCCTTCATTCAGGATGCGGAGCCTCTCCCGGATACCACCAGCATTCCGGTGTTCGAGCAGTACCTCGCCCTTGTGACGCCCCCGCACACGGACGCAGGGAGTACCCCGATCGCGTTTCGGGACGCGCTGCAATTCCCGCTGGCATTCGGGCCGAACAGTACCACCATACAAGTCGTGCGGACTTTCGCGGCCGATCTCGGGCTCTCGGTCGATCTGCGCTATCCCGTCGAATCGATATTCGCCGCAAAGGGCATGGTGCTTCGCGGCCTTTCGGCCAGCATCCTGACCTTCGAACTGGTGGCCCTGGAGGCTGCGCAAGGCCTCGTCGAGGCGCGCGAGATCATCGATCCCAAGCTGAAGCTGACCACGTCATTCGTGATCGGCAACAGAGTTCTCGACAGTTTCGCGGATCGTGAACCTTTCAGGTTCCTGGACAGGGTTATCCTTCAAGCCTGCACGGCTCCGGGCAGCCGGGCCGTGCACCTTGGAAGCATCGTCGACGGGTTAGTTTGATCCCGAGGCTGCTACCGCAAAAATCAGCTTGGTGTCAGGCAGAATATGCCTTGGACGCAGACGACCAGTCGCTCCTAAACTGACGTTCGTACGGGAGGAAAGCGCAGCCGGCGCAAGAGCTATTCCGTTAGTGCAGCGCCATTCAGCACGCGCGCCGACATAGAAATCGGTGGCGACGGGTTCGCGCACGCGAGTGGCCTGCGCCCTTTCGTACATCCGGCACTGAAGGCGCCGGAAGAGTTTCGCCAGTTGGGCGGTTCCGCAGAAGACAAAACCGGGTGAGGAAACGATGACCGACAACGTAAAGAAGACGGGCGCCGTCAAAGAGATCGAGACGCTTGAGGAGAGCGCCTTCAGTCGGCGTGAATTCTTCCGGACGGGCGCTGCGGCAGCGGTCGGCGCAGGCGTTCTGGCCGGTCCGAGTGTTGCGCAGGCGCAGGACGCGCCGGCGAGCGACGGCATCCAGTGGGACTATGAAGCCGACGTTGTTGTTTGCGGCGGTGGGGCTTCGGGTCTGCTCTGTGCCATTCGTGCCCGGGATGCCGGGGCGTCTGTGCTGGTGATCGAAGGGAATTTCGATGTCGGCGGCAAGATGCTTCACAGCGGCGGGCAGACCTCGCTCGGCGGCGGCGACCCGATACAGCTGCGCGACCTTGCGGGCGAAAGCGACCCCGAAGGATTCATCACGGTTCCTTCCCCGCATACAGCGGAGGAGTTGACCGACGATGTGGAGCGCCTCTTCACAGAATGGACCGACTGGTCGGTGATAGACGCCGCGGCCCAGGCGCCATACCGGTACAATGAGCGTGCGATTCAGCGCGCGATGGCCGAGAATGCCTCTGGCGCACGGCAGCTGATGATGGACAACTACGTTCGCTTTGCCCGGATCCGCGGCTCGAATCCTAATTCGGGCATCTCGCGCGCCCGGCAGGCCGGTCCCTTCCTCAAGCTGGGCGCCGTGACCGACATCAAGGCGGGAACGATCACCCGCGAGGATGCCGGCACGCTGAACGTGCACGCGAGTCACTTCGCCCCCATCCCTTTGAACGATACCAGTGACGTGGCCGGGCCGGATACCGTGGGTGCTGGCGCTTGCATGGCAAGGTGCCTGGAGTTCAGCGCGCGGGAAAAGGGCATCGAGTTCATACTCAACCGCCACATGGACGCGCTGATCCGCGAGCAGCCGCTCTCGGGCCGGGTGTTGGGAATCAGGGCCTCCTACTCGCCGCGCCATGACCCGGACACCGGCGAGCAGCTCCAGAGCCTGTGGAACAACGGCAACGTCGAGGAAACGCGGGAGACCATCACCGTGCGGGCCCTCAAGGGGGTGATGATCGCCACGGGCGGACACTCGGGCAATCCGCAGTACCGCAGCATGTTCTATCCTGCGATGCGGGAGCCGGCCTTCCCGGCGAGCACCTGGGCTGTGCTCGGGCCTCGCGGTCAAGATGCGAGCGGGATCATCGCGGGCATCAGGGCCGGCGCCACCTTGTCCGGAATGCAGCAGAACCTTGCGATACCGATCACCTACCATATTCCGCAAAGGCTCGCGACCCGGGACGCCTACAGCGGCGAGCTTCCCGGACACCCGACGTTCTCGTCGAGGAAATCGACGGGGATCGCGCTCTTCGGCACCAATTCCTTCGAGCACCTGATCGCCGTCAACCAGGTCGGGAAGAGGTTCTACAACGAAATCAATCTGACCAAGCGCATAGGCCTGTCTTGGTTTCCCGGCGGGCCTGCCTCCGGCACGCCGAACACCGGTGTCGCACATGTGCCGCTCGACTGGCGCAACTGCGACCCCGCTTTCGTTCGGCAGATCTACGACCGGTACGCCGGCGTCGATGCCGCGCTGGCGATGAACGAGGGCTCCACCGCTCCGGACTACTACTCCGGCCCGCTGTGGGCGATCTTCGACAGCGCCGCGGTGGAACGTGACGGGTGGAACATCGATCCGCCCTTCACCTCGCTCGAGAACGGCTACTTCTTCGTTGCCGACACCATCGAGGACCTGGTCGCGCAGATCGAGGCCGGCCACGAGTTCCAGAGGGTTCCGCTGACGTACCTTGCTGAGACGGTGCAGAACTGGAACACCGCCGCGGCCGCCGGCACGGACGAAGAGTTCGGGCGCGGGGCCGATGCGCCGATGCACCAGATCAATACGCCGCCCTTCTACGCGGCGTCGCTCATGGTGGTCTGGCATGACTCCTACGGTGGTCTGCGGACCAACGAAAAGGCCCAGGTCCTCGACATGGAGGGCCAGGTGATCCCCGGCCTCTATACCGGGGGCGAGGCCAGCGGCAGCGGCAACCAGCACGGTCTTGCCAGGGCCCACGTCACCGGCTTCATCGCCGGCACGAACATCGCCCAGGAAGGGGTTTGAATCGCTGGCGATCGTCTGAACGGTTCCGGTGGGTCGCATGACCCACCGGCATTCATGTACGCGCAAGAATTGAGCTGGTTCTGTGACTGCGGAAATCGATACCCCTACTGAACTATCCCCATGGTTCGTCGAGATCTCGCCCCCGGAGGTGGATGCCGGGGCCGAGTTCACCGTGAGATGCCAGGTCGCGGTTCCACCCGGACGCGACCACGGCGATCTCGGCGTCTCCATCCGGAATCTGGACGAAGACGAGCTGGCATTCGCCGAGCTGACGAAGTCCGAGGGCCAGATCTACGTCACCGACCAGATCCCGCTCGATGCGCCCCTGACGGAGGGAGAGCATGTGCTGCGGGCCGTTCTCATAACCCCGGAGCAGGCCGGCACCCCGCACGACGAGGTCTCGACCGAGTTCGCGTTCGTGGTGAAGGCGCACGCGATGCGGCTGACCGTCTGGGGCCTGCCGACGGCGATCGTCGGCGGCGAACGTTTCACCCTAAAGGTCGGCATCAAATGCTCGTGCGGCTGCAATCTTGCCGGCAGGGAGGTGAGCATCGTCAACGGCGAGGGGATCCAGGTGGTTGCCGGAACCCTGAAGGATGAGGTCTGGCCGGGCACCAGCACGCTCTTCTTCGCCGAGGTGGAAGGCCAGGCACCACTCGCCGCCGGCCACCAGACGTGGGAGGCTCAGGATCCCCCCGGCGGGTTCAGGGATCCCCCATTCCGCCGGCGCGCTCGCCTTCGCTGTTCAGGTCGTGGACCCGCCTGATTGCGAAGTAACCGTGGAGGCATTCGACGCTGCAAATCAGACCCCGATCAGCAACGCCCGAGTTGTCATGCAACCCTACCGGGCTTTCACTGGCGAAAACGGCGTGGCGACGCTCAAGGTCGTCAAAGGGACCTACAAGCTGCTCGTTGCCGGGACCAAGTACGCAGCCACCGCGAGGACCGTCGAGGTGACGGAGCGCATCACCGTCAGGGCAGAGCTTGCACCGGATCCTCCCGACGATCCTGTTTCGCACTACGCAACCTGATGTCAGCGCCTGTGGTTGAGATTTGGTGGTTGAGCAACGAAGGGTCCTGTCTGGTTCAGATCACTTGACCGCTCCGGTCAGGTCTTGTGCGGCGGCAGTTGGTTCAGTGTCGACTGCGTGTAGCCAAGGTATAACGCATTTTTTGTCCCAGGAGAGCTGGGCAGGCCCGGCGAATGGAGGATCTCATGGCAGCGGCGCAGGCGACAGGCACCACTCAGAGTAGTCTCAGGCTGTGGCTTTTCCGTGCCCTGGTCGTCGGTGCTGCCGGTCTCATGTTGTTCTCGTGGTTCAGCCCGTGGTGGGGAGCCCGTATCAGCGACCTGTCAGGCGCCGATCACATCCTATTGCGCCCCTGGGGGGTTGAGATAGCTGCGCCCGAAATCAGAACCTACGCCAATAGCTCCCTCTATTCCATGCCGGCGTTCTTTGCCCCCCTCATGTGGTTGTATTTGGGGATATGTATGTTGGCGCTGGCAGTAAGCCTTTTCGTGGAGAAACGGATCACACTGGGCCGGTTCAAGCTCTCGCTACCCCAGGTGCTGATTGGGATCGTTGGCCTCTCATACCTGATCGCCGTCGGAACTGCTCTCGTTATCGCTCACCTGAGGGCCGGAGGCGGCGGTGTCAGCTTTCTTGGAACTTCGGTAGTTCCCAATCCCATGACAGGTGGTAACACCAGGTTCACCGGGGCTCTGAAATTAGGCTACTGGCTGGCGGTCGGCGCGGGGTTCTTTCTGGTTGCTCTAGCTGTGCTCCGCAACACTATTGTCGGTAAGGCGCGGACCTAAGAAGCCTAGGCCGCCGCGCGGATGGCCTCCATGCGATGCAGGTAGCCCACGATCAGCCGCGCCCAGTTGTCGCTGTGGACCTCGCGCGCCAGACCCGCCCGCGCCTCGGCGGCCGCGTCCTCGGCCAGCACCGTCCCGGTGCGGAGCGCGATCAGGTCGTCCATGAACGCGGCGCCGAACTCGGGATGCGGCTGCAGCGAGATCGCCTCGGGCGCCTCGGGGTCGCCGTAGGCCAGGGCCGCATAGTCGCAATGCGCCGAGCGGGCCAGCACGGTGGCGTCGGGCGGCAGCGTGACCACCTGGTCCTGATGCAGGGCGCGCACCGCGAAATGGTCCGGCAGATCGGTCATCCAGCCGGGGCGGGCAACCAGCTCGTAGTCCTGCACGCCCAGTCCCCAGCCCTTGTCCGACTTCTCCACCCGCCCCCCCAGCGCCTCCGCGAGGATCTGGTGACCGAAGCAGATGCCCACCACCGGCACCCTTGCGGCCAGGCAGGCGCGCAGGAAGGCCTTGAGCGGCTCGATCCAGGGCAGCCCGTCATAGACCCCGTGCCGCGAGCCGGTGACGAGCCAGGCGTCTGCCTCGCCAGGTGCGCGCGGCATCTCACCAGCCACCACCCGCACGGTGACGAACTCGAGGCCCGGGTCGGCGGCACCGAGCATGGTCTCGAACATCGCCGGGTAGTCGCCGTGCCGTGCCTTCAGGTCCGGGCTGACCTCGCCGGTCTCCAGGATGCCGATCTTCATGGTTCTGCTCGCTAGATGTCTGGCCTTCCGGTAAATCACCCGCCGCTCCGCTGTTCAACCGCCCTAGCGCCCGGCGTAGCTGTAGAGGCGGGCGCGCAGCGTGTCACTGCGGCGGGTGGCGAAGAGCACATCGTCGATCCGCGTGGTCCCGTCGCGCTCGGGCACGATGACCAGGTACTCGGTCCAGGCCGGCGCCGCGCCCCCGGGGTTGCTGCGGCGGACCTCGACGATGGCGGCGTTGCGGGTGCGCACCTGGCAGACCGGCACCTCGTTGGCGTAGGTCTGGAAGAGTACGCGGGCAGGCGGCATCGCTGGGTTGGCGCTGGCAGCGGCGATGTCGGCGGCAAGCTCGTCGGAGATGAGCGGCCGCAGCGCCGGCAGGTCGCCGGTCAGCGTCAGGCGGCAGAACTCGGCGGCCAGATCGTTCCAGTTGTAATCGGCTGCCGCCGGTACCGCCGTACCCAGCGCGGCGGACAGCACGGCCGCGAGAACCCGCCGCATCTCAGAGCACCCCGACCAGGCCGAGCCCGGCCGCAAGGCCCGGCGGCAGGCCGGCGGCACCGCGAGCCATGAGATCGCGCGGTGCATCCTCGTCCCGCAGATACCGCCAGCCCTGGAAGGGCCGCCGCGGCTGCGGATGGGTCTGCACCACGTCCGCATCGAGCCGGATCGCGCAGCGTTCGATCCCGTCGGCCCCCCTCCGCGGCTCCAGCCCCAGGATGCGTTGGCGTGCCAGCACCAGCCCCTTGAACACCCAGTAGAGCGAGCCTCCGTCCAGAAGCTCCGCCTCGCGCCGCGGCCACATGCGGGTGACATGCGCGGGACGCGCGTCCTGCCCGGCCGCCCGCGCTTCGGCGATGCGCTCCGCCTGCCACTCGACGAGGTCCTCCACCCCGTCCGCCCCCACGCAAAGCTTGAGGAGATGCAATGCCGCCATGTCCACCGCTTGCTGTCTGATGATCCCTGCTCCACAACATATGCCGGATTTTACCCATCGTCCAGATCGTCGCGCGATTGACCCTGCAGGACCGGGCGCCTACATTCAAAGGTCATCCGCATCCCCAGAGGCGTCTGCCCGATGAACAAACCCGACAGCCGGGACTTCGGCGAGGACACCGCCATCGCCCTGCCCTGGCAGGAGGTGAGCCTCGACGTCCTGCGCGAAAAGTACGCCAAGGGCGCGGAACGCGACCTCGACGGCCCCGACATGGCCCGCGCCGTGCGCCGCCGCGTGGCCCGCGCGCTGGCGGCAGTCGAGGCCGACCCGGCGGCCTGGGAACCGGTGTTCCTCAAGGCGCTGGAGGACGGCTTCATCCCCGGCGGGCGGATCAATTCTGCGGCAGGGGCCGGGATCGAGGAGGTAACCCTGATCAACTGCTTCGTGCAGCCGGTGGGCGATTCGATCTCCGAAACCGTGGACGGCAAGCCCGGGATTTACATCGCACTCCGCGAGGCCGCCGAGACCATGCGCCGCGGCGGCGGGGTCGGCTACGACTTCTCGGCCATCCGGCCCCGCGGCGCCCGCGTCCACGGCACCGACAGCGCCGCCTCCGGCCCGATCAGCTACATGCATGTCTTCGACCAGTCCTGCGCCACCGTCGAGAGCGCGGGCTCGCGGCGCGGCGCGCAGATGGGCGTGCTGCGCTGCGACCACCCGGACGTGATGGAGTTCGTCTCTGCCAAGCGCCAGGCGGGCGAGGCTCAACAACTTCAACATCTCCGTCGGCGTCACCGATGCCTTCATGGCGGCGGTCGAGGCCGACGGCACCTTCGAGCTGGTCCACAAGGCCCAGCCGGCTCCGGTGCAGGTCGCGGCGGGCGCGCACCAGCGGGCGGACGGCCTCTGGGTCTATGCCACGATCCGCGCGCGCGAACTCTGGCGCACGATCATGCGCAACACCTATGACGCCGCCGAGCCGGGCGTGCTGTTCCTCGACCGCATCAACGCCGAGAACAACCTCGCCTACTGCGAGCGGATCGAGGCCACCAACCCCTGCGGCGAGATCCCCATCCCCGACCACGGCTGCTGCTGCCTCGGCTCGATCGACCTGACGCGATTCGTCACCGGACCCTTCTCCGAGACCCCCGGCTTCGACCATGACGGCTTCGAGGCAACCGTGGCCGTGGCCGTGCGCATGCTCGACAACGTGCTCGACGCCACTGTCTGGCCGCTACCCCAGCAGGCGGCGGAGGCCGCCTCCAAGCGGCGCATCGGCCTCGGCTTCACCGGTCTCGGCGACACGCTGATCCTGATGGGCCTGCGCTACGACAGCGCCGAGGGTCGCGACGCCGCCACCGGCCTCGCCCGCCGCCTGCGCGACGCCGCCTACCGCGCCTCGGTGGCGCTGGCCCGCGAGAAGGGCAGCTTCCCGTTCCTCGATGCGGACAAACTCCTCGACTCCGGCATGGCAAGACGCCTGCCCGACGACATCCGCACCCAGATCGCCGGGGATGGCCTTCGCAACAGCCACCTGCTTGTCCATCGCCCCCACCGGCACCATCAGCCTCGCCTTCGCCGACAACGCCTCGAACGGCATCGAGCCGGCCTATTCCTGGCACTACACCCGCAAGAAGCGCGAACCCGACGGCGAGCATGCGCGAATACACCGTCGAGGACCATGCCTGGCGGCTTTGGAAGGCGCGCGGCGGCAATACCGCTGCGCTGCCGCCGCCTTCGTCAACGCGCTGGAGATCGGCGCGCGCGACCACATGGCGATGCAGGCGGCCATCCAGCCCTTCATCGACCAGGCGATCTCCAAGACCGTGAACGTTCCCGAGGACTATCCGTTCGAGGAGTTCGAGACCCTCTACCTCGAGGCCTGGAAGGCCGGCCTGAAGGGTATCACCACCTACCGCCCCAACAGCGTGCTCGGCTCGGTCCTCTCGGTCGAGACCCCGCCGCAGGACCTCGACCAGTCCGAGCCCGACCGCCGCATCCGCATCACGGGCGCGCCGCAGGTGGCGCTCGCCGCCCTGCGCTGGCCGCACCGGCCGAAGCTCACGGCCGGGCTCGCCGTCGTGGACCTACATGGTCGAGGCGCCCGGCCGCCGCTTCGCGGTCTTCGTGGGCCATGTCGAGAACGGCACCGCCCAGCCCTTCGAGGTCTGGGTGAACGGCGAGGAAGCCCCGCGCGGCCTCGGCGCGCTGGCCAAGAACATGTCGATGGACCTGCGCGCCCAGGACCGCGGCTGGCTGAAGATGAAGCTCGACAGCCTCGCCAAGACCCCCGGCGCCCCATTCGAGATGGCAATGCCTCCCGACGGCCGGCTAGTGCCGGTGGCGGGTGCCGTCAGCGCCTTCGCCAAGGTGCTGGAATACCGCTGCACGGCGCTCGGCGTCTTCGACGGGCCGGAGGGCGGCACACCGCTGGTCGATGCGCTCTTCTCGCGCAAGGAGCCGAAGTCCGGCGCCGATGGCACGCTGAGTTGGACGGTTGACATCCTCAACCCCACCACCGGCGACGACTTCGCGATGTTCGTGAAGGAATGCGTACTGCCCGACGGCACCAAGCGCCCGTTTTCCGTATGGCTGTCGGGCGCTTATCCGCTGGAGTTCAACGGCCTCACGAAGTCGCTGAGCCTTGATATGCGCGTCATCGACCCCGCCTGGATCGGCAAGAAGCTGCGCGGCCTGAAGGACCTGCCCGAGGCGCAGGGCGACTTCTTCGCCCGCGTGCCGGGCAGCGAGAAACAGGCGGTGCAGCCCTCGACCATCGCCTATGTCGCACGGCTGCTGATCCACCGGTACCAGATGCTCGGCGTGCTCGACGCCGGCGGCTATCCGGTCGCCGGCGGCACGGTGCTCTGGAGCGACGCCCCCGCGCCCGGCGCCCCCGGACAAGCCGTGCTGCCCGGTCGCACCTGCCCCGAATGCGGCCACCCCACCCTGATCCGCCGCGACGGCTGCGACTTCTGCACCGCCTGCGGCCATGTGGGCGCCTGCGGCTGACGCGATCCCGATCGGGTGCGCGCGTTATCGCGGCGACCGTATCGGTCGCAGGCTCATCACGAGGACCACCAGCGACAGGAGGGGAGGCCGTGGCTGGACATCTTCTGGCGGGCATCGCGCTTCTGGCGCTGCTCGCGCCGCTCCCGGCACGTGCGGATCTCGCGGCAGGCGAGGGTGTGGAGGCCGTGGCCGCGATACCGGCTGCCGCGCACTGGCTACGTCGCCAGGAAGGCCCGGGGTTCTGTCCGTAGCCGCGACAGGGGGCTTTCCATCATCTTCGACTTTCTCTATATGAGTGTCCCGATATGATCGCCGTAGAGGGCGTTTGTCGATGACGACCGATGCAATCCTTGCCGAGCCGGAGATGCGCGGACCCGATGCGAGCGGCATGGCCGCACAGGCGCGGGCCGCCTCCGACCTGATGAAGGCGCTCGCCCACGAGGGCCGGCTGATGATCCTCTGCCACCTCGTCGAGGGCGAGAAATCGGTCAGCGAGCTCGAGGACCTGATCGGTGCGCGCCAGGCGGCCGTTTCCCAACAACTCGCCCGCCTGCGGCTCGAGGGCCTGGTCACCAGCCGCCGCGAGGGCAAGGCGATCTACTATTCGATCGGGGACGATCGGGTGCAGCAGCTGGTCACGGCGCTGCACGCCATCTTCTGCGCGCGGCCCTGATCCGAGGCCCGCGGGCGTGCCGTTAACTCTCGATTAACCACGATTATCGTTGTTTTTCAACTATTTGAAAAATCTCCGCACTGGTTATCCTGCGCGGGCCTACTTCTTTTCGTCCCGTTTCACCGCATCCCAGAGCGCATCCATCTCGGCCAGCGTGGCACCCTCCGGCCGCCGCCCCTCCGCGGCCAGCGCCGCCTCGACCCCCCGGAACCGCCGGGTGAACTTGGCATTGGCCCTCCGCAGCGCCGCCTCCGGATCGATCCCCAGATGCCGCGCCAGGTTCGCCATCACGAACATCAGGTCGCCGTATTCCTCGGCCAGCGCCCCCGCATCGCCTGCGTCCCGCGCCTCGACCAGCTCCGCCGTCTCCTCGGCGATCTTGTCGAGCACCGCGCCTGCGTCCGGCCAGTCGAACCCGACCCGCGCTGCCCGGTTCTGCAGCTTCACCGCCCGCGTCAGCGCCGGCAGCCCCTCGATCACCCCGTCGAGCGCGCTCGCGCTGCCGTCACGCCCCGCCCGCTCCGCCGCCTTGATCGCCTCCCAGTCGCGGGTCTGATCGGCGGCACTCTTGTCGCGCGAGGCATCCCCGAAGACATGCGGATGCCGCCGCACCATCTTCTCCGAGATATCCCCGCCACCACGTCGTCGAACCCGAAGTCCCCCGCCTCCGAGGCCATCTGTGCGTGGTAGACGACCTGGAGCAGCAGATCGCCCAGCTCGTCGCGCAAGCCCCCCATGTCCCGCCGCGCGATCGCGTCGGCCACCTCGTGGGCCTCCTCGATCGTGTAGGGCGCGATCGTGTCGAAGTCCTGTACGACGTCCCAGGGACAACCGCGGTCGGGGTCCCGCAGCCGCGACATGATCGCCAGAAGCCGGGCAACGCCAGATTCCGGCAGATCGGGCGGGCTGCGGTCGTCGCGCATCCGCTCAGTCGCGGCCGAGCAGACCGGCCCAGATCAGCGCGCCCAGTGCCGCACCGATCAGCGGCGCCACCCAGAACAGCCAAAGCTGCCCCAGCGCCGCCGTCTCGGCAAAGAACGCCACCGCCGTCGAGCGCGCCGGGTTGACCGAGGTATTCGTCACCGGGATCGAGATCAGGTGAATCAGCGTCAGGCAGAGGCCGATGGCGATCGGCGCGAAGCCCGCCGGCGCCGTCGCCCTGGTGGCCCCGAGGATAACGATGATGAAGAACCCGGTCAGCACGATCTCGATCAGCAGTGCCGACATGAGGCTGTAGCCGCCCGGCGAGAGCGCGCCATAGCCGTTGCTGGCGAAGCCGCCCGCGCTCCACTCCGGCGCCCCCGAGGCGATGATGTAGAGGATCAGCGCAGCGATCGTGCCGCCGACGACCTGGGCGATCCAGTAGGGGAGAACCTCGCTCCACTCGAAGCGCCCGCCCACGGCGAGGCCCAGCGTGACCGCCGGGTTGAAATGCCCGCCCGAGATCGGGCCGACGGCATAGGCCATGGTCAGCACGGTCAAACCGAACGCAAGTGCGACCCCCGCGAAACCGATGCCGAGTTCCGGAAAGCCGGCGGCGAGCACGGCGCTGCCGCAGCCTCCGAACACCAGCCAGAATGTGCCGAAAGCCTCGGCGGACAGCTTGTTGAACACGGTTACCCCCTGTGCTGTGAATCAGCGCGATCCAGATACGCCGGAACCCTGCGCCGCGCGAGACGATTCGCGATCAGCGTCAGACGGTGCACATCGGCAGCGCCGTCAGCCCGCGGAAATGGTAGCGGTCGGCAAAGATCGAAGGTCCCGTCGGCCGCAGCCCCGGCAGCCGTTCGAACAGAATGGGCAGCGCCACCGCCAGCTCGCTCCGGGCGAGCGGCGCGCCGACGCAGAAGTGGATGCCCGCCCCGAAAGCCAGTTGCGCCCCCGCATTCGCCCTGCCCGGGTCGAACCGGCCGGGGTCCTCGAAGCGCGCCGGGTCGCGGTTGGCCGCGGCCAGCAGGCAGCCGACCTCTTCGCCCCGCCGCAGCCGCACGCCCAGGATCTCCACGTCCTCGCGCGCGATGCGGGTGAAGAGATGCAGCGGAGGATCGAAGCGCAGCATCTCCTCCACCGCCGCGCGCGTCCGGCCCGGGTCGCCGAACACTGCCCCGGGATCGCAGCCCGCGGCGAAGAACGCATTGAGCCCGTTGCCGATCACATGCACCGTCGCCTCGTGCCCGGCATTCAGCAAGAGGATGCAGGTGGCGATCAGCTCGTCCGAACTCAGTCGGTCGCCGCCGTCCTCCGCCGCGTTCAGCTGGCTGATGAGATCGTCCCCCGGCCGCGCCCGCCGCGCCTCGACGTGGGTGCGCAGGAAGGCCGCGAATTCCCCGGCAGCGCGGTTCGCCCGCTCCTCGACCTCGCGATCGCGCCGCGCCTGGTACATGGCCACCATCTCGTGCGACCAGCGCAGAAGCTGCCCCGCCATGTCCTCCGGCACGCCGAGCAGGCGCGCGATCACGATGACCGGCAGCAACTCGGCGAAAGTCGGGATCAGGTCGATCTCCGGTCCCTCGATCCGATCGACGAGCCCCGTCGCCACCGCCGCGATCTCCGGCTCCAGCGCCGCGATCCGCCGCGAGGTGAAGGCGCGCAGCACCAGACCGCGCAGCCGCGTATGCGCCGGCGGCTCGCGGTCGAGCATCGAGAGGTCGTCCACGGCGTAGAAGGCGGCGAGATGTGCGGGCCGCGCCGGCTTCATCTCCTCCGGCGGTTCGCGCCCGAGGCGGCGGTCGCGCAGGATGGCGTTCACCGCGTCATACCCGGCTGCGCAGGGAAACCCGTAGTCCTCCCAGAAGAACAGCGGCCCCGCCGCCCGGGCGCGGTCATAGAACGGGTAGGGGTCCTGGACGAAACCCGCCTCCCGCGGCGACTGGCTCAGCCGCTGCATGCGGCGCACGTCGCGGTCGGGGAACGGAGGATACGGCGTGTCCGCATGACGATCCGGGCAGGGCTCGATGCTGCTACTGTGCGGACCCGTCTGCGCCTTTGCAAGCGCCACGCCCCGCGAGACCAGGGCGCTCCGCCGATCGCTTGATGCGCCCTTCTGGAACACCCAGAGCGTCGGGCCGCGGAATACCAGCATGCCCGCGAACGTCACGGCCACGGCGGCGAGCGCGCCGCGCGGGTTGAGAGTTGACAAGGCCCGCGGGCGGCTTCCATGCTCACGGCAAATGAGTAATGAGTGGCACAGCTTCGCAATGCCAGGTCTCGAGACACACACAAGCCGGATCCAACCGGCCGCGTGCGCCCGTGTTATCGGGGTCTTTTCCTACCGCTACGACGCGCATCTGGTTCCTGCGCTGATAGAGAACCTCTCGGGCGTGGTGCATGGCTGGGCGGCATTCGATGATCGCAGGGCAAAGGATGCGCTGAGCGACGAGCCGACCCGGCGCAACCTGCTGCTGGCGGCCGCGCGCGACATGGGCGCGGACTGGATCCTCGCCGTGGACCCGGACGAGCGGTTCGAGGCCACCCTGGCCGAGCGGATCGGCGAACTCACGGCGGCGCCCCCCAATACGCGCTGGTCGTTCGAGCTGCGCGAGATGTTCACCCCGGACGCCTATCGCGTCGACGGGCTGTGGGGTCGCAAGAAGGCGATGCGGCTGTTTCCCTGCCTGCCGGCGTTGAATGCCTCCCCCGCGGCGCTGCACGGCGGCTGGATCGCCGACAACTCCGGGGTCGTCCGGCGCAGCACCGGGATCAATCTCTATCATCTGAACATGATCTCGCCCCAGCGGCGCCAACGCCGGCGCGATCTCTATGCAGCAGCCGATCCGGAGCGCGCGCATCAGGCCATCGGCTACGACTACCTCGTCGACGAGCGCGACGCGGTGCTGGAGGAGATCCCGGCTGGGCGGGAGTACCATCCCCCGCACCGGGACGACGGCAGGCTCTGGTCCGCGCCCGGTGGTCTGCCGCGCGCTCCGGTGCCCGACAGCCCCGCGAACCGCCTGCACCTGATCGCGGCCCAGCGCGCGGCTGGGGACACGGCCGGCGCATACCGCGTCGCGCGGGACCTCGCCGACGCGGCGCCCGGCGACAGCGACCTGCAGCTGCTGACCGCTAGCGCGGCGCTGGACGCGCGGCAGACGGCTGCGGCGCTGGCGGCGGCCGAGGCGGCGGCGGCGGCCGACCCGCAGAGTTCAGCCGCGCATCTGTTCATGAGCCGGGCGCTAGCGGCTCAGGGCAGGCTGGAGGAGGCGCGCGCAGCGGCAAAGGATGCGCTGCGCTGCGCCCCGGGCAGTCTGCTCGCGCGCCAGCAGGCCGCGATGCTGCGGACGAGCATGGCGCGCTTCAAGGGACCCGGCGCACTATGGCGGCGCTGGACCGCGGGACCCGCCCGCCTGCGAGAGGGCGCGCGCGTCGACACCGGCGCGGAGCTTGCCGTAGTCGTGCTGGCCTTTCGCGCGCCGGCCGCATTGCGTGCCGCGGTCGCATCGGTCTGCGCACAGGAGCCCGGGGCCGAGATCGTGGTCGTCAATTCCGGGGGTGTCAGCCCGCGCCGGCTGCTGGCGCCCCATCTCGATCGGATCCGGCTGATCGAGGTTGCCGAGCCGCTGTTCGTGGGGGCGATCCGCAATATCGGGGTGGATGCGTCAACCGCGCCGTTCGTGGCCTTTCTGGCGGCCGACTGCATCGCCCGGCCGGGGTGGGTCGCGCAGCGGCTGGCGCTGCACCGTGCCGGGGCCGAGGCGGTATCCTCCCCGGTCATTCCGCACCGACCCCGCAACCCCATCTCCAGGGCTGCAAACGCGCTGATGCACCGGCGGCGGCGGCGGGATACGCCCGACGCGGAGGTTTCGCACTACGGGGTCTCCTATGCGCGCCCTGCGCTGGTGCGCACAGGCTACTTCCCCCCGGGGCTGCGAGTGTCCGAGGATACGGTCTTCAACGGCTGGCTGCGGCAGACGGCGGTTTTCCGCTACGGGCGAAACGTGGTGACGCTGCATCGCTATCCGACGGGCCCGCTGGAATTGCTGCGGGACGCGCGGGCGCGCGGCGCGCGGCGCGTTCCGTTCCCCCCCTACGGCACAGGCCCCGGCGGCGACCCCGGGGCGGAGCCGGATTGGGAACGCCTGGCGCAGGACAGCCTGGCGGCCACGCTGGCTGTTCTCGACAGGGCCGGTGCAAAGGGCTGGCGACAGGCGGTCTGCCGCTGGCTCCTGCAGCAGACGATCCGCGCCGGTCAGCGCGGCACGCAGAGCGCGCTTGCGTCGGCGCGGGAGGCTGTGCGCCTGCGCGAGCAGGCGGCCCTCGCCGCCGTCGATGACGACGACGCGGCTCTGGCCCTGGCCGACCGGGCGCTGGCGCTCGATCCCCGGAACCTGCGATGCCTGATGCTCTGCGCCCGCTTGCGGTTGCAACGAGCAGCAGGTCCCCGCGCCCGCGGGACGCGGGGCGACCGGGAGGAGGCTATGGCGCTTCTGCGGCGGGCAGTGGCGCTCGCGCCGAACGGCATCGGTCCGCTCGCTGCGCTCTGTGCGGCGCTGAAGGCGGCCGGGCGTTCGGCCGAGGCGGTCGATGTCGCTGAGCTCCACGCCCTCTCCGCCCCGCGGAGTGCCCGGCTCTGGGTGTTCGCGGCGAAGACGGCGGAAAAGGCGCGCCAGTTCCGGCGTAGCCGCCTGATGTGGCAGATGGCGCTGGTGGCGGGACCGCAGCTCGCCGAGCCGCACCAGCGCCTCTCCCGTCGCCACGAAAGGGAGGGTCAAGCCGAGTTGGCGCGGATTCGCCGGGAAATGGGCGAAGCGCTCGAGACCATCCGGGAGCGCCAAACAGCTGGGCGCTGAGCGCGGCCCGTTCCCGGATTGCATCGGCGTCGTCCCCAAGGAGCGGACAGATGCCGGTGGACGCGCGGTCCTCCGCGACGCTATCGTTCGCGCAGGGTTCGATGCGAAGGGCCGGCACAAGTAGAGCCGTACCGGCGGGATGGAGGTGCCAGTCGTGGATATCGTGCGCTCGGACCGGGAGATACCCGCGCGGCGGGTCCTGGCCGGACTGCTGGTGACCGTACTTCTCGCCGCGATCCTCGCCGCGCCCCCGACAGCCGCCCAGCAGGGCACACCGGCGCCGGCGGTTACCGTGGCGCTTGCTGAGATGACCGAGGTGAGCGAGAGCGCCGTCTTCACCGGGCGCGCGGCCGCCGTGCAGAAAGTGGACATCCGCGCCCGCGTCTCCGGTTTCATCGAGGAGCGCGGGTTCGTCGAGGGCGGTGAAGTCGGGCAAGGGGCAGTGCTCTTCCGCATCGAGGATGGCGCCTATCGCGCCGCCGTCGCCGAGATCGAGGCCGCACGGGCAGCAGCCGAGGCGGGACGTCGGCTGGCCGAGATCGAGCGCGACCGCCAGGCCGACGCTGGTCGCCCGCGAGGCGGTCGCCCAGTCCGTGCTCGACATCGCCGAGGCGAATTTCGCCGTAGCGGACGCCGAGGTGCAGCCGTCTCTCGGCGCAGCTCGACCGCGCAGCGCTCGACCTTTCCTATACGAGATCGTGGCGCCCTTTCGCGGCGTCGTCGGCCTCGCCTCTGTCGACGAGGGCGCGCTGGTGGGGCCCGAAAGCCCGCCCTTCGTCACGCTGGTGCGCCGCGACCCGATGTATGTGGAGTTCCCGGTGCCCGAGCGGACGCTGCTGGAATTCCAGGCGCGGCGCGCGGCCGGCACAGCGAGCCCGATCGGCGCGGTCACGCTCGTTCTCGCCGACGGCTCCACCTACCCCCATCCCGGCGACATCGACTTCTCCGGCGTCACCGTGGCCCAGCGGCACCGACACCGTGCTGGTCCGCGCCGTCTTCCCCAATCCCGAAGCGCTGCCTGATCGACGGCGCGCTGGTGCGCGTCACGCTCACGGCCCAGACGCCCGAGCCGCAGCTGACCGTGCCGCAGCAGGCGGTGCAGCGCGACATGCAGGGCGCCTTCGTCCTCGTCGTCGGGGAGGACAGCATCGTCGAACTCCGCCGGGTCGCGACCGGAGTCGACGGTCCGACGGCTCACCGTCATCGACGGCGGGCCTCGCGGAGGGCGAGCACGTGATCGTCGAGGGCCTGAACAAGGTCCGGCCCGGCATCGTCGTCGACGCCGCCCTCGCGCCGTCGGACGGCTGAGCCGATGATCTCCGACGTCTTCATCGCGCCGCCCGCGGCTCGCGGCGCGTCATCTCGATCGTCATCACCATCGCGGGGTCGATCGCGCTCACCCGGCTGCCGGTCGCGCAGTTTCCCGACATCGTGCCGCCGCAGGTCTCGGTCACCGCGTCCTACCCCGGCGCCGGCGCCGAGGTGGTGGAGAGACCGTCGCCCAGCCGATCGAGGACCAGGTCATCGGCGTCGACGACATGATCTACATGAAGTCGACCAGCGGCGCGGACGGCAGCTACTCGCTCACCGTCTCCTTCGCGGTCGGCACCGACCCCGACATCGCCACGGTGAACGTGCAGAACCGCGTGGCGCTGGCGACGGCCGCATGCTGCCGCGAGGAGGTGCGGCAGACCGGCGTGAGCGTCAAGAAGCAGTCCTCCGCCCTGCTGCAGGTGATCAGCCTCTACTGCCGAGGAGCGGCGATCACGACGCGCTGTTCCTGTCGAACTACGCCCGCATCAACCTCCTCGACCAGCTGAAGCGGGTGCCCGGCGTCGGCGACGCGGCGATGTTCGGGCCGCGCGACTTCGCCATGCGCGTCTAGCTCGACGTCGACCGGCTGACCGGCGCTCGGGCTGACGCCGGCCGACGTGATCGCCGCGATCCGGGCGCAGAACGTGCAGGCCGCCATCGGCCGGGTCGGCGCGCCAGCCGATGACGGCGGACCCGCTGTTCCAGCTCAACATCTCCACCCAGGGCCGGCTCGACCGACGCCGGAGGAGTTCGGCGACATCGTCGTCCGCGCGGACCCCGACGGCAGCGTCGTGCGGCATCCGCGACGTCGGCGACGGTGGAGCTCGGGGCGGCGCAACTCGGACATCGACCGCCCGGATCGACGGTGCGCCCGAGCGCCATGATCGGCCTCTACCTCGCGCCCGGCGCCAACGCGATCGGCGGCGGCGCGACGGTGTGCAGTCGGTGCTCGAGCGCGTGGCGCGAGCCTTCCCCGAGGGCGTCGCCTACAAGCATGACCTACGACACCACCGAATTCGTGGAGGAGAGCATCGACGAGGTGCGAGCACACGCTGATCGAGGCGTTCGTGCTCGTCGTGCATCGTCGTCTTCGTCTTCCTCGGCAGCCTCCGGGCCACGCTGATCCCGATCATCGCGGTCCCGGTGGCGCTGATCGGCACCTTCGCGGTGATGCTGGCGCTCGGCTTCTCGCTCAACACCGTCTCGCTGCTCGCGCTCGTGCTCGCCATCGGCATCGTCGTCGACGACGCCATCGTCGTGGTCGAGAACGTCGAGCGGGTGATGGAGGAGAACCCCGGCATGACGCCGGCCGAGGCGGCGACCGCAAGGCCATGGGCGAGATCACCGGCGCCATCGTCGCCATCACGCTGGTGCTGCTGTCGGTCTTCGTGCCGGTGGCCTTCATCCCGGGCATCTCGGGCCAACTCTTCCAGCAGTTCGCGGTGGCCGTCTCGGTCTCGATGGTGATCTCGGCGATCAACGCGCTCACGCTCAGCCCCGCGCTCTGCGCCATCATCCTCAAGCCGCATCACGGCCCGCGCGGCGGCGTGCTCGGCTGGATCTCGCGCGGGATCGACGGGCGCGCGACGGCTACGCCCGGGTCGCCGGCGCCATCGCGCGGCGCGCGTTCCTCGGCGTCGCTGCTGCTTGTCGGCGCCTTCGGCGCTGACCGGCTGGCTCGCCGGGCGCGTGCCGACCGGGTTCCTGCCCGCCGAGGACCAGGGAGCCTTCTTCGTGGAGATCCGGCTGCCCGAGGGTCGCCTCGGTCAACCGCACCGTCACGGTGGCAGGGCCAGGTCGAGGCGATGCTGGCGCGGCCTGCCCGGGGTCGAGAGCGTCGTCACGATCATCCGGCTATCAGCTTCCTCGACGGGCTCGCGAAGTCGAACGCGGCCTTCTCGGTCGTCACGCTGCAGGATCCTTCGCCGAGCGGACGACGCCCGGGGCCGACGTGTCGCGGCGATCATCGCGCAGGCGAACGGGCGCGGGGCGGCGATCCGCGAGGCGCAGGTCTTCGCCTTCAACCTGCCGCCGATCATCGGCCTCGGCACCGGCTCGGGCTTCGAGTATCAGCTGCTCGACCGCCAGGGCCGCTCCGGCCGCCGAGCTTGCCGCAGCCGCCGCGCGGGGCCTGATCGTGGCCGCGAACCAGGACCCGCGGCTCGCCGGGCGTTTTCACCACCTACTCGGCGAACGCGCCGCGCATCTTCCTCGACATCGACCGCGAGCGGCTGCAGCGCGCTCGGCGTCCCGTCTCGGATCGTCTTCGCCGCGCTGCAGGCGACGCTCGGGTCGGTCTACGTCAACGACTTCAACCTCTTCGGCCGCTCCTGGCGGGTGACGCATGCAGGCGCCGAGCCGGACCGCGACGCGGTCGAGGACATCGCGCGCATCCACGTCCGCAATCGCCGCACGGCGAGATGGTGCCGATCGGCGCCGTCGCCGAGGCCGCGACTGCGAGGTCGGTCCCTGTCGATCATGCGCTACAACAACCTCCGCTCGGTGACGATCCAACGGCGAACCCGGCGCCGGGCGTCGCCTCCGGCACGGCGCTCGCTGGCGATGGAGGAGATCTCGGCCGCGACCCTGCCGCCGGGCTATCGGCTTCGAATGGACGGGCACCGCGCTGCAGGAGAAGGAGGCGAGCGGCCAGACCACCGCTGATCCTCGGCCTCGCGCTGCTCTTCGCCTACCTGTTCCTCGTGGCGCTCTACGAGAGCTGGACGATCCCGATCCCGGTGCTGCTCTCGGTGGTCTTCGGGGTCGGCGGGCGCGTTCGCTCGCGCTCATGGCTCGCCGGCTTCCCGTTCGACATCTACGCCCAGATCGGCCTCGTCGTGCTGCATCGCGCTGGCCGCCAAGAACGCGATCCTGATCGTGGAGTTCGCCAAGGTGAGGCGCGAGGAGGGCGCGTCGATCGTCGACGCCGCGCGATCGACGGGCGCGCAGCCCGCTTCCGCGCGGTGATGATGACGAGCTTCGCCTTCATCGCCGGCCTGATCCCGCTGGTGACGCGCCGAGGGCGCCGCCGAACTGTCCCGCCGCGCCGTGGGCACCGCCGTCGCGGGCGGCATGCTCGCCGCCGCCGTGGTGGGCATCTTCGTCATTCCCGCCGCTCTACGTCGTCTTCCAGACCATCCGCGAGCGTGTGAAGGGCCTTGTCGGCCGCCGCGCCGCGGGACGACAACGGAGCCAAACCCTGACCGCGCGGTGGGGAGAGCAGCAGGTTTCGATTCCCTGGCATGTGCCGCTTCAGCCGGTATCGCACTCGACCGATACGGATGCCGGCTGATCGAGGCGTTCGCGCGCCAGTGGGGCGCGCGATTCCTTACCCAATATCTTGTGGTACGCGTACCGAGCTGCCCTCTGGGCGACAAGATGCTGGTCTCCGGGAGTCCAAACGCGAACAATGGTTTCCAGCTGTGAACGTCCTGGACAACTTGAAGCAACATCAATGAGTTGTCTGGATTTCGCATGCCGGAATCCCCGCGCCCCATGATCAATCAAGGCCTGATCAAACGAGGAGTGCATGGCGCGCCGCGCGCACCTTGCCTCCGGTCGAGGTGCGCCACATACTCGGCCATCGCGCGGCCGCCGCGCGCCCGGCTCAGGGAGGGCCCGCATGAACCGGCAGATCCGCCAGGCTGCGCACTCGGATATGCGCCGCGTCCCCGGTGGCGTCTTCACCATGGGCTCGGACCGTCACTACCCCGAAGAGGCGCCCGCCCACCGGGTCCGGGTCGCCCCCTTCGCGATGGACGAGACACCGGTGACCAACCGCCAGTTCGCCGCTTTCGTCGCCGCGACCGGACATGTCACCGTTTCCGAGCGGCCCCTCGATCCCGCGCTCTATCCCAATGCCGCCCCCCACGAGCTTCAGCCCGGCAGCACCGTCTTCCACATGACGGCTGGTCCCGTGGACACCAGGGACTTCCGACAGTGGTGGTCCTGGGTCAGCGGCGCGTGCTGGCGCCACCCCGAAGGCCCCGGCAGCTCGATCAAGGGCCGCAAGGACCATCCCGTGGTCCACGTCGCCTACGAGGATGCCGAAGCCTATGCCGCCTGGGCCGGCAAGGCGCTTCCTACCGAGGCCGAATGGGAGTTCGCCGCACGCGGCGGGCTGGAGGGCGCCGAGTTCGCCTGGGGCGACGAGCTTGTTCCGCGCGGCCGGCACGTGGCAAATACCTGGCAGGGCGCCTTTCCGTGGCAGAACCTCGCCGAGGACGGCCATGCCGGCACCTGCCCGGTGAAGTCCTATGCGCCCAACGGCTACGGCCTTTATGAGGTCTGCGGAAACGTCTGGGAATGGACGACCGACTGGTTCGCCGCGAAACACACGCCGGCGAATCCCGACAAGCCGTCCTGCTGTGCTGCCGACAACCCGCGCGGTCCGACGATGTTGGCGAGCTACGACCCGAGCCAGCCCGGCACCGCGATCCCGCGCCGCGTGGTCAAAGGGGGCTCCTTCCTCTGCGCGCCCTCCTACTGCCGCCGCTATCGCCCCGCCGCACGCCACGCGCAGATGGTGGACACCGGCACGAGCCACATCGGCTTCCGATGCATCCGCCGCCTGTCCCGCCCGCGGGGATCCGCCGACCCGGCAGGCGCCTAGATACAGTCACGCACCACGGGCTAACGTGAGCAGGTGAACCCGAGGCATTCGGTTCAGTTTGGCACTTCACCACGCGAGCGTGGTATTCTGCCGGTCAGCGGCTCCCCGCGGCGGGCCGCCAGCCGGCGGTCTCGGCGTCCGCGGCGTCGCAGAACCAGCGCTCGCCGCTGGCGGGTTCGATGACGGTGCGGGCGTACCAGCGCGTACCGGGCAGGTGGTAGACGCGGTCGCCGCGGGCGTTGATGTTGCCCTTGATTTCACATCCGTCGTGCGCGGCATCGGGATCGACGACAATGGTGGGCGCGGGAGTGACGGCGGCGCGGCCGGCAGCGGGGCGCCAGCCACCGGCGCGGTAGTGCCAGGCCGCTTCGGCGGTGCCCTGCCAGATGCCGAGGCCGGCATCGCGCGCGCCGGCCTCCGCCTCGGCATAAGCGAGGCTGAAGCGGATGTAGGCCCAGCCGAGACCCTCGGCCACGAGGCGCGCACCGAGATCGTCGCCGTTCACGAAACAGCGGGCGACCACGCGGCCGAAGGCGTCGCGCTCGCGTGGACGGCAGCCGATCTCGGTGCCGTCAACGAGGGCCGCCAGCCGGTCGCGGGCCGCGATGCCGCAAGGCCAGTCGCCGCCGTCGGCAGTGCCGCAGGTCTGGTCGAGCTCGGGTGCATCGACGCCGTGCAGGCGGATGCGCAGGTGGCCAAGCTCCAGCGTGTCGCCGTCGAGAACATATGCCGTTCCGCGCAATGGCTCGGCGGCCGGCGCAGCGCCGGCGAGAATCGCCGCCAGCGCGCCCGCTGTGAGCGATGTGCGCAACCTTCGGTACGCTCCATGCGTCATGGCGCCTATCAGGCGCGGCGAGTGTGTAACATATGGTTAATACGGGCCAGACGGATGCGGGCGGGGCTGGCGCAAGCAGCACTTCCGCCCTAGATTTCGGGGATGTCGAGGATCCGCTCCATGATGCGCCCGATCTGGCTGGCCGCCGCCCTCATGGGTGTCGGCGATCCCGGCGGGCGCCGGCTCGCCGATCGAGAAGGTTCCGGACGGCAAGGACATACCCGTCGAGCAGTGGATCGCCATGGCGGCGGGCCGGACGCTGACCTACCGCACACTGGATGGCGAGCTCTTCGCCCTGGAGCAATACCATCCCGGCGGCAACCGCGTTTCGCTGCAGTTCCGCGATGGCACCTGTTTTCGAGGGACGTGGGACTATGCCCGACCGCGCTACTGCTTTCACTGGGAGGGCGAGGGCACCGTCTGCTTCCGGCACGTGCGCAGCGGGAGTTCCGCGCTGGTCATCCAGCAGACCGACGACGGATCGGACTCGGGGTTCCTCCAGGTGATGACCGAGGTATCGGACGCGCCGCTCGCCTGCGGTCCGCCGCTGATCGGTCAGGTCGAGCCGACGGTTCGGATGGCTGGCGGATCGTGACGCGCGACGCGGCGATGCGGGCGGCGGAATTTGCGGTGCTCTATCTTGGGCTGCCGCTGGTGCTGGCGCTGGTACTACCTCCCGCCTGGCTGTGGCCGGTGCTGTTGGGCGCAACGGCGCTTGCGCTCGTGCTGCTGGCACTGACCCCGGGCTTCGCCTGGAGCGAGCTCTGGCGCGGCTGGGGCAGGGTCGACTGGCGGTACGTGGCTCTGGTGGCCGCGGGAACGGCGGTGATCGCCGGGGTTCTGGTCTGGTGGCTCGTGCCATGGCAGGCGCTGGCGCTTCCGCGACGGGCCACCGGGCTGTGGCTGATGATCCTGCTGCTCTACCCCATCGTCTCGGCGCTGCCGCAGGAGCTGCTGTTCCGGCCGCTGTTCTTCCGCCGCTACGGCGCTCTCTTCCCCGACCGGCGGCTGGCCGTGGCAGCGAACGGGTTCACGTTCGGGCTCGCGCACCTGATGTTCTGGAACTGGGTGGCGCTGGCGCTGACCGTCGCCGGCGGCGTGATCTTCGCGCAGGCCTATCTGGGTCGCGGCGGCTTCGCGCTGGCGGTGGTGCTGCACGCGGCTTGCGGGGCGATCATCTTCACTAGCGGGCTAGGCAGCTTCTTCTATCACGGTGCCGTCGCGCTGCGCTGACCCCCGCTGCATTCTGCGGTGCCGGCCTGGCCGTCAGTTTTCCGCGGCGGCGTCGAAGGCGGCCTCGGCGCCAGGGTGCAGCGGGGCAGTAAGCCCTGCGCTACGCATGGTTTCCGGGGTCATCCCGGCGAGTACCGGGGCACTGGCCGCCAGTTCCGGCAGATCGGCGAGCGCCGCGGCGACGAAGCTGCGCACGATGGCGGGATCGGTATGCATGTCTGTCACGATCGTTGCGATGACCGCGTAGGTCTGAACGTCGGATTCCAGCCTGGGATAGGATCCGGCGGGGATGGTGCTCTGCGTCAATTCCCCCATGGTCGTAAGTGCCTCGGTCACCGCCGGTCCGTCGATGGGCACGAGCTCGACGTCGCATTCGGTGAGCACCCTGGTGACGGTGTCGTTGGGGTGGCCCACGATCAGGACGCTCGCGTCGAGCCGCCCGGCGCAGAGCTCTTCGAGGGCGCTCGCCGAGGGCAGTTCCGCGAGCTCGGCGAAATCCGTCCGATCGATGTCGAGCGCCGCCAGGAGCCGGCTTAACGAGGCGTTGCGGCCCGAGCCCGGCTGGCCGATGTCGATGCGCTTGCCGAGCAGGTCGGCCGTCCCGGCTATGCCGGCGTCACGGCGGGCAATGACTGTCATCATCTCGGGATAGAGCGCCATGACGCTGCGCAGCCCGGTCATTGGCGCGCCTCCCGCAAGCGGGCCGCCACCCTCATAGGCGATCTGTTGCCAGTCGGATTGGGCGAAGGCGAAGTCGAGCTCGCCCTCCCCCAACATGGTGAGGTTGTAGAGCGAGCCCGAGGTCGGTTCGGGGCTGCATCGCAGAACGCCCCTAGCGTTGCGGTTCAAGTTCGCGCAGAGCGCACCCGCCGCTGCATAGTAGCTGCCGCCGATGTCACCGGAACCGATCGTGAAGAGCTGCATCGGCTGCTGAGCGCGGGCAGCGGAAGCCGAAGCAGCCAGGAGGCATATGGCGATGAGCAAGTGGCGCATTGCGGAACCCCATTGTGAAATCTCGGCCGGCCGATCGGACCACTCCCAAGGTTCGGGTCCGCGCTCACTCTATCCGGTTGCCGGACAGCGCGATACCGGTCATTCTCCGGCCGGCGGGGCGAGCTGGCAAGGGCCCGGGCGGGGAGACGATGCCCGACTTCATCTACGACATCCCGACGCGGACGCTGGCGATCTATTTCTCGCTCGCCGCCGTTGCGCTGATGCTGCTGGGGGTGCTGGTGATCAAGCCGCTCCTGCGGCTTCTGCTCGGCACCGGACCGGACTTCAATCAGACGATCGGCCAGGCGACCAACGGCTTCAGCCTGTTCTACGGGCTGCTCCTCGGCTTGCTGACGGTGGCGGCCTATCAGAACAACGAACGGATCCGGGAGGCCATCCTCAACGAGTTCGACCACGCTGGGATCGCTCTATGCCGACATGAACTCCTATCCCGAGCCGACCCGCTCAAACATGAAGCTGATGCTGCGCGACTATGTGCTCTTTACGATTTACAAGGACTGGCCGGCGCATCGGACGGGCGAGGTCCTGAACGGCGGCTTCAACCGCACCGACGCGATGCGACAGGAGCTGGCGCAGTTCGAGCCCTTCACCCGCGGCGAGGACATCATCCATGCCGAGGTGGTCGCGGCTTTCCAGGACTTCTCGAGCGCGCGCCAGCGGAGGCTGACTGGGGTCATCACCGAGATCCCCGACGTGCTCTGGTACGCGGTGCTGGTGGGGGCGGCAATCAACCTCTTGCTCCTGATCATGCTGAAGATGCGCCAGCTCCAGCATTTCGTGCTCGGAACGCTGACCGCCTTCTTCCTTGGCGTGATCCTCTTTGTCATCGTGACCCTCGACCGGCCGCTGCGCGGGGAATCGGGTCTCAGTCCCAGGCCGCTCGAACTCCTCTGGGAGCGGGCAATGGTCTGGGACGAGCCGCTGAACTGACGCTCCATGGCCGAGTTCACCATCCGCGAGGTCGAGGGGATGCGCCAGGTGCGCATCGACCTGCGCGACGAGACGGTGCGGGCGCGACGGGGTGCCATGTCGACTATGCGGGGGACGATTACGCTCACCCCGCGGCTGCCTTTGGCCGGCGACGTGTTCCGCGCCATCTTCACCAGCGAGGCGCGGGTGCGCCCGTTCTACGCCGGCACCGGCTCGATCCTGCTGCAGCCCTCGCTGGGGGGCTACCACGTCCTGCAAGTCGACCCCGGCGAGCAATGGATCCTGGAACCCGGCGTCTACTGGGCCTCGGAGGGCGGGGTGGCGCTCGGCCTCTACCGCGAGCGGATGTTCCCGAGCCTCTGGGCGGGCGACGGGTTCTTTGCCTGGAAGACGACGGTTTCGGGCGAGGGCCTGGTCGCCATGAACGCGCCCGGGCCGGTGGAGACGGTGGACGTGGCCGATGGCGAGTTGCGCGTGCAGGGCCGGCTGGTGCTGGGTCGCACCGCGGGGCTGAAGTTCTCCTCGCAGCGCTCGGCTGCTTTCCCGCGCAACCTCATCTCCGGCCAGCGGCGCCTGCGGGTCTACTCGGGCACCGGCAAGGCGCTGGTCTGCTGGACGCCCTACTGGAACCAGCACATGTACGAGCGCCTCACCGGCGAGGGCATCGAGGGTTCGCTATTCGAGTAGGCCACTGGGGCGCTGGCCGGCGTCAACTGCGGGCGGGGGCTCCAGGCGACCATTGACCTCCCCGCGCGCGCGGCCCATCAGGCGCCGGACGGCAGCAGCGGGCGTTCAGGTGGCGACGGAGCCCTTCATCGAGTTCGATCACGGGCCTGCCGGCATGCCTGCAAGGTTCGCACAGCCGGCGCGGGTGATCTCCGCCCAGAGCCCCGCGTCAGTGCCTGGGGCGCTGGCCATGCTCGACTTTGCGTTGGCTTCAGGTGCCTGGATAGCGGGCTATGCCTCGTACGAACTGGGCTATACCTTCGAGCCGCGGCTGGCAGCGCTTATGCCGGCCGGGCGGCGGATGCCACTCCTGGAGTTCGGGATCTTCGGGCCGCCGGGGCCGGTGGCGCGGCGCCGGCCAGGGGGGTTGCTCGGGGCGTTCCGGGCAGACTGGGACTTCGATACCTACCGAGCGGCCTTCGACCGGGTGGCGGACTACATCACGGCCGGCGACATCTATCAGGCGAACCTGACCATGCCGCTGCGCGGATCGTGGTCGGGCGACCCCGCGGCGATCCATGCGGCGCTGGCCGAGCGCCAGCCCGTGGGGCACGGGGCGCTGGTATGCCTGCCGGGGGTGGTGCTGGTGTCGCGGTCGCCGGAGCTGTTCTTCGCGCTGGATGGCGCCGGCGGGATCGAGGCGCGCCCCATGAAGGGCACGGCACCGCGCGACGCCGACCCTGCGCGCGACGCCTCTCTTCGGGACGGGTTGGCAAGTGATGTGAAAAACCGCGCGGAAAACCTTATGATCGTTGATCTCTTGCGCAACGACATCTCCCGGATCGCCGAGGCGGGTTCGGTCAAGGTGCCCGAGCTTTTCGCGGTGGAGAGCTACGCCACCGTGCATCAGATGGTCAGCCGCGTGACCGGTCGGTTGCTGCCGGGCACGGCGCTGTCGCGGATACTCGCGGCGCTCTTTCCCTGCGGCTCGGTGACGGGGGCGCCGAAGCTGCGCGCCATGGAGATCATCCGCGAACTGGAGCCGCAGCCTCGAGACGCCTATTGCGGGGCAATCGGCTGGGCGGCGCCGGACGGGCGTGCCTCGTTCAACGTGGCGATCCGCACGCTGGCGCTTCGCCCTGGTGGCGAGGCGGTGCTGAATGTCGGGGGCGGGGTGGTGGCAGATTCCTCCGCCCGATCGGAATACGAGGAGGCCCTGTGGAAAGCGCGCTTCGCGGACCTTACCCCCCGGGGTTGAGGCTGATCGAGACCTTCCGGTGGGATCCGGCTGCAGGCTTCCTGCGTCTGCCGGCGCATGTCGCGCGAATGGCGGCCGGTGCGGCGACGCTGGAGTTTCCGTTCGACCGGAAGGCAGTTGCCAGGGCGTTGGCGCGCGTGACCGGGGCGGAGCCGTTGCGTGTGCGGCTGACGCTGGCGCCGGAAGGCACAGTGGAGGCGGTTTGGACGCCGCTGGGTGCTGGAAGTGCGCATTGGACGCTGGTGGTGGCGGACGCCCGGCTGCGTTCGGACGACCCCTGGTTGCGGGTCAAGACCACCGTGCGGCGGGCCTACGATGCCGCTCGGGCGGCCTTGCCGGCGGGCGTGGACGAGGCGGTATTCCTCAACGAGCGCGGCGAGGTCTGCGAAGGAGCGATCACCACGGTCTTCGCGGACCTGGGCGACGGGCTGGTCACGCCGCCGCTGGACTGCGGCCTGCTTCCCGGCGTTCTGCGGGCCGAGATGCTGGCGCTGGGCCGCGCTCGCGAGGGGCTGCTGGCATTGGAAGACCTCGGGCGGGCGCAGCTCTTTGTGGGCAACGCGCTGCGCGGGCTCATTCCGGCACGGTTAGCCGCGGCACCCGATAGGGCAGGGGGTGGCGGCGACCGGTCCGCCGGGCGGACAACACACCGACCAGCCTGGAACCGGACCTGCGACACGCACGGGCGACCTGAAAGCCACTCAAGAAGGTAGTGCGCCCGGCGCCGAAACTGACATAGTGAAGCGCCCGGGTCGCGTATGCGGCCCGGATGCGATCCGGCAGTGGGCCGGCCAGCTGCCTATGGCGCTCGCAGCGTGCGCGCCCCGCCGGTGCGGGCGCGTGAGAGAGGGGAGCGGATGATCCTGGTCTACCGTCTGGGGTTCCTGGCTATGCTGCTGGCGCTCTGGACGCTCGCTGCCCAGGAGTTCGGGCGCAATGTCGTGCCGACTCCGCTGGCGACGCTCGAGGCCGCCCGGCGGCTGATCGCCGAAGGTCGGCTGCTGACCGCCCTTGCGGCGTCGCTCAAGGTCTATCTTTCCGGCTATGCGCTGGCAGTGATCTGCGCCATTCCCATCGGGGTGCTGATGGGCGGGTTCCGGCTGCTGGGCAAGACGCTCGAGGTCTATGTCTTCGCCCTCGCCGCCACGCCGCGTGTCGCGTTCATCCCGCTGATCATCGTGGTTCTGGGCCTCGGCACCGACGCGAAGATCTTCATCATCTTCCTGGGCGCGCTGATGCCGATCCTGATCAATACCTATGCCGGCGTGCTGGCGGCCGACGAGGAGCTCGTCGAAATGGCCCGGTCGGCCGGGGCCGGCAGGCCGCGCATCTTCGCCAGCATTGTGCTGCCAGGCGCCTTGCCCTTCATCGTCACCGGCATGCGGCTCGGCGCGACCATCGGGCTCATCAACACGGTGGTCGCCGAGCTCTATACTGCGGTGAGCGGGCTTGGGGGCCTGCTCGCCATTTACGGCAATACCTTCCGGATGGCCGAGTACTTCGTCGTCGTGATCACCCTAGCGATCGTTGGCGTGGTGGTGACCGAAGCGCTCCGGCACGTGGAATCGCGCCTCGCCCGCTGGCGGGGGGCAACGTGAAACGGGCAAGGCCGCCGGACCGTCGAGCCGGCCCGGCCAATCCAAGGGAGGACTGGAAATGAAGCGAACCAGGCGCCTGACTGCGCTGATGGCAACGATCTCGGTTGCGATATTGGTCACGGCCGGCATGGCGGCGGCCGAGCCTTTCCGCCTCATCCTGACCCACCTGGAGCCACCGCTGGTTCCCAACTCGGTCATGGATCTCGCCCTGGAGCTCGGCTACTTCGAGCGCGAGGGCGTCGAGGTCGAACTGGTCCGCGTACAGCAGACGCCCTCGGCACTGGCGGCGATCCTGGCCGGTGAGGGCGAAATGGCCAACGTCTCGGTCGATGGCGTTCTGCAACTCGTCGCCCAGGGCGCGTCGCCGCTGCGGGCAGTCACCTCCCCCAACAAGTCGCTGCCGTTCCTGATCGCGGCCAGGTCCGACATCGCCACACCGGCAGACCTGGCCGGCCATAGCTTCGGCGTGGGGCGCATCGGCAGCCTCGACCATTCGCTGAGCGCGAAAGTGATGGCCGGCGAGGGGGTCGACATGGCCACGCTCAACGTCGTCACGCTGGGCCAGCCCTCCGTGCGCGCCCAGGCGCTTGCCGCCGGTCAGGTCGACGCGACCACCATGTCGATCGGGGTATGGCTGTCGATCCCCGACAAGACCGGGCTGTCGGTGCTGATTCTCGCAGGACGCCTACTACGAGGCCGCGCCGGTCGTCAACAAGGTCAACGTGGTGTCCGCCGACGTACTCGCCCACCGGCGCGACGAGGTCGTCGCGGTGGTGCGCGCGCTGGTCAAGATCTCGCGCGACTTCGACGCCGATCCCGGCGCATGGGCGGAGGCGATGGCGCCCTATGGCGGCAACCTGACGGCCGCGGACCTGCAGATGCTGGCCGAGAGCTTCGAGGGCAGCTGGAGCATCAATGGCGGCATGAGCCGGCAGGAGCTGGAGTTTACCCAGGACTGGCTCTACAAGACCGAGGACTTCAAGGGCGTCTCCCCGGTCGACCCTCGGCGACTGGGTGGACTTCTCGGTCGCCGACGACGTGCTGGCCGGAGATCGGCATCGACGCCGGGAGCGACGACCCGCCCGGCAGCCCTTGCCGTGCCGCGCCCGACGACCGTGCTCCCCGGCGGCGGCAGACGTGCCGCCGGGCTCGCAGCCTGCCATCGCTGTCCGACCAGCGTCTCCAAGACGTTCCGCCGCTCACCGGCGGCCGCGACCTGGTCCCGGCGATGCGGGACGTTTCGCTTATCGCCGACCAGACCTTCATCACCCTGGTGGGACCGTCCGGGCTGCGGCAAGACCACGATGCTGCGGATGGTCAACGGGCTGATCAAGCCCGATGTCGGCGAGGTCCCGGTTCGGGCAAGGCGCCGAGCCAGGGCCGTCGATGGGCTTCGTCTTCCAGTCGTTCCGGCTGATCCCGTGGGCGACGGTGCAGGGCAACGTCGACTTCGCGCTGGACGTCAACGGCATGCCGAAGAGCGAGAGCCGGGCCGTGGCCGATCACTACCTGTCGGTGGTCGGGCTGTCGCGTTTTGCCACGTCCTATCCCAACGAGCTTTCCGGCGGCATGAAGCAGCGCGTGGCTCTGGCGCGGGCGTTGGCGACCGAGCCGGACATCCTGCTGATGGACGAGCCGTTCGCCAGCATCGACGCGCAGACCCGCGAGCTGATGCAGATCGAGCTCATGCGGCTGTGGACGCGCCGCAGAGCGTGGTGGTCTTCGTCACCCACAGCGTCGACGAGGCGATCCTCCTCGCCGACAAGATGGTGCTGATGGGCCGCGGCCGGGCCGCATCGTCGAGGTACTCGACGTCGACCTGCCGCGCCCGCGCTGGGACTACGACGCCCGCGCCGAGCCCCGCTATGTGGAGCTGCGAAGCTACCTGTCGCGGCGTATGCGCGAACTGGTACTGTCGGATTCCGCCTCCATTCTTCGGCCGAGACCTCACCCCGGCCCGAGGGGGGATGAATCGGTCGTTACCGGCCAAGATGCTCGCTGCCATGCAGGGCCCGACGCCAATTGGCCCTTGCAATCGACGCCTGTCTCGGTATCGTGCGGGCAGATTCGCCGTTCGCTGCGGCGCCGACGCATACCGCTTGGCCGGGTGGTGAGCGGATAGTATCGGGCGTAACCCTATGAACCCACCGTTCACGGTCAGGAGTGCGCCTCACGCGGGCCATGGGGCCTTTTCGCGGTGCCGGGAAAATCCAGTCGGCTCCACTTCTGCGCAGTGACATTCGTGCTGGCCGGACGCCGCTCCGGCCGGGCGGACAGTATTCATCCTCGCCCAAGCCGACGCGGCTCCGGTCGAACACCCGGTGTCCTACTCGTCGGAACAGGCAGATCGCGGAGAAAAACAGTTCGAGCGAGAGTGCGTAGAGTGCCACGGAGACGATCTCAAGGGCGGGCTGAACGGCGGACCGCCATTGCGCGGCCTGAACTTCGAGCAAAATTACGCCAACGGCGCGCCCGCATCGTCGTTGTTCATGTACACCAGCAGCCTGATGCCGCCCAGTTCGCCAGGGCGCTACTCTCCCAGCATCTACGCCGATCTGGTGGCCTACATCCTGAAGCGAAACGGCTTCAGGGCCGGCGCGCCACTGCCCACGGACCTAGACACGCTGGACTATCTGACGATGGTGAAGTGACCGGGGGCCGGTGGCAAGTCTAGGCGATGGGGCTGACAGACCTCACCCTCCAGACGATCGCCTTCCGTTTCGTCGCCCTTCTGATCATTGCAGGGCTACATGGTGGGCATCGTCGCGGGGGCCGCAGTGCTGCTGGGCGACAAGGGACCCAAGTACGACGGCCGCCTGACGGTTGTGCCCGCCGGCCACATCGATCTCGTTGGCGCATTCAGCGTGATCCTGTACGGACTGGGCTGGGGCAAGCCGGTGGCCGTCGACGCGGGCGAGTTCCGCATCGGCCGGTTCGGAATCGTCGTCGTCATCCTGACCGGCTTCGCCGGCCTGTTGGTGCTTGCAGCACTTCTCGACGCCCTGGTCCTGCCGGCGCTGACGATACTGCCGCACTCGGCCGCGCTGACCACGGCGGCGTTCCTGCGGGTTGCGAGCAGCCTCACGATCTGGTTCGCGGTGTTCAACCTCATCCCCATCCCGCCGCTCACCGGCGGGATGCTCCTGAACGCCCTCGGCATCCGCGTGCCGCGGCAGGTCCGATGGATACTCGTCGCCGTGCTGCTGGTGGCGGTAGCGACTGGCACGGTGCGCCGGCTTCTCGGCCCGGCCCATACCGTACTGGCGTCGGTCATTCTCGGCAGGTGAACGTGGGTTCATACCGGCTGCGGCGAAGCGGAGTGATGCGAAAATCGCTGCGCATCGGCGGATGCGGGGCAAGCTTATGAAAATGTGCCGTTTTTTGAGGCTGGAATGCGGCTGGAAAGCGGCTGGAATCAGGCTTGCCACTTTTTAGGGTTTTGGAAGCGATTTGGCACGAGTTGGGCGCTGGTGGACGGTCCCGCGGGTCCATCAGGGTGCCGGGGCGATGGCGTCCTGTCCCAGCGGCGGCGCCCCGTAGCGCTCGAGAATGTCAGCCAGGCTACCGTCCGCTTCCAGCTCTCGGAACGCCTTGACGATCTCGCGCTTCAGCGTGAGGTCGCCCTTCCAGAGCCCGAAGACCAGATTGTAGCGCACAAGCTCGTCGGACATCGGGGCAACCCACCAACCCTTGTCCGCCGCGAGCCCGCCGGCCAGCAGCGCCTCGCTGATGCCGCCGTCGAGCTCGCCGCTCGCGATGCCTTCGACGAGCGCTTCGCCGCTGCGAACGACACGGACGGTGACGTCGTGAGCGCGCAGGTAGCTGGCGAGGCCGATGCGATCGAGGCCGGAGATGATGGTGAGCGCCCCGAGGGTGAGGCCGTCGATCCCTTCCAGCGGTTCCGGCGCCACGATCGCCCAGCCGGTCCGCGCGTAGGGCGGCCCGGTATCGAGGAACGAGCGGGTGAGCGTCGAATCGACGACGCCCCCGGCGAGCACCTGGCACTTGGCGCGGTTGATGGCCCAGTTGCGCGGATTGAAGTCGCGGCCCATGGCATCGCTTGGGCTGATCAGCAGCTTCACGCCCATGTAGTCGGCAACGGCCTGGAGAATCTCGATGTCGATCCCCGGCTTGCCTGGGTCGCCGGTGATCAGCGGCGGGTAGCTTGTGGGCACGCAGGCGCGAATGGCGCCGTTCGCCTCGACCTCGGCAAGCGAGGTATCGGGCGGCAGGAAGGTGACCATCAGCAACAGGCCGACGACGACGACGATGCCGCCGAGGTTGCGCGCCAGTTGCCGCAGGATGCGCATGCCGAAACGCTCACATCCTGCGGAAGTCGTAGAGCGCGATCGCGAACAGCACCACGCAGGCGACACCCATGACCACGATCCCGAGGCTGGGCTCGAACTGGTTGTAGTTGATGAGCACGCCGCGCAGCGCGTCCACGGCATAGGTCAGCGGATTGTACTCGACGATGGTAACCAGCCATTCGGGGTAGACGACCCGGGTCTGGGCGCCGGTCAGCGCCGGGTTGAGGGGAAAGATCGAGCTCGACGTGAAGTAGAGCGGCAGGATGACGGCGTTGGAGAAGACGCCGAAGCCTTCGAAACTGCGCACGCGGTTGGCGATCACCACCCCGAGCGAGGTCATCGCAAAGGCCAGCATGGCCATGAGGCCGATGGCCCTCAGCACGTCGAGCCAGGTCAGCGGCACGTCGGCGAAACGGGCGAGCAGAAGCACCAGGCAGCCGTGGATCACCGCCACCGTCGTGCCGCCCAGCACCTTGCCGAGCAACACCGTGCCGCGCGACATCGGAGAGACCAGCACCTCGCGCAAGAAGCCGAACTCGCGATCCCAGATCACCGAGACCGCCGACTGGACAGAGGTGAACATGATGTTCAGCGCCACTACGGCGGGAAAGATGAACTGCAGATAGGTGAACGGCACGACGAAGGTCACCTCGCCGTAGACCTCGCCGCGAAAATAGGGATTGAGGCCGATGCCGAGGATCAGCACCCACAGAATGGGCCGGCTGATGCCCCCGACCAGCTGGCCGCGGTCGCGGATCGCGCGCTTCACCTCGCGCAGCCAGATGCCGTAGAGCCCGCCGAGCTGGATCAGCAGAAGCGACCGGGGCGCCGCGCGCGATTTGGAGGCACTGTCGGCGTTGGTCATCGGGTGTGTTCTCCTCCGCGCTTGCCGAAGGCGAGGGTGCGCTCGCGGGCGCTGGCGGGCTGGTCGCGGAGCGCGCGCCCGGTCAGTGACAGGAACACCAACTCCAGGCTCGGCACCTCGACCGCCAGCGAGCGGATGCGGCCGGCGTGTTCGGCGAGGAACGCCTCGGCGAAAGCGTCGTCCGAGGCGAGCAGGATGGCCTCGCCCTTCTCCCCCGTGGCGCCCGCCAGTCGATCCGCATAGCGTGCCAGGATCTCGTCGCGATCGTCCTCGGCCCTGGGGACGATGCGCAGCAACTGCTGGCCATGGTCGCGCTTTAGCGCCTCGGGCGTGTCGAGGGCCAAGACCTTGCCCTGGTCCACGACGCAGACCCGGTCGCAGCCTTCGACTTCCTCGATGTAGTGGGTGGTCACCAGCACGGTGATTTGCCGCTCGGCGCGCAGGCGGCGGATGTAGGACCAGATGCGCTCGCGGGTCTGGGCGTCGAGCCCGACCGTCGGTTCGTCGAGGAGCATGACCTCGGAATCATGGATCAGTGCACGGGCGATCTCCAGCCGGCGCTTCATGCCCGAGGACAGCGTGCGCGCCGGCCTGTCCGCCCAGTCGGCCAGCTCCACCAGCGCCAGCATCTCCTCGATGCGCTGCCGCCGCAGCTTCCGCGGCACCCCGAACACCAGCCCGTGCAGCTCGAGGTTCTCGCGAACCGTCAGCCGGTCGTCGAGGCTCGGTTCCTGAAAGACGATGCCGAGACGACGGCGGGCGGCCAGCGGCTCCTTGACCACGTCGTGGCCGCCGATCAGCGCCACGCCGCTGTCGGGGCGCAGGATCGTGCACAGGATGTGCAGGAGTGTCGTCTTGCCTGCGCCGTTGGGTCCCAGCAGCGCGAATAGCTCCCGGTCGCGAACCTCGAAGCTGATGTCGTCCAGCGCCAGCGTGCGCCCGTAGCGCTTGGATACAGCGTCGACGCGGATGGCGGGGCCGGAGTTCGACGTTCCCGGCATCAGGGCCCGGCCGTCGCCGGAAACGCATACATCTCGAGGATGCCGGCGATCGTCCCGTCCGCGCTCAGCGCGGCGATCGCCTCGTCGACGGCCGTGCGCAGGAAGGTCTCGTCGGCGAGGAGCAGCGCGCCTACCCCAAGGGTGGTCGGCGGCAGTGGGTTCGGGTCGATCACGCGCAGGTCGGCGTAGGCGGCATCCTGCGCGCTGCCTCGCCCACAGACTGGGGGCCCAGACGAGGGCGACGTCGACCGTGCCGTTGAGAAGCGACTCGAGGGCCAGGCGTCGGTGCCCATCGGGAACGCCGGCCAGCGATCTTCGGCGGGCATGGCCGTGAGGTAGGAGACCAGCCGAATATGCGCCGAACTTGCCCATCGTCGCGCCGATCGGGCGCCCGGGCGCCAGAGTCGGCGAGCGCGCGGGTGTCGGGGTCGGCGGTGACGAAGACGTATTGGGTTTCGTAGTAGGCGCGTGTCAGCGTGACCCAGTTGGCATAGCCCTCGGGGATCAGCTTGAAGCCCATGTGAACGTCACAGTGCTCCAGCATGACCGCGTAGACGTTGGTGATGTCCTCGAGGACGATCTCGCTTTCGACCACGTATCGCTGCGGCTCGAGCAGCAGCGCAGCGGCGATGGCGTCGGCGATGGCGCCGGCCACCTCCCAGTCGGGGTCGCGCCGATCCACGCAGTAGCGAAGCTGCAACTCGTCCAGCCGCCGGCCGAAGGTCCACTGGTCCGGGGCGTACGGCTCGTCGTAGAATTCTGGTTCCTGCGCCGAACACGGCCCTGGCGACAGCGCGGCCGACCGCAACTGTCAGCGCGAACGCCAGCGAGCGCAACGGCACGACGCGTAATCGCGAAAGCAGACGGGCAAGGTCGGACCTCATAAAGGCGCCGGGCGGACTGGATGCCTCCAGGTCCGCCCGGGCTGGTTCTGGGGATGCGCTCAGCCGATCAGTCGGGAAGCGCGAAGACGTATAGCGTAATCGGGTCGTTCGACGGAAGTTTCACTTCCGGGGTCAGCGACTGCGAGCGGCCGAGGCCCGAGGCGAAATTCGCGACTATCGCCACGTACTGCTTGCCGCCGGCCTCGTAGGTGATCGGGAAGGATTCGAGCGAATTGCTCAGCGTCGGGCTGGTCCACAGCAGCTCGCCGGTCTCGTCGTCGAAGGCCATGAACTTGCGGTCGAGACTGCCGACGAACACCACGCCGCCGCCGGTCGGCAGGGTCGAACTGGTGACCGGCGGACGCTGCCGGTACTGCCACATCTCCGACTGGTCGGTCAGCTTGATGGCACGGACCTGGCCGATGTTGCCGTCGCTGTCGGGCACCGGCACGCGAGAGTAGGTCTGCAGGCCGCCGCCGGTGTAGATCTGGCCCGGGTCTAGCGGGTTGACCGTCGTGTTCGAGCAGAACTCTACCGTCGGCAGATACAGCGCCTGGGTCCGCGGGCTGTAGGCCGTGGCCTGCCAGGCTTTGGCACCCGGATCGGCCGGGCAGTTGAAGGTGGTCTCGCCGATTACCGGAATCACCTCCGGATTGATCGTCCTTCTCGCCAGTTTCCGGATCGATCGAGAGCACCACGTTCTGCGGCGCACGTCTCCTTGGCCCAGAGCCATTCGCCGGTGGTCCGGTCGATGGCCTCGATGATGCCGATCTTGCCGGTCGTCACCACCGTACTGCGCTCCTGACCATCGACCGGCAGGTCGATGAGCAAGCGCTCATAGACGTAGTCGAGGTCGAGCGTGTCGATCGGGAGATACTGATGGTACCACTTCAGCTCGCCGGTGGTCGCGTCGAAGGCGAGCGTAGAGTTGGTGTATAGCGCGTCGTTGGTGACGTTGGAATCCGAGCTCGGAGGGGTAAGCCCGGCGATCTCGACGTTCCACGGATAGGGCTGGCCGACGCCCATCGAAACCAGGTTCTGCTCGGGGTCGTAGGAGCCAGCGATCCACGCTGAGGCGCCGTGGCGGCTCGCCAGCGGAACGCCGTTCCAGCTGTCTGCCCTCGGGCGTGTCGCCCCGGGCGATGGTGTTGACGCGCCACAATTCCGCACCGGTATTGACGTCGTGCCCGGTGAAGAAGCACCCGCCCGGCTGGGCGTTGCTGCAGTTGGTCATGCCCTGGACAATGACCCCGTTTGCCACGATCGGTCCGCTGGAATAGCCCCAGCCGTGCTTGTAGTTGGCGACCTGCTGGTCCCAGACCAACTGGCCCGTCTTGGCGTCGAGCGCGATGAGATGGGCGTCGCGGGTCGCGATGATCAGCTTGTCTTGGTAGATTGCCTTGTTGCGGATCCCCCTCGGGGCCACGTCATCCGGCAGCTGGTATTCATACTCCCAGATAAGGTCGCCGGTGGCCCCGTCGAGAGCTTGGATCAACTGGTCGGCGTTCTGGATGTAAAGGATCCCGTCGTGGGCCAGCGGAGTTCTCCTGCGTCCGCCCCGGTGTCATGCTCCAGGCCCAGGCCAGCTGAAGATCGCCGACGTTTTCCTTGTTAATCTGGTCGAGCGGGCTGTAGCCCCACCCATCGTAGGTGCGCCGCCACATCAGCCAGTCGCCGTCCGGTGGGTTGAGCAGCATCTCGTCGGTGACCGGCGTGATGTTGTCGATCGGACTGCCCTGGGCAACGGCGGACTGCACGGCAAGCAGTGACGCCGAAGACATGGCAATCGTAAAGATTGCCATTAGTTTGTGACCGGACCTCATCGGTGGTCTCCTTCCCTAGATTTTGATTTAACTAGCGCGTAGGCCCGAAGGAAGCATGCGAGGCGAGTTGTGCTGGCCCGCGAAGTCTCCGCTAGTTGATTGCACCGTAAGCCCGCGCGGCTGGACCCGTCAATACCGTATCATCGAAACTTGGCACGTTGGCGGCGTGAAGCGCAGCCCGCGCCGAACACGCTGTATTCCTGGCCAGCGGAGAGGTCGGGGTGGCGGACCCAGCCCGCAAAGTCACAAACCAATTGCGACACCGGCTATGTCTGGGATCGCCATGGGACAGAGATACAGCCACCTCAGCCTTGAGGAAGGATGCGACTTTGCGCGGCCTGGTGGAGATGGGCCTGGGCGTCAGCGAGATCGCCGGGCGGCCCGGCCGGCACCGTGGCACGATCCAGCGCGAACCCGCCCGCGACCGGTGCGCCTACGGCAACACGCCGGATAGCGCCGCGCACGGCGTGCCCGGGCGGGCAAGCTGCGCGGCTCGAGGATCGTGCCCTCCACCCACCTGCGTGCCCACGTCGATGATTGCCCTGCCTTGGGATGGTGTCCGGAGCAGATCGGGGCGGATGGAGCGCAACGGATCGGTGTACAGGGTCGGCGCGGATTCCATTCACGGTCACGCTTGAGGGCCAGCCAGCATGACATGACTAGCTACATACCCTCAATCTTCAGCCGCGCCGCGGTTCAGATTGTGGCGCTTCCGCGGGTCTTTCCACTTTGGCCAACGCCTCGGATCGCCGATCGCCGGGATGCTGCGTCGATACGACGTTGGCGAGTCCGCGCTCGTCTTGTCCCGACAGTTTCAGGAGAGCCGCGGTGGCTTGTTGCCCTCCAGGCCGTTCGCACTTCTATGCAATAAGTCGGCCTGCCGAACTCTGATCACCCCGGTCGAGCCGGGGCTGCTCGCGCGGCGATCAGAGCAGGGGCGTGGCGAAGGAGACGCTGGAAAGGCCGGCGGCGCGGCGCTGTTCCTCGGCAGCGCGGATGGCGCGGTCGAGCGGCGCGCGGTCCACCATACCTGTGAAGTCGGCGCGAGTGGCCAGGGCCTCGACGAAATGCAGGTAGCGTTCCTCGGCAACGGCCATCAGGCGGCGGAGCTCGGCCAGCGGGTCGGCGTGGTCGTCGGCGCGGATGTCGATCCAGCGGTAGTCCTCGCCGCGGTGGACGCGCAACGCCGCGGACTGGCGGCCGCGCTTGTCGCCGCCGGCGCGCTCGCCGGCCTCCATGGCTGCCAGCAGGCGCTCTGGCAGGCGCAGGCCGCGGCCGCACTCGAAGGTCTCGCAGGTGTCGGCGACGACGTCGGGGCCGGCGAGCATGTTGCCGGCAACCGAGCAGTCGGTGCCGACGACGTGTCCAGCCCAGTCGACGCAGTCCGTACCGGTATAGGCGGCGAAGTCGCCGGCGCCGTCGATCATGTGGACCTGGCGCTGGGCGGCGTGCCGTCGCGGGCGGTGAAGTCGGCGATCACGGCCGCGGCGGGCTCGCCACCGGCGAGGCGTGGCGGCCCTCGACGCCGTAGAGCGGATTGACGAAGGCCTGGGTGGCAACGGCGGTGGTCGCCGCCGTGTAGGGAACCACCGCGCCGACCGCGAAGAAGCGGCTGGCCACGGCGACGCCGATGTGGCCGGTCTGGGGGTCACGGCCGACGATGGAGTAGGTCATGGGGCTCCTCAGCGCCCGACCGCGTAGGCCTGCATCAGCCGCGGCGTGGCGGCGGCGCGCAGGAGGCCGTCGGCGTCGCGGCGCGCGGCGGTGAGCCGGCCGACGCTCCAGGGCTCGGCGACCTCGACGTCGTGGCCGCGGCGGCGCAGCTCGGCGATGACCGCCTCGCCGAAGCGCCGGCTCGACCATCAGGTGCCCGGCCGGGTTGGCTCGCGCGGGATAGAACGAGCTCTGGAAATGCGCTGGTGTGGAACAGCGGCGCGTCGATCGCCTCCTGCAGGTTCATGCCGTGGTGGACGTGGCGCAGGAACAGCGCGAGCTGCCACTGGTCCTGCTGGTCGCCGCCGGGCGTGCCGAAGGCGATGCAGCGGCCCGCCGTCGCGCAGCGCGAGCGACGGCGACAGCGTGGTGCGCGGCCGCCGCCCGGGCGCGAGCGATGGCGGCAGGCCCTCGTCCAGCCAGAACATCTGCGCGCGCGTGTTCAGCGGGAAGCCGAGCTCGGGGATCGACCGGCGAGGATCTGCAGCCAGCCGCCCGAGGGCGTGGCCGAGACCATGTTGCCCCAGCGGTCGATGACGTCGACGTGGACGGTGTCGCCGCGGCGTTCGCTGCAGATGCGCCATGGTCGGCTCGCCGACGCCGGCGCCGCGCCGGCTCGGGCTGTCGGCGGCCGGCGCCAGCGTGCGGCGTCGACCTGGGCCGCGTAGCCGGCGAGCAGCCCGGGCCGCAGCTCGAGCGAGGCCGCGGCGCCGATCAGCGCGCGGCGCGCGGCGGCGTAGGCGTCGCGACAGCAGCGTGTCGATCGGGACGTCGACGAAGTCGGGGTCGCCGTAGAAGGCCTCGCGGTCGGCGAAGGCGAGCTTCATCGCCTCGACCACCGTGTGGACGAAGTCGGCGCCGTCGGGTCCATCGCGGCGAGGTCGAAGCCGTCGAGCAGCGCAAGCGTGCTGCAGGAGCACCGGGCCCTGGCTCCAGGGGCCGCTCTTGCACGACGCGTCCAGCCGCCGTAGTCGACGGTCAGCGGCGCCTCGTAGCTGGCCTGCCAGCCGGCCATGTCGTCGCCGGTCAGCACGCCGCCGTGTGGCGCCGGCCGGTGGCGTCCATGCACCTCCGGCGTGCGGCAGAAGCGGTCGATCGCCTCGGCGACGAAGCCCTGCGTAGAAGGCGCGCGCGCGCCGCCTCGATCTGCGCCTCGCGGCCGCGCCGGCCGCCTCGGCCTCGGCGAGGATGCGGTCGCTAGGTGTCGGCGAGCTCGGGGTTGCGGAACAGGCGCCCGGCGCGCGGGGCACGGCCGCCCGGCAGCCAGATCGCGGCCGAGGTCGGCCATTCGCTCGCGGAAGAAGTCGGCCAGACCGGCGATGGTCGCGGCGACGCGCGGCAGCATCGGATGGCCGTGCGCGGCGTAGTCGATCGCCGGCTCCAGCACCTCGCGCGAGCGGCATGGTGCCGTGGTCGCGCAGCAGCAGCATCCAGGCGTCGAAGGCGCCCGGCACGACCGTGGCGAGCAGGCCCGAGCCGGGCACCAGGTCGAGCCCGAGGTCGCGGTAGGCGCGATGGTGGCGCCGGCCGGCGCGGCGCCCTGGCCGCAGAGCACCTCGGCCGCCGTCCTCGTTGCGCCGGATGGAAGATCACCGGCATGTCGCCGCCGGGGCCGTTCAGGTGCGGCTCGACCACCTGCAGCACGAAGCCCGTGGCGACGGCGGCGTCGAAGGCGTTGCCGCCGCTTTCCAGGATCGCCATGCCGACGGCGGACGCGATCCAGTGGGTCGAGGTGACGACGCCGAAGGTGCCGATGATCTCGGGGCGGGTGGTGAAGGTGGACATGGACGTGTTCCTTGGCTCGGGTCAGTGTGTCGCGCGGATCGAGCGCGTCGCGCAGCCCGTCGCCGAGCAGGTTGAAGCCGAGCACCACGAGGAAGATCGCGATGCCCGGGCTACAGCGCCATCCAGGGCGCCTGCTCGAGGAAGTTCTTGGCGATGTTCAGCATCGAGCCCCAGGACGGCGCCGGCGGCTGCTGGCCGAGGCCGAGGAAGGACAGCGCAGGCCTCGGCGATGATCGCCGTGGCGATGGTCAGCGTCGCCTGCACCAGGATCGGCGGCGGTGATGTTGGGCAGGATGTAGCGGAGCGATGATGCGCGAGGTGGCCGACGGCCGATGGCGCGCGCGCCCTCGACGTAGTCCTCGGTCTCGACCGCCAAGCGTCTGGCCGCGGGCGAGGCGGACGAAGATCGGCGCGGCCGAGATGCCGATGGCGATCATCGCGTTGGTCAGCGCTCGGGCCGAGGAAGGCGGCCAGCGCGATGGCGAGGATCAGGAAGGGCGCGGCCAGCAGCGCCTCGGTGCACGCGCGAGATCAGCGCGTCGGTCCAGCCGCCGACAGTAGCCGGCGAGCACGCCGAGCGGCACGCCGAGCGGCGACGGCGATGGCGACCGAGACGACGCCGGCCAGCAGCGAGGCCCGCGCCCCCCAGATCATGCGGCGAGAGCACGTCGCGGCCGATCTCGTCGGTGCCGAACCAGTGCGCCGCCGACGGCGGCTTGCGGATCGCGCGTCCAGTCGGTCGCCGTCGGGTCGTAGGGCGGCGAGCCAGCGGCGCGAGCAGTGCCACGAGCGACGAAGAAGCCGACGATCACGCCGCCGACCGATCGGCGCACGCGGTGGCGCGCGGAGCTTGCGCCAGACGCGGCTTGCGTCGGGGCAGGTCTCGGCGCGGCCGGCGGTCGGCGGTGGACGCTGCGCCATCAGCCTGGTCCTCAGCCGCGGGTTGAGGACGATGTAGAGCACGTCGGCGAGGAGGTTCAGCAAGATGAAGGCGATGCGCGGTGCACCAGCACGACGCCCTGCACCACCGCATAGTCGCGGTTGAACACGGCATCGACGATCAGCTTGCCGAAGCCGGGGATGGTGAAGATCTGCTCGGTCAGCACCGCGCCGGCGAGCAGCTCGCCGAACAGCAGCGTGCCGAGGGTGACGACCGGGATCAGCGCGTTGCGCAGCGCGTGCTTCAGGACGACGATGCGCTCGCGTCAGGCCCTTGGCGCGGGCGGTGCGGACGTAGTCCTGGACTGCAGCACGCTCAGCATGGCGACCGCGGGTGTGGCGCATCAGCATCGCGGCGAGCGCCGGTGCCGAGCACGAAGGCGGGCATGATCATGGTCTGCAGCGCTGCGCAGCGGGTCCTCGGACGGCGGTGACGTAGCCCGAGGCCGGCAGCCAGCCGAGGTTCACCGAGACGAGCAGGATCAGCATGATGCCGAGCCAGAAGTTCGGGATCGAGAGGCCGGACAGCGCGACGACGTTGGCGGCCCAGTCGACCCAGGTGCCCTTCTTGACCGCCGAGAGGATGCCGGCCGGGATGCCGATCGCGAGGCGATGATCAGCGCCATCGACGGCGAGCTGGATCGTCACCGGCAGCTTCTGCGCGATCAGCGTCAGCGACCGGCATGCTGGTGCGCAGCGAGATGCCGAGATCGCCCTGCAGCACGTTGCCGACCCAGATCAGGTACTGCACCGGCAGATCGGCTCGTTGAGGCGGTACTTCTCGCGCAGCGACTCGATCACCTCGCGGGTCGCGCTCCTCGCCGGCCAGCGCCAGCACCGGATCGCCCGGCAACAGCTGCTGCAGCGCGAACACGAAGACCGAGATCAGCAACGACGGTCGGGATCGCGATCAGGCAGCGCGGCGGCCGATGAAACGCGAGCATGGGCGTCTCCGCGTCAGGGAACGGGCGCGCCGCGCGAGCGGCCGGAGCCCCGGGCGTCAGGCGATCACTCGGCCATGGACACGCCCTGCAGGCGGATCATGCCGTCGGGATAGGGCACGAAGCCGCGACATCGTTGCATCGAGCGCCCAGAGCCAGGTCGTGGTGGTAGAGGTAGATGCAGCGGCAGGTCCTCGGTGAGGATCGCGACGGCCGCGTCGTAGAGCTGCCTTGCGCACGGCCGGGATCGTCGGTCGACGCGCGCCTCGTTCAGCAGCGCGTCCACCTCGGGGTTGCAGTACTTGCCGTCGTTGATGCCGCCGTTGCGCTGGTCAGAACGGTGTGGATGTTGCCATCGGGATCGACACGGCCGGACCAGCCGACCTGGCTGGCGTCGAAGTCGCCGGCGGTCCTGGTCGTCGAGGAGCGGTGGCGAACTCCTTGCGCGGTGATCTGCGACGTCGATGCCGGCCTCGGCAGCCATCGCCTGGATGACCTGCACGACCTGCATCTGCACGGGGTTGTTGGCGACCTGCATCTCGACGGCTGACGCCGTCTCGAGGCCGGCCTCGGCCAGCAGCGCCTTGGCGGCCTCGACGTCGCGCGGCGGGCACCGGGATGGCCTGCGTTGTACCAGGGCGTGGTCGGCGGGCACCGGCTGGTTGCCCGGGGCGAACGCGCCCTCGAAGACCACCTGGTTGATCGCGTCGCGGTCGATCGCGAGGTCGAAGCGCCTGGCGGACGCGGGTGTCCTGGCCGAGCGGGTTCTTGCGCGCGCTCGCCGTTGGCGACGTTGATGGTGATGCCCTGGTAGCCGAGCGAGCGTCGCCGCCGCCAGCTGCAGGTTCGGCATCGGCGCTGGACCGAGGCGCAGATCGGTCGGCGGCCATCCGCTCGATCATGTCGAGATCGCCGGACTCGCAGGTTGGCGAGGCGCACGGTGGTGTCCGGGATCGGCAGGTAAGGTCACCCGGTCGAAGCTGATCGCGTCGGCGTTCCAGTAGTCGGCGAAGCGCTCCAGCACGATGCGGTCCTGCTGCACGCGCTCGACGAAGCTGAACGGGCCGGCGCAGACCGGGGCGGTGCCGAAGTCGTCGCCCGGCGGCCGCGGCCGCCGCGGTCGGCGAGACCATCATGCCGGCGCGGTCGGAGAGCTGCGCGAGCAGCGTGCGCGTCGGGCTCGGTCAGGTGAGCACCGACCTGGTCGGGATCGATCGACCTCCACGGTCGCGCGATCGAGGCGACCTCGGACTTGCGGCGGCTCTCCGGCAGGTTCTTGGACGCGGTCGATGTTGAGACTCACCGCCTCGGCGTTGAACGGCGTGCCGTCGTGGAACATCACGTCCTCGCGCAGAGTCATGGTCAGGGCGAGGCCGTCGTCCGACCACGCCCAGCCGGTGGCCAGCATCGGCATGATCTCGAGGTCCGGCGTGATGTCGACCAGCTTGTCGCAGAGCGAGGCGTAGACGATGCGGCCGACGAAGGTGCGCGACTGGTCCGGGTCGAGCACGTCGGGGTCCTCCTGCAGCCCGATGCGCGAGGTCCTGGGCCGCGGCGGCGCCGGCGTGGCGCCAAGCCGCCGAGCGGCGCAGCGGCGCGGCGAGTGTCCGCTAGTCGGCATGGGTCGTTCTCCTCTGTTCTGGTCTGGATCGGACTCGGTCGGTGCAGCGGCGTCCTGGCCGGACGCGCGGGCCGCCGGTCAGAGCGCAACGCGGCTCGGCGGCGGCGCGATGCGCCGGCGCGTCGGATGCGGACGGTCCCGGCGGCCAGCTCGTGCCAGGCGGTGGCAGGCGACGCCGCCGCCGGCCGCGTCGCAGCGCGGGCGCCTCGGCGGCGCAGCGGGCCGGCGCATGCGGGCAGCGGGTGTGGAAGCGGCAGCCGGGCGGCGGCGCGATCGGGCTCGGCAGATCGCCCTCGAGCGGCGGGCTGGTCTCGCGCGGCGCCGACCCGCGGCAGCGGGATCGCGGCGAGCAGCGCCCGGGTATAGGGATGCCGCGGCTCGCCGAACAGCGTCTCGGTCGGCCCCAACTCGACGATTTCGGCCGAGATACATCACCGCGACGCGGTCGGCCATGTGCCGGACCACCGCCAGATCGTGGGCGATGATGACCAGCGTCAGGCCGAACTCGCTCCTTCAGATCCTGCCAGCAGGTTGACCACCTGCGCCTGGATCGACACGTCGAGCGCGCTGACCGGCTCGTCGCCGACGAGCAGCTCGGGCCCGGCGACCAGCGCGCGGGCGATGCCGATGCGCTGGCGCTGGCCGCCGGAGAACTCGTGCGGATAGCGGTCGGCATGTTCGGGGCGCAGGCCGACCCGCGCCAGCAGGTCGCGCGACCTGCTCGGCGCTGCGCGGCGCGTCGCCGATGCCGTGCACCGAGCAGCGGCTCCTCGACGATGCGCGCCCACGGTCATGCGCGGATTGAGCGAGGCGAACGGGTCCTGGAAGACGAACTGCAGGTCGCGGCGCAGCGGCGCGCACGTCGCGCTCGGCCAGCTCGCCCGATGTCGCGCGCCGTCGAAGCGGACCTCGCCGCCCGTCGGGCTCGATCAGCCGCACCAGCAGGCGCGCGAGCGTCGACTTGCCGCAGCCGCTCTCGCCGACGATGGCGAGGGTCTCGCCGCGCCGGATCTGCAGGTCGACGCCGTCGACCGCGCGCACCACGCGTCGGCGCGCCGAACAGCGGCCGCTTCGTGCACGAAGTAGCGCCGGACGAGCGCCCTGGCTTCGAGGATGGCGTCGGGCCGGCGGTCATGCGACCGCGTCCTCGTGCCGCGCAGCCGGCCTGCGCCTTCCAGCGGCGCGCGCCAGCAGGCGACGTGGTGGCCGGGCCCAGTGCCGCGAGCGGCGGCGCGCTCGGCGCGGCAGCGGTCGCCGGCGAAGGGGCAGCGCGAGGCGAAGCGGCAGCCCGGCGGCAGGCCGTGCGCCGGCGGCACGGCGCCGGGGATGGTGACCAGCCGTGCGCCGCGCGTCGCCCGAGCGACGGCATCGAGCTCATCAGGCCGAGCGTGTAGGGGTGCTGCGGGTCGTCGAAGAGCGTCGCCACCGGCGCCCGTCTCGACGATCCGGCCGGCGTACATCACCGCGACCTTGTCCGCCATCTCGGCGACCACGCCGAGGTCGTGGGTGATCAGGATCACCGCCGTGCCGGTCTCCGCCTGGCAGCGCGCGCATCAGCTCGAGGATCTGCGCCTGGATCGTGACGTCGAGCGCGGTGGTCGGCTCGTCGGCGATCAGCAGCGCGCGGCTCGGTTGGCCAGCGCCATGGCGATCATCACCCGCTGGCGCATCCCGCCCGACAGCTGGTGCGGGATACTGCGTCGAGCCGCCGCTCCGGCTGCCGGGATGCGGACCTGCCGCAGCATCTCCAGCGCCCGCGCCCGCGGCGCCGTCGCGACCGAGGTCCTGGTGCCGCGCGATCGCCTCGGCGATCTGCTCGCCCGACGGTGAAGCACCGGGTTGAGCGAGGTCATCGGCTCCTGGAAGATCATCGCCATCCGGTCGCCGCGGAGGTCCTGGAGCCGCCGCTGCGCGCCGCCAGCAGGTCCTCGCCCGTCGAACCAGACGCGGCCGCCCGCGATCCGCGCCGGCGGCGTCGGCAACAGGCCCATCAATGCCAACGCGGTCACGCTCTTGCCGCAGCCGCTCTCGCCGACGAGGCACAGCGTCTCGCCGGGGCTGCAGCGTCGAATGAGACCCCCTCGCGATGAGCCGGCGACACCATCGAGCCGGACGCCGAGGACCTCGACGGCCTCGAGCAGGGGTGCGCCGCGCCGGGTCCATTCGGCCGCACGGCTCCCCCTCCCTCCGCCGCCGGCGAAGAGTTTGCTGGACGGCAACGATGTGGCGGCGCATGGCCTGCTCGGCGCCGGTGGGGTCGCGGGATGCGATGGCGTCGACGATGGCGACGTGGTGGTCGAGGTACTGCGCATGGCCGCCGTGCTGTCGGGCGCGTTCGCGCAGCGCCGTCCAGCTGTCGTTCTGGCGGATCTGGTCGATCACGTCGAATAGGGCGAGGAGCAGCCGGTTGGCGGTTGAACGTGCGATCTGCCGGTGCAGCGCGCCGTCCCAGAGCTCGCGCCCGTCTGCATCCTCGCGCTCGGCGACCCGGACGCAGAGGTGGCGCATGCGCTCGACTTCAGAGTCGCTCGCCTTGAGGGCGGCGAGGAAGGCAAGCTCCGGCTCCAGCCGCAGGCGCGCCTCCATGACTTCGTAGAAATTGGTCTGGCCGGTGAGGGCGCGCGCCATCTCGCCCGGCTCGCCGGGGCGCGCCCCGACGAAGGTGCCCTTGCCCTGCTGCCGCCAGATGCGCCCCTCGGCCTCCAGCACCTCCAGCGCCCGCCGCAGCGCCCGTCGCCCGAGCCCGAGGCTAGCGGCCAGCTCGCGCTCGGTGGGCAGGCGGGCCTCGCTTTGCCGGCTGCGGGCGCGGATTAGCTCACGCAGGCGTCCTAGCGCCAGAGCCGAGTTGTTCTTTTCCTCGCGAAGCATTCCGGATGTCCTGCGAACCAATCCAGACTTGATCCACCATAGCCCACCCGGCTGCAAAGACAACGCCGGGCCCAACGCGCTTTCCGCCGCCACCTCGCGCTGATCGGCGAGGGCATTCTCGACTGGCCGGCCCTGCTCACCCTCCTGCCGCCCGCGCCGCTCCTCATCGACCTCCACCGCGGCCAGTTCGCCATGCCGGCGCTCGACCGGGCCTTCCAGCGCGCGCAGCCCGACCCCGCCGCGGGCGAGCCCGCGTGGATCATCGGCGCGGCCCGGCGCGGGCCAGCCGTCCCGCCGCGGGGGCAAATGGCGACTGTCGGTAGCGCGTGAAGATGTCCGGTTTCGTAGCACATCGAATGTCCGCTGCTGTGGTTGTAGCGCCTGTGGGGTTGTGGGCAACGCGCAGCGTTGTCCACAAATCCATAGGCCCCTTGGCCCCGGCCGCCGAGCGGAGTTAAGCGGCCAGCGAAGCATCGACGGGCTTTCCGGCGGGATCGAAGCGGGCGAGGCAGCTGCGGCCCGTCGAAGATGCGCGAGCCGCGCCATCGGGGTACTCGTGCACCCGCACGCTCGCCCTGACGTAGTGGTGGCGATGCGCGCTGCGGCGGGATCTGCAGCGCGCGGCCCTTCCAGGTCACGCAGTTGTCGCGGCCGACCTGGCGGTTCTCCTGGCACGCAGAGCACGTCCTCGAGCGGCCGGCCGGCATAGGGGACGAACGCGGTGCCCGGCTCGGCCGCCGGCACCGCGAAGCGGGCGTTGTGCGTCGGGCACGTAGACCTCCCTGCAGATAGGCGGTTGGCGGCCTCGATCGTGGCGATCCCGGCCAGGCGCAGCTCCGGGGGCAGGCGGTCCTGGAGGGTGCCGAACGCGCGCTCCATGCGGCCGCGCGCCTCGGGCGAATAGGACGGGATGTGCGGATGCCGAGCTGCGCCAGCGCCCGGCCGACCTGGGTGGGCGCTGGTCTTGTCGACCTTGCCGCCGGCCTTCGGCGTGTGGAAGTAGTGCGAGCCGCGGTCGGTGTAGAGCGCGCGGAACAGGCCTTGCGCCGGCGATCGTCTCGGCCAGGCCGAGAAAGCTCGAAGCGGTGCCCTCTTCCTGCTCGACCAGGATCGCCGAGTAGATGGCGCTCGTCGCGTCGTCGAGCGTGACCACCAGGTCGAGATCATGGTCGAGCGCGCCGATCCAGCGATGTGTCGAGCCATCCTGGAACAGCAGCATGCCCGGCAGCGGCCGGCGCGGCCGCTTCTTGCGGTGCGGCTGCCGCGCCGCTCGGCGGCGCTTCACCAGCCCGGCCGCCTGCAGCGCCAGCCGGGTCACCGTGTAGCCGAGCCTGTAGCCGTGCCGCGCCACGCAGCTGCTCGTGGAAATGCTTCACCGTGAAGTCGCGATAGCGCTCCTGCGTAGAGCACCTGCACCCGCGTCAGCTCGGCCGGCGGCGCCCGCCGCGGCGACACCTTGCCCAGCCGCCGGTCGCGCAGCCCTTCGGCCCCGTCCTCGTCATAGCGCCCCAGCAGCCGGCGGAAATGCCGCCCCGTCATTCCCAACAGCTCGCCGGCCTCGTCCGCCGTCAGCCGCCGCTTCCGGTAGCGCTCCATCGCTTCCTCGAACCTGAGCACGAAGACCTCCCATAACGCCATCGTCCGCCGCATCGCCCCCTCCAGAACAAGAGACGAACATGGCGGACAACTCACGCGCTACGAAGCCGGACATCTCATCCGTCACCGACACGGGGGCAAATGGCGACTTCCGAGCGCCTGTCGCGCGCGCTAGACTTCGCGCGACAGTCAGGAGTTCGCGCATGACCAAGGCGTTCCGCACCCATATCCGCGCCGAGATCGCGGCGCAGAAGGCGGCCGGCACCTACAAGTCCGAGCGCGTCATCACCTCGACGCAGTCGGCCGAGATCGAGGTGGGCGGGCGCGAAGGTGCTGAACTTCTGCGCCAACAACTACCTCGGCCTCGCCGAACCACCCGCGGCTGCGTCGAGGCCGCGAAGGCCGCGCTCGACGCGCTACGGCTACGGCATGGCCTCGGTGCGCTTCATCTGCGGCACGCAGGAGCGTGCACAAGGAGCTCGAGGCGCGGATCGCGCGCTTCCTCGGGACGAGGACACCATCCTCTACTCCTCCTGCTTCGACGCCAACGGCGGTCTCTTCGAGACCCTGCTCGGCGCCGAGGACGCGATCATCTCGGACGCGCTCAACCACGCCTCGATCATCGACGGCGTCCGGCTGTGCAAGGCGCAGCCGCCTGCGCTACGCCAACAGCGACATGGACGAGCTGCGACGCGCAGCCTGAAGGAGACGCAGGACGCGCGGTTTCGGCTGATCGCCACCGACGGCGTCTTCTCGATGGACGGCTGACTCGCCAACCTGAAGCGCATCTGCGACCTGGCCGACGATACGACGCCATGGTCATGGTCGACGACAGCCACGCCACCGGCTTTGTCGGGCCGGGCGGCCGCGGCACGCCTGAGCATTGCGGCGTGGAGGGGCGCGTCGACATCATGACCTCCACGCTCGGCAAGGCGCTCGGCGGCGCCTCCGGGGGGCTTCACCACCGGGAGCGCAGGTGATCGACCTGCTGCGCCAGCGATCGCGGCCCTACCTGTTCTCCAACACGCTCGCCCCGCCGATCGCGGCCCCTCGCTCAAGGTCTTCGACCTGATCGAGGCAGGCGGCACGCGCTGCGCGCCCGGCTCTTCGCCAATGCCGACCGGTTCCGGGCGGCCATGAGCGGGCTCGGCTTCCGGCTGGGCGGGGCGGGGCATCCGATCATCCCGGTAAATGGGCTGCAATCCCGAAGGCGCGGACCGTTTGTGATCGAGCAGCGCCAACAGCTCGTGGTCCCAGGTCCAGAGGTGGCTCGTGGCCAGGGTCAGTAGCTGGTTGTGTAACGTTGTGGAGTCCATGAGCGGGTTTCTGTTTCCTGTTGTCTTCAACCGGACGAACGCTCGAATCTAGCCGACGGCGACTCGTCGACCGGTCTTCATCTGTCGGATTGCCCACGGGGATAGGGGCTGAACAGCGCCATTCTGGCTAATGTCACCATCGTCGGTGTGACCACAGTAACAGTCGTGAATCGGCTCGATGAAGCCTGATTCAAGGGCCTCGGCCGGCGAGGCTGACAAAGCCCGACGTGGCACACTGGGCTCGATGACACGAGCGGTGCGACGCCGGCCGGCGGTTCGGGCTCGCGGTTCGAGGGATCCGAACACAAGCTCGACGCCGAATTTCGCGGCCGCCCCCTGGCCGCACACGCGCTTGACGTGGTGCGCGGGCTACTCGACGACTGCGTCGATCAGGTCTACCTGATCACGGGCGCCGCGGACGCTCGGAGTCTCGCTCCAATGGTTGGCGGCGGCGGAGTCCGTCACCGTTGACGATCTTGCATTGACGATCCTCCACAACGAACGTTGGTCCGACGGTCAGGCCGCCTCGCTGGCCGTCGGTATCGACCGGGCCGAAGCCGACGGGCACCAGACGGTCATTGTCCGCGGCCGACCAACCGCTGATCGGCCCCGACGCCTGGAGGGCGGTGACCGAGGGGGACGGCCCCATCGTCACCGTGAGTTTCGACGGGCGACGCCGCCCTCCGGTCAAGCTCGACCGCTCCATGTGGAAGCTACTCCCTCGAAGCGGCGACGAAGGCGCCCGATCGCTCATTCGACTGCACCCCGACCTCGTTTCGGAGGTACCGTGCAGGGGTAATCCGACCGACATCGACACCATGGAGGACCTGCCACGATGGAGCTGACGAACGAATTCGTTATCGAACGACCGATCGAGGAGACCTGGACGATCCTCAACGACCTCGAGTTCATCGCTCCCTGCATGCCCGGCGCCCAGCTGACCGAGATCGAGGGTGACGAGTACCGTGGCCTCGTCAAGATCAAGGTGGGTCCGATCACCGCCAATTACAAGGGTAAGGCACGTTCATCGAGCAGGATGCCGAGAACCACGTGGCCAAGCTGAAGGCCGAGGGTCGTGACCCGCGTCAGGGCAACGCCAACGCCGTCGTGACCGCCACGCTGGAGGAGTTGGCGGCCGATCAGACCAAGGTCGAGATCCATACCGACCTGGGCTTGAGCGGCAAGATCGCCAGCTTCGGACGTGGCGCGATCGAGGACGTGTCGAAGAAGCTCCTGGGTCAGTTCACCGACAACCTCCGCGACAAGCTCGCCGATGACTCGCCGTCCGGAGCGAGCGGCGTGGCGGCGGCCGCCGGTTCCGCCGCCGACAGCGCGGCGGCTGCTGCAGATGACGCCGCGGCTGCGGTTGGCGACGCCGCATCCGACGCCGCCGACACGGCCGGCGACAAAGCGGCAACCGTGGCCGACAAGGTAGGTTCCGCCGCCGGAGACGCCGCTGCGGCCGCATCGAACGCGGCCGGAGCCGTGGCCGAGAAGGTTTCGGGTGGGGTTCGCAAGATCAACTCGCCCGAGCCGGAGGCCGTCGATCTGCTCGCCGTCGGCGGCGAGTCGATGGCCAAGCGGTTGGTTCCGGCTGTGGGCCTGCTCGCGCTCGTCATCGCCTTCATCTGGTGGCTGATCAGCCGCGGCTGATCGGCTCGGTGGCCCCGGATCGGACCGAGGCGGCCTCCGAGGCACCGGACCCCGACCTCGACGCCACAGTCGCCCGGCTCCTCGGCCGACGACCGCAGGGAGACTACACCGTCGCCGTCAACCGGCCCGACGGCGAGCCCGTCGTGCTCGTGAACGCCCCCTTCCTGCATTCGGGCCGGCCCATGCCGACCCGGTACTGGCTCATCGACCCGGCGCTCAACAAGGCCATCGGCCAGCTCGAATCGATCGGTGGCGTGAAGCAGGCGGAGGCCGCCGTCGATCCCGATCTCCTGGCCGGGACGCATGAACGGTATGGGCGGGAACGGGATCGACTGATCCCGTCCGACCACACCGGGCCGGCACCGAGTGGAGGAGTCGGCGGAACCCGGCAGGGCGTCAAGTGCCTCCGACGCGGCACTACGCCCACTATCTCGCCGGCGGCGATGATCCCGTGGGCCGATGGGTCCATGAGCGCTTGCGGGAAGCGGGGGAGTTGGTGGAGGGTCTCGTCCCATCCGCATCCGCATCCGCATCCGTTGCGGAGCGGCCGTCGTTGCGCGACGCCGAACACCTGCGCGACCGCTGGAGAGACACGACGGCACCGCGGAGGCCGAACTCGGATACCGGGCTGTGGTCGGCCGGCCGACCCACCCGGCGCCGGTGCTGTCAGGGGCGGTGACCCGCTCGTCACCCTCGACATCGGCTACGGCTCGACCGAGCTGGCCACCGCCGTCGACGGGCGCATCTCCGCCATCTCGCTTCCGATCGGGGCGGCCACGGTGACAGCCGCCCACCTCCACAGCGATCCGCCCGACCCGGCCGAGCTGTCGGCAGCCTTGTCGGTGATCGACCTCCATCTCGATGACGTCGTGCGGGAGATGCCCGAGCTGGCGGCCGTGATCACCGATTCGACGATCGTCGGCCTGGGGGCGGTTCGGTTCGTGGCCGAGGTCGAACTCGGGGTCGCCGACCGTGACGAGATCGACGGCTGCGTTCTCGAACGGGATGCGGCAGAGGAGCTCTTCCGTGCGCTGGCCACCGAATCAAACGAGGATCGGGCGGCCAATCCCGGTCTCCAGCCCGAACATGTCGGCTGGATCGTCGGTGCGATGTGTATTCTTCTGGAGTTCATGAGACGGTTCGCCGTCGACGGGGACCGCGTCACACGCCCGGTCCCCTCGACGGGGTCGCCGCCTCGATCGAGACGCCGACCGACTTCTCGCCGAAATCGACTCGGGATCCGGGACGATGATGGTGAACAGACGATGATTGTGAATACGAGCCTGCTCGGCCGACGAATCCTCCTGCGACCACTCCGGCCGGAGGATTTCTGGGCCTGGCAGGAGGTCCGCCGCAGAAACCTCGACTGGTCGACCAAATGGGAGCCGAGCCGTCCGGACGGGGCCCCGGACCCGGTCGTCGACCGGAGCGTGTTCGCCCTCCGATGCCATGCCCGGGATCGCGAGCGGGCAATCGGGACCGGCTACGGCTTCGGCGTGTTCGTCGGCGGCTCGTTCTGCGGCGAGATCAACCTCAACGCCGTGCAGCGTGGTCCGTTCCAGAGCGCCTATCTCGGCTACTGGATCGACGAGGAACAGGCCGGCCGGGGCTACACCCCAGAAGGGGTGGTCATGGTTCTGCGGTTCGCGTTCGAGGAGCTGACACTCCACCGGGTCCAGATATCGATCGTTCCTCGCAACGACTCGTCACTGCGGGTGGTCGAGAAACTCGGCCTGCGAAATGAGGGAACCGCGCTTCGCTACCTCGAGATCAACAGTATCTGGGAGGACCACGTCCGCTTCGCCATCACCTCCGAGGAGTGGACCGAACGTCGCGCCGACCTCGTCGAAGCCTGGCTCTAACAACTCGGGCTCAGCTCTTCGAACTGATCTTCGCCTTGAGTTTGGCCAGGCGGTCCTGGAACGCGGCTTGACGGGTCGACCAGGCCTGTGGGCCGAGTTCGTGATCGACGGCCGCCCGCTGGGTCGACACCGACCGGATGTCCTGCATCGTGCGCTTGGTCTTGAGCACGAGATCCCGGGGGGCCGAACCGGCCTTCGCGGCCATGGCCTGGGCGGCGCCCATCAGCTCGTCGTCGTCGTACACCTGGAACGCCAGCCCGACACGGGCCGCCTCCTCGCCGTCGAGCACCTGGGAGAAGAGAATGGCCGCGGCGGCGGTCTGCGGCCCACAGATGTTCTGGTACATCCAGGTGTGCCCGCCGCCGGGGTGCAGGCCGAGGTCGAGAAAGCGGGTGTCGAACCGGCGGAGCGACCGGCCAGCCGCAGGTCACAGATGAGGGCCAGGTTCATGCCTGCCCCGACCGTGGCCCCGTTGACTGCGGCGATCGTCGGCAGAGGCGTCCGCCCGATACGTAGGAAGCCTTCGTAGATGGTGAGCAGCCCCTCCTCGGCGGAGTCGCCGAGATGGGACAGATCGGCCCCCGCGGAGAACGCCGGGGGGTTGCCGGTGACGATCAGGGCGTTGACCGATTCGTCGGCTTCGACGTTGTTCATGGCCTCGTCGATCTCGCGACACATCGGAAGAGTCACGGCATTGCGGCGCTTCGGGTCGTTGAGGGTGATGGTGGCGACACCGTCTGCGGTTGTGACGTCGATCAGGTTCATGGCCGTCAAGTGTGCCACCGACCCGCGCCCGGTCCCAAGCCTCTACCCTGGAAGCCGATGGCTGCTCGAGGTGTGTCGGGAGTTCCGACGGTGGTGTTGGCGTCGGGTTCCCCACGCCGGGCGGCCATACTTCGCCGGCTCGGCATCGAGCCCGATGTCCGGCCGGCCGATGTCGACGAGACCGAGCGGGCCGGTGAGTCGGCGGCCGATCTCGTCGGGCGGCTGGCCACAGCCAAGCTGACGGCCTGCGCCGACGTTCCGCCGCCGTCGTCGCAGCCCGTTTGATCATCGCCGCCGATACCGTTGTTGAGGTCGGCGGCTCGATCCTGGGCAAGCCGGAGGGGGAAGGCGGATGCCGAGAGAATGCTGGCTCTGTTGTCAGGACGACGCCACCATGTGATCACCGGCCTGGCCGTCGGATTGCTCGACCCGAACGAGGGTGGGAACTCCCTGCGCCAGGTGTCGGCGCGGGAAACGACCGAGGTACGCTCCGCACCCTCGACCGCGATCTCACCGATTGGTACGTCGGAACCGGCGAGGCGTTCGACAAGGCCGGCGCCTACGGGATACAGGGTCGAGGCGCCCTGCTGGTCGACCGAGTCGAGGGTTCCTACTTGAATGTCGTCGGCCTCCCTGTCGTCGCTGCTCGACGAGCTGTGCCGCAGCCTCGGTTGGCCGCTCCATCGGTTCGCTGGTGTTCCCGACGGCGCGCCCACCGCCGAGGCACAGGCGGGTGTCGGCGCATGACGGATCGGTCTCGCAGCGACCGGCCGGCGGTGACCGACGGCTTCGGTGGGGTCGTCAACGGATCGACGTTCATCCGTCGCACGCTGGTGTGGGGGATTGGTCTGGCCGTTGCCGCCACCGCCATGTACCTCATGCAGACCAGTTGCGCGACCTGCTCTCGTCCGGAACCCGCCTCCGAACCATTCGGCCTGGCTGGTTCGGCGTGATGTTCGCGTCGGAGCTGGCCAGCTTCGTGTGCCTGTGGTGGTTGACCCGCATCGTCATACCCCAGGCGTCGTGGTTCATCGCCGCCACCAGTCAACTGGTGTCGAACGCCGTCAGTCGCGTTGTCCCCGGCGGGGCGGCGACGGGTGGAGCCGTGTACTACCGGATGTTGGCGTCGGCCGGCATCGAATCGTCGAAGGCCGGCGGCGCGGCTGGCCGTCACGTCGGTCATGACCACCGCAGCGCTGGTCGCCATCCCGGCGGTGGCCGGTGTGATGGCACTGCTCGGGGCGCCGATACCCGAGAGCCTGCTTCCCGCGGCGGTGGCCGGCGGCGTGATGTTCTTGGTGCTGCTCGCAGTCGGTGCGGCGGCCGTGGCCTTCACCCGGCCGCTCGAGCTCGCCGAGGGTGCCATCCGATCACTGATGGGTCTCCTGGGCCGGGTCTTTCACCGGTCGTGGACGGTCGGCCAGGGCCAGTTTCTGGCCGAACGTGATCGGCTGGTCGCCGTGGTTGATTCCCGTTGGCCCGCCGTCGTGGCCGCATCGGCCGGAAAATGGGCGTTCGACTACTTGGCCCTCATTGCGGCGCTGTACAGCGTGGGTACCGATCCTCGCCTGAGTCTGGTGTTGATCGCCTACGCCGGCGCTCAGGTTCTCGGGATGATCCCCATTACCCTGGCGGTGTGGGGTTCGTCGAGGTCGGCCTCTACTCGCTGCTCATCATCTCCGGGATCAGCGCCCAGGACGCCAGCCTCGCCACGATCGCCTACCGTCTGATCTCGTGGTGGGTGCCGATCGTGAGCGGTTTCGGGGCCTGGGTGTTGTACCTGCGGAGAACACCGTTCGACGATGCCATCACCGAGCCGGTCGGGGCCACAACTTCCATGGCCAGGCGGCCCTGACGCCCTTCCGGCGTTCGGTGTCACAGGCCTTGGTCATAATGGAAGCGTGGAGTTCAGGCAGGAGCAGCAGGCTCGCCCGTCGTCGTCGACCCCGTCAACGGGTCTGGAGGCGGAGCTGACGTCGATCGGGTTCGCCCGTCTGGCGCGGGCTCTGATCGCCGCCGCCGCCGGTTTCGGCGTCGCCGGCATCACGTTCCGCAGCCCCGGTCGCGTCGGAGTCGGGCGGGCCATTCGTCGAAACGCCGACGGATCGGCGACCGTCGCCGTCCGCTACCGGGGCAGGCCCGCCGTGTCGGTCACGGCCGACATGATCGAAGGGATCATCCGGGCCGCGAAGAACGGCTCGATCGACGCTTCGGCTCGCGACGCCCTGTGGCGGGCCGCCGGGGATGTTTTCATCGCCGCACCACCATCGCAAGAGGCCGGCGGGCCCGGTGGTGCCCCGGGGTTCGGTCCAACCGGTCCTGCCGACCACTCGGCCACCCGGCGGGCCGCCTGAAGGAGGCGATCCTTTCGGATTCGTTCCACTCAACGGCTGCTGCACACACGAGTTCGGATTCGGGTCGTATCATGATTCACGCAGGTGTCGCCGCGGTCTCGTAGCCGGCGGCGCGCCGGCGACCTCGGGACAACCGGCGAGGAATCCATGACCACGATGCAAACCGAACACGATCAGTCCGGGCGGGTGTTCGACATCGTTCGCTGGCTGGTCGTCGCGCTGATCGCCGTGTTCGCCGTGCTCGTGTTGAATCTGGCCCGTACCAGGGTCGTCGCCCCGTTCGACGATCTCGTCACCGAACAGCTGTGTCTCCGTCACGGCGAGGACATCGAACGAACCCTGCTCGATTTCGAGCGTTCCAACCAATTCGCATTGCGCAATCGAACCGACGGATTCTGCAGCTACGGTCCCGGGCCGGAAGGCGAGCCGGCCGTGGCCATGTCCATCGCCGACACCGAGCCCGGCGCCCTGTTCACGTGGGCCAAGGCGATCGGGATCATCCTCCAGCTCGGAATCGCCAGCATCTTCATTCGCCTGGTCACCGAGCCCGCCCTCGAGACCTCCCGGTTCCTGGTCGAGCGCTTCCGGTCCTAGACGAACCGGCGGTCGCTGCGCCGAACCTGTTCCCGTCGCCGTTCAGAACGGGCGACGTCGGGTCGATAGATGCTCATGGACTATCGCCAGGTCGTCGTCATCGAGGTGAACGAGGTTCCACGCCGGGTGCTGACCGACGTGGCCGCGATGGGTCGAGCGCCGTTCATCGGGCAGCTACTCGACGACGACCAGGTCGTCGACACGGTCGTGTCGGAGCAGCTCCCGAGGGAGATGTATCCATCGCAGACCTGGGCCTCACTCAACACCGGGGTGCCGTGGCGGGACCATCGGGTGTGGTGGTACGGCGATCCGAAACCGGCCACCTACCCCCTCTACTGGCAGGTGGCGGCCCGTTCCGATCGCTCCGTCGGGCTCGTGAGCACGTTGCATTCGTCGCCGCTGTCGATCCAGTGCTCGAGTGGTGACTACCGCTTCGCCATTCCCGACTGCTTCGCCGTCGATGCCGACACGAGTCCCGACCGGTATCGACCGTTCCAGGAACTCAATCTGCGGTTGACCAAGGCGAACAGCCGGAAGTCGGATCTTCGGTCGGTACGGTCCGAGGTCGGTCCGGCGTTGAAGGCGATGGCCGGGCTTGGGTTGAGCGGGTCGACGGTCGCCCGGCTCGGTCGGCTGGCCGCCGAGGCGGCGGCAGGGCGGGTTCCCCGGGAGCGGGTCCGGTCCGGACAGTTCATGATCCTGTCCGACGTGTTCCTGCGGCTGCTGACCGACGAGGCCCCGGACCTGGCGGTGATGTTCACGAACCACGTTGCCGCCGCCATGCATCGCTACTGGTATGCCATGTACCCCGACGATTTCAGCACCGAGCACTACTCGATCGACTGGGTCGCCCGCCACCGCGACGAGATTGCGGTGGCCGTCGAGATGCTGGATCACTTTCTGACGCGGCTCGACGAGTGGTGCAAACGGAACGGTCGAACGCTGGTTGTCGTGTCGTCGATGGGCCAGGGGCCGAGTCGCGAACTCGAGTCGGACCTGACCCACGACGTGGTGATCGTGGATCCGGAGGCGTTTCTCGCCGCAGTCGGCGTCGACGTCGATCGGATGCCGTCGGTCCGCGGTTCGATGGCGCCCAACCTGACGCTCGCCTGCGGATCGACCGAAGCGGCCGAACAGCTGGCGGCCCGCCTCGCCGAGGTCGGTGGCGACCATCACCGCTGGCGGGTCGATCGGGTCGACGACGTGGTCACGTTGACGTACGGCCTGGTGGTGGTCGACGATGAGACCGTGGTCCTCGACGGGCGATCGGTCGACGCAGCGACGGCCGGATTGGAGATCCATGCCGTCGACGACCACTCCAGCGGCCGGCACATCCCCGAAGGGGTGGTGGCCGTGTCCAACTCGCCCAGCTTCAAGCAACCGGCCGATCGTCAGGTCGACTACCTCGACTTCGCTCCGGCCATGCTCGACCTGTTGGGTGTCGACCGGCTTGATCATCATCAGGTTCCCGTCCTGCAACTCTGACGTCGAATCGGCGACTTTGACGGCCATTCGCCCACGGGCCGTTCTAGTCTGGTAGCCGGCCATCCACGCCCGGGTGGCGGAACGGCAGACGCAGAGGGCTTAAACCCCTCGGCTCCTCAGGGGGCGTGTGGGTTCGACTCCCACCCCGGGCACCGCTGTTTCACCGACGACGCGACGCAGCGCCCAGTGTTTGGACTGGGCGCTGCGCTGGCGGTGTTTTGAGGAACCGTGTCATCCGGCTGGTTCCAGGGAGTTCCTCGCTGGTTGAGCGTCTTCGGTCAGCTCCAGCTGCTTCCGCTCCAGGTTGCGCCGGACCAGGTGGCCCCGCTCCAGGTTGCGCCGGACCAGGTTGCGCCGGACCAGGTGGCCCCGCTCCAGGTTGCGCCGGACCAGGTTGCGCCGGACCAGGTGGCGCCGCTCCAGGTTGCGCCGGACCAGGTTGCGCCGCTCCAGGTTGCCCCGGACCAGGTTGCGCCGGACCAGGTGCCACCGAGCCAGGAGCCGGTGCTCCAGGTCGCACCGTCGAAGGTGGAGTTTGTGTAGGCGGCGGCCTGGGTGGTGGCGGCCTTCCAGGCGCTGGGGTTCCAGGTGTCGCCGAACGCTGTCAGCTCACCGCTGAGCTGATCACCTGTCGGACCGACGTGGTAGCTGCCGCGGGTGGCTTCGAGGGTGCCGAGGCCCGTGGCCCGGGCGTGGTCTGGGTGGCGCCGACGACGTTGGCGTCGAGAGCGGGGTGGAGGTCGAGGACGCCCGTTCCGGCGAACTTGGCGGGGATGCCGACGTCGTTGGCGCTCCCGGTGAGAGCGGCCTTGACCTGGTCGGGGGTGAGGCTCGGTCGGGCCTCGAGAAGAGTCGCTGCGGCACCGGCGGCGACGGCGGCGGCTTGGGAGGTGCCGTTGCCTCGGATGACCGGCCCGTCGGGGGTGTCGAACACCGCATCCGGGTGGGCGTTGACCAGATAGGAGCCCGGCACGGCGGCGGCCAGGATCTGGGAGCCGGGGTGGCCAGGTCCGGGTTGCGGATCCCGTCACCGGACGAGGCCCAGCCCGGCACCTTCCACGAGTTACCCTTGGCCGGCTCGACGCCGCCGACGGCGATCACGTAGGGGTCTATGGCCGGGTTGCCCAGGGTCTGGGCCGACTTGCCGTCATTGCCGGCCGAGACCACGACGGTGATGCCGTGATGCCAGGCGTTCTCGACGGCATAGGCCAGCGGGTCGAGGAGGTAGCCCTGGGTGGAGTCGGTGTCGAAGGCCAACAGCATGACCCGGACGTTCATGCCGTTGGCGTTGCGGTGCTGAACCACCCAGTCGATGGCGGCGATGACCTGGGAGACGTCGACGGCGCCGACACCGTCGCCGACCTTGACGTTGACGATCCTGGCGTTGGGTGCCATACCGTAGGCCATGTTGTTGGCGCCGACGAGATCGGCGTTCTTCCCGGCAGCACCGGCGACCAGGCTGGCCATGGCGGTGCCGTGGCCGTAGAGATCCCGGTGGCGGAGGTTGGCGTCGTCGGAGTCGAACGAGAAGTCCGGTCCGTCGATGATCTTGTCTCTGCCGTCGAGACCTTGGACGGCGTTCACACCGGTGTCGATGACGGCGACATCGATCCCGGAGCCGGTGTAGCCGAGATCCCACATCGGTTCCACCCCGGTCCTCCACGCGACCTCGGAGCCGAACATCCCCGAAGGTGGCGTCCAACTGCTGCCACCCGGTTTGCCGGCAGAAGCTGGAGCGACGCTCGCCACCACCGCAACCAGCAAGGCCAAAGCTGCCGCGAGAGCGATCAACTGGTCTCGTTTGGAAGTCTGCCAGGTGACTCCCTCTACTCGGACCCAATCTGTACTCATTGTTCTCATCTCTCAGTCGATCAGAGAACGCCGGTTTCGCTACTGGCTCCCACCCACGGCCAAGCGACCAAAGTACAGCCGTGGGGATCAGCGCCTCGGTCACAGTGATTAGTACGTACCAGCTTTCGACACCTCACCTCGAAAACTTGAACCCGGAACAACAAGGATGAGCCGGCTGGCCCAGAGGCTCAGCTCGAATCCCCCGGGCCGACACGAGATGTTTGGGCAACACTGCCCAGAAACCTGGGCATCGATGATTTCTCGGACCGGTATTTCATCTCGGGACCGGCGCCGCCGATTGTCTGAAGGTGAGCCGGAGAGCCCGCCGACGTTCAGCCGGAACCAACCCATCACAGCGGGTTCTCGGCCTCGTGCTGGCCTTGCTCACCCTCGATCTTGTCCTCCTGGCACTGCTGAGCAGCGGTCGGCCGCAAATCGCCGGCGTCGAGATCAACGTCATCTGGCTTGTGGCCGCATTCGCCTTTGTCGAGTGGCGTGTCATCCACGTGCAGTTCCGGGCGGAAGCCAGCAGTTTCTCGCTCTTCGAGATTCCTCTTGTTCTGGGCTTGCTCTACACAGCGCCTGGCCACGTCGTGATTGCCACCATTGGCGGCACAGCCTTGGGCCTCCTCGCTGGAAGGCGACAGCCCGCCCTGAAGGTCGCCTTCAATGCGGCAAATCTCGGGATATTTGCCGGGACGGCCGCGCTGGTCGTCGGGTTGGAACCCTTCGGCGACGGCGAGCGGCTCATCTGGCTGTCGACGATCATGGCGGTCGTTCTCGGGTCAGCGGCCAGCTTTGCCCTGATCGTACTGGTCGTCATGCTGACCGAAGGATTCCCTGGCTGGCGGAGGAGTTCCGAGCTGTTGTCGTTCGGGCTCGTGGTCAGCGTGACCAATACAACCATCGGTCTCACTGCAGGCATCATTCTGGCCAGGGACATCTTCGCCGTCCTGCTCTTGGCGGTTCCCGTTTTCCTGCTCTTCACCGCGTTCCGAGTGATCACCTCGGAGCGTGAACAGAGGGAACGCATCGAGTTTCTCTATCGGTCCACTCGGCGACTGGACGTCGGAGCCTCCGAGGCGGGTCTCGTCACCTTGTTGCAGGAGGCCCGGGAGATGTTTCGGGCCGAAATCGGCGCAGTGGTGTTGAAGGAAGACGACGGCATCCGTGTCGTCCGGAGCACCAAGTCCGGGGAGCAGTCCTCTTCACTGGTCAAGGCCCGAGAGGTGGCACGCGTCGTCTCAACGCTGTCGGCATTTCACGAGCCCGCCATCATCGGCCGAGACGACACAGGCGTTGTCGCCGACCTGGTCGTCGGTTTGGGCGGACGAGATGCCATGGTGGCCAAGCTCCGTGCCGAGAATCGGGATCTCGGTCTGTTGGTGGTCGCGAACCGGCTCGGGGAGGTCACGTCGTTTTCCGAGAACGACCTCCAGGTCCTCGGCGCATTAGCCCGTCAGTCGGCAATCCTGATGCACAGCGACCGGCTCGAACAGGCACTGACCGATCTGCGACAGCTCGAACGGGAGCTTGCCTACCAGGCCAGTCATGATTCGCTCACCGGTCTGCCGAATCGATCGATGTTCACCGAGGCCCTCCACCTCGCCGCCCGCTCATCGAAGAACCACGCCCTCCTGTTCATCGATCTCGACGGCTTCAAAGCGGTGAACGACACGTACGGCCACGCAGCCGGCGATGCCGTACTCATCGAGGTGGGCCGGCGGCTCAACGATCTTGTACGGCCCGAGGATATCGTCTCCCGGTTTGGCGGCGACGAGTTCGCAGTCCTCTTGATCGACGTCGACCAACCGGATGTCATCGCCCATCGAATCGTGGCCACAATGGCCGAGCCGATCGCCCTGCCTGATGGTCAGGCCAGAATCGGATGCAGTGTCGGACTGGTTGGTGGCGGGGCTGATCACGACGCCGAATCACTCCTCCGTGACGCCGACGCCGCGATGTATCGAGCCAAGCAATCGGGCAAAGGTTCCGTTCGCGAAACACGACGTCGGGCAGACCACACCACGGCAAGTCAAAGCAGGCTCGCTCGATTCGGCAATTCGCCAAGACCAGCTGGAACTGCACTTTCAGCCGATCATCGACGTCTCACAGCGGCGTGTCTGTGGGGTCGAAACGCTCGTCCGCTGGCGCCATCCCCGGCGTGGCCTCCTCCTGCCGGGGGAGTTCCTGGGCGAGGTGGAGCGGGCCGGCTTGATGGTCCAGCTCGACCGGTGGGTGTTGACGAAAGCGACCGAGGAGCTGGCCGACGTCTGGCCGCTGGACCCCAAGCTGTTCGTATCGGTGAACTTGGCTCCTCAGCACATCTTCGACGAATCGATCGGCACGCTTCTGGCCTCCCCAGCCCTCGATCAGGCACGAGGCCGGCTCATGATCGAATGGCCTGAAGAGGTACTAGTCGATCAGTTCGACCGGTCCGTGGCGGCGCTGGCCACCATGCGAGCTGCCGGCGCGATCGTGGCCCTCGATCGGTTCGGCGATGGGCAGGCCTCGCTCGGTTACCTGCAGAGACTCGACATCGACGTGTTGAAACTCGGCCGGCGTATGGCCGACCGTCTCGCCGGTGGCGGCGAGAACGTGCCGTTTGTCCACGGCGTCATCGAGATCGCCCACGCCCTCGGAATGCGGGTTGTGGCCGACGGCATCGAAGGTCCGGAACAGTTGAAGGCGTTGCAGACAACGGCGTGCGACATGGCGCAGGGATTCCTGTTCGCTCGGCCGATGGATGTCGGGGAGTTGCGTCCCTTGGTAATGCGGGTTGCTGCGCCGCCGCCTCCGAAGCCGCCGATCACGACGAACAGGCTGCAATGAGCGATGCCGGCGGTTCGCTCAGTCGACGAACGAGTTGAACAGCTCGATGTAGTCGGTCGGGTTCAGCGGCTTCGATAGGTAGGCGTTTGCGCCGGCCGACGCCGCTCGCTGACGATCCCGGCGGTCGACCGTGGACGTCAGCATGGCGATCACCGGTACCGACTCGAACTCGGGTTTCGACCGGAGGAGCGCGGTCGTCTCGATGCCGTCCAGACCGGGCATGTTGAGATCCATGAGGATGAGTGCAGGCCGCGAATCGCCGCTTGCGGTCAGCTGGTCGAGGTACTGCATGAGGGCATCGCCTGATTCGCAGCGCACGAACTCGTTGTCGAGATTGCACCGGGCGTACATCAGATCGGCGATGTAGAAGTCGTCGAAACTGTCGTCGACCATCACGATCGCGCCGTCGCCGTTGACCCGGATGGATTCGGTTGCCGTTGTCATGGTCATCGGTGGTTCCTCATCGTCCGACGGTGGTCGCAAGAGGCGCATGACGGGGATCGAAGCACTCCCGTAGTATCGGTCGGGACGGAAATCGCTTAAGAGCGCCGGCTGCTGGGGCGCAAGGCCGATGGAGAACCCGCACCGATGCGGGCAGACTGACCGGCATGACGAGCTTCGACGATCGATCGGCCAGGTCCGGGGCGAACGCTGGATCGGGCGGACAGTTTCCCGGGGCCAAGAGCCTCTATCGTCGGCTGTCGGATTCGTTGTTCGATCCGATGCCGATCACAACCGGGCCGTGGCGGCCCGACGCCCAGCACGGCGGTCCACCGTCGGCCCTTCTCGCCCACCTCTGTGAGCAGGCCGTCGACGACGGGGAAACGACGGCCCGAATCCGGGTCGATCTCCTTACCGGTATTCCGCTCGAACCTCTGGAGTCGACAGTTGAGCGCCGACCGGTCAGCCGTCGTGTGGCCCACGTCGAAGCAGAACTCCGACACGGGTCTCGTCCGGTTGCCCGGGCCACGGCGCTTGTTCTGGCAACCGGTGACATGCCCGAGCCGGCTTGGCGGCTGGAGCGTCCGAACCATCCCGAATGGCGCCAAACGGAAAGCGGGACGGCTCCACACTGGGCGGCCGGCCCCGACGAACCCGTGTTTCACCGTGACGGCCTGGAGCACCGCTTTGTCGTCGGTTCGTTCGATGCCGCCGGTCCGGCGACGGACTGGGTTCGCCTGCGGTACCCCGTTGTGGACGACGTCGAGACGACCGGCGTTCAGCAGATCATGGCCTCGGTCGACGTCGGCTCCGGCATCTCCGCCGTCTTCGACCCGAGCGAAGGGTTCGGTCTGATCAACGCCGATCTCGATGTGGCGTTCGTGGCCCCGGTCGTCGGAGACTGGCTGTTGCTCGACGCCGTCACCCATCCCGGGCCGAACGGCACCGGCTTGGCCGTCACCCGTGTCTACGACGAGGTTGGCCTGGTGGCGGTGGCCACCCAGTGCCTCCTGGGCACAGCGTTCAACCCGGGATGACTCCGCTGACGGCTGACGGCGGGCGGCGCAGCGCCATCAACTGACAGCCGTAGGCAATCGTCGAGTACAGCAGATAGCCGAGCGCCAACGGGGTGACCGTCCCTCCGAGACGGCGGTCGGTGACGGTGGCCAGCACGGCACCTCCCACCGAGGTGAGGAAGCCGATCACCGATGCCGCGGTACCCGCGAGATCCCCCATGGGTTCCAGAGCCAGGCTGTTCAGGCTGGGAAACATGGCCACGACACAGAAGTTCGACAGGGTGAACAGCACCACCCACACCCAGAACGGCGGAATGCCGTCGGTGAGCTCGGCCAGAACCACCCGAGCCGCGGAGAACACGATCATCCCCGCTCCCGCCACCACGGTGATCCGACCGGCCGACACACGGCGGAGCAACCGGTTTATGCCGAGGCTCATACATCCAAGCAACACGGCCATCAGAGAGAAGTAGGTGACGAACCAGTTGCCGCGGCCGAACACGTCGTCGAAGATCAGCTCACTGCTCGACAGAAAGGAGAAGAAGGCACCCGAGAGGAACATGAGCGACAACGAGAACAGCAGCGTCGTCCGATGGCCGACAACGGCCCGCACCCCGCGGGTGATTCCCCGTGGGGTCAGCGGGCGACGACGTTCCGGTGCAAGTGTCTCCTGCAGCCGAAGGGACCAGACGGCGGTCGTCAGCGCACTCACGACGCCGAAGGCCATCACCCACCGCCACGAGCCGACGGCGACCAGGCCCGCCCCGAGCAGCGGAGCCGCGATCGGGCCGATGAAGAACGCGGCCTGGATCATCGACATGACCCTGGCCATCGCATCGCCCGAAAACCGGTCACGAACAATTGCCTGGGTCAGCACCCGGGGCCCACCGGCCCCGACTCCCCAAACAAAACGGGCCGCCAGCAGCACCGTCAACGTCGGGGCGAGCGTCGCAGCCAAGGCGGCGGCGCCGTAGAGAGCGAGCGATGCGACCAGCACCGGTTTGCGTCCCCAGGCATCGGCCATCGGTCCGTAGATCAGGTTGCCGATCCCGTTGCCGACGAAGAAGACCGTGATCGTGGCGGCGAGATCGGTGGCGTCGGGCGACAGGCCGAACGCCTCCCGCATGCCGGAGAATCCGGGCAACAACATGTCGATGGCCAGCGCCGTGAGGGCGCTGATCAGGGCCATCAGGAGCACGAACTCGGTCTCACCGACACGGCGCTCCGGCGCCGAGCCGGAAGCGTCACCCGTCGCCGACGTGGTCGATGGCGACGGCGTGCCGGGGTCAGGCCGCAGACTGCGGCGTGAAGGACGGGTTGAGATCAGCGGATTGTACTCATCGCTCAACTCGGACGGCGACGTGACCGATGCCCCTCTTGTGCAGGATCGTCAACCGCGCCAGGATCTCCCTCCAACCAATCCGATCGGATTGGTGCTTCGCCTGCTGATCCGGCTCCGCTATCGTCACATCACCGACCCGGCGCTGTGGACGCTACGGGTCCGGTTCGACGAGATCGTCGAGTCGAACCTCTGGGACCTGGCGGGCAACGTCGACGAGCTGAACGAGCGCTACGTCGCCTACAGCGACGTGTACCGGGATCACATGCCCCACCGGCGTCGCAACTCCTGAGCCTGACGGCGGGGAGACCGGGATCCGGGTTCGGGCCTCGTCGTCCATCAACACCACCAGCGCCCCCTTGAAATCGGGTCGTAGCTCGGAGCCGAGGTCCAGCGTCCTTTTTGTGGGCGGTCATCTTGCTTGTCAGGTACGCCGAGGGGGTGCGACCGGCCTGATTTGGAGCGCCCGGGCTTGATGAAACGGGCGCAAGAGGTCACATGACGGGTTCAAAACGCCGCGCCGTCACTTCTCGGGAATGGCGCTACATTCATCACATCAAGACCTTTGAAGAGGAGAGTTCAGCTATGAAAACCTGGATGAAGCTGCTGGCCGTGCTTGCAGCTCTGGGGCTTCTCGTCGCTGCCTGTGGTTCAGACAGCACCGATGAAGCAACCGACACCACAGACGAAACCACGGACACCACGGAGGCGACGGACGAAACCACGGACACCACCGAGGCGATGACCGACGACACCACCGAGGACACCACGGCCGGCGACGGCGCCTGTGCCGACGAAGCGGTCCTCTGCGTCGGTCTGGTCACCGACGTCGGCAAGATCGACGACAAGAGCTTCAACCAGTCGGCCTGGGAGGGCGTCCAGGCGTTGGAAGGTGAGCTCGGAGCCCAAGTCGACTACATCGAGACCCAGGACTCCACCGACTACGCCACCAACATCGGTAGCTTCCTCGACCAGGACTACGACGTCATCGTCACCGTCGGCTTCGCCCTCGGCGAGGCGACCGGCATCGCGGCCACCGAAAACCCCGACACCTACTTTGTCGGTGTCGACCAGTTCCAGGGTGAGGCCATGGCCAACGTGGCCGGTCTCATCTTCCCCGAGGACCAGGCCGGCTTCCTGGCCGGCGCACTTGCCGGTTTGATGACCGAGACCAACACGGTGGCCCAGGTGCTCGGCACCGACCTCGTTCCCCCGGTGGTGGCCTTCAAGGAAGGTTTCGAGGGCGGCGTCGCCTACAGCAACCCTGACGCCGAGGTCATCTCCACCTACCATCCCGGCGGCCTCGACGTGGCCTTCACCGACCCCGCTTGGGGTGCCGACACCGCCCGTCAGGCCATCAACAACGGGGCTGACGTGGTGTTCGGGGCCGGCGGCCAGACCGGCAACGGGGCCCTGCAGGAAGTGGCCAAGGACGGCGGTGCCGCATATTGCATCGGTGTCGACTCCGATCAATGGGAGACCGTGCCCGAGGCTCACCCCTGTCTCGTGACCAGCGCCATGAAGCTGATCACGCCCGGTGTGCAGGAGATCGTGGGTCTCTATGTCGACGGACAGGCTCCGAGCGGCAACTTCATCGGCGATGTCGGCCTGGCCTCCTACCACGACTTCGACGGTGAGATTCCCCAAGAGGTCAAGGACGCCATCGACGAGCTGACCCCGCTGGTGCTCGCCGGCGACGTGCCCACCGGATACACCCCCTAGGTTCGGACCGGTCGGCCTCCGACCGGTTCACCGTGGATACTTCCATCGGATTGGTGCCCAAGCTAGGCTTGGGCACCAATTTCGTTTTCGGTGTGGGGAGACACGCGTGACAGTGCCTAATTGGCGGATGGTGGTGATGCCGCTGTTGGCCGTTGCTTTCGGCTTGATCGTGGGCGCCGTGCTGATCGTCGTCTCGGGCGACAATCCGCTGGTGGCCTACCGGGCCATGCTGGAAGGGTCGCTCGGCGGCTCCGATGCCATCGGCCGAACCCTCGAAGAAGGCCACGCCGCTGGTACTCGGAGGCCTGGCCGTGGCCTTTGCCTTCAAGGCCGGGTTGTTCAACATCGGCGGTCAGGGCCAGTTGCTGCTGGGGGCGGCCTTCTCGGCCTGGGTCGGGTTCAACTTCGATCTGCCCGCCGTGATTCACATCCCGGCTGCACTCATCGTCGGTGGCTTGGCGGCCGCCATGCTCGGCGGGCTGGCCGGTCTGCTGAAAGCCACCAGGGGCGTGCACGAGGTGATCAGCACGATCATGTTGAACTTCGTGGCCGCCAACTTCACCGAATGGATGGTGAGCCGCGACGGACCGTGGAAGGATCCCGAGGGAGGTGCCATCGCCCGGACCCCCCTGGTTCAGGACAGCGCCGATCTACCCCGAATCGCCGGCCTCCCAACCGGCTTCCTCGTCGCCGTCCTGGCCGCCGTCTCCATCTGGTGGCTGGTCAATCGGTCCACGCTCGGCTTCGAGGTCAAGACGGTCGGGAGCAACCCCAAGGCCGCCGCCTACGCCGGCATCAGCGTCACCAGGATCATCGTGATCACGATGGGAATCAGCGCCTTCCTGGCCGGCCTGGGCGGTGCCATTCAGACGCTGGGTGTCAACGGCCGCTTCGAGCCCGGCTTCCAGACCGGTCTCGGGTTCGATGGCATCACCATCGCCCTGCTGGCTCGAACCAACGCCCTGGCCGTCGTCCCGGCCGCCCTGCTCATCGGAGCCATGGATGCCGGATCGACGCTCATGCAGGCTCGAACCAATGTGGAACCGGAGGTCATCAATGTGATCCAGGCAATGATCCTGTTCTTCGTGGCCGCCCCGTCGGTGGTGCGGTGGATCCTGCAGCTGTCCGAAGCTGAGGACGTCGACACTGGAGTGGATCTGGCCACCGGTTGGGGGACGACATGACGGCGTCGGCTCCTCCTCTGACCCGGTCGGTGAGCAACCTGAACAGTTACGTGGCTCGCAACGCCAAGGCGCTTGCCGGCTTCGGGGTCGTGGTGGTGGCGCTCATCCTCGCCTATCAGTGGGATGGTACCCAGACCACTGCGGTGATGGCCCGGACGGTCCGGGAGGCAGCACCGCTCATCCTGGCCGCTCTGTGCGGTCTGGTGGGGGAGCGCTCGGGCATCATCAACATCGGCATCGAGGGCCAGTTGCTGCTTTCGGCCTTCTGCGGATTCATGGTCGGCTCGTATTCGGGGAGCATCATCCTCGCCGTGGTGGCCGCGCTGGCCGTTGCCGGACTGGCCGGCACGTTCCTTGCCTGGACCTCGATCCGGTTGCGGATGGACCAGATAATCGCCGGCACCGTGATCAACATCTTCGCCATCGGTGCCACCAGCTTCTTCTACGTTCCCAATCGCACGATGGCCACGATTCCCACCGTCTCGCTCGGTTTCCTGTCCGACCTGCCGCTCGTCGGCCCGATGCTGTTCGACCATGGCCCGCTGACCTACGCCGCTCTGGTGGCCGTGGCGGTGGTTCACGTCGCCCTGTTCGAGACTCGCTGGGGGCTGCGCACCAGGGCGGTGGGGGAGCATCCCAGCGCCGCCGACACCGTCGGGGTTCACATCTTCCGCCTGCGCTACCTGAACCTCACGCTGGCCGGGATGCTGGCCGGGCTGGGCGGTATGGCGCTGATCCAATCCGCCGGGGTCTTCAACCGGGGCATGTCGAACGGCAAGGGCTTCATCGCCCTGGCCGTGATGCTCATCGGTCGCTACCGACCCACCGGCGTGTTGGCCGCCGCCCTGCTGTTCGGGTTCTTCAACGCCCTGCAGGCCCAGCTCCAGTTCAAGCAGGTGTTCGACATCCCACCCCAGTTCTTCGGCATGATCCCGTTTGTCCTGACCATCGCGGTGCTGGCGGTCGCCGGTATCTCGGTCCGTCCGCCGGCCGCCGTCGGCAAGCACTACGAAAAGGAGTAGGCCATGTCCGATCGTGGTGATCCGGTGGAGGGCACCGGGGTGGGGGCGGCAACCTCGGCCGACCAGTCCGAGTTCGAGCGACCTGGTGAGGTGCCGCTGCTGGAGATGCGAGGGTTGACCAAGCGGTTTCCGGGGGTGGTGGCCAACGACAAGGTCGACCTCCTGTTGTACGAGGGCGAGATTCTGGGTCTGCTCGGTGAGAACGGTGCCGGCAAGTCGACGCTGGTCAAGATGCTCTTCGGCATTCACGAGGCCGACGAGGGAACCATCCTGTTCCGGGGTGAGGAGTTGAAACCGTCGGATCCAGGCGATGCCATCGACAAGGGCATCGGTATGGTTCACCAGCACTTTCAACTCGTTCCCCCGTTGACGGTGGCCGAGAATATCGTGCTGGGAGCGGAAACGACCACGCGCCGGTGGCTTCATGAACCGGCGGGCGGCCGAGGCCCGGGTTCGGGAACTGTCCCGGCAGTACGGACTCGACGTCGATCCGACCGATGTCGTCGGTGATCTGCCGGTCGGCATCCAACAGCGTGTCGAGATCCTGAAGGCCCTCTATCGAGGAGCCGAGCTGCTGATCCTCGACGAGCCGACCGCCCTGCTGACGCCCCAGGAGACCGATGAGCTCCTGGCCATCATGCGTGACCTGGCGGCCGACGGCGTCGGCATCATCTTCATCACCCACAAGCTGCGGGAGATCCTGGCCGTGACCGACCGGGTGACCGTGCTCCGTCGGGGCAAGTCGGTTGGTCGGACATTGACGGCCGATGCCACCACCGAATCGCTGGCCGAGATGATGGTCGGTCGCTCGGTCGTGCTCAGCGTCGAGAAACCACCGCGAGAAGCCGGCGAGGTCGTGTTGTCGGTCGACGACGTACAGGTGCGCGACGATCGCCGTCAGCTGAAAGTCAAGGGAGCATCCTTCGAGGTCCGCGCCGGGGAGATCCTCGGTATTGCCGGAGTCGAGGGCAACGGCCAGCGTGAACTGGTTGAGGCCATCACCGGTCTCCGATCGATCGTCAGTGGCACGGTCTCGATCGATCGGCAGGAAGTTGTCGAACAGACCCCGGAAGGTACACGAGATGGGAACGGCCTACATACCGGAGGATCGTGAGCGTGACGGTCTCGTCGGTATCTACTCCATCGCAGACAATCTCGTGCTCACCCACTACTACGAGCCTCCGTTCGCCAACCACGGTGTGCGGGACTTCGAGGAGGTCGACAAGAAGGCCGAGCTGCTCGTCGAGCGGTTCGACATCCGAACGCCCGACATCCACACGCCGGTCAAATCGCTGTCGGGCGGCAACAAGCAGAAGGTGATCGTGGCCCGCGAACTGAGCGACGACAACAAGCTGGTCGTCGCCTCCCAGCCGACCCACGGTATCGATGTCGGCAGCATCGAGTTCATCCACAGTCAGCTCATCGCCGCCCGCAATGAGGATGACGCGGTGCTGCTCGTCTCGGCAACTCGACGAGATCTTCTCACCTCTCCGACCGGATTGCGGTGATCTACGAGGGTCGGATCGTCGCCATCGTGACCCGGAGACGACACCCGCGAGCAGGTCGGCCTGCTGATGGCCGGTGGCGCGCCCACCGGCCGAGGCACCCGGCCGGTGACCGCCACCGGCAGACGGACCTGAGTCGACTCATGTTCGGGCTGACTCACCGGGAGCGGCCTCTACGACGTCCCCGGCCTCCTTGACCGACAGGTCGATGAGATCGCGACGCCCCCTTCGGTCGGCCGGTCAGGTGACCACGGGTCGCCTCGGTGGGATCAACGGTCTGCTTCATTCGCCCGACACGGCGCGACCATTCGTCCCGCCGAACGGCATCAACTATCGAGCCAATGTCGCCGCCCTCCCACCACGGTCGGGGCGACCGCGATCCTGGCCGCGGCGGTGATCACGGATCGATGAACCCCGGCGTGGGGTCCTGGTTCGATGGTCGTTGCTGTCCGACGACGTGATCGACTTCTCGTCGGGCCGGAGGTCACCTTCTTCGACGGGTCGTCGCGGCCACCGGGCCGCCGATCCGTTCCGGACGCCGGTGTGCACACCGACATGACGCGACCCGTACGACCCGGCCTCCGGCGGGCCATGGTCCGACGGCCGCCGGCGAGCGGGCGTCGACCTCGTCGACCGGAAGCCGTCTACTGCTCCCCGACGGACCCCGATTCGAGACCACGGCCGAGATCCGCATGATGGCATCTCTGGGCGGTGCATCTCGTCGGCATGACCGGCTACCCCGAGGTGGCCCTGGCGGTCGAGGCGGCCTGCCCTACGCCTCGATCGGTCTGGTGTCGAACCACGCGGCCGGCATCAGCCCCGCGCCGTTGTCGGCCGCCGACATCATGGCCCTCGATCGGAGGGCACCCGTGGTGTACAGCCTCGTCGCCCGCACACTCGAGGTGTACGAGCGGGAGCGGAGCCGATGACCGCGTCGGTTCATCGCCTGGAGGGCGACTACGTCCTGACGATGGACGGCGAGCCCCGACTGGCGCCGTCGGCCGCCATCGACATCGCGCATCCGACGGCCGGATCGTTGCGGTCGGGCCGATCGCCGATCTCGGATCGCCTCCTCCCGTTGTCGAGCGGATTGGCGGGCTCCTCATGCCGGGTTTGGTCAACGCTCACGCCCACACGCCGATGACCTTGGTTCGTTCGGTGGGCAACAGGGCTGCCCCTGGCGACCTGGCTCCAGGATGGCGTCTGGCCCCGGGAGGGCAGGATGACGCCGGAGGATGCGTGGTGGGGCATGGTCGGCGGGTCGATCGAAATGCTCGAGTCCGGCGTCACCACCAGCTGCGAGATGTACCTGTTCGAGGACCAGGTTGCCGATGCCGTGGAACACACCGGCGGTCGGGCCGTCGTCACGCCGGGTGTCATCGCCGCGCTCAGCCCCGACGGCCGGGTCGAGGGTCGGCTGGCCGAGATCGTCGCCTTCCACCGGGCTCGTCACGACCCCGCCGGGCGGGTGACGGTGGGGTTCGCCCCACATTCAGTGTACGACCTCACACCCGAGCAGTGTGGGGAGATCGCATCGGAGGCCGCGGCGGTCGACGCCCTGCTCCACATCCATCTCGAGTACCGGGCCGAGCGGGAACTCGTGGTCGAACGGTACGGCCGACCGGCCACGGCGCTGCTGGCGGATGATGTACGGCTCGACCACGTCGCCCAGGCACCAGCGTCTGGCGGTCTTCGGCATGGTGCCCGGCGCCCGGATCACGGTGATCCAGCAACGTCCGGCCTGCGTGGTAAAGGTGGACGAGACCGAGCTGGCGCTCGATCCGGAGATCGCCCGGGACATCCTGGTGCATCCGGCCGCGGAGGCCGCCTGACGCGGGGCGCTAATGGATCCAGACGCACGAAGGGCCCGGCCGTAGCCGGGCCCTTCGTGTGTCGGTGAAGGTGAGGGACTAGAACACGTACTTGATACCCGTCTGGAGCTGCCGGGGTGTGCCCAGTCCGGTCTGGAGCGTGCCGTCGAAGTTGAACAGGAAGCCGCCGAACGGCGGGTCCTTGAAGTTGTCGGTGTTGAACACGTTGAACACTTCGACGATGGCCTCGACGTAGCCGCTCTGCCCGCCCAGCGGGAAGATCTTGGAGAGGCGGAGATCCCACGAGAAGAACTCGTTGTCCCGCCGGAGCGTGTTCCGCTTGAGGATCGAGCCGTCGCCACAGATCCGGTCCTGCGGCGTGCCCGCTCGATCGCCGGTTCCCACATTCCCCGCGCCACAGCTCTCTGACGTTGGTTGAGCCGAGTAGAAGCTCACCCGGTTGTTCAGCATGATGTCGTACGGCAGCCGGAACAGCGCGAAGGCGTTCACCCGGTGCCGCTGGTCGCGGTCGCTCCAGTTGTACTCGGCGTCGAGATTGGTGATGTCGGCGTAGCGCAGCGTGAACGGGTCGCGCTCGTTGTCGTCGTCCGACTTGTCGAACGACAGGGTGTAGTTGATCTGGAACTGGACGTTCGGGTCGGTGGTCCGCTTGAGGCTCACCGTGAAGCCGTGATACCGCGACTTGGCATCGCTCGTGAGCGTCCAGAGTTGGCCGACGCCATTCGACCCTGTTCCGAAGCCGTCGAATTCCGAGAAGGGACCAAGGTTCCCATCACCAAACGCGGCGTCGTTCCGATCGAGGAACCGGAGCAGATTGTCGGTCTTGGCAAAGGTGTAGGTGATGGCTCCCGCGATGCCAGCACCAAGCTCCCGCTCGTAGCTTGCGGTCGCCGTGAGGGTGCGGGCGTTCTGGAAGTCCTCGTCCGCTACGTAGACAGTCGGACGGAACGGACCGCCACTCGGATCCGGCAGCAGCTCGCCGTACGCCGGCGGGCCCAAGCCGAAGGGAATGGTGGCACTGCTGCCGAACAAGCCCTGTCCCCGCGAGCCGTTGGTGCTCCTGACGCTCGCCAGGTTGAGCTGGGGGGTCCGGGCAAAGTAGAGGCCCCCGCTGGCGCGGAGCACCGACGTACCGTCTCCGTTCACGTCCCAGGCGATACCCAGCCGCGGCTGGAACATGCTGTAGTCGCTCGGGATGGTGCCGTCGGACGGGAACTTGAAGCTCCCCGCCGGGGTGGTCACCGTCTGGCCGATGAACGGCTCGAAGAACACCTGGTCGGCCGGCGTGATCGGATCGGGCTGGATCTGAGCCTCCCACCGGACACCGTAGTCGATGGTGACGTTGGACTGCGGCTTCCAGCTGTCCTGAATGAACAGCGCCAGCTCGTTTTGCTCGATGGTCTGGGTGCCGGCCTCTTCGAAGGTGACCGGGCTGACGCCGGCATTCTGAAGGTACAAAATGACGGGACCACCAATCGAGCTACCGGCGGGGCAGGTGGCGTTGTTGTCCGTGCCGGTGAACGCGCCCGAGACGTCGTCGAAGCACTCGACATAGTTGGGACCGTTCTCGACGAAACCGAGGAAACCGTCCACCGAGCCGAAGATGGCGCGCCCGTTGCCGAACCCGAGGAAGGTCTGCTTGGTCTTGGTCCGGTTCCACTCGCCGCCCACCTTGATGAGGTGGTTCCCGGTCACGAACGAGACGTTGTCGAGCACCTGAATCCGGGTGTCGTACGCGGTATTGATCGGCAGGAAGAACGGCATGCCGAAGCGGTACCCGGCGCCGAAGTCCATGCCCGTATCGGGGAATGGCCTGTCGGTCAATGGGTTGATCGGCCCTGGATATGGCCTGGGTCGTTCCTCCCGGGCCCACTGGAACCGAAACTCGTTCGAAACGCTGGACGAGAGCAGCGACGACAGGCTGCCGTTGATCGCGTGCGAGCGAACCTTCTCGATGCCGTTGGCGCTTCGCCCCCACGGATCCGCATCGAAGGTGCCAAGCACCTGCTCGGCGTCGGCAAAGTTGTACTTGAGCGTCGCCCGGTTCCGATCGTTCAGCTGGAAATCGACCTTGGCAAGGAGCGCCTTGGCGTCGTTGGTCCGCGCGATCGGGCCGTAGTCGTCGGCCAGCGCGCCCGAGTAGGCCGTGTCCATCCAGGCCCGGAGCGCCGGGTCGATCCGGTTCTCGTCCTTCTGCTTGGTGGAATTGAATTCCTGCTGTTCGTAGGCCAGGAAGAAGAAGGCCTTGTCCTTGACAAGCGGTCCACCGAACGTGCCTCCGAACTGGTGCTGTTTAAAGTCCGGCTCTTCGACGATGGCGTCATGCGCAAAATTGGCCGAGAGTGGATCGTACTTGCCGAAGTAGTGCAACGAGCCGCTGAACTCGTTGGTGCCCGATTTGGTGAGCACGTTGACGAACCCGCCGCCCGAGCGGCCGAACTCGGCGTTGGCGCCGGAGGCCACGACCACCATGTCCTCAATCGCGTCGAGGTTGAAGGTGAAGGCCGGCCGCTGGCCGCCGCGCTGCTCGCCGAAGAACGGGCTGTTGAAGTCGGCGCCGTCCACCGAGACGTTGTTGTGGATGCCGCGCTGGCCGGCGATGGTGAGCTCGTCACCGTCGGGGCCCTGGGTGATCGCGACGTTTGGGGTCAGGAGTGTCAAGTTCAGGTAGTTGCGTCCGTTGTTGGGGAGGCCTTGCACGACCTCCTCGTCCAACCGGGTGGACGACTCGACCTTGCCCACGTTGATCAGCGGCTCCTCGGCGGTCGCGACCAGCTCCTCGAGCTGAACGGCCTGGCGGGGAAGCGCGAAGTCGAGCGGCACGGTGGCGCCCAGGCGGACGGGGACCCCGCTTCGTTTCGCGGCGCGATAGCCTAACGACCGGGCCGTCACGTCGTAGTTCCCGACCGGCAACAGGCCGGCGACGTACACGCCCGAGGCGTTGGTAGTGATCGTGAGCCGGAAGTTGGTGGCCGGGTTCAGCAGCACCACCTCGGCGCCCGGCAGCGGACTGCCTGCCGTATCCGACACGACGCCGCGGACGACACCGGTGGTGGCCTGGGCCTGGGCCTCGAGCGCCGCCGGACGGGCCAGGAGCGCCGCGGCCCCGGCCAGGGCCAGGACTGTGAATACGAATCGGGCTGACAAACGGGAGAGCAGCATAAGACGTCCTCACAACGTTGATGGTTCAACCGGTTCTGAGGGTGCGCGCAAAGCTGGTCACAGCTTACGGTCTGGGGTTCCGGGACGCAAGAGGCGGTGGGAGTAGGGGATAGACCGATTCCGAATACCGGGCCGAGCCTTGCCTTGGGGCCCGTCAAACCGCGAGCTTTCGGCCCTCTCTACCACACGGACCTACGTGATCAAAGTTGTCGCCGTTCACCCCGAATCGATCGGGGCCGAAATCGGGCTCGAGCCGGGCAGTGAGGTCCTGGCCGTCAACGACCGGGAACTCGAGGACTTCCTCGACTGGGAGTTCCATACGGCGGACGACCGATTCCGGCTCCTGGCGCGGCAGCCCGACGGCCAGACGGTCGAATTCGACATCGAGCGCCCCGAAGACCTGCCCATGGGGGTCGTGCTCGAGCCGCCCCGGATTCGGCGCTGCGCCAACCGCTGCGACTTCTGTTTCGTCGACGGGCTCGCGCCCGGCATGCGCGACGTGCTCTACATCCGGGACGACGACTACCGGCTCTCGTTCCGCTACGGCAACTTCGCGACCCTCACCAACCTCAAGCAGAAGGACATCGCCCGCATCATCGAGTATCGGCTGTCGCCGCTCTACGTGTCGGTGCACGCCACGGACCCCGTGGTGCGCCGCTACCTGCTCCGGAACCCCGACGCGCCGGATGTGCTCGAGCAACTGCACGAGTTCGCCCGCCACGGCATCCAGTTCCACACCCAGGTGGTGCTGTCGCCCCAGGTGAACGACGGTGCCGTGCTCGAGCAGACGCTCCACGACCTGTACCTGATGGGCGACCCGGTCCTGAGCGTGTCGGTCGTGCCGGTGGGGCTCACCGAGTACAGCAAGCACAGCCTGGTACGGGAACCGACCGACGCCGAGTGCCAGGCCGCGCTCGAGTTGGTCCGGCGACGTGCCACCGTCGCCCGCCGTGAGCGGGGCATCACCTGGGCCCACGGGGCCGACGAGCTCTACCTCCGCGCCGGGGTGGAGCTGCCGCCGGCATCCGAATACGACGGGTTCGAGCAGGTGGAAAACGGGGTCGGCGCGGTGCGGTATCTGGAGCAGCGGATCACGGAAGAGGCCGATGCGATCGGCGGTTGGGCGGGTCGGCGGATCGGGGTATTCACGGGGACGTCCATGGGGCAGCTCATGCCCCAGCTGCTCGGCCCCCTTGAAGAGGCAACCGGAGCGAGCTTCGAGCTCCACGCCCTCGAGAACACCGTGTTCGGCGCCTCGGTTACCACCGCGGGCCTCCTGCCGGGCCGGGCGTTCTTCGAGGCGCTCCGGCAGGCCGGGCCACTGGACCTGGCACTGCTACCGGCCGAGTCGGTGAACGACGACGGCGTCTTCATCGACGACATGTCCTTCGCCGATGTCGCCGGCGCCAGTGAGACCGAAGTCCGGCTGTCCAGCCACTTCACCGACGCGCTCGCCGGGGTCATGGCATCGTGAGCAAGCCCACCGTCGCCATCGTCGGCCGGCCCAACGTCGGCAAGTCGACCCTGTTCAATCGGATTCTGGGAGGCCGCCCGGCCATCGTGTCCGAACGCCCCGGCACCACCCGCGACCGGAACTTCGGCGAGGCTGAATGGCAGGGCAGGGCCTTCTGGCTGATCGATACCGGTGGGCTGATTCCGGAATCGCGCGACCAGATGGACCGGGCCATCCTGGCGCAGGTACAACTGGCGGTGGCCCAGGCCGACCTGATCCTCCTGGTGGTGGACGGGAAGGAGGGGCTCCATCCGGTCGACGAGGAGATCGCTGGCCTGTTGAGGAAGCTGGGCCGGCCGGTGGTGGTGGCGGTGAACAAGCTGGACCATCTGCCCGACACCACCGCCCACATGGACTTCTACGCCCTGGGCCTGGGAGAGCCCCACGCCGTGTCGGCCGCGGTCGGCAAGGCCAGCGGCGACCTGCTGGACGTTGTCGCCGAGCAGCTGCCGCCCGTGGCACCCGAGGAAGGCGAGGAGACCATCCAGGTGGCGGTGGTGGGCCGGCCCAACGTAGGCAAGTCCTCGCTGGTGAATTGCCTCCTCGGCGAGGACCGCCATGTCGTGGCCCCCGAGGCCGGAACCACACGCGACGCGACCGATTCGGTCTTGCGCTATCACGACAAGATCCTCAACTTCATTGATACCGCGGGCTTACGAAAACGAACTAAAGTAGAAGATGATATTGAGTTCTACTCCTCGCTCCGCACCGCCCGGGCACTCGACCGGGCCCAGGTCACGGTCCTCCTCGTGGACGCGACCGTGGGGCTTCATGTGCAGGATCTCCGGATCGCCACCATGGCGTGGGACCGGGGGGCCGGCCTGGTCGTGGTGGTGAACAAGTGGGACCTGGTGGAGGACAAGGACTCGAATACCGCCACGGAGGGCCAACGAGCCATAACGGAGCGGGCACCGTTCCTGGCGCACGTGCCCTTCCTTTATGCGTCGGCGCTCACGGGGCTGCGTGCCCGAAAGGTGTTGGACCTGATCCTCGAGGTGGCCGAAGCTCGTGAGCACCGCGTGGCGACGGCGGAGGTGAACCGGGTGCTGCAGGAGTTGATCAAGCGGGCGGCGCCGCCGCAGAAGCCCGGCGAGGAGGTCAAGTTGCTCTACGGGTCGCAGATCGGTACCGCGCCGCCTCGGTTCGCCATCGTGTGCAACCGGCCGGCCGCAGTCCCGGAGTCGTACCAGCGCTACCTGATCAACGGGTTCCGACGCCACTGGGGCTTCACCGGGTCGCCCATTCGGCTCAAGCTGCGCCAGCGCGCCAGTGCGCGCTGATGGCCACTGCCGTCGCGGCCATCCTTCTCTCCTACCTCATAGGAGCCATCCCGTCGAGCTACCTGATCGCCCGCGCCAATGGTGTCGACCTCCGGCACGAAGGCAGCGGCAATCTGGGAGCGACCAACCTGTACCGGGTGATGGGCTGGAAGTACGCGGTCCCCTCCGGCCTGTTCGACATCGCCAAGGGCACGGTCGCCGTCCTGGCCATCGCACCACTGGCTCGGCCATCGCTCCTGTTCGGGCTCGGCTGCGGCCTGGTAGCCGTCCTGGGGCACATGTTCTCGCCGTTCCTCAGGTTCAAGGGCGGGAAGGGCGTGGCCACAGCCGGTGGCGTGGTCATCGCCGTCTCGCCATTGGCCGCGGCCGCGGCCCTGGTGGTCTGGATCGGACTCGTCGCGGCAACCGGTTACGTCTCTGTGGCATCGATCAGTGCCGCCCTGGTCTATCCGGTCGCGGTCTATCTGTTCCAGCCCGGACGCCGCGGCACCATCTGGTTCGACCTCGCCCTGGCGGCGCTCATCATCTATATGCACCGGAGTAACATCCGGCGCCTGTTGAGCGGCACGGAGAACCGGTTCGGCCGCCGCGGCACCGATGCCAAGCGTGCTGCGGGGAAAAGCGAGTCATGACGACGGTCGCCGTATTGGGGGCCGGTAGCTGGGGCACGACTCTAGCCAACGTCCTGGCGCTGAAGGGACACGAGGTGCGGCTCTGGGCTTACGAGGCGGAGGTAGTGGAGGGAATCAATAGCCGGCACGAGAACCCGGTGTTCCTCAAGGGATGCCCGCTTGCGGAATCGATCCGTGCCTCGAATGATGCGGCGCAGGTGGTTACAGGCGCGCCAGTAGTGCTCTCGGTGATTCCGAGTCATGCGGTGCGGTCGGTGGTCGCGGCACTCGGTGGGCATGTCGGCGCCGATACCCTGGTGGTCAGCGCCACGAAGGGCATCGAGACCGACACCCTCGAACTCATGCACGAGGTCCTGGCCGACTGCTTGCCGGGCCGGCCGCTCGCGGTGCTGTCGGGGCCGAGTTTTGCCCGCGAGGTCTATGACGGGCAGCCCACCGCGGTGGTTGCGGCGTCGGACGAGCTGAGCCATGCCGAGGCCGCGCAAGAGGTGTTCTCGGCGCCACGGCTCAGGATCTACACCAACACCGACGTGGTCGGGGTCGAGCTGGGTGGGTCCCTGAAGAACGTGATCGCGATCTCGGCCGGGATCCTCGAAGGCCTGGGAATGGGGCACAACCCGCGTGCGGCACTCATCACCCGTGGTCTGGCCGAGATCGCCCGGCTCGGCGACGCGCTGGGGGCAGACCCGCATACCTTCGCCGGTCTGGCCGGCATGGGCGACTTGGTGCTCACGGCCTTCGGGCCACAGAGCCGGAACCACTCCTTGGGTGTGGCCTTGGGCCGGGGCGAGACGCTCGAGGCTTACGCCGCCCGGCACCGCACCGTGGCCGAGGGCGTCAACACCGCCCGCGCCGCGGTGCGTCTAGCCGCAAAGCACCACGTAGAAATGCCGATCACCGCCAAGGTGGCGGAGATCCTATTCGAGGGGAAGCCGCCGGGCGCAACGGTGGCCGAGCTCATGGGGCGTGACTTGAAAGCGGAACGGTGGGCCTAACGATGCCACGAACGATGCAGGAGTTCTACTCGATCGGTGAAGTGTGCGACCTCACCGACCTCAAGCCGCACGTGCTCCGCTACTGGGAGAGCCAGTTCCGGTTTCTCAGTCCCGCCAAGAACCGGGCCGGGAACCGGGTGTACAAGAGCAAGGAGGTGGATCTGATCATGTTGGTGAAAAACTTGCTCTACACCGAAAAGTACACCATCGAGGGCGCCCGGCAGCAGATCGACCACTACCGGCGCGAGGGACAGCTCAAGCAGATGGCCAAGCTGGCGTTGGGCCAGGAGACCATCTCCGAGTTGCGTGCGGGCCTCGACGAGGCGCTGGACATCCTCGCGGGCAGGGAACCGACGCCGACCGAGCCACCCGCTTAAATTCACTGGATGCATATTCTCGTCAGCAACGACGACGGCATCATCGCGCCCGGCATCGGCCTCCTCGCGGAGGTCTGTCAGAGCGTGGGCCAGGTCACGGTCGTAGCGCCGGACCGCGAGCAAAGCGGCACCTCGCACTCGCTCACCATGCACCGGCCCATCCGTGCCGCGCGACGGCCCGATGGGGCCTACCAGGTCGACGGCACACCGACCGACTGTGTGCTCCTGGCCTTGGGCGGCCTGTTGCCCGAGCGGCCTGCGTTTGTCTTTTCCGGCGTCAACCACGGCCCTAACATGGGCGAGGACGTGCTCTACTCCGGCACGGTGGCCGCCGCCATGGAAGGGGTGACGCTCGGCGTGCCGGGCATTGCCATTTCATTTACCGGGCAGGCGCCCGACATCCTCGCGACCTACAAGGACATCCTCACCGGCCTGGTCAAGCGCATCACCTCGGTGCGCGATTTTCCGGCCGATACCATTCTCAACATCAACCTGCCCGACCGGCCGGCGTCGGAGGTGCGGGGCCTCAAGATCACGCGCCTCGGTAGCCGGTTTTTTTCGGAATCGCTAACCAGGATGAAGGATCCATGGGGACGGGAGATCTTCTGGATTGGCGGCGGCACGGTCACCTGGACCGGCGGCGAGGACTCCGACCACCGGGCCGTGGCCGAGGGTTGGGTATCGCTGACACCGCTCCACATGGATCTCACCAATTACGATCTGATCGAAACGGTGCACGCATGGGATCTCGACACGTAGGGCAGGGCGACAGCTACGGCGGTTACCGCACGCAGCTGGTCGAGACGCTGCGCGGCAAGGGCATCCGTGATATGGCTGTGCTCGCGGCCATCCACCAGGTGCCGCGGCACTCCTTCGTGCCCGAGAGCGTGCGGCACCGGGCCTACGAGGATTCGCCTCTGCCGATCGGCAACGGCCAAACCATCTCACAGCCGTTGGTGCAGGCCATGTATCTTCAGGCCCTCAAGTTGACCGGTTACGAGAAGGTCTTGGAAGTCGGCACCGGGTCGGGATACCAAACAGCCCTGCTCGGCGTCCTGGCGAGCATGGTATTCAGCGTCGAGCGACATCGTGCGCTTGCCGACACCGCCCGAGCGGCCTTGGAGGAGATCGAGATCCGGAACGTCACGGTGCTGGTAGGTGACGGCACGCTGGGATGGAGCGCCTTTGCGCCTTACGATGCCATCCTGGTGTCGGCCGCGTCGCCGGATGCGCCGAAGCCGCTGCTCGAGCAGCTGGCCGACGGCGGCCGGCTGGTCGTGCCGCTCGGCGACCGCGAGAACCAAGACCTCACCTTGATTACTCGCGCTGGGGACGAGTTTCGCCGTGAGAGCCTGGGCGGTGTCAGGTTCGTCCCGCTGGTCGGCCAGCACGGGTTTCCCAAGTAGCCCATGTTCGAGACCGCCATCCGCTGGCTCACCGACACGATCTTCGCCCTGGGATACCCGGGCATTGCCGCGCTCATGTTTATCGAGTCCTCGTTCGTGCCGTTTCCGAGCGAGGTGGTGCTGCCGCCGGCGGGGTACTTGGCCGCGAAGGGGCAGATGAACGCCTTCGTCGCGGCCGGCGCCGGATTGCTCGGCAGCATACTGGGTGCGCTATTCAATTATTACATCGCGGTGTGGGTGGGCGAGCCGTTTCTCCGAAAGCACGGCCGCTACTTCTTCGTGTCCAACGACAAGCTCGACCGGGCCGAGGCGTTCTTCCGGCGTCACGGCGAGATCGGCACCTTCATCGGTCGGCTGGTACCGGTGGTGCGGCAGCTGATCTCCGTGCCGGCCGGGATCGCCCGGATGAACCTGGCCCGCTTCGTCGGGTTTACCGCACTCGGCGCGGGCATCTGGTCCGGTGTTCTGGTGTACATCGGCTTTCTCCTCGGCCGACACGAGGAAACGCTTCGGGTCGCGGCGGTGCACACGTATACCAGGCGCGCCTTGCTCTACTTGCTTCCGCTGATCGTTCTGGTGCTCGGGGGCTACATACTGTGGTATCGAAGGCGGCGAGCCCGTTCGGCATGATCGCGCGACGCTACGTCCTGAGCGGCAGGGTGCAAGGAGTGGGGTTCCGCTGGTTCGTGCTGCGCAGGGCCCAGAACCTCCGCATCGTCGGCTCGGTACGGAACCTTCCGAACGGATCGGTGGAGGTGGTGGCCTCGGGCGCGACGGACGCGATCGCGCGGCTCGAGCGGGACCTTCGCGAGGGGCCGAGCCTGGCACGGGTGACCGGCTTCGACGTGACCGAGCTGCCTCCTGACCAAATCGCCGGCACCTCGTTCGACGTACGCTGACCCACGAATCTCAACCGAGGACACCCCTTCGACCATGACCAGTGACCTGACGCGCCGCCTGATGCAGAAGCTCCGCGCCATTCCGGACTATCCCAAGCCCGGCATCATGTTCCAGGACATCACCCCGATACTCCAGGACGCGATGTTGTTCCAGGAGGTGATCGGTGCCATGGCCCAGCCGTTTCGTCGGGACGGGGTGACCCACGTGGTGGGGATCGAGGCCCGCGGGTTCATCCTGGGTGGTGCCATCGCAGAGAAGCTGGGCGCCGGGTTCGTGCCCGTCAGGAAGCCGGGGAAGCTGCCGTGGGAGACGGTGGAGCAGAGTTACGAGCTCGAGTACGGGGCCGACTCGCTCGAGGCGCATGTCGACGCCTTTCCCGAGGGTTCGCGCGCGCTGATCGTGGACGACGTGATCGCGACCGGCGGCACGGCGCTCGCGGCCAAGGACCTGGCGGCGGGACTGGGCGCGTCGGTCGCGGGCTGGGCATTTCTCCTGTCCATCGATGCACTCAAGGGCAGTGCGCGACTGAACGGTGCGCCGGTGCACACGTTGATCGGTGCGTGAGCGTAGAGTTGGTTGACTTGGCCGCGCGCGGCGACCTTAATTTCCTGGCTGGCCCCCGTAGCTCAGGTGGATAGAGCAGCAGTTTCCTAAACTGAAGGTCGCGTGTTCGAGTCACGCCGGGGGCGCTGAGTTATCCCAAGTATCGTGGTGTCCGATAGGGAGTTACGAAAAGTGGTCGCCGAGAGATCGGCGGCCATTGTTGGTGTCTGTGCCCCAGTTGTGCCCCAAATGTCCTGCTTGCCTTTCAGCCCTGAGTGGTGAGTTGGTGGTTCCGGCTGTGGCTCGATGTAGCGCCGGCTCGATCCCCTCATGACGCAACGGAGCAAGGCGGAATATCGGAACGCCTCGACCGTCCGGTCAACGAGCGAGCCGAACGGTGTGTGTTTTTAGGGGCGGCCACTGGAGCCGCCCCCAACAGTCGTGCTGAATGTGTGCCCCTACCGAAAGAGCTTGATCTGGACGTTGCCGTTCGTCCACGCCTTGAAGGGAGACGGGTACAGATCGTTACAGTCCCACGGCGTCGCCTTACGTATGACTAGGCTGATGCGGTCCGGACCCGTCGCCATCGCCCCCTCGCCATTGTCTTCCACCCCGAAGGTGAAGTACATACCCTCGAAGTCTCCGCTGGTGAAAACGCCCGATGCGTTCGCCTGATTCCCGTCCACCGCCAGGCAGTCGATCGTGCCGTGCCACTTCTGGTCGTTATTCCTCCGGTTGAATTGGAGCATCCCGCCGGCGGTGCCCGCCATGTCGGCTGTGGCGTGGAAGCCGTAGGTCACACGCCCTGCCGTACCCCAGTCGATCGTGCCGCCGCCTGACACCCAGAGCACCGGAACCGAAGCCGTCGGAACCTCGGAGACCAGAAGCGCCAGATCGTCGAGCTCTCCCTCGTCTGTGCTCACCTCGCCCAGAGCCACGATTCCCGTCTGAAAGCCAAGGATGGCGAAACCGTCTACGGCGTTACCCCCGGGTTTCGGCGCTCGTGGGAAGCGATATCCCCCACTCCTCCTCGTATCCCCCGAAATCCAGCGGTTGGTATCCACCCGGCTCCAGACCCCACAGAATCAACGCGTTGTTGTACCGCTCTCCAAAGATGTTTACATCATCGATCTTGAAGAGGGTGATCCTGTCGTTCCCAGGCATGGGGATGCATTCGGTGCCATCCTTCTTGACGAGAAAGGCTTGTAGTCCGATGAGATCCACGAACATCCCATCCCACACCTTGCCGGCCGCGTCGAACGGGACAGCGGTGAGGGCGCAGTCCACGGACACGTAGTAGTCGTCCTGTATGACTCCCATCGACAACTCTCGCCGGTCGACGTAGAGCCCGATCTCTTCGTCTTCCAGGAATAGCTTCGTGGCTTCGATCGGCCCGCTCACGTAGGGCACGGTCTCCGTGCCGCTGATGAAGGAGACGAAGTGCTCCTCCTTGTCATACCAGTAGTAGGTTCTGATCCCGAACTGGTGTGGATTGAGAGGGAAATAGTCGGACAGCCAGGGTGCGTTAGGAGGTGGTGTTGTCGAGTAGGCTACGGCCACGGGGTCGTGGTGCGTCGGGCCGGTAGATGCATCATCGGTGCAAGCAGAGATCGGCCAGAGCAAGACGATGAGGAACGATAGGATGAGAACGTGCTGTGCCAGTGGCGACACGAGAGAAAGGAGCAGTGCCGGCCGGGTTTCTTTCGCGAACATGGGACACCTCCATGTGACGAGTCGCTGAAGCCTGAGCCACCCCATTGGGGAGCGGGGCTCAGCGGACTCGAAGAGGAGAGGCGTCGGAGGGCGGCGTCGCACCTACAACGGGGCCGCTGGGGCCAGCGGCGAGATGCAAGATGGGTACAGTCTCAACGATGCTGCTTAACACGACTATCCCGAAGCGACCATGAATTTTTCGGGAAAGGATCTTCAATCACCTTGTCGCTGTACGGCTTCGGAATGGGATAAGTCCGCTCGTACTTATGAGCGAGAATCTGTGCCCCAACTGTGCCCCAAACTCCCACACAACTCCCCGATACAGGACCTCACAGGGCAGGTGAGACCCCCGCCGGAAGTGCCCAACTCACGGCAACTTGAACCTACTCCACTTCACTCCCCGGAAGTCGCCTCGATTGATTCCTAAACTGACGGTCGCTTTGTTGAGCTGCGCGCAAGCTGCTCGCTCGCCTGCGGCTCGAGTCACGCCGGGGGCGCTGGGCAGGCGGGAAGTCGGAAAGGCGATAAGGCGGGAAATACGCCGGCTCGGCGGTTGGGCGGTTCGGCAGATGGGTGAAGCGACAGCCACCGCATCTCTCCCCTAACATTCACGACTCACGTCTGATAGCCGATAGCTGATAGCGGGGAGTGGACGGGGTGGGGTGATCTTCTCTGGCCAGAAGCCCCGCCAGGGCCTTATTATCCGCGGTTCCTCCAAAGGACCACGATGCCCGACGCCCTTGATCGCCTAAAGACAGCCCTGGCCGACCGCTACCGCATCGAGCGGGAGCTCGGAGCGGGCGGCATGGCCACGGTCTACCTCGCCGAGGATCTCAAGCACGACCGCAAAGTCGCCCTCAAGGTCCTGAAGCCCGAACTCGCCGCCGTGCTCGGCGCCGAGCGGTTCGTAGTAGAGATCAAGACCACCGCCGCACTCCAGCACCCGCACATCCTCCCCCTGTTCGACTCCGGCACCGCCGACGGATTCCTCTACTATGTCATGCCCTACGTCGAGGGCGAGACGCTCCGCCAGAAGCTCGACCGCGAGACCCAGCTCGGCATCGACGAAGCAGTGCGGATTACTTCTGAAGTCGCCGACGCGCTGGACTACGCGCACCGCAATGGCGTGATCCACCGCGACATCAAGCCCGAGAACATCCTGCTCCACGACGGCCGGCCGATGGTGGCCGACTTCGGCATCGCGCTCGCGGTGAGTGCGGCCGCAGGCGGGCGAATGACCGAGACCGGACTGTCGTTAGGCACGCCCCACTACATGAGCCCCGAACAGGCCACGGCGGAGAAGGACCTGACCAACCGCTCGGACATCTACTCGCTGGGCGCCGTCCTCTATGAAATGTTGACCGGCGATCCACCGCACACGGCCTCCTCCGCGCAACAGATCATCATGAAGATCGTGACCGAGGAGGCGCAGCCGGTCACCAAGGCGCGGAAGGCCGTGCCGCCAAATGTGGCGGCCGCGGTGGCCAAGTCTTTGGAGAAGCTGCCGGCCGACCGGTTTGCCTCGGCCGCAGAACTTGCCTCAGCCCTTGGCGACCGCCACTACGCCCACGGCGTCGCGACCACACTGGCGCCGTCACCAGGGAGCGGGACGGCCGGCCCGGCCGCCAAGTGGGTCATGATCGTTTCAGTTATCGGTCTGGCCCTGTTCGGCGCCTGGGGTTGGGCCCGCGCATGGCGCAGCGAGAACACCCCGGGTCGTTGGCAATACATCACGTTCGGCGCAAACCTGGAGCCGTTGTCTGGCGCTCCGGCCATGGCGCTCTCGCCCGACGGCACGATCCTGGCGTTCAGGGAGAACCAGCCGGACGGCCTGCTGTGGCTCAAGCAGCGCGATCGTCTCGATCCCGTTCCCATCCCCGGCACCGAGCGTGCCCTCGGGCCGGTGTTCTCGCCCGACGGGGGCTGGATTGCGTTCATCGCCGACAGCCGGCTCAAGAAGGTGCGCGTCACCGGCGGGACCGTGGTGACTCTCTCCGACTCCGTCGACGGGAGCGGCTATGGTGGAGCCGCGTGGCTGGACGATGGGACCATCGTCTATAGCAATCCCACGCTGAGCGAACTCCACCGCGTGAGCGCCACAGGCGGCACCAAGACCGTGGCGCTCCGCGATTCGGCACTCTTCGGCGGAGGCATCGGGCATCCGGTTGCGCTCCCGGACTCTCGGGGCGTCCTGTTTCAGTATTGCTCATCCGGGTGCGTGAACCTGTCCATCCGCGTGCTCGACCTGGAGACAGGAGACCAACGGCGTCTCCTCGACGACGTGGCCCATGCGTGGTATCTCCCTGACGGCCGTTTGCTGTACGTTCGGCGTGATGGGGTTGCTGTCGCGGCCCGCTTCGACCTCGATCGACTGGAAGTCACCGGCGAGGCCATCCCGGTTCTGGAGGGCGTGAGGGTTGTGAGTGAGCGCGGCTTTGCGCCGCTGGTCTGGTCGCCGTCCGGCACCATGGTCTACATTCGCGGCACCGGTCCTTCGAATGAAGACATCGTGGTCCGTGTTGACCGGGACGGCGTCATCTCGCCGCTGGATACCACCTGGTCCGGATCCTTCAACGGCTTGAACCTGTCTCCGGATGCCCGGCGGTTGGCCGTGGGTGCAGGCCGCGGGAGCGCAATCAACATCTGGATCAAGGACCTGGACGGCGGGCCCTTCACGCGGTTGACGTTCGGCAACGGCGACCGGCGTCCCGCGTGGTCACCCGATGGGGAACTGGTGGCCTTCATCCGCGACAGCGGAGTCACGAGCGCGGTCTATGGTCGGCGCGCGGACGGGAGCGGCGGGGACACCCTGCTGGCCAGTCTCGACCGGCAGGTGCAAGAGGTGGCCTGGTCGCCGGATGGAGCCTGGCTGGTCTTGCGGACCGACAATGCCACGGCCGGGGCTGGCGACCTGATCGGTATCCGCATGGATGGGGCCGGGGCACCGGTTCCACTGTTGGCGAGCCGCTTCACCGAAGCGCACCCGACCCTGTCGCCGAATGGTAAGTGGTTGGCCTACACCTCCACCGAGTCTGGGGTCAACGAGGTGTACGTGCGGCCGTTCCCCGCCACCGAGACCGCTCGCTGGCAGGTGTCGAACGGCGGTGGCAGCGAGCCGGTGTGGTCGGCCTCGGGGAATGAGCTGTTCTATTTGGATCCGAACTTGATGCTCATGGTGGCCCGGGTTCGCGGCGGCACCACCTTCCTAGCCGAGACGCCCCAACCGCTCTTCAGCGTCTTGGGAATGCAAATCGACGGGTTCCACCAGTCGTTCGTCGCTCTGCCCAACGACAACGGATTCCTGTTCCTGCGTTCGCGGGGCCTGGCCGAGAGGCCTCCGATCGTGTGGCTTGACGGGTGGGCCGAGGCGTTCGAAACCAGAGTGGCAAACTGATGATGGCGCAAGCCGCTACGTGAAGGCGGGAACGCGAAGAAGTGGGAAGTACGACGGCTGGGCGGATGGGCGGTTCGAGGAATCCGATGGTAAGTCCGCCGATCCGCCGACCAGACCATTAGCCAATACCCAATAGCCTATCGCCGATAGCGCGGCGTGAGAAACGCCTTCACACCCGTTTCACCCCGGCTTCATCTCCCGATCGATAAGTAACAGCACTCACATCTATAAGCTCCGCTCAGGAGACCCCAATGGCAGATCCGTCGGATCGCCTCACGGCTGCTCTCGCAGACCGCTATGCCATAGTGCGGGAGATCGGTTGCGGCGGCATGGCCACCGTCTACTTGGCCCAGGACCTCAAGCACCAGCGCCAGGTCGCCATCAAGGTGCTCCGACCCGAACTGACCGCGGCCTTGGGCGCCGAGCGCTTCCTGCGCGAGATCACCACCACCGCGAATCTCCATCATCCCCACATCCTGGCCCTGTACGACTCGGGCGAGGCCCAAGGCTTCCTCTATTACGTCATGCCGTACGTCGAGGGCGAGTCGCTGCGCGATCGGCTGCGACGCGACAAGCAGCTCCCGGTCGAGGACGCGCTTCAGATCGCGCGGGAGGTGGCCGACGCGCTCGGGTATGCCCACGCCCGGGGCATCGTCCACCGCGACATCAAGCCGGAGAACATCCTGCTCGAGGGCGGGCATGCCCTGGTTGCCGACTTCGGGATCGCCCGGGCGGTGAGCGCCGCCGGTACCGAGCAGTTGACCGCAACCGGGACGGCGATCGGAACGCCGATCTACATGAGCCCCGAGCAGGCCAGCGGCCAGAAGGACCTCGACGCCCGGAGCGACATCTACAGTCTCGGCTGCGTGGTGTACGAGATGCTGGGCGGCGAGCCGCCCTACACGGGAGCGACCCCGTTGGCGGTGATCGCCAAGAAGCTGAGTGAGCCGACGCCCCGGATCTCGGTGGTGCGGGAGTTGGTACCAACGACGGTCGAGGCGGCCCTCGAGCGGGCGTTGGCCAAGGCGCCGGCCGATCGATACGCCACGGCCAGTGCGTTTGCCGAGGCCTTGACCACGGCGACCGCCGCTCCGCGCCCAGGCAGACGAGGCTGGCGCCGCGCGGCCGTGGTGGCGGCGGCCGTGGTGGTGCTTGCGCTGGCGGCGCGCGGGCTCAGCTCGATGCTCGCGGGTGAGCGCATTGACAGGCTCGCGGTGCTGCCGCTCACCGATCTCACCAACGACGCGCAGCAGGAGTTCCTGACAGCGGGCGTGCACGAGGCGCTGATCGCCGAGTTGGGACAGCTGGGACTCTCCGTCACGGCAAGGGCAACGATGGCCCAGTTCCGACACACCGAGAAGCCGATCCGTGAGATCGCGCGCGAGCTGGGGGTGGACGCGGTGATCGAAGGCTCGCTGTTTCGGAGCGGTGATAGTCTCCAGATCTCCACCCGGCTCTACGACAAGGAGGAGCGCGAGATCTGGACGGCGTCGTACGCCGGGGTGCTGTCGGACGTGGTGACCCTGTACCGCGGTTTCGCCCGTGCCATTGCCGGCGAGATAGGGGTGCGCTTGAGCCCCGCGGAGCAGGAGCGGCTCAACGACACTCCAGCGGTGAACCCCGAGGTGTACGAGGCCTACCTCCGTGGGATGCATGTCCTCAACACCCGTAGCACGAGGGAGGACGCCAACGTCGCCATCGGCTATTTCAACCGCCCTCCAAATCCGCACCCGCTGGATACCTTATAACCCCAGGTTCACCCCCCCGATGACGCGTGGCCCCTGGCGCGAGCGGCTGCCGAGCGGGCGTTACGCTTGGACTCGACACTGGCGGAGGCCTGGGCCGCCTTGGCGGACTATAAGACATACGGCGAACGAGACTGGGAGGGCGCCGAGCGGGCGTTCCGTCGGGCCAACGAGCTGAACCCCAGCCTGGCCATGAACCATTACCACTACGCGTGGTATCTCGCCCTGTTCGGCCGGGTGGAGGAAGCGCTGGCGGAGCACCGGCGGGCCCAGGAGTTGGATCCCCTGACCCCGCTCCACACGACGTGGCGCCGGCCGGTCTGGTACGCCGAGGACTACGAGCGAGCGCTGCCGTTGGCGCGGGAGAACGTGAAGCGGTACGACCCCGGCATCATCGCACACTACGTCCTCGGGGAAACCTTGGCGCGGATGGGGAGGTACGAGGAGGCGATCGCAACACATGAGAAGCTGGCGGCCATCTTCCCGAGATGGTCCTACGCCCTCGCCCTGACGTACGCTGCCGGCCGTGTACTGGTACGCCGAGGACTACGCAGCGAGCGCTGCCGTTGGCGCGGGAGCCAACGTGAAGCGGTCGACCCCGGCATCATCGCACACTCGTCCTCGGGGAAACCGTGGCGCGGCACTGGGGAGGTACGAGGAGGCGACGCTACGCGTGAGAAGCTGGCGGCCATCTTCCCGAGATTCGGTACCTTGCCCGCGCCCCGACGCACGCGCGGGCGGGACGGACCGGAAGATGCGCGGCAACGGCGCCGGTTGAACTTCGAGGCTCCGCCGCCCAGCAGCTCGGGTTGCCAACGGGCGGCGCGCATGCACGCGCGCACTCGGGAACCGGGACGAGGCACTCCACTGGCTCGAGTATGAGCCGGCCCACGCCTGGGTTGCGTGGGAAGTGGCGTGGAGTTCCGAATTCGAACCTTACCGCGACGATCCGCCGATTCCAGGCGATGGTGCGAAGAATGAACCTAGAGCTCGTGCCAGGACAACGGGCGCCGGTTGCGCTTCCGGTGGTTGCCCCGCCGCTCTCGGGCACCGAGGCCGGGGGATGACCGACAGGACCTCACCGGGCAGGTGAGAAGCCCCCGCTGGGGTCGTCGGGAAGTCGGTTGGGCGGAGCGTCGCGCACGGACGACGACCGCGTCGGTCCGACCGATGCGCCGGCCACTCACACCGTGATCGGGGTTTCGCGCTCATGCGCCTGGGCTCACCGATCCGATGCAGTTGCTCGTCTGACACGCTGTTAGCCGCGGCGGCCCGGGTCGCCTCGCACGTCACGGACAGAAGTGGCCCTGATCGTTTGTGTCTGTGGCCCCAGTGGTTCCCCAGAGTCCCACAAACAACCCCGCTACAGGAACTCACGGAACAGGTGAGATCCCTGCGGGAAGTGCCTAACCTCAGAGGAACTTGAGCCTCATCAAAGCGACTCCCAGGCAGTCGCTTCGGGGCTTCTTCCACCAAACCCACGCTAACGACCAATAGCCAATAGCCGGGGCGGGGATAGGACGGGCAGGACCGATAGCGATAGCTGATAGCGGGGGGCAGGGAGCAGGGAGCGGGGGCGGCAAACCTTGTCATTCCCGGTCCGCAGTGTAGAATGCCCCCCGGCTCGCAGGGCCAGGCGGCTAGCCTCCTTGCGAATACGAGAGCCATGTTGTCCCCCTATCCCCCTCAGGAGGTTTACCGATGCATGTGCGACTCTTCCCGTCGCTGACCGTTGGCGTGCTGCTGGCCGCCGGGGCAGCCCCACTTGCCGCCCAGGCGATGCCGACGACGCAGCCCAAGGTCCTGCAGATCTTCAAGGAAAGTCTCAAGCCCGGCGTGGGCGCGGCCCACGCGGCGAACGAGAGCGGTTGGCCCCAGGCCTTCGCCCAGGCCAAGTCGCCGACCTACTACCTGGCGGTGGAATCGATGACCGGCGACCCGGAAGTCCTGTTCCTCGTGCCCCGCGAGTCGTACACCGCCTGGGACAAGGCAGATGCCGCCGATGCGGCGAACGCCGAACTGTCCGCGGCCCTGGCTCGGCTGGCGGCGGCCGATGCCCAGTACCTCGAGAGCACGGAATCGATCGAAGCCGTCGCGGCGCCCGAGCTCGGCCACGGCGCGTTTCCCGATCTGAACAAGCAACGGTTTTGGGACATCAGTGTCTGGCGCATCCGGCCCGGGCACGGGAAAGCGTTTGCCGAGGCGGTGGCAGCCTACGCGAAGATCGTGACCCGCGCCGGTGGAAAGGCCAACTGGCGCACCTACCGCGTCACCGGCGGCATGCCCGGCGGCTCCTACCTCATGTTCTCATCGGTCGCGTCGTTCGGACAGTTCGATGCGATGATGGCCGACGATGACATGATCGGGAAGGCCATGACTCCGGACGAGCAGGCCTATTTCTCGAAGTTCTTCAAGGAATCCGTCGGGTGGTCGGAGTCGAACAAGTACCGGTTGAGTCCGACGATGAGCTACGTGGCGCCCGAGACCAAGGCCGCCGATCCGGCGTTCTGGAACACGAAGTAGGACTTCGCGGGGCCCGCGTCCCCGCGAGCACACACGAAGTGTGGCATGGCCCGGGGTTCTGCCCCGGGGCCATGCCGTACTGAGGCTCGAGAAACCGTCGAGTTCCCCAACGACCAATAGCCGCCAGCTGGTAGCGGGGAAGGGATAGGGCGGGCGGGACGGGTAACCCACCCGGCCCGGTGCTCCGTGGGTGCCTATCCATTACCTTGCTTCTTTCATTAAAAGGATTGACGTGACGGACGACATCGCTCGCCTAAAGACCGCCCTGGCCGACCGCTACCGCATCGAGCGCGAACTCGGCGCCGGGCGGCATGGCCACCGTCTACCTGGCCGAGGACCTGAAGCACGACCGCAAGGTGGCGCTCAAGGTGCTGCGCCCGGAGCTCGCCGCCGTGATCGGCGCCGAGCGGTTCCTGTCCGAGATCAAGACCACCGCCAACCTCCAGCACCCCCACATCCTGCCGCTGTTCGACTCGGGCGAGGCCGACGGCTTCCTGTTCTACGTGATGCCGTACGTCGAGGGCGAGTCCCTCCGCGACCGGATCGGCCGGGAGACAGCAGCTCCCGGTGGCGGAGGCCGTACGCATCGCAAGCGAAGTGGCCGCGGCCCTCGACTACGCCCACCGCCACGACGTCATCCACCGCGACATCAAGCCCGAGAACATCCTGCTGCACGACGGCTCGGCGCTGGTGGCGGACTTCGGCATTGCGCTCGCGGCCAGCAAGGCCGGCGGCACCCGGATGACCGAGACCGGCATGAGTCTCGGCACCCCGCACTACATGAGCCCGGAACAGGCGATGGGCGACCGGGAGATCACCGCCCGCAGCGATGTGTACGCCCTGGGCTGCGTGCTCTACGAGATGCTCATCGGCGAACCGCCGTTCACCGGGCCCACCGCGCAGGCGATCGTCGCCCGGGTGATGACCGAAGACCCTCGCACTCTGACCGGCCAGCGCAGGACGATTCCGCCGGGCGTCGAGGCGGCGGTGCTCACCGCCCTCGAGAAGTTGCCGGCCGACCGGTACGCCTCAGCCGCCGACTTCGCTGCCGCGCTCGCCAACCCGACCACGACGACCCTCCGCCCCGGCGTCCAGCCGGTGGCGGCGAACAAGCGACGCGGCTGGCTTGTGGGCGTCGCCCTCGCCCTGGTCACCCTGGTCGCGGGGTTTCTGATCGGCAATCGCAAGGCGAACCCCGGCAGCGTGGGCCCCGACGAGATCGTGCACGCCACGCTGTCGCTGGGTGACAGCGCCGCGGTCCAGTCCATCGGGAACGTGCGGCTCGCGATTTCGCCCTCCGGGCGGCGCGTCGCCTTCGTCGGATCCGATGGGGTCGATCAGCAGCTCTGGATCCGGGAGCTCGATCAGCCGGCGGCGCGCCCGCTCCCCGATACAAAGGGCGCCTTCGACCCGTTCTTTTCACCGGACGGAGAGTCGATCGGCTTCTTCACCGGCGCTGGCGGGCGCACTGCCCTCAAGGTGATCGCGGCCACCGGTGGAGTGGCCCGTACGGTGGTGGACGACTCCGTCGCCGGCTATGGAGGGGGGGACTGGGGCGACGACGGCAATATCTATTTTTCGAACGATAACCGGAGCCTCTCCCGGGTCGCGTCCACCGGCGGTGCCGTCACCCGACTCTCTTCCCCCGACACCGCCAGCGGGATCAAGGAACACGACTTTCCCGATGTGCTGCCCGGCAGTCGGTATGCCCTCTTGATGCTGTGGAAGGGGTCGATCGGAGCGAATCACATCGGCGTGATCGACCTGAGCACCGGTGCCGTCACCGATCTCGGCACGGGTTCCTACCCCCGGTACGTGGCACCGGGGTTTCTCGCCATCGGGACGTCCGACAGTCGAATCCTGGTGGCACGGTTCGATCCCCAACGAGGCACGCTCACCAGCACGCCGGTGCCTGTGCTCCAGGGCGTCTCGACCGACGCGTCCAACGGCACGGTCCAGTTCGCCGTCTCCGAGACCGGCACGATGCTCTACCAGCAGATGGCCGAGGGTGGCGACGTCCTCGTCTGGGTGGATCGGGCTGGCAAGCAGTCGCCGGTCGACACCACCATAACGGGCCTGGTCCAGAATCTCGCGCTGTCGCCCGACGGGACCCAAATCGCGGTGTCCCGAACCGGATCCGGCGAGAGCGAAATCTGGGTGAAGCAGCTGCGGACGGGAGCCTACAGCCGGCTCTCGTTCGATGTGACCAATGCTGATCGCCCCGTGTGGTCGCCCGATGGTCGCAAGGTTGCTTTCCTCGCGACCCATAACGATCGCCGGACCGCATGGATACGGCGCGCCGACGGCAGCGACAGCACCCGCCCCGCCTCGCCCGGGAACACCCCGCTGGATGAAATCGAGCTCGACCAGTCCGGTCGATACACGGTGCTGCGATCGGAGGGCGCCGCAGCGGGCAGCCGGCGGTTACTGGTGGTCGAGAACGGCGTGGACACGATCCCCCGGACGCTCATCCAGTCGCGGTTCGATCACTACGCCATGGTCCTCTCACCCAACGGCCGCTGGCTCGCGTACGTCTCGGAGGAATCGGGAGCCTCAGAGGTATATGTCCGACCGTTTCCCAACGTCGACTCGGCGCGATTTGCCATCTCCGTGGGGGGGGGACGGAACCGCTGTGGCGGCGCGATGGAGCCGAGCTCTTCTTCAGGACGGCACGCGGCGAGATGTTCGCGGTCCCGGTCAATACGGGAAGTCAGTTCGAGCATGGCACACCCCAACGCCTGTTCTCCGAGCCCGGCCTGATGCAGAACGCCTATCACCGCGGCTATGACGTGCACCCCGACGGCAAACGGTTCCTGATGGTGTCGTCGTTCGGAGGACTGAGCACCCGCGACCTCGACGTGATCTTCAATTGGCGCGCGGAGCTCGAGAAGCTCGAGGAGTCTTCACGATGAGCGATCCGCTCGGCCGCCTGACCGCCGCCCTGGCCGACCGCTACCGGATCGAGCGGGAGCTGGGGCAGGGCGGCATGGCCACCGTGTACCTGGCCGAGGACCTGAAGCACGACCGCAAGGTCGCCCTCAAGGTCCTGAAGCCGGAGCTGGCCGCCGTCCTCGGCGCCGAGCGGTTCGTGGTCGAGATCAAGACCACCGCCGCCTCCAGCACCCGCACATCCTGCCGCTGTTCGACTCCGGCACCGCCGACGGCTTCCTCTACTACGTCATGCCCTACATCGAGGGCGAGACGCTCCGCGACAAGCTCGACCGCGAGACCCAGCTCGGCATCGACGAAGCCGTGAGGATCACCGGTGAAGTGGCCGACGCGCTCGATTATGCCCACCGTCATGGCGTGATCCACCGCGACATCAAGCCCGAGAACATCCTGCTCCACGACGGCCGGCCGATGGTGGCCGACTTCGGCATCGCACTCGCGGTGAGTGCCGCGGCCGGCGGCCGGATGACCGAGACGGGCCTGTCACTCGGGACGCCGCACTACATGAGTCCCGAGCAGGCCACGGCGGACAAGGATCTCACCGCACGGTCGGACATCTACTCGCTGGGGAGTGTCCTGTACGAGATGCTGACCGGGAACCCGCCGCACGTGGGGGCCTCGGCCCAGCAGATCATCATGAAGATCGTGACCGAGGAGGCCGCGCCGGTCACCAAGGCGCGGAAGTCGGTGCCGCCCAACGTGGCGGCCGCGGTGGCCACGGCGCTCGAGAAGCTGCCGGCGGACCGCTTCGCCACCGCGGCCGAATTCGCCGCGGCACTCAGTGATGCTCGGACCACGAGCCGGCGCACAATGACCGGCATGCGCACCGCAGTGACATCCGTTTCGCGCCGTGTCGTCTTCGGCGCCCTGGCACTGGCCGTCGTCGGGACCGGCTTCGGGATGTGGGGTTTCCTCGGCCGTCCGGAGGTGCCCGCCCGCGAGAGTGTCGCGTTCACTGTCAGCGGGACCGGTGTCACAACGCCGAATTACTCGGGTGTCACCCGTCCTGCAGTCGCAATCTCGCCTGATGGCAGCCAGATCGCCTATTCCGGCCTGCGGGAAGGTCGCCGGGTCCTTGTCGTGCGCGAGATTAGGAAGCTCGACGCCCGGGTGCTCGAGGGAACCGAGGACGCGCTCGATCCGCTATTCTCCCCCGATGGCAGGGAGATCCTCTTCCGCCAGGGGACGACGCTGCAGCGGGTCTCGCTCCGGGGAACTCCACCGGTCAAGGTCGCCGACGTTGGCCCGTCGCCCTCGATCTACGGCCTGGTCTGGTTACCGAGCGGCATGATCTACTACCTCATCGAGGCGTCTCATTCGCTGTTCAGGGTGCCGTCAGACGGCAACGCTCCGCCGATCGAGGCCCCGCTGCCGGACTCGCTGGGCCTGCTGAGCGAACTGAACGCGGTCCCGGGGGAGGACTGGTTGCTAGCCTCGGTGATACGGGAGACCGGATCGGGCAGAGTCGTAGCGATCTCGACTACGTCGGGCGACGTGCGCGACATCAATGCCAGCGGTGTCGGCGCGCGCGTGACGAAAGATGGACGATACATCCTCCTCGGTAAACCAAACGGTGTCCTGACCATTGCCGCATTCGACCGGAACCGGCTACAGCTCGTGGGCCGCGAGGTCCCGGTGCTCCAGGACATCCAGTTCACGGTTATCGGCCTGCCCACTCTGTCCGTGTCGGCGACAGGCACCTTGGTCTACCTCACCGGCAGCGAGCGCGACCGTACCGTCGTGGAGGTGACCCGCCAGGGCCGGGAACGGCTCCTACCGCTAGAGCCATCGGAATACAAGGACCCGCGGTGGTCGCCCGACGGCACCCGGATCGCTGTGGAGATCGTCGACGGGATCTCCGGCGACATCTGGATCCACGATACCCGGTCCGGCACGAGCACCCGGCTCACCAACGGCAGCCAGAACCTCTACCCGATCTGGACGCCCGACGGGAGCCGCCTGGTGTTCACCTCCCGGCGTGCTGGCCTGGCCGGTCTGTGGACCCAGCGGGTCGACGGCGGAGGCGATGCGGAGCAGATCCAGCCCGGCGCGGACTCTGCGCTTCGCTTCCCGCACGCCATCACACCTGACGGCCGTACGCTGCTCTTCCGCACCAACACTGCCACGAACGGCATGGACATCGGGGCGATCCCGCTCGATGGGTCCGGGGGTCCCACGGACGTGCTGGTCACCCCGGACAACGAGGGTTCGCCCACCATCTCCCCCGACGGGCGCTGGATGGCCTACATCTCGGATGCCTCGGGCGTCAACGAGGTGTACATCACACCATGGCCAGATGTCGGTCGCCGGGCGCAGGTCTCATCGGGTGGCGGCACCGAGCCACAGTGGAACCCTCAGGGCGGCGAACTCTTTTACCGCACCGGCGATGCACTGGTGGCCGCGGCGCTCACCGAGCGTAATGCTCTGTTGGTACCGACCACGCGCGACACCCTGTTCACGGGCTCCTATTTTCAGCAGCCCCGCTGGCCCGAGTACGACGTGTCGGCCGACGGGCAGCGTTTCCTGATGCTCAAACGCGGCACCGCGCGCGAGGAGCTCGTGGTCATCACCAACTGGGTCGACCGGGCGATTGCCCAGATCGAGGAGCAGGAGGCCGCCAGGTGACCGACGCCCTAGACCGCCTGAAGGCCGCCCTGGCCGACCGCTACCGGATCGAGCGGGAGCTGGGGCAGGGCGGCATGGCCACCGTCTACCTGGCCGAGGACCTGAAGCACGATCGCAAGGTGGCCCTCAAGGTCCTGAAGCCCGAGCTGGCCGCCGTGCTCGGGGCCGAGCGGTTCGTGGTCGAGATCAAGACCACCGCCAACCTCCAGCACCCGCACATCCTGCCGCTGTTCGACTCCGGCACCGCCGACGGCTTTCTCTACTACGTCATGCCCTACGTCGAGGGCGAGACGCTCCGCGACAAACTCGACCGCGAGACCCAGCTCGGCATCGACGAAGCGGTGCGGATCACCGGTGAAGTGGCCGACGCGCTCGACTATGCCCACCGTAATGGCGTGATCCACCGCGACATCAAGCCCGAGAACATCCTGCTCCACGACGGCCGGCCGATGGTGGCCGACTTCGGCATCGCACTCGCCGTGAGTGCCGCGGCGGGCGGCCGGATGACCGAGACCGGGCTGTCACTCGGGACGCCGCACTACATGAGTCCCGAGCAGGCCACGGCGGACAAGGATCTCACCGCGCGGTCGGACATCTACTCGTTGGGGAGTGTTACTGTACGAGATGCTGACCGGGAACCCGCCGCACACGGGGGCCTCGGCGCAGCAGATCATCATGAAGATCGTGACCGAGGAGGCCGCGCCGGTCACGCAGCACGCGGAAGTCGGTGCCACCCAACGTGGCGGCCGCCGTGGCTGCCGCGCTGGAGAAGCTGCCGGCCGATCGGTTCGAGAGTGCCAAGGCGTTCGTTGAGGCATTGCGGAACCCGGCATTCGCGGGTGCGACCACGTCCGCCGTCGCCGCCCGCGCCGCGGGCGGTCGGTGGAATCGCACCACCGGAATCCTCGCCGCCATCTCGGCCGCGTTGGTCATCGCGGTCCTGGTGCTGGCACTGAACAAGGATTCGAGCCCGAGCGCCGAGGTGTCACAGTTTGCGGTCCAGTTCATGGGTGAACGAGAGGGCGGGACCCCGGCAGGCCCGGGCATGGCGATCTCCGACGATGGGAGCCGGTTTGCCTATCTTGGGGCGGTTGGCTCGCGAGCGCAGATACTCGTGCGGGAGCGTGATCGGCTCGACGCGATGCCGGTGCGGTCGACCGATGACGTCATTTGCTGTCTGACCTTCGCGCCGGACGGCCAGTCGCTAGCGTACCTCACGATCCCGCTCGAACTGAAGGTCGTTTCCCTTCGTGGCGGGATTTCGCGAATCGTCGCGGATTCGGGTCTGCAAGATCCAACGCTCTATGGCGGAGGCGTCGACTGGGGCCCCGATGGCCTGGTCTACCTCAGCATGATCGATGGGATCTGGCGCATGCCACCCGAGGGAGGTACGCGCGAGCGGGTGACCACGCTTCGGCCCGGCGAGCGCACCCATGCGTGGGTGGACGTGCTGCCCAACGGGAAGGGCGCCCTCCTGACCGTGATCCCGAGTGCGTCAGGCGATCGCACCGCCTACGCCATCGGAGTCGTGGACTTCGCCAGGCAGGCAGTCACGGTGCTGTTCCAGGGCGTGTATGCGCGGTATGCACCATCAGGACACATCGTGTTCGTCCAGGACGACGGTACATTGCTCGCGGCGCCGTTCGACCAGAATCGGCTCGAGGTCACGGGCGACCCGGTGGCGCTCATCCAGGGCGTCGAAGTCACCAGGTATGGAGCGGGCCGGATGGTCCTGTCGCAGTCGGGCACCCTGGTATACCGGCGAGGCCGGCGCGTGATAGATCGCCTGACGTGGGTTGCCAGGACAGGTGCGGTTGAGGAAGCGGCAGCTCCCGAACTCGACGGAACGCTGGGAACCGCAAGGATCTCACCCGACGGCACGCGATTCGTGGTGAATCGCGGGTCGGAGGAGGGTGGGCATCTGTGGACCAGAGCCGTGGCAGGCGGGGAGCCCGTCCGGCACACGTTCCAGGGCCAGCTCAACTGGCGGGGCAATTGGTCCCCGGTCGGGAGTTCCCTGTATTTCATATCGGACCGAGATGATGTCGTTTCGGTGTTCGTGAAGCCGATTGACGGAACGGGTACCCCGCTGCGCCTGGCGCTGCCAGAGTCAAGACCGATCTTCGAGGTCGTGCCGATCGACGATTCGACCCTGGTCGTTCGCACCGACAATCAGGCTCCCGGCAGCGGCGACATTCTTCTGGCGCGCATGGGGCACGACACGACCGTCACCTCGCTGGTCGCAACGCCTGCGGAAGAGCTCACACCGGCGGTGTCCCCGGATCGGAGGTGGCTGGCATACACCTCGGATGAGAGCGGATCGCATGAGGTGTACGTCCGCCCGTTTCCCAACGTCACCGCGGGAGTGTTTCGCGTTTCCAGGAGCGGGGGTACCGAGCCCGTGTGGGCCCGTTCGGGTCGCGAACTATTCTACCGCAACGGGGACGGCGACCTCATGGCCGCCGCGGTCGTGACCACGCCGACCTTCAGTGTGCGCCGACAGCAGGTCCTGTTTTCTGCCGTCCGGTTTAAGGCCAACGTCTTCGATCCCGCGTTCGACGTCTCGCAGGATGATCAGAGGTTCCTCATGATCCGCCAGGATGAACCGGACGACGCGAGTGAGACGATCGTCGTGTTGAACTGGTTCACGGCGTTGCGCGACGTGGGAGGGCGCTAAAGCCATTCCCCAGGGGTCACCTCAGTTACTTCGCACCGATGGCGTGCGCCTGAATGACCAATAGCCAATAGCGGTTAGCCGAGGTGGCAGTGGGTAGGATCGCTCACGGCCGCCCGATCACAGCGATCCGCCCGTCCGCCTGCGATACCTGGAGCTCCGCCCCCCGCGCCGCGAGGCCCACGGGATGCTCGAGCCCCGGCACCGCGTACGCCGCGATCACGGCCCGCTGGTCGAGATCGATCACGAGCAGTGTCGAGTACGCCGCACTAATCGCGTAGAGCAGCCCATCCACCACTGCGGCGCCCGTCACCACGTATTCCGCCAGCGACCGATCGTCGCCGCGAACCGCGAGTCCTGGCCCCAGCGCTGGCAGGAACTCGGACGTGAGCATCATGTCGTTGCGGGCGAACCGCGACACCACCAGCCGCCGGTGCCGTGGCGACGGCACGGTCACGGTGATCAGCTCGTCCGCGCCTGATCGTCGTATGCGAGCGACAAGACGTACATCTGCCGGGCCCGCACCGTCGCGAACCGTGACCGGCGCAGCTCGGTGACGCCGCCGTTGGTCCGTCGAAAGTGCCGCCACTCGCGATCGGCGTCGGCCGCGGGATCCGGCCGGAGCAGCACGTAGCTCTTGTTGGTGGCCAGCACGGCCAGCGTGTCGTCCCACGAACGCCGCGCCGGCGAGCGGCGTGAGATCGATGCTGTACTGGTGGTCGAACTCCACCTGCTGTTCGATCCGCGCGAGCGACGTGTCGAGCACGTAGACGCCGAACCCATCGGTGACGGCGAGGTACCGGCCGGTAGCCGGATCGCGGGCCAGGTCGGTGAGGTTGCCATCGAGCGTCGCACCGATCTGCTCCCACGCCTGCACAGGCAGCTCGGGCATATCTCGCGAGTGGGCCGTGTGCCGGATCGGCGTCGACATCGACTGACGCGGGATCGGGCCGCGGAATGGTCCACGACCCGCGCAGCGAGATCGGTCCTGCCAATTCGTCGTGGTTCATCCACACCCAGTGCCGGGGATTCAGCGAGAAGCGAACCGGATCGGCCTGGCCGATGAACGGGGGTGGACCGGTCGTGACGAATGCCTGGAGCGCGTTCGCGCCGACTACCACGACGAACAGCCCCATGGCGAAGCGGCCCACTCGTCCTGGGTCCCTCATGCCCGATCCGACCGGCTCCTCACGCAGCAGCAGCAGCAGAACGCCGACGACTCCCAGCACGACCCAGTGGACGAACCAGGACCACACGTAGGTGTGGGCGCCGAAGTAGGGCGCAGCGAAGCCCTGGCCCACGTCGCGTGCCAGGTGCAGTGCCGCGTGGCGGAGCGACATGAAGACGCCCCACGCGCCGAGCAGCACCACCATGCCGATGTAGCGGGGGCGCGGACCGTAGCGGAGCACGAACAGCCCGACGAGCGCGATCAGCACCATCGACGTGCGCTGCGCCCAGCACAGGATGCAGGGCGACTCGCCGTACACCACGCCGAGCCAGACCGCTCCGCCCACGGGGCCCGCGATCAGGATGATCACGACCCACGCGAGCACGGTGCGCAGCCGGTCGTCGGAGAACGCCGTCACAGGTTCACCCCCGGCACGAACGACGTATGCGTGCCGATGAGGAACAGGAGCGCCATGAGGAGGCAGCTCGACCACGAGCAGCCCGAACGCGAGCCGCTCCTTCTCGGGCCGCCGCCACACCAGCCAGGCGGCCAGAGAATGAGGAGGAAGTTGAGGAATTCCATGACGCCAACGATGGTACCCCGTTGCCCGACCCCGCAAGGCGGAAGGGTGTCGCCTATTCGAGGGCCGAATCTCTCAACAGCCAACCTCACGTGATACACGAGATTGGCATTGGAACGACATAACTGACAGTGTCTTATGCCGTATGCGGGCCCCAGCAATGCGTCATTGGCGGACAACCCAGAGCCAAGAGCTAGCGGCAGACAGCTGATAGCAGATAGCGAATAGCGGGGGCTGGGGGTGCGGGGGGGCAGGCTATTCGGCTCGCCACCGAGACGATATACTACCGGATGTCCAAAACGTCGAATGAAGCCCGTTTCTCCCACCTTGCCCGCCGGCAGGCAGCGCTGCTGCGCCTGTCGACCGGCATCGCCGCGGCACACGACGAGGCGGGAATCTTCAATGCCGTCGTTCGCGGCCTCCACGACGAGGCCCTGGGCTACAAGTTCCTCGGCCTGTTCCTGCTCGACCCCGCCACCGGCGAGCGGGTGCTGAAAGCGTCGATCGGCTGGCCCGGGGTCCACGATGGCTTCCGAGTGGCCCCGGGCGCCGGCATCTCCGCCCGCGCCATCGAAGACGGCAAGCTCAACTACACCCCCGACGTTCGGAGCGACAAGAACTACATCGCGAGCCTCGCCAGCGGCTCCGAGGTGGACGTGCCGCTCAAGGTGAATGACGCCACCGTCGGCGTGCTGGTGGTCGAGAGCAGCACCCCCGACGCGTTCGGCCCGGAGGACTTCGAGATCCTCACCGCGGCGGCCGACCAGGCGGGCATCGCGCTCGCCCGGGTGCGGCTCCTGGCCGAGGAGCGCCGCCGCGCCGACGAGCACGCGGCCCTCCTCGACTCGATGGCCGCGCTGGCCGGCGACCTCGAGCTGAACAGGGTACTCCAGGTGGTCCTCGAGCGGGCCGTGGCGCTGCTCGGCGTTACCGGCGGCGAAGTCGCGATCTTCGACCAGCCGGCCGGCGAGCTCGTCGTCATGGCAAGCGCCAACATCGGCAAAGACTCGACCGGCACCCGCCTCAGGATAGGCGAGGGAGCCATGGGCCATGTGGCGCAAACCCTCGAGCCGATCATCATCCCGAGTTACCACGAGTGGCTGGGCCAGTCGGCCAAGTACACCGACGTCCGCGTCCACTCGGTGATGGCCGCGCCGCTCTTGATCGGCCGACGGCTGGTTGGCGCGATCGCCACCATCCACTCTGACCCGAACCGGATATTCGGCCCCGAGGACCTCCGGCTGCTCAACCTGTTTGCCCCGCAGGTCGCCGTCGCCATCGAGAACGCGCGCCTGTTCACTGACGTGCAGCGCCAACAGGCCTATTTCGAGTCCCTGGTGCGCGAGAGTCCGGTGGCCATCGTGACGCTCGATCAGAAGGCGCGCATCACGATGTGCAACCCGGCGTTCGAGTCGCTGTTCGGTTATGCCGCCGACGAGGCGCTGGGCCGCGACCTGGATCCGCTCATCACCACCGAAGCTACGCGGAAGGAGGCAGTGGCCTACACCCAGGCCGCCACCGACCGCGCCATTCACGGCACCGGACGGCGGGTCCGGAAGGACCGGACCATGGTGGACGTCGAAATCCTGGCCGTGCCGGTGGTGGTGCGCGACGAACGGGTCGGCCTCATGGCGCTGTACCACGACATCACCGAACTGACCAAGGCCCGCCACGACGCCGAGACCGCCAACCGCGCCAAGACCCAATTCCTGGCCAGCATGAGCCACGAGTTGCGCACCCCGCTCAACGCCATCATCGGCTATAGCGAGCTGTTGCGCGAGGAGGCCGAAGAGCGTCAGGTAGAGGGGTTTACGATGGATCTCGACCGGATCCGCAGTGCCGGTCGCCACCTCCTCATGATGATCAACGATGTGCTCGACCTCTCCAAGATCGAGGCTGGCAAGGTCGAAGTGCAACCGGCACCGTTCCCGGTGCAGCGGGTGATCGACGAGGTGACCGCCACCGTGGAGCCGCTGGTGAAACGCAATTCCAATCGCCTTGCAGTGAGCTGCCCGGCCGATCCCGGCACCATGCACTCCGATGAGATCCGGATCCGCCAGGTGCTCTTCAACCTCCTGTCCAACGCTTCCAAGTTCACCGAGCAGGGAACGATCACCCTCGACGTCGCGCGGGACACCGACTGGATTTCCTTCGCCGTGTCCGATACCGGCATCGGCATGACCCCGGAGCAGGCAGGCCGCCTGTTCGAGGCGTTCGTGCAGGCGGACGCGTCCATCGCCGCGCGTTTCGGCGGGACCGGCCTCGGCCTCGCCATCTCCCGCCGCTTGTGCCGGCTTATGGGCGGCGACATCGAAGTGGCCAGCGCGCCGGACAAAGGCAGCACGTTCACCGTTCGGCTCCCCGTCACGGCACCGGCATGAGCGGCGACACCTCCGCCGCAGAGATGCGCTCGGCATTGCTCCGGCTCAGCACCCGGATCGCTGAGGCGCAGACCGAGGACGACGTGTGCCGCGGCGTGGCTGAGGGACTGCGGCATGCCGCGTTCGGGTTTGACGGCGTGGGGGTGTTTCTAGCGGGCACCGAGCGTTTCGAGCCGGCGCTCAGGGCAAGCGCAGGAGCCTTTGGCACGGCTGACAGCTCGCCGGCCGAGCTTCGCATTCCATTGCTCATCAACCAGAGTGCCATCGGCGAGCTGGTGGTGCAACGGGAGCAGGCTCACGCCTTCGGCCAAGGCGACCTCGAGATCCTGGGCGCTGCCGCCAACCAGGCCAGCATCGCGATCGCCCGTGCCCGGCTGCTCGAGGCCGAGCGGCGGCGGGCGGGCGAGCAGCGCGCCTTGCTCGACACCCTGGCCGACCTCTCCGGCGAGTTGGAGCTGGACAAGCTGCTCCAAGCGGTGCTGGGCCGCGCCGTCTCATTGCTCCGCGTGACTGGCGGCGAGCTGGCGGTCTACGACGAGGCGGCGCGCGAGCTGGTGATTGCCGCCAGCCGGGATATGGGCACCGATTCGCGCGGGACCCGCATGGCGCTCGGCGAGGGAGCGATGGGGCACGCGGCCCTCACCCAAGAGCCGCTCATCATCCCCAGCTACCAAGTCTGGAGCGGGCGCTCGGCCAAGTACACGCAGGATACGGTTCAATCAGTGATCGTGGTGCCACTCGTCATCGGCCAGCGGCTGGTCGGCGCCATCGCCGCGGTCCACGCCGATCCCGAACGCAAGTTCGGCGAGGCGGATGTACGGCTCCTCAACCTGTTCGCCGCGCAGGCGGCCGTCGCGATCGAGAACGCACGGCTCTACTCGGCCGAGCGCGAGCGCGCCGGAGAGCAGCAGGCGCTGCTCGACACCTTGGCCGACCTCTCCGGCGAGCTCGAACTCTCCAAGCTGCTCCAGGCGGCGCTGGAGCGCGCGGTCAGTCTGCTCGGAGTGGATGGCGGGGAGCTGGCCATCTTCGAAGAGGACCGCCGCGAGCTGGTGATCGCCGCGAGCTACAACATGGAGACCAACGCCGTCGGCACCCGCATGGCGCTGGGCGAAGGAGCGATGGGTCAGGTCGGCCAGACCCACGAGCCGCTCATCATCCCGCGCTACCAGGAGTGGGCCGGCCACTCGGCGCAGTATGAGCACAGCAGTGTCCAGTCGGTGATGGCGGCCCCGCTTTTGATCGGGTCCCGACTCGTAGGTGCTATTGCGAGCGTGCACTCGGACCCGAAGCGCCAGTTCGGCGACCGGGACCTCCGGCGGCTGATGCTCTTCGCCCCGCAGGCCGCCGTCGCAATCGAGAACGCACGGCTCTACTCCGCGGCCCAGCGGTATTTCGACAGCCTGGTCCTCAACAACCCGGTCGCGATCGTCAACCTCGACCTCGAGGACCGCATCACCTCGTGCAATCCGGCCTTCGAAGCGATGTTCGGCTGGCGCCAGGAGGAAGTGAAAGGAATGGTGCTCGACGAGCTGGTCACGACCGAGAGCACCCGGGCCGAGGCGCGTGCCTACACTGCGGCGGGTGAGGCAGGCCACACGACCCACGGCATGGGACGCCGCCGGCGACGCGATGGCTCGCTGGTAGACGTGGAGCTGTTCACGATCCCGGTGTTGGTGGGCGAGACCCGGGTCGGCATGATGGCGCTCTATCACGACGTGAGCGAGCTGCTCGAGGCGCGGCGCCAGGCGGAAGAGGCGAGCCACTCCAAGAGCCAGTTCCTCGCCAACATGAGCCACGAGCTGCGCACGCCGCTCAACGCCATCATCGGCTACAGCGAGCTGCTGCTGGAGGACTCGGCGGCACACGGGCAGGAAGAACTGCTTCCCGACCTCAAACGCATCCAAGGGGCGGGGCGCCATCTTCTTGGCCTCATCAACGACGTGCTCGATTTGTCGAAGATCGAAGCCGGGAGAATGGAGTTGAATCTCGAAACCTTCGAGGTCAAGGAGGCCCTCACCCCGGTTCTCGAGACCGTGCGACCGCTGGTCGAAAAGGGCGGCAACCGGCTCGAGGCGCGGTGGGGGGTGGGCCTGGGCGCGGTGCGCTCCGATGCGACGCGGATCCGCCAGGTGCTCCTCAACCTCATCTCCAATGCGGCCAAATTCACCGAGAATGGGGTGATCAGGCTCGACGCCGAGCGGGTGAACGGCTCGGCAAACGATGGGGAGTGGCTGGTGATGCGGGTGAGCGACACCGGCATCGGCATGACACCGGAGCAACTGGCCCGGCTGTTCGAGGCGTTCTCCCAGGCCGAGGCCTCCACCGCGAGCCGCTTCGGCGGCACCGGGCTGGGCCTGGCCATCAGCAAGCGGTTCTGCGAGATGCTCGGCGGCACGATCGGCGTGACCAGCGAGGCGGGCACCGGCTCCGTCTTCGAAGTCCGGTTGCCGGTGGAGACACGGGCGTGAAACGAGAGAACGCGCTGCTCAGGCTCAGCACCGGCATCGCCGAAGCGGAGAGCGAGACCGACGTGTGCAGCGCCGTGGTGGCGGGGCTGTACGACGCGGCGCTCGGCTACGATTTCGTCGCGGTGCTGCTCGTGGACCAGGCGACGGGTGACCGGGTGCTGGTCGCGAGCGAGGGCTGGAAGGACGCTCCACCCGGACTGCGAATCCGCCCCGGGCAGGGACTCAGCGAGCTGCCGCTGCTCGACGGCCGCATCCACTACACCCCGCGCGTCACCGAGGAAACCCGCTACCTCCCCACTCGCAATGAGGGATCCGAGGCGGATGTGCCGATCCTGGCCAACCGTGAGCTGGTGGGGGTGCTGGTGGTGGAGAGCAACCGTCCGGACGCCTTCGACGAGGACGACTTGAAGATCCTCACCGCCGCCGCCAACCAGGCGGGGATCGCCATTGGGCGGGCCCGACTGTTGAGGGCCGAGCGTGCCCGGGCTGATGAACAGGAGGCGCTGCGTGCCACCATGGCCGACCTCGCCGGCCGGCTCGACCTCGGTACCCTGCTCAAAGCAGTCTTGGAGCGTGCGGTGCGACTGCTCGGCGTGAGCCACGGCGAGCTCGCGATCTACGACGATGAGACGGAGGAGCTGGAGATCGTCGCGAACCACAACATCGGTCGGAAGGACTCCACCGGCACGCGGATGAAGCTGGGAGAGGGAGCCATGGGCCACGCGGCCCGGACCCTTGAACCGCTGATCATCCCAGACTACCACGAGTGGTCTGGGGCAGTCGGCGCAGTACGCCGACGTGGATGTCCACTCGGTGATGGCGGCCCCGCTCATGATCGGGCGGCGGCTGGTGGGCGCCATCGCGCACGGTGCACTCGGATCCGGCGCGCCATGTTCGGGCCCGAGGACCTGCGGCTGCTCAACCTGTTCGCGCCGCAGGCCGCCATCGCCATCGAGAACGCCCGGCTGTTCACCGCGGCGCAGCGCCAGCGGGAGTACTTCGAGGCGCTCGTCTCCAACAGCCCGGTGGCCATCGTAACGCTCGACCGCGACTTCACGACGTGGTCTCCTGCAACCCGGCTTCGAGACGCTGTTCGGCTATACCCGAGCGGAGGTCGTGGGCCGGGATCTCGACGCCCTCATCACCACGGACGTAACCCGGCCGGAGGCCGAGACCTACACCGAGCAGGCGCTGGAGCAGCCCGATTCACGGCATTTGCGCAGCGGCGCCGCAAGGACGGCACTCTGGTGGACGTCGAGGTGCTGGGCGTGCCGGTGCATCGTGGACGGCTAGCGGGTCGGGCTGATGGCGCTGTACCACGACATCACTGAGCTTGCTCAAGGCACGGCGCGAAGCTGAGGCGGCGAACCGAGCCAAGAGCCAGTTCCTGGCCAGCATGAGCCACGAGCTGCGCACCCCGCTCAACGCGATCATCGGCTACGTCGAGATGCTGCAGGAGGAAGTTGAAGAACTGGGTGTGGCGCAACTGGGCGACGACCTCGAGAAGATCCACGCCTGCAGGCCGGTTCTCCTCTCACTGATCAACAACATCCTCGACCTGTCGAAGATCGAGGCCGGCAAGATGGAGATCCTGTTCGCGAGACGTTCCCACGTCGCGCCGCTGCTGAAGGAAGCCGCGGCCACTGTGGGTCCGCTGGTCGACAAGAACGGCAACCGGCTCGTGGTGGAGGGTGTGACGGCCGATCTGGGACGATGCATGCGGATCGCACCAAGCTGATGCCAGATGCTGCTCAATCTGCTATCGAACGCCTGCAAGTTCACCGAGCACGGCACCATCACCTTCAGCGTGTCCCGCGAGCGGCGCGGACGGGCAGACGGGCGCCGTGGTGTTCCGGGTCGCGATACCGGGATCGGCATGACAGACGAGCAGATGGGGACCGCTGTTCGAGGCGTTTGCGCAGGCGGAGGCGTCGACGACGAGCAAGTACGGCGGCACCGGGCTCGGGCTCGCGATCACGAAGCGGTTCAGCCACCTGATGGGCGGCGACGTGCAGGTCGAGAGCACGCCCGGGACGGGCTCGACGTTCACCGTGCGATTGCCGGCATGGTGCCGGGACAGCGCACCGGCCGCTGACGCACTGGGGGCAGACTGATGGCGAGGATTCTCCTGGTCGAGGACAACGAGATGAACCGCGACATGCTGTCGCGGCGGCTGCAGCGCAAGGGCTTCGAGGTCGAGATCGCCGTCGACGGGCGAGAGCGGCGTCGAGATGGCGCGGGCCGGGAAGTACGACCTCGTTCTCATGGACATGAGCCTCCCGGAGATCGACGGGTGGGAGGCGACCCGCCAGCTCCGTGCCGCCCCGGAAACGGCCGACGTGCCGATCATCGCGCTCACCGCGCACGCCATGGCGGGCGATCGCGAACGGGCGCTCGAGGCCGGCTGCAACGACTACGACACCAAGCCGATCGAGTTCGATCGGCTGCTCGGCAAGATCGCGGCACTGCTTGGCAATGAGGGCGCCGACTCGTGAGCGGACTCCGCTCCCGGCAGCAACCCAGTCGCAGCACTGCGCCACGACCTGCGCACCCCCGTCAACCACATCGTCGGCTACGCCGAGATGCTGCTCGAGGACCTCGAAGGTCCCGAGCACGCCGGCCAGCGGGAGGCGCTGGAGGACACATTGGCTGCGGCGCGCGATGCGCTTCGGGCAATCACCTTGGTGCTTGCACCGACTCGCGATGCGGTAGAGCCGGGCGAGCTCGAAGGACTCTATGCGCGGCTCGAGGAGCCGCAGCGGCGCATTACCGACGTGGTACACGCTCTGCTCGCAGCGGCGGGCGAAGCGCCGACCCCGACTTTCGTCGACGACCTACACAAGATCGCCGCGGCCGCCGAGCGGCTGGTACCAACGCACGGCCCCGCAACACGGGCCGCCCCGACGGCCCCGACCGACAGCGCCGCGCGGCAAGGCGCAGGTGCTAGTGGTGGACGACGAGGAGGGCAACCGCGAGCTCCTTCAGCGCCGGCTCGAGCGTGAGGGCTACGCCGTCGTCACCGCCGCGGGCGGGCACGAGGCGCTGGCCGCTGGTGGCGCAGGAGCCGGTGGACCTGGTCCTGCTCGACGTCATGATGCCCGACCTCGACGGGCTCGCGGTCCTGGAGCGGCTCAAGGCCGACACGGTCACGCGCGACATACCGGTCATCATGATCTCGGCGCTCGACGACCTCGGCGCCGTTGCGCAGCTGCATCGAGGCCGGGGCGGAGGACTACCTGCCGAAACCGTTCGAACCAGTGATCCTCCGGGCCCGGCTGGCCGCCTCGCTCGCGGAGAAACGGTTCCGCGACCAGGAGAAAGACCTGGTGCGGGCCCTCGGCGTGGTGACGGCAGCGGCGACCGCGGTCGAGGCCGGCGACATACCAGGCCGTGGTCAGCTCGGCGACCTGGCCCAGCGGAACGACGCCGTCGGGCGGCTGGCCCGGGTCATGGACCGGATGGCGACCGAAGTCGGCGAGCGCGAATCACGGCTACGTGGCAGGCTCGACGATCTCCAGAGTGAAATCGGTGTTGCGCGCCAGACCGGCGACTTCGCCGTCGCGGAAGGCGACGACCGCCTGAAGTCGGGCGAGACCTTCGCCGCGCGCTACACGATCGAAGCCGTGCTGGGCCGCGGTGGGATGGGTACCGTGTACCGCGCGCGCGATACAGAGCTGGGCGACGTGGTAGCGATCAAGACCTTGCGCCCCGAAATGGTTGCCGACGAGGACTCACGCGAGCGCTTCAAGGACGAGATCCGCCTCACGCGCCGTATCTCCCACCGCAACGTGGTGCGCACCCACCACTTCGGCGAGTGGGACGGCCTGTGGTACCTCACGATGGAGTACGTCGAGGGCATCACGGTGCGCGAGCTGCTCGACTCGCGCGGGACGCTGGCGGTGGAACCGGTGCTGGCGATCGGAACCCAGCTCGCTCAATCGCTGGTGGTGGCGCACCAGACCGGCGTGATTCACCGCGACATCAAGCCGCAGAACCTGCTGCTGGATGCGGACGGGGTGCTCAAGGTGATGGACTTCGGCGTGGCACGGCTGGCCGAGAGCACCGCGCGCCACACCCAGGCGGGGATGATCGTGGGGACTCCGACGTACATGTCGCCGGAGCAGCTCACCGGCGAGGAAGTCGACGCCCGCACCGACTTGTATGCAGTGGGCGTGGTGCTCTACGAGTTTCTCACGGGGCAGCTGCCGCTCACCGCGCCGACGGTGATGGCGCTGTTTGCCAAGGTGCTGAGCGAGGAGCCGAAGCGGCCCGGCACCCTGGTGGAGGGTGTGCCGGCCGGACTCGACGAGCTGATCATGCACCTCCTCGCCAAGCGCCCCGAGGACCGCCCGGCTAGTGCGGCAGTCCTGCTGGAGCGGCTGCAGGCGCTGGCGTAGCTACAGCGTCGCCAAATCGACGTTGTCGAAGTTGCGCCGGTAGAACGCCATGTAGTCGACCTTCCGCTCCAGCGCCTCTATGACCGCGTGGGTGAAATTCACCTTCTCGAATCGCTGCGCGCTCCCTAGGCCGCCCGGGCTGAAGACGTTGATCTCCATCAGCTTGTTGCCCACGATGTCGAGGCCGACGAGAAACATGCCGTCTTGAACGACCTTTGGCCGGACGATCTCGGCGATGCGAAAGTGCTCATCCGTCAGCTCCGCCTCCCGGAGTTTCCCCCCCGCATGAATGTTGCTGCGCATGTCATCGCCGGAGCGGACCCGCCGGAACGCGGCATACTTGCCTCGGTACCGGATAGGCTGGCCGTTCATCAAGAAGAGCCGTGTGTCACCCTGCTCCGCGGCTGGGAGGTACTCCTGGGCAATCACGTATCCGTCGCGGCTCACCGCGTCGACCATCTGGTTCAGGTTGGAGCCGTCGTCCTTCCGAACCAGAAAGACCCCCTGTCCTCCTGATCCTTGGAGCGGCTTGAGGACGATTCGACCACCTTCCGCCTTCCAGAAGGCGCGGATCTCCTCGCGATCCCGGGTGATCAGTGTTCGGGGGCGCACCTCTTCGGGGTAGAGTTGAAAGTACATCTTGTTCATAGCCTTAGAGAGGCCGTTGGGATCGTTGAGGACGATGAGGCCGCGCCGCATCGCGACCCGGCCAAAGATGATCCCGGTAGCCTGCGCCCAGGCACGGTACCCCGTGTCGGTGGATGGGTCACTGCGCAGCATGAGGATATCGAACTCGTCGAGCGTAATCCGTTCGGACTTGGCCTTCTTGCCCTGGAGGTCGGCCAGGTACGACTCGGAGGACTTGTACTGCGATTTCGGTGCGGCGCGTGCCCGGGCGCGCACCGATTCGTCCGCGTCGTAGGCAAAGTCGCCGGCCCCGATGACCCACGCCTCGTGGCCCCGGTTGAGTGCTGCCATCGCGAGCCGCGTGGTGGTATACCCCGTCTCTTCAGTGCTGACATCATTGACGACAAAACCGACTTTCATTGCGCTCTCCTCTCTACGAGATCCAAGACCGAGCCTCCCTGGCGAACACCAACGAGCCGTTCTATGACCGCCGGGTCGTCCAGATGGCGCGGCCGCAGCGGCGGCGGGCCCATGACCTCGCGCAACTGCAACTCCGTAATGATAGGAACATGATCGAGTCCGAACTTTCCGATGAACAGCTGCTCGAAGTCGCCGCCCTGTCGGAGATAGGCGAGCAGACCGAGCAACCCTCGCAGGTATACGGCATCCTTGGTCAAGCCACCTCCGCGAAACACGCGCATGGTGACGTGGAAGGCGGTGCGTTGAGCAAAATCCTGCGCCCGGTCGAGCTCACGAAACACCTCGACGAAGCTGGCTCCCTCTATCATCCGATGCGTCGCGACCACCCGCGCGGCCAGGAGCCGGAGCCGCGGACGACTGAGGCCGCCGACCAGGTACTCCGAGAGCACGGCGACCCCCTCTTGAAGCTCCTCGTAGCCCGGAAGCCCGACATAGAGCTGGCGGAAGGGCTGCGACTTCCCGTTGACATACGTCAGCACATGGGTTCCGACTTCGTGAGCTACCAGCGCCTCGACCCTCGACTTGGGGATTCTGGTCTTCGCTCCGATTAGGAGACTGCCGCGAGACACCATGAGTCCGACGACATCATCGCGGATCTGGACCCCGCTGTTCATGCCCGGACACTGCCGACGGTAATAATCGAGTTCCTGCTCGGCACGAGTGGCAAAGTCACTGGCGTTGACGGCACCCCGAGTCGATTCGTCGCGGGTTCGCGAAGGAACGCGCGAGAGGATCTCGAAGGCCGCATTCAATAAGGACGGATCGACTCCGCCGAAGACTTGAAGGCTGCCATAGAGGAACTGAGGGGTCCCACGATCGCCCACCATGGTAAGCTTGCGATCGAGCTCTACTTGCTGGTCGCGGAACAGCTGCCCCAGGGTGGGATCCTCGATCCGCTCGATAGGAATGCTGAAGAGCTGGCGTTTGGCCAGTGCCGGGTCGAGCCTGAGGGGCCGCGACACGAACGCCGGGTCGCGCTCGAAGTGCTTCCGGCGAAACCCGATCCACGCCTCATCGGCGTTGACGGGCGTGACCTGCAACAGAAGGTCAAAAGCACTGCTGATCTCCGCGAGCTGGCGATCGACTTCCCACACTGCCTTCACCATGCTCCGCCGGCCCAACGCCTGGTAGTGGGGGGGGCGCTGCGAAGTGTTCCGGCGGGTGAACTCGAACACCGCACGCTTGAGTGCCCGCGAGAGCCCGCGGTGAAGCGCCCGCCGCATTATGGGGTAGAGTTCGCCTGCCGGACCCCGAAACACGGGGTCCAGCTCCAGGCCGATGACGTGACAGCCCAGCTCGGTGGCCCGTTCTGCCGAAACCAGTGGCAGCATTCCGGGACGCGTCACTTGGTTTGCTGAGACGACCTCTACATGCGCGTACGCACTCTTCACCCTCACACCAGAGAGTGCGCGGTCGAGCGCCTCGATCGTTGAATCGATGCCATCGCCTTTGGAACGGACGATGCTGAAAGCCGGTCGGCGCAACGGTTTGGCATCCGCCGGCACTTCCCGAGCCCAGAGTTCGATGATCAGGAACGAGCCGAAGGCCTCCACCTGAATTGTCGCCATGGATTGGACCAGCGACGCGAGCGCCGCGTGGTGCTTCTGCTTGCCGGATGCCCGGAGATAGGCCGCCTCGCCCACCACCAGACGATCCGTATCGACATCGTCACGACCAGCGGGTCGGCGATAGACGACGAGGAAAGGGAGCTGCCGGTCGATGTGCACCCGGCCCCAACCCGGAAGCGCTCGTCGAAGCGACTTCCCATCACGGAGCCGCTCGAGTGCACCCGCGATGAACTCTTCCGAAATGTGATCGTCGGACCGCTCTGTCTTTGCCACGCCAATCTCTGCTGAAGGGAGAACCGCTGTGGTCGGAAGCTGCATGTCTAGCCGGATGCGGCCGGGCGCGCTTCGGCGAGCCCCTCGTGGAGGCCGGCCAGCGTCGCGCGCAAGGCCTCGCGGCTGGCCTCATGCTGCGCAGGTTCGAGCTGGCCGGTCCATTCATCCATAAAGAATTTCTTGAACTCGACCGCGAGACAGCAGGCAGACTGGGGGAACTTCTGGTGGATCCAGACGGAGAAGTGACCGCCGCGGAACCGCACGTTCTCACGCACATCCAGACTGCGACCGAGAACCGGAAGCCCCTGGAGGTCGCTGATGAAGCGATCCACCAGATGCCCCCACCGCGCCCGATCCAGCGAACCGGTTCCAACGTTGACTTCGGGATTGGCCTTGGGGTCGTCCGGCGTGGCGTCTGGTCCCCCGCGTCGGTGGTTGTAGCTGTGCAGGTCCAGCACAACGAACCGGCCGTGGCGACGCTCCATGTCTGACAAAATGCGATGTGCCTCGGCGTAGAAGGCATCGTAGTCCGCCAGCGACCGCTCGACCAGGTCTTCGGGGGGCGGCCGCTTCCACACGTGGAGTCCCCAGGCGTCTTCTGGAGTGCGGTAGACGGCCCGCTCCCTGGGCCGGTTCAGATCGACCTCAAAGCGCGAACGACGCGGAATCAATCGGGTGGTCGCAACACCGGTCCAGATCCCGGTGTAGGGATCCTCTTCGCGAAGGCGATCCGCCTCCGACAGCGCCATGATGGCTGCCACCTCCTCGCGAAGCGCATGCCCGTCATGCAGCGCCGTCGCGATGACGGGACCGTCACCCAGAACGATCTGCCAGAGCTGTTTCGGCACCCGCGGCCCTCCTGTCGATGCTGAGACCAGTCTCGCTCCCTCGCGGCGACGCCGGAGGGGATCAAAACACCAATAACCTTGAAAAATACACCGATTCCAATATGCCTGCACACCCGAGCAGTAGGCCAGGTCGCCTCGTCGACACGAACCTCCGATGGTGGTCTCTCCGTCGTCATATGTCGGCAGCGTTCAACCAACCTGGAGAGTGTGGCGTAGCGGCCCGACTGGGGATGTCTGCCAGGCACATCGGCCAGGTGAATCGAGCACGAGATCGGTCACCGGTTCACCGGAATGGTGCGCCGGGGATGAGGTTCGAGAAAGGCAGGTGACTGCCAAGCGGGGCGACACCCACCGGCGCCGCCCCATTGGAATCCACCATGGCCCGCCGCCTAGTTGCTGCTATCCGACGCGTCGTAGCTGATCCAGCCGTCCAGCTCCAACTCGATCACGCCCGTGGCGAGATCGAAGGTACCAACCTCGGAACCTCCTCCGGTAGCATTCGCGAAGCGATCGATCCCACCACTCAGCACAATGGTATCCTGGAACCACACCACCGTTGCTGTGAGCATGCCGAACGTTTCGCTGTGGTAGGTGCCGCGGACTTCGTCACCATTCGCGCTGACAAACACGATCGTCCCGTCACCGTACGTGGCCGGGCCTGCCTGGGAGCAATGTTCAGCCATCACGGTGGCTTGGCCGAGATGAGCCACCGGCCCGGTCAGGTAGAATCCGATCACCCAGTCCGAGCTCTGGGTGCACCGTTGCTCGATGACGTCCGGGTCAAAGATCTAATGGGTGGGGAAACCGCTGACTGTTCCGTGAATCGGCAGCAGCTTCCCGGGTTGGCCGTGACTCGCCACCACGCCTAGTTCGGAGAGGGCCTGGTCACCCGATATCCCGGTCGGGGAGTCATTTTGGCACGCCGCAACCATGATGAGAGCCAGTGCAGCAACTACCGCAGTGAGTCTACGGGTGTGATCCTCCTGTTCTGGTATTCGAAGTTGGGCGGCTCGGCCCGTTCCCATCCTGCTGGATGATGATTGCATCGGCCGGCCGCAGGTGCTTCCTCAAGAACGCGATCTGATCGCGCACGCCTTGCTCGAAGCCTCCGCCTCGGTAGATGTCGAAGTGCGCGAGGGGGTAGTGGATGACCTCCGCCACATCTCCTAACCGCCTAACCGTTTCCCGGACGAAGTGCTCGGGGTCGCGCACATCCTCGTCACATATCTGAAGCATGACAGGGCAACGTACCCTGCCCGCATGCACAACAGGCCGGTACTTATCCATCCGAATGAGGATTCGCGCGCAGGCTTGATTCACGAAATCGGGAGGAGCCAGCTCCTGTAAGGCGTCCCACGCCTCGGCCGTGGGCATCACGGCAATGGTGCCGGGACGGCCCACCAGCGGTATCACGTGCGGTGAGAGGCCCAGAAACGAACGGACGATGTCACGCTGTGCGTGCGGTACCAGCCGGAAGAGCTGTCTGATTCCGCCTTGCTTCATGGCTTCGATCGCGGCCGCCCGGCCGTCCAACCAGGGGCATTGCGCCACCACACACGCGATGCTCGGGTCCTTGGCCGCGGTCACAATAACGTGCCCTCCGCTGAGCGAGGTGCCCCAGAGCGCGATTCGCTCGGCATCGACCTCCGCGAGGCCGCGCGCATACCCGACGGCCGCCACGTAGTCTTCGAGTTGATAGGGGATCCAGACCAATTGCCTCGGCTCGCCATCGCTCGCGCCGAAGTGCCGGTAGTCGAACGCGAGCACGGCAAAGCCGGCGTCGCGGAAGCGAGTTGCGTAGGCCACGAGGCCGGCGTCCTTGGTGCCCCCTAATCCATGCGCCATGACGATGCATGGAACGGGATGTGGCCGTGGCTCCGGCAGGTAGAGCCATGCGTGGAGGGAGGTCCCTTTCGACTGGAAGGAGACCTCCTTCCTCGGTTGCGCCCCCTCGACCTGGCGACCCTCGTCCGATCGCTCGCCACCTCTGAGCGGTTGGGCAGGAACCGAGAAGCCCGGCATCACGGCGACGATAAGGAGATAGAGGGCGAAGACGCCGATGACCAACCCGAGCGCGATGCCGACGTACGCGAAGATCATGTCTCGCTTGCTCGTGTACCCGGGGAAGTCCGTGCCTCAGTTGGCGTGGACCTGGATGTTTCCGGCCTCCATGTCACGGACTGGATGCGCCATATCATCCGGCTTCTCCGCGCAGTACTCCTCCGCCGAGGGAGGGAAGCGCCGAGAGGCGAACTGATCCGGCGCCGCATGACGCCCCTCACCGTTGTCCACCACCTTGAAGCCGTAGGCCTTTCCCGCGTGGTCGCCGACCGCCTTCTCGACGATTCCAGCCAGCCACGCCCGGTTGCCGTCAATCACCATGCAGGTGACCCGGCCGTGAAGTTTGGCACCACCGTTGGGACCACGATGAACCCTGAGCTGCCAAGTTCCGTCCACGCGTCCATCGGGCATCACCTTCCCGTTGATGCTGAAGGTCCTCCAGGCTTGGCGAGCCTGGTCGTAGAATTGGGCGCTCCCGGTCACGAACTGGGTCACGGTCCGGGTTCCACTGGCGTCAATGCCCAGGCTCGCGTCGGGACCGGATAGGGCATCAGGGCCGCCCGCGCACGCCGCCAACGCGACCGCCACAATGAGCCCGGAACCAATGGATCGTGTGTGCATAGAGTCCTCCGTGCCTTGCTCAGGCGAGCATGACCAGGCCACGATTTGCTGCCCAGCATACCCGAACGTTCCCCTACCATTTGGGAGGGGAGAGGAGGGAACCGAAGAGCGAGGTGTGGAAGCCCGAGGGCCAGGGCTCATTTAACACCATGATGCCCAAGAGATGGTGAATCTCTCGGGAAAAGTCCTTCATGCTCAGCAGCAGCGGATGGGAGGCGCTCCCAGACGGCGGCGCATCAATCCTGCATTCTTTGCTCCCTTAGGGTGATGCGAGCCGGGCAAACCGCCGCGCCGAGGCCGGGAAGTCAACGCCCATGGCGAACCCGGCCAGAATGCCATACAGGATAGCGCCCACCACCAGCCTCACATCGAACGACAGAACGAGGCCCGGCGCGCTCGCGCCGGGGAGTAGTGTGAGCGCGATACCGAATCCCATCGACATGAGCGACATCCACTGGTAGAGTCGCAGGCCACCGATACATGGTGTCTGCGGTTCACCGCGGTAGGACTCTTCGATGAAGCGAGCGACTCCTGCCAACATGAAGTACACCCCGGCGACCAAGCCGACCGCCGCACCGAGCGACCAGAGCCGCCAGAGCAAGACACCGATCACGAGGTTTCCCAGAATGGAGTAGAGCGGGGTGGGATGTAGCGGGATGCCCTGGAGCTGGGCCAGCCCGCACACCCTGGAGCGTGGTTCCCAGTACCTGATCCCGACGGCCTCGGGCGCCTCGCTGCCGTGGCAGCAGCCCTGAACCAGGCAGCGCAGGCGTCCGATGGCTTGGATCCACGGGGCGGCCATGGCGACGAGGGCAACGATGAACACCGTGTCTCCACCCACGAGGCCGACGACGATCGACGCGGCCACGGCGCCGAGCACGCTCCCGTAGTATCCGAACGGACGGGACAGCTTGGATGAGCCCTCCAGTTGCTGGGCCCAAAGCGCCGCACCGAGCAGGCCGGCGAGATAGACGAACCCAACTTGCCAGAACACCCGTGGACCGCCGAGCGATCCGGAAAGCCAGAGGCCTCCCGCCGCGGCGAGCGCGGCGTAGAGACCGTAGTTGATGAGGCGCAGGCCGCGCCATCGCCATTCGTGCCAGGAGTTCGCGATGGCCTCCACACCGCGTCGCATGAGATCCCACACCCGGCGGTAATGCCGAACCACCAGGAACACGGATACGGCCGCGACGAGGTCGATCAGTGCATGCATGCCGGTCGTGATGCAGCTGACGGTGATGAGCGCGGCCCAGAGCCATGCAGTCACGCCCCAGGCGCGAGACCGGGTGGCCCAGGCGTCGGCGGCAATGAGACTCCAGATGACATGAAACGCGGGAAACGCGCCGACCGTGTTCGACATGGCTCGTTCGAACATGAGCGCTCGGCCAAGCAGCGATTGGGGTTCGAATGGCCGCGGCGGTACGATTACGGGAACCGTAAGGTAGATAAGGGTGACCACGACCGTCGCGACCAGCCCGGTCACCGCCATGGTGCGGAGCGCGCGCTGCGTACCCACGACCAGCGGCGCCGCCAGGACGAAGAGGTAGACGCTCGCATAGACCGCCTCGGTCCACTCGAGCACCGGCCAAGCGCGTTCGAACGGGAGATAGCCGACGATCCCGTCCGGAGGCACACCCAACACGTACACCGCTTCGAATGCTGCCGCCCAGGGCAGGAACACCAGCAGGTACACCGACGCGCGATCCCACCACATGGGTGCATCCGGGCGATCCGGCGGGAGCGACACCAGCGGTCGATGTATGGCCCCCTTACCAAAGCGGCGGATCAAGTCATGGCGTTCGTGCCCCATGACGAGCGCGGTCAGCGCCAACGCCACCATCGGAGAGACGAGCCAGAGCCCGCTCGCCGACTCGAGCACGATGGACGTCCCGAAGCAGCACAGGACGAAGCCGACATAGATGGGGTGCGGTGTCAACCGATAGATCCCGCGGGCCACGTAGACCGGCGGCGGGTAGGGGTTCATGGGAAGGCCGTGGCCGAGCACCATGAGGGCGCCCATACCGGCCGCGATCAGCGCAATGCCGACGGCAATCACGGGAAGGCCAACCCAAAGGAAAGGGGTCGTCGGCAGCGTGACCGTCGCGGCGGTCGCCGCGGCCCACCACACGAGGAGCGCCGGGGCCAGCACCACGAAGAGGAATCCATAGAGGAGCTTCCCTAGCATGGCTCACCCCGCGTCAACCGCACGACCTCGTGCACGGCCCACCCCGAACTCGTGCGGGTCGGAGTGGTAAACGTCCCGCGCGACAGCCACTTGGCTTCGTCTGCGTGTCTCAACCCGCCGCGGAGCAGGAGCGAGGCCGCAGGAATCGCCCGCAGCGGGCCGGTCAGCAGCCGTCCTTCCCGGAGCACGATAGAGTCTGTGAGTTCGAGAGTACCGCGATCGTCAGGCAACACGATACGATTCGGATCAATGGTGGAGGGCCCGGGCTCCTCGTGCCCGTTGTAGAAAACCCACTGGCGAGGGTGCCGCCCACGCCATTCGATCCACACGAGTGCGTCATCGGCGGCGAGGAAACGTCCCCAGCAGAGCTCGTCGAACGGAAGCTGCCACGGACGGATCGTCAGGCGCATATGTTCCGCGTATCCCAGCCCCGAGATCCGTGTGCCGTCCGCGAGGTCGATGCGGCACTCCGCCTTTGGCGCCTGGCAATTCCAGTCGATCGAGCCCTCGGGCAACTGGACCAGACGGTGGCTGTGTCCCGGCACCTGGACATGCCAGACTCCCTGGGCCCGAATCCTTTTCGCATCCCAATGAAGCTCGGGTGGTCGGACCACCGGCTCGGGGCAGGGAATCAGGGTGTGTCGCTCCTGGGTGGCCTGCCCTCGGACCTGAAGGAGGGTGGCAGCATACGGCAGGACGAGCGGTCCCCAGCGCACGCGTGCCCAATACCCGATGAACGCCGTGCCCTGGTCGCTCACACAGTCGCCGTACCACTTCGAGAGATCGAACGCCCACACCCTGCACCTCCAGCTCGACCCGCGGTCAACCCGTCTCCATACTGTTACCATCATGCCGACCAAGGCATCGTGAATTCCCCATGAAGCACTGATCCGCCGGACCTCAGCCCCATCCTGGGACGCCGGGGTCAAGAGGCCGTCAAGCCAGCCGCTCTGGCCCTGGGTCAGTCCCCGTTCTATTCTTTTGGCGGCACCGCTGCCGGGGAATGCCCCCGGCTATCACGAAAACCGCCCGATGCACCGGCCCAGCGGGCCAGGTGGTCAACAAGGAGGCTGAGTCATGCGTGCTGGATTTGCGATCGTCTTTATGGGGGTTGTTTGGTTTGGAACGAGCACCCGGCCGGCCGCGGCACAGGAGCAACGTGCCTCGACGCCCGCCATCGCCGTTGAAAGCATCCGAGCGCTGCTGCTCCAGGGACTCGAGCAGGGCAAGGCCATGGACATCGACTTTGCGCGGGCCATTCCCGATTCGGCGCTCCGCTGGGCCCCGGTTCCCGAGGTGCGGGACTTCGCCGAGCAGGTGGAGCATGCCGCCGTGGACAACGCGCTCTTCGTAGCCATCGGAATCCTCGGCGTTCCCACGCCGAGTTTCGGCGATACGGCCGTGTATCTGAACGACAAGGAAGCCCTGGTCCGAGCGGTTACTGCCGCGTATGACTGGGTAACGCAGAGTCTCCGCGACCTCCCGGCCAGCGAATTCCAGGCGGAGACCACCCTGTTCGGCCAGAAGCTGCCCAAGTGGCGGGTCTATCTCCAGGCGCTGGAGCACGGCTACTGGACCCGCGGCCAGCTGGTGCCCTATTTCCGGATGAATGGGATGGCACCACCGCGATATCGCTCGTTTTGACCCGCTGATCAGCTGACCGGCCCGCCCGCGCGACCCCCGTCTGCATGGGCCGGGGGTTGCCGCGGCGTGGTAGGTCCATATATTTTGATGTATGTCGAATCATCAAACTATTGCTGTGCCCCCCCTGGCGGATGCCTTCAAGGCCCTCGGCCACCCGCACCGGCTCCAGATCTTCCACCGGCTGTCCAGCTGCTGCGCACCCGGCACCGCGTGCACTGCCGATGAGGCCGTGCCGCGATGTGTCGGGGAACTCGCGGCGGAGCTGGATATCGCCCCGTCCACCGTCTCCCATCACCTGAAAGAACTGACCCGGGCCGGCCTGATCGCGACCGAACGGTGTGGCCGTGAGATCCGCTGCTGGGTTGAGCCGGACGTGTTGCGCGACCTGGGAGACTTCTTTTACGGTTTCGTCAGCCCAACAGCACGCCAAGCGAAAAGGAGAACATCGAGATGAAGCACGCCTCACCGGACGAGCTCCGCACCACCGTCCGTAAGAGCTACGGCGACATTGCCGTGAAGGACCAGGCTGGCTGCGGGTGCGGATGCGGCCCCGATACCACGAAACCTGCGCAACTCGCCACGGCCATGGGATACTCGGCCGCGGAACTTGCCGGAGTACCGGAGGGCGCCAACTTGGGCCTCGGGTGCGGCAACCCGCACGCGATCGCTTCACTGTGTTCCGGCGAAACGGTCGTGGACCTGGGCTCAGGCGCCGGCTTCGATTGTTTCCTGGCCGCGCGCCAGGTGGGCGATTCAGGCACGGTCATCGGCGTCGACATGACACCCGAGATGATCACCAAGGCCCGCGACAATGCTCGGAAGGCCGGCATATCCAACGTGAGCTTCCGGTTGGGTGAGATCGAGCACGTGCCGGTGGCCGACGGCACCGCTGACGTCGTCATGTCCAATTGCGTCATCAACCTGTCGCCCGAGAAGGCGCAGGTGTTCCGCGAGGTCTACCGGGTGCTCAAGCCGGGCGGGCGGCTGGCGGTGGCCGACGTGGTCGCCTCCGCACCGCTGCCCGATGCATTGAAGGAAGACCTGAAGGCCTACGCCGCCTGTGTGTCCGGTGCGATCACGGCGGGGCAGATCGAATCGATCTTGGCCGAGGCGGGGTTCGTGGACGTGAGCATCCGGCCCCAGGACCAGCAGCGCGAGCTGATCGAGGAGTGGTCAGCCGGCGGGAACCTCGAGGACTACGTGGTGTCGGCGCTGATCGAGGCCCGAAAGCCCTGAGCCACTGCGCCTGCGAGGAAGCCTTAGATCGTGCTACTCCTCTGGAGTGGCTGGCATTGTCCCGACCCACGCGGCGATCCGCTTTCGGGCTGCTTCCCGGAACAAGGCGGGCTGCACCCGTCGCGTGTGCAGCAGGACCTGAAGGCCGAGGGCGCCGCGGTGACGCAGCAAATCGAAGACGCGCACCGCGTAGTACAAGTACACCAACGGCGATCCCTCCCGCAGGCGGTAGAGGCGCCGCAAGTGACGTCTTGGCAGGAAGATCCCCCGCGCAACGCTGGCCGCCTGTTTCGGTAGCGACCTGGACAGCCGGATCTCACGGAAGCCGGGCGGGAGATCGACGATCGGCGTGAGGACGAACTGCCGGGCCAGCTCGACGACGGCCTCGTCCTCCATCTTCCGATCCAGGGCAGCAAGCGCGGTTTTGGGCACCGGTGTTTCGAGGATCATGGTCGCCAGCCGCAAGGTGCTGTAGACATATGACCCGGCGCTCCAGTCCCGCGCCGTCCGAGCGACTTGCCGCCAATCGAGGCGACCCTCGAACGCTGCCACCACCATGTCGATATCCACGAGTCCCTTGAGCGCCATCCGATCGAAGCGATGATGATACGAGGTGTGCAGACACAGGTGGAGTAGCAGGTCCTCCGGGCACAAGGCCAGGACCTCGAGGCCCCCGAGCGCAATCGTCTGCGAACGCCTCCAGAGCGCGTCAACGTCGATGGTGAACGGGCTGGTCGGACGCTCGATGGTCCAGTGCACCTCCACCGGTACCGCCTTCGGACGGCTGAGGCGGGCAAGGTGGTTGGACCGGCGACAGAACTCCTGAATATCGGGCCTCGGCTGAGGACCGAAACCCTGACCCACGAGCACCGCCTCGGCCGTTGCCAGGTCGCGCTCCGGCACCATGATGTCGATGTCGGACATGGTCCTGAGTCCCGGTTCCGAATACACCTGCATGGCAAGGTGGAGGCCCTTCAACACCATCACGGACAGACCGGCCGCCTGCAGCGCTCCAATCACATGGGTCGCATCTCTGAGCAGCAGCGTAGTGCGCAGTTGCCCTACGGCATAGAAGGTTCGCAACCGCTCGCGAACCGGCTCCGGCATCGGCAGCGCGTCCAGTCCAGTGATGAGCCGATGATAGGCAAGGGGCCCCAGCTTCTGCTGGGCCGACTGGGCCGCCACACTGTCCCACACGGCGGGCGTCAGGCCTTTCATGGTGGCGCCGGACCGGTTCTGGCGGAGGTTGGCGACCAGGAAGTCGAGCGCCACCCGTTGATCCTGGAAGGCGGGGCTCTCGAGAGAGGCGGTCTCCCTTGCCGTCATCGTGTCGGTCACCGGTACTTACTCGCTTGAATTTCGTACAATTCGGCGTACTGCCCTCCGGACCGCATCAGCTCGTCGTGCGTACCGGCTTCGACGATCCGCCCATTGGCCAGCACCAGAATGCGGTCGGCCATCCGAATCGTCGACAACCGGTGGCTGATGAGGATCGCCGTGCGGCCTCGCGCAAGCTCATGGAACCGCGCGAACACCTCGGCCTCCGAGCGCGGATCCAGCGAGGCTGTCGGCTCGTCGAGCACGATGATCTGCGTCTCGCGCAGGAAGGCCCTGGCCAAGGCAATCTTCTGCCACTCGCCGAGGCTGAGTTCCGCTCCTTCCTCGAACTCCCGGCCGAGCACCGTGTCGTACCCATGTGGTAAACCACGAATCAGCCGGTCGGCGCCGGTCCTGGCCGCCGCGGCGCTGATCCGCTCGCTCGCCGGGTCGACGCTGACATCGCCGAACCACACGTTATCCCTTGCCGACATGTGGTAGTGGACGAAATCCTGGAAGATCACGCTGATCTGCCGGCGAATATCCCCGAGCGCGTAGTCGCGCAGATCGGTGCCATCAACCCGGATGGAGCCGTGATCGGGATCATAGAGACGGCACAGTAGCTTGACGAGGGTGGTCTTCCCCGAGCCGTTTTCGCCGACCAGTGCCACATGTTCGCCGGGGCGGATCTGGAACGAGACATCCTCGAGGACGGTATGCTCGAGTCCCGGATAGTGAAACGTTACGTTCTCGAGGGTGATTCCCTGCTCGATGGAACGGGGAAACGGTCGAGGATCCGGGGGGTCGATGACCCGGGGCTTCAGGGTCATGAAGGCATCGAGGTCAGACAGGAACAAGTTGTCCTCGTAGAGGTCTGCCAGACCGCTGAGCATTTCGCGGAAGAAGTCCTGACCCCGCTGGAAGGCGCCGAAGTACATGACCATGTCACCGATGGTGATGGCGCCGGCCACGGCACGCTGCGCGATGAAGACGAGCGAGGCGAAGACGGCGAGCACGCCCCCTACCTGGGTGACCAGCTCGAACACCGAGCGCCGGGTCACGAGGCGCATCTTTTCGACGCGCACGATGCGGCGCATGTCGCGGAACCGTTCCTTGAGCGTGGCGCCGAGCCCGAACAAGCGAACCTCCTTCGCGAAGGCGCCGCCGGTCAGGAGCGAATTGAGGTAGTGGGTCCGCCGAATAATCGGGGTGCGGCGCTGGAGCCAGCGGTAGAGGTTCCGGGAATAGTAGATCTTGACGAAGAGTCCCGGAACGACCGCGGCCAGCAGCACCGCCGCAAACACCCAATGCAGGGAGATGAGGAGTCCCATGATGGCGAGCAGGGACACGGCATTCTGCCCGACCTGCGCGACCTCCGCAACGATTCGGGTGGGACGGACCAGCGCCTCCTGTTGAGCGCGATGGAGGGTGTCATGGTATTCGGGGCTCTCGTAGTACTCGAGGTCGGCCTCGACGGACTTGTCGTGCAGCACCTCATGGACGGTGTCGGTGAGGGTCAACGCCTGGAGTTCACGCACCAGGGCGCCCAGTGCCCGCATGACGGCAGAGAAAACGGCGACACCGGCCGCGACGGCGATGAGAATGACCACTCGGCGGAGGCCCGCCGCTCCCAGTGAGTCCGTCAACGCGGCTTCCACTGCGTCGAAGATGAGCTTCAGGAGGTACAGCGAGAGCAGGGGAAGCACCCCCTGGACCACGAGGACGACGACCTGAGTCAGCGACCAGCCTGGGGAACTCTTCCAGATGAGCCTGATCCCGCGCATGAGCGGCGCGAGGCTGACCTTCAGCCCACCGCTGGACGAGCCGGACTTCGCGCTCGGCGTCACGCGTACCGCTCCTCAAACCACCGGATGAACCGCCCCATCACGATGGCGTTGAGCAGAGTCAGGGCGTAGTCGGCCTGGTGCTCGGGTCCGAGCGCGCCCGGCCAGCGATCGACCAGTCCTCGCAAGCGCGGCAGGTCGAGACATCGCTGCGCCGTGTCAGAGCGCTCCAATCGCCCGAGCTCTGCCTCGATCTCGCCCCGCATGGTACCGAACCATTCGCTCCAGTCGGCGGACTGAGCACCGCGGGTGGTCCGGTGTACCACGCGCTCGGGAAGCCGTGACGCCATAGCCCTCCGAATGAGCCACCGGTCCCGGCCGTCGCGCAGATACTGTGACCCCGGAATCGCCAGACAAAACTCGACGACCCGCACGTCAACCGTCGGGTCGCGACCTTCAACGCCGTAGCGTGCCCGAAACGTGTGCGGAATATCCGGCCCGTCGCCGGTGGCCGTGAGCACCTGCACGCGGTAGTCGGTTGCGGACGCCCGCATGTGGGTCATCGCGTCTCGTCCCCGCTCCCGCGCCAGCTCTTCGAGCTTCCACTCGGCGGCGAACGCGGGATTGATGCCCGAGCACATGCGGGTCCAGATGGGCTCGGGCCGGCTGCCCCGTAGGCGGCCGTAGCCCTTGAGGAGCACGGGTGGAACGAGCGGGAGCACCACTTGATGCTTGAGCATCTCGACCGGCCGCTTGCCACGCGCGGACGCAGCCCTGAGTTCACGATACAGCTGACGCCAGCGGAGCCGGACCGCAGTCTCCCGCAGCGTTCGGAGGCCGGAGAAGCTGATCGTCGCGTTCCCCTTCTGCCCGTTCAACAATACCCGGATGCCACGGTCTCGTGCCTGTTCCTGAATCGCTTCCACCCAGGGAAGGTTGCTGGCATTGCGGATGGGCGCCCCCAGCAACGCAAAGTGAGCCTCGATCTGATCGAGTGGGGTCCGGCCATCCGGGCGGCACACCGTCACATCGAGGTTCTCGTGCACGGCCGCAATGGCGTGCACATCATCCGATTCATCCGGAATCCACCCCGACTGCGCCTTGCCCTGGAACCCCAACCGCGGTGCGGCGTGAAACGCCGTCAAGCGACGGCCCTGAGCCCGGAGCTGCTTTGCCGCGACGGCCGCGACGGCCGATGAGTCCAACCCGCCACTCAACATGATCCCGACCGGGCCGCTCGACCGAAGCCGGGCACCGACTGCGGCGCCGAACACGTCCAGGAATGCCTCTTCGTATTCACGATCGGAGCCCAACACGATCCGTGTGGTTGGCTCCGGACTCCAGTACTGGTGTGTGACGAGGCTATCAGCTGTGGCCACCAGGAGGTGACCCGGAGGTAGGCGTCGCACGTCTTGGTAGAAGGTGGTTCCAGCTTCCTGGATCGATACGAGGGATTCGGCGACCTTCTGTTCATTCAGCCTTGGCACCACGTGCGGCAACGCCAACAGTGCAGGGATGGAGGACGCCACGGCCAGTGCAGTAGGGATCGCGTGGTAGAACAGGACTCGCTGACCCATGTGATCCCGCGCGCAAATAAGGGAGCGTCGCCGAGCGTCCCACAGGGCAAAGGCAAAATCGCCCAAGAGGCGCTCGGGAGCGGCATCTCCCCACGCCTCGTAGGCGGCCAGGATATAGGCGCTGTCAGGGAGTTCTGCGCTCTGGCCCAGCCCCAGCGCCGAGGCCAACTCGGCGCGATTGTCGATCCGCGCATCTGCCACCAGTACCAGCTGGCCGTCCCGCGATCGGAGCGGCTGGCGTTCGAACATGTCCTCGGGCGTCACCCGCATCACCCGGCACCCAAGGCCCACTGGCGGATCTCCGCTCTCCGCCACCCAGGCTTCCGTGGGGCCGTCACCCCAGGACGTCAGGGCATCGAGCATCCGGTGGACGGGCTCCCGCGGCACCGGACGATCGTCGTGGTAGAGGAATCCACAGATTCCGCTCATGAGGCGGTCACGAGTTGTTCCATCGGGGCATTGGGCATCACCCCGGGCGCGCAAAGGTCGAGACCACGGCGAAGCGTTGGTCCACCGGGCCTCCGGTGACCGTCATCTCGCCAACTCGTACCCAGGCGTGAGCGTCGAGCGCCCGCGCGGGGTCCACGCCAAGATAGAGTGTGCTGGCAACGTTCCGTCGCTTCAGCATCAGCGTTGCCGCTATTGCCTGGGGCAAGCAGACCGGCTTCCAGGGAAGTACCCGCGCCGCCGTATCGACCGCCCACTTGACGCGAGCCGCGTCCGACACCGACTCGGGCGTAACGGCTGTCGGCCCTTCCGCCATGTGCCGACCAAGCCGACGAGCGATCCGGGAGAAGCCGACCGTCCGAATGAGCAGGCTCGAGAGTCCCAGGGCGAGGGCTGCCTCGATCAGCGCCCCGCGATCAGGGCTTGGGAGTCTGACGAATCGGGCTAGGCGGGTCATTGTCGATCTGGATCAGGCCCTCGTTGGCCAGGGCCAGGAGGAACTCGCTCACCTCTGCGTGGCAGGCATCGGGGTCCACGTCGAACTCCTGCTGCAGCACGGCACACAGATCGGCCATCGGGCGCGGCCGTTCGAGCAGCTCCCAAATCCTGCTCCCGACCTCGTTCAACCCGAAGTACTTGCCGAGGTCCAGGCTCATCATCACGACGCTGCGTTCGACTTCAACCGACACCGGCTCGTCGTTCCGGACCAACACGGCCGCGGGACTAATCTTCGAAATGCCGTTCACGCTTTTCTCCCTTCCAGATCGTCGGTGGGTATGACGGGTCAAGCGCCCTCCTGCCAATCAGACTCGAGCATGTGGAGTATTCGATCCATGTGCTGAAAGCCCAGCGGCCTGATGAGCCGCCGGATCTCCAATCGCTTCGCCACATTCACACTCAACTGAAAATGACGTGCCGAGACGCCCAGCGCGTCCACAAAGCCCAAACAGTACGTCTGGCTGGTGACCGCCTGGACGGCATCCAGTCCGGTGACTGGTTCTAATCGGAGTTCCGGGCCCTGTGCCATGACGTAGAGCCGGTGCAGGGGGACGGGATCGGAGCTGCCGCCATCGCGCTCGCGGGTGAGTTGGTATCGCTCCCGAGTACCGCCCGCATGTGCCAGCACGGTCCAATCCTCATCCATCGCCTCCAGGCCGACGGTGCTCAACTTGAGGCGAGGCGGGCCGGGCCAGACGGCCAGTTCATCTCCGGGAGCCACGACACAGATATCGTCGGCCACCAGGCCGAAGCCGCGGCGCGTCAGAAACCCGGCCAGCGTCGATTTTCCCGCTCCTGAGTGTCCGGCAAACGCCACGCAGGCGTTGCCGATATGAACGGCACTGGCGTGGAGCGGTAATATCCCGTGCCGATGACAGACCGCCCCGAATACAGGACCCATCACGTAGAGCGCCAGGTCGGCGGGGCGGGCGCCGTGGACGGGATCCACCACGACTTGCCCATCAGAAGACACTGCGAACCGGCCCACGTCTTTGACCGTGATTACCAACGTATCACCCACCATGCCCCACGCCTCCGGAAGGTTCCGGGGAGTCGAAACCGGGGGAACAGCGGCCCATGTGACAGTCACATCCGCGTCGGGCCCGGTGGCCAGGCGCTCGACACCAGGAAGCTCAACGCATGAGCGGACTCTGAGCCCGGCATACCGGTAGTCAGTCCAATCCGACATTCGCTCCTGCCATACCTCGGGAAAGGGACGTGGGGGGACCAAGGCGAAGTAAGCAAGATACGGACCCCACCCCGCTTGGTGCACCACGACCGGCTGGCATACAGAAAAAAGCGTCCCCCCGGCTTCCCGGGGGGACGCTCAGCCTCGATGAATCCAGGCTACCTAGCTCTGCAACTCGAATTGACCATCGTTCTGAACGCCTTTTCCAGCACGAGTGTCCTCGAGCGGCTTGACCTCCATACGAGGTCTTTCCCACTTGGTCTTCGAAGTCTTGTGATTCACACTGCCTCCTTGCGGCCGAAAGGTACGTCACACATGTGTGCGGATATTGCTTGGTTGCAAGTACCGGACCGAGTGACCCAGACCAACGAAGACTTTGATATCGCTGCGTCCAACTACAATATCTACAAGAGGTTGCCGCCTGTCAACTCCTTGTCGCGACTGCAGTTTCTTTCACCATTTGGGCCAAAGATTATCGCGCTGGCGCACCAGTCGATGGTAGCGCACAGCCAACACGATGCCATCCACACCCCTCTCAAGCCGGTTGACCTGAGAATCTAGGTGACGTATAGTGGCGTAACACACTGTGGTACATCATGATGGGTCCAATTCAGCCTCTAGTTTGGCGTCAAGCTCGCACACCAAATCATCACCTGGGAATGGCGGGAGCCCTCTGCCGGGGCGATCAGCGGCTAGCTGACCCCCGCGCTCGCCTCGGCACGGTAGAACTTCCGGCGGAAGTAGAGGGCCACGTTGACCAGCCCGATCAGGACCGGCACCTCCACCAGCGGCCCGATGACCGTCGCGAAGGCCACACCCGACCCGATACCGAACACGGCCACCGCCACCGCGATCGCGAGTTCGAAGTCGTTGCTCGCGGCCGTCAATGACACGGTGGCGTTCTCGGCATACCCCGCCTTGACCAGCTTGCCACGGGCCACGAAGAAGGTGAGGAAGAACATGACGACGAAGTAGATGGCCAGCGGCAGCGCGATGCGGAGCACGTCGAGTGGGAGCTCGACGATCAGGTCGCCCTTGAGCGAGAACATCACCACGATGGTAAAGAGCAGGGCCACCAGCGTAATCGGACTGATCTTTGGAACGAACACCCGCTCGTACCACTCCCTTCCTCTGGCGCGGATTAGGCTCAAGCGGGAGATCAAGCCGGCGACAAACGGGATGCCCAAGTATATCGCCACACTCTGGGCAATCTCGCCGATCGTCACCGGCACGATGGCCCCCTCCATTCCGAAGAGCGGCGGGAGCACGGTGATGAAGATGTAGGCGTACACCCCGTAGAACAGCACCTGGAAGATGGCGTTCAATGCCACCAGCCCGGCCACGAGGTCGCGGTCGCCCGATGCCAAGTCGTTCCACACCAGGACCATCGCGATGCACCGTGCGAGGCCCACCAGGATGAGGCCCACCGCGTACTCGGGTAAGTCGCGGAGCAGGAGGATCGCCAGCAAAAACATAACCACCGGGCCGACGACCCAATTCTGGAACAAGGACAAGGCGAGGATCCGGCGGTTCCGGAACACGTGGCCGAGGGCCTCGTAGCGGACCTTGGCCAGGGGCGGGTACATCATGAGGATCAAGCCGATCGCGATCGGGATATTGGTAGTGCCGATCTGATAGCGCTCGATCAATGCAGGTGCGCCGGGGACCAGATAACCGATCGCGATGCCGAACCCCATGGCGAGGAAAATCCACAGGGTCAGGTATCGATCCAGGAACGAGAGCCGGCGTGAGACCTTCATGCGCCGTCCCTACTCGAGGCTCTGTTTCATCTCGCCCAACAGCGCGCAATAGATGGTGTGGCAGAATTCGTGTGCGGCCTGGTCGTTCTTCTTCCAGCTGGACGACCACTCGACAAACGTGCCACCCCCTTGGGTAATGGGTCGGACGGTCACCCGGCCCACATAGTTACTCACCTCGGCCTTGGACACCGGGGACGGACCATCGGTGATCGAGTACGCGAAGGTCCGCCCCTCGTCCTTCAGCTCCTGCAAGGTTTCATGAAATGCCCCATTGAGCACCCGCTTGGCACCGACGTGGTCTCCGGGCACGTCCCCCACCGGCTCGACCTTGGTGATCACATTCGGACACCAGCTCAGGTCGTGAAAGTTGCGGATCGTCTTCCACACGCGGTCGGCAGGAGCGTCGATCACGATGGATTGATACGTCTTTCCCATGGTCAAGACTCCGTGGTGATTGATACCGGAGGCCAGGAGGCATTCGGCATCCAACGGTGATTCTCCCGCCGTGAATGTAACGACGGGAGAACCAGGCCGCAGCCCAGGATCCGGACACGGCTGGTCCCTTCATGCGGATTTCATGACCGCTTAACGTGGACCGGGAAATGATTGGGCTCGAGGGGGCTTCGTAGCCAGCAGTGGGGCCAATACTCGCCGCACGGAGGCGGTCATGACGGAGCACGAGCTGAACAGACGGGACTTCGTGAAGGTCGGGGCCGCGGGTGCGGCCGCGGTGTTCCTCCAGGCCAAGGCCGGCTTCGCGACCGAATCAAGCGCGCTCATGCCGACCAGGCCGCTCGGACGGACCGGGCATGATGTCAAGCTGTTCAGCCTGGGAGGTCAGGCCACCCTCGAGCAGGCAGGCAAACGGGACGAATCGGTCGCCATCATCCACCGGGCCATCGACCTTGGCGTCAACTACATCGACACGGCCGCGGCCTATGGCCGGGGACTGAGTCAACGCTATATCGGCGACGTGATGGCGACGCGCCGCCGCGAGGTATTCCTCGCGAGCAAGACGCACGACCGGACCTACGACGGCTCGATGCGGCTCCTCGACGAGAGCCTCCGGCTGCTCCAGACCGACCATCTCGATCTCTGGCAGCTCCATCGGCTCGGACGAGCCGACGAGTGGGACCAGATTCGCGGTCCGGGTGGCGCGCTGGAGGCTCTGCAACGAGCCCGTCGAGAGGGATTGGTGCGGTTCCTCGGCGTAACCGGGCACTACGATCCGGCCGTGCTCATGCAGGCCATCAGCGATTTCGAGTTCGATACCATCCTCATGGCGCTCAATGCCGCCGACCCGCACTATCTCCCATTCACTGACGGGCTGCTCCCGCTCGCGAATCAGAAGAACATGGGGGTCATTGCCATGAAGATCCCGGCCCGGGGCAGGCTGTTCCGCGAGGGTGGGCTCAATTCAATGCGGGAGGCCATGCACTGGGTCCTCTCCCAACCGGTGAGTACGGTGATCGTCGGATGTGACACTATCGAGCAGCTGGAGGAAAACGTAGCCATTGCCGCCGAGTTCCAGCAGGCCGGCGCACCGGCCCTCGAGCGAATCTCCGCTCTCACGGCCGGGTACGCCAAAGAAGCCCAGTTCTACAAGAAGGGGGCTCGGCAGCGAAGCAGCTGAGCGCGGGCCCACGCAGGCGCCGCGCTCAGCGCTGTACTCAGTGGGCTAGTTTGAGCAATCCGTCCCGAAACGTGCGCCCCACTCGGAGCTTTTCCCCTCCAACGAGGGCCACCACGTAGTCGCCACCGAACCAGGGCTGGACCTCGCGGATCCAATCGAGGTTCACCACGGCCGAGCGGTGGACTCGGACGAAGCGGGCCGGATCGAGAAGAGGAAGCAGCCCCTTGAGCGACATACGGACCAGGTGCGTCTCCGTACCAACGTGGAGTCGAACATAGTTTCGAGCGGCTTCGAACCATTGGACCTCTTCCAGCGGCACGAACTGGATTTGCTCGCCCTGCCGGACCATCAAACGTCTGGCGTATCGGGCTAACCGCGGTCCGGTGCGCCCCTCCAGGAGTGAGGTGAGCCGGTCGGGCAGGGATGAGTCTCGGCCGTCGGCCGGCATGATCCTGCTTCGGGCATGCTCGACGGCGGACGTGAGACGAGCCGGGTCGAATGGCTTGACGACATAGTCGAGTGCATGAACCTCGAAAGCCCTGAGAGTGTATTCCTCATGGGCTGTCACGAAGATGACCTCAGGCATGGCCTCGGCACCAACCCGCTCGATGACATCAAAGCCGCTCACCTCTGGCATCTGGACATCGAGCATGACCAGGTCCACGGACCCCTGCTGGATCTCTCGTATGGCCGTGACCCCATCGGTACATTCCCCAACGACTCGGACCCTGGGGAGGCTCTCGAGAACGCGGCGCACGAACTGACGCGCAAGGGGCTCGTCATCGACGATCAGGATCCGGAGCTCAGGCGGATCAAGGTTTGACACGAACGTCCTCGTCCCACCGGAGAGGCATCGTGAGGATCACTTCCGTCCCACCCTGAGTAGGGCTCCGCAGCAGAAGGCGTGCCTTGTCGCCATAGAGCGCAGCCAGTCGGTCCCGGGTGTTCCCAAGCCCGATCCCTTCGCGGTGAGGCCCGGCGTTTCGTTCCAAACCCGAGCCACTATCGCGCATGGTGAGCCTGAGGACATCTCCGTCGACCTGGGTTGCCTGAACCTGCAACTCGGCCTTCCCACGGACAGCCGAGACGCCGTGGAGCATCGCGTTTTCCGCGAGGGGCTGGAGAATCAAGGTCGGGACGAGCGCATTCCGGACCTCCGGGGCCAGCTGCACGTCGACCGTCAGGCGGTCTCGAAAACGGATCCGCTGGATGGCGAGATACTGCTCGAGCAGGTCCATCTCCTCCTCGAGCGGGATCTCGTGTTCGGTGCTGTCGTACAGTGTTCGGCGGAGAAGTTCGGAGAGCCGGGCCAGCACTTGTACTGCCAGGGCTCCGTCGCCCTCCTGCGTAAGAGCGGAGGCTGTATTCAGCGTATTGAAGAGGAAATGGGGATTCAACTCCATCCGCAAGGCGTCGAGCCGGGCCTCCGTCATCTTAGCCTCGAGCTGTGCCGCCTCTGCCTCGAGCCGAGTGGCCCGAAGTGCCAAGTCATGGCGCTCGCGCTCGGTCTCACGGAGCCGATGGTAGGAATCGTAGGTTGAGTAGGCCGCGACCAGCGCCCAGTAGGTAACCAGGTCGCTCACGAGGTATCCCGCCAAGAAATCGCGAATGACGCCCTGCAGAGAAGTGAACTCGCGGGCAACGGCCAGCCAGACTCCAGCGGCGGAAACTATGAGGTGACTCAGTGAGAGCCCAAGTGACACAACGAAATGACCGGCAACAGCGCGCGCGCGGCCGGGGCCCCGCAACGGGACGACGCGCACGAGCCAAAATACGAGCGGAGCCATGAGCGCCCAGAGAAGCCACCAAGGCATGTTGGTGAGCAGGGCCTCGTCCCACCCGAATTCGTTGGGGGCCGACAAGCCTGCCACATAGCCCTTGACGGTTTCGATCGCCCCGAGCACCAGGGCAGCGACGAGTGCGTAGCCTGACGGGCGAAGCAGACCGTGGACCGTACGGTGCGGCTCGAGTGGCATGGCCGTTAAGGTGGAGTACCGGGCGGCCTGCGCCGCCCGGTCTCTCGCAGATCACCCGCGGGGAGAGAGCAAGATTTTCGAAACGTGGACCACATAGGCGTCCGTGTTGTTGGGATCCTTGGCATCGGCACCGAGTTGATAGAGTTCCGTGATCTTCACGTCTTCACCACCCACGCCCTGGATGGTTCCTACCCAGTGCGCCGTGAAGCTGGCGTTCGAGAGGTTGGAAACCCGGCGCACGCTGCCCTCGGCGATCCGGGCCGGTCCCTCCAAGAAGCCGCAGAATTGGGTGAAGTCCAGGATATCTCCAAGTCCTCCGATCTCCGCCGTCCCCGTCATTCCCGCCTCGGCAAACGAGGAGGCTTGGTACACGGCAACTTGCTCGTCATCGGACTTGAGCTGTGCTATGAATTGCCCGATGGCTGACGGGGTAATGACGAACTTGAACTCCGCCTGGTTGAGACTTCCAATGGTGCACACGTTGGAAGGAGCGTGGACGCTGAGCAGGCCGCGTTCGCTGTCCAGGTGCACGAGGAACGCCAAGGTGGTGCCGCGCACGATGACGGCACCACCCGAGCCTGCGGCAGCTGCCGCAAGCGCGGGGGCTGGCGAGAACGCGCCGTCGCTCGAAGCCGTGTCGCACGCCCCTAGGACGCTGGCCAGGCCGAGAACGGACACAACAGCTGGGGATACGAATCGCATGGTATGCTCCTTACATGGGGATAAGGGAGTCAGCCGGCGCACGCCGGCTCGGGGATAAGGACGCCACAATACTGGGACGGCGCATTCTGAGGGGATGAACTCCAGCAGGGTGGGACGAACCGCAGGAGAGCGGGACGAACCGCAACGGCGACTGGGCCGCATGCCTCTGCGGCTGTGGCCGGCCTGTGACGTCCATCCGCCGCGGCTTGGCACGCTCCGAGAGCGACGAATCCGAACGGACTTCCTATATTCCGCTACATATGAGACGGTTCGTGCTCTGCTCGATCGGGGCCCTGGCCCTCGCCCCGGGCTCTGCTGCCCAGACCCACCGAACCATCCTCACCCAAGCGGTGGACGGAGCAGAGTGGGCGGTGGGCTCCGTGGCCCATCTCCGCTTCGGCCGCGTGGCCGTCGTGGCCACCCCAGACGGGCCTCGACTGGAGGTGCGCCGCTTGCGCGACGTGATTCCCGCGCCCCCGAAACTCCGCATCGAAGGAGCGACCCCAAGCTTCACGGGCAACAACCTCGTCGTGGGCGACTTTGCCCGGAGCAACAGATCCGCGCTGGGCGGGTATTTCAGCACGTTCGCGCGAGCGCCGTCGGAGGGATCGGCCACGGTTGGGCCCACGGCGGATGGCCGGCGCGCGCTCACGCTCAGCTGCGACAAGGCCGACGCGGGGTTTTGTGGACTCTGGATTCAGCTCTATGACTTCGAGGCCTCGCCGGACACCCGGAGCTACCTGGACGGAACCCCGTTTTCCACCCTGAGCTTTTGGGTTCGCGGCCACCAGGGAGGCGAACAGCTCCTGCTCAAGGTGGCCGACGCCCGGTGGGAGCTGAAGCAAGACGCTCTCGTCATCGGCGACCTTGCCGACTTCCTCCCGAGCGGCCGGGTCGACACGGCCTGGCAGCAAGCCATCGTTCCACTCGACCGGTTCCCACCACGCATCGACCGCGCGACCTTGGCCCTCCTCGTGTGGGAAGCGGTATCGCCGGGACGTTCGGACATCGACCTCGGCCGCGTCGCCTTCTCGCTCAGGCCGACCGCACTCCCATCACTCCCGGAGCCTACGGCCGAACCCTCGCCCAGCCCGCCGGAGCACCTGGCGACCTGGCTCTGGAATACGCGTGCGCTGCTGGCCGACAGCACCCACCGGGACACGTTGCTCGATGCGCTCGCCCGCGAAGGCTTCGATCGCGTCTTCCTCCAGCTGCCGGACCCACCAGGGCAACGCGGCGTACCGGGCGAAATCACGATCGACGCCGTGACCCTGCGGCCGCTCATGGCTGCTTTCACCCGGCGCGGGATGGCGGTGTACGCGCTCGACGGGTACGCGCGCTACGCATTGCCGGAATTCCACGCCGGAGTGCTGCGGACGGTCGATCATGTGATCCGCTACAACGCGGAGTCGAAGCCGTCAGAGCGATTCATCGGTATTCGCTACGACATCGAGCCGTATATCCTGCCGGCCTTTCACGGCCCCGATCGCGAGCAGGTGGTGCGGCAGCTGCTCGACCTGACGGCACGATCCGCCGAGCGCGCCCGTGCCGCGGGGCTGGCCTACGGCGTGGATATCCCGTTCTGGTACGATGCGCCGGACGAGGCAACGTCGGAGCGGGTCATGGTAGAATGGAACGGAGTCCGAAAGCCGCTGAATGAGCACCTGATCGATCTGGTCGATGATGTGTCCATCATGGACTATCGCACCATGGCCTACGGAGCGGACGGAACCATCCGCCATGCCACGGGCGAGCTGACCTACGCGGCCCAACAGGGCAAGCCGGTATTCATCGGGCTCGAGACGTCGGAGCTACCCGACGAGGTGCTGCTCGAGTTCAGGGGCAAGCCTGCGCGCGGCCTGCCGGCCACCTGGCCGGCGGGCTCCGTGGTGGTCCTGGCACCGCACGAAGATTCGATTCGCATCTATCTCGTGCCGGAGGGCCGAGCCCGAGACTCGGCGACGAGCAGCGATCCATGGCCGTGTGGTTCGAGGACCAGGGGCTTGATCATCAGGCCCTCTGGTGGTGGCGCGTCACGCGCCGCGTGGATGTGCCAGCCAGCAAGATCACCTTCGCACGGCATGGCTCCCGCCGCCTCCGCGAGGTAATGGACGGCACCAGGGCCGAACTCGGGCGCTTCCCGTCGTTCGCGGGGTTCGCGCTCCACTTTGCGGAGAGCTACCTGGCGCTGGTCGGCAACGTGCAGCGCCGGGAGGGCAGTGAACTGCAACAGGAGAGTCCGGGACCATGACCACATCGGATCTGTCCCGTCTGCTCAGCGTGGCGCGTGGCGACCAGCCTGCCGACCTCCTGCTCACGAACGGCCGATTGGTGAACGTGCTCTCGGGCGAAGTGTATCCCGCCAACGTAGCCATCTCAGGTTCGCGGATCGTCGGTGTGGGGCCGGACTACGAGGCTCGCGAGGTGGTGGACCTCGCAGGGGGCTACGTTTGCCCGGGACTGATCGACGCCCATGTGCACGTGGAAAGCGCCATGGTTCCACCACGCGAGTTCGCGCGTGCGGTCGTGCCGCACGGGGTCACCACGGTCGTCACCGATCCTCACGAGATCGCCAACGTGCTGGGCCTCGATGGGATCCGCTACATGTTGGAGGATGCCAAGGACGCTCCGTTCACCATGTTCGTGAACGCCTCCTCGTGCGTGCCGGCAACCCATATGGGAACATCCGGGGCTTCGCTTTCCGCGGCCGACCTCGCCGAGCTGAAGATGGAGCCCAGTGTGCTCGGCTTGGCCGAGGTGATGAACTTCCCGGGCGTGATCGGCGGCGACGACGGGGTGCTGGCCAAGCTCCGCGCCTTCGAGGACCGTGTGATTGACGGGCATTGCCCGGGACTCACGGGCAAACAGCTGAACGCCTATGTCGCGTCAGGGATCTCGTCCGACCACGAGTGTACCTCGGTGGAGGAAGCGCGGGAAAAGCTCAGGCTCGGCATGACGCTTTATCTGCGCGAGGCAACCAACGCGCGGAACCTCGAGGCGTTGCTCCCGCTGGTCACCGCCCAGAACGAGCGCCGGCTTTGCCTGGCAACTGACGATCGCCAGCCTTCCGATCTGCTCGAGGATGGCTCCGTCGACCATATGGTACGCATGGCCATTCGGGCAGGCGTGGACCCGATGACCGCCATCCGCATGGCCACGCTCAATCCCGCCGAGCACTTCAGGCTGCGCGATCGCGGAGCCGTGGCGCCTGGCCGACGGGCCGACGTGGTGATTCTGAGCGATCTCGTTCAGCCTCGGGCCGTCGCGGTGTACGTGGCCGGCAGGCTGGTCGCCGAGAACGGCCGGATGCTCCATGACCGCTTGCCGTCGCGTGGAGCGAGTGCTGGAAACACTGTCCAGGTGGACTGGGCTCGTGTGAGCCTAAACATTCCGGCCAACGGCCTGCGCGCCCGGGTCATCGGAATCATCCCCGATCAGATCGTGACTCGACAGCTGGAGCTGGACCTGACGGTGCGCGACGGCCTCGCGGTCGCCGACGCGTCCCGAGATCTCCTCAAGATGGCCGTGATCGAGCGCCACGGCCGCTCAGGCACCGTGGGCCTCGGATTCGTCGCGGGACTCGGACTCGCCCGCGGGGCCATCGCCGGCACGGTGGCGCACGACCATCACAACCTGATCGTGATCGGAGCCGACGACCGGTCGATGCTCACCGCCGCCCATGCGGTGGCTCTTGCCGGGGGAGGGCAGGCAGCCGCCGAGGGTAGCGAGGTCCTCGCCATTCAGCCCCTCCCGATTGCGGGGCTCATGTCGGACCGGCCCATCGAGGAGGTGCGCGAGCAGATGGATCGACTGCTGGCAGCGGCACACCAACTAGGCTCGCCGCTCCACGATCCCTTCATGGCCATGAGCTTCCTCGCGCTCGAGGTAATCCCGAGCCTCAAGCTGACAGACAAGGGGCTGGTGGACGTGGAGAAGTTCGAGATGGTGGAGTTGTTCGTTGGAAGCGGGGAGTAGGGAGTGGGGAATAGGGAAGGTTGCACTGGGAAATAGCGTGGGACCGGCTCCCGGCTACCGAACAACCGACAGCATGTGGTTGGCTGATAGCCGATAGCCGAGAGGGTCCCTCTCAGTCGCTTGTCGCTCATTGGTCCGTTAGTGCCTTCATGAAGGCGACGATGGCAAGTTCCTCGTCATAGCTCAGGCCCAAATCGCCCAGTTCCGAATCGTTGACGTTCTCCGCCACCTCGGGCGCGGGCCAGCAACCGGCTGCGATTGCCTCGGCTGCAGTGAAGTCGCCGGGGCAGGTCGGCTTCGTATCACGGGTATTGTAGAAGTGGACGATCTGCCACAGCGTCTTGAAGTAGCCGTTGTGGGCGTATCCCTTCACTCCACCTCCGACCCGTTCGCCGACGTTCCGCAGGGTCGGCACCTTCTGCTTCCCGAACTCGTCAGCCGCCAGGCCGGCCCATTCCGGCCTGGTGAGCAGGAACGCGCCGAGACCTTCATCGACGAACCCAGTCATCGTTGCCGGATTCGCCAGATTCTTGGGCACACCGAGGTTGTCGAACGTGAAGTCGGTGAACAGCGGGTTCGGCCCGTTCGCAGGATGGCACCGTGCACAGCTCCCTTTCCCCCGGAACAGGGCGAATCCCTTCTGCTCCTCCTTCGCCAGTTTGCCGGTGTCGAACTTGGAGGTGAACGCATTCACCTCGGGTGAGTCCTCGAATGCCGCGATGGAAAGTGCGACGCGATCGTACTCGGTGTATGCCTGTGACCGGTCGGAAGCCGAAAGTCCGACCGTTGTGCCCTCAGTCGCGCAGTCCGCCTCAGTCGATGCCGGAAAAACAATTGACGTAATCTCGTCACCCCAGACACTGACATAGTCGGCCAGGTACTGGCCCTGCTGAATCCGGTAGATCACACAGGCCAGGTCAGGCAGCGCCTGCTCGGCCGGGTTCAGAAACGGGCCCTGGGCCTGGTCCGCCGCCGGATTGCCGAGTTTTTCACCCGTCGCCCGGCCATCCCAGAAATTCCCCCCCTCGAAGAGTCCTTTCTTGGACATATAGAAGATCGGACTTGGGGTCGCGTACGCCGAGCTGGGCGGCTTGCGATTGCCGAATCGGCCAGGAATCGAGCCCTCATAAACCGCCCCGGCATTGTTGATCACGGGGTCGGGCCCTGTCCAGCCCCAATTCGGGTCATGACAGCTGGCACACGATTGATTCTGGTTGATGGACAGTGTTGCGTCGAAGAAGATCTTCTTCCCGAGGGTGGCCATCGGGAAGTTGCTGAGGACCTGTTGTGCCCCCGGCACCCGCATTCCATCCGGCTCGGCAGCCGGTTCGATTGGCCCCCGGTCGCACCCCAGAGCCAGCATCCCCACAAGACTCGTCGCCACCAGCGTCTTCGACCAGCGCATCGAAAGTCCCCTCCTGCCGACATGGAATGGGCTCGCGATCGTCACCGGCGGAGCGCAGCGTACCGTCGGTCGTACGCCAGAGCACGGTGCATCGCAGTACTTCATGGCGGGGCTGCGCCCACCTGACAAAGACGAGATGTTATGTCAGATAACACATCTCTGGAGAAGGATTCGTGAATCCACGAGTAAGAAACTGTAAGGATGGTTGTGGGTGGGAGACTCGGAAGGGGGTCAGCGGCGAGCGGACGGCTGGGTATTGGCTGTTAGCTGTTGGCTGTTGGCTGAGCCAGAAGCGAAGCCCTGCATGACCGGTAGCCGATAGCGGGGAGTCAGGTTGTGGGGCGGTAGCTAGTAGCAGGGTGTTTGGCAGCGGGGCGGCATCACGGCAACCCGATCTTCTCCAACAACGCTCCGAACCTCCGGTCGCCCTGGAGCGTCCGATAGGGTGGGTCCACCTTCAGCAGCACCAGCGTCCAGCAATGCTCCTCGAGCGCGCGATCGAGCCACTCGAACGCCCGGTCGACTTTGCCCAGTCCGGTCAGCGCGAGCGCCATGAAATCGGCTGGTACGTGGCGCTCGCTGGCCTGTTGTTCCAGAGCGGCAAAGGTTTTCTTGGCCTCCCGCCTGTTCCCAGCCCGGGCGTAGGCGTAGGTCAAGAGTGCCCGGAATCCCGGATACCCTTTCGACCGCTCGAGCCATGCTTGGTAGAGTGCAATGGCCTCATCGTAGCGGCCCCGTTCGACGTACGCCGGGCCGAGGAACCAGGGCAGGATGACGAAGTTGGGATCGAGCTCCAAGACCTTCTCGTAATGGGCGATGGCCTCGTCATACTTGCCGAGGAAGTACGATATCCAACCCGCCCCAGTCCCGATGCTGAGGGACAACGGATCCAGTACCTGCGCCCGAGCCAATTCTTCCCGAGCCTCCTCGAACCGGCCCATGGCCATGAGAAACTCGCCGTACCAGTGCCGCACGGTTGGGTACTCGGGATTGCACTGGATGGCGCGCTCGAACGCGGCCTCCGCCGCGGCCCAATCCCACCCGAACAGGAACTCGGCGTAGGCCAGGGACGTATGGCCCTCCGCCAAGGCCGGTGCAATTGCCACCGCATGCTCGGCTGCCCCTTTTGCCGTCTGATGCACCTCACCAGCCGACATGTATCGGTACCAACCGAGCAGGCTGTACGAATCGGCGAGGCCGGCATAGGCCAGGGCGTAGTCTCGGTCCACGTCGATGGCGCGCTCGAAGTGCTCGATCCCTTTGCGGAACCCGTCCCTGGTGCGCTTGCTCCAGAAGTAACGGCCTTTGAGATACAGCTCATAGGCCTCTGGATTTCGGGTTCCGGGCTTCACGATAGGCTGGTCCTCACCGCCGAACAACTCGACCTTGAGCTTGTCGACGATGGCATGGGCTATCTCGTCCTGGATGGCGAAGACGTCCGCGAGCTCACGGTCGTACCGCTCCGACCATAGATGGTACCCGTCCTTGACGCTGATGAGCTGCGCCGTGATGCGGAGCTTGGAGCCGGCCCGCCGGACGCTGCCCTCGAGCACGGTCGCGACCCGGAGGCGATCCCCGATCTCTCGCATCGGAAGTGCCGAGCCCTTCAAGCTGAACGAAGACGTCCTCGATGCCACCCGAAGTGAGGGCACTTGCACCAACGCGTTGATGATCTCCTCGGTGATGCCGTCACTGAAATACTCGTTGTCCTGGTCGCCGCTCATATTGGTGAACGGCAGTACCGCAATTGATTTCTCACTGACTGCCAGCATCCCTGCGATGGGAACACGCTCCAGGGCAAGCAGGAAGTCAGCTGCGGTCGGGAAACGATCGCCAGGGGTCCTGCCAAGCGCACGCTGGAGGGCAACATCCAGCGCTTCCGGCACGGTGCCGAGGCGGTCTCTGGCAGGGGGCGGTGGATTGGTGAGGCGTTGATTGATGATGGACCGCCGCGTCATCCCCGTGTAAGGTGGCTCCCCGGTGACCATTTCGAAGAGCACGCAGCCTAGGTTGTAGATGTCGCTCCGGCCGTCGACCCGCGCATCGCCCGCGGCCTGCTCAGGACTCATGTACGCCGGTGTACCGAAGATGAGGCCAGGGGCGGAGTCCGTGGCACTACCCGCCTCGCTTATGGCACGGGCAATCCCGAAATCGACCAGGATGGCATGTCCGCCGGAGAGCATGATGTTCTCCGGCTTGATGTCGCGATGAATGATTCCTCTCGAGTGCGCGTAATCGAGACCGTCCGCCAGCTCTCGGGCGATTTTGAGCGCGTCATCGATGGGCAGCCGTTGTTCCCGGTTGAGTCGGGCCCGCAGGGACTCGCCATCGATATAGGGCATGACATAGAAGAGCGTGTCCGCAGCCTCACCCGAGTCGATCAGCATCAGGGTGTGCGGATGCTGCAGCTGGGCCGCGACCTGGATTTCCCGCAGGAATCGCTCGGTGCCAAACGAGGCGGCGAACTCCGGCCGGAACACCTTGATGGCAACCTTGCGGTCGTGCTTCAGATCCTCCGCCAGGTACACCGTGGCCATCGCCCCACGTCCGATCTCGCCGTCGACCTTGTAGCGGCCGACCAGCTCGGCTTGCAGGGAGTCCCGGAGGCTCATCGGGAAAGGCGCGGGTCGATGACCGCCTTGGTGACGCGGAGCTCCGCCACGTCGGCTAGGGCCTTCCCGGCAGCTTCCAGCGGGTACCGACCTCCAATCACGCTGGCGAAGGGCAGGCGATCGCGGTGCTTGGCGAGCATGTACAGCGCCCGGGCCACGTGATGGAAGTCGGTTCCCCATTGGCCGCGGATATCGGCGTGCTTCCGGTTCACATCGAGGTGTGGGTTGATATCGATCGGCCCCGCGTCAGTGTAGTGCCCGGCAATCACGTAGGTCCCGCCATCGCGCAGGAGGTCGAACCCTTCGGTCAGCGCCCGAGGATTCCCGCTGGCCTCGATCACTACGTCACTGCCACGGCCCCGGGTTCGCTCCGCCACCAGCGCCCTGCGTTCCGCCGCCTGCGTGCTGTCCAGTGAGAGAGTCAGGTCGGCGCCCAAGGTCGTGCCGAGGCCGAGGCGGGCGGCGGGCGCGCCGATCAGGATGACCTGGCCGGCCCCGCGGAGCGCGGCAAACGCCGCCGCGGCAAGTCCCACCGCACCGGCTCCTTGCACCAGGACGGTGTCGCCCATGCTCAGCCCGGAGCGCTCGACAGCCGCGAAACCCGTGAACAAGCCGCAGCCTCCGCCGATCACCTCGTCCGCAGTGAGCGTGTCCGGCACTTTCAGGATCTTGACGCCTGGCTTCAGGTAAATGCGCTCCGCCCATCCCCCCAGCGGCCCCTCTTCGGCGGAGTAGGTGATACCATAGACCTTGCGGTTGGGACAGCGATTCGGCTGCCGCGCGACGAGACAATGCCAACAGGCGTTACAGACTTCGTGGACATCGTAAAACGTCACCATATCGCCGAGGGCGAGGGGGTGTCCGAGCGCATCGGCTCCGACCCCCACCAGCTCTAGCACCCGGCCCACGCTCACATGCCCCGGAATGATGGGGTAGGGGACACCGGCCAGCCTGCCCTGGTGAAGATGCACGTCGGTGCCGCACACCTCGCTGGCCACCGTCTCCAGCAGCACACTGCCGGGCTCGAGAACAGGATCGGCTACTTCCCAGAGCGCCATCGGAGCGTCGGGCGCCGTCATTACCGCTGCGCGAATTGTCATGCAGCAACACTACCTGCCTGGTTGAGACGGGGCAAGCAAACAGGAATTCAACGTGCGGGATCTCACGTAGAAGTTTAAGGCAATGATCACAAGCCATTGTGACACAAGAGAATGGCAGAGTCGGGCTAACCGCGACATGGACCATTCGTTAGATTGAATCGACACAGGTCAACACTTGGGCCTCTGGTTTGGCTACCATCCCCAGGGTGAGTGGGAGCGCGCAATGGCTAGGATTCAGGCCCGAATCAAGCCGGAATACCAGCAACTCTATCAGGAATTCGAGTTTGGGACCTGGTACGATGTCGAGCCGCTCTGGCCGGGAACCCAGATCCGCCGACTCGACATGGCCGATAAACGGGTCGCCCGGATCAAGACGAACTGGGGCTACACGGCCCTCAGAGCAGAATACCTCGAGTTCCGGAAGAAACCGAGTCAGCCCGAGGACCCCGAGGACTAGCGCGGCGGAGACCCGTCCCGGTGGCGATCCCGCCGAGACGTGGTTAGTCTTGAGCCGCCAGATCACGGCATGGGCGGTGGCCGCGAGCCACTACGCCCGACACGTGGGCTCCCAGATCAACAACCGCAGATTGATAGGCACGCATGGCACCCAAGACTGATCCCAAGGCCAAGACAACGAAACCGGCGCCGCCTCCCGGGGCGATCGAACCCGAGCAGGATCCGCTTGCCTGGTTCAAGGCCCACCAGCGGCTCCTCACGGTAGGGGCGGTGGTGCTGGCGGTGATTGCGAGCGGCGTGTGGCTCACCATCAGCACCGCCCAGCGGAAGGAGGCGGCGGCCCAGGTGGCACTGGAGCAGGCCCGCAATGCCTTCGACTCGCAGAACCTGCCTGCCGCGGCAAGCGAATTCCAGCGGGTGGCCCAGACCTACTCCGGCACCCGGGCGGCGACCGAGGCCATGATCGCGCTCAACCAGGTCCGGATGATCAACGGCCAGAACGAGCTGGCCATCGTGTCGCTCCGGGAGTTGCTGGCCCAGAACCCCGAACCCCAGTTCGCCGTCCCGTCGGAGGGCCTGTTGGGGGCAGCATTGGAGAACGTCAAGCGGCCCGAGGAGGCGGCGGAGGCCTACGCCGCGGCCTCGCGCATGGCGGATGTCGACTATCTGAAGGCGGAGTACCTGATCGAGGCCGGGAGAGCCTACGTGGCGGCCGGACGGACGGAGCGAGCCAAGGAGGCTTATGAGAAAATCGTGACCGACTTCAACGACACGCCGAGCTATACCGAGGCCCAGGTACGACTCGGGGAAGTGCTGAAGGGCGACCTATCGCAGGCGCCGGAACGCATCCGTGGCGGCCAATGACCGCTTGGGTCACGACCGAACCAGCCGGGCAGCTGGCGTAGAAAGCCCCTAGAGAGGGGCCAAGTATTTGCTGTTTTTGTCGTTGGGACATATGTCGTATAAGATATGTTATGTTAAGTTAGTGTGTAGATAACTGTGGGAAACTCGACGCCGCTCCACACCCCTGCCAACTAGCTCCCACACGCTTTTCCACTCCGTCCGCACCAGCTATCGGCCCAAGAATAATCGAGGGAATGGACCGGCTCCGTCGAACCGCCCAACCGCCAAGCCGCCGTCTCCTCACTCCTCACTCCCCAGCTGCCCCTCGTAGACCAACCGTCCCTCGCCGCCGAGCCACACGTCGGTCACCTGGTTCAAGTGGATTCTCAAGTCGACGGTGAGTAGGAGTCCGCTTCGGGTCCGGATCTCGACCGGTGGGTCCGCCTGCCCGAGGACTGCGAGCGTCGAGGCCACCGCCACCGCCCCCGTACCGCACGCCAGGGTTTCGCCCTCGACCCCCCGCTCGAAGGTCCGCACCGCCCACCGGGAGCCCTCCTCGCCGGATGGTCCACCAGGTCGGCTCACGAAGTTGGCGTTGGCTCCGTCCGGCCCGACGTCCGGGTGAGACCGAAGCTCGGCGCCCCGGCGCCCGAGGTCCACCGCCCGCACATCGTCCACCGGGAGCACCAAATGCGGCACCCCGACCGTGGCAAACCAGGCCCCACGCTCCCCCGGGCCAAGCGCGATCCCGGGCACGAGAACGGGCGCCGCGAAACCGGGTAGATTGAGCCGGGCACGGTGACCCTCCCCCTCGCACCGCGTGGCAAAGGCTCCCGCATCGCTCTCGAGCACCATTTCATCGCCCGACACGAGGCCAAGGCGGGCGGCGAGACGCGTGGCGCAGAGCGCCGCGTTGCCGCACATCGCCCCCCGCGAGCCGTCGGCATTGAAGAAGGCCATCGAGACTCGACCGGGGCCCGCGGGGCTCAGGATGACCAGCCCATCGGCCCCTACCCCGGACCGGCGCGCGCACACCCGGACGATCCGCTCGACCGGCCAGTTGCTGGTCGAGGTGGTCCGCCCGTCGAGGAAGACGAAGTCGTTCCCCGAGCCGGTCATCTTGTGGAAACGGAGCGGTGAAGGCGTCAGAGCCTCCGGAAGATTGCCTTCAGGCGGAGCCACCACACCATCCAGATGGCCTCCCGGATGATCTTGCCTGCTCATCTTGCTGCTGCCCTTCCGACCCGGTCGACGAACGACGATCGGGATCTCCTTGAGCCGGAACCCCTTCTTCCAAGCCCGGAAGCTCATCTCGATCTGGAAGGCGTACCCGTTCGACTGCACCGCGTCGAGTCGGGATGCCCTCGAGCACCGCCCGCCGGAAGCACTTGAACCCACCGGTCGCGTCACGAGCGGCAGGCCCGTGATCCATCGGGCGTACATGTTCGCGCCGTAGGAGAGCAGCAGCCGGCGACATGGGCCAGTTGATGACGTTGACCCCGCGTCTTGTAGCGCGACCCGATCACCAGGTCGGCATCCTCGATGGCATCCGAAGAAACTCGGGCAAGTACTTCGGGTCGTGCGAGAAATCCGAGTCCATCTCGAAGACGTAGTCGTAGTCCCGCTCGAGCGCCCACCGGAACGCCGGCCAGGTAAGCCGTGCCGAGGCCTTGCTTTGCGCCCCGGTGGAGCACATGGACGCGCGGGTCCCGTCGCGCGATGCTCGTCCGCGATCTGACCGGTCCCGTCGGGCGAGTTGTCGTCCACCACCAGGACCTCGATCCGCGGGTCCTGCTCGAGCACCCGCGGGATGATGCGTGCGATGTTCTCGGCTTCATTGTAGGTGGGAATCGCCACCAGGGCCCGTTCAGCCATGGGCCCGCCTGCGCAACAGGATGCCCTGCGCCACCGACATCACCAAGAGCACCATCAAGACCCCCAGGCTCATGATTCTGCCTTTCGCGTAGCCGCCGGACTTGAACTCGAGCCTGACCGCCCGGGCGCCGGCCGGTACCGCCACCGCCATCATGCTGTAGTGGGCACGGAGCACCGGTACGCGAGCGCCGTCCACCGTGGCCCGCCAGTCGGGATAGTAGTTCTCGGCCACGTAGAGATAGGCCGGCTCTGCCGGCGCCGGCTCGAGGGTGAACTCGAAGGCTCCGGCATGCGGCTCGACAATCGCAACCGTTCCGGGCATCCGGGGCGGAATGCTGTCGATGCCGCTGGCACCGGCCGGCGAGTCCTCGGGCACCAACAAGAGCCGGGTCGGGTCGAAGCGCGGGTCCAGGAGCGTCGGGATGATCTGCTGGTCTGGCACCTTCACCGCATTCGCCACTAGGTAGGCGAACGGCGCCGGATTGGCATAGCGATACAGGAAAGCCTGGTCTCCGCGGCTGGTGTAGAGCGCGGAATCGGCGGCCGGGACCAGCCTCGGATCCTCGATCGGTTGGTCCACCACCACGTAGTCGAGGGCTAGGACCTTGAACAGGTTCTCGTTCAGGGAAAAGAGGTGCTCCCAGACGTTCTTTCCGCCGAGTAGCTCGTCGTAGCGGTGAAGCTCCTGGCCGCTATAGCCCAGCACCTCCCTCACAGCGTGGTTCATGAGGTAGTTCTTCCGGTCGTACGCCCCATGCAGTGCCAGCACTCGCGAGGGCGCCGGGCCCTGCTCGATCGCGCGGATCACGTCATCGGCCGCGAAGAGCTGGTCCGCCGGCGGGCTCCACTTGATGTAATGCCGCTCGACGCTCCAGAGCTCGAGCACGATGACGAGCCCGATCGCCAACCCCCAGGCCGGGCGTGGCAGTCGCTTCCAGATGAGCCCCGCCCCGACAACGCCGAACAAGAGGACGCGCAAGGAGTCGAGCTTGAATGCAGGGTAGTTGGCCAGGACGCCGCCGAAGCGCTGGGGCGCGGCGACCGCATCCATGATGCCCTGCCAGCCGCCGACCACGGCCAAGAGCGCCGCGGCACCGAGCACGCCGAGCCACACGAGGAGCGTGGTCTTCTTCTTGGTCTCCCCTTCCCCGACCAGCGCCTGCGCACCGAAGGCCGCCAGCACGGCCACGCTGAACGACGTCAGATAGAAGATCATCGACATCGCCCGGGTGAGCTTGATGCCGGGCAGGAGGTGATAGGGCAGCCGGTAGAACGGGGTGTAGCCCCCGAAGGCAAAAAGAACGCCGTACGCCGCGAGGAACACGAAGAACCAACTGAGGCGGCGCCGGGCTTTGAGTTGGAATGCGAAGGTCGCCAGCATGATAGGGATGACGCCGATATACTCGCTGTGGAGCTTGAACGGGTTTCGTCCCCAGTACTTCTCGAGCATTCCGGAAAACGCGGGCCATATCACGTTGATCAGCTCATCCGGCGGCATGGACCAGCCGGTCGCATATGCCCAGCCACGGCTCGTCCCTTCCGCCGCGCCTCGGGGCGAGAACGCGATGTACTCGGCAAAGGGCACGAGCTGCACCGCCGCCACCGCGAAACCGACCCCCAGCGCCAGCACGAAGAGGAGCGCCCCCTGCCACCATGGGGACCCCGCGGGACGCTCGCCGCTCAGGAAGACCAGATAGAGCCAGAAGAACCCGGCCGCCATGAGCAGGTAATAGGTCATCTGGAAGTGGGGCGTGAGGAGGGAGAACCCCACGGTCACCCCAAAGGCCAGGTACCGCCGCCACGACGACCGGGTTACCGCCTGATAGAGGAACATCAAGGCGAGTGGCAGGAGCGCACTCACAAACAGCTTGCCATCATGCCCCGGACTCACCAGCGATACGATCTGGCCGCTCCACATGTAGGCGGCGCCGCCGATGAAGGCCGGACCCCACTCGAGTTTGAGTGCCCGAAGGAACATGAACGCGAACGTGCCGGCGAGCACGATGTGGATCAGGAAGCCGAGGCTGATGCCGACATCGACTGGGAAGATCAGGCGCAGGAGAAAGGTCGGGTAGAAGGTGTCGCCATGGGCGGTGTTGGCCAGGAACGGCATGCCGCCGAGGAGACCCGGGCTCCACCCCGGCACATCGCCCGCGGCCCGGAAGTACTCCGCGGCAAAGTGGCGAGGCCCATAGCCGGTCCGGGCGTCGCTCATCTCGTTGACCAGGAAACTCCCGCCAAAGAATCGATGAAACGCTGCGGCGACGGTGAGCACGTATACCGTCGTCGCGGAGAGGATTGGGAACCGGTTAGTGAGGCGTTGGATCATTCGGCGTTTCGGGTTTGGCGGGCCGCTGTTGCTGATGCACTGCTAACACGACTACCGCGGTGACGATCTCCAGGGCCGTGAGCCAGAGCCTGGAGCCGATGGCGAGAAAGAGCCCGGCGGCGCTCCCGATATGCGGGGCCAGTGCGGCGACCAATGCCGCCTCCCGGATCCCGAGGCCGCCCGGCGCAACGATGAAGATGATGCCGGCCACGTAGCTCGCCGTAAAGGCCGCAATCGCCAACCCAAGCGGCGGTGCCGCCTGCCCCAGCGTGCCGATGCCGAACAGCCAGAAGGCGACGCCGTACACCAGCCATGGCACGACGAGCCCGGCGACATAGAGCGCCATTTCCGCACGCCCCGGGGCGGGCCACGAAACATCGCGTCGCAGCACTCGGCTGGTCCAGCGCTCCAGGGCCGGGGTGACGACGGGTAGGAGAATAATCACACCGGCGACGGCGAGCGAGACTGCCATCAACATAATTCCCGCCGGCCATGGGAGTGCCTGAGCACCAAGGAGCCCGGGTGCCAACGCGAGCGTGAGCGCGATGCCGGTGCCGAGCAGCACCAGCTGTTGGAACAGCATGGCGGCGGTGGCCGCCACCGCCGACACGGAGTGAGCCAAGGCCTCGGTCGTCAAGCTCGCAAACTGCCACACGGTGCCCGGGATGAATCGAGCCAGGTTGGTGACGAACCACATCCGCAGGGCGGTGCCGTAGCTGAGCCGCTGGCCCCACCACCCCAGGCTCCTGGCCCAGACCCAGACGAGGAAGCCATAGGTCAGTACCGTCAGCACCGACGCCACCACCAGTGGCACCACCCTGAGCTGGATGGCGATCCGGGTCAGGCCATCCCAGTGCGCGAGCGCCGTATCCACCAGGTACCAGAGCGCCGCGCCAAGCCCGACGATCTGGAGGACGCGACCGATTAGCCGGCCCAGGCTCACGAGTCCGCCACTCCCAAGGCGCGGCGATAGACCGTTTCGAACCTCCGGGCAATTGCCGGCGGGGCAAAGCGACGCTCGGCGTCTCGGGCGGCGGCCCGCGCGAGGCGTTGGCTCAGATCTTGGTCCGAGAGAAGGCGAGCAATCGCATCGGCCAGCGCCACCGGATCGCGCTCGGGAACGAGCAGGCCGGTTTCCCCATCCGTCAGCACATCGGGAATGCCACCGCTCCGGGAGGCCACGATGGGAACGCCGCTCATCATCGCCTCCACCAACACCAACCCGAACCCTTCCTGCTCGCCTTTCCAATCGGTCACGGCCGGCATGACGAACAGGTCGCCGGCGGCCAGCTCGCCCGCGACACGCTCGGTGGGCAGCTGGCCTTTGAACTCGACTGCGTGGCTCAAACCTTTGTCAGCCACCAGGCTCTCCAGCGACCCGCGTTCCGGGCCGTCGCCTACGATGGTCAGATGGGCTTCCCTCCCCATTCGTTTCAGAATATCGAGCGCCTCGACCGCAACGCGGGCGCCTTTTCGCTCCACCAGCCGACCGATGAATAGCAGCCGGCTGCCGGCCTCGGCACCTGGGGGTCGCTCATGGAACCGGGCGGCCACCGGCATCGGGATGACGCTGATTCGTTCGCGCGGGATGCCGAGCGATTCGACCCGCTCGACCAGCGGCGAGGAGATCACCGTGACCTGGTGAGCCATGCGGAAGATGGGCGCCGCGATGACCCTCGCCGCCGGAAAGCGGTCGAGCAGGAACAGGTCCGTGCCATGCGAGGTGAGCACCACGGGCGCCTGGTCGGCGGGCGGCGGCCAGACCGCGAAGCCACCCGGTACCCACCAGTGGACGTGCAGCACATCGGGCCGCCACGCCTGGACGACACGCCCGACCTCCCGTCGCGATGCTTGGACCAAGCGAAGGAGCCGCCACCGCGCCGTCCAGGAGCCAAGGGCTTGCTCGTGCATGGTTCCGGCGTAGGCCAGGGTCTCGTCCTGGTCCGTGCCGTAGCGATAGCGAAAAACCCGCACCCCGCGGATCGTCTCGTCGGTTGCTAGGCCTGCCGCATGGGGAGCAACGGCGGCGACTTCGTGACCGAGTGCCTGTTGCCCCTGGGCCAAGGTGAGGAGAAACGAGCCCGCCATGTCGTCCGGCGAGCGTGGAAACCCGTGGGCTATGAGCAGGATCCGCATCCGTAGGGCCCGGTGCCGATCCGGGTCAGTCCGCCTCGGAGTCCTGTGATTGGGTCGAGAGCCGCGCCAGTTCCTGCCGCATGCCCTGGAGATCTTCCCGCAGGCCGGCGATCATCTCGCCGACGAAACCGAAGCCGAAGAGCGCGATGCCGCTGATGACCATCGTCTCGATCAGATTGATGAGCGGGCGGAACCCGACGCCGAAGCCGAAACGGATGATGAAAGCGGCAACACCGCCCAGAAACCCGACAAAGAACAAGATCGCGCCCGCGACCCCGAAAAACATTAGCGGTTTGCGTCCGAATCGCAATTGGAACCACACCGACGCGAGATCGAGCACACCCACGGGAATCCGCTTCCAATTGAACTTGGACACACCGGCCTGGCGTGGGTAGAGCGGCACGGCTCGTGAGGTCAGCCGGAACCCGTCCGCGGCGGCGATCACCACCATGAAGCGGTGCCAGTCCGGGCGGAGGGGCACGCCGTGCATCACCTCGCGGCGATATGCTTTGACCGAGTTCAGGTCGGTGACCGGCACGCCGAACAGCGCTCGGCAGAGCCGGTTGTACAGGTTCGACACGAACGCCTTCTCGTATTTCCCCTGCTTGCTGCCGGTCACCATGTCGGCGTCGCCCGACAGGATCGGCTCGACCAGGCGGGGAATGTCTTCCGGCAGGTACTGGAGATCGGCGGGATAGAACACGAAGATGTCGCCGCGGGCCGCGTCGCTCGCGGAGCGCAGGGCATCGGCAATACCACGCTGGCGGCGATGGGTCACCACCCGCAGGAACGGGTAGTCGCGGCGGAGCTGGGTGAGCACCTCGGCGGTATCGTCGCGCGAACCGTCGTCGACCACGACCACTTCGAATCGCCACGATTGGGGAGTGAGCGCTTCGCGGCACAATTCGAGAAACTTCGGGAGATTCGGGGCTTCGTCCTTGGCCGGGACCAGGATACTGACATCGACCTGCTCCGCGACCGCGGGCACGCTCATACGCGCTTGCGCATCCGGGCCGGTAGAATGCCCAATTGATCGCGGTACTTGGCGACGGTGCGGCGGGCGATCTTGATCCCTTGTTCCTGGAACAGGTGCACGATCTGCTGGTCGGTGAGCGGCTTGGCGCTGTTCTCCTCGGCGATCATCTTCTCGAGCTTGGCCCGGATTGAGCGGGCGCTCGCGTCCTCACCGGACGAAGTGGACAGCGCGCTCGAGAAGAAGAACTTGAGCGGCAAGACGCCGCGCGGGGTTTGCACGTACTTCTCGTTGGTAACGCGGCTGACAGTCGATTCGTGCATGTTGATGACGTCGGCGACTTCGCGCAGCGTCAACGGCTTCAAGAATTCGATCCCCTTCTCGAAGAACTCCCGCTGCCGGTCCACGATGAAGTTCATCACCTTGAGCATCGTCTGGCGGCGCTGTTCGATGGCCTGGATCATCCAGGAAGCGCTGTTCATCTTGCTGGCGATGAACTCACGGTTTTCCTGGGTCAACTTCTTCCGGTCGCGGGCGATTTCCTGGTACGACCGGCTCAGCCGGAGCCGCGGCATGCCGGTGTCGTTCAGGAAGACGTGATAGCGATCGTCGATCTTGTCCACCACCAGGTCCGGCGTCACATACCCGTCGTTGCCCGCCGAGAATTTGAGGCCCGGCTTCGGATCGAGCCCTTTCAGCGAGTCAGCCGCAGTTTGGACGTCCACTGGCTCCACCCCGAACCGCTTGGCCAGATCGTTCCAACGATGGGCCTTCAGGTCCTCAAAGGCTTCCGCAACCAACCGATACGCCAACGAGTCGATTTCGCCCTGATCGTGGAGCTGGAGCAGCAAGCACTCCCGAATGTCGCGGGCCGCAATGCCAGGCGGATCGAGCCGCTGGATGATGGCGAGCATCTCCTCCGCCTCGGCGACGGTGTAGCGTCCGACGCCGGGCGTCACCTCACCCTCCGGTTCCGGGATCGGTTCCGGCTCGAGTGCCGTCTCGACCATCGATACCGACTCCGGCTCCGGCTCCGGCTGTCCCACAACGACCGTGGCCGTCTTTCCGGCTCCGATCCACTCGACCTGCGTCTCCGGCTGCGTCGCGATCTGTTCCTCGTCTTCCGCCTCGTCCTCATCGCCGGTATCCGGGTGTTGATTGTTCGCATGCACCTGGAGTAGCCGGTTCAACGACTCGACGATTTCCTCGAGCGAGCCGGCAAGCCGCCCGTCGTCCTGGATGTTGCCCAGGAATTCTTCACTGAGGAGCTTCTGACGGGGGGTGAGATCCAGCAGGTTGAGCTGGTCCCGGAGGTGGTCGATCAAGTCCCGCTGGGCCACCGTGACCGGCTCGGTGTACTCGATGGCCTCGTACTGGGCACGGGTGCCGCCGGCATCGAAACCGTTGAGCAGAATCTCTTCCCAGTCCATCTCGTCCTGCTTCTGGGACTTCTCCTTCTCCTGCTCGCTGTTGGTCTCGGTCGGCGTTTCCTCTTCCGGGTCAAGCAGCTCCAGGAACGGATTGATCAGGAGTTCCTGTTTGAGATGCTGCTGCAGCTCCATCATCGGCATGTACAGCATGTCCATCGCCTGATAGAGGCGTGGATTGACCCTCAGCTCCTGCCGGAGGGACGTCTGCTGTGAAAGGCCTTGTCTCATGCCACCGCCTCCAACCGCTGGCGGAGCCGTGTGGTCAGGGTGGGCCCCAGGTACACTTGTGCCACCCGGTCATCGAATACCAGGTCGCGCACCGTACCCGCCGCTTGCACTCTGCCCTCGAACATGATGTAGGCCCGGTCGACGATATCCAGCGTCTGCTCCACGTTGTGGTCCGTGATCAAAACCCCGATCCGTCGATGCCGGAGACCCGCTACGATGGTCTGGATGTCGTGCACCGCAATCGGGTCGATGCCGGCGAACGGCTCGTCCAGCAACATGAACTTCGGTTCGGTGACAAGCGCGCGCGTGATCTCCAGGCGCCGTCGCTCACCGCCACTCAGGGCATACGCCTTGTTGCCCCGAAGGTGCTTGATCGACAATTCGTCCAGCAGCTGCTCGACGCGCTGGGCCCGCTCGGCCTTCGACAAATCCAGCGTCTCGAGGATGGCGACCAGGTTCTGCTCCACCGTGAGCCGCCGAAACACCGACGGCTCTTGCGCAAGATAACCCAATCCCCTGCGAGCCCGCTGATACATCGGCGCGTCGGTGTAGTCCTGCCCGTCGATCTTCACTTCCCCGGCGTCCGGCCGGATGAGCCCGGTCAAGAGATAGAACGTGGTGGTCTTCCCCGCCCCATTGGGACCCAAGAGACCCACGATCTCCCCCTGCCGCACCGTGACCGACACGTTGTCTACCACCCGACGCCGCTTGAAGGATTTGCACAATCCTTGCCCCTCCAGGACACTCCCCTCGGGCCGGGGCTCCACCGCCGAGGGAGCGTGCCGCCGGGCGAGGCCCTGAGCCGCCTGATCCAGCAGCAGCTGGACGTATTGGGCCCGGTTATCCGCCGCTTCAGGCCACCACGGGCCCTTGGCGCGGACCTCCGCCCACCCATCCTCTGAGCCATCTTCGATCCACCCTTCGTCCACCAGGCGCGGAAGTACCGACCGGGACAGGTTTTCCCGGACCTCATCGCCCGACAACTCGGGGGGCGAGGTTTCGCTCACGCTACGGTAGGACGCCAGAAAGGTCTCGCGATATGCGTGGACCAGGTCCCGGAAACCGAGCTGGCCTGCGGGCCCTGCACCTCGCACCAATGCGGCCAACGCAATGGAGATCGACGGGTCGCGCTCACGCAGCGACTCGAGCCACGATGGCAATATCATGGCTCTGCTCCAGGCGTCGGTACGGGTGTCGTGGAGTCTCGCGGAGCGGCCACTGAGTCTCGCTCTACCCTGGTCGGTTTCGCGCGCAGGCGCGTCGAGTCGGCCGGGCTCGGCTGCGCACACGGCTCGAGCTGAATACCGTCCGCCTGACCGAAGATCTCCACCCGGTCCACCTCTTCTGCAGGTGGTGGTTTCATGTGGACGATGATCGTTTGCCCGCGCACATAATTGAGCGACGGGTCAGGACACGGACTCTCCTTGTCGGGAATCTGACGAAAGGAGCGCGCGCTTCCATGGGCCTCGAGCCGATCGAGGGTGGCCCTGGTGGTATCACTCGGCTCGCGCTCGCGAAATCGCGCAATGACCGTGTCGCCAGCCATCCAATCGCGCTCGCCCGTGACCGAGTCGGGTGCCGAGCCGAGCCAAGCTGTGCCGAAGCTGCGCAGCTCCCGGAGGACTTGGTTGGGCGTGTCCAGCGCCAGCGAGTCGGCCCGGATCAGATAGTCGGGCGACGTCGCCTGCGGCCGGATCCGTTTTCCCCACGCGAGCATCTGCGCCAGTTGATCGTTCTCGATGTCGAGGGCGATGGTGTCTGCCACCAGATCCCACTCGTCGCTCACGGTGTGGGCGCTATCCTTGGCCACGACGTACGTGAGGTCGGCGTTCTCGTTCAAGGTGAGATCGATCCGCGTGCCGTTCAGCCGGTACGGGTCCGTCCCCAGCCCGCGCAGCTCAGGCGGCCCCCCGAGCATGGTGCCGTCCTTTCCGAGCCCGGTATCGAGCCGGAGTGAATCGCTTCGCCCGGCAAAGTCGCTCCGGTCGATCATCACCGTGCCGGCGGCCCACATCTGATCATCCCCACGCATGCGGACTCGGTCGGCCACGATGAGATAGGGCTCCTCGCGCTGGCCCGCGGAATCGGTGCCGAAGTACCGGATGGTGGGACGCCCAACCGCCACCATTTCCTCCACCGGGCGGAAGCCGGTGACGGCCCGATAGTAATCCAGGCTCGGCCCGGTCAGGGTCGAGCCGTTGGTCCGGTTGACCAGGACCACCGAGTCGCGCGCTTCCCAGCGCTCGCTGGCCTTGTAGTACGTACCGAACGCGGCGGTCATGGTGACGGTAGAATCGACGTAGCGCACGCTGCCGATGAAGTGGGTGTACTCTCCACCGTTGTAGTAGGCGACGCTGTCGCTTTCCATCGAGACACCGGTGTTGCGGCACACCAGTCGAACGCCACCCCCGGCGAAGTAGTTGAAGCTTCCCGTGCCCGTCGGCTCCTGCGCCCCCTGCCGACCCACACGCTCCACCTGGAAGAAGCAGCGGTCCGACTGGGCTGCGAGCGGCATGCCGAAGACCAGCGACGTCGTCACCGAGAGCACCAGTCCGACACGGATCATGGCTCCGCTTGGCCTGGAAGATCGATCACCCCGCGCTCACCGCCGCGCGGTTGATCGGTGACCACGTTCAAGAAGTCGGGATCGGAGCGGAAGCCGTTGCCCTCGAGATGCTCCCTAGGGGTCGTGTACGTGAAGCGCTGGTCGGTCGTGATGCTGTGGGTTGGCTCGTCATACCGGAGCACCGAGGTCTGGAGCCGCTCACCGTCAGGAGACAACACAACCACGTTGCCCCGCGCCTCCATCGAGCCGGTCTGCCAGCGATAGGTCCCCTCCTTGGCTGTGAGCGTCGATGTCTCCTTCCCGTTCGCGTCGTAGAAGGTGACGGTGATGTTGATCAGCTCCGCCGTCTGGGTCGCGTCGTAGAAGTAGGCCGTGTCCGCTTTGACCAGGCTCCGGCGAATCCCGTCGCCGGTGATGTAGTGGGAAACGTCGGCCAACACTTGGTCCGCCGTGTCCGCGGCCTGCATCGTCCCGGTCGGCCGCACACCCGTCTCACCACACCCCGCCGCCGCAAGCGCTACGCCGCCCAGCGCGATGATGCATAGCACGTGGCGCCGTGTCACACGGCCCCCGCCCGCATCAGGTCGTGCAGGTGCACCACGCCTACCACCCGCTCGTGATCGTCCAGCACGGGCAACGCGATCACGCCGTTTCGTTCCATCGTGCCCACGGCGGCCGCAGCCAGGTCTTCGGGATGCGCCACCTTGGGCGTCTTGGTCATCACCCGATCGATCGCTACGTCGAGGAAATCGGGCTCCCGCTCGGCCAGTCGGGCCAGGTCGCCCGTGGTGATCACACCGAGGAGGGTCCCGTTCGTCACCACCATGGCCAGTCCGCGGTATTGCGCGAGCGCGATCACCGCCTGGCGCATGGTCCCGTCCGGCGACACGACGCCGTCCGGTGGCTGCATCAGCTCGCGAACCCTCAGGAGGAGCCGCCGGCCCAAGGCGCCGCCGGGATGAAGTGCAGCAAAGTCCTCGTGCCGGAACCCCTTGACCTCGAGCAGAGCCACGGCCAGCGCGTCGCCGATGGCCAGCGCCACGGTCGTACTCGTGGTCGGCGCCAGATCGAGGGGGCAGGCTTCTTCGGGCACGCCCGCGTCCAATACCTCGTCCGCCAGCGCGGCCAGGGTCGACTGGGGGTGACCTGTGATCGAAATGATGGGAACACGCATCCGTTGGAGTGAATTGACCAGACCGAATAACTCCTGCGTCTCGCCACTCTTGCTCACCAGGATGGCCACGTCCTCCTGCCCCACGATGCCCAGATCTCCATGCTGGCTATCGACGGGATGGAGGTAGGTTGCCGGCGTGCCGGTCGACGTCAGGGTGGCGGCGACTTTCCGGGCAATGAGGCCGGACTTCCCAACCCCCGAGACGATGATCCTGCCACGGGCCCTGGCACAGATATCCACCGCGCGGGTAAAGGCCTCGTCCAGCCTGGCCGCGACGTCGCCCAAGGCGTCAGCTTCCATCTGAAGCACCCGGCGGCCGATATCGACCAGCGAAGCCCGATTAGTCGTCGCCATCACGTTCCGCCAGGTAGAGACCGAGCGCCTCTTCCCACATGCCACGGGCCCGGAGCAGCATCTCGATGACCTCCCGCACCGCACCGTGGCCCCCTCGGGCGCCGGTGACGAACGCGGCCATCTCTTTGACCTCGTCGACGGCGTTGGCCACGGCGATCGGAAGGCCGACACGGCGAAGCACCGGCAGGTCCGCCAGGTCGTCCCCCACGTAGGCCACTTCGCGCCAGCCGATGCCATGACGGGCCAAAGTTTTCGAGAAGGCCGGCACCTTTCGCGCTCCGGCGTCCTGGATCACCTCATCCACACCGAGTTCTTCGGCGCGAAGCAAGGTGGCGTCGGATTCCCTGCCGCTCACCAGCACAACCGGGATGTTGAGCGGATGAAGGAGTCGGATGCCCAGGCCGTCCTGGATGTCGAACCGTTTGAACTCCTGTCGTTTGCCGTCGACCATCCCGATGAAGACAGCGTTGTCGGTGAGCACTCCGTCGACATCGAGACCGAGCAGGCGCACGCGTCCCGCGACGGCGGAATCAAGCATGGATCCCGCCACGTGAACGCGACCAGATCTCGATGGTCGTACTCATGAGGTCGCCCAGGTCATCGAGCGGCCACTGGGTCGCGGCATCGCTCATGGCGGATGCCGGATCGGGGTGGGTCTCGAGGAAGAACCCGTCGGCACCTGCCGCGGCCGCGGCCTTGAGCAGCGGCGGGATCGCCTCGCGTTCGCCGCCGCTCGCGCCCTCGGGCCCGAGGCCGGGCCGCTGCACGGCATGCGTCGCGTCGAACACCACCGGCGTCCCTGTCGACGCGCGCAGCCGGGCAAAGTTCCGCATGTCCACCACCAAATCGCCGTAGCCGAAGAAGGTACCACGTTCCGTCACGGCCACGTCGCGGCTCCCGCCGCTCCTGACCTTTTCCACCGCGCCCGCCATCCCCTCGGGCGGCATCCACTGCCCCTTCTTGATGTTGACGGGCTTGCCCGTCGTCCCCGCCGCGACCAGCAGGTCGGTTTGCCGGCAGAGAAACGCGGGAATCTGGAGCGCGTCGACCACGTGAGCGGCAGCTTCGGCCTGCACGGCCTCGTGCACGTCGGTCAGCACGGGCAACCCGGACGCCGCTCGGACCCGCTCGAGCGTGCGGAGCCCCTCCTCCAGCCCGGGCCCGCGCGCGCCGGCCAGCCGCGAACGGTTGGCCTTGTCGAAACTGGCTTTGAAGCAGACCGAAATGCCGAGCTGGAGGTGGAGCGCGGCCAGCGCCTCGGCGATTCGGAGAGCCGTGTCCTCACGCTCCAGCACGCAGGGGCCGGCAATCAGAAAGGGGGCGCGCGCAAAGGTCCAGCTCACGGCGTCTTGCTCTCGACCATGTTCGGCTTGGTGCCGGATGCGCCGGTGCGGCGGCCCCGATGCGCTATGGCTGCCCCGATGAAGCCGGCAAACAAGGGGTGCGGCCGCGTGGGCCGCGACTTGAGCTCGGGATGGAACTGGCAGCCGATGAACCAGGGATGGCTTGGCAGTTCGATGATCTCTACCAGACCGCCGTCGGGCGAGAGGCCGGACAGCGCGAGGCCGCCTTCCTCCAACGCCTCGCGGTACTGGTTATTCACCTCCCAGCGATGGCGGTGCCGCTCGCTGATTTCCGCCGTGCCATAGATCGCGGCCACTTGCGAGCCGGTCTTCAACCGCGCCGCGTAGGCGCCGAGTCGCATGGTGCCGCCGAGGTTCTCGACATCACGCTGTTCCGACATCAGTGAGATGACCGGCGACCCGCACTCGGGCGCGAATTCCGTGCTGTTGGGCTCGGCCAGCCGGCACACGTTCCGGGCAAACTCGATGATCGCCGTCTGGAGACCCAAGCAAATTCCAAAAAATGGCAGCTGATGCTCACGGGCCCATTGGATGGCATGGATCATTCCCTCGACGCCACGGACGCCGAACCCGCCGGGAATGAGCAGGCCGTTGAAGTCGGACAGGATGTGCTCGGCTTCGTCCTGATCGGTAAAGCGATCGCTGTCGATCCACGCAATCTCGACTTTCGTGTCGTTAGGGATGCCGCCGTGCACCAATGCCTCTTCGACCGACTTGTAGGCGTCGTGGAGCGACGTGTATTTGCCGACGACGCCGATCCGAACCATTCCGTTGGTCGGACGGAGAATTCGTTCGCTCATCGCCTTCCAAGGCCCGAGGTCAGGTTCCTTGGTCTCCAGCCGTAGCCGCTCGCAGGCCACCTTATCGAGTCCTTGTTCGGAGAACAGGAGCGGCACCTGGTAGATCGATGTGACGTCCGGGCTCTCGATCACGCAGTTGAAATCGACGTTACAGAAAAGGGCGATCTTCCGCTTGATGTCGGCCGACATTGGCCGCTCGCTCCGGCAAATCAGCATGTCGGGTTGGATTCCGATTTCCATCAGTTCCCGCACGGAGTGCTGGGTCGGCTTGGTCTTGAGCTCGCCGGTGGCCGTGATGAAGGGCACCAGGGTCAGGTGAATGAACAGGGTGTTGTCACGGCCGGTCTCTTGGCGGAACTGCCGGATGGCTTCGAGAAACGGCAGCGACTCGATGTCGCCAACCGTGCCGCCGACCTCGGTGATGACCACGTCATGCCCCGGCGCGGGCCGTCGGATGGCGGTTTTGATCTCGTCGGTGATGTGCGGCACTACCTGTACGGTCGAGCCCAGGTACTCGCCGCGACGTTCCTTGTTGATGACGGTTTGATAGATCCGACCCGTCGTGGTGTTGTTCCGTTGCGTCAGCGACCGGTCGATGAACCGCTCGTAATGTCCCAGGTCGAGATCGGTTTCGGCGCCATCGTCGGTGACGAACACCTCGCCGTGTTGGAAGGGCGACATGGTACCGGGGTCGACATTGATGTACGGGTCGAATTTCTGGATGGTGACCGTCAGCCCTCGCTCCGCCAAGAGCCGACCGAGGGATGCCGCGGCGATACCCTTGCCGAGGGACGAGACCACGCCACCCGTGATGAAGACGTACTTCGTGCCCTTCGTTCCCTCGGTCATCGGTTTACCTCGAGAGTGTGAGCCAGAGCGCTTCCGCCCGTTGCAGGTCTTCCATCGTATCAATGCCCGGCGGCGCGGGCTCCGTGAGCCGTGCCACCCCGATCGTCATGCCGTGTTCCAACGGCCGGAGCTGTTCGAGCCGCTCTGCCAGCTCGAGCGGCGTAGGCGGGAGGGCCACCCACCGCGCCAGTGCCGGCCGCGTGTAGGCGTACACACCTACGTGCTGCCAGTACTCCGGTTCCCCCTCATCCAGCTCCCGGTAGTGCGGGATCGGCGCGCGGGAGAAGTAGAGCGCCCGGCCCGCGCTATCGAACACCACCTTTACCCGGGCGTGGTCCTCCGCGCGCTCGGCCGACAGGGGCGCCGCCGCCGTGCCGATCTCGTCTCCCGCATCCAGCCGGGCGATTGCCCCCTCGATCGCGTCCTTCCCGATGAACGGCTCGTCGCCCTGGACGTTCAGGAACGCGTCGTAGCCTTGGTGCTCCGGCATCCCAGCCACCTCGGCCACCCGCTCGGTGCCGTTTCGATGTTCGACGCCGCTCATGACCGCCTCGAGCCCGGCGGCTCTGACCCGATCGACCACCTTGGGCGCGTCGCTCGCGACCACGACGCGATCCACCACGTTCAAGTCGGTCACACGCCGGGCGACCCGGGTGACCAACGGCTCACCGGCCAGTAGTTGCAGCGGTTTGTGGGGGAGTCTCGACGAGCCCAGTCTGGCCGGGATGACGCAGAGGACGCGCATCACGGAAGCTAATAATGGAGGCGGCCGCAGTCAAAAGTCGTGCCGGAAATTTCGGGCCGACGTGGACCAGGCTATCGGATTGATGGATAACGGCTTAGGGAAGGTAGCATCGGGGAGGGCTATCGGCTAACGCTCCACCGGGCCCCCGCCCCTGCTATTGGCTATTGGCTATTGGCTATTGGCTATTGGACCGAGAAGGTACAGCTGCTAGCTGCTTAGCTGTTAGCTGTTAACCGTCGAGCGACTTTTCCTTCCTAAACAGCGCATACACGAACTGCTGTTCCACGCCTCCCGGTGTTCGGTGCAGCTCCTCTCGCTCAGCCACGAGCTCCAACCCAGGCCCCAGCTCGGCCAGGAGTTGCGCGGCATTGTAGCGTACGACGTCCAACCCACTGCACCGGGTCGGGCCCTGGGGGCCAAAGGTGGCGACGATGGCGTGGCCGCCGGGCACGAGGGAGTCGATCATAGTGCGCCGGTAGGCAGCGCGGTCTCGAGCCGCGGTCAGGAAATGGAACACGGCACGATCGTGCCAGATCTCCCACCGCTCGGATGGCTCGAACCCCGTGACGTCAGCCTCGATCCACCGCACGGCTCTGGCCCGGCCGCCGAGCCGGTCTTGGGCCCGCGCTAATGCACCCTGGGAGATGTCCAGCACGGTCACGTCGGTAAACCCACGGTCCAGCAGGCAATCGACCAGGCGTGCCGCTCCCCCGCCCACGTCGACGATCCTGGTGTCGCGGGTGGCACCAGCCGCGTCCAGGAACGCGAGTGAACACTTCGGATTGGCCTGGTACCAGCTCACTTCGTCGGGGGCCCGCTTGGCGTAGACCGCGTCCCAGTGAGGCTTGGTAGTGATGGTTCTTGGCTCCTCTTTGAACTTGCCGCTATCAGCTATAGGCTATTGGCCCGCGAGGTAGCCGCCCTACCCCCTTTTCAGCCCTCCCGCCTTACTCCTTACTCCTACCCCCCTGCTTTCGTCTCACGAACTTGAGCCCCGACCACGTCTGGTCCACTGCGCACACCTTGAAGTCGACCAGGCCGGCGGCGAGCCCCACGCGGCGCACCTCGGCCTGGGTCAGATCGGAGCGCTGCCCCGATGCCTTCTTAGGCCAGATCATCCACAGCGCGCCGCCCTGCTCGGTGAGGGGGAGGATGCGGGAGAGCCTGCTGGTGAGGTCCTTCATGGACGTGACGAACCAGAGGGTCAGGTCGGACCGGCCCCGAGCCTGGCGCTTCACGGTGACGTTGTCGGGCAATGGGCCCAACGTGCGCTCGAAGCCTTGCGGGGCGGCGAGGAGGACCAGCGTCGAGCCGGGCTTTATGCCGAGCTTCTTCGGGAGCGGCGTGCCGGAGTAGCCCGCCAGAACGGACTCGGGAACCACCGGATTCTTTGGCGGATTGGCGATGGCCCGCTCGAGCCCGCGGTGGATGTTGGGCCACGTGGTGTGGACCGCATCCGGAACCTGTTGCCGGATACGCGCAACCTTTGCCGGGTCGCCCTCGACAAAGACCAGCGGGACATACCGCGTGCTCTTCGCATGCCGCATGGCAATGGCCACGTCCCTGCCCATGCCCGGCTGGCGAGTCAGGTCGATGACGAGAGCGTCGGGCGGCTTCTGCTTCAAGTCACGCAGGAGTTGGGGCCCGACCGGCTTGTAGCTCACGGTGTAGCCCGCCGCCCGAAGCGTCGCGACTCGACTCTTGGCTTCCTCGGTGTTCCTGTGGATGAGCGCGACGTTGGGCATGCCAGCTATGGGCTATGGGCTAGTGGCTGCTAGAGGGAGGAGGGAGTAGGGAGTTGGCCGGAGAGCACTCCGTTCTCTACTCCTCTACTCCCTACTCCCGTCATTGCACCTCGACCTTCACTGTCGGCTTCGGCGGCCGCGGGGGGCGGACCTCCTGGCGGAGCACCTTCTTGATGGTGACCAGCGAGTCGACCAGCCGTTCCACTTGAATGCTGATGGAATCGGCCAGGCCCTCCGCTGCCATCCGGGCCGAATCTCCCGCCCACTCTGCTTCCGCCGCCTGCATCCGCGCCTGCTCTTGCTCGAGCACTACCTCGTCCGTGTGCCGGAGATCGGCGACATCCGACTTGGTCAGCAGGAGCGGAACCATGAGTCCTGAAGGATCGAGCTGCACCTCGCCGAACTGCACCAGCCCCGTGTCGGCCGTGTCCCGCTTCAGGCAGTCAAACGTCGTGTGCTCGTCGATGTTGTCGACATTCTCCAGCGACAAGAGGCAATCCTTGAATTGAGCCGCGTCCACGCTGTCCGCGAGTTTGACCTGCACCACGATGTGATCGACCGACTTGGGCGCGTCCCGATAGAAGGTCACGTGATGGACGGCACCATACTTCTCGCCGTCGACCCGAAAGGGAATGATGGAAAACGGAATGGGAATCGTGATGGGCCGGGCGGACTCGACCACCACATGGACTTGTTCCTTGGCCCTCGTTACGGCGAACCACACCGCGAGCCCGATACCGAATACCACGAAGGCTCCCAGCACGATCCGGGTCCAGTAGGCTTTCATTGTATGCCTCCACCCAGCCACGATGTTTGAAGATGACGTCCGTTTCAGAGAGAAACGTGATCTGTATGATTAAAGTTTCAAAGGAATGGGGAGTAGGGACCCTCCCCTACTCTCCTACCTCCTACCCTCCTACTCTCCTACCTTCCTACCCTCCTGTCCTCCCTTAACTTACCACCCATCGTCCGTCCCGTCACCGGAGCCCAACCCTGATCGAAGTCGACGGCCTCACCAAGCTCTACGGCCAGGATATCCTGGCCGTCGACCGGCTCACCTTCCGGGTGGAGCCGGGTGAGGTCCTTGGCCTGGTGGGGCCCAATGGCGCGGGCAAAACCACAACCCTGCGGGCGATCTCGGGCATCATCCCCCCAACCAGCGGAACCATCCGTATCGCCGGTTTCGACCTGGCTCGGCAGCCGCTCGAGGCAAAGCGCTCCCTGGCCTTCATCCCGGACGAGCCGCACCTGTTCGAGTACCTGACGGTAGAGGAACATCTGCGCTTCGTCGGCCGGCTGTACCGCGTGCCGGACGCGCCGGAGCGCATCGGGCCGCTCCTGGGCGAGCTCGAGCTGGTGGACAAACGTAGCGCCCTCCCCGCCGAGCTGTCCCGGGGCATGAAACAAAAGCTCGCCATCGCGTGCGGCCTGCTTCACGATCCCAAGGCGGTGTTCTTCGATGAGCCGCTGACCGGGCTCGACCCCGTCGGGATCCGTCGCATGAAGGAGACCATCCGACGCCGGGCTCAGCTGGGATCGGCCGTGATCCTCAGCTCTCACCTCCTCCACATGGTGGAAGAGGTCTGTACCCGGGTCTTGATCATTCAACACGGCCGGCTCGTTTCGCTCGGCACAATCGAGGAGATCATCTCCCATCGCCCCGACCTGGCCGGACTGCCGCTCGAGGAGGTCTTCCTTGCCCTGACCGGAAACACGGAGCCCCCTCGATCATGATCCGCGTCCTGGGGTACTTGGTCCTTCATACCATCAAGAACCGACTCTACCGTCAGGCCATCAAGCTCAAGAACCCCCGTTACGCTCTCGCACTGATCCTGGGTTTCGCGTACCTCTGGTTCCTTCTGGTCCAGCCCAACCTCTCGACCGACCGTGGCGCCTCGCTTTCCTACGAGTGGGTGGCGATGCTCGGCGCGCTGGCGCTGGCTGGTATGGTGGCGTGGGGGTGGGTGTTTGGCCGCGACAAGGCCGTACTCATCTACACACCGGCCGAGGTCCACTACCTGTTCCCCGCTCCAATCACTCGGCGGCAGCTGGTGGCCTACAAGCTGTTCCGCTCACAGCTCGTCATCCTGTTGAACGTGGCCCTCTGGGTTGTGCTATTCAGGACCGGGACCCGCGGCCTTCCCTGGTACGCGCGCGCGGCGGCACTCTGGACCCTCTTGTCCACGATCCACCTCCACCGCATCGGCGCCTCATTCGTTCGCACCAGCCTGGCCCGCCACGGCTGGGCGGGTGCCAAGCGCCGGATGGTCTCCCTCACGATCATTGCCTTGACACTCGCCGCGGTGGCCTGGGGCGTGCTCGATGCCCTGCCCGACGTCCGCCGCGCGTTCCAGACCGACCTGTCGGCCGTGTTCCAGACCTTGGGCGAGGTGCTCCACCGCCCCGTGACCACTGTGGTGCTGTTTCCGTTCCGGTTGGTAATCGATCCCCTCGCCGCGGTAACCGTCGCCGAGTGGGCTCGGGCCATGACCCCCGCCGTCGTCATTCTGCTGCTCCACCTCATTTGGGTGGTCCGGTCCGACGCCGCATTCGAAGAAGCCTCAGTGGAGGCTTCGCTCGAGCGCGCCCGCACCATCGAGGCGATCCAGCGGGGGGAACGCCTGTCGCCGGCCGTGGCCGGCCGCCATCGGCGCCCATCTTCCGCCTGGCGCCGAGTGGATGGGCCGGCGGCGCCATCATCTGGAAGAACATCGTGGCGGTGGGCAGGGCGCAGCGGCTCAGGCGCATCGTGCTGATCACGGTGCTGTTCGCGGCCGTGTTTATTGCCGTCCTGGGCCACAAGCGAGAGTCGTGGGCCGGCCTCGTGAGCGGTCTGCTTGCCGGCTGGGCCGGAGTGTTGCTCGTATTCGGCCCGCTTTGGGTACGGAATGATCTCCGAAGCGACCTCGAATACGCCGATCTGTTACGGGCGTATCCGGTAGGCGGCGCCACGGTCGTCAGCGCCGAGGCTGCCTCATCGGCCCTGGTGCTGACCGCAGCCCAGCTTGGCCTCCTGCTGCTGGCCCTTGCGGCATCCTTCGGGGCGACGGTATCAGGCATCGACGATGCAAGCAAGCTCGCACTCTTTGCGGGCGCCGTCGTTGTGCTGCCGGCCGTCAACCTGCTCGGCATGCTGATCCAAAATGGGATTGCCCTGCTCTTCCCCGCCTGGGTGACCCTCGGCCCGCGCCGGCCGAGCGGTGTGGAGGCGCTGGGACAAACCATGCTCGCCACGCCGCCCTTCCTCCTGGCACTCGTCGTCGCGCTTGCCCCACCAGTAGTCGTCGGATATGCTGCGGCGTACTACCTCCAACCTGCCCTGGGGTTCGGGGCCTACGGTGCGGGCATCATCCTCTTCCTGCTCGGGATGGGCCTCGAGGCCTTCCTGCTCACTGAGTGGTTGGGTGGCGCATACGACCGGCTCGATCCGTCCGCATCCGAACTTGCCGGCTCGCGCTGACCTAGTGGGCTTAGGCGCGAGGATGGAACTGCTTGTGTACTGAACGCAGGTATTCGCGATCGACGTGGGTGTAGATCTGCGTCGTGGAGAGATCGGCGTGCCCGAGCATTTCTTGAACCGCCCGCAGATCGGCGCCGCCCTCGAGGAGGTGGGTGGCAAAGGAGTGACGCAAGGTGTGGGGCGTGACGCGCTTACTAATCCCGGCACGCTCGGCGTGGCGTTTGACGATGCCCCACGCGCCCACCCGTGAAAGCGGGCTCCCTCGGGCATTCAGGAGCAGGCGGTTCTGGGTCCGTCCTCGGTCCAACTCAGGTCGCAGCGTGTGGAGGTAGACCGAGAGCGCGCCGATGACTTTCCGCCCGATTGGGATCAGGCGCTCCTTCCCTCCCTTCCCGAATACCCGCACCAGCCCTTCGCTCGCCAACACCTGATCTTTCTCGAGTCCGCAGAGCTCGGAGACCCGGAGCCCCGCCCCGTAGGCCAGCTCGAGCAGCGTCCGGTCGCGCCACGCCATCGGCTCGTCCGGGTGGGGCGACCCGAGCAGCGCCTCCACCTCCTTGACCGAGAGCGTATCCGGCAGCGTCCTTCCCCGGCGCGGACTCTCCAGTCGGTCGCTCGGATCGGTGGTGATCTTGCCCTCCCCAGCGAGAAAGGCGAAGTACGTCCGGATCGACGACACGTGGCGCCGGATGGTAGCGGGGCTGAGCCCCAGATCCTTGAGCGAGAACACGAAGTCTCGGAGCATCCGCCTCGTGACCTTGGCCGGGCTCCGGGCGCCCCGTGCCCGGGCAAACTCGCCAAGCCGCCGAACGTCGCGCGCGTAGTTGGACACGGTGTTCTCGCTGCTGCCGGCCTCGAGCGCCAGATAGTCGCGAAACCCAGTAATCCAGAAGTCGCGCTCGATCTCTTCCCGCACGTGGTCAATGGCCCGGGTCATGTTGCGTGCTCCCTCGACTCCATGGCCCGCCACGTCCGCTCCAACGCCTTGAACTCCTCGTCCGTTACCCCGAGCAGCGCGGCCGCACGTGAGATCATCCAGGTCTCATGTCGGCTCAGTCCAGTGTCACGAATGGCGGCGCGATGCATCCGCTCGAGCACGGCGAGTCGCTGCTCCAGCGTGTAGGTCTGCTGGATCCGCTCGGCGCCCCGGGACAATTCCTCCTGGGTTGCCCGTTCGATTCCCGGCCACGATAGATCCCAGCGTTCGGTCAGGTGAGTCTCCACCAGGTGGCGGTCCTCTTCGCTCAACTCGCTATCGGCGGACGCGAGATCCAGAACCAGGGCGGCCGCGGCGCGGAGCGCGGGGTCGGCGGTGGCCATGGGGTCGGTGCCCGATTCCTGGAAGGCGCGCTCGAGGCGCTCCCAGACCCTCCGGCGCCGCTCGCGCACGCGTCGCACGATCCACCACACGATTGCCACCAGGGCCACGAGCCCCACGATGCCGAGCACGGTGTTGATCTCCGAGATCATCCCGACGACGGTGTCCCACCGCGCTCCGAGAAACGCGCCAGCGGCGGTGAGGGCGCCGTACCAGATGCCCGACGCGACGGCTATGGGAATGAGCGCGCGCGGGGCGCTCAGCTTCACCAGGCCGGCGAAGGCCGGGACCACCGCACGGATGCCAGGGAGAAAGCGGGTGATGAAGATGCCCGCCACACCAAACCGGATGTACTCCCGTTCGATGGCGGCAACGGCCAAGGGTGACAGGAGTCGCCGTCCAACGGGTCCGCTCAGAATGGACCGGCCGTAGGTCCGTGTCGCGACGTAGACCGCAATGGCCCCAACGTTGTTGGCGACCCAGGTTACCAGAAAGACGTTCCACGGTGTCGTGAGGCCCCGCTGGGACAGAAAGGCGCCCAGGGCCACCGCGGTGTCTGCGGGAACCGGCGGGATGATGTTTTCAATCGTCGCCAGGACGCCGATCACCAGGTACACCGCCGGGGCGGGGAGCCCGAGCAGCCAGCCCAACAAGCCCTCGATCAGCGGTCCTCCAGGCTGGCCACGGCGAACACGGCAATGCCCTCCCCGCGTCCGACGAAGCCCATCCCTTCATTGGTTTTCGGCTTGACTGAGACCGCGTCGGCCGGCAGGTCGAGCGCCTCAGCCAGGCCGCGCCGGATTGCGGGAATTGCTGGTCCGAGTTTCGGCGATTCCAGAATGATGGTGAGATCCGCCTGGACCGCGCGGTAGCCTCGCTCCTGCACCCGTTCGTGCGCCGTGCGGAGCATAGCGAGCGAATCGGCATTCTTCCAGGTGGGGTCGGTGTCGGGAAACAGTTCGCCGATGTTGCCGATGCCGGCGGCGCCGAGGATGGCGTCGGTCAGTGCATGGGCGGCCGCGTCGGCGTCGGAATGCCCTTCGAGTCCCCGGTCGCTCGGGATGTGGTGCCCGCCAAGGATGAGCGGCCGCCCGCTCACCAAACGGTGCGAGTCGTACCCGATACCTACACGCACACCGTCTCAGCCGGAATGACCGTATAGTCCTGGCGCCGTCGCACGGGGACGAACCCCGCGTCGGTAATCGACCGCTCCATTTCCTCGATCGTGGCACGGTAGGTGGTTCCAGCGGCGCTCACCACGTTCTCTTCCATCATGAGGCTGCCGAAGTCGTTGGCGCCGAACCGCAGCGCGACCTGGCCCACCTTGAGACCCATCGTGACCCACGAAGACTGGATGTTGGGGATGTTGTCGCACACGATGCGGCCCAGCGCGAGGGTGCGGAGATAGGTGACGGCGTCGGTCTTGGGCCTATCCGCCATCTCGGTCCCCTCGGGCTGGAGCGGCCAGCAAATAAAGGCTGTAAAGCCGCCGGTCCGGCGCTGCAGGTCCCGAATACGAAAGAGATGCTCAATCCGATCGGCGTCGCTTTCGCCTAGCCCGAACATCATGGTGACCGACGTCTTCATCCCCTGGCGGTGCGCTTCTTCCTGCACGCCCAACCACGCATCGGTCTGCGCCTTCTTCTTGGCCACCCGTTGCCGTACCTCATCGACTAGGATTTCGCCGCCGCCCCCCGGAATGCTGTCGAGTCCGGCTTCCTTCAACTCCCGCACCACATCGGCCACACGGAGTCCAAATCGTTCGCTGAAGAACACCACCTCCGACGGGGAGAACCCGTGCACGTGGATGGGGTGGTTGGCCTTGATATAGCGCAGCAGGTCGAGGTACCACTCGAAGGGGATATAGGGATTGTGGCCGCCTTGCAGCAGGATCTGCACGCCGCCCAGGGCCTTGCATTCCTCGATCTTCTCCCCGATGGCCTCGAAGCTCAAGACGTAGCCCTCGAGGTTCTTGGGACGCCGATAGAATGCGCAGAATTTGCAGTCCGCCACGCACACATTGGTGTAGTTGATGTTCCGATCGATGATGTAGGTAACCACCTTCTCCGGATGGAGCCGCCACCGCTCACGATCGGCCAGGAGGCCGAGCTCGAGAAGGCCGGCGCGCTGGTACAGCTCGAGCGCGTCGGTGAATTCGCCGGAGGTCCGATCGACGTAGGACATGGTTACGCGGCCGTGATGAACGAGAGCGAGCCATCCGGCACGAGGCCATCCTGGGCCAACCGCCGGAAGAAGTCGGTGAGGCCGGCCAGGTGCCGGTACCCAAGCGCGTAGTCCAGGTCGCCCAGGTACGCCCGGCACACGTCGCGGCTCAGCCCGGTTGATGTGGCTGCCTGCCCCGCCAACTCATCCAGATGCAGCAGGCCCCAGCCGCGGCTCTCGAGGAGCCGCGTATGAACCTCGCGAGCCCGGGCCTGGTCGCTGGTGCGTCGCGCCGCCCACACCGCGAATACGAAGGGGAGGCCAGTCCAGTCGTGCCACGCTTGCCCTAGATCGATGCGTACGGGATACCTGTCGCGCGCCTGGAGCATGAGGGCCGCATCTCCAATCACGAGGACCGCCTGGTGCGGCAGATCGGCCAACGCATCGAGATCGGCGGCCTCCGCTCGCACGGTAGCAAACTTGGGTGCCACCTTCCATCGATGCCGACACAACAACTCGAGCAAGAGCACCGAGGTTCGGGACGACGCACTCACCAGCACCGTCGCATGGTCGAGGTCCGTCGGCGGCCGCTTGGCAAAGAGGGCGACACTGTGAACCGGCCCGTCGCAGCTGATGGCCAAGTCAGATAACAAGTGATAGCGCGAAGCATGCCGGGCGTATTCCACCGCGGAGATGACGCTCACATCGAGTTCACCCGCCGCCAGGAGATCGTTCAGCTCGGACGCGGTTCCCGTCACCACCTCGGCCGGCATGGCCACGTTGCCCCGATCGACCGCGGCGTACACCGGGTAGCAGTTGATCCAGGGAATCCGGCCGAGTCTCATGCGGCGTGGACCACAGGCAGGCCGCGCGGCCCGGCCGGTGGGGGAATCAGGTCGTCGAATTCCTCGCGCACCGCCTGGTACAGACTGTTCCGTTCCACCGGGCGCTTGCCGGCATGGCGAATGAGGTCGACCAGGGCATGATAGGGCAGCTGCATCTCCGTTGAGGCACCGGCTTCATGGTACACGCGCTCGAACACCACTGTGCCCTCGACGTCGTCACACCCGAACGCCAGCGCGATCTGCGAGAGGAACGGGGTCACCATCGGCCAGTGGGTCTTGACATGCGGGACGTTGTCGAGGAACAACCGGCCCACGGCGATGTTCTTGAGATCCTCATAGCCGGTCGTGGCTGTGCCAACCCGATCGAGATCTTCGCCCAACGGGTTGTGATCGGGATGGTATGCCAACGGGATGTAAGTCAGGAACCCAGCGGTCTCGTCCTGGAGCGTGCGAAGCATGGTGAGATGCGCGATTCGGTCATCAGCCGTCTCGACGTGACCGTACAGCATGGTGCAATTGGTGGGAATCCCGAGCGAGTGGGCCACGCGGTGCACCTCGAGCCACTCCTGCCCGGTGAGCTTCCGCTCCGCGATCGTGGCGCGGACCGCCGTGCTGAACACCTCGGCGCCACCGCCCGGCAGGCTGGTGAGACCGGCGTCCTTCAGGGCACAGAGAACGTCCGCGATCGTGCACTTCTCGATTCGCGCCAAGTGCGCGATCTCGACTGCGGTCAGCGCCTTGATGTGCACATCCGGATGGCGCTCCTTGAGACCGCGAATCATGTCGGTGTAGTAACTCAACCTGAGCTTGGGGTGGAGTCCGCCGACGATGTGGAACTCGCGCGTAGGCATGTCCTTGGCCACCGCTGCCTCGGCAAACACCTCCTCCAGCGTCCGGGTGTAGGCCCCGTCCTCTTTGGGCATCCGCGCAAACGAGCAGAAGGTGCACGTCTTCCGCAGAATGCACACGTTGGTCGGATTCAGGTGCTGATTGGCGGAAAAGAAGACCCGGTCGCCGTTCCGCTCCTGGTTGGCATAATCGGCGAGCAGGCCAAGCCCCAGGAGATCGTTCGTCGCGTAGAGGATTCGGCCGTCTGCCGCGTCCAGACGCGCCCCCTCGAGCACTTTCTCGCCCACCGGCCGGAGGGCCGGATCTTCGAGACGGGCGAGATCGGGAGCGGCAACGACAGACATCCTATCTCCTTGGTGTATCGGGATTAAGGTGCCTGGAATGTAGCGAAATCGCGTGGGAAGTCACAAGTCGTACGTCGTGGGTCTGGAGTCGCCCGACTTACGCCTGAAACCGGCTTACCGCGAGCGTCACATTGTGTCCGCCGAAACCGAAGGAATTCGACAGGGCGATATCCACGGTGCGGGTGACCTTGGTGTTCGGAGCACAGTCGAGATTACACTCGGGGTCGGCGACGTCCTGATTGATCGTTGGTGGAATGACACCGTGAGTCGCAGCAAGGAGCGATGCGGCGAATTCAGCGGCGCCCGCTGCGCCGAGCAGGTGCCCTGTCATCGACTTGGTGGAGCCGAAGACCAGGCGTGTGGCGTGGTCGCCGAAGGTCCGCTTGACGGCGATGGTTTCGGCAATGTCTCCGAGCTGGGTGGAGGTCCCGTGGCCGTTGATGTAGTCGACCCGCTCGAGATCGAGCCCTTGGTCGTCGAGGCAGGCGCGAATGGCACGCTGGGCGCCCTCCCCGTCGGGTGACGGCGAGGTGATGTGGTGCGCATCGCCGCTCAATCCGTAGCCACGCACCTCGCCCAGGATCGTGGCGCCGCGGGCTTCGGCGTGCTCCAGACTCTCGAGCACCACCATGCCGGCCCCGTCGCCGAGGACGAACCCGTCGCGACCCTGGTCGAAGGGCCGGCTCGCCTTCTCCGGTTCGTCGTTGCGGGTGGAGAGGGCCTTCATGTTCTGAAACCCGGCGACGGTAAGGCCGGTGATGGCCGCCTCGGCGCCGCCGGTGACCATCGCGTCCGCGGCGCCTTCCCTGATGAGGGCGTACGACTCGCCGATGGCGTGTGCCGACGACGCGCACGCCGACACGGTTGCGAAATTCGGTCCCTTGAAGCCATACCGGATCGACACCAACCCGGCCGCGATATCAGGGATGAACATCGGGACGAAAAACGGCGACACGCGGTCGGGGCCCTTCGTCAAGTAGAGCGAGCATTGGGTTTCGAAGGTTTGCATGCCTCCGATCCCGCTCCCGATGATGACACCAGTCCGATTTGGCTCCGGGACAGTCGCGTCGAGCCCAGCTTGGACGACGGCCTGGTGGGCCGCCGCCAACGCAAACTGCGCGAACAGGTCGTACCGCCGAACTTCTTTCCGATCGATGTACTGTAGGGGGTCGAATCCCTTCACCTCGCAGGCGAACCGCACCTGCAGGCGCTCGGGATCGAACTTCGTGATGTGAGCCGCGCCGGAGCGGCCGGCAAGGAGGTTCGCCCAGGTCGTGTCGACATCATTCCCAACCGGCGTCACCAGGCCAAGGCCGGTGACTACGACACGGCGCGTCAACCTACGACCCGGCCTTTTCCTTGAGATACTTGAGCGCGTCCCCTACCGTGCGGAGCTTTTCAGCCTCCTCGTCGGGGATGTCGATGTCGAACTCCTTCTCGAACGCCATGACCAGCTCAACCGTATCGAGACTGTCAGCTCCGAGATCTTCCATGAAACTCGCCTCGTCGGTGAGCTTCTCGCGCTCGACGCCCAATTCTTCGACTATGATGTCCTTGACCTTTTCGACCATGTCCATAACGCAGCACCTCGATGAAGAAGAGGACTTACATAACCATCCCGCCATCGACCACCAGTACCTGCCCGGTGATATACTCCGCCAAATCCGACGCCAGAAACAGCGCGGCCGCCGCAACATCCTCCGGCCGCCCCAACCGCCCCAGCGCGATAGACCCTAATAAGGCCTCCCTTGCCTCTGCGGGCAAGGCATGGGTCATGTCGGTCTCAATGAACCCCGGCGCGATGCAATTGACCAGGATATTGCGGCTGGCGTACTCCTTTGCCACCGACTTACTGAGGCCGATCAGGCCGGCTTTGCTGGCCGCATAGTTTGCCTGCCCGCGGTTGCCCGTTAAGCCCACGACGCTGGTGATGTTGATGATCCGTCCCCAGCGGCGCTTCATCATTCCCCGCGCCACCGTTCGGATCGTGTGGAACGCTCCCTTGAGGTTGGCGTCCAGGACCGCGTTCCAATCGTTCTCGCTCAGGCGCAGGATGATGTTGTCGCGGGTGAGACCCGCGTTGTTGACTAGGATATCGATGGGTCCGAGAGCCTGTTCCGCCTCAGCGAGGGCGGCCTCCACTTGATCCCCGTCCGCCACATCGCACGCGACGCCGCATGTGCCCGCTCCGAGCGCAGTAGCCACCTCCTGGGCGCGGTCACGATCTCGTCCGACGATGGCGACCTTGGCCCCGGCCTGGTGGAAGGCCTGCGCAATTGCGTGCCCTATTCCTCGGGTGCTGCCGGTGACAAACGAGACCTTCCCGGTCAGATCGATGGTCGTCATGCCAGAAACTCCTCGACCTCGGTGGCGGTGCCCAGGGCGTGGACCGTGGCGTCGGGTGCAATGCGTTTGAGGAGGCCGCTCAATACCCGACCCGGGCCAAGCTCGAGGAAACTCCCGCCGCCGGCAAGGGCCGCCGCCTGCTGCATGCCCTCCACCCAGCGGACCGGGGCCGTGAGCTGGGCGGCGAGTTGGCGCCGGGCCTCGTCCCCGGTGCGAACCGGGCGCGCCGTCGCGTTGGCCACGACCGGAATCTTCGGGTCGCCGAAGGTGACGGCAGCCAGCGCCTGCTCCAGCCCGGGCACCGCCGGGGCCATGAGCGGGGAGTGAAACGCACCGCTCACCTTGAGCGGAATGACCCGCTTGGCACCCGCCGTCTTGCACTGCTCGCCGGCGCGCGCCACCGCGGCGGGATCGCCCGAGATCACGACTTGGTCGGGTGCGTTCAAGTTGGCCGGGACGGCGATGCCGTCGCCCGCGGCCTCCACGCAGGCCGCCTCCACCTGCGACACATCGAGCCCCATCACCGCGGCCATGGCCCCCGGTCGTTCGAGTCCGGCCTGGTACATCAGCTCCCCGCGGCGCCGGACGAGCACGGCGGCCTCCGCCGGCGTGAGGGACGCGGCCACGACATAGGCGCTGTATTCGCCCAGGCTGTGGCCCAGCGCGGCGCGGAGATCGGCCAGGCGGTCCCGAACTACGGCGTACACCGCGGCGGTGTGCGCCAGGATAGCTGGTTGGGCGTTATGGGTAAGGGTCAGCTCGTCTTCGGGGCCCTCCCACATGATGCGGCTTAGCGGAACGCCCAGGGCGTCGTCGATGGCGGCGAAGGTGTCCCTGGCCTCGGGAAAGCGCTCGGCCAGGTCCTTCCCCATCCCGACCCGTTGCGCCCCCTGTCCGGGGCACAGCACCACGGCTACCACCGGACGACCGCGCTCCCCCAGGTGAAACCTGCGCCGAAGGCCACCAGCAGGAGCAATGACCCCTTCCCTATCCTGCCTTCGGCGATCGCCTGGTCGATGGCGAGCGGGATCGATGCCGACGACGTGTTGCCGTACCGATCGACGTTCACCATGACCCTGTCCATCGGCATGCCGGCGTGCTTCGCCGTGGCTTCGATGATCCGGATGTTAGCCTGGTGGGGTACGAGGAGATCGATTTCGTCGGCGCTGACTCCGGCGAGTTGCAAGGCCTCGTCGCAGGCTTGAGCCATGGTCCGGACTGCGGCCTTGAATACTTCTCGGCCGGCCATCTTCATGTAGTGCGACCGCTCCTCCACCACCGCGGTACTGATGGGCTGGCAGGCGCCGCCACCGGGCCGGAACAGGAGCGGCGCGAGCTTTCCGTCCGACCGCAGGAACATGGAGAGGATACCGCGGCCGTTATCGGTCGCAGGCTGAACCACCGCCGCGCCCGCCGCGTCCCCGAACAGGATGGCCGTGGAGCGATCGGTGTAGTCGGTGATGGTGGAGAGCTTCTCCGCTCCGACGACGAGACACGTCTTTGCCAGGCCCGACGCGATGAAACCTTCCGCAATGCCGAGGCTGTACAGGAACCCGGGGCAGGCCGCGGACACGTCAAACGCGGCGGCGTTGTCCGCGCCGAGCAGGGCCTGGAGATCGCAAGCGGTGGCCGGCAGCAGCCGGTCCGGCGTGGCGGTCCCGAGAATGATCGCGTCGACGTCTTTGGGCCCGATCCCCGCCTTGGCCATGGCATCGCGGCAGGCGTGTTCGGCCAGCATGGCAACCGATTCGTCCTCGTTCGCGATGTGGCGCTCGCGGATTCCGGTCCGCTCGACGATCCACTCGTGCGACGTGTCCAGCATCTTCTCGAGATCGGTGTTGGTCAGCACACGGTCGGGCACCGCAACACCAAGCCCGGTGAAGCGCGCGATGGGACGCCCCGTCATGGCCCGGCCAGTGCCTCTCGCGAGGCGAACTCGGCGGCGATATGACCGCTCAAGCCGGCCTCGACCGCCTGCACGGCGACCCGAATGGCGTTCTTGATGGCATTCGAGGTCGATCCGCCGTGGCAGATGATCGTGACCCCCTGAATACCCAACAGCGGCGCCCCGCCGTACTCGGAATAGTCCAGGATGCGGAATATCTCCCGGACGTCGTCCCGTTGGAGCAGGTCGGGAGCCTTGCCGCGGACCAATCCGAAGATGAGTCTGGCCACCGACTCATAGAACTTGAGGACGACATTGCCGACGAACCCGTCACACACCACGACGTCGACGTGGCCGAACTTCGAGTGTCCGGCCAAAATGTCTCGGCCCTCGATGTTACCGATGTAGTTGAGGCCGGTCGAGCCCTTGAGCGCGGTGTTCACCTCGCGGGAGATCGCATTTCCCTTTCCGTCCTCTTCGCCGATGTTGAGGAGGCCCACGGACGGATTGGCCAGGCCGAGAATGTCGCGCATGTAGACCGTACCGAGGTACGCGAACCCCATCAACTCCTTGACGGAGCAATCCACGTTGGCCCCGGCGTCGAGCACGAGTACCGGTTGTCCCGCCGTGGGAAATGGCGTGGCAACGGTGGCCCGCTCCACCCCGTCGTGCAGCCCGAGCAGGAGGGTCGATCCCGCCAGGATGGCTCCGGTGTTGCCGGCAGAGACAAATGCGTCGGAACGCCCGGACTTCTGGAGTTCGAGCCCCACCACGACGCCGGAGTGCCGCTTCCGCCGGATGGCATGCAGCGGCTGGTCGCTCATGGTGATGATGTCGGGAGCGTCGTGAATTTCGATCCGGGACCGGTCGGCGTCCGGATACTTGCCCAGCTCGCCTTCGATGGCCGCGACCGGACCCAGCAACTGAATGCGGAAGGTATCCGGAAGTGACGCAAGGGCTTCGAGCGCGCCCTCTACCTCAATACGAGGGGCATCGTCGCCCCCCATGGCGTCGAGCGCGACGCGAATCACCCTCAGCTATCCTCGACCTCGAGGACCCGCTTGCCGCGATAGTATCCACAGGTGCTGCACACGCGATGGGAGCGCTTTGGCTCCCCGCAGCGCGGGCACAATTGGGGCATGACACCCGCCCCGGTATGGTGGCCTCGGCGCAGCCGCTTACGCGACTTCGAGGTCCGTCGCTTGGGAACCGCCATGGAATCGCCTCATGAAGGTCGGGTGGAGGCAGCGCACTCGCAGACCTCCACGTTGAGATCGGTACCGCATATCGGGCACAGCCCGGCACAGTCGTCACGACACAAACTAAACGCCGGCATGGCGAGCGCGACTTCCTCACGCACGGCCTCGGTCACGTCGAGGTGCGTCGCGCGCTCAGGCATCGGGTACACCGCCGGGTCATCGAGCACATCGGGGTCCGCGCTGAACAGGGCATCGACGTCGATCGCGAGCGGCACCGGTACATCGGCCAGACAGCGGCGGCATGCGGCACGCGCCCGAACGGAGATCGTGGCGTGCCACACGACCTCGCCCTCGGCCGTACTCGTGAGGCGGCCCGCCACGTCGATCGGCCCGTCGAGCTCGAAGTCGAGCCCCGCGAACAACGGGTCGCCTGGTTCGAGCCGTCCGTCCGTCTCGACGGGGCCGAGCCCAAGCTGCCGGATTGGAACCCGAAGCATAGCCACTAAACGTAGCTGGCTACAGAACTTACGTCAAGAAATCCCCGATTTCGGGCCGAGCCGCGCCAACTCGCCCTCGGCAAAGAAGAACAGAACCTCCCGTGCGGCATTCTCCGGGCTGTCCGACGCGTGAATGGCGTTCCGGCCCTTCGATTCGGCGTACAGCTTCCGAATGGTGCCCTCGTCGGCCTCGGCCGGGTCGGTGGCGCCGATCACGGCCCGGAGCCGGGCCACCGCGTCGCTCCGCTCCAACGCCATGGGCAGGCACGGGCCGCTCGTCATGAACTCTACCAGCTCGCCATAGAACGGTCGGCCGCGGTGAACTTCGTAGAAGGCTTCGGCCTCGGCCCGCGTGAGCTGCACCAGCCGCGCCGCGCGCACCACGAACCCGTCGCGCTCGAGGTGCGCCAGGATGAGGCCGGCACGTCCGGCCCCCACCGCGTCGGGTTTCACAATTCCAAGCGTCATCGTTGCCACGGTGTTCCTCATGGTTTAGAGCTTGCCTTGAAGCAGGGTCACGACCTCGGCCGGCCGCTTCATCACGGCAATCCCCGCCGCCTCGAACGCCGCGATCTTCTCGGCCGCCGTGCCCGACGATCCCGAGATGATGGCGCCTGCGTGCCCCATGCGCCGTCCCTTCGGCGCGGTCTGGCCGGCAATAAAACCGACGACTGGCTTGGTGACATGCTTGGAGACGAACGTAGCCGCATTCTGCTCATCCGTGCCGCCGATCTCGCCGATGATCACAATGGCGTCCGTGGCCGGATCGTCCTCGAAGGCTCGGAGGCAATCGATGAAGTTGGTGCCGATCACCGGATCGCCACCGATGCCGACACAGGTGCTTTGGCCCAAGCCATTGCGCGTCAGATGGTGCACCACCTCATAGGTGAGGGTGCCGCTTCGTGACACGAGCCCGACCCGACCCGAGGCGCAGATATTCCCGGGAATGATGCCTACCTTGGCCACCCCCGGTGTGATCACGCCTGGACAATTCGGGCCGACCAGGCGCGTTCCGCGTTCCTTCAGGAACAGCATCACCCGGGTCATGTCCAACACGGGAATGCCTTCCGTGATACAGACGACGAGGTCGATACCGGCATCGGCCGCCTCGTAGATGGCCCCCGCAGCCAACCCCGGCGGCACATAGAGGACGGAGGTGTTGGCCCCAGTCTCCCGAACCGCCTCGGCCACAGTGTCGAACACCGGCACCGAGCCTTCGAACCGTTGCCCACCCTTGCCCGGCGTGACCCCGGCAACCACGGGCGTGCCGTACTCCAACATCTGCTTGGCATGAAACGATCCGTCGCGGCCGGTGATGCCTTGGACGCACAGTCGAGTGGATTGGTCGACAAAGATGCTCACGCCGCCTCCTTTACGAGCTTCACCACCTGCTGGACCGCTTCATCCATGTCGTTCAAGGCCGTCATCCCAACGCCTCGCAGAATCTCGATCGCTTCGGCCTCGTTCGTGCCGGTCAGTCGGATGACGATCGGGACGCCGACCTGGAATTCTCTCGTGGCCGCGACGATGCCGTTGGCCACGTCGTCGGTCCTGGTGATGCCGCCGAAGATATTGAACAGGATCGCCTTCACGTCCCGGTCGGTGGTGATGATGCGCAGCGCATTGACCACCTTGTCGGGATTGGAGCTGCCGCCAATGTCGAGGAAGTTGGCAGGTTCCCCCCCGTAATACTTGACCAGGTCCATCGTCGCCATGGCCAGCCCGGCACCGTTCACCACGCACCCGACATTGCCGCTCAGCTTGATGAACGACAGCCCTGCCTGCCGCGCTGCGACCTCGCTGGGATCTTCAGCCGACTCATCCCGCAGAGCCTCCAGATCAGGCCGGCGCTCCACCTCGTTATCGTCGAGCACTACTTTGGCGTCGAGCGCGAGAATCTGACCGCTCGCCGTGGCCACTAACGGGTTGATCTCCGCCAACGACGCGCCGTTGTCCACGAAGGCCTGATAGAGCTGGCCCATGATCTTGGCCGCCGCCCGCACCTGGCCGAAATCCTGGTACAGCGTGAAGGCGAGCCCCATTGCCTGATGCGGCAGCAAGCCGTAACGCGGATCGACCGCCAAGCGAGTGATCTTCTCGGGGGTCTTTGCCGCGACCTCCTCGATGTCGACACCGCCGGCGGCACTCACCATGAACACCGGACGCTGCGTCTCCCGATCCATGATCAGCCCAACGTAGGTTTCGCTCGCAATCTCGGCGGCCGGCACCACCAATACCCGCTTGACCGGCAGTCCCTTGATGGTGAGCGCCAGGATCTTTTCCGCCCACATGCCCGCCTCGGAGGGAGTGGCCGCCAGCTTGACCCCGCCGGCCTTGCCCCGCCCGCCCGCATGGACCTGTGCCTTGACCACGACGCTCTTGCCCAAGCCGCGTGCGATTTCCTCAGCCTCCGCCGGCGTGGATGCCACGTCTCCGCCCAGCGTTGGAATCCCGGCTGCGTGGAAGAGCGTCCGCGCTTGATATTCGTGTAGGTTCACGACTCCCTCTGGATGATTGTTCCTGTTTCGCCCCTCAGCGCCTCCGATCCATGCGCCAAATGGGCAATGATGGCCCGGGCACCGACCCCGCGGGCACGCACGAATCCGACCGCGGCCTCGACCTTGGGCCGCATACCACCCTCACCCAAACTCCCGTCTTCGAGCATGGCCTCAGCCTCGGCCAGTGACATGCCACGGATGGGCTCTGCCTCAGGTGTCTTCCAATTTCGATACACCGCATCGACATCGGTCAGGATGAGCAGGACCTCGGCGCCAAGCTCGGTCGCCAGGACGGTCGCTACGCGGTCCTTGTCCACGACCACGTCGAGGCCCTCGTAGCCGGTGACCGGATGATGATAGACCGCTGGCCCGCCTCCGCCCGCCGCGATAACAATCACTCCCGCCTCCACCAGGCGCTTGACCAGCGGCGCTTCGACCACACTCAGTGGGCGCGGGCTCGAAGCCAGCCGCCGCCAATCCCCGGCACCGTCCTTCCCCACCGCCACACCATTACGCTGCATGGCCTCCGCGTCCTCCTTGCTCAGCGCATGTCCGATCGGCTTTGTTGGCCGCGCGAGCAGCGGGTCGTTCGGGTCGACGATGGTCTGCGTGATTAGCGTGACCACCTCACGCACGATGCCAACTTTCTCGAGCTGGTTTTGGATCACCTGTTGGAGCATGTAGCCCAGCCAGCCTGCGGTCCCCGCAACGAGCACACCCAACGGCAGCGGCTCCGCCACGTGCCGCGCCAGTTCCTGGCGCACCAGCTCATCGCCCACCTGCGGCCCGTTGCCGTGGACCAGCGCGATGTGCCAGCCTTCCTGGGCAAATTGGATCAGGGGAAGGACGCTTGCGCGCGAATGCCGGAACTGAGCCGTTATGCTGGAGGCCGAGGACTCCGGGGCCAGCGCATTGCCACCCAGTGCAACGACCACGGTGCGGGACGGCTCAGCCGTAGATTGCTTCGTCACGGGGTCCGGAACCTAGTCCAGGCCGAACGCAAGGGGAACCTAACGCGCGCTGTCACGCCGCACCTCGAACACGCGTCGGAGCGACTCGAAAGCCGTTCCGAAATCCTCCCACCGGCCGGTGCGAAGGGCCGAGTCGGCGCGCACCATCCAGCGCCGCGCTTCCTCGAACCGACTGACCGGCCCAAGCCCCGGCGGCGCCGGAGCCGATTCGCCCAACATGTTGGTCCAGGCTTCGTCCGCGTTGCGGCCAGCGCCGAGGCGCTCGTGATAGCCGACTGCCGTCCAGGTCAATTGCGGCCGGCCGGTCGCGCCCCGTCGGCCGAAGTACGCCTGGGTCGCCAACACGCCGCCCATGAACAAGCTGTACCGAACAGGCCCGGTCGCAAACTCGGCACCATCCGCGATCACCGAGTCGCGAATCTGCTCGTAGAGCGGAAAGCGCTGCCACCGCGCCTCGAGCACCTGCGGCAGCGCCGTGCCCGCCACACTGTCGAGATATGCCAGCCGGAGCACGTCTCGCCCATCACGCGAGCCCTCCAGTACCGCGCTGACGAGGCGTTTCCCCGGTTGGGCGTAGGCCGCAGTCATGGCCGGTTGCTCGCTGGTCCCTGCCCACGTGACCGACGCATCCGCCGGTGAGGCCGGCGTGCCCCGGGCCTGAACCTGTCGGCCCAGTCCCCACGCTGGTCGCTCGAGCACCCGCGCTTGCATTCGAAACAACTCCGCGGGATAGGGCGCGACCCGCTCGACCGAACCCGGAATGGCCGTCGCTGGCTCCACGACTCCCGGCGCCAGGCTGGCCCATGCGGCTGAGAGCGGATCGTTGGGCTGCCGGTGATAGACATGGGTTTCGCCGGTAAGGCTGTGCACGGTCCCGAGAAACCCCGCCGCCACGACCCGGACGTCCGACCCGCGCCAGTGTTCCTCGGCAACGAGTGGAAAGCTTTCGGAACGGACGTAGCCGGTCGATACCCAGATCAGTTCCCCATCAACCACGCGGGGAACGGGGGCATCCCACTCCGCAAACGGCGCCAGCCGGCGGAGACGTGTCTCCGGGGCCAGGTTCCAGGTGATCGTGGAATTGTCGGGCAGACCACGGAGAACGCTGCCGACCTGCAGTCCCCAGGCCAACATCACGCGCCTGAACCACGAATCCACTCGGAACCCGGCTCGCAAGGAATCCACCCGGTACAGCCGTGCCAACGGATGGAGTGCGCCGGGCGGCAGCTCGAGCATGGTTGTGAGCGACGGATAGGCGACGGTGTCGCCGAGCCGGTAGGACATGGCGCTTCCGTTGGCGGCGGCGCGGTCGCCGGCAATGGCCGAGATGAGCGTCGCCTCCGACGGCGCCTCGCGCACCATGAGCCACACCGGCCGGCGCACACCGTCGAGCGACACGGTGGCCGGGCTCACCGCCACCAACTCTGCTGAGTCCGGTCCCGGGGCGAGCAGCGCAACGGAGCGGGTATCCCACAACGCCATGAGCGGTCGCCCGGGCCCCGGCGACTCCAGTGGCGCCACAGACAGAGTATTCAGGCCGCGGAGCTCAAAGGCGATGGCTTCGAGTGCTCGGGCAGTTGCTTCGGACACGACCGGATTCCCGTCGCGGGAAACCCCCGGTGCCACGAGGTGGACGCCAAGCGACGTGGCAACGAGGATGGCCCAGAGCGAGAGGAACAATGTGTGCCGTGGGCGCCAGGCCCAGATGGCCGAAGCGACGGCCGTGCCAAGGGCCACACCTGCCAGCAGTTGGGCGCCGAACACGCGCGCTCCCCACGTCCCCGCGTCATCCAGACGCTTGATGCCGCCGACGAGCTCATACGGCTCGAGGAGGTACCCCCACACCAGGCAGAGGGCCACGGCCACGAACAAGAGGCCGACGTGGCGTCGTGCATGGTCGCTGATGGCGGGGCGTCCGCCGCGCCAACGAACCGATCCGACGACCAGGTACAGCACAATGACCAGCAGCAGGCCGAGAATCGCGAGGAGAAGGGCGTAGCCATGCAGCAGCCGCCACAACGGCAACTGGGCAGCATAGACACCGAGGTCTCGGTTGAGCAGCGGCTCGGTCATGCCATAGCCGGCCCCATGCCATGCGACGGCAACAGTCGGCCACCATGTGGAGGCCCCGTGCCCGACCACCAGGCCGAGGACCCCGCCGGCGACCACTGCCCCGGTCACCAGCAGACGCGGGGTCAGCGCCTCACGGATCTCGAGGTTGGCCATGTAGCGAGGAATTTGCACCACGCTCACTGCACGATATACCACGAACAAATTGCCGATGAACCAGGCTGCGGCCGTCGTGACGGCCAGGGCGTCCAATGACAGTCGGAGCAAGTGGATCTGCAACAGGAAGGCGGCCGCTGCCGGGGCGATCTGCTCGCCCCACCAGTAATCGGTCAAGACCACGGCGCACCACCGGCCGATAAACAACACCACGGCCAGGATCACCGCGCCGGTCGCGATGGCTCGACCGTGACGCCCCATCGAGTTAGACCTCGAGGCCCTGGTCTCTGAGCCAGCCCATGACTTCATCCCGATAGGTGTCGAGCGCGGCAGGCTCGGTTGCTTCGAATCGCAGCACCAACACGGGCTGGGTGTTTGATGCGCGTAGGAGCGCCCACCCTTTCGGATGGGTGATACGGATCCCGTCGATTGTGTTGACCTCGTGCAGCTGGCCGAAATGTTCGACCGCGGCTTCGACCAGCGCGAACTTCCTTTCCTCCGGGCACTCGACCCGGATTTCCGGCGTCGCAAAGGTCTCGGGCAGATCGGCAAGGAGACGCCCGACACCACCGGGTGTCCGCGACACGATAGCCAGCAGGCGGGCCGCGGCAAAGAGCGCGTCATCGAAACCGAAGTAATCCCCGCCGAAGAACATGTGGCCGCTCATCTCTCCGGCGAGCGGGGCCTTGAGCTCCTTCATCTTGGCCTTGATCAGCGAGTGGCCGGTCTTCCACATGACCGGTACGGCGCCGGCCGCGATGAGCGCTTGGGGCAGCACGTCGGAGCACTTCACGTCGAAGATGACCTGACACCCCGGGCCGAAGCGTCGGACGGCGTCACGGCCAAACAGAACCAGGAGCTGATCGCCGAAGATGACCTTGCCCGTCTCATCCACCGCGCCGATCCGATCCGCGTCCCCGTCGAATGCAATGCCCAGCTCGGCCTTGCTGCGCCGCACTTCTTCCTGCAAGTCGGTGAGGTTTTCCACGACGGTCGGGTCGGGATGATGGTTCGGGAACGTGCCGTCGGATTCGCAGAACAGCGGCGTGACCTCCGCGCCTAGACCGCGCAAGGTCTCGACGGTGACGAGGCTCCCGACGCCGTTGCCGCAGTCGACCACCACACGGACCGGGCGCTCCAGCGGGTTGCGCTCGGTGATGGCCGCACGGTAGCGGACCAGCACGGACGCGTTGCTGAGTTGCTTTCCCTGCCCTTCGCGCCAGGATTCGGCCAGAATCACGTCGCGCAGGGCCAGGATCTCATGCCCGAACAGCGCATCGCCGCCGAATACCATCTTGAATCCGTTGAATTCCGGCGGATTGTGCGATCCGGTGACCTGGATCCCACCGTCCAGCCCCAACTCGGCCACCGCAAAATAGAGCGCCGGCGTGGGCAGCATGCCCACGTCCACCACGGTGGCGCCCGCCTCAGCCAGGCCTCGGCGAAGGCCTTCACTCAAGGCGGGTCCCGACGGCCTATTGTCCCGCCCAACAGCAATGACGGGACTCCGGCTCAGCCGGGTCCACCCCATGCTGGCATACGCCCGGCCCAGCGCGGCGGCAAACTCGGGTGTCAGCTCGCGGTCGATCACACCGCGGACATCGTATTCTCGGAAGATGGAAGCAGGGACGTCCATGGAAACGCCTGTCGCTCGAGCGATGGCCGGTCGGACCGGCCATCATTGGGTTGGGGGAAGTCTCAGGAACCGGCGATGGTCAACGCACGCTCCAACAGGGGCAACGCACTTCTCAGCGCGACCGCGATGACCCCACTGGGCCACACGCCGAACAGGAGGAGCGCACCGACGGCGCCGACCAACACTCCCATAGCCGGGCCGGGGACGTAGATGTCGCGGTGGACGTCTTCTCCGGCCGGTTCCTTCATGTACATCGACATGACCACGGGAAGGTAATAGCCCGCGGACACGACACTGGCCAGCACCAGGACGACGGCGAGGACCCACTGCTGCTCCAGGACCACGCTGCTCAACACCAGCCACTTGGCCATGAACCCGAACGTCCCGGGGAATCCGAGCAGCGACATCATGCACACGCTCAGGCCGAAGGCCATCCACGGACGATTTCGACTCAAGCCGGCAATACTCTGCAGCGTCACATCCCGTTCGCCGCGACGTCCGAGGGCCGCCAGGAAGCCGAAGGTCGCGAGCGTGGTCAGTCCGTAGGCCAAGAGATACAGGATGAGCGCTGCCGCACCGGCCCGGGAGCCGGGCCAGACGGCCACCAGCAGGTAGCCGGCGTGTGCCACGGAGCTATACGCCAGCATTCGCTTCAACGATCGCTGGGCCAACGCCACCAGGTTGCCCACCACCATGGTGGCGATCGCCAAGGTCCCGATGATGGGCTGCCAGACGCTTTCGGCACCCGGAAATGCCTGCATCAGAAGCCGAACCAGCGCCACGAAGGCAGCAGCCTTGACTCCCGTTGCCATGAGGCCCGTGACCGGTGTGGGCGCCCCATCGTACACGTCGGGCGCCCACATGTGGAACGGAACGGCCGAGACTTTGAAGCCGAATCCGATGAGGAGAAGGCCCAGCCCGAGGAGACCCAGCACCGGAATCTGTCCGCCCGAGAACTGCGCGCCGATCAAGAAGATGTTGGTGGTGCCGGTCGCGCCGTACACCAGGGCGATGCCGTAGAGCAGGAAGCCCGAGGCAAACGCACCCACGAGGAAATACTTGAGGCCGGCCTCTGCGGAGAAGATGCTCCGCCGGTCGTAGCCCGCCAGCACGTAGGCGGCGATGGACATGACTTCGAGGCCAAGAAACACCACGATCAGGTCGACAGCGGCGCCGAGGAACATCATGCCGGCCGTACAGAGCAGGATCAGACAGTAATACTCGGGGGCCAACATGCGCTCGCGCTCGAGGTAGCCAAGGGAAAGCACGATCGTCAGGGCGCTAAAGAGGAGAAAGAGCGCACTGGCCGCATACCGGAACGAGTCGACCGCGATCATGGTCTCGAGCCCGATCGGGGAAAGACCCTCCGTCCACACGTACATCAAGCCCACGCCGCTCACCAGCAACGCACCCAGGCTGAGCCAGCCGGCCAGCCGGCTGTCTTGCTCCGATCGATGGCGCCACCCGACCACCAACAGCACCCCCATGGCCGCGGTCGCGAGAATGATCTCGGGCAACAGGGCCCAGGTGGCCCCGAGCGGCGTCGCCAGGTCGATCGGCCTCATGGCTCGGCCCTCGCGCTATCGGGCTCAATGGCCACGCCCGAGCGGGCCGGCCCGGCACCACGGCCCGCCTCGACGTACTCGACGTAGCGCTGTGCCGCGGATTCCATCCGCTGAAGCAAGGGCTTCGGATAGAGCCCCATCCATACGATACCCGCCACGATCGGCAGGAGCACCACCAGTTCTCGGGGGGTCAGATCCTTGAGGGATCGGTTCTCCGGCTGCTCGAGCGGATTGTAGATCAGCCGCTGGAGTGCGCGAAGGAGGTAGGCGGCGGCAAAGATCACGCCCGTCGCGGCCAGTCCCGTCGCCCATGGATGACCTGCGAAGCTGCCGAGCAATACCAGGAACTCGCCGACGAAGCCGTTCAATCCGGGCAGCCCGATCGAGGAGAGGGCAACCACGGTCAGGATCAGGCTGAAGATGGGAATCACCCGGGCGAGGCCGCCGAACGCGGCGATCTCACGGGTATGCCGCCGTTCGTACAGCATCCCGACCAGAAAGAAGAGGGCGCCGGTGGACAGTCCGTGGCTGATCATGATCATGAGGGCGCCCTCGACGCTCTGGAGCGTCGCGGCCCAGATCCCGAGCATGACGAATCCCAGGTGACTCACCGAGGAGTACGCCACCAGCTTCTTGATATCCGGTTGGACCAGCGCCACCAGGGCACCATAAATGATGCCGGCCACGGCGAGCCCGATGACGAGGTTGCTCACCACCGGGCTCATGGCAACCTCGGGAAAGAACGGCACCCCGAAGCGCAGGAACCCGTAGGTGCCCATTTTGAGGAGCACACCGGCCAGGAGCACGCTGCCCGCAGTCGGGGCCTCGACGTGGGCATCCGGCAACCACGTGTGGAACGGAAACACCGGCACCTTGATCGCAAAGGCCAGCGCGAAGGCGGCGAACAGCCACGGTGCCATGGTGTGGACCACGTTGGCGTGGGCCAGCACGTGGGCATAGCTGAAATTCAACTCGCCGGTGATGCTGCCGATCTGCCACACCATGGCAAGGATCGCCAACAGCATGAGGAGCGATCCCGCCATCGTATAGATGAAGAACTTGATGGCGGCGTAGAGTCGATTCTGACCGCCCCAGACCCCGATGATGAAGTACATCGGAATCAGCATCACTTCCCAGAAGACGTAGAACAGGAACAGGTCGGTGGCGACGAACACGCCAATCATGCCCGTGAGCAGCACGAGCATGAGCGCGTAGTACCCACGTTCCTTGCTGGTGATAGAGGTCCAACTTCCCAATACGCTCAGCGGCATCAGTGCCGTGGTGAGCAGTACCATAAACAGCGAGATCCCGTCGAGCCCGACGCGGTAGTAGATGCCCCATCCCGGAAGCCACGGCGCTGCCGACGCGAACTGCATGCCTCCGTCCATCTGATCAAACGCCCACCACAACCCCAGCGACAGGACGAACTCGGCCAGGGCGATGACCAGGGCGAGCCGCTTGGCAAGCGCGGGCGGACCCATGAGAACGGGAAGGACGCCCACGAGCGGCAGGATCAGGAGCGCGTGGAGCACCCACTCCGAATAGCGGATGGAGACGAGGAAGTCGGCCATGGTCGCTACCCAACCACCGCGCGCATGATCCAGATCGCGCCAAGAAGGAAGAGCACGAGGTAGAAGCCCACTTGCCCGGTCTGGAGCGCGCTGCCGATCCAGCCAAGCGCACGAGACACCTTGGCGGTCCCGTTGACTCCCACTCCATCGATCAGCCCTTGATCGATGCCGCGCCAGAGGGCCGTCTCAGACAGCCACATCAACGGGCGGATGATGACCCGGTCGTACAACTCGTCGACGTAATACTTGTTGAACACCACCTTCCAGAACCCTCGCTCCTCGACCGCCTGCCCGGCGGGCACGATGGCCGTTCCCAGCGTGGCCCTGGCACCCCAGACGAGGCCCACCACGGCCACCAGCACCGCTGCGCCGATGAGCACAGCCTCAGTCGTCCCGTGCGGCAGGTGCAGCGGCGCGAACGAATGCGCCGCCGCAGTCAGCGGCTCGAGCCAGGTCTCGAGCGCGTGGTGGCCGCCCACGAAGGCCGGGAGGTTGATGATACCGCCGGCCAAGCTCAGAATGCCGAGCACCACCAGCGGCCCGGTCATGGTCCACGGGGCCTCGTGCAGGTGGCGGCGCTCTGTTTCTCCGGTCCGGTTCGCTCCCAGGAAGGTCATGGCCATCAATCGCGCCATGTAGAACGCGGTGATGGCCGCAGCTGCCAATCCCAGCGCCCAGTAGATGTAGTAGACCGGGTTCTCACCGCCACGAGCAAACGCCGCGGCGAGAATCTCATCCTTGGAGAAGAAGCCCGAAAAAGGCGGAATCCCGGCGATGGCCAGGGTGGCGATGCCCATGAGCGCAAAGGTCCACGGCATGTGGGCGCGGAGGCCGCCCATGTTCCGCATGTCTTGCGCGTCCGCGTCGGAATGGGTGGCGTGGTAGGCGTGATGCATCGCGTGGATCACGCTGCCAGCTCCCAGGAACAACAACGCCTTGAAAAACGCATGCGTGGCCAGGTGGAAAATGCCCGCGGCGAACGCACCCGTGCCGACGCCCACGAACATGTACCCGAGCTGCGACACGGTGGAATACGCCAGGACCTTCTTGATGTCGTATTGCCGGAGCCCGATGGTAGCGGCAAAGAGCGCCGTCACCGCGCCGACCCCCGCCACCACCAGGCTCGAGACGGGCGCCATAGCGAAGAGGACACCGGTGCGTGCCACGAGGTAGACCCCGGCGGTCACCATGGTTGCGGCATGGATCAGGGCGGACACCGGCGTCGGACCTGCCATGGCGTCGGGCAGCCACACGTAGAGCGGGATCTGGGCCGACTTGCCCACGCAGCCGAGGAAAAGAAACAGGGTGATGGCGGTGATCATCGCCCCGCCGAGCGGCAGCGCTCCGGGGGCGGCACGGAAGACCTCCACAAAGTCGAGCGAGCCCACCGACGTCCAGATCAGGAACATGGCGATCAGGAACCCGAAGTCGCCGATCCGGTTGACGATGAAGGCCTTTTTCCCCGCGTCCGCCTTGAGCCGGTCTTCGAACCAGAACCCGATCAAGAGATACGAACAGAGCCCGACGCCTTCCCACCCGATGAAGAGCACCGGGAAATTGGCGCCCAGCACCAGGACCAGCATGAAGGCGATGAAGAGATTGAGATACGCGAAGTAGCGGGCGTATCCCGGGTCGTCTCGCATGTAGCCGATGCTGAACACGTGGATGAGGCCGCCGACGCCCGTGATGATGAGCATCATCACGGCCGAGAGCTGGTCGACCTGGAAGGCGAGATCGACGTGGAGCGTATCGACCGGCAGCCAGGACCAGAGGGTCAGGATGTAGGGCCGTTCGGGGGTGGCGCCCCACAGCTCCAGGAACGCCGCCGCCGCAACCAGAAAGGCCGCGAGCACCACCCCCGGACCCACGATCGACACGGCTCGCTTGGCCGTCGGCCTCCAAATCGCCAAGGCGCCGTTCACCAGGAACCCGACCAGGGCCAGGGCCACGGTGGCCCAGACCCATCCGATCATCGATCCGTCCGATACGAGTTCGGCCATGCCGGTTATCCTTGCAGCACGTTGGCGTCCTTGAGATCGACGCTCTCGCGATGTCGGAACAGGGCCAGGATGATCGCGAGCCCCACCGCCGCCTCAGCCGCCGCAACCGTCATGACGAAGAAGACCATGATCTGCCCGCTGACGCCGTGGTAGCGTGCCAGTGCGATGAAACTCAGATTCACGGCATTGAGCATCAGCTCGATGCACATGAACAGCACGATCGCGTTGCGCCGGAGAATGACACCGGCCACGCCGATCGCGAACAGGATGGCGGACAGGCCGAGCGAAGGGCCAAGCAGCATCTTAGAGCCTCCGCTTTGCCAGCACGACCGCGCCGACGATCGCCGTGAGCAAGAGCAACCCCGTGATCTCGAAGGGGATGAGGTACGATCCGAACAGCGGCTCGGCGAAGACGCCGATGATCCCCCGCGATGCCGCCTCCGCCCGAGCCAACTCCGCGGCCTGGAACGCGACCTCGGGCGGAATCTGTGCCGAGCCGGTCACCTCGAGCGCCAGCCGCGCCGGGGTATACCCCCGGAGCGTGAGGAGTGACGCGGCCAGTGCGCCGGCAATGAGCGCCGCCACGACCCAGCTCAACTTGCCCCGGATGTCGCTTACCCGGTCGCTCAGGTTCAGCAGCATGATCACGAAGAGGAACAGCACCATGATGGCGCCGGCGTAGACCAAGACCTGGACGGCCGCGATGAACTGCGCTTCGAGCAACACGAAGATGCCCGCGAGGGTCAGCATCGTCGAGATCAACCAGAACGCGGAGGCCACCGGGTTCCGCTGCGTAATGCACATGAGCGCGGACAGGATGGCAGCGGCCGCGAAGAAATAGAAGACGATCTCGGCCATCACTCGCCCCTGGGATCGGTGGGATCCCATAACGTCGACACCGGATGCGTCTGCGAGGACAGCCGCTCCAAGTCGTACACGAACCGCGCACGGTCGTATTCCGCGTTCTCGAAATGGACACCCACGTGGATGGCTTCTTCGGGGCACACTTCCTGGCAGTAGCCGCAGAACACGCAGCGGAATTCGTCGATCTCGTAGATCAGCGGATAGCGGTTGCCATGCTCGTCCTCGCCAGGCACGAGCTTGATGCAGTTGGCGGGGCAGATCTGCGGGCAGAGACCGCACGCGACGCACTTCGACCGCCCGGCCTCATCCGTCATCATGCGATGCGTGCCGCGCCATCGGGAGGAGAGCGTCCAATCGTCCCGGCTCTTCTCCTCGGGGTACTGCATGGTGAATTTGGGCTGGAGGAGATGTTTGAAGGTCAGCCGCATCCCCTTGAGCGCCGCCCGCACGTAGCTCACGTTCCGTTCCGGACGCCGACACACCTTGACCGTTATCGCCATTCGGACTCCAGGGCCTCGGTGGGGGCGGCGCGTCGCTGCGGCGAGCTCCCTTCAATGACATTGCCGCGATCCAGCAGCATGAACACCACGTAGCACAGCACCAGATTCAACCCAAACAGCCAGAGCCCCATCGCGCGAGGATCAGTCACCCCCCACACCCGCCCGATCACGTGTATGGCGATTGCGATCACCACGAAATAGACCGTGGCCACCTCGATCAGGAATTTCCAGCCCAGCGCCATGAGTTGGTCGTAGCGGAAGCGAGGCAGCGTCCAGCGGATCCACATGAAGATGAAGATGAACACCATCACTTTCGCCACGAAGAACCCGCCGGTGGCCAGCGTTTGCGCCACCCCGCCTTGTTGATCCCACGCGGTAAACGGAATATCCCAACCGCCCAGGAACAGCGTCGCCGTCATGGCCGACACGGTGATCATGTTGGCGTATTCGGCGATGAAGAACATGGCGAACTTCATCGCACTGTACTCGGTGTGGTATCCGGCGATCAGCTCCGACTCGGCCTCCGGCATGTCGAACGGCAGTCGGTTCGTTTCCGCGAGGCCCGAGATCAGGAACACGAAGAACGACAAGAAGAGCGGCAGGACGTACCAGAGCCCGGCCTGCTGCTCGGCGATGACCGACGAGAACGACACATTGCCCGCCAGCAGCAGGATGGGCAGCACGCTCAGTCCGAGGGCCACCTCATAGGACACCATCTGCGCGCTGGCGCGGAGGCCCCCCAGAAGGCTGTACTTGCTGTTCGACGACCAGCCCGCAATGGCGATACCGTAGACGCCCATCGAACTCACCGCCAGCACGAACAAGAATCCGACCGGCAAGTCGGCGACGACCATCGGCGTCGCGCCCGAATGCACCATGCGGCCGACGATCGGCAGCGTGAAGTCGAACTCGAGCGGCAGCGGAGCGGCAAACGGAATGACCGCGGACAGGAGCATGGCCGGGATGAACGACATCGCCGGCGCCAGCACGAACAGTACCGGGTTGGCCACCTTCGGCAGCGTCTCTTCTTTGATGAAGTTCTTGATCCCGTCGGCCACCGGCTGAAGCAGGCCGCCAGGGCCCACCCGGTTCGGTCCCAACCGATTCTGGATCCAGGCCGACACTTTGCGCTCCATGAGCGTCAAGAGCGCCACCCACACGAGGACCACGACGAAGACCACCACCATCTTGACGCTGGCGACGAGCAGGAACCCCTTGAGCTCGGGGGTCACCGCTCGACTCCCACCGCCGCATGCCGACCGATGATCCGGCCAACGAATCCGATGTCGGCGTAGGTAAGACCGGCGAGGCTCGGCACGTGGTCGCCCAACGCCGCAAATGCCTCGGCGGCCGAGCCCGGGGCCGTGGCTAGGCCATCGGCTCGGGCTTGTGCTTCGACCGCCGCCCACCAGGCGGGACGCGCCATGCCCGGTGCCGCTTTCGCTTGCAGGTAGCGTTGCAGCCGGTGGTCGCGGTTGAGATATGTGCCAGACTCCTCGGCCATGGTCGTGATGGGCAACACCAGATCGGCCTGGTCGAGGTCGTCCGATTCCAGCGTGCTCAGTACCACCAGCAGGCCCGCCCGGCGGGCGGTAGCCAACTCGGCCTCGGTCAGGAGCTCATCCACCACGACCACCACGGCCGCGGCCGCCGCCGCACGGACGGCGTCGTCCCATTTGGCCGTATAGCCCATGAGGTGGGCACCGGCCAGGTTGGGAGCCCGCTCCGCCCTCAGGGCCAGCCCCGGAATTCCTTCGAGCGGCGCTTCATCACCGAGCGGCACTCTCACGGCGGCGGTCACGTCAAAGCGGTCGAGCATGCGGCGGAGGTGTCCCAAGGACTCTGTCGAGGCCCGCGCGCTGGCCAGGAGCACGGCGGAGCCGCGCGTGCCCACGAGGGACTCGGCCAGCCGCGCGAGGGCCGTGTCCCAATCCACGGCCTGATGGCGGGCGCCGTCTTTCACCCGAGGGGCCTCAACCCGGTCGCCGCGATTCATCCACCGGTAGTTCATGCGGCCTTCATCGCAGATGAAGTGCCGGTTTACCTCCATGTTTGGCCTGGGTCGCAGGCGCACCACGTTGTGCTCCCGCGTCTCGATCGTCACGTTGCAGCCCTGGGTACAGCCCGGACAGATGCTGGCCGTCTTGTCCAGTTCCCAGGCACGCGCTTTGTGGAGAAAATCCTTCGAGACGAGCGAGCCCACCGGGCACAGGTCGACGACGTTGCCGGACCACGGGTGGTCCAGCGTCGTCTCCGGAAAGATGCCGATCGTCGCGCGATCGCCGCGCTCCGAGACGTTGAGCACCGGGGTCTTCGCCACGTCATCCATGAAGCGCACGCACCGGGTGCAGAGAATGCACCGATTGGGTACGTACAGGATGTCCGGGCCGAAGTCCTCCACCGGATTGAATCGCTTGGGATAGTCGTCGTACCGGGAGCCGGCCCGGCCTTCCTGGAACACGTAGTTCTGCAATTCACATTCGCCGGCCTGATCGCAGATCGGGCAATCGAGCGGATGGTTGATCAGCAGGAACTCGAGCACGCCCTCGCGGGCCTGTTCGGCCGCCTCGCTATGGACATGGACCACTTGGCCGTCCGCCACGGTGGTCACGCAGGCCGGGAGCAGTTTCGGGGCCTTCTCCACCTCGACCAAGCACATCCGGCACACCGCCGGTGCCGGCAGCGACGGATGGTAGCAGTAATGGGGCACCAGAATGCCTGCCCGTTTCGCGGCTTCGATGAGCGGAGTGCCTTTCGGCACCTGCACCGCGATGCCGTCGATCGTTACCGTAACCAGGTCGTCGGGCATCGGCGTTACGCTGGGCTGAGTGCCGGCTGGCGGCGCTTGGAGATATAGGCCTCGAATTCCTCGGGAAACTTCTGGATGCCGCTCACGATCGGCGCGGCACAGGAATCACTCAACACGCAGATGGTCTTGCCGGTCATGTTTTCGGACAAGTCCATGAGCAGTTGCAGATCCTTTTGCTCCCCCTGCCCCCGGAGAATGCGCTCCAGGATCTTGGTGGTCCACGCCGTTCCCTCTCGGCATTGGGTACACTGGGCACACGACTCATGGGCGTAGAACCGGGCCAGGCGCCAGATCTGATAGACCATGTCGGCGCTGTCGTCCATCACGATCATACCGCCCGAACCGAGCATGGACCCCTTCGCCATGACACCTTCGTAGTCGCAGACGCAGTCTTCCATTTCCGCGACGGTCATGATCGGAACCGATGAGCCGCCGGGAATCACCGCCTTCAGGGTCCGCCCCGGCCCGGCCCCGCCGGCCATGTCGACGACGAGGTCCCGCATGGGAGTGCCCATCGTCACTTCGTAGTTCCCAGGCCGCTGGATCTGGCCGCACACCGAAAACAGCTTGGTGCCGGTGCTCTTGTCGCTGCCGAGGCAGAGGCCCTTGTACCACGCCGCTCCTCGAGTGACGATGTGCGGCACCGCGGCCAACGTCTCGACGTTGTTCACCGTGGTCGGCATGCCGAAGACACCGGCTTGCGCCGGAAAGGGCGGCTTGATCCTGGGGTTGCCGCGTTTGCCTTCGATGGAGTTCATCAGGGCCGTTTCCTCGCCGCAGATGTAGGCGCCGGCCCCGCGATGAATGATCATGTCGATGGTGGTCCCGCTGCCCATCACGTTCGTGCCGAGCACGCCGTTGGCGTAGGCCTCCTCGATGGCCGTGGTCATGATGCGGAGGGGCTCGGTGAATTCGCCGCGGATGTAGACGTAGCAGCGCTCCGCACCGATGGCGTATGCGGCAATGGCGCACCCCTCGATGAGCGCGTGCGGCGTCCACCGCATAATCTCCCGGTCCTTGAACGTGCCCGGCTCCGACTCGTCGGCATTACACACCAGGTAATGCGGCTTCCCCGAGTTCTTGGGCATGAATGACCACTTGAGCCCACACGGGAAGCCTGCTCCACCGCGACCCCTGAGGCCCGACGCCTTGACCTCCTCGGTGACGTCGTTGGGTGTCATGGCGAGTGCCTTGCGCAGCGCCTGATAGCCCCCCCGCTCCACCCAACCGGCGTACGAGCGGGCGGCGGCGTCTCCGAAGTGGGTGGAGAGCACCGGTGTCTCTTTGGGATGGATCGGATGCGGGTAACCCATTACTCGTAGCCCTCCAACAGGGCCGGCACCCGTTCGGCCGTGACGCTCTCGATGAAGTCGTCGTCGATCAGAATGGGAGTGGCAAACCCACAGGCGCCGAGGCACTCGACCTCGATGACCGTGAACCGCCCATCGGGGCTCGTCCTTCCCAATTCTTCGCAGCCGGTCGCTTCCAGGATCGCATCGCGCACGTCCTCCGCCCCGCAGAGGCCGCACGGCGACGTGGTGCAGACCTGGATGAAATGCCGCCCCACGGGGTGGAGGTGGTACATGGTATAGAAGGTCACGACGCCCTTGACGAACGCGGGCGTGAGGCCGAGTACGTCCGCAACCTCGGCCATAGCGGACTCCGACACCCAGCCGCGGGCGTCTTGCACCATCCAGAGCGCGGGCAGGAGGCAGGCTTGTTTGGTTGGGTACTGCGCAAACAGCGACTCGAGTTTGCTCAACGCCGACCCGACGAACACCGGTTCATACGGGGCCGTCTCGTGGCCGTGGGGCGCGGCGCCCGGAGTGGCACTCATCGGTCGATTTCCCCCATCACGATGTCGACGCTCGCGTTGATGGCGATCACGTCGGCCAGGAGCGCGCCCTCGCAAAGCGCGGGCAGGGCCGCCAGGTTGATGAACGCCGGAGGTCGGATACGCCAACGCACCGGCTTTGCGGTGCCGTCGGACACGAAATAGTAGCCCAGCTCGCCCTTGGGGTTCTCGGCGCCGAAGTACACCTCACCGGCGGGCGGCTTGATGCCCTCCATGACCTGCTTGAAGTGGAAGATCATGGCTTCCATGTCGCTCATGGCGCGCGATTTGGGCGGCAGGATGACGCGGGGATCGTCGACGTTGATCGGGCCGGGCTCGAGCCGGTCCAATGCCTGTTGGAGAATCCGGTTCGACTGATACATCTCTTCCAGTCGCACCATGTAGCGGTCGTAGATGTCGCCGTGTTCCCCCACCGGGACCTCGAAATCGTAGGTCTCGTAATCCAGGTACGGACGGTCCTTCCGGACATCGTAGTCGACACCGCTCGCGCGGAGCATCGGGCCCGACAAGGAGTAGTTGATGGCGTCCTCGGCCGACATGGCGCCGATTCCCTGGGTCCGGCCACACCAGATCGCGTTCCGACTGAACATGGTATCGACTTCGTCGAGCACGCTCGGGAACGTCTGGGTGAATTCACGGAGCGCCAGGTCCCATCCCTCCGGAATGTCGGCCATCATTCCGCCGACGCGCGTCAGGCTGGTGGTGAGCCGCGCCCCGGTCCATGCCTCTTGCAGGTTGTAAATGCGCTCCCGCTCCTGGAACGACCACAGGAACGGCGTGAACGCTCCGAGATCGATGCCGGTGGTGCCCAGCCACACGATGTGGGAGATGATGCGACTCATCTCGCAGGCAATCACCCGAAGCACCTTGCAGCGTTCGGTGATCTCGATGCCCATCAGCTTCTCGACCGCCAGCGCCAGCGCCACGTTGTTGGCCATGGGCGCCAGGTAGTCGGTCCGGTCGGTCAGCGGAATGATCTGATTGTACTGCCGGTACTCGCCCAACTTTTCGAACCCCGAGTGCAAATACCCAATGTGCGGGATGACCCGGCGCACGACCTCGCCGTCGAGCTCTACGACCAATCGAAGGACCCCGTGCGTCGCCGGGTGCTGCGGTCCGATGTTGAGCAGCATGTGCTCATCCGGCGTCTGGCCCGGCTCGCCCCCCGTGACGCCAAGCGGCAACGACACCGGACGGCCCTGGGCGTCGAGACCCGGGGTCGACAGCGCCATCTCGACGGTGCGCCGGGTCATGGCACCAGCCCCCGCTCACCGCGGCGCAGCCGTTCGGTCATATCGGCCGGCAGGTCGTGCATCGCCTGCGCCAGCGACAGTTCCTCCAGCGAGTACTGCGCCTCCGGATTGGCGGCCAGCGCCTGCCGCACCTGTTCCGCCCGGCTGAAGTGGCCCCGCAGCGGGAAGTCTTTCCGCAACGGATACCCTTCCCCGTACGTCTCCCACATGAGAATCCGACGCAGATCGGGGTGGCCGACAAAGGTGACGCCGAACATGTCGTAGACCTCGCGCTCCAGCCAATCCGCCCCCTTCCACAGGTCGTACACCGAGTCCACGTCCAGTGGCGCGGATCCATCGAGCGCGATCTTGACACGCAGATCGGCCTTGCGGCCCAGCGATCGGAGTTGATACACCACTTCGAGCGGACGCTCCGGGTCTCGATAGTCCACTGCCGTGATGTCGGTTAGGTAATCGAATTCTTGCCCGGGTGTGTTCTTGAGCCACGCCAGGACGTCGTGGGCTCGTTCGCGCGTGACGTACACGATCGAGTCCCCGCAGGAGACGACGGTACGGAGAATTGCCGAGCCGAACTCAGCGGTCAGGGCGCCAACCGAAGGCGAGACGCCGGTCATCCGGAGCGCGTTTGATGGATGGAGTTGCCGAACGGCTCCGAGAGTTCATCCACCCGTTCCGGCGGCAGGAACATGCCGGCGTCGTCCAGCAGATGCTCCTGGCGAAGATCCGGATCGGTGAAGGACTCACCCTTGATCTTCTTCTGGAGCAGCATGATGCCGTACACCAGTCCTTCCGGACGCGGCGGGCAGCCGGGCACGTAGACGTCGACCGGAATGATCGTGTCGATCCCCTGCACCATGGCGTAGTTGTCGAAGATGCCGCCCGTCGATGCGCACGCTCCCATGGAGATGGACCACTTCGGTTGCGGCATCTGGTCCCAAATCCGCCTGATAACGGGTGCCAGCTTGAAGGGCAGCCGGCCCGCACAGATCAACACGTCCGCCTGGCGGGGCGAGTAGCTCATGCGCTCCATGCCAAACCGGGCCAAATCGAACCGGCTGGCGGCGGTGGCCATGAACTCGATGGCGCAGCACGCCGTGCCGAACGGCATGGGCCAGAGCGAGTTCGACCGGGCCCAGTTGGACAGGAAATCGAGCCGGGTGGTGACCCAGTTCGGCGAAACCGCGCTCAGTTCCACGCCACCAGCCGGCGGTGTTACGACCATTCGAGCGCCCCCCGCTTCCACGCGTAGATGAAACCCGCCGTCAACACCCCGAGGAAGATCAGCATCGCCACGAGCAGGAGCCCCGACTGGGCAGGCAACTGGTTGAACGCTACCGCCCACGGGAACAGGAAGACGACCTCGATGTCGAAAATGATGAACAACATGGCCACGAGATAGAACTTGACGGAGAAGCGCTCGCGCGCGTCCCCGAGGACCGGCATGCCGGATTCGTACGGCTGCAGTTTGACCCCGGTGGGTCGCGAACTCGACAGCCAGTGCGACAGGCCGAGCATGATGACCGCGTTGACCACCACGAACGCGACGACCAACAGGAGCGGAATGTAGGCTTGGAGCATGCTGGTCCGGAGTTAGTGAAAAAATTCACTAGAGCGCGCAATTTACACCCTGACGCGGGGGACTTCAAGCACAACCCTCAGGGACGAAACCAGTTGCGGCGGAGGCGCCGCGAGCCCGCCCAGGCACTATATTCCAGCCGCCCGCCACCCGGGCTTCCCGTCCGCGAGGACTCCACCAGGCACGCCGAGGAGCCATGTCCATCAAATCCGACCGCTGGATCCGCCGGATGGCCCGCGAGCACGGCATGATCGAGCCGTTTGTCGAGGGCCAGGTCCGGGAGAACGCCATATCCTACGGGCTCTCGTCCTATGGCTACGACATGCGCGTGGCGCCCGAGTTCAAGATCTTCACCAACGTGCTCTCGGCGGTGGTCGACCCGAAGAACTTCGACGAACGGAGCTTTGTCGAGTTTGGCGGCGACGTGTGCATCGTCCCGCCCAACAGCTTTGCGCTCGCTCGGAGCATCGAATACTTCCGCATTCCCCGTAACGTGCTCACCATCTGCCTTGGAAAATCCACCTACGCGCGGTGCGGGATCATCACCAATGTGACGCCCTTCGAGCCGGAATGGGAAGGCCACGTGACGCTCGAGATCTCGAACACGACGCCGCTCCCTGCCAAGGTTTACGCCAACGAAGGCATCTGTCAGGTTCTGTTCTTCGAAGCCGATGAGGATGACGTGTGTGAAGTGAGCTACGCCGACAAGAAGGGCAAGTACCAGCGCCAACGAGGTGTGACCCTGCCGAGGCTCTAGCGCCCCTTCTCGAGCAATGTCCGGGCGGCTTCGAGGTGGGCCCCCGCCCGCCCGATTCTCGCAATCATCTCATCGACCTCTGCCTCTGCCCGGGCAGGGTCGCCGTCTTCCAGGGCCTCGGTGATGGCCGGGAAGGCGATATCGGCATAGCCGTTGTTTCGATCCGCGGCAAAGATCAGGTTTCGCATCCAGGGCCGCCCTGCCAAGCCCTCCGCCCGGGTGAGGTCCCGCTCCACCTCCCGCAGCATGGCGTTGACCTCGGCCAGGACGGATGGCGACACGGGCGCGCCCGATTCTGCGGTGAGTGCCCGGACCCGCGTCTCGTCGAACGACGTCCCACGCTGAGTGAAGTGGCTGGCCGTCCTCCCGAGGCGGTCGAGCGCGGGGGCAGCCCAGCCGATCTCCTCGTGCGTGGCTGCCGTCCGCTCCACCAAATCGCTCAGGTACCGCCCGAAGGCCATGTAATCAAAGGGTACCACCGACGCATTCGCCAACCGGCCCAGCATGATCGCGAGCACGCGGCCGGCCGCCGCATGGCTGGTGAAGTCGGTGTCGCCGAATCGCTCCATCCAGCGATAGCTGTCGTACGCCGCATGGTAGACGCCATAGGGGCCGCCGAACCCGAAACCGAGCGACGGAATCCCCAAGTGGTTGTAGAAACCCGCGAAGTCACTGCCGCCGCCCAGGTCCCCGATCCTCACTTCGGCCGTGTCGTCCAGTTCTTGGGCTGTTCGCCACCCCTGATAGACCGACACCGTGTCGCCGGGCTGCTGGACCGTTGCCGCCACATCGCGAATGAAGGGGTGCAACGAGGCCGTGCCGGCCGCGCCGAAGTTTCGCCCGATCGCGGCCACATCCTGGTTGATGTAGGCGACGGCATGCTCCCGCAACCGCTCCGCCATGAGCTCCACCCACTCCACGGACCCGACCAGCGCCCATTCTTCCGCATCCCAAGTCGCGAAGATCAGGGTACGCTTCGGAGGACGGCCCCGGGCGGCTGCATCTCCCCAGGCGCGCGCCGCCTCGAGGATGCTCACGATACCGCTCACGTTGTCCGCCGCGCCGGGTCCCCAGGCGTCGCGATGGCCACCCGTGATGACCAACTCGTCGGGCCACTCCGCTCCTCGGATGATGCCGAAGGTGTTCACGATGGTCTTGTATGCCCGCTCCCCTTCTTCGGGCCAGACCGCCACTCGCGCAAGCACGTTGCCGGCCCCGACGTGATACCGGAAAGGCAGCCCACCCTGCCAGGCCTGGGGCACGGACGGGCCATCGAGCGGGCGAAGCAGGTGGGCAGCATTGCCGTAGCTCAGCGGCACAACGGGGATCCGCGGCAACTCCATCGAATCACGCGGCAGACGGTGCGCGTCGTCGGTTGAAGGCCATCCCGGTGTCGACGGATCGCCGCGATCGTTGAAGAGACTGCCGCGTTGCACCGCCGACTCCGGACGCATGGGCCCGTCGGGATAGACGTCGCCGCGGAAGTAGCCGTCGTCCTGGGGATCCGAGTAGAGCAAGAGCGCCGCCGCGCCGTTGCGCTCCGCCTCCCTGGCCTTGATGCCGCGAAAGCTCCTGCCGTACCGTGCGACCACCACCCGGCCCTCGACCCGCACGCCCATCGAGTCCAGCGCCGCGTAGTCCTCGGGGAGGCCGTAGTTGACGTAGACCACCGCGGCCGTGACGTCTCCGGAACCGCTATAGCCGTTCATCGCCGGCCAGATGCCGTCGAGCGTGGCCGAGTCGGACGGCTCGGCGGCCTCCTCGAGGACAAGGCGAACGCGTTCGGGAGCCACGAGCTCGACGACCGTCGAGTCGTGGAACGGCAGGAAGACCCGGAATTCGACCCGGCTCGTGTCGAGTCCCCAATGCGCCATATGTTCCAGGACGTAGTCGGCGGTGCGGCGCTGAGCCGGCGTGCCGGCCACGTGTGCGCGCGAGGCCAGCGCCCGCGAATGTGATCGCGCGCTCGCCGAATCGGGAACGCGCGAGAGCTCCGCTTCGAGCGCACGTTCCTCGACGCTCGCGGACGGTGAGAAGCCCGCGAGTCGTCCCTGCGCGCCCAGCGGCTGGGCGAGGAGCAGCACGGCAACGCCGATTCCGCTCACCCAGGCCCACTCGGGCACGCCAGAGCCCCGGCTAGGGACGCGAGAGCTGCCAGAACCCCGAGAGCATGTCGACGGCGTAGACGGACCCTTGATAGAGCTGCACTCCCCACGTGAAGGTGTTGGCGGTTCCTCCGGGTTGGATCCTCGCGATCTCCCGGATGGCCAGGTCGCCACTCAAGTCGCCCGAGACATCGATGGCCACGATCCCGGCATTATAGTAGGCAGCATACAGCACTTCCGCTTGCTCGTCCATCCAGAAGTTGTGGGTCCCCGCTCCGGCGACGCTGAAGGTGGCAACTTCACGCGGCGCGCTGAGGGCCGACACATCGACGACGTGGATATCGCCGGAGGCGGCCCCCCCGACCACGCCGGGGCCTTCCTCACCAACAAACATGTAGCGCCGCTCAGCGGTATTCGGGTTATGGAACCACCAGGCGTTGTGGGAATTCCCGTTGGCCGTGGCGATGCGGCTGATCTCGAGCGGGTTGCTCGTCGTGCCGCCGCGCAGTCCGTTCCCAACGTCGTACACGATGACACCGGTATCCCAGGCCGAGACGACGGCGATGCCGTCGCGGACGAAGGTGTCGTGAATGCCGTAGGCCGGCGGGATCGGTGTGGTGGACACGAGCGTAATGGGATTGGGTGCGGTCGCGTCGATCTGGTAGATCAGCAGTGCCGGGCTGCCGGGATTCTTGGCCGCAAAAGCATACGTGTTCCCGTCGATATACCCGAAGGTCGCCGTGTGGAGCCCTGTCGATACCAGCGCTCTGCCTACAAAGGTCGGGCTGCGCGGATCGGTGAGCCGATAGATGTACAGCCCGGCATTCGGCCCACCCTCCGCACTGAACATGAGCACGCTTCCGTCGGCGCTCACTTCCACGTCGCTGACGGTACTGATGCCGGCCGTCACCACACTGTCGATCAATGACGGCGCCCCCGACGGATCGAGTTGCCAGATCTTGACCGCATTGCCCGGGGTGCCGTTGCGGTTGCCCCACGTTCCGCTGTAGCCGTAGCCGCCGTGGACCCAGAGATCCGACCCGAATCGCTCGGTCACGTTGGAGCCTCCGGCCGTGATCGTGAAGGCGGAGCGGGCGGTCGCATGGAATCGCACGGCGGTGACCGCGGTGCCCTGAACAGCTGCGGCCACCACTTGCCCTCCTCCCTGTGGGCCAAGCGTGTGGATGACCGACGCCGTGCCCGAGGCATCCGTCACCGAAGACATCGCGGCGACACTTCCCCCTCCCTTGACCATTGTCCAGGCCACGGTGGCTCCCTCGACCACGTTGCCGTACTGATCATCGACACGAATGCGGTACGCGACCGGCAGTGCTGCACCGCTCGGCCCGGCCTGGTCATTGCCGGCCACCACAGCCAGTGTCGCCGACGGACCAGCTCGCGCGGTAACCGTGAAGGTGGCCGTGGTGGATGTGCCTGCAATCGACGCACGGACTCTCTGCATGCCGGCAGTCGTGCCCAGGGTGTAGGACACAGTGGTAAGGCCTGATGCGTCGCTCGAGGATGCGACCGAGGATAGCGTTCCCCCGCCCGCCACCACAGACCAACTCACCGACACTCCGCTCACGGGCTGCCCGTTGCTGGCTTCCACCCGCACCGTGAGTGGCTCGGTCAAGCCTGCCGCCACCGTTCCGACTTGGCTATCGCCCGCCGCAACGACCAAGCTGTTCACGGACGGCGGGGGTGGGGGTGGAGGCGGTGGAGGCGGACCGGTAGTGCTTTCGTTCGACCCGCATCCGGACGCGACAAGGATGAGGATCGACGCCACTCCGGTGTGCAACCAGTCAGAGGTTCTGGCCCTTTGCATCTCAGCCCCTTCTATCCGCTCAGCTAGTGATCGTGGGTGCCCGAGTGACGCGGCATGGCCACGACGCCGTAGCGACCCATTCGGTGCTCCATCCCACCGGCCGATGCCCATGCGAGCCTCGCACCGATGCTCAGCGACGTGAGCGACCGCCGGCCATAGAACGCCTCGGGATCGAACAGCCCGGCTCCAACCCGGCTCACCCTGCCCAACGAGAGCTCGACGAACGGCTCGAGACGCACGTTCGCCCAGCGCGAGAAGTTGGCGCCATAGCCTAAGGTGTGGATCGTCCAGCGGGTGACACCGAGCAGATTGTCGTCGTGGTGAGGCCGCACGGTGCGAAACAGGTCGAGCTGGCGCTCCTCTTCGGGGCGCTCAGTGCGCTCGAACTGGTAGTACATCCGGTGCCGTCCAATCCGGTACTGGCCTTCCGCAAGGAAGGTGGAGAACACGAAGGCGCCATCCAGCTCAGAGGTCCTGGCCCATTCCATGAGGGCGTAGGCAGGGCGACCGGCGATCGGTCGGGCCCACCGCGCCGAGGTACTCCATTTGAATTGGTCCGGCCCTGCTCCTTCGCGTTGCTCCGGCGAGGCGACGACCGCGTGGGAACCTTGGAGTTCAATTCCCGTGGCGGGGAATACCGTCACCCTGAGCGCCCGTGAGTCGCCGAAGCGATTCCCGATCCGGGGCCACTGACCCGGCTCTTCCGGTTCGTCGCCGTTGAACAGGCTGCCCTCCACCGCGACCGGACCCACCTTGACACCCACGGTAGTCACCGCTCGCTCCAGCACTTGGCTCCAGTGATGATTGACGGGAAAGCGCAGCGCCGGGCGGCTCATCGGGTCGTCGGTGCCGAACGCGACGAATCCCTTGCCTACGGCGAGGGACACACGCGCGCCCCGTCGAGTGACCCGAGGAGATCGTCGGCGGACAGCATGAGTTCGTGGACGTAGGTGTGGGGATGCCGCCGGTCGACGAACCCCTCGCCAAAGGCACCGAGAGACAGCTCGCCGTCGCTGATGGTCCATCCTTCGAGGATGACGGCGCTCCGGAGCCTGAGCTTGTCGCCCAGGACTCCGGCCTCGACGGCGACGGTGGGACGGGCCAGCCGGAACTCACTCAGCGATCCGCCGCCCGGCACCGGATCGACCGTCGCGTGCACGGGACTCACATCGAGGCGCGCCTCGATCCACGGCGTCGCGGGAACTTGAGACACGAGCGGTACGGCCGCCGCGGAGAGCGCGGTGGTAAGGGCCAGCGGTCGAATGCGTCTATCCTGTGTCGGTTAGTTCTAGGACGGGAGTCAGCGGGCCTTTGTGCACACCTTCGCCCATTGTCTCCTAGTCACGGGCGACCAGGGTCGCCTTGAGGTAGTCGCGGTTGAGCCGTGCGATCATCTCGAGCGGGATCTCCTTGGGGCACGCGGCGGTGCACTCACCGTAGTTGGTGCAGCCGCCAAAATGCTCGAGGTCCATTTGCGACACCATCGCCAGGGCTCGCCGCATTCGCTCCGGTTGCCCCTGCGGCAGGAGCCCGAGATGGCTCACCTTGGCCGCAGTGAACAACATGGCGGAGGCGTTGGGACAGGCGGCGACACACGCACCGCACCCGATGCACGCAGCGGCGTCCATGGCCCGGTCGGCGGCGGCTTTGGCGATCGGGATGGCGTGGGCGTCGGGGGCGCTTCCGGTCGACACGCCGATGAATCCGCCTGCCTGGATCACTCGGTCGAAGGCGGAGCGGTCGACCACGAGATCACGGACGATGGGGAACGCACGGGCGCGGAACGGCTCAACCCAGATGTGGTCGCCGTCCTTGAAGGTCCGCATATGCAGCTGGCACGACGCCGTGCCGCGACGCGGGCCGTGCGGCACGCCGTTGATCATGAGGCTGCACGATCCACAAATCCCTTCACGGCAATCGTGGTCGAACGCGATGGGCTCCTCGCCCCGCTCGATCAGCCGCTCGTTCACCACGTCCAGCATCTCCAGGAACGACATGTCCGGGCTTGCGTCGGGGACGTCGTACGTGACCAGCCGGCCCGCATCGTGGGGACCGGTCTGTCGCCAGACGTGGAGCGTGAGTTTCATGGCTACTTGTAGCTCCGCTGGGCGAGTGCGACGTGCTCGAAGGCGAGCGGCTCCTTGTGCAGCACGGGATCTGCCTCAGGGCCACGGTACTCCCACACCGAGGCGTGGGCGTACTGGGCGTCGTCGCGTAGGGCCTCACCGTCCGCTGTCTGGTGCTCCTCGCGGAAGTGCCCGCCGCACGACTCGCCTCGATCGAGCGCGTCACGGCACATGAGCTCGGCGAACTCGAGGAAATCGGCCACGCGCCCGGCCTTCTCCAGCGATTGGTTCAGATGGTCCGGCCCGCCCGACACGGTCACGTCACGCCAGAATTCCTCGCGCAGCACAGGGATCCGTTCGAGGGCCTGGGTGAGCCCGTCGGCCGTGCGTGCCATGCCGCAGTGATTCCACATGAGGCGGCCGAGTTCCTGATGGAAGGAATCCACGGTCCGCGTGCCGCGGATGTCGAGGAGCCGTGCCGTGCGTGACCGGGTGTCCTGCTCCACCGAGCGGAAGGCGGGGTGCGATGTGTCCACCGGCCCGGGCTTCGCCGTGGCCAGATAGTGGCCGATGGTGTAGGGCAACACGAAATAGCCGTCGGCCAGACCCTGCATCAGCGCACTCGCGCCCAGCCGGTTGGCCCCGTGGTCGGAAAAATTGGCTTCGCCGATCACGTGGAGCCCCGGAATGGTGCTCATCAAGTTGTAGTCGACCCAGAGCCCGCCCATGGTGTAGTGCGGCGCCGGGTAGATCCGCATCGGCACCTGGTACGGGTTCTCGTCGGTGATGCGCTCGTAGATTTCGAACAAGTTGCCGTAGCGTTCCCGGATGGTGTCTTCACCGAGCCGCTGAATGGAGTCGGCAAAGTCCAGGTAGACCCCCTGCCCCGACTCGCCCACCCCGCGGCCCTCGTCGCACACCTCTTTGGCGCTTCGGCTCGCGATATCACGCGGGGCGAGGTTCCCGAAGCTGGGGTACTTCCGTTCCAGGAAATAGTCTCGCTCCGCTTCCGGAATGTCCCGCGCGCGGCGGGTCTCGCCTGTGGCCTTTGGCACCCAGACGCGGCCGTCGTTGCGGAGCGACTCGCTCATCAGGGTCAGCTTGGACTGGTAGTCGCCGGCCACGGGAATGCAGGTAGGATGGATCTGCGTGAAGCAGGGGTTGGCCATGGCCGCTCCCCGCTTGTACGCCCGCCAAATGGCGGTGACGTTACAGGCCTTCGCGTTGGTCGAGAGGTAGAAGACGTTACTGTAGCCGCCGGTTCCGAGCACCACCGCGTCGGCCGCGAACGACTCCACCTTCCCACTCACCAGATCGCGCGTGACGATCCCGCGGGCGTGCCCGTCGACCACGACCAGGTCGAGCATCTCCGAGCGCGTGAACATCTGGACGGACCCGGCGGCAATCTGCCGGGCCAGGGCCTGGTAGGCCCCGAGCAGTAGTTGCTGCCCGGTCTGTCCGCGCGCATAGAACGTGCGTGACACCTGCGCGCCGCCGAACGACCGATTGTCGAGCAGGCCGCCGTACTCACGCGCGAAGGGCACACCTTGCGCGACGCACTGGTCGATAATGTTGAGGCTGATCTCGGCCAGGCGATAGACGTTCGCCTCGCGAGACCGGAAGTCGCCGCCCTTCACGGTGTCGTAGAACAACCGGTAGACGCTGTCCCCATCGTTCTGGTAATTCTTGGCCGCGTTGATGCCGCCCTGGGCCGCAATACTGTGTGCCCGCCGTGGGGAGTCATGGAAGGTGAAGCACAGGACATTGTAGCCCAACTCGCCGAGCGTCGCTGCGGCGGACGCACCGGCCAAGCCCGACCCGACCACGATGATGGTGTACCGGCGCTTGTTGGCGGGGCTCACCAACTTCATGTCGAAGCGGTGGGTCTCCCACGCCTCAGCAATCGGCCCGGACGGGATGTTGGCGTTGAGCTCCATTGCGAATGCCGTCCCTCGGTCTAGCCGATGATCCCGAAGTAGATCGCGAGCGGTACCGTAATGAACCCGAGCGGTATCAAGATCGCGATCGCGGTTGCCAGCCAGCGGCGGGGCTTCTCGACATGCGGATGATTCGCCCCCACCGTTTGAAACATGCTCCAAGCGCCGTGATACAGATGGAACCCGAGCGCTACCATGGCGGCACCGTAAAGCGCCACCTTGCCTCCGCTCTGAAAGGCCACGGTCACGTTGTTGTACACATCGGTGTGGCTAAAGTCGGGGTGCACCTGCCCCGTGGTGAAATGCAGAATGTGATAGACCAGCCACAGGATCAAGAACACCCCACCCCACCGCATGGTCCTCGAGGCGGGGCTGGACGTCTGATGCGCAACCTTGGCGTACCGAGCCCGTCGGCTGGTCCAGTTGCGCGCGGTCAGCTTGAGCATGCTGTCCACGTGCACGACCAACGCGACAAACAGCACAATCCGGAAGGCCCAGAGGATCTCATCGGACGACTTGAGCAGGGCTGCGTACCCGTTGATTGCCTCAGGACTCTTCAATGTCAGGAGGTTGCCGGCCATATGCTCGATCACGAACAGGACCCAGATTAGGCCCGTGACAGCCATCAGGATCTTTTTCCCGATCGTGGAGCGGTAGAACCGGAGCGCCCAGCCCATGCGACGTGCGCCTCAGCCCGCGGCGGCCATGGTGGACCGGACTGCCTCGGCCGATTTCTCGAGCGCCGCCTGCTCGTCAGCGGTCAGCTCGATTTCGACGATGCGCTCGAGCCCGCCCCGCCCCAACAGGCACGGCACGCCACAAAAGACACCTTTGATTCCGTATTCGCCGTCGAGCCAGGCAGCGCAGGGCAGCAGCCGCTTCTTGTCCAGGACGATCGCCTCGACCATCTGCACCGCGGCCGCACTCGGCGCATAGTAGGCCGACCCGGTCTTGAGATGCCCGACGATCTCGGCGCCGCCGCCGCGGGTTCGCTTGACGATCTGATCGAGTGTGGCGCGGTCGATCAGCTGGGTCACCGGAATACCGGAGACGGTGGTGTAGGAAATGAGCGGCACCATCGTATCGCCGTGGCCGCCCAGGACCATCGCCTGGATGTCCTCGACCGAAACCCCGATGGCATCGGCGAGGAACGTCCGGTAGCGCGCCGTGTCGAGTACACCGGCCATCCCCATCACCCGCTCGCGCGGGAATCCCGTCGCCTGCTTGGTGACCGCAGCACATCACGTCGAGCGGGTTCGACACCACCACGACGAAGGCCTTGGGCGCCGCGCGTTTGATCTCCTGCGCCACCGACCGCACGATCCCGGCGTTGGTCTTGACCAGGTCATCCCGGCTCATCCCCGGCTTCCGGGCAATGCCGGCCGTCACCACAAAGAGCTCCGCACCCGAGGCTTCCGCGTACGAGTTCGTTCCGATCATCCGTCCGTCGAAGCCCTCGATCGGTCCGGCCTGCCATTGGTCGAGCGCTTTGCCTTGGGGAATTCCTTCGAGGACATCGATCATCACGACGCTACGCGCCAGATTCTTTTCGACCAGCCGCTGTGCGGTGGTGGCACCGACGTGGCCGGCGCCCACGACTGCGATCTTGTCCATCATTGCAGGCCCGCTTTCATATTTTCGGAAGGGGGGTGGATCGGTGCGGGTGCAAGACAATGTAAACGGTTCAGGGCCGGGCAGCTAGCGGGGCCGGTGGCCGCCAGCTCACGCCACGGAGTGCTTGTTGCACTGCCGGATCGCTTCATACAACACGATCGCGACCGCCGTCGCCAGATTGAGACTCCGGACCTGCGCGGTCATCGGAATGCGGTAACAACGCTCCGGGTGCTTTTCCAATATTCGCGCCGGCATGCCGTCGGTCTCATTCCCGAAGACGAGGCAGCTGTTGGGACCGAACGGCGCGGACCAGAACGGTTGTTCGGCCTTGGATGTGAAGTAGAAGCACCGCTCCCGATCCATCGCCTCCCGAAAGGCGCGCCAATGGGGATGGACCCAGAGATCCACCGCGTCCCAATAATCCAGGCCGGCCCGGCGCACCTCCCGGTCGTCCAGCGAGAAGCCCAGCGGCTCAATCAGGTGCAGGGCACTGTCGGTCGCCGCCGTGAGCCGGGCGATGTTGCCTGTGTTGGGCGGGATGAGCGGTTCGATCAGAGCCACGTTCAGTGTCACGGATCACCCTCCACGGGTATGCATCTCGCGGAGAGGGTTGAGGCGGAGCGCTTCGACCGGATAGAGTGCCCCGCGATCGGCCAGGCCCAGGCGAGCCTCCGCGCCCCGATCGGTCCGTGCCCGCCACGTCCTGACAACCAGGTCGCGCAGCTCCGCGTCCGACGCCCCCCTACGCACTGCGTCCCTCAGGTCGACTCCCGACTCGGCATACAAGCAGAGGAACCACGTTCCGTCCGCGGTGAGGCGGCTGCGATCACATTGGCCGCAAAACGGCGCCGTGGTCGACGCCACGATGCCGAACCGGCTGCCATCCGACAAGGTGAATTGCTCGGCCGGCGCCCTCGGATCGCCGGGCAGCGGCGTGACTCGACCGAGTGCGCGGCCAATCACCTCGAGTATCTCCCTTCGCGACACCACCTGATCGATTGACCAGCGCGTGGCACCGCCGACATCCATGTACTCAATGAAACGGACCTCGAGCCCGTTCGCCTTCCCGAACGCGAGCAGCTCCGCCACTTCGTCCAGATTGTAGTCGCGGATGATCACCGCATTCACTTTGATGGTCGGGTATCCGGCTTCGCGCGCGGCGGCGATGCCTCGCATGATATCGTCGTGGCGCTCAGTGCGGGCAAACTCGCGGAGCCGCTCGGGCCGCAGGGTGTCCAGGCTGATGGTCACGCGGTCCAGGCCGGCCTCCCGCATTGGCCGCGCCCAACGCGCGAGCAAGACTCCGTTGGTGGTCAAGGCGAGGTCACGAATTCCCGGAACGCGCCGAATCCGTCCGATCAAGGAGCATAGGTCATGGCGCAACAGCGGCTCGCCCCCGGTGAGCCGGATCTTGTCGACGCCGGCCAAGGCGAACACCCTGACCAACCGCTCGATTTCTTCGAAGGACAACAGCGAGGTTCGCGGCAACCATACGTAGCTGTCTTCCGGCATGCAGTAACGGCACCGCATGTTGCAACGATCAGTCACCGACACGCGGAGACTTCCCATCGGCCGGTCATGGCGATCTGTCGGACGCAGCGGTGTACTCATCGTGCCGCCCCGTCCGGCGGGACGTTTCCGCCGGCTGCACCGGCCCCGGCCGGCTCGACCCACACCATGCTTCCGTCGGCGAAATGTTCCCGCTTCCACACCGGCACGCGGCGCTTCAGCTCCTCGATCACGTAGCGGCATGCTTCGAATGCCTGTGCCCGATGCGCCGCGGCCGCAGCCACCATTACCGCCGCATCGCCGACTTCGAGCGTGCCCAGACGATGCTCGACCGCCACCCGGACCGGCCAGCGCTCGGTAGCCTCAGCCACGATCCGTTGGCACTCCGCCTCTGCCATCGCGTCATACGCGGAATACTCGAGCCGCACGACCGAGCGGCCATCATGGTGGTTGCGCACCACTCCGATGAAGGTCGCAACTCCACCCCGCTCCGGGGACAGGACCTCGGCGACCAGTCGATCGAGCCGAAGCCGCTCCGTGGTAAGGTGCGGCACGCTATCCCCCCGCCAGAGGAGGCAGGAGGGCCACCTCATCGCCGTCCTCCACCGCTGCCTCGGGGGTGGCATGGACGCGATTGACGGCGAAGGCGAGCGGAGGGATGGAAGGAGCGGGGTTCGGCAGCGTGGCGAGCACGGCGTGAAACACGTCTCGCGCTGTTGCCGGCCGCGGCAGCCGGACCGACAGGCTACTCGCGCCCAGCAACTCGACGAGCTGGCCAAAGACCAGGACTTCGACCTGCATCGTGCTTGCCGCAGGCGCTGGAGGGTCTAGTCTCGCTCGCATAGTGAAGGAGCAATCTAGGGTGGATAGCACCGGGGCCGCACCCCATGCGCGGCCCCGAGTCTGACAAACAATCTGCTGACATGCCTCGCTACATCGAGTCTCCGGACGAGCCCAAACCTGGCGGCGGACCGGCGGCCGGTCCTTCGTACTCGGCCACGAGGGTCCGGAGTTCTTTGCTCGGCTTGAAAACCGGAACCGGACGGGCCGCCACCTGCACCGGCTCACCGGTCCGCGGGTTTCTAGCCATCCGGGTCTTCCGGCGCCTGATCTTGAAGGTCCCAAACCCCCGAACCTCAATGTTTTGCTGGGTGCGCAGTGCTTCTTTGACAGCGTCCAAAAACGCGTCCACCACCCGGGCGCAGTCCTTCTTCGATATCATGGGCCCCGAGGTTCGGGCAATCGAGGCGGTGACGTATTCGACGAGATCAGCCTTGGTCATTCGTCCCCCAGGGAACCCCAGCGAGTCGCAGCTCGACCTTCTCTGGGCCAGAGGATACGAGCTTACCTATTGACTGTCAAGGGGTTGGGGGATCCGGGCTCGGGGCGGGGCCCCGATGAGATCGAGGAATTCCCCAAAATGAGGGTAGGCGTCGTGGGGTCCGGGCGCGGCCTCGGGGTGGTATTGCACTGAAAAGACGGGCAAAACTCGGTGTCGCAGGCCCTCGATGGTCCCGTCATTGAGGTTCACGTGGCTCACCTCAAGTTCTGGCGCGCCAGCAACTTCGCGGTCGTTGCCCACAACCGTGAAACCATGATTTTGCGTCGTGATGAGGACCCGCGCGGTCCGGCAGTCGCGCACCGGGTGGTTACCTCCACGATGGCCATAGGGCATCTTCGAGGTGCTCCCGCCAAGCGCGAGCGCCAAGAGCTGGTGCCCCAAGCAGATACCAAAAGTCGGCATTCCGGAGCGTGTCAGGGTCCGGATGGTTTCCAACGCGTAGCCGACCGCGGCGGGGTCTCCGGGACCGTTGGACAGGAACAGGCCGTCTGGCCGGAAGCCGCGCACTTCCTCAGGCGAGGTCCTGGCCGGGACGACGGTTACGCGGCAGCCACGGGCCCGGAGCTGCCGAATGATGCTGCGCTTGATCCCGAAGTCGAACGCCACCACGTGCGGTCCCTCTTGACCTTCCGTCCAGGGTTGCGCCACGGTGGCGCGCGACGCGAGGTCGAGCCCGACCATCGAGGGCCATCGGTCGAGCTCGGCCGAGAGGTCGGGCGTTGGCGTCCTGCCCTCTGCCAGTACCCCCCGCATCGCGCCGCGTTCCCGTATGTGGCGCGTGAGCCTCCTGGTATCGACCCCTTCAACCACCGGGATGCCGTACTCGGAGAGCCACGCGCCGAGCGACTCGGTGGCGCGCCAGTTCGAGGGATGGCGCGAAAGTTCCCGGACCACCACCCCTGCGACCTGCGGGCGGTCCGATTCCATGTCGTCCCTGGTGACGCCGTAGTTCCCAATCATCGGGGCCGTCATGACGAGAATCTGGTCGAGGTAACTCGGGTCGGTGAATGCTTCCTGGTAACCGGTGAGATTGGTCGTGAAGACCACTTCGCCGAACGATGCCCGGATGGAGGCAGGCGCGGTACCGGAAAACAGTGTTCCGTCTTCCAACAAGACGAAGGCGGGGCGATCACTCATGCGATCGCCCCGCCGTGCCGGATCGTCCGAGCGCCAAGGCTCACGGGCTGGGCGCGGGCTCGGTCGGGGCGGGTTGGCTGCCCGCAGGGGTTTCGCCAAGTCCGGGTATCGGCACTTGCCCTTGGGTCCCTTGCTGAGCCGGTGCCTCGACAGGCGCGGGTGCGGTGCGCAAGAGATCCTGAACTTCGCTGCCGCTCACGGCACGATTCGAACTCAACAGGGTCAGAATCAGCGAGAAGAAGAGGAACAGCCCGCCCGACACCCAGGTGGTCTTGGTGAGCCAGTTGACGGCGTGGCGCCCGCCGAGCACTGAATCCGTCCCGCCTGCACCGCCAAGCGACGCGAGCCCGCCGCCTTGGCCGGCCTGGAGCAGCACGACCACCGCGAGGACAATGGCATCGATGATGATGAGAACGAGGATGAATTGAAACATGGCTCCGTCAGCGCTTTCCTGGGCGGGGAAGACTAACGCCGTGGCCGCGCACGGTCAACGGACTACGCCCGGTCCCTGACCAGAGCGACCAGCTTGGCCCATTCGGCGGGCTCGAGACTGGCCCCGCCAACCAACACGCCATCGAGCTCCGGCTCCGCCAGGAGCGCTTGGACGTTCTTCGTCTTCACGCTCCCGCCATACAGCACTCGGATGGGCTCGCGCGCTCCCTGCTGCTCCAGTTGCTGCCGGATGTGGTGATGCACCAGTGCGGCGTCGGCGGGCGTTGCGTTCTTCCCAGTCCCGATGGCCCAGACCGGTTCGTACGCGATGATGATCCGCCCCAATTCTCTTGGGCCGACGTCAGCCAAGCCGGCTTGGAGCTGCCGCTGCACCACGGCCTTGGTGTGGCCGGCTTCGCGCTCCTCCAACCGTTCACCCACGCACAAGACGGGAATGAGTCCACCGGCGATGGACGCCCGGACCTTCCGTCCCGTTTCCTGGTCCGTTTCCCCGAACACGTGGCGGCGTTCGGAGTGCCCCACCAATGCCGCGGTGGCACCAGCGGCCACGGCCAGCGGGATGGACGTGGCACCCGTGTAGGCGCCGGACGGCTCCCAGTGGATGTCCTGCGCGCCGACCCGGATGTCCGGGCGACCCCGAAACGCGTCGGCCGCGGCGGCAAGCGACACCGCGGGCGGGAAGAACCAGATGCTCCGCCCTTTGACGACGGGCACGGCCGCGAGGAACTCCTCGGCGTAGGTGCGCGTCTCGGCGGGGCCGAGGTTCATCTTCCAGTTTGCGGCGTACAGCAGTTCCGGCATGTCAGCCTCCGCGCGGTGACCGTTCAGGCATCGTCCAATGCCTGTACGCCCGGCAGCTCCTTGCCTTCGAGAAATTCGAGCGAGGCGCCCCCACCGGTTGAGACATGCGTCATCTGTTCCGAGAGCCCGGCCGCGGCGACAGCAGCCGCGGAGTCGCCACCGCCGACAATCGTGACGACGCCGCGGGCCGTCGCCGCGGCCATGGCCTTGGCAACCCCAAGCGTCCCGCGGTCGAATGGCTCGGTCTCGAACACACCCATCGGGCCGTTCCAAAGCACCGTTCCGGCGGCGCCAATGGTCTGGCCGTAGCTCTCGATGGTCGCGCTGTCGATATCGTACATCCCCCACCCCGGAGGGATGGCGTCGCGGGTAACCTCGCGGGTCGCAATCCCGGGTTCGAGTCGCTCGGCGATCACCGCCCCGCTGGGAAGCACGAGCTTGCCGTCCGCCGTAGACAGGAGGTCGCGGGCCATCGGGAGGCGGTCGGATTCGACCAGCGAGGTTCCGACTTCCAGTCCCATGGCCCGGAAGAAGGTGCACGCCATCGCCCCGCCGATGAGGATGTGATCCACCTTGGGGAGCAAGGCGCCAATCAGATCGATCTTGCCGGAGATCTTGGCGCCACCGAGAATGGCCACAAACGGCCTGGCCGGCTGTTCGAGCGCCGCACCGAGGTAGCGGAGCTCCCGTTCCATGAGAAATCCGGTGACGGCGGGTTTGAGCACGTGAGCCACGCCAACCGTGGTTGCATGGGCGCGGTGTGCGGCGCCGAAGGCATCGTTGATGAAGATGTCGCCGAGGGCTGCGAACATGTGGGCGGTGTCGGGATCGTTCTTCTCCTCGCCGGGAAAGAACCGCGTGTTCTCCACCACGGCGACGCCGCCTCGCGGAAGCCTGGCCGTGGCCCGCACCGCCTCGGCTGCCGTGGGGTCTTCGATGAACGTGACCGGCTCGCCGAGCAGCCGCTCCAGTTCGCCGACCACCGGCTGGAGCGTGTACGCCGGGTCCTTCTTGCCCTTGGGCCGGCCCAGGTGCGACAGAAGCACCACCCGCGCCCCCCGCTCCTTGAGGTACCGAATGGTCGGGAGCGCCGCTCGGATCCGGGTCGCGTCGGTGACCGCACCGTCTTCAATGGGACAATTGAAGTCGACCCGCACCAGCGCCCGCGTCCCGGCGAGCGTCTCGTGGCCCAGCGCAGACAGGCTGCGCTTCACAGCTGCCGGCCGATGTGGCGGATGAGATCGACGCACCGCGCGGAGTATCCCATCTCGTTGTCGTACCACGACGAGACGTGGACCATGCTCCCCATCACGGTCGTCAGCTCGGCATCCACCGTGCTCGAGTAGAGGTTGCCGATGTAATCCGTCGACACCAGCGGCTCGTCACTGACGGCCAGGACGCCCTGGAGCGCGCCGCCTGCCGCCGCCCGAAAGGCGGCGTTGACTTCATCCGCCGTGGTGGGGTGCTCGACCGTGCACGTCAGCTCGACAATCGACACATTGGCGGTTGGAACCCGCAGGGCGACGCCGTCGAGCTTTCCCTTCAGCTCCGGGATGACCAGGGCCGTTGCCCTCGCCGCGCCCGTCGAGGTGGGAATGATGGAGAGGGCTGCCGCCCGCGCACGCCGCAAGTCTGTGTGGGGCAAGTCGAGAATCCGCTGATCGTTGGTGTAGGAATGCACGGTGGTCATGAATCCCTGCACGAACCCGAATTTCGATCGGAGCACGTGCACCACCGGAACGAGACAGTTGGTGGTACAACTGGCATTGGAAATGATGTGATGCGCCTTCGGGTCGTACGCGGTGTGGTTGACTCCCACCACGATGGTAATGTCCTCTCCCTTCGCGGGAGCGGAGATGACGACCTTCTTCGCCCCGGCTTTGAGATGCTTGCCTGCCCCCTCACGATCTCGAAAAATACCGGTGGCCTCGAGCACGATGTCCACGCCAAGCGCCTTCCATGGCAGGCTCGCGGGATCGCGCTCTGACAAGACCTTGATCGGTTTCCCGCGAACCACGATCGTGTCGCCTGCGGATTCCACCGACCCGTCGAAGCGGCCGTGGATGGAGTCGTACGTGAGCAGGTGGGCCAGCGTCGGCGCGTCGGTGAGGTCATTCACCGCGACGATCTCCAGATCCTTGTCCGCTTGCTTGACGGCGGCGCGGAGTACGTTGCGCCCGATACGGCCGAAGCCATTGATTCCGACTTTGATGGTCATCGATTCTCCCGAAGATGTGAAGCTGCTGTCCAATTCGTCCCGCAACCGAGCTAAGCCACAGGCTGTGGCGCTCGCGCAAATGTTACCGCATCTATCCGGCGGGCCCCGGCCTTCTCCAGCGCCGCTGCCGCCGCCGCCAGCGTCGACCCCGTGGTGAAGACGTCATCGACCAGCACCAGGTCGAGCCCAGCGACGTCCGCGGCCAAGAACGCCCCCGCCACGTTGGCCCGCCGGGCTTCGGGCGTCAGGGCGGTCTGGGTAGCAGTCTCACGCACCCGCCGCAACACCTGCTCCCGTACCGGGAGTCCGCGCGCCCGGCCCAATGCCCTGGCAATGTACTCACTCTGATTGTATCCCCGAGCGCGGCGACGGCGGCGCCCCAGCGGAATCGGTACCAAGAATACTCCATCCGTCAATGGCGCGAGGCTTCGCATGGCGCGAGCCATTGGCCGCGCCACCCCCCACCAGCCTTCATACTTGAGCAGATGCGCCACGTGGCGGGCCCCGTCGTTGAGCCACACCGCACTCCGCACCCGCCGGAGCCCGGCGGGCCAGTCCGCACAAATCCGACACGGCATGTCGTATCCCACGGGCTGTCCGCACCGCGAACATAAGGGATCAGGCAACCGCGACCACCGGCTCTGGCAGACCGCGCAGATGCAGGCATCGGCGCCGGACGAGCCGGGGAGCGCGTCACCGCAGCAGAGACACGCGGCCGGCAGCAAGAACCGCTCGAGCCTTGCGGCGAGCTCACCCAGGCGCGCGAAGCGCTCGCTCCACTGCCGCACGCATCACCTCCATCGGGGGCTCGTGCTGGGGAAACCAACGCCGAAACGCAGCCACGCCCTGGCCCAGCAGCATCTCACGGCCGTCCACGGCGGACAGTCCCCGCACTCGCAGGTCCCGAATCCAGGGAGACTCCCCCGGCCGGTAGACCATATCGACCGCCGCCCGGGCGCGCGGAAGGTCGGCTCCATCGAACGGCATCGGATCGTCGTCCCGCCACCCGAGCGGTGTCGCGTTGATGAGCAGGTCCGCATCGGGCAGCTGGGCGATTTGCACCCCTCTCGATGTGGCCCACTCAATCAGTGATTCGGCGCGACTCTCGCTCCGCGAGCGTACCGCCACCCGGGCCCCGACCGTGCGGGCCGCCTCCACCGCGGCATGGGCCGAGGCTCCGGTCCCTGCGATGGCCCACACCCGACCCCCGCCAACGACCGTTGTTGCGTGGAGCACGCCGGCCACATCGGTGTTGTCTCCGGCGCTGGCACCGTTCTCTCCCCAGAAGGTATTGCACGCATCGAGGGTGCGGACCAATTCGGTCGGATGCGAGACCGAAGCGGCGGCTCGGGATTTGTGCGGGCGCGTCACGCTGCCGCCTCCGCCTGCCGCCGTCAGCGTGGCGATGAGCGGCGCGACGGCGGCGTCCCCCGAGGGCAATGCGACGTACACGGCGTCGAGGCCCAGCACGCGCATGGCCGCGTTGTGCATGATTGGCGAGAGGGACTGTGACACCGGTGCCCCCAACACTGCAAAGACCCGCGTGTTACCGGTGACCACCGGAGCGTTCCCTCACGATCCGCGTAATGGCGGGCCCCAACAATCGTTCCAGTTGGTCGAACGTGTGGCGGTATTCCTGGAGATCACCGCCGAAGGGATCGCGTACCTCCGGGTCCTCTTCGCCACCACCGGCATATTCGCCCAGGAGGTGGACCTTGTCGCCGCCGCCCAGCTCCTCCACTCTGGCCCGATGGTGGCGGGCCATCGTCAGGATCACGTCCGCCGCGGTGACGACCTCTCGTGTCAACAGCGTTGCCTGGTGCCGTGACAGGTCGATCTGCCGTTCGAGACCCACCAGATACGCTCCCTCGGAGACCGGAGCCCCATCCCATGCCCCCGTGCCCGCCGAGGCGACCGTGACATCCGATACGCCGCGTTCCTCCAGGGTGCGCTTGGCCAGTGCCTCGGCGATGGGACTGCGGCACGTGTTGCCGGTGCAGACGAGAAGCAGGTGCATAGCCGGCGATGTCATGGTTCGGCCACGGCGCTCACGGCGCCAGGCTGCCGACGCGGCGGCGCAATTCGGCCCGTGGAATTGCTCCCTCCCGAACCAACCGGGGAACGGGCGCGGTCAAATCGATCAGCGTCGACGGCGGCACATTCCCGAGCACCCCGCCATCCAACACCAACAACTCTCCCCCCGCGATCTCCCGGGCAAACGCCTCGGCCAGTCGGTCGGCGCCAGGCGCAGGCCGCTGGCCCGGACGATTGGCTGAGGTGCTCGTGAGTGGCTGGCCGAGTCTAGCGATCAGCCGACGAATGCCCGCATGCGATGTGAGCCGGACGGCGATCCCGCCCTCCGGTCCGCGCAAGGCATCGGGAAGCCGGCCTTCCCCACCCGGTAGCACGAGCGTCAGCGGACCGGGCCAGAATTCTTCGGCCAGGACCGAGGCGGCATGGCTGAAGACCAGTCCGGTCTCTTCCGCCATGGTACGAGTCGACACGAGGAGTAGGAAAGGCTTGCTGGGCGGCCGGCCCTTGAGGCGCGACAGCGCCGCGAGGGCCGGCTCGGTGGGAATCGACCCCAGGCCGTACACCGTTTCCGTCGGATAGGCCAGGAGCCGCTCGGCCTCGAGGTGCGGCACCGCCGTGGCAATAGCCGCGTCGATGTCGGCGTCGGTACGAAACGGGAGGATCATCGGAGCTGGTCCACCAGCCACTCGGCCAATGCGAGATCGTAAGGTGAGGTGATCTTGATGTTGCGCGGTGAGTCCGGCACCATCTCCACCCGTTCTCCGACCTGCTCCACCAGGCTCGCGTCATCGGTCCCTGACACGCCCGCCTTGGCCGCACGCTGGTGCGCGTCCTCGAGCATCCGCCGGGGAAACCCTTGCGGGGTCTGCGCCCGCCACAACCGCTCCCGGGGCAGCGTCTCGACAACGACGACGGTACCGTTGTCATCGGACACGTGTTTCACCGTATCGGTGAGCGGGACCCCGGCGACAGCTCCGATGCCACGGCGCGCGACAGCGATCACGGCATCCAGAACATCAGACTCGACAAATGGCCGCGCGCCATCGTGAACCAGCACCGTCCGGCACTCGGCCGGGAGTACGCCTAGCCCGGCGCGCACGGAGTCGGCCCGCTCGTCACCGCCGGCCACCAGTGTCACGCGCTCCTTTTGAAGCTTGGCGAGCCACCTCGGTGGTGCCTCGACATCGGGTTGGCGAAGGGCGATGACCACGTGCGCTACATCGGCGTGCGCCAGAAACGGGCGCACCGCCCTCGCGAGGATCGGCATGCCACCAACCATGCGAAACGGCTTGGGCAGCGTGCCACCCATCCGACTTCCGCGTCCCGCCGCGACGATGATGGCACCGACGTCACGCGGCAAAGTTCTGCACCAGCGCATCGACGTGGTTCATGCTGACCAGCTCGACGCCGGGCACCCGAGTCGCGCCGCGGCCTGAGCCGAACACGGTGTGGAACCCGAGCCTGGATGCTTCGGCCAGCCGCCGGTCGAGTCCGGCGATGGGTCGCACTTCCCCGCCGAGCCCGATCTCCCCGACATAGAGTCCGTCGGCGGGCGTCGGGCGGTTACAGAGGCTCGATACCAGGGCCGCCGCCACCGCCAAGTCGGCGGCGGGTTCGGTGACCCGCACGCCCCCACTCACTTGGACGAACACGTCCTGGTTGGCAAATGACGAGCTGGTTCGGCGCTCGAGCACTGCCAGGAGCACTGCGAGCCGCCGCGGATCGAGTCCGGTGGCCACGCGCTGCGGCGTGCCGTACCCGGACGGTGACGCGAGCGCCTGGACCTCGACCAGCACGGGGCGCGTGCCTTCGATGAGTGCGGTGACGGCGCTACCCGGACTTCCCACCGCACGCGCGGCAAGGAAGACGGCTGAGGGATTGGGGACGGGCTGGAGCCCGCGGTCAGTCATGGCAAACACGCCAAGCTCATCGACCGACCCGAAACGATTCTTCGTCGCGCGGAGCAGCCGATAGTCGAGGGTGGATTCCCCCTCGAAGTAGAGGACAGTATCGACGATGTGTTCGAGGGTCTTCGGCCCAGCGATGCCGCCGCCCTTGGTGACGTGTCCCACGACCATGACGGCCGTACCGCTCTCCTTGGCGAAGCGCATGAGTGCCGCGGCCGACTCGCGGACCTGGCCGACACTTCCCGGCGCGCTCTCGAGAGCGTCGGTATAGACCGTTTGGATGGAGTCGAGCATCAACACCCGGGCCTCGAGGGCCGCGGCGGCGGCGCAGACAGCCTCGAGCCGGGTTTCACCCAGCACGTGGACCGATCCCGTGTCTTCCTCCAGCCGTGCGGCCCGGAGCTGCAGCTGCTCGGGTGACTCCTCGCCGCTGGCGTAGAGCACCGCGTGCCCCTCGGTTTCGAGTCGTGCCGCGGCTTGCAGCAGCAGCGTCGACTTCCCGATGCCCGGCTCTCCGCCGATGAGCGTGAGCGAACCGGGCACGATACCGCCACCCAGAACGAAATCGAACTCGTCGAGCCCGGTCTTCCAGCGGGAGAGGCGCGGCGTTGCCAGGTCGATCAGACGGTGGGGTACGGCGGGGTGTACCCGGTCGGTGCGAGAACGCCTTCCGCGGAGTCCCGCGGGCTCGGCAACCGGTTCCTCGGTAACGGAGTTCCACGCGCCGCAGCCGTCACAGCGCCCAACCCATTTGGGGTGCTGATGGCCACACTCGGCGCAGCAGTAGACCGACCGGACCTTACGCGCCATTGCCGGACGGCTCGGGCCGATCCGTGAAGCTTTCGAAACGGGTGAAGGATTTATGGAAGAACAACTCGACCTTGCCGGTGGGCCCGTTGCGGTGCTTGCCGACGATGATTTCCGCCTTGCCCTCGAGACTGTTGCCGTCTTTGTCGACCGGCCCCTCGTACATCTCGGGTCGGTGAATGAAGATCACGATATCGGCGTCTTGTTCGATGGCGCCGGAGTCCCGCAAATCGGACAGGATCGGCCGGCGATCGCCACCACGCTGTTCCGACGCCCGCGACAATTGCGACAGCGCGACAACGGGAATGTCCAATTCTTTGGCCAGACCCTTGAGCGACCGTGAGATTTCGGAGATTTCCTGGACCCGGTTCTCCGCGCGCTCGGGGCCTCGCATGAGCTGGAGGTAATCGACGATGACCAGGCTGATATCGTGCTCCACCTTGAGCCGCCGGGCCTTGGACCGCATCTCCAATAGATTGAGGGCCGGCGTGTCGTCGATCCACAGCTTGCAGTTCTGCAGGACGCCGGCCGCCCGGGCCAAGCGCGTGAAGTCCTCGTCGCGTAATCGACCCTGACGGACGCGCTGGCTATCCACCATTGCCTCAGCGCACAGCATCCGCTGCACCAAGGCCTCCTTGGACATCTCGAGCGAGAAGATGGCCACGCCGCAGTCGGCCTCGACCGAGGCGTGGGTGGCAAGGTTCAGGCACAGCGCCGTCTTCCCCATCGACGGCCGGGCCGCAACGATGACCAGTTCGGATCTTTGAAATCCGGATGTCATTTCATCCAAATCTGCGAACCCGCTCGCGACACCGGTAATACTTTTGCCGCTGCGCTGGAGCGATTCGATGCGCTCCATGGTGGGCCACAGCATCTCCTTGATGCGCATGAACCCTTCGTCCCCGCGCTCCTGGGAGATTTGGAAGATGCGCGATTCGGCGGTGTCCAGCAGATCGCCGGCAGTGCTGCGCCCTTCATATGCCTCGGAGATGACCGACGTGGCGGTCTCGATCAACCGGCGGAGGATGGCCTTGTCGCGGACGATCTTCGCGTGGTATTCGAGGTTGGCCGTGGTCGGCACGGCGTCGACCAGTTCAGCCAGATAGTCCACGCCGCCTGCCGCTTCCAGTTCGCCACGGCGCAGCAGTTCATCATTGAGGGTCACATGGTCGATGACGACCCGGCGTTCGGTGAGCGCCAGCATGGTGCGGAAGAGCCGTCGATGGGCCTCCCGGTAAAACATGGTGTCGTCGAGGAGTTCCGCTGCGCGCAGGGCCGCGTCCTGGTCGAGTAGCATGGCGGCGAGCACCGCCTGCTCCGCTTCCGCGCTCCATGGCGCCGAGCGGCCGACGTAGGGATCAGCGGTCGAGAAGTTGCCGGGCGATACGGACGTCATCCCAGGTGGGCTTCTTCCAGTTCGGGTTGCGGAGCAAGGCCGCCGGATGGTACGTGACGATCAGCGGGATGCCGCCAAACGTATGGACCGCTCCGCGCAAGTCTCCAAGGCTCTTTCGAACGCCAAGCAAACCCTCCGCGGCCGTCCCGCCAAGCGCGACGATGACCTTTGGTGCGATCAGCGTGATCTGGCGGTGAAGGTACGGGAGGCAGGCCGCGGCTTCATCCGGCAAAGGCTTCCGGTTCTGCGGAGGCCGGCACTTGACGATATTCGCTATGAATACACTCTGCCGCGAGATATCGATTGCCGCAAGTATCTCGTCCAGGAGCTTCCCCGCCGGCCCCACAAACGGGCGCCCGGTGGCATCCTCGCGCGCACCGGGCCCTTCCCCGATCAGCATGAGCCGCGCGGCTGCATGACCCTCTCCCGGCACGCCATGGGTGCGGCTCTCACACAGCGGGCAACGGGTGCAACGCCGTACCGCCTCCGCGAGTGCGTCGAGCGACGGGTAGGTCTCCGCCGTTTCAATTAGGGATGGCTCGGGTAGGTCGACTGTGAGGCCGGGACCTGGAATCGGCGGCGCACCGCGCTTCCACGCCGGCTCGTCCTCCGATCGGGGAGGGGGCCCTGCAGCACCGGCTGCGAGCTCCGGCTGTCCGTTGGGCAGAATCACTTCGGGGCCGCCGAGTTCCGCCTGCTGCGCGAGGTATCGGCGTCTAAGGGACAAGATACCGCTCCACTCGCTCGAGGATGCCGACCGCAACGTCGCGTTTCGATTGCAGCGGAAGGTCCCATTCGTCGTGGGTCTTGGACACGATCGTCACGCGGTTGGTGTCGACATCGAAACCCGCGCCGGGCTCCAGGGCGTCGTTGATCACGATCAGATCGAGCCCCTTCTGCTCGAGCTTGGTGCGCCCCTTCGCCAGGGCGTCCCCGGTTTCCAGCGCGAACCCAACGATGATGCTTCCCGCCTTGCGCACGGCGCGGGTCGCGCTCAGGATATCGGCCGTCGGTTCGAGCGGGAGCGACCAATCGCCCGTGCTGCGTGGTCGCTTGGTATCGCTCGCCGAGGTTGGGCGATAATCCGAGGGCGCGGCAGCCATGATGAGCACGTCGGCTTGGGGTAATTCGCGGCGAACCGCGTCTTCGAGTTCACGCGTGGTCTCGATCCGCACGACGCGGGCACCGACCGGGGCCGGCAGTGCGGTCGGCCCGGTGATCAACGTGACATCGGCGCCGCGCTCCCATGCCACCTCCGCCAGACGATGCCCCATCAGACCGCTCGACCGATTGCTCAAGAACCGAATGGGGTCGATCGCTTCCCGCGTGGGGCCGGCGGTCACCAACACTCGCCGACCGCTGAGCGGGCCGCTCCCGGCCAACAACCGAAGCACGTGGGCCAGGATCACGTCGGGTTCGCTCATCCGGCCCGGCAGGCTGGAGGGTCCTTCCGCCAAGGCCCCGGCATCAGGCCCGACGAACCGCACGCCGCGTGACTCGAGCGTCGCGAGATTCGCCCGGGTCGCGGGGTGGGCGAACATGGCGTCGTTCATCGCGGGCGCCATGAGAATGGGGACGGTGGCCGCAACCAGGATGGTCGTCAGTAGATCATCGGCCAACCCTTGGGCCGCGCGGGCTATCACATGCGCGGTGGCCGGGGCGACAACGATGAGATCGGACTCCTGCGCCAATCGCACGTGATCGAGCGCATGGCCTGGTTCCCAGACCGAGCGGAGCACGGGCTGGTGCGTGAGCGCCTCAAAGGTGGCGGGGCCGACGAACTCGGCGGCCCCGCGTGTCATGACGGTGGTAACCAACGCGCCGCGTTCCGTCAGAGCCCGGGCGAGATAGCAGCTCTTATAGCTGGCAATCCCACCCGAAAGACCGAGGAGGACGCGGCGTCCCGCCAGCACGATTACGCCTCGGAGCGGCGGCGGCGGACCAGCTTGTAGGACAGCTCCTGCCGAGCCAGCGCGTCGAGCGCCGTCGTCGTGAGCTTCTCGTCTTGATCGGCGAGACGATCCCGGGGGAACTCGTTCAGGTACCGCGCAAACCGCGACGCGACGAGAACACCGAGGTATTTGTTGCCGTCAGCGGCAGCGGCTGCTTCGTGCGGGGTGTAGATCTTCATCGATTGTGCTCCTTCGCTCGTGCGCGTTCCCGAAAACCGGCCGCCGCTGCTAGGACATCACGACGGAATGAGTCGATCATGTCTGAGAGCCCGGCGTGTCGCTCGACCCGCCTCGCCTCGGCTTCCACTATAGCCTCGACCTGATGGATTGCATGCTCCAGGTCGTCGTTGACCACCAGGTAGTCATACTCCCGAGCAACCTGTACCTCCTCGGCCGCTGCAAGCAGCCGACCGGCGACGACACCGAGATCGTCCGTCTTCCGGGCCTCGAGCCGCGCTGTCAACACGTCGACCGCGGGCGGCAGAATGAAGACCAAAACCGCATCGGGCCGTTGTCGGCGTACTTGCCGGCCACCCTCCACCTCGATATCGAGCACCGCGTGACGACCGGCCTCCACGATGGCACGGATCTCACCCGTGAGTGTGCCGTATCGGTGGCCCTCGTACGACGCCGTCTCCAGAAACTCTCCTGCCGCTTCCCGGCGCCGGAATTCTTCGGCAGCCAGAAAATGGTAATCGACTCCGTCCCGCTCGCCCGGCCGCATCGGCCGGGTCGTGGCGGAGACCGAAAAGGCCATGTCGGTCCGCCGCTCGATCAGCCGCCGCGCGATGGTCGTTTTGCCACCACCTGACGGTGACGAGAGGACGAGGAGAAGACCCGTCACTCGATGTTCTCGAGCTGCTCGCGGAGTTTCTCGAGCTCGCCCTTCATTTCTATGACCTGCGCCGCAATCTCCGCGTCGTTGGCCTTAGACCCGAGCGTGTTGATCTCGCGCCCCATTTCCTGCGCCAGAAAACCCAGCCGCTTTCCGACCGCCCCGTCCGTATCCAGAGAGTCCCGGGCCGCAGCGACGTGGGCGCCGAGCCGGACGAGTTCTTCGGTCAGATCGACCTTGTCGGCGATCAGCGCGACTTCCAGTGCCAACCGGCTCTCATCGATCTGCCGCCCGTCCAAGAGATCGGCCACCGCTTGTCGGAGGCGGTCGCGCTCCCGCGTGAGCCGCTCCGGGGCCCTGGCCGTCACTGCCGCGGCAAGGCTTTCCAGCCGATCGAGTCGGTGGCGCATTTCGGCAACCAGCACGGCCCCTTCGCGCCGACGCATCGCCTTGCACTCGGCGACGGCTTCGAGCACGATGGCCTCGACGTCCTTCCACGCAACCGTCAGCTCGGTCGCCACCGAGCCGAGCACGTCGGGTTGCCGAGCAACCAGGCCGACATCGACGTCGCCGCCGATCCCGAGCGCGGTCTGGAGTTCGCGCAAATGGGCGACGACCGCTCGGGCACGCTCCAGATTCAAATAGAGCGAGGACTCCCCTTCCTGGGGGTACACCGCCCACCGCCCGGTCACCGCGATGTGGCCCCGCTCGAAGTCGCGGCGCAACTGCTCGCGAAGATCGGGCTCGAGGACGGCCAAGTTGGCAGGCAGCTTGAGGGCGACGTTGAAGAAACGGTGATTGACCGTGCGGATCTCGACCCGCAACCGTCCTCCCGCGACTAGCCCCTCACCCGCCCCGAATCCCGTCATGCTGTGGGCCACGCGTCGGCCTCCAGGCTCGGGTAAAGCCTTTAAAAATAAGCTTGTAGCGACACCAGCGGTAGCCCCGCCACAATCAACACGATTGCCTCACGCCGGCCCCGCCAACCCGGACGCGCGGACTCAGTTCAGGAATTCCCAGCGGACTCCCCACGTGGTGTTGAAGGTGGGCACCGTGAACCCGGGCACGTACGCGGCGTTGGTGCCTTGGAAGTTGTAGCGGTCATAGAAGATGTGGAGCCGGCCGAGTTGGATTTGGGCCAGGCCCCGGAGCAGGGTTGCGCCGGGATGCACGATCGCGGCCCCTGCCCCATCGCGGCCCAGGACCCCGGTGCCCCATCGCTCCACCGTGAGCTCCAGTTTGAGGTCGAACGTCCCACTCGGAAATTTCCGGAGAAAGCCCGACCGTATCGTCGCTTTTCCGACCATGTGCTCCGGCGGCTGGCCGTCCGGCACCGAGCCCCCCATGGGATCGCTGTACCACCCGGCGAGCGTGAGCCACGAGAGCGGCGCCACTCGGACGGCGGCCGTGAGCCACTCAGTCTCGGGCACTGCCGCGAGGGAGGCCACCGCGAGAAACGGCTGAAACGCCCTCGGCTGGAATGCGGCGGTCCGGCTCAACCCCACTTCCAGCCCCAGCCGCTTGCCGTTCCAGCCGGCCGAAACGCGTACATCCCGCAGGTCTTGGGCGGAATCGGCGTCCAGGGCCGGCGTGGCCACCACCGAGCCGATCCGAGCCGAACCGGACAGGATCACACCGAGTGGCAGACGGAACCCGGCGCCGAGGCCGACCCAGGTGCTCGACCGATCGGCGTCGTGGCGCCCATAATGCCCCTCCGCGTGGAACGACAGCCCCTCCACCGGCGACCACCCGGCCTCAGTGCCCAATTCGAGCGTGGTCCACCGCGACGCGCCGAACGCCGACAGGCCCAGCGAAAGAGTCGGGACACGATAGGCGACCGTCGCGCCATACCGATCCACCGCCTGTGTCACGCCGCTCCCGTCCCATGTGGTGCGGCCGTACAGCACATCGACGCGGAGCGGACGTTCATCCGATCCACGCCGGCTGAAGAGCCGCACCTGGTAGTCGCTTCGCTTTCCCTCGAGGCCCGACCCGATGGTGTCGGTCTGGCCTATTCCAAGAAACGGGTCCCGCTTGGGCTCGGTTCGCAATAGCTGAGCCTGGACGCCGAACCGCGGCGATGGGAGATACCCCATTTGGATCCAGTATTGGGTCTGTTCATGGTCGCTCGCGACGCCGCTGGCGGTAGGTGCACTTAGGAAATCGGCGGCGAACGAAAAGCCGAGCCCGGACTTGAAGCGCCGTTCGAGCGCCCCATCGTAGCGTGCCACATCGTCGTCACCCGTCGCGATACCGATCCGGGACCGCGCGGCCAGACGATTGTGCCGCCGGGTGAAGAGCCGTACGCGCAGCAGACCGGGCCACTGCTCCACCTCGATCCGTTCCAGCAAGCTGAGGGAAATCAGGACGGGATCAACGCTGAGGCTGTCTTGGCCGACGGGCAGGAAGGGAAGTCCGTCCAGGAAGTACTCCACCGAGGCGGCGCCACGCGCTTCGTAGTTCGGCAGTTCCGGACGGCCAATCCACCCGCCTCGCCACAGAAACACCCCGGGCACTTGTGCCAACAGGTCGCCGAGGGTCTGGGCATTGGCCCAGTCGATTGAATCTCTGGTGAACACGATGCGGCTTCCCGGCGAGCGCACGCCCTCCGACCCGACAAGCGGGAAGACACCAACGTCTTCGGCCTCGAGCGCCCGCGCTTCGAGGAACCGCGCAGTCTGGTCGACCGTGTCTTGGGGGACCGAATCCCGTGGCAGGCTATCGGGGATCTGAGCGGACACGCCGGACGCGATGGCGCCGAAAGCGATCAAAGCGGCCAGGTGGAAAGCAACACGCACGGCAGCCTCGCCGCGCCTTTAAAACTTGCGTGACAGAACGAAGTCGCTCAGGAGTCGAACTCCACTCCCGGTGGGCCCTTTGACCCGAGTCGGCTTCTCGCGATCGGAATAGGCGGTGCCCGCAATGTCGAGATGGGCCCAGGGAAACCCCTCGACGAATTCACGGAGGAACCACCCGGCGCTGATGGAGCCGGCCAGACGCCCACCCGAGTTCTTCACGTCGGCAATCTGAGACTTGATCAGTTCGCGGTACTCGTCCCACATCGGGAGCGGCCATGCCCGTTCCCCTGAGCGTTCGCCGGAGGCTCGCAGGGCCTCGACCAAAGATTCGTCGTTGCCCATCACCGCCATCGCGGCATCGCCCAACGCGATCACCACGGCACCAGTCAAGGTGGCGATGTCCACGGCGCAGGCGGGCTTGTAGCGGCGGGCGTAGGAAAGCGCATCGCACAGAATCAAGCGCCCTTCAGCGTCCGTATTGACGATCTCGATGGTCTTTCCAAGATGCGCCCGCACCACATCCCCCGGCTTGATCGCGGTGCCCGATGGCATGTTCTCCGTGGCGGGGATCAGACCCACCACGTTCAGCTTCGGCTTGAGCCGGCCCAGCATCTCGAACACACCGAGGACGGCGGCTGCCCCCGACATGTCGAACTTCATCTCCTCCATGCTCGCCGCCGGCTTGATCGAGATGCCGCCGGTGTCGAATGTGACGCCCTTCCCCACGAGCACGACCGGCTTCCGTGCACCGCCACGGCGGTACTCCAGCACGATGAACCGCGGGTCCTCGGCGCTGCCTTGCGCGACCGCCATGAGAGCGGTCAGTCCTTCCTTCACAATTGCCCGCCGGTCGAGCACCGTCACCCCGAACTTGTGCCGGGTTCCCAGGTCCTTGGCAGACCGGGCCAAGTAGGCGGGCGTGCAGATGTTGCCCGGCTGCATTTGCAGGTCGCGCGCGAACGATTGGCCGGCACCGATGGCCGCACCGACCAGCTGCCCAGCCTCAACGGTCTTGGTCTTCCGGGGAGCCAGGATTTCCATCCGCTCGAGCAGTGGCCGTTCGTCGTCCTCTTTTCGGCGGAGCTCGATGAAGTCCCAGGCCCCAAACGCCGCGCCTTCGGCCATTGCCTGTCCGGCGGCCTTTGCCGCAACCAGGTCGAGCGCCTCCGCGGTCAGATAGAGCGCGGCAGTCCGAGCCCCCATCGCCCCTGCGCGGCGTGCCGCAGTCGCGCTTGCTTCTCGGACCTGGCTGGGCACAATCTCCTTCGCCTCCCCCAACCCCACCAGAAGCACCCGATCGGCAGGACCGGCAGGATGGAGCAGCGCAGCCTCGCCCTTCTTGCCGATGAAGTCACCGGACGCGTACAACCGTCCGAGCGCGCCGCCAAGGGTACCGTCCAGTTGCTGGAGGCTCGCGGGCATCTTGCCCTTGAGCACGAGAACGGCCAGAAGAGGGGTCGCATGACGGTGAGGCTGGACGGCGAGCACGGTGGTATCGAAGGCCATAACGCACCCGGAGAAATGGCTGTTGGTGGCGCGCGGAAGGATCGGGATGGCAGGCTTGAACCTAATGGGGGCCGGAGCAAAGGGAAGTCGCGCCGCGGCCTAGCTCTTGCCGGGTTCAACTCCCGGTGTCATCGTCGTGTTGATCCTCCGGATCCGTAGGCCAAAGACCGACGAACAAAGCAACGAGAGGGGCATCTGTGATGCCCCTCTCGTTCCGTAATGCGATTGGAGGTTTCGCGCACCTTCGGGAACCACAGATCAGCTGGTCCGGCACCCCTCCGCTTCCCAACGCGGATGACCCAGGTTGTCCGAGCACCAGTCCAGTGTCAGATCTCGGAATTTCCCAAAGCGCTGGAGTTCTGGCTTCTCGTACCTCTTCTTCATGCTGCCTCCCTGCCATGGAGTGGCAATGCGAATCCCGTCCCGGACGGAGTAGGCGGCCACGTCCACCGGGTCAAAATACTGACAGCTCACACGTAACCGGGACCTTTCTTCTGCAATCCGCATGCCTCGAAATCCTCAGTCCTGGTCCCGGCGATCCGTTCAGGCAGGTGGTATGACATAAGCTTGTTAACTCACGCAAAGATAATATGTTAGGATCCGTTGCGTTTCCCTTGCCCACCGCGCTTTCTAGGGGTAGCCCAGGCGCCTACTTCACCCGTGCACCCCGGATCGTAGCAACGACGCCACCATGTCGTATCCTGGAAGCTCCAAGCCTGCCGATACCTGCAGCGGCCTGTCGCACTGCAGCTGCTTGCACCATCCGTGTCAGGGTTGCGACTCTCTGGTCCCGGCTGCGAGGTTTCGGCCACCGTCGTCGAAAGGGGCCGCATGCGCGCATTGGTCGGCATGAGCGGGTACGCGTACAAAGAATGGAAGGGCACGCTCTACCCCGCGGATCTCAAGGCCGCGGACATGCTGGGCTACTATGCCGGCCGGTTCTCGACCGTCGAGATCAACAACACGTTCTACCGGCTGCCCAAGGAGAGTGTCGTGGTCTCATGGGCTGAACAGGTTCCGGATGCGTTCACATTCGTCCTCAAGGCATCCCGGCGAATCACCCATTTCAAGAGGCTGAAGGACGCCGGGGACGAGCTATCCTACCTCGTCCAGGTCTCGTCCGCGCTGGGGACCAAGCGCGGCCCGACTTTCTTCCAGCTGCCGCCCAACATGAAGAAGGATCTGCCCCGGCTGGAGCAGTTCCTCGCTCTCCTTCCGGAGGGCTGGCCGGCGGCATTCGAGTTTCGGCACGAGAGTTGGTTCGACGACGAGGTCTATTCCGCGCTCGGCGCTCGCGGGGTGGCCCTCTGTGTTGCGGACACCGATGAGGGTGCAACGCCGCTCGTCGCCACCACCGACTGGGGGTACTTCCGATTGCGTCGCAGCGCATACGATGATGGCCGGCTCCAGGACTGGGCCGATCGCATCGCGGGACAATCCTGGAACGAGGCCTACGTCTTTCTCAAGCACGACGATGGGGTGAACCCGCTGCATGCAGCCCGCCTGGCTGATCTACTCGAACCCTGACCATTCCGGCCCCGCGACGCCTTCCCAACCCACGTCCCGGGGATATATTCGCGGCAGCCCCGCCCATCCTGCCGGGCGGCTTAGTTGCGGACGACTCGAATCGTTTTCTACTTCGTTCTGGAGGACAGCAATGAGAACAGCCGTATTGCTCGGCGCGGCCTTCAGCCTCGCCCTGGCACAGCCGGCCACAGCAATGGCCCAAGAGCAGCCGACGACGCCCCCCATGTTGTTCGTCTACAACGACTATGTGGCTCCCGCCAACACGGCGGCCTATGAAGCGGCGCTGAAGGAGGGGCTCGGTAAGGTCCTGGCCGTTCCGGCAGGCGCCAAGCTCGACTGGATCGCCGCTTCAGGCTCCGGAAACTGGTACCTCTACGCCTTCCCCATGCAGAGCATGGGCGACATGGACCGCATCAACCGGGACTGGGAGACCGCCATAGCCGCAGCGGGTGGACCGGCGATCTTCGCCAAGTCCGATGCGCTGGTCGATCACTCCGGCTCCTCGATGGTGGCATTCAGGCCGGATATGTCCTTCGTCCCGGCCAATCCAAGCAAGGCGGAATCGGAGGGCACCTTCCGCCACTGGACCTACTGGTACCCGCTGCCGGGCAAGGCGCAGGAGCTCGAGGCCGTGGCGCGGGAATTTGCGGCGATGTATAAGGCCAACAACATGGACAACGGCTGGCGGGTGTACCAGGCCATTACCGGCCCGGAACTCCCCCTCTACATCGTGGCGAACAGCGGCATGGACCCTGCGGATTATTACGCGACCGGTGCCCGGAATGATGCAAAGCTCGGCGACGCCGACAATGCGCTCTTCGAGAAGGCGTTCAAGCTCACCCGCCGGGTCGAGACTCGCGACGGGATGATGCGGCCGGATCTCGCTGCGGCGGCGTTCAAGAAATAGCTACCTCCCTCGTTGGTTGGGGTGGAACGCGGGGGGGCCGCTGAGCCGCCCCGCGTTTTTCCAACCCGCGTGAGCCAGAGCCCGCGCGAGACCAACAGAGCCGCGAGGCGGGTGGCTCCCGCCTGCGTCTGTCGCGCCCTATCTTCCAGGCTACTCTACCAATTCTCGGAGTCGAGCATGCGTCGGATGCCGTTATACCTCACCCTCGGACTGATCACTCTCTTCGCCGCGGCGTGCCGCGCCGACCGGGCGACCCCGGGCGGTGGGAGCACCGAGTCCGCGGCGCTCACCGACAAGTACACCTCCGTGCGCCTCACCACCGACATGAGCCAGTTGTCCGAGCATGAGCGGCAGATGCTGCCGCTCCTGATCGAGGCGGCGCGCGAAATGAACCGCGTCTACTGGAAGCAAGCGTACGGCAACAAGGACAGCCTGCTCGCGTCGATCGCTGACCCCCAGCTCCGACGCTTCGCCGAGATCAACTACGGCCCTTGGGACCGGGTGGACGGCGACGCCCCCTTCCTTCCGGGCGTCGGACCCAAGCCGGCCGGCGCCAATTTCTACCCGGCGGACATGTCCAAGGGCGAGTTCGAGGCCGCGCTCGATGCTCGACCCGAGCGGGTGGCGGCGCTCAAGAGCCTCTACACGTTGGTGCGGCGTGACCAGAACCGTGCCCTGACCACCGTGCCCTACTCCGAGGCCTATGCCGCGGAGCACGGCCGAGCGGCCCAGAACCTTCGCGCGGCGGCTGAGTTGGCCGATGACCCCGGGCTCAAGCAGTACCTGAATCTCCGCGCCGACGCGTTGCTGAGTGACGACTATCAGCCGAGCGACGTCGCCTGGATGGACATGAAGGACAATGGGATCGACATCGTGGTGGGGCCGATCGAGACATACGAAGACCAGCTCTACGGCTACAAGGCGGCGCACGAAGGCGTCGTCCTCGTCAAGGACAAGGAATGGAGCCGCCGGTTGTCGCGCTATGCGGCGCTACTGCCGGCCCTTCAGCGCGGGTTGCCGGTCCCGGCCCAGTACCGACGCGAGAAGCCGGGCACGGATGCCGATCTCAACGCGTACGACGTGGTCTACTACGCGGGTCAGGCCAACGCCGGATCCAAGACCATCGCGATCAACCTGCCCAACGACGAGGAAGTGCAGCTGGCGAAGGGGACTCGGCGCCTCCAGCTCAAGAATGCCATGCGGGCCAAGTTCGATCGTATTCTGGTACCGATCGCCGGCATGCTCATCGCCGAGGACCAGCGGCAGCACGTCACCTTCGACGCCTTCTTCGGCAACGTCATGTTCCACGAGGTGGCGCATGGGCTCGGCATCAAGAACACGCTCGACGGCCGCGGCACCGTGCGCCAGGCGCTGAAGGAGGAGGCCTCCGCCCTCGAAGAGGGCAAGGCCGATGTGCTGGGCCTCTACATGGTGACCAAGCTCCACGAAATGAATGAACTCGCGAATGAGGATCTCAACGACAACCTGGTCACCTTCATGGCCAGCATCTTCCGCTCGATCCGATTTGGCGCCTCGAGCGCACATGGTCGGGCCAACGTCGCCCGGTTCAACTTCTTCAAGGAGATGGGTGCGTTCAGCCGCGATCCGGCCACCGGCACCTACCGGGTGGACTTTGCCAAGATGCGGGAGGCCATGGACGCGCTCTCGGCCAAGATCCTGACCTATCAGGGCGACGGCGACTACTACGGAGTCCAGGACTACATGGAGAAGTACGGCACCATCGGGCCCGAGCTCCAGGCCGACCTGGATCGCCTGGCGACCGCGGGGATTCCGGTCGACATCGTGTTCGAGCAGGGGATGGCGGTGCTGCAGCAGGGCTCGTAGCTCCTGCCGGTGGCCGGAAGGTCCAAGACAGCAGCGCGGGCCGGCGATCGCCGGCCCGCGCTTGCGTTGGGTACGCTGAAATGGCCTAGCGGGAAAAACCCACTGTCCCCATGATCGAAATGACCTTGTTCTTGATGCTGTACGGGTCAGGCTCGTCATCGACGGACGTGAGCCCTAACGTGTAACGCACATCGACGCCGACCTCGGCCCCGCCGACATCGACACTGACCCCTCCGCCGAACGCCACACCGAAGTCGGTGCTCTTGATCAGGAGACCCGCATCTTCACAATCCACGCTGGCTGACGCGCTGCCGGAGCTCCCCTCGATCTTGCAGCTGGCCTTGAAGGCCACGGCCGGGCCAGCATAGACATGGGGATGCACCTTGCTACCCTCAATCGGGATGTTGATCTTGAGCAGCACCGGGATTTCCACATAATCGCCTTTCAACTTGACCTCGGCGCCCATTTCACTCGCCTTGAAGCCCTTCTGCGAGTAGAGCACCTCCGGCTGAATCGCGAACATGTTCCCGATCATGAACTCGGCGAATACGCCGGCGACAAGGCCGACCTTGCTGTCGGTGGAGGCACCGAGGTCGGTCTCGAACTCATCGATGTCACTCCCTCCGATGTTGGCGATGTTCACCCCGCCCTTGACCCCGAGCTTGATGCCCTGGGCCGAGGCCTGAGGCACGGCCAGGCTCGCCGCGAACAAGACCCCGAGGACGGCCCACAAGGAACGTCGTAGCATGGCGCCACTCCTTTCTCGTTTGGTCCGGTAACCCCACTCCAGCGCCTAAAACTCATGCATCGAGGGTGAAGCGGTGATGAAGATTGTGCGAAATGGCACACGGAGAAACCACGCCCTCGACATGTTCTTTGAAAAGCAGCGCGGGCCGGCAACTGCCGGCCCGCGCTTCCCTTCCTAGACAGGGTATCAGCTCAGCGACTGAACCCCACCGTGCCCATGATCGAGATAACCTTGTTCTTGACATTGTCAGGATCGGGCTCATCGTCGATCTTTGTGAGTCCGAGCGTGTAGCGCACGTCCACGCCGACCTCGGCCCCACCGACATCGAAACTGACCCCCCCACCGAACGCCACGCCAAAATCGGTGCTCTTGACCATTACACCCGCGTCATCACAGCTCTCGCTGAAAGAAACGCCGCCGGAACTCCCGGAGAACTTACAGCTTGCCTTGAAGGCCACGGCCGGGCCGGCATAGACATTCGGATGAACGTTGCTGCCCTCGATCGGGATGTTGATCTTGAGCAGCACCGGCACCTCGACGTAATCGATCTTCAACTTGAGCTCGTCGCCACCGACGCTCTCCTTGGCGCCCTTCTGGGAGTAGAGCACTTCCGGCTGGATCGCGAACATGTTGCCGATCATGAACTCCACAAACCCGCCGGCGACAAGGCCGGCCTTGGTCTCGAGGCTCCCGGCATCACTTCCGCCCAACTTGGCGAGGTTCACCCCACCTTTGACCCCACCCTTGATGCCCTGGGCCGAGGCCTGAGGCACGGCCAGGCTCACCGCGAACAAGACCGCGAACACAACCGACAAGGAACGTCGTAGCATAGTACTCACTCCTTTCCAGAGGATCCGACGCTGCCACCCAGCGAGTCAAGCTGGTCAGCCGTGAATGAAGAACCCGTGAAATCACTACGAAACGACCTCGTGAGCGGGTACCCACCGAGGTCGGCGGCGCGTCGGTCTCGCCATCGAGACCACGCTCCAGACACCAATATCAACAATATTGCCGCTGGCGCCAGAGATTGTTCGGAAGTCGGGGCGGCGACCAAGATCGCGCGCTCCGTCGAAGACCCCCTTCCTTGGCGAGGGATGCGCGGGGCTGCTACTCCGGCGTGGTTCCGTATGAGGCCACATACGGCTTGCAGCGCTCCGGCGTTTCAGGCACGATCACCATGCCAAGCGGCCCCTCCGGCCGGATGCCCGCGGGGCAGTCCCGATCCCAGCCCCTGGCCGCCCAAGACGCGGGAGGGTTCATCACCCGGACAACCACGCGCTGGATGGCTCGCGAGGGGGCAGGGGCGACAGCGGGAGCTGCGCCAGCCTGGGGCGCTGGGGCCACGGGCTTCGGTGCCCGTTGGGCGGGAGGAGGGGCGGGGTCTCGGGCGGAGACAGGGTCGGCCGTAGGCTCCGCCGAGTCAGGGACCCCCGCCTGGGGGCTGGCTCGGGGAATGTTGGTTTCGGGTGGTGGCGCCGGGCCCAGATCGATGGTGTCGCTTGTGGCCGACCTGGGCCGATAGACTCGCTCCTTCCAGCTGGCCCGCTCGGACGGCACGCCTTGGTTCAGCGTCCAGAGGGTCACCAGGACCGTGTCGGGAATGCCGTTTCCCATGCGGCGGATCGTGGCTCCTCGACTGAGCTGGGTGGTCGTGTCCGACCCGACATGCTCCCCGTTTCGGCTCCAGGTGACCCGGAAGCTGATGGCACTGCCCTCCGGCGCCGGCCCGGCTTCGGACCACACGGCCTCGAGCCTCAGCGAGTCCGACCCGACTGCCCGCCCCCGCTCAGGCCCCGGACCCGCGGCGGGCACGACTCCCGCCGTGCTCCCGCCGCAGCCGAGGACCAAGAGACCAATCCCCATCCGGACCCTGCAGATGCTCCAGTAACTTCTCATGAATAATTTGTAATGCTCTGTAATATATGTGTTTTACGAAATAGATCTCATGTAATCTCATAGCCCGAACACGGGCTTCAGAACCTGAACTCTACCACCTCGGGGTCCGCGAACAGTGTGGCCATCACCGCCTCGTGGCCCCGTCGCCGTCCCGCCGCCTCAAACACACACGTCATCGTCTCCCCCTCCCTATACTGCTTTTGCCCCCGGTACTTGAGTCCGTGCTGGCGAAACAGCTGCTCGATCTCCGCGAACTTCTCGAATCGAACCGGGCACACCACCTCATAGGTGTGAGATTCGTGCGCCCGGTCGATCCAGATCTCGATCCATGGAAAGGCCCAGAGGACCACCAGGGTCGCGCCTGTGCCGATGGCCACCGATGCGTACTGCCCGCCCCCGATCCCCATTCCGAGAGCCGCGACGAGCCAGATGGTGGCTGCGGTAGTCAGTCCCTTGATCTTGTCTCCGGTCTGGAGAATAGCCCCCGCGCCGAGGAAGCCGATGCCGCTCACGATGCTGGCGGCGATCCGCACCGGGTCCTCCGGGCCCCCGAGCCGCGCCGAGAAGATGGTGAAGAAGGTGGCGCCAAGGCAGATGAAGATCATGGTACGGAAGCCGGCGGACTTGTCACGAAACTCGCGTTCGGCTCCGATCAGCCCACCCACCAGGAGCGCGATCAGGAGTTTCAGGAACTCGTCGGGAAGGAGCATGGGGGAGCCGGCCTCAAGATTCGGGACGGGAGCGCAGACCGTAATCACTGGCCCAGAGAAGGCGCCGGAAATATTGCCAGTGCCCGAGGCGAGAGTCGAACTCGCACGGGGTTGCCCCCGGTGGATTTTGAGTCCACTGCGTCTGCCATTCCGCCACTCGGGCCCGGCCAAAACCTGTCCGGAGCGCCGTGAATTCGCAAGCGCGACGGGGCACGCTCCGCAGCAGCGAAACGCTTGTGCGCCCAGGGTATGGCTGGCGTAGTCTCCTGGAATACCGCTTCACACTGGCTTCACCATTTCGTTGGCCCCGGCCGCCCATCTTCCTCAGCGGCCTGCCGGGCCCGCGCGGCGCCTGCCCCGAGACGCCTGGCAGAGCGAGTCCACGGCCGGAGATTTCGTCCCGATGTCCGGAGGATCCATGGTGCCGCACGAGCCGCACAAGATCAAAACCGTCAGGCTCCTCTCATTCCCTTCGCTCGAGGAGCGGAAGCAGCACCTGGCGGCAGCGCATTTCAATGTCTTCAACCTGACACCGACCCAGGTCACCTTCGACATGTGTGCCCGGGGCACCGGCGCCATGAGCCAGGAGCAACTAGCCGGCCAGCTGATTGGCGACGAAGCCTATGCGGGGTCGCGGAATTTCGGATCGCTGGAACAAGCGGTTACCGCGGTCCTCGGGCATGGCTATGTCTGCCCCACCCACAATATGCTGGGCTGTCTGAAATTGGTCCTCACGACGATGGTGCCCCCCGATTCCGTGATCCCCAGTAACGCTCGCACCGGCATGGACGTCCTCCAACCGCTGGGGGTGGCCTATCCCCACGTACGCGACCTCGCGGAGCGGGTCTTCACGGGCAACGTGGACCTCGGCAAGCTCGAAAAGATCCTCCAACAGGCTGGAGTCGCCATCGTCGGGCTCCAAACCTTTGCCGATGGCCAACACCCCTTCAGCCTGACGAATCTCCGTGCCCTCCGTGCCCTCGCCGACCGGTACGGCAAGCGGCTGGTCTGCGACGGCTCCCGGATCATCGAAAACGCCTGGTACATCCAACGCCACGAACCAGGCCAGGCCGATCGTGCCATCGCCGACATCGTACGCCACATCGTCAAGACCACCCACATCCTGATGGTCGATGGAGCCCAGGACCCCAAGTGCAACACCGGTGGCCTCCTGACCACCGACAATCCGGATGATCATGAGAAGTTCGTGAACGAAGTCGTGGTCTTCGAAGGCCTCCACACGTACGGCGGCATGGCCGGGCGCACGATGGAGGTGCTGGCTCGGGGTCTCCGGGAAATGTGTGATGAGGACGAGGTCCACTGGGTCATGCATCAAACCGAGCGATTCACCGAGCGACTCCGCGACGCGGGCGTGCCGATCGAACGCGGGTGCGACGGCGCCTACCTCAAGGCCGACGAGTTCCTCCCGCACGTCGGCCGGCATGCGCAGGATACCCTCTCCGCTGCGCTGTTTCTGATATCGGGTGTGCGTGCCCTCGCGCAGGGGCTGGTAGGACGAGACCGGCTCGTGCCGGTGCAGATCCCGCGCCTGGCCATGACCAACGAACAACTCGATGAGGTCGGAAACGCTATCATCAGCCTCTATCGCCAGCGTGAGGCGGTGAGCGGGCTCCAGGCCACGGTTGAGGGAAGCTGGCGCGATCAGATGGAATACCGGTGGATCTTCCCCGAGCTGGAGACCTTTGCCTTCGACGTCTTCCCCTATCGAGATCCATACGGTGGAACGGGTGGGTGTACTGACCCGCGGCGAACGCGAGCGGGCCATCCGCGCCGCCGGCTACAACACCTTCCTGCTGCGCTCGGCGGACGTCGCCATCGACCTGCTGACCGATTCCGGCACCTCGGCCATGAGCCATGCGCAATGGGCTGCATACGACGGCGCGCGCGCCAGCGCAACTTCCAGTGACGAGTACCTCCGACTCGTCAAAGTGCTGCGCGACGTGATCGGCTACGAACACATCATCCCGACCCATCAGGGTCGGGCCGCGGAGCACATCCTGAGCCAGATCATGATCACGCCCGGGCAACTGGTGCCCGGCAACATGTACTTCACCACCACCAAGCTGCACCAGGAGTTCGCGGGTGGCGTGTTCGTCGACGTGATCGTGGATGAGGCCCATCGGCCGGAACTCGACTACCCGTGGAAGGGGAACATCGACCTGGAGAAGCTCGAGGCCGTGGTCGAGCGTCACGGCGCCTCAAACGTTGCCTACATCTCGTTCGAACACTCGGTCAACATGGCGGGCGGCCAGCCGGTGAGCATGCAGAACATGAAGGAGGTGTACGAGTATTGCAGCGCCGCGGGCATCCCGATCTTCTTCGATGCCACCCGGTTTGCCGAGAACGCCTACATGATCCAATCCCGGGACCCGAAGTACCATCACGTCAAAGTGGCGGACATTCTCCGGGAGATGATGCTCTACGGGGACGGCTGCACGGTGAGCGGGAAGAAAGACTTCTTGATCAACATCGGCGGCATCCTCGCCTTCCGCGAGAACGCGGAATGGGCACGAAAGGCCCAGGACCTGCTCCGGGTCTATGAGGGCAACATCACGGACGGCGGACTCGCCACGGCCGATCTCGCGGCCATCGCGCGCGGGGTCGAGGAGATGGTCGATGACCGGTACATCAGCTCGCGAGTGCGGCAGACCGCATATCTCGGGCAACTGCTGCTAGATGCGGGCGTCCCCATCGTCGTCCCGCCTGGGAGCCACGCCATCTTCCTCGATGCCAAACGATTCCTCTCCCACCTCGACCAGGACGAGTATCCCGCCCAGCGGCTCGCAGCGGAAATCTTCGTCGAGACCGGTGTCCGCGCGATGGAACGCGGCAACGTGTCGAAAGGACGAAATCCGGAGACCGGGGAAAACTACCGTCCGGCCTTGGAGTTGGTGCGCCTCACCATCCCACGCCGGGTCTACAGTAACGATCACATGCAGGCCGTGGCGGAGGGCGTCATCCGACTGTATGAGCGGCGCCAGCAAATCACGGGACTGCGGTTCGTCTATGAGCCGGCCAAGTTGCGTTTCTTCCAGGGACGCTTCGAATCGCTATGATGCGCAGTTGAAGGGGACCAACCAGGGCGACTAAACTCCATGACCGAGTTTCGGCGCGTGCCGTTCAGCACGTGCCGCAGCACACCGCCGCCCAGTGGAGACGACCCCTCCCCATGCCACCGCCGATCCCCCTTCCCCCACCCCAGTCTCTCCTGCTGGGACTCCTGGCATCGGCCTTCGCGGGAGTGGCGTGCGGGCAGTCGGACGCGGTCCCGCTCACGTCCTCCACCCTGTCCCGAGCCTCCGACCGAGCGGTCGACTCGGCCCGGGCCGACATCGCCAAGGGTCTGCCGTGGCGGGCCACGCTGCGTCTCGAGCCGATCGTCGCCGATACGGCCAGGCGGACACCGGAGGCCGTCCTGGTTGCCGCCGAGGCGGCGAATGGCTGGAGCGGCTGGGACCACATCGAACAAATCCTGGCCGATCACACGTGGGTGGATACCCTCTTCCAGGGGCGCGCCCGGGCGCTCTTGGCGCGGGCGGCGCTCGAGCGGACCGACGACTCCGCGGCAATCGGCCACGCCCGTCGAGCCGCGGCCACGATCGATGCTCCCGATTGGGCCGAGCGATTGGTCGTGCTGGCGCGGGCCTACGAGCGGGTCGGACCGCCCGACAGCGCCGCCCAGGCCTATCGCGAGGCGGCCGAAGAACTGCCGCTGGTCGCGCAATGGTTATTGCTCCGCGCGGCCGGGGTAACGGCCGACAGTGCCCACCGGTTCGCGGTGTATGACCGGCTGACCCTGCCGGCCGTCCGGTCCCGCATCTCGGCCACCGAGGCCGACGCCCGGCTTTCGACCGGCGACACCAGCGCGGCCATCCGAATCTACCGCGCGGCCAACGAGCTGCCGGCCGCCCTCGACCTCGAGCTGGATCTCGCTCGGACGGCGGCCGGGGAACAGGCCGTTCGCCGTGAGCTGCTCGACATTCTCACCACCCAGCGCCCCCGCAACGCTGTTGGCCCCGCCATCGCGTTGCTCGATCGCAGGTTCAAGGCCTTGGGGGCCGAGGACGAGCTCGTACTGGCGCGGGCAGCGTCCATCGTCGGGATGACCGCGCGGGCCGCTACCGGGTATCGCCGTGCCTTCGCAGCCGGTCGTGGTACCGCGCGCGACCGCTACGCCTTCGGCTCCGCATTGGCGTCGCTCGGGAAATATCCGGAGGCCGCAGCCCAATTCGAGAGGGTCAAGGCGCCGAAGAGCCTGGCCGCCGACGCGGCATATCTCAGAGCCCGGTCTCTGCTCCGCGGTGGACTGGGCGGCAGCCGGGATGCCCTCCGCGACATATTGCGCACCTATCCCGGAGAGCTCGCCGCGGTGCGCGCCCGGATCCTCCTGTCAGATCTGGCCATCGATGAGGGACGGGACGAGGCGGCCCGTGCAACGTATCGGGCGGCGGCCGCCGCGTTGCCCGAGAGTCCGTACGCCCCGTCGGCGCGTTTTCAAGCGGCACTGATCGCCCTGGTCGGCGGCCAGGCGCGCGCCGCCGCTTTCGAGTTAGATACGGTGTCCAACAGGCACGCGGCAAGCTCCGAGGCCCTGGCCGGGCTCTACTGGGCCGGCCGGGCGTGGCAACTCGCCGGCGACAGCGTGGCCGCCGAGGCACGCTGGCACCGCGTCATCGAGCGGGAGCCTTGGAGCTATTACGGATTCCTGAGCGCACGCCGCCTCGGTATCACGCTCTCGATTCCGCCGGCGCCGGATTCGAGACAGAGCTACCCGGCAGCCGACAGCGCCGCGGCCCGGATTGAGCTGCTCCGCCGGATCGGGCTCAGCGAGGAGGCCGAGATGGAGGAGGCGGCCCTCGCCGAGTCAGCCGGCAAATCGGCGGACATGACGCTGGCAGTGGCCGAGAGTCTGAGCCGGATCGGGAGCGTGTCCCGGGCCATCCGGTTGGCATGGCGCGCCGTCGACCTTGGCGCCCAGATGGACGCTCGCACTCTCAGGCTGCTCTATCCCATTCTCCAGCGGGATGGCATTCTCGAATTGGCCCGTACCCACGGTGTTGAGCCGGCCCTGGTGGCCGGGCTCATCCGCCAGGAGTCCAACTTCGACCCCACCGCAACGTCCCGGGCCGGCGCCCGCGGGCTGATGCAGATCATGCCGGATGTCGGTCGGCGGGTGGCCCGGGCCCAGGGCTTTCCGTTCTGGGATCCGGTGCTGTTGTACCAGCCCGATGTGAGCCTGCAACTTGGCGTGAAGCATCTGGAAGATCTCCTGAGCCGATCGGCCAATCTCACGCATGTCCTCGCGGCCTACAACGCCGGTACGTCGCGAGTGGACCGCTGGGAGATGCGGCCGGGATCCGAGGATCTCGAAGTCTTCACCGAGCGCATTCCCTTTCGCGAGACCCGGGGCTACGTTCGCGCAGTACTCCGCAATCGTGATGTCTACCGAATGCTGTATTCGTGGGAGCCTGAGTAGGGAGTAGGGAGTGGTCCCAAGAAGAACGCCTGCCCCCGCGCGTATCAGCGCGTAGGCAGGCGTTTGACGAACCGTGGTACGTGGTCGCCTAGTTCTTCGGCAGGATCACGGAGTCGATGACGTGGATCACGCCATTCGACGCCTCGATATCGGCCTTCACTACCGTTGCGTTGTCCACCATCACCTTCCCGTCATGGATCATGAAGGTGACGTCCTGGCCGTTGACCGTCGTGGCGTTCTTGAGCCCCATGACCTGCTTGGCCATGACCTTACCGGGGACGACATGGTAAGTCAGAACGGCCGTGAGCTTCTCTTTGTCGGCCAGCAACGCATTCAAGGTTTCCTTTGGAATCTTGGCGAAGGCCTCATCGGTCGGCGCAAAGACGGTGAACGGACCACTGCCCTTGAGCGTCTCCACCAACCCGGCCGCCTCGAGCGCCGTGGCCAGCGTGTTAAAGGAACCGGCCGCAATGGCGACATCCACGATGTCCGCCTGCTTGGCCTCGGAGTACTTCTGCTGAGCCTGAGCGCTGCCCGCAATCGCCAACGAGGCAACCGCCAACCCAGCGAGAATCTTTGACCGCATTGTGTTGCTCCTTCTGAGAGTGTTCGAGTAGATGACTTTTCCTATCCCACCAGCAGTACCGACCTCCTCGCCCTCGAGGTCCAGGATTGCCCAAGACCACTGTCCAACCCATGCCCAGGAAAAGTAGCTATTTGGACACGGTTTGTCAAGTATCTGACCAAGTTCAAATATTGACAAGGATTGGACGGCCTCCTAGATTGATTTCATGTCAAATGATCATGATTTCTCCGAGCCACGTCACCCAATACGGGTCGTCGCCCTTCGGACCGGCCTGAGTCCTGACCTGCTCCGGGTCTGGGAACGGCGGTACGCGGTGGTGGAGCCCGGCCGCAGTGATGGCGGGCAGCGGCTCTACTCGGACGCCGACATCGAACGGTTGGACTTGTTGCACCGCGCCAGCCTGGGCGGTCGCTCGATCAGCCGGGTGGCCGGAGCGTCCAACGACGAATTGCGGGACCTGATTGAGGCCGATGACCGGGCCCGCCAGGCAGTCGCGCCCTCACTCAACGCAGGGCAGAATGGTCGCGCGGCGGCGGGCTTCGTCGACCGGGCTGAAGAGGCCATCGAGAAGCTCGACACCGCCCGCCTGCACCTGACGCTGCGGCAGGCGGCCATGACCCTGGGCGCCACCGGGCTGATCGAGGAAGTCGTGACGCCGCTGCTCCGCTACATCGGCGAGAGCTGGCATGCCGGTACCCTCACGCCGGCTCATGAGCATGCCGCCTCCGCTGTCATCCACCAGGTACTCACCTGGACGCGGGAAGCCTACCGGCCTTCGCGGAGCGCCCGACGGTTTGTGGTCGCCACCATGTCGGGCGACCGGCATGAGTTCGGCGCGATGCTGGCCGCGGGGACGGCGGCCGCCGAGGGGTGGCAGGTGACCTATCTCGGAGCGGATCTCCCGCCGCTCGACATCGCGCGCGCGGCCAAGTCATTGGAAGCCGACGTCCTCGCCCTGAGCTCAGTCTTTCCGATCGAGTCGCGCCGCCTCCTCGAGGATGCGGCGGCCTTGAAGAAGGAACTCGGCGGACGTGCTACGATTGTCGTCGGTGGGAGCGGAGCGGCCCCAGTCGCACGAGACTTCGAGCGGCTCGGCATCACTCCCTTTGGAAGCCTGAGCGAACTCAGGCAGTTCCTGCGGGACTACAATGAAGGGAAGAGGGAGTAGGGAGTAAGGAGTGGGGACAGTACAGTAAGGAGTAAGGAGTCCGGACCTTCCTGACCATCAGTTCATGACCGACGCCGATGGGCTGGTACCCAACGCACCTCTATGACCAATCAGGCGTGTCACGCAGGGCATGTGGCGGGCCGATTATCTCCCGCCAGATGATGGCCTGGCGAATCTGGTCAGCAGTGAAGCGGGGAGTCTTCTTCAGGATCGCGGCCGGCGCGGGCCGTATCCTGGCGTCGAACGCGCGATGGTCCGCCATGGTACGTGGACGGTTATGTTCTTCGAACACGGCGAGTCGGCGCTCGAGCAAGGCTTCCGCTTCCTCATCGTGATCCACCACGGCCCGAATCTCTCGCGCTGCCGGTGTCCGCTCCCCACGGTCCACCGGCAGGTCGAGGACCTCCAGATCCTCCACCTCCTCGGCGGCGGGGAGTTCCACCCGAGCATCCCGCCCCATGGGCCCCCGCTGGTCGCCTTCGAGCTGTTCCATGTCCGCCCCAAGCTGGCGGAGCATCCGCTCGATCGTCGTGCCTTCGCGCTGGGTCGCATCGGGGCGACCCGGCACCGGCCCGGCAGGATGACCACCGCGCCTCGCGACCCCGGTCGGCTTGGGAGTGGCTGGAGGCGGTATGGTCCGAGCCTGCGCTTGGCGGCGCGCCTGCTCGGCGCGCTGCTTCTTCCTCTTCTGCGACGAGAGGAAGGTCGCGAAGAACCAGATGATCGCGATCCAGACCAGAGGGCCGAAGTCTTCCATCCCTACGCGTCCTTCTTTCCGGCCCCTGAGCTACCGCTTTCGCCCGCGATCGACCGCCGCATGCCGGTGTCCGCCTGGATATTGAGATACCGCTGGTAGTCCATGATCCCGAGCTGCCCGCTGCGGAAGGCCTCCGCCACGGCCAGCGGCACCTGCGCTTCCGCCTCGATGACCTTGGCTCGCTGCCGCTGGGCCTCAGCGATGAATTCCTGCTCCATGGCCACAGCCAGCGCGCGCCGCTCTTCCGCCTTGGCCTGCGCAATGCGCTTGTCGGCCTCGGCCTGGTCGGTCTGGAGCTCGGCGCCGATGTTCTTCCCGACGTCCACGTCGGCCACGTCGATCGACAAGATCTCGAACGCCGTGCCCGCGTCGAGCCCCTTGGCGAGGACGGTGGTCGAGATGCTGTCGGGATTCTCGAGCACGGACTTGTGGCTGGGCGAGGATCCGATGGTGCTGACGATGCCCTCGCCGACCCGCGCCAGAATTGTTTCTTCCCCCGCCCCACCGACCAACCGGTTGATGTTGGCCCGAACCGTGACCCGCGCCATGGCCAGCAGCTGAATGCCGTCCTTGGCCATCGCGGCCACCTTGGGCGTGGTGATTACTTTGGGGTTCACACTTACCTGCACCGCCTCGAACACGTCACGCCCGGCAAGATCGATGGCCGTCGCCTGCTTGAGATCCAGCGGGATTCCCGCCTTGTCCGCCGAGATGAGAGCCCGCACCACCCGGTCGACGCTGCCGCCGGCCAGGTAGTGGCCCTCGAGCGAATTGACAGGGAGGTGGAGGCCGGCCTTATGCGCCGCGATGAGCGGGCCCACGATGGCACTCGGCACGACTTTCCGGAGCCGCATCCCGACGAGGGTGCCGAAATTGACGCGAACACCCGATGCCCACGCCGTGATCCAGAGCCCGACCGGGATGAACCGGAACAGTATGAAGAGGAATACGATCCCGAAGAAGACCATCAGGAAGAACAACGCCGGACCCAATTGCGAGAAATCTTGCACGTCAACACTCCACTAGCTGGTGAGGTAAGCGCCTCAGTCGGCTGCTTGGCGGACGACGAGCCGGTAGCCCTCCGCTCGTAAGATCTGCACCCTGCTTCCCGAGGCGATGAAATCGCCTTCGGTGACCACGTCGATTCGTTCGTCACCGACGCGCGCGGTGCCCGCCGGCCGGAGATCGGTTGTCGACACGGCAATTTGCCCGATCAGCTCTTTCCGCTCCGGCGCAGAGATGAACCCGCCCTCGCGATCCAGGCCGCCTTTGAGCAGAAGCCCCTTGAATCGGTTGCTGCTCGGCAGGTGACGGAACCAGGCGTAGAACACCGCCAATGTGATGACTACCGCCGAGCCGAGCACGGCGACCGCCGTGGTGACGTCGCCAAAGGTCGGCACGTTGCCCAGCATGGCCATGACCACGGAAGATCCTATGAGCAGGAGGCCAAGGACCCCGGCGATGCCGAAGCCCGGAATGATGAAGACCTCGACGGCGAGCGCGATGACACCCGCTGCCAAGACAATCAGCTCTTCCCAGCCCGCCAGGCCGAGGAGCAGGTTCGATCCGAAGAACAGACCAAGCGCGCCGAGGCTCACGAGCCCACCCAGCCCGAAGGCACCCGCCTTGATCTCCAGCACCAAACCGAGCATGCCGAGGGAAAGGAGGAGCGGGGCGACGACGGGATTAGTCAGAAAGCGCACTAGGCTCTCGGCCCAATTGATGGATGGGGTTACCACCTGCGCCCCGGTGAGTCCGAGCGTCGAGAGCAGCGCCCGTTCATCCGCAACTTCGCCCTTGGCGAATCCGAGTTCGATGGCTTCGCCGGTGCTCAAGGTCAGGAGTTTGCCCGCGGGCACGACGCCTGGAATCTCGATCGATTCGTCCACCATGGCTTCCGCCACTCGTGGGTCGAGCCCTTGCTCCTCCGCCAACGCACGAAACTCGGCCCGCATGGCGGACACGTACTTCTCCGGCGCCTTGGTGCCGCCGCCGTCCACCGGTGTCGCGGCGCCAATGACTCCGCCCGGTCGCATATAGATCCCGTCGCTCGCCAACGCGATCAAGGCACCAGCGCTATAGGCCCGCGGATTGACGAAGGCAACGACGTCGAGGTCGGTCTTGCGGATGGCGTCTGCTATCCGCTCCGCCGCGTCGACGCGACCGCCCGGCGTGTCGATGTCGAGGTATACCAGCGCGACACGCGCCGCGGCGGCCTCTCGGATCGCGCGGGCAACATAGGGAGCCAAACCGTTTTCGATGGTGCCGGTGATCGGGATGCGGTAGACGACCTCTTGTCCTGCCAGGGGGTGGGCGATGGACGAGAGGAGAAGTCCTGCCAGCCCCGCCAGGCGCAGCATGCATTCGCTCCTTCGCGAAGGATACTGCGTAACCTAGCGGCCGCCCCGGGGGTCCGGTAGTGTCGAAAGGGGGGCGCGGGCCGGCCCTATTGCTCCTGGCCGACGCGTTCCTGTTGAATGGCCCGGATGCGCTGCATCAGTCGCTCGCGTACCACGAGCAGTTGCGCTTGTTGCACCGGGTTCAGGTACGAGCCGACGTCACGATGCTCGTCGCGGAACGATTGGGCATACTCGACTCTGATGTCGAGAAAAGCATTCGTCAACTTCGCAACGCTGTCCTGATCGGCTGCAATGCCGGGTCGGAGTTGGCGAGCGAGGGCCTGCTTGAGTTCCCCCTCCCGGCGCTCGAGCTCGCGCCGTCGCTGCGAATAGTCACGCACGGTCGCCCGGAGGCGGGTGGCCTGGTCGTTGTTCAGGCCTAGGTCCTCCACCACACGGGCCCAGAAGCGACGCTCGATCGTCTGGATCATCTGCGCGCGCTGGGCTCCCGGCCGAACCCCCTGCTGGGCCGCACCCTGAGTCGTTCCGGCCATCATGCCAGTGCTCACGCCTAGAATTACGATCAACCACCGCATCTCAACCCTCCCACTCGCGCAATAAGCGCTCCAGCTCGTGGTCGTCCAAGGACTGCCACTCATATGCGTCGATCGTCGACACGGCCGCGATGGGCTGGTCGATCGACACCAGCACGTTTTCCAGCTCCTCGACGGTCAGGCTGTCCAAGCCCGGGAGAAAAAGGCCATCCGGCGGCGTACTCGCGACCACGGGCACCGTATCGGGTCCCGGGGTGGACGTGACCCGAACGACGAGCAGGATGGCCGCCGCCGCGGCCACCGTGACCCCGACCCACCGGAGCCGCCGGCCGATCCCGCGGGCCGGTGACTCAGCGAGCCTCCGCATGACACCGTCCGCGACCCGATCGGGATCGATCAACGCCTCGGCGCGACGCGCCAAGCGCTGTGCGGTCTGGGCCAGCTGCCACTCCGCCCGGCATGCCGCGCACGCGGACAAGTGCTCGGCCTCGCCGGCCAACCAGTCGGCTCGTCCCCTGGCCACCTCGGGGATTCGCTCCGACAGTCGCATGCAGGGTGGCTCGGTCATGACAGCAGCTCCTTCAGCCGTTTGACGGCATGATGATAATGAACCCGCGCCGCCCCCGGTGTCGTGTCCAGTACCGCAGCGATCTCGTCATAGCTTCCACCCTCTTGCACCCGCAGGAGGAACACTTCCCGCTGAAGCCGCGGTAGGTCCATCAGACCCCGTCGCAGCTGATCGGCCGCTTCCTGGGCTTCGACTTCTCCCGCCGGGTCGTCGCGGTCGGGCACATCGCGGTCCTCGATCGAGAGCACGCGCCGTCCTCGCCGCTTCCGAAACTCGTCCTTGAGGAGGTTCCGTGCAATCGAAAACAACCAGCTCCGGAACGACGCGTCACCCCGCCAGGTGTCCAACCGCCGGAACGCGCGGAAGAATGCCTCCTGGGCCAGGTCCTCGACATCGCTGGCCGCCGCCCCGGCGCTGTACAGGAACCGCCCGACCGCAGGGGCATGCCGGGAGACCAACTCGCTCGCGGCCGGCTCGCTCCCCGCCCGATAGGCTTCGATCAGGGCCGCGTCCGTGGCCGAATCCGGTCCGGGGAGGGCGGTCATGTTCGGTAAGGTGACGTTGTGGGAGGGCGAATGTTAAGCCGCTTGACGGGTTGGAGTTGCAGGACTAGGTTCAGACCGAACGAACGTTCGGACGGCCCTTGCCCACTGCTGACAATCGCCTCGACACCCTGCTGGCCGATGCAGCGCGGATCTTCGCGGAACGCGGGTTCCACGGCACGTCCATGCGAGACCTCTCGCGCGCCTCCGGGCTCAGCCTGTCGGGCATCTACCATTACGTCGAGAGCAAGCACGAGCTGCTGTTCCTCATTCAGGAGCGGTGCTTCGCCGACGTCATCCGCGGTGCCCGCGAGGCTGTGGCTCAGGAAGCAGACCCCGAGGCCCGCCTCGGCGCGTTCGTCCGGCATCACGTCGGCTTCTTCACAGGCCACATGCCGGAGATGAAAGTGCTGTCGCACGAGGCCGAAGAGCTTACCGGCACCATGGCCACCGCCATCCGCGCCCGCAAGCGGGAGTACGTGGCCTTTCTGACGGGGCTGCTCGAAAAGGTCGACGTCCCGAACGTCAGCCCGCAAATTGCCGCCTACGCGCTGTTCGGCATGATGAATTGGATTTACACGTGGTACCGTCCCGGCGGCGAAATCCCGCCGGCACACTTGGCCGATGAGATCGCCCGACTCTTTCTCGACGGGTATCTGCAGCCTGTATCCCACGCGGCCCAACCGTTGGCCGCCTCGCACGGAGGATAATCCCCTTGGCAACTTCAGTAACCCAGCGTCCAGGTGCGCCAGCGCCGACCGACCAGGTCTTGGTCAACTACGAAGTAACCGATGGACTCGCGATCATTACGCTCAACGATCCACCGGCCAACACCTACACCTACGAGATGATGCGGCAGCTCGACCGGGCCATTCTCGATGCCCGCATGGCGGACGAAGCCCATGTGATCATCCTCCGCGGCGAGGGCAATAAGTTCTTTTCCGCCGGCGCCAACATCGGCATGCTCAACAGCGTGACGCCCAAGTTCAAGTATTACTTCTGCCTACACGCTAACGAGACGTTGAACCGACTCGAGCAGACTCCCAAACTGACCATCGCCGCGCTCAACGGACACACGGTCGGCGGGGGCCTCGAGATCGCCATGGCGTGCGACTTCCGGCTGGGGCGGCGGGATGCCGGGAAGATCGGCCTGCCCGAAGTCAATCTGGGCGTCTTGCCGGGCACCGGCGGCACCCAACGGCTCTGCCGCATCGTCGGCAAGTCCCGCGCCATTGAGCTCATGGCCACCGGCGAGACGTTCTCGTTCGAGCGGGCCGAGGAACTGGGCATCGTCAACAAGGTATTCGAGAAGGACACCTTCTGGGACGACGTCCTCATGTACGCCAAGCAATTCTGCCCGCCAAACAAGGCATCGAAGGCCGTCGGCCTGATCAAGCGCGCCGTCCAGTCCGGTGCGGAAGTGCCGTTCGAGAGCGGGTTGAGTATCGAGCGCGAACTCCAACAGCAGCTCTTCCAATCGCAAGACGCAAAGGAAGGGCTGGCCGCGTACGTGGAGAAGCGCATGGCGACGTTCAAAGCCGTGTAATGCATACCGACATCTTCATCGACAACGCGTTCTCGGCCGCGGCGGGCGGCGCGCGGTTCGACGTCATCAACCCGGCGACGGAGGAGATCCTCGCCAGCGTGGCGGAGGGCGATGCCCCCGACATCGATGCCGCCGTCGCGTCGTCCCGCCGGTGTTTCGAATCCGACGACTGGCAGACACTCTCCGGCCGCAAACGTGGGGCGATCCTGTACCGGGCCGCGAGTTTGATGGAATCGAGCCTGGACGACATCGCCCGGCTCGAGACGCTCCAGAACGGCAAACCGCTGTTCGAGTCGAAGATCGACGTCGCCATGACCGTCGAGACGCTCCGGTATTACGCAGGGTGGGCGGACAAGATAACGGGCGAGACGATCCCGGTCGAAGGGCCGTATTTGACCTACACCCTGCGTGAGCCGGTCGGCGTGGTCGGTGCCATCGTCCCGTGGAACTTCCCGCTCAACCTGGCGAGTTGGAAGGTGGCCCCAGCGCATCGCGGCGGGGTGCACGGTGGTGCTCAAGCCGGCGGAGGAGACCCCGCTCACGGCACTCGTGCTGGCCGAACTCCTTCGCGAGGCGGGCCTCCCGGCGGGGGCGCTCAATGTGGTGCCCGGATTTGGACCAACCGCCGGCGCTGCCTTGGTTCGCCACCCCGGCGTCGACAAGATCGCGTTCACCGGCTCGACCGAGGTGGGGCGCACCATCATGCGCGAAGCCGCCGACTCCCTGAAGCGGGTGACCCTGGAGCTGGGCGGCAAGAGCCCAAACCTCATCTTCGCCGACGCCGACATGAAGGCGGCTATCCGGGGCGCCCAGACCGGCATCTTCTACGGCAAGGGCGAGGTCTGCGCGGCCGGGAGTCGCCTTCTCGTCGAGCGCGCCGTCAAGGACCAGGTGGTGGAGGAGTTGGCCGCACGGGCCAAGAAACTGGTGCCCGGTGATCCATTCGCGAAGGAGACCCGGCTCGGGGCGATCGTGTCCCACGCGCAACAGACCCGGGTGCTCGACTACATCCGCCAAGGCACGTCGGAAGGCGCGACGCTGGTGGCGGGCGGAAACTCTGCGCGAGTCAACGACAAGGGATACTTCGTCGAGGCCACCGTGTTCGATGCCGTTACCCCGGACATGACCATCGCGCGGGACGAGATCTTCGGTCCGGTGCTGGCCGTGATGGCGTTCGATGACCTGGAGGAAGCCGTCGCGCTCGCCAACCAATCGATGTATGGGCTCGCGGCCGGCATCTGGACCCGTGACGTGTCCAAGGCCCACCGCGTTGCCGCCGCGCTTCGAGCCGGGACGGTCTGGATCAACACCTACAATGCCTACGATCCCGCGGCTTCGTTCGGCGGGTACAAGCAGTCGGGCTTCGGCCGCGATCTCGGCCGCGAGGCCCTCACCAACTACACCGAGTTGAAGACGGTCTGGGTCGGGTTATGACCGGCCGTTGCGGATAGGAGCCACGGCATGGAGGCCTTCATCACGGCGGCGGTACGGACACCCGTGGGGCGGGCCGGCGGCGCGCTCGCCTCGGTCCGTGCGGACGACTTGGCAAGTCACGTCGTGCGCGCGGTTGTTGACCGCTCCGCGTTGCCCGTCGACCAGATCGATGACGTCATTCTGGGCTGCACCAACCAGGCCGGCGAAGACAACCGGAACGTGGCACGGATGGCGGCCCTCCTGGCCGGACTACCCGTTGAGGTGCCGGGGCAGACCATCAACCGCCTGTGCGCCTCCGGCTTGCAGGCCGTGGCCAGTGCCGCCCAGGCAATTCGATCAAATGAGGGCGACGTCTTCATTGCGGGTGGCGTCGAGAGCATGACCAGGGCGCCCTACGTGATGCTCAAGAGCGACCAACCATGGGGCCGCGCCACGCCGTCGGTGGCCGACTCGACCATCGGGTGGCGGTTCGTGAACCCCAGGATGAATCCTGACTGGACGATCTCCTTGGGGCAGACCGCGGAGCGTGTTGCCGCGATGCACAGCGTGACCCGGGAGGACCAGGACGCGTTCGCGCTCGAAAGCCAACGCCGCGCGCAGGCGGCCATGGCCGCGGGGCACTTCGACCAGGAACTGGTCGCGGTGGAAGTGCCCGGAAGGAAAGGCGCAACAACGAGGGTCCTGGTGGATGAGCACCCCCGACCAGACGTTACCGCGGAGCAGCTGGCGAAGCTCCGGCCGGCGTTTCAGGAGGGCGGCACCGTCACGGCCGGGAACTCGAGTGGCATCAACGATGGAGCCGCGGCGCTTGTCGTGATGAGCGAAGCCGCAGCCGGGCGAGCGGGCGTTCCGCCGCTGGCCCGGATCGTCACGACCGCGGTGGCCGGTCTCGACCCGAGCTGTATGGGACTGGGGCCCGTGCCGGCCACGCGGAAGGCGTTGGCACGCGCTGGGCTTCGGGTCGAGGACCTCGACCTGATCGAGCTCAATGAAGCCTTCGCGGCCCAGGCTCTTCCCTGCATCCGTGACCTGAGCCTCGATCCGGCGCGCGTCAACGTATCGGGCGGCGCCATCGCGCTGGGCCACCCGCTCGGTGCGACCGGCGCCAAGCTGCTGACGACGCTGGTGTTTGGGCTCCGTCGTGTCGGTGGCCGTTACGGGCTCGTCACCCTGTGCATCGGAGTGGGACAGGGCATGGCCATGATCATCGAACGGATGGACGATGCCTGACCGCCCCGTCACGTTGGGCAGCCACCAGTTTGTGACGGCACAGGTCGGGAGCGGTGTCGGGACGCTCCTGCTCAATCGCCCGGAGCGCCTCAACGCGTTCGACGGTATCATGCGCGAAGAAATGGTCGATGCCGCTCGGCGCCTCATCGATCACCCAGGCGTCCGCGCCATTGTGGTGACCGGCGCGGGCCGAGCCTTTTGCGCCGGGGCGGACGTGCGCTTTATGGGAGACGCGCTCGGGCGCCAGGATGTGGACGCCGCGATGGCCCTGGTCCACTCGGGCGGCGAGCTGGTGGCGCTGCTCCGCCAGGCGCCCCAGCCTGTGCTAGGGAGCCTCAACGGTCCCGCGGCCGGCGGCGGAGCCAACCTGGCGTTGGCGTGCGATCTGAGGATCGCCGCCGCCGACGCGTCGATCGGACAAGTGTTCCACAAGATCGGGCTCCATCCCGACATGGGTGGCACCTATTTCCTGCCGCGATTGGTGGGTCCGAGTCGAGCGCTCGAACTCATCTGGTCGACCGAGATGGTGACGGCGGCGCGGTGCCTCGACCTCGGGCTGGTAAACCGAGTGGTCCCGGCCGACCGGCTGGCTGAAGAGACGGCCCAGTGGGCGGCCCGCCTGGCGGCCTTGCCTCCCATCGCCGTCAGCCTCGTCAAGCAGGCGGTCTACCACGGCCGGCACTCCGATCTCGGCTCGGCCCTCGCGCGCGAGGCCGAACATCAGTTGATCTGTTTCAGAAGTGAGGATGCGACCGAAGGACTCGCCGCGTTTGCCTCCAAACGCGACCCGGAATTTCACGGACGATGAGGAAATAATTCATGCGACGGGTACACAATTGGGACGATTGGATCGATTACTTCCGCTTCTGGCAGGAGTCTCTCGGGCTCGCGAGCAAGGAATTCCAGGGCACGCCGTTCACCAAGATTTCCTTCGAAGAGAAGTTCGGGCCACCCGAGGTCGAAATCATCGAGTTCGGCCACTACAAGGGTCAGGTCAAGTGGCCGACGCTGATGCACATTCCCGACCAGCGGGTGCGCGATGCGTTGCTCAATCTGATCGTCTATCAGGGCGACACCGAGTTTGCCTCCGTGGAGCAACAACGGAACCTGTTGGAAACCTCTCCCAGCGACTACGACCTCTTCTCGATCATGCGGGTCATGATGGAAGAGATGCGGCACGGCTGGCAAATGTCGTACCTGCTCTGCGAGCACTTCGGTGACGAGGGTCGTCGCGAGGCCCAGAAGCTGCTCGAGCGTACGGCCCAGGAGGGTCAGCGGCTGCTCGGGTCGTTCAACGAAATCGTCGACAACTGGCTCGACTTCTTCACCTACACCCAGTTCATCGACCGCGACGGCAAGTTCCAGCTCAAGATGCTCTCGACCTCGGCGTTTCACCCGCTGGCCCGGTCGATGGGCCCGATGCTCAAGGAGGAGAGCTTCCACCTGGGAACCGGCAACAACGGATTGCTGCGCATCATTCGGGCTGGAAAGATCCCGCCGGAGATCATGCAGCGGTATTTCAACAAGTGGGTCCCCACGGCGTTCGATCTGTTCGGGACCGATAACTCCTCGAGCGCCCACTGGGCCTACGTCTGGGGGCTCAAGGGTCGGTTCGACGAACGCGAGACCGACATGAACGTCGACGTGGCCCACCTGAACGAGGCCAGCCGCGAACTGTACCGCCAAGAGGTGTCCAGGCTGGTGGAGCGGCTGAATCGGGCCATTGCAGACCCCGACCGACACCTGCGTGTGCCCGATCTCAAGTTCAACCGCCATATCGGCGCCTACGCCGGGCAGTGTTTCGCCGTCACGGGAGAGGAGAAGAGCGAGGCAGCCTATCCGGCGTACCTCGCCTCGGTCACGCCGACCGATGAAGATCGCGAGTATCTGCGCGGCGTATTCAAAGAGCCGGATTGGATCGAAGCACGTAATCTCGACGTGAACTGAGTGCGCTCAATCAGCGCGGGCTGGTTGGGGTCTCCACCCATACCAGCCCGACGTCCCGTCTGGCCCGCCAGGCCCTAGCCGTCATGGCCCGCGCCGTGGTCTTGGCCCACCGGGGTGCGTCCGGACACGCGTACGAGAACTCCCGGGAGGCCTTTCGCCGCGCGGTCGAACTCGGGGCCGACGGGGTCGAACTTGACGTCCATGCCGCGGGCGATGGCGGCATGGTGGTTCACCACGATCCGGATCTGCCAGAGGTCGGCATCATTGCGGAGTTGGACACTCGGACCGTGACCCGGACCAAGCTTCCCAACGGCGAGACCGTCCCGTTGCTTGGCGAGGTGCTGAGCCTCCTGGGCGATTGCGACGTGTGGATCGAAATAAAGAGCCTGCCGCCCAGCCACGACTCGCGCTTCCTCGCCGAACTCGATGCCGGACCGTTCCCAGCGCGCTCCAGCGTCCACAGTTTCGACCACCGCATCGTGGCTCGGCTTGGCCGCACCCGGCCTTCGCTTCGGCGCGGGATTCTGCTCGCCTCCCGGCCCATCGACGCCCGCCCACTGCTAGCCGCGGCGGGAGCGAGCACGCTCTGGCAGGCGCGTCAGTATATCGATCGCGAACTCGTCACGCTCATACATGGTGCCGGTGCCAGTATCATTGCCTGGACCGCGAACGAAGAGGCGGACATCGAGCGGCTCGTGAGCCTCGGCGTGGACGGGATATGCGGCAACTATCCCGAGCGTATTCGCGCCGCCGTGGGACGGAGGGAAGGATGACCAACGACCGGACTGTTGCCGTCATCGGGGCGGGAACCATGGGCGCCGGCATCGCCCAGGTGTTCGCTGTGGCCGGCTGGAGCACCCGGCTCACCGACGCACGAGCAGACGCGCTACCCCGAGCGCGCGAGCGGATCAGCGCCAACCTGAACGGTGCCGTAGCCCGCGGGAAGCTCGACGACGAGGGCCGCGGTGCAGCACTCGGACGCCTCATGCTCGCGCCATCGCTTGCCGCCGCCTGCGATGGCACCGAGGTGGTGATCGAGGCCGTGGTCGAGGACCTGGCCGCCAAGCAGGAGGTTCTGGCTCGGGCGGCCCGCGCGGCGAAGGCGGATGCCCTCTTTGCCACCAATACGTCGTCCCTGTCGATCGCCAGCATCGCCGAGCGCCTCCCCCGCCCCGAACGATTCCTCGGCCTCCATTTCTTCAATCCCGTCCATATCATGAAATTGGTGGAGATCGTCGTGCACGGGTCCACCTCTGCCGAGACACGGGAGGAGGCGCTGACCGTTGTCCGGGGCTTGGGCAAGGAGCCCATCGTCGTCGAGGATTCCCCGGGATTTGCGTCGAGCCGGCTTGGCCTGGTCCTCGGCCTCGAGGCCATGCGCATGCTCGAGCAAGGAGTTGCGAGCGCCGCCGATATCGACACGGCAATGGAATTGGGCTACAACCACCCGATGGGCCCGCTTCGGCTGACCGACGTGGTGGGCCTCGATGTGCGGCTCAGCATCGCCGAATATCTCCATCGGACCTTGGGTGGCACGCAGTTCGAGCCTCCCGCCATCCTCCGGCAGCTCGTCGCGGAGGGCAAGCTCGGCAAGAAGACCGGGCAGGGATTCTACGACTGGACCTCACCATGACTGAGCCGAAACTCGTCCTGTGCGACATCGACGACCGCGTCGCCGTGGTCACCATCAACCGACCCGAGAAGCTGAACGCGCTCGACGCCGCAACGCGCTCGGAGTTCCTCGGCGTGATGGATGCCCTGCGCAACACTCGCGATGCGCGAGTCGTGATCGTTACTGGAGCAGGCGACAAGGCCTTTGTGGCCGGGGCGGACATCGGCGAGTTCGAGGGCCGCTCCGCCGTCGACCAATTCCGGGTCATGAACGCACCCACCATCTTCGATTGCGTCGACCGCTTTCCAAAACCCGTGCTCGCGATGATCAATGGGTTTGCTCTGGGAGGCGGGTGCGAACTCGCCATGGCCTGCGACATTCGCATCGCGGCGGACACGGCGAAGCTGGGGCAGCCGGAGGTGAACCTCGGCATTCTGCCGGGCGGCGGGGGCACGCAGCGCCTCCCCCGGCTGGTCGGGCTCGGGAATGCCTTCCGGTTGCTCTATTCCGGCCAGCTGATCGGCGCCGAGGAGGCCTTGCGGATCGGGTTGGTGGATGAAGTGGTGCCCGCCGCCGCCCTCCGGGACCACGTCATGGAGATGGCGCGCACCATCGCCGCGAAGAGCCCCGTCGCACTCAGCCTGATCAAAGAGGCGCTCCGCGCATCCGTTCGCACGCCGCTCGACCAGGGGTTGAGTCAGGAAACGACCCTCTTCGGTATTGCCTTCGCCAGCGAGGACAAGGTGGAAGGCGTGAAGGCATTCCAGGAAAAGCGGAAGCCCGAGTTCAAGGGGAGATGACCTCTCTCCCTACAACCTACATTCCTACTTCCTACACCCTGCACTCGAATGCCATACCCCATCACCGACGTGCACGTCCACATCCAGCCGTGGCGACAGCTCAAACCCGCCGTCATGGCGGCCATGCGTCGTGGCAAGGAGGACCACTGGGACTGGCTCCTCGCGCTCATGGACCATCCCGACATGCTGCTCGAGATCATGGACAGCTCTGGCATCGCGCGGGTTGGGCTCATCAACTACCCAAGCCCCGATCTCATGGGGTTCGACGATTCCACCAATGAGTTCGCCGCCGACTACGCCGCCAGAGCGCCCGAGCGTTTCATCCCATTCGGCGGCGTGCACCCACGCTTTACCACGGATCCGGCCGGCGATGTCGATCACCTGATCGAACTCGGTATCCGGTGCCTCAAGATCCACCCGTCTCACCAGTTGTTTCCGGCAAACGCCTATACCGAAGGACTCGTGGCGCTCGCGCGGATCTATGCGCGGTGTGAAGAACGGGGGCTTCCGGTCATGATCCACACCGGCACCAGCATCTTTCCGGGTGCCCGGTCCAAGTGGGGCAATCCGCTCGAGCTGGACGACGTGGCGATCGATTTTCCCGACCTTCGGATCATCATGGCGCACGGCGGCAGGCCCTTTTGGATGGCGCAGGCCTTCTTCGTCTTGCGTCGTCACCGAAATGTGCATCTGGAGGTGAGCGGAATCCCGCCCAGCAAGCTATTGGAATACTTCCCGCGGTTGGAGGAGTTGGCGCCCAAGACGCTCTGGGGAACGGACTGGCCAAGCCCGGGCGTCCGAGACTTGAAACACAATCTCGATCAATTCCGGGCGCTGCCGCTCGACCCGGCCACGCAACGGCGCATTCTCTCCGACAACAGCCTCACGCTGTTCCCGGAGACTTCGCCCGATCGACCCAGGTCGTAACCTAGCCCTTCGGCTCGGCCTCGGGTTCCTCGACGATCTCAGCTTCACCCGTTTCGGCATTGCTGGGCGCCGGTTCCTGATCGACCGTGACGGACTCCGCCTTGGCCGTCGCAATCTCCCGCTCGAGCCGGGTGATCTCCTGATCCACCTGATCGAGTTTGGCGAGCAGCGACTCGACACGGGACGGATCGACCTCTCCACCACGTTCCCGGCGGTGAATGAGGAGGCCGAGATCCCGGGCCGCGTTGTCCTGCTTGCGGCGAATGCGCATGAGGTCGAGCCTGAGGCGGCCTTGGTCGATCGCAGCTTGGGCTCGCTTGCCCAGATCCTCGATTTCCTGGTTCAGCCGGTCCAGCAGTGACGACATGGAATGCTCCTTCCCTAAAGAGGGCCACTAAAGAGGGCCACTACTCCCTATTTCAGACGGAGGACGCCGATTGAATGTTTCAATTCGAAAAGTAGGGCCCGTCCGGGCCGGCGGAAGCCTGGGTCAGGAAAGACCAAGGGCGCGACCGATAGCCGCGCCCTGTTCCGTCGCTCGAGTTCCGGGACCTCGACTCAGGTGCTGACCGCCTCGGCCGAGGGCGGGTACACCGAGATCTGCTTGCGCCGCTTGTCCTTGGGCTCGAACTTCACGACCCCGTCGATCAGGGCGAATAGCGTGTCGTCCCGCCCACGCTGCACGTTCTTGCCGGGGTGGATCTTGGTGCCGCGCTGGCGCACGAGGATGTTCCCCGCGATGACCGCTTGGCCACCGAATTTCTTGACTCCCAGATACTGGGGGTTGCTGTTGCGGCCGTTTCGACTGGAGCCGACGCCCTTCTTATGTGCCATAGAGCCTCACCCTGCCTTCACATTCATGACGCGAACCTCGGTGAACCGCTGCCGATGCCCGGTCTTCCGCCGATAGCCCTTCCGGCGCTTGAACCGGAAGATGTAGATCTTCTTGTCCTTCCCCTCCCGGAGGACCTCGGCCTCGACCTTGGCGCCCTTGACCACCGGGGTGCCGGCGCGAACCGTCTTGCCATCGGACGACAGCAGCACGTCCTCGAAGGTGACCGTGGAGCCCGGCTCCGCGTCCATACGCGGCAGCCGCAGCACGGCACCCTTCTCGGCACGGTACTGCTTGCCTAGCGCCCGGAAAATGGCGTACGTCATTGGTCCTCACCCCAAACAAAGCGTTGTCGGAACAAGCCTTAAAAACTAGGCCCTCGGCCCTCACGGGTCAAGGAGGAGGGCGCCCTCGGTGGCTCGACGATTCTGAACCCTACGCCACCGCGTACAGCTCGGTCACGTCCCGACCGGCTGGCCGGCTCATCAGGCGGAATTCGTCCAGCTTGATCATCGGATCGTCCCGGATCTCGATGTCCAGCCCCGTATCTCTCATGATGCCCTTCAGCAGCTTCGGCTCTTCCTCGGCCAGGTAGAGGGCCACCTCCGGATGGATCCGGACCGCGAGCTTCGGCTCCCGCTGCTCGTTGCCCGCGCGGCGGAGCGCACGCTCCAGGCGCCGGGTCACGATTTCGGGCCGGAACACCCGCCCGATGCCACCGCAGGTCGGGCACGAGGTGGTATGGGAGTGCCACAGGGACGGGCGGACCCGTTGGCGGGTCATCTCGATCAGCCCCAACTCCGACACGGCGAACGCCTTGGTGCGGGCCCGGTCCCGTCCGAGGTTGCTCCGGAGCTCGTTCAGGACCCGATCGCGATTGGCCTTCGATTCCATGTCGATGAAATCGCACACGATGATGCCGCCGATGTCTCGGAGGCGAATCTGCCGGGCGATCTCGCGGGCCGCTTCGACATTGGTCCGGAGGATGGTCTTCTCCGGGTCTTTCTTCCCGGTGTAGCGGCCCGTGTTGACATCGATCGACACGAGCGCCTCGGTGGGCTGGATGATGATGGAACCACCGGTGGGAAGCTCGCAGCGCGGCTTGAACAGCTCGCGGATTTCCATCTCGATGTCGTACTTGTCGAACAGTGGCTCGCGTGATTTGTACAGATGCACCCGGGACATGAGCTCGGGGTCGACTTGCTTGAGGTATTGGCCGATCTCGTTGAACACCTCTTTGGTATCGACGTGGAGCGCATCCACCTTGTCGCTAAAGAGGTCCCGGATGATGCCGCGTGTCAGGCTCGTTTCGCGCTGCACCAGGCTGGGCGCACGCACAAACGACTGCTTCCGTTTGATCTTCTTCCACAGCTTGATCAACGAGTCGATTTCACGGCGGAAGTGCGCCTCCGTCACTCCTTCGGCAACGGTCCGGACAATCACGCCGCCCGCATTCTTCGGAAGCAGCTTCGAGACCATCTCCCGGAGCTTCGCGCGCTGCTCGCGGTCGGCGATCTTGCGGCTGATGCCGACGCGCGAGGCGAACGGCATGTACACGAGGAAACGGCCGGGGAGCGACACCTGCCGAGTGACTCGGCACCCTTTGGTCCCGATCGGCTCTTTGGTGACCTGCACCAGCACCATCTCGCCCTTGGACAGGACGTCTTGGATGTTGGGGAGTGCTCGGCGGGACTTGGGCTCTCGCCGCCCGCCGTTCCCATTGCCCCGGCCACGGCCGCGGCGACGACGCCCGGAGGGCTCAGCGGCCGGCTGCGCCGTGTCGGCCTCGCCGTCCGCGTCGTCGACTTCGACGTCGGGCGCGTCGGCGGGGTCCTCGTCTTCCTCCGGCTCGAGCAGATCGGAGGCGTGGAGGAAGGCGCTCTTTTCCTGCCCTATGTCGACAAAGGCCGCCTGGATGCCGGGCAACACCGCATCGACCCGGCCAAGATAGATGTTGCCGACCGTACGCCGGCGATCAGGCTCGTCGTACAGGATCTCGACAAGACGGTCGTCCTCCAAAATGGCCACCCGGGTTTCCCGGAGGCCCGCACTGATGAGAATTTCGCGCTTCAAACTTGATACCCTCGGCCTCCGCCGCGGAAGCGACCGTCGGTAGTCCCGATCGCTTGTATCCGGCGGCAGTCAGCCATGTGGGGGGGTGACGCCAGGAGCAGGAGCTCCGAGCATCTCGTATAGGAGGGTTCCCCGAATCCGCGGCCAGTCGAGGCGACGGACACTGCGGATGAAGGTGAAACCCGGTTGGTCCGGGCGGTCGTGCCGCCGCTACCCGGGAGCCCTGGTCGCGTCGCCACGCGGGACGGACCCGAAACTCTTCGAGGAACGGCCGGCCGAGCCGGCCCGACATCACTGATGTTGCTTGGGAACAATCTGATCCGGACCTCGTGCCCTGGAGCCGCTCCGGGGTCCGGGGAAATCGCAGGATGGCAGGTCCTCGCCGTGCCAGCCCGCACTCGGGGCTGACGCGAAGCGCTCCCTGCCTCGGGGGCGCGTTCGAGGGTGAGGACCAGCAACATGCCTAAATATAGAATTGACCGACGGTTAGAGCAACGAGCCGGCCGAGGGTCCGGGACGAGGCCGGCCCCGAGCCAGTTCTAGTGCGAGGCGGCCGCGGCGAGGATGTGCCGGGCAATCACGATGCGCTGGATCTCGCTCGTGCCTTCCCCGATCTCGCAGACCTTGGCATCGCGCATCATCCGCTCAACCGGGTACTCGGTGGTATAACCGTATCCTCCGAAAATCTGGACGGCCTTGGTCGTCGCCCGCATGGCCAGTTCCGAGCAAAACAGCTTGGCCATGGCGGCTTCCTTCTTGAACGGCTTCCCATGCTGTTTCAGCCACACGGCGTGATACAGCAGGTGGGTTCCCGCTTCGATCTCGAGCGCCATGTCGGCCAGGGCAAAACTCACCCCCTGGAAGCTCGCGATGGGTTTCCCGAATTGGTGGCGGACACCGGCATAGTTCAGGGCCTCTTCATACGCGCCTTGGGCAATGCCGAGCGAGAGCGCCGCGATGCCGATCCGGCCGGCATCGAGGGTCTTCAGGAAGTTGATGAAGCCCTGTCCCGGCGGGCCCAGCATGTTTTCCTTCGGGACGATGGCGTCTTCCAGGATCAGCTCGCGCGTGTCGCTCGCCCGCCAACCCATCTTGTCTTCCTTCTTGCCCGACCGCACGCCAGGCGTCTTGGGAAGATCTTCGATGTGCCCCACCCCTACCCGGCGGCACTGCTCGATGTCCACCGTGTCCTTGGTCACGATGAAGCTCGTGATGCCCCGGTGATCCGTTCCCGGCTCGGTCCGGGCGGTCACGGAGAAGATCTCCCCGACGCCGGCATGCGTGATGAAGTTCTTGGTTCCATTCAAGAGGAAGTGATCGCCGCGATCCATTGCCGTAGTGGCGGTGCCGCCAGCATCGCTGCCGGCGCCGGGCTCGGTCAGGCCGAACCCGCCGATCACCTGTCCCGACGCGAGATAGGGAACGTAGGTCCGGCGCTGCTCGGCCGACCCGAACTCCACAATCGGCGAGGTCCCGAGATTCGTGTGGGCGCTCACCGTGAGACCGTGGCTGGCGTCGACCCGCGAGAGCTCGTGGATGGTGATGTAATAGGAAAACTCATCCATGCCGGCTCCGCCCAATTCCTCATCCCACGGTACGCCGAGGAGGCCGAGCTCTCCCATCTTCTTGATGTTCTCCCAGGGAAACTCCTGACTACGGTCGAGCTCGCGCGCCACGGGGGCCACTTCCTTCCGGGCGAACTCCCGAACCATCTCACGGACTTGATGATGGTGCTCGGAAAAATACAGGGCGTCGTCCATGCGCGAGCGACCTCGTCTCAGATGACATGTCGTGGGCGAATTGCGTCACGTATCGTCGGAGATACATGTCGCCACCCCGAGAATTCGAAATATACACCGGCACGGTACCCGCCGCGGCCCCATTCCACAGGCCTTCCGGCCGGCCGGTAGACAGGTTCCCTCGCTATGCCTATAGTCCTACCGGAATACGGTATTCCGCAAGACACTTCATCACGATCGAGAGACGACATGCCCACATTGTTGGAGACACTGGCCGGTCAATTGACCGGTACTCGAACGGCAGAGATGAGCCAAGCCATCGGAGCCGATCAAGCCGCAACCCAGAAGGCACTCCAGGCCGCCCTCCCGCTCCTCCTCGCGGCCTTGGCCAAGAACGCCACCAATCGCCAGGGTGCGGAGGCGCTGCACCAAGCCGTCGCACGTGATCACGACGGGTCGCTCCTCCAAAACCTGGACGGATACATCGCGCGTCCCGACACCCAAACCGGTGACGGCATCCTGCGGCATGTGCTCGGCGCCAAGCGCCCGGCCGTCGAGGCCGGCATCAGCAAGGCGAGTGGTCTCGACACCAAGGGCGTGGCCACGATGATGGCCTCGCTGGCTCCGCTCGTCATGGGGATGCTAGGCCAAGCCCAACGTCAGCAGAACCTGGATGCGCCCGGTTTGGCGCAGATGCTCCAGGGCGAGCAGCGGCAGGTGGCCGCTTCGGCACCAGGCCTCGGGGGTCTCGCTCGCCTGCTGGACAGCGACAACGACGGCCAAATAACCGACGATCTCGCCAAAATCGGAGGCAAGCTGCTCGGCGGATTATTCGGCAAGCGATAGGTCTCCGAAAGCTGGCGTCGGGACCCGGTCGTGCGACGACCGGAGTTCCATGAGATGTGAAACACTGAAGAAAGGATTACACGATGGGAATATTCGATTTCGTCAAGGGAGCCGGTGAGAAGCTCCTCGGCAAGAAGGAGGACGCGGCTGCCACCCAGCAAGAGGCCGCCAACGAAGCGATCATGGGGAACAAGCTCCAGCGCCTGCTCACCGGGCTCGGCCTCGACATCGAAGGCCTCAAGGTGCACTTCGACGACGGCGTTGCCACCATTCACGGCAAGGCCGCTTCCCAGGGCGAGAAGGAAAAGGCGGTGTTGGCCCTGGGGAATACCCAGGGCGTGGCCCGCGTGGACGACCGGATGACTGTCGGAAAGCCCGAGCCCGAAGCGGTGTTCTACACGGTGGTTTCCGGAGATTCTCTGTCGAAGATCGCCAAGGCCCAATACGGCGACCCGATGAAGTATCCGGTCATCTTCGAAGCCAACAAGCCCATGCTCAAGGATCCGGACAAGATCTATCCGGGTCAGGTGCTGCGGATTCCGGCTTTGAAACAGTAAGACAGGGAGTAGGGAGTAGGGAGTAGGGAGTTGGAAGTAGGGAGTTGGAACTGTAGAGAGCCTCCGATGCCGATAGGCATGGGAGGCTCTCTTCTTGGGGGGGACTCTTAGCGATCCACGACACGGTACTTCTCGAGAATCTCGCGCACGGCGTCGAGCGGGATCGGCTCGACCGTGCGCCCACGGCTGGTGACCGGTGTTGCCATGAAGAGCGAATTATAGATGGCTTCTTCAGTGGCTTCGATGACCGCCTGAAAGAGCGCCGACATCCGATCGTTGGCCAGGACACGCGTGGCGAGCATCGGCTGGTCAGTACCGCGACGCACGTCGGGGCTGGTGGAGAAGGCGATGACGTAGTCACCCGATCCGTTCGACCCGGACGATCCGGTGCGGGCGAGGCCCAGCATGGCGCGGGCCGCGAGGCGCTCCAGGTTCCGGTCGGAGAGCGGAGCGTCGGTGGCCACGACGATGATGATCGACCCATCTCCCACCTCCCGCTCTACTGCTGACCGAAACGCGTAGCGGCCCAGTTCGCGGCCCACGGGCGCCCCTAAAACCTGCAGCACTCCGCCGAAGTTGGTTTGCACCAAGACCCCGAGGGTATAGCCACCGAGGGGTTCCGGCAGGATCCTCGATGACGTACCGATCCCGCCCTTCCAGCCGAAGGCTACGGTCCCGGTGCCTGCTCCCACGCTCCCCTCGGCGACGGGGCCCGTGTCCGCCCGCTCCAAGGCACTGACGACATCGGCAGCGCTGAGGGGACGCGACCGGATGGCGTTCAGTCCTCCGTCGTTGGTCTCCGCGACCACCGGATTGATGGACCGAACGCTTGCCATCCCAGGTCGCGCCAGCATCCACTCGACCAGCGCATCGGCCGCCTTCCACACGCAGAGCGTGCACGTGAGCAGAATCGGCGTCTCGAGCTCGCCAAGCTCGGCCACCTGGGTCGAGCCGAGCAGCTTGCCGAACCCGTTGCCGACATGGATCGCCGCGGGAACCCGGTCGAGGAACACGTTGCCGTCGTGGGGCAGGATGGCGGTGACCCCTGTCCGAATCGAATCTCCCACCGAAACGGTGACTTGGCCGACGCGGACGCCCGCCACATCGGTAATGGCGTTGAAGGAGCCGGGCTCGAAGATGCCGGGCCGTACCCCCAAGCCTCGGGCCCGAACGGGATCGGGTTGGGTCGCCTGAGCGGGCACCCAGGTGGGCCAAAACATGGCGAGGGCAACTGAGAGCGCGAGACGGGGGGCCGGGGACATCGATCAGCTCCGGTTCAGGGCCGAGGTTGGGCCTAAGTTACGGTAACTGCAAAGGGTACGTTGCGCTGCCGACCCGCGCCAGGCGCTCGACCAGCGGAGGTGGCAACTGTGGCGTGGGGAAGACACTTACGCCTTTGGCTGTCGCGCAATGGCCAAAACGTGCCCGCGCGGTTGTCCCGCCATGCCAACACCGACCATCCGTTACTCGTCCATATGGTGCGGTAGGCCAAAATTGTGGCCTTTGCCGGACGTGATCGTTGCGACGAACCAACACCTCTGTGGCCGGGACGGATCGGTGGCCAGGCCCGGAGTGAAGTTGTGGTCAGAAACGAGGCCCGAAGTCGGATTAAGATCGGGCACCGAGGTTGCGCTTAACGACTTTGCCTTGGGAACGAAAGCGTCTCGCACATTGAAGGGCCGGGTAGTGGCACCGGTGAGGTCAACAATCTGACATTATGAGGGCCGCAACATGAGCAAACTGCGCTTCGCTTGGGTCCTGACCCTTGGCGTGGTGTGGCTGGGGGCGTGCGCGAGCGAGTCCAAGCTCGGACCGAATGGTGCCGACCCGTCCTTCGGGGAGGCAACCAACACGGCAGGGAACCGGCTGGTGGAATTCGAACAGTTCGAAATCTGTAAGGACTTTGCCGGACCCGTCGACAATCCGGCTCCCGTCAGGTTCAACATCACGGTCGACATCGACAACAATAACAGCATCGACGAGACGTTCTACGTCGATCTTCGGAACGGCGAGTGCCGGGAAATCTGGCTCAATGGGGGCCAAGGCTACGACCTGGTTACCGTCACCGAGGTCGTGCCAGCGGGGTTTGCATCGTCCTACGTCATGACCCGGCTGGAACGCACCCAGCTGGGCGGCGGCGGCGACCAGGTGGTCGTGGGCTCGCCGGTCGCCTCCAACACGGCGTCAGGCGCCTTCCGCGGCAACGCGATCGGGACGGTGGGTGTGCTGGTAGAGTTTACCAACACCAGGATGCAAGGCTGTACGCTGACCCAGGGTTATTGGAAGACGCACTCGATCCTTGGCCCGGCCGGACCGACCGATGCCACGTGGGATCTGGTTGGCGGCCCGAACACGACGTTCTTCCTTAGCGGACAATCCTGGTTCCAGGTGTTCTGGACGTCGCCGTCCGGCAACGCGTACTACAACCTGGCGCACCAGTTCATGGCGGCGAAGCTGAACGTACTGTCGGGCGCAAACCCGACGGCCGTCTCCTCCGCACTCGCCTCAGCGACGACGCTGTTCAACACCTATACCCCGGCGCAGATCGCGTTGCTCAAGGGCAGCAACAGCACGCGGCAGCAGTTCCTGAGCCTGGCCACCACGCTGGACAACTACAACAAGGGCCTCATCGGCCCCGGCCACTGCGACTCCGAGGTGCTTGACTGACCGTCGCGGCAAAATGATGCCGTAAGCCGCAAGTGGACAAAGAGCCCAGGCAGCCGCCTGGGCTCTTTGTCGTTCGACAGGCATCGCAGGTCGGAGCGTGGCTCGTGCTCGATCTCGAGCCCGCGAAAACCGCGCAGGTTATTGCACACAACAAGATCACACTGTCGGACCGGGTCCACAAACTATTGCACGGCAAGAGCATAAGGTGCTGCCGGTTAGGCCCTCGACCTCACCTGGTGATGGCTGACCCTCAGGTATCGGAGTTGCAGTGGGGCCAGACCTAACCCGTGATCATCCCGCGGTTGGACTAGGATTTCAAAGCCGTTTCACTTGCACCTCAAGATAGGAAATGTAGTTTCAGGGTAATCCCCCGCATGGGCATTCCCGATTGGTTCAGTTTGATCATATCTTTGAAGCAGGAGGGCCGCATGACACATTTGAGACTGGGACGCTGGGTCGCGACGGTGGGTCTCGCGCTCGGCGTGGCCTCGCTCGGGGCGTGCGCCTCGGATTCCGCGACGCTAACCGACCCGAGTCGTCCGTCGTTCGGCGGGACGCCATCGGATCCCACCGGCGACCGCACCGTTGAATTCGAATTATTCGAGCTGTGTAAGGACTATTCCGGCCAGGCCGGCCCGTCGGTCACGTTCGATGTGACGGTCGACCGGGACAACAATAATACCGGCGCGGATGTGTCCTTCCAGGTCACGCTTGCCGACGGCGAGTGCCAGGAGATCTGGACCGACGGTGGACCGACCCAGGATCTGGTTACGGTGACGGAGCAGGTGCCGGTCCCGGCCACCGGCAGCTATGCGCCATCCTTCGTCAAAACCACATTGGTCCGTACGGCCGGGGCGCCGGATGCGGTGGTTGTCGGTGCATCCACCCCGGGCAACTCGACCAGCGAAGCCTTTAGCGGTGACACGCCGAGCGGCGTGGTCGGTGTCCTGGTGGAGTTCACCAACACCTACATGCCGCCCCCGCCGGGCGGCGGTGAAGGTTGCACGCCGGGATACTGGAAGAACCACACCGGCCTCAAGAGCCAGACCAACCAGTGGCCTCCCACGGGGTACGGGCAGGGTGACTCGTACGACGCGACATTCGGCGTCTCGTCGAGCTTCGGTGGAACCCTGCTGGACGCCGTGAGGCGCGGCGGTGGCGGCGAGATTGCACTCGGCCGGCACGCGGTGGCCGCGCTTCTGAATTCGTCGCACCCTGACGTCAGCTATGACCTGTCAGCTGCCGGCGTGATCGCCGCCGTACAGGCCGCCTACGCAGGTGGCGACTTCGAGGGTGTGAAGAACACGCTTGCATGGTACAACGAACAGGGCTGCCCGATCGGCAACTAGATCGGTCACCCCGAGGAGGCGGTTGAACGTCTTTCTCGCCTAGCTAGAGGGAGGGCCCGGCAATGAGCCGGGCTCTTTCTTTACTTCGCTCCGCCAGCCGGGGGCACCGCAACCGATTTCGCTTGTGCTTTCGCCTTGAAGCTGTAGTATCTTCCCGCATCCCCTTGAGCATTACCAATTCAGTTGTGCTCCAATTTTCCATTCGGAGGGCCGCATGATGCATTCAAGACTAGGACGCTGGATCGCGGGCGTGGGACTCGCGCTCGGCGTGGCCTCACTCGGGGCTTGCGCCTCGGATTCCTCGACACTGACCGACCCAGGCCGTCCATCGTTCGGCGGCGCGCCAATCAATCCCACCGGAGACCGCACCGTCGAGTTCGAGCTGTTCGAATTGTGTAAGGATTACTCCGGACAGGCGGGCCCGTCGGTCACGTTCGACGTGACAGTCGACCGGGACAACAATAACACCGGCGCAGACGTGTCCTTCCAGGTTACGCTTGCCGACGGCGAGTGTCAGGAGATCTGGACCGACGGTGGGCCGATCCAGGATCTGGTCACCGTGACAGAGCAAGTGCCCGTCCCGGCCATCGGCAGCTACATGCCGTCCTTCGTCAAGACCAAGTTGGTGCGGACGAGCGGCGTAGACAATGTGGTCGTCGATGCGCCTGTTGCCGGTAACTCGACCAGCGAGGCGTTCAGCGGCGATACGCCGAACGGCGTAGTCGGCGTTCTCGTGGAGTTCACTAACACCTACACGCCACCCCCGCCGGCGCTGGGCCGCATGACCGGCGGTGGCAATCAGATCAGGATCGACGGAGTCCGTATCACCAGGGGCTTCACGATCCACTGCGACATCATCCTCTCCAACAACCTGGAGATCAACTGGCCCGGCGGAAATAACTGGCACATTACCAAGCCTCTGACGTCCGCGTATTGCATCGACGATCCGAACGTCGATCCAGCTCCCCCCAGGGCCCCGTTTGACACCTTCGTCGGTGAAGGCACGGGTTCCCTCAATGGAGTAGCTGGCTCGATCGTCAAGTTCACATTCGTCGATGCGGGAGAGCCTGGAACCAGCGATCAAGCTGCAATTCAGATCTGGGCTCCCGGAGACGACCCGAACACGGACCTGCCGGTGCTCGCCGTATCTGGCGTCTTGGATCACGGCAACATCCAGGCGCATGAGGACCAGCCGCACAAGTAGTCCGACTCAACCCAGCAAAAGAGAGCGCCCGGCAGGAAGCCGGGCGCTCTCTTTCCCACCCCCCAGCGGACGAACTCCTACCGACGCTCCAACCATGCGGCCGTATGAAACTGCTCGGACCGAGGTGCCAAGGTCCCTTTCCCCGCCGCGTATTCCTTCCACGTCACCGGCCCATGGCCGTTGGGCACCTGCTCCATCGTGATGCAGCCCTGCACAGGGCAGACTTCAGAGCACAGGTTACACCCGACGCAGGCCTCGTCGATGATTTCCACCACCGGCTCGCCATTCTGCCTGGGCAAGCGTCGAATGGCCTGGTGGGCACCGTCCTCGCAGGCCACCCAGCACAGCTCGCACCCGATGCACTTCTCCTGGTCGATGCGCGCCAGGAGATGGTAGTTGAGATCGAGCTCCTCCCACTTGACGACGTTCGGGAGGGCCCGGCCGCGAAAGTCAGCGATGGTTTGGTAGCCCTTGTCGTTCATCCAATTCGTCAGCCCGTCGCTCAGGTCTTCCACGATCCGGAACCCATAGTGCATGACCGCGGTGCAGACCTGGACCGTGGTGGCACCCAAGGCAATGAACTCGGCCGCGTCCCGCCAGGTGGCGATGCCACCCACCCCGGACACCGGGATACCAACCTCGGGGTCGGCGCATACGGCCGCGACCATGTTGAGCGCGATGGGCTTGACCGCGGGGCCGCAGTAGCCACCATGACTCGACTTCCCTGCCACCGAGGGGTGGGGGGCAAAGGTGTCTAGATCGATCCCGACGATCGAGTTGATCGTATTGATGAGCGAGAGCGCGTCGGCCCCGCCCTTGACCGCCGCCCGTGCCACATACGCAATATCCGATACGTTGGGCGTCAGCTTGACCAGGACCGGAATGCTCGCCACTTCTTTCACCCACTCGACGATCTGGCAGGTATACTCGGGCACCTGACCGACAGCGCTGCCCATGCCACGCTCGCTCATGCCATGCGGGCACCCGAAGTTGAGCTCGACGCCGTCGGCTCCGGTGTCCTCGGTGCGCCGCATGATCTCGTGCCACACCTCGCGCTTGCTCTCCACCATGAGCGACACGATGACGGCATGCCCGGGGTAGTTCCGCTTGACCTCGGCGATTTCCTTCAGATTGTCTTCGATCGGCCGGTCGGTGATCAGCTCGATGTTGTTGAATCCCATCATGCGCGTCGCACCGAGATCGACCGATCCGTAGCGGGAATACACGTTGATGATCGGGTCTCCCACGGTCTTCCACACCGCCCCGCCCCACCCCGCATCGAACGCCCGGGCCACTTGCCCGTAGGTGTTGGTGGGCGGGCCGGAGGCGAGCCAGAAGGGATTGGGGCTCGCGATGCCTGCAAAGTTGACGCTGAGATCGGCCATGGGAAGCTCCGGGGGAGGCTTGTTGCTATCGGCTATCGGCTATCGGCTATCGGCTAACTGAAGGGATGTAGGAACGTAGGACGTAGGGTGTTAGGAGTAAGTACGGCCAACCAGATAGACCGCCTACCTCCTACAACCTACTCCCTACCACCGGTCTCAGCTGTTAGCCGTCAAGAATCTATCGATGTCTCTCGCCGCCTTCTTCCCGTCCGCGGCCGCGTTCACGATCTCGGCGCCGCCGCTCATGCAATCGCCGCCGACGAAGACATGGGGCTTCTCGCTCTGGACGCGATCGCCTTCGAGGATGAGACCGGCCTCTTTCGCAAACTCGCTCCGCGGCGCCTGACCGATCGCCTTGATCACCATGTCACACGGAATCACATGCTCTGAGCCGGGCACGTCGACCGGCCGACGGCGCCCGTCGGGGCCCGGCGGGCCGGGCTCGGTCTTGACGCACTCGAGCCCCGTGACCCACTCCTTTCCGACCACACGTTTCGGTGCCGTGGAAAACCGGAACTCGCACCCATCGCGTTGCGCCAGCTCATACTCGTAGTCGTACGCAGGCATCTCTGCGCGCCCCCGCCGGTACACGATGGTCGCGTGTTCGGCACCGAGCCGCTTGGCCTGGGTCACGGCATCGATTGCGGTATTTCCCGCCCCGATGACCACTACGCGGCGACCAACTCTCGTCTCGGCGTACGGATGGGTCTTCAAGTGTTCGATGAAGGCCAACGCTTCGAACACCCCCGGTAGGTCTTCCCCTGGAAGGCCGAGCCCGCGCGTGGCGCCCAACCCGACCGCGATGAAGACGGCATCGAAGTCACGCTCCAAGTCTGCGAATGGTAGGTCCCGCCCCACCATGACACCGGTCTTGATGTCCACTCCCAGGTCGGCAATCATCTCGACTTCGGCCAGGGCCGTCGCTGGGCGCATCTTGTACTCGGCGATTCCGTAGGTGTTGAGCCCGCCGGGCTTGGCCTTGGCCTCATAGACCGTCACCGCATAGCCCAGACGCCGCAGGTCCTGCGCACACGAGAGACCGGCGGGGCCCGCGCCCACGATGGCGACGGATTTGCCGTTTGGGCGGCCGGGCTCGAACAACCGGAGCCGGTGTTCGAGGGCGTAGTCCGTGGCATGCCGCTGAAGCAGCGCGATCTTGATCGGCTGCTCGTCCCGGTCGTTCAACACACACGCACCCTCGCACAGCACGTCCACCGGACACGCCCGGGCGCAGGAGTGACCCATGGGGTTCGCGTCGAGAATGACCCTCGCCGAACCCCGGAGGTTGTCAGTTTCTATCTTCTTGATAAAGGCCGGGACATCGATGTGCGTCGGACACGCGTGGGTACACGGCGCGTCGTAGCAGAACAGGCACTTCGATGCCTCGAGCAGCGCCGCGTCCGGCGTGAGCGGGGGAGCGATGTCGGCAAACCGTCGTTCGAGCTCTTCGGCAGGGAGCGGAGGCATGAAATCGGTCATTCGGCTGCGACCTCCACGGCGCGCGCGGGAGCGGCGCCCGTGACGCGCATGCCGAGAAAGTACACCACGGCCGCCAGCCCGAAGCCGACGAACCAGGCCCAGTCGTAGATGCCCTGAAAAAAGGAGGAGACTTCGACCACCTGGAGAGCGGCCAGAAATCCGGGGATATTCGGGGCGATCCCGAGAATCAGGGCCACGATCGCAACCCAGTTGACTCCGCCTTGGTAGGCATAGATACCGTCCCGCCGATAGAGCGCCTCGACATCGAGACGGTGGTTTCGCAAGAGGAAATAGTCGGTGATAATGATGCCGGCCACCGGCCCGAGGAGGGCTCCGTATCCGATGAGCCAGGTGAAGATGTAGGCCGCGGCATCGCTATAGAGGCGCCATGGCATCATCAGGATTCCGATCACCGCCGTGATGATGACGCCGGCCTTGAAGGAGATCTTGGTCGGCGCGACGTTGCTGAACCCGTTGGCGGGGGCCACCACGTTGGCCGCGATGTTGGTGGTCAGGGTCGCGATAGCCAGTCCGAGCATGGCAATAATCACGGTGACGGGCCCGCCAACCCGCGACATGAGCTCGATGGGATCGGAGATGCGGGCTCCGAAGATCACCACCGTGGCGCTGGTGACGGCGGCGCCGATGAAGCTAAACAGCGCCATTGTCACAGGAAGCCCGATGGCCTGTCCCACGATCTGGTCGCGTTGGGACTTGGCATACCGCGAAAAATCGGGAATCGATAATGCCATCGTCCCCCAGAATGCCACGGCCGACGTGAGCCCGGCGCCGAACACCGCTGTCACACCCGCGTGTGTCTCTTCAGTCGCCGGGGGGTTCACCAACATTGGTCCGAGCCCGCCCGAACGGATCCAGGCCCAGGCAAAGAGGGCGAGACCGACCGCCAGCAGAAACGGCGACCCGTAGGTCTCCAGAAACTTGATGGACTCCATGCCCCTCAAAGCAATCCATAGGTTGAGCCCCCAGAAGAGGAGGAAGCAGAAGAGCTCCCCGGTGCCCAACCCCATCCACCCGGGCAGAATCCCGGGCAGCGAGGCGATCCCCGGCCACATCACCTCCAGCAGCTTGAAGATGGCAAAGCCGCCGATCCACGTCTGAATTCCAAACCAGCCGCACGCGACGATTGCCCGGAGGAGGGCCGGCACGTTGGCGCCGAAGACCCCGAACGACGCCCGGGTAAGCACGGGAAATGGAATGCCGTACCGGGTGCCGGCGTGGGAGATGAGCGCGATGGGAATAAGGACGATCACATTGCCGAGCACGACCGACCCGACCGCCGCCTGCCAAGTCCACCCGCGATCCACCAAGCTACTCGCGAGCGTGTAGGTCGGGATCGTGATCGCCATGCCCACCCAGAGGGCCGCCATGTTCCACAGGCCCCAGGTCCGCTGGCTCGCGTCCACCGGGAGCAGATCGGCATTCGCGAGTCGGGCGTCCGGTCCGCGCATCGCCAAATCAGCGGCTGGCGCGCTCACTTCACCTCCGCCAGCGCCAAGCCCATCCGCCGTATCCCGTCATCGATCTCGCTCTCGGTCACCAGCATGGACGGCGCCAGCCGGATGACATTGCCATAGAGACCGCCCTTCCCGATCAGGAGCCCCTGCCGCTTGGCCGCCTCGTGGAATTGGGCGGTCCGTTTCGCTGACGGCTCCTTGGTCTGCCGGTCCTCCACCAGCTCGATGGCCTGCATCAGGCCCATACCGCGCACGTCTCCGATGAACGCGTATTGTTCGCGGAACGCTTCCAGGGCTCGGCGAAGTTGGGCGCCGCGTGCCGCGGAGCGCCGGGGCACATCCTCGCCTTCCATGGTTTCCAGCGTGGCCTCCGCAGCCGCCATCGAGATCGGATTCCCGCCGAACGTCGAGAGCGAGAGCCCGGTGAAGGCGCCGGCCACGTCGTCCGTCGCGATGGTGGCGCCCACCGGGAATCCGTTGGCGATACTCTTGGCGAAGGTCATGATCTCAGGCTCGACCCCCCAATGCTCGATGCCGCACCAATGGTCACCGGTGCGACCGAATCCGGTCTGGACTTCGTCGCAGATGAACACGCCACCGTACTTACGAATGATGCCAACCGCGATCTCGAAGTACTCCTTCGGCGGCGTAATGAAGCCGCCGACACCCTGGATCGGCTCCGCCATGAAGGCGGCTGGTTTGCCGTTGGTCGCGGTGCGGATGAGCTCTTCCAGGTCCTGGGCACACTTCACTTCGCAGGACGGATAGGTCAATCCGAGGGGACACCGGTAGCAATAGGGCGACAGCCCGTGCTTGATGCCGGGGACCTGCGCGGGGATGAGCCGCCAGGGGCTGTGGCCGGTGATTGCGATGGCCTGGAGGCTCCGCCCAGCGTAGCTGTGGCGGAGGACGATGATCTCCTGGCTGCCGGTGAAGATCTTGGCCAGGAGAATGGCGGTCTCGTCCGCCTCGGTCCCGCTCGTGGTGAAGAAGCTCTTCTTGAGCTTGCCCGGTGTCATGGATGCCAGCCGCTCAGCGACGCGGATCTGCTCCTGCGTCACGTACAGGCTCGAGGTGTGCTCCAGCCGGGCGATCTGTTCCTGCACCCGTTGCACCACGTGGGGGTGGCTGTGCCCCAGGCCGAGGGTGACGATCCCCCCGAAGAAGTCGAGATACTCACGGCCATCGGCATCGCGAACGCAGCAGCCCTGCCCCGCCGTCAAGACCACCGGCTCCTCGTAGTACGTGGCAACACACGGGAACAGAAATTCCTTGTGCTTGGCGCGCGCGGTTGCGGAGTCCATGTTTGATCCGAAGCAGGGGTGAGGGACGAGGAAAACTGGGGGAGTAGGGAGTAGGGAGTAGGTTTGCCAGCGCGTGCTCCTACTCTCCACTCCCTGCTCCCGACTCCCTAGGGCAGTTGCTCCACCATGTCCTGGTATGTATCCGGCCGGCGGTCCCGGAAGAACTGCCAGGTCCGCCGCACTTCTTCGATCATGTCGAGATCCATCTCTGCCACGACTAGCTCGTCCTGGTCCTCGCTGCCCTCGGCCAGAGTGGCCCCGCGCGGATCGACGAAATAGCTGGTGCCGTAGAATTCGCCGATGTTCCACGGGGCTTCGGTGCCGACCCGGTTGATGCATCCCATGAAGTACCCGTTGGCGACGGCGTGGGCCGGCTGCTCCAGCTTCCAGAGATACTGCGACAACCCCTTGACCGTGGCGGACGGGTTGAAGACGATCTCCGCGCCGTTGAGGCCAAGCAGGCGGGCGCCCTCGGGAAAGTGCCGGTCGTAGCAGATGTACACCCCGATCGTGGCGTAGCGCGTCTTGAATGTCGGGTATCCCAGGTTGCCGGGCTTGAAGAAGAACTTCTCCCAAAATCCCGATGTGTGTGGGATGTGGTTCTTCCGGTACTTGCCCAGGTACGTACCATCGGCATCGATCACCGCGGCGGCGTTGTAATACACCCCGGCCATCTCCCGTTCGTAGATTGGGACGATCATGACCATGCCGTGCTTCTTCGCGATTCCCTGCATCAGCTCGATGGTGGGGCCCGGAATGGGCTCGGCAATGTCGCACCACTTGCTGTCCTGGCTGGGACAGAAATAGGGACCGTTGAACATCTCCTGCAGGCACAGAATCTGGACGCCCCGCTTCCCCGCCTCTTCGATAAACGGCAGGTGCTTCTCCGTCATCGCCTGCCGGATCTTGGAAACGGACGCGTCAGGATCGTTGATGGGGTTGGAGAGTTGGATGAGGCCGCCAATAACCTTACGCATGAGACCTCGAGATACGGGTGACAGGAAATAGGACGTAGGCGGTAGGAAGTAGGTGCGTCAGAATGGACTGAGCCCGGGAGATTTGATGCTCCACCTATCATCCACCATCGACATCCTACCTCAATGGACAAGTATAAATCACTCAAGGCATGGCAGCGCGCGCACGGGCTCGCTGTGCTCACGATGCGGACGACGGACGCGGCGTATCATCCACGCGCTCGGATACTCTTCGACCAAATCAGACGAGCGGCCGTTTCCGTCGAGGCCAATATCGTTGAGGGCTATGCCCTCAATACCCCGGGTCTGTTTCGCCGCCACCTGCGGATCGCTTTGGCCTCGGCTGCCGAGGTCGAATGCCTCACGGCCCTGGCATCTGAACTGAACTATCTTTCCCCTCAGACCTCAGAGCAGGTCACTGCCGCGACCGGACACGTGATGCGGCTCGTAACAGGCTTACTTCGCTCTCTTCGTCATCCCTCCTAATATCCTACCGCCTATTTCCTACACCCCTACACCCCTACACCCCTACACCCCCACATCCCTCACCACCTCGAGATCACGACTTTCTTGTCCGTGTAGAACTCGATCGAGTCCGAGCCATGTGCCTTCAAGTCCCCGTAGAAGGAGCCCTTGGTGCCGCCGAACGGGAAGAACGCCATGGGCGCCGCTACCCCGATGTTGACGCCGATCATGCTCACCCCAACCCGGTAGCGGAACTCACGCGCTGCCTTGCCACTCGTAGTAAAGATCGAGGTGGCGTTGGCGAAGCCGGAGCGCTGGATCATCTGAACGGCCTGGTCCAGGTCGCCCACCTGGGTGACCGAGGCTACGGGGCCGAAGATCTCCTCGTGCCCGATGGTCATATCCGGGTCCACCCCGTCGAACACTGTAGGCCCGACGAAATGGCCGTCCGGATAGCTTGCGACCCTGGTGCCTCGGCCGTCCAGTAACAATTTCGCCCCTTCGGCCTCGCCCGCGTCGACGTAGCCGAGCACACGCTCCTTGTGGCGGCGAGACACGACGGGCCCCATCGTCACGTCCGCATCCATTCCGTTTCCGAGCTTGAGGCTCGAGGCGGCATCGACCAGCCGGTCGCGGAACGGCTCGTAGGCCTTCCCGGTGGCGACCACCACGCTGCCCGCCAGGCACCGCTGACCGGCACAGCCGAAGATCGACTCGGTCACGTTCTCGACGCTCTGAGCGAGGTCGGCATCCGGCATGATGACGATGTGGTTCTTGGCGCCGCCGAGCGCCTGCACCCGCTTGCCGGTTCTGGCTGCCTCCTGATACACGTGCCGGGCCACCGGGGACGACCCGACGAAGGAGATGCCGGCGATACCAGGATGGGCCAGGAGAGCGTTGACGGCATCCTTCCCGCCGTGCACCAGGTTCAAGACGCCCGGCGGTATCCCTGCCTCATGCGCCAACTCGACGATGCGAGTCGGCGAGAACGGTACCTGCTCGCTCGGCTTGAGAATGAAGGTGTTGCCCGTGGCAATGGCGTAAGGCCAGAACCAGAGCGGCACCATCGCGGGAAAGTTGAACGGCGTGACCGCCGCGAACACACCGAGTGGTTGCCGGATGTACTCGCAATCGATCCCAGTGGCGATGTCCTCGAGCGTTCGGCCCATCATGAGGGTGGGGATGCCGCAGGCATGCTCGACGTTCTCGATGCCACGCCGGACGGAGCCGCGCGACTCGCTCAGGATCTTCCCGTTCTCGCGGGTCACCGTAGCCGCCAGCTCTTCGAAATGCTCTTCCATGAGGGCCTTGAAGCCGAAGAGGTAGCGGGCCCGTACAACGGGTGGGACCTCACGCCAGGTGAGAAATGCGTGCTGGGCCGCGGCCACCGCCTGGTCGACGTCACGCGATGGCGAGAGCGGAACCTGCCCGAGCGCTGTTCCGGCGGCGGGGTTGGTGATGTCGAGGTACTCGGTGGCCTGCGACGGGACCCACTCGCCGCCGATGTAGTTCTTGAGTGTCGTCGTCTTCTTGGTTGCCATTGGACCATTTGGAAAAGAGAAGGACCGGTCGCGTCTGGCTCGCGGAGACCGGTCCTTCACAAGGTGAGACTGACGGGAAAGGTTGTCAACCTCTTGCAGGAAAAGAGGTTGTCACCGACATCTCGAGTGCCGTTCAGGGCACGATACGGTACACCGAACCCGACCCGACCAGAATGTATACTTCGCCCTGGGCGTCCTCCCCGAAGCTCGTGATCGAACCGCCGGGCGCCAGGGTTGGCCACTCCTCGTGTTCCACAGCCTGTCTGCCCTGGATTCGGAAGGTTCGAACCCATCCCTGGCACCAATCCGCATAGAGATAGCGGCCAAGGAGCGCAGGGACAGCGGCACCGCGGTAGACATGCCCTCCGGTGACCGAACACCCCTGGGAATGGTCGTAGTCCAGTACCGGAAGCGTCAGGTCCGTTTGATTGCACCCGCTGCTCGGACTGAAGCAGATGGCGCCTTCCATGATGTTCCAACCGTAGTTCTCCCCACCCATGCTCGATGCGGCCTGGAAGTCGATCTCTTCCCGGGCACCTTGTCCTACGTCACCGATGTAGAGATCACCGGTCGTCCGGTCGAAACTGAACCGCCAGGGATTCCGGACGCCGTAGGCCCAGATTTCCCGCTGGAACGTCTGACTCGAGGCGTAGGGATTGGTTGGGGGAATCGCGTACGGGGCGGCACCGTCGAGGTCCAGCCGGAGAATTGATCCGAGCAAGGTCGTCCGATCCTGGCCGTTCCCTTGCGGGTCGCCCCCGGAACCACCATCTCCCAGCCCAACATACAAGTATCCATCCGGTCCGAAGGCCAGCATGCCGCCGTTGTGGTTTGCGAACGGTTGAGCAACGGCCAGGATCACCTGCTCGCTCCCGCCGTCGGCGAGGTCGGGGTTGGCCGAGACCGTGAAGCGCGATACCCGGGTGTCGCCGGCCTGGTTGGTGTAATTCACGACGAAGATGCCGTTCTGCGCGTATTGCGGATGAAACGCCAGGCCCAGCAAGCCCTGCTCGCCCCCGCCGGAGACCTGCGAACTGATATCGAGGAACGGGGTGCCGAGCAGGGTGCCGTTCTTGACGATCCGGATGCGGCCGAGTTTCTCAACAATGAAGAAACGCGAATTGTCTCCGGGCGGGGCGGTGAGAAAGAGCGGGGTTGAGAGGCCCGATGCCACGAGTGCAAGTGAAGGCGCGACGGGAGCCGAGCCGATCACGAGCGTATCGACCACTCGAGCGGGACTCCCCGAGGCACCGGCCACCGTCACGGTCAGGGTGTCGACATAGCTGCCGTCCGGAAGGCCTGTAGGGTCACGGGTCCACCGGATCGTTCCGCTGCCCGTGCCGCTAGCGGCCGTCAGGGTCACCCAGGTCGCCTGCCCGGAGTGCGTGACATTCCATGTTGCGGCACTCGCGCCGGGGCCGGTGAGCAAAACGTCGGTGGAGTCCGGCACGGGGGTCGTACTGCCGCTTGCAACAGATGCATGCCGCCCGGCGGGCGATACGGCGAGCGTCAGCACGGCCGGGGGCACGGGGCTGGTTGTGTCACTTGCGCAGGCGAAAAGGAGGAGCAGGCTGAGCGGTGTAATAGTGGGCATCCTCATGGTGCATCCGGACTCAGTGAGACAGTTGGTGGAGTGGCGCAAGATAATTAATGTCCGCCCGCACCGGCGGTGAGACGGCTCACACGACCGGGCGACGGCGCGCATAGTCTGCCGCGGTTAGCTTTCCCGGGTTGGCTGACCCGAGCCTCTCTAAGGAGCCGCGATGGAGCAGAATTTGGATACCCTGGTTCGGGATCGCCTGGCCATGATCCGAACCGAACTCGCAAATGAGCGGACCATTCTCGCATATGGACGCACCGCGGTCGCATTCGGGGCCACCGGCATCGGCCTGGTGCATCTCTTCGAGTCGCCGGCCTTGATCTGGCTCGGCTGGGCCGGCATCGCATGTGCAGTCGTCACCCTGCTATTGGGCATCGTCCGGTTCCGACACGCACGGCGCGAGATTGCGCACCGCCGCGATCCTGCGGGTAGCGAGAACTAAAGAACAGCACGAAGTCGCGACTACTCCCTCGGCGCCGCACCACCCGACCTTCCTGCCATCTCCGGTGAGGCCTTCGTTGTACCCTCCGGACTTCGGCACAGCTCGACAATCTCCTCGCCGAATGCCATGATGACCCTTGGGCCAAGTCCAGCAATCCGGCTCAACTCAGCACGGGTCCGGGGTGCCGCCCGAACTATCCGCTGCAGCACAGCGTCCGGCATCACCGTGTAGGGTGGGACACTCATCGCTCGGGCGGCGTCATCTCTCCATGCTCTGAGGCGGCGCAATGCGAAGTCGCACGCAACGCCCTCTTCCATTAAATCAGTGGAGCCGAGCGCTGAGAGGATGGTCCCGCTCAACCGTTCGGCCACCACCGGACCGACGCCGGGAAACGACGCCAGCGCATCGGCCGTCGCCGGTGGCGACTCGGCCAACGCCCGAAGCGTGGTACCGCTCACAAGGCGCCCGCCCCAGGGGGCACCCCGGGATCCTATCGCGGCCGTGAGGCGAGCGAAGCGGCGGCGCGCATCAGGATGGGATGGCCGGCCAGGCGCCGGGGGGCGGCATCGGTCACACCCTTGGCAGCGTCCGGACGCCCGCTCGCCAAAGTAGGCGAGTAGCACCCGCCGCCGACATGTGCGGGCTGTGACGTAACGTTCCATCGCCCGAAGGCGCGCCTGGGCCCGCCGCCGCCGCTCGAGCACGCCACGCCAGTCCACCGGTCCGCCATCGGGTCTGAGTTCCCGCTCGAGCCGGTCGACCGAGGCGAGGATATTCGCCGGCAGGCACGCTCGTCCATCGGGCGACTGCCAGGCACGCTCCACCAGACGAGTGGAAGGAAACGTGACCTCGAGCTGCCGCCGGTGCAGTGTGGTGTCGCCCTTTCGGTAGAGCACGATGCAACGGGACAGCTCGCCGTCACGGCCGGCTCTCCCCGCTTCCTGATAGTAGGACTCCACGGTCGGCGGCAAGGTCCAATGCACCACCAGCCGCACCGTCGGCTTGTCGATGCCCATCCCGAACGCCGACGTCGCCACGACCACCTCGAGCCGGTCCTCGAGGAAGCGATCCAACACCCTCCGGCGGAGGTCCTTCGAGAGCCCCGCATGATACGGGGCCGCGCAATAGCCGGCCCTGATGAGCCCGCGCGTAATTCCCTCCGCAATATTCCGGGTCGGCGCGTAGACGATGGCCATCCGATCGTCGCCGTCGAGCAAGTCGAGCAGCAGGCGGAGCCGCTCGCGCTCGTGCTTCAGCCGCCGCACTCCGAACCAGAGATTGGCCCGGTCGAAGGAGGCAAGGTGGAGGTCGAACCTCCGCCCGCCGGCTTCGAACCCCAGCGACGCGGCGATATCCTGTCGCACCTCAGGCGTGGCACTCCCGGTGAGGGCGATGGTTGGGGGCCGGCCGAGCAGATACCGGGCTCGACGAAGCTGTCGGTAGCTCGGCCGGAAGTCGTGACCCCATTCCGCGATGCAGTGGGCCTCGTCGATGGCGAGGAGGCCCGGCCGCATGCCGAGTTCCCGGAGTTGGCCGGTCAGCCGCGGGAGACGTTCCGGAGAGACGTAGAGCAGCTTGACGGCCCCGTCTCTGACCGCTGCCAGGACGGATTGCTGCGCGCGTCGATCGAGTGTGCTGTTGAGCAGAGCGGCCGGCATGCCGCGGGCCACCGCCGCCTGCACCTGGTCTTGCATGAGGGAGATGAGCGGCGATACGACGACTGTAAAGCCGTCGAGGACCATGGCCGGGATCTGAAAACACACCGACTTCCCCGCCCCCGTCGGTAGGACGGCCAGCGTGTCTCGGCCTGCGAGGATGGATTGCACCACCCGCCGTTGGGCCGGGCGAAAGTCGGCGTAGCCCAGGTGGCGCGCGAGAAGGCCGCGGGCCAGCGCCAGCCGGGCCGTGAGATCGGACGTCACGGTGCATGCTAGCACACGGCCGTATGAGCTGGGAATCACAAACGCGCAGACGGTAACAATTCCTGCGCACCGGATAACCGCTCTCGTGCGTTCCCCAGGCGGCGGCGTGTCGGGAGAGTTGAGGGTCAGTTGAGGGTAGGTTGCAAATGTGCTCCTCGGAGTTGCCATACACGTCTTCACTCACAAGGAGCACACCATGCGACACGTTGGACAACGGGGACGATGGACATTCGCCGTCATCTTCACGCTCGCCGCACTCGGCGGGTGCGGCACGGACCTCGGGCCCGCGAACGATCAACTCGAACCTTCGTTCCTGAAGAGTGCGGAGTTCTATGGGTGCGATCTCGTCAGCGACCCGACCTGCAAACCCCGCATGCCCACCGCGGCCGAATTGAAGGCGATTGTGGGTGCGATCGATGCGATGACCTGCTCCAATATCCAGGCCACGCTCATGGAGTATGTTGAGCGCAGTGACATCAAAGTGTATGATACCGATGACGGGAATTGGGGAGACAACCACAGCTCGCTCAATGAAATCCACATCTGGGCTGGCTCCTTCAACACACCGGGTATGGTCGGCGAAACTCTGGCCCACGAAGGCGCGCACATTGCCTTCGATACCAACAGCGAACTTCTCGCGAGCATGATGGAGGTGCAATGCGGCACACGATGACCGGCCTCCCAGTGAGGCAGCTGCTCGAGCCCTCGCGCTCGCGATTGGGATTTCTCCTCCTTTCCTTGGTATGTGCCCTCGGGGCGGTGTCTACCATAACGGCTCAGGAACCCGCCGAATCGAGCGACATGCTTGTTCCAGTTCTGGATGCCATCCGCGACAGTCTCCCGCCTGGACGTGCGGTGCTCGACACGCGCATCCTGTGCACCGATGCGAGTACCTGCGATCGCTGGAACGGAGAGCGCCCGCTGACAATGGCCGGCAGGCTCGCGACCCGAATCCGTGGTGTAACAGGAAGCCTGGATCAGATTCGACGATGCCTGCCAAACCAGCCGGAATCGTGCCGGCTGACTGGCGCGGGGGTCGTGGTGGCGGTGAGCGAACCTACTGTGAGCAACGATGTTGCGACGGTGCACGTCAACCTGTGGTTCAATACCGGCCAGGCCCGCGCCCCCGTCGCGGAGCGGGGCTATGTGGTGACGCTCAGACGGCCGAACGGGGCCTGGGTGGTCGAGCAGATCGTGGTCGAACGAAGAACCTGAGGGCGCCCCGCCGGCGGCTCTTCGCCGGCTCACGGATTGACTGCGGAGGTGGACCAGGTCCCGCCACCATCTCTCACATAGACGTGCCGTTCGTGCGGAAAGGGCCGGAGCTGGAGATAGTCAACCTGCTCCGGCTCTATCACGATCAGGCAAAACACGGCCGGCGGGGAGGCTTTGGCCGGGGCCGGGATATCGAATTGGGCTGGATCGGCCCGACCCGCTCCAGGTTCGGGCCAGGCAAACTGGACCCGGGTCGATCCCGCCAAGCCCAGCCACACGGTGTCCCGGGCCACCAACAGCTCGGCGTCGGGATGTCCGGCCTCGATCAGGTTCGTCGTGCCGCGCAGGCGAAACTGCTCCCGGCTCCGCGGGAAGTACCAGCACAACTCGACAGCCGAGTTCAGGTGCAGCTCCGCTACCTTGGCGCTTCGGGCATCGGTTGAGCAGAGCAGCCGATCGGGCTGCTCCAAGAAGCCGCGAAACACGACGGTGCGGTTGGCCGGTGTCCCGTCCGCCCGGATGGTCGCGAGTTGGATGTAGTCTTCGAGCCCGGCCCGGTCATGGGCGCGGCGGGCTTGGGCCAGCGGGCCGCGCCACGGAGCCGCGTCGCTCCGCGAGGCGTCAGGCACTTGCCAGGTCTCGGACGATGGCTTCGAGCCCAGTCACCACCCGCGCCAGCCGGTCGTAGTCGATCTTCTCCACGGTATCCTCCTCGGTGTGATAGTAGGGATACCGAAACGGTGCCGTATCGGTCACCATCACGGCCCGATACCCACGGCGCCAAAAGGCCCACTGGTCGGACCAGAAGATACCGGGCAGGTACCCTGGCGCAGCCACTCCCTCGCACGGGAACCTCACGGCCTGCCGAAAAGTCCCGACCGAGCGCCGCACCAGCCCGCGCGAGCGCAGATTGCCGACCACGGCAATGAAATCGCCAGCTGAGGGGTAGAACAGATCGAACGGCATGGGGTAGCGCTGGCTTCCCTTCGCCGCCGAGTAGTACCCGATGGTCTCGAGCGAGAGCATGGCAACCACCCGCTCGCCGCGGGCCTGGGAGCGGGCCGCGTATTGATCGCTCCCCATCTCCCGCGTGAAGCAGAACGGCGGCTCCTCGTTCACGAACGCCACGAAACGGAGCGTCCGGGCCGGCTGGAAGTCTTTGAGCGCACGGGCCAGCTCGAGCAGGGCGGCAACCCCGGACGCATTGTCGTTGGCACCAGGGCAGCCGCGGACCGAATCGTAATGGGCACCCACCACGACGATTTCCCCGGGCTTCGAGGTCCCGGGAATCTCGATCTCGAGGTTCTCGACCGGGATTCCCATCGTCTCGTAGCGCTGGCGCTGCGGCGTGTATCCCAGTTCGCTCACCGAGTCGCCGATATGGCGGGCCGCGAGGGCCAGTCGGCTTAGACGCCACACGTTCCGGTCGCCGATGTCCCTGGCCAGCATGCCCACATGCCGAGCCAGCGTCTGCGACATCGCGCGTTGGACATCCGTCAAGTCCGGCAAGGAGCCGCGATGCGACCGGCCCGGCATAGCGGTCATGTACCAGACCGCGCCGGCCACTGCTAGGAGGAGAGCGACTGCAAGGAAGCCCCACACGCCAGGAAACCTAGCGCTGTGGAGGCTCCAGGGTGAACAGCAGAATCGGAAAGTTCAGGATGCCGCAGCCGACCGGGGCCGTTCCATCGGTCGAACGGCTACTCGACCGTCCAGGTCCGTCCCGCCCGGAGTAGAGCGTTCAGGTTGCCGTTCTGGTGCTGCGCCTGGACCGCGGCCACCTGCGCGTGCACAGCCCGCTCATAGGATGGCGCCGGATCGTGATAGAGCACGCCCAGCACCATGGGGAAATCGGGCGGTGCCAAGCCGGCGAGGAGTGCCGCAAGAGCTCGGTTGTGCTCATCGTGAACCAGCACGTCGGATTCGGTCACGCCGTTCTCACCGACGGTCACGACCTCGAGTTCGAGCGCGCCGGGTATGAGCCGAAGGCCTTGGGCGTTGTCAGGCCCGAACAGAAGAGGCTTACCATGCTCCACGTAGAGCTGGGTGTCCAGGGCCACCGTCTTCTCGGTGAAATCGTCGAATGCTCCGTCATTGAACACGATGCAATTCTGGAAGATCTCGACAAACGACGCCCCGTGGTGTGCGTGCGCCCGCTTCAGGACCTCCACCAGCTCCTTCTGCCGTGTGTCGATTGCCCGGGCGACGAAGCGTCCGCCTGCGCCCAGCGCGAAGGCGGCCGGCAGGACCGGGTTGTCCACCGAGCCCTGCGGCGTTGACGGCGTTCGCTGGCCTTTGGGCGACGTGGGCGATGCCTGGCCCTTGGTGAGACCGTAGACCTCGTTGTTGAACAAGATGATCTGCAGATCGACGTTCCGGCGCAGCACATGAAGCATGTGATTGCCGCCGATGCTCAGCCCATCACCGTCGCCGGTCATGACCCACACATCGAGCTCCGGATTCGCCAGCTTGACCCCGGTCGCGATGGCCGGCGCTCGGCCATGAATCGTGTGGAAGCCATAGGTCGACATGTAGTAGGGGAACCGAGCGGCACAGCCGATCCCGGAAACGAATACCGACTGCTCGGGCTTGGCCCCGATTTCCGCCAGCGTCTTCTGTACCGCCTTGAGGATGGCGTAGTCCCCACAGCCCGGACACCACCGGACCTCCTGGTCGGTCGCGAAGTCCTTGGGCTGAAGCGGCACGGGCGTGGTCGTGGCGGTCATATCAATTCTCCAGCCGATCGCGGATGGCATCGGCGATTTCGGCGATCTTGAACGGCTTGCCTTCCACCTTGTTGAGCCCCTCGGCCGGCACCAGGAACTTGCTGCGGAGCATGGTCACCAGCTGGCCCGCATTCATTTCGGGCACCAGGATGCGTTCGAATTGCCCCAACAGGGCCCCGAGATTCCGTGGGAACGGATTGAGGTAGCGGAGGTGAATCTGTGAGACGTCGTATCCCGCGGCCCTCGTCTCTGCGACGGCTTGATAGATGGGCCCGTAGGTCGAGCCCCACCCCACCACCAGGAGTTTGCCGCGTTCGGGGCCCTGCTCGACCCGCTGCAGCGGGATGTCCTCCGCGATGCCGGCGATACGCTGCGCCCGCGCGTCGGTCATGCGCTGGTGGTTGTCCGCATCATAGGAAATATGTCCCGTCGAGTAGTCCTTCTCGAGACCGCCGATCCGATGCTCGAGCCCCGGTGTTCCGGGAATGGCCCATGCCCGCGCCAACGTCTCCGAGTTACGGGCGAATGGTTGGAAGCCCTCAGACTCGGTTCGGAAGTTGACTGGAAACTCGGGTACAGCGTCGATGTCCGGCACGCGCCACGGCTCGGCGGCGTTGGTCAGGTAGCCGTCGGTAAGCAAAATGACCGGGGTCATGTACTTGGTGGCGATCCGGACGGCCTCGACCGCAACATCGAACCCATCGGTCGGCGTGGCTGCGGCAATCACCGGAATCGGCGCGTCGCCATTCCGGCCGTACACGGCCTGAAACAGATCCGACTGTTCGGTCTTGGTCGGCATTCCGGTCGAGGGGCCGGCCCGTTGCGAGTTCACTACCACGAGCGGCAGCTCGACGCTGACCGCCAAGCCGAGCGCTTCGGTCTTGAGCGCGATGCCAGGGCCGGAACTCGACGTCACGCCGAGTGCGCCGGCGTAGGAGGCGCCAATAGCGGAACAGATGGCGGCGATCTCGTCTTCGGCCTGGAAGGTAATCACGCCGTACTGCTTCAGGCCGGCCAGCGTGTGCAGCAACGGCGAGGCCGGCGTGATCGGATAGGAGCCCAGCATGATCCGAAGCCCCGCCGATTGGGCGCCGACCACGAGCCCCCAGGCGACCGCCTCGTTCCCGGTGACGGTGCGGTAGAGTCCGGGCTCCAAGTCGGCCCGGTTCACGATCCGCCCGTGGACGAAGCTGGGCATCTCGGCGGTCTCGCCGAAGGCATGCCCCGCGTTCAGGGCGGCGATGTTGGCCCGGGCGATCTCGGGACGCTTGGAGAATTTCTTCTGGAGCCACTCAATGGTGGCGTTTCGGTTGCGGCCGAAGATCCAAAGCATGAGCCCGAGGGTCCACATATTCCGGGACCGCAGGCCCTCCTTCGACGAGACACCGAACTCCTTCACCGCCTCGACGGTGTGCCGCGCGATGTCCAGCTTCAACACTTGGTAGGGGGCGAGCGTGTCGTCCTCGAGCGGGTTGGCCTTATAGCCCGCCTTGGACAGGTTCCGCTCGGTGAACGCCGCTGTGTCCACCACGACGAGGCCGCCAGTGCCCAGGTCTTTCAAATTCACTATGAGGGCGGCGGGGTTCATGGCTACCAGCACGTTCAGCTCGTCACCCACCGTCCGCACGTCGTGCGCCCCGAAATGAATTTGGAACGCCGAAACGCCGAACGTCGTGCCGGCCGGCGCGCGGATTTCCGCCGGATAGTCGGGAAAGGTGATGAGATCGTTGCCGACCAGGGCTGTCTCGAGCATGAACTGGGTGCCGGTCAGCTGCATCCCGTCGCCCGAGTCTCCCGCGAACCGGATGACGATCTCTTCCTGGGTGGTACGTTCGGGAGCGTTGGGTGGTGCCGTCATGCTGGAATCCGTCGTGGGGTCGTGATCAGCCGCCTCAGCGGCGCAGCGCTCCGGCAACAATACCCCGGTTTCCTAACCGGCGGCAGCAGGAGGCTTATATCCTAATCTATTGGTAGGGATTCCAGCATCAAAGCAGCACGCATTGGCGGTCGGCTCGGACCGGCCAGAGGAGCACCCAGGTTGCTGGGGACCTCTCCCCTCTCAGCGACGACCCCCCGTGCCAGCGCGCAACGCCGAAGCGGTCCTCCCGTCCACTGCTGGAGACCGACCCACGTGCGCCCTATATTCGACAGATGAGACCACCAACTCGGCCCCCGCCCGTCGACCCCAAGTCGCCCATGGTCAATCGGCGCGACTTCCTCCACAAATCCGTGGCCGGTGCGGCCGCCGCAACCGTGTTGTCCGGCTGCGGGCCGGGAGCCGAATCGAGCGGCGGGCCCGCCGTTCAGACCCGCCCCACGGTCAACTGGCGCCTGACGTCGAGCTTCCCGCGCGGTCTCGACGCGATCTACGGCGCGGCCGAGGTCCTGGCGGAGACGCTCGACACCCTGACCGAGGGAAGGTTTCGCATCCGGGTCCATCCGGCCGGCGAGATCGTGCCGGGGCTCCAGGTCATGGATGCGGTGCAGCAGGGCACCGTCCAGGCGTCACACACCGCGAGCTACTATTTCGTGGGCAAGAGCCCTGCCCTCGCGTTCGACGTCGGGGTGCCGTTCGGCTTCACCTCCCGACAGCAGACGGCGTGGCTCGAGCAGGGCGGCGGGCTCGAGCTGATGCAGTCGGTCTACGCCGACTTCAACATCATTCAGTTTCCGGGCGGCAACACCGGCACCCAGATGGGCGGGTGGTTCAAACGGGAGATCCACACCTCGGGCGACCTCCGCGGGCTCAAGATGAGGATCCCCGGGTTGGGCGGCGCCGTGATGGACCGGCTGGGTGTTACGGTGCAGGTGCTGGCCGGCGGCGACATCTATCCCGCGCTCGAGCGCGGAGCCATCGACGCGACCGAGTGGGTGGGCCCGTACGACGACGAGAAATTGGGATTCCACAAGGCGGCCCGGTACTACTACTACCCTGGCTGGTGGGAGCCCGGTCCGTCCCTGTCGTTCCAGGTCAACAAAGATGCCTGGAACCGCTTGCCGTCGGAGTACAAGGACGCGTTCCGCGCCGCATCCGTCGTGGCCGCCCAGTTCATGCAGGCACGGTACGACGCCGAGAACCCGGCGGCATTGCGGCGCCTCATCGCGGAGGGGGTCGAGCTACGGCCGTTCTCCGACGACATCATGGCCGCCGCCCAGCGAATCGCGGTCGAGATCATGGAGGAACACGCGGCACAAGACGCAACCTATCGACGGGTGTATACCCAGTGGAAGGAATTCCGTGAGGCGGTATTCCAGTGGTTCGGGACGGCGGAACAGGCGTATGCGGGGTTCGCGTTTGGGGGTCGCGGGAAGGGGTAGTGCCGTTGGCTATCGGCTAACTGCTCGGCGGATGGGCGAATCGGCGGCTCGAAGGCTCTTTGATCGAACCGCCGAACCGCCGACGTCACCGGGCATTCATGCTGTCCCGTTTCTTCCTCTCGTCCCGTCTTCCAGCCTTTTCGACTGGAATGTCATCCCGAGCGCAGCGAGGGATCTCCTCACATTGTCTCGTGGGCCGCCGTCCCCGCGGGTCCGCGGCTGAAGCCGCGACTCGGCTGCTGTCGCTAAAGCGACGGGGGCCGTGACGCATGAGCCTTCTCCCGTCCCCCACTCCTCACTCCGTCCGTCCTACTCCCTACTCCCTACTCCCTTACCCCACCAATCCCGTCACCAGGCCCGGGAACACGATGATCAGCCCCAGACCCACCAGCTGGATCACGATGAACGGGATCACCGCCTCGGTAGATCTGCCGTGTCGCCACCTCGGGGGTGCAACGCCGCGCAGGTAGAACAGGGCGAAGCCGAACGGCGGCGTGAGGAACGAGGTCTGCAGGTTCATGCCGATCATGACGCCGAACCAGACCAGGTCGATGCCCAGTGCGGCCGCGGCCGGGACCAGGAGCGGGATGACGATGAAGGCGATCTCGAAGAAGTCGATGAAGAAGCCGAGGACGAAGATCACCAGGTTGGCGACGAGGAGGAGCCCGATCTTGCCCGCCGGGCAGGTTGGTGAGGAGGTCCTCGATCCAGAGGTCGCCGTAGAGCCCGCGGAAGACCAGCGCGAAGGCGGTCGAACCGATCAGCAGGAAGACCACCATGGTGGTGAGCCGGGTGGTGTCGTTGGCGGCGTCTCGCACGATCTTCCAGGTCAGCCGGCGGTCGGGCCGGCGAGCAGCATGGCGCCGACCGCGCCCAGCGCGCCGGCCTCGGTGGGGGTGGCGACCCCGGCGAAGATGCTGCCCAGCACGAGGAGGATGAGCACGAGCGGCGGCACCATCACCAGCACCACCTGCCGCAGCAAGCGCAGGCCGCCGACGTCGCGCACCTCGGGCGGCAGCGCCGGTGCCGCGGCCGGCCGGAAGATCGCGACCACCGAGCGTAGACCGCGTAGAGCCCGGCCAGCATGAGCCCCGGCACCAGGGCGCCGACGAACAGGTCGCCCACCGAGACGCCCATCTGGTCGGCCAGCACCACCAGCACCACGCTCGGCGGGATGATCTGCCCCAGGGTGCCCGAGGCCGGGATGACGCCGCAGGACAACTCGTGCGAATAGCCGTAGCGCAGCATCACCGGCAGCGAGATGAGACCCATGGCCACCACCGAGGCGCCGACGACCCCGGTGGCCGCGGCGAGCAGTGCGCCCACGAACACCACCGCGAGCGCCAGGCCGCCGCGGAGCGGCCCGAACAGCATCCCGATGGTCTTGAGCAGGTCCTCGGCCAGTCGCGCTTGCTCGAGCACGGTCCCCATGAAGATGAAGAAGGGGACCGCGAGCAGGACGTAGTTCGACATGATCCCGAAGATGCGCTCGGGCAAGGCGAACAGGAGGTGCCAGTCGAAGTATCCCGTCTCGACGCCGATGAAGGCGAAGAGGAGCGCCGTGCCGCCCAGCGAGAAGGCCACCGGGTAGCCGGTGAAGATGAGGATGAGCGCCGCCACGAACATGAGCGGCCCGAGCCAGTCGCCGCTCATGCCACACCCTCATGGGTCGGAGGCCGGTGCGGTGCCTCTCCCATGGCTCCGCGCAGCGTGGCAATCTCCTTGATCAGCTCGGCCACCCCCTGGAGCAGCAGCAAGGCGAGGCCCAGCAGAATGACTGCCTTGAATGGATAGCGCGGCAGGCCGCCGGGATCGGGCGATGCCTCGTGCACCGCCCAGGAATTCCGCACGGCGGGCCAGGTCAGGTAGATGGCGAATGCCGTAAACGGGATGAGGAACAGGACCGTGCCCAGGATGTTGATCCACGCACGCCACTTGGCCGAGAGCCGGCTCAACAGGACATCGACCCGGACGTGGGCGTCCTGTTTCAGGGCGTAGGCCGCCCCAAGCAGGAACAGCACGCTGAACAGGTACCACTGGAGTTCGAGGTAGAGGTTGGAGCTCAGATTGGCGCCGAGGAACCGGCCGAGGTAGCGGGCGACGGCGTTGTAGGCGCCGATCAGCACCATGAGCACCACCAGCCACGACACCATCGTGCCGATCTTGTCGGTCAGGCGGTCGATGGTTCTGGCGACGGCGAGCCAACGCTGCACGGCGACAAGTCCCTCGTGAGCGGCTGAGTGGTGGGATGCCGGCTAGTCGGCCGGCTCGGACTCGTCGGCGCCGTGCCAACGGCGCATGACAATCCGGGCCACGACGGCGAGCCCGAGAACGACCATCGCGGCCCAAATCACGTACCGGTTTTCCGTGGCAACACCCACGACGGCAAGCGCCATCCCCGCCATCGAGAGCCCGTACTTGGCCCGCGTCATGACCTGAGGAATCCCTCGATCGCGCGGCGGAAGTCCGGTGTGTTCCGGGCAAGCGCGTTGATCCTCGCGCCGAGGGCGACCCCGTCCGCAAAGGAGAGACCGTCCAGCGCGTAGAGCTGCTGTTTGGTGAACGCCAGGGCCGACGCACTGCTCGCGGCCATGGTGCGGAGCATGGCGCCGGTCTTCTCCTCATACCCCTCGTCGGGGAGCATCCGGGAAACCAGGCCCATCGCGTACGCCTCCGCCGCGCTCACCAGCCGCCCGGTCGCGGCAAGGTCGAACGCCTGCTTTTCGCCGACCGCGCGCCGGAGCATGGTCATGACCATGGCGGGCACGAACCCACGCTGGATCTCCGGATAGCCGAAGGTGCCGCTCTCTGAGGCGAGTACCAGATCGCACGCTGTCGCGAGCCCACAGCCCCCAGCCAGGGTGCGCCCGTGTGTCACCGCGATTACCGGCTTTGGCAGAGTCCGAAGCTTGATGAAGAGCGAGCCCAAATGCATCGCGTCCTCTTCGTTCCGGTCGGGCGACTGGTCGGCGGTCGCGAGCAGCTCCTTGAGGTCGAGTCCGGCGCAGAAGTCCTTGCCGGCGCCTCGAAGCGCCACCACGCGGACATCGGCGCTCAAATCGGCGTGCTCCACCGATTGGTGCAGCGCATCGATCATGGCTCGGCTCAGGGCGTTCCGCTTGTCCGGCCGGTTCAGGGTCAGGGTATACACGCCACTGTCGAGCTGCTGAAGGAGGGTATCAGATGGCATGCGTCACCTGTGTTTCCGGGCAGAGCGGCCGGCGGCCGGCACGACACGCCGCGCCAGGCTCGCCGACACGGGGATGGACATGCGGAGAAGCGCGGTCGAGAAGACCTTGCCCTGGGCGTCGGTCTTGAGGGAGAGGGTGCCACCGCCGTCGAGCGCCTCATGGAGCAGGAAATTCAAGGCCATGAGGTTGGGAAGTTCGTACCGCTCCACGCCACCCACCATACCCCTAAAGTGCCGCTTCACCCGTGCGACGGTAACTTCTTTGACCAGAAGCGGGTAGAACTTCGGCTCGAGCGCGATGAGACCGATGTTCGCGGTATCGCCCTTGTCGCCGGAGCGGGCATGGGCCAAGTAGCGAAGTTGAACGAGAGTGCTAGCAGATGGTTTCTTAGTCGCCATTGACGATACGTTCGTAGGTGTAGGTAGTAGGTAGTAGGTAGTAGGTAGTAGCTGGTGACTAGTGGCTATCTCAGGGAGTAGGTGTAGGGAGTCGGACACTCCTTACTCCTCACTCTTTCCGTCTTCCCGTCTTTCCGCTTCTCCATCGCGGCTGAAGCCGCTGCTTGGCACGGCGTCGCTGCGCGACGCTTGCGAGCCGTCCTTCCGCCTCCTTACTCCTTACTCCTTACTCCTTACTCCTCACTCCTCACTCCTCCCTCACTCCTCACCCCTCACCCCTCACCCCCTACCTACTACACCCTACATCCTATTCGACAATCTCCACCCTCACATGGGGCTCAATCACGCTTCGGTCGATGAGCGCCGGCCAGTACGCCACGAGTTCCTGCACCGCGGGCCGCCCGCCAGCAAACCCGGTCACGCTGGGTGGTCCGGTGAGCACCAGCGGGGCGATCTCGCGGGTGAAGCGCTCCACGGGCTCCCTGGTGCGGGCACGCACGCCGATCCGGAGCTCCACTTCGGCGATGTCCGGATCGGGCGGCCCGGCGAGCCGGCCGTGCGTCGCGTCGACACCCACGTACTCGGTCAAGATCTCTTCGAACTCGAGCCCGAGGTCCTGGAGGCGGCGGCGCAGGATCCGGTCGGCCGCCTTGGCCTTGTCATGGGCTTCCGGCCACGAATACACCAGCGTCCCCACGGCCTTGTAGCCATAGAAGTATGCGATCGAGACCTTGAGACTGTCGGTCTTGGGCCGGCCCGTGATCCCCGACACGTGCACCCGGTTCTTTCCGGCCTGCGCGAGCTGGATGGTCGTGAAGTCGGCAATGCCGTCGGGGGTGATGTAGGTGTGGGGATCGCCCATCTCGTAGAGCAGCTGCTCCGTCACGGAGGCGACCGATACGATGCCACCCGTCCCCTTATGCTTGGTCACCACGAAGGTCCCGTCTGGCGAAGCCTCGACGATCGGGAAGCCCGGGTCGGCCATGCCGGGCACGGTATGCCAATCTTTGAGCAGGTTGCCGCCGGAGCACTGGGCGCCGCACTCGATGATGTGCCCGGCAATGGTGCCCGCGGCGACCTTGTCCCAGTCGTCGGGATCCCAGCCGAACTCGAAGAACATCGGCGCCAGGGTGAGGCCGGTGTCGGTCACCCGGCCGGTCACGATGACATCGGCGCCGCCCGCCAACGCTTCAACCATCGGTTCCATTCCGAGGTAGGCGTTGGCCGACACGACCTGGTCGCGCACCTCCGATAACGGCCTTCCAGTGTCGAGGTTGGTGAGCGGATGGCCATTGGCCAGCAACTCGTCCAGCCTCGGCAGGATGTCGTCTCCCGTTACCAAGCCCAGGCGGACTTTGCCACGCACGCCCAGCCGGTCGGCGCCCTCCAAGACGCCCTCGACGCAGCCGCGCGGATTCACACCGCCGGCGTTGGAGATCACTTTGAACTTACCCGCCGCAATGTCCGGCAGGAGACGCTCCATGAGCGGCACGAAGTCGCGGGCATAGCCGCGAGTGGGATCGCGCGATTTCTGTTTCTGCATGATGGACATGGTGACTTCAGCTAGGTAGTCCATCATGAGGTAATCGATAGGCCCGCCCTCGGCCTGGCGCACCGGCGCCTCGAGCCAGTCACCCCAGAAGCCCTGCCCCGACGCAATGCGTACGATCTTCGTCATCTGACTCGGCTCGGTGAGAAGTTGCCCGTGGCGGTGGTCTCACCGATCCACGTGCGGCCACCGACGTCGACCATCACGCCATAGAGCGGCAGAAACCCTCCGCTTACCGTCATGGTTGGGACCGGCTCGACCGCGGACACGAGGGCCTGTTTCGCGCCGGCGTCGAGCGCGAACGGCAGCGGCCGGCTGGCCTGTTCGGCGACCTCGCCGGCATCGGCGTAGAGCCGGATCTCCACCCGAAGCGACCACGCCGCGTCGCTGCCGGGCTCGGCAAAGCCGGGGAAGAACCCCAGCCTGACCGTCTGGGCACCGCTGTTCTCGACGAACGAAGCATGCATGCGTTCCCGCGCATAGTTGAGAGGTGTCTGGGTAATGATCCGGCCGATCGAATCGAACAGCGTCATGCCGAGGTCGGTGAACCGAGGCCACTCGTCGGGCGTCATCTCCACATCAACCTCGAGTTCCTTGGCCCAGGCCGGGACTTGAAACACGATCGATTGGACGTCGGACCCGCGCCCCTCCATCGTCAGCTCCCGCTGGGCCCCGGCTGCATACGCCGTCACCGCCCCGCGTACCGGCCCGCCGACCACATTGGTCAGCGTCGTGATCACCCTATCGGCATCCCGTGTCAGGTCGAACCGGACGGGGGCATGGCGCAGGTCCACTTCGGCGCGGGCCGGCGCGGCCGGCGGAGCGATGACATCGATCTCATACACGCCGGGAATGACATCGCCGGAGCGCACCGCGTAGGATGCGGCCTGGGCGCCGGCTCCGCCAGGGAGTCCGTTCCCGGCTCGATACGGCTGCCCGCCGGGCTCGTGAAGGCTCGTCAGGACGAGGGGACCGCCGTCGGTGGTTCGGATCGTCACCTCGAACGGCCGACCGCGCTCCGCACCGAAGAACACACGGTGGATTCCGCCCGCGTTCATGGGTACGGGACCGATGCGCACGCTTTCGCCGGACGCGTACGGTATCACAACGGTGTTCACCAGTTGAAACAGCGGGCCGTCGAGTCGATCGCCGCCCCAGCCGGTCACGACACCAGAGTGGACGCCCGGAGTGCGGAGCTGCTCGCGGCGGTACACGATGGGGATGTCCAGGCCGGAGGGCCCCAGCGACACGGCCGGCGGGGCAACCAGCCAGCCGACGTCACTCTCCAACGTGACCGGCCCGGACGGGGCTTCGGCCACCGGCTTCACCCGGAAGATTTGGATGGTGTCGGCTTCCGACGCGAACCCCTGCGGACGGAAGGCGGCCGGGGTCGAAGGCATGCTGTCCCTGAGTGCCTCGACCGTCAGGTCGACTACGTCGCGGCGTTGCTCGAGCCAACGCCAGGCCTGCCCCACATCGGGCACACCTGCGCCGTCGTCGATGGCGAGACTTCCCGCGACGGGCCGCGCAGTGACCGTGAGTGCCCGCTTGATGTGATCGGCCGTGAACGCTACCTCGGCTTGCCCGGCCGCGGACACGAGCAGAGCGGCGAGTCCCGCCGCATGCGGGGCCGACATGCTAGTGCCGAGATTGCGCTCTTGCCCCACATCCCAGCGCGGCACCGTCGAGTACGCGATGCCGGGCGTGATGAGGTCCGGCTTCGCGACTTCGCCGCCCCGTGAGCTGAAGAAGGCGACCGGATCCGGTAGCGGCGGCGCGCCGCCCGTCTCGACGAACACCAGCGGGAACGACCCGCCGACCGTAATGCCGCGCCGAGTCGAACCGGGAAACCCCACGGTCGAAAGCCCGGGTCCGTCGTTACCGGCGCTGACGGTGAACACCACGTTCGGGTGCGCCGTCAAGATCGAATCGACCAGCTGGTCGATTCTGGCCGACCCCTCGGCCTCGTTTCCGACGCCGAAGCTCAAATTCAGCACCAGCGGAAGCCGCCGCGATTCTGCGAAGGTGATGGCATAGGCCATCGCCCGGACCATGCTGCCCGTGACTGTGACGCCGCCCTGCGCGTCATTCGCGATCTTGAGCCCGAGGAGCTGCGCGCCGGGCGCCACCCCGTCGAAGCCCGGCACTCCATACATGTCATGCCCCGCGGCGATCCCGGCAACATGAGTGCCGTGGCCGCTGTTGTCGAACACGAGGTCGAGCACCGGCGCCCCGTCGATCTCCGCGAAGTTGGCAACCAGTGTTATCGGCGGCTCGCTGCCCTCGGCATGCCATCCGAACCGCTCGAAGGCCACGAGGTAGTCCCGGACCGGGCGCTCGTCGCCGAGCGAGCCGTCGCCGTCGGTGTCGGCCACCAATACCCAGCCATCACTGGCCCGGGTCACCACGAGCCCCAGGGTATCGGTGTAGCTGCCGTTGTCGTTCAGGTCAGAGGGCGTAGGCAGCTCGGGGTCGATCGCGGCAGGGGTGCCGAGCGGGATTTCCGCGAGTGTGCCGGTGTAGTAGCGCTGGTCGGTACTCACCGACACCACCCGGCCGAACCCGACCAGCGTCCTGCCACCAACCTCGATGGTGTCCCCGCGCGGCTCAGCCAGGGCGAGTTCAATGCGGCCTTCGGCCGAGAAGTCCCTCAGATCGAGCAACTTACGCTGCCCGGTTGAAGTAGTCTCGAGCCCTGGGACACCCGGATCGATACCGCTGTCGAGGATGCCGATCAGGACCCCGCGGCCGTCGTAGGTCGGATGCCGGCGCTGGAAGGCGGCCGCACCGGTGGCTTCGAGTGGCATCCAGCCGCTCGCGAATGCGGCATCGGGTGGGGCGATGCGCTCGGCCCGAGCCGCGCGCGCCGGAGCCGGCGCTGCGGCGGGGGCGCGGCCGGAACCGGGCAATGGTCGAGCCGGAGCGACCGGCCGCACGGTCTGGCTGCAGGCGGCCAGGGCCAGGACCGCGCCGAAGCCGCCGGATCGGAGTGCGGCGATCACCGACCGAGGGCCGGGTCGAGGGGGGGCAAGACGAATGGGCCGATATGTGGGCCGGCGTAGTTGCTCACGATTCGGAGGACGAACGCGAGCTGATCGCGCGTGTCTTCCGGCGCCACGATGACATCGACGAAGCCCCGCGCCCCGGCAAACTTGGCATCGAGCTGGTGCTCGTAGTCGGCGCGCATGGACGCGACCGCGTTCTGGACCGATTCAGGCGGTTCGCGCTTTTCCTGCTGTGCCCGGTCGAGCTCCGGGCCGTGCACGGCCATGACCGCCGACTCACCTTCCATTACTCCCATCCGGCCGGTGGGCCAGGAGAGAATGAAATCCGGATCGAAGCCCTGTCCCGCCATGGCATAGTACCCGGCGCCGGATGCGTGGTTCACTGTCAAGACGACGGTGGGGACGACGGCCGTGGCCATGGCCTCCACGAAATGGGCCCCGGCACGAATGATCCCGGAGTGCTCGGCGTCCGTCCCGACCATGAACCCGCTCACGTCCTGAATGAACAGAATCGGGAGGCGCTCGCGGCTCGCGGTCTCGATGAAGTAGGCGACCTTGTCCGCGCTCTCGGTGTAGATGATCCCGCCGAAGCGGGGCTGTTCCCCGGGGCGGCCCTTGATGAGGCCGCGCTGATTCACGATGACCGCGACGGGATGCCCCTCGATGTGGGCATGGCCGCAGATCATCTCCTTCGCGAGATCCGGCTGAAATTCGTCGAGTTGGCCGTCATCGAGGAGACAGGCGAGCACGTCCCGCATCTCGTACGACATCCGGTGGTCGTTGGGAAGGATGTCGTACAGGTCCTCCGGCGGACGCGCCGGCTCCACACTGGAGCGCAGTTGGTGCTGGATGCCTTCAGGCCGCGGCAACCGGCCGACATAGTCGCGGATCTTCACCAGGCATTCCGTGTCGTCCGCCGCCACATAGTGCGCGACGCCGCTGATCTCCGTGTGCATGCGGGCCCCACCCAGCGTTTCGGCATCCACGATCTGGCCGGTGGCTCCCTTGACCAGATTCGGACCGCCCAGGCCCATGAAGCTGGTACCGTCGACCATGAAGATCACATCCGACAGCGCCGGGAGATACGCCCCTCCGGCGATGCAGCTGCCCATGACCGCACTGATCTGGGGCACGTGCAGGAAGCGCCGCATGATAGAGTTGTAATAGAAGATCCGCGCCGCACCGTATTGCCCAGGGAAGACGCCGCCCTGATAGGGGAGGTTCACGCCTGCGCTATCGACCAGGTAGATGATCGGAATCCGCTGCCGCATGGCTACTTCTTGCGCGCGAAGGATCTTCTTGATTGTCTCAGGCCACCAACTTCCCGCTTTCACCGTCGCGTCGTTGGCGACCACCACCACCTCACGGCCGTGCACTACGCCCACGCCCGTGATGACTCCCGCACCCGGAGCCTGGCCATCGTACTGATCGTAGGCCACCAGGAGACCCAATTCGAGCCACGGCCCGTCCGGATCGAGCAGCCTTGTGACGCGTTCCCGCGGGGCGAGTTTGCCCTGCTTGTGCATCCGGGCGATGCGCTCCGGCCCCCCGCCCTGCTCCAGACGGGCGGCAAGCTCCCGGTACTCCGCGGTCAGGTCGCGGAGTCTCCCGTCTTTGGCCACCGGTTTCGGGGTCACTGGCCCGGACTCAATCTCGCAACTCTGTGCTGGCCCACGCGCGGATGTAATCCACCAGATCCTTCGTGCGGGTGCCGGGCCCGAAGAGCTTGCCGACTCCCATCTGCCCGAGGGCGGCCATGTCGTCGGCGGGAATGATGCCGCCGCCGGTCACGAGCACGTCCTCCCTCCCCTGTTCCTCGAGCAAGCGCTTCACTCTAGGAAAGAGAGTCATGTGGGCGCCGGACAGGATCGAGAGGCCCACGACGTCAACGTCTTCCTGCACGGCCGCCGCGGCAATCATTTCCGGAGTCTGGTGGAGACCGGTGTAGATCACCTCCATGCCGGCGTCGCGAAGCGCCGCAGCCACGACTTTAGCGCCGCGGTCGTGGCCGTCGAGTCCGGGCTTCGCGACGAGGATCCGGATGGGACGGGTGGGAGCCTTGGACGAGGAGGCGGAAGCCATCACAACTCTCCATACGCGAAAGGGCCAACGGGCATGCTCTCGATCACACGGGACGCCGATGCCATCGGTTTACCGAAAGCGAAGCAGTCCGGCGATGCCATCGATCTGCCTTCGGGCGGTCGGGTCATGCACCACGTCGACGGGCACGCGTTGATTGAGCGCTTCTTCGATCGCGTCATCCACGACGTCCAGAATCGGAATTGGCTCACCTGAGCCTCGGCAATCCCTGGGCTCGAGGACCATCGCGCCCGAGTCGGCGCACCGGAACCCGGGGATGCTGGCTTCTGCGTTCACCAGAAGGGTCCGGACCTGGCCACGTGCCAGGGCCTTCAGCGTATCCCGGACGCCGTTCACCGCCCATCCTTCACCCAGTGCACCGTCCATTGAACTGACGAGGGCGCGTTCCGAGGCCCGCTCGTGGTCTTCCCTCACGGCAAGTGTTGCAGTATGGACTTCCGCGGGGGTGGCCTGTTTGGGAGAGAGCTTCAGCTTTCCGATGACCCGTTCGGCCACATAGGGATGAAGGAAGGGCTCCAAGACGCCCGCCGTCGTGCCAACGCCGGCGAGCACGACACCAGTAACCGGCTGTCGTTGATTCAGGTCGAACAGGCGGCGGGCAACGAATTCGTAGTGCCGCTGCTTCTCGTGTTGAATCCGGTTGTTGTAGGTTCGCTCGCCGAAGCCGCCCATGCTTTGCCGGCCGAGGCTGAACTTACCGCCACTCGACAGGCTGTCGCCGCGCACACTCCTGAACTTGTGCCCCCGGGTGCTGTCCGCTCGGATACTGGCCACTTCGGACACCCCAAAGGCCGTGACCTCGAAAAGTCTCGCGCTGGTCCGGTCCAAGAGCACCGTCACGATCCGGCCGATCTCTTCCTGCAACGCGGCCAATTCCCGGACGAGCGGCGTGCGGTCGACGGCCAACCGCGAGCGGAACACGCGCGGCAACGGGACGACCTCGAATAGTCCAATCGGTCCACAGAGAAACAGGGCGACGCCCTGGGTCGAGGGCAGGTTACTCGTCTTCTTGAGGAACATGTGGAGCCGCGTCAGGTCATCCCGAATCCCGTCCGCCACGGGTCGTGGCAGCCCGAGGCCCGGCAGGGCGGTTTCCACGGCCTTGATCCGGTTTTTGATCTTGATAAGGTACTTGCCGCGCGACCGATCGCGCGGCTCGAGCTTCAAGTAGCAGGTCACGACCCGGTATTTGCCGGGTTTGACCTTGTTGAGGAGTTCCAGTTGTGCCGGCAATTTGGGCACGGTGGCGCTCGTCATAGTCGCTATCTCCAGTCGCCGGGATCGCTAGAAGAAGACCGGCTCACGATAGTGGCCGAAGACCTCTTCCAATACCTGGCGCATTTCAAACAACGTGCAATAGGCGCGCGCGCAATCGAGCATGGCTGGGATGACGTTCTGCTCAGTGGCGGCGGCCGCCTTGAGCGCGTCGAGACGCTCGCGCACCAACCCGTCGTCACGGCGCACGCGGAGCCGCGCCATGCGTTCGCGTTGGACGCGCTCGGCTTCGTCGCCAATCTTCAGGATGTTGACCGACGCCTCACCCCCTTCCGTGAAGGTATTGACCCCCACGACTGGCCGCCGCCCGCTTTCTACGTCCCGCTGGAACCGAGCGGCAGAATCCGAAATCTGGCGTTGGAGCCAGCCCTTCTCGATCGCGGCAACCACGCCGCCCTGCGCCTCGATCTCGGCAAAGAGAGCTTCCGTCTCCCGTTCAAACTGGTCGGTCAGGGCCTCCAGGTAATACGAGCCTCCCAGCGGGTCGGTCACGTTGGGAATACCGGTCTCGTACGCCAAGATCTGCTGGGTGCGAAGCGCGATTCGGGCGGAATCCTCCGTCGGCAACGCCAGCGTTTCATCGAAGGCGTTGGTGTGCAACGACTGGGTCCCGCCCAGGGCCGCCGCCATGCCCTGATACGCAACCCGGATGATGTTGATCAGCGGCTGCTGGGCCGTGAGCGTTACCCCCGCCGTCTGACAATGGAACCGCATCTTCCAACTGCGCGGATCCTGGGCCCCGAATCGTTCCCGGAGCTGGCGCGCCCAGATGCGGCGCGCGGCGCGCATCTTCGCGATTTCTTCGAAGAAATCATTATGGATGTCCCAGAAGAACGAGAGCCGAGGAGCGAAGCTGTCGACGCTGAGCCCTCGCTCGATGCCCCGCTCGACGTAGCACAGCCCGTTCGCCAGGGTAAAAGCCAGTTCTTGAACGGCAGTCGCCCCTGCCTCGCGGATATGGTAGCCCGAGATGGAGATGGTATTCCACTTCGGCGTGTGCTCGGCCGCCCATTCGAACAAGTCGATGATGATCTTGAGCGCCGGCTCCACCGGGTAGATCCATGCGTGCTGGGCGACATATTCCTTGAGAATGTCATTTTGGATCGTTCCACGCAGCGTCTCGAGCGATACTCCTTGCTTCTCCGCCGCCGCCACATAGAAACAGAACAGCATTGCGGCCGGACCATTGATGGTCATCGACGTGGACACGCGATCTAACGGGATGCCGTCGAACAGCGTCTCCATGTCGTCCAGGCTCGAGATGGCCACTCCGCATTTCCCAACCTCGCCCTCGGCACGAGGGTGATCGGCGTCGTACCCCATGAGGGTGGGGAAATCGAAGGCGACGGACAGACCGGTTTGGCCGTGCTCAAGCAGGAACTTGAATCGGGCGTTGGAATCGGCCGCCGTGCCGAAGCCCGCGAATTGACGCATCGTCCAGAGTTTGCCGCGATATCCGGTCGGGTGTACGCCGCGCACGTAGGGATACTGGCCGGGTAGGCCGAGCATCTCACCGACGTCCGGCCGGACATCGAGGGCGGTGTATACCGGATCGACCGTCCGGCCGGATACGGACGTGAAGTCCGAGTCTTCCCGCGTAGGGAGCCGCGAGACGAGTTCCCGCCACGCGCGGACTTCCGCCCGCAGCCGGACCAGCTCCTGCTCCTGCCGGGCCACCCGGTCGGTCAGGTCATCCGGCGAGGATGCGCTCTCGTGCTCGCTCATAGACGCGTGTCCTGCTTGAGACTCTGGATGACTTCCTCCGCGAGATCGTACGGGCTCACACGACCCGCCACGATATCGTCCAATCGCTCCTCCAGCACCCGCTCCGCACCGGTCTCGGTCCACAACCACTGCCGGGTGGCCCGTTCCAGCACTTCCCGTGCCCGGCTCGACGCCCGGGACCGGCGGCGGTCCATCAGGCTCCCGGTCGACTCGATCGACCGATAGTGTGCGTCGATCCCTTCGAGCAAGCTGTCGATCCCTTCGCCCTTTGTGGCGACTACTCCGAGGACCGGAGGGCGCCATCCGCCCGTTTCCGGCGCGGGCGACGCGTCGGGCCGCGTCAGGCCTCCATGATGGGCGGGAATGTGGCGAAATGCGTGCCCCTGCCGGATACCGAGCATCACCTCGATTTCCTGCCGCAGCCGATCCGCCCCGGGCCGGTCCGCCTTGTTCACCACAAAGAGGTCCGCGATTTCCATGATGCCCGACTTCAGGGCCTGGATGCCGTCGCCCGACTCGGGGACGAGGACGAGGACGCTGGTGTCGGCCATGCCGCTCACGGCAAGCTCGGACTGCCCCACCCCGACGGTCTCGACCAGAATGCGATCGAAGCCCGCCGCGTCGAGCACATCGCACACCTCGCGCGTTGCCGTGGCGAGACCGCCCAACGAGCCCCGGGTAGCCATCGATCGGATGAAGACCCCTTCATCCAGGGTCACCGCCTCCATCCGAATCCGGTCGCCGAGGAGTGCTCCGCCGGTGAACGGGCTCGTGGGGTCGACCGCCACGACGGCCACCGTGAGCCCTTTCGCTCGATATCCGCCGACCAGCCGCTCGACGAGGGTCGATTTACCCGCGCCCGGAGGGCCGGTGATACCCACCCGATGGGCCCGCCCCAGCTCGGCGTGGATGGCTGAGAGGACCTGCTCGAACCCTGGGCGCTGGTTCTCTACCATAGAGATGACGCGGGCCAGCGCGGCCGGCTTGCGCGCCCGTACACCTCCGAGAAGACCATCCCACGTCATAGGACCGAAAACTCGCTGCGGCAGCGAGGCGAGGCAAGCGCCGCTAGCCTTGGTCCACAATCGTCTTGATCATCTCGGCGTTGGTGGGGGACCGTTTCATGCGGGTGATCAGATCGTCCACGGCGGCATGAAGCGGGGCATCCGCCATGCGTTGCCGGAACAGGTGGGACGCGGCCAAGGCATCGCCCGAGAGCAGCAACTCCTCCCGACGGGTCGCGCTCGCCGCGAGGTCGATGGCGGGAAACAGGCGCCGCTCCGCGAGTTCGCGGCTGAGAACGAGTTCGCTATTCCCGGTCCCCTTGAATTCCTCGAAAATGACCTGATCCATGCGTGAACCCGTGTCCACCAGCGCCGTCCCGACGATCGTGAGCGACCCGCCGCCTTCTTTGGTATCGATCCGCCTGGCGCTCCCCAGGAACCGCTTCGGCTTTTCCAACGCGGTTGCCTCCAGCCCTCCCGACAGCGTGCGGCCCCGGCCACGTTCGACGGTGTTGTAGGCCCGGGCGAGGCGGGTAATGGAGTCCAGGATGATCACCACGTTTTGTCCCGCTTCCACGCGCCGTCGGGCCCGTTCGAGGGTCATGCTGGCGACGGCGATGTGACGGTCCGCTGGGTGGTCGAAGGTCGAGGCAATGACCTCGCCAAACCCGCCGGCTTCCATTTCGTACACTTCCTCCGGCCGCTCATCCACCAGCAGGATCAGCAACAGGCAGTCGGGATGATTGGTGGCCACCCCCTGGGCAATCGCCCGGAGCACCGTCGTCTTCCCCGCCTTGGCCGGCGCCACGATCAGGGCCCGCTGGCCCTTGCCGAAGGGGCAGAGAAAATCGATCACTCGGGTGATGTGGACGACGGATCGATCGGAAGCCGTGGCACATTCGAGCGATAACAATTCGTTGGGGTGCGTGGCTGTCAGCGTGCCGAAATCGGGACGCTCGAGCTTGCCGTCACATGGCTGGCTGTTGATGTGGCTCACGGTGACCAACGGTGGGCTCTTGCCGCGCCGATTCGGTTTGCCGACCTCGCCGCCCAGCTCGTCACCGGTGCGCAGGCCAAATTGGCGGATCAACGATCGCGAGACGTAGACATCGTTTCGGCCCGGGAGGTACGAGGTCTTTGCCCGCCGGAGAAAGCCAGAGCCGTTCGCCAGAATCTCCAGAACGCCAAGTGAATGGTTGTCCGTCACGCGACTCCTTCGTCTATCGCTGGTGAGAATTGTTCGAGCGCAGGGAGCCAATCGTCTCCGGCCCACGGGACATTGTGCGCATCGCGGCCCGACACGGGCATCATGGAACGCTGCTGCCGATGGAGATGTGATCGGTCTCGGTTGAGGTGCCGTGATCCTCGAACGAGATCACGCCCGGGATCCGCACGGGGTGTCAAAGTTCGCAGGCTGACTGCATCGAGGGCCGAGCCGCTGCGGTTGCAAAATATGGTCCAATGACCCTGTTCCGGCAAGCACGGAGTCGCGCGCCGACCCACGGTGTGGGTTGCCTCAAAACAAGACGATTCCGGCCAGGCCCAGCAGCAACAAGAAGCCGAAAATGTCGGTGATGGTGGTGACGAAGACGGACGATGCGATCGCGGGATCGACCCCTACCCGCTGGAGCAGGATGGGGATGAACGCGCCGGCGCATCCGGCGATCAACACGTTCCCCGTCATGGCGATGAACACCAGCAGGCCGAGCCGGCCGCCCTCGCCGAGTGCGAGGGTGACGATAGCGACCGCCACTCCGACCACCAAGCCGTTGACGGCGCCAACGAGGGTTTCCTTCCCGATCACCCGCAGTGACTGGCCGCGTGGAATCGTCCCGAGCGCCAGCCGTCGCACGGTGACCGCCAAGGCTTGGGTTCCGGCATTGCCGCCCATACCGGCGATGATCGGCATGATGGCGGCGAGCACCACGGCGGCCTGAATGACGTCTTGGAACAGCAGCACGACGCCGGAGGCGAGAAACGCCGTGAGCAAGTTAACGGTGAGCCATGGAAGCCGGCTGCCCACGGCACTCCGCCACTCCGCTCCCAGTTCCTCATCGGCCGACACGCCGCCGAACTTGAGCATGTCCTCGGTGGTCTCGGCCTCGACCACGTCATCAACATCATCGAAGGTAACCCGGCCGAGCAGACGGCCGTCGCCAGCCACCACCGGGACGCTCGGCAGGTTGTACCGCGCCATCATTCGGGCGACCTCTTCCTGATCGAGGTCCGGCGTAACGGTGATATCCGGAGCCTCCATGATCGCTCGCACCGGACGGTCCAGCTGGCTCACCACCAGGGACTTGAGCGGCAGGTATCCGACCAGGCGACGGCGATGGTCCACCACGAAGATCTGGTAGAAGTCATCGACTTCGTCCGCTTGCCGCCGGATGTCTTCCAAGGCTTGGGCAGCGGTTACGGTGTCCTGCACGGTGACCACGTGGGTGGTCATGAGACCGCCCGCGGTCTCCTCGTCGTACCGTAGGAGCTGTTCGACTTCGGTTGGATCCTCTACCTCAGCGAGGATCCGCTCCTGTTCCGATGGCTCGAGCTCGCCCAGGATGTCCGCGGCATCGTCATCCTCGAGTTCCTCGAGAATGTCCGCGGCCTCACCCGCGTCGAGCGCGGCCAAGGTCTCCTCGGCGTGGGCCTCTTCGGGCATTTCCGCCAGCGCCGCGGCCGATACCTCGGGCGGTAACGCGCGCACCGCCAGGAGTCGCGTTTCGTCACCCAGAAGGGCGAGCACGTCGGCGAGATCGGGCGCCTCGAGGTGTCCCGCCAACTCGGCGAACCGCTCGAGCTGCCCCGCTTCGATCAGTTCGATGAGCGTTTTGGGTGTGGAGGCGGATGGAGTCACCGGCCCTCCCTCCCAAGGGGCAGCGTCCGAACCGGGCCCGGTCGGATGAGGATGCGCTGCAATTGAGTGGCGCTGGCGTCGATCACGTCGAATTCGAGGTTCTGGATGAGGAACCGTTCACCGGATCGAGGGATCCGCCCGGCGAGTTCCGTCAGAAGCCCCCCGATCGTCTTGGCTCGCACGTCGGAAACCGACACGCCGAAGCGTTCTTCGAGAAGAGTCAAGGGCGACGAGCCACCGGTCTCGAGCAGGCTCGTACCGGCCTCAGGCACCGCGCCCTCACGCTCGTCATGCTGCTCATCGAAGATCTCGCCCACGAGCTCCTCGAGCAGATCCTCAAGCGTCGCGAGCCCCAAGGTCCCGCCGAACTCATCGAGCACCACGGCAAGGTGTCGGCGCTCCCGTTGCATGTCGAGGAGAAGGTCCACGCAGGATCGACTCGCGGGAGCAATGGCCACGGGCCGAACGGGAAGCGGCTCTCCCGGAGCGAGTTTGAACAGATCGAAGGCGTGCACCATGCCGATGATGTTGTCGAGCGTGTCACGGTAGATCGGCAGCCGAGTGTAGCCGCTCTCGTTGAATACCCGGCTGATCTGTTCCAGCGACGACCCTTCCTCTACCGCGATCATGTCGGTCCGCGGCGTCATGACTTCGCGAACCGGCCGCTCCGTGAAGGTGACGACGCCGCCCACCATTTCCAGATCCGTTTCGACGTCCAACCCCACTGCTGCTCCCTCCCGCCACAACGACCGGAGCTGATTCACCCGGCTGCCGCGCCTGACCGGCAAGACCAATCGCAAGACCCCGGCCCAGAGTTCGAGGACGGGAATGACCCTCTTAGCCACGGACTCGGCACGCGGTTGGGTGACCCATCGCGGAAGGAGATAGCCCCCGAACAGAACGACCGGGACCGCGATGAACAGACCGAGCAGCGCCGTGAGCCACCAGCGCGAGCCGGAAAAGGCCGCGGGAAATGCGGCGCCCAGAATGACGACCCCGAGCGCGGTCGTGGTCGAGCCCGCCACCAGCAGCGCGTCGAGTCGTCCCAATCGGGTGAGCGCCCCGGCGGCTCCACGGAGTTGCCGCGACGCCGCCCTGGACAACTCGACCCGACTGATCGCTACCAGCGCGGCGCCGGCGGTCGCGCCGAAGACCGTGAGGCTCAAGCCCACCAGCACCACTGCCCAGATCATCGTGGCTGCTCCTGGGAAGCCCCGGGCTCGGTCGATGGTGCGAGCGGCATGAGCAGGACCCATTTCACCCGCCGACCGGTCATTTGCTCGACGTGGAGGGCGTACCCCGGCACCGTCACCGATTCGCCGGTACGCGGCACGCGGCCGAACTCCGCCAAGACCAACCCTCCCACGGTACTCACGTCCTCCCGGCCGAAGCGGTGGTCGAGCACCGCCTCCAACTCGGCCAGCGCCACCCCTCCCTGGACCGCGAGGCTGCCATCCGCCTTCTCTTGGATGGGCGCGACTTCCTCCGTATCGTATTCGTCCCGAATCTCCCCGACGACCTCTTCGAGGATGTCCTCGAGCGTCACGATGCCGGCCGTCCCCCCATACTCGTCCACGACGACGGCCAAGTGGCGGGGCCCGCGTTGGAAGTCGTGCAGCTGGCGATCGAGCGTCTTCTCCTCGGGCACAAACTCGGCCGGCCGGATCAGGCTGGTCCAGTGCTGCCGCACTTGCTCCGTTTGAGACAAGGTGGCGAGTAGATCCTTCGCGTAGATCACCCCCAAGACGCTATCGGGATTGCCGCCGAACACCACGAGGCGTGAATGCTCCGCGCTCCGAAAAGTTGCGACGACCTTTTCGAACGAATCGGCGGTATCCACGGACACGATATCGATCCGCGGCGTCATGACCTCGGACACGGTGGTTCCCGCCAGCGAGAAGACTCCCAGCAGCATGTCGCGTTCGGCGTCCGCGAGATGGCGTTGGTCGGCCGAGGGCTTCAGCGGGCGCCAATTGGCGTCGGCCCACATCACCAAGCGGAAAAGCGGCGAGAAGGGGGTCAAGGTCTTTGCGGCCATGCGGCGGGCCGGGCCGGTCAGGGCAGGTTCGATGGCCACGAGGGCCCGCGGCAGGAGGTCGCCGACCACCCACACCAGCAGCACCACAATGGGAAGCCGGATCAGCTGGCCCACCGACGACCAGGTCCACCATGCCACCGTGGCTCCCGCGGCGGCTCCGGCAACGAGGAGGAGTGAGAGATGGACCACGTGGAGCGAGCGAGCCAATGGCATCGCGCCGCCACCACTCCAGGTTCCATCGAGCACCCGCGGTACGTCTTCGTCGGACTCGGCGGCGATCGCCACCCATGCCGCCCAGAGGGTGAGGAGCACGGCGATCGCCGGTGCGATCCAATACTGCAGGACGCCGATCACCGGAGTGATCTCACGTATCGTTCCTGCAGCATCCACATGGGCGAGGACGTCCGTCCAGGCCCATCCGGATGGTCATGTCCCAACACATGAAGCGTTCCGTGAACGATCAACCGCGTCAACTCCTCCTCGACCGTGATGTTGCGGGTACGGGCTTCCCGTTGCGCGACCCAGGGACAGATGTAGACGTCTCCCACGAGCGTACCATCAGGTTCCGAGAGACGAAAGGCCAGCACATCGGTCGGACGGCGATGTCCGAGATGGCGGCGATTGAGTTCCCGCATGGCGTCGCGGCCCAGGAACGTGACCGAGATCCGCGCGTCCCGGCGCTCGCCGCCGAGCACGGCCCGGACGATGCGTTCCACTCGGCCGTTGGAAAGGACCCGGCGGCGATGGCCGCTGACGCTCACTTCGCTGTTCTGACTCACGACGAGCGCCCGGGTGTCGAGCGGGCATGAACCTGCCCTACCGGCATCAGGCCTTCCGATCCTCCGCGTAGGCGCGGATGATTTGCTTCACCAGCCGATGCCGGACTACATCCGCATCGCTCAGGTAGCAGAAGGCGATTCCCTCGACCCCGGGGAGGATTCGCTCGATCTGCAGGAGCCCGGATTCCTCCGGGACTGGCAAATCGATCTGCGTCTTGTCACCGGTGACCACGGTCATGCTGTTCACGCCCAACCGTGTCAGGAACATCTTCATCTGCGCGCTCGTTGCGTTCTGCGCTTCATCCAGAATGATGAACGCGTCCGACAGCGTCCGGCCCCGCATGTAGGCCAGCGGCGCGATCTCGATCACGCGACTCTCCAGCGCACGCTGGACGCGGTCGTGCGGCATCATGTCCTCGAGCGCGTCGTAGAGCGGGCGCAAGTACGGATCCACCTTGGCCTGGAGGTCGCCCGGGAGGAATCCCAGCGATTCGCCGGCTTCGACCGCCGGTCGAGCCAGGATGATGCGCCGCACCCGCTTGCGGGCCAGCGCCTCCACCGCCTTTGCCACCGCCAGATAGGTCTTGCCGGTGCCGGCTGGGCCGATCGACACGACGAGGTCGTGCGTGACCATCGCCTCGAGGTAGTCGCGTTGCCCTTTGGTCTTCGGCTGGATTGGCCGTCTGATGCCGGGCAGCAGGATTCGGAGATCTTCCTGGGGCTCCGTCCCAGCGGCGGGAGTGACAACCCCTTGCTCCACAAGTCGCTCAACGTCATCCGTCCCTATGGTCACCCCCATGCGCGCGAGATCGACCATCTCGCGAGCCACGGCGACGGCCCGCTCCAAAGCGTCGGGTGGCCCGCCAAGAGCCAAGGTGTCGCCGCGGAGCGAGGCTCGCACGCCAAGCGCGCGCTCCAGCTCGAGGAGATTGGCATCATTGATGCCTGCCAGCAGCAGAGGATCCGCTCCCTCCGCGGTGATCCGCCGCTGGGAGTCCTCTGGTGCCGAGTCGGAATCGCTTGCCATTACCGCCGCTTGAGTTCGAGGTGGAGCTCGGCCATCTCGTTGGGATCGACCGGCGTGGGCGCGCCCTCGAACAGCGCCCGTCCACCCGCGGTCTTCGGAAATGCGATCACGTCCCGGAGCGACTGAGCCCCCGCCAAGAGCATGACGACCCGGTCGAACCCAATCGCAAACCCGCCGTGTGGCGGCGCGCCGTACCGGAGCCCATTGAGCAAGAACCCGAAGCGCCGATCAATGTCGGCTTCCGAAATACCCAACATTGTGAATATGTGTCGCTGAAGCTCAATATCGGTAATACGGATGGACCCGCTTCCGAGTTCGCTCCCGTTGTACACCACGTCATAATGGGTCGACCGGCACCGGGCGGGGTCGCGCTCGAGCAGGCCTCCGTCCTCGGGATGAGGCGCGGTGAACGGGTGGTGGGCAGGCACCGGCTTGCCAGATTCCGGATCGAGTTCGAACAGTGGAAAATCCACGATCCAACAAAAAGCATGTTGCTGTTCGGGTGTCGCATCGGGCCGGGCAGTGAGCTCCGCGCGGACCGCGGCGAGTGCAGCGGAGGTGAGTTGGTCCGATCCGACAGCGGCCAGGAGGAGATCTCCCGCCGCCCCTTCGATCCGGGCCAGCCCATCCTGACCCACGGCCTTCACGCCCTGCCCTTCCCAGCCCGCGTCGGTGCGACGCGCCCACATGAGCCCGCCGGCGCCGGCGCCGCGGGCCGCTTCGGTGAGGGCATCGATCTCGCGACGGGAGAAACTCGCACCGCCGGGGACCACGATACCCCGGAGCCGCCCACCCGCAGCGAGCGCCGAGACGACGAAGGGCGCCGCGCTCCCCGCGCCGCCGCCGCCATTGACGGCAGGAGTCAAATCCCTAATCGCCCAGCCGAACCGAAGGTCGGGCTTGTCGACGCCGTACCGTTCCATCGCATCGGCATAGGTCAGGTGCGGAAACGGACGAGTCACTGCGTGCCCGGCCTCATCCCACAAATCGACCAGCACCTGCTCGACGAACCCATGAACGTCGATCGCGGAGACGAAGGATGCCTCGATATCGATTTGGGTGAATTCGGGCTGGCGGTCCGCCCGCAGGTCTTCATCGCGAAAGCAACGCGCCACTTGGAAATAGCGATCGTATCCCGCCATCATCAGCAGCTGCTTGTAGATCTGGGGAGACTGCGGCAACGCGAAGAACTCCCCGGGATGGATCCGGCTCGGCACCAGGTAATCCCGGGCTCCCTCAGGCGTTGGCTTGGTCAGAATCGGCGTTTCGATTTCCAAGAAGCCCTGATCGGACAGACTCCGGCGGGCCCGTTGCAGCAATCGATGCCTGAGAATCAGATTTTGCTGCAATTCGGGGCGGCGCAAATCGAGCACGCGGTACTTGAGCCGGAGCTCTTCCGCCGGCAAGGCTTCCCCTTCCTTATACGCCACTTGGATAGGCGGGGTGATCGCGGGTCCGACCACTTCGAGCGACCGGATTCGGACCTCCACTTCGCGCGTCGCCATGGCAGGGTCGCGCGCGGCCTCGGGCCGGCGAACCACTTCGCCCTCGATGAGGAGCACTTCCTCGAGCCCCACATTGGCCGCGCGCGCCATGAGGTCAGGAGCGGCATAGGCTGGATCACAGCTGAGCTGAACCAGTCCCGTACGATCACGCAGATCGAGAAAGACCAAGCCGCCGAGATCCCGCCGGCGATGCACCCACCCGCCGAGACTGACATGCTGTCCTACATGGCCGGTGGTGAGTTCACCACACCGATGGGAACGATTCTGGGAGGAGCCGGTCATCCGGTGGCGACGGTCCTCAACGGCCGGACGCGGACGCGTCGGAGTGGTCGAGCCCCTGACAATCGAATCGCGGGGACCGGACCGAGGGGGCGGGAATGGAGGCAGGGGCAGGCGGAGGTCGCAACCCATGCACGAAGGGCCTCATGTGCCAAACGTAATGGCCGCTCAGATTGGGAGCAAGTCACGCAGCGAGCATGGGTTAGGCCGTTTCACCCGAGGTCGGATCCAGCGGCCTCTCCGCAGGTATATCATATTCCTCCATGCCGAATCCCAGCCCGCGCACCTCTAGCGCCCCAGAAACTCTGCTGGACCTAACGCCAAGCGCGGCGCGTGGCGCGCTCGCCGAATGGGTGACCGCTCGGGAGCTGCCGCGGTATCGGGTCGACCAACTCGTCGCCCGGTTGTGGCAGCGTCCGGTCGGGAGCTGGCGGGAAGCCACCGAGCTGCCGGCGGCGCTGCGGGCCGAACTCGACGGCGTGTTCCCCCTGCCCCACCTCGAAGTGGCGACGGTCCAGACATCCGCCGACGGAACTCGGAAGTACCTCTGGCGTCTTCGGGACGGTGAGGCGATCGAATCGGTCCTCATCCCCTCGGGAAAGCGACGGACGCTCTGCGTGTCTTCTCAGGCAGGGTGCGCGCTGGGCTGTGTCTTCTGCGCGACCGGACGCATGGGCTTCCGACGGCACCTCACCCCATTTGAGATCGTCGGCCAGGTGCGGGAGCTCGTGCTGAAGGACGCCTCGGATAAGCCCACCAACGTGGTCTTCATGGGCATGGGGGAGCCGCTGCTCAATTGGCCCGCCGTGGACCGCGCGCTCACCATCTTGAACACCCCCGAGGGCCTGGGCATCGGCGCCAGACACATCACCGTGTCCACCGTCGGCATTCTTCCCGCCATGCGCCAACTCGCGGCTCGCCCGGAACAATTCCGCTTGGCCATCTCACTGCACGCGTCGTCACACGAACGGCGGCGGCGGCTCATGCCGATCGAGCAGAAGTACAATCTCGACGCCGTGCTCCGCGCGGCAAAGGCGTTCACGCGGCGAGTGACGCTCGAGTACGTGCTAATTGCCGGCGCAAACGACACCACCGAGGACGCCGATCTGTTGGCTCGCCACGCCGGTCGGCTCGGCGCGCTGGTAAATCTCTTGCCGCTTCATCCTGGCGGCGACCCGGACCTCAGCCCCACAGCGCCGAGTCGCATCAAGGCATTCGCCGACCGCCTTCGAAACCAAGGCGTCGAAGCCGTGGTCCGCCGGAGTCGCGGCCTCGACATCGATGCCGCCTGCGGCCAGCTGCGTGTGCGCGCCGACCGATCCGCCGGGATGACCCCGGATCGATGACCGAGCGACGGGACTTGCCGGCGGAGTACCGACAATTCCTCCTCGCCTTTGCTCGCGGCGAATACTGGGCCAGTCATGAGCTGCTCGAGCAGGCCTGGCGGCGCACCGGCAGCGAGTACTATCACGGCCTAATTTTGCTAGCGAGTGCGTTCGTGCATGTGAGGCGCCGGAATGTCCATGGGGTGGGCGCCCAGCTCGACAAGGCCATCGCGTCCTTGTCTGGGTATCGTCCCCACTATCTCGGGCTCGACGTCGGCCGGCTGGTCGAGCATCTGATCCAGGTCCGATCGATCCTGGACGACGCAGCAGCCGGCGAGCCCGACACGCGGGCCTCGTCGATTGAAGCCCCTCCTCTCCAGGTGGAGGACCGCCTGGTTCGCGGTACGGAACCCGAGATAAGGAGCGCGTGAGCCGGGCTAGGCCACCCGATCGGGTGGTGTACGTCCCGAGAAGAAGGCGTGCAAATTGCCGGCCGCCCGGCGACCCATGGCAATTCTGGTTTCGACCGTCGCGCTGCCCAGATGCGGCAAGAGAACCACGTGATCCATCTCCAGGAGTGCCTGGCTGACGTGGGGCTCGTCTCGATAGACGTCGAGTCCGGCGCCGGCGATCCGGCCCGAGGCGAGCGCCTGCACCAGCGCCTGTTCATCCACGATGTCACCGCGCGCCGTATTGATGAGAAAGGCGTTCGGTCGCATCGCCAGAAGCCGCGGTTCGTCGATGAGATGCCGCGTTTCAGGGGTAGCGGGACAGTGCAGCGAGACGAAGTCCGATTGGGCCAGGAGATCGTCCAGTCGAGGGACGTGGGTTGCACCCAGCGCCTCGAGCACTGCCGGGTCGGGTGCGCGACGCGAATACGTGAGGATGCGCATATGGAAGCCTCGCGCTGCCCGGCGAGCCACGGCCTGCCCGATGCGGCCCAGGCCGACGAGACCGAGGGTCTTTTGGTGGACGCGAGCGCCGAGCAGATTGGTTGGGCCCCAGCCACGCCAGCGGCCGGCGCGCACCTCGCGTTCGCCCTCCCCCATGCGACGAGCCACGGCCAGCATGAGCGCCAGGGTCAAGTCGGCCGTGTCTTCGGTCAGGACGTCGGGGGTGTTGGTCACGACCAATCCCGCCGCTGTGGCCGCCGCGGTCGCGATGTTGTCGTACCCGACACCGAAGTTGGCCAGGATACGGGTTCGGAATCCGCCCGCCGAAACCATGGCGGCGTCGAAACGATCGGTAACGGTGCAGAGGATGCCGTCCATCTCCCGGAGCAACGCCGCCAGGTCTTCGGACGTGAGGGGGGTGTCACCCGGATTGAGGCGGACGTCGAAATCGCGAGCCAACTCCGCTTCGACGACCTCGGGCAGGCGGCGGGTGACGGCGACTCGCGGCTTCATACATCCTCCAACGTGAGCGGGCTTCTCCGATGAACATGTCGCCGAGACCGGATACCATCCTGGGCCGCTCGCCAGGGACGCTGCTGACCCTGCTGTTCCAGGCGGCCATCGAGGCGGTGGAGCCGGCGCGGGTGCTGGCGCGGGCGCTCGAGACAGACCCGACCCCTCCGTCGCAACCCCTGTGGATCGCGGCGATCGGCAAGGCTGCGCCCGCAATGGCGAGGGCGGCCGCATGGTTTGCCGACGCTCGATCCCTTCAGCTCGCGGGCGGCGTGATCGTGAGCCCGGAGGGCGGAGCGAGCCCCCACACGAAGATATCGCACCTTCGCGCCGAACACCCCGAGCCCGGACCGGGATCGGAGGAGGCGGCCCAGGCGCTCGACCGGCTGATACGGATGGTCCAACCCGGAGATGCGGTGTGGGTGTTGCTCTCCGGCGGAACGACGAGCCTGGTCGCGGCTCCAGTGAAGAAGGGGATTACCGCGGCGGACCTGCAAACCCTCTATCACCTGGTGCTTCGCGCCGGGCTCGACATTGGCACCATGAATGCCGTGCGGAAACGGGTCGCCAAGTGGGGGGCTGGACGGCTCGCGCGAGCGCTGTCCGCGAGGGGGGCCACCACTCGCTGCTACGTGATCTCCGATGTCGTCAATAATGACCTGGCCGCGATCGGGTCCGGTCCGTGCGTGCCGGATCGGACGACGGCCTCGGACGCCGTCGAGGTCCTGACCACTGCAGGGTTGTGGCGGGACATTCCAGCATCGATTCGAAGCTACTTCGACGCAGTGACCGCCGGCACCGAACCCGAAACTCCGAAGGACACCGACCCGGCATTTGCAGATGTGACCCACCGGATCATCGCCACCAACGCGGACGCGGTGTCGGCCGCGGCCGCGAGCGCGCGCGCGATGGCGATGGATGTGATTGCGGTCGCCGAGCCGATCGAAGGTGGTGCCGCCGCCGCCGCGACGAGCTTCGTCGATCGGCTGAAGCACGAGGCGTTTGGGGGGCCGGCGACCGCTCCCCGCTGCCTCATTCAAGGCGGAGAGACCACGGTCACGGTGGCTGACGGTGCGGCAGGTCTCGGTGGGCGCTGCCAGGAATTCGCGCTGGCAGCGGCCCGTCGCCTGGATCAGGGCGATTGGTCAGGGGCAAGCTGGTGGTTACTGGCCGCCGGTACCGACGGCCGGGATGGTCCGACCGATGCGGCGGGAGCGATCGTTCATGCCGGAACCTGGGGTGCCATCCGCCGCCGCGGGAGGGACCCGCTCCGCGATCTCGAAGGCCACGATGCCTATCATGCCCTGGACGCTGTGGGTGCCTTGTTCAAGCCCGGCCCGACCGGCACCAACGTCATGGATATTGTGGTCGCCCTCGAAGGTGTAGGATCCTGATTCGAGGCAACAAGACTATGGATGGAGTTCGTCCGCGGGATCGTAATCACTCGCCGAGGACGACGCTCACATCGACCCTCCGCAGGGTATCGACCTCCAGGCGAACGCGGCCCACACCGAGCACGGCTCGAATTCGTTCCCCGTCGGTCACCGCTCCGCGGCGCACCAGGATGTCGGTGCTATCCGCGAGTTCCGGCGCGTTCCGGAAAAGGACCACATCGAAGCCGGCGCGTCTCAACTGCCGAGTGGAGATCCGTGCGAGCCCCATCCGGTCGGTGCCGTTCAACACCTCAACGAGCCGCCCGTCCGCGCCGGAGGGAATCGGGTAGGAATGCCCTTCGACGTGATCGGGCCTCGGCCACAGCCGCATCGTGGCGGCGACCACCATGAGGACTGCGAGAAGCCCCGCGACGATCAGGCCGAGTCGGCGGCGGGGTATGGGAAGAGGGAGTTCCAAAAACGCACCGTCGGTTCGGGAAGGATCCAGCCCGACTGAATCACGTGAAGCACGCGTGCGCGCGCCACTTCGCGCAGCACGCCCGACACGTCCCGCGGCAGCCGCTCGGCAAGCTCGGGCGCGCGCCGGCCGATCAAAGGACCGGCCGGGCTCGAGATAATCGGCGCAATAGAGCATCCGTCCTACCATGTCCCACTCGGCGAGGCCGAGCGAATGGTATCGCACGGCATCGAGCACGCCGCGGTCCGTTTCCCCTTCGGCCTTGGCGCGGCCTGCCGCGGCCGGACCGTGCCGCAGCAAAACCGGGCCGGTGGCGGACGGTGCCCAATGTTCGAGCTCCTCGAGCGGCGCATCGCGGAGGGCATCGTGCAGCCAGGCCGCCCTGAGCCAGCGATTGCGTTCGGAGTCCGGCACCCCGAGCTCGTGCGCCCAGGTCACGAGGAGCTCCGCCACCTGCTCGACGTGCTCCAGGCGTTGTGGCGAAATCATGGCCCATTCCGGCAGGGTTGGCCGAAGTTGCGGAGCGGAGGAGCGCGCCCGAGTCACGGACCCTGACCGGCCGTGACGCCCGCGTGGGACCCGGTGTCGCAGATGGGTGCGCTTGGCATCAGGCTCCTAGCGTGCTGCGGGTGCATGCGATCCGGAGATCCCGGCTCCAAGGATAATGTTGTCAATCAACCGTGTCCGGCCGACCCGCGCGGCCACGGCGACGACCGATCGATCGTCGACCCGCGCGAGCGGCTCGAGCGTGTCCGGATCGACGACGGCAATATACTCCAGCGACACGTGCCGACACACCTCCACGAGACTCCGCACGGCCGCTTCCAGCGCGGCGGCATCCGACTGGCCCGCGCGCCAGGAATCATGCGCCGCCGACAAGCCCTGGCTCAACGACAGAGCTTCGCGTCGTTCCTCCGGGGATAGGTACACGTTACGGCTGCTCATAGCGAGCCCATCGGATTCCCGCACGGTGGGAACGCCGACGATCTCCACCGGCCAGTTCAAGTCACGCACCATCCGGCGGATCAAGGTCAGCTGCTGGTAGTCTTTCTGCCCGAAACAGGCCACATGTGGAGTGGTCAGGTTGAAGAGTTTGGCGACCACCGTGAGCACCCCCAGAAGTGCCCCGGGCGAGCGGCTCCTTCCCAACGTTCTGCGGTCGGGCCCGGCACTACCCGCATCTCCGAGTCCGCGGGGTACATGACCCCGGTCTCGGGCGCGAACACGAGCGTCGCCCCGCGGCCGGCTGCGAGCGTGCGATCACGCTCCAGGTCGCGGGGATAGGACTCGAAGTCTTCGGACGGACCGAATCTGGAGCGGATTGACGAACACGCTCACCACGACCACGTCGGATTGCTGTCGCGCGGCGTCGATGAGGCGGAGGTGTCCCTCGTGGAGGTATCCCATGGTCGGGACCAGGCCGACTCGTTGGCCGCCTGCGTCCCACGCGCGTCGCGCGTCACGGAATTCATCGACTGAGGCAATCACTCGCACGAAGGCTTCCCGTCGTCTCAGTCGAAGCCGTGTTCGGGGCCCGGATATTCCCCGGCGCGCACTTCCGCACCGAACCGCCGCGCGGCGTCTCGAACCGTATCGGCCAACTGGGCGTAGTGTTTCAGGAACTTGGGAGCAAACTCGGGGTTCAGGCCCAACATGTCGTGCAGGACGAGCACCTGGCCGTCGCACCCGGGGCCTGCGCCGATCCCGATGGTAGGGATGGTGAGCGCCTGGGTAATTCGGGTGGCCAGGGCGGTCGGCACCAATTCGAGCACCAGGCTGAAGGCGCCCGCCTGCTCGAGCGCCTTGGCATCCGAGAGCAGCCGGTCGGCGGTTTCGGTATCGCGTCCTTGCACGCGATAGCCGGCCAGGGTGTGGATGGATTGCGGCGTGAGTCCCAAGTGGCCCATGACCGGGATGCCCCGCTCGACCAGACCCTGAACGGTCGGCACCATGGGGTGGCCGCCCTCGAGCTTGACGGCTTGGGCGCCGGTTTCCTGGAGCACCCGGCCCGCGTTCCGGACGGCGTCTTCCAGCGAGATCTGATAGGACAGGAACGGCATGTCGACGACCACCAGCGCGCGCGTCACACCGCGCCGGACGGACGCCGCATGGTAGATCATCTGATCGAGCGTCGCGCTCAGGGTCGAGTCCCGGCCGGCCAGCACTTGGTTGACCGAATCTCCCACCAGGAGGATGTCGATCTCCGCGGCGTCGAGCAAGCGGGCGAACAAGGCGTCGTAGCATGTCAACGCGACGATGCGACGTCCCTCGCTCTTCATGACGCTCAACTCACGGGTCGTAATCGGGCGCGCCTTACTGGTCATGGCTCCTCAGCTCGGTTAGCTCCCGCTGCCAGAACTCTCGGTTGGGCAATTCGGGATGCGGAAGTATCAGCTCCGGATCGGTGATGGTCCGGCATCCGAATCGGACCAGGTCGAGGTCCAGCGTTCGCGACTCCCATCGCATTCGGCGGATTCGGCCCGCGGCTTGTTCGATGGCCCGGCAGGCGTGGAGCAACTCGCGGGGAGACAGCCGGGTCTCGACCAGCACCATCTGATTGAGATAGGGCGGCTGCGGCACGACCCCGAGCGGCGCCGTCTCCTCCACCATGGACGCCGCGATGAGCCGGGTGTCGCGCAGCCGGGCCAGGGCCTCGCGCGCGGCGGCCAGGTATCCGGCCCGGTCGCCGAGGTTGCTGCCGAGGGCAATGTAGGCGCGTTCCCATCCGGAGGCCGGGGGGGCGTCAGCGTTCGACATCGAAGTACTGGGTGATGGCCTGGAGCTGCGACACCACTTCCTGCAACTCGACGATGGCACGCTCCAGGTCGACTTGCCCGCGCGAGGCATCGGCGGCTTGGTCGGTGAGCGCTTCGACCTGCGCGCCGGTTTGGCGGGACACCTGGGCCAGGTGTTCGATGTTGCGCTTGAGCTGCTCGAACGACGTCTCCTGCGCCGCGGCGCCGGCGGCAATGCGGCGGGCGTGCCCGCCCGCTTCTTCGGTCGATCCGACGATTTCTTCGAGGGCTGCCGCTGCATCGGCACTGAGATGCTCGACACCCGCCACGACCGTTTGCCCCCGCTCCATCTGTTCGGAGATCTCGGCGACTTGCGTGGAGATCGCGCTGAGCAGCGTTGCGGACTCACGCGCCGCCTCGGAACTCTGCCCGGCGAGCTGGCGGACCTCTTCCGCCACCACGGCGAATCCCTTCCCTTCCGCACCGGCACGGGACGCTTCGATTCCCGCGTTGAGGGAGATCAGATTCGTCAGCTCCGCGATTTCGCGGATCGACCCGATGAACTCGGTAATCCGGCGGGTCACGGCACCGAGCTCGGCGACCTGGCGGTAACTCTCGCCGACGAAACTGTTGAGTTGCACCAGTCGCTCGATGGCGTCGCGAATGGTTTCCCGATTGCGCGCCGCCACCTGGGCCGCCATCCCGCTTGCCTCCGACGCCTTGGCACCCTCCGCAGCCATCTGCGCTGACGCCTCGGACAAGAGTTCCGTGGAGCCGAGTCCGGCTGTGACGAACGCCTCTTCTTCGGCGATGCCGTCGCGTATCGTCGTGGCGGCTCCCGCCAACGCGCTGGCCGATGCCCGGAGCGATTCGGTGATGCCCGCCAGCGCACGGATCTGCGTGCCGACCTGCCGCACGGTGGATACCAGCGGCCGGCGGAGCTCAGCGATGTGCATGGCCGTTGCCACCTGGTTCGCCAGGGTCAGCATCGCGGCCAAGTCGCGCCGGCGGTAGGCGTGGCGCTTGTGGTGTTCGAGTTCGAGGGTCCCGATCACCTGATCCCCGAAGCGGAGCGGCAGGAACACCAGGCTCTGGGCATCGGGGTGGGGGTGCTGAATGCGCGGGTCCTTTCGGACATCGTGAATGATGATCGTCCTGGCCTCGCGAATCGCTTCATGGCGCAATGCGTCGGCTTCGTGGGGAGGATCCGTCCGATTATCGCGTCCAATGGTGGCGCGATACACCAGCTCGGGCGTCGACTGTTGGAGCCGGTAAATGCGGAAATCTCCCCAGTCGAGGAGACGCGTGGCCAGTCGCTCGATTTGGTCGAACGAGTCGTGAAGAGTGACGTGACTGGCCACGGTGGTTTCCATGAGGTGGACCTTGTTGAGGTCCTCTGCCGCGATCGCCTCCTCCACAATGCGTTTGGTCAGCGCCCCGACCACACCCAACACGATGAGCACCGCCACCCAGCCCATGCGATCGAGCAGGTGATACGCGCCGAGGACGGTTCCGGTGGCCAGGAGAGTCAGGACGTAGGCGACAACCTCGTAGCGGAGAATGAGCAGCCGCTCCTCGCTCTCGAGCTTGTCGCGGATCAATAGCGTAAAATAGAAGAGCGCTCGCGAGATGAAGAAGTACATCACGGCCAGCGTGAACGCGGCCGGCAGGAAATCGAGCGACAGTCCCGGCATCCCGCTCAGCCGCCACACGACGGCGAAGATGCCGTACGCGGCGACGAAGGCGAGGACTTCGCGACCGGTATTGATGGCTGCAACCCAGACCGGCTTGCGCAGCAGGAGCCCGTCCGAGACGAATACTCCGGCCGTAAGGGCAACCACGACGGGACCCGGCCCGAGAATTAGGCATCCCGCCAGGGTCGCGATGGCGCTCTGCGTGAGGTAGGAGTACTTGCTGAGCCGGACCGGGCCAACCCGGAGGAGGGCGACAGCAGCAGCGGTCACCAGGGTTCCCAGCCAGACCGATTGCCAACCCTGGTCGAGCAGGAGCGTGGCCGCCGCCGCGATGCCCCCCGTACCCATCAGGAAGCGTGCATACCACCGCAGGATCAGCGGGATCGGCACCCCGTGAGATGAGGATGTCTGGTCCGCGCGCGGGGGTCGGATCCGGCCGCTGCCTCGTGGCCCGGGCCTGGCCGACTCAGATGAAGTAGTCGCCAACGGTGAGGCCGTATCGATCCGGGTTGGTGACCTTGACGATGGAGCGGCGGAAATTCCCGTCGGGCTGGCGGTCTGACAGATCGACGGTCATACCGGGTGGAGGCAGCGGCGTCCCTTGGTCGTTGATGACCACGCACACGGTCGGACGGTTCAGGTACTTCGGGTCCTCGGCTGCACCGGCGACGATGGCCACTTCGAAGGTGTCGAGGATGACGCAGGTACCGACGGGATAGACGCCCAGCAAGTTGATGAGCGCCTTGACCAGAACCAGCTCGTAGCCCCGGCGCGGGTTGGTCCACATCTCCCGGAGCACTTCGTCGGGCTCGATGGGCACGGTCTGATACGACCGCCGCGTCGTCGCCGCGTCGAACCCGTCGGCCACCGACACCAGCCGGGAGTAAATGCCCGTCTGCCGCGGCCTAATGACCTTGGGGTAGCCGCTCAGGTCCTTCTTCATGTGATGTTCGTGCGCCACCAGGATCGAGCGGTAGGGAGTCTCCTCATAGGCCCGCAATTCGAACAATGCGAGGGTCCCCATCCAGGGGTGACCCTGCATGAGCCGCCACTCATCTTCGTCGAGGCCGCCGGCCTTGTTGAGCACCTCCAACGGAATACGGGCCTTCCCCACATCATGCATCAGGGCGGCCAGGCCGAGGTCGTAGAGCTGGTGCTTCGTCAGGCCGAGCTTCCGGCCCAGCGCGATCGAGAAGATGCAGACGTTGACGGAATGGGTGAAGGTGTATTCGTCGTAGTCCCGCAGCGTGGTGAGCCCCAGCAGCGAGGTCTCGTTGTTCAGTACCTGGTCCACCATCATCTGCACCGCCCGCTTCACCTTCTTGAGGCTGGCGGCCCGGCCCATGCGGACGCTATTGACGACATCCTTGGTGACCGACACGCCATGCGAATACGTTCGCTTGGCGATTTCCCGGGCGAGCTGCATTTCGTCGAACTCGTGGCGCTCGCTTCTCGGCTCGACGTCGATCGCCTTCACCCCGCCTGCCGCCGCCCGCTCCAAGAGCTCTCCGAGCAACTCGCTCGAGTCTTCCCGGCTGGAAAGGCTGAGCAGGAGACTCAGGAAGACTTGCCACTCGCGCCGCTCGATGCCCGGGCGAATCCACAGCGTGCCGATATCGAGGCTCCGCAAGAGCGACAGGATCTGGCTAAAGGAGGCATAGTTGTCCAACTCCAGCCTGAGCCGGGTCCCGTTCACGAAGAGGAAATCTCCCGCCATGCGGATCTCGATTTCCTCCTCGCGGGCCAGCAGACCGTTGGTCGCCTCGAGGAGATCGTTCAGTGCCTTTTGAACGGTCGCATTTTCGAGCGGATACAACTTGAGGCTTCGAAGCGCGGTGTAGAGCGCGAACAGAAGTCCGCGGCCCGCCTGCCGGAGGAACCCTTCACCGCCGCCGACCGCGGCGTCCTCTCGGCCCTGGTTGGGGCCCGGCACGTGTGAAGAACTCACGACCGAGCCGCCCGGAGCGCCGCACCAACCGCGTTCTTCACCTGCCGGTCCCGATCGTCTTGCACGCGCTCGAGAATCGCTCGGGCCTCAGGAGTGCCCACTTGGCCAAGTCCCAACGCAGCGCACATGCGCACCTCAGAGCTGCGCTTACGCCGGAAGATGCCGCGCGCGCGGAGCATAGCGCCCAGCGGCTTAACTGCCGCGGCGCCTGCAATCGAGCCGTAGGCCTCGAAGAACGCCCGCTTCTCATTGAAGTCCATTGATTTGTGGCCCCTGCGAAGAACTACTTGCTCGATGCGCGGCAAGGCGCCCTTGAACCCCCGTTCCCCGACCAGGCGGACCGCGGCCATGCGTACCGACCGATCGTTGTCGCTCAACGCCGGTTCGAGCTTGCCCATGGCCGACGGGGAGCCAACGGCCCCCAGAGCCTCGACCGCCGCAAACCGGATGTCCGAACTGTCGTGCTTCAATGCGGCGGCCAGGCCGGCCACGGCGGGCTCGACCTTGAGGCGTCCCGCGAGCGCGATTGCAGACGGCAACGCCGCGCTGCCGTGGTCCTGCAGCAATCGGACGACTTCGGAGGGGTGGCGCTCGGCGATACGGCCCGCCGCGTCGGACACCAGGCGGCGCATGGTTGCCGAATTGAACTTCGGCAACCAGACGAACACCGTCTCGAGGGCTTGGGGCTGCAGTTCTTGGAGAATCTCATTGACATCCGCCTCGCGAGGCGGCGTGACTGCCTCGTCCAGCGACTGGAGCAGCTGGGAGACGACCGTGGGCTGACTCAGCTGCGCGTCGAATACCGCAAGGCGCTGGCGGAATCCGTCATCGACTCGCTCCGCGAGTGTTCGGGTTTCGCGCAACACGGCGGCGCACGCCTTGAACTCGCCGGCGTTCAACATGTTCGGGAAGAGACCATCGAGAATCCCAATGATCTCCTCCCGGACCTCCGCATCGTCTTGCTGCTCGAACACATCGAACAGCGCGTTGAAGGCGCTGCTCCTGAGATCCCGCTGGTATTCGCGCAGGACTTCCTGTCGCACGAAATCGATCTCTCGCTCGTCGAGGAAATAAGGCGTCGAATCGAACTCCTCGAGGTCCACCACGCCCGGCCGGGCACCCGGGGCCACCTCCTGAACATCGCGGCGAACTTCGTCCTGAAGCCCTTCCTGCGGAATCGCGGTGAGGCCCGAGGCGGCGGGCTCCATCCCCTCGAGCCCCTCCAACAGATCGGTGAACCGATACGTTAGGAACTGGTAATCTTGTTCCCAGAGAATGGTCCGGAGATCATCCGCCGCGTCGGGCGGCAGGAGGCGAACCTGGTTGACGGTCTGGAGGAACCGAATGATCTCTTCGTCCTGGATGCCAGGCTTGAAGGTCAGGATCCGCATGCCGTCCTTGTACAGCTGCCACGCGAGGCTATCGCTCTTGCTCATCTCCTGATAGACCAGCATTCCCTCCCACACGAAGTCCGTCTCGGCCACCGTGAGCACCAACTCGTCGGTGGCCGCCCACACCGGTCGGAAGGCCGCGCGGACGTTGTCCACCGCTTTGTGGTAGATGGGGTTGTTGGGGAGGTACATCTGGAACGCACGTTGGCTCCGCACCAGCGTGCGAATGAGCTCCTGCACCTGGGTGTCGGGCAGGATCATTCCCGAGTCGGTTCCGTTCGTCAGTGCGTCTTCACTCACCGAGAAGCGACCTAAGGCATTCCAAGGGTTGGGGAGGTGGGGAAACCGGCCGGCACCCCAAGCGAGGTATCGCACTAAGTTATGCGCTAGGGCCTCCTTCGGCCACTCCACGACCGGGACAACCGCGACACCCACTCTTGCCTTTCGGGTATCCTTCGGGTAGATTCTATTCGGGATTCTTTCGGTACACCATTGCGGGGGAAACCATGTCGCTTACGCGCCGGCAGCGGGAAATCCTCTCCTACCTCCAGGAGTACATCCTCGACCGGGGATACGCCCCGAGTTTCGAGGAGATCGCAGCCCGATTCGGGTTCCAGTCGCTCGCGACCGTTCACGAACATCTGTCGAACCTCGAGCGCAAGGGCTATATCACCCGGCAATACAATGAAAGCCGCTCAATCGAGCTCCTCCCTCCCAGGGGCACGGCGCCGGCCACCGAGGTGCCCCTGTTGGGTCGCGTCGCCGCGGGCACACCCATCGAATCGCTGATGCACGAGGAGTTGATCGCCGTGCCGGACGAGATGCTGCCGCGCCGCGGTCCCAACTACGCCCTGCAGGTGCGGGGGAACTCGATGATCGACGAGCACATCCTGGATGGTGACTACGTCGTCGTGCACGGCAAGCAAACGGCGGAAAATGGCGAGATGGTCATCGCGCTGGTCCACGGCAGCGAGGCAACCGTCAAGAAGTTCTACCGGGAACCGGGCGGGTGGATCCGGCTCCAGCCGGCCAACCCCACGGTCGCGCCCCTCAGGTACCAGGAGCAGGATGTCCTGATCCAGGGGCAAGTCGTCGGCGTCATCCGCAAGTACTGAACGGCGGAGTCCCCGCCGTCCGAAAGGCCCGCAACAGCGGGCCTTTTTCCAATGATGCCAATGGGTTGCGCAACTTGCTCCGGGCAGCAGACCGGCACTAAGTTTCCGCCGATGAGCCGGACCTTTCTCGCCGTGCTGCACTATGCCGGCGGCGCCTTCGTCGGCTGGCAACGGCAGCCGGTAGGGCGAACGGTCCAAGCCGAGGTCGAACGGGTTCTCGAGGAGCTGTGCGGCACCCGAATCGTGGCCCACGCGGCCGGGCGAACCGACGCGGGCGTTCATGCGACGGGCATGGGCGTGAGTTTCACGGTGCCGGCCAAGTGGACCCCTCAGGCCCTGCACCGAGCGCTGAATGCCCTGCTGGCCCCGGATTGCTGGGCCGCGTCGGTGCATTTGATGCGCCCAGGGTTCCATGCGCGGAAGAGCGCCCGCGAGCGACAGTACCGCTACATCATCGGTACCGATCCGTCCTCCCGGTCTCCGTTTCGACGCCCGTACGAATGGGCCGTGGCGAGGCCTCTCGACCTTGAGGCCCTTCGAACTGGGGCCGGCTCGATTGTCGGGGAGCACGATTTCAGCGCGTTCGCAGCCAAGGGCACACCGCGACCGCACTATCGCTGCCACGTCCGGGTCGCAACGTGGGCCGCCCGCGACGATCAGCCCGGCGTGATGTTGGACATCGCCGCCAACCGTTTCCTGCATCACATGGTGCGGATGCTGGTGGGCACGATGGTGGATATCGGGTTGGGACGGCGCGCGGTAGCTGACATGGAGCGCCTACTCGAGAGCGGCCACAACCAAGACACGAGCCCGCCCGCGCCGCCCGAGGGACTCTATTTCGTGCGCGCCGACTACGCGGACGACTGGTTTCACCGGCAGGACGAGGTGCCATGTTCCGAGTAAGACGAACACCGGCAATGGTGCGAGCGATGCCCACCGCACGGTGGGCATTGCCGGTCCTGACCGGTCTCCTGGTCGCGGCCGGCTGCGGTGAGCGACCCGCCGGCCGGCAGGTCGCGCTCGCGGGCGCCACCCTCCAAGTCGCAACCGAGCGCCCGGCAGCCCAGGGATCGATCGCCTCGAGCCGGCGCACGGCCATTGTCGATGCCGTCGCGCGTGTCGGTCCGGCGGTCGTGTCGATCAACGTGACCTCGCGGCGCCGGGTCCAGCGTTCGCCGTGGGATCTGTTCTTCGTGCCGCAGCTTGGGGAACGTCGCGTTCGGAGCAGCGGGACCGGGTTCGTCATCCAGCCCGACGGCGTAGTCATCACCAATCAGCACGTGGTGGCCGGCGCCGACTCGATCGTGGTCATGCTGAGCGACGGGGCCGAGGCGACGGCAACACTGGTCGGCGAGGATCCCATCACGGATATCGCCGTCCTCAAGATCGACCGCCAGAACTTGCCGGTGGCGCCGTTGGGTCGGAGCACCGATCTCATGATCGGCGAATGGGTCGTCGCCTTGGGAAATCCGTACGGCTACCTGCTGGGCAATGCCGAACCAACCGTCACCGCCGGAGTGGTCAGCGCAACGGGGCGGAACATCGTGCCGAGTGGAGACCAGCCCGGGCTCTACCTGGACATGATCCAGACCGACGCCGCCATCAATCCCGGCAACTCGGGCGGCCCGCTCAGTAACGCCCTGGGCGAAGTGGTCGGCGTCAATTCCTCGATCTTCAGTCCGACCGGCAGTTCGATCGGCCTCGGCTTTGCCATTCCGGTGGAGCGGGCGGTGCGGGTGGCCCTGCAGCTGCTGCGCAGCGGCTCCGTGCGACGAGCGTGGACCGGCCTCGACGTCGCCGGGGCCGACGCGATGCGTGACTGGAAAGCCCAAGGCGGCGTGTCGGTCATCACCGTCGCGCCAGGGGGTCCCGCTGGGCAGGTCGGGATCAAGTCGGGCGACGTTCTGACGGAGGCCAACGGCCGGCGGCTCAGGAATTTCCTCGACTGGGAAGCGGTCAAGCTCGACCTGCTCGTCGGGGACACCGTTCACGTGACCCTGGGCTCGGCCGGCCGCAGTCAGGAACGCCGCATCGTGACCGCCGACTTGCCCACCGTCACCGCCGAACGCGTGACGGTCTTGCGCGACCTCCAGCTCATCACCGTGGACCCCGCCATCCAGTCGGAGCGCGGCCTCGAGAGCAGCGAAGGCGCGCTCATCGTGCGCATTTCCCCCACCGTGGCGCGAGCAACGGGATTGCAGGAGGGAGACGTCATCCTGGGCATGGACCGGACCCGCATCCGGCGAGCTGAGCACGTCGGCGAGTTTCTGAACTCGCTCCGTTCGCGCCAACAGTTCCGCGTGTACTTCGAGCGCCGCGGGCGGGTCATCTTCACCGACCTGGTATTCCAGTGAGCCAGGATACATACCGCTCGCCGCTCGAGACCCGCTATGCATCGCCGGCCATGCAGCGGCTGTGGGGCGAGCGTCGGCGGATTGCACTCTGGCGCCGCCTCTGGCTCGCGTTGGCCGAGGCCCAACAGGAACTCGGCCTCGGCATCCCCGAGGCCGCGCTCAGGCAAATGCGCGAGCATCTGGACGATGTCGACCTCGATGCTGCGGCAGCGTACGAGCGTCGGTTCCGCCACGACGTCATGGCCCACATCCACGCCTTCGGCGATCAGGCCCCGGAGGCGCGCGGCCATCTCCATCTGGGTGCCACCAGCGCGTTCGTGACCGACAACGCCGACCTCATGATCATGCGCGATGCCCTCCGGCTCTTGCTGGGGCGTCTGATCACCGTCCTGACGGGTCTCGAAGCGTTCGCGCGACGGACCAGGGACCTGCCCTGCCTTGCCTACACCCATTTCCAACCGGCTCAACTCACCACCGTCGGGAAGCGTGCCACGCTGTGGATGCAGGACTTCGCGATCGATGTCGAGACCATTTGCGATCGGCTCGACGGCCTGCGATTCCGCGGGTGCAAGGGGACCACCGGCACTCAGGCATCGTTCATCGACCTGTTCGAAGGCGACCACGACAAGGTCCGGGAACTCGAGCGCCGTATCGCAGCGAAGCTCGGTTTCACCCGGCTATTCCCCGTGACCGGGCAGACCTATCCCCGGAAGCAGGACAGCGTCGTGCTCGACGCTCTGAGCGGGATAGCCCAGTCCTCGGCCAAGCTGGCTGGTGACCTCAGATTGTTGCAGCACGAGGGCGAGGTGTTCGAAGGCTTCGGGCCGGAGCAAGTCGGTTCGAGCGCCATGGCCTATAAGCGGAACCCGATGCGTGCCGAACGAATGTCCGGGCTGGCACGATTCCTCATCTCACTGCAGGCCAACACCGCGCACACAGCGGCGGCGCAGTGGCTCGAGCGCACGTTGGACGACAGCGCCAACCGGCGCCTCGTGCTGCCGGAGGCCTTCCTGGTGGCTGACGCGCTCCTGGTCCTAGCTGCCAACGTGACGGCCGGCCTGGAGGTGGGGCAGGATGCGATTCGACGTCATGTCGACGCCGAAATGCCCTTCATGGCTACCGAGCGGTGGTTGATGCTGGGCGTCGCCGCCGGGGGCGACCGGCAAACGCTGCACGAAGTCATCCGGCGTCACAGCCATGCGGTGGCGGAGCTGGTTCGTCGCGGCCAACCGAACGATCTCTTGGCCCGATTGGCAGGCGATCCGGCCTTTCGTGCCGTTCCCGAGGCGACGCTCGCGAACGAACTGAATCCGCGCCACTTCGTGGGGCGAGCGCCGGAGCAGGTTGACGAATTCCTGGGTGACTACTTCCATCCGCTACTCGCACGGGCGCGAGAGCTCGCCGCCGTGGCGGATCCAGCCGAGGTCCAGGTATGAATCTCAAGACTGCGAGTCGATTCCCGTTACCCCTGCTCCGACGGGGAAAGGTCCGCGAAGTCTACGACGCCGGATCGGACATGCTGCTCATCGTGACGAGCGACCGGATCAGCGCCTTTGATGTCGTCATGAACGAGGCCATCCCCGAGAAGGGGCAGGTGCTCACCCAGCTCAGCGCCTTCTGGTTTGAGCAGCTCAGCGGCACGGTCCCGTCGCATTACATCACGGCCGACATCGACGTGATCGTGGAGCGGCTCCCCGTCCTCGGGCCGGAGCGTGCCTCGTTGGCCGGCCGGTCCATGTTGGCCCGACGCACCACACCCATCCTCTTCGAATGCGTCGTCCGCGGCTATCTGGCGGGGTCGGCCTGGGCGGAATACCGGGCGCACGGAACGCTGGCTGGGCAGCCGCTGCCCCCGAACCTCGTCGAAAGCGTCTCGCTCGACCCTCCGCTCTTCTCGCCCGCGACCAAAGCTGACACCGGCCACGACGAGAATATCAGCTACCCGGCGATGGTCGACGCGTTGGGAGCCGAGACCGCGGATCGAGTCCGGGACGCGAGCCTGGCGTTGTACCGCGCCGGGCAGCGACACGCGGCCGACCGGGGAATCATCATCGCCGACACCAAGTTCGAGTTCGGCATCGATGGCACGGGCCAGGTGCTGCTCATTGACGAGCTCCTGACTCCGGACTCTTCACGGTTTTGGCCAGCGGATCGCTATTGCCCCGGTGTCGGGCAGCCGAGTTTCGACAAGCAACCGCTCCGGGACTACCTGGCAGGGTTGAAGCGGGCCGGGCGCTGGAACGGCGAGGCGCCACCGCCGCCCTTGCCACCGGAGGTCGTGGCGTCGACCAGCTCGCGGTATCTCGAGGCATTCGAGCGACTGACGGGACACTCCTTGGCTGGGGACTAGCAGCATGAGACTAGCTCCCGAGGGACGTCCGTTCATTCTAGGGGCCGTGCTGGTATTGGCGCTCCTGGCCCTGATCGATTGGCGCTGGGCGGTGATCTGGTTCCCAATCCTGCTCTGGGTTGTCGCCTTCTTTCGGGATCCTGAGCGCCAGGGACCGCGCGGCCATGATCTAGTCCTGGCTCCGGCCGATGGGAAGGTCGTCAGTGTGCGGGAAATCGAAGAGCCTACCTTTCACGGTGGCCCGACGAACAGGATCTCGATTTTCATGAACGTGTTCGACGTCCATGTGAATCGGTATCCGACGGCTGGCACGGTGGCCTTTCGCGACTATCACCCGGGACGCTTTCTCCACGCGGCATCCGAAAAGGCGAGCACCGACAACGAGCAGTCGACGGTGGGGCTTGCCACAGAGCGGGGGAAGGTGCTCGTCCGTCAAATTGCGGGTCTGGTTGCGCGGCGCATCGTTACCGACCATGCAGTCGGCACTCGAGTGGAACAGGGCGCCCGACTGGGCATGATCCGGTTCGGCAGCCGCGTCGATGTGTTCCTGCCTACAACCACGCGGGTCATGGTGGGCGTGGGCGATCGAACCAAAGCGGGACTCACGGTGGTGGCACAATGGACCTGAATGTCAGACACCCGCGCCCGCGGCGGCGCCCGCGGCGACGCGGGGTGGTCGTGCTCCCGAGCGCGTTCACGATCGGGAACCTCTTCTTTGGTTTCTGGTCCATCGTTTCGGCCTCCACCGGGAACTTCATTTGGGCCGGGTGGTTCATCGTCATTTCCGGCGTCCTGGACATGCTCGATGGTCGGATCGCCCGATTGTCCCGGACCGGCAGTCGATTTGGGGCAGAGCTCGACTCGCTGGTCGATCTCATCTCGTTTGGAGTGGCGCCGGCGCTCCTCATGTACTTCCTCGAGTTCGCCCAGGCCGGCCGCTTCGCATGGGTTATTTGTTTCATCTACCTGGTCTCGGTGGCCCTCAGGCTGGCTCGCTACAACGTGTCGACCCCGGGGGGTGATTCCAGCCGGTGGTTCACCGGCTTGCCGTCCACCGCCGGGGGGATGGCGCTCGCGGTCTACTACCCGTTCATCCAGACACCATGGGGTCAGGCCAACCTCGCACTGATCAACTCCCAGCTCTTTCTCGTGCTCCTCATGCTGGGCTTGGCGGCGTTGATGGTCAGCAATGTCCGATATCCCAAGCTGCCCGGAATCGGGATACGATCGTCCCGGGGAATCCTTGGCCTGGTGCTTCATCTGACCATCCTGGCAGGCGGCCTTCTCATCCCGGAATACTTCTTCTTCCCGTTTGGCATGACCTATATCGTATACGGCTTGCTTCGCGCGACGGTGTACAGCTTGCTGGAGCGGACGGAAGACCATAACGCGGGGTATCCCGCCGACCACGCCACGTTCGCACCGTCGGTTCATCGAATCGAGGATGCCCCTCGGCGACGGGGGAAGGGCGAATGACCTTCCGTGTCTTGGTTCGCGTCATGCCGCGGGCTGGCTTGCTGGACCCCGAGGGTCAAGCTGTGGAACGAGCGCTGACAGAGCTTGGTTTTTCGGAAGCGGCGGCGGTCCGCATGGGCCGGGCCGTTGAGCTCAGCATCGAGGCGGGGTCGGCAGCGGATGCGGAGCGCCGTGCCCACGCCATGTGTGAGCGGCTCCTCGCCAATCCCGTGACGGAGGATTTTCTCGTCGAGGTCGTGGCATCATGACCCGCGCCGCGGTGATCCGTTTTCCCGGCAGCAATTGCGAGACCGAGACCGGCCGCGCCTTGGAAGCCGCCGGCATCGCGACGACCTTCGTCTGGCACCGCGAAGCGGACATACGCGGCGTCGACTTGGTGGTGCTGCCCGGCGGGTTCAGCTACGGCGATTACCTGCGCTCAGGGGCGATCGCCCGGTTCAGCCCGGTGATGGAGGCGGTGCGCCGGCATGCCGCCAGTGGTGGGGCGGTCTTCGGCATCTGCAATGGGTTCCAGATTCTCTGTGAGACCGGTCTCCTACCCGGCGCGCTCATGCGCAACGCCGGGCTCACGTTCGTCTCGCGACCGGTTCGGGTTCGGGTGGAGCGCACCACGACGCCATTCACCAGTACGTACGATCAGGGAGCGGAACTGGTGCTTCCGGTGGCTCACGGAGAGGGACGCTTTGAGGCGTCCGAGGAGGTCCGCCGACAGCTGGAGGCCGAGCACTGTGTCGTCCTCCGCTACGTGCCCGGTGAGAACCCCAACGGATCAACCGCCGATATTGCCGGTATTTCGAATGCCGCTGGAAACATCGTGGGGATCATGCCACATCCCGAGCGCGTTGCCGAGGCCGCGCTCGGTAACAGCGACGGTGCCGGCTTCTTCCGCTCAGTGGCGTCGTGGACCCGCGTTCTTAAAGGAGTAGCCTGATGCGAATCGTCCCCTTAGCAGTGTTGACACTCGTGCTTGCCGCCCTGGGCAACACGTTGCCGGCCCAGCAAGCCCAAGTCATCCGGCCAGGCATGACGGAGGTCCAGGTTCGCGAGTCCTGGGGCGAGCCGTTGATGGTCCGCCAGCGAGGCGAGTTCATGTACATGTTCTTCGAGAACGGATGCCTGAAGACATGTGGCATGCACGATCTGGTTATCCTCCAGGGTGGGCAGGTGGTCGATGCCGTGGCCCGGGCGAGTTTCCATAGCTACGACGGTGTGTCATCATCACCGAGTGAGCGGGTGCCCGAACCAACGCTCCCGGCCGCCAGCCCCTAACCGTCTCCCCCGACGCCGACACGGAAACGCCAATGACCCCTGATAAGCCAAGCAAGAACGAGGAGGAGTACCACGCGCGCAGGGATCTCGAGCTGTTGGAGTCCCACCGCAAACAGCGCCAGGAGGCCGAGCTGGAAGCGGAGCGCCGGACCCACTACATGAAGTGTCCGAAGGATGGTCGAGACATTGCCACCGAGACGTTCCACGGGGTCCAGATCGAGCGGTGCCCGCACTGCGGGGGCATCTGGCTCGACGCTGGAGAACTCGAAGCCCTGATGGCCAAGGACGACACCGGTCTCCTCGGACGGGGTTCAGCGACATCAGCGCAACCCTGCGGGGGTCGAAGTCGGAATGACGACGGGCGTTGCCCTCTGGGAATCGACGTGACGCCTCCAAGCGCGGTCCTCGACGCCACACCGCTCTCCGGCGAGCCGGCTGTTGGGCCGGAGCTGGTCCGGACGCATAACCTCACTGACCTGGAATACCAGCGCATCGTGGCCATGCTCGGCCGCACGCCGACTCTGACCGAGCTGGGCATCTTCTGCGCCCTGTGGTCGGAGCACTGTGGCTACAAGACACTCGAAGCCGGCCCTCCGGACCTTTCCGACCACGGGCGGGCGCGTGCTCCAGGGTCCGGGCGAGAACGCCGGTGTGCTTGCGCTGCCGGACGGCTGGGCCGTGGCATTCAAGATCGAGTCCCACAATCATCCCTCGGCCGTGGAACCGTACCAAGGCGCGGCCACCGGGGTCGGGGGCATTCTGCGTGACATCTTTACCATGGGTGCCAGGCCCATCGCGGTCCTGGACTGCCTGCGCTTCGGACCGACTCGACGACCCGGCGGAACCGCTACCTCTTCGCGGGTGTGGTGCGCGGCGTCGGCGACTACGGCAACTGCGTCGGCATCCCGACCCTCGGCGGCGAGGTGGTCTTCGATCGGAGGTACGACGGGAACCCCCTCGTCAATGCCATGTGCTCGGACTCCTGCGTGCCGACGACGTCATGCGGGCCAAGGCGGAGGGCGCCGGCAACGTGCTGCTCGTGGTAGGCGCCCGCACCGGGAGAGACGGGATCCACGGCGCGAGCTTCGCGTCCGAAGAACTCACCGAGGAGAGCGAGGCCCGGCGTCCACAGGTGCAAGTGGGCGACCCGTTCACCGAGAAGCTCCTCCTCGAAGCCAGCCTCGAGTTGATCGAGCAGCGCATCATCGTCGCCATCCAGGACATGGGGGCAGCCGGCCTCACCAGTTCCTCAGCGGAAATGGCGGCGCGTGGAGGCGTCGGAGTGGACATCGACACGGCACTCGTCCCCGTGCGGGTACCAGACATGACGCCCTACGAAATCCTGTTGTCAGAGTCGCAGGAGCGCATGCTGGTGGTAGCAGAGCCCAATCGGGTCGCCGAGGTCCAGGCCGTCTGCCGGAAATGGGAACTGACCGCGACGCCGATCGGCTCGGTTACCGACGACGGCGTGTACCGGGTCCGCCATGGCGATCACGTGGTGGCTGCAATTCCGGGTGAGCGGCTGATCTCCGACTGCCCGGTGTACACGCCCGCGGCACGGGAAGACCCGGCGGTGGCGGTGCGGCGAGCGACCGAGCCGGCCACCACGCCCCGCCTGAGCTCGGAGCGAGCGCTCGAAGTGCTGCTCGACTGCCCCTCGATCGCGAGCAAGCAGTGGGTGTACGAGCAGTACGATTCCACCGTGCGGGCCAACAGTGTCCTGACCCCAGGCGGCGACGCCGGCGTCGTGCGTGTCGAAGGAACCGAGTTCGCATTGGCCCTCACCGTCGACTGCAATGCCCGCTTGGTTGCGCTCGACCCGTACGAAGGCGCAAAGGCCGCGGTTGCGGAGGCTGCGCGCAACATCGCCTGCACCGGTGCGGTGCCGCTCGGTGTTACCGATTGCCTCAATTTCGGAAGTCCGGAGCGGCCTGAGGTTTTCTTCCAGTTTCAGGAAGCGTGCCGAGGCATTGGTGACGCGTGTCGCGCCTTCGAGACGCCCGTTACCGGCGGGAATGTGTCGTTCTACAATGAGAGCCCGCTCGGCGCCATCGACCCAACTCCCACCATTGGCATGGTCGGGCTCCTCGAGAACGTCCAACACGCCGTGGCGAGCCACTTTCGCGCGCCGGGCGACCGGATCCTCGTCCTTGGGGAAACGACCGGCGCATTGGGTGGCTCGGCCTATTGGGCCGACGCCCACGATTTCGTCGGCGGCCGGCCGTTCCCCGTGGACCTCGACGCTGAGCGGCGGCTGCAACAATTTCTGGTAGCCTCGGCGCGCGCACAGCTCCTGGCCTCCGCTCACGACTGCTCCGACGGCGGGCTTGCCGTGGCCATCGCGGAATCGGCGATCGGCGGACCCTACGCGGCGCAGGGCTCGGGGGCGACGGTCGACCTGACGACGCACGCCAACCACTTGACTCTGGAGCGCGTGCTCTTTGGCGAAAATGGTGGCCGGGTGGTGGCGACCTGCGACCCCGAGCAGGAAGAGCAGCTGTGCACTCTGGCGTCCGACCACGGCGTGCCCGTCACGTCGGTGGGAGTGGTTGGGGCTCCTGACGCACCGCTCAGGATTCGCTGTGGCGACGTAGCGCTGTCGTGGGACATCCGGAAGCTCCGGACCATCTACTTCGACGCCATTCCCCGGCGGATGCGTCTCTCTCTCTCCCGCGACGGCGTGGAGGCCTAGAACGATGTGTGGCGTTTTTGGCGTTTCCGGGGTTCCTGAAGCCGCCCGGGTGGCGTACTTGGGATTGTACGCACTTCAGCATCGCGGGCAGGAAAGCGCCGGCATCGTCGCGCTGGATGACGAGGGCATGGCGCGCTCGCACCTGGGTATGGGGCTGGTGTCGGAGGTGTTCACCGACACCGTCCTCGACGGCCTCCGCGGTGACGTTGCCATCGGACATACCCGGTACTCGACCGCGGGAAGCACCGTACTGGCCAATGCGCAGCCGTGCGTGGTTAACTATCGCAATGCTCCCTTGGTCCTCTCGCACAATGGGAACCTCACCAACGCCGCCGAGATCAAAGAGCGCCTCGTGGCCGAGGGTGCGCTGTTCATGACCTCGACCGACAGCGAAGTGTTGGTCCACCTCGTTGCGCGTTCAAAGGCCAACGATCCCGCGCAGCAGATTCGTGGCGCACTGGAGCGCGTGGAAGGGGCGTACAGTCTCATCATCGGCGTCGGGCGGACCCTATACGCCGCCGTCGACAGCCGCGGATTCCGACCATTGTTTCTCGGTCGCCTCGGAGCCGGGCTCATCGTCGCTTCGGAAACCTGTGCCTTCGATCTGATCGGCGCGACGCTGGTCCGTGAGTTCGAGCCGGGTGAGTTCGTCCGGATCACGGACGGCCGGCTCGAAGAGTTGCCGCCACTCGAGCCCCGGCCGGTGAGCCGATGTGTCTTCGAGCTGGTGTATTTCTCCCGGCCCGACAGCACGGTGTTCGGCCGGTCGGTCGACCGCGTCCGCCGGGAGCTAGGCCGGAACCTGGCACGGGAGCACCCGGCCGACGACGCCGAGGTGGTCTTCAGCGTTCCCGATAGTTCCAATGCCATGGCGTTGGGGTTTTCCGAAGTCTCGGGCATCAAGCTCGAGCATGGCCTGATCCGCAACCACTACATCGGGCGCACCTTCATTCACCCGTCCCAGGCACTGCGGGTCGAGAAAGTCCGGATCAAGTACAATCCCGTGCGCGACGTGATCGAGGGCAAGTCAGTCGCGGTCATCGATGACAGCCTCGTCCGCGGCACGACGAGCAAGGGATTGGTACAGCTGATTCGGTCTGCCGGGGCGCGACAGGTGCACCTTCGACTTGCGTCGCCGCCCATTATCGGCCCCTGCCACTACGGCATCGATACGCCGTATCCCGAGGAGTTGATCGCAACCCGCCAGTCGTTGGAGGAGATCCGCGCCTACCTCGGCGTCGACTCTCTGGCGTACCTGTCGCTCGAGGGCATGTTGGCGGCCGCGGGTGGCGACTCCCGGTTCTGTCACGCCTGTTTCTCGAATCAGTATCCCACTGAGGTGCCGGATCAGGCAATCCGGCTCCGCCAGGCGCCACCTCTCATTCCATCCCACGCATGAATCACTCCACGACACAGCCGTTGGTCTATTTCTTCGGATCAGGCCGGGCCGACGGCTCGGCGGCCATGAAGGACACCCTGGGCGGCAAGGGCGCTTCGCTCGCCGAAATGACCAGCATCGGAGTCCGAGTCCCGCCGGGATTCACCATCGCGAGCACGCTCTGCCAGACATACCTGCAAACGGGCGCCTTCCCGGGCCGACTCCGGACCGAGGTCGAGGCCAGCCTCAACCGGATCGAGGCCGCGACACGCCGACAGTTCGGCGGAACCAAGGCTCCGCTCCTGGTGTCGGTCCGGTCGGGCGCGGCGCTGTCGATGCCCGGCATGATGGAAACCATTCTCAATCTGGGGCTCAACGACGACACGGTAGCGGCGTTGGAGCGTGAGGCGAACAACCCACAGTTCGCCTGGGACAGCTACCGGCGTTTCGTCCAGATGTACGGCGCCGTGGTCTACGGCGTTCCCAAGGAGCGCTTCGAGGCCATTCTCGCCGAACGGAAGCAGGCACATGCGGCCGAGCGCGACATCGACCTGCCAGTGGACGATCTGCGGTCCCTGGTCACGAAGTACAAGCATGTGATTCAGCAGGAAACCGGGCGCGAGTTTCCCGACGACCCGATCGACCAACTCTGGGGCGCTATCGCCGCCGTATTCGAGAGCTGGAACACCAAGCGCGCCATCGATTACCGGCGGTTGCACGACATCCCGGATTCCCTCGGCACCGCGGTCAACGTCATGGCTATGGTGTTCGGCAACCTGGGTGAGGACTCCGGCACCGGCGTTGCGTTCACCCGCAATCCGTCGACCGGTGAGCGCGCTCTGTACGGGGAGTTCCTCATCAATGCCCAAGGCGAGGACGTCGTGTCCGGTACGCGCGACCCGCAGCCGATCGCCGACCTGGAGCGGGTCATGCCTGCTGCCTACGCCGAGTTGGCGCAAATGGCCCAGCGATTGGAGCGGCACTTCCGCGATGTCCAGGACATGGAGTTCACCATCGAGCGCGGCAAGCTGTACATGCTCCAAACCAGGCGGGCGCAACGCACCGGGCATGCCGCCGTACGAATTGCGTGCGAAATGGTGGACGAAGGAGTGGTGAGTGAAGAGGAAGCGGTGGCACGCGTGCCGCCCAACGATCTCGATCAGCTGCTCCATCCGACCATCGATCCGTCGGCGGAGCTCGATCTCTTGACCACCGGTTTGCCGGCGTCTCCCGGGGCCGCGAGCGGTGCTGTGGTATTCGAGGCCGATGAGGCGGAGCGCATCGGGCGTACGGGACAACCCGTGATTCTCGTCCGTCGCGAGACCAGTCCCGAGGATTTTCACGGGATGGTAGTGGCCAAGGCCATTCTCACCGCCCGAGGCGGCATGACGTCCCACGCGGCCGTGGTGGCCCGCGGCATGGGGAAGCCCTGTGTTGCCGGCGCGCAAAAGCTCATCGTGGATGAGGAGGCTCGTCTTTTTTCGGTCGACGGTCGGTCGATTCGCGAGGGCGAGTGGATCACCATCGATGGGACACGGGGGCAGGTGCACGCCGGCAAGGCGGCCCTGATCGCTCCCGAGCTGAGCGATAACTTCCGCCGCCTCATGACCTGGGCAGACAAGCTTCGCAACTTGAAGGTCCGGGTCAACGCAGACACCCCGGCCGACGCCCACCGTGGCCGGGAATTCGGGGCCGAGGGCATCGGCTTGTGCCGCACCGAGCACATGTTCTTCGAGGGCACCCGGTTGCAGGCCATGCGGGAAATGATCGTTGCCCAGGATTCCGAGGGTCGTCAGAAAGCGCTGGGCAAGCTGTTGCCGATGCAGCGGGCTGACTTCGAAGGCATCTTCCGCGCAATGGAAGGCTACCCGGTCACTATTCGACTGCTCGATCCGCCGCTGCACGAGTTCCTCCCGAAGGAACCCGAGGAGATCGCCAAGCTGGCCAGCGAACTGGACCGCACCACCGAGGAGATGACTCGGATCGTCGAGGGGTTGAGCGAAGTGAACCCCATGCTTGGGCTTCGCGGATGCCGGTTGGGTATCATCTACCCGGAAATTCCCGCCATGCAGGTCCGCGCGATCTTCGAAGCCGCGTGCACCGTGGCGTCGCGCCGGGGCCAGGTGGCGCCGGAAATCATGATCCCGCTGACCGCGTCCGTCGCCGAGTTCAAGGTGCAGGCACGGATCGTTCGGGAAACCGCCGCCGCCGTCTTCGAGGAACGCAACATCACGGTACCGTACCTCCTCGGCACCATGATCGAGTTACCACGCGCCGCCCTGACGGCCGACGCCATCGCGCTCGAGAGCGAGTTCTTCTCGTTCGGGACCAACGACCTGACCCAAACGACGTGGGGGCTCTCCCGCGACGATGCCGGGCGGTTCCTCCCCTACTACTTGGAACACCAAGTGCTGGATGCCGATCCGTTTCAGGTGCTCGATCGTGAGGGTGTCGGCCGGCTGGTTCAGATGGGCGTCGAATTAGGACGGAAAGCGCGCCCGGATCTCAAGATCGGCATTTGCGGTGAGCACGGCGGGGAGCCGTCTTCGGTCGCGTTCTGCGACCATTTGGGGCTGAACTACGTCTCGTGTTCTCCGTTCCGGGTGCCGATTGCGCGCCTCGCGGCCGCGCAAGCAGTGCTGGCCGCTCGTGGCACCATGGATCGCACGAAGGCAACGCTATAAGGGGATCGAAACAAACATGGAAAGACCGTTGGTTGGGATCATCATGGGAAGTGACTCGGACTGGCCGGTGATGCGCCGGGCAGTCGATGTCCTGCGGGACTTCGGCGTGCCCAACGAGGCCAGAGTGCTGTCCGCCCACCGCACTCCGGATCTCGCGACGGCCTACGCGCGAGACGCGGAGGGCCGGGGGCTTCGGTGCATCATCGCCGGCGCCGGTGGGGCTGCACATCTGGCCGGCGTGTTGGCCGCCAACACCACCCTGCCGGTCCTCGGCATTCCGATGCCCAGCCAGCATCTCCAAGGACTGGACTCGCTCTTGTCCACGGTCCAGATGCCCGGCGGAATCCCCGTCGCGACCTTCGCGATCGGAGATGCGGGCGCCAAGAATGCCGCGCTCTTCGTCGTGGCGATCCTGGCGGCGGAAAACACGGACCTGCGTGGTCGCCTCGCGGACTTTCGACGCCGCCAGGCGGAGAAGGTGGCCGCGATCGTTCTTCCTGAGTCGGGCTAGCACGGGCAGTGGCGGGACCCGGTAGGACAACGCACACGCGGGACGGCCGGTACGGCCGTCCCGCGTGGTTCATGGAGGCGCAGGGAATCGAACCCTGGTCCGAATATGTTTCCGAAGCCACATCTACGTGTGTAGGCTCATCTTTCCGCTTCATTCCTCAACCGGTGAAGAGCCGACCCGTTGGGGAACCACCTTCGAAGAATCTCGCCGAGCGCGTCGAAGGACCACGACCAGCCAGCCCAGATTTGCGATCCGATGGGGGCGCCCCGGGCGGGCTTCCGTCATCGGAGGTGCGCTAAGCGAGCGTTAGCTCAGCTTAGGCAGCCAGTGCCAGTTCAGAGTTGGCAATTAGAAAAATTCCAAGCGGTTTTACCAGGAACCTGGACCTGGACACGCAGCGACCTCCTCTTCATACCCGTCGAAGCCAATCGCCCCCGGGCACCTGAATCGTACACGGCCCACGGAGCAGGTGCAAGGATCGCGCCGCCAACGACAACTGGCATCACCGGCCCTTCACGGCAGGCGCGGCCTCCACCCGATCACGGTCCGCGGCCTTCGCGCGAGACACAGCGGCCTTGGCCTGGGTCGGCAGCTCGTCTCGCTTCTTCGTGGTCTCGGGGCACGCGGCGACGCCGAACGACGCGCTCAGTGGCCACGACCGGCCATTCCATGCCCAGGGCGTGCTCGTCAGCGTCGCGCGGATGCGCTTGGCCACATGCATGGCGTCCGCCAGCGACGCGTCAGGCAGCCACAAGGCAAACTCCTCGTCGCCGATTCGGCCCGGGATGTCACCCAGACGAATCTCCTGACGGAGAATCTCGGTGAAGTGCACCAGGGCCGCGTCGACTGCCTCTCGACCCAGGGTGTCGTTGAGTTGCTTGAATTCATCCAGGTCGGCGTAGATCAAGGCTCCTTCGGCCTCCCCGATTCGCCGGGTTACGCCTTCGAACCCGCGCCGGTTCCTGAGTCTGGTAAGCGGATCGAGCGTCGCCTGGAGTCCCAGGGCCTCGTGTTCGTGCGACGCCTTGATGCGTGGCGCGGCGCGGCGGATGCACTCACTGATCTCCGCCGTGGCCGACAGATGAACCGTCCCTCCACGCGGCCGCCAGTAGGCCACCGCCCCCAGGCAGGCGTCCGCCGTGCGAATGCCTTGAATGGCCACCCGACCCTCATGCCCTCGCCGCCGGTCCCGCCCCCCGTCCTTCTCCTCCACCCCGAAGACGTTGCCCTTGGCTGCAACGGCTTCCCGTTCGCCTCGCGCGACGCCGGCCACTGGGCTGTCAGGCGGCACCAGGTGGCCGACCAGCCGCTGATCGGCGCTCGGCGACACCGCGACCACCCGAACGCCCGCAGGTTCCGTCAAGGCCACCGCGGCGCGTACACCCGCTTGGTGTTCGATCTGGTGGGCCAGTCGCAACGCCATGCTTCGCACGCTCTCCACCGGTGCGACATTCGCCTCCTCGAGCGCCCGGATGACCGACCGTCGACCGAGGCTCTCGAGCAGATGCCGGAGGTCTTCGCGGGCCTGCTCCAGAGCGCCGGGGGTCGGGCGTGGTCGCAGGAGCAAGGCCGTCGTGAGTCTATCGTTCGATTCCGACACCAGCGTCCCGGCGTCCAGCCGTTCGACAGTGCTGACAGCCTCTCGCGGCGCTGTCCTCAGGCGCACGCGGAGCAGCTCGGTCACATCCGGACTCAGGCCGGCTGTCGGGTCGACGCTTTGAAAGTAGGTGAGTGCCTTGTTCTTCCTTCCCTTGGGCAGCGCCCAGACGCCGATCGCGTTGTGCGCACGCCGAAGCCAACTGAGTGTGGGATCGGGCAGGAAATGCGGAACCGGCCTCGCCAGGCTCGCCGACCGTTTGGCAAGCCGTCGGTGGAGCCCCCACGCGACGAAGAACCCTCCGGCGGCCACCACAAGATTCGGCAGTCCCTGGCGCGATCCACCCAGGGCGATCAACACGAGCCCGAGCACGATCATGGCGCCGCTCATCGGGCCGACTCTGTCGGCGCGAGGTGATTGATGCGATGGGCGGCGGCGGCGGCGCCGAAGCCGTTATCGATGTTGACGACGGTTATTCCGGCAGCACACGAGTTCAGCATCCCGAGGAGAGCCGCCCAGCCGCCCAACGAGGCGCCGTACCCGACACTCGTCGGCACGGCGATGACCGGCACGCCAATCAACCCGCCCACGACACTCGGCAACGCGCCCTCCATTCCGGCAACGACGATGACCACCGCGGCCTTGCGCAGGCGCTCGGAGGCACTGAGCAGTCGATGAAGCCCCGCCACGCCCACGTCGACCAGGCGATCCACCGGATTCCCAAGAGCCTCGGCCACGGCGGCGGCTTCCTCCGCGACTGGGAGGTCGCTGGTTCCAGCCGAGACCACCAGAATGGTGCCTCGACCGGACGGAGCGCGGCGCGGCGACGGCGGCAGGAAGACCGTGCGGCCAAGGGCGTTCCATTCGAGGGCGGGAAATTCGCGACCCAGCCGTTCGGCCAATTCGGGCGAGGCCCTGGTCCCGAGGAACGTCCCGGCAGCGGCCGCAAGCCGGCAGCAGATCTCGACCGACTGGTCCACGCTCTTGCCTTCACAGAATACGACTTCGGGCTGGCCCAGCCGCAGGTGGCGTTGGTGATCGATGGTGGCCACGTCGGATGGCTCACTGGGGAAGTGCTTCAGCCGCTCCAGGGCTTCCCGTGGGGTGAGCGCCCCGCTGGCGACATCCGATAGGAGGGACTCCAGGAGTTCGGGCGTCACGCCACCTGGGCGACGGATCCGCGGGCAGAGATAGTCACCGAAGATCGCCTCGGCCTCGGTCATCGACTCGACCTGGAAGAGCCGCTTCCGGAGCTCGGTCGCGTGCGGCAGCCCCCTGGTGTACCAGCCCAAGTGCTTGCGGAACTCGATCACGGTCCTGCGGGTGTCTCCCTGCAGTCGGAGCGCGAGCCGGGCGTGTTCCAGCGCCAGCGCGAAGCGCTCCGCGGCGTCCGGAACTGCGGGCGGCCGTGCGGCGCCGTCCAAGAGGGCCCGTGCGTCCCGGAAGAGCCACGGGTTGCCGAACGCGCCGCGGCCCACCATGACACCCGGCGCACCCGGTGTGCGCCGCATGCGCACCACATCCTCGCCGTCTGGATGTCCCCGTTGCCGATGACCGGAATGTCGAGCGCTTCCACCACCCGGGCGATCTCATCCCAGTTCGGCCTGTCCCGCGCGAACATCTGGGTCCGGGTCCTGGCATGCAGGGTGAACGCCCTGGCCCCGGCATCCTGCATCCGGAGGGCGATGCCCACCGGATCGCGACTCAGCTCGTTCCAACCGCTCCGGGTCTTGACGGTCACGGGCAAGGTGCGTCGCCGCGACAGAGGCCCGGATGATCGGCTCCACGAGGTCCATGTCGCGGAGGCACCCGACCCGCCGTTCCGCTGGACGACCTTCTTGACCGGGCAACCGAAGTTGATGTCGATGAACTCGGGCTGGTAGTGCTCGCGTGATGAGCGCCGTGGCCTCGGCCATGGCGCGGGCATCGGCGCCATAAATCTGGATCCCGATCGGACGCTCGCATCTCCTCGAACTCCGCGCCTTCGAGGGTGCGGCCGGATGCGGCGGCGGATCGCCTCGGACGACAGGAACTCGGACATGACGACGTCGGCGCCGAGCCGACGGCAGATCTGCCGGAAAGGCGCCTCGGAGACCCCGGCCATCGGGGCCAGGATCAGAGGAAAGTCGGTGCCTGAAAAATGCGGCAAAGCCATCCTATAAACCTATGGCTCTCAATGGGATGGATCAAGGAACCCCGTTTGACATGCCCCCGCTGGCACACTAGCCTCCACGCATGCGCCTCCGGGACCTCATTTCCCCCACAACGATCGACCTCGACCTCCACGGCGGGACCAAGCGGGAGGTCCTCGGGGAGATGGTGGCGCTCCTCACCCTGTCTCCCGAAGATTCCGAGACTATTACGAATCTGGTGCTCGGACGCGAAGCGGAGGGATCGACCGGCGTAGGCCAGGGCATCGCCATTCCCCATTGCCGCTCACCGGTGTTCGACCGCGTGCGGCTGGCCTTCGGCCGGCATGTGCAAGGAGTTGCATACGACGCGATCGATGGCGAGCCGGTCCACGCCCTGTTCTTCATTGCCGCTCCTCCGGTCGAGGTGTCGAACCTCTACTTGACGGTGCTGGCACAGGTTGCCCGGTTGGTCCGCGAGGGTGACGTGCCGGGTCGACTCGCATCGCTCACCGACCCGGCGGAGTTGTATGCCTTGATGGAGGAAAAGGGAGTATGAGAGATGCAAGGAAGGCCTCTAGCGAAACGGCCCTTGGGAATGGTACTTTGCTTGGTTCACCCGAACGTCGCACCTACAACATAGCCGACTCGAGGTTGCCCATGAGGAAGAGTAAGTATCCCCTGCTTGCCGCTCTTGCTGTCGCGGTTGGCATTACCGCCTGTGCCTCCGAACCGACAGCGCCGACGACTTCTGGGTCCGAGGTCCAGGGTCCGGCGTTCGCCACGGGCGCTGCCGCAACAGGTGACGTGGTCAGCGCCAAGCTCCAGGAGATCAATGCCGGACTCGCGGCCGCAGGCGCGGGTTACGCGGTCGAGATGGCTGAGATCTCGCTCGGCCCAGACGCATCGGCCGACCAGGCCCAGATCGTCTTCGCCTTCGATCGCAATCTTCGGCTCAGCTCCAAGTGGGTACCCGGTGATGCCCGCCGCGCGGCTGATGGCAGCAACATCACCCACATGGTAGACCAGTCATTCGGTATCGCGAACGGCACCATCAATGCAGAGCCTGCGATCGACGCGTCGTTCGATACATGGGCGAACGTCCAGTGCTCGAAGCTCAACATCGTGAAGCGGGCGGACGACGGCCAGTTGCACACCGCAGTGCTCGGCATCGGGGATCCGTTCGCGGCCGACATCTATACGCTCGGGTTCCTGCCCGGGGCCTTCTTCGACGTCTTCCTCGGGCCAGGAGCAAGCCAGAACGTGTTAGGCGTCACCTTCACCTTCATCTTTGGCTCATTCGACGGCCAGGGCAACTTCACGCCATCCGACATCGACAACAACGGCCGGACGGATACTGCACTCAAGGAAGTCTGGTACAACGACGCTTTCACATGGACCACCTCCAACACCACCGACATCGATATCGAGACCGTGGCCTTCCATGAGAACGGCCATGCGCTCGAGCTGGGACACTTCGGCAAGGTATCGGTCAACCTGAGCGCCAGTAGGCTGATCGTGGCCCCCCGGGCCGCCATGAACGCCTTCATTCTCGGCGTCCTGCGCGGGCCGTTGGGCACCGACAATGCCGCGTACTGCGGCAACTGGTCCTCATGGCCGAACTAGTGCAAAGGATGTAGGAATGCAGGGTAGTCAGTACAAGGAAGCGGCGCCGGCAGCTCGAGAGCTGCCGGCGCCGTTTCCTTGCACTACTCCTTACGACCCTACTCACTACTCCATTCCGTTTATTCCCACTCGATCGTCGCCGGCGGCTTCGAGCTCACGTCGTAGACCACCCGGTTCACCCCGTCTACCTCGTTCGCGATTCGGTTGGAGATGCGGGCCAATACCTCCGGCGGGAACGGGAACCAATCGGCCGTCATGCCGTCCCGGCTGGTGACAGCGCGAAGCGCGATGACGCGATCGTAGCTCCGCTCATCGCCTTGGACCCCCACGGTCCGAATGGGGAGCAGGACGGCGAACGCCTGCCAGATCTCGTCGTACAGCCCCGCGGCCCGAATCTCCTCGAGGTAGATGGCGTCCGCCTGGCGGAGCATCTCGAGGTCCTCGGATACCACCGGACCGAGAATGCGGATGGCCAGCCCGGGGCCCGGGAACGGATGCCGCCCCACCATCTCCTGCGGCAGGCCCAGCTCGCGCCCGACCTGTCGGACCTCGTCCTTGAACAACTCCCGGAGCGGCTCGATCAGCTTGAACGGCAGCCGGTCGGGCAGGCCTCCCACGTTGTGGTGCGTCTTGATGGTGGCCGAGGGCCCGCCGAGTGGCGAGAGCGACTCGATGACGTCAGGGTAGAGGGTTCCCTGCACCAGATAGCTGACATCCGGCCCCACCTCCCGGGCCTCCCGCTCGAAGAACTCGATGAAGGTGTAGCCGATCTGCTTGCGCTTTTCTTCCGGGTCGCTGACGCCGCTCAGCCGCTCGAGAAATACGTCCGCCGCATCGACCACGCGAAGATCGATCCCCTGATGTCGCCGAAAGGTATCGATGACCTGTTCTCGTTCGTGGAGTCTGAGTAGGCCGTGATCGACGAAGATGCAGGTGAGGCGGTCGCCGACCGCCCGATGCACCAGGACCGCCGCCACCGAGGAGTCCACGCCACCCGACAGGCCGCAGATGACCCGGTCGGTGGGGCCCACCATTTGGCGCACCCGCTCCACCTCGAGATGTATGAAATGCCCCGGAGTCCAATCGGGCTCGCAGCCGCAGACGTCGAACAGGAAGTTCTCCAGCATCTCCCCGCCACGCGGGGTATGTGCCACCTCCGGGTGGAACTGCACACCGAACAGCGGACGGTCTGTGTGCTCGATGGCCGCCACCGGAGAATTTTCGCTCGAGGCGGTGACGCGGAAGCCTGGCGGTGGCGTGTCGACATGGTCCCCGTGGCTCATCCACACCAGCGTGTCCTCGCCTTCATCGAAGCCTCGGAACAGCCGCTCGCCTTGGACGCGCACCGTGGCCCGACCATACTCGCGCCGGGTTGCCCGGATGACCTTCCCTCCCGCCAGGTGCGCCATCAACTGCATGCCGTAGCAAATGCCGAGCACTGGGATACCCAGGTCGAGCAACGCCGGATCCGCGGTGGGGACATTCTCGCCGTAGACGGAGCTTGGTCCGCCCGAGAGGATGATGCCTTTGGGGTTCCACTCGCGGATCCATGCGATGTCGTGGGTCGGCGGATGGATCTCCGAATAGACGTGGGCCTCGCGCACGCGGCGCGCGATCAGTTGGGTGTACTGGGACCCGAAGTCGATGATCAGAATGCCGTTGTGGCGCAGGCTCATGTGTGTGGTGCTCTTTGGGGCTGCGTAGTTATGCAGGCGACAGTGGATCGACGGTCTCGCCACGGAGCAGGTCGGCCACGGACTCCCGTCGCCGAGCGATGCCGAACCGGTCACCGTCCACCAGCACCTCGGCGGCTCGTGGTCTCGTGTTGTAGTTCGAGCTCATGACGAAGCCGTAGGCACCGGTTCCAAGCACCGCGAGACGTTCTCCCGCCTCGATCATGGGCAAGCGTCGGCCGAGCGCCAGGAAATCTCCGGTCTCGCAGGCGGGTCCGACCACGTCCACGTCTTCCTCTGCTCGCGCATGGGCTTCCAGCTCGACTACATGGTGGTAGGCCCGATAGAGGGCCGGACGAAGCAGGTCGTTCATCCCACTGTCGAGCACGAGGAACGTCTTGCTGCCCACCCGCTTGCGGTATTGCACCTCGGCTAGGAGCACGCCCGCGTTGCCGACCAGGAATCGTCCGGGTTCGATCATGACCTCGAACGCGGTGGTGGCGAGCAGCGCCCGCACTGCCTCACCCACGGCCCGAATGTCGATCCCCGGTCCACCATCGTACGGAATTCCGAACCCGCCGCCGATGTCGAGCACGGTGACCGTATCGATGCCATCACGGCGAAGTGCATCGTTCAGTTCGAGAAGGGTCGTCACGCCGCGCACGTAGGGTGCTACCTCGACCAACTGGCTGCCGAGATGCATGGCGAGGCAGGAGAGGGTGAGCTGGGGGTGGCGATTGATGTACTCCCCGGCAGCCGGAACTTGACCTTGGGGAATCCCGAACTTCGCACCCGAGTCGCCCGTTGCGATGTATGGGTGGGTGGCCGTGGCAATGTCAGGATTCACCCGGAGGCCCAGCGAGACGGGCCGTCTCAACTCTTCAGCAATACGCCCCAGGCGAGCGAGTTCCTCCTGGGATTCGACATTGATTTGGCCGACCCCTGCCTCGATGGCCTGGCGAAGCTCCAGCGTGGTCTTCCCGACGCCGCTGAACACCAATGTTTCTGGAGAGAATCCGGCAGCGAGAGCCCGGTGCATCTCGCCCGCCGACACCAGGTCGGCTCCGGCTCCCAACTCGCGCATGAGTCCGAGGACAGCCAACGAGCTATTGGCCTTGACGGCGTAGCACACCCGGTGCGGAACCCCCTGAAAGGCATCGGTCAGTTGCCGGTAGCGCTCGCGGATCGCCTCGGCATTGTAGACGTACGCCGGAGTCCCGACCGTCTCCGCAATCTGGCTAAGCGACACCCCTCCCATGACGAGTACGCCGTCCGCCCGAGACAGTCCGGCGGCAGCCATCAAGATCCCCTCGTCGACCGTCGAGATCGCCTCCGCCCTGCCCATCAATACGCCTTGGCCCACATCGCCTCGGCCGTACTCCGCGACCCGCACCAGACACACAGGGCCGGCGGGGTTGGCGATCGGAACTCCGCATCCGGCAGGACCCGGATGGTGGCCTTGGTCGCATCCTTGATTGCTTGTTCGCAATCTTCGGAGCCGCACCAGCCGGCGTAGACGAACCCGCCGGTTGCATTCGAGGAAGGCGATGAACTGGTCCTTGGTCGGATTGCGCAGGGTGTTCGCTTCACGCCGCGACCGCGCCGCCTCGAGCAGGGTGTTCTGAATCGTCTGCAACTCGGCACCGATTCGCTCCACCAAGCCATCCTGTCGGAACCGGCTCTTTGCCGCCGGTGCGACGAGCGAGCATGACCGAGCCGGCGGCCACGTCACGCGGGCCGATCTCGAGACGGAGCGGGACGCCCTTCCCTTCCCATTCGTAGTACTTGGCGCCCGGCTTCATGCCGTCGCGCGCGTCGAGGTGGACCCGGATGCCTCCGCCCGCGAGCGGTCTCGCGCGCAGCCGCGCCCGCGACTTCCAGCACCGCCGCTCGCTCCTCGTCCTTCCGATAGATCGGAACGATGACCACCTGCTACTGGGCCAGCCGCGGCGGCGCGACCAGTCCGGTGTCGTCACCGTGGGTCATGATGAGGGCGCCGACCATCCGGGTCGATACGCCCCACGACGTGCTCCACACGTAATCCAGCCCGCCCGTCGGCCGTCTGGAACTGCACGTCGAAGGCCCGGGCGAAGTTCTGACCGAGGTAGTGGGTCGTCGCCGCCTGGAGCGCCTTGTTGTCCTGCATCAGGCCTTCGCAGGCGTAGGTCCGCACGCGCCCCGGCAAACCGCTCGCTGTCGGTCTTGAGGCCGGTGACGACCGGCATGGCCATCCAGTCCTCCATGAAGCGTCCGGTAGACGCCCAGCATCTGGCAGCGTCTCCGCCTCCGCCTCCTCGGCGGTGGCGTGGGCGGTGTGACCCTCCTGCCAGAGGAACTCCGTCGTTCGCAGGAACAGCCGGGTCCGCATTTCCCAGCGCACCACGTTGCACCACTGGTTGATCAGCACCGGCAGATCGCGCTAGCTCTGGATCCACTTGGCGAACATCGCGTAGATGATCGTCTCGGACGTCGGCCGCACGACCAGCGGCTCCTCCAGCTCCTTGCCGCCGGCGCGGGTCACGACCGCGCGTTTCGGGCGCGAAGCCCTCGACGTGCTCCGCCTCCTTCGCCAGGAAGCTCTGGGGAATGAACAGCGGGAAATAGGCGTTGAGATGACCCGTCGCCTTGAACATCTCGTCCAAGGCCGCCTGCATGTGCTCCCAGATGGCGTAACCGGCCGGGCGGATGACCATGCATCCGCGGACGGGGCTGTAGTCCGCCAGCTCGGCGCGGCATGATCACGTCGTTGTACCAGGCGCTGAAATCTTGCGCGCGCGGCGTCAGTCCTTTGTCGTCTGCCATGAACGCATCAGATCCGCGAAAGAGGTGATGTGGCGAGGCCCGGCTTCGGTCGGCGAGTGTTCATCCGGCGAGCAGGCTGGCGAGTTCGTCCACCGCGGCGGCACGAGCTACCGAGCGCTGGGAGCCGTCCGTCAGGTTCTTGATCACGACTTCGCCCCGTGCCCGGTCATCCGGCCCGATGACGACCGCGAGTCTCGCTCCCCGTGATGCCGCGAGGCCGAGCTGCTTGCCGAGACTCGCCCCCCTGAAGCTGTACTCGACCCGGATACCACGGTCACGCAGCGCGTGGACCAACCCGAGGAGATCCGACAGATCTTCATCAGTCGCCCCGGCGACGAACACGTCGATGCTGGGGGTGGGCGGAGGCACCAAGCCACGGTCAGCCAAGAGGTCTCCGAGCACAACGTCACCCATGCCGAACCCGAGTGCGGGAAGGTCGGTGCCGCCCAGCGCTTTCAGCAAGGTGTCGTAGCGGCCGCCTCCACAAATGGCCCGGAACGTCTTCCCCGCATCGAACAATTCAAAGACGATACCGGTGTAGTAGTCGAGCCCTCGCACGATCGACAGATCCAGGTCCACAAACGACCCAAGCCCCATGGCTTCCAGGGCGTCCATGACCGTACGGAGCGGGCGACCCACGTCCTCGCCCCCCGAAACACGATCCAACGCCTCCGCGAGAGCATCCCACGTACGAAGCTCTGCGACCTGAAAGATGGCCTCGATGTCCTTCGGCGCATGCCCGTGCTCCGTCAGCATCGCGGTCAGGCGCGGACGGCTCATCCGTTCGACCTTGTCGATCGCCTGAAACGCGGCGGGCATCCGGTCGTCGGCAATGCCTGCACCGCGGAGCAAGGCCTCGAGCACTCGACGATCCGAGATGCGGGCCCGGACGTCGGCCGACGTCAATCCGAACGCCCGCATGGCATCGAGCGCAAGCGCGATGATCTCCGCATCGGCAGCGGGGCCCGTCTCACCGAGGATATCGCAGTTGAGCTGAAAATGCTCGCGCAGCCGGCCGCGCTGTTGGCGCTCGTAGCGGAACAGCTGGGAAATCGCAAACCATCGGATCGGCTTCTTGAGGGCGTTCCCGCGCGCACCCACCATCCGTGCCAGGGTGGGTGTCATCTCGGGACGGAGTGCAACGGCCCTCCCGCCCTTATCCTCGAAGGCGTAGAGCTGATCGACGATTTCCTGGCCGCTCTTGGCCGTGAAAAGTTCGAGCGGCTCCAAGGGCGGGCCGTCGAACTCCTCGAACCCATAGCTCGCCGCCACCCTCCGCCAGGTGGCGAAGATGTGAGAGCGCAGGGCCATGGCATCGGGGTAAAAATCGCGAAAGCCCGGCAGGGCCTGAAATGACATGCCGGGGAAGATAGCATCCCCCGCTGCCCACCTCCATCCTGCCGAGCGTCAGAAAACGACGGCGGGATCGCGCATTCACCCCATGGTGGGGGGCCCCGCGTCAGAGTGGGGCGAGTCCCAGCACGTTCATCACGTCCCCGACCGTGTGGAAGGACCCTGTGACCAGCACGGTCCGGGCATCACGCTGGACCTCCCGCACGGCTTCCTCGAAGTCCGGAATGAGCCTCCAACTGGCCCGGGCGGGCGGGCGGGTCTGGTCGGCAAGCCACCGATCGAGCCAGTCCACACTCCAACCCCGAGCCGCGGCAGTCGGGGCCATCGTAAGGACGCCCCGGTCGATGACCGTGTCGAGCATGATTAGCATCTCGGCCCACTCCTTGTCGCCCAGGATCGATACCAGCGCGTTGAGCGGGCGCGGCGGCTCGAGTGACCCGATGGCGGCCACCAGCGTCTCGACCCCATTGGGATTGTGTGCGACATCGAACAGCCACTTCCCATGATGTTGAAGCCGCCCAGGGAGCCGCGTCGTGGCGAACCCGCGTCCAACGTGACCGGGAGAGGGGCGGTATGGGGCCGGGAGCGCCGCCAGCATGGCCTCCGCCACAACCGCGTTACGCCGCTGATGCTCGCCGGCCAGGCCAAGCGCACCCCCCCAGCGCCGGTCCGGTGGGATGACGCGGATATCCGCCCTGGCGCCGGCGGACGCCGCCTCGACCGCGCGCCGGGCCTCCTCGCACAGCACAGCGACGACAGCCGGGTCTTCCTCACCCACGATGAATGGAACGCCGGGCTTCGCGATGCCGGCCTTCTCACGAGCGATGTCCGCCAGGCTGTCGCCCAGGTATTTCATGTGATCCCGCGCGATGCGGGTGATGCCGCTCACGAGGGGGGCCAGCACGTTGGTGCTGTCGAGCCGGCCGCCCAATCCGACCTCCACGACGCCTATCTCGGCGCCGCGCGCGGCGAAGTCGGCAAAGGCGATGACACTCGTCGTCTCGAAAAACGTTGCTTCTCGTCGGATCAGCTCCGGCTGGAGCCGCTCGGTCCACATGGCCACTGCCGATTCGCTGATGGGAATTCCATCAACGACGATTCGCTCGCGGAAGGAACAGAGATGAGGGGAAGTGTAGAGTCCCACCGTCCAACCGGCCTCACGGAGTGCCGAGGCGACGAGGGCAGCGACGCTCCCTTTCCCGTTGGTTCCCCCGATGTGCAGGGAGACGAACTGGTTCTGCGGGTTCCCAAGCCCGTCCAGCAAGGCCCGGGTGGTGTCGAGCCCGAACTTGATGGTGGTGGTACGCGGGAACAGGAACGCCAGCGCGTCATCGTAGGTGAGCGGCATGAAGGATGGAGCGGCGAGGGTGGCCGGGCGAGCACCCGAGCGATCAAACGACGTCGGTCGGCTCGTCACGCGGCGGGACGCGCTGCATGTGACGCAGGAGTCGGGCCGTGGTGTCCCTGAGTGAGCCGCGGGCAATGACCTGATCGATTTGCCCATGCTCCAGGAGAAATTCCGCGGTCTGAAATCCCTCGGGTAGGTCTTGTCCGATGGTCTGCTTGATGACCCGAGGACCGGCAAAGCCGATCACGGCGCCCGGCTCTGCGACAATCACGTCTCCCTGCATCGCGAAGGAGGCGGAGACACCCCCTGTGGTCGGATTGGTCAGGATGGAAATGAAGGGGACGGCGAGGGCATTCAATTCGGCGATGGCGGCCGACGTCTTGGCCATCTGCATCAGCGAGAGAACGCCTTCCTGCATGCGCGCACCGCCCGAAGTCGAAACGATGATCAGCGGTCGCTTCTTTTCCGCGGCGTGGCGAGTCAGGCGTGCGATCTTCTCCCCAACCACCGAGCCCATGGACCCGCCCATGAAGCGAAAGTTCATCACGGCCAGATTGCAGGGCATCCCATCGATCCGGCACAGCCCGGTGTACACAGCCTCGGAGTGACCCACCTTTGCGTAGGCGGTGTTGAGCCGATCGCGGTAGTTCTCGAACCCCAAGGGATCGGTGGACCGGAGCTTGTCGTATCGCTCGCGCCATGAGCCCTCATCGGCCAGCAGGTCGATATACTCTTCGGCTGACAGGCGGCGGTGGTGGCCACATTCCGGACAGACATTGAGGCTCCGGTCGAAGCGTTCCCGAATGTCAACGTGGCCGCACTTCTCGCATTTCTCCCACGCATCGGGCGGGATCTCGCGACGCTGCCGCTGAGCAGGTCGAGGCTTCCGTTCCTTCTTAAACCAGGCCATCACTGGCATGGGCTCATGGCTGGAAGAGGGGGTTGGGTCCTACCGAGAGGGGGCACGGGCACCCGTACAATCTTGGGTCGGAAGCGGTTCTGCGCCAGGCCTAGATCTGTAAGTCCTTGCTAAATATCGAGATACCCACCAAGCTGGGAGTCCCAGGCGACCCGAAGGAGGAGGCCGAGCGCCATGAACGTCACCAGCAGGAACGAGCCGCCATAGGAAAAGAACGGCAGCGGGATACCCGTGATGGGCATGATGTTGGCCGTCATGCCGACGTTCTCGAAGACGTGGGTGAAATAGAGGCCGAGTAGCCCGAACGCCACGAGGCTCGAGAACGGGTCCGGGGAACGACGTGCGATTCGCAGGATCACCAGAAAGAACAGGAAGAACAGGGCAAGAGCCGCCGCGACGCCGAGGAAGCCGAGTTCCTCTCCGAGGACGGGAAAGATGAAATCGGTGTGCTGCTCCGGCAGGAAGGCCAGCCGCTTCTGCGGTCCTTGGAGGAAGCCGTTGCCCAGCCAGCCGCCGGACCCGATGGCCACCTTGGACTGGATCGCGTGGTATCCTGCCGCCGTGGGATCGACCTCGGGATTGAGGAAGGTAAGCAAGCGGTTCTGTTGATAGGGCGCGAGCCGTTTCCAGATTGGGATGGCGATGGCACCCATGGCCATGTTGATGACGTAGACCGTGATACCCTCGACCAGGTATGGCCGCCAGATCAGCAGGAGGATGGCCAACAGCACCATCCAGACGCCCCAGACCATTGCATTGAATGCGGACAGCAGGCTGACTACGGGTGAAAGGAGGAGGACCAGGAGCCACGGCCGGGTCCCCCTCCAGTACAACATCGCGAGCAGGATGCCGCCAAAGACCATGGCGCTCCCGAGATCCGGTTGCCGGAGCACGAGGAGGAACGGCACTCCCGCGATGAGACATGGGGTGACCAGTCCACGCAGAGACTCGGGCGGGTCGCGCAGGCCGGCCAGGTATTTGGCTAGCATGATGACGGCTGCAAGCTTGGCGAACTCGGCGGGCTGCCCGAGTCGGTATCCGCCAATCGTCAGCCAGCTCTTGCTGCCGGCAGCGGTCCCCGCACCGGTGCCAATGATCAGGACCAGCACGAGCAAGAAGACCGCGAGGCCGTAGAGCGCAGGAGCGCTCCACTCGAGCACCCGAAACGAAACGCGGAAGATCGCCGCACCGGCTCCCAAGCCAATGAGTGCCCAGGCCAGTTGGCGCTGCCAGGCACCTGACGCGAGGCTCGACACATCGGTTTGCCCGGCTGAGTAGAGGATCGTCAGACCGAACGCCAGCAGGAGCGTGCTGGTGAGGATGAGCGGACGATCGAGTCCCACGGTTCTCATGGCAGCGGCACCACCGGCGCGTAGGTGGACTCGGCGGGCAGGGTTGGCAGCGGCGTGACGGCGCTGTCCGGCGAGATCGGGACCCAGCGCGGCGCGGTGTCTTGCGGCGCCTCCTGGCTCAACTGGCCGAGATCCTTGCCGGAGGCGGATTCCGGTCCCAACACGAAGCGCCGAAGGGTTTTCACGACGTAGGGCGCAACCGAGGAGCCGTGCTTGGCATACTCCATGATGGCCCCCACGATGATCTGAGGTTGCTCAACCGGCCCGAACCCAACGAACCACCCGTGGTCGTCTCCATGGGCATTCTGTGCCGTTCCGGTCTTCCCGGCCACCTTCAAGCCTGCTTGACGGCTCCGGACGGCGGTCCCGGTCTCCACCACCTGGAGCATGGCGCGCCGGAGGACCTCGAGGACTTCCGGGGCGAGGGCCAGGTCACGGGGCTGGCCGGCTGCCGTCCCCACGAGGTGCGGCGGGATCGCTGTTCCGTTCCCGGCCAGCGCCTGATAGAACTTGACCATGTTGATCAGGGTCTGCGTGTTCTCACCTTGCCCGATCGCGAAATTGAACTCGGCCCCGGCCCGACTCCACCCGCGCGAGCCGTAGGCCCGATCGAAGTAGGCGGTCGACGCGGGAAAGATGGGACTCATCTCACCCGGGAGGTCGATCCCGCTTCGGTCGCGGAATCCCAAGGACACTCCCTCGGACAGGATGGCGTCGATCCCGAGCCGGGCGCCGAGCTGATAGAAATACACGTCGCAGCTCTTCTCGATCGCACCCACCAGGTCCAGGCTGCCGTGACCTTCACGCTTCCAGCAGCGAAAGAAGCGATTCCCGAGCTGGATGCCGCCGCGGCAGGGCTGTGGCATCCGCGAGCGGTAGTCGACCACGCCCTTGCGGAGCGCCATTGCGGCGATCGCGAGCTTGAACGGCGAGGCAGGCGGATAACGCGCTTGAATGACGCGATTGATGAGGGGGTGAGTGGAGTCCGCCCGGAGGGCCTGCCAGTCCTCGCGCGAGATCCCGCCGATGAACATGTTGGGATCGAACGACGGCGAGGAATAGAGGGCGAGGATTTCTCCCGCCGGTGTGAGTGCCACCAACCCGCCGCGCACGCCGGGCAGGTCCGCCTGCCACAGACTATCGACGAAACGCTGCAGTCCCAGGTCCACGGTCGTCGTCACGGCAGTGCCACTGACGGGGGGCACCGCTGGCGCAACCCCCTCCTCGCGAACCAGCTGGCCCCCGGCGCTCACTTCGATGTAGCGCACCCCCGGGCGCCCGCGCAGCTGCTGGTCGTATTCCTCTTCCAACCCGGATCGGCCGACGAGCGTGCCTGGGTCGGCCCCTGGGTATCGCCCCTGGTCGAGATCGCGTTCGCTCACTTCCCCGATGAACCCGATGAGATGGGCCACCGCAGGTCCGTCGGGGTACCACCGCTTGGGCTCCGATTCGATGACGAGCCCCGGCAGGAGTGAGCGATGCTCCTCGAGTCGCGAGACCATCTCAAAGGAGCCGTCGGCCACCAGGACGACCGGCAGGTGGGGAGCGCGGCGAAACCGTCTGACAACCTGCTCCACCAGACTGCTATCGATGTCCACGATCTGCCTGACACGCCGCAATACCGACCGTAAGGAATCCTCTGACGAGGCAAGCAGCTTGACCGCAAACCCTGGCACATTCTCGGCAATGACCTCGCCATGTCGATCGAGAATGAGGCCGCGCGGCGGTGTCAGTGGAACGGGGCGGATGCGATTGTGCTCTGCGCGAAGTCGATAGCGCTCGTGCTCGATGACCTGCAACCGGAAGAAGGCGCCGAGCAGGATCGCGAAGGCTCCGACCAGCACCCACTGGGTCCAGCGTGCCCGTTCGCGAAGTCGACGGGAATCGAAGTCGCTCATTCGTCGAGCCGGATGGACAGCCAGTCTCGGAAGACGATCAAGATGATCACGCCGGCCACGGCGGTCGAGAGCGCCTGCAGCGGCGACCACGTCACGAGATTCACCAGCACCTGGCGCGCGCTGGCCCCGCTCGATACCAGCACGACCAGATTCCGCAGCCAGACGCCGGCCCCGATGAATCCGGCATGGACCAAGAGGTTATCGGCGAAGAAAACGGCCCTGCCCCAGGCCGCGAGGTATCCGACCAACGTATGAGCCAGCGCGCCTGCGCCAAAGCGGGCCGGGGTCAACGCGTCTGCCGTGATTCCGACGAGAAACCCGGCCACGGCAGCATTTCCCGGCCGCGTGCGGATGGCATACAGCATGAGGGCCAGCATGAGAAAATCGGGCGCAATTCGCGCATCCCAGAGCCGCGGCCGGAGGTAGAAATGCAGCCCGACCAGGATGAGGATGACCAGGCCGAAACGGTATCGCGTGCCGCGGTCAGTCATCGGGCCCTGAATCAGGCGGGAATGCGTCCGCAACGGGCCGGCGCAGCGCACCGGTCAGAATCAACACGTGGCTCACCGAGCCCGGATTGACCATTGGTCGCACCACATACACCCGTTCCCATCCGGCGGACTCGCGTGCCACCCCTGCAATGGTGCCGATCGGGATTCCCTTGGGATAGATCCCGCCCAGTCCCGACGTGAGCACCAGGGTGCCAGGCGGGACGCTGTCGCGGTACGGCACACCGCGAAGCTCGAGCAGCGGGGTTCCGGTCGACGCTTGGAAGAACGGCGCGACGATCCCTGACACTTCACCATCGTTCGTGATGGCGCTGGCGCGGAACTCGGGATGGGCCCACGTCGTGGCCGTGCTCGCCCGGCGTTCAACGCCCCGGGTCACGCCGACCAGCCCTTCCGGGGCAATCACCGGTTGGTACTCGGCCACCCCGTCGTCCGACCCGCTGCTCAGGAGCAGCGTGAGTCCATCCGTTACCTGAGCCTGATGCAGGACCTCGGCCGCGACGAACGGCGTCGCCAAGCGCTCGCGGAGGCTGAACAGTCGGCGAAGCCTGGCATTCTCGGCTTCGAGCACCGGCAGTGCCTGCGCCTCCGTAACCAAGGAGTCGCGCTCGGCCTGCAGGGCCTGGAAGCGGGACCGGCTCGTCTTGCCTTCCTCGGCGCGTTGTTGCAGCTCCACCAACGGAAGCAAGACGGTCCCACGCACAAACGTGGCGACCGCGTCCGCCTGCGGCGGTGGCGTAAAGAGGAAGGCCCCGGAGATGATGATGCAGATCAGAAACAGCGTGGTGTCACGATTGGTGTGCGAGCGATCCGGCGCAGGTGACATGCTACTTATCGAGGACGCTCTTGTACTTCTCGTACTCGTCCAGAATCCTCCCCGTTCCCCGCACAACGCACGTGAGCGGGTCTTCGTCGATGTGAATCGGAAGTCCGGTTTCCTGGGCCAGGAGCACATCCAGCCCGCGAATCAGGGCGCCACCGCCGGTCATCACGATCCCGCGATCGACGATGTCGCTCGCCAGTTCGGGCGGCGTGATCTCTAGCGCCCGCCGGACTGCGTCGACGATTTGCTGGATCGGCTCCTGCACGGCTTCCCGAATTTCGCTCGAGTGGACCCGGACCGTCTTGGGAATACCGGACACCAAGTCCCGTCCCTTGACCGGCATCTCGGTTTCCTCGCCTACCGGCGCGGCGGAGCCGATCTTGATCTTGATGATTTCGGCGGTGGGCTCGCCCACGAGCAAATTGTAGTTCTTCCTCATGAACTGGACGATGGCCTGGTCCATCTCGTCGCCACCGGTGCGGATCGAGGTGTCCGACACGATGCCCGACAGCGCGATCACGGCGATCTCGGTGGTGCCGCCACCGATGTCGATCACCATGTTGCCGGTCGGCGTGTCGACCGGCAATCCGACCCCGATAGCGGCCGCCATGGGCTCGGCAACCATGGAGACTTCCTTGGCCCCCGCCGTCTCCGCCGAATCGCGCACCGCACGGCGCTCCACTTCGGTAATACCCGACGGGACGCACACGATGACTTTCGGCTTGATCTTGAAGAAGTGCTTGTCGATGATGGTCTTCAGGAAATAGCGCAGCATCCGCTCCGTGACATCGAAGTCGGCAATGACGCCGTCTTTGAGGGGTCGGACCGCCAAAATGGAGTCCGGCGTCCGGCCAAGCATCCGCTTGGCTTCGAGGCCGATACCCTTGATTTGGCCCGTCGCCTTTTCGAGCGCCACCACGGACGGCTCATTGAGGACGATGCCCTCACCCTTCACATAGATGAGGGTATTCGCCGTCCCGAGATCGACCGCGATCTCGTTCGCGGGAATGAGCGAGCCCAGATTGAATCTCAGGAACTTCATGTGTGACCGACCATATCACCGGAAAAGCTGTAAGCTAATGAGCGGGGTCCCCGCGGGACAGCCCACCCTCAGCACCCAGTGCTGCCAAAGCCTCCTTCACCGCGCTCGGACACGGGCAGGCCTTCGACAGGCTGAAACCGGACCCGCACCACGGGCGCCACGACCATTTGCGCGATCCGCATCCCCCGGGTCACCTCAAACGGCCTGTCACCCAGATTCACCAGCGCCACCATCAGCTCCCCCCGGTAATCGCTGTCGATCGTGGCCGGGGTGTTGGGCAGGGTAATGCCGTCCCGAAGCGCCAGCCCGGATCGGGGCCTGAGCTGGCATTCATAGCCCGGTGGCAGCGCAATTTGGAGCCCGGTCCTGATCAGCTTCCGCTCCATTGGCTGGAGGGTGGCGGTCTCTGCGCTCGCCAAGTCATACCCGGCCGAGCCGGGTGTTGCCAAACTCGGGAGCGGGAGGCCCTCGGCGTGGGGCAGCCGAGCGATCAGCACCTCGACCACCGGGTCAGACCACCTTGTCCACGTCGACCAGCGGAAGGTTGAAGGCCTCGGCAACGCCGGGATACACCACCTTGCCTTCCACGATGTTGAGCCCCAGTTTGAGCGCCCGATCGGCCCGGCAAGCGGACTTCCACCCGGACTGTGCAAGACGCAGGCCGTAGCGGAGCGTGGCATTCGTCAACGCCAGGGTCGATGTCCGGGGTACCGCACCCGGCATATTCGCCACCCCGTAGTGCAGGATGCCATCCACGAAATAGGTGGGATCCTCATGGGTGGTGGGGCGGATCGTCTCCACGCATCCTCCCTGATCAACCGCGACATCCACAATGACCGAGCCCGGCTTCATTTCTTTCAGATCCTCCCGGGTCACCAGGCTCGGCGCCTTGGCGCCGGGCAGCAACACCGCACCAACCACCAGGTCGGCCCGGCGGATCGCATCGAGGATATTGTGCCGGTTGGAGTACACGGTATCGACGTTCGCTGGAAGCACGTGCGCCAGGTAGCGAAGCCGGGGCAGGTCGATGTCGAGAATGGTCACATGCGCCCCGAGACCGGCGGCAATCTGTGCCGCATTGGTCCCCACGACCCCGCCACCAAGAATCACGACCTCGCCCGGAACCACGCCTGGGACGCCACCAAGCAAGATCCCACTCCCACCGAAGATCTTTTCCAAATACTTGGCACCCTCTTGGACCGCCATACGGCCGGCCACCTCCGACATGGGAGTCAGGAGCGGGAGCTCGCCGTTGGCGAGCTGGACCGTCTCATAGGCCACCGCCACCGCACCTGACTTGATTACGGCCTGGGTCAAGGGCTCCGACGCGGCAAAATGGAAGTAGGTGTAGATAACCTGGCCCTGCCGCATTCTCGGCCATTCCACCGCGATGGGCTCTTTCACCTTCATGATGAGATCGGCCCGGCGCCAGAGCTCGTCCACCTGCGAGGTCAGCTCGGCGCCGGCATCGCGGTAGGCGTCGTCCTCGAACCCGCTGCCGATACCTGCGCCCGCTTCGACCACTACTGAATGCCCGGCCGCGACAAACGCCGAGACACCGGCTGGGACCAGCGCGATGCGGTTCTCGTTCGCCTTGATCTCCTTGGGTACGCCTATGCGCATCGATCAACCCCGAGAAAAGAAGTAAGTCGCCTGCTGAATTGACCTTCCACTGGAGCTACTTCACACGACTGGCGGCTCATGGGGCCCCAACCACACCATGGTCTGGCGGTCCGGTGCCCAGTACTCCTCGGCAAGAGCCGCCAGGTCGTCGCGCTCCACCGCGTCGATCGTCCGGAGCACCTCATCGACGGAGCGGTATTGCTCTCCCTGAAGCTCGATGCTGGCAAGCCGCGCCATGCGACTCTGCGGCGTCTCCAGGGACAGGATGACCTGTCCCTGGAGCTGGCGCTTGCCATCCTCCGTCTCCTGGGGGTCCAGCCCTTCGCTCCCGAGGCGCTGGTACTCCCGGCGGATAGCGTCGATGGCCGCCCCGGCCGTTGCCGGCTGAGTCCCAATGTACACCCCGCAGGTGCCCGATGACTGGTAGAACTGTTGGAAGGCGTACACCGAGTACGCCAGGCCGAGTTCTTCCCGGATCCGCTGGAACAGGCGGCTCGACATCCCGCCGCCGAACGTGTTCGTCAGGATCGTCATGGCATATCGCCGCGGATTGGCATACGGAAAGGTGTCCGTGGCGAAGGCGACGTGCGCTTGGGTGGTGTCCTTGTGCGCTTGGCGGGTTGCCCCCTGGACTGCCGGGGTCGACACCGCGCTGTCGCGAGGCTTGGTCTCGGATTGGGCGTCGAACCACCCCTGCCGCTCCAAGAGTTCGAGGATGGTCTCGTGCTCGACCCGACCGGCGGCAACCATGACCATGTTGGCGGGGTAGTAACCCCATTGGTGGCGGGCCCGGAGATCCTCCGCGGAGAGGCCACCAACGGTTTCCGCCGTGCCAAGTATGGAGAAGCCATAGGGGTGGTTTGGCCAGAGCACCTCTCCGAGAATCTCGAACACCAGGTCGTCCGGCGTATCCATTACGCCGTTGATCTCCTCCAACACCACATTGCGCTCCGGGATCAGGTCCACCTCTCGGAGCAGGGGGTGCCGAACCAGATCGGTCAGGATCTCGACCGCGACCGGGAGGTCGTGGTCGAGAACCTGGGCTTGGTAGCTGGTGTGATCTCGGCTGGTATAGGCGTCGAGCGAGCCGCCCCGGACTTCGAGCTCCAGGGCGATTTGCTTGGCCGTGCGCTGGTCGGTGCCTTTGAAGACCATGTGCTCGAGCAGATGGGAGACCCCCATCTTGGACCGCAGCTCGTGAGCGCTGGCCGCTCGCACCCAGATGCCCATCGCAACGGAGCGCGCCCCGGGCAGGGCCTCGGAGAGAACCGTCAGGCCATTAGCGGCGCGGGTCCGGAACAGCCCCGTGTCGAGCTGTATGGTCTCCACGCCTTCATTCCTTCGGCAGCAGGGCCTTCCGGGAGAGCTTCATGCGCCCGCGCTCGTCGACTTCGAGCAGCTTCACCTTGACCACGTCGCCGCGCTTCACGACGTCTTCGGTCCGTTCGGTTCGGGCATGTTGTAGCTCACTGATGTGGAGCAATCCCTCGACCCCGGGGAGGATCTCGACGAAGGCACCGAACGCCGTGGTGCTCTTCACCGGCCCTTCGTAGGTCTTCCCGACCTCGGGTTCGGTCACGATCGCGCGGATCATCGCGAGGGCCTTCTCGCCCCCCTCTCCTCCGACCGAGGAGACGGTCACCATGCCGGAATCGTCCACGTTGATGCGAGCGCCGGTGGTATCCTGAATTCCGCGAATGGTCTTCCCCTTGGGACCGATCAGATCGCCGATCTTGTCCGGCTTGATCTGGATGCTCAAGATGCGGGGTGCATAGGGCGACAGCTCGGGCCGCGCCGAGGAGATGGTCTTGGCCATTTCCTTGAGGATGTGGAGCCGCGCCTTCCGCGCGCGCTCGAGGGCGTCCTTCATGACTTTGAGGTCGAGGCCCTCGATTTTGATATCCATTTGAATGGACGTGATGCCGTCGGCGGTGCCCGCGACCTTGAAGTCCATGTCGCCCAAGTGATCTTCCGAGCCCAGAATGTCGGTGAGCACGGCAACCCGGGCGCCTTCCTTGACCAGTCCCATGGCCACCCCGGCACACGGAGCCTTGATCGGCACGCCGGCATCCATCAGGGCCAGCGCCCCGCCGCACACCGTCGCCATGGAGCTCGACCCATTGGACTCGAGCACTTCTGAGACTATCCGCAGGGTGTAGGGGAATTCCTCGTAATTCGGAAGGAGTGGTTGGAGCGCTCGTTCGGCCAAGGTGCCGTGCCCGATCTCCCGGCGGCTCGTGCCGCGGATCATCTTGACTTCGCCCGTGGCGAAGGGCGGGAAATTGTAGTGCAGCATGAACGACTTGGTCGTTTCACCGGCGACGTCGATGCTATCGATGCGTTGTTCATCATCCGCCGTCCCAAGCGTGACCGCGACGAGGGCCTGGGTCTGCCCCCGGGTGAAGAGTGCCGATCCATGCGTTCGGGGAAGGAGCCCGACATCGACCGCGATGGGGCGCACGGCGTCGAGCTTGCGCCCATCCACGCGTTCGCCCTGCTCCAGAACCTGTTCCCGCATGGCGACGTACTCGATTTCCCCGAGCTCCGTCGCGATGTCACGCGCGGCGTCCGGGAACTCCTCGATCAGCCGCGCGGCCACATCGGCCTTGACCATCTTGACGTTGGCAGCCCTGGTTGCCTTGTCCGCGCCGTTGATGGCCTGCCGGATCGGCTCCTCCGCCACGGCCCGGACCCGCGCGACAATGGCCGGGTCGGGAGTGGGCTTGGTCCACGCCATCTTCTCGACGGCGCACTTGGCGCTGACCTCGTTCACGATCCCAACGAGCTCCACGATGCCCTTCTGCGCCACTTTCAGCGCGCCGATCACGTCGTCCTCGCCCAGTTCCAGCGCCCCGCCCTCGACCATGACGATCGAGTCGGCCTTGCCGCTGACGATCAAGTCGAGCTCCGAGACTTCCAGCTGATGGAACGTCGGGTTCAAGATCCAATTGCCGTCGACCCGTCCGACCCTGACGCCGGCGATGGGACCGTTCCACGGCACGTTGGAGATGGTGAGCGCCAGCGAGGCACCCAACAGCCCGAGCACGTCCGCATCGTTCTCCTGGTCCGCGGACAGCACCGTCACGAAAACCTGGATCTCGTTCTTGAAACCTTCCGGAAAGAGCGGACGAATGGACCGATCGATGAGCCGGCAGGCGAGGATTTCCTTTTCGGACGGGCGCCCCTCGCGTTTGATGAAGCCTCCGGGAATCTTCCCCGCCGCGTAGGTCTTTTCGCGGTACTCTACCGTGAGGGGAAAGAACGGGAGCGATGAGATGTTTGGCGAGACGGTGACGGCCGCGAGGACCGCCGTGTCGCCGAACTGGAGATAGGCGGACCCCGCCGCCTGCTTGGCCATCCGGCCGGTTTCGACGACGAGCTTCCGGCCGGCGAATTCAGTTTCAATCCTATGCACGTATGTAACCTTATAGAGACGAGTACAGACATGAAGAAAGGGCGCCCTGTGTACTCAGTCGGGGCGCCCTCGCCAACCTGTCGGACTAATGGCGCAACCCCAGCTCTTCGATGAGGGCGCGGTAGCCGACGAGGTCGGTTCGCTTGAGATAATTCAGGAGACGGCGGCGCGTGCCGACCATCTTCAAGAGACCCTGACGGCTATGGTGGTCCTTGGGATGGGTCCGGAAGTGATCCGTGAGGGAATTGATCCGCTCGGTGAGGAGCGCCACCTGCACTCTGGTCGATCCCGTGTCGCGATCGTGGCTCTGATGGCTGGCGACCACGGTTTGCTTGTCGAAGGTCATGCGGACGTAGTTCCAAAGTAACGGGGCAACGGCACCCAACTCGTGAATCTGCAATCTGTTGTAGCAGAGAAAGCTAACCCTGGCAACGCCCCTGTCGCAAGAGTCCGACCGGGCCCCGGCCACCCCACCGCCCAATACGCCCCGCAGGCGCCCGCGCCAGGCTTCATCCGCCCAGGTACCGGGTCAGAAGCCGGGAGATGTCGTTCCAGAAGGCGAGCCCCATGAGGGTGATCACCAGCACCAGCCCAACCGCCGTCAGGCGCTCCCGCAGCTTCAGCGACAAGGGCCGGCGCAATACCCCCTCGGCCAGGAGGAAGAGGAACTGGCCGCCGTCGAGGACGGGTATGGGAAGCAAATTGAGCACCGCCAGGTTGATCGAGATGATTCCCATGAAGAACAGGAATTGGTCGAAGCCGAGCCGGGCGGCCTGGCCGGCGATCTGGCCGATCAGGATCGGCCCGCCCACCTCACGGCTCGACACCCGGCCGGAGAACATGCCCCGGACGGTGCGGACCACGAGCGTCGACTGATTCACCATTTCGTCCCACCCGGCGACGAGCGCGCCGCCGAACGAGAGCTCCTGGTACTCGATCAGGGGCTGAAACCGGAAGCCCAGTTTTCCGACCGTGCGGGTGGTGCCGTCCGGATCCGTCACCTCTTCAGGGGCAGGCGTTGCGGTGGTGCGAATCCGATTTCCAGTTCGGCCGATGAGGAGTTCGAGCTCGTTGCCGGCGTTTTGCTCGATGACATCGACCACTTCGCCCCACTGGCGCACTTCCTTGCCGCCGATCGCCAAGATGGTGTCGCCGGAAGTCAGTCCGGCGCTCGCGGCCGGGCGATCCGGCAGCACGTCACCGACCACCGACGGCTGCCAGGGCTGGAGGGCTATGGCCGTGCGAAGGCGCGCATCGAGCGCGTCGTGGTGGATGGCCAGGACGATGGACGGTTTACCAGCGACGTCGATGACAACCGAATCGCCAGGCGCTGATCCGATGCGCTCGACGATCTCGTTCCAACTCGCCACCGGCTCCCCGGCCACCGCGACGATCCGGTCGCCGCTTTGGAGCTGCTTCAGAGGTGCGCCCTCGGGCGGGAGCAGACTATCCACCACCTGGCCCACCGTGGTCACGGGGTTTACCCCGATCCCGTTCTTGGCCACCAGGAAGGAGAAGGCGGCCCAGGCGAAGAGAGCGTTCATCACCACGCCCGCGAGGATGACCACCATCCGGACCCAGACGGGTTTGGACTCGAAGTAGCCATCCGGCGGCACCTCGACCTCGGCCGCCCCGCCTTCCAAGGCGCTGCTGGTCGCGTCCTCTTCCTTGGTGGCCATCTTCACATACCCGCCGAGCGGCAACCAGGAGACCGAGTACTCGGTCCCGCCACGCCGGAAGGTGAGCCACGGCACCGGGGTGCCGAGTCCCAATGAGAATCGATGCACGAAGATGCCGGCCAGTTTGGCCGCCACGAAGTGGCCGGCCTCATGAACGAAGACCAACACACCGAGCACCACCACGAGGGCGCCGACCGCGTACAGCGCGCTCATCGAATCAGCTCCCGCACCCGGGCTCGGGCCCAGTCATCCGCGGACCGCACGGCGTCGATCGAGTCAGCCGGCACCACGCTGTGACCCTCCAAGACGTGCTCGATCAGGTCGCCGATCTGGGCAAACCCCAGGCGCCGGTCCAGGAACGCCTCGACGGCCACTTCATTCGCCGCATTGAACACGGCCGGAGCGGTTCCACCCGCTCGTCCAGCCGCGACCCCGGCGCGGAACGCGCCGAACGCGTCCGACCGGACAGGCTCGAAGGTCAGTGGGCCGGCGGCGACGGGATCGAAACGGCGCGTTCCCGAATCGGCCAGCCTGGTCGGGTGGGTGAGGGCGTAGAGAATCGGTAGCTCCATCGAGGGGAACCCGAGTTGCGCGATGACGCTGCCATCCTGGAACTCGACGAAGGCATGGATGATGCTTTGCGGGTGGACCACGACCTCGAGCGCGTCGTAGGACAGGCCGAACAGATAGTGTGCTTCAATCAACTCCAAGGCCTTGTTGACCAGGGTCGCGCTGTCGACGGTGATCTTGTCTCCCATCTTCCACGTCGGGTGGCACAGGGCGTCTTCCACGCTGGCATGCTGCAGCTGGTCGGCCGGCCACTCGCGGAACGGTCCCCCAGACGCGGTCAAAATCAGCCGGCACAGCGCCTGCTCCTGTCCCGTGATGCACTGGAGGACCGCGTTGTGCTCGGAGTCCACCGGCACGACTTCGCCACCGCCCGCCGCCGCGGCCTGAGCCACCAGCTCGCCAGCCATCACCATCGTTTCCTTATTGGCGAGCGCCACCCGCTTGCCTGCGCGCAAGGCCGCCAGCGTGGCATCGAGCCCCACCGCTCCAACCACGGCGTTGACCACGATGTCGACGTCCGGCCGCGTGGCCGCCTCGATGAGGACCTCGGGTCGGGCCGGGCCGTTCGGGCCATTCTCATGGACCAGCCCGGCGAAAGCCGGCTGCCACTCCCGAACCTGTCCTTCCAGTAACTCGCGGTTCCGTCCGGCCGTGAGCGCCACGAGTCGGAAGTGATCGCGCTGGCGGCGCAGCACTTCCAGGGTGCTCCGCCCGATTGAACCGGTCGAGCCCAGCACGGCAACGCCGCGCATCAGAGGACACCGAAGCTGAGGTACAGCATGGTGGCTACCGGAAGCGCAAAATAGAGGGAATCCAGCCGGTCGAGCACACCGCCGTGACCCGGAATGAGCGCGCTGGAATCCTTCACCCCGGCTTCCCGCTTCAGGAGAGATTCGACCAGGTCGCCGATCTGTCCGACCACGCCGAGGATCGCGCCGAGCAGGAAGCCCTGCCACCACACCATGTCGATCCCTGCCGGCCGGAGCACGATCGCTTGATAGAGGGGGACGACCGCTACTGCCCCGACGACACCCATCAGCGCCCCCGAGCGCGTCTTGCCCGGGCTCACCGTGGGAGCGAGCTTCGGCCCGCCGATTGCCCGGCCGCCGAACATGGCCGCGGAGTCACACACCCACACGATCACAAGCGGAAAGAAAACCAGCGCCACCCCCGGCCACGATCGCGGGCCCTCATAGCCATGCCTCATGATCAGCACGAAGGCCGGCAGCGCACCGGCGTACACGATGCCGAACAGCGTCACGGCGGCGGCCGCGAGCGGTTTCTGGTCGGGGCGGCGGGTGAGCAACACGAAGGAGAGAATGAAAAGGACCAGCAGCGCGCTCATGGTGATCCAGACGCGGGCCCCGACGTTGCTCATGGGGCCACCGGCCAGCAGAGCGTAGGCCACCAAGGACGGAGCCGCGGCGCCAACGAGTCCCAGGCTGGGCACGGCGTCCACCCCACCCTTCCGCGCCAGGCTGAAGACCTCCCGGGCGCCGAGCGAACCGACGGCGGCGAGTGCCAGGGCAAGCGCAACACCACCCTGGTACACCAACAGCACGGCCACCGGAACGGCGACCACGACCACGCTGATTCGTTGGATGAGATTGCGATCCATCACACGGTGACGCGACCGAACCGCCGATCGCGCCGTTGGAACTCCAGGATGGCGTCGAAGAGATCGTGTCGGGTGAAGTCAGGCCAGAGCTTGGGCGTGATGTAGAGCTCGGCATACGCCAGCTGCCAGAGGAGAAAATTCGAAAGCCGGAGTTCGCCGGACGTTCGAATCAGGAGATCGGGGTCGGGCCAGCGTGCGGTTTGGAGCTGCTGGGCAAAGCGCTCCTCCGTGATGTCGGCTGGAGCGAGTCGTCCGGTGGCGACGTCCTCCGCCAGGCGGCGGGCGGCCTCCGTGATTTCCGCTCGAGAGCCGTACGAGATGCACAGATTGAGGGCGAGCGCCTTGCCGCCTGTGGTCTCGGTCACGATCCGATCGACCGCCGCTCGCGCCGGCGCGCCCAACCGGGCGACATCGCCGATCACCGACACGGCCACCCCGTTCTTGCGCAGCTCGTTCAGCTCCTTGGCGATGTAATGCTCGAGGAGCGACATCAGGGCCTGGATTTCGTCCGGCGGTCGCTTCCAGTTCTCTTGGCTGAAGGCAAAGAGGGTCAGGACCTTGACGCCCGCTTCGAGTGCCCCTTCCACCACCTCCCGCACGGCCTTCATGCCGGCGCGATGGCCCAACGGCCTGGGCAGGGCCCGTTCGGTGGCCCAGCGACCGTTGCCGTCCATGATGATGGCTATGTGCGCGGGCACCGCGCCGTTCACCGTGAGTTGGCGGAGAGCATCCTCGGTCATCGACACTACACTTCCATGATTTCGGCTTCTTTGCCCTGCACCAATGAGTCGATCAGCTCCGTATGCTCGTTGGTGTGCTTCTGCACCTCTTTCTCGGCGCGCGCCTTATCGTCATCGGACACGTGCTCGAGCTTCTTGATCTTGGTGATGGAGTCACCGCGCGCGTGCCGGATAGCCACCTTCCCCTCTTCGGCGAGCTTGTGGACCAGCCGGACCAGTTCCTTACGCCGTTCCTCGGACAGGGCCGGCAGCGGCACCCGGATCAACCCGCCCTGGGTCGAGGGATTGAGACCGAGGTCGGCCTCGCGGATCGCCTTCTCCACGGCGGGCACCAGCGACTTATCGAACGGCTGGACGGTCAGCAGCCGCGCTTCCGGGGCCGCGACCATGGCCACCTGATTGAGCGGCATGGTATTGCCATACGCGTCGACCTTGACCAGATCGAGCAGCGAGGTCGTCGCTTTGCTGCTGCGAATGGTGGCGAGCTCCCGCTTCGTGTTCCCAACCGCCTTGTCCATGAGCTCGCGGGCGTTCTTGATCAAATCCGGTATCGCATTCATGACACCAACGTCCCCACCCGCTCGCCCCTCAGCGTCCGCATGATGGCGTCGGGTTCCTTGATGTTGAATACCACGATCGGTAAGCGATTCGCCTTGCACAGACCAAAGGCGTTCGCGTCCATGACCTCGTACCCCTTGACCAGCGCGTCGTGGAAGGAAAGCTCCGGAAGGAACTGAGCATCCGGATTGACTTTGGGATCGCTGGTGAAGACCCCATCGACATTCGTGGCCTTCAGGATGACCTCCGCCTCCATTTCCAGGGCCCGTAGGACCGCCGCGGTGTCGGTCGAGAAGAACGGGTTGCCGGTGCCGCCGGCAAAGAGCACGATGCGGCCTTTCTCCATGTGCCGCAACGCTCGGCGGCGTATGTAGGGCTCGGCCAGCGATTCCATCCGGATGGCGGTCATGACGCGGGTATGGACCCCGCGCTTTTCCAGAGTGTCCTGCATTGCGAGCGCATTGATGACCGTGGCAAGCATGCCCATGTAGTCGGCGTTGACCCGGTCGAGGCCCGCCGCGCTCGCCGCGGCGCCGCGAATGATGTTGCCGCCCCCAACCACTACGCCGAGCGCGAGGCCGGTGGCACCGACGCGCCCGATCTCGTCGGCCAGCGCTCCCACCGCGTCGAAATCCAGCCCTACACCGCGCGCGCCGGCCAGCGCTTCACCGGAGAGTTTGAGAAGGGCACGGCGGTAGGCGGCCACTACTCTTCTCCGACTTTGAACCGCGCGAATCGTCGGACCGCGATCGCCTCACCCAGCGCCCCGGCCACCTCTTTGATGAGCTCGCCCACCGTCTTCGAATCGTCTTTCACGAACGGCTGGTCGAGCAGGGTCCGCTCCGCGACGAATTTCCTGAGCTTTCCCTCCACGATCTTGGGCCGGATGTGTTCCGGCTTTCCGTCGGCTGCCACCTGCTCTTCGGCGATGCGCCGCTCCCGGTCCAGCATGTCCGCCGGGATGTCGGCGGCCGTGATGCCGATCGGGTCCGCGGAGGCCACATGCAGGGCCAGATCGCGGCCGAGGGCCTGGAAGTCATCGGTCCGGGCCACGAAATCGGTCTCGCAGTTGAGCTCGAGCAGCACCCCGACCTGCTGGTTGTGGTGGATGTACGTCACCACGATCCCTTCGGCGGCGCTTCGCCCGCTCCGCTTCTCCGCTTTCGCGATGCCCTTGGCCCGGAGGATGTCCGCCGCCGCCTGCATGTCCCCCTTCGCTTCCTCGAGGGCGCGCTTGCAATCCATCATACCGGCGCCGGTGCGCTTGCGCAGCTCGCCGATATCCTGTGGAGTAATCGTATTGGTAGCCATCGGTCCTCGAATCAACGTTGCGATAGGAAAACCGCCGCCCGCGGCCCGAGAGCGGGCAGCGGCGGCGGATCCGGCACCATAAACCTCGTCCCCGACTACGTTTCGGAATTCGCCACCGAGGGGGCGGTGGCAGCCTTCTTCGGCTCGGGCTCGGCAGCCGCGTCGCTCGTGCCCGCAGGCTCCGACTCCGACTTGAGCCGCGCCGCGATGGCCTCGGGCTTGGGCCGACGCTTCCTCCGCGGCCGGCGGCGGCGGCGCTCCGAGTCGACGTCACCCTCCGTCCCGGCATCCGTGCTGTACGTCTCCGCTTCGAGGTCTTCCACGGACTCGCGAATCGGCATCTTGCCACGGGCCTCCTTGATCACGCCCGCGAGGGCGTCGGTGATCACGGAGACGCTCCGGATCGCATCATCGTTGCCGGGAATCGGCACGGTGATGACATCGGGATCGGCGTTGGTATCAACGATCGCCACGACGGGAATCCCGAGTTTGTTGGCCTCCGCCACCGCGATCCGCTCCTTCTTCGCATCCACCACGAAGAGCGCGCCGGGCAGCCGGCCCATCAGCTTGATCCCTTCGAGGTTGCGGCTGAGCTTCACCTTTTCGCGCTCGAACAGGAGCCGTTCCTTCTTGGTGTAGTTCTCAAATTCCCCTTCCGCCGCGCCTTGCTCCAGCACGCGCAGCCGGTGGATCTGCCGCTTGATCGTCTGGAAGTTGGTCAGCGTACCGCCCAGCCACCGCTCGGTGACCCAATAGGCCCCGGCGTCGCGGGCGGACGCCTCGACCACGCCCTTGAGCTGGCGCTTGGTACAGACGAACAGCACCCCGTCGCCACGCATCACCACGTTTTCGAGAAGCTCCTGCGCCGCCTTGACCTGCCGGAGCGTCTTCTGGAGATCGATGATGTAAATGCCGGAACGTTCCGCGAAGATGAACCGGCGCATCTTGGGATTCCAGCGACGAGTCTGGTGCCCGAAATGCACACCGGCTTCGAGGAGGTCTTGCAACTGCGGCTGTGTCATGCGTGTCTGCTGTTCCCGTCTGAATTAGGGTTCGTCCGCCATCGCGTTCGCGCTCCGATCCGACCCCCGCGAGGGCACCCCGATCGGAATCCCGCGATGTGTGTGGTGCGACGCGGCGGTGTCCCGCCGCTTCGCCGCTACCGCTTCGAGAATTGGAAGCGCTTCCGCGCTCCCGGCTGACCGGGCTTCTTTCGTTCCACCATGCGGGCGTCGCGCGTCAACAACCCGGCCGCCCTCAGCTTGGCCCGGTGCGTGTCATCCGCACGCAGCAAGGCGCGCGCGATGGCCAATCGCATGGCGCCGGCCTGGCCCGAAGGTCCGCCGCCCTCGACATGGGCCTTGACGTCAAACGCCCCCAACGTGTCCGTGGCCGCAAAGGACTGCTGAATGTGCTGGACCAACGAGGATCGCGGAAAGTAGTCGCCAAGCGTGCGCCCGTTGACATTCCACTTGCCGGTCCCTGGCGTCAAATAGACCCGCGCGACGCTGGTCTTCCTTCGCCCGACCGCTTGCCACCGAAATTCTTCAGTTCCTGCTGCCGTCATGAGCGTACCTGGCTAGTCTGAATGGGAAACGGCACCGGCTGCTGCGCCTGATGCGGGTGCTCGGTCCCGGCATACACCTTGAGTTTCTTGCGCAAATGCTGCTTGGCCAGCGACGTCTTGGGCAACATCCCGAACACCGCCCGCTCGATCACGCGCTCGGGGTGTTTCGCGAGCACGCTCCGGACCGGCGTGTGCTTCTCGTTCCCCATGTACCCGCTGTGAGAGAAGTACCGCTTCTGATCGAGCTTCCGCCCCGACAACCGCACCTTCTCCGCATTCACCACCACCACGAAATCGCCCCCGTCCATGTGCGGGGTGAAGGTGGGCTTGTGCTTGCCCCGGATCAGTTGCGCGACGACCGATGCGAGCCGCCCCAATGGGACGTCCTTCGCATCGACCACATGCCACTGATGAGTTATGTCACGCGGTGTTGCGGTAAAGGTCTTGCTCACGCTTTCCAGCCCTCGGTCGAAAAGAGGTAAACCAAGACAGACCGACAAGATAGCCGCCTGAACGCCGCAGGGTCAAGCGGGCCCGGCCGGCCCATCGGCATCCTCCACCAGCTCGACCAGGACTTCCCCCTTCTCCACCGCCATCCCGGCCTCCACCCGCACCGCCCGGACCACCCCCGGGCCCGCCGCCCGAAGCTCGTTCTCCATCTTCATGGCCTCGAGCACCACCACCCCAGTCCCCTCCTCCACGGCCTGTCCAGGCTCCACCAGCACCCGAACCACGAGCCCCGGCATGGGGGCCCGGATCGTTCCGCCCCCGCGGCGGCCCTGACCCGCGCCCGTCAGGGTCCGAATGTGCCGGGTGCGCTCGTCGAGCGCCTCCGACTCCCACACCTCACCGTGGCGGCCCATCACCCAGACACCCCTGCCCCCTCCCGACACCGACAGGACGAAACATCGGCCGTCGAAGAACAGCTGGCGCAACGGCGTCCCCGGCACCACCGTGAGTTCGGCCTTGGCGGCGCGGCCGTCGACCGAGACGGTGTTGCCGTCGACTTCGACCACGATCTCTCGGTCGCCAACCGTCACATAGTACTTCATGGACGATCGACCCGGGCCACGATCTCGACGTGGGCCGTCTGGGGGAAGAGATCGTAGGCCCGCACGTGGGTGACCTGGTAGCCGGCACCACATGCCACGAGGTGGCCGAGGTCCCGCGCCAGGGTGGCGGGATCACACGACACATAGACGATCCGCCTGGGGCCGCGATCCGCTAATCGCCCGCTAGCCACGCGGCTGAGCCCCGTTCTCGGCGGGTTCAGGAGGACATGGTCGCTCGGCCTGAGCACGGCGAGCATCGTCTCGACCTCACCTTGGTACCAGGTAATCGGCAGGCCGCCCGCCGCTTGCCTGGCCTCGTCCGCAAGCGGATCGCGCTCGACCGCCTCGACCGTGGCGCCGGCTTCGGCCAGGAGACGGCTTGCGTCCCCCACCCCGGCATAGAGATCCCACACATGCCGGCCCGTCACGGACCCGAGCTCAGCTATCGCGTCCCGCCGGACCCGGGCACCCATCGCCGAGTTGACCTGCTCGAATACCGTTGCCCGATGATCGCTGCCGGGCCCGGCGAGCAGCCGCACAGATCCACCAGCCGGCTCGTACCACACGCTGGTCGGAAGGCCATCGGCCTCGAGCGCCGACGCCAGTTGAGCGGCCCGAGCCCAGTCGCCACCCGCGGCGGCGTAGGCCACGACGTGGCGGGCCCCGTCGCGGTCGAGCCGCAGCACCATCCGGTCGACGGTCGGTGGAATGGCGTCCAGATGCTGCAGGACCGTGGTCCAGAGCACATTGAGGTCGGCCGCGGCGATCTCGCAGCGGCGGAGCTTGAACACCTGATCGGGACGATCCCAGCGGTGAAAGCCGAATCCGTCCCCCGACGCCGTCCGCGCCAACGTGATCTTGTTGCGGTAGGCCCACGGTGCGCCGTCCGACACGACCTCCGGATCCGGCCAGTCGATCTTGCCTATGCGGCGCAGGGCATCACCCACCATGGCGCTCTTTGCCTGGTGCTGAATCGGGAGATCGACGTGTTGCAACTGGCAGCCGCCGCAGCCATCACCGGCGTAATGCGCGCATCGCGGGCTCACCCGACCCGCTCCGGCCGAGATGACGCGCCGCACGCGGCCGGCAATGCGCCGCCGGTAGACTCGATGAGCCACGACCTCGACCACGTCGCCGGGTGCCGTCCGCGGTACAAACACGGCCCGCCCATCTCCCCAACGCCCAACCCCGTCGCCGCCTGCGGCCAGGCGGAGAATCTCGACCGGCTCGACCTCGGCCGTGTTGAGTGGGGTAGGGTTGGCTTCGGTTTCCATCATCGGAGGGCATCCCGCCGAGCCGCGTGGGTCCAGGCAGATGGGGCGGCCTTGGTCTCGCCCCCGGACACGATCGGCGCCCAGGAGCGCCGGGCCTCGTCTTCCGCCAATGCCGCCGCTACGGCAATAACCACCATCAATTCGGGATCGTGCGGCGGCGTGAGCAAGTCGGGACGGCGGTCGAGGAATTGAATGTCGATCTCGCCGGCTTGAAATGCCGGGTCGGCCAAGAGACTTCGGTGGAAACCCTGATTGGTCCCCACTCCGAGGACGAGGAGTTCGTTCAGGGCGCGCTGCATGCGCCGAATCGCCTGGGGCCGGTCTGGAGCCCAGACAATGAGCTTGCCAAGGAGAGAATCGTAGAAGAGAGTCACCTCGTCGCCGGTTTCGACGCCGCCGTCCCAGCGCACTCCCGGCCCCGACGGCGCCCGGAGAAACCGAATGCGCCCGGTGGACGGCAGAAACCCGTGGGACGGGTCTTCCGACGTGATCCGGCATTCGATGGCCCACCCCCTCGGCACATGCGGGCCGTCGGTTGGCGTCATCGGGAGCCCTCGCACGATGCGAAGCTGCTCACGAACCAAATCGACCCCGAGCACGAGTTCCGTCACCGGGTGTTCCACCTGGATGCGCGTATTCATCTCGAGGAAGTAGAACGACCCATCCTCCGCCAGGAGGAACTCGCAGGTGCCGGCCCCGACATACCCGACCGCCCTCGCCGCGGCCACGCCCGCCTGTCCCATGCGCTCGCGCAGCTCGGCCGACACGGCAACCGACGGCGATTCCTCCACCAGTTTCTGGTGCCGGCGCTGGATGGAGCACTCCCGCTCGCCGAGGTGAATTGTGCGCTCGCCGTCGGCGAGGATTTGCACTTCGACGTGGCGCGGCCGGACGATGAACTTCTCCAGATAGGTCGTATCGTCGCCAAAGGCTTTGCGCGCTTCCGAGCGCGCGGTCTCGATGGCACCGGGCAGCTCCCGGGCCGATCCCACCACCCGCATGCCCTTCCCGCCACCCCCGGCCGCCGCCTTGACCATGACCGGATAACCCAGCGATTGGGCCGCCTGCTCCGCTTGGGCCGCGCTGGTGATGGGTTCGGTCGTGCCCGGCACGATCGGCACGCCGGCCTCGGCCATTCGCCGGCGCGCCTCGGTTTTGTCGCCGAGCGCCCGCATGGCTTCCGGACCCGGCCCGACGAAGCCGAGGCCGGCGTCCAGGACCGCTTGGGCGAACGCGGCGCGCTCGGCCAAGAAGCCATAGCCGGGATGAATGGCCTGTGCTCCGATTTGGCGTGCGGCCTCGATCAGACGATCGATCCGGAGGTAGCTCTCGGCCGGGGCTGCGGGGCCGATGGGTACCGCGAAATCGGCGGCGCGCACATGCAGGCTATTCCGGTCGGCGTCCGAATACACGGCGACCGCTTCCAGACCTTCTTCATGGCATGCACGGATGATGCGACGGGCGATCTCGCCGCGATTGGCGATGAGGATGCGGCTTATTGGCCGCATGCGGGAGGTAAGGGCTCTCCTAAAACTGCAATGATTCCGCGGCAGAGGAGGATGTTCTCCTTGGCGGCCTGGGCATAGATGGCGCGCGCACCTTCGCTCCAGACCGAGCCATGGTTCCTGAGTTCGCGCAGCAGACTGGTCACCGTGAGGACATCATCGGTGAGGGTGACGTGCGCACCACCGGCGATCACAAGGCGCATCGGCCGCCACTCCGGAAGCGGTGCTGCGGCCCGCTCGGCGAACGGCGTCAGGCACAGGGGTCGACGCTCCGCCACCTTGACCAGCGCCCGTTGCACCGGCCACGAGCGGTCGACGTCAAACGCCAGAGCCATCTGATTCCGGTATAACGAGTCTGTCGCGTACAACTTGGGCACCAGAGGCAGGACATCCTTGCGGACGCCTCGCTCGACCGATGCGTACCACACGGCGACGGTCTCGAGATCGCTGCCGGTCACGATCACGCCATTCGCCGGACACGATCCCAGGAGATTGACGCCAAGTTCCAGCAAGTAATCGGGCATCCGGAAGCGCTCCATCGCCAGGCGGCGATCGCGCACCGCCTCCCACCCATCACGCTCCAGCGCGATGAGGTCGCGATCCATGTCGACCATGCCGCGGAACACGATGCTCGAGTCGATGTTGAGTTGGAGCGCTTGATCGAGCGCAACGGCGGACAGATCGAGCAGCAGGAGACCGGACGGTTCCCCCGTGTGTCCCGTCACGTGCCAGTCGCGCGCCCCGAGCAGGTAGAGCCGACCCAGATGAAACCAGGCGCGCCCGTCTCCCGGTGCGGTGGCCAAATAGTGACCCAGGAGTTCCGTCGCATCCATCCGGCGTCCTTCCCGTACCAACGCCGTGGCCCGGGGGACCACGTTGGGGTCCACCGCTCCCTGGGCATCAACGCTGCCGGCCCCGGCCAGCACCAGGGTGCCAGCCATGGCCAAAGCCTGCCATGGGAATGCGTTACGGTCCTTCCTGTCGCCGGTCATCATGCCATGCGGCCCCGAGGTGGGATCAACCATATAAAATGCGTTGTTTTCCTCTGGTTGGCCAGGGGGACGTCCCAGATCTGGAGGCCTTCACAGGGGGAGATTGCCGTGCTTCTTCGGAGGGTTCTTGTCCCGCTTGGTCACGAGCCGCCGCAGGCCGGCGATGAGCCGGGGCCTCGTCTCCCGCGGATCGATGACGTCGTCCAGATACCCCCGCGCCGCCGCGAGGTACGGATTGGCGAAGCGCTCCTTGTATTCGGCGATCCGCCGGTCGGTCTCGGCGCTGGGGTCCTTGGCGCTCCGGATATCGTCCTTGAACAGGATCTCGACCGCCCCCTTCGGGCCCATCACAGCGATCTCGGCGGTCGGCCACCCCAGGTTGAGGTCGCCTCGGATGTGTTTCGAGCTCATCACGTCGTAGGCCCCGCCGTAGGCCTTGCGCGTGATCACCGTAAGCTTCGGCACCGTCGCCTCACAGTACGCGTAGAGCAACTTGGCACCGTGCTTGATGATCCCACCATGTTCCTGACCGACCCCCGGCAGGAATCCAGGCACGTCTTCAAAGGTGACGAGCGGAATGTTGAAGGCATCACAGCAGCGAATGAACCGGGCGCCTTTGAGCGACGCGTTGATATCGAGCACTCCGGCAAGCACGGCAGGCTGGTTCGCGACCACACCCACCGACCGACCCCCGAGTCGGGCAAATCCCACGAGGATGTTGCCGGCGTATCCCTGATGCACTTCGAGGAATTTGCCGTCGTCGACCACCGCGGTGATCACCTGATGCATGTCGTACGGCTGGTTGGGATTGTCGGGAATCAGCTCGAGCAAGGACTCTTCGCGGCGATCCACGGGATCCGCTGTCGTGTGGATGGGCGACTCGTCCAAGTTGTTGCTGGGCAGGTAGCCCACGAGATCCCGGATCGCAGCGAGACATTCGGGTTCGCTATCCGAAACGAAGTGTGCCACGCCGGACGTTGAGCCATGAATGTCGGCGCCTCCCAAGTCCTCGAACGTCACCTCCTCATGGGTCACCGTCTTCACCACGTTCGGGCCGGTAACGAACATGTAGCTCACGCCGCGGACCATGTGGACGAAATCGGTGATGGCGGGGCTGTAGACGGCGCCACCGGCGCATGGGCCGAGGATGGCGGAAATCTGTGGCACCACACCAGAGGCCAGCGTATTGCGCAGGAAGATGTCGGCATAGCCGCCGAGCGAGACCACGCCTTCCTGGATCCGGGCGCCGCCCGAGTCATTCAGCCCGATAATGGGCGCGCCGTTTCGCACGGCGAGATCCATCACCTTACAGATCTTTTCCGCGTGCGCCTCCGAGAGCGACCCGCCGAACACGGTGAAGTCCTGGGAGAACACGTACACCAGTCGACCGTCAATCAACCCCGAGCCGGTGACGACGCCGTCGCCCAAGTACTTCTCATTGGCCAGATCGAAATCCGTTGCCCGGTGGGTAACGAAGCGGTCCAGCTCGATGAAGCTTCCCTCGTCGAGCAGGAGGTCGAGCCGTTCGCGCGCCGTCAGCTTGCCTTTCCCGTGCTGTTTGACAATTCGCGCTTCGCCGCCGCCCAATTCCGCTTGGGCCTGACGGTGTTGGAGATCCTCGAGCAGTTTGCGTGGGGTTGCCATGGTGGGCCCAATATAACAGCCACGAGCACGGCAGGTGAGACGCGCGAACGCGCCCGGGGCAAAGGAAAAAGGGCCCCTATCGAGGGGCCCCTGATCGTGGATCGGAACGCGCCCTATTCGGGCTTCGCCTCCGGCTCCTCTGCTTCACCCGCCGGGGCCGACTCAGCCTCGGGTTCGGGTTCGGCGGCTGCCTCGGCCTCGGGTTCGGCGGCTGCCTCGACCGCGGGCGCATCGGCGGCGGCAGCGACCGGCTTCGAATCTGGCTCGTCGGCGTCGGCGTCGTCGTCGCCCGCGTCCTCGTCCTCAACGTATGGCACTCGAGGCGGCAACGGCTCGAACGGCTCATCCGGATATGCCACCACCGCGACGACGATCCGATGGTGAATGGGATCGACCTCGAGGACCTTCACGTCGACCGGCTGGCCCTCCTGCACCGCGTCCCCGGGGGCTTGGATGTCCGGAACACCGAGCTGAGACATCGGCACGAAGCCTTCGAGGTCGTCGCCGAGATCCACCACGACGCCCTTGTCCATCAGCCGGACTGCCCGGGCCCGCATCTCGGTACCGATCGGGATGGTCTCGCCGATCTTGAGCCACGGATCGTCCTCCGCCTGCTTCAGCCCCAGCGAGATCCGCTTGGCATCGGGATCGATGTTGAGGACGACGACGTCGACCGTGTCGTTCTTCTTGACGATCTCCGACGGATGCTGGACTCGCTTCGTCCAGGACATATCGGAAATGTGGATCAGTCCGTCGATGCCGGGTTCGATTTCCACGAAGGCACCGAAACTGGTCAGATTCCGCACCTTACCGCTGATCTTGGTGCCGACCGGATACTTGAGCGGCAGGACCATCCAGGGGTCCTGCTCGGTCTGCTTCATGCCGAGCGAGATCTTCTCCTCGCTCTCATCGACCTTGAGCACCACGGCTTCGATCGTTTCGCCAATGCTCACGATCTTCGAAGGATGGCGGACGTTGCGGGTCCAGCTCATTTCGGAAATGTGAACCAAGCCCTCGATCCCGGGCTCCAGTTCGACGAAGGCGCCGTAGTTGGTGATCGACACCACTTTGCCCTGGACCCGCGTGCCGACCGGGTATTTCTGGGCGACGTCCTTCCACGGGTAGTCCTGGAGCTGCTTCATGCCCAGACTGATCCGCTCGCGGTTCCAGTCGATATCGAGGATCTTGACGTCGACCTCCGAGCCGATCTGCACCAACTCGCTCGGGTGGGCCACGCGGCCGTACGACATGTCGGTAATGTGCAGCAGGCCGTCGACGCCACCGAGGTCGATGAACGCACCGAAGTCCGTGATGTTCTTGACGACACCCTTCCGGACCTGGCCGACCTCCAGCTCCTTCATGAGGTACTCGCGCTTGTGGGCGCGTTCGTGCTCGAGAATCACACGACGGCTGACGACGATATTGCGGCGCCGCTTGTTGAGCTTGATGATTTTGAATTGATAGGACTGGCCAAGCAGCTCGTCGATGTTGGGAACCCGCCGAAGCGCGATCTGGCTGCCCGGCAGGAAGGCATCGACCCCCATCAGGTTGACCACCACCCCGCCCTTGATCTTCTTCATCAAGGTGCCCTCAACCGGCTCATCCGCCTCATGGGCCTCTCGGATCTTCTCCCAGACGCGCATGAAGTCGGCCTTCTTCTTCGACAGCACGACCGCACCGTCTTGATCCTCGAGGCTCTCGAGGAAGACTTCGACTTCATCGCCTTCTTGAAGGGACCCGGCGTCCTTGAACTCCTCGAGGGCAACCGATCCTTCCGACTTGAACCCCAGGTCGAGGATGACGGCGTTGTCCGTTACGCGCAAAACCTTCGACTTGACGATCTCACCTTCCGCGATGGACGCCATGGTTCCTTCATACATGGCGAGCATCGTCTCGTAGTCCTGATCGCTGTACTCCTCATCGTACAGATCGGACCGCACGAGGGTGAGCGGCGCCGTGGCGTCGGAGGTGGGCATGCGCTCGGTCTTTGCGGGCGCGTCAGTGTCGGGGGGGGGGGTGGTTTGGTTTACCATCATTGGTGTGTCCCGGACTTCGTCCCGAAGCGGACTGACTTCGGGGAAAGGTGACAGGCTCGAGCCGACCGGAGTGCCGACATCGAGGTAGCCGGAATAACTAACGGGCAAATCGAGACTTAGCAAGCACCCGGACCGGTCCCGTCCGGGGGGAGCCCGAATACGCGCCGGGCATGGCCGGCGATGGCCTCCACCTGCTCGTCGAAGCTCAGCCGGGTGCCGTCCACGGGGACCGCGTCGGGCGGCTGGGCCAGCGGGGCGACGTCCCGGCTCGCGTCGGCCGAATCGCGGGCCACCAGCGCGTCGGCCTCCCGCTCCACCCCCTCGCGCGATACCCCCTCTCCACGCTGAAGCAGGCGGCGCCTGGCCCGGGTCGTCGGAGAGGCAGTGAGGAAGATCTTGAGGCCGGCATCGGGAAACACCACGGAGCCGATGTCCCGGCCGTCCACCACGACCGACTGGTCAGCCGCGAGCTCTCGAACCCGGGCCGTGACCCAGGTTCTGACCGGCGGGATCGCCGCCACCTCCGACACCGATTGCGTGACCTCGTGGCTCCGGATCGGGCCATCCACCAAACGGCCGTCCAGGTATACGCTGAACTTGGGTCCGTTAACTCGCATGGTGAGCCGACGCCGCTCCAGCTCCTGCACCAGCTCCGTCGGATCGATATCACGCGGCGGCCGCGTGCCTCCGGACTCGGGGCCAATCGCCACCAGCGTGACCCCGCGATAGAGTGCCCCGGAGTCCAGGTGGAGGAACCCCAGCGCTTCGGCCACCGCGCGTGCCGTACTCGACTTGCCGGCGGCCGACGGGCCGTCGATTGCGACGATGCGGCTACCCATGTGCGCCGTCCCCGGTAATGGAAGCGAGCACATCTGCGAAGTGCGGGAAGCTGACGTCGGCCGATCGGAGATCGTCGATGTCCACGCGCGCGCCCGGGAGGGTCCGAAGCACGGCAAAGGCCATCGCGAGCCGGTGGTCGCCGGCGGTCCGGACCCGCCCCACGGGCGGTGCATCTCGCCCGGTCACGTGGAGGTCGTCGCCCGACACCTCGGCCTCCATGCCGACCGCCCTCAGATTCTCCGCCACCAGTTCCAAGCGATTGCTCTCCTTGACTCTGAGCTCTCCGACTTCACGAAATACCGACGTCCCTTCCGCCCGCACGGCCAAGACCGCCAGCATGGGCACTTCGTCGATCAAGCCTGGGATCTCTGTCGCGACGACCTCGGTCGCGCGCAACCGAGATGGGTGCACCACGAGTGTTCCGAGCGGCTCGCCGAGCGCCTCGGTCGCACCGAGCGACTCCATCCTCCCTCCCATCCGACGGACCACGTCCAAAAAGCCGGTCCGCGTCGGGTTGAGACCCACCCCATCGAGCGTCAGCTCGCCACTTTCCGCCAGGAGTGCCGCCCCCATGAGAAAGGCTGCGGAGGAGAAGTCTCCGGGAACGAACAGGTCGAATGGCTCGACACGGCCCGCCGGATCGAACCGGATCGCGTCGCCGTCGTGGCCGACGGCAAAGCCGAGCCCGCGGAGCAGGCGCTCGGTATGGTCGCGCGAGCGCCCGTTGGGCTCGACCAGTTCGACCGCCACGCCTCCCGCCAGGCCGGCCAAGAGTAACGCCCCTTTGACCTGCGCGCTGGACACCGGTAATCGATAGGTAAGAGGGGCCAGTGGGCCGCCTTCGACCGTGAGCGGCAATCCGTCGCCGTTCTGCTCGCTGAACCTGGCCCCCATTTGCGTGAGGGGGGCCGTCACCCGGCGCATCGGCCGGGCTCGGAGCGAGCGGTCGCCGGTCAGGGTTGCTCGAAACGCGTGCGCCGCAAGGACGCCGAGCAGGAGGCGCGCCGTGGTGCCCGAGTTGCCACAGTCGAGCGGGCGATCGGCCTCGCGTAATCGTCCCCATCCGTGGACCAGGGTCCGGGCGCCGGCCCTGAGCGGCGAGACGCCGACGCCGAGCCTCCGGAGCACGGCCGCGGTCGAGCGCGCGTCATGCGAGGTGAGGGCGCCGGTAATGCTGCTCGTTCCGCGCGCGAGGGCGGCCAAGAGCAGCGCCCGGTGGGTGATACTCTTGTCACCTGGGACCTGCACCCGTCCACAGACTCTCATCAGGCGAGACCGCGCCGGAAATCGGCCGCGCGTTGGAGATAGTCCCGAAGCTTTCCCGCATCGCGCGCCTCGAGCAGCGCCTTGAGACCGGCAAGCTCGTGTTCGGTCTCGGCCAGCGCTTCCAGCACCGGCTCGGCGTTCTCCATGAGGAGATCGGCCCATTCCTCCGGGCTGCTCGCGGCAAGGCGCGTCGCGTCCCGCGCGCCGGACCCGAACGAGATACCACCCAGGCAACGCTCCGCCAGCGTCTTGGCGAGGACGCTGGAGACGGCCTGCGGCAGGTGGCGGGTCCAGGCGATCTGCTGGTCATGGCGTTCGGCCTCGATCAAGACTGGCGCCGCCTCCATCACCTCGGACCAGAAGTGCATGATCTGCCGAGCCGCCGGCTCTCCCCGCACTGGATCCGTGGGGCACACGTACACCACGGCGTGGCGAAAGAGATCGGTCGCGTGCTCACCGGCTCGCGGCAGCGGATGCGACCCGGCAAACCGCTCGGTGAGCCCGTGGCCGGTCGCCGCTCGGCAGACGGGGGCCTTGACGCTCGCGACATCGGTCAGAAAGGCGTCGGACGGAGCGTGGGCCGCGAGTGACGCGACGAGGCGAATCGTGTCGCTCGATCGGGCTGCAATCACGATGAGATTGGCGTCGCGGACCACCTGTTCCGGCGAGAGGGCCATATCTGAAATGGCCTCGGCTTTGAGCGCGCGCACCGCCGTCGCCGGTATCGGTGAATACCCTATTACCCGGGGAACCCCCGCGCGGCGGGCCTGCCGGGCGAGCGAAACGCCGATCGCCTCGAGGCCGATGACTGCCAACGTAGCTGGACGCACCAGAGGACTCGCCGGTCGGGACGGAAGGATGGCGGTTAGCAGCGAATTCTACGTGGTGGACAATGCTTTCTCAACGCGGGCAGGGAGATGCGTTTGGCGCGGTTTTAGCATATTGTTGGCGCACGGGCTCAGGCGCACACAGCGAGGGAGCATTCCTGATGGCGACGATTGTAATCGTGGAAGACAACCCCGACAACATGAAGCTCATCCAGACCCTGCTCCGGCTCAAGGGCCATGCGCTGACGGGCCTCGAGAACGGCGAGGGACTCATGGAGGCCTTGGAGCGGGAGGGTCCGGACTTGGTCCTCATGGACATTCAGCTCCCCGAGCGCGATGGCTACGCCCTTCTCGGGGATATCCGCAACTCGGCCCATGCGGCCACACGGGTCATCGCCCTCACCGCGCACGCCATGGCCGGTGATCGCGAGCGGGCGCTGGCTGCTGGGTTCGACGGCTACATTACCAAGCCGATCAGCGTCCGCGAGTTCCCGGAGCAAGTCGCCCGAGTTCTCGCGGGCGAGCGGCTCGACGCCTAGGGCGCGTACCGCGCCCGGGGTTGTGGCAGATTGCCAGGTATTGGGCGCCAGGAGACCTGGACCGGCCACCGGGGAGCCCCATACTCAGGCATTCGGTCCACGGAGGCCTGGCATACCTCCTGCCCCCGCCGACCCCTTGGGCCCTACATTGGGCCGGTGAACCGCAAGGGAGACGCCCCTGCATGTCTGATGAACGGCGAAACGGATACGGCCGACGCGCCATGGACACCAAGCAGGCTTTGCTCGATGCTGCCCAGAACGCGCTCGCTTCAGAAGCCGAGCTGCAGCGGAGCCGCAACCGCGAACCGAAGCATCGTCGCCGCCAGCGACTCTTGCCCGGGGTCTTTGCGCTGACGGTGGCCTTCTCGCTCTATGCCGTTCTCACGCGCCCCGCTTGGCTCCAGGCTCCTCCCTTGCCGCCGGACACTCCGGCAGTTCAGGAAGCCAATCTGCGGGTCGTCATGTACACCCAGGCGATGCGAGTCGAGTCATTCGTGGCGCAATACGGACGATTGCCAGCAACGTTGAGTGAGGCACACGCCGCGGCTGAGGGCACCTGGCTCGAGCCGCTCGATGGCAACGCATTTGCACTCCACGGGACCACTGGCTCGGTGGAACTCACGTTGGGCTCGACCGACGTCTTCCGCGACTTTCTGGGTGACAGTTTCGAGGTCCTGGCCGCGCGAGGTAGGTCGTGAAGCGACGTCGGGGCTTTACGTTCATCGAAATCCTGATGGTGATGATCATCATCGGGTTGCTGAGCAGTATGGCAATCCTCAAGTACATCGACCTGAAGCGCCAGGCCTATGCCGTGAAGGTCGCGAGCGAAATCCACGCGGTCAGGGTTGGGGCGTTCAACTATTGGGCGGACTACCAGATGTGGCCGCCGGATGTGGGCCCCGGCGTGGCGCCACCGGCGCTCGTGCCCTACCTCCCCGGCTTCACCTTTGCGGGCCCGGATTACACCCTCGACTGGGACAATTTGACCGGTGGGGGCGGAGTCGCATTCCTCGTCGGGATCACCATGTCGACGGCCGACCCCAAGTTGCTCGCTTCGGTCAAGCGAAACCTGGGTACCACCAACCCGTGGTACCTGAACGGCAATTCCCTGACCTACATCATCGTCGGCCCGAGCGGGGTGTTCTAGCCCTTCGCGGAATCGAGCGCGGACGCGTAGCGCTGCACCTCGGCGGCGGCCGGCGGGAACTCCGGATTCATTCCTTCGAGGGCGTCCACCACCACCTCGGCCACGAGCAGGTCGCGGGCGGATTTGCTGTCGGCCGGCACCACGTACCACGGCGCCCAGTCGGTACTGCACGTGGCCAACGCCTCGCGATAGGCCTCGGTGTAATCGTCCCAATCGTCCCGCGCGGTGAGGTCGTCGGGATTGAACTTCCAGTTCCGTTTCGGATCCTTGAGCCGCCGAAGCAGCCGCTGGCGCTGCTCGTCCTTGGAGACGTGCAGGAAAAATTTGAGGATGGTCACGTCGTTCTCGCTCAGCATCCGCTCGAACTCGTTGATCTGGTCGTAGCGCTTCCGCCAGACCTTCTCGGGCACCAAGCCCAGCACCCGAACCACCAGCACGTCCTCGTAGTGCGAGCGGTTGAAGATCCCGATCATGCCGCGTCCCGGGACCTCGCTATGGATTCGCCACAAGTAGTCCTGCTGGAGCTCGCGGGTGGTCGGCTTGCCGTAGCCGGTGACCCGGCATCCCTGCGGGTTGAGCGTGCCGAACACCCGGCGGATGGTGCCGTCCTTGCCGCCGGCGTCGCGGGCCTGGAGCACCACGAGCAGGGCCTGCTTGCGCTCCGCGAAGAGCCGGCGCTGCAGCTCGATCATGCGCTGGTGGATCGCCTGGAGCTGGGCCTGCCGCTCCGGCTTATCGGGCAGGGCTTTGGGCCGTTGGGCGTCGGCGTCATCCAGCGCGGGGGCCTGGCCGGGTCTGACTGCTCGGAGCATCATGGGATCGTGACCGGGAGTTGGGAGTGGGGTGAATAGCCTTCGAGGGGGAATGTGAGAAGTGGCTGGGGTTACGCAAGGGCGGCCCAACCTAGCCAAGTCGACCGCCCCCGCCGAACCGCCGTCACGCGCGCGTACTGCCAATGCCTGGCGGCGGTCTACTCGGGGTTCGGCAGAAGAATGACGGGAATGGTGGAACGCCCCCCGGGATAGCCCTCACCGTCCGACTCGTCGGGTTCGAACACCTCCAGATGACCAAGCTCCGGTGCGGAGACGGTGAACGAAACAGTGAACCTGAACTCCGCCGCTCCCTCGGCTCCGCCGCCAGAGGTGTGGCCTGAGGCGAGGACGCTCCCATCCCGCGATCGGAGTTCCCAGACGACGTTGGATTCGAAGGTCCGCGAGCACCCGCGCACCTGGAGGGGACTCGCGGACCGCTGACCTGCCGTCGGTCCGATGACGGCGACAAATGACGACTTGGCCAGCACCGGATCGATGGGGTTGCACGGATCGTGAGGTGCCGCGTTGCTGCAAGCAGTCGAGGCAACGAGGAGAACCGCGGGACCAGCACCTATTCTCACGGGCGCCTACTCATCACTGGCCTTCGCCGTCCACCTTGACCATGAAGAGGTCCACATCTCCCGCGCTCCCTTCGGTCGTGTGGCCCGTCAGGATGCCGCCCCCATCGGGCGTGGCCCGGACGGTATAGCCCACACTCCCGCCGGTCGTCGTTTGAAAAATGTCCCTCGACCACTCGAGATTGCCCTCTGCATCGGTCTTGACCAGGAGCGCTCCGCTTCCCCCTGTCGCTCGAAACTCGGCCAATCCACCGAGGATGAACCCACCGTCGGTTGTCTGCTCTCCTGTCAAGGTATGGTTGACTCCTTCCATCGGAATCACACGCGTCCATAGAGTGTGGCCCGTGGCGTCAATCTTGATGAGGTAGGGATCGTCCTCAGCGATGGCGAAGCTCGTGGTGTAGCCGGTCACGACGAAGTCGCCCTCGGTAGTTCGGGTCACCGAGTGTCCTACATCAGAGGCTGCCCCGCCGAACGTCTTCGACCATTCTTGCATCCCTGATGCGTCGGTCTTGATGAGATAGACGTCTCGATCTCCGGCGCCCTCACTGTACGTCTGTCCCGCTAGGAGGAAACCCCCATCGTCCGCCTGGGCGATCGAAAAGCACCGATCGCTCTTGTCACCACCGTAGGTCTTCCACCACACTTCGGTGCCTGATGCGTCGGTCTTGATCAAGTAGCAGTCCTCTGCCCCGCTGCCAGAGCTGGTGGTCTCCCCGACGAGGACAAAGCCTCCGTCACTCGTAGGCAGGAGGCCCCAGCACCGGTCCTTGCCTACGCCGCCGTACGTCTTCGACCACTGCATGGCCCCTTCGCCGTTCGTCTTGACCAGGTAGCAATCGAATCCGCCCGCGCCAAAGCTCTCGGTGAAGCCTGCGAGGACCAAACTCCCGGCGCTTTCGTGGACCGACCAGCCATTGTCCTCCTTAGGGCCACCGTACGCTTGGGTCCACAGCACATTCCCTGTGGCATCAGTCTTGACCAGGTAGATGTCTTCGCCACCCGCGCCGAAACTTCTGGTTACGCCAACCGCGACGTAGCCTCCGTCGCTGGTAGGGCTGACAAAGACTCCCCGGTCGAAATCAGGGCCTCCAATGACTCTTTGAAAGCTCGATGTCGTGTGAACGGCCGCCCACATAGTGACAATGATGAACAGCAGGAGTTTCATATCGGGCTCCATCTCTGATTACTCGTCGCCATGAGGCGCGCGTTGCTTCCGCACCGTCGCCACGACATCACGATTGATCGGGGAGAGCGGCTCGAGAACATCGGTGCGAGGAGATTGGACACGAACGGGCACCTGGGAATTCGCATGACGTGCTCCTGTCGGGCCAATGAGGATGTCGTCGCACCGTTCGGTCGCTGTTCCGGGCAAATGGTCGCCTGCAACCGCTCACGCTCTGCGGAGCTGCTGTCCCGCCAGTGGCAGGGTACGGATGCGGACTCCGCTCAGATTGTAGATGGCGTTCGTAAGGGCCGGAGCGATGGGTGGCAGGGCTCCCTCCCCGATCCCTGACGGCGCGGCCTGCGACTCGATAAAGTGGATATCGAATTGTGGGGTCTCGTTGAGCCGCATCAGAGGGTAGTCGTGATAGTTGCTCTCCGTAACGCTGCCCCCATCCACGGTAATTCGGCCGTACAGGGCAGCCGTGAGCCCGAAGACGATCGACCCCTCGACCTGAGCCTCGGCTCCGCTGGGATTGACGACTCGTCCACAATCCACGGCCGACACTACCCGCAGCACACGCGCCTCCCCCACGTCATCGAGCGCGACGTCCACCACGTGGGCGACATACGCGTTATTCGCGTAGCTCGCGGCAATGCCGCGCCCGACTCCTTCCGGGGGTCGCCTTCCCCATTCCGCGGCGGCCGCCGCGGTCTCCAACACGCCACGCAAGCGGCCCGTGTCGTAGGTCCCGCCCCAGTAGGGTACGCCGCGCGGCTCGCCCAGCATGGACAGGCGCATCTCGACCGGGTCGCGACCCGCGGCGCGAGCGAGCTCGTCAAGGAAGCTCTGGAGGACGAAGACATTCGACGAGTCCTCTATCGCGCGCCACTGACCGCGGGGTATCACGCTGTCTACTTCCGTGTATTCGAGGCGAACGTTTGGGATGAAGCCCATCGGGAACGCGTACTCATACATTTGACCTGCGTATCGTTCTGGTCGGGACATCCCTAGAGATCTGTCCCGGCTCGCGTTCACCAGATGATCGTGCCATGCGACGATGTTCCCCGCCTCGTCGAGCCCACCCTCAATCGCATAGAAGCCGGCCGGACGATAGGCGCCATGGCGCATGTCGTCTTCCCGGGTCCAGACGACTTGGACCGGGGCACCTACGGCGCTCGACAAGAACACGGCCTCCGCGACGTAGTCGCCGTAGAAGCGCCGGCCAAAACCGCCTCCCGATCGGATCACGTGCACCTGGATCATGTCGGGGGGGAGCCCTGTGACAGCAGCCGCAACTTCGCGGGCGCCAGCTGGATTCTGCGTTGGCGCCCAGATCTCGCACCCAGCCCGTGAGACCTCGGCGACGCAGTTCAACGGTTCCATCTGTGCGTGCGCCAGGAAGGGGAGCCGGTATACGGCCTTCACTCTCCGGGCTGCGTCATTCAGGGCAGCTGCGACGTCGCCGTCCTGTCGTACCACCGTTGGGTCCGGCCTCGAGGCAGCCTCCTCGCAGCGCGCCCAGAACGCCTCGGTGCTCTCGGCGGATCCTGAGCCGGATTCCCACTCCGCGCGCAGCGCCTTTCGTCCCTGTAGCGCCGCCCATACGCTGTCCGCCACAACGGCGACGCCGTCTGGGACGAGGGGCTCGTTGCGTGGCCTTCGAAATGTACTTCCGGGCACCTCGATAACGTCCCGTACCCCTGGAACAGCCAGCGCTGCTGACGGATCGACCGATACTAGCCTTCCGCCGAATACCGGCGACCGCGCGACTACCGCTCGCAGCATGCCGGGGCGCTCCACGTCCAACCCGAAGACGGCCGACCCGACCACTATGTCGGGGGCGTCTACGTTGCCGGTAGCGTGACCGATGATGCGAAACTCGGCTGGATCCTTGAGCGGTGGATCGTCGGGAACCGGGAGGTTCGCTGCTTCAGCCGCGAGACTGCCGTAGCGGGCGGTGCGGCCGCTGGGGGGATGGCGCACGACGCCCGGCCCGGTCTCGCACTGCGAGGCTCCCACGCCCCACCGGCGCGCAGCCGCCTCGACCAGCATCCACCGTGCCGTGCCACCAGCCCGCCGCAGAGGCACCCAGCTCGCCCAGATGCTGTGACTTCCTCCCGAGTACTGGCTCCCGTACCTGCTTTCGTTCAGGTCGGCTTGCTCGATACGGACTAGGGACCAGTCAGCATCCAGCTCTTCGGCGATGAGCATGGGCAGCGAGGTCCGAACACCTTGGCCCATATCGGGTCGGGGCACGGTGATCGTGACGATGTCGTCGGTGCCGATGTGGACGAAAACTGTGAGCTCGGCAGTGGGGAGGGCTCCTGCCATCCGCCAAAGCCGGGCGGGGAGTGCCACGGCCAGCTGGAAACCACCTCCTGCCACCGCCGTCACGCGGATGAACTCGCGCCGAGTCACCATTGTCATCCCTCCTCTCTCTTCAGCTCGGCGGCCTGGTGGATGGCCGCCCGAATGCGGCGATAGGTCCCACACCGGCACAGGTTTCCGGACATGGCCCTGTCGACATCCTCATCCGTTGGCGATGGGGTGCGGGCGAGCAGCGCTGCGGCAGACATGATTTGACCGGCCTGACAGTAGCCGCACTGGGACACGTCCCGTTCAACCCACGCGAGTTGCAAGGGGTTCGTTCCGTCCGGGGAGAGGCCCTCGATTGAAATAACGGAGCGATTCGCAACGCTGGCAATCTGGGTCACGCAGGATCGAATCGGCTCGTCGTCGAGGTGAACCGTGCATGCTCCGCAGATCCCTACTCCGCAACCGTACTTGGTGCCCTTCAGTCCGAAATCCTCCCTGAGCACCCAAAGGAGGGGCTTTTCCGCGGGGGCGTCAACGTCCAGCTGCCGGCCGTTGATGATCAAAGAGTATGGAGGCATTCCGCCGACACTCCTTTCCCGGGCTCTGTCTCACGGCGTATTGCAGGGCAACTCGAAAGATCCTCTCACCTTATCCATACGAGCCGCCCTCGCCAGGAGTTACGACACTGCGGGGAACGGTCCCGGCTGGTCCCAGCCCGCCTTGACGCAGCGTGGAAGTTTCCCGCGCTGCAACACGCGACAGAATGCTGTGTCTGAAGCAGGGCCGTTGCTACCGTTGCACTCCGGAACGCGCCAGAGCTCAACCAATGCCCGGGGCGGGGCGGGACGCGGCTTTGTGGGGGTCAGCTCAGGACCTCCACATCATCCACGGCGGACTTCCTCCCCGGTGTTGGTCTTGATTGCGCGAGACCATGAGCCTGTCGAGCCCGAATCCGATAGCGCCGCTGATCCCAAGGAGCGTGCACACTTCCGCCTCGAGCGCGTGCGCGTCGGTGTCGTGCCGCGGGGCGAGGGCCTGCTCGTCGGGGACAGCATCGTGTTCTCGCTCCGAGCCTGCCGGACGGGATCGGGACCCATCTGGCCGGCCTACCAACGTGCGACCGAAGAATGGACGGTTCGGCTCTATCCCGGGGCAGGGCTCTTCAGCCCATCGAAGTGCGCTTCAGCTTCTCTCGCAATGTCTTGCGATCAATGCCGAGAATCTCAGCGGCTCGCGTCTTGTTGCCGTCCACGCTTGCCAGGACATTACGCACGTGCTCGGCCTCGATTTCGGCCAGCGTGCAGTTCCGGCCGACGCCGCTCCCGACCGAGTAGCGCATCACTGCCGGCAAGTCGGGGATATCTACGACACCGCCTTCGCTCAAGACCAGGAGCCGGTGAATCACGTTTTCCAATTCGCGCACGTTTCCCGGCCAGTGATAGTGACGGAACGCATCCAGGACGCCGTCAGAGAACTGCGGTGGTGCCCTGCCCAACTCGTCGGAGTACTTGAGGACGAAGTGTCGCGCGAGGAGGATGGCGTCGTCGTCCCGGTCCCTCAGGGGCGGAACGTCGATCGGGATCACGTTGACTCGGAAATACAGGTCCTCACGGAACAACTGTCTGCGAACCAGGTCGAGCAGGTTCTTGTTGGTGGCGGCGATGACGCGCACGTCGACCTTCAGTTGCTGAGTGCCACCGACCATACGGATCTCCTTGTCCTGAAGCACTCGAAGGAGCTTGACTTGCATGGCCAGGCTGGTCTCACTGATCTCGTCCAGGAAGACTGTGCCGCCGTCCGCCGCCTGGAAGAAGCCGGCCCGCGAGGTTGTGGCCCCGGTAAACGCGCCTCTGACGTGACCAAACAGCTCGCTCTCCACCAAACCTTCCGGTATACCGCCGCAGTTGATGGGCACAAAGGGCGCCCGAGCCCGTGATCCGTGGTAGTGAATCCCTCTGGCCACCAGCTCCTTCCCGGTGCCACTCTCGCCGGTGATGAGCACAGTCGATGGCGTAGACGCGGCCTTCACCAGTGCATCATAGACCCGTTGCATCGCCTCGGATTCGCCGACCAGCCCAACAGCATGGATTGGTGCCGTTCCGCCGTAGGAGTTCGCTGCGCGTCGAAAGCGTGCCTTCTGAAGAGCATCGCGCACCGCGGCAAGGAGTTCGGAGTCGGTGAACGGCTTGGCGAGATAGTCCTCGGCTCCCTCCTTTACCGCCGTCACGGCCGTTTCGATGGAGGCATAGCCGGTGATCATGATGACCCCAACTTCTTTGAACCGTGCCCGCACGTGCCGGATCAGGTCAATCCCGCCGACCTTGGGCATCTTGAGATCGGTGATGACGAGGTCCACGGGTGTCGCCTCGAGAATCCCGGTGGCTTCCGCCACGCCGGGCGCGGTCATCACGTGATAGCCTTCCGCTATCAGGTTGCGGCTGAGCACCTCCCGTGCGTCGGGTGAATCATCGACGACCAGGATCCGTTCCTTCTGGCCGCTCACGGCTTGGTCTCCTGACCCACCCGGCCCCCCGGTGTGGCCGAGAGTGGCAGTCGCACAACGAACTTGGCACCGTTGCCACTCTTACTCACAACGTCGATTGTGCCGCCATGTGCCGTGACGATTCCATGTACCACAGACAGACCCAGGCCGGTCCCTTCGCCAACGTCCTTGGTCGTGAAGAACGGACTGAAGATCTTCGCCAGGATGTCCTCGGCCATCCCGACGCCGGTATCCTGGACCCCGATGACGGCTGTGTGGCCGTCCAGGCGCGTTGCGACCGTCAGCACGCCCCCGCCCGGCATCGCCTGCACCGCGTTTACAGCCAGGTTAACGAGTACTTGCTTGAGTTGAAGTGGATCCGCGGGCACGGTGGGTAACTCAGCATCGAAGTCGGTCACGATATCGATGCCCTGAGTCGCACACCGACCCCTCACCAACGAGCAGGCATCCTGGACGATGTCGGCGAGCGACACCCTCGTCTTTTGGATGGGCGCTTGTCGGGCAAAGAGCTTCAACTTGTTGACGATCTCCCGAGCCTGGAGACAGGAGGCAATGATCCTATCCAGGTCGTTCGCGGTGCTCTCCGTCACCGCGGAGCCCTTTCGGGCTAGCTGTGCAAATCCCAGAATGCCGCCGAGCGGCTCGTTGATTTCGTGCGCGACGCCCGCGGCCAAGTGGCCGATGGTGGCCAATCGGTCGGCGTGACGAAGTTGCTGCTCCAACAGTAATCGTTCCGCGGAGGCTTGGCGGCGCTTGACGAACTCCTCGATCTCCCTCGCGACGGCGTTGATCAGGTGCTCTTCTTCTTGCAGGAAGGGCTCGCTCACGCCGTATGGTACCTCCTGGACGTATCCGACCTCGATCGTCCCACGACAGGCTCCGTTCACGACGATGTTCGCAACCTGCCGCACGTAGGTCGCCTCGATGTCGCCCGTCACGTGCTCCGATTCGTCGAGGACAATTCGAGCCACCGCCAACTCGGGATACTGCCACGCGGCCGGCAGCGCCTCGACGATCCGACTGAGGGCTGCCTCCGGACTGTCTCCGCTTTCCTCGATCACCCGCGCGATGCGGTAGAGGCACGTCAGCTCCTTGACGCGCTCCCTCAGTGCCGGCTCGTGCCCGCCGCTCAGCGATCGCGAACCCGACTGTCTCCACCAGGGCCTCGTACAGCTCAATCGTGTCGTGGGCAAACGCATGCCGCTGCGCACATTCAAGCTGCAGGATGCCGAAGTTGTTGTCATCGATGACGAAGGGAACGAGCGCCATTGAGGCGATGCGGGAGCTGCCTGATTCGGCGGATTGCCGAGACGAGTACGGTCCCACCGTCTCAGCCATATCCCCGGTCCAGAAACTGCCGTACGGCGTAAAGCACTGCGACGGGAGAGCCAGCTTCCCTTCGAGTTCGTCCCGCACGAGCCGCCCGAGGTCGGATCGGTCGATCTCGACGAGCGGCTCTGGGTCATCCCTCGGTCCGTCAGCGCTGGAGGGTTCGAAGCGAAATGATCGCTCGGGCCTGGCGGTCGCCCGCGCCCGATACTCCACCTGGCCGTGGACCCGGATCTCGAGCCCGTCGCAATCCGAGTACTGCAGCAGGAGGTCCGACAGACCCTTCAAGAACTCGACTCGCGGGATCGCCTGATTCGCCAGATTCACTATCCGGCGCGAGAGTTCGAAACTCCTCAAAGGCCGCCCGGTCGTCTGCATGTCCCCCCTGCTCCATCTCGGCTCGGTGCCCAGCCTGGGCGTTAATCGATGGATGTCGGCCAGGGATCACGGAGTCTCGCTGTCCGCACCTGCACTCTGGCCGGCCCACCGTCGCTCGGCTGACGACAAACGTAGTCGATCCTTGGGCACCGAGGAACGGCTCCAACACGAGACGCCTGCCGGCTACACGCCCAGGATGGCGTCGACCTGCCCCATGTCCACATCCATGACATAAGGCAGACCGGTGACCTGTGCGGCCAACGGCGTGAGCGCGGCCAGATCGTCCCGGGACATGTGGTCGAGCGAGAACTTCCGGCTGCCCGCCAGGAGCTGCCGGAGGCCCTGGGCCAGTCTCTCATAGTAGGTGTAGAGACCGATGGCGCCGGTCGGGAGCCTCTCGAATTCATCGTCACCCAACTCGTCGCGTAGCGTGTGAGCGGTGACAAAGATCTCATCAGTGGTGCGGCCAAAACGCTCTACGTATACGGGGATCTGCCCCGCATCGATGGCCTTCCCGATGGTCTTCCCCACCATGGCCGCCGCCAGAGGGCTCCTCGCCATGCCGATCAGCTTCACGAACGGTGCCCCGAGAGCCAGGCCCTTGAAGATCTGGTCCTCGAAGGTGAAACCGCCGGCCAGCGCCAGTGCCGGGACTGGTTGGCCCTTGGCGGCCAGGCGCGCAGCATACTGGTGGAGCAGTGAGTGGAGTTCGACCACCGGGACACCCCATTCGTTCATCATCCGCCAGGGACTCATGCCCGTGCCACCGCCGGCTCCGTCCACCGTCACGAGGTCGATTCCGTACCTGGACCCGTACGCCAGGGCCTGCGCCAGCGCCGCGGGCCGATAGGCACCGGTCTTGAGGAAGACGTACTTGGCGCCCAAGCGGCGCAGGTATGCGACTCGCTCCGCAAATGCCTCTTCGGTTACCATGCCGACGCGAGAGTGCCGCTCGAATTCCTTGAACGCGCCGGCCTTGAACGCCTTGATGATCGCGGGGTCCGTGGGATTGGGAAGGACGATGTAGCCGCGCTCATGCAGCATCTGGGCCTTCTTGAGATCCTTGATTTTGACTTCCCCGCCGATATTCTTGGCACCCTGCCCCCACTTGATCTCGACGCATTCGACCCCGAGGGTGTTGATCGCGTACTCGTGCTCACCCAGACGCGTGCCCTCGACATTGGTCTGCACCACGATGGCGCCGTAGCCGTCCCGCTGATGCTCCTGGTACAGCTTGACGCGCCGCTTGAGGTCCGCGGTGTCGACGACGTGTCCGCCCTCGATCACCGAGGCAGGGTCCATCCCTGTGACGTTCTCACCAATCGTCAGTCCCGTTCCGGCCAGGGCCGAGCCGATAGCCAGACCCTCCCAGTTGTTCTTGGCCACGTCGGTAGATCCGATGCCCGGGATGATCCAGGGATACCGAAACTTGAGCCCCTGGTCGTGGCCGAACCGCACCTCGAGATTCACATTGGGAAACACGGCCAGGTCACTGTCGGCCTCGATGCCCTGCGCTCCCACCACACCGCCCATGATGTTGATGTGCGAGTAATCGACGGGGTAGTCCTTCTCGGACGCGGTGGTAATGACGCCGAACGGTTGCGGGTAGATCACTTCGTGGCCGCGGAAGGCAGACTTGCCGATCTCGCACATACCGATGCAACCATCGACGCAAGTGACGCACATCCCCGAGATGGGGGACACCGAACCGTCCGTTCGGTTCTTGGTGAGGGTTGCTGCTGACCTATTCACTCTGGACAGCGACATCGCCGGTCTCCTTAGACGTTTTGTCCGCCCCTTGGCGGTGCACGATCTCACAGGCGGCGCAGGGATTCATATAGCACATCATGTCATCAAACTCGTGCCCATCGAGGCACGGAGGACTCAGATTGGCGCAGCCGCCACAGATCGCCTTCTCCGGCTCCGCGTAGGTACACCGCAGTTCACAAACCGGGCACACGTAGAGGCAGCCGCCGCACAACCGGCAGACGTCGGACTTGGCGTCAAACGGGGTGCCAATGCTGCGCTGCTCGCCCCGTCCGCGAAAACCGATGGCCTTGGCCATCATCTGCTCCTCGCACATCCGGACGCAGCGCCCGCACAGGATGCAGTCTTCGTATTCCTGTCGGAACCGCTGCTGTCGCACATCGTGAGCTGCCGCAAGATCCTGAATCGTTTTCGACTGCGGGCAGGATGCCAGCAACAGCTCGAGAATCATCTTCCTGGTTCTCACCACCCGTGACGAGGCGGTGCGAACCGCGAGTCCCTCCTCGGCGGGGTAGGTGCAGGCGCTGACCAATCTCGACTTGGCTCCCTCGCCAATCTCCACGACGCACAGGCGACACGCCCCGTAGGGCGACAGCCCTTCCATGTGGCACAGCGTCGGGATCGGGAACCCCAGGAACTGCGCCGCCTCGAGCAGCGTCGTCCCGCCCTCCACGTGCGCGGTCACCGCGTTGATGGTCAGCGTAATCATCGATGGCTTCTGCCAGGCCCTCGGAAGGCCTCTTCAGCCTCCGGGCAGCTCGTGAACTCCAGGTCGCACCGCAGGCACCGCCTGGCCTCCCGGATGGCATCCTCGGGTGTCAGCGTTTCCTCGACTTCGACGAACGAGTGCCGACGCTGTTCCGGGGATCGAACCGGCACAAGAACCCTTCGCGCGCGCCGCTGTCTTCCGGCTGGTCGACCATCGGTGCGACGTAGACCGTCGGCAGGCGGGGCTCGGCGGGCGCCACCAGGTCTCGTCCCTGGAGATACCGCTCGATGACGTCGGCGGCCCGTCTTCCGGCCGCGATGGCATCAATGACTGTGTTTGGCCCCGAGGCTACATCACCACCGGCGAAGAGCCCGGGCCGTCCGGTGCAAAGGGTGCGTCGATCGACCGCCACCATGCCATCTCTCAACTCGAGGCCGGAGATGTGCCCGGCTCCGACATCGCTCGCCGCTTCACTGATGGCGACGATCAGGGTGTCCAGCGGCACGCGGTATTCGGATCCAGGCTTGGCGGTCGGCGTGCGCCGCCCGCTCTTGTCTATCTCACCCAGCTCGTTGACGACGAACTCGGCCGCTGTCAGGTGTCCGTCCTCGCCGACCAGGGCCACGGGCGACACCAACAACTCCAGCTGGACGCCTTCCTCGAGGGCTCCATCGATTTCCTCGGCGAAGGCGGGCATTTCCATGCGGGTGCGGCGGTAGAAGATGGTGACCTCGGATACTGCTTCCTGACGCCGAGCCACGCGAGCGGCATCGATAGCCGAGTTGCCCCCACCGATGACTCCGACCCTGCCGTGCGCGACGGATTCGCCGCGCATATTCCAGGCTTTCAGGAACTCCATGGAGGCGTGGACGCCGGCCAGATCCTCGCCCGGGATATTCATGCGCCAACTCTCGTGGGCACCCAGGGCCAGGAATACCGCGTCGTAGCCATCCTCGAACAGACTGTCGACCGTGAAGCCCCGGCCCAACGCCATGCCGCAACGCAGCGTAATGTTCTCATCGATCAGCGCGTCGATTTCCTGTTGCACGACCTCCCGCGGCAGGCGGAAGCTGGGGATGCCCTGCACGAGCATGCCTCCCGGATGGTCCGCAGCCTCGAAGACGGTTGACCGGTAGCCTCTGAGCGAGAGGTTGTGCGCCGCAGTCAGGCCCGCGGGGCCGGCCCCAACGATCGCGATCTTCTTGCCCGGCACGGCGGCGGCGGTGTGCCGCTCGGGCTGGTACGTGGTCGGATCGACGCGATCGGTAATGAACCGCTTGAGGGCCCGGAGCGCGACGGGATCCTGTCCCGTGGTCCCGAGCCGGCAATGCTGCTCGCACTTGTGGTCACACACCCGGGCGCACACGGAGGGGAACGGATTCGACTTCCGAATGACTCGATACGCCTCCTCGTACTCGCCCTGCGCGATGAGCGCCGCGTAGCGCCACGCCTCCGTGCCGACTGGACAGGCCGATTGGCATGGTGCGCCCGTGAGCCCTTTGCAGACATGGGCGTCGCACACGCCGTCGATCACGTGCCGCTCGTACTCGCCCCGGAAGTACCGCAGCGTGCTGCGGACCGGGTTGGCGGCCGATTGGCCCAGCCCGCACATGCTCGCATCGGCCACGGTCTGGCCGAGCTCCTCGAGGAGGTCCAGGTGCGCGACTGTACCCTTCCCTTGTGTGATGTCATCGAGGATTTCCCACATCCGCTGGGTGCCCTTGCGGCACGGGTAGCACTTGCCGCACGACTCGTCCTTGAGAAAGCCCATGAAGTACTTGGCCACGTCCACCATGCAGGTGCTCTCGTCCATCACGATCATGCCACCCGACCCCATGATGGCGCCGACCTGCTTCAGGCTGTCGTAGTCGATCGGGAGATCGAAGCGCCAATGCGGAATGCATCCGCCGGACGGTCCACCGATCTGGACCGCCTTGATCCGGCCACCGTCCGGCGGTCCGCCGCCGATGTCGTAGACGATCTCCCGTATCGAGGTTCCCATCGGTACCTCGACCAGGCCCGTGTTTCTGATCTTCCCGACGACCGAGAAGACCTTCGTGCCGGTGCTGGTCGGGGTTCCGACCCGCGCGTAGGCGTCGCCGCCCTGGGTCATGATGATGGGCACGTTGGCCCATGTCTCCACGTTGTTGATGCAGGTGGGTCTGCCGTTGATGCCTTTATCGGTTGGGAACGGCGGTCGCTGCCGTGGCTCGCCCACGGCACCTTCGATGGTGCGGATGAGGGCAGTCTCTTCACCACACACGAATGCACCGGCGCTCTTGACGATGTTGATGTCGAAGTCGAGCCCGGTGCCCAGGATGTGCTCACCGAGTAATCCGAATTCCCGTGCCAACCTGAGCGCGATGAGCAGGTGCTTGATGGCCAGGGGGTACTCGTGTCGCACGAAGACGAATCCCTCGGTCGCGCCCATGGCCAGGCCGCCGATGATCATGCCTTCGATCACGGAGTGGGGATTGCCCTCGAGAATGCTGCGATCCATGTAGGCACCGGGATCGCCCTCGTCCGCATTGCACACCACATACTTGCCGTCGGTACCGTCTCGTTGGCGGGCTGCCTCCCACTTCTCGGCCGTGGGGAACCCCGCCCCCCCCGGCCCCGCAGACCGGAGCGCCGGACTTGGTCGATGATGCCCTCAGGGGTGTACTCCGTCAGGGCTTTGACCAGCGCCTCATAGCCGCCACGGGCGATGTAGTCGAACAACCGGATGGGATCGACCGCTTGGTTTCTCGCCAAGAGCACGCGCTTCTGCTTGGCGAAGAACGGGATCTCGTCGAGACACCGGCAGGCGTTCACCCGTCGAGGGGTTTCGGTAAAGCAAAGATTCGACACATTCGCCGGCGAGTGCTGCATCGACGATGGCGGCGACATCGCCCGTGTGGATCTTGGGATAGAAGGCTGCCCGAGGCTCTGCCACGACGAAGGGGCCCATTTCGCAGAACCCATGACACCCTGTGATGCGCAGGGCAACCCGATCAACGAGATCGTGCTCGATGAGGTGTCGTTTGATGATGCGTTGAACGTCGTTCGCACCGCTCGCTTGGCACGCTGTTCCCGCGCAGACAGTGATGCGCGGCCCAAGCCGCTCCTCACCGTCTCGGATGGTCTGCCGCAGTTCCTCCAGTTCGTCGATCGTGCTGAGTCTGGCCATTAGTCGGTGTGTCTCGTCGGTTGCCGGGTTGTCCCACCCGCCACTCTTCGCCAACGCGGCGACGTCACGAGCCCAAATCCAACAGGTGTTGCTTGCAGCCGCGGCGCGAGCATATCTGGACCGTCCCACCACCCCTGACCAGCAGGAGGATCGTGGGTGCGTCACAGTCAGGGCAGAGCCGCCCCGACTTTAGCTCCGCGTGGCACCGGGGACAGAAGAAGTGAACAATGGCACCCTTGCGGAATTTCGTACTCACTCCGGATCCGATAGTCGCCGTACAGACTGCTCAGTCGAATCCAGCCGTGTTTTCGGCCGAACGAGGCCGTCACCCGAACCATCGGATGTCCATCGAGCAAGTGCTCATGAGTCATCAGGCTTCGATTGCAGTTGGGACATGACACGCTCACGCCGAAGACCCGCTCGTCGCTGCTCAACGCAAGGTCGCTATCGATCCGCGAGGCCCGGTCGAGCACGCCCGGGACGTCCCGTTCCTTGACGTTTCGGAAATATTCCCCGTCGACAACCGCCACCGGTGCGAGCGCGCACGCCCCAAGACAGTTGACCGTGGCAAGGGAGAACTCGCTGTCCTTCGTGGTGCCGCCGGCGTCCACCCCGAGTCGCCGTTGGAACCCCTTGAGTGCGCCCCGTGCACCGCGCACGTGGCACGCGGTCCCCATGCATACGGTCACCAGATGCTTGCCCCTGGGCTGCAGGCTGAAGCCCCGATAGAACGTCGCGACCCCATACACGTCGACCAGCGAGCGCCCGGTTCGCCCCGCAACGATTCTGAGCGCCGCTTCGGGCAGGTAGTTGTACGACGCTTGCACGTCTTCGAGAATCGAGATGAGTGCGCCCTGACTCCCGTTGTGCCGGTCGACGATCTGAAATACGTCTTCCGGGTTCATCCGCATTGTCATCGGGTCACGCCCTTCAGTCCTCCGATCCGAGCCGCCGTCGAGCTAGTGATACTCCTCACATTGCCAGACGCCTCCCTCGAAACGTGGGTACGTGCAGGTCTCCCACTCCTCACAGGTGCCGCAGAGGCCGAGGAGGTGGTTCGGCCTCACCGGCGACATGTGGGGATTGTCCGCTTCGGGCCTGCGCCGACTGGGCTGCCGCGTCCTGACGTCAGGCGGCGTGAAAGCCGTAAATTCTTCGCACTGAAGCACCGGGTATCTGCGCGAGCGCAGATAACTGCAGGTGGGAGCGTTGTCGCAGGTCGAACAGAGACCGCCTTTTACCCCGCTGTTCGGTGGCACCATATCCTCCGGTCATGTTGGTCTCCTCCCTGGTAGAGCAATCGCCGTGCGAGTCGGACTCCAGGGCCCAACGCAAAGGAAGGAAATGCACTTCGTGCTGATAAACCAAGATCGGGTATGAACTTAGGATGTGCGGTGGGGACGAGCAGAAGAGCTGGTAGGACGTCCAGGGGCCGGTTCTCGACCGGCCGATTCTACCCCAGTGGGGAGTATCTCTCCAGTGGCGCAGGTGGGAGGAAGCCCGGCAGCCGCGACTGGTTGCGGCGGCAGTTCCCGGAGGGATGAGCACGACGCTTTGAGTCGTGGTCCGTGGTCACATGGGGCCCACAGAGGTGGACCGCATCCGAGGAAATATCACTGCGAATAAGGAACCTGCGGCGCGGCCGTAAAGTCGCCGTCCCTCAACCAATGCCCGGGGCGGGACTCGAACCCGCACGGGGTTGCCCCCAAGGGATTTTAAGTCCCTTGCGTCTGCCATTTCGCCACCCGGGCCGTGGGGTAACATGGGGGGACGCTGGATGGGTCGCAACTTGGAAGCTATCAGCTATCAGCTATCGGCTATCAGCTATCGGCATCGGCCATCGGCGGGTGGACGGCTCGGCGGTTCGGCGGATCGTCTGCGCATTTCATTTCCGTACCGCGCCCAACCGCCGAGCCCTACTCCCTACTCCCTACTCCCTACTCCCAGTAACTTTCAGCGTGCGCCAATCCCTCGCTTCACTACTCCTCGGTCTGGCGTTGACCTCCGCCGTGCCCTCCGCCGCCCACGCCCAGCTCCCGGCGATCGGTGTGCCGCGGGGCGCCGTCAGGTTCGAGATCACCGGTGCCTTCCGGAACTTCGACAGCCGCTTCAACCGGGGCGCAACCGAAGTCTATACTGCCGACTTCCAGCGCGCCGCACTCGGTGCCGAGTTCTTTCCTGACTTGCTGCCGGCCGAGGCCACGATTGGACGGATTGCGGGCGCGTCGAGCTATCGGCTGAGCATCGGGCGCACCGCGACCCAGGGCGATGCCAACGTCGGTACCCTGGGCATTGGCCTCGCCCTCGGCCTGACCAAGCGGCTGACGCTGTTCGGCACGGTGCCCATCGTGCGGCAACGGGTGCAGACCGCCCAACGGTTCGACGCCGGTGGTGCCAACGCGGGGTTCAATCCCGCCGATCCGGTGTTCGGCACCCAGACCGGTGCCGCCGAGGCGGCGGCGTTCTTCAGCGAACTCGACAACGCGCTGGTTACCCTGAACACCAATCTGCTCGCCGGCCAATACGACGGCGATCCCACGCTCCGGGCACTCGCGGAGCAGACCTTGAGTGACGCCACGCTCCTCAGGGACGACCTCAACGGACTCATGTTGGTACCCGGCACGGCAACGCCGTTCTTGCCGCTTTCGTCGAGCGCGGAAGGCGCCGTCATCCTCGGAGACATCGAGGCTCTGCAGGGCACGCTCGACGCGACGCTCGGCGTGCCCGGCTTCTCCAGCGCACTACCACTGCCTACAACCCCACTCACTGAAACCGACTACCTCAACTTCGTGGAGAATCCGGCCGGACCGATCGCGGCGTTGCCGCTCGCGGAGTCGCTCGAGTTTCTCCTTGGCGACATCGAGGTCGGGGCCAGCTACGCTTTTGTCGACCGCTGGGACCGGCCCGGGAAGCCAGGCGGGTTCAGGACCTACGCCCAAGTGATGGCCCGGCTGCCGACCGGGTACCGCCCGCTCTCGAACGATTTGATCGGGCTCGGCACCGGCGACCGGCAACTGGACGTGGCCTTAGGCATAATTACCGACGTCGGGCGCGGGCGGATCGGTGCCCGGATCGAGGGGAGTTACACTCGACAGTTTGCGTCGACGCTGGAACGACGGGTCACCGCGCCGGAGCGGCCCGTCCCGTTCTCCAACCGCCTGGCCACCGTCCGCTGGGACCCGGGCGACATCGTTCGAGTGAGCATTCAGCCGTACATCGCGATCACCCCGACGCTTGCCATCCAAGCAAGGGCGAGCCACTGGTCGCGCGGCGAGGACAGCTATGCGTACGCGGCCGCGGGAGACGCCCTTGCCGGTGTCAGCGCCAGCGATTTGGGCCTGGACGGTAGCGTCAACGCCACCGTAGTGGGCGGCGGCATTACCTACCGGAGTCCAAGCGCTACCAATGAACTGAGGCCCGGCCTCCCGGTCGAGGCGTACTGGAGTTACGAGGGTGTCGTCCGGGCCGGCGGCAGCCGAGTGCCCAAGGCGAAGACGGCGCGAATGGGCCTCAGGCTCTACTTCCGCTTGTGGGGTGGCTGAAGCCCAGCAGACACTTCATCTTCACTTAATGAAGATCCCACGACTCGGCTCCCACCTTGGCACACCAGGAGCCCGGCGGACGGATCCGCCATTCCTCCAACTGAACGGCCCATGGGAACTCTAGAGGTCGCGCCGAAACTCGGCCCGGACGAGTTTCGCATTTTCACCAAGGCGCTGCTCAACGACCTGCGCGCGTTGGAGCAGATGCTGGCTCAGGGCCAGATCGAGTCGGGCCGGCGCCGGATCGGCGCGGAACAGGAATTGTTTCTGGTCGACCGGGGCTGGCGGCCTGCGCCGACGGCGCTCCGGGTCTTGGAAGGGCTGGCCGGGCCGGAGTACACCACCGAGCTCGCGGCCTTCAACCTCGAAATCAATCTGGACCCGCTCGACCTCACGGACCGCTGTTTCCACGAACTGGAACAGCGGCTCAACGCCCACATCGAAGCCGTTCGGGCACAGGCCCACCAGCACCAGGCGGACGTGGTGCTCACGGGCATTCTCCCCACCCTGGCCAAGTCCGATCTGTCGCTCGACAACATGACGCCGCGCGAACGCTACCACGTCCTCAATGACGTACTCACTCGGATTCGCGGCGGCACCTATCGCATCAACATCCAAGGAGCGGACGAGCTCAACCTGGAGCACGACTCGGTGATGCTGGAGGGCGGCAATACCAGTTTCCAGGTGCACCTCCAGGTCGATCCAGACGCCTTCGCCCACACCTACAACGTGGCACAGGTGATGACCGCGCCCGTGCTCGCGGCGAGCGTCAATTCCCCGCTCTTGTTCGGCCGGCGGCTCTGGGCCGAGACCCGCATCGCACTCTTTCAACAATCGATCGACACCCGTCGCACCACGCCCCACCTGAGGGAACTCACGCCACGGGTCCGATTTGGCGAGCAGTGGATCAAGCAGTCCGTGCTCGAGGTGTTCCGTGAGGACATCGCCCGGATTCCGGCGCTGATGGCGACGAAGAACCCGGAGGACCCGTTCGAGGTGCTCCGGGCGGGCGGTGTGCCGACCCTCGCGGCCCTGCAGCTGTACAACGGCACAGTCTACCGTTGGAACCGCCCGTGTTATGGCGTGTGCCAGGGCGTGCCTCACCTCCGAATCGAGTGCCGGGTACTTCCGTCCGGCCCCAGCGTGTTCGACGAGGTGGCCAACGCGGCCTTCTGGGTCGGGCTCGTTCTCGGGGGTGTGGAGCGGTATCCCGACATCACCGAGCGTATCCAGTTCGATGACGCTCGGGCCAACGTGCTGGCGGCGGCCCGCCGCGGCCTCAATGTCGGCTTTACCTGGCTGGACGGGAAAACGGTGGGTGCGCGGGAATTGATCCTGAAGGATCTGATTCCCCTGGCCTACTCGGGGCTCAGGGGCGCGGGTGTCGCCCGGCGCGACACCGACCGATATCTCACCGCAATCGAAAGCCGCGTCGCATCCGGCCGGACCGGGGCCCACTGGCTCGAGCGCTCACTCTTACAGATGGGCTCGCAGGGCACCCGGAGCGAGCGGCTGGCTGCGCTCACCGCCGCAACCGCTCACCGCCAGCAGAGCGGCAAGCCATGTCACGAGTGGAAACTCGCGTCGATCGACGAGGGCGGCGGCTGGAAGCACCACTACTTGAAGGTCGAGCAGTACATGACGACCGACCTTTTTACCGTGAAGGAGGACGAGCTGGTTGACCTGGCCGCCCTGCTCATGGATTGGAAGCATATCCGGCAGGTCCCGGTGGAGGACGACGAGCATCACCTGATCGGGCTGGTGTCATTCGGATCGGTGTTACGTTTATTGGCGAGCGGCAACCGCCGCGAAGGGAAGCTGACCATTCCCGTCAGGGACATCATGGACACCAACCCGGCAACGGTCGATCCGGAAACCTCCACCCTTGAGGCCATCGAACTCATGCGCCGGCACCGGATTCCAAGCCTTCCCGTCGTAAAGGACGGTAAACTCGTCGGCATCGTCAGTGTCGGCGACTTCATGCCCATGGTCGAGCGCCTGCTGCACGACAAGCTCCACGAAGACTCGTGACGTCCGAACCCGCTGTGGTCCGGCCTTCAGCTTCGCGATCGGCTGATCGGCCGGATCGTTGGCGCGCGCACGGGCCCGCTGTTGGTGGCGACGGCAGGTCTGCACGGCAACGAGCCCGCGGGTGTGGCTGCGCTCGAGCGCATCTTCCAGACGATCCACGACCGGCGCATTCCGATCTGGGGCGAATTCTTAGGGTTGGCCGGCAACTTGGCCGCGCTGGCCCGGGGCGAGCGGGCCATCGACCGCGACCTCAACCGACACTTCAAGCCCGAACGCATCGTAGCGCTCCGAAACGGTCACCCGCCCGATCCGGCGATCAGTGAAGACCAGGAACTGGTCGACGTGCTCGAAGCCATCGAAACCGCACTCGACCGGGCGCAACACGGTGCGTTCTTCATCGACCTCCACACGACCTCGGGGAAGAGTGCGGCCTTTGCCACCGTCGGCGACACGCTCCGAAACCGCGCATTTGCCCTCCGCTTTCGCTCCCCGATCATCCTCGGCTTGGAAGAGCACATCGAGGGTACCCTGCTCGAGTACTTGAACGGCCTCGGCTACATCACCATGGGGTTCGAAGGCGGCCGCCACGAAGACCCCGCTTCAGTCGATCTCCTGGAGGCCGGCGTCTGGGTTGCGCTGGCCGCCGGCGGCGTGTTGCCCAATGCCGACCGGTTGGCCGAAGTCGAACGAGCGCAACGCTTGCTGGAAGAGAACCGGCGAGGACTGCCACGGGTGTTCGAGGTGCGGTATCGCCACCCTGTCCAGCCGGAGGATCGGTTTCGCATGCGGCCCGGATACGAGAGCTTCCAACCCCTGACCCAAGGCGAGTGGGTGGCGGAGGACCGGTCGGGAGACATCCATGCCCCCGCCGGCGGGCGGATTCTGATGCCGCTCTATCAGACCCAGGGCGACGATGGCTTCTTCGTCATCCGGGAATTCAGTCCCTTCTGGCTGACCGTGTCGCGGATCCTGCGTCATACCCGCGCTGAACAGCTGCTCCGCGTGCTGCCCGGCGTACGCCGGCACCCGACCCTCGCCGACACGCTGGTGATCGACGTGCGCGTGGCCCGGTTCGTTGCGCTTCAGATGTTTCACTTGTTGGGGTATCGCAAGCAGAAACAGGTCGGTCGGGTGTTGGTGATGAGCAGGCGGAAGGAGAGTCGACAACCGTAAGATCCGCGAACGTGACACGCTCTAGTGCCGCTTGCGGTCCCGCGAGCCGCCGACGCGGGACATCGATCGACGCGACATGCTATGGTCTAATCGCCCGAAGTCGCGTCCACCCCCAATGCTACGCCAGACTATCCGCAGGGCGTGGACACGCCCATTCAGATTGACCAGGGCCCCGCCACCGCAATTGGGTCAGGCTTGATAGAGATCGGGATGGCTGTCCCGCAGCCAACTCACAACTCGTGCGCGAAGTTGTGCGGCGAGAGTGTATATCTCCAGTGCTTCACCGGAAGATGTCGTTCCTGTGCGCTCGTAGTGACTCAGATTGCGCTTGCGGCGTACACCATCAAGGACATCCACCAACGCGGACTCTGCCTCGATCGTATAGGCGAGCGATCGGAGCGCGTATTCATGGCCGCGTTGCCGGCCGGGACGGAACCCCTCGGCCGCGAGCGCCAGGGTCGCAAGTTGCAGTGCTGCGTTGTACGCTATGCCGAGGCGCCAATCTGGGCTGAGCGCCTCAATGGCGGCGTCGGTGAGGTCTCGATCGACAATGGCCAACAGGTCAGCGATCTCCTCGGGACTCGCTTCGTGGTCAACCAGCCAACCGTTAGCGAGCCAGCTGCTCAAGCTCATCGGCGTTTCCTACCAGGAAGATCCTGTCGCCCGCCATTACTCGATGCAGAAAGTGCTCTCGCATCTTGAGCTTGTGTGTGAACTCCGGCACGCTAATGATGGTCGGGTTGACCTCACGTCCAATCTGTTCCTGCACCTGGCGAAGACGTGGGAGCAAGGCTGAGAGCTGGAGATCGCCGACGATTATCAGGTCCACGTCACTTCCCGGGTCCTGTGTTGCCGAGGCAACGGAGCCATAGATGAACGCAAGGCTTATGCGTTCCTTGTCAGCGAGTTGTAGCAGGGCTGCGCGCAGGACATCCGCTATGCCAGCCGTTTTCACAATGAGACTTCGCAGCTCTTGGTAGATGGGGGAGTCGGGATTGGCCTCGAAGTAGACCTGGTTGCCGTTAGCGGATCGGCGGAGCAAACCAGCAGCGGTGAGCCTGGTCAGTTCCCGTTGGACTGCGCCCGTCCCTGTCCCTGCAAGACGTACGATCTCTCTCAGGTAGAACGACTCACCTGGCCGCCCGAACAGAAGAGCCAGGATGTTACGCCTTGTCCGCCCGAAGAGAGCCTTTGCGGCGTTATCTGACCTTGTCGTACCCATTATTGTGACAACAGCACCCTTTGTGGTGACAATTGTTACCTATATTGGTACACTAGACACCACCAGGCGTCAAGAGCGCCGACCTCTAGGCAGGGTCCCGGCCCCCCTTTCGTGCCCTCGAAGCCCACCGTACCTTTGATCCGCTCCGAGTCTCCAGCTCAGATCCTGGCTGTGCTCCCCGCGAATGCCCCTCAGCAGTCACGCATTTCCGTACCCTCCGGCGACCCGCGGCCCATTCGGACTCCAGCTGATACGTCTCGATCCAGGGCTGCAGGGCCCTGTGGTCCAGCCGCGACCCGCTGATCTCGAGCATGCGTTCGATATCACGCAGGTGGCGCTCCGCCCCGCCATCGCGGAAATAGCGAAGCTTCATGACGATCACGTACTCCATGGGAGCGACCGTGATGCTCTCGGTTCCCATCTCCTCTCGCCGCCGGCGGGCCAGCCCCCAGTGCAGGAAGGGATCGCGGCCGGCAAGGTACACATCCGCCCTCAAGGCGGATTCGAGATGGACCAGGTTGAAGTGCCCGTCCGACTTCGCGCCGAGCTTCTTCCTCTATGACTTCCCGGGGGGGGCAGTAGAACTCGGTCTCGGGAAAGGCCGCTATCAGTCGGCTGGCTGTCGCCCGGCTCGAGCTCGAGCACGATGTCGAGATCATGAGTCAGCCGAGGCTCGCCATAGACGATGGCCGCCACCGCTCCGGTGACCATGTAGGGGAGGTCCAGCTGGTTGAGCGGGCGGAGGAACGCTGCAAACAGGTCAGGAACCGGCATCCCGAAAGACTCGGCGGACCCGATCCTGAACCTCGTGGCCGGACAACTCGGGGTGTGCGCGCCGGATGGCGCCGGCCTTCAGGTCCCAGGCCGCCTGCCGCAGCTGCGCAGCCAGGTCGAGCTTCCGCGCGGCCGTCATGCGCCGGAGCAGCGCCACTTGAACCTCGCGGGCAACCGCACTCATGACGGCAATATGCGGGGGGCCACGAATCCCGGCAAGGAGACCGGCGATGAGTTATCGGTCTATCCCTGCCCCGCTCCCCACCCCCCGCTATCGGCTATCGGTCCTTCGGCGCGACGCTTGCGGAAGACCAACACGCCGTTGCGACCACCCTCCTCACTCCTCACTCCCTCACTCCCTCCTGAGCCAACCCATGCGCTCGCAGGCGGCGATATACCGAGCTCCGTCTCAGCGAACACGCTGTCCCGGTTGCCTGGAAGCCAGCGACCTGCCGACCCGCCAGCAGCCGCCCCTTTGCTCATTGCTAACAAGGCAGACTCCCCGGGCTCGAATTGGCGGCGCAGGTCAATCGGAGGCAGCGCCGAAGGAACCGCAGCGACCGGACTCGATGGCATGATGATGGGAGCCGCGAGGACTGAAGCGCTACTGGCGGGTCCTGGTGTGGCGGCGGCCGTCCTTATCGTCGGCGCTGGGAAATCGTCTATCTGAATGACGATACGCTCGGGCGGTGGCTCGGCGAATCCCTTCGTCCGAGCCACGGCTCCGTAGATGACCGCAAGATGGACCAACGAGAGAAACGGCGGGCCCCTGAGACCTACGACTTCCGCCTTCCCGCCAGCAGTTCCTGCGCGTGCCGCCGCGCCGTCAGGCCTTCCGCATCGCCCAGCATCCGCGCCAGTTCGAGTACCCGGTCCTCGCCGTGGATCACCTGCACGTCGCTCGTGGCCAGGCCTTGGCGCGACCGCTTTGCCACCACCAGATGCCGGTCGGCCTTGGCCGCAATCGGCGCCAGGTGGGTGATGACCAGGACCTGCCGGCCGGCCGCCACTTCGGCCAGTGCCTCGCCAACCCGGGCACCCACGTCACCACCGATGCCCTGATCCACCTCGTCGAACACCAGCGTCGGTATTCGGTCGTGCCGAGCCAGCACGACCTTCAAGGCGAGCATGATGCGCGACAGCTCGCCGCCCGATGCCACCCGGTTGAGCGGCCTCGGATCGAGCCCCACGTTGAGCTGCACGCCGAACGAGACCGACTCTCGACCGGTACGCGTCGGCTCCGCACGCGGACGACAACTCCGGCAGGAGCTTCCCGCCCTTGAGCCCGAGCTTTGGCAGGAGCCGATTCACCGCCCGGGCGAGTCGTGCGGCGGCGTCACCGCGCTTGGCGCTCAGCGCATCGCAGGCGGCAGCCAGCGCCGCCTCGGCGGCATGGCGCCGAGCGCCGAGGGTCCTGAGATCGAGTTCTGCCGTGTCCAGCAGCTCGAGCTCGCGGAGTGCCTCGTCACGGGTGGCCAGCGCGGCCTCGAGAGTCCCGCCGTGCTTTCGCTTGAGATCGAACAGCACGTCCCGCCGTGCCTCGATCTCGCCCAAGCGGCTCGGATCGCGATCGATCTCCGCTGCGTAGTGGTCGGCAAGCCGGCCCAGCTCGCTCAGGTTGGCATGGGCGGTGTCTAACATTTCTCGCCAGGGCGCGACCTCGGGATCGAGCTGCTCGAGCGACTGAAGAGCCCGCTCCGCCCGATGCAGCATGTCCAGAGCATTGCCGTCGGCATCAACCAACGCATCCGCGATGGTTCGGGCGTGGGTCTCGAGATCGGTCGCTTGGCTCAGCTTCCGCGCCTCGGCCGCGAGCTGCTCGTCTTCACCGGGCACGACCCGGGCCGCGTCGATCTCGCCCACGACGTGGCGGAGATAATCCGCGCGCCGTTCCACTTCTTCACGCCGCGCGCTGAGTGAGCGTTCCTCCTCCCGCAACGCCACCACCGCCTCGAACGCTTCGGCCACGGCACTCCGGTCTGCCTCGGCCTGGGCGAAGGCATCGAGAATGTCCCGCTGCTCGTCCGCATGCAGCAGCGATTGCGTCTCATGCTGTCCGTGGAGGTCGACCAGCAGACGGCCGAGTTTCGCCAGCACGCCCACCGTGGTAGGGCTGCCGTTGACCCAGGCCCGTGAGCTGCCCTCGGCGGGGATCTCCCGCCGGATGACCAGCGCGTCCTCGACCACGTCCAGCCCCAGCGCTTCCACCGCACCCCTGAGTCCGCGATCGGTGAGCTCGAAGGCCCCCTCGATGATGGCCCGGGGTGCCGTTGGACGCACCGCGTCCGATGTCGCCCGCTCGCCGAGCAGCAGGGCCAGCGCGTCCACCAACATCGACTTCCCCGCCCCGGTCTCTCCGGTGAGCACGTTGAGTCCGGTGCCGAGCGGGAGGGTAACGTCCTCGATGGTCGCCAGGTGGCGCACCCGCAACTCACGGATCACGAACCGGAGTCCCCGCCTGCGAGGTTCCCCCAGTGGAGCTTCTCGCGGACGCGGCTGAAGTACTGCTCCCCAGGCAATCGGGCGAGGATCACGCGCTCCTCGGAGCGCCGGATCTCCACGCGCTCTCCCGGCGCCAAAATGGTGGCGATCTGTCCGTCAACCGACAGGTTCAGATCGCTCAGCTCCGGCCCGATCGGTTCGATAACGATGTGGCGGTCGGACGGAATGACGATGGGGCGCACCGCGAGCGTGTGGGCGCAGATGGGCGTCAGCACCATGGCCTCGACCCCCGGCACGATGATGGGCCCGCCCGCGCTCAGCGAGTATGCGGTGGATCCGGTCGGCGTGGCCACGATCATGCCGTCGACAATCAACGGCCCGACGTTCTCGCCGTCGATGAACACGTTGGCGCGAATGACGCGCGCCAGGCCCCCCTTGTGCAGGACGACATCGTTGAGCCCCCGCTCCAACTGTCGCGCGCCGCCCGACCACACGATGGACGTGTCGAGCGCCTGGCGCGGCTCGGCGACGAAGGTCCGCGAGGCGAGCGCGTCGAGGGCCTCGGGAAGTTCGTCGGGATCGGCCGCAGTCAGAAAGCCTACCCGCCCAAGGTTTACGCCGAGGATGGGAACGGGCCGGCCAGCCAGCAGCCGGGCTCCGCGAAGGAGTGTTCCGTCGCCGCCGAAGGTCAGGAGCGCGTCGAGCGTGGCTGGGTCGAGCGCGGGCGGCGGAGCATCCCACTCCGCCCGGAGGGCCGGCTCGGCCGAGAGCGACAGGCCGTGCGCCGGCGCAAGATCGGCGAGCCGCCGGAGGATCGTATGGAGATCGGGATAGTTGGTGTTGCCGACGACGCCGACCTTCATCGGGCAGACAGGCTCGCCTCGCCGGCCAGGGCCCGCACACGGTTGGCGATGTGCTCCGCGGTGAGGCCGGCTTGCGCCAGCTGCGACGAGCGGGCGGCGTGCTCGTAGGTACGGTCCGGGGCGCCCATCACGGCCACGCGCGCTTCAGGCGCCAGCACCTCGAGCCGTGCCGATGCGGCGGCGCCGAAGCCGTTGACTTCCGTGCCGTCCTCAACCGTGATGAACACCCGGTGATCCCGCGTCAGCTCGGCGAGCATGGTGTGATCCATGGGCTTGATGAACCGGCAGTTCACCACGGTGACGTCCAAGCCTTCCCGGCGCGAGAGCTTCGGCCGCCTCCATGGCCGGCGCGCACATGACACCCACGGCAAGGATGGCGCAGTCCCCGCCCTGGCGGAGAATCTCCCACTTGCCGTACGGAACCGGGGCCACCTCCGCTGCCGGCGGTGTCTCGCCGGGAGCGGTGTCCCTCGGATAGCGGAGGCAAAACGGCCCGTCATGCGCCAGCGCCGCGCGCAGTAGCCCGATCAGTTCCTTCCCATCCCGTGGCGCTGTCACGGTCATGTTCGGCACGGCCTGCATGTAGGCGATGTCGTACAGCCCGATGTGGGTCTGACCGTCGGCCCCGACCATGCCTGCGCGATCCATGCAGAACACCACCGGCAGGTTCTGAATGGCGACATCGTGAATGATGTTGTCGTAGGCCCGCTGCAGGAACGTCGAGTAGATGGCGACGATCGGGCGAATCCCCTGCGTGGCCAGGCCGGCCGCGAACGTGGTGGCGTGGCTCTCGGCGATTCCGACGTCGAAGAAGCGATCCGGCCACTTCTTCTGGAAGATGTTGGTCCCCGTGCCGGACGGCATCGCCGCGGTAATGACCGCCATGTTCGGGTGTTCCGCGGCGAGTTCCGTGATTGCCGTGCCGAACACCTTGGTCCATGCCGGCGGCCCGTTCTTGTTGGGCCTGAGCACGCCGGTGGCCGGGTCGTAGGGCGACCGGGCATGGAATTTCTCGCCATCGGGTTCTTCCAGCGGGAAGCCCTTGCCCTTTTCGGTAATCACATGAATGAGGCGTGGCCCGTGGAGATGTCTGACCAAGTCGAATGTCTTGAGCAACGCCGGGATGTCGTGCCCGTTGATCGGGCCGAAATACCGGAAGCCCAGTTCTTCGAACAGCATACCGGGCGACCAGAGATTCTTCACGCTCTCTTCGATGGTCTTGGCCATGTCGACCATTTTTGGACCGCCGAAGACGTGCGAGGCCTTTTCGATGGCCCCCTTGATGCGCTCCCGCAGCCGATTGGTCATGGGACTGGCCAGAATCGACCCGAGGTACTTGTTGATGGCGCCGACATTGGGAGCGATCGACATCCCGTTGTCGTTCAGGACGAGAATGACGTTCCGGTCGGAGTGACCTGCGTTGTTCATCCCCTCATACGGAAGTCCGCAGGTCATAGCGCCGTCGCCGACCACCGCGACAACTTCGAAGTCTTCACCCTTGAGATCGCGGGCGGCCGCCATGCCGAGCGCCGCGGAGATGGCCGTGCCGGCATGCCCGGCGCCGAAGGCGTCGTGCTCGCTCTCCGAGCGTCTGAGAAAACCGCTCAGCCCCCCCTCCTGCCGCAGCGTTTCGAGGCGATCGTTGCGGCCGGTGAGCACCTTCCACGGATACCCCTGGTGCCCAACGTCCCAGATGACCTTGTCGCGGGGCGACTCGAACGTGTAGAGCAAGGCGATCGTGAGCTCCACCACGCCCAGCCCGGCGCCGATATGTCCGCCGGTCTGCGAGACGACATCGATCAGCCGCTGCCGAACCTCCTCGGCCAGAAGCGGAAGTTGCTCGCGCGTCAGCCGTTTGAGATCGTCGGGGCCTTGGATTGTCTCGAGTAGGCTCATGGAAGCGTCCATTGTGGGTACTCGGAGCTACGAATTTCTGGTGACAATATAGTCCGCCAGAGCGCCGAGCGCCGATGGGGGCAGTCCAGCGGCCTCGAGGTGCGCCACCGCACGGCGGGCCAGGACGAGCGCCTCTTCACGCGCGCGATCGATGCCCAAGAGTCGTACATAGGTCGACTTGGCCAAGGCTTCGTCCCGCCCGGCCGTCTTACCGAGCTGGGCGCTCGTGCCCGTACAGTCGAGCACGTCGTCGGCAATCTGGAAGGCGACCCCGATATCGTCGCCGTATGCCGCCAACGCCGTCAGGGCCTCCGGTCGGGCCTGGCCCGCAATGGCGCCCAGCTCGCACGCGGCCCGGATCAGCGCCCCGGTCTTTCCGCGGTGGATGGCGGTGAGTTCGGGTAGCTCCACGGCGCGCTGCTCCGCGGCGAGATCGAGCCACTGTCCGCCGACCATGCCTTCGGCCCCGCCGGCGTGGAACAAGATGCGCGCCATCTGCCCCAGCGTCCGATCGTCCAGCCCTAAAGCCTCGACGCCACCCACCAGCATCCGGGCAGCCACGGGAACCAACAGGAAACCAGCGCGCGTGGCCGTGGCCACGCCGAATTGACGGTGGGTGGTCGGCCTGCCGCGGCGGAAGTCGTCGTCGTCCATGCACGGCAGGTCGTCGTGCACCAGCGAGTACGTGTGCACCGCCTCCACCGCGGCAGCCACTCCCGCAATCGCGTCGTCGTTCCCGCCGACCGCGCGATAGGCCGAGATCAAGAGCGCGGGGCGCACCCGTTTGCCTGGACCACGCAAGGCATATCCCAACGCCGCGCCGTTTGTGCCGGGGATCTCACGCTCGAGCCGGTCGGCCCATTCGTTGAGGATGGCGTCGGTCAGCCGGCGCGCCTCCCCGAGTAGGGCGTTCGCGGTGGGACTACTCGTCGAGCTCGACGACACGCAGCGTTCCGTCGGCGTTCTCCAGCACCTTGGCCACCGTCGCCTCCGCTTGACTCAGACGCTCACGCGCCGACCGGAGCAGACCGACACCCTCCTCGAACAGCACAAGCGCCTGATCGAGGTCGATGTCCTCGGCCTCCATCTGGCGGACGATTTCTTCCAACCGCCGCAAATCAGAGACGAGCGACTCGGGAGCCGCCTGGTGCTTGCGCTTCACGAGTCCTCCACCCGGGCCGGCACCTGGCCGTCCACGACCCGGAGCGTGAATCGATCGCCGGGACGGAATTGTCGGCGGTGTTTGAGGACTGCACCGTCGGCGGCGAGTGCCATGCTGTAGCCACGGCCGAGCACACGCAGCGGGCTCAGGGCCTCCAGCTCGGCGCCGAGCCGGTCGGCGTGCCGCCGCCACGCGGTGACCAGCTGTTCCATGGCGCTGCTCAGGCGATCGGAGGTGCGGGCCAGTCGCTCGTGACCGAGCCGGGCGCGTTGACTCAGGCCCGAGGCCAAGCGGCCGGCGACCATGCCCACGTGGCGCAGCACATCGTCTCGATGAGGCACGGCGAGCTCGGCCGCGGCCGACGGTGTCGCGGCGCGCTGGTCGGCCACGAGGTCGGTGAGGCACACATCGACCTCATGCCCCACGGCGGAAATCGTGGGAACCCGTACGGCCGCAAGGGCGCGACACACGCGCTCCGAATCGAACGCCGCCAGATCCTCGCGTGAGCCACCGCCGCGGCCAAGGATGCACAGCTCGATATCGGGCAGGCGGTTCACCATGCCGAGCGCGCGGCACAGCTCATGCTCGGCCTCCGTTCCCTGCACCGCTCCGCCGCACACCAAGAGCTCTGCGGGTGGCCAGCGCAAGCGAACGACGCTGATGATGTCGCGGAGTGCGGCGCCCTCGAGGCTGGTGACCACCGCGATGCGGGTGGGCATGGCCGGCAACCGACGCTTGCGTTCGAGATCGAACAGCCCATCCCGCGCCAGCGCCGCCTTGGCGCGCTCGAATGCCAGCTGCTGCTTGCCGACGGCATCCGTCGCCAAGAGCTCGCTCGCAGCGAATCGAAACTCTCCGCGCTCCTCCCACACGCTCGGCGTCCCGAACAGGTACACCTGCGCGCCCTCCAGCGGGGGTGTGCGGACCCGCCGCGTGTGGGTCCGCCACATCACGCACCGCACCTGGCTTTCTGCATCTCGGAGGGTGAAGTACCAATGCCCGCTCTGGTAGGCCTTGAGTCCGGTGAGCTCCCCGCGGATCCAGAGCGCGCCGAACTCCCCTTCCACAACCCGCTTGGCGGCGCGCGTCAGCTTGGTCACCGTCCAGGCGGCGTCGGCGGACGTGGAGTCGAACAGCGACGGCGCAATCGAGGGAGGGAGGCGGGCCACGGCCGTCTACGATACCGCGTGGTGGACGAGGGCCGCCTGCAGGGTGTTCTTGAGCAGCATGGCGATCGTCATCGGCCCGACTCCGCCAGGCACCGGGGTAATGGCCGAGGCCACCTTGGAGACCTCGTCGAACGCGACATCGCCGACGAGGCGATACCCCTTCTTGGTCGAGGGATCGTCGACGCGATTGACGCCCACATCGATCACGGCGGCTCCCCGGCGAACCATGTCCGCCGTCGCGTACTCCGGCGATCCAATCGCGACGACGAGGATGTCCGCGGTGCGCGTAATGGACGCGATGTCCCGGGTGCGGGAGTGGCACACGGTGACGGTGGCGTTGGCGCCGGGTGCCTTTTGGATCAGGAGGTTGGCCAGCGGCCGCCCGACGATCAGCGACCGACCCACGATGACGCAGTGGGCGCCGGCCGTCTCGATGCCGGAGCGACGCAGCATTTCCTGGACGCCGTACGGCGTGGCCGGCCGGAATCCCGTCGGGTCTCCGATCACCACCTTCCCGACATTGACCGGATGAAACCCGTCCACGTCCTTGGCCGGGTCGATGCGCTGGATCACATGATCGCTGTTCATGTGCTCGGGCAGCGGCAACTGAACCAGGATGCCATGGGTATCCGGATCGGCGTTGAGGCGGTCGATGGTCGCGAGCAAGTCCGCCTCCGGAGTTTCAGCCGGAAGGCGGATCGTCGTCGAGCGCATGCCGGCTTCTTCGCAGCGCCGGCCTTTCATCTTGACGTAGACCTGGCTCGCCGGATCTTCGCCGACCAGCACTACCGTGAGACCGGGCACGACACCGGCGGCGGCGAGCCGTTGCACCTCCGCCGCAACTTCGGTCCGGATGTCTTGGCCAATGGCGTTGCCGTCAATGAGTCTAGCAGTCATCGCGCAAAATCCACGGCTCGGGTTTCTCGAATAACGACCACTCGGATCTGTCCAGGGTATTGGAGTTCATTTTCCACCTTTCGTGCGATCGCGTCCGACAGCTCGGCCGCACGCGTGTCATCGATCTTTTCCGGGTGCACCACCACCCGAATTTCCCGGCCCGCCTGGATAGCGTTGCATTTCTCCACGCCATCGAAGCCGGTGGCGATCTCCTCCAGTCGGGTCAGCCGCTTGACGTACGTTTCGAAAGCCTCCCGGCGCGCTCCTGGCCGTGACCCGCTGATGGCGTCGGCGGCTTGCACCAGTACCGACTCGGTCGATTCATGTGGGACGTCGTCGTGGTGCGCCTGGATGCAGTTGATGACCGCATCGCTCTCGCCGTATTTCCGGGCGACCTCGACACCGAGTTCCACGTGGGTGCCTTCGCTGTCGTGGGTAAGCACCTTCCCGATGTCATGCAGGAGCGCGCCCCGCTTGGCCAATTGGACATCGCAGTGCAACTCCGCCCCCATCATCCCGGCGAGCCAGGCCACCTCCTTCGAATGTTCCAGAATATTCTGCCCGTATGAGGTCCGATATCGCATTCGGCCGATCAGCTTGATGAGCTCCGGATGCAGACCATGGATCCCGGTTTCATAGGCTGCCTGCTCACCCAGCTCGACGAACTCCGTATCGAGTTCCCCCTTGACGCGGGCCACGATTTCCTCGATGCGGCCCGGGTGAATCCGCCCATCGGCGATCAACGCCTCGAGGCTCCGGCGGGCGATCTCGCGCCGGACAGGATTGAAACACGAGATGACCACGGTATCCGGCGTATCGTCGATGATGACGTCGACGCCCGCCGTGGTCTCGAAGGCGCGGATGTTCCGCCCTTCTCGCCCGATAATGCGCCCTTTCATCTCATCGTTGGGCAGCGTCACCGCCGACACGGTGGATTCGGCGGTGTATTCGGCCGCGATGCGCTGAATCGACATGGCGACGATGCGCTTCGCGTCCCGCTCCGCCGACCGGCGGGCCTGCTCTTTGATGTCCCGCACGAGGGCCGCCGCCTGGCTCCGCGCCTCATCCTCGACCTGCCGCAAGAGCTCGCGTCGGGCGTCTTCCGCGCTGAGCCCGGCGACCTCCTCCACCTTCCGCCGGTGCTCGAGCACCAGGTGCTCGATTTCCGCCTCACGACCTTCGAGCTGCCGCAGGCGTTTGTCCACCGATTTCTCTCGCGCGACGAGGCCGCCTTCGCGTGCCTCGATGGACTGCACTCGCTGCTTGATGTCGCGACTTTGGTCTTCCGCCCGCCGGGTGGCCTCCCGCACTTCCTTCCGAATGGCCTCGGTTTCCTGCTCCAATTCCTGGCGGAGCTGCATCACCTCCACCTTGCCGCTCAGGACGGCCTGAGATCGGGCCGACTCGGCACTCTTCTCGGCGTCGGTTATGAGCCGCTGGGCTTCGACCGTGGCCGAGTGCACCAGGCCACTGGCCTGACGGCGTTGGTGGCGGGTATAGAAGAAGAAGCTTATCGCAAAGATTGCGAATCCTGCGAGCGCGCCCCCGAGCAGGGACAGCAGGAACGACTGAGGCATGATATCTATCTCCAACACGGCCCCGAGGCCGTGGGTTTTGGTCCGGGTTCAGGCGGTTGGTGTGCCGATCGTCAGGCCCGCTTTGCCGGCGGGATCAGCCGGCCGATTTCGTCCGCGAGCACAGTCAACCGAGCGGCGATTTCCCGGTCGCCGCGCCGCGCGCGAAACAATTCGTCGGTAATCGACAACGCAGCCAAGATGGCCGCCTTGTGGGACTCCACCAAGGGAGCGCTGGTGCGGACCCGGGCAAGCGCCGCGTCCACGTACAACGCAACCTCCTTGGTGTACGCCGGCGGTAACTCCGAGCGAACCGTGTAGGTCTCCCCGCCGATCGTGACCTGCACCGCATGTTTGGTTTCCGTCACGCTCGACCGTCCTCCGTCGCACGCTCGAGGAATGCCAGTCGGCCAGATATGCCCTGGAGCTTCACTTTCGCCGCTTCGATCCGGTGGCGCAGCGCTTGGTTCTCGACTTCGAGATTCACCACTCGCTGGTGCGCTTCGAGCACCTCGGGACCCGAGGCCCCCTTGCTCTTTCCTTTCGCCGCTTTGAGATCGGCTTCTGCCTTCAGGGCGCGATGCCGCCACTGCGACACCTCGTCCGCCAGCCGCTCCACCAGCGCCTCCACTTTGGCCAGAACGACGGCGTCCGGCCGTTCGTACGTATCCAACTCACCCATGGTCTTCTCCCCGCCGGACGATCCCCAAGCTGTCCTTCACCGCCAGGCGAATCCGCTCGACTGCTTGGTCCACCTCGGCATCGCGCAGAGTCCGCTCCGGCGAGCGGAACGACAAGTGAAATGCGACGCCACGCGCACCTTCCGGTAGGTCAGGGCCCCGATATTCGCTCAATACCTCAACGGATTCGAGCAGCGGGGCGCCTGCCTCCTCGATCGCTTCCTCAACCCGCCCCACGAGGATGCTCGTAGGCACCACGAGCGACAGATCACGTGTGGCGGATGGTGTCGCCGGCAAGGGCGAGAATCGATGATCCTGCCGCGGCGCCGGATCGACCTGGATCTCGAATCCGAACACCGGAGCTGCCCAGGGTGGCGCATCGCCAAACAACCGCTCTCCCCGGCCGACGACCTGGCCCTCCGCAGTGCGCGCAATCCATGCTGCCCCATCAACTTGTACGGTCGAGGAGGGATACGCTAGGGCCACGGCGCGCGCGAAGAGACCCTTGAGATCCCAGAGGTCCGCTTCGGGCGTCTCGGTCGACCAATGCCGCGGCTCGCGTGCGCCCGTAACCACACCGGCCACGTGCAGCGCCTCGTTCGGCGGCGTTCCACGAGCTGCCATGGCGAAGACATTCCCGATCTCGAAGAGCCGTACGTCGCGGGTGCCGGCCGCCCAGTTGCGCTCGACGTGCTGCAGCAGGCCGGGCAGGAGCCGGTGGCGCAGATACCCTTCTTCCTTGGAGAGGGGATTCTTCACCCCGACGCTGTTCTCCGCCCCCCGGCCCATCGGCAGCGACACGACCTCGAACAGGCCCAGCGCCGTCAGGTTGTCCCGGAGCCAACCAGCCACGATCTCGGCCGATGCATCGGGAACCGTCCCAACTCGGAAGGGACGCAGGTCGCCGGGGAACGCATCGTACCCATGAAGCCGTGCGATCTCTTCGACCAGGTCGATTTCACTGGTCAGATCCGGCCGCCAGCCGGGAACGTCTACCGCCAAGCGGCCATCCTCGGGCTTTGCCACGACGGTGGCACCGATGGCCACCAGGTGTTCTTCTATCTCATGCCAGGGAATCTCGACGCCGAGAACCTGGGCCACGCGGGTCGGACGCAGGAAGATGCGCGGCGGGTTGGACGGCTTGGGCCAGAGGTCGACCGGCGCCTCGTCCAGTCGCCCGCCGGCCGTCGCGAGGATGATCTCCAAACACCGGCGCAAGGCGTCGGGCGCCGCCCACAGGTCGACGCCGCGCTCGAACCGGTAGCTGGCCTCGCTACTCATATCCAGCACCTTCCGGGCGTGCCGCACCCGGGAGGGCGTGAACCACGCGCATTCCAGGAAGATGTCGGTGGTTGTGTCGGACACTTCGCTTTCTCCACCACCCATGACGCCGGCGACGCCGATGGCCCCGCCGCCGTCGGCGATGGCCGTCATCTCGGGGCCGAGCCGTCGCTCCTTCCCGTCGAGCGTCACCAACCTCTCGCCGGGCAGGCCCGGCCGTGCGGCCACACTGGGGCCGCGAAGCCGCGCGAGGTCATAGGGGTGCATGGGCTGGCCCAACTCGACCATGACATAATTCGTGGCGTCGACGACATTGTTGACCGGCCGCATGCCGATGGCGTGGATCCGCCGCTGGAGCCAGTCGGGCGACGGCGCGATCGCGACACCACGGATGACCGCGCCAAGGAACCGGGCACACCCCGCCGGATCCTCGATAGCGACATGTACACCGTCGACGGTGGCAGCCGCTCCTTCACGTCGCGCGGTATAGGACGGCGGTCCGCTCGAGCCCGGGATGGCCGGCAACCGAAGCTGGGTCCGGTAGGAGGCGGCGAGTTCGCGAGCAACGCCCTTGTGACCCAATAGATCCGGGCGATTGGGATTGACCTCGATTTCGATGCGGTCGTCGCGCGACGGCGAGGACGTCGAGCAGCGGTGTGCCTGGCGGCTTCGGCGTGTCGAGCTCCAGATGCCTTCGTGATCGTCGCCGAGCCCCAGCTCGCGGGCGGAGCACAGCATGCCATGGGAGACTTCGCCCCGGATCTTCCGTTTGGCGATGGCGAGCCCGCCCGGGAGGACGGCGCCGACTCGGGCGAACGGATACTTGGCCCCGGCCCGCACGTTGGGCGCGCCGCAGACGACGGCGACTCGTTCGGAGCCGCCGTCATTCACGACGCAGAGCCGCAACCGGTCGGCGTTGGGATGCGGCTCGACGGCCTCGACCTGGCTGACGACGAGCTCGGACAATTCGGCGAACAAGGGCTCCACCCCTTCCACCGCCGCGCCCAGCATCGTCAGTCGTTCGCTGAGATCGTCGAGCGCCAGCGGGCGCCGGAGGAACTCTTCGAGCCATCTCCGAGAGACGAGCATGACTCAGATCCCGAACTGGGTGAGGAAGCGCATATCGCCGTCGAACAGCAGGCGGATGTCCGGAATGCCGTAGCGCAGCATGGCGATGCGATGGGGCCCCATGCCGAACGCGTAGCCGGTGTAGCGCTCCGAATCGATGTTACAGTTCTCGAGCACGGTGGGGTGCACCATGCCGCATCCCAGGATCTCCATCCACCCGCTGCCCTTGCAGGCCGGGCACCCGGTGGCCCCGCACAACAGGCACCCGATGTCCATTTCCGCCGACGGCTCGGTGAACGGGAAGAACGACGGCCGGAACCGGACCCGGGTCGTGGGTGAGAAGAACTCGTGCGCGAAGTGGAGCAAGGTGGCCTTGAGATCCACGAAGCTCACGCCTTCGTCCACGGCCAGGCCCTCGATTTGGGAAAAGGCCGGTGCATGGGAGGCGTCGAAGGTATCCTTGCGGTAGACCATGCCGGGCATGATGGATCGGATGGGCGGCGGATACGCGAGCATCGTCCGGATCTGCACGGGCGACGTGTGGGTCCGCAACAGCACGCGCCCGCCCGGGTCGTCGGGCGGCGGGTCGCCGACGTCCAGATACAGGGTGTCGTGCATGTCCATGGCCGGGTGGTCGGGCGGAAAGTTGAGCGCGCCGAAATTGTACCACTCGGTCTCCGCCTCCGGCCCGATGGCCCGGGTGAATCCGAGCGCGCGGAAGATCTCGGTGATCTCATCCACCACGCGGGTCACGGGATGTTTGGCCCCAACCCAGCTCCGGCGGCCCGGCATCGTCCCATCGGCGAACTCGGCCGTGCGCCGCTCTGCGACCTCGAGCTGCTCGCGGCGGGCCCGGATGGCCTGCTCGACTTCCGACTTGATTCGGTTGACCGCGGCGCCAAACCGCTTCCGCTCCTCGAGCGGCAGCGAGCCGAGCGACCGGAGCGCCGTCGTCAACACACCCTGCTTGCGACCCAAGAGGGCAACCTGCTCCTCGTCGAGCGCGGCGGTGTCCAGGGTGGGGATGCGCTCGAGGCGTGGCAGCGTCGCGTCGAGGACCGCATATCCGGTTGCTTTGGTCATGGCATCATGGTGGGCCAAGGTGGATACGCGCGTGGGGCCGTCCGCCATCGCGAGCGACCCCACGCAACCTGATCTCCTGCTGGGCGGAGCGGGCCGCCGAATGGAACCGGCCCCGCGTCGTTACGACCCGCCTCTCGCGGCGGCGTCGGCGCTCTTGGCCACCGCCGCAAGCTCGGCGAATGCCGCTGCATCCCGCACGGCGAGGTCGGCGAGGATCTTTCGATTGATTTCCACACCGGAGCGCTTGAGCCCGTTCATGAGGCGGTTGTAGCTCAGCCCGTGCAGCCGCGCCGCGGCGTTGATCCGGGTGATCCAGAGCCGCCGAAAGTCGGATTTCTTCTTGCGGCGGTCGCGGTAGGCATAGGCCAGGCCGCGTTCCACCGTCTCCTTGGCGGACTTGTAGAGCTTGCTTCGGCCACCGCGGGCGCCCTTGGCGCCCTGCATGATCTTGCGCTTCCGGGCGTGGTGGGCGACGCCGTTCTTGACTCGGGGCATACGACCTCCTTACGCCTGGAGAAGCCGGCTGACACGCGGGAAATCGGCGGAGCTGACCAGGTCTCCCTTCTTCAGCCGATTCTTCCGCTTGCGCGACTTCTTCGTCAGGATATGCGAGTGGTTGGCGTGAAAGCGACGGAGCTTCCCCGTCCCGGTGGCGCGAAATCGCTTCGCGGCTGCACGCTTGGTTTTCATTTTTGGCATATATCCTCCCACCTCCCCGCCGAGCGACCGAGATCGCAACGGGTGGTGCTGCTCCCTGTGTATGTCTACTTCGGGCCGATGACCATCGTCATGTTGCGCCCCTCGAGCTTCGGGTACGCCTCGATCTTTCCAACGTCCGCCAGCACCTCCGCCACCCGGTCCAGCACCGCCCGCCCAATTTCGACATGCGCCAATTGCCGGCCCCGGAACATCATGGTCACCTTCACCTTGTTGCCTTCCATCAGGAACTCCCTGGCATGGCGCGTCTTGAAGTCGAAGTCGTGGTCATCGATCCCAGGTCGGAATTTCACTTCCTTGAGATGGATGATGTGCTGCTTCTTCTTGGCTGCTTTGGCCGCCTTGGCCTCTTCGAACTTGTACTTCCCGTAATCCATGATCTTGACGACGGGAGGACGCGCGGTGGGAGCTACCTCCACCAAATCGAGCCCACGCGCGTCGGCCGCGGCCAGTGCCTCTTCGATGGGGAGTACCCCCAGTTGCTCGCCCGCTGCTGTGATGACGCGCACGGGGCTGATACGGATTTGGCGATTGACGCGGGCTCGTTTCTCTTTGTCAGCAGCCAGGGTGGTGAACCTCCATGTCGAAGTCGACAAAAAAAGACATCCGTTGCCTCCCGGATGTCCATGCTGCCCCCCGTGCCGGCCACCTGCCGCATACTCTGGGAGCAAAATCGGACCCGGTCGCGCCGGCTCCACGGCCGGGCTGAGGGTGGGGGGCTAACCCCGCTTCGGGCCGTATAGTAGGCCCTGAGGGACCTAGTGTCAACTTGCCCGTGGCCCCCCTGGCCCCGGCGACCCATCCGCCACGGATGCGACCTCGTCGAGGACCACCCGCGCTCCATCGGCCCGGGCACGGCCCCAGAGCACCTCGGGATCGTGCTCGAACACGAGTCGCCACCCCTGCTTGGCGGCCTCCGCCAGGATGGCTCGCTTCGTCTCGAGGGTTCGCAGCGGCTCGACGTCGTATCCCATGATCCAGGGGAGCGGGAGGTGGGCCGAGGTGGGGATCAGGTCGGCCAGGAAGAGGCTCGCATCGCCCCCATCCGTCACCAGGACCGATTGGTGGAACGGCACATGCCCGGGCGTGAGCCGCACACGGATGCCGGGAAGGATGTCCGCCGCCTGGTCCACTAGCTGCCACCGCCCCGCCTGATCGATTGGCTCGAAGTTGTGGGAGAAGTAGCTGCCCCGGGTCCGCTCGTTGGTGTGTCGGGCAAAGTCGAGCTCACCCCGCTGCACAATGTGTGTGGCCCGGGGAAAGGCGAGGAGCGGTTGATCGGAGCCAGGTGCTCGGTACGTGTTCCCACCGGCGTGATCGAAGTGGAGGTGGGTGTTGATGACCCAGGCCACGTCGTCGGAGCCGAATCCGAGTTCCGCCAACGCGTCCTCCAGCTGGGTCGGCCCGGCCGCGCCGTCGTTCTCGATGCCGTACATGTCCCGGAATTTCTCGTCTTCTTTGTTACCGACCCCGGTATCGATCAACACCAATCCGTCGGGATGCTCCACGAGCAGACAGCGCAAGGCGAGCGGAATCCGATTCCGGTCGTCGGCAGGGATGCGGCGGCTCCAGAGCGGCTTGGGAACCACACCGAACATGGCACCGCCGTCCAGGCGCTGGCGCCCGGCCTCGAGCGTGTGACAGCGGAGGGAGCCGATCTCAAAGGTTCGGGTAAGCGACATGGGTTCCCTCAGGAACGCCCGCGCGGTCGGCGACGCGACGTGGCGACCCGTTTGGCGCAGAGGCGCTCGAGATCTGTGAGGGTGGCAAACCCTTCCGATTTGGCAAGTCGGAGGAGGCGACGGAGTAGCTCCGCCGTGACCATCGCGTCGCCCGCCGCGCGATGGCGGGCGTGGTTGACCAACCCAAAGCGGTCGGTGAGACTGTCCAATCCGCACGACGCTTGACCGCGTAGCAGTCGCCGGGCCAGTCGGACGGTGCAGAGACGGGGTCCGCTCAGTACGACGTCGCGGCTTCTCTTGAGCTCGCGATCGAGAAACCCCCAGTCGAACCGGGCGTTGTGCGCCACGAAGACCCGGCCCGCCAAAGCGGCCACGATCTGGTCAGCCAGCTCCTCGAAGGTTGGCGCGTCACGGACCATGGCATTGGTAATTCCGGTGAGCGAAGTCGCAATCCGCGGGACGGGCCGTTGGGGATTCACCAGGGAATCGAGCACGAGTTCGGTCCGGCTCCCCTGCACCACCACCACGGCGATCTCCGTCAACCGATCCCTGGCCCCGGACTGCCCCCCGGTAGTCTCGACGTCTACCACTGCATACGCGCAGTCATCCACCATCGGAGACCCGGCCGCCGCCGCGACCAGCGCCCAGCGTCCATCGGGCAGCTGCCCGACCCGGGGGTCGGCGCCCAGCAGTGCCGCCGTGAGACGCGACGCGACACTCTCCGACGCCCGCCCAAGGCCCATGACCTCGTTGGCCACCGTCAATGCGGACAACGGTCCTTCGGCCATGAGTCCGAGGGCGCGCTCCAGCAAGGTCGAACTCGGGTGGGCGGCCAACCCGGTCACAAGGCGGCTCGGCGGACCGGAAGCGTCATGCACCGGGGTCCCCCGCCACCACGCACCAGCTCGCTACCTGAAATCGTGATCACCGCGCGCTGCGCCACGGCGGAGGCCTCGGACTGCGCCAAGAACTCCTCGGCTGAGCGTAGCTGGAAGCCCGCCGCTTCCAACTGCCGCAGCGTGCCCCGGTTCCTGCCATAGCCGACGACGAGTCCGGGACGGAGCGCCAAAAAATTACAGGCGGAGCTCCATTGCTCGCGCTCCTGAGTCGAGCGGTTGTCCCCACCCGCGAGGATGGGCTGTAAATCGATGTCCAGGTCTTTGAGGCCCGCGAAGAAATCGGGCACCTCCCGAACCGAGTCCGTGCCCTTGCGGCGATGCAGCACCGTACGCCGCTCCGGTCCAATGAAAAACGGCGGGAACACCACGCACAGATCGGTGTCGACCTGGCTGAACACCATGTCGAGATGGATGGCCGTCGGAGCTCCCGGCATCACCACGACCAGGACATCCGTAGCGAGGCCATGCGCGAAGACCAATTCACACAGCATATCGATCGCTGCCGGCGACGTCCGGTCGCTCAGACCGACCAGAATCACGTCCTCCCGCAGACGATGGATGTCCCCTCCCTCGAGCGTGTAATGATCGCGCTTCTCCCGGGAGCCATCGTAAATCACTCCGCGATTGTCCAGGTCGGGGTGGTAGAGCAGCAGTGCTTTGATCAGGAGTTCTTCCGTCCACCGGACATCGTACCGCATCGCTCCGACCAACGCGTACTCGCCGATGATGACGCCCGCGTCACGAGGGAAGAACAGGTTCGGCAACGGTGGAAATGCAAAGCCGAACCCGTTGAGCGCCTTCGCGACCGGCCCGCGCTCGAGTCGGGCCCCCTCGATCAGGGTACGAACCATCTGCTCCGCAGAGAGCTGATGTAAGCCGACGGCCAAGCTCTCGGCAGGAACCAGGTTCGTCGTAGTTTCTTGGAGAAACGACCGCGCCTCGGGAATGGCCAGCACATCAGTGAGGAGTTGCTCGACGGAGTACACGGTGGCAAAGCGCTGCAGCACATCGATAAACTGGCGGTGCTCAGCCTGGGCCAGCGTGAGATCGACGATATCCGAGTAGAGATAGGCCTCGCGGTTGGCCGGCGTGACGCCCCGCAGCTCCTCGCCCGGAGTGTGGACGATCACGGCCTCGAGCGCCCCGATCTCGGAGTTGATACAAGCACGAGACATGGACGGGAAACCTAACCGGGTCCCGGGCCTGGCGCCCGGCCGCGCGTCACCGATTGGTGAGGGAGTAGGAGAGCGCTTCGAGTTCGAGGACGAGGTTGACCGTCTTGACGGCCACCTCGTGGGGGACGCTGAGCTGCACAGGGGCGAAGTTCAGGATGGCCTTGATGCCTAAGCGCACCAAGCGGTCCGCTGTTTCTTGGGCGGCCTCGGCGGGCGTCACCAGAATTGCGATGTCGACCGATTGAGCGCCGAGGATGGTCTCGAGCTGAGCCACATCGGCCACCGGAACTCCGTTCCAGACGTGCCCGATCTTCTGGGGATCGCGATCGAAGACAGCCACGATATCGAATCCGCGATCGCGGAACCCGTGATGCTGATAGAGTGCGCTGCCGATCTTTCCGGCCCCGATGAGCGCGACCCGGTAGCGGCCGCCCAGCCCGAGGATCTGACGCAACCGACTGGCCAGCTCCGGCACACGGTACCCGAGGCCCCGTTTGCCGAACGAACCGAAGAACGAGAGGTCCTTCCGGACCTGGGCCGAGGTCGTGCCGCCACGCGCGGCCAAGGCATCAGAGCTGACAGTCGCGGTACCGCGCTCCTCGAATTCCTCGAGGAACCGCAAATAGAGGGAGAGGCGGCGGATGGTGGAGTCGGCGACTTTTGGCATGTGAAATGTTTCACAAAGCTAGCGCGGCCACCATCCTCCGTCAACGAGACTCCTGAACAGCCTGACGCAATCAGGAGGGGCCAGCCCTTCGGGTCGGATGCTCCCGGCCACGCCCGCCCGCTCCAACACCTCCGATGCGGTTCCCGGAGGCAGCCCGGTCAGACCCCGCACCGCGCGGAGCAGCTGCTTGCGGCGGAACCCGAACAGCCCGACCACCAGGCGCCGGAATTCCCTGCTCTCGCGGTCCGCGACCAACGGCTCTCGCCGCGGGGTGAGCCGGACCACCGCCGACTGGACCTGAGGCGGCGGGTGGAATGCGCCGGCGGGGACTCGGAACAGGCGTTCCACCTGAGCCAGCGCCTGCACGCCAATCGTGAGCGCTCCGTAGGCCTTCGTCCCCGGGGACGCCGTCAGTCGTTCCGCAACTTCGCGCTGGATCAAGAAGACGATCCGGGCCGGCCGCGGCGGGGTCAGCGCCTTGTCGATGAGCGGAGTGGTGATTTGGTAGGGAATGTTGCCGACAACAAGGAACGGCCGGTCTTTCGCAAGGGCATGCCAGTCGAGATCGAGCGCGTCGCCGTGGATAATGGTGGCCGACGGAAAGTCCTGCCTGAGCCCTGGAATCAGATCCCTGTCACGCTCGACGGCGATGACATGGTCGACCCGTTCCAGCAGCACCGAGGTGAGGGATCCCCGCCCCGGCCCGATTTCCAAGACAACGTCACCCCGATCTGGATCTAGTGCGGCGACAATTCGCCGCAGGATGCTCGGATCGGACAGGAAGTGCTGGCCGAGTTCGCGCTTTGCTCGGGGCATGGCAGGAAAACTAGGCTGTCCTACTCAGATCCGGAGAACCAAGAGCGAGCGATCGTCGCGGGGTGTCGGCGCGAATGCATCGGCCTTGGAGAAGACGGCATCCACGATCTCCGCCACGGGCCGGGTCCGCTCTGCGCACAGCTCGGCCAGGAGCCGATCCTCACCGAAGACCTCGCCCGCCGCATTCGTTGCATCGATCAGGCCGTCGGTCCAGAGACACAGGAGGTCGGAGCTTTGCCATGCCGTCCGGCTCCGCTTGATCGATTTGCCGGCGGCCAGTCCCAGGGGCGGCGCGGTGGTCTCCAGCCGTTGGGGCGGACCGACGGCCGGGATTCTGAAGGCGTGTTGGTGCCCGGCGTTTGCATAGATCAGCCGGCGCGAGCGCGAGTTGAAGACGCCGTAGAAGACCGTTAGGTACATCTCGGTCGAGGTCAGGTCTCCCGAGAGGCTTTCGAGCATGGCCGTGAGTGTCTCATCGGGCGCACTCCCCGCGGAGGAATGGATGCCGGCGGCCGACATGACCAGCGCCATGACCAGCGCGGCGGAGAATCCGTGCGACGACACGTCCCCCAGCATGACGCCGACCCGCCCCCGGCCGAGCCGCGTAAAAGTATAGAAGTCGCCGCCGACCGACTCGGCCGGCCGGCAGCGGGCTGCGACCTCCGCTTCGGGCAGCAGCACGGAGGGATCGGGAAGCAGCCGGAGTTGAAGATCGTGGGCCAACTCGAGCTCGTGGTGCAGGCGCTGCTGCCGCAGATCCCGGATAACCAGCCGTGAGTTCTCGATTGCGGCGCCGATCTGATTGGCGACCGCAGCGAGCAGCTTCCGGTCACCAGCCGTGAAGCTGTCTCCGCCAATTCGATCGGTGAGGTTGATAACACCCACGCAGCGCGTCCCCATGCCTGGCGCGGCGTAGCAAATGGGGATGCTGAGGTATGAGGTGCCCAGGTAGCCTCGGTCCCCGCTTGGGACGCTCGGGGAGGAAGCCTGCTTGTGATCGTCGCTCGACACCACGCTCCGCTCGCGGAATGCGCGCGCAGCGACGGATGTCGGGTGGGTGACGGGCACCGGGGCCGCCGAGCCTGGCACGGCTCCGCGTGAGGCCACCACCCGGAGGGTATCTCCCGGTTCGTCAAACACCATGATCGATGCGCGCCGTGCCCCGACCACGGTGCTCACTTCCCGCAAGATGGTCCCGGTAGCCACATCCAAACGCACGGTCTGGCCGAGAATTTCGCTGATGGCGTAGAGCAGATCGATTTCTTCATACCGGCCCACGAGCTCCTCGGTCATCTGCCCCAGTTCCCGCTCGGCGGTGAGGAGTGCGCCGACGACCTGCCCGGCCCGTTCGCCAACAGCCAGGGCCGCTGTCCCATCTGCCTGGGATGCCAACTCGAGCCAGAAGTCTTCGAGGCCCGGAACCTGGGCGAACCAGTGCGTCCCTCCGGGCGTCTCGAGTAGTCCGGCGGTCCGCGGAACGGCAGGCACCCAGCCCGGATCCGGCCCGGCAAGGAGCCACAGCCGCTCGCCATCCACGTGCCAGAGGCGCAGCGAACACCCACCCAGTTCGCCCACGGCTCGCAGGGCAGCGTCGACGCGTCCTAGAGGTGGCGGCCCAGCGTGATACAGATGGAGTTTCCTTCCGCGTTGTAGGCGATCCGGTCCGCGAGTTGCCGGATGAGAAACAGCCCACGCCCACATTGGCTATCGATTACCGTCGCCGCACCCGACGTGACGACACGGTCCGGGTCGAAGCCGCTTCCTTCGTCGGTCACCACCAGCTCGATGTGGTCAGCGGCGCTGTGGGCGCGAATGATGACCTGCTTCTCCGGATTCTGCCCGTTTCCGCAAATGATGGCGTTCGCCAACGCTTCGGAGAGTGTCACCTGGAGGCGAAATCGGAGGCGACTGGATACCCGGTACCCGGCGAAACAATGGCGCGCCATGAGCTCGACGGCTTCCTCGATGAACCGCACATCGCTCGGCAGGACCACCGACACCTCGACGGCGGGGCCCGCGGACGTGACCACGTCCGTTCGACGTACGCAGAGTTTGAGCGGAGCCGTCATGGGCGTTACCCGCCCGTCAAAACTTGGCGAGCGCCTGGGTGGCGGAGGCGTCGATCGCGAAGAGCGTGTCGAGCTTGGTCAGTTCGAACAGCGAACGAAGATCCTCGTTCAAACCGGCGAGCCGCAGCGTCCCGCTCTGGTCGCGGATCTTCTTCGAGATGGAGACCAGGGCGCCAAGCCCGGAGGAATCGATATAGCCGGTGTTCGCAAAATCAATGAGGAACCGGCGCTTCCCTTCGTCGAGCGCATCCTGGATGAGAGCCTTCAGCTCCTGACGATTGCCGACGATGAGCTGTCCCTCCACGCGGACAACGACCACTCCGGACTCATGATTCGTCGCGCTGAACTCCATCACATCCTCCCTCAGGTGCTCGTAGGACCGGTCTGGAGCGAGACCAACGCCGCAATCTCCACAATATCATCCACGGTTGCTCCTCGCGACAGATCCGCCATGGGCCGGGCCAAGCCTTGCAAGAGAGGACCGAGGGCTGTGGCGTGGCCCAGTCGCTGGACCAATTTGTACGCGATGTTGCCGGCATCCAGGTTCGGAAAGACGAGCACGTTGGCGCGCCCCGCCACGGCCGACTGCGGCGCCTTGCGCGCCGCAACATCGGGCACGAGCGCCGCGTCACCTTGCAACTCCCCGTCGCAGGGGATGCCGGGTGCAAGATCGCGGAACAGGCTCACCGCCTCCCGGACCCGCTCCACCTGTGGCGTGTCAGCGCTGCCCTTGGTGCTGAACGAAAGAAATGCGACCCGTGGCGAATCACCGACCAGCCTCGGCCTATCCCGCGCGGCGGCAAGGGCAATGTGAGCCAGTTCCTCCGCGCTGGGGTTGGGCACCACGGCGCAGTCGGTAAAGGTCAGCACGGTGTCGTCCGGAAAGACCATATAGAACGCTGAACTCACCAGGCCATGATCGGGAGCGACGCCAATCCCCCACAGGGCGGCACGCACCACATCTCCCGTGGTATGCACCGCCCCGGCGACACAGCCATCGGCCTCCCCCAACGCAACGAGGCTTGCCGCGAAGAGCACCGGTTCCGCCGCGAGATCGAGGGCATGGACTGCGTCACGCACCGCGTCCGGTCGGCTGGCCCTGAGATGCTCCGCCACGCTGCTCGCCCGGGAATCGGAAACCGGGTCGATGCCAGCCGGTCCGCCAATGATGATGGGATGCGCGATCCCAAGGTCCTCAACGGCCTTGGCGGCTGCCTGAATCCGAGGATCGCCCCCCTCGGCGAAGACCAGTCGCACCCCCGCGCGCGTGGCCCGGGATCGGAGTGCGGCGCGGAAACTCATCGGGCAAATCGCCGCGTGAGCGCATCCGCGACCACCGGGTGCACGAAGGTACTCACGTCGCCGTTGAGCCGCGCGATCTCGCGGACGAGGCTGGAACTGAGGTAGGTCAGGTCGAGCGCCGCGACCAGGAAGACCGTTTCTAGGCCTGGGTGCAGCTGCCGGTTCATCAGGGCCATTTGGAATTCATACTCGAAATCACTCACGGCCCGCAGTCCGCGAATGATGATCGAGGCATCGATCTCACGGGCCAGATCGGCAAGCAGCCCGTCGAAGGCGCGGAAAGACACATTCGGCTGCTCCCCCACGGCGCCACGCAGCATGGCCAATCGCTCGTCCGGGGTAAACAGCGCGTCCTTTGACCCGTTCGCGGCCACGGCCACGACCAGCCGGTCGCACAGCGTGAGGCTCCGACGAATCAGATCCTCATGGCCTTTGGTGGGCGGGTCAAACGACCCGGGGTATAGTCCAATGCGTTTCATGGCGCGTAGCAGAATGTGATGGCAGTCGATCCATAGCGCCGCGTGGCATCACCCTCGACGCTCTCGTCCGCAGCATGTTCGACGGAAAGAATGCGCGCAAATGGGGCTCGGCGGAAGAGGCGCACGAGTTCCGTCGCGGCTTTTTCGCCATATGGTGGATCGGCCAAGACCACATCATACGACCCCGGGCCGAGCCGTCGGGCAACGCTCATGGAGTCTCCGCGGTGGATGGTAGCACGCTCCTCCACGCCGAGGCTGGCGATGTTGGTGCGAAGCGCGCGCACCGCCGCGCCCTCACATTCCACGAAGGTGACGGAGGCCGCGCCGCGCGACAGCGCCTCGAGCCCCAGCGCACCGCTCCCCGCGAAGAGGTCGAGCACCCTCGCTCCCACCAGGTGCTCGCCGAGAATGCTCATCCACGCTTCCCGAACGCGGCCGCTGGTGGGCCGGACTCGCCGGCCGCGCGGTGCGGCGAGGCGACGCCCCCGAAACGTCCCGGCAATGATGCGCACCGTCTAGCCATGTCGTTGAGGGGAAGTCGTCACTTTGGAACTCTCGGCAGAGGTCGGGCCCATGGCGACGAGGCGGGCTTGAAGCGTGCTTCGCCCCCGATACTCGTTCCGATCGAGCTTGAACGCAACATCCACGGTCGTGGAGCCAGCCTCAGGCAGGCCGTCGGCCCATCTGAAACCGATCGCATCGAGCCGCCCACCAGGGGCTCGGAGGATCGCCTTCAGATGACCGTTGCCCACCATCCGCGCCTCTTCGAGTCGAACGTTGCGGGCGGCAAACACGGGCCCCGGATTGCCCATACCGCACGGCTCGAGGTGGCGGCATAACCGCTCGAGGGCGTCGGTCGACGTCGGAAAGCTCGATGACGAGATCGACGCGCTGCCTGGGTCCGAGATCGGCCGCCGTCAATCGCTCGCGCGCCACCGCCGCAAACCGCTCGCGGAACTCGGCCAGGCGGGCGCGCTGAATCGTCAGCCCGGCTGCCATGCGATGGCCCCCGAACCGATCGAGCAGATCACCGCAATCCTGAAGCGCCGCGTGCAAGTCGAACCTGGCGATGCTCCGGCCGGAGCCCTTCCCGGTTTCGCCCGTCCAGCGCCACCAGAAAGGCGGGCCGCCATAGCGCTCCACCACGCGGGACGCCACGATCCCGACGACGCCGGCGTGCCACCCCTCCGCCGCCAGGACCAGGCCGTAATCCCGATCCGGGTCGACCTCGCGCTCAACCATGTCGAGAGCTTCACCGAGGATCCGCTGATCCATGGCTTGCCGCTCCAGGTTGATTGCCTCGAGGCGCCGGGCAAGGCGCTCGGCTTCCGCCTCGTCATCCGTCACCAGCAGCTGGAGCCCGTCCTTGGCCTCTCCGATTCGGCCCACCGCATTGAGTCGCGGTCCGAGGATGAACCCCAGATGACCGGCCCGAATGTCCCCACCGGCGAGACCCGCCGAGGCGACCAGGGCTCGAAGTCCGGGCCACCGGCTGTCGGCCAGGACTTTGAGGCCATGCGCGCACCAGCGCCCGGTTTTCCCCCACCAGGGGGACGATGTCGGCGACGGTGGCCAGTGCCACGTAATCGAGCAGATGAAACGGCAAGTTGGCCGGGAGACCGAGCCGTGGCACCAGGGCCTGCACCAGCTTGAAGGCCACCCCGGAGCCACAGAGATAGCCGGTGTCGGATCGGTCGTCCGGCCGCTGAGGATCGACCACGGCTGCCGCGTCCGGCAACTCAGGTCCGGGAAGATGGTGGTCGGTGATGACCACACCGATGCCTTGAGATCGGGCCTGCTCGACGGCCGCACCGGCCGTGATTCCGCAGTCGCATGTCACGATGAGCGCAACACCCGCTTCCGCCGCCGCCGCTACGCCGGCCGGTCCAAAGTCGTAGCCGTCGCGGGTGCGATGGGGAACGAACGGCACAACCTGAGCACCGGCGGCCCCGAGTGCTCGGGTCAGGAGCGCCGCCCCACACTGGCCGTCGACGTCGTAGTCGCCGTGCACCATGATGGGGTGGCCGGCGGCGACGGTGTCCGCGATCACGTCCACGGCTTCCGCCATACCGGCGAGAGCCAGCGGGTTGGTGAGTTGGTCGAGTGACGGCTTGAGAAAGGTTCGGGCGGATTCCGGAGTGTCAAACCCGCGCTGCAGTAGGAGCGCGGCGAGCGGCGACGGAATGCCGAGCCCCTTGGCAAGGGCCTCTGCCTCTGCCCAATCTGGGGCCGGTGCCACCATCCACTCGACCGGCGGCGGAGCGAACAAGTCCGTCATACTGGAGGATAAATAGACGCGCCCCGCCCGCCTACTGCTCGTCCTCCGGAATGTAGAGAATGACGCCGCACACCTCGCATCCTTCCACCACCGCGCCGCTCTTGATGAGCGAGCGACGGTGGAGCGGCACCGCAGTGAAACAGGATCCGCACGCAGCGCCGCTCATCTGCACCACCACTTGCGGCGACCGATTCTGGCGCAAACGATCATATCGGGTGAGCAAGCGCTTATCGACTTGTGCCGCGCACTCGGCCCGTACCTTGAGGGCGGCGTTGCGCTCGGCATGGATGTCGTCCTCCTGCGCTCCCAGGCTGGCCCGCTCGGGAACCTGTTCCTCGCGCAAGGCATCGAGACCGGCTTCCCCCTCGGTGACCTTCGCCTCCAGGCTCGTGACCTGGTCGGACAGCCTCACCCACTCGCTCTCCTCCTGTGCCAGCACGGAACGGGCAAGATCCAGTTCGGCCATGAGGGTGGCGGCCCGTTTGCCGGGGTGCGTCATCTCGATGGCTTGCCGGCGACGCTCCTGCTGGACGCGGTAGGTTTCGATCTTGGCTTCCAACTCGGCCCGACGCTGAATGGCATCGGCAACCGCGCGTGCCGCCGCGGAGACCCCGTGCTCCGCCACCTCCACGGCCCGATCCAACGTGGCGGTCATCTCGGCCACATCCGCCAGCCGGGTGTCGATTTCCAATAAGGCCAAGTCCTTGGACTGCAGATCCAACAATTTCACGAGATCAGGATGCATGAGTACTCCTTTTCACTGCACAGACAATCATTCCAACGACGTACACATTCAGGGCGTGGTCCGCCGCCGCGACACGGTGCGGCGGAAGTGGCGCCGATACCACTCGCCGGGGAAGCGCGCTTCGAGTTCCTGCTTCCGGGTCTGATGCTGGGTCAGCAACGCGCCTTTTTCCTCTTCCGGCGCATTCCGGATTTGACTTGTGAGCCGCTCGAACTCTCGGAAGAGCGGACGCGCCTCCAAGACCTGGCAACTGCGCACGAATAGGTCGTCGACGTCTTGCTGGGCAAGTTCGGACTCGAGCGCCTTGAGCTCGGCCCAGAGCCGGGCCGCGCCCTCAGATAGCCCCGGTGGCACCTCGCCCTGCCCCCGCTCCCCTCCCGCACCGCTGAGACTCTCGAACAGTTCACGCAGCGCGGTGCCCTCAAACCACTCCGGTCGCACGTCTTGTCGAGCCCGCTCCAACCACGTTGGATCATGCAGAATGACCCGGAGCAAGGCACGCTCGGCCGACTCGCCATCGCGCCGTCCGGCCGCTTGCGGGGCGCGCCGCCCCGGCGCGACCGTTTCGGATCGCGGCGGCGCGCCGACGGCCGGGGTCCGGGCAACTTCCTGCGCCAGGACATCCTTGCTGATGCCGCTCTTTTCCGCCACCCGCGTCAGGTAGAGTTCCCGCTCGATCGGGTCGGCCGTGGCGCGGAGGGTCGGTAACAACCGGTCGATCGCGGCACGGCGGTGCGCCACGTTCTCGAACCAGCCCTTGCGCTCGAGCAACTGGATCTTCCGTTCGAGCACATCCGTGGCATCGCGCAACACGTCTTCGAGGGCGTCTTTGCCCCCCACCTGGACCAGTGAATCGGGGTCCTGGCCGGTTGGTAGGGTGGCCACGTGGACCCGCATCTTGTGCCGTAACAACTCGTCCGCCGCGCGGAACGTGGCGCGAAGGCCCGCGCTGTCGCTGTCGTACAGCAGAATCGCTTTGGGTGCATAGCGCTTGAGGATCGTTGCCTGATCGGCCGTGAGCGCCGTGCCGAGTGGTGCGACCACGTGCTCGAATCCCGCCAGGACGAGGCGGAGTACGTCGAAATACCCTTCCACCAGCAGGACCTCATCCGCTTTGCGGATGGCGTTCTTAGCGAAATGCAGGTTGTACAGCAGCCGGCCCTTGTGGAACACATCGGTATCGGGAGAGTTGAGATACTTCGGCTCTCCGCGGCCTAGGATCCGCCCACCGAACCCGACCACCCGGCCACGGCCATCCGCGATGGGAAACAACAGGCGGTCGCGAAACCGCGCCACGATCCTCCCGTCGTCCCGACGCACCAGTAGGCCGGCCTCGATCAGCACCGATTCCGCAATACCCAACTCCGTCATGGCACGCACAAAGGCGTTGCCGCGTGGCGCATATCCCAATCCGTACGGCGCCAGCCCATCGAGGGACAGCTCCCGCCGCTCGAGATAGCTCCGCGCGACCTTGCCGTCCGCAGACTCGATCAGCTGACCGGTGTACCACTCCTGGGCTACCGTGAGAGCGCTGAAGAGCGGCTCGCGCGGGTCGGGCGCGGCCGGGCCGGAGCTTTCGGGAATGACCACGCCCACCCGACGCGCGACGTCTCGGATGGCGGTGGGATAGTCCAGGCCGAAGCGTTTCATCAAGTAGGAGAAGACATCGCCGCCGGCGTGACAGACGTAACAGTAGAACAGGCCCTTCTTTGGGATGACGGCAAAGTTGCGGTGCGTCCCGCCATGGAACGGACACGGGCCCCGATAGTCTGATCCGGTTCGCTTGAGCGTAACCGACTCACCGATGATCGCCACGAGATCGGCGCTGTCGCGGACCTGCTCGACCACTTCATCGGGGATCATGCTCACGGTGTGAACTCCACGATCGTCACCCCGGTCCCGCCGGCCTCTCGCGTGGCAAACTGCTGGCGGGCAACGCGTCTGTCTGCGGAGACGACGTGGAGCACGCGGTCTCGCACCACGCCGGTGCCCTTGCCGTGAATGATCCGAAGATACGGCTGGTCCGCCAGGATGGCCCGATCGATGGCGGCAAGCGTCGCCGCCTCGGCCTCGTCTCCCGTCATGCCCCGAAGATCGAGGTCCAGCACGGCGCCAGTCTCGGCCTGGCGTGAGAAAGTCGTGGACGTTCGCGGGGCCGCCACTCGCTTCTCCTCGACCGCGCCCGCCACCTGAGTTGTGTCCACGACGAGGCGCATTGCGCCCACCCGGAGTTCCAGGCGGCCATCCGACCGGCTCCCCACGACCTCGCCCACCGTGCCATCGACCAGCTCCACTCGGGTGCCGATATCGAGTGCGTCCGGATGAGCCACTCCGCCGCCCGATCGCGCGATCGCTTCGGATTGCTTCACGGCCTGCGATTCCTGGCGGACACCTTCTTCAACCAACCGGCGCGCCTCGCGTGCGGTCGCTTCGCCGACAGCAGCTCGTGCGAGCGCCAACGCTTCCTCCACCCGGCGGCGAGCCTCCAGCAAGTAGCTCCGCGCCTGTGAGCGACCCTCACGCTCGGCGTCGCGCATCCGGCGCTCGAGCTCGGATTCGCGCTCGTCTTGGCGACCTGCCTGATCGGCCAGCCGCCGCTCATCGGTCGCAATTCGCTCCGCCCGGGCCGAGACTTCCTCCTCCGCCTCCCGAAGTTTCTTCTCACGCCACTCGAGATCGGCCAAGAGGGCATCGAGCGCCCGTTCCCCGGCGGGCACGTGGCTCTCCGCTTCCTGGAGCAGCGCTTCCGGCAAGCCCAGACGCCGAGCGATGGCGATGCCGTAGGAACGTCCGGGCACTCCTTTCTCGAGTCGATAGGTCGGGCTGACGGTTTCCGGATCGAATTGGAGGGACGCGTTCACCACCCCGGGAAGTGTCTCGGCCAGCCGCTTGAGGGCGCCCAGGTGCGTGCTGGCGAGGGTGGTTGCGCCGGCCCGGGTGAGCGCCCCAAGCGCAGCCTCAGCGAGCGCTGCGCCTTCCGCCGGATCCGTGCCGCTCCCGATTTCATCGATCAGGACGAGTGAGGCATCATTGGCATGTTCGAGAGTGTCCCTGAGTGCGCGCACGTGGGCGGAGAACGTCGACAGGTTGGCGGCGATGGATTGATGGTCGCCAATGTCGACGAAGAACCCACCAAACACCGGCAGGCGCGACTCCGGTCCGATCGGGGGGATGATGCCGGCCTGCGTCATCGCGGCCACCAATCCTACCGTCTTGAGAGCGACGGTCTTCCCGCCGGCGTTCGGCCCGCTCACCACCACCGTGCGCTCACCCGCGTCGAGGCACAGCGAGCAGGGTACCACTTCGATGGTGCCATCGAGAAGGAGGGGATGACGCGCGTCGATGACGGTCAATGGGGCGGGGGCGGCCGTCAGGTCGGGGCGATGTCCGCCGACCGCCACGGCGTACCTGGCCCGCGCCACCAGCGCGTCGAAGGCCACTCCCATGTCGAGGGCGTTCTGGAGGCCGTCGGCGTCGTCCCGGAGCAGGCGGCTCAGGTCGCGCAGGACCCGGAGGACTTCGCGTTCCTCCGCTGCTTCAGCTTCTCGGAAGGCATTGCCCAACTCGATTGTTGCGCTAGGCTCGACGAACAGTGTTTCCTGGCTCGCGGATTCGTCATGAATGATGCCCGGAGGTCGGTGACGCGTGTCGCGCCGCACGGGAATGACGTAGCGGCCGGCGCGGATGGTCACGGTCCCGCGTTCCGCAGTGTCGCCTTCCAGTCCGTTGAGCATCTGCTCGAGCTTCTGCAACAGACGGCTCCTCGCGGAGCGGACGGCGCGACGTGCAGCGGCAAGGGCCCGACTCGCGGTGTCCAGCACTTCGCCGCGCTCGTCGATGGCCCGGTCGAGCGTCCGATCGAGTTCCGTCGCCGGCAACGGCCGGAGCAACCCGGCGACGCCCGGCGCATCGGGCGCGATGCGCTGGATGGTTGCACTGGTCGTTCGTGCGGCGGAGAGAAGCCGCCGGAGGAGGGCTACTTCGCTGCCATCGAGCACGCTGCCATCGACACGCACGCGCGCGATCGTATCGGTGGGGTCGGGAACGGCGTCGGCGGCAAGTGCGTCGCCGCGCTCGAGCAGCGCGGCGAGCTCCGCCACCAAACCGAGTTCCCGGGTGATCCAGTCGACATCTGCGGTCGGCACGAGGCGCCGTATGGCGGCGCGTCCCATGGGTCCAGCCGCATGTTCCGCAACCCGATCGAGCGCCTCAGGCAATTCGAGCGTCTCGAGAGCCGCGGCGACTCCCGGCCCTGGAATAGGAAACGGGGTGCCGGTATTCGCGTACCTCAGCACCCCGTGTGATGCGCCACCGTCATCGGACCGTATCATCGTGCCTCGAGTTCCTCGCGCACAATCCGGTTGATGACCCTCCCGTCAACCCGTCCCTTGAACTGCGGCATCACTTGCCCCATGACGCGTCCGAGATCTGTCGCCCCGGCTGCCACGACCTGCCGCACGACCGCTCGGATTTCCTCCGGGTCGGGCGGCGGTGGCAGGAAGCTCTCGATGATTTTGATCTCGGCCCGCTCCTTCTCGGCCAACTCGGGGCGGCGGCCCTGTTCATACTGCCCGGCGGCATCATCCCGGATCTTGATGGCCTTGCGGAATACATCGATGACCTCATCCTCGGTGAGATCCCGGCGCAATTCGATGCGCCGGTTCTTGACCTCGGCTAGGAGCGTACCCAAGAGGAGTGTACGATCCTTCTCCTGCGCTTTGCGAGATGTAGCGAGGGCGGCCTGGAGCGTTTCCGCGAGACTACGATCTGGCGGCACGTGGTGCCCGTGGCCCGCGGCGGTTTTTCCGGATTGCGGCATTGAGTTTGCGCTTCCGCTTCTCGCTCGGCTTCTCATAGTGCCGGTGCTTGCGAAGATCGGAGAGGATTCCGGCCTTTTCGCATTTCTTCTTGAAGCGTTTGAGCGCCCGCTCGAAGTTCTCGTCATCGTGAATGATGACTTCAGCCATGCGACCTATCACCCCTCTCATGCCCTTGACGGGCAAATGGTTGTAGCCATGCAATTTATGCCCGCCAAACGCACAGGGCAAGGACGGCCATCCGGGGCCGGAGCCTACCCGGGAGGCCACCTCATTGGGCGTCCCCCGAGGATGTGCACGTGAAGATGAAGGACGCTCTGGCCGCCGTCCGGACCCGTGTTGGCCACCAACCGGTAGCCGCGGTCGTCGAGCCCGAGGTCGCTGGCCACGGTGGCCGCAAACCGGAGCAAGGAGCCAAGCATCCGCTCGCCATCAGCCCCGGAGACGTCGCGCACCGCGCTGATGTGGCGGGTAGGAATGGCCAACACATGGACCGGCGCCTTGGGATCCAAGTCCCGGAATGCCACCGCGTCATCGCCACGTGCGACGATGTCGGCGGGGATCGATCCGTCGGCGATCTTACAGAAGACGCAGTCACTCATCGTGCCCCCTTCTCCTCTCAATGCTGACGTAGGCGGCCGCTGCCATCGCCGCGGTCTCAAAACGGAGCACCGCCGTCCCGAAGCACACCGGCCGGAACCCGGCGGCGGAGAACCCGGCCAGCTCCTCGGCAGTGAACCCGCCTTCCGGCCCCACAGCCACCGTGACGGCGTCCGCGAGCAGAATATCGGCGGGTAACGATCCGGCGCGATCTGCCACGAACCGGCTACCCAGCCGCGGCGTCGCCAAAAATTCTTCGAGCGGGGTCACTCGGTCGATCTCCAGTACCCACGCTCTCTGGCATTGCTTGAGGGTCTCTCGGGCGCGGCGGGCCAGCCGGGCGATGTGACTCGGGCGGAGCCGATTGGCCACGTGGCGCCCGCGCTCCGTATCGAGCGGGATGATCGCGGTCGCGCCGAGCTCCACGCACTTCTCCACCAGCCAGCCGAAGCGCTCCCGATCACCGCCGGCCACGGCCAGTACCAGCGGCGGCGGCGGCGGCACGCGCTCCACGGCCCCGACCACCACGATCGCGCGACGGCCTTCGAGTTCGAATCGCCCTTCGGCCACCACGCCGTGACCGTCACACACTCGGACCGCTTCCCCGTGCACGGCCCGCCTCACACGAAGATGCTGGCGTTCCTCCGCCTGAAGGACCACGGTGCCGTTGGCCACCAGCGAGTCGGCGGGAACCAAGACGGTCTTCACAAGAGCTTGGCCGCCACGGCCCACCAGCCGTCGTCGGTACGCTGTTCCACCACATCGAACCGGGCATGAGCGAGCGCGGCCATGAACTCGTCCGCCTCCTCCACTTCCATGCCCGAGAAAATTGCCACTCCATCAGCCCGAAGGGACCCGTGAATGATTGGCAGGAGCGCAGTGTTCACCGTGCGGAGGATATTGGCGACCACACAATCGACCGGGCCGAGCAACGGGACCAGCATTCGGGCGTCCCCTGTCAGGAAGGACACGGCGTGCCCGACGCCATTCATTCGGGCGTTGGCTTCGGCCACCTCCACGGCCTGGGCATCCAGCTCGATCCCGATTGCCCGGCGAGCCCCGATTGCGAGTGCGGCAATCGCCAGGATGCCGCTTCCGGAACCGAGATCTAAGACCACGGCACCAGGCCGGACCAGATGCTCCAACAATCCGATTGCCCCGCGCGTGGAGCCATGCTCGCCGCTCCCGAAGGCGCCACCCGGATCGAGGATGACGGTGAAGTCGGCCGGCGTGCTGTCCGAATGCAACCACGACGGAACAATCATGAGGCGGCCGATTCGGCGCGGGGCCAGCCCGTCACGCCAGCGGAGCGACCAGTCCGTAGTCTCGATGTGCGTGCAGGTGGTTTGGAGACCGCTGGGAACGTATTCCTCGAGGCGGGCAAGCAGCGCCTCAGTCTCCGCCGCCGTCGGCGCGAAGGATACGAGGGTCCCGTCGGGCCGCTCTTCGACCGCCAAGTCCGTCCACCCAACCAGTCGCACTACCGTCGCCGCTCGCGATCCGGGCGGGACCCGGATCTCGATGGCCCAGCCGCTCATGCGCCGAGGGCCTCCTTGAGTCTGGACCAGAAGCCCGGCTCGCGCTTCGGAGGCTCGCCCTCGAGGGCCGCCAGCCGTTGGAACACCTCCTCCTGTTCCGCGGTGAGCTTCTCCGGAGTCCAGACATGGACGCGGATGTTCAAGTCGCCTTTCCCGGCACGACCCAGATGCGGGAGGCCGCTGCCGCGGAGCCGCAACACGGTCTCGGCCTGGGTACCTGGCGGCACGGAGACCGTTTCGTCGCCATAGGGCGTCGGCACGGTGAAATCCGCGCCCAGCGCGGCCTGGCTGAACGACACCGCCAGGTCGAGGTACAGGTCCTGGCCGCGGCGCTCGAAGCTCCCGTCTTCCTCGAGGTTCAACATCACCAAGAGGTCGCCGGGCTGCCCGTTTCGGGCCCCGGCCGCACCCTGGCCGCGCAACGTGAGATAATTGTTCGCCGCCACGCCGGCGGGGATCTCCACCTTGACGGTACGCTCGCCCCGGACTCGACCTTCTCCGCGACACTGACCGCACGGACTCGCGATCACGGTGCCCTCGCCGGCGCAGGTGGGGCACGGCGATACCGACACGAACTGGCCGAACATACTGCGCGCCGCCCGACGGACTTCACCGGACCCGGCGCAGGTACTGCACGTGGCCGGCGATGTGCCCGGTTGGGCGCCGCTGCCGTCACAGGCTTGGCATTGTTCCAGCGTCTTGAGCTTGATGACCTTCGACACCCCGGTCGCGACCTCGTCCAGCGTGAGCTTCACATTTACGCGGACGTCCTGGCCCCGCCTGGCTTCGGAGACCGAGCGGCGTTGCCCGCCGAACATCGCCTCGAAGCCGCCGAAGCCGCCGAAATCGCGCATGAAGATCTCGAGCGCCTCGGCCAGGTCGACGTGGTGGAAGTCGAAGCCCGCCCCGCGGCCCTTGGGCGCCCGCCCGTAGCGGTCGTAGCTGGTCCGGCTTTGCGGATCGCGGAGCACCTCATACGCCTCGGTAATCTCCTTGAACTTTTCCTCCGCATCCGGGGCGGAGTTGCGATCCGGATGGAACTCGAGCGCAAGCTTCCGGTATGCCTTCTTGATCTCGTCGAGCGTCGCACTGCGTGACACGCCCAACAGGGAATAGAAATCACTCACGTCAGCAGTCCTTCGATCAAGCGACTCGTATGCTCGACCAAACCAATGATCTTGTCGTACGGCATCCGGGTGGGTCCCAGGACGCCGATCACGCCGGACAACCCGCCGCGCTCGTACGATGCCGTGACAAGAGTAAAATCGCTGAGGCGAGAATCGAGGTTCTCACCCCCAATGGTGATACTCAGGCCGGCCCGGCGGCGGTCCCGCAGCACTTCTTTCAGGAGATCACGGCGTTCGGTCAGGTCTAGGAGCCCCCGCATCCGCACGTTCGATGCGAATTCCGGCTGATCCGCCAGCATTTGGGCGCTCCCCAACACGATGTCCTCCCCACCGCCCGACAGGTCGAAGATATCCTCACGCTCCGCAATGAAAATGTTCATGAGCTCTCGTCCTTCAGGCGTATGCCCTGCGTCGCGCAAGCGTTGCGCGAGCGACTTTCGGATCGCTTTCAGGGTCGAGCCCGCGAGTCGCTCGTTCAATACCTGCGCCACCTGATGGACCACTTCCGATGCGATGGACCCCGGAATTTGAACGAAGATCGTCCGAAGGACGCCGCTCTCGAGATTGAAGACCAAGAGCAGGCGATCGGAGGCCACCCGCACCAACTCGAGACGTTCGAGTACGATTTCATCGAGTGCGGGAGCAACCCCGACACCCAGTTCCTGAGTCAATACCCCAAGGACTTGCGCCGCACGATGCAGAACTTCTTCCACCGCACCACCGGTCCTGGGCAACTCCTGACTCAAGGCCTCCCGCTCGGCCATGCTCGGCGGGGACAGCCGCATGAGGAGGTCCACGTAGGCCCGATACGCCCGGTCGGTGGGAATCCGGCCCGCGGAGGTATGGGGGTGGAAGAGGTACCCCTTCCGCTCCAAATCGTTCATGGTGCTGCGGATGGTCGCCGGAGAGACGCCCAACCGCGACCGCGAGGCGACGGTCCGGCTGCCGGTCGGCTCCGCGGTTTCGATATAGGCCTCGATCACCGCGGCCAAAACGCGCAATTGGCGGTCGGTGAGGCTCTCGGCGTCTTTCATGGTCAGAATCTAGGCAGCCGCTCGGTGGCTGCGGTAGGGCTGGATTCGACGAAGCTCCCTTAGGCCAGCGCCGTGACCAGGGCGTCCAACCTGAGCCAGCCCTCCACGGTAAGCCGAACGCGACCTCCCTCCAGGACGGCCCATCCGGCTTCCTGCCATGCGGCCGCCACCGAGGGCGTCACCGCCTCGACCTCGATACCCGAGCGGGTCCTGAGCCCCAGGTACAGGTGCTCCAGTCTCGCCCGCCGCCCATCGAGGCGCTCTTGGCCGGCGACAACCGGCTTCCCCTCCTGGAGCGCCCGCTGGTACGCCGCCCACTCACGCACGTTCCACTGGCGGTGGGCTCCCAGATAGCTATGAGCCGACGGCCCCAGTCCGATGTAGCGAGCGCCTGACCAGTAGGCGCTGTTGTGCTTGGCCTGAAAGCCCGGACGACTGGCGTTCGAGACCTCGTAGTGCTCGAAGCCCGCATCGCGAAGGCGGGTATGGGCCTCGAGGTACTCATCGGCGGAGTGTTCGTCCTCCGGCACGCCGCACCGACCCTGAGCAATCCACCGGGACAACGGTGTCCGCTCTTCGACCGTGAGGGCGTAGAGCGAGAGGTGGTCGGGCTCGAGCGCCAGAGCCCGGTCCAGATCGCGACGCCACGATCGAGGGAGGTGCGCAGGCAACCCGAAGATCAGATCGAGTGAAAGATTCTCGAAACCGGCGTCCCGGAGCATGGCTACCGCCTCCGTTGTCTGCTCACTCCGATGGGTGCGATGCATCCAGGTCAGCACCGCGGGCTCGAACGACTGCGCGCCGAGCGAGACGCGATTGATGCCCGCCGCGAGCCACTCGGCTGCAGCGTGGGGTGACACGTCGTCCGGGTTGGCTTCGAGTGTCACCTCCGGATCTGGCGCAACAGGGCGGTCTCCCGCGATGCGATCGAGCATGACGCGCAGCGCGTCGGGGCTGAGCCGCGACGGAGTCCCGCCGCCCAAGTAGATCGTCGCGATCGGACCGGCGTCGGCCCATACCGAATGGCCTTGCCAGCTCGACCACTCGGCGAGCACGGCGCGACAGAAGGCATCGGACGGCGTGGTCCGTCGGACGGCGATCGCGAAATCACAGTAGCTGCACCGGCGGGCGCAGAAGGGCACGTGGATGTAGAGATGCATCTCAGCCGAAAGATGCCGTCATGAAACCCGGCTGAATAGATGCCCGGGATGCTGCTGGATGAGGCCTTGAAGCTCTAACCCCGAGAGAATCGCGAGCAGTCGGCCTGCCGGTTCCGAGAGACGCTCGGCGAGCACGTCGAAGTGGACCGGGTCGCCCGCCATGTGGACGAACACTCGCTCGGATTCAGGGGAGAGCGCGGGAGGCTGAGGTTTCGCGGGGGAGCGCGCGGGAGCGGTGAGGCCGTCGTAGTGGGCGAGCAGATCTGCTGCCTCGAGCAGCGGTGTCGCGCCGTCGCGAATCAGTCGGTTCGTTCCAACCGACGTGGCACTCGTGATCGGTCCCGGCACCGCCATGACCTCGCGTCCCTGTTCGAGTGCGGCTGCGACGGTAATGAGGGTGCCCGATCGCGCCCCAGCCTCGACCACGACCGTCACGTGGGCAAGTCCGCTGATGATACGGTTCCGGCGCGGGAAGCTGCCCGCGTGTGGCCGCTCGCCTGGAGGGAATTCAGTGAGCAGAAGCCCGTCCCGGCCCACTCGTTCGTACAGCGATCGGTTGGCAGCGGGATAGACGACCCCGAGCCCGTTCCCGAGGACCCCGATGGTGCCACCGCCCGCATCGAGCGCCGCCGCGTGGGCCACACGATCGAGCCCACGCGCGAGTCCGCTCACCACGACGAGCCCCGCGCGCGCGGCGGCGTCTGCGACCACACGGCACACATCGGCGCCGTAGGCACTGTGGTCACGGCTGCCCACCAGCGCCACGGCCGGCGGCTCGAGCAGCGCCACGTTCCCCAGGGCAAAGAGCAGCGGCGGACGATCCGGTATGTTCGCCAGCGCCTTCGGAAACCGGGAATCGTCCGGGAGGAGTGCCGCGCCGCCGAGTCCGGCCAAACGATCGAGCATGGCCTGTCCCTGCTCGACCGACGCGGCGCGGATCGCGGTGGCGGCGGCGCGAGAAATACCCGGAAGGGAGCACAACAACGCAAACGGCGCCGTGATAGCGCCGAGTGCGGTGCCCAGAGCGTCCAACAAGGTGGCCATGCGGGCGGGGCCGATGCCTGGAGTCGAGGCCAGTGCCGCATAGGCGGCAAGCCCCGTGTCGGAGCTATCCGCCAGTTTCATGGGAAGCGGTCACCCCTGGAAGCTGGTTGCTGCCCGGCTCGGGCTCAGTGGTACGAACCCGCTCCAGCATCGTCCACAGATGCTCCAGCAAGGCGGGAACACCTTGGCGGGACAGGCTCGAAATGACGACGGTTGCGTCCGCACCAGCGGTGGTGAGGCCAGCAGGGGGCTGGTTCTCCGGAAGGAGATCGGCCTTGGTAAGCACAACGACGTGTGGCGTTGTGGCCAAGCGAGCGCTGTACGCCTGAACCTCCCCACGCAGGCGGTCGTATACCGCCTGGGGGTCGGGAGCGTCGAGTGGAATGAGGAATGCCAGGATGCGGGTTCGCTCGATGTGCTGGAGGAAGGTGAGCCCCAATCCCTTCCCGGCGTGGGCTCCTTCGATGATGCCCGGAATGTCGGCGACCACAAACGAGCGATGCCCCGTCAGTCCCACCACGCCGAGGTTTGGTTCCAAGGTGGTGAAGGGATAGTCGGCGATCTTCGGACGCGCAGCGGAGATGACGGATAAGAGGGTGCTTTTCCCTGCGTTCGGCTCTCCCACCAATCCGACATCGGCTATCAACTTCAGGACCAACTCGATGTGGCGCCCCTCACCCTCCTCGCCCGGTTCCCACTCGCGGGGCGCTTGATGGGTCGAGGTAGCAAACCGAGCGTTTCCACGGCCGCCGCGCCCTCCACGCGCGATCACCAGCTCATCGCCATCGCGCAAGATCTCTCCGATCGTCCGGCCGCTCTCGGCATCGCTAAGTACCGTGCCGGGCGGCACCGGGAGCTGGAGATCCTCGCCCGACTTGCCGGTCATATTGTTGCCCTTGCCGTGCTGCCCACGTTCGGCCTTCCAGATTGCACGATAGCGGTAGTCGAGCAGCGTACTGAGATTGCTGTCGCCGCGGACGGATATGCTGCCGCCACGGCCGCCGTCTCCACCGTCGGGACCTCCCTTCGGCTTGTACTTGAAGCGGGCAAACGAACAGGCTCCTGATCCGCCTGAGCCGGCACGCACCCGAATCCGCGCCCGGTCGATAAATATCATTCGCTGATCTCCGTGCCCTCTCGGACCCGCCGCCAGACATGCTTCACGGCCGTCCATTGGTCGAGCGCAAGCAGTGGGTTGACCACGGACAACACCGCCTCGACCTGCGCGTGAGTGGCGCCCGCATTGAGCGCACCGCGCAGATGCGAGTGCAACTGCCGCGGCGTTTCCAGCACGGCGGTTTGCGCAATGATGCACAACTCGCGCCGCAACAGATCGAGCCCCGGGCGAGCCATGGTCCGCCCGTACCCTTCGGTAACCATCCACCCATCGAGGGCCGGGTGGAGGCGCCGGACATTGGCGCGCAGTTTGGCGTAATTCTCACCGTACACCTGCTCACACAATGCGGCTCCACGCCGAGTCCATTCGGCAACATTGTCGTAGGTCGCGTCCGTGTCGGTTGCCGGACCGGTGGCGCTCGTGACGGCTTGCCACACGCTGAACCCCACCAGCGCCCGAGGATATCCCACCATCAACACCGACTGCAGCAACATCTCGAACACCCACTCGACCGGAACCTTGGATACGAAGGCATGGCTGACCCGCTCTCGCAGGTCCGGCTCATACCCCTGAGCCACGGCCGCGGCCAGGTGGACGAGGCTCAGGGTCTCAGCGTCGAGTGCGGCTTTCTTCGCCATCAGCCTACCTCATAGAATCGGGACCGGCTAACCGACGCACCGTCCCCCTAGGTCAAAAAGCGCAAACCACCGACGGGCTCGAGCGCCCCGGTGAGTTCACCGAGTGTGTTTCGAATCGGCACCGTGCGCTGGCTCTCAACGGCTCGAAGGGGGTCTTCGAGCGGGGTCTCTAGCCCGTCGTGGGTAGCCAAGGCGGCCAGAAGCCCAAGCAAGGCCGGGCCGGCGCTCCGCATGTCGCCGTCTTCGACCTTGAGCGCAATTCCGATTCCGTCGAGCGGTAGCGAGGCGCTGTACACGCCTTCCGCCCCGACCTTGGCGATGATGCCTCCCGCTGCTGCCTCTATGAGATCCGTACAGAGACGCCCCGTACCGGCAACCATGAATGGGCACTGGATCATGGCCTCGCGCAGGCGCGTCGCTGCCACCTCGGTCGAGACACCGAATCGAGCGTAGGCGGTTGCCATCGCATGGAGCGGCAGTGCGAATGTTTGGACGCCGCATCCGTCCACGGCCCGGCCCATCTCTTCGTGCCCCATACCGGCCCACCGAGCGATCTCCTGGGCAATGCGCTGTTGCACCGGATGTTCGCCCTGTTGGTAGCCGGCATGCGGCCAACCATGATGCCGAGCCAGGGCGAGCATCCCGGCATGCTTGCCCGAGCAGTTGCTCCACCGGGCGGTCGGCGCGATGCCTAGGCTGGCCAGGTGCTGGGCTCCGAACGCGGACAACGGGGCATGACCGCCGCACGCCAAGTCGCTCTCCTGACAGCCGATCTTCTGCAACAGTCCGTCCACGACTCGAAGGTGCTCGGCTTCACTCGAATGAGACCCGCACACCAACGCCAACTCTTCGGTCGACAGGTGCCAACGATCGGCCGCCCCGTCCGCGACGAGGGGCATCGTCTGAAAGGGTTTGGCTGCCGACCGCCAACAGGTGACCAGGTCCGGGTTGCCGGCCTGGGCCAGACGGGAGCCGTCCGCCCGGACCACGGCGGCCGACACCCGGTGACTCGATTCGACGAGGCCACCCCTGGTGGATACCACGTGGAGCAGGGTCATGATCGGGTCCAAAGATAAGCGGGTGGTCCGTTTGCCCCGCATTCCCCACGAGTTAGCTTTCTCCCCCATGCGATATCTCTTGGCGCCGGCCGTGTTCGCATTGTGTATTCTCGCGGCCCGGCCGACCGCCTCCAGTGCCCAGGCCTCGCCGTACATCCCGCTGGACGACCCCTTGCTTCCGCTCCTCGAGCACCTGATTGCCCGTGGGGATATCCGGGACCCGTCTCCCCTGGTGCGACCGTTTCGGAGAATCGACGCCGTCGAAGCGCTCCGCGCGGCCATCGGCGAAAACGGCGAAGACGCGGATCCGACCCTGGGCACCTTACTCTCGGCCTTTGTCGACGATTCGAACACCGCGCGCTGGCGGCTCGACGCCAACCTCGGCGCGCAGGCCTACACCAACGCGCGTCGCGACCCACTTCATCCAGGCGGGCCGGACGGCGTTCGTCCGTATGTCGATTTGGGACTCACCGGGGTGTTCGGCAACGTGGTGGCTGTTGCCCGGCCCACCCTCGAACCGCGGCTCACCGACGACCCAGCGTGGCCGGGTCGACGTAATCTCGATGTGACCGGTCGTCACGCGGACGCCTACATCAGCGCACAGTTCAAGTGGGTGCGGCTGTTCTACGGCCAGATGGACATGAACTGGGGACCGGTGGGCGTGCCAGGAATCGGGCTGGGCAACTACGGCTACCCCCGACTCACCGTGGGGTTCGAGCTCGGCCGGCCATCGCTCGGGCTTCGGGCGCTCGCCGCCGATCTCTTGGACGAAACCGCGGCAGACGGCAGCGTCATTCACCGCTATTTCTTTGCCCATCGTCTCCACGTCCAGGTATCCAAGCGCCTGTCACTGGGGCTCTGGGAGACCACCGTGCTGGCAGGTCCGGATCGGAACTTCGACAGCCGCTACCGCAATCCGGTGAGCCTCCTGCTGCTCGCCAACGAGTATGGTCTGGGCGACGACGGCAACATCCTCATCGGACTCGACGCCGAATGGCAGGTCGGACGCCACACGAGAATCCAGGGACAGTTGGCTCTCGATGACGTCAGCTACCAGGACCGGAGCGCGCCTGACCGAAACCCAGATCGATGGGCACTCACGCTCGCTCTGAGCGGCGCTCTGGGTCGGCGGGCGTCATGGCGTGCCCTCTATACCCAGGCCTCGAGCTTGGCCTTCCGGGCCTTCGACCCGGCTGAGAACTTTACCGACGCCGGGGTCGGATTGGGCCGGAGCTACGCGGACAACGACCAACTCACCCTGACGGTCTCCGTGCCGGCGACAGCGACCTGGCTCCTGACACCGGAGCTGACCGTTCTCAGGCAGGGCGAGGGCAGGCTGTCGGATCCCTACCCCACCGGGTCGGCACGAGGAGCGACGCCCCAGATTTTCATCGGCGTCGTCGAGAAAACCTTCCGCGCCGCCCTCGGGGTGAATGGCCGGCAGGGACCGCTCAGCGTGTCGGCCAACATCGGTCTCCACCACCTGCGGGACGCGGGGCACGTCGAGGGCCGCACCAAGACCGAAGTGGAGGGCCACGTGCAGATCACGATTGGCGTTACGCGCGGCGGGGCGCTCAGGTGATTCCGTTTTCCGCCTCTCTGCCCCCACTCCGACGCGAACGGGTGTTAGCACTGCTCTCCCGCATGCGGTCGAGCACCATCGTGGTACTGGGCGACATCATTCTCGATCGATACCTAATTGGCGATGCGGAGCGGTTGTCTCCGGAAGCGCCCGTTCCCGTGCTCAAGGTGTCCGAGCGGCGCGGGGCGCTCGGAGGGGCCGCCAACGTCGCCGCAAATGTCGGAGCCATTGGCGCCACGTGTCTCTTGGTTGGAGCCATTGGAGACGACGCCGACGGCCGCAGCCTCCGGCAGGAGATGGTGATGAAGCGGATGAGCGATCGCTTCATACTCGAAGTGGCAGGTCGGACGACCACGTCGAAGACGCGGGTCCTGGCGCGCAACCAGCAGATCGTCCGAATCGATGAGGAGGTGGAAAGCCATCTCGACCCCGCTGAGCAGGAACGATTGGCCGCACTGCTCGCCGAGGCGATGGCAGAAGCCGACGCATTGCTCGTCGAGGACTATAACAAAGGGGTGCTGACGCCCGAGCTCATCACCTCGACCTTAGCCATGGCACGCCAACGGGGTATACCGGTAGTGGTGGATCCCAAGTTCCGTCAGTTCTTTTCGTACATAGGCGCCACGGTCTTCAAGCCCAATCGGCGCGAGCTCGAATCGGCGCTCGGGGCGGCGGTAGATCTCGATCACCGCGAGGCGCTGCCCGAAGCTCTGAGCCGCCTGCAGGTGGACAATCTCCTGCTCACCCTCGGCTCCGACGGCATGATCCTGGTGACGCGAGACGGCGCGATCACCCACATCCCGAGCATTGCCCGTGAGGTCTACGACGTATCAGGGGCGGGCGATACCGTTACGGCCTGGGTGGGAACCGCGTTGGCCGCCGGCGCCAGCGTGCGGGAGGCGGCGCAGCTGGCAACCCATGCGGCGGGGGTGGAAGTCGGCAAGGTCGGGGTCGCGACGGTGACGCCTGAGGAAGTCGCGGCGTCTCACGAAGCCATGTTCGACCGCATCGGGATGTTGCGGCGCAAAGGCCTCATTTGAGCTGGGGAACCTTCCGCGCTACTTGATACGGAAGAAGTCGCTCAATGCCCCGGTGAGCCCTAGGGCGTCAGCTGACAACACGTAGTCGCGGCCATTCTGATCGATGCTGAGATCGTCGAACACCGCCACGCCATTCACCGCGGAACGCGTGGTCGTTCCGCTCAAGACACCCCCGCCGGGATTGACCGCGATGCTCATGGTGATTGCCGCCGTCGAGGTGTCGACCAGATTGCCCCATGAATCAACCACACCGACTTCGACAGGCGGCTTGATCGACTTGCCATGGTCCGTCGTCGACGGCTGAACGAAGAACGCCAGCCGTGCCGGTGCGGCAGGGGTGATGTCGAACGGATTGCTGATGGCCGGCGTCCGCCCGCCACTAGTCGCGTCGAGCGTATAGCCGGCACCCACCTTGTCGATGCTCAGGTCGGAAAATACCGCGACCCCTTGAACGGCCGTCACCGTCGTCGTCCCGCTCAGCGTTCCCCCACCTGGGTTAATACCGATCGAGATATCGATCGCGTCGTTCGCTGTGGTAACCGTGTTGCCGAAAATATCCACCACGCGTACCGCCGGGGTGATCAAGGCCCCGGCTTGGGTGGAAGCAGGCTCCACGGCAAAGTCGAACCCCACCGCGACGTTTGGCGACACATCAAAGGGGGCACTGCCTGCTCCGGCAACTCCGGCTGCCGAAGCCAGCAGGGTGTAGCCGGTCCCAACCTTGTCGAGCGTGAGACCCGGGAAACGCGCGACACCGTCTACCGCGTTGACCACGGTGGTTCCGCCGAGCGTGCTCCCGCCGGGGTTGGTACCGAGCGCGACCGTGACCGTCCGCGTATCGCCCGGAATCCTGTTACCCAGAGAATCCGCAACGGTGACTTCCACGTCCGGAATCATGGGCACGCCGGCCGTGACGCGAGTGGGCTGCACGGTATACATCAATGCGGTTGGTGCCGAGGCGGTGATGTCGAAGGGGTTGCTCGCGGCCGGCGTTCTCCCGGCGCTACCCGCCTCGAGGGTATAGCCGCTGCCCACGTTGTCGATGCTGAGATCGGCGAAGGCGGCGACGCCTTGAACGGCCGCGACGGTCGTCGTCCCGCTCAATGTCCCGCCGTTCGGGTTGGTGCCAATCCAGATGTCGATCGCATCGTTCGAGGCGGTGACCGTATTGCCGAAGGCATCCACCACGCGCACCCCGGTGGTGATCAACGCCCCGGCCTGGGTGGAGACGGGTTGCAGGACGAACGCGAAGCCCACGGCTACACCATGCGACACGGCGAAGGAGGCGCTGGTGGTGGCGACGCCCTGAGCCGAGGCCCCGAGCGTGTAGCCGGTGCCGACTTTATTGAGCGTGACCCCCGAGAACGTGGCGATGCCGTCCACGGCCGCAACCGCCGTCGACCCGCCCAGCGTACTCCCACCCGGGTTCGCACCGAGGGAAAGCGATACGGTCGTCGTGTCGCCGCGTATTCGGTTGCCGAGCGAGTCGACGACCGTGACCTGCACGGCAGGGGCGATAGAGACTCCCGCCGCGACATCCGTGGGTTGGACGGAAAAGACCAGGCCCGTGGCGGGCGGGCGGACCACGGTCACGGCCGTCGTTCCCACCGCCGCCCCTGCCGTTGCGGAGATGGTAACGGGTCCACCGACAGCGAGCCCGGTGACCAAGCCGGTTCCATCGACCGAAGCGATGTTCGGGGCGCTGCTACTCCATGAGACCGCGTGGCCCGGGAGGACGTTCCCCGCCGAGTCGGTCACTTGGACTGTGAGTTGCACATCGTAGCCTTGCCACAGGCTCACCGAGCCAGGGGCAATGTCGACTTCGGCGATGGGCACCACGGAGACCAACACCGACGCCAAGGCTGATTTTCCCTCGGAGGTTGCCCGAATGGTGGTGCTTCCAACCTTGAGTGCCGTCACCATGCCGGACGGAGACACCGAGGCAACCGATGGATCGCCGCTCTCCCAGACGATGGGGGCGTCTGCGATGGCCCGGTTGCACTGGGTGAGCGCCGCCCCGTTCAGTTGGCGACTCTGACCGACCCGGAGATCCAACCGGGTGGGGGCGATCTGGAGGGAGGCAACGACGAGCGGCTCGGTGAGCGACCCACATGGATCACCACCACACGCTGTGATCAGTGCCACGGCGACTGCGGCCGGGAAGATGCTTCGGAACGACATGCGGCCCTTCACAGAAGGCCCGCGGCCGGCGCGAGACAAGCTCTCACTGTCGGCGGCGCGGGCGTCTACTAGGGAGATGGTACCGCCCCCAGAACACGAGGGCAAGAGGCAGGCAAGAAAGAAGAAACGGTGGAGTCGGGCTGGCCCAGACTCCCCGTTCGATATGGGCGATGAGGGACTCGAACCCCCGGCCTCGCGCATGTGAGGCGCGCGCTCTAACCAGCTGAGCTAATCGCCCGGCGTTGTCCTCGGTGGGAGCGGGATTCTAATCCGTGGGGAAATCGCCGGCAAGGTCGACCCCCCGGGGCGGGCGGCAGCCGGCGCCCCAAGAAGACCAATGCCCCCGCTCAGAACTTGATGTCGAACGAAGCGCTCAGGGCCGATGCGAGGCCCGGAGCGCCACTGGAAAGACGGTACCCGGTTGCGATCTGATCCAGGCTCAGATCGTCGAACACGGCGACACCGTTGACCGCGCTGCGCGTCCTGGTTCCGCTCAAGGTGGTCGAGCCCGGGTTCAAGGCCAAGGTGATCGTGATGGGGATGGTCGTCGTGGTCACCACATTCCCCAGGGAATCGAGGACGCTCACTTCGACCGGCGGGGTGATCGGTTGGTTTGGAGGAGTTTCACTCGGCTGCACGCGAAATACGAGAGAAGCCGGAGGCCCGGGCAGAATGGTGAACCCTCGGCTCGTCGCAGAGGCAAGGCCCGACGCGGCCGCGCCAAGAGTGTACCCTGTACCCGTGCGATTGAGACTCAGGTCGGCGAATGTGGCGAGCCCCTGCACCGCGCCGGCCGTTGTGGCACCGCTCAGGCTGCTGCCGCCGGGATTGTTCGACACGGTGATGTTCACGCTCGCGGAGCTCGTCGTGACCCTGTTGCCGAAGGCATCGACAACCGCCACCTGCACGGCAGGCGCAAGCTTGGATCCGGCAGGTGCGTCGGCCGGCTCGACCGCGAAGGCCACGCCCGCCGCGGGTCCGGGGCGAATGGTAAACGGCGCGCTCGTCACAGCCGGAATGCCTGCTCGGGAGGCGCGTACGGTGTACCCCGCACCGGCCTGCTCCAGCCTCACGTTCGGAAAGACGGCGAGTCCACTTGCTGCGGTCGCCGTCGGTACCCCGCTCAACGAACCGCCGGTAGGATTCGCGGCAATCGACAGACTGATGCTCGATGCGTCGGTCGTCACGATGTTATCAAACGCGTCGAACAGGGTGACTTCAATCCCAGGTGCTATCGCTGCACCGGCCTCGGCATCGCTCGGCTGAATCGTGAACCTCATGGTCGCCGCCGGACCCGGTCGTATCGCAAAGGGTGCGCTGCTCACCGACGGAATGCCGGGGCGCGATGCAATCAGGGTGTACCCCAAGCCGGCCTTGTTCAGGGTAAGGTCTCCGAAAGCGGCCTCGCCGCCCTGCGGCTGGACCGTTGTCGTTCCGCTCAACGTGGCGCCACCGGGGTTCTGGCCCAACCCGATCTGCACTCCGGCCGTATCGTCAGTCACCGTGTTTCCGAAGGCATCGAGCACCTCGACCGCCACCGCCGGGGCGATAGGCACACCGGCCTCCGTCGCCGCGGGTGGCACGGAGAAGCGCATGTCGGCAGCTGCGCCAGGGATGACCGCAAAGGGTTGGCTGGTTACCGAGGTCAGTCCGGGAGCGCTCGCGACCAGGGTGTAGCCGGCGCCCGCCTTCTCCAGCATGAGCGTGGTGAACGTGGCGACTCCATCGACCGCCGCCACGGTCCCGGTCCCTGCCAGCGTCGAGCTGCCGGGGCCCGCACCGAGCGCCACCGTAATCGCCCGGCCGTCTCCGGCCACTGGAATGCCGAAGCGGTCGGCCACAATGACTTGCGCGGCGGGGTTGAGCGGTGCCCCGGCCGTCGACGTACCGGGTTGCATCGCGAACATTAGGGAAGCTGGTGGAGCTCGGGTCACGGTCACGTCGGCTCGGCCGGACGCCGTGTCCACCGTGGCGGAGATCGTCACCGGACCGCCTGCGGCGAGACCGGTCACCTCGCCTCGGTCATTGACCGTCGCCACGGTCGAGTCGCTGCTGGCCCAACGAACCCGATGCCCCGACATGGCGTTGCCGGCGGAGTCGGCCACGCTCACGGTGAGCGCCAGCGTGGCACCTTGCTCGAGTTGTACGGGGTTCGGGAACACGGTGACGGTCGCGACCGGTACCACCGTGCTCATCAGGGTTGCGGCGGCCGACTTCCCTTCCGAACTGGCCGTGATGGTGGTGACGCCAGTATCGAGCGCCGTGGCCAAACCCGTTGGCGTGACAACGGCCACGGCCAGGTCTGCGCTGGCCCACGTCACCGCCGCCGCCGGCACGGGGTTGCCGCAGCTGGTGAGGGCCACGGCCGCAAACTGATGCGTTTGGCCGGCTCGCAGCGTGATCGCCACGGGCGAAAGCTCGACCGCGGCTACCACGAGCGGCTCGGTGAGCGAGTCGCAGGCGTTGTCCACCCCGCACCCCGACAGGGCGGTGAAGAAAACGCCTCCGAGGAGGAGGCTGGTGAGGCGCGCGCCGAAGCCGGTGGTCATAGTCCGAGACCCACCCCCAACCGAGCCAGGAAATAGCCGGTGTTTGCATCATCGGTCACGGTGAAGAATTGTGCGCCGACGTCCAAGGCCAAGGCCCGTGTGAGCCGTACCAGGAGGCCACCACCGCCGCCGAAGCTCGCGTAGCTCGGCTCGCCACACCGATCCGGCGTGCACACCAGCTTGCCGATACCGGCCCGGCCGGCCAGATAGGCACCGACCCGCCGATTGGCCGCTACCACAAACCGCGGTTCGACGAAGAACAGCGACAACGCGGCGTTGATATCGATCGCCGAGGAGCGAAACACGGTACTGCGCTGATACCCAATGCCCACGGACCAGCGACTGTGCGTGTACCGGGCCTGCACGTCGAATCCGAACCGCGTGTCTGATTCGAAGGGTGCCTGCGACTTGCTCGGAAACACGAGGGCACCGGACGTCTGGATCGAGAATGGTTGTGTCGATTGTGCTTCGAGCGCCCCTGTGAACGCGACCAGAGCGGAGATGACAAGCACGACGTCTCGGGAGCGTACCCGAGATCCCGGGGTGGTCATGGAATGTCTCCCAACATCCGAACCCCCGTGAACTCCCAGCCGGTGGCATCGCGCTCAGCCACCGCTTCGAATCGACGTGTTTCCCGCTCTTCGACCCCGAAACTACCGCGCCAGCGAAAACCGATCTGTACCCCGAGAGTCGCCACCCCTTGGTCGATTTCCACATCGTCGGTCGTGCCGAGGGACGCGGTGGGTTTCTGTTCTCGTACGAGATAAACCACTTCCTGCTGACTGGCGGGGTCGAGAAGCAGCGACCGGATTGCTACCTCGCTGCGCTTCGTATTGATGGCCGTGATCAACCTGGCGATTCCTGCCATGAGCGCGGGGCGTGCTGCCGACGGATCAGGCACCGCGGACACTGGGTCGAGTGCGGGCGACGGTTCCGGAACGCTCGCGGTCACGGTATCACCCGTCCGTGCCGCGTCTGATGGCTGAGGTGCGCTGACTGGATCCTGACTGACCGCCGGGGGGGTCACCGGCTGGCCCGACCCAGCGCGCCGTTCGGAATCCGGCGGAGAGTCGATCACGGCGTCTTGCGACACGACCGGGTCGCCATCCGGTGCTCTGACCGTGGTCGACTCCGCCGACGGCGCGCGCGCGATTGGCCTGGATGGGGCGGCTTGCGGCCGGCTTTCGGGTGGTGCCGCCGGCTCCGACCGGTCGGACGCTGCGGGCTGGGCTGTGGCAACCGAATTCGCAGGCTGCGGCGACGGCAGATCGGTCGTCGTTGTAGGGACGCTATCCCGGGCGGTCGGCGCGATGCGCAAGTCTTCGTCTGGGAGCGTCAGGGCGGAAACGCCGGTCCTGAAGGCGGCGTCGTTGCTCGCAAACTGGGAATCGCCGCCGCGCTTCGAGACCAAAATCCCGGCGCCGGTGCCCAGGACGAGCAGGATCGCTGCGCTCCCGACGTAGATGCCGGGCCTGCGCCACCACTCCCGCTCCGGCTCCTGGTGGGGCGAAATGTGCTCCGCCGGAAGCAGGACGACGGGCCCGGTAAGCTCCGACGGCAGCGTAGACTCGGCGGATTCACCGGAGCCCGGGGCCGAGTCTCCCGATTCGGCGCCGACATCGCGACGGCCAAAACCAAGCTTTCGGTGAACAAAAGGTACCCGCATCAGACAACCGCCGAGAAGGAACGACCAGGAGTGCCAATCCACCCGAACCGACCGCCGAAACATGCCGCACGCGACCGCGTCCAGGGTTACGCCGCGCCGGCGTTTGGGCGCAATACTGCACAGTATGCGATTTCCGTTCCGGACGGAAGCGGACAGGTCACCAACGGAATTGCCTGCTTCCCCCCGAACCCGCCATCGCCACGGCCGCCGAAGCGTGACTCAGCCTATGTGCTTGCCATGAATTTGCTTACACCCGGCGATCCACCCGGCCGGCCGGGCAGCGGTAGCCCTGACCCAACGGAGTGGCGCGATCCGCCTGGCGCGAATCGTGTGTGGCGCAACTCCCCGGCGGACCTTGCAAGGCGCTAGGGTGCGCTGGCCGGGGAACGAATCACGAACAGGCACCACCAGCGGCAGGGGCACCGCGAAATCTCAAATGCTACGGGGTGAGCTTTTGGAGGAGCAGGTGCGAGATGGTTGAACTCGTGGTCTGCGCCGTCCCGGGCTCTCCCACTACGACCTCGATGACCTGGCCCGTTACCGAGATGACGACGGCCTGGTTGTTCGCCACCCAGCCCGATGCGGTCCGCGTGACCCCGCTGGCATCGAGCCACTGCCCTGCGCCCGTTCCGGCCGGCTCATCGATAGTGACCACTGCCGGCCCACCGATGCCATCCCGGATGACCACGGACTGGTATGACTGCGCGAAGCCCGCGTCGCCGACAGCCAGACGGACGCGATAATCCCCGGGACCCGGCACGTTGATACGCACCCTGCCTTGAGTCGGGCTGGCGTTGGCCACCTGGATCTGCCCGGCCAGCCGACGATCGAGCGTGTTGGTCCGGTCACGGGACTCGAATGAGCCACCCGATGTACCAAATGTGACGCCATTCCGGCTCACAGGGTATGCATCGAACGAAGTAAACCACGTTTCATTGGGGCCGTCGCTCACGAATCCAGGCGTGGCCCTGAAATTCCATCCCTTGATCCATGCGGAAGCGATGGTGAACGTGACCGTCAGGTTCACGGAACTGTTGCTCGCCGCCGCGGACGTGACCGGAACCGTGGCGGTGTACGTTCCAGCCGGGAGAGCTCCGGTCGCTGGCTGAAGGGTCAGTGTGGTCGGAGCAGTTGAACTGCCAAGCGTCGCTTGGAGCCACCCAGTCGCCCCTGGGCCGTAGCTGATCGTGCCGACTCCGAGGCCACTCAAACTCCCGCCGCCCCCGTTGGTCACACTCACCGCCTGCGATGTCGGGCTATTCCCCGCCTCGATCGCAGTGAAGCCCACACCCGACGTGCCGAGCACAATGAGCGGTGCGGGCGCAGAGACGGTGAACGTCACGGCAACCGTTTGCGGACTATTGGCGGCCACAGCGGACGTGATGGCCACGGTGGCGGTGTAGGTGCCGGCCGTGAGACTCCCGGTTGTCGGCTGGAGGGTGAGTGTTACCGGGGCGGCCGTGGATCCCAACGTAGCACCGAGCCACCCGCTGGCGCCGGGTCCATAGGTGATGCTGCCGACAGCGATCCCGCTCAGCGTCCCACCGCCGCCGTTGGTCACGGCCGTGCCCTGCGACGGCGGGTCGCCACCACCGGCCGTCGCCGTGAATGAGGCAGTCGACGGTGTGACCACCATGCTCGGCGGCGGAGCGGCCACGGTGAACGTCACGGTCACACTCTGCGGGCTGTTGGCGGCCACGGCGGATGTCACCGGCACAGTAGCAGTGTAGGTGCCCGCCGCGAGGCTCCCGGTTGTCGGCTGGAGGGTGAGCGTGGTTGGGGCTGTCGTCGCGGCCAACCCAGCGGTGAGCCATCCGCTCGCGCCGGATCCATAGGTGATGGTGCCGAGAGTGAGCCCGCTCAGCGTCCCGCCACCGCCGTTCGAGATATTGAGGGTCGCGGCCGTCGGATCGGCCCCACTCTGAGTGGCGGAGAAACCCACTGTGGACGAGGATAACACAATGCTCGGCGCCGCCGGCGCCGACGTCACCGTGAAAACGACCGACACGGCCGCAGGACTGTTGCTCGCCACCGGTGACGTCAGCTCGACCGTCGCCTGGTAGGTTCCCGCGACGAGCCCTCCCACGCGCGGCTGAATGGTCAGCATGGTCGGGGCCGTAGAATCCGCCAAGCCGACCGGGTTGAGCCAGCCGCTGGCACCGGGCCCATAAGTGATGACCGCCACATCCAGGGCGGTCAAGGACCCGCCTCCGCCGTTGGTCACGTTCACCGTCGACGCGGCGGGATCCGCACCGCCCGCCATACCTGTGAAAGTCAGGCTGTCCGATGATAGGTCGATGCTGGGAGTGGCGGGGACATCGGAGACGACGAAGGTCACCGTGATGGTTTGGGGACTGTTGCTCGCGGACGTCGATGTCACCGGGATCGTGGCGGTATAGGTCCCTGCCGCGAGACTTCCGGTTGTGGCGTTGAGCGTGATGGTCGTCGGGGCGGCCGTGCTGCCGAGCACGGGCGTCGCGAGCCAGCCGCTGGCGCTCGAGTCATAGCTTATCGTGCCGACGGAAAGCCCCGACACGGTCCCGCCGCCGGTGTTGGACACAGCGATGGTCGCGGCACCGGGATCTCCTCCCCCACCGTCCCGGACAACATGATCGATGCGGGCGTGAGCGTGAGCCGTGGCGAGGCGGGAGGTGCACTGGTGCGGTCGACCACAAAGGTCGCGTCGAGGGTTCTGGTGCAGTCGGAGCCGGAGAGAGTACCGCGGATGCGGTCCCCGTCGAACGTCACCACGGCGGTGCCCGTGAAGGTCCCGTCGCACGGGAGGTTCTGCCTGAGCGTGAAGGAAACCGAACTTCCGGTGACCGTACCGGTGATGGTGCCGGCCGCGGAATCGGCTTCCCAGGTCCCGGCGAACGAGGCTCCCGAGTGAGTCAGCGTGAGACTCAACGGGATCGAATCCACGAAGCCAGTGAACGGGTCGGCCCGCAGCACGATGACGCCTTCGAAGGTTCCGGTCAGGTCGAAGGAGGTGGGACCCGTGCTACCACTGTCGGTTCCCTTACAGGACCCGACGGCGAGGACGAATAGGCCAAGGGCAAGCTTCGCGCGTACGGACATACGACTCCGGCCGGGTCCGACACAAACGGGCCCTCAGGAGGAATTGGGGTCGAGGTACTGTGGCATTCAGGCAAGATCTGCACCACCCGACGGCGCATGATCATTGGCGACATGCGGTTCCATAAATGCCTGGGCGGTTGCGTCTTACAGGGTCTCACTGCGGACTACTCCCGGACCACTCCACGGCCGACATTGCGACGCCGACGCAACACTTCCGCACGAAGGCACCGCCTGCTACGACGAAGCTCCGGGGGGTCCCGGGACTTCGACAGGTCAACTCGAGGTTCGTCTACTTCATCTGGCTCGTGAGCTCCCAGGTCCCCATGCCGGTTCCATCGGCCAGCACGCTGCCCGCGCGCCAGGCGCCCATCCCCGTCATGCCCTTGAACTTGCCGTAGCCGGCGTAGAGCCCGAACTGACCGCAGCGGGTCGGACAGCTCGCCGTGCCTACCTCAGTTTCCTGCCACCACATCGAGTAACCATTGCCGGCGGCATCCATGTTGAAGCAGAAGCCGCTGCTCGACACCATGGCCCCATCGCTCGCGGCCACTGCCGCGGAGGTGCAGTGCGAACTGATGTTGTTCAGTGGACTGGCCGGGTTGGTGGCGAACACCACCATGCGATAGCCGGATTGCTGGAGAATCTGGTCGTTTGGTAGATCCATCTCGTCCGCGTCGCCCGGCATCGTGGCGTAGGTGCCGGTGGTCTTCTGCTGGGCCACGAGGGCCATCGGGGCCAACAGGACGAGCGATCCAATCATCAGAGTGCAGCGGCGAAGCATAGAGTCTCTCCAAACAGGATGAGGAAGCCTGCTGTGAACGGTGGGAATCCTACCCGTGGGACCGGGCCTGTCAACAACCCGCGGGTCCCTTGCCGCGTTCAGCGGTGCAGGCCGCTCTCACCCTGTCGATAGCGGATCCGGGGTGCGGCCCGAGATGTCCTGGCTTGCCTCGATGGCACCGCTTCCCACCACGAATCCGGCGCCCGCGACCTGCTTGGCAGCCGCATCACGGAGTTCTCTGATCTGCTCGGGGGAGTAGCCCGCGGCGCGGAGCTTTCCGTCCATCTCGATCACCCGCACCGCCGCCTTGAGCGTGGCGAGCGCCAGCGTGGCGCAGCGGTGCCGGAACCCAACCACCTCTCGGCCGAGCCGGTCGAGCATCTGCTCGTAGGAGTAGTCGAGCACCTCCTGAAAGGGCATGTGCTCGCGGTTCACCTGGCGGAGCAGGATCGAGGCCGCCGCCTGGCTGATGGTGCAGCCGCTGCCTTCAAATGATGCAGCGGCGATGCGATGTCCATCCGCCTTGACGTGGATCGTGACCAGGTCACCGCAGCCTGGATTGCCACCGGGCATGCTCACGTCCGCGTCGGCCAGCGGTCCGTGATGCCGCGGCCGTTTGAAGTGGTCGACCAGCATCTCGATCGCGATGTCTCGATCCATCAACGTTGTCTCACCGGCCGGCCCGCCTCTCGGCACGTCACTATGACGGCGCCACGGCCGCTATGGCTTTTGGATGGGGGCACGGACCGTATTGCCCCACTCGGTCCATGAGCCGTCGTAGTTGCGGACGTTCCCGAACCCCAGGAGATAGGTGAGCACGAACCAGCTGTGCGAGGACCGCTCACCGATCCGGCAGTAGGCGATCACCGGCTGAGCCGGATCGAGGGTCTGCTCTTCCTGGTAGATCCGTTTGAGATCCGCTGCCGGAAGAAACGTACACGTCCCCGGGTCGACCGCTCGCGCCCACGGCACATTGCGGGCGCCGCGGATGTGTCCGCCGCGAAGCGCTCCTTCATTGGGATAGTCAGGCATGTGCAGCCGCTCACCGCGGTACTCCTCGGGGCTCCGCACATCGACCAACGCCCGCTTGGCCTTGATGTGCAGCAGCACATCCTCCCGGAACGCTCGAATGCGGGCATCGTTCCGCTCACCCACCGTAATATTGCCCTTTGGGAACGATGGTCGCACCGTCACGAGCGCACGCCCCTCCTGTTCCCACCGGGCCCGCCCGCCATCCATGATCCGGAGGTTCTCGAGGCCAAAAAGGCGGAAGACCCAGAACGCGTAGGTGGCCCACCAATTGTTCTTGTCACCATAGAGCACCACCGTCGTGTCCTGATTGATGCCCCGCGAGCGCAGCAATTCCTGGAGGTGCTCGCGGTCGACGTAGTCTCGGATCAGCGGATCGTTCAGGTCACCGACCCAATCGATCTTGGTTGCGTTCGGGATGTGCCCGGTCTCGTAGAGCAGCAGGTCCTCATCCGATTCCAGGATCCGGACGTGCGGGTCGTTCAGGTGGGCAGCCACCCATTCAGTGGAGACCAACACCTCCGGGTGTACGTACCCCCGGTCCTCGATGCGAGCCACGGATCCGGTCGTCTTTGTGGTTGCCATCGTTCCCCCTTGATACGAGTCAAGCTCAATGGGGATAAAAATAGTCGGTATTATAACACAGGGCCAACTTTGAGCTCAAGGGGCCCCAACCGGCATGAAATGCCTTGCCCCACGTGCCTACCGCATCGCTCGGTCGGAGGCCGCCTTGGCGACTCCGGCTTCCTCCACTAACTCATGCGCGTTAGGGTCCCGTGCTGTCGGGCGCGAGGAGCCGCCGTGCCTGTTCGGCGGGGACACCGAGGTTCGCCCCTCCGTACCCTGCGAGAACAGCCGAGTTGATCGCCACGACTTCGCCTGCAGTGGACAATACGGGACCACCGCTCCCCCCATGCGTGGTCTGGGCGTCATAGACAACAGATTGGAGCGTTACCTGGCCGATGATTCCGCGGCTCGCGAGGGGAGCGATGTACCCGCCGGCCGCGAGCCGTTCCGCCGCGATCCAGAAGTCGACATCGCCCTCGCTGAGAAGCTGCTGGACGAAAGTGGCGCCGGTCCGCGCCATGAGCGCCCGAATGCCCAGCGGGTACCCGAGGACGATGACCTCTTCTCCCGGGTGCACCGGGGTGAAGCTCAGCGGAAGGGCGACGAACGAGTCGGTGGTGACATTCCCGCGCAGGAGCGCCAGGTCCGCCTCGTCACTCAGCCGCACGGTTTGGACCTCAAACGGTTTCGCGACACCTGGCATGTAGGCAATGAACCGTCGCATCACGGGCGTGTAGCCCCGTGCGATGATTCCGGCGGCCGCCTCATCGAACTCCCAGGGCACGGCCACGTGCCGGTTGGTCACGATCAATCCGTCGCTGCTCGCCATGAACCCGGTGCCGGTATAGCGCGCCTCGAACACCGGCCCGAGTCCCTCCGCGGTGAGCGGCACTTCCCCCTCGGGCCCCAACATGGGCTGTGCCCCGGGGGTCACGGTAATCCTGAGGGGTCGCCCGGAGGCGGAATCCTCGAAGCCGTAGGAACCAAGCAGCAGCACCGTTGCGCGTGTGGCCGCGGCGATGACGCGCGACGGCGCGTCCGAGCGCTCTTCGAGAGCGCCGAGGCGCTCTGTCGCGGACGTCATGCTGTCACGCAGCTCGGCCAGCATCCTTGCGAGTTCGCTCTCGCTCGACGGGTTATCAAGCGACTTCTCGAGCAGTGCGGCGATCGCTGCCACTTGGGTGCGCTCTTCCGCGAGCCGGCGCTCGAGCATCACGGTCCGTCCGCCCAACATGAGGGTGACCGCTATGAGGATGAGGAGGGCGGAGAGGATGCCGAGCCGGAAAGTTCGGGACGTTTGGGTGGCGAGTTCCATGGGAACGCCCGCGAGGAAGACTGCGGCGCGGCGCAGCACGCCTCCCGGCGCATGGCGCGCACAGGTCCAGCAGTCGCTGAACACCTCGGCCACCGACTTCGCGGCGCCACTCTCGGCCGGATACAGCCGGAACCGGATGATCGGCCCGCCCTTCCCGATCTCGATGACATCGCCCGATGCGAGGACCAGATGATCGGTGCGCTCTCCGTTCACCCAGATCTCCCGGCCGGGCGCGGCGGCAAGTTCGTAGCTCTGGCCGCGCTGACGTAGCTCGGCGTCATAGATTGGGGGCGGCGAGTCGGAAGTCGCGTACGCCGAACCATCATCTCTGCGCACGAGCCACACAGCCGTTCCCCGCAGCCGCTCGGAGGTTCCGCGCCGCGGACCGGAGAGATGCGCGATGACCGGGATCGGATCAGCAGTTCGCTCGGGGTCCATCCGTCCTTCCTCGTCGTCTGACGCTCGTTCCAGGGGTCGGGTTGCCCGCCGGGCCTTCGCCCCCAACGACCGTCTTACTCACACGGGGAATCCACTTTCACGCCACTGCCTAAGATACAGGATGTCAGCGGGGCTGGTCCAAAACGAGAAGCCCCGAGCGCCGCGTGACGCTCGGGGCCGAAACGACACCGCCCGTTGCAGGGCCTATTCACATGTCAGGTTGTCTCGGTTGATCGTCAAATTGCCGTCCTTATCATACTTAAAGCCGCCCCACCAACGGACCCGAAGCTGCCCAAGGTCCGGATTCGTATACCACTCGGTAATCATCCAGTTCTGACGATAGAACTGGCCCTTGTAGGTCTCGGTAAAGGGATTGAGTCCGTTCTTGAAGGTCCAACACGACGCCTGATTCAGTTCCGATCATATAGGAATCGCCGGGATATTCGACCCAACCGCGCACAAGCAGGTTGCCCGAGGGCGTGGTCACCTCTCGGATGTGAATAGTGAGAATGCCGTAACCTTCCACAAGCTCGCCACGACACACTAAGAAGGGGTCTTCATCCTGTAGGTCATACGGGAAGCTGTACTCTGCACGGTCAGCCATGAACGCAGGTGCCACGGCTTCGTCACCCAATGCCGTGGCGGTGGTGGGTGGATCGCTGCAGCCGAAGGCCACCAACGCCACCAGCCCCGCCGCGAATACTTTGGCAGTCATACGCTACCTCCTCTTGGTGAACCAGGCGCCATACTGGAGGCGTGAGTGGTCTCGGAGTCGGAGGGGCGTCGAAGAGCGGCGTCGGACCAGTAGCGGGATCGCCCAGGCCAGGGGAGAACGTCGAACGAATGAGCCCTCTTACCACATGGGTCATGAAAAATTTCTGAGATTCCTGGGAAGGAATCTTTCAAGAACTGCGAGGACTGCGCCGGCGAATCCCTACCAGAATCATCCCGTCGGCCATTCAGAATCCGAACGAGCCGAGCGAGTCTTGGCTGCAGGGAGGGAGGGAGGGAGGGAGGTCGCCTTACAACGCCTACCCTCCCACTTTCCTGCCCACTGCTCCCTCCGTCCTCACGCTCTCGGTCGTACAGGCCAGGATGCCACGGTGGGATCGGCGGCTATCGAACAGACGCACTCCTGGCAGCCGTCTTCCTCGCCGATGGCTCATCATGTCGTGTATCTTGGGGTTAGCGAAAAAGAGACCCGACCAGCGTATTCTTGCCAACTCACCTCCGAGAGTTTGAGAAGGAGGGATCATCGTGCCGCTAGAAGTGCAGATCATCAGCGTTATTTTCGGCGTCCTGGGGCCGGTCGGGGCCCTGAGTGTGATCCTCTGGTTCAAGATCAAGAAGAAGGAGCTGGAAATGCGAGGCGGCGATCCGGAGTTGGGACCGGAGGTCGATGGGCTGCGTGACGATCTCAACGAGACACGAGCACAGCTGGCCGAGCTCCAGGAACGCGTCGACTTTGCAGAACGCTTGCTCACCGCCGGACGTGCATCGCAGGATGACACGAGCAAGTGACGTGAGGTCGGTCGGTCGTTAAGTCGGTCGGTCGGTCGGTAGGTCGGTAGGTCGGCTGGCCGGCATCACAATCCCTACCCTCCCACACTCCTACCCACCACTCCCTGCCGTCAGGAACCTGCGACCGACGGATTATGAGTCCGCGCCGGTAGACAACGCGAGACTACGCGTACCGACGGGACCGCACGCGAACCGACGTGAGCGTTCCCCAGTTTGTTCCCCAGTGTGATTTCCCGAGGGTGACGGATGACAGGAACGTCCGAGTGGAAGTTCAGCTGTACTCTGGTACGCGTAGCCCCGTTTGACTGACGGTTACTATTTGGCTATTTTGCCAAACCACCAATAATAGGGCTCTCAAATGGACAACACGACGCAAGCACGATACGAGGCTCGAGCCAAGGTGATGAAAGCCCTCGCTCACCCCACCCGTCTGTTCATCATCGATCAACTTGCCAACCGTGAGGAGTGCGTCTGTGAGCTCACCGCCATGATCGGAGCGGACGTCTCAACCGTGTCGAAGCATCTGTTGGTGCTCAGGGACGCCGGGATCGTCGACAACGACAAGCGGGGGAACCAGGTGTTCTACTCGCTCCGCGTGCCGTGCGTGACCAACTGGTACTCGTGCGTCGAGGGAGTGCTCCAGGCTGACGCCCAGCAGCGACTGGCCGCCATTCGGTAACGGGAGGGAAGCACCGATGGGGTTCTGGCGGGTCGAGTGGAAGGCGGCGATCCTGCTGGTGGGCGGGTTTCTGGCCAGCTATCACTTGCCGGTCGAATGGATTGCCAGCCGCATCCCCATGCCGGGGCCGTTGACAGAGTCACTCTCCTTGGTCCGGTGGTACGCCCGCGAGCACGTGCTGCTCTGCCTCGTGCCGGCGTTCTTCATCGCCGGGGCCATCGGCGTCTTCATCAGCCAGGACGCCGTCATGAAGTACCTCGGGCCGCAACGCGCCACAAGGCGCTGGCGTACGGCGTGGCGTCGGTCTCCGGCACCATCCTGGCGGTCTGCTCCTGCACGGTCCTCCCACTGTTCGCGCGGGATCTACAAGCGGGGCGCCGGGCTCGGACCGGCGACGGCCTTCCTCTACTCCGGCCCGGCGATCAACGTGCTGGCGATCGTCCTGACCGCCCGCGTCCTGGGAGTGGAACTCGGCGTGGCGCGCGCGGTCGGCGCGGTCGTCTTCAGCGTGCGTGATCGGCCTCGCCGATGCACTTGATCTTCCGCACGGAGGAGCTGGCGAAGGCCGAGGCGCAGGCCGGGTTGCCGGACGAGCCGGACGGGCGCGGCCGCTGTGGCAGACGTGCGTGTTCTTCGCCGCGATGATCGGCGATCCTGGTGTTCGCCAACTGGGGCAAGCCTGGCCGAGTCGGCGGGCATCTGGCACACGATCTACGCGTGCCAAGTGGGTCATCACCGCGGCGGCTCGCGCTGGTTCTTGCCCTTGTGCTCGTCGCGTGGTACGGCGTGCCGTGGCGTGGCATGCTGCTCCCGGGCGCGGCCGCTAGCCGGGACGAGCGCCGGCTTCTCCAGCCACCCCGCCGTGCCCTTCACGACGGGCGTTGTGGGCACTCGTCGGCACTCGCCACCAGCGGCAACGACGAGATGCAGGAATGGTTCGCATCGTCCTGGGGCTTTGCGAAGCAGATCCTGCCGCTGCTGCTCGTCGGTGTGATCGTGGCGGGCTTGCTGCTCGGGTCGACCCGGTGACGAGGGCCTAATCCCGGCGGCGTGGATCGGCGCAGCCGTCGGCGGCAACTCGCTGTTCGCCAACCTGCTTCGCCTCGGTTGCCGGCGCGTTCATGTACTTCGCCACGCTGACCGAGGTGCCGATCCTCCAGGGACTGATCGGCAACGGCATGGGCAAGGGGCCGGCGCTGGCGCTGCTGCTGGCCGGCCCGGCGTTGTCGCTGCCCAACATGCTGGTGATCCGGAGCATCATGGGGACCAAGAAGACGCTCGTGTTCGTGGGGCTCACGGTAGTCATGGCGACTGTCACAGGATTGATCTACGGCGCGTTGTTCGGCTGACGAAGGAGACACGGATGAAGCGCATCACAACACTTACGGAGCTGAAGCGATGAAGATCGATGTCTACGGGCCTGGTTGCGCCAACTGTAAGCGGCTGGAACAACGGGTGAGAGACGCACTGACGAGCATGGATCTGGAAGTCGAAGTCACAAAGGTGGAAGATCTCGTTGCCATAGCTGAGGCGGGAGTCTTGCGGACGCCGGCCCTGGGAATCGATGGCAAACTCGTACTTCAAGGTCGTGTGCCGGGGGTCAGCGAGCTCGAGTACATCATCAAGAAAGGCGCGGCTACGTCTTGATCTCGGGTAGCGCGGAGGCAATCACAAGGAAGAAGACTGCCGACTCGGGGGGCGTAACTCGTTGTATTGCAGTGGGCCCTGCAGGACTTGATCCAGAGCGACGGTCAGTCGCGACGACAAAGGCCTGGAGGGCCCGCAACAAAACGGGGGCACACGCCCCCGTTTTGAGTGGGCCCTGCAGGACTTGAACCTGCGACCGACGGATTATGAGTCCGCTGCTCTAACCAACTGAGCTAAGGGCCCGAAAGTTCCCTACTCTCTACATACTACTCCCTACTGCCCACTATCATCGCTTGGCAAGCAGCCGCTCGTAGAGCGCGATGTGCCGCCGGGCCATCTCCTCGCGGGTGAAGTGCTCCAGCACCCGGCTGCGGCCTGCTGCCCCCATCTTCCGGACCAGTTCAGGATCTGCCGCCAGAGTCTGCATGGCGCCTGCCAACGCGTCCACGTCGCGGAGCGGTACCACGAAACCGGTCTCACCGGCAACGTTCACATCGCGTACGCCACTCGGCAGGTCGGTCGTGATCACCGGCCGGCCCGCCGCCATGGCCTCGATTGCCACCAGGCCGAACATCTCGCTCGACGTCACGGACGGGAGCACCAGGAAGTCGGCCGCCACCATTCGGAACGGCAGATCCTCATCGGGAAACTCGCCGAAGAAGCGTACCCGGTCGGTGATGGCGAGCGCCTTCGCCAGCGTCTTGAGGCGTGGCGACTCGGGGCCGTCTCCCACAATATCGAGCTCGATATCTTCGGTTTGAGCCAGCGCCCGGAGCAAGAGGTCCACTCCTTTCCACCGGACCAAGCGGCCAATAAAGATGGCCCGCGCCGGTTTCCTCCCCGGTGGCGGCGGCACTTCCATCCAGCGCCGCTCATCGATGGCAAAAGGAATGACCTCGACCTTGGACTCGAGCCCGGCCAGCTCACGACACAAGGCCACGTGAGACGAGCTCGGCACCACGATGGCCCCGGCGCGCCGCAGAATCCAACGCGAGAGGTGCGGCGACACTGGACCGGGCCGGACATCCTGATGCTGGGTCACCACCAACGGTGTCCGGCGTAACCGGAGCAGGCTCACAAGATCCGCGAGCGGATGGGGGTGATGGACGTGAATGATATCCGCCGACTTCCATGCGGCGGCGAAATAGCCGGGCGCGAATTCCTGGGACCCCAGCGCTCCAAAGGAAAAGACCCGCCGCACTTTGTGGCGGTGACGTCCTCGCTTGGACCAGGTCCAGCGGGTCTCGACCGCGATGACCTCGGCCTCATGCCCGAGTTGGAACGCACCCTCAGCCAAGTTCTGGACCACCCGTTCCCGACCACCGGAGCGAGGCCAGTAGTATTTCGCCAAGTGGAGAATCCGCACGGTCCCAAGCCCGGGTGAAAGTCCAGATGTGGCGGTCGGTCCCGCCGCAACAAACATACACGCACTTGGAAGAAAATCCCGGCCCCGGCATCTTTCCATCGAGGGGCATCGCCCGCATCGTCTCCGGACCGGATTCTCAGACTTGATCATTCCCGGCTAACCCGTGCACGCTCTCGTCATCTCTCCCGGTGCTGCAGACCCGGCATCTCGCGGCACCTTGAAGGCGCTGGCCGGGCTCCATTGGCGCGTCACCGCAGCCGTCCCCCACCGCTGGCAGGCCCCGGGACAGCCCGAGCCGCTTGTCACCGCTGCCGGCGAAGACGGCGGGATCAGGATCGTGCCGGTGGCGGTCACGTCCGCCCGACGGCCCGGCCAAGCCGCACGATGGGACGTTCGCGCCCTCCGCCGCTTGCTCACCGACGTGCGGCCCGACCTGGTGCACCTCGACACCGAGCCGACAACCGACCTGGCCGCCTCGGTCACCGCCACGGGCAAGAGTCTCGGCATTCCGGTCATCCTCGCCACGTGGGAAAGCCTACCGCGAGCATACTCCTTCAGGCCGCGGCGAAACCGCGCCAAGTGCCTGTCGCGCCTCACCGGTATCATCGCGGGGACGTCCCTGGCTGCCGATCTCCTCCGCGCCCAATACCCCGCCCTCCCGTCCGCCGTGATTCCCGAGGCCGCCCTTGCCATTCCGCCGCATGTGGCGCCACGATCGGAGGGACCGCTCGCTACAGCCTTTGCCGGCCGCCTCGTTTCCGAGCGTGGGCTGGATCTGCTCTTTCTCTCATGCGTCAAGCTTCCCTACCAGTGGACCATTACCGTCATGGGGACCGGGCCGCGCCAAGAGCCACTGGAGCGCCTGGCGGAACGCCTCGGCATCGCCTCCCGCGTCACCTGGTGCGGCGGGCTTCCCCGCTCGGCCCGACAGGATGTCTGGCCTCGGATCGATTGCGTCGTCGTCCCGTCGCGACGCACCTCGGAGTGGGTGGAGACCAAGACGCCCATCCTGCTCGAGGCGATGAGTCACGGGGTCGCAGCAGTGGTTTCAGACACGGGCTCGTTGCCGGAGATCGTCGGAGACGCAGGCATTGTGGTGCCCGAGGGAGACGTGAGCCTGCTCGCGGCTGCGCTCGAGCATCTGGCGGCTCGCGATGTTTGCGCCGCGTTGGGCGCGGCCGCGCGTCAACGGGTCATCCACAACTTCGCGCCGACAGCCATCGCCAAGCGACTGGCCGACCAATGGACCCAGTTCATCGACCGCGGTCGCTGACCCGCGTCCCGCATTGCGGTCGGATGGCGCAACCCCTTGACGGAATACTACTTACGGGTGATCTTCGCACCTCATGACACTTTCCATGTCACGCATGTGGCTCGGTGCGAAGCGACGGGGTCTCGCGCTCGTGGTCCTGGCGCTCGTCGGCATTCCCGCGCCGGTCTTCGCGCAGCAGCCCACACCCGCTGAAGCCGAGCAACTGTTGCAGCAGCGGCCGGAGCTGGTGCTGGAACTCCGGCGGCGCATGGCCGCGTCCGGTCTCACCCCGGCGCAGATCCGCTCACGGTTGGAAGCGGAGGGGTACCCGTCGACGTTCCTGGATGCCTACATGGTCGGGGCCGATACCGTCGGTGTCCCCGCGCCGAGTAACGCCGTTCTCGACGTCGTCGGGCTCCTCGGTATTGCCGCGCCCGATGAGATCGACTCGCTGCGGGTGCTGACCGACTCGGCCCAACTCGTGGCCGATTCCCTCCGCGCCGATTCACTGGCGCAGGCACCGGAGGAACTCCAGATCTTCGGGTTGGACGTGTTCCGGCGGAGCGGCACCGAGTTCGACCCCATCCTGGCCGGCCCGGTCGACGAGAACTACCGCTTGGGCGCGGGCGACGTGCTGGTCCTGATCCTCACCGGTGACGTGGAACTGGCGCATAGCCTCGATGTGACCCGCGAGGGCTTCGTCGTCATCCCGCAGGTTGGGCAGGTCTATGTGGCCAACCTGACCATGCGCGAGCTCGAGGATCAGCTGTACTCCCGGTTGGGCCGGGTGTATTCCGGGGTCCGACGTGGTCGAGGCGCCACGACACAGTTCCAGGTGACCGTCGCCAAGATACGAACCATCCAGGTCTTCGTAGTTGGGGAGGTCGCCCGCCCCGGCTCCTACCAGATGGCAGGTACGGGCACGGTTCTCACGGCGCTGTACGCGGCCGGCGGGCCGACCGAGAACGGGAGTTTCCGCAACATTGAGGTGCGGCGCGGCGGAGACTCTCGCCAGCACGCTCGATGGGTACGCGTATTTGCTCCGGGGCATCACCACTCATGACATACGGCTGGAGAGCGGGGACGTCGTGTTCGTTCCGCCGCGCGCCATGCCGGTCACGGTAACGGGAAAGGTCGTCCGCCCGGCCATCTATGAGTTCCGCCAGGGGGAGACGCTCCGTGACGCGATCGCTGCGGCGGGAGGCTTCACCTTCGATGCCTCGGTGCGCAGTGTGCAAATTCACCGCACCCTCCCGCCTGCGGCACGGGGGCCAGCCGGCGCGGAGCGCACGGGTGATCGACGTCCCGTCTGATCAGGTCGCTGCGGACACCAGCCAGTCGTTCGCGCTGGCACCTGGGGATTCGGTGGTCGTCTTTTCGGTTCCAGACCGGCGGCGCGGCTACGTCACCGTCACCGGAGGGGTGTGGACCGAGGGGCCTGTCGGCTTCACGGCCGGCATGCAGCTGAGCGATGCCCATCAGCTGGCCGGTGGCCCCAAGCCCGACGTCTACCTTGGCCAAATCCTAGTCACCCGGCTCTTGAGCGACTCTTCCCGCGTGCAACTGCGCTCGGCGTTTCGCGACTCGACCGGGGCCGTGACCGACGACCTCGTGCTCGCAGGACGAAGATGAGATCACCGTCTTCGGCCGCACGGCGTTCCGGCCGGAGCGTTTCGTGACGATCGGCGGTGCGGTGCGTGAACCCGGCGAGGTGCCCTATCGCGATGGAATGACGCTGCGCGACGCCGTGCTGTTGGCGCAAGGCCTGACCGAAGATGCCTACCTGGGCGAAGCCGAGATCGGCCGCATCCCGACTGACCGCTACGAGTGGGGCGCTCGCGACCACCATGCGCGTGCCGCTCGACTCCACCTATCTGGTCGAGCGCGGGCCAGACGGCGCCTACCTCGGCCCTCCGGGCATTCCGGCTCCCGCGGGCGGTGCGCCGGAGGTGGTGCTCAGACCGTACGACAACGTCTCGATCCTGCACCAACCGGAGTGGGATCTCCCGCGAACGGTGGCGATCTATGGCCAGGTGCGTTTCCCAGGGCAGTACGCCTTGCGTAATCGAGAAGAGCGCATCGTCGACCTGATCGAGCGGGCGGGCGGTCTCACCGGTGTGGCCTACCCGATGGGCGTCGCGTTCCACCGCTCGCTCAACGAGCAGGGCCGCATCGGCATCGACTTGCCCAAGGCGCTGCGCGACCCGAAGTTTCGCGACAACCTGATCCTCGCGGCCGGCGACTCGGTGTTCATCCCGGAATACAATCCCGTGGTCGAGGTGGCCGGGGCGGTCAATGCGCCGGTCGGTGTCGCCTACAACCCCGGCAAGAACACAGACTACTATGTGCGTGCTGCCGGGGGGTTTCGTCGAGACGCGGACAAGAACCACACCTACGTGCT
>CAVOGR010000004.1:0-149951 GCA_963695555.1 uncultured Gemmatimonadales bacterium | reverse complement strand
CAGTACCGCAGGCACGACATTCCGGTACGCAGCCGCCCACGCAATAGATCATTGCAGGGCGGCGCTTGCGCAGCCGATTCCACTTCCTCACCCCTTCCAGCCGTCCCGGCGCGACGAACTCGAGCGCGGCAGGCGCGACGGCAGCGCGCAGCAGGTGATTGGCGGTGTACGACGGCACGAGCAAGGCCACCGTTGGGACCGCGCCGGCAAATCGACGGGCGAAGGCGACGGCTCGATCGAGTGGAGGACCTGGCATTCGGCCTGTCGTGACAACGACGACCTCTCGTTGCCCTGGTGGGGTCGTCATGCGAGGGTCGGCGCCGGCTGCGGGGCGCCGAGTCGGAGGTATGCATTCCGCCATTGGGTCGAGACCACCGCCCATGAATAGCGGCGCTCCACCAGGTCACGGCTACCACGCGACCTCGCGTCATACTCTTCGGTCGAAGCCCGGCTCACCCGTTCCAGCGCAGTGCGGAGCTGTTCCGTATCCGGAGCAACCAGGAACCCGCCTCCATGCTCCCAGTCCTCGAGACCCGTCGCATGCGTCGTAATGGTTGGTGTGCCACAAGCCGCAGCCTCGAGATTGACCAAGCCAATGGCCTCGGATAGCGAGGGTGCGGCGAGGACGCTGACTGTTCGGAGGAAGCGCCACTTGTCACTCCCGAACAACGGGCCTACAACCTCGATCCGATCCCGCCTGCCGCTCTTCGCCATGGCCAGATCGAGCCGAGCCATGTATTCCGGAGTCCCTGGTGGCCCAGCGATGCGCAGCCGCCAGGATGCCGGCAATCGGGCACTCGAGAACGCATCGATGAACGCGTCCAATCCCTTCTTCGGATGAAACCGTCCGATGAAGCCAACCACGGTTCCCGTGCGAATGGCCCGGCAAGGGCGAGCTGTTCAATTCGTCGATCAATTTCATCGAGGTCCACCGCATTGGGAATGATGTGAATCTCTCTGCCGGGGAAAAGCGCCTGGAGGTTGTGTGCCTCGGTCGGGGTAATCGCATGAATCAGGCTCGCGCGTCTCGAACGCGGGATACGCCATGGTCGTCCAGTATGCCCGTTTCATGAGATACTTCCCGCCGGCCGCGGTCATTCCAGTGATAGGGCTCGAGCATGCCGTGACTGCTGAGGATGACCGGTATCCCCTGGGATGTGGCTCGCCGCGCGGCATACCAGTGCGCCGCTTGCCACACGCCGTGGAGATGGACCCGATCGAGCGCGCCGGCTCGCACGATCGCATCGATGGCTGGGAAGAGCCTTGGATTCCAACCCCACCGTCGCCCGGCCCGGCTCGGAGTATGTCGGATGATCGAGGCGCCTTCCGGCGGTGCCAGAGGATCTCGGCCCGTGCAGAGGATCGACACCTCGTACCCGGCCAGCGCGAGGTGACGGGCGAGTTCCTGGACCGCCGTCGTGAGGCCGGAGCCGCCGCGGGCTTCGTGTTCTTCAGTTACCAGCAGAACGCGCACGTCAGTTGGACCGCAGCGATGGTTCGTATCGTCCCCGGACCTCGGGCCAAAGGATCGCGGTCCGCGGCGGCGGCCTCATCGCCCTGGGCCCAGCCGGGTGTTCCACGCGACAATCGTCTCGTGGAGAATATCGGTGAGTGACTTGGTGATGCCCCACTCGGGGTAGTGCGATTTCATCTTGGTGAGATCGGACACATAGCAGATATGGTCCCCTTCCCGGTTCTGCTCGAGGTAGTCATACTGCATGGGCGTGCCCGTCATGGCCTCCACTTGCTTGAACGCCTCGAGAATCGAACAGGAATTCTCCCGACCCCCACCCAGGTCGTATACACCCGCCCATCCTGGGACTCCGGATGAACAGCTCGATGAACCGCGCGACATCATAGGCATGGATGTTGTCACGAACCTGTTTGCCCTTGTAACCATAAATGCGGTACCGCGGCCTTCGACGTTGGACTTGACCAGGTAGCTCAGGAAGCCGTGTAATTCTACCCCGGAATGATTGGGCCCGGTCAGACACCCGCCGCGCAGGCAACAGGTGGGCAATCCGAAATAACGGCCATACTCCTGCACCATCACATCGGCCGCGACTTTCGAGGCGCCAAACAGCGAGTGCTTCGATTGGTCGATCGGAAGGTCCTCGCGAATGCCGCCGCATCCTCATCCCGCTGGTAGTCCCAGCGCCGCTCCAGCTCCCTCAGCGGGAGGTCGTTCGGCCGGTCGCCATAGACCTTGTTGGTCGACATGTGGACGAAGAGGCCTCCGGGCATGGACCCGCTGGGCCGCCTCCAGCAGGTTCAGCGTGCCCACGGCATTCACGTCGAAGTCGTCGAACGGCGGGTCGCGGCCAGGTCATGCGAGGCTGGGCGGCGGTGTGGATGATGGCGTCCGGGTTGAGGCGCTCGAAGCATTGGTCGAGCGGCCCGGGGTCCCGGATGTCCAGCTCGTGATGGACGAAGCGCCGGCAAGTCCTGCCGCAGCCGTTCCTGGTTCCAGCGCGTGTCGCCCTGCGGCCCGAAGAAATCGGCGCGCTGGTTGTTGTCGACGCCGTGCACCTCCCAGCCGAGTCGGTCGAAGTAGGTCGACGACTTCTGAGCCGATCAAGCCTGACGAGCCCGTGACAAGGATCTTCATGCACTCATCTGGTTGGGGCGCGAGCCTGTGAGCGAGGCTGGGGATACCCCCGCCTCATCATTGACGCATCCACGCGACGGTGAGTTGGACGCCCTCGGGCAAACTGTGTGGGAGCGCTACCGCAGGTGCGCTCGAGAGGCTCGGTTGGATACACCATGTTGGTGAGCAAGTTGTTCAGCCGAAACGTCGTGAGTGGTGCACGGCCCGGCGCCACCAGCTCGACAGCATCGCCGACCATCGCGGCCAAGCGCAGGAGGCCCTGGGGCGCCGACTTGATTGGCGGTTGCGCCAGCTCCTGGCGGATCAAGTCGGCCCATGGGCGAAGGCGCAACGGCGGGTAGTCGCACTGGTAGATGGTCCGACCCATGAGCTCGTCACACGGGTTGGCTCCGAGACACTCCAGCTGGTAGACGAAGTTGCCGACGAAGCCAAACGACTTTTCGGGGTCGGCGGAGCCGGGATGGCGATACACCCCGCGGGCAATCGCATCGAAGAAATTCCGGTACGGTACGCCAAACCAGGGTCCCCATATCGATGTCGGGCGTACGATGATCCACTCGAACGGTGGGTTGTCTTCACGGACGATGCGCTCGGTTTCAACCTTGCTTTCCCCATACAGATTCGGTGGACAGTAGTCGTTTTCGGCCCGGGGAACATAGCCGATCTGTGCACACCATTCTGCTCGACGCCACGATCAACCGACGTACGGTCCCAGCCGCCCGAAGTGCCGCGAGCAGGTTGTGGACTCCACGCGTGTTGGCCGCATAGCCACCGGGATCCCGGCGCTCGAGCAGATCGGTGCGCGCGGCCAGGTGAAAGACGGTGTCTGGACCACAACCGGTGACCGCGTCCATGACATCCCGCTCATTGCGTATGTCACATCCTACCCACTGCTCCCGCTGGCTCGCATCTCGAGGGGGCACGAGGTCGAGATTACACACATCCGCGCCCGCTGCAGCGAAATGGCGCACTGCATTGGTGCCGATGAATCCCGACCCTCCGGTGATTAGGATTCGGCGTCCTGTCCAGCGAAACCCTCCGCCTCCCGACTCGGTCATGTCGGACGGCGCCGGTAAAGGCCATCCATCTCGATGACGACGCCCGCCGAACCCTCTTGGACCCCAACGGGGGCCACGAGCTCATATCCACTCTCGCGGAGCAGCCCATGGAGATCCTCGAACATCGGCTGGTCCTGGTACAGCTCCACGAAGGCGGCCTCGACGACCAGGTACTCAATCCCGGACAGGATGCCGTGCGCTCCGGCCAACACCTCGCGCTCATAACCTTGCACGTCGAGTTTCAACAGGGCCGGCGCGGCGAGATCGTTCGCAAGTACACAGTCGTCGAGTCGGGCTACCTTGACCTGCACCGCCTGGACCTTGGTCGGGTCGTAATTGGGGTGCGGATTCTTCGGGTGGATTGGGAGGGCGGAGCTCACGTGGGAATATTCGTTCTGAAACAAAGTGAGTTCCCCGGTTTCCCGACCGAGCGCGCACTCGTGTACTTCGACATGAGGATTCCCACTGCTTCTTCGGCGGAGGATCGCCGCCGCATTCGGCACCGGCTCGAAGGCGAGCACGCGCGCATCCGGATATGCTCGCGCGGCTGCGAGGGTGAACTGACCCACATTGGCTCCAGCGTCGAGGATAGTCTGGAGCGCGGGCACGTGTGCCCGAATGCGCGCAATCATTCGCGCGGACGTCAGCGAAAACCCGGGCCTGAGCACATCCGCGATGGAGGCGTCGCCGCTGACCAGGATGTCCGCAACCTGAAGTACTCGTCGCACGGCGGCCTTGAGGGAATGCCGCCGGCTCCGCGCGCGATCGTGGCTGTTTGCGATGGTCATCTGCGGGTAGCCAACGCGTTGAGTTCCTCCGCGACGCGTCCGTAGACCACGTTCCGATCGAAGCGCTCAGTGGCGTAGGCGCGGGCTTTGATCCGGAATGGCTCCGCATCGACTTCCTCGTGCCGGAGTCGTCCGATTGTCTCCACCAACGCTGGGGCATCCCCCGACTCGATTCGGATCCCGCCACCGCTCTCGGTCACGAGCCGCGCCGTTTCGCTATCGGCCGAGCACGCGGCCACGACCATGGCGCCGGCGGCCATGGCCGTGATGAGCTTCGAGGGTACGACCAGATCGCCCACCTCCGCGAGCTGGCTCACCAGCAGGACGTCCGCACCGGCCAGCATGTGCGGCAAGAGCGAGCGTTCCTGTAACGGATGATGGGACACGTTGGCCAACCGGAGTTCGTCCCGACGCCGAAGGAAGCGCTCGCGGACCGCGCCGTCGCCGAAGACATAGAAGTGAATGGCGGAGTCATCTCGCACCAGGTCGGCGGCACGGAGGAGCAGGTCGAGATCCTGCTTCTTGCCCATGTTTCCGCTGTGGACAACGGCGAAGGTACCGGGCGGCACGAACCGGGCTCGAAACAGATTACCGGCTGGGGCTGGCGGTGCCAACTCGTCGGCATCGATCGTGTCCGGTACGATCTCGATCGGGCGGGCGGGGTTCAGTGCCGCGATGCGCCGTCGCATGCCGTCTCCCAACGTGTGGATCACGCTCGCCGAGGCGTAGGCCCGCCGTGCCAGCCAGCGCGATACGCCGATCAGCGCCGGGTTCCGCATCATGCCGAGGTCCACCGCGGCATCGGGCATCACATCCTTCACGACGAGCACCCGTGGGCGGCCCAGCACCCGGGCAACCCAAAGCCCGAGCACCGCAACGCTGAGATCGGGACTGACCACATACACGACGGTCGCGCGCTTGATGGCCCGCACCATTTGGGGCACCAGGAACACGCACAAGGTCACTTCATGCAATAGGCGGGTCAAGGTAGACGGGCGTGGCGAAACCAGATGCCACGCGCGGTACACCTGAACGCCGTCGATGTCCTCGCGCATCCACAGCTGCCGCCGGTAGCCCTGGCGTATTTGCCATTCGGGATAGTACGGCATCGCCGTGGCCACAGCTACTCGATAGCCACGGGCTGCCAGGAAGCTGGCAAACTCGCCAGTCGTTTGACTGATGCCGGTGGGCTCCGGCCAGAAATTCGAGCTGATGATGGCAACCCCGGGCAGGGCGCCCGCGGCCGCGGTCGAGGAGAGGGGCACAGAGTCGTGCGTCGAGGTTAGTGAGCCCCCCGCATCGTCAGCACCGCGGGAACGGTGCGGAGCAGGATGCCAAGGTCCGTCCAGATCGACCAGTCGCGGATGTAGCACGCTTCCAATCGGATAACTTCCTCAAAATCACTCACGGCGTTCCGGCCGTTGACCTGCCAGGGGCCGGTGATGCCGGGCTTCATGTCGAACCGGCGATAATGGTGCTCCTCGTACAACGCAACTTCGCTCGGCAGTGGCGGGCGAGGCCCGACGAGCGACATCTCGCCTTTGACCACGTTCCAGAGCTGCGGCAACTCGTCGAGGCTCGTTTGCCGGAGGAAGGCCCCGACCCGGGTGACCCGCGGATCGTCCTTCAACTTGAACAGGTGCCCGCTTTGGTAGAGGCTTTGGTCCGCCAAGGTGTCCTTCTGCTCCTCCGCGTCGACGACCATGCTTCGGAACTTGGTGATCGTGAACTGCCGCCCCGCCCGGCCTACCCGCGTCTGGCGAAACAGGACGGGGCCAGGCGAAGTCATCCGAATGGCCAACGCAATCACGATCATCCCTGGAAGGCAAACCAGGAGGCCGAGGGCACCCAGCACGAGATCGAGGGTCCGCTTGAGAACGAGCTGCTGGCCCCGAAGGCCCGGCCGCGTCAATGAGATGAGCGGGGCACCGCGCCGCCAGGCGACCCGCGGCTCGACCTGGCCCACGCCGTAGGACCGCGCCAGAGCAAAGACTTCAAATCCGCCTATATTGGCTGCCTCGAGCACCATCGCGAACAAATCGTCGTCAAGCGGTCCGGTCAGGAATAACGTGTCCACCTGATGACGGTCGATGGTCTGCGCCAGCCGGGCCACTTGCCGGACACCACCCGCCTTCGACAGCGACGCAGGATCGAGAGTGCCAACGATCGCGTACTCACGCGTATCGGCCAGCGCCGGGTGCTTTCGGGCCCGCGCACAGTCTTCCGGCCCGCCAACCAAGAGCGCATGGGCGGCAACCGGACTCACCGGACGCACCGCACGGACCAAGCGATCGATCAGCTGGCGCTCGAGAATCAGCGCGGTACCGGCGACTCCCGCCAGCACGAAATACCCGGGGATCACAAAAGGCGCGAAGTTGCTCCAGACGTAGGCCCAGAACGGCAGCAGCAACCCGAGTGAGACCCCGGCGACCAAACGGCCGCCATCACGACGGCGATCGTTCGCGCCGAAGTTGCCGAGCACGGTCAATCCCAGGATCACCGCTGGGAGAACCTGGGCCACCGGAAGCGCGCCGAGCGGTATGAGTCGGGTCATGAGACCCGCGATGCCGGCTCCTACGAGCCCCGGGTCCTGTAGCACTCGGAGGGCAATCAACAGCAGGACCAGCACGATGAGGTCGCCGGTCGCGAGCACCGAGATTCGGACGACGTCACGAACGACATGACGGCGAAACACGGCGGGGGCCCTGGGGAACAAGGCCGGCTTCGACTTTTCGTGCGTGGCTAGAGGGGGCGCCGCCTCCGATGCTCGGGCGGCCGAGTCTATCAGGTCAGGAGAAGTAACGGCTGGATAACCTGACACGCGCGTACCTAATTGGAGTTGTGCAATAACATGCGGCCGTTACGTGAGCGGACTAACAGCGGAAACTAGCCGAACCGGCGCAAATTGTAAACCAAATCACCGCTAGGACTTATCGGGATCCGACCGGGACCCCGGACCGCCGGTTGCCCCCCCGGCAGGCGAGATTCCGCCATGCAGTCGAGCACACAGGTGCAGAAACCGAGCCACACTCCCCGGGCACCAAAGCTCGCAATATGCTATAAGTTTTTGTCATATCATGATTTAGGCGCTCCCGCCCGGCTGCAGAGATTTGAACCCTGACCGCTCCCGAAGCGCCAAGACCACCCGCTCGGCAGCCCGCCCATCCCACCCTTCCGGCACCCGCTCGCCGACGCCAACCCGCCCATCCGACAGGGCCTCGTCAAACGCCATCCGGACTCCGTTGGCCGTCAGCGGCCAGGGAGCCATCCGGTTGGTCCCTTCGCTGAGGGTGATCGGGCGTTCGGTCTGTTCTCTGAGCGTGACACACGGAACGCCGAGCACCGTCGTCTCCTCCTGCAATCCCCCGGAATCGGTGAGCACCACCGCGGCGCTGCTGGTCAACGACAGCATCTCGGTGTACCCGACCGGCTCGGTCACGTGCAGGCGGGCAAGCAGGTCTGCCATGCTGAAAGCATCAGCATTCTTCCGCGTGCGAGGATGGAGCGGGAGCACGACCGGCATCTGCGTCGCGATTTCGGCCAACGCCTCGAGCACGGCACGCAGGGCTGCCGGATCATCCACATTCGATGGCCGGTGAAGCGTAACCAGCGCAAACTCGCTCGGTCGCACGCCAAGACGACCCGGCATGTCCAACTGTTGTGCCATGGACAATTGCGCTAGAAGCGTGTCGATCATGACGTTGCCGACGAACACGATCCTGTCCGCGGGTATGCCCTCGGCGAGGAGATTCGGGTGTGCATCCCGCGAAGGGGTCAGCAAGAGGTCGGAGACACGATCGGTGAGCACGCGGTTGATCTCTTCGGGCATGCGCCAGTCGCCGCTGCGAAGGCCCGCTTCGACGTGAGCCACAGCTGAGCCCAGCTCCGGTTTCAGCTTTGCCGCGACGAGGGCGCACGCCAATGTAGAGTTCACATCCCCAACCACCACCACCCAGTCCGGACGAATGTCCACGAGAATCGGCTCGAAGGCCTCCATGACCCTAGCCGTTTGCTGGGCGTGAGTGCCGGAGCCGACGCCTAAGTGATACGCCGGCTCGGGGAGGCCCAAGTCGCGAAAGAAGGCATCGGACATCTGGGTGTCGTAGTGTTGTCCGGTATGGACCAGGATGCCTTCTTCACCCGCCCCGTCGAGTGCCCGGAGGATCGGCGCCACCTTCATGAAATTGGGCCTCGCGCCGGCGACGACCATCGCTTTCATCGAAACCCTTTCATCCGGGGCGACACAGGCTCACTTATCCAGCTCCTTCCCGTCCGTTATCTCGACTCCTTCGCCTCGCAATCGGTCGAGGTCGCTCCGGTCGGCCCGGACCACGAGGTCGTACCCGCCGTTGGCCTGCACCCGCGACACCACCTCGCCAAGGCGGTAGACGGCCGCAAGCCCCGCGCCGTTTGCAACCCCCACGCGAACCCGGACGGTCTGGCGCTCGCCTTCAACCCTGCGCCGGAGGGCCGCCTTCACCTCGAGAACGCCGTCAGTCCGCATGGCCGTGGCCAGGACACCGTCGGGATGCAACGCCCGAACCCGGGTGAGTTGCTCCTGGCTGCCGTCCAACCGATCAACCTTGTTGAACACCGGAATCACCGGCACGTCCTGGAGCTCCAAGTCCGCCAGGACATGCTCGACGACATCCATCTGCTCCTCCCAATCCGGGTGGCTGACATCGACCACGTGCAGGAGAACATCGGCATTGCGTGCTTCCTCGAGCGTGGCACGAAAGCTCGCCACCAAGTGGTGCGGCAGCTTGCGGATGAAGCCCACGCTGTCAGTCAGCCGGACCCGGTAGCCGTCTCCCAAATCGATTTCACGGGTGAGCGTATCGAGCGTCGCAAAGAGGCGGTCCTCGACCACGATATCGTGCTGGCCGGAGAGGGCCCTGAGCAAGCTGGACTTCCCGGCATTGGTGTACCCCACCAAGGCAACGCTCGGAAGCGGCCGACGCCCGGCGCGCAAGCGCTCCCGATGGTGAGCGACATCGCGGAGCTTGGCCTTCAGGGAACGGATCTTCCGCCGAATGATCCGTCGGTCTGTTTCGAGCTGGGTTTCACCAGGTCCGCGCAACCCAATGCCGCCTCGAATTCGGGACAAGTGGGTCCACATGCGGGTGAGGCGGGGCAACAGGTACTCGAGCTGGGCCAATTCGACTTGGAGTTTGGCCTCGTGGCTGCGGGCGCGGGTCGAGAAAATATCGAGAATGACTTCCGCGCGGTCCATGACGCGGACACCGAGTGCCTGCTCGAGATTTGCCCCTTGCACCGGGGTCAGCTCCTCGTCGAAGATGGCCAGCGTTGCATCCTTCGTTCGAACAAGGGATGCGAGTTCCTGGACTTTGCCTTCGCCGATCAGGGTGGCGGGCTGGGGAGCCGCGACGTGCTGCGTCAGCCGGGCCACCACGTGGGCGCCAGCCGTATCCACCAGCCGTGCAAGCTCGTCCAAATGCTCGGCTACCTGGGTTGCGTCTCGCGAGCCCTTGCGCGGGGCGGCGACGAGAACCGCCCGCTCGACCGGCGCACGCACAGGGATCGGTGTCTTAATCGGTGGACCTGCCAAGCCTTGAGGGAGTAAAGTCAATTACCCCGTCGCGGTGGAAGCCAACATCGCGCTCACCGAACGATGTACGAACTCGCACGGTACCGGCGAAGTCGTACGCAAACCGGCCATCGAGCACCGCCGCGCGTGTCGCGGCTCCGACGCCCTCCCACCGAAAATCGAACGGGAGAGTCATCGGCGTGGTTCCGGCCTTCGGGAGATCGAAGGCAGCATCATGAACGATCTCGCCGATTGGGGTCCCGGCAACGCGCAAACCGACCGCGAGACGAGTCGCCCGGATGGCATAGCTGTTTGGATTCCGGACCCGGACCTCAACATCGAGCGTCCCACCGGCCAGGGTGACGTTGCGGACCAGGATGCCATGAAGCTCGATCGTTGGATCTTGGAATTGCTGCAAGCCGAGAGTTGAACAGGCGGATAGGGCCACCATGAGGAGTATGGACCAGCATCTGCTCAGAGATTGCATCAAGCGCAGCCAACCTCCAGTCGTTCCGTGCATCGCATGGTCTCAATATAGCCAAGTCCGCCGACGGGGCATCACTCAACTGACGCCGGATCCGCCGCGGGCCGGATGGCCTGCCGCCGCTCTTCCCACCATGCCAACCGTTCCGCAATGCGTTGTTCGAAGCCAGTCGCACCGGGAACATAGAATTGCCGGCCCGCCAGCTCTTCCGGCAAGTAGGTCTGCGACGCAATCCCCCCCAGGGCATCGTGGTCGTAGGCATAGCCGTGCCCGTAGCCGAGGGCCTGCATGAGAGGAGTCGACGCGTTCCTCAAATGGAGCGGCACGTCCAGCGCAGGCGTTGCCCGGGCGGCCGAGACGGCGTCCTGCCAAGCTGTGTACACCTTGTTGGACTTGGGGGCGGTCGCCAGGTACACCAGTGCCTCGGCCAAGGCGAGCTCCCCTTCGGGCGTCCCCAGGAACTGGTAGGCTTCCTTTGCCGCCAGCGCGACCGTGAGCGCACGCGGATCGGCCAATCCGATGTCCTCAGTGGCGATGCGAACCAGTCGGCGGGCGAGGTACAGCGGATCTTCCCCGCCCTCGACCATCCGCGCCAACCAATAGAGGGCACCCTGCGGGTCACTGCCCCGGACGGCCTTGTGTAGCGCCGAGATGGAGTTGTAGTGCCGCTCGCCATCCCGGTCGTAGGCGGGGACGCGCCGGGCAAATACCTCGGCGATGACGGTGTGGGTGACGTGCCCCCCGGGACCGACGTGGTGGGCGGCGGATTCGATCACACTGAGCGCCCGCCGCGCATCCCCGTCGGCGTGAGCGGCAAGGAAAACGACCGCTTCATCATCCACCTGGAGACGCAAATTACCCAGGCCCCGATCCCCGTCTCCAAAGGCTCGGCGAATGAGCTTCACCAGGTGCTCCGACCCGAGCGGCTCGAGCACATACACCCGGCATCGCGAGAGCAGCGCGGCGTTCAACGCAAAACTTGGATTTTCGGTCGTCGCGCCGATCAGGGTAATGAGCCCCTGCTCGACATGGGGCAGCAGGGCGTCTTGTTGCGCGGTGTTGAACCGGTGGATCTCGTCGCAGAATACAATCGTGCCCCGCCCGAGCTGGCGGTGGGCGTCCGCCTCCTTGAGGATCTGCCGAATGCGCGGGATCCCCTCGGTCACGGCGCTGAACGCGACGAAGTATCGGTCGGTGTATCGCGCGATCAGCATGGCCAACGTGGTCTTGCCGGAACCGGGCGGCCCCCACAGGATGACGCTTCCCACATCGCCGCGGCGGATGGCGTCGCCCAGCGGCCGCCCCACCGGCAAGAGATGGCCCTGGCCGACGCACTCGTCGATGCTTCGTGGCCGCATCCGCGCCGCCAGCGGCTCGGCTGGGTGGAACAAGCCCGACTCGTTCACGGTAGGCGCACGGCTTCTCGGGCCAGTGAGAGGAGCTGCTCACGGGTATTCCGCGACGGATCTTCCACCACGGCAATCAACAAGGTCTCGAGGCACTCCCCGAGGGTCGGTCCGGGCGCGATCCCCGCTTCGGTCAGGTCGGTCCCCGTCACCGCGAGATCGGCGCGAGTGAGTGGATCGCCGCGCTCCTGGATCCGCCGCATCACGGAATCCCAGGGCCACGGCGTGCCCTGCCGAAGGGTCCAAAGCTGGGCCAAGTCGTCGGCCGCTTCTCCGACGGCGGCCATCCAACGCCGCACCGATACCTCGTCTCCACCTGCCGGCTCCAATGGACCGGCCATCATGGCTGTCGCTCGGTAGATCTCGCTGTTCGATGCCCTGAACCGCCGAAGAACGGCAACAGGATCGAGGCAGAGCAAGACCGTGAGCGGCACAGGATCGCGCACAGCCCCTCGGTCGATTTCGCCAGTGTCAGAGGCGATCTCAACGGCTCCGCCGTCGACGAGGCGCCGCCAACGGCCGGCTTCGACGTCCCCGCCACGCGAGGGGGTGATCAACTCGGGAATCCAGATTTCCGCGGCACCGACCTGCACCCACTCCCGGACCAAGCGATTGATCGACCTGGCGGTTCGGAGCCCCTTATACCATTCATCCCGCACCCGTTCCGCCGACAGGCCGCGGAGCCCGGCGGCCTCTGCCCGTGCTGCCCGCCACGTCAGGGCATCGATTTGGAATCCGAACCGGGCTGCGAACCGCAGTGCGCGAAGGATCCGGAGATAGTCCTCGCGGAATCGTTGATCCGGCTCCCCGACCGCCCGAACCATGTGCCGCTCGAGGTCTTGCCGACCGGCATGCGGGTCGCGCCACTCGCGTTGCAGAGGGTGATAGGCAATGGCGTTGATGGTAAAGTCCCGTCGCGCGAGATCTTCTTCGAGGCTGACGCCAAACTCGACCTCAGCATGGCGCCCATCGGTGCGGACATCGCGACGGAAGGTGGTGACCTCGTGCAGGACGCGGTCCGGATCCAATACGCCGACCGTCCCATACTTAATCCCCACCGGCACGGTATGGCGAAACAAGGACTGCACCGTTTCGGGTGTTGCCGACGTCGCCACGTCGAAGTCCGCATGAGGATTTTTGAGCAATGCGTCCCGAATGGCTCCACCGACACACCAGGCTTCGTACCCGGCGTCCTCGAGTTGCTGAATGATCTCCAGCACCCGCGGCGGGACTTCAATGGAATCGGGAAACGTCAATGGTTCAGCCACAGAGGACACTCCCACCGTTCACGTTGAGCACCTCGCCCGTGATGTGGCGTGCCAGGTGACTGCACAAGAAGAGAATGGGTCCGGCCACATCGGCAGCGGATGCGATGCGTCGGAGCGGGATCGTGGCCGTCACTGCGGCCCGTCCTTCCCCCGCCAACGCCGAGGCGCTCATTTCAGTGTCGACCCAGCCGGGCGCAACACAGTTGACGGTGATGTCGGGGGCGTACTCGATGGCGAGCGACTTGGTCAGTGCGATGATTCCGCCCTTGGTGGCCGCGTAGTCGGCGTGGAATGCTTCGCCCCGCTGACCGGCTGTGCTCGAGACCAAGACCAGGCTTCCGCCTCCTCCCATGTGCGATAGCGCGGCGCGGCAGGTCTGGAACACCGCGTCGAGGTTTGCCGACATGGTACTCCGCCACCGCCGCTCATCGAGCTCACCCAGAGCGACCGCCGCCTCGGGCCACACGCCCGCATTCACCACCAGGTAATCGAGCCGACCGAAACAGGCCAGAAACTCCCGCATGATCGTGGCCACCACCTGCGAGTCTGCCAGGTCGCCGCCGCCGGCATAGGCGTTCCGGCCGAGGTCCCGGATGCTCCGCACCACCGCTTCGGCCTCGGCCCTCCGCACGCGATAGGTGACGCCAACGTCCGCACCGGCCTCGGCAAACAGGAGAGCGGTGGCCTGGCCGATGCCCCGCGATGCTCCGGTGATCAGCGCTGCTTTTCCCGCCAAATCGATCATGATTCCGCCACGCTTTCTTCGACCAACCCAACGATGAGGTGCTGAACAGCGAGTTGGATTTCCTGGATGTGGCTGGGGTCGGCGCTCTGCACGACAAAGGAAGCATCGGCCATGTCGGCCAAGGCGGCGCCATGCTGCCCGACGAATGCCACGACCTTCGTGCCCGCATGCCGCGCGGCTTCAGCCGCCCGCAGGAGGTTGGGGCTCCGTCCGCTCGTACTGTGCAACACGAGCAGGTCGTCCTTTCCGCAGAACGCCTCGACTTGACGGGCAAACACCGATTCGAATCCGACGTCGTTGCTCTGCGCGGTCAGGATCGAGCTGTCGGTGGTCAGCGCGACCGCGGCCAGTCCTCGACGGGTCCGTCCGTAACGGACCACATACTCGGCGGCGAGATGCTGCGCATCGGCGGCACTGCCGCCATTACCGGCAAAATAGAGCGTCCCGCCAGCGCGAAGCGCTTGCAGGTACAGGTCCGCCAACTCGACCACCGCCTCACGCTGATCGACCGTGGCCTCCGCCAGCCGGGCGAGCGCACGTAACCCATCCGCAACGCGTTCTTCTCTCATCGATCCCCCCGCTCGAGCAGCCCGCGAACACGCTCGATCCAGGACGTCCGTATGGAAAATGGCGGAACTGGCTCGAGGTCTTCATCCGCGAGGATCGCCCCGGGATTCCGCTCCGTCAATATGGAGGCCTGAAGAGCACCGTTCTGCTCTACCAGTAGATTCGCGGCCCCGGTCAGCATGCGTTCATCGCCATGGTTGTCCGATGCCAGGAGGTCTGCCAGTCCCTCGTCGAGGAGCCGTCGGGCCCGATTGCCCCGCCCATGAAGCGACAACACCGTAGTGCCATCCACCTGCATGCGCGCTCCGAGTTCCCGCCAGCGCTGCACCGCGCCCACTGTACAGCAGGCGTACCGTTCCGGATGGGCGAGAATTGGTACGAGACCGATGTCGACCACTCGTTGGAGGGCTTGTACGACGGCGCCGTACGCCACGAGGCGGGGAAACTCGACCAGCATGTAGCGCGATCCCGCCAGGGTGGCCATTCGCTCGGAGGCGACGCCGCTCTCCAGTGGCCGGTCCAGCATGACCTCCGCCCCGCGGTGAAGCCGGGGTGAGCCGCCAACTTGCTCTCGCAGCACCTCGAATGCGCGGTCGTGGGACCCCGGGATCCCTTGACCGAGGGTGCTCGCGAGGAGGTGGGGTGTGAGACACACGTCGGTGACCCCGCTGGCTGCCATCTGGGCGAGAACTGGAACGGCCTGATCCACGGAACGTGCGCCGTCATCGACTCCGGGTAGGAGGTGGCTGTGGAGATCGATCACGCCTGAGCCGAATGGACCAGCACGAGTGTTCCGGCGAATCGCCCGAGCTCCTCGGGTCGGACCTCGGCCTGCGCCAAGAGGGCCAGCGTAATCAACGCGTCGGCCGTGAGGAGGTCGAGTGCGGTCGCACGGTCGGCGGGTGTGGCCAGTGCCCTTTCCAGGGCGGCCAGCCCCGCGCCGGCCAGAGCATCCTGCAGCGATGCCGTGGGGGAAGTGTCTTCGGTGTCGCGGAGTATCTGGTCCCTGAGTTCCGCCGGTGCCCGACCGACGCGATCAGCAATCCACGATTGGGCGGCGGTCAAGCGTCCGCCCCAGTGAGCCACGATGCGACGATCGTGGGCGTCGCTTCGCGGGCCGCGGGGATCTTGGCAACATCGCCCGCGCCCGCCGAGGCAAAGGATGGCCGGCCGCCCCCACGTCCCCCGCTCATGGCGGCGATTCGATTCACCAGGTCTCCGGCTTTCCGGCCGCGCTTGACCAAGTCATCGGTCACGGCCGCATGAACCGCGCCCCGGCCCGTGTCGCTGAACAGCACCAGGACTCCGTTTCGCCTGCCTTCGCGGAAGCGATCGGCGATGGTGCCGATTTCGTCCCGGTCATCCGACAACGTCTGCCCAACCGTCAGTACGACACCGTTGATCTCGAACACCGTTTCGTCGACCACGGTGCTTGCCGTACCCGCCTCCACCATGGCGGCAAGACGCGCTTCCAGCTTATCGCGCTCCTCGAGAATCTGTTCCACCCGCCTCATGAGGTGATCCGGCCGTGCCTTGAGGACGTCAGACAACTCGGCAATCCGGGCCTCGAGGGAGGCCACATCGTCGTACGCGCCGGACCCGGTCACCGCCTCGATCCGGCGGACGCCGGCTGCGACCCCGGTTTGGCTGCTGAAGCGGAACAGCCCCATCTGTCCGGTGCTCCGCACATGCGTGCCGCCACAGAGCTCGACCGACGGGCCCATGTCACCACACGCACCACGTCGCCGTACTTTTCGGCGAAGAACGCCATGGCACCCGACCAGCGCCTCCCGATAGGCCATCTCGTGGGTCTCGACCGGAATATTCTCCCACACCCGTTCATTGACCTCTCGCTCGATCGCGCTCAGCGTGTCCGGGTCGATCGGGCCGTGATGAGAGAAATCGAAGCGGAGCCGCTCGGGTGCGACGAGCGACCCTTGCTGGCGCACATGCGTGCCCAACACGGCCCGGAGCGCCTAGTGCACCAGATGGGTTGCGCTGTGATTCCGTTCGATGTTGCGCCGGCGCGGCGCATCGACCCGCGCCTCCACCAGGGTTGGCTCGAAGCTCTCGTCGAAGGATCCGCCCACCACGATGCCGCGCTCGGGATCGCGTCGCACCGATTCGACCAGGATGGACCATCCCTGCCCCGTCAGGCCTCCGCTATCACTCACCTGCCCACCGGCCTCGGCGTAAAACGGCGTCTCCTGGAGCACCAACTCCACGTACTCGGCCTGCTGACGGAAGGCGAGGATATCGGTCTCAGCCTCGGTCGCCTGGTATCCGACGAACTGCTGCTTGCCCTTCTTGAGCACAGTCCAATTGGTACCCTTGCTGAGGCGCGCTTCTTCGGAAAGGGTCCCTGAGTCAGAGTCCTGCGTGCTAACTCTCACAGCGCGTGAACGCTGCCGCTGTTTCTCCAGCGCCTCCTCGAACCCCCTCAGATCGACCCCGACCTTCCGTTCGGCCGCAATGAGCTGCGTCAGGTCGAGCGGGAACCCGAAGGTGTCGTACAGCTTGAAGATCTCGTCGCCTGCGATCGTCGTGACCCCGCTCGCGAAGATATCTTCCAGCCGCTTGAGGCCGCCCTCGATGGTGTCGAGGAACTGCTCCTCTTCCTTCCGGGTAATCGTCGTGATTGTCTTTGCCTGCACCAACTCGGGATACACGTCGCCCATCTGCTGCACCACCAACTCCGTGAGCGGGGCAAGGGTCGGCTCGCGCCGCCCGAGGAGCCAGGCATGGCGGACGGCGCGCCGGAGAATCCGGCGCAGCACGTAGCCTCGGCCCTCGTTCCCGGGGTACACCCCGTCGGCCAGCAGAAAGGCCACGGCGCGCGCATGATCAGCGAGCACGCGGAACGATGCGCCCTGGACCCTCGAGGGTCTGCTGATAGGGCCGCTCCACCACCTCGGCCACCCGGTCCAACAGCGGCTGGAACAGATCGGTGTGGAAGTTGTCGTCCTCGCCCTGCATTACCGCCGCGATCCGCTCGAGGCCGGCCCCGGTATCGACCGACGGCTTGGGCAGTGGCGTCAGCGTCCCATCCGCGGATCGATCGTACTGCATGAACACCAGGTTCCAGATCTCCAGAAACCTGCCCGCCTCGGCCTGCTCTTCGAACTGCGGCCTGACATCAGGCGGGGGGGCTTCGGCCAGGCTTCCACTCGAGATCCACGTAGATCTCCGCTGCAGGGGCCGCACGGCCCGGTGTCGCCCATCTGCCAGAAGTTGTCCGTGTCGCCAAGCCCGTAGATCCGGCCGGTCGGGAAGACCGGTAATGTCATGCCACAGCACCCGGGCTTCGTCGTCGGTGTGGTGAACGGTGCTGATGATTCGGTCGGGGTGAAGTCCGAGAAACGCCTCGCCGGTCACGAACTCCCAGGCGAAGGCAATCGCGTCGCGTTTGAAGTAGTCGCCGAACGAGAAATTCCCGAGCATCTCGAAGAAGGTGTGATGGCGCGTGGTGAGCCCCACCTGCTCGAGGTCGTTGTGCTTGCCGCCCGCGCGCACGCACTTCTGCGACGTTACCGCCCGGTCGTAGGGACGCGGTCTCCTGGCCCAGAAAGATGCGCTTGAACTGCACCATGCCCGCATTGGTAAACAGCAGGGTCGGATCGTCGGCGGGGACCAACGACGAAGAAGGCACCTCGCGGTGCCCGTTGGCGACAAAGAAGTCGAGGAATAGGCGCCGGATTCGAGACGCGTTCATCCTGGCAATATATCACTACCACGCGTCGCGCGGCCACGCCGTCCGGCGGCCAGCTGTCAGGAATCCGACCAGGAGGCGGGCGGCATCAGAACCTCGTTGACCGCCTCGAGGACCTCGCTGCCCCTGAATCCCCGCCGGGCCAGGTAGGCCAGCAGGCGCCTGCGCTTCACCCCGTGCGACAGGTCGCCCAGCTGCGCCGCTCGCTTCTTCGCGAGGGCCACGGTTTGAGCCTTGAGATCTGTTCCCGGGGGGAATTGCTCCGCCAGCGCCCGGTCGATGACGTCGGAACCCACCCCCCGTCGACGGAGATCGGCCCGGAGGCGCACGGGGCCGCGGCCGCGCGCCGAGTACACCTCGACGAACTGGGCCGCGTACCTGGCATCGTCCAGCAGGCCGACGGCGTTCAGCCGCTCGATGGCATGATCGACCGCCTGGGGAGGGTGGCCCTTCCGCACCAGGCGTCGGGCCAAGTCATTGGCCGAGAACGCACGGCGCTCGAGTGCTCTCAGCGCCGTGCGAAAGGCGGCCTCCCGATCGGCCGCCTGCCCCAGCTCTGCTTCTGCCGCCCGATCGACGGCACTCCCCACCGTGAGACCTGCGTCGCGAAGCGCCTCAACCGGAACGGTACAAAACCGCCTCCCGTCCACCCACACATGCACCGTTTCCGGTCGGACGGGATCGGGCTCGAGCGCCGTGATGGAGGCGCGGGCTGGGAGGCCGGCCGGGTGATCCACGTGAAGCAGGGTGAGACCCACTACTTGGCCGCGACCGATTTCTTCGACCTGGCCGGGGCAGCAGCACCGCTTGCGGGCTCGGGGTCGGCCGGCGTAGCCGCGGCTTCAGGAACCACGGGGGCATCGATCTGAGGCCGAAGGCCGAGCAGCTCTCGGACTTTGACCTCGACTTCCGCCATGAGTTCCGGATTGTCCTTCAGGAAGAGCTTGGCGTTCTCCCGGCCCTGGCCGATGCGCTGATCGCCATAGGAGTACCACGCCCCGGACTTCTGGATGATGCCGGCCTCGGCCGCGATATCGACCAAGCAGGGACGTGTGGCTGATGCCCTCATCGAACATGATGTCGAATTCCGCCTGCTTGAAGGGCGGCGCGACCTTGTTCTTGACCACCTTGACCCGCACGTGATTGCCCACGATCTGCATCGCGCTCTTTGACCGGGACCGATGCGGCGGATATCCAGCCGAAGCGAAGCATAGAACTTGAGCGCCTTGCCGCCGGTGGTCGTCTCGGGATTGCCGAACATGACACCGATCTTCTCACGCAGCTGGTTGATGAACACCACGGCACAGTTCGAGCGGCTGATGGCACCGGCCAGCTTACGGAGCGCCTGACTCATGAGACGCGCCTGCAACCCCACGTGGCTGTCGCCCATCTCCCCTTCGATTTCCGCCTTGGGCACGAGCGCCGCCACCGAATCGATCACCACGAGGTCCACCGCGCCCGAGCGTACCAGGATCTCGACGATCTCGAGCGCCTGCTCCCCGGTGTCCGGCTGCGACACCAGCAGGTTTTCGATGTCGACGCCGAGCTTCTTGGCGTACTCGATGTCCAGCGCGTGCTCGGCGTCGACATACGCCGCCACCCCGCCGGCGCGCTGGGTATTGGCAGCGAGATGGAGCGTCAGAGCGTGGTCTTCCCCGATGACTCGGGCCCGTAGATCTCGGTGACCCGGCCGCGCGGAACCCCGCCGACACCGGTCGCCGCATCGAGGTTGATGGCACCGGTCGGGATCGCTGCGACCGGCACGCGCGGCCCGTCTGCCCCCATCCGCATGATCGAGCCCTTGCCCAACTGCTTCTCGATCTGCGCGATGGCCAGGTTGAGGGCCTTCCGGCGTTCTGACTCGGCTGCCATGGTAACCTCAGAAAGAGAAAAAGTGACCGATTTTGCTACACTTTGACACTACCAGTATACTACCGAAGATTTGCCGAAGCAAGCCTCGAGTCCTACCGCCCCCCTCCTCGCCATGCGTCGGGCACGTGTTCGATCAGGTGGCCGCCGCCGGTCCGCTCCAATACTCCGATGAGGTCGAATCGGTAGGTGTCGCCCGGCCGGCCATACCTGAGCCGCCAGATCTCAGCGAGCCGCATGATGGTTGCCCGCTGTCGTGCGCCGAGTGATTCGAGTGGGGCGCCACAGCTGCTTCCCCGACGCGTCTTGACCTCCACGAACGCCACGACCTTCGCTCGACGCGCAACCAGGTCGAGGTCGTGCCGTCCCAACCGAAAGCGGTGGGCCTCGATGCTCCACCCGCACGATGTGAGGTAGGCCAGCGCTGCCATCTCACCCCGGAACCCCAAGCGATGCCGGGCATCGTCCCAGGCTTCGACCGGCAGAAAGCGACGGGTGCGAGCCATAGGCCAACCTAGCGCCCAGCGCCGCATTGTCGGCACCGTTTCAGCGCGATGTTGGTCGAGATTGTTCGAGGTGTATGTGTTCGAGGTGTGGGGCGGGCGTGTGAGCGCCGTGGGTGGCGCTCGATCTCAGTCGCAGTACTCGTCGAGTTGGTCGAAACCGATCAACAGATCTCGCGGCTTGCTCCCGTCCGGCGGTCCGAGAATACCGGCCTCGTGCAGCTGGTCGATGATGCGTGCCGCGCGGCCGTAGCCGATCCGGAGCCGGCGCTGAAGCAGCGAGGTCGACCCGCCGTCGTTATGAAGACATGCTTCGGCCGCTTCGCGAAACAGCGCATCGCGTTCCTCGGGCCCCTCACGCGTGGGCCCACCCTCGGCCTCGGACTCCCGGGCCCGCACGACTTCGAGGATGTCCTCCTCCGCACCCCCGGGCTCGAGGTCTCGCATGTCGTACCACCGCATGATGCGCTCGGTCTCTTCCGTCGCGATGAATGCGCCCTGGAGCCGCTGTGGCTCGCTCTTGCCCGGAGGCAGGAACAGCATGTCTCCGTTCCCGAGGAGGGCCTCGGCCCCGTTTTGGTCCAGAATAGTCCTGCTGTCCACCTTGGAGGCGACCCGAAACGCAATGCGACTCGGGAAGTTTGCCTTGATGAGGCCGGTAATGACGTTGACAGAGGGCCGCTGGGTCGCCAGCAGGAGGTGAATGCCGATGGCGCGGGCTTTTTGGGCCAGCATGGCCAACGGCGTCTCGATCTCGCCCTGCACCGTCATCATGAGGTCCGCCAGCTCGTCGACGATGATCACGATGAGCGGCAGCTGACCGGCGGTGTATTCCTCGGGCTGCTCGGGCGGGGGCGGCGTGTCAGGCGGCTCCGCGCTGATGGTCGACAGGGTCAGCTTCGGCGGCTCGGGATGCCGCAGCGGCTTTCCCTGCTCGACCTTCCGGTTGAAGTCGGCAACATTGCGCGCCTTGTTGGCATGAAGCAGGGCATAGCGGCGGTCCATTTCCATGACCGCCCACTTGAGCACCTTGGCCGCTTCGTGGTTGTTGGTGACCACCTTGTGCTTGAGATGCGGCAGGGTGTTGTACATCGACAGCTCGACCATCTTCGGATCGATCATCAAGAACTGCAGCGCTTTCGGTGCATACCGATAGATCAGACTGGTGATGATCGTATTGATGGCGACCGACTTGCCCGAGCCGGTGGCTCCGGCAATCAGCAGGTGCGGCATCTTGCCCAAATCGGCGATCACCGGCCGTCCTTCGAGGTCGCGGCCGAGCACGATGGGGAGTGTCGCGCGGGCACGGGTCCACTCGGGGCTCTCGATCAGCGACCTGATGGCCACCAGGCGCGGCGTGGGGTTCGGCACCTCGACGCCAACCGCACCTCGTCCGGGAATCGGAGCGACGATCCGGATCGATGGGGCGTGCATGGTGAGCGCCAGATCGTCCGCCAGCGCGGCGATCCGTCCCACCTTCACGCCCGGCGCCGGCACCACTTCGAATTGCGTGACCACCGGACCAGTCGTCCGGCCCACCACGCGGCACTCCACATTGAAGGTCTTGAGCGTATCGAGCAGCACCTGCTGAAGGCGGTCGAGCTCGGACTGCCCGGCATCGACTTCCGCACTGGGAACGGGGTTGAGTAGTTCGACCGGCGGCAGGGCGTCATGGCGTGCTGCATCGGCCTCGGGGGCCTGGGGCTCAGGGGTCGGTTTCGACCGTCCCGGTCGCGCCGGTCTCACGGGTCGCTCGGCCGTCGAGAGCTTTGCCGGAGTGGCTGGGTTACGCTGCTCGGCCGGTGCCCGCTCCCGTTCGGAGACGACATCGTCCGGCTCGGATGAGTCGCTCTGACGCCGCGCGAGCATCGACCGGGCCGCCTGGGTCCATCCCGTCACCTCGGGCTGCTCCAGCGGCTTGAGCGGGTGCCAGGCGATGGTTCCGAGCGTGACGGCGGAGAGGAGGAGGAACCCCAACAAAAGCCCGCCGGCGAACCCGACGACGCTGTACGCCCCCCGGGCCAGCACACCGGGCAGGAGCCCGGTCAGTCGAGCGTCGATGCCCCACTCGGCGAGTTCGGGCACGAAGGCATCGGGCGTGATGCGAAAGAGCACCCCCAGGATGAAGGGCACGATGAGGCAGAGCCCTCCAACCAGCGCGGCTACCCGTGGCATGGAGAGTTGTGGCAGGTACCCGAACCCCGCGAGGGCCAGCCCGAGACCGAGGAGCGGGAGTCCCACCGCGCCGACGCCGAGCCAGCGCCAGAGGCTGGTCCCGAGGACGGAACCGAGCGGCCCAGTCCAAGGGGTCAGGAGCAGGGCGAGGGCCACGAAGATGCCCGCGGCAAGGGCTGCGATCGCGCCGAGTTTGCGACGCTGCTCAGTGCTCACGTTGTCTCCGCGTGGCGGGCGACTTGGCCATCGTGGAACCTGATGAGAGATGGGAACACATCTTCTCGTGCTGCGTCGTCGATGTCGGCACCAAAGCCGAGTCGCTGGAGGTCCTGCCCGGCCATGCTCAGCCTGAGCGGGATGTCCCAGCGCTGGCCAAGGCCTCGCGCGATCTCGACGGCCGCGCGCGCGCTGTCGCTGAGCACATCGTGGACACCAGGGTCTGCCTGCTCGAGGACCGCCGTCACGAGGCGTCCCGCGCAATAGGCGTCATCCAACCCGAACTTCCCGGCACGGCCGGCGCACAGGACCAGGAGCGATCCCTCCGCTTCGAGGGTGGCGCGGCCCAGCGCTGCGAGCAAACTAAGATTGCAGGCCGCCCCGGGGTAGACCGCCATGGCCGATTGGGCGCTCAGCAGGGCTTTGGTCCCGTTGGTGGTAGAGAGCACCACCGTCTTGTCGCGGACTCGTTCCGGCGTCATTCCACGGGGGCTGTTCCCAAGGTCGAAACCGGGAATGGGCATGGCGTTGCGCTCCCCGGCCAACACGACTGCGTCGGTCCCCATGGTCCTCGCAACGGCTCTGGCCTCGTCCGGCGAGGCCGTCGGGATGATCGCCCGCGCACCGTGATGGAGGGCGGCACACATTGTGGTGGTCGCCCGCAGGATATCGATAACGATCACCGTCCGCCCCGCCAGGTCGTCCGGTCCCACGGCGCGGGGAGAGAACAGAACGTCGAAGCTCATGCCTCCGGACGCAGGAGGCCGGGTTCACGCTCGAGGAAGTTCGTGTCGATCCTTCCCGCAACGAAATCCGGGTGCCGGAGCACGCGAGCCAGGAATGGGATCGTGGTGGTGGGGCCCTCGATGATGAAGCTATCGAGCGCCTGGCCCATCCGGAGCAGGGCCTCTTCCCTGTCGTTGCCGTGGACGATCAGCTTGGCGATCAGGGAATCGTAGTAGGGTGGGACGGTGTAGCCGGCATAGACGTGGGTATCCACCCGGATGCCGGGGCCACCAGGGGGGTGGAAGGCCGTGATGAGACCGGGGCTCGGTTGGAAGTTCCGTGCCGGGTCTTCCGCGTTGATCCGGCACTCAATGGCATGGCCTCGCAGGCGGCGTCCGTCGCCCCGGAACCCAAGTTTGTTTCCCGCGGCAATCCGGATCTGCTCCTTCACGATATCGAAGCTGGTAACCATCTCCGTAACGGGGTGTTCAACCTGAATGCGGGTGTTCATCTCCATGAAGTAGTAATGGCCGTCGGGGTCCATGAGAAACTCGATGGTGCCGGCCCCGACGTACCCGATGGCTGCGGCAAGGCGCACCGCGGCATTGCCCATTGCTTCTCGGGTGGCCGCGTCGACGGCGGGGCTTGGGCTTTCTTCGATCAGCTTCTGATGCCGTCGCTGCACGGAACAATCACGCTCGCCGAGGTGGACGACGGTGCCGTGCGAGTCGCCGAGGATCTGGATCTCTACATGCCGCGGGGCACCCAGGAATCGCTCGACGTACACACTCCCATTGCCGAAGGCCGACAGGGCCTCGTTTTGGGCCAGCGTGAATACCTGGGCGAACTGGTCGGGATCTCGGGCGATGCGCATGCCCTTGCCGCCGCCACCGGCGGTGGCCTTGATGATGACGGGATACCCGATCTCCGTCGCCACCTCCAGCGCGTCATCGAGTTCCTCGATGGTGCCTTGCGATCCGGGCACGGTGGACACCCCGGCTTCCTGAGCCAGGCGTCGGGCCGTGGCCTTGTCGCCCATCTGTCGGATCTGATCTCCCGTCGGGCCGATGAACGTGATGTTCGACGCCTTGCAGATGTCGGCGAACTCGGCGTTCTCGGCTAAGAACCCGTAGCCGGGGTGGATGGCGTCGGCGCCGGTCAACTCGGCGGCGGCGATGATGTGCGGAATCTTGAGGTAGGAGAGCCGTGACGGAGGCGGGCCGATGCAGACGTCATCGTCGGCGAACCTGACGTGGAGCGACTCCCGGTCCGCTTCACTGTAGACCGCGACGGTCTGGATACCCAACTCCCGACACGCCCGGATGACCCGCAGGGCGATCTCCCCGCGGTTGGCGATCAGGACTTTCTTGAACATTACGGGTTCAGGCCGGCCGGCATCTCCGAGCCGGTCGCCCCACCCAGCCGGTGATCTGAAGCCGAGCTCACACCGGAGGCACGCAACGCAAACTCACTCGGGTTGGTCGAATAGAAGAGAGCGCTCTCGTACGAGACGGCTTCCTCCTTAAACCAACGCATGAGGGACTGGTCGAAGGATTGCATGCCGTATGAGACGGTGCCCTCCGCGATCAAATCCGGAATGTTCAGGGCCCTGTCCATGTCCCGGATGTTGTCGGCCACCGCCGCGGTATTGATCAACACTTCCGAGGCGGGGACTCGCCCGTTCCCGTCCGCCCGCGGCACCAGCCGGAGGGACACCACCGCGGCCAGCGCGGTGGAGAGCAAGGACCGCACTTCTTGATGCTGGTGTGGCGGATAAAACGAAATCACCCGGTTGATAGTCTGAGTCGCATCGGTCGTGTGCAGCGTGGAGAAGACCAGGTGTCCGGTATCCGCCGCCTTGAGAGCCGTATCGAGCGTCTCGATATCGCGGATTTCTCCGATCAGAATCACGTCCGGGTCTTGGCGCAGTACGTGCCGCAGCGCGGATCCGAACGACAAGGTGTCGCTGCCGACTTCGCGCTGTGAAATGTTGGCTTTCACGTCTCGGTGCAGAAATTCGATCGGATCCTCGATCGCGATAATGTTGACGCGACGGTGCTGGTTGACATGGTCGATCATCGCGGCCAGGGCGGTTGATTTGCCGGATCCGGTAATGCCGGTGACCAGCACGAGGCCCCGCGGCCGGAGCGAGATGTCTTCCAAGACCTTCGGAAGGTTCAACTCCTGGATGCTCTTGACCTCATAGGGAATCGCGCGGAACGCGAACGCCAACGTGCCGCGTTGTTGGTAGATATTGGTGCGGAACCGGCCCACGCCAGGCACGCCGATGGCGAAATCCGCCTCCTTCCGGTCGGCGAACTCCTTGACCTGCCGCGGAGTCATGATCTGCTCCGCGAGCTGCTTCAGGTCCTCGGGCCTGAGCGGCGCCATCTCCAGATTGGCCAGCTCGCCGTTGACCCGCACGGTCGGGGCACGGCCGACCTTCAGCAGCAGATCGGACCCGTTGCGCTGAACCATCTCGACGATGGACTGCTTGAAATTAAACGGGCGCACGGTGCCCGCCTTAGATGTCGGATCAGCCATTGGGATCCACCCGGAAGAGGACTTGCCCATACTCCACGGCCTGCGTGTCTTCGACGCAAATCTCGCGAATCACGCCAGCGATCTCCGCCTCGATTTCGTTCATGATCTTCATGGCTTCGATGATGCACACCGTCTGCCCCATGGTCACCCGGGCGCCGGCGGATACGTACGGCTCCGCCCCAGGCTCCGGAGCACGGTAAAACGTACCAACCATGGGCGAGGTGATCTCCTTCAGGGGCGAGGCCGCCGCGGGGGACGGCGCCGGCGCGGCCGGCGCGGCGGCTGGCGCCGGAGGGACGGCGGTCGGTGGCGCGGCGTTGGCAGTTACCGCACCCGATCCCGCCCGCGTCACCACGACCCCTGTTCCGAACCACCCCTTCACTTCAATCGAGCCGACTTCCGGGGAATCGCGGAGCAGTTTGACCAACCGCTTTACGTCGCCCAGGTCGACCGACTTGATTCCCGGAACGTTCTGCAGCAGCCGGGCGAGATCCTGCATTTCATTGACTGTCATACGCGCGTCAGGTATTTGTCTTCGCGGCGATCGACCCGGATGACCTGGCCTTCCTCGATGAAGAGCGGGACTTGAACGATGGCCCCGGTCTCGAGCGTAGCCGGTTTGGTGCCGCCGGTCGCGGTGTCGCCCCGAATGCCTGGGTCGGTCTTGGTCACGGTCAGCTCCACGAAGGTGGAAGCTCGATCATGAGCACCGTGCCGTCGTGGACCAGCCCCTCACATTCCATCCCCTCCTTGAGGTACTTCTGCTGATCCTCGCCCAGCACCGCATCGGTGATCATGATATCGTCGAAGGTCTGCATGTCCAGTAAAATGATAGAAATGTCCGTCGGCATAGGAGAATTGGATCCGCCGTCGCTCTAACCGAACGTCCTTGACGCGCTCTCCCGCGTTCCAGGTGCGGTCGATCACCGCGCCGGTCATGACGTTCTTGCAGCTTGGTCCGCACAAAGGCACCGCCCTTGCCCGGCTTCACATGCTGGAAGTAGGTCATTTGAAAGAGCTGGCCGTCGATTTCGAGCACCATGCCAGTTCGGAAATCCGAAGTGGTTGCCACACCTTCTCCTACGTGAGTTCGATGAGTTCCGCGGCCGGGGTCGAGAGGCATTCCGGACCGTCCGGGCCAAGGTAGAGATCGTCCTCCAACCTGACCCCACCCCACCCTCCAAGATAGATACCCGGCTCCACCGTGACTACTGCGTGGGCCGGAATGGGGTGGTCTGAGCTGGACGCAAGTCGTGGTGCCTCGTGGACTTCCAGGCCCAGCCCATGCCCGAGTGCGTGTCCGAAGGCATCGCCGAAACCACGCCGTTGGATCACTTGCCGCGCCAATGCGTCGCCCTCTGCCCCGGTCATACCGGCTCTGAGGTGCCGCAACGCCCGGCGCTGGGCCTCGAGGACCAAGTCGTAGACCATCCGCTGACGCTCATCCGCGTGGGCCCCGACGACATAGCACCGCGTGAGGTCCGAACAGTATCCGTCCACCTGCGCACCGAAGTCAACCAGGAGCAGATCGCCGGCTTCGAGCACACGACGGCCGGTGCGGGCGTGCGGCAAGGCCGACCGGGGCCCCGAGGCAACGATGGTCGGAAACGGGTGCCACTCGCTGCCCCTTCGCCGAAGTGCCCCTTCCAGGTCGGACGCGATCGCCAACTCGCTCGACCCCACCCGCACTGCGCGTAAGGTCTCGGCCAAGGCCTCCTCGGCCAGCGCCGCCGCCTGACGGATGGCTTCGACCTCGTCGGGCGACTTGACGACACGCAGGTCCTCTACCAGATCCACCACCGGGATCACGTCGCCGCGGAAGTCGCGCTCGACGCGGGTCGCGTCCCGCACCGTGAGCGCGTGGGCCTCGATCCCGACTCGTCCGTGACTGTGCTGCGCCAGGAGGCTGGCCAGCCGCGACCATACGTTCACCGGATCGATCAGCACCTCGGCGGCAGCCTTGACCTCCGCCGGCGCTTGCACGGCGTACCGCGAATCGGTGACCAGGAAGAGCTGTTGGGTCGTGATGAAGGCGAGAGCCGCCGAACCGGTGAAGCCCGTCAGGTATCGGATGTTCGGTAAGTGCGTGACGAGGAGGGCGTCCAGCGTCTCTCCCGCCATCCGCTGCCGGAGCGCCCGTTGTCGCTCACCGCACCGATCAGGCGTCACGCAATCGCTGAACGAGCGCATTCAGCGCGCACACATACCCGCCCGCACCAAGTCCGGCCACTACACCCACCGCCACGTCGGCCAACAGCGACCGGCGGCGGAATTCCTCGCGCGCGAAAATGTTGGACAGGTGAACCTCGATAAAGGGGAGCCGCGATCCAACCAACGCGTCCCGAAGCGCGACACTGGTGTGGGTCAGGCCCGCTGCGTTGACGATCGCGCCGTCGGCCCGCTCGGGGAGTCGCTGCACAAGGTCAACTAACTCCCCTTCATGGTTGCTCTGCACCCACTCGAGTTGGGTCTCCAATTCCTCGGCCCGGGCCCGCATGCTGCGTTCGATCTCAATAAGCGTGACCCGGCCATACACGTCCGGCTCACGATCGCCCAACAGGTTGAGATTTGGACCATTGAGGACAGCGATGCGCATCTAGCCCTTGAGGCTCTGCAACCAGGCCTGGAATTGGTCCAGGTCCTCCTCCTCGATCCGGGTACCTCCCGCACCCACCTCAGGCGGCTGCACGCTCTCACCCCGCTGGCCACCAAAGAAGGCGTCGAAGGAGAAGCGACCGGTCGTTCCGGACATCCCGCGCCCACCGGGGCCCCGCACCGCAGGCGGCACCGGGGATGCATCCTCGCCGAACACCGAGCTCAACAGCAGACGATCGTGCGCGGGGCGAGTGGGCTCTCCAACGGATCCGCTCTCGGAGGGCCCCCGGAGATCGCTGGCTCGAGCCTCTCCGGTGGGGGCGCTGGATTCGGTCGGCTGACGCTCTGCGTCCGCCGGCGGTTCGGAGTCGGGTCGAGATGCGAGCAGCACCCGGAAAAAATCCGAGACACTCTGGCCACCGCGTGACGTCCCGGCAAACTCGCTCGAGCCGCCGACCGGACTGGCCGCCGGCCGCTTTCCTTCCTCTTCCAGCACAGCGACCTTCTCCTTCAACCGGAGGTTATCGGGTTGCCGGGCTAACAGTGTGCGGTAGATGCCGAGCGCCTCGACCCGGTGTCCTTGGCTGAGATAGAGCTCGGCCATGGTCTCCGTTGCCACCGGCTCTGGCTCCGGTTCGGCGCCGTCCGTCACCCCCTCGGTCGTCTCGGCCGGCCCCTCGTCCCAGGCCATCTCGTAGCCGTCCAGCGGAGCCGTTTCCTCGAAGGCCGGAAGCTCGGCCGCACCGGCTCGCTCCTCCTCCGGGATGCGCTCGTCGGTCAATGACTCCTCGAAGCCGGTTAGCGAATCCAGCTCCGCAAACGCCGCCGGCGTTTCATCACCTTCCTGCTCCCCCTCCTCTTCTTCGACGTCGAGGTCGGACTCGGGCTCCCACGCGAGCCCGCCTTCCACATCGGCCGTGATCGACTCGGGCCCGGCCACCACCGCGGTCTCATCCACCGCGTCGTCGAGCACCGTGGACTCCTCGTCGGCAGATTCCTCGCCTTCGACATCCCAGGCACTCAGGCTACTCATTGCTTCTGGCATACGTGGTCGAAGCCACTCGGATTCCTGCTCCGCTGGCTCGGTTTCCTCCGGACTCGCTTCCGCTTCCTCCACACCCGTCTGGTCTCCTGGTTCCAAGCGCTCGAGGTCGGCTGGCCCTTCGACCGGCTCCAACTCGATGCCGCGGCCGACGATATCGAGCTCCTCGACCTCCTCATCGGCCACCTCTGAGTCGAAAGACTCGGCAAGCTCGAGACCCTCCAGCGGGCCGACGCTGTCAGACGCGTCGTCGTAGCCAGCTTCAACGCGCTCGAGAGATTCGCCGTTTGACAGCTCTGTATCCTCCTCCAGAGCGAAAGACCGCGGCACCTCGAGACCCTCCAGCGGACCGACGATGTCAGACGCGTCGTCGTAGCCAGCTTCAGTGCGATCGAGAGATTCGCCGTCTGACGACTCCGCATCCTCCTCAGCGGAAGACCACGCCGGCTCGGCGCTCACGTCCGGCCCCGCCCCGGCCGCAACACGTGCCAGCTGTTCGCGCGCGGCCGCGTTGCCCTGGTCGATGCCGAGGAGGATGGTCAGCCACCGTTCCGCCTCATCGAGGCGCGCCGTCCGCTCGGCGATGTCGGCGAGGGCCTGGAGGGCGATGACGTTTTCCTGGTCGCGGTCGAGCACGCGGCCGAACTCACGCTCTGCCGCATCGTCATGGCCCTGATCCAGATAGCAACGGCCCAACACGATCCGAGCGGGAGCATAGTCGGGGTGGTGGAACAGCCCACCCTGCAGGATATCGAGCGCCCGCTCGATGTTTCCAAGTTTGCGGTGAGCGTTCGCGAGGGGAGCGAAGGCGGTGCCTTCTGGGTTCTCCTGGTACTGGCGTTCGAGCTTATCGAGTTCGCGAGTCGCGGCCATCCGAGATCCCGTGGCGTAAGTTGTTGCAGGAGTTCGCCAAACAGTAGTATCCGTACCAAACCATGTCAACTATCCGCTCGGCCCGCCCGCTTGAGATTGTGCGTTGGCAGGCTTACACTTACAGCCTTTCGCCACCCTTTGTTGAGCCGGCCCGGAGTCACGTCCCATGATGCAAGCATTTCGCAGCAGCGCCAAGATCATCGCCATCGTGTTCGCGGTGCTCATGGTGCTCTTTCTGATCCAACTCAGCGGCATTGGCGGCGGCTCCGGAGCCGGGGTCTCGAGCACCTCGGTCGGGAAGGTCAATGGCCGGAGTATCGATACGCGAACGTACCAGCAGGTCGTGCAGGACCGGATCCAACTCGTCCAGCAGCAGTCTCCACAAACGCTGACCCTCGATGACATCGAGCGGATTCGAGACGACGTATGGGAGGAGTTCGTTTCGAACACCGTGCTCAACGCGGAATACGCGCGACGGAAGATTTCGGTGTCGCCCGGCGAAGTGGCTGATTTCCTGCGGAATGTGCCGCCGCCGGAGCTGCAGCAACAACCGGATTTTCAGACCGACGGCCGGTTCGACATGGCCAAGTACCAGCGCTGGCTCACGTCGAGCGTGGGCATGCAGTACGTCCCGCTGCTCGAAGCCCAGTATCGCAGTGAACTCATGCGGTCAAAACTTCTCCGTCTGGTCACCGCAGACGTCTACCTTTCCGACGCGGCGCTGTGGGAGCGCTATCGCGACGCGAATCAGGCGGTAACCATCGGCGTCACCGCACTCATCCCTCGGCAGGTGATCCCGGATTCGGCCGTCGCGGTGGCCGACGACGAGATTACCGCCTACTACCGGAGCCACGCGGACGATCTGACGCGGCCAACGACGGCCTATCTCAGTGCCGTGGTCCTCCCGCGCGCGCCTAACGCGAGCGACACCGCCACGGCGTTGGCCCGGGCGGAGCAGGCCCGGCAGGAGATTCTCGACGGCACGCCGTTCGCGGAGGTTGCCCGCCGGGAGTCGGCGGATACCGTGTCCGGCAACGCCGGTGGGGATCTCGGCTCCTGGACCCGGGGCTCATTTACCCCCGCGTTCGACTCAGCCGCCTTCGCCATGCGGCTCAACACCCTTTCCCAACCGGTGCTCACCGAGTTCGGGTACCACGTGATCGAGGTCACGTCCCGCCGGGCCGACACCGCGGAGGGACGACATATCCTGATCCCCATCGAGCTGGCAGGCGCTCATCGCGACTTGGTCGATGCCCAGGCAGATTCGATGGAGGCGATTGGGGCCGAGCGCCTGGACCCGGCGGCGTTGGACACCGTGGCCCGGGCGTTGGGCCTGCCGATCTATCCGGCAGCGCCACTCCAACCGGGGAGCAGGGTGCAGGTTGGCAATCTGATCGTGCCCGACGCCGGCGTCTGGGCCTTTCGGGCGCAGGTGGGTGAGGTCAGTCCCATCATCGAGGACTCCCGGAATTTCTATCTGTTCCGGCTCGACAGCTTGCAGCCCGAAGGTGTCCCGCCGTTGACCGACCCCACGGTCCGGGCCGCCGTCACCCAGGAGGTCCGATCGCTCAAGAAATGGGACGCCGCTCGGGCCCGAGGCCAGGAGTACCTGGACCGGCTGACCGGTGGGGCGTCCATGGCACAAGCGGCCGAGGCGATGGGGTTGCCCTACCGCGAGGTCGGGCCCTTCGTCCGAACCCGGCCGCCGTTTCCGAACCCGATCCTGGTTGGAACGGCGTTCGGCCTGGCGCCAGGCACGCGGAGCGGGCTCCTCGACACCAGCGACGGCCTGTATGTCATCCGAGTTCTCAGCAGCGTCCCAGCCGATTCTGCTGAATTCGTGAAGACCCTCGATGAATACCGGGCCCAGGAAGTTCGATTGGTGCGCCAAGACCGGGTGCGGAACTACTTGACGGCGCTCCGTGCTTCGGCCAACGTGGTGGACCGACGGGACGATCTCTACCGAACGGCGGCGCAGCTGGAGGCGGAAGCCGAGCGGCAGCAGAGCCGGAGCCAGGGAGCAGTCGGGTATTAGCAGTCGCGCGCTCGAGATCATTCCCGAAATGTGAGCGGGGCGGTTCGACCAGTCGAACCGCCCCGCTCACCTCAGGCCCCTGCCGGAGATGCTCGACCGCTATTGGGACAAGCGCTTCGGCTCACCGTCCGTCGGTGATGCCTGCGCATCGATTTGTCGAGCCGGCGGCTCCTGATCGTTGCCCCGCGTCACCGCATCGCTCGTTTCCGTGATGCTTCGCTTGAATTCGCGGATCCCCTTCCCCAAGGACGCCCCGATTTCCGGCAAGCGACGAGCCCCGAACACGAGGAGCAGCACCACCAGAATGATGAGAATTTCACCGAATCCCAAGTTCCCGATGCCCATAGCGCCACCACCTTAAAAGAGCGAACGCGCCACGAAGTAGGCGATGATCACGCCGACGAGGCTCAAGACCGACACGGCCAGTCCAACCGGCCCTACCGTGAAGTTTACCACTAGGAGGTCGACAGAGACAGGGCCGACCGTCGGCGTCCAGGTGCTGACGAAGACCTGTTTGAAGGTGCTGTCCGGCAGAAAGCGGGCGAGCAGCGCCGTGACGAAGCCGCCGGTGATGAAACCCGAGATCAGCACACCCAGGTAGAAGCCCGGCCGATGCGGTCCGGTGGCCATCAACTCCGCCGTTCGAGCAGGTAGGTGAGACTCGCCCGGAGCGCCTCGCAGGCTGGCGAGGGGATCAGATTGTCCAGTTCCGCCTCGGCTTGGTCGCAAAACTGCTGGGCCCGCTCCCGGGCATACGCCAAGCCACCGGCACCGGCCACGAGCTCGATCACAGTAGCGATCAAGTCATCCGACGGTTCGACGGTTGCCATCAGCTCGTCGATGACCCCTCGCTCCGAGGCGGACAGCCTGGGCAAGGCGTAAATCAAGGGGAGGGTCACCTTGTGCTCCCGGAGGTCCGATCCGGAAGGTTTGCCGGTGGTCGCCTCCTCCTCGGTGTAGTCGATCAAGTCGTCGATGATCTGAAACGCCATACCCAAATTGTCGCCGAAACGCCGGAGTGCCGCACGGGCGGGAGGATCTGCGCTGAGGGCACCAACTTCACATGCCCCGGACAGGAGGGAGGCCGTCTTGGAGCGAATCAACAAATCGTAATCGGCTTCGGTAAACGCCAAAGGGTCATGCGCCGTCAGCTGGCGCATCTCCCCGATCGTCATCTCGTTGGTGACTCGCGCCAGGATGCGGAGCGGTTCGAGGTCGTTCAACCGCACCAATTCGATCACGGCGCGCGAGTAGAGATAATCGCCCATGATCACGGACACCTGGTGACTGAACAGCGCGTTCAAGGTCGGCATCCCGCGGCGGAGCACGGAATGATCCACCGAATCGTCGTGCACGAGAGTGGCGAGATGAATCAACTCCACCACCGCCGCCAGCGTAATCGCCCGCGGCCGCGCCGGTCCCGTCGCCTGCTCGGCCAACAACACCAGGGTCGGCCGGAACAGTTTTCCCTGCATCTGCATGAGGTGGGCATTTGCCAGAGAAATCAGCGCGAAATCCGTCTCCACGATCCGCCGCAATTCTCGGCGGACGGCGGTGAGTCGGGGAAGGAGCTGCCCCTGGATGTCGGCAAGACCAATCCCAGCTGTGCCCTGCCCCGTCATGCGGACCCCGCCTCGAGCCGCCGGACCCGCTCGTTGATGTCCATGAAGCCGACATCCACCGCCATCGCGCGCTCATAAGCCTTGAGGGCCTCACGGACTCGACCCAGCGACTCCGTCGAACGTCCGAGCCAGTACAACAGACCGATCTTCTCGTCGTCCAATCCGGAGATTCCGTCCACCGCACGGCGAAGGATTGCTTCGGCCACGGCATATTGTCCCTTCTCGTAGAACGACACTCCCAACGCTTCGGACGTCCGCAAGCGGCCCTCCGGCGCTCGAAGGGCCTTCTGGAACTCGGCGATCGCCTCGTCCAACAAGCCCATTTCCTTGAAGGCGACGCCGAGGTCGTAGTGGGCTTGGTAATCCTCGTCAGTCAGGCTCTCCTCCAGCGCGGCCTTGAACTGCTCGAGCATCAGCTCGAAGTCCCGTTCCTCGTCACCCGTCGGCTCTTCATCCCCGACCCGGATACGGGTGTCGCGCCGCGGCCGGGGCTCGAGCACGAGTGCACCGAGGTCGACGTATTCTTCCTCTGTTCGCTCGGCATCGGCGTCTGCGCGGCGGCGCGACGGCCTCGCCGGCTGATCCACTTCGGCAGGCCTCGCCGGCCGGAGCACGTCCAGGGCAGCGCTGGCAAACTCATTCGCGGGATCGTGTTCCAAGACGCGGCCATACACGGCGAGCGCCTTTTCGAGCGAGCCCACCCGCACCAGGACATCACCGAGTTCGAGGTACGCCTCCACCAAGCGTCCCTTTTCTCCGGAGCGAAAGGCCAGTTCCACCCGCTTCTGGTAGTACCAGATCCGGTTAGGGTCGAGGCGGACGAGTTCCCGGAGCACGTCCGTGCTCCGTCCCCAATCCTGCCGCGCTTCGAACCCTGCCAGAGCCAATTCGAGCTCGTACAGTCCGCGCTCTTTCGATCCGGCCGTGATCAACCCTTCGCCAAGAGCCCGGTGGGCGAAGGGATCGTTCGGGCTTTGCGCCAGCTGTTGCTCGAGTCCGGCGATGTCCGCCTGCACGAGGTCCATCGTCCCAACACCCTGGGGTGCCCATCCCGGCGAGCTTGGGGGCATCTCGTCGGCGGCGGGCGCTTCAAACGCAGGGAATTCGTCCTCTTCGACCGCCTCGTCCTCCGCCGCGAATCCGGACACTTCGAGCGGCTCCGCGGCTTTCTCCTCGGCCTCGGCCTCGGCCTCAACCGCATCCTCATCGACCCAGTTCGGCTCCGCCCCCGCAAGGTCAGGGTCTTCCAGATCCCCGGCGGCCTCTTCACCCGATAGCCATGGCAGCGCGGCGGCCGGACCCTCTCCCTGAACATCCTCCTCCGCCCAAGCCTCCTCGGGCGGCTCCTGATCGGCCTGTCCGGCCTCCTTAACGAATTCGGGGGCATCCGTGTCCCACGAACCGACAGTGTCGAGCTCCTCGACCTGATCTACCGGTTGGAGCTCAACCTCTTCTTCCGAGCCGACTTCGGCCGCGGCATCGGCCTCGAGGGCCTGCTCATCCATCGTGACCGGTCCGGGCTCCGCGCCATCGAGGTCCTCGAACTCAGCGACCTCGAGATCTTCCAACCGGGTGGGGACGGATTCGAGTTCAACGCCGTCGAGTGCCGTGGGCTCAACTCCTTCTTCCAGCTCCTGCTCTTCCCCCTCCAATTGATCTTCGATGGTGAGGCCCCCGCCGACCTCCAGCCCCTCCAAGACTTCCACATCTGCCGAATCATCGCCCGCGAGGGCAGTTGGCTCGACACCTTCGAGCTCCGGCACATCGTCTGCCAATTGCTCCGACACGGCATCACCATCAAGCAGGCTCTCGCCGCCAAACTCCTCTTCCAGCTCGAGCCCGGAGTCAGGTGCCAAGGTCTCTGCAGAAGCCTCATCGCCGAGATCGATCAATGGGAGATCCGATGTCGGGCTAGTCACTTCCGGTGGTTGGACTGGAGGTTCGGGCGGAGCCTCGACCGGCGGCTCCGGGACCTCCGGGAGCGGCTCCAACAGGGGCTCCGCCGGGAGAGCGGCGCTGGTGTCCAGGAAAACCAGCTCCCCCGGCCTCCTCCCCTGCCTCGATGCAGCCGACCCCACACCTACATCGCCGGTCGATGCCCCAGCGGGTCCCGCCTCCAACTGGGCCGCGAGCTTGTCCAGCTGCTCAGCGGAGTGTGTCTCCCGCGAGGCCGCCTGAACCAACTCGCGCAACATGTCCCGGATTTCGGCTTCGCCGTGGAATTGCTCGGCAAAGCCGGTTACTTCGCGAAAGGCCTCGTCGCGTCGGTTGGCCTTGTTCATGCGGTCGAGATACTCGAGCAGATTCTTCTTGGCATCGACCACAAAGTTCTTCCGCGCGTACAGCTTGGCGAGCGTAAGGTAGGTGTGCATGCGGCCGGGGTTGACCCGGAGGATCTTGCCGCAGATGGCGATGGCGTTGTTGGCAAACCCCTGGTCGGCATACAGATCGACGGCCCGCTCGTAGGTCTTCACGGCCCGAGCGGTATCGTTGAGCTTCATGTAAAGATCGCCGACCCTATTGTACAGGGAGAGATCCGGCACCGGTTCGAGGCCGGATTCAGACGCCTCGATTGCCCGTAGATAGATCTTGACGGCTGTCGGCCAATCCTCTTTCTGCTCGTGTTTTCTAGCAGACTCTTTGAGCTTCTTGAGGTTCATTCAGCTCACTATCAGACGAGGGGAAAGAGCGAAATGACTTGTACTTAGCGTCCCGACACACCCCGAGCAAAAGATAGGGGTCCCCCCAAAGCGGAGCAACCCGAAGCCCGCACGATCAGCGCTCCGACGGCAGGTACGCCAGGGGATCGAGGGCGCCCTGGGCAATCCGGGAGGTGAGCTGCTCGATGTCAGGCGCCGGCGGGCGGTCGGCGTCCAGGGGCTGGATCGGTGGATGATCCGCTCGGATCCGACGATAGAGGTCGGCGACACCCCGACCCGACTTCAGCGGGTGGAGGAAGTCCAGTCCCTGGGCCGCACAGAGAAACTCCACGGCGACCACCCGCCGCGCATTTGCCAGCACGCGCCGCGTCTTGAACGCGGCCGCCATGCTCATCGGCACGAAGTCCTCTTGATTGGCATCCGTCGGGATCGATGTCACGCTCGCCGGGTACGCGAGGGTCCGCGATTCGGCCACCAATGAGGCGGCAGTGACCTGAACCATCATGTATCCCGAACTCAGCCCGGGATCGCTGGTGAGGAATGCCGGAAGCCCCTGCGACAGATCGGGATTGACCAGTCGCTCGATGCGACGTTCGGCGAGGCCTTGGAGCGTGGTCAACGCGATGGCGAGGATGTCCAGCGCCTGAGCGATCGGCTGCCCGTGGAAGTTACCGCCGGACAGCACGTCGCCGTTCTCGAAGACGAGCGGATTGTCGGTCGACGCGTTGAGCTCGATCCTGACCGTCTGCTCGGCAAAGCGGATAGCATCGGCCACGGCACCCATCACCTGCGGCGCGCATCGCACACTGTACGCGTCCTGGACGCGTGGATCGTTGTCGCGATGAGACTCGCGAATTTCGCTCTGGTCGACGAGCGCCCGCATCAGCGCCGCGGCCAACTGCTGGCCGTCATGTGGCCTGGCGGCGTGGATTCGAGGGTCGAGCGGGATCGGGGTCCCCCGGAGCGCCTCGAGGCTCATGGCCGCGGCCCCAAGCGCGCTCCTCCAGAGCACCCAGGCGTCGTGGACCGCGAGGGCAAGGACCGCCGTCTGCACTTGCGTGCCATTGATGAACGCCAATCCCTCCTTGGTACCGAAACGGTGAGGCGTGAGACCAGCCTCGCTGAGGGCGGTGGCGGCACCCAACCGCTCCCCGCTTTCGGTGAGGACGTCACCCTCTCCCATGAGGACCAACGCGATGTGACTGAGGGGGGCAAGGTCGCCACTGGCCCCGACGCTGCCCTGCTCGGGTACCACGGGGACGAGACCGCTGTTCACCAGGTTCCGCAATGCGTGGAGGAGTTCCGGGCGGACCCCGCTCGTCGGGCGCAGGAGTACGTTGGCGCGAAGCAGCATACTGGCGCGCACGATGTCGGCCGGAAGCGGATCACCCACCCCGGCACAGTGACTCCGAATGAGATTCTCCTGGAGCCGGTCCAGGGCATCCGGCGCGATCCGGACGTTGGCCAGCTTGCCGAAGCCCGTGTTGATGCCATAGATGGTGTCGCCGTGCTCGAGTGCCGCCTCGATTCGAGCACGGCTCCGCGCGACACCATCGACCGCCGCGGGAGCGAGCGTAACCGTCACTGTGGGGTCGCGGGCAACGCGAACGACCTCGTCGATGGTCAGGGAGGAGCCGTCGAGGGCGACGGTCGCTGATGTCATCCGCCGAAAGTGGCGGCAGGGAGGCTCAATAACAAGGGCGGTGCGCGGGCCTCTCAACTCTACCTGTCCGCGGCCCTATGGTCCGCCTGGAATTGAGAGTTTGGCCCCCACACACCGCCTCTGTTCTGGGGCGTGCGTGTCTACACTCAGCCGCCGCCGATACCCCCAACCAGGAGTTCCGGGTTGCCGGGGTCGGTCTGGAAAGCCCAGTCGAGGATCACGAAATTCTGACCCACGTGGGTCGCGCGGATGGCACCGTAGCGGGCGAAACCGTCGCCGCCGTCCATCTCGAAGATGTATCCATTACCTGGAAGCGCCTCGATCTGGCCCGTGCCGTATGCGGCATTGGGCGCGAAGTCGATGCTGGTCAGATCGGCGACTTGACCGACCGAGAGGACACCGGTCCCGAGCCTGACTGGCCGGAAGAAGACCAGGCCCGAAGGATTCCGCTCAAATGAGAAGTCGATATCCGGCGCGGTGCCGGCCCCTATCCGGCCAAGTTCGGACAGTTGAGCCAACCCGTCGAGGTTCAGGTCGCGCCAGAAGCGGAATCCGCTTTGGGTGACATCAGCTTGACTGGTCCACACCACCACGTTTCTGGCGTCGGGTCGGGGCGTATCGTCCCGGATCGGAGACCAGAGGCTCTCCCAGCCCTCCACGCTCACAGCGGAGACGCCGAAACACCGGGGGGCGCCATTGAGGAGCGCGCCGGCCACGAACTCCGGTGCGACCGTGGTGCCTTCCAGCGCCCAGTCGAGGTCGCACAATCCGGCATCGAGGTCGTATCCCACGCTGTACACGCGGTACTGGCTGAAGCCCGCCGGATCCGAGGTAAACGCGTTATCGGACCAGGTGAGGGCAATGGCGCCATTGAGCGAGGTGCTGGACAGCGAACTGGGTGCCTGCAACGTGAGACGCTCATCGACCGTGATCACGTTGCTGGGGCCGGATTCGAATCCGTCCAGATCTTCAGCGGTCACGTAGTACTCGAGGTGCGGCACGCCCTGATCATGGAATGAATTGGAAGTGGTGGAGCCACGGAGCCCGAAGGTGCCCGAGCTGCTCCCCCGGGAATACACATGCCAGACCGCCAGATCGGGGTCGGGATCGTCGTCCCAACGCAGCAGGATACCGGTTGGAGAATTCCCAGTGCCGTTGGGCTCAACGACGTAGAAGAGGTTTTGTGGAGCGGCGACCGTGCCGCCGCCACCGAAGACGGTGTCGTCTCCCGAACATGCCATCACGAGAAGTATGGGCAAGGCGAGCAACAAGCGTCGCATGAGTATCTCCGAGGAGGGAGTCCATCCAAACCTATGGCAGAGAGCGTGCCAGACCGGCGGGAGCCATAGATCCTTTGAGGACAAGCACTTGCGTAAGTCAGCCCGGGGAACGGATGTCACTTGGCGAGGACATCAGTTCGAGATCGTACGCTGGTCGTAGTCGAACTTCAGATCGGGCAGGCTGGTGAGGTAGATCGAGAAGAAGAAGGCGAAGTTGCCGTTGGCGTTGCGGATGAATTCGAAGCGGGCCCGCCAGTCGTGTAGGTCCCGCTCCAAGCGCACGATCTGGGACTCGAACTTCTTGTCGGTAATGTTGTATTGCGTCGACCACGAAACCCCCCAGAACGGCGTCGGGGAGAAGCTGGTGCTGAATCCCAGGTTCTGGCGATCCGCCACCGATGAGGTCGCTCCCGGAAGCGGTCTGACGCGCGACAACGAAAAATTGACGTTCGCCGAGAAGGGCCGCCGGGCGCCGCCTTCCGGCATATCGGTGTTGAAGGCTCCGGTCCGGCCCAACCCTCGGCCGGATTGAGCCAGGTAGCTGGGCGGCGGCTCCTCGTCGCCTTCCTGGGCTGCGCTTCCGCTGCCTAACCCGAACAGTCCGAGAAATGACCGAACTGTCCGGGTGGAGAGCGCGAAGCTCATGTTCACGTTTTGCAGGAAGGGATCGAATTTGGCCGTGTCTGTTCCGACCGCTCCACGCCACAGGTCATGGGTCATGCTCAGACTGAAGCTGGGCAGGAGATCGGTTTGGAACGTATTGGTGAGGGTCGATGTTACCCACCCCGTCCGGCCAGGCTTCTTGGCCTGCTCGAAGTCGTAGACGATGGGGCTCGTCGCGATGCTCAGCAGACGGAGTTTCCGAGTCGCGGGCGTGTCGCTGGTGTCTCCCGGGGCCGGGCGGGTCTTGCCTTCGAAATTTTGGGACAATCCGATGCTCAGGCGCTGAGCCGCGTCGCTCGTCCGCCGCGGCGCTTGTCCCTCCGGGGTGATGGCGCGGGCGTAGTCCTCGGGAATGGTGGCCTTTGGGCTGTACGAGTAGGAGATGATGGGAGAGATACTGTGCCGGATGCGGGAGAGCGGTCCGAACCCCGGGAGGAAACCGAACAACGTTGGCGTCACGTTGAGCACCAGCGCGAAGCGCTTACCCTGACTTACGAAGTCCCCCCCGGTCCGGCGATTCCGCAACAGGAAGGGACCGCCGGTGGTGTTCGCGATCCCGAGCACCGGTTGCAACTTCCAGGTCCGCCGCAAGAGGACGGGCAGATTGATGCCGGTCGTCCAATCGATTCCGGTCTCGAAGTCTCCCGTGGTCACCCGGCTAACTGTGAGTGAGTCCGCCGGGTTGGACGAGCCCGGATCGGGCACTCGGAAGGTCTCGACGATGCGTCCCTCGTTCTTTCGGTCATTCAGGCTTAGGGTGTTTTGCCAATTGAATGAGCCGATCCGAAACGGTGTGGCGACCGAGACGGACGTCGTGCGACTCGATCCGGTGAGGGTCAGAGAATCCAGCCCGCCGCCCGCTCGGGCAATCAACACGGTCCCGCCTGGCGTATTGGAAGCCCGATTCTGGACGAACGACAACGACGGCGACCACGTGATATCAGACGCGATGTCCAACGGCTTCGGAGAGATCGTAATGGCGGGAAACTGGGTGGTGGTGCTGTTGTCGGACAGGCTCTGCCGCCGATTGCCGCCGAGCGTCACGGTCCCCCACCGATAGCGCTTGGACAGATTGAGCGCACTGGTGATCTGCTGGGTGTTGAGCAGCGGGTCGATGGCGTTCCTGCTCGTAATGGTGGTGTTGCTGACGTAGTTGAAGCTCAAGTTCACCGACGTGGTCAGGTCGAACGATTGCTGGTGGAGCCAGCGGATGCTGGTCGACGACGCGCCGCCGCTCTCCCGCTGATTACTGTACGCGATCTCCCCGTTGGCAAACCGGTTCAGCCACCGATATCGGCCGGCAAGGCCCAGCTGGAGATACCGATCGGAGTACCAGTCGAGCCGCCCGGTGATGTCGATGTAGTCGTTCGGTGCCCAGTAGTATCCGACGTTGGTCACCTGGCGGCTGTAGCCGCCGGAGGTCCGGACCAGATCGTTGAGACCGAATTGCGGAACGAGAATGCCGGATCGTCGCCCCGGCCGGGTGTCCTGGAACACGAATGGGAGCCACAGGACCGGGACGTCGCTGATGTAAAGCACGGCGGGACGGGCCACCAGAACATTCTTCGAGATCCACTTCACTTCCCGCGCGGCAAAGTGGTAGTGTGGCTCCGGAAGATCACAGCTCGTGATCTCGCTCGACGCGGCGTAGATCCGGCTCGAACTGGAGTCCTGGGCGATGTTCCCCCGCAGGAACCACACGGTGGATCCCTCAGGAAAACTCGTCAACGCATTCGTGACGAAGCCGCGCCGCGTACAGGTGTTGTACCCGATCCCTTCCCCCACCAACACGCTTCCCGCGTCGAACAGCCGAGGATCGCCGGACGCATCGAGTAGGCACTCGGCGTCCCGATACCGGATGTGATCCGCCTCGAGGGTCGTGCCCTCACGCTCGGTCAGGGCTCGTCCATCGAGCAGCATGCGCCGCTCAGCTGCGAAGAGGGTGGCCGTGTCGGCGCTATAGCGTGTCACCCTGAATCCGGGGCGCGCGAGCAAGGCCTGCACCATCGAATCCGGCTGGGCGAATTGCCGGGTAGGGCCGGTCGGGAGCCCCACCCGCCGGGCGCTAGCGGTATCGAGGGCTTGGCCAGGCTGTGGCAAGGGCGCCCCGGTCACGGTATCGGTGGGCGTCCGCGCAGTCTTGGGCGGGCGCACCAGCGGCGGTTTGGTCGGCACTTGCGCGGACAACGAGCCCGCGGTCAGCAACAAGCCAACCACCAACAAGGCACCTGGTCCCCCAGTCGTGCGCGCCCGACGTTTCGCCACGAGCACCGAGCCGAGCACCCCCACCTCGTAGAGCACCACGAGGATACTGGTGAGGATCACCATTGAGGTGACGTCTGCCGGCGTGAGCAGCGCACCCAACAGCGCGGCGAGCACGAGCGCAAAGCGGCGGAAGCGGCGCAGTTTGGCCGGCGTCACCACGCCAAGCCAGGTGAGGAGCATGAGGAGCAGCGGAAGCTCGAACGACGCCCCCATGGCCAGTGACAGCTGAGTGACGAAGCTGAAGTAAAACCCGAACGTGATCATCGTCTGCAACGTGTCCGGCTCGATACTCAGCAAAATGCGTAACGCCGCCGGCACGATCACCAAGAACCCGCCCGCGGCCCCGACGAGGAACAGGAACAACCCCACCACCAGCCCCGGAATGAGGGCCCGCTTCTCGCGAGCGTAGAGTGCGGGAGAGAGAAACGCCCATACTTGGTAGATGATGACGGGCGAGGCAAGCACGAGACCGACCACGAGCGCCAGCTTGAGCACGATGAGTATCGGCTCGGTAGGGCTCAGCACGGTCAGCTTTCCCGAGGGGAGATAGGGCTCGATTGGCTGCTTCAGAATAGCGATGACCTTGAACCGCTGCACCACCCAAAACCCCACAACCACACCAACGACCACCGCCGCCAGCACTTTGAAAATGCGGACGCGGAGCTCCTCGAGGTGGTCGAGGAAGGGCATCTCGCCTGCGGGGCTGGTCATCGCGGACGAGGGTGGGGAGTGGACCGGCTACTGACCTAGTGCGCGGAGTCGATCTCGGGCGAGGGAGGCGGCATCGGATGTGGGATACTGATCAACCACCCGACGATACAACGCCCCCGCCTCCGCGGGGTCCTGCCGCTGCTCGGCGAGCAATCCGAGCTTGTAGAGGGCCGATGACGCCCGCGGCGAGCGTGGGTGGTCCCGTACAACCGTAGTGTAGTACTGCGCGGCAGAATCCGGTTGCGCGGAGTAGCTCTCGCCAATGAAATAGAGCGCGTCGGGAACCCGTTCGTCCTGGGGATAGGTCTGAATCAACTGCCGAAAGCCGAGGCGCGCCGTTCCCAGACTGCCCCGCCTCAGTTGCGCCACCGAGACCTGATACATCTGCTCGGCCGACGGACCGGTGGGCGCGGGCACGTCCACCCCGGCCGCACCCTCCGCCGGTACTGCGGGCGCGGCCCGTTCGCTTTCCAGTTGGGCCCGCAGCTCGCTCAGCCGCTGTTGGCTTTGACCGGTCAACTCCTGAACTTGCACCAGCAGCTGTTGAATGATGTAATGCTCGCCGGACAGCTCGCCCCGGGCACTGGTCAACGCCCGCTGGTGGGCCACCAACGAGTCGAGCATCTGCTGCTGCCGGGTCATCAGCTCCACCAATCGCGTCGCGGCGGCGGAATCCCGTTGGGCGGATTCCGCCTTGAGCAGTGCGACCTCGGTTTCCACGCGGCGCACGTCGCTCTTGAGCGCACAGCCGCCCAGAGCGGCCGTGGCCGCGAGGATTCCGAGAACACCGATGCGAACACGCACTACGGCGCTACCAGCGTCGCGCCACCGGCCGTGAGCTCGAACTCAGACCGCCGGTTCCGCTCCCACGCGCTTTCCGTGTGCCCGGCGTCGAGCGGGCGCTCCTCGCCAAAGGACACGATCTCGATGCGCGAGGCGTCGACCCCCTTGTTTACCAGGTACCGCTTGGCTGACGAGGCCCGCCGGTTGCCCAGCGCGAGATTGTACTCGTCCGAACCGCGCTCGTCGCAATGGCCGGCAATGCGGAGCCGCACTCCGGGGTTGGCGGCGAGGATCGCGGCCTTCCGGTCCAGCTTGGCCATGTCCACCGACCGGATGTCCGATCGATCGAAGTCGAAGTTGATCATGGCGTTCAGGTCGGCCATGAGAGCCGCACGCGCGCGTTCCGCCTCTTCCCGAGCTCGCCGCTCGGCCTCGAGCCGGGCCCGCTCCGCCGCTTCACGGGCGAGCCGGGCGGCCTCAATCGAATCGCGCCGCGCTTGCTCTCGGATGGCCATGCTGTCCACCACGGGGGCCGGCGGTTCCGGCTCAGGCGTGCCACCGCATGCTGTAAGGGCCACCACGAGAGTGGCAAGGAGTATCGATGAGCGATTCATGAAGGGCTCCATAACTTTGATGGATGAGGGACTACATCTACGGTTGCACCAGCCAACGAGACCAGGCCGGCAGGCGAGCGAACGTCGGGGTATGAAGCTGCCGTACCCGTCCCGTTTCGGTATCAATCACCCACAGCTGCCGTTGACCACTCCGATCCGATACAAATGTAAGGTGGCGACCATCCGGTGCCCAGGTGGGGTCGGTATTGCGCCCGGCGGAAGTGAGCTGCCGCGCACGCCGGGTGGCCACATCGAGCACGAAGATCTGGGAACTCCGGTCGACTTCCCGATGAAAGGCCACGCTCGCCCCGTCGGGAGACCACTCGGGGCCGTTGGAGGAGCCGGTCACCCCAAAGTCGAAGGGGGCGAGGAGCTCCTGGTCGGTCCCTTCGGCCGCCATCACGTAGATCTGCGGCGGGCCGGCGCGCGTTGAGACGAAGGCGATCCGGTTGCCGTCGGGCGAATATGTCGGTGATAGATTATCTGCGTAGCGACCCACGGTCAAGCGCCGGACGCAGCACCGGTCCGCGACGTTCGCCACGAAAATGTCCGTACCGCTCTCGTCGGATCGGGTGAATGCCAGGTTTCTTCCATCCGGCGCGAACGCCGCGGCATAATTGAGGTTTGTCGAGGTCGATGGCACCGTGATCGGGGCGCCGCCGTTGAGGTTCCGGATCAGGATTGCCCCCCGACCCTCGTCAAACCGGGTGTAGGCGAAGGAGGCGCCGTCTGGTGCCCAGACCGGCGAGAGTGCCTGATCCTCGCCGGGCGTCAACGCCTGGATGTTCGCGCCGTCGCTGTCAACCCGGTACACGCGGCCGGATCCCACATACAGGAGGCGCGTGGCCGCGATCCCCGGTGTTCCGGTTACCCACCGGACCACTTCGTCCGCGGCACGGTGCGCCTCCATTCGGAACGCCGGCGAATCGAAAGCCGAGAACACGAAGGCCTGCTCGTTGATGACCTCGGCCCGGGTAAAGTCATGGAGCCGGAGCTTGATCGCCGCACCCGCCGCCGAGACCTCCACGCCGTATTGGGCCCCGAGCGCGGCATAGAGCCCGTAGTTGACGGCCCCCGAGCCCGAGCCGTTGTCCTCGAGCACGAGCATCTCGAAGCGATCGCTGTAATCCAAATCGCGCTTCAGAATGGCACGGACCGAATCGAAGCCCGTGCCCGGCATCACCAGGAGTCGCGGGCGCACCCCGGGAGTGTAGGTAATACCGACCCGCACGCCCTGGTCCGCCGGTGGAATGGAGTCCTGCGCTGACGCAGTGCCCGCCACCAGCACGGCCGCCGCGACCGCGCCAAGCCACCTCATTGTGCAGGCCTCGGCGTGAAGAAGAAACTAACCGGCAACACGTCGTTCTCGAAGCCGTCCGGCAGGGGGCCGAAGGCGTTTGCGTTGCCGGCGGCTTCGATCGCGCCCTGCGCACCCAGGTCAAACGAGAAATTGCCGGACTGGTTGATAAACCGCATTTCACGCACGCTTCCGTCCCTAGAGATGAGGAAGAAGATTTCCGCTTGGAGCCCCGATTTGCTCCGCGGCCGGTCCCACCGTCGATACACCTGGGTCACGATGTTCCGCAAATACTCGGGATACGGAAACGCGAGCCCGGGGGTCTTGACCGTGGCGACGTCGACGCCGGTGTTCGGGGCCTCACCCGGGACCGGCTCCACCGGGGCGGCGGTCCGCGGCGGTGGCTCCCGGTCCTTGGGCGTCGCGACAGGGGCCGCCGGGGTCGGCTCGGGCTTTGGCGGCGCGGGCTCCGGCGTCGGCGCGACGGGAGCCGGCTGGTCGGCGGGGCGCTGGACGGCCTCGGGCGCCGGCCGTACCTGGCGCACGGGTCTGGGAGCCGCCACCAACTCCACGGCATACACCGGGGGCAGCTCCACCTGCGGCGTCACGGCCAGCAAGAGCCACAGCATGAAACCGAGGTGAATGAGCACAGTTCCCGCTGCCCCCACGGCGATGCCTGGCTGCCGATGTGCCATCGGCGAGAGCCCCACACGCACTATCGGAATTCCTCCTCGGCCACGAGGCCGACGTCCTTGATGCCGGAATTCCGAACCACCGCCAAGACCCGGACGACGTCACCGTAGGGGACCCGGCGATCGGCGCGGACGTAGATGCCCGACGGCTGGCGGCGCTCCACCAGCCCGCGGAAGGCCACCCGGAATTCATCGTAGGTCACTTCGGTCTCGTCGATGAAGATGCGCCCCTGGCGATCGACCGATACCACCATGCCCTGATTGGGTGTGAGTGGCCTCGCCTCCGCCTGGGGCAACTGGACATCGACTCCGCCCTGCATGATGGGCGCCGTGATCATGAAGATAATGAGGAGCACGAAGGCGACATCGACCAACGAGGTCACGTTTATGTCGGCATTGAAGGGGAGCTCGCCGCGCGCGTCCCCGCCGCTCGATACTTTCAGCATCAGAACAGGCCCTCGCGCGCCATCGTGCCGATGACCTCGTTACCGAAGCCCTCGAGTTCGCTCACGACCAGTCGAATCCGATTGACGAAGAGGTTGTACGCGATGATGGCGGGAATGGCGGTTGCCAAGCCGGCGACCGTGGTGACCAGGGCCTCAGCGACCCCGGGGGCGACCGCCGAGATGTTGCCCGAGCCGTTGATGGCGATCCCGATGAAGGCGTCCATCACACCCAGCACCGTGCCCAAGAGCCCCAGGAGCGGGCTTACCGACCCGATGGTCGCGAGCCAGGGAACGAATCGAGCCAGGAGGTCGCGCTCGGCCGATATTTCCTTGCTGAGCACCATCTTCATGGCTTCCACGTGGGCCGGGGACATCGTGATTTTGGGGCCTTCGTCCCGCAGCGCTCCCGGATGCAGCTCCTGCAGGAAATGCACACCCTCTCGGAATGTCCGGTTGTACGGCGATGGAGGGAGTTTCATGACCGCGTGATACGCGTCCTTCAACTTCGTCGTCCGCTCGAGTTCCCCGAAGAACCGATCCGCATGGCGCCGTACCTTGCGCAGCTGCCACCACTTGAGACCGATCAGGAACCAGGTGATGAGCGAGAAGAGCGCGATCACAGCCAGGACGATCTGCGTCTCCGCGCTCGAGACACGAATCAAGTCCAGGCTGGATGTCGGAACCGCACCAGCGGCCTGCACGGTCACTCGGCCTCCTCTCGAAACCACGTGATGAGCTGCGCCAAGCCATCCTCGAACCGGGACGCGGGCGTCCACCCGAGCTGGCCCTTGGCCTTGGCAATATCCAGCGCGCTCCGGAGGAGTTCTCCGGCGCGCGCCGGAGCGAACGTCAGCTCGGGCTCGACCTTCAGCGCGCCGCCAACAGCCTTGGCCAGGTCGAGAACGCTTCGCTGAACCGAAGTTCCAATATTGAATGCGGTCGCGTCGATCCCGCTGCCTGGCGCGAGGGTGCTGGTGCTCGCCATCACATTGGCCCGGGCCACATCCTTCACGAAAACATAATCGCGGGTTTGTCGGCCGTCGCCGAAGACCGTCAGTGGCTGACCGGCGAGCACGCGCGAAACGAATATGGAAATCACGCCTGCCTCCGACTTCGGGTCCTGCCTGGGCCCGTACACGTTGCTGTACCGGAGCGCCGCATGCTCGAAGCCGTAGAGCAGGCCAAGCGCATGGAGGTAATGCTCGCCGGCCAGCTTGCTCACCCCGTAGGGGGAGACCGGTTCCTTGGGAGCCGTCTCCGGCGTCGGAATGACGGTCGGATCGCCGTATACCACTCCGCCGCTGCTGGCGAACACCACCCGGCGGACTCGGCCGGCCCGGGCGCCTTCCAGCAAGTTCACCAGCCCAACGAGGTTGATGCTCGCGTCCAGCCCTGGCTGCTCGACGGATACCCGCACATCGATCTGGGCCGCATGGAGGTTGAGCACGTCGAAGCCACCGCTCGCCACCACCTCCTTGGCCTCAGGCGATCGAGTATCCGCCCGCACGAAGGTCGCTCCTTGCGGAATGTTCGCTTCCTTGCCTGAGGACAGGTTGTCGAGCACCACCACATCCCAGCCGGCGGCCAGGTACGCTTCGGCCAGATGGGACCCAATGAACCCCGCTCCGCCGGTTACCAGCACCCTTCCGCTCATCAGAACTCCCCCCGTCAGGACGACCGTCACGTTGCACAAAAACGCTGGAAATGTAATGGACACGCCGGGGTTCTCGAACCACCGACCCCCGGTCACGGATGTGAAACGGGGCGGCTGCCCGGCCTAGTACAGCGGGCAGCCGCCCCGAGAGGTGGGAGAAGAGCGGTCTAGGACGGAAGCTTGGCGATCTGCCGCGCCGGCGTCCCCTCCGCGATGTCGGGAGCTTTCACGCTCACCACGCGCGCGGTGGCGCTGCGGTCCCCCACATGAACGACCCGAACCGTGGCTAGCTCTTCATCCACGTTCGACTCCACCCCGCCCCGATTGGCGGGGGTCGCGTGCAGCTCATAGATGTCTCCCAAGGCCACCCCGTCTTGACGCCCCTGATCCAAGAAGATGACGTCGAGCGGCCCCTTCATGATCTGGTTATCGCGGCTGGCCAGGAACCGGGCACGAATCCCGTCCTCGACCGCGACCGGGCGAACTACGCCGGGGTCTGGAAACGGCTCGACCAGGAGTATCCGCTGGCCCGCGCGGATATCACCGTACACCCCCACGACCTCGGCGATGTTCCGCTCGCCATCGATCGTGGTGACGCGCGCCATTCCCGTCGGAACAGCAACGCGACCGTAGCCACCAACATCGCGGGCCAATGACACGATCAGCAGGGAATCACCGATCTGGTAGGCGCCGCCGGAGGGCGGATCGACCAGAATTTTACTGAAGATTTGCGCCGACTCCGGCATCCGGGTCGCCCCAATCTCCTTCGGGGTGACCGGGCCGATCAGCTTCCCAAACGGGAGGGATCGACCTTCGGTGAGAAAACCCGACGAGTAGAATTCACTGGCGCTCAACGACTTCGGCGGACGAGTCTGGTACGCGGCGAGACTGGCCTGATCGGGATTGAGTCTGGAGCGGCGCTGGAACAAGCCGGACTCCAAGGCCCCCCGCTCCGCATCGCCCCGGGCCTGTACATCGGCCATGTCCACGGCGTCGACCACCTGCCCCGACGGCCCGACGTCCGGAATGGCCGACACAGCCGCCGTCCCGCTCAGCCGAAGGACCTCGCCAGGATAGATCCAGTGGGGGTCCTCAACCACCATCGTATTCTGCCGGTATATCTCGGGCCAGAGAAGAGGATCGCCAAAGTAACGCCCCGCGAGGTCCCAAAGGGTGTCACCTTCCCGCACGGTGTGCGTTTCGGGAACAGCCTGGGCTAGAGCCGTGGCCGGGAGGGCGGCGAGAGCCAGACAGGGGGCCAAACGGACTAGCCGGGAACAGATTCTTCGCATAGCGCGATCCGTGGAGTTGGGGTCAATTCTTTGTAATACAACAGCTTATGAGATTCAGCCGTCACCGACGCAGCCCAAGTCTTGCGAGCGAGCTTGGGCGCTAACATAATGAAAAATAATCACTTATACCAAGCAGATTCCCCGGTGGACCCTATGTTTGCCCCGGGTGCTCCTGCTGGGGATGGGGTCATGCAAGATCAATTCCCGCCCTGCGGGGGGGGGTGGCTCCCACCGAACCCCGGGGAGAACAGGCGATTTCGAGCCTGCCATCCCCGGAGAAGGGTGCGCGGAGGAGCCCCAGGACCCGGCTGGTTTCCGGCTTTGCGAAACGCAGCAGGGGGCGCAGAATGAAGCGTTTAGAAGGGGAGGTCGTCATCGTCCCCGTCGAGGGCCGCCGGAAAGTCATCGAACGACTCCTTGGGCGGTGACCCCGCTCCAACCGACGAGGCTACCGCCTCGCCCTGGTCGGAGCTCCGCCCGGAGAGCATGATGAGTTCGCGGGCGTTGATCTCGGTGGTGTACCGGGTCTGCCCCTCCCGATCCTGCCAGGTGCGGTACTCGATACTGCCTTCCACGTAGACCTTGTCCCCCTTCTTCACGTACTTCTCCACGATGTCGGCCAAACTCGACCCACGGTTGTTCCACAGCACCACCCGATGCCATTCGGTCTTCTCCTGCCGCTCGCCGGCCTTGTTGGTCCATTGGCGGCTGGTGGCGAGGGAGATGGTGGCGACCCGCGACCCGTTGGATGTGCTCCGCACCTCCGGATCCGCGCCGAGGTTGCCGATGAGGGTTGCTTTGTTGAGACTCCGGCTCACGATGACCTCCAGGGCTGATTAGCAAGGATTGGGAACCGACCCGGAGAACGTACCGGGGCGCCTCGCATTCGCTAGCATCGAATATACGCTACTGCGGCCGTTCGGACGCACGCCCCGCCACCCGGAGCCTGAGGAGGATAGCGTCCTCGGTCGGTTTGCGATAATAGCTCGGCCGTGTGCCGGCGGCGCGAAAGCCATGCGCCCGGTACAGCGCCTGGGCTGCCCGGTTTGATTCCCGCACCTCGAGGAATACCTCCCGGACCCCGTCGGCGGCAAATGACGCCAGCAGCTGTTGCAAGAGCGCGGTCGCAACGCCCGCGCGCCTCCAGTCGCGGTGCACGGCCAGATCCAGAATCTCGGCAACTTCCGCCACGCCCCGCGCGATCGAGTAGGCCAGCACACGACCATCCTTCTCGGCCACCAGCCCCGTCACCCCCGCGCTTGCGAGTACCGCTCGCACGCCGTCGCGGGGCCACGGATCGGTGAAACTCTCCGCCTCGATGACCGCGATCTGATCGCTATCCTCGATCCGCGCGGGGCGAATCTGCCAATCGACGTCCATGCGCTTGCTCCCACTTGACCTGTGCTTCCGCGGGTCGGCCGTAGTCCGGCTCCCAGGCCCACACATCGGCGTTGGGAATCCGACGGGCACCACCTGCGGGAATCATGAGATCCAGGAGTGTCGCAGCCCCTCCCTCTGAAACCGGCAGCACGTGACTTCCCGCCCATGCCTCAAACGCCTGGACGATCGATTTGGGAGCTTCCCCGATCATCATGTCGGGCACGGGAAAGGTATCCGTGATGGTACCGGGTTGCCGTGCGGCCGCGGGGTACAGCGTGATCACGCGATCGGCCTCGAATCGATAGAGGCCGGCAAACACCTCACCACGGAGGGCGTCGGCAAAGGCGAGGGTCTCATGGCCGTCGCCTGTGTGGGCGGCCCAAGCCCTGGCCATGAGCGAGGGAGCGGTCCAGAGCTCGATGCCACGCGACTCGACCAGTGCCTTGGCAACGGACGCTCCGATTCGCAGGCCGGTGAAGCTGCCCGGGCCGTCGCCGATCACGATGCCGGCCAGGTCCGCCAACCCTCCTCCGGCCCGATTGAGAACTGCCTCGATCATCGGGACGAGTGCCGCGGCATGCTCTCGCGGCCTGGGCATGATATCCAGCGCCAGGACCTCCCCAGGGCGGCCCACCGCAACCGACCCGATGCCCCAGGCCGAGTCGATGGCGAGCCACATTAGAGCGCCTCCACGCCGCGCTGCTCCGGGTCGGCACGATGGTACAACCGGAATCGGGCTGTTGCCGGAGGCACCCAGTCCCCGGCGCGTTCCGGCCACTCGACCAGGATGGCGTCACCGTCGCGCATCATCCCTTCCCAATCGAGGTCACGTGCCTCGTCGGGAGCCTCGAGCCGATAGCAATCGACGTGAAAGACCGGACCGCGCCGCCCATGATAGCGGTGCACCAAGGCGTAGGTCGGGCTCGTCGCGCGCCTGGTTACTCCGAGCCCACGGGCGATGGCATTGATGAACGTCGTTTTCCCTGCCCCGAGTTCGCCTTCGAACAGCAACACGGCCCCGGGAGGAAGACTCTGTCCCAGGCGCTCACCTTCCTCCGTCAGCTCGGCCTCGGTCAGGTTCCGGATCATGCGCGCCGCCGGTGGCGCGGTTGCTGCTCGCGCCGCACCTGAGGAGCATCCACCGCCTTCAGGTCGTTGATCTGATCCCGCAGCAACGCGGCCATCTCGAATTCGAGATTGGCGGCGGCCTCTTTCATCTGAAGTTCGAGCGCCACGATGGCGGCCTTGCGTCGTGCCGGATCGTGCAGGTCCGCCGGAACTTCGGGCTCGGCCTTGGGTTTCCGTTCCGTTCGGGCGTCGGCCACGCGGGTCGAGAGCCGCACTTGTTCGACGGATTTGATGATGGACTTCGGGATGACCCCGTGCTCGACGTTGTACGCCGCCTGGATCCGGCGCCGGCGGTCCATTTCCGCGATTGCGCGCTCCATCGACCCGGTCATGCGGTCGGCGTAGAGGATGGCCGACCCATGCTCGTTCCTCGCGGCGCGGCCGACCGTCTGAACCAGCGACCGGTCGGAACGCAAGAATCCCTCTTGATCGGCATCGAGAATCGCCACCAGAGATACTTCCGGCAGATCCAGTCCCTCGCGCAGCAAGTTGATGCCGACCAGCACATCGAAGTCGCCCAACCGGAGGCCTCGGAGGATCTCCATCCGCTCAATCGCGTCGATGTCCGAGTGGAGGTACCGCACGCGCACTCCGGTCTGCTGGAGGTAATCCGTGAGATCCTCCGCCATGCGCTTGGTCAGTGTGGTCACGAGAACCCGCTCCCGGCGGGCCGTGCGGGCACGGATCTCATGCAACAGATCGTCCACCTGACCCTTCACCGGGCGCACCTCGACTTCCGGATCGAGCAACCCGGTAGGCCGGATGATCTGTTCGACCACGACGCCACCCGCGAGGGTGTGCTCTTGCTCGCCGGGCGTGGCCGACACGTTAATCATCCGGGGAACCAGCTCCATGAACTCCTCGAAACGGAGCGGCCGGTTGTCGAGCGCGGAGGGAAGCCTGAACCCGTACTCGACCAGGGTGAGCTTGCGCGCCCGGTCGCCGTTGTACATGCCCCCGATTTGGGGCAGCGAGACGTGCGATTCGTCCACGACGACCAGATAGTCGGGCGGAAAGTAATCGAGCAGGCAGGCCGGACGTTCCCCCTCCTGCCGGCCAGTCAAGTGTCGCGAGTAGTTCTCGACGCCGGCACATGTCCCCACCTCGAGCAGCATTTCGATGTCGAACTGGGTTCGCGACTCGAGTCGCTGCGCCTCCAGCAGCTTGCCCGCGGTGCGGAGCGAATGGAGGCGGTCGTTTAGTTCCGCACGGATTCGTACCACACCGCGCTCGATGGTTTCGCGTTGCGTCACGAAGTGGGTGGCAGGGTAGATGGCGCACCGGTCGAGATCGGCGATCGTGGCCCCGGTGATCGGGTGGATCTTGGCGATCCGTTCGACGTCATCGCCCCAGAGCTCGATTCGCACGGCCTGTTCTTCGTAGGCCGGGTAGATCTCCACCGTGTCGCCCCGGACCCGGAAGTGCCCCGGCTCGAAGGCGGCGTCGTTGCGGCGATAGTGGATGTCGACGAGGTCGGAGAGGATTGCGTCGCGGCCGCGCGCTTCTCCCCGCGCCACCGTGACCATCGATTTCCGATACTCGACGGGATCACCCAATCCATAGATGGCGCTGACCGACGCGACAATGACGACGTCGTCCCGTTCCATCAAGCTCGACGTGGCCCGGAGCCGGAGCCGGTCGATGTCTTCGTTGATGGACGCATCCTTTTCGATGTAGACATCGGTCGCCGGGACGTAGGCTTCCGGTTGGTAGTAGTCGTAGTAGGAGACGAAATACTCCACCGCATTGCGTGGCAGGAACTGCCGGAACTCACCGTACAGCTGGGCCGCCAGGGTCTTATTGTGAGACATGACCAGCGTCGGTCTGCCGATCGCCGCGATGACGTGCGCCAGGGTCATGGTCTTGCCGGACCCGGTCACGCCCAACAGCGTCTGATAGCGATCACCTCGTTGAAGGCCGGCCACGAGCTGCTCGATGGCCTTCGGCTGATCGCCGGCCGGCTCGAACGGGGCCTCGACCTCGAAGCGAGGGCTCACTCGCCCGCCATCTTGAGCAGCCGCTTCCACTGACTCGGCGTTGCCGGCACCACGGAGAGCCGCCCCATTCTGACGAGGGCCAAGTCGGCGAAGGATTGCTCCGCCTTGATCGCGCTCAAGGGAACGGGCTTGCGGAGGGGGCCTGATGCCTCGAGGTCCACGACCACGAGCGCCGGGTTGTCCGCGCCGGGGTCCGGGTACGGATCGGTGCTGATCCGCGCCTTGCCGACGAGGGCCTTTTCCTTGCCGGTGTGGTAGATCAGGACGTCGTCACCACGGCGCATCGATCGGATGTGCTTGAGTGCCAGCGGGTTCTTGACCCCATCCCATCTGGTTGTCCCGTCTCGCTCCAAGTTCGCGTAGCCATAGGTGGATGGCTCGGTCTTGAGAATCCAATACGCCATTCGGGGTCCCTTGGTTGCGGTACCGATGTCTCCCGGCGTCGGGCTGGTCGCGCACGGGCATTGGCTCGAAAGTACTCTGGAGGGGAAGCGGGCGCTCGGACCCCGCGGTGGGCGAAACCCTGGGTCCTAGTTGGGGGAGGGGGCCTCTCGGCGCTCGACGTCGGTGACCCCTTTCACCTTCCGCACGGCCTTCAGCACCTTGCCGAGGTGGGGCAGGTTGTCGACCTCGACGAAGATGGTCCCGAAGACCGTGCCATCCTTGGTATGGATGTCAGCCGATTGGATGTTGGTGCCCGTCTGACTGATGGCCTGCATGATGTCGGCGTAGAGGCCACGCCGGTCTTCCCCCGCCAGGGCCAGCCGCACCGCAAAGGCCTCACCTTCGACCTCCTGCCAGTCGATCTCGACGCGGCGATCGGTCGTCGAGAGCGTGAGCAGGTTGGGACAATCGGCCCGATGGATGGAGATCCCGCGCCCTTGAGTCACGTACCCGACGACCGGATCGCCCGGCACAGGCTGACAGCATTGGGCATAGCGCACCATCAGGCCGTCGACTCCTTGGATTCGGATGCCGCGGCCAAGCCGGATACGGTCGATCACCCGGCCGAACATGGTTGGCTTGGGTTCCTTGACCGCCTCGCGCGGCAGATCCGGGAACAGCGCCCGAATCAATTGGCCGATCGGGACGTCCCCCCGCCCCACCGCCACTTCGAGTTGCTTCCCGTTGGCGAGGCCGAGTCCCTCGGCCGCTTCGTCCATCCGGTCCGCATTCGGGGCTGAGAGCCGTCGGCGGCGCAGCTCACGAGCGATGATTTCGCGACCAAGATCGAGGCTGACCGTCTCCTCCTCCTGCCGGATCCACGCGCGGATTTTGTGCCGAGCGCGGGCAGTGTGCACGTGGCTCAGCCAATCGCGGCTGGGCCGGGCACTCTGCGACGTGAGGATCTCGACCGTTTCCCCGTTGCGGAGCTCGCGGTGCAGCGGGGCGATCCGCCCGTTGATCTTGGCGCCCTGGCACCGGAGGCCCACCTCGGTGTGGACGTGGAACGCAAAGTCGATCGGGGTCGCTCCCTTGGGGAGCCGCTTCACGTCGCCTTCAGGCGTAAACACGAAGATCTCGTCCTGATACAGGTCGACCTTGAGGAATTCGAGAAACTCCTCGGGCCCTTGGGCATCCTGCTGAAGCTCCAGCAGCTGCCGGAACCATCCGAGGGCGTGGTCCAACTCGTCGCGGTCGCCTGTCTCCTTGTACACCCAGTGGGCGGCGATGCCGTATTCCGCCGTCCGGTGCATCTCCTCCGTCCGGATCTGCACCTCGAACAGCTGCCCTCCCGGGCCGAAGATGGTGGTGTGCAGCGACTGGTAGGCGTTGGATTTGGGGCTTGCGATGTAGTCCTTGATCCGCTCCTGAATCGGGGTCCAGGTATGGTGGATGATCCCGAGCACGTGATAGCAATCGGGGACCGTCTTGACCAACACCCGCAACGCCGTGAGGTCGTAGATTTCGTCCAACGGCTTGTTGCGGCGGGTGATCTTTTGGTGGATCGACCACAGATGCTTCGACCGGCCGGTGATTTCGAACCCCTCGATTCCGGCCCGTTCGAGTTCCCGCTCGAGGGGCTCCTTCAGACGCTGGATCGCGTCATCCCGTTCCGCCTGGCTCTCGGCGAGTTGGGCACTGAGTTTGTTGTAGTCCTCGGTTTCCAAGAACTTGAAGGCAAGATCTTCGAGTTCGGCCTTGACCCCTGCCATCCCAAACCGGTGCGCCAGCGGGGCGTAGATTTCGCGTGTTTCCGTGGCGATGCGTTCCTGTTGCTCGCGGGACAGGAATTCCAGGGTGCGCATGTTGTGCAGGCGATCGGCGAGCTTGATGATGATGACCCGCGCATCCTTGGCGATGGACAACAAAAACTTGCGGTAGTTTTCGACTTGTTCCTCGGTCGTCGACCGGAACGTCAGATGGGAGATCTTGGTGAGACCATCGACGATCGCGGTGACCTCTGGGCCGAACCCCTTGGCGATGTCTTCGAGGTGGACGTTGGAATCCTCGACGACGTCATGGAGCAGTGCTGCCGCGATCGAGGTGGAGTCGAGGTGTTGGTCGGCCAGGATCATCGCCACCGCGATACTGTGCGAGATGAAGTCCTCGCCTGACATCCGTTTCTGGCCGCGGTGGGCGGACGCGCTGAACGCCCAGGCCCGCTGGATGAGATCCAAATCCAGCCGGTCGGCGTGGCGCTTGAGCACGCTCTGGAATGCCGGAGTCAGGTCGGTAAGGGTTCCCGTCACAGTAGTCCCATGGTGGCAAGACTCACGAACCGGTCGCCGGCAATGATGACGTGATCGTAGACCGGGACATCGAGGAGACGCCCGGCCGCCACCAGCTGCCGGGTGACCGACTGGTCCTCGAGTGAGGGTGTCGGGTCTCCGCTCGGATGATTGTGCACCACGATGATTCCGGCCGCTGCCTCCACGATCGCCGCCCGGAAGACCTCCCGCGGGTGCACGAGCGAACTGTTCAACAAACCCCGGGTGATGAGAACGTCGCGCACGATCTGGCTCTGGCTGTCCAGCGCCAGGACATGGAACTCCTCGACCTCGAGGTCCCGGAGCCTCGGGGCCAGCAACTGGGCCACGTCGTCCGGCGCCCGAACCTGGAGAACGGGAGGGCGCGCTTCGCGAGCATACCGTGCCCCCAACTCCAGAGCGACCCGCACGCGCGCCGCTTTGGTGGGACCCACCCCGGGCACGGCGAGCCATTCAGAGCGCACCCGACCGGCGAGCCGGCGGAGCGACCCGTCACCCAGGCGGAGGAGATCCCGGGCCACCTCGAGTGCGCTGGACCCCCGAGCCCCTGTACCTACAAGGATGGCAAGAAGTTCGGTGGCCGTCAACGCAGACGCGCCATGGGCCCAGAGTCGTTCTCGGGGACGGTCGTCGGAGGGGAGGTCGGCGAGAGGAGGAGCCACCCGCCAATGTGGGGCCGGCGCGGTGGCTCACCCACCCAAACGGGCGCCGACCGGCGCCGGATTACGCCGCTAGCGCGCGGCGCCGTGGCATTTCTTGTACTTCTTGCCGGATCCGCAGGGGCAGGGCTCGTTCCGGCCGACCTCCGGTACGGTCCCGGTCGTCAAGGGGCCGGCAAGCACCTGCGGCTTGGGACTTCCCGCCCCCACGGCAGCGCCGCCCTCCTGCCGTCCCGCCGCCGGAAGTCGGGGCGCCGGTGCCGCGCCAGGAAACAGGTCGTCGGAGGCGCTGGTTCGGGTCGGCCTCGGGACCGGCGCCTGGGCCTGGCGCGGCGAGGGGGGTGGGGCGGTGACCTGGATCTTGAGGAAGCGCTCTGTGAAGGTCGAGTGCACGTCACGCATGAGATCCTCGAACATGTCGAACGCTTCCCGCTTGTACTCAACCAACGGATCGCGTTGGCCATAGGCCCGGTACTGGATGGCGTTCCGCAGCTGGTCGAGATCGTACAGGTGGTCTTTCCATTTTTCGTCCAGCACCGACAACATGACCTGGGAGAGGATCTGGAGGTCGGCATCCGTGGCCCCCATCGTCTCCCCGAATTCGTCGAGGTAGGAGAGCTTGCGCTGGAACGCCTGTTCGCCTTCCTCCTGCACCGCCTCGACGATCTGCTCGATATCCGGTGTCCGCTCGGCATCGACCACGGCATCGACGGGGAGGAGGTACTGCAGCGTCATGGCATCGTGGAGTCCGCCGCGATCATATTCTTCGCGCCTCGTTGCCGCTGCCAAATATCCGAGGACGCTCTGTTCGAGCGCCGCCTGGAGCATCCGGCGGGCTTCCGCTTTGAGCTCTTCCCCACGCTCGAGCGCCCCGAGCCGGAGCGCGTAGACCACTTCCCGCTGCTGGTTCATCACGTCGTCGTATTCGAGCAACCGTTTCCGCGTCTGGAAATTCTGCAGTTCGACGCGTTTCTGGGCCTGCTCGATCGAGCGTGTGACCAACCGCCCGGTAATCACCTCGCCTTCTTCAACGCCGCTCTTGTCCATCCAGCGTGCGATTCGATCCGAAATGAACAAGCGCATCAGATCGTCTTCGAGCGAGAGGAAGAACACCGTGGCGCCGGGATCGCCCTGCCGGCCAGAGCGGCCCCGCAGCTGGCGGTCGATCCGGCGCGACTCGTGACGCTCGGTTCCGATGATCTGGAGCCCGGCCTCCTCGACCGTGAGATCCAGATCGGCGCCCAGTTTGATGTCAGTGCCCCGCCCGGCCATGTTGGTCGCAATCGTGACCGAGTTCTTCTGGCCGGCGTTCGCGACGATTTCCGCCTCCCGCTGGTGATACTTGGCATTCAGCACTTCGTGGCGGATCCCGCGCCGCTTGAGCTGCCGGCTCAAGGTCTCCGACACATCGACAGTGACCGTGCCGATCAGAATCGGCAGCCCCTGCTCGTGAAGCCGCTCGGCCTCGTCGACGATGGCGTTGTTCTTCTCGCGCCGGGTCTTGTAAATACGATCGGGCTTGTCCAGCCGCCGGATCGGACGATGGGTCGGGATGACCATGACATCCAGCCCGTAGATGGAGAAGAACTCGGTCTCCTCCGTCTCCGCGGTGCCGGTCATGCCAGCCAACTTCTCGTACATGCGGAAGTAGTTCTGAATCGTGACGGTGGCGAGCGTCTGCGTTTCGCCTTTGACCTGGACGCTCTCCTTGGCTTCGACGGCCTGGTGCAGACCGTCCGCCCAGCGCCGGCCCACCATGACCCGGCCGGTGAACTCGTCCACGATGACCACCTGACCGTCTTGGACCAAGTAGTCGACGTCCTTTTCGTACAAGGCGTGGGCCTGGAGCAGCTTGTGGATGGTATGGAGCTTCTCGCTCTTGACGGCGTACGCCGCCTCGACCTGCTGCCGCGCCTTTCGCTGCTCCGCCGGCGAGAGCTCGGAGTTTCCTTCGATCTCGTGAATGGCCTCGGAGATGTCGGGTACCAGAAAGAGCGCCGGGTCGTCCGGGGAGAGCGTCTCAGCCCCGCGGTCCGTCAAGTGCACCGAATGGCCCTTCTCATCCAACACGAAGTAGAGGATGTCCTCGAGGTCGCGCATCCGTTGCTGGCGGACGGGGAGCTTGCGATCCGCAATGGCCTCGAGCTCCATCTTCTGAACCAACTGCTTCACGCCCGTCTCGTTCAACTTTTTGAGCAACCGCTTGTTCTTGGGCATCCCTAACTGGGCCTGATACAACTTGAGCGCCGCGTCCTGTCGGGTCTCCTCGTCAGCCAGCAGCTTCTCTGCCTCGGCAAGCAGACTGTTGACCACCGCGGTTTGCTTCCGGACCAGTTCGGCCACTTGGCGATTGTAGATGCCGAAATTCTCGCTCTCTTCATGGCCGACCGGTCCCGAGATGATCAGCGGCGTCCGAGCCTCGTCGATCAGGATCGAGTCGACCTCGTCGATGATGGCGTAGATGTACTCACGCTGGACCCGCTGGTCGGTCCGATAGACCATGTTGTCCCGCAGATAGTCGAACCCGAACTCGTTGTTGGTCCCGTACGTCACGTCGCACAGATAGGCCGCTCGCCGCTCCGGCGACGACGGCTCTGTGTCGTCGAGGCAGCCAACCGTCAGGCCAAGGTACTTGTAGAGGTGCCCCATCCACTGGGAGTCGCGGCGGGCCAGGTAGTTGTTGACGGTGACGAGATGCACGCCCCGCCCGGTCAACGCATTCAGATAGATGGGAAGCGTGGCGACGAGCGTCTTCCCTTCGCCCGTTGCCATTTCCGCGATCTTGCCTCGATGGAGGACGATCCCACCGATGAGCTGCACATCGTATGGGACCATATCCCATGTCATCTCGCGACCGGTAACCGTCAGAGTCGTGCCGAGCAGACGTCGGCAGGCCTCCCGGACCGTCGCGAACGCTTCGGGAAGAAGCTCCGCCAAGCCGGCGGCCAGTTGTTTCTTGTACGTCGTCTCGAGCGATTGGGATTCCTGCTCCAGGCGGTCCCGCTCATCCGGGTCGGCACAATCGTGCTTGGCCGTACGGACCCGTTGCAGCTCGCTCAGCGTCTCCCCGGTCTGTTCCTCGAGCCGCGCCCGGAATCGCTGGGTCTGCCCCCGGAGTTCCTCCTCGCTGACCTGAGCCAATCGTTCTTCGTGCTGCTTGATGTCGGCAATAATGGGCTGCAAGCGCTTGACTTCGCGCTTGAAGCGGGTGCCGAAGACTTTTGTCAGGGTGTTCTTGATCATGCGCGTCCTAGTCCAAATACAGCCGGCGGGCGGTAATGTGGTCTCGCACCGCGTCGGGTACCCAATACCGAATCGATTGGCCGGCACGCACCCGACGGCGGATCTCCGACGCCGAAATGTCTACCTGCGGCACCCGAACGGCCTCGAAGCCTCCGACCGTTCGGGAGTCCGGCCCAGCGGGCCGGGCGAACATCACCACGCGGGCCAACCGTGGAATCTCTTCTGCCTGGTGCCACGTGGGCAACTCCGCCGCTGCATCGGCCCCAACCAGCAGCACGAACGCCTGGCCTGGTTCCCGGTCTCGAAGGGTACGAAGGGTGTCAACCGTGAACGATGGTCCCGACCGGTCGATTTCGCTCTGCTCCAACGCGAATCGTGGTTCGCCGGCGATGGCCATCTCAACCATTCGGAGCCGGTCTTCGGCGCTCGCCCCGTGATGACCAACCTTGAAGGGTTGCTGGCGCGCGGGCACGAATCGGAGCTCATCGAGCCCAAGCACCTCCACCGCAGCTTGGGCGACGAGGAGGTGGCCATGGTGGATGGGGTCGAACGATCCGCCGAGCAGGCCAACGGTCACGAATCCGCCTGATCGAGCGGGCACGTTTCAGCGGTCTGCCGCGCATTGGGATGGAACCGGCGCATATAGCCGCAGGTTTCCGTCACATCCTCTTCGTATCCCACCCTGCGATACGCGTCCACCAGGAGCGCGAGCGCGTCAGGGGCCGTCGAGGTCCGGGGGTAGCTCGCAACCAGATCCTTCAGGTAGAGGATGACCGAGTCGTAGGCCTTGAGACGAAAATAGAACTGGGCCGACTTGAACTGCTTGATGGCGAACTTCTCCTCCAGCTGGGCGATCCTGATCCGCGCCCGCGCCCCCGCCTCGGAGTCGGGATAGCGATTGAGGAGCTCCCGGTAGGTCGCCAATGCGGTTTCCCCGTAGGACGGGTCGAGCTCAGGACGGCGCCACAGGCCGGCATACGCGTCGCCGGCACGCAACAGGCCCATGGCGGCCAACGGATCGCCCGGCCGCTCGTCCGACAGCTTACGGAATTCGCGCACGGCTTGGAGGTGGCTCTTCGAGGCCAAGTACGCGTTGCCCAGCAGGAGTCTCGCCCGCGGAAGCCGCTGATCGCCGGGAGGGAATTCGAGAACCAGGCGCTCCAGGATGCTCGCGGCGGCACTCCACTTGCCCTGCCGGAACTTCCCGTTGGCGGCATCCCACAACGAATCGACTTCACTGGGCGAGGCGGTTTGCGCGAGCGGTACGATTGGCGTCGTCAACGGCTCCGGCGACGGCAGCCCGCATGCCACCCCACACAGGGCGATCCCGAGAGGCGCGAGATATTTCACGGAATCACCGCGGTGGAATCGTCTACGGTGCGAGCGGCCGCGATACTGTTGAGGCGCTCCGTGGCCAAGTCGACGATCGAGTCGGGTTCGGCGGCGAGATCCAGGGCTGCCTGATAGGCCATCGCCCCGCCGAACATGTCACCCTGCGCCATGCGAGCGTCACCGAAGGCCACCAGGCTCCTGCGACCGACAGGGCTGGCGGAATCGACCGCGATGGCCTCACGGAAGTACTCCTCAGCCGTCCACGGCGTCGCCCGCTCGTCCCGCAGACCCAGCTCCAGGGCGCAGGCGGCGTACTCCGTCGCGGCCCCGCGAGCCAAGGACGGGTTGTCCGTCTCCGTCCGGCGCCGAAGCGACCGGTATGCCTGAATCGCCAAATCGCAGGATGCAGAGGTTCGAAGGGCCCGAGCGTACTCCCGAAGCAGGGAGTCGGCGGCCGGGCGATCGCCCGCCGCCCCGATGGCGGCGGGAATGAGCCGAAGCTCTTCGTCCACTGGGAGGGTGCGGGACTGGACCAGACTGAGCGCATACCGGCCGACGGGCCAGCGAGGAGCCAGGGCTTCGAGCGCGATGACGGCCTCGCGAACGGCTTCCTCGTCGCCGGTCTCGAGGGCCATCCGGGCCGCCAAATCGATGCCGTAAACCGCTTCTTCTTTCCGGATCGGTGCGCGAGATGCCAGCTGGCGATAGGCATCGATGGCCTCACGAACGTCCCCGGCCCGAATGGCCGCCGCGCCGAGTTTTGCCTGAATGCCGGGGTCGTCGGTACGGTCGCTGGCCCGCCGGTAGGCCTGGAGGGCCTCGGCAAATCGAGCCTCACGGTACGCAACGTCGCCGACTTGCTCTTGTCCCGCGAGCCGGCAGGACACGAGAAGCACGGCCCCCATCACGAAGGCCCGTCCGGAAACGGCCCTCATTCCTCCGCCCGCCCGACCATGGCGAGGTAGGCTTCCACCCGGACGTTCTCCGGGCGACGGGCCAGACATGCCCGCCACACATCGGTGGCGCCGGCCGCGTCGCCGGATAAGAATCGGGCCAGCCCGAGCGCCGCTTGGGCATCGAGGAAGTCGGGGCGCTCCTCGACGACGTGTTCGAGTTCGTCGCGGGCCTCCAACGTGTGGGCCGACTCCAGAAGCAACCGCGCCAACCGATACCGCAAGTCGAAGAAGCCAGGTCCCAGCTCGATGGCCCGACGGTATTGGGCGACGGCCTCTTCCACTGCCCCTGCCTCCGCATACGCGTCGCCCAACGCGGCGTGGCGATTCGCCAAACAGCCGGCTACGTGGGCCGGGAAGCCTGCCACCGTGGGGGTATCGGCGCGTTCGGCAGCTTCGAATGATCGACGCGCGTCGTCCACCCGGCCGAGCTCGTTCAGGACGATCCCGCGGTGCACGTGGGCTTCCAAGTATCCGGCATTGAGGTCGAGCGCCCGCTCGAAGTCGAGCAGGGCCTCGTCGGGCTGGCCGAGCATGGAGTGACACAGCCCCAGCAGATGATGGACATCGGCAAACCGATGTCCCATCGCCATGACCTCGTTCAGAAAATGGATCGCCCCGTGATAATCCCGGAGCGCAAACCGATCCCGCGCTTGGGCAACGAGGTGATCAGGGCTCGTCGTCATGATGTTCTCGAAACCACGCAACAAATCGGCGAATCCCCTCTTCAAAGGAGACGGCGGGCTGGTAGCCGAGCATTCGCTCGGACTTGGTCAGGTCCGCCGCCGTGTTCCGAACGTCTCCCGGCTGCATAGGAGCCCATTCGATAACGGGGTCGATCTCCAGGGCCTGGGCCAGCGATGAGACCATCTCGAGGAGCGGCACCGCTCGCGCTCCACCGAGGTTGAAGATCTCCATGCCGACCGGGGCACGGTCGGTCCACGCGATGGCTCGGAGGAGCCCAGCCACGATATCGCTGCAGTAGGTGTAGTCGCGCGCCTGGGTTCCATCCCCGAATAAGGTAATCGGTTGGCGCGCCGCTATGCGGCGGGTGAAGTGATGGATCGCGAGGTCGGGGCGCTGCCGGGGGCCGTAGACCGTAAAGAGGCGGACGGCAGCGACCCGGAGGCCGAAGTGAGGCGCGACCGAGTCCAGCAAGAGCTCCCCACCGCGTTTGGTCGCGGCGTAGGGGCTGACCGGGCCGACTGCCGGGGCGTCCTCGCGGAACGGCGCCGGGGTATCGTCGCCATAGACGGACGAAGACGAGCCGAACACCAGGCGGGACACACCAGCGGCCCGCGCCGATTCGATGACGGAGGCCGTGCCCAGCAGGTTGGCCCTGACGTAGGCGTCCGGGGCGGCGAGCGAGGGTCTGACCCCGGCTTTGGCAGCCAGGTGGACCACGACCATCTCCGGGGCCAGCAGGGCCAAGAGGGCGGCGCCATCGAGGATGTCGGCCTCGTGAAAGGTGAACCCGGCGGCGCCCTTGAGCCGGGCCAGGTTGCGTTCCTTGATGGCGCGCGGATAGAACGGGTCGAAGTTGTCGATGCCGATGACGCGGTCGCCCCGGTCGATCAAGGCCTCGGCCAGGTGCGAGCCGATAAACCCTGCCGCCCCCGTCACCAGCACCGCCGTCATATGCCGAGCTGGGTCCGAAAGTGCGAAATAGTCTTGGTCAGGCCTTGTTCGAGACTGATCTGGGGAGCCCAGTCGAGCAGTCCCTGGGCACGTGAAATATCCGGTCGGCGCACCTTGGGATCGTCCGTTGGGAGTGGCCGCTCGATCAACCTCGACGTGGAGCCGGTGAGCTTCAGAATCAGCTCGGCAAGCTCCCGGACGGTGAACTCGACGGGATTCCCGACATTGACCGGATCGGCATCGCCACGCTCGAACAGGCGCAGGATGCCCTCGACGAGATCGCTGGCGTAGCAGAAGGAACGCGTTTGCGACCCGTCTCCATAGATCGTCAGCGACTCTCCCTTCAGTGCCTGGACGATGAAATTCGAGACGACTCGGCCGTCCCTGGCGCGCATGCGCGGGCCATACGTATTGAAGATGCGTGCGATCCGGGTATCGACTTCGTGGGTGCGATGGTACGCCATGGTCATAGCTTCAGCAAACCGCTTGGCCTCATCATAGACCCCACGCGGTCCAACCGGATTCACATGGCCCCAGTAATCCTCGGTTTGCGGGTGGACCTGAGGATCGCCGTACACTTCGGACGTCGAGGCAAGCAGGAAGCGCGCTCCCTTTGCCTTGGCCAGGCCGAGTGCGGTGTGGGTGCCGAGCGACCCGACCTTGAGCGTTTGGATGGGCAGCTCGAGGTAATCGATCGGGCTTGCGGGCGAGGCGAAGTGCAGCACGCCGTCCAGCGGACCGGCCACATACATGAACGTGGTGACATCGTGCTTGGCGAAGGAGAACTTTGGGTTCCCCAGCAAGTGGGCGATGTTGTCGGGTGAGCCGGTGATGAAGTTGTCCATTCCGACGACGTCATACCCCTCGGCGATGAACCGATCGACGAGGTGGGATCCTAGGAACCCCGCGGCTCCCGTAATGAGGACTCTCACCCGGACTGCCTCCCGATGCCGAAGTAGTCGAACCCAAGGCTCCGCAGCCGGTCAGGTTCGTAGAGATTGCGTCCATCCACAATGAGTGGACGGCGCAGCAACGCCCGGATCCGCTCAAAATCCGGATTCCGGTACACCAGCCATTCGGTCACGATCACGAGCGCATCGGCGGACGGGAGTGTCTCGTAGGGGTCGTGCACATACGTGACGCGATCGCCGAACACCGTGCGGGCAATCTCCATGGCCTTGGGGTCGTGGACGCGGACGGCCGCGCCGCGCTCGAGTAACCCCTCCACCAGCGGAATGGCAGGACTCTCCCGCATGTCGTCCGTCTCCGCCTTGAAGGCCAGGCCCCACACGGCAATCGTCCGATTGGTGAGCGACGGACCCAATACCTGAATGAGTTTGCCCAACAGAACTTGCTTTTGCCGCTGATTGACCGCTTCGACTGCCTGGAGGATATCAAACTGCATCCCGCGTTCCGCAGCCGACCGGATCAAGGCCTGAACATCCTTGGGAAAGCACGAGCCGCCGTACCCCGGGCCGGGAAAGAGAAAGGCGGGCCCAATGCGCCGATCGGTGGAAATGCCCTTGCGCACATGGGACACGTCGGCTCCGACCAACTCACAGAACGCCGCGACTTGATTCATGAACGAGATGCGGCTGGCCAGCATGGCGTTGGCGGCATACTTCGTCACCTCCGCCGATGGGATGTCCATGAACAGAATCGGATTGCCCGTCCGCACGAACGGTGCGTAGAGCGCCGTCAGGACGTCACGAGCCTCGGCATTATCAACCCCCAACACGACGCGGTCGGGTTTCATGAAGTCCTCGATCGCGGCCCCTTCTTTGAGGAACTCTGGATTGGAGCACACCGAGAATGGAAACCCGGCATGCTGCGCGATAGCCGCACGCACCCGTTCGGCCGTGCCGACAGGCACGGTAGACTTGGTCACGACGATCTTGGGTCCGCGCATGAACTTGCCGATGGCTTCGGCAACGTCGAGGACGTGCTGGAGGTCAGCCGACCCGTCTTCGTCCGGGGGAGTGCCGACCGCAATGAAGATCACTCGACCATGGTCGATGGCCGCAGCGACGTCGGTGGTGAAACTGAGCCGGCCCTCGTCCTGGTTCCGATGGACCAACGGCTCGAGGCCGGGCTCGTAAATCGGGATGCGGTTCTGCTGGAGTCCTTCGATTTTGGCAACATCAACATCGGCACACACGACGGTATTGCCGGTCTCGGCCAGGCATGCACCGGCGACCAACCCCACGTATCCGGTGCCAATGACGGTGACGTGCATCGCTTAGCGTCGGCCGAGCGCGTTGCGGGTGTCGACTACGGCTCGTGCGTGTTCACGAACCAATTCGAAATCGATGGTGGAATGATTGGTGACGATCATGACGCAGTCGGCGGCCTCGATCGCCTCGGCCGTCAGCGGGACGGATCGGTGTTCCCGCCCATCGTCACGGAACATCGGGACCAACGGATCGTGGTAGCTCACCTGGGCTCCTTGGTCGGCGAGCAGGCGAAAGATGTCAATAGCCGGACTCTCTCGGGTGTCACTGATGTCGGGCTTGTACGCGACCCCGAGCACCAAGATCTTCGACCCGCGGACGGCCTGCCCGCGCTCGTTGAGCGTTTCCCCGACCTTCCGAATCCAGAAGAGCGGCATTTCTGTGTTCACCTCGCCAGCCAGATCGATGAATCGGGTCTTGTAGTTGAGCCCGCGCATCTTCCAGGCGAGGTAGTGGGGATCGATCGGGATACAATGCCCGCCCAATCCCGGCCCCGGCAGAAACTTCATGAAGCCAAAGGGCTTCGTCGCCGCCGCCTCGATGACCTCCCAGACGTCCACCCCCAGCTTGTCACAGACGATCGCCATCTCATTGGCCAGGCCAATGTTCACGATGCGGAACGTGTTCTCCAGGAGCTTGACGAGTTCTGCGGCCTCCGTCGTGGAGACCGCCACCAGCGTGTCGATGGCGGCAGCGTAGAAGGCAGTCGCGACGCGACAGCAATCGGGCGTGATCCCGCCGATGACCTTGGGAGTGTTCTTGGTCTGATACCGGGCATTGCCGGGGTCGACCCGCTCCGGACTGAAGGCGAGAAAGAAATCCTCGCCGACCGTAAGTCCGGTTCCCTCGAGGGCCGGCAGCATGATCTCCCGGGTCGTTCCGGGGTACGTCGTGCTCTCCAAAATGATGACCTGGCCGCGACGCAACGAGCCCTTGACCGCATCGGAGGCGGCGACGATGAAGCTGACGTCCGGATCTTTGAATTTCGACAAGGGGGTTGGCACACAAATCGAAATGGCGTCGGTCTCGCTCAGCCGAGCCATGTCGACCGTGGCCGTGAACCGCCCGGCGGACCGGATGGCGCCCAACTGGTCATCGGTGATGTCCCCGACATGGGAGCGCCCGGCGTTGAGGCCATCCACCACGTGCTGATTTACATCGAAGCCCACCACCTCGTAGCCGGCGTTGGCGAGTTCTACGGCCAGCGGCAGGCCCACGTATCCAAGCCCGATGACCCCGAACCGGGCCTTCCGGCTCTCGGCTTTCGCAATCAGTTCATCCGCAAGTCGCATTATGTACGCCCAATTAGAGTGGGAGTTCCTCCCGCGGCGAGGGACCGCGAGGCCGCCTCGAGCACTTGTACCACCCGAACACCATCCTGCGCATCCGTCCGCGGCGACTCGCCGTGTTGTACGACCCGAACGAAATGGCGAAGCTCGGCCGCAAGCGGTTCGGTGTTCGGAAGCCGAGGTATAAAGATGTCGCCTTCCCGAATCGCCAAACTCTCACCGTACGATGCGTACTCCGGCGGGCGCGTGACGCCCTTATCGTAGACCCGGAGCTTTTCCCGAGACTCCATGTCGTCGAACACCGCCATCTGCCGCGCGCCAACCACGGTCAGCTGGCGCTCCTTGTGGGGGTCGAGCCACGACATGTGCGCATGCGCGACGACTCCACTGGCGAAGGTCAGGTGCAGAAACACGATGTCCTCGATTCCCGCCTGCAGGTACGACCGGCCCTGGGCGGTGACCGACGTCGGGACCTCCCCAAGCAAGTAGAGGGCCACCGAGACGTCGTGGGGGCCGAAGCTCCACAGCGCGTTCTCGTCCGGCCGCACCTGGCCCAAGTTGACCCGAGTGGAGTACAGGTAATAGAGGTCGCCGAGGGTGGCATCGACGATCATCTGGCGGAGCCGCTCAACGGCCGGATGGTATTCGAGCAAGTGTCCTGCCAGAACGGGGACCCCCGCTTTCGCCGCCGCGTCCGCCAGCCGCTCGGCGTCGGCCACGGAGAGCGCAAACGGCTTCTCGATCAGCGCGGGCACCCCCGCTTCCACGGCTTGGTGTCCCAGCGGGGCGTGGTCTCGGGCCGGCGCCGCAATCACCACAGCTTCGACCCGGCCGAGCAGATCGTCCGCCTGAGCCGTGACGTGGACACCGGGGTAGGCGCGCTCGATTTGGGCGCACCGGTCGGGATTCACGTCACAGACCGCGGCGAGCTCTACCTCCGGCATGCCCGCAAACGTCCGGACATGGTTCCTGCCCCAGGCTCCCGCCCCAATCACACCGACGCGAAGTGGTTTCATGCGTAGAACCCGGTCACGGCATCGATCACCGCGTGTTGCTGGTCGGCGGACAACTCCGGATAAATCGGCAACGAAATCACTTCGGCCGACGCCTCTTCGGTCCTCGGCAGCTGCCCCGGCCCATATCCCAGGCCTCGAAAGCACGGCTGCAAATGGAGCCCCATCGGGTAATAGACCTTGTGACCGATATTCGCCTCGCGCAGGTAGGCCTGGAGGGCATCGCGGTCGGAGACCCGAATCGTGTATTGGTGGAAGATGTGTTCGTTCGCTGGATCGACGGTCGGCGGCTCGATGCCGGGCTGATCCGCGAACGCCTCGGTGTAGTGGGCTGCGGCCTGCCGCCGGGCCTCGCTCCATTCGGAGAGGAACGGGAGCTTTGCCAACAGCACGGCCGCCTGCACGGTATCGAGGCGGCTGTTGTATCCCACCTCGTCGTGATGGTACTCCTTATCGCCCCCGTGAAGGCGCAGGCGGCGCAGGCGGGCCGCACGAGCGTCGTCGGACGTCAGGATCATGCCGCCGTCACCCCACCCACCCAGATTCTTCGAAGGGAAAAACGAGAGGGTGCCCACAGCCCCGAGGCTTCCCGCCACGCACCGCCGGCCATCCATCATCCGGGCCGCTCCCACGGCCTGCGCTGCGTCTTCGATCACGGCCAGGCCGTGCCGTTCCGCCAGGGGAAGGATCCGCTCCATCGCCGCCATTTGGCCGTACAGGTGCACCACCACGATGGCCCTGGTCCGTGGAGTGATCGCCGCCTCGATCGCGTCGGGAGCGACGTTGAACGAGTCACGCTCGATATCCACGAACACCGGCGTGCCGCCGGCATTATGGATTGCGCCGGCCGTGGCAAAGAAGGTGAAGGCGGGCGTGATGACCTCGTCGCCAGGCGCCAAGTCGAGGGTCTTCAGTGGAAGGAGAAGCGCATCGGTGCCGCTGGCACAGGCGATGGCGTGCTTCACCCCCGCAAGGGCGGCGAGTTGTTGCTCCAGCTCCGCGACCTCCGGCCCCATAATAAAGGATTGCCGGGCAATCACACGCATGATTGCCGGGATGACGTGATCTTCGATTTGCTCATGCTGCGCGACGAGATCGAGCAACGGCACTCGCACTGGAGTCTCCCTCAGCAAGGCCCCACCCTCAGGCAACGGAAAGGCCCGCACCACCCTCAACCGCCGCGGGGCACGGGCATGAGCACACTCATCGGGCTCGATCGGGCCCCAAAACTAGCGGCTCCCGGAGGGAGGGTCAACGAGGTGAAGCCCACCGTCGCGTTCCTCATACGTAGTCCCGCAGGCGCCGCACACCGTCGCCGTATCGCCGAGGGGAAGCCGGTCACCGCAGCGGCACATCCACCCGACCCGGCGGGCGGGCACTCCCAGCATCAACCCAAACGCCGGCACGTCGCTCGTGACCACCGCTCCCGCACCGATGAAGCTGTATTCACCAAGCGTGATGCCGCAGACGATGGTGGCGTTCGCGCCGATCGTGGAGCCGCGCCGGACGAGCGTGCGCTGAAACTCATGTTTGCGGGAAATGTGACTTCTGGGGTTGAGCACGTTTGTGAACACACAACTGGGGCCGCAAAATGTGTCGTCCTCCAGAATCACCCCTTCGTAAATCGAGACGTTATTCTGGATCTTCACATTGTTGCCGATCACGGTCCCCGGCATGACCACGACATTCTGGCCAAGCGTCGAGCCGGACCCGATGACCGCGCCAGGCATGATATGGCAAAAGTGCCAGATCTTGGTACCCTGGCCGATGCGTGCACCCGCGTCGACGTAGCTCGACTCATGCGCGTAGAAATCTGCCATGGGATTCCTTGAGGTTCATGAGACTGGACGGATAGGACGTGGCCGGCTACCGGGCACGCTGGCCGGGCCCACCGTGGCGTAGGTCCCGTCGGCTGCGACCAATTTGACTTCCGTGTCCAGCACGACACCGAACCGCTCGGCCACTCGCTCGCGGGCATGCTCGATCAGCGTCTGGACGTCCGCCGCGGTGCCACCGCCGAGATTGACAAAATAGTTCGCATGCACAGGGGAGATCTGGACCCCGCCGATCGTGAAGCCCTTGAGGCCGGCCGCATCAAGAAATTGCCCCGCCGTCGAGAGGCCGCTCGGGTGACCGCCCGGCGGAAGAGCCGGGTTCTTGAAGGTACTTCCGCAACACGGCTGGTTGAACGGAGTCCCCTCCTGCCGCCACTTGAAGAGCTCATTCGTCCGACGCTGGAGCAGGTCGGGATCGGCGGCGGCGAGGGTGACCTCGGCCTCCAGTACGATCTTCTGTTCGAGGCCGCTCCAGCGATACTGAAACGGAATGGCCGCGCGTTCGAGCACAGCGGTCCGGCCGTCGGCCTCCATCACGGTGACCCGGGCCACGACCTGCGACCACTCCGACCCATGACACCCGGCGTTCATGTACACCCCGCCTCCGACCGTGCCGGGCACCCCGACCATGGTGTGGAGCCCGCCCCACCCCGCCGCGGCAGTGCGACGAGCGGCCAGCGGCGCCGGGAGCCCGGCACCGAACCACCACCGCTCGCCCTCAGACCGGATAGCGTCCATTCCCTTCCCGAACCGGATCACGAGCGCGTCGAGCCCTTGATCGGGCAGCAGCACGTTGGAACCCAAGCCCAGCACGAACCACGGCACGCCCACGCGGCGAGCCAAGTGCAGTGCGGCCTCGACATCGGCCACGCTGGCCGGGAGGGCGATCGTCGCCGGCCCACCAATTCGAAACGTGGAGAAGCGCGCGAGTGGTGCCTCGGTCAACACCTCTCCCGTGATGACCTCACGAAGCCCCTTGGCGAAGGCCGGATTTCTAGCCGTCATCCCGTCGGCCCTTCCTGGAGTTCGGCGGCCATCTCATGCCACTCTTGGAGGGAGCGCACCGGTTTGGCCCGGCTGCGCAGTGCGATCACGGCGTCGCAGGCGGCCGATGCCGCGGACAGGGTGGTTGTGTAGGGAATGCGCTGCTGCAAGGCCGTGCGGCGAATCATATAGTCGTCGTACTGCGTGAGTTTCCCCAGGGGTGTGTTGATGAGCAGCTGGATGTCCCCGGAGACGATGTGGTCGATGACGTGTGGCCGCCCTTCGTGGACCTTGCGCACGACCGTGGCCGGAACGCCGCGGCGGCGGAGGAAGCGCGCGGTTCCCTCCGTCGCCAGGATATGGAACCCGAGTTCATGGAACCGTCGCGCGATCGGGAGCGCCGTGGCCTTGTCCCGATCATTGACCGTCACGCACACGCCCCCCTCGAGCGGAAGCGCCCCATCCGCGCTGATTTGAGCCTTGGCGAAGGCCATCCCAAACGAGTCTGCGATGCCCATGACCTCACCGGTGGAACGCATCTCCGGGCCGAGGACCATATCGACGCCGGGCAGCTTGTTGAACGGGAAGACGGCTTCCTTGACTGCGACATACGGAACCACGGGGTCGTCGCGCAGGCCAAGATCGTCCAGGGTATGTCCGAGCATGACCGCCGCTGCAGCCTTGGCCAGCGGGACCCCGGTGGCCTTCGACACGAACGGTACGGTTCGCGACCCGCGTGGATTGACCTCCAGCACGTAGACCACGCCATCCTTGATGGCGTACTGCACGTTGAGGAGACCGACGACCCCGAGGCGCGCCGCAAACGCCCGGGTATGCTCCCGCATCTGGTCGACTTGGGCCTCCGTAATGAGATAGGGCGGCAAAACACACGCCGAGTCGCCGGAGTGGATGCCGGCATCTTCGATGTGCTGCATCACGCCGCCGATGATGCAGCGGGTCCCGTCGGCAATCGCGTCCACGTCGGCTTCGAAGGCGTCCTCGAGGAAGGAGTCGATGAGGACGGGATGTTCCGGTGCTACCTGGACTTCCCTCGCGAAATACCTTCGCAGGCTGGCCTCGTCGTAAACGATTTCCATGGCTCGCCCGCCCAGCACGTAGGAAGGCCGGATCAGCGCCGGATACCCCACGTCCGTGGCGACCTGCACCGCCTCATCCACGGAGAACGCGATGCCGTTCTTCGGCTGGCTCACGCCCAGCTCGCGCGCGATTGCCTCGAAGCGGCCGCGGTCCTCGGCGGCATCAATGGCGTCGGGCGGGGTACCGAGGATCGGGACGCCGGCTCGCGCCAGTGCCGTGGCGAGCCTGAGCGGGGTCTGGCCGCCGAGTTGGACAATCACGCCGAGAGGGCGTTCCACCTGGATGATCTCGAAGACATCCTCGAAGGTGAGCGGCTCGAAGTACAGCGCGTCCGAGATGTCGAAGTCGGTGGAGACGGTCTCGGGGTTGGAATTCACCATGACGGTGCGATACCCCAAATCCCGCAGCGCCAGCGCCGCCCGCACACAGCAGTAGTCGAACTCGACACCCTGGCCGATCCGGTTCGGCCCGCTCCCCAGAATCACGACCGTTCGATCGCCACTCGGCGCGGCCTCGTTTTCCTCGTCATATGAGGAATAGAGATATGGCGTCGCCGAGGGAAACTCTCCGGCACAGGTATCCACCATCTTGTACACGGGCCGCACACCGAGACGATGGCGGTCCCGCTGGACGGCCGATTCCGCCTGACCGGCCAGGCGCGCCAGCTGGTTGTCCGAGAAACCGAATTGCTTCATGCGCCGCAGTGCCGGGGCGCGGACCCCATCGTCCTGGTCGGCGGCGACGGTCTGCCACCAGGTTTCCGCCTCGACCAGTTCCAGCAGTTGGTGGAGGAACCATGGATCGATCCCGGTCCGCGCGGCGATGTCTACCACCGAGGCGCCTCCCATCAACGCGCGTTTGATCTGGAACATGCGTTCATGGGTGGGCGTGCTCAGCGCGGCCAGCACGGTCTCGAGATCGCCGTTGGCCAGGCCGTCCTGCTCCGGCGTCTCGCCGATCGTCCACCCCGGGCGCCCAATCTCCAGGCCGCGCACGCCCTTCTGGAAGGCCTCTTTGAACGTGCGACCGATCGCCATGACCTCACCGACAGCTTTCATCTGCGTGGTCAGCGTCGCATCGACCTGAGGAAATTTTTCAAACGCGAATCGGGGGATCTTCACGACGACATAATCGAGCACGGGCTCGAACGATGCCGGTGTCGTCCGGGTAATGTCGTTGGTCAATTCATCCAACCGGTAACCGACGGCCACCTTGGTGCCGATCCTCGCGATGGGAAATCCCGTCGCTTTGGATGCCAGGGCCGACGACCGTGAGACGCGGGGGTTCATTTCGATGACCAGCTGCTCGCCGGTGGCGGGATCGACCGCGAACTGGATATTACAGCCCCCCGCCGACACCCCAACCTCGCGAATGATCCGAATCGCGGCGTCGCGCATGCGCTGATACTCCGGATCGCTCAGCGTCATACTGGGCGCAACCGTGATCGAGTCGCCCGTATGGACGCCCATCGGATCGACGTTCTCGATGGTGCAGACGATGACGACATTGTCGGCGCCATCGCGCATGACCTCGAGTTCGAATTCCTTCCATCCGATGACGCTCCGCTCGACCAGGACCGACCCTACCGGCGAAAGCTCGAGGCCGTGGCGCACCAGGGTCTCGAATTCCTCGACGTTGTAGGCGATCCCGCCACCCGACCCACCCAGCGTGAAGGACGGGCGGACGATCGCGGGATAGCCGGTGCTCGCCGCCGCCGCGATCGCATCGGACACCGACGTCACCGTTCGTCCGGCGGGAACCTTGAGCCCCAGGCGCGCGATGGTCTGTGCGAACGCCTCCCGGTCTTCCGCCAGGTGAATGGCACGGGCGTCGGCGCCGATCAACTCCACGCCCCAGCGGACCAGGGTGCCATCGCGCTCGAGCGCCATGGCGACATTCAGGGCCGTCTGCCCGCCCATGGTCGGCAACAGCGCGTCGGGTCGCTCGCGCTCGATGACCTTGGCCACCCACTCTGGGGTGACCGGTTCGATGTAGGTCCGGTCGGCCAGCTCCGGATCGGTCATGATCGTGGCCGGATTCGAGTTGACCAGAATGACCCGATACCCCTCCTCCTTGAGCGCGCGCACCGCCTGCGTGCCCGAGTAGTCGAACTCGGCACCCTGCCCGATAACGATTGGTCCGGAGCCGATGATGAGGATGGAGCTGAGGTCAGTTCGCTTGGGCATGGACCATATCGCGCAATGTTTGGGCGAGAGAGACCGTCGGAGTCCAGCCGCACCTATTCCGGAGCTTCGACGCGTCGCCGACCAAATGAGGGATATCGGCCTGCCGCAATAACGCGGGATCCACAATCGGTTTCGCCTCCACCCCAACCAGCTGGCACAGTTGGTCGAAGATCTCCCGCAGAGACAGGCCCGCGCCGCGCGCCACGTTATACGCCTCACCGGGCTCTCCGTCCGTGAGCAGCGCTAGGTAGGCCCGCACGACGTCACGGACATCGAGAAAATCCCGGACCGGGCTGAGGTTGCCGGCCTGAACAGTCGAGGCCTTGCCCTGACGCGCAGCCCTGAGGCGCTCGAGCAACGCCGGCACGACGAATTGCGGCGACTGACCCAGTCCGGTGTGCGGAAACGGACGCACCACTACCACGCGGAGCCCGGTCCGTCGCCACGTTTCGAGGGCTGCGATCTCTGAGGCGGCCTTGGTCGCCGCGTAGGGCGAACACGGCGCGACGGGGTCCGTCTCGGACCGCGGCCGTGGCTCCGCGATGCCGTACACCTCGGCCGACGACACCACGAGCACCGTTCCGCGAAATGGTGCCGGCCGCCGGCTGAGCGCACCGCAAAGCTGAGCCGTGCCGCCAGCATTGATGAGCCAGGCCCGGCCAGGATCGCGCTGAGCCGCGCTCCCCGACGACAGGGCGGCAAGATGGATCACGGCCTCGCCCGCGTCGTCAGCCGCGGCCCCGATCGAGGCGGGATCGCTCAAGTCGAGCATTCGGGTCCGGACCCGGCCGTCGAGGTCCGGTCCGGTCCAGTCCTCGGCCGGGCGGCCGCCCGGCCCAATCGCCGCCACCACATCGCGTCCGCCGGCCAGAAGAGTCCGCACGAGATGCCGCCCCACGAAACCGTCCGCGCCGGTGACCAGCACGCTCATGTGCGCGCGCGCCAACGCTCGAGGTCGGCGTCGACCATCATGGTGATCATTTCTTCGAAGCTCACCGTGGGACTCCAGCCGAGCTCGGACCGTGCCCGCGTCGGGTCCGCGACCAGGGCTTCCACTTCCGCCGGGCGTTTCAAGGAGGGATCGACCACCACGTGCTGCTGCCAATCCAGTCCGACGTGTCGGAACGCGATCTCGGCGACATCTCGCACGCTGTGGGAGATGCCCGTGCCGACCACGTAATCGCTGGGCTCGTCCTGCTGGAGCATGCGCCACATCGCATCCACATAGTCCCCGGCGTAGCCCCAATCCCGGCGGGCGTCGAGGTGACCGAGGCGCACCTCGGTGTCGAGACCCAAGGAGATGCGGGCCACGGCGTCGGTGACCTTGCGGGTCACGAATTCGATCCCTCGACGCGGCGACTCATGATTGAAGAGGATTCCGCTGACGGCGTAGAGCCCGTGGGATTCACGATAGTTGACCGTGATCCAGTGTCCGTACACCTTGGCCACCCCGTACGGGGAACGCGGGTAGAACGGGGTCGACTCCCGCTGGGGCGTTTCCGTCACCTTCCCGAACATCTCGGACGAACTCGCCTGATAGAACCGGGCCTCGGGGCCGGCCAAGCGCACCGCCTCGAGAATCCGCGTCACCCCGAGCGCGGTGAACTCACCGGTCAAGACCGGTTGCGTCCAGGAGGCGGGGACGAAGGACTGCGCGGCGAGATTGTAGACCTCGTTCGGCTTGGCGCTCCGAATCACTTCGGTCAGCGAGTGCTGGTCGAGCAAGTCAGCAGCCACTACCGTGATGCGGTCGAGGATGTGCTCGATACGCTCGTAGCTGTGGTGGCTGGTTCGGCGGACGACCCCGTAGACCTCGTACCCCTTGGAAAGCAGGAATTCGGCGAGGTACGACCCGTCCTGGCCCGTCACACCGGTAATGAGCGCCCTAGGCATGGTGGGTGGGCTCTCCCTGTTGTCTCACGCGAAAGTCCTCGTTAGATTTGCCGTCTTCTCCGATTCTAGTCGATTCGGACCAACGGAAGGAAGGATCGTATGGCACGGGTGTGTTCCGTGTGTGGGAAGGGGCCGACGACCGGCCACAACAAGAGCCACGCCAACAACCGCACCAAGCGGCGCTGGAACCCGAATCTGCAGACCGTGCGCGTCGTGGTCCAGGGCCAGCCGAAACGAGTTCGGGTGTGCACCCGATGCATCCGGAGCCAGAAGATCGTCAAGGCGGGCTGACACGCCGGGACGCACGCCGAGGCAAAGAAAGGGGACCCGAAGGTCCCCTTTTTGTTTCTCTCTGACCACGTCGGGGTGAGTCACTCCGACAGCAGCTCGATTCGGGCCAACTCGGCTCCGTCTCCCTTGCGGTGACCCAACTTGAGAATGCGGGTGTAACCGCCGGGACGCGACGCGAAGCGGGGACCGATCTCCGCGAACAACCGGTGGAGGGTTTCCCTGTCACGGATTCGGCGCTCAGCCTGCCGACGCGCATGGAGGTCGCCTCGCCTCGCGAGCGTGATGAGGCGCTCAGCGTAGGGACGCAGCTCCTTCGCCTTCGCTTCGGTCGTCACCACTCGGTCATGCCGGAAGAGGCTGGTGGCCATGTTCCTGAGAAGCGCCCGTCGGTGGCTCGCCGTCCGTGACAGCTGCCTGCCCTTGACACGATGCCGCATGGTTAGGCCTCGACCTCTTCGGAGGTCTCGTCTTCGGCGGGCCCTGCAATCCGGGCGGTAGGCGCCACGCCGGGATCGACGACCCGAAGCGTCTCCCCATCCGATTCGAACACCATCCGGAAGTTGAACCCCTCGCGCTCGAGAAGCTCACCGATCTCGGTCAACGCCTTCTCCCCGACATTCTTGACCTTGAGCAGATCTTCTTCCGAGAGCTCGACGAGATCCTTCAGGCTGCGAATACTGGAATTCTTGAGCGAATTCAACGCTCGCACCGATAGTCCGAGATCGTCGATGGGCTGCGTCAAGCGCGACGCGAGGTCGACGCCGTGGCCGGCCTCGAAGGGCTCCTCCGGCTCCGGTGCCAAGGGCACACGGCCGAAGTCCCGGAAGTACTGGAAATGCTCCTGCGCGAGCGCGGCGGCGTAGGCGATGGCGTCTTCCGGGCTGAGCGTACCGTTGGTCTCGACGAATACCGTCAATCGATCGTAGTCCGTCCGTTGGCCGACACGGGTCTCCGCCACCGAGAAATTAGCCCGCAGGACCGGATTGTAAATCGAATCGATGCGGACCAAATCCACCGGCAAGGACCGGTCGACTTCGTGGAACTCCGCTTCGACATACCCGCGGCCCTTGTTCACGTACAGCTCGGCCGACACCTCACGGTCTTCCTGAACGGTGAACAACAGGTGGTCCGGGTTGCCGATCTCGACGGCGGAATGCAGGTCGATGTCTCGGGCATAGACCGGGCCGGGGCCGTCTCGCTTGACCGTTAGCACGGCCTCGTGCACGTCCTCGCTCAACACCAACGTCAACGCCTTGAGCCGCTGGATGATCTGGTGGACATCCTCCAGCACGCCCTGGACCGTTTGGTGCTCGTGGACCACGCCGTCCATCCGCATTCCCCACACGGCCGTGCCGCGCAACGACGACAAGAGCAGCCGGCGCAGGCCGTTGCCCAGGGTGTAGCCGAACCCGCGTTCGAGCGGCTGAAGCCTGAATTCCGCGGCATTCGGATTGTCGTCCCGCTTTGCCATTTCTACCAGATGGGGACGAACCAAGCCGGTCAAATCGATGGTCATGAGGTCCTTCACTACTTGGAGTAGAGTTCGACGATGAGCTGCTCTTGCGCCGTGGTGGGAATCGCGTCACGAGTGGGCCGCTCGACGTATCGCCCGGCCGCCTTGTCGGCATCGATCGTGAGCCAGGGCACCGGAGCCCCGCGGGCTGCGAAGTCCTGAGCCGCCTTCACGGCGACGAGATCACGGCTCGCCTGGGACACCCGGACCTCCTGGCCCGGCTCCACCCGGAACGACGGCACATCGACCCTCCGGCCATTGACCTCGACGTGGCCGTGCCGCACCAATTGGCGCGCCGCCTTGCGGCTCACGGCAAATCCCATCCGGTACACCAGGTTGTCGAGTCGGGACTCCAACGCCACGAGCAGGTTCGTACCCGTCACCCCGGGCTCGCGCGAAATCCGGTCGAACAGGTTGCGGAACTGATTTTCCGACAACCCGTACGTCCGCTTCACCTTCTGCTTTTCCCTGAGCTGGCGCGCATACTCGGACTGCTTGCGAGGCCGCCCGGTGCCCTGGCCGTGCTGGCCGGCCGGATAGGCCCGCCGCTCGATGGCGCACTTCTCAGTCAGGCACCGCGTTCCCTTGAGGAACAGCTTGGCGCCTTCTCTCCGGCACAGCCGGCAGCTCGGACCCGTGTATCGCGCCATGGGTCAGACCCGCCGCTTCTTGGGAGGACGACAGCCGTTGTGCGGAATGGGCGTCACGTCGCGGATGGACATGACCTTGAGCCCTGCCGATGCCAATGCCTGAATGGCCGACTCGCGACCACTGCCCGGACCCTGGACTCGCACGTGGACTCGCTTGACGCCCAAGTTCACCGCCTCGCGGGCACACTGTTCCGAGGCCACGGTCGCCGCGAATGGGGTCGACTTCTTGGACCCCTTGAATCCGGCCTTCCCGGCGGATCCCCACGTGACGGTGTTGCCCTGCAGGTCACTGATCGTGATCAGCACGTTGTTGAAGGTCGCGCAGATGTGGGCGATGCCCTCGGCCTCGACGACTTTCTTGGCGCGTCGACCTACCGACGGCTTATCCGTTCCATTTGCCATGCGTTGGATTACTTCTTGGTTAGCTTCTTCTTGCCCGCGATCGCGCGGCGCGGCCCCTTCTTCGTGCGGGCGTTAGTGTGGGTTCGCTGCCCTCGGACCGGAAGCCCGCGGCGATGTCGCACCCCGCGATAGCTGCCGATGTCCATCAGGCGCTTGATGTTCATGGCGACTTCGGTGCGGAGCGCTCCCTCGACCCTGACGGACCGGTCGATGAACTGCCGCAATCGCGCGACTTCCGCGTCCGAGAGATCGCGCACGCGCGTATCCGGAGACACGCCGGTGTCGGCGAGGATGTTGGCGCTGGTCGACCGGCCCACACCATGGATGTAGGTGAGGGCGACTTCGACGCGCTTCTCGCGGGGAAGATCCACGCCAGCGATACGAGCCATTGACTAGCCCTGCCGTTGCTTGTGTTTGGGATTGCGCTTGCAGATGATCCGTATGACGCCTTGACGACGGATCACTTTGCAATGCTCGCAGATGGGCTTAACGCTGGTTCGGACCTTCACTTAGGACTCTCCAGAGCCAGTTTTGGGACTAGCATGAAAATATAGAGAGCCTACGTGCAGCACGCAACCCGGACTAGCTGGACACCCGCACCTCCACCAGCTGCCAGCCCTCCCCGCGGCGACGGAAGCTGAGGAGCACCGTCTGGCGGCGAATCTCCGCCGTTCCGACCACCCGGAACCGACGGGTCAGCTCCACGTAGCCCGTCTCCGGGGTGACCCGCCGGGCCGCCCGGATCGTGGTTCCGGCGCCCTCCGTGCCCCGAAGGAAGCCCTCCAGCAGGGCCACCGCCTGCGCCCGATCGACTGGTGCCGAGGGATCGGCCTCGGGCAGCTGGACCAAGAGCCGGCGGCTTTGCCCTATGAGAACGGCCGGATCCTGCCTCTCCAGCGCCTGACGGGCGTTCTCTGCCAGGGCGCCCAGGCTCTCCTGCCCGGCGAGCGGCGGAGCGCCCAAGGCGGCCCCGAGCACCAGCAGGCCTAGGGCTGGCCGCATGCTTCCACCTCTTCCTTCATCTGCCGGAACACGCCGGCCGGGTCCCGGGCCGCGAGCAGGGGCCGGCCGACGACCAGATGCGTGGCCCCATCGGACACGGCCTGCCGCGGCGTCGCAATGCGCCGTTGATCACCCGAGGGATCACCGGTGCGCCGGATGCCCGGCACCACGATGAGGCCCGCTGGCCCGAGCGCGCTCCGGGCGGCGCGGACCTCGTGCGCCGAGCAGACCACACCGGCAAGGCCGGCCGCAAACGTGGCCCGCGTGAGTCGCGCGACCTCCTCATCGACGGACAGGGCGCTCCGGCCGAGAGCCGCTCCATACGATTCGGCGTCATGAGAGGTGAGTACGGTGACTGCAATGAGCGACAATGAGTGAGCGGCTTGAGCCGCAGCCGCGAGCATCTCCGCGCCTCCCAGCGCGTGGATCGTCGCCATCCGCACCCCGATCTCCTGCGCCGTTTCGACCGCGCCGGCTACCGTATGGGGAATGTCGTGCCACTTCAGGTCGAGAAACACGAGGAGCCCCCGCTCGGTCAACCGCCGCAGCAGGCTCCCACCCTCCCGCGTCATGAGGCGCGATCCGACCTTGACCCAGCGGGCCTGGGGCAATCGGTCGAGCAATCGAAGGGCGTCGGGGCCTCGATTGACATCGAGCGCGACGATCAACTCAGCCACTGCGTGCCTCCCAAGTTGCGCACCACTCGCTCAGGGAGCCGGGGGTCGGCGAGCGCTGCAGTCCCGATACCAACCAACTGTGCGCCGGCTTCAAGATACTGCCGCGCATCGTTGGCCGTGCAAACACCGCCAACACCGATGACCGGAAAGCCCGGGAGCCCGGTCGCGACCTTCCGGACCGCAGCGACCCCAACGGGCAGGAGCGCGGGTCCGCTCATTCCGCCGAATCCCGCCCCGAGGCGCGTGCTGCCACCGTCGCGGTAGAGCCAGCCGGGGATGGTGTTGACCAGGGCGATTCCATCCGCGCCCGCTGACCGTGCGGCGTGGGCCAGGGCCAGGATGTCCGGGATCACCGGTGAAAGCTTCGCGATGATGGGCCGCCTGGTCGCGGTACGGACCAGCGACACGATGTGGCTGACCGCACTCGGATCAGCGCCGAATTCGATGCCGCCTGCCGCCGTGTTCGGGCATGACAGGTTGAGTTCGTAGGCTGCGATGCCGTCAATCTGCTCCAGGCGTGCCACGACCTGGGCGTACTCCTCGGGAACGAACCCCACCACGCTCACGATGGCTGCGGTGTGCTGGAGGAGTGCCAGCATGGCCGGCAGCTCCACCGTGCACACCCGGTCGACCCCCGGATTGGCCAATCCGACGGAGTTCAACATCCCGCCATGAAACTCGGCGACCCGTGGACGCGGATTGCCTTTCCGCGGTTCGAGCGACACGGACTTGGTGATCACACCGCCGAGGCGGCGCAGATTCATTACGCCGTCGAGCTCCACGCCGAAACCAGCCGTGCCGGCGGCGAGAACGATCGGATTGTGAAACTGCCGCCCGAAGACATGGTGACTAACAGGCAGGCGATCCACTATTGCACGTCATCTTCGCCCAGCCGCCGGTCCTGATCGGGACGCGGGCGATCCGGTTGTCCCGGTCTCGTCCGGTCGGGACGGGAGCCGACTCTCGAGGCGGTGAAGGACTTGAGCGAGTCTTCGAGGACGCGATAGGACGGATCGTCCGTTCCGGAAATCGCGGCAACATACGGACTCTGCCTGTATCCCGAGATCAGGAGCTGGCGGAGAGCCGGGGCGAGTGCGGGTTGGAGATCCGCCAGGGCGAGCAGCGCCTTCGCCGCATACGGCGACGACGGCCAGGTCTCGGCCAGGCGCAGAAACAGGCCGCTGGCCAGTGCCGGCGCCTGCAGGAGATCTCGTGCGGTTTCCGCGGCCAAGAACCATTCGAGGTCGCCCTGCGGTGTGTCAGGGCCGACAGAATCCGCGGTCTGACGCACCCGGTCGACCGATGCCAGCAACCGGCCGGCCTCGAAGCCGCCCGCACCGCCGAGCTCCTGGAATTCGACGAGCATCGGCTGGAGCGCCTCCAGCTGGCCGACCTCGCCGACCTGCGCCAGGGCGAGGCGAGCCAGCATGAGCCGCGCCTGAGAACCCGACGGAGTGCGTTGGTCTCCAACACTGGCCGCCGCCTGCAACCGTTGGGTGGCACGCACCGTGTCGACCTGCGCCAACCGCATGCCGTCACCGAACAGCCAGCGCGCCCGAACCTGGGGTTGGAGTTCCTGCTCTCTGAGCAGCCGGTCCGTCAGCGCCGAAGCCGCCACGGCGTCACGCCGTCCGGTGACCGCGAGTACCGAATCCCACGGCACGGTGGAATCGCGCCGCACCAGAAGTGAATCTGCGAGGGCGGCTGCGTGAGCCAGACTTCCCCCCCCGGCCAAGGCTTGGAGACGAATCCCATCGGCAGTGGGATCTTCGATGTCGCGATAAAGCCCAAGCGCCTCCCCGTAGCTTCCGGCCAGGGTAAGCGCCTTGGCGTGGGTCCGGCGGACACGTGACAGGACGAGTGAATCTCCGGTCCCATACGCACGGCGCAACGCCGCGTCGGCCGCGTCGTAGTTGCCGACCTCCACATAGCATTCCCCCAGCAGGAGCGCCGCTTCGGTTACCAGGGCGGAGTCGCGGCTGGAGAAGATCGCATCTTGAAGGGAAGGAATCGCCGACGGACAGTCGTTGCGTTTCTTATAGGCCTTGCCCCGGAGCAACATGGCGTCGTCGGCCCACTTGCTCCCGGGGTGGCGCACCAGAACCGACTCGGCGCGCACAGCTGCCTGCGCCCACAATCCGTCGGACTGGAACGCCCGACCTTCCCGCTCCGCCTTCTCGGCTTCGCGTGCCAGCCGGTTGGCGTTGTACATGCCGTTGTAGTAGGCGCACCCCGCACCGGCGATCAGCAGGGTCAGGGCAGCGACGCGTCTCACGGTGCGGGACGGGCCGCCTGCTCGAAGCCGACCTTGCGCTCGAATTCGAGGAGATAGGCCACGATTGCGTCGGCCAGGGCTGAGGCGAGTCGCTTCTGCTGGGCACGCGTGGTCAGGAACTTCGCGTCCTCACGATTGGTGGCGTACCCCATTTCGAACAGGACCGCGGGCCTTCGACCAAGGTTGAGAACCGCAAGCCGATTCGACTGATGGACCCCGCGATTCTCTCCAGGGTGGATCCGGTCGATACGTTCTTGGATCAACGCACCCGCGCGTTCGGACTCACGCAGGTACTCGTTCATCTGGAGGTCACGCAGGATGAAATCGAGCGCGCTCCTCGAGTTCGCCTGCTCGGCAGTTTCGTATCGGAGGGCCTCGTTCTCGACGCTGGCCACCCGATCGGCGTCTTCGGTGTTCTCGTTGCCGATGATATAGGAGGAGAACCCGCCGATGGATCGATAGTCCGAGCGGCGTCGCGGATCCAGCGCGTCCACGTGGAGGCTCACGAACAGGTCACAGTCGCGCGAGCAGAGCGCCGCTCGGTCGCCGAGAGCCACAAAAGCATCGGACGTCCGAGTCATCCGCACGGTGATCCCACGCAGGACGAGCTCATCCCGAAGCAGAAGGCCGACCTCGAGCGTAACGTGCTTTTCTTTGACGCCCGCGGGGAAGAATTTGCCCGGATTCCCGGGGTGCCTCCCTCCGTGACCCGGGTCGATGGTCACGACATGACCGGGGAGCAGGCCGCTGGGCAGCCGTTCAGCCACGGGCGCCGGGCGGGCAAGGCCGGTCTCGACGAGACGCACGGAGGCACCGTCGTAGCGATAGCGCTCGCTCAAGAACCGCGGCAGCACCTCCGACACGAACTCGAAGGGGAGGTAGACGGTGTCGCGAATGACCGTGGCCGACGCGGTCAGCGTTTCGAGACGGTCGTTGAAACGATAGAGCGGAGCGTCGAGCAGGAACTCGAAGGTCTGGCGGGCGACAACGAGCCGGGTCCAAGGATCGCTTCGGGTGAGATCGCCGTCCAACGCCGCTGTCAATTCCTGCGCGGACAGGAGAGGCGCACCCGTCATGTCCTGGCGAACTTCGAGGCGAGTCTCACCGCGAGGAGTAAGAACAACCAGCGATGCCGGCGGGGCATCGGCCGGCCCCAAAAGGAGGGCCAGCATCAGCGTGATCATGTCCGGGACTTCCTCGACAACGCTCGAGACATTTCGCGCTCCGCGTCGCGGCGTTTGAGATCCTGGCGCTGATCATGCTGCTTCTTGCCCTTGCCGAGGGCAAGCGTCACCTTGGCGCGCCCATCCCTGAAGTACACCTCCAAGGGAATGAGCGTCAGTCCCTGCCGTTCCACTGCACCGATCATCCGCTCGATCTCCTTCCGATGCAGCAACAACTTCCGTGCGCGCTGCGGCTCGTGGTTGTACCGATTCCCGTGCTCGTAGGGCGTGATGTTCATGCCCTCGAGATACAGTTCCCCGCGCCTGACCTTGGCATAGGCTTCCTTGATCGAGGCCTTGCCGTGCCTGAGCGCCTTGACCTCGGTCCCGGTCAGCACCATTCCCGCTTCCCAGGTTTCCAGGATGTGGTAGTCGTGGGTGGCCCTGCGGTTGCGGGCAACGATTCGCCTGGATCCGTCGGGAACAGCCGCTTTTCCCCCCATGGGTTCTTCCGTAACCGCAAGATAGACAGCGAGTTCCACGGAATCAATCGGATCCTTGACGGCGCGCCGCATCAACGGGTACTTTGCCGCCAGGCCGAAGTGGTGGAACTGGTAGACGCGCTGCGTTCAGGGCGCAGTGGGCGTAAGCCCGTGGGGGTTCGAATCCCCCCTTCGGCACTGCATCTCCTTGCAAGGCCTATGCCCCTGGATGGGGCCTTCTCTTACCGGCTCCGGCGCTGTTTCCGGCCTGGGCCTCTCCCCCGATCGTCCCCGTGGCAGGACATCACAACGGCCACCGCCGAATCATCCGGCGGACGCACAACCCGACCTGCGGCGGGCCAGGAGTGGCTCAATACCGGGGCATCGTACGGTCAACTTCCCGGGACCACGCATCGATCCCGCCCGCGAGGCTTCGCGCCCTCCGAAACCCGGCGCTCAGTAGGAGCTGAACCGCGCGCAACGACCTGACGCCGGTGTGGCAATAGGCGACGATGTCGGGGTGGTTGTCGAGCTCTGCCAACCGGCTGGGAAGCTGACCGAGAGGAATGAGCGTGGCGTCGGCCAGGTGGACCCGGTCCCATTCACGAGGCTCCCGCACATCGAGCAGCAGAACCGGCCGGCCATTCTCGAGCTCACCCGCCAGGGCACGGACGCTTACTTCCGGGCTTGGGTTCGCGGGCGCCGACGCGACGCCGCAGAACGCCTCGTAGTCCATCAACGCGGTGATGGTTGGTTCCAGACCGCACATGGGACACGCCGGATCCTTCTTGAGGGCGAGCTCACGGAACCGCATTCCCAACGCATCGAACACCACGAGACGCCCCAGCAACGACTCCCCCACGCCCAGAATGAACTTCAGGACTTCGAGCGCCTGGATGCTGCCGATGATCCCCGGGAGCACCCCGAGCACCCCAGCGTCGGCGCAACTCGGCACGAGCTCGGGGGGCGGCGGCTCCGAGAAGAGACAGCGATAGCAGGGCCCTCGGGCGGCATCGAACACGGATGCCTGGCCCTCGAAGCGAAGAATGGCGCCGTATGCGTAGGGCTTGCCAGCCAGGGCGCACGCGTCGTTGACCAGATATCGGGTGGGGAAGTTGTCCGACCCATCGGCCACGATGTCGAATGCCCGAACGATCTCCAAGGCATTAGCCGAGGTGAGCTTGTCGGCAATGGGCTCGAAGTGCACGTGGGGATTGAGGTCTTTGAGCCGGGCCTTGGCGCTCTTGAGTTTGGGTCGGCCGATCGCCGAGCTCCCGTGGAGGACCTGGCGCTGAAGGTTGGACACATCGACCGCGTCGAACTCCACCATGCCCAGGGTTCCCACACCTGCCGCAGCGAGGTAGAGGGCAAGCGGCGAGCCCAGTCCGCCTGCTCCGACCAGGAGCACCCGCGCGGCCTTGAGCTTGCGCTGTCCATCGACGCCCACCTCGGGAAGCATCAGATGCCGCGAGTAGCGCAAGACCTCGTCATGAGACAATGACGGCAGGGCCGCGTCGCCCATCGCGGGGTGGTGCCAGTAGTCGCGCTTCATCGTTCGGTCGCTCCACGTGCTAAAAAACAAAGACCCGGCCGCCGGCCGGGTCCGCGAGCCCATTGATTCGGTTGGCTCAACCGCCGGACCCGAGCCCAACCAATGCTTCGACCTCCTGTTCGTCCTTCAGCAGATCCGCAAGCGTCACTCCGACCAGCAGGTCGTCGATGCGCCGTTGGAGCGCATGCCACACGGGTCGGATGCTGCAGGCGGCTCCCGGGTCACAGCGCTCTTCGTTCACTGGACGGGTGTCGCAGTTGATCGAAAATGTCGCGTGCTCGCAAGCGTTCATCACGTCCTTGACGGAGATGTCCGCAGGATCCTTGGCGAGCAGGTAGCCGCCCTTCGCTCCCCTGACACTCTGCACCAGGCCGGCCCGTCTCAGGCGGAGACAGATCTGCTCGGTGTAATCGGCCGGCAGCTGTTCTTCGTCAGCCACGACCCGCGCCGGCACCGGGCTCGACCCGTTCCGGGCCAAGTGGAGCGTGATGAGGAGGCTGTACTCTGTCCAGGTCGTGACTCGCATGCCCGAAACATATGTTCGTGAACCCAACCGAACAAGAAAAAGTGTTGTGAATATTCTGTGAAGGTCGCTTCAGGGCCACAGCGACCTCTGGGCCCCGTGAGCCACCCAGGCTGCGTGCCGGTTCCCTACCCCGCCGGCTTGGTCATGGCCCTCGCGTCGACGATCCGGTCGAACTCCTCGGAGTTCAGGTAGCCCAGCGCCAGGGTCGCCGCCTTGAGGGTGGTCTCCTCCACCTGCGCCTTGTGGGCAATCTCCGCCGCCTTGTCGTATCCGATCTTCGGGGTCAGGGCGGTCACCAACATGAGGGAACGCTCCACATGCTCGGCAATCCGGCGCCGGTTGACCTCGAGGCCCTCAATCGCGTACCGGGTGAAGTTCTGGCAGGCATCGCTCAGCAGAATAGCCGACTGCAGCAGATTCGAGATCATGACCGGCTTGAAGACGTTGAGCTCGAAGTTGCCCTGCGACCCGGCCATCATGATGGCCGTGTGGTTGCCCATGACCTGGACCGCCACCATGGTGATGGCCTCGCACTGGGTCGGGTTGACCTTGCCCGGCATGATGGACGAGCCCGGCTCGTTGGCCGGCAGCACCAGCTCACCCAACCCGGAGCGCGGCCCCGAGCCGGCCCACCGGATGTCGTTGGCAATCTTCATGACCGCCGCGGCCAAGACGGCGCAGGACCCGGAGGCCGCGATGATGGCGTCATGGGCGGCGAGCGCCGCAAACTTGTTCTCGGCCGACACGAACGGCATGCCGGTCAGTTCGGCGATATGCTTGGCACAGCGATCACCGAACTCCGGCGGGGCGTTGAGCCCGGTGCCCACCGCCGTCCCTCCAATCGCCAACTCATACAGGCCCGGCAGGGACTCCCGGAGCCGCTCCAAGGCATGGTCGAGCTGGGCCACGTAGCCGGAGAACTCCTGCCCCACCGTGAGCGGGACGGCATCCTGCAGGTGGGTCCTCCCGATCTTCACGATGTCGTCGAACGCCGATGACTTGCGGGCGATCGCGTCACGCAATCCGGCAGCCGCGGGTAGCAGCCGCTCGCGTATCACGGTGCCGGCGGCAACGTGCATGGCCGTGGGGAACGTGTCATTCGACGATTGCGACATGTTGACGTGGTCGTTGGGATGGACGGGGTCCTTGCTGCCCAACGTGCCGCCACTGATCTCGATGGCACGATTCGCGATGACCTCGTTGGCATTCATGTTCGTTTGTGTCCCGCTCCCCGTCTGCCACACATAGAGCGGGAAATGATCATCCAACTTGCCCTCGATGACCTCGTCGGCGGCCTGGACGATCAGGTCCGCCCGGCGGGCATCGAGCTTTCCCAACCCGCGATTGGCGAGGGCCGCACTCTTCTTCAGAATGCCAAAGGCACGAATCACCTCCACCGGCATCCGGTCGCGCCCGATCGAGAAATGAATGAGGGAGCGCGCAGTCTGCGCACCCCAGTACCGGTCGGCTGGGACCTCCAGCATCCCGAGGCTGTCGCGTTCGATCCGCATGCCGGTCCCCGGCTGCGTCGTCTTTCGCTCAACGTTTGTCATGGATCACGATTCCAGGGTCTCGAAGGAGAGTTATGTTTCCGGCCACCATTCACTCCACACGTGAGGCGCATCCATGGATGGCCCCTTCACGCCCATCGAGGCAGCGGCAGTGTTTCACGAGGGGAAGGCCGCGAAGGTCGACCTCGCGCGGGGGCACCACTTATTCCTCGGCCTCAACTGCTTCGAGGCCGGCCAATCACAGCCGGTGCATCACCATTCCGGCATGGACAAATTCTATCTGATCGTTTCCGGAAAGGCGAGAATGATCGTGGGCGACCACGTCGCCGTCGCCGAGGCGGGAACACTGGTGTGGGCGCCGGCCGACGTACCGCATGGCGTGGTGGACGCGTTGGAGCGGACGGTCATGCTCGTCGGCATGGCGCCACCGCCCAAAACCTAGCCCGTCGAGCCGGGCTCGCCCGGTTCAGCACCGGCCGATCGCACGGTCAGGAATTGCCGGACCGCACTCCAGCCATAGCGCCGCACCACTAGCCAGGCCGCCGCGAAGACACCCACTCCCGTCGTGTAGAACCGCCACAGCGTCAATACGAGCACTCGGTCCGCGCCCGAGGCTCCCGGCCGCGCCGGCCAGGAAGCCGAACTCGACCGCGCCCACACCGGCCGGCGTCGGCAAGACGAGCTGACCGAAGAGCAGCACGAAGGAGCCCAAGACTACGGAGCCCAACGCCGGCGGATCGGGAATCGTGAGCGCGAGAACCGGCAAGATCGCCGTCCGGGCAAAGATGGAGACCAAGGTGAGCGGAATGCTCCGGGCCACCAAGGTCCACGGCATTGCGCGCCAACGACGCAGTGCTTCCTTCCACGACTGGATCCACCTGGCCTGCCCGGCCCGAGGCTTCCACCACGAGGCCACGAGCCAGGCGAGGACACTCAACAGCACGATCCCGGCGACCCACGGCCACCACACAAGAACGGCGTCCACCACGCGGGGCCCGACGTCCACCCACCAGGCAGAGCCGTAGGCCCAGCCGATCAGGAGCGCGGACGCGATGAGCACCGGCCAGGTGATGAGGATCTCATATCCGCTCGCCACCAAAGTCCCAGCGAGCGACACGCCACTCGCAAGCAGAACCCCTATGCGTGCCGGCTCCCCCCCGAGCCTGAGCGGCGTCACGGCGGAAGCGCCATCCCCGATCAGGTTGACGGCCAGGCCATCGCCCACACTCAAACGCTCTCCCGTCCCCTGAACCAGGAGCTGGATCCGCCAAGCCCTGGCCACGACATCGACCACCACCAGGCCGAGGCAGATGAGCTGCGCAAGCCACCAGTTCACCAGACCCGCCCCGCCAGCGGCTGCGGCACCGACACGAGGTCATGGTACCCGGTAGCCTGGTTCCGGGTGATCCAGCGCCGAAGGTTCCTCACCAGCGACCGGCGAACCACACCGCGGGACAGATCCGATGGATGGAGCGCCACCCGAACCAGGGGCGCTTTACGGTGGATCCACCACCGTCCCTCCGCCACCAAGACCGAGCCGTAGGATCGCAACCCAGTTCGCGTGCTCCAGCGAAGGCAGGGAGCACGGAGGGTCTCACCGCCACGCAGGTAGATCCAGCGATCGTCTTCGCTGATCTCGAGTCCGGCTGCAGCAGCCGCCACGTGTGTGTCGGGGCGCGCGAGCCAGGCGGGCGGAACGAACCCGATCGGCTCGAGCCCACCCGCGCGGAGGCTGGCCAGGCCCTGCGCTATTCGCGCCCGCGCCTCGACACGATCGAGCGTGAGGAACTCGCCCTCCCGCGCCGTCTTGCCCCAGGCCAGGAGCTGGTCCGTCCAGCGCCGCCGGACGCCCGACTCGTCATGCCGATAGCCATGAAGCAGGATGGAGCTCCCTCCATGCGCTCGGTCTCTTATCCAGCCGACGAAGTCGGGCGAGTCTTCGAGTGGCCAGCTCCCATGCCAATTCGGTACCACCAGGAGCGCCGGACACACCCCGACATCGGCGCAGAGATCCCAGAGGGCGCGCACGGAACCCTCATGGGCGGGCGTCACGTCGTGGATCGAGACCAGAACCCTCATGCGGCGGCCACGACCTGCCGATACGCGGCGAACAGGCGGTCGAACACTCCATGCCAGGAGTGGTGCCGCTCGGCAAACGCCCGTCCTCGCTTTCCCAGGGCCGGGAGATCTTGACTGAGCAACCACACCGCCTGGTTGGCCAGGTCACTGGAGTCACCGCTCGCGAAGGTGCGTCCGGCGCCGGAAGCCTCGACAAGCTCGGCTACCGCTCCCGTTGCGGCCGAGAGGACCGGCACGCCAGAGGCCAATGCTTCGAGTGCGGCGAGCCCGAACGTCTCGGCGGCGCTGGGGGTGACGAATACGTCAGCAGCCGCCAGCAGCTCGGCCACGGCGCCCCGATCCGGTTGGAACGGACGCCACGTGACCCGCGGCGCATACGGATGGTGCTGAAGCTTCTTCCGGGCGGCGCCGTCGCCCACGACGACCAGCCGGGTGCCTGTTCTCCGCTCCACGTGGGCCCAAGCATCGAGCAGAACGTCCAATTGCTTCTCGACGGCGAGCCGGCCGGTGTAGATGGCAAGTGGTCCGGCAGGGAGTCCGGTCCGGCTACGGACCTCATGAGCCCGCTTGCGGAGCAGCGGCGAGAACTGCTCGAGATCGACCCCGAGGGAAGTGCGGATGACCGGCCCGACACCGTACCCTTCGAGGTCTCGAGCCGCAGCCTCGGACGTGGCAAACGTCGCTCGACAGAATGATCCAACCCGACGGGTGTGGGCCCGCGCCACACGGACCATGAGCCCGCGCCCAACGCGCGGGCCGATCCGGCTCACCACCTGTGGCACGTTGCTATGGAAGAACCAGACCATGGGAATCCGGTGGCGTCGATTGGCTCGCCGGATGACCCACGGCACCATGAGCGGACTCCCGATCTCGATGAGATCGGGACGCTCGCGATCGAGCACCCGCTCGATGAGGGCGGCGTTCAAGAGGAACCGATAGGGTCGCTGGGTCGGGATGTTGAAATTGCGCAGCCGATAGCAGCGCACGCCGTCGATCTCGGCCACGCTGTCCCGGGAGCCCGGGACGACCAGCGTGTGCCGCAGCTCGGGGTGGGTAGCCACGTAGCGCGCTTTCTCCAGCAGGTAGGTCCGAATACCCCCTGTCCTGTCGCCGAAGTATTTGGTCGCGTCGAGCACGGACAACCGCGCATCGGGCCGGAGTGGTTCGGGGAGGGGCCTCGACCGATCGAACGGGGCAGCCCGCTTTTCCGATACCAGCGCTGAGATGTCGGCTGAGTGAGTGGACGCGGTCATGGCGTGGTTGGGCGATGGCGGGAGAGTCGCGCGGCCTACGTGCGTTGGTCGTCGCCGCGTCGTGCGGCGCGGAATTCAGGCAAGCCGGATCGCTCCGGTGAGGAACGGATTGGTGCGCCGCTCGGCACCCACGGTAGTATGAGGACCGTGGCCCGTGTACACCACGGTGTCGTCGGATTGGGAGAGAAACTCTCGGTGGATGCTCTGTAACAAGGTGTCGTAGTCGCCGCCAGGCAGGTCGGTCCGGCCAATCGACCCCTGAAATAGGACATCACCTCCGATGATTGCTCCGTGACCGACCAGGCTCACGCTGCCGGGAGAGTGACCCGGCGTGTGCCGCACGCGAAAGGACGCATCGCCGATGGTCAACGTATCGCCGTCCATCAACTCCACGTCGGGCGGCGGCGCGGGCTCGGCCCGGATGCCGAACCACCTGGCCTGCTCGGCCACCGCATCGTAGAGCGGCCGGTCGAGCGGATGCAGGTAAATCGGCGCTCCCGTCGCCGCCTTCACCGCTCGGACGCCGAGCATGTGGTCGATGTGGGCATGGGTCAGCCAGATGGCGCGGAGCGTCCAGCCCCGGTCGTTCAATGTAGCTAGGAACCTGTCCGCCTCTTCGCCCGGGTCGACCATCGCCGCCTCATTCGAGGCGGGATCGGCCACGAGGAGACAGTTCTGGAGGAACTGCCCGTTGGGAATGGTGACGATTTCGGGGGTCACGATCGCGCCACCTCGACCGCCTCTTTCAAGTACTTCTCGACAGCAATGGCTGCCGTGGTGCCATCGCCGACGGCGGTGGTGATTTGCCGGGTCAGCTGGACCCGAAGGTCGCCGGCCGCGAAGAGGCCGGGAATCGAGGTCATCATCCGATCGTCGGTCTTGATGTAGCCGCTCGCGTCGTGGTCGAAGTGTCCCTTGATCAGCCCTGAATTGGGCGTGAACCCGATGAAGACGAAACACCCGGTCACGGCGAGCCTGCTCGTCTCATTGGTGACGGTGTCTTTCAGCGCCATGCCCGTGACCCCCTTCGGGCCTCCGCTGATTTCCTCCACCACCTTACTCCAGATCATCTCGATCTTCGGATTCGCGAACAGCCGTTCCTGGAGCAGCCTCGAGGCCCGGAGCTCGTCGCGGCGATGGATGAGATAGACCTTCTCCGCATAACGCGTCAGGTAATCGGCTTCTTCCACGGCGGCGTCGCCACCGCCGACCACCGCGATGGTCTCACCCTTGAAGAAGGCCCCGTCACAGACGGCGCAATACGACACGCCACGGCCGGCATATTCCTGCTCTCCCGGCACGCCCAGCTTGTTCGGTGTGCCGCCCGCAGTGATGATGGCGGTCGGTGCACGGTACACCGTGCCGCTGGACGTTCTGACTTCGAACATGCCATCGGGCATCTTCTCGATGGCCTCGACGTTCTCCTGCCGGATGTCCGCGCCGAATTTCTTGGCATGGTCTGCCATCTTTTGGGCCAGGTCGCGCCCGAGAATGCTCTCGAATCCGATGTAGTCTTCGATCAATTCCGTATTGAGCAGCTCGCCGCCGGGCACCCCGCGCTCCAGCACCACGGCCTTCAACATGCCCCGCCCGGCATACATCCCGGCGCAGAGGCCGGCCGGTCCGGCCCCGATGATGATGACATCGAATTCGTTGGTGGGGTGTCCCATTGAGTACGTCTTCCTCTTGAGGTCAGCGTTCGATCCGCGGACGCCGGTGCGCAATCCACGTCATAATATAGAACGCTCAGCGGTTCCCGGACCCACCGATGGCTCGGACAGGCCGATACGAAGGCGATTCACGGCTCCGTGGCACGCGGAGATTGTCCCAACGATGATATCGACCGGGCCGGCGTCCGCCCCCGCCTCGGCCACACGCTGGTCGCCGGCCACCACCTCGTCCACGGCAAATGCGCCCACTCCATGCACCTGGTGCCGGCATACGAAGAGCAATGGACCATTCACGTGCTCCGCTCGAGGGGCGGTACGCACATAGTCACCCAGGGCCTCACCCATTTCCCAGGTGCGCGGAGCCTTGATGACGGGGCAGGTCGACGGCTCGACGCAGTGGGTGGGGCAGAGCCAATCGGCGAAGGACACATACTGGGTCAGGTCGGGTGCCGTGCTCTCGTACGGCGTGCCGAGGCGCCGGCCGAGCGGGGCCGTTTGGACGGCGCGGTCGGGCCAGCGCGACCGGGCCCGCCTGAGCAGCCAGCGGTACATGAGGTGCGGCATGAGCGGCGAGGGAACGATCATACTGCTGGCGGGCATCGTGCCGCTGCCGTCCGCCGCTTCGCCCAAGTAGCGATCGAAGAACGCGTCCCAATCCTCGACCACGAACTCGTAACCGTCCGCGCTGGCTTGGCGAACCTGGCACGCGGGATCTCGATCGACGACAACGAGTCTCCGGTACCTGACTTTGCCCCTCTGGCAGGCGTCGATCAGCTGTCGGGTATAGAACGCTCCGTAGCAGCCTCCGCCCACGACCACGATGTCGCCGAGTTGAACAGGGGGGTCTTGCATGTCCGGTGACCCGGTTGCGTGGGCTATGCCACCGCGTCAGAGCCTGGCAAGCAACGCGCTGAAGCGGGGCTGATCGCGGAGCGGCTCGAAGTCGGGGTCGTTCACCAGGCTTTCTCTGTGCGGGTACCCTAAGTCGACCGCTCGTTCGATCAAGTCGAGGGCTTCGTCAATGCGATCTGCAACGGCGTAGATGCAAGCCAGATTGTAGAAGAGGAGTGGATTCTCCGGATCCATCGCACGCGCCTTCTCCGCCCATGTGAAGCCCAGATCGGCCTCGCCCAGCACGACCAGCGCATTCGCCCCGAGGTACCAAGCCCGCGCATCTTCCGGGTGGAGGTCCAGATGCCGTTTGGCGACGTCGAGCCCGCGGCGATTTGCCTGCATCGCTTCCTCTTCGCGACCCAGCGCTCTGTACACAGGACCGAGAATGAGCGGTGACTGATAGTCTTCAGGACGGACCACCGCTGCCTGCTCGAACAGCCGGGCCGCCTGCTCGAACTTCCCTCGGTTGAAGCACGAGATGCCATATAAGTAGTAGGCCTCGAAGAGATTCGGATTGAGGCGAATCGCGGTCTCGAACTCACCATCCGCGTCCTCGCCCCGTTCCTTGAGCCAGTGCACCACGCCACGAGAAGCGTGTGCCTCGGCCAAGCCCGGATCGAGCTGAATGGCCTTCGCACTCGCGGCGTCGGCCTCGTCCAGCAGCGCCGCATCCCGATCGAAATGCTTATAGACGTAGGCGATGGTGTCGGCCAACCCGGCGTAGGCCCGGGTGAAGGCAGGATCGATCTCGATTGCCCGGGAAAACATCTGACGGGCGAAATCGTGATCCCGCCGGCTTTGCAGATAGAAGAACTCCCGACCGCGAAGATAGAAATCGTAGGCGGCGGCGTGGGTGGTAGGGGCATCCTGAAGAGCTCGGCTCTCAGCAGGAGTGAGGGTCACCTGGAGCGCCTGGACGATGCTCTGGGCGATGTCTTCCTGAATGGCGAAGATGTCATCCAGCGTTCGATCATAGCGCTCCGACCAGAGATGGCTGTCGTTGGCGACATCGATGAGCTGCACACTGATCCGGATTTGATTGCCGGCCTTACGGACGCTGCCATCGAGCAGCTTGGACACATCGAGCCGTTCGCCAATGGTCCGGCTGTCGGCTTCCGAGTTCTTGAATCCGAACGCCGACACGCGCGAGGCTACCCGCAAACCCCTGACCTTGGCGAGCGTGTTGATGATCTCTTCGCACATCCCGTCGCAGAAATACTCCTGATCGTGCTCCGGACTCATGTCGGTAAAGGGAAGAACAGCAATCGACCGGGCACTCCGCTCCTGCATGAGCCCTGCCGAACCTACGAACGTGACCGAGGCGGGCCGCAATTCCTCCGGCAGTGGAACCGCCCGATTGGCATCTTGCAGGGCCTGCCCGAATTCGGCGGCGCTCCCGAATCGATCGGCCGGAATCTTGGCCAGGGCCCTCATGACGGCCGTGTCGAGATTGGAGGATACGGTGTCGCGGACCCGCCGTGCCGAGGGCACCGGATCGGTCAGCCGCCGTGCGATCACGGCCTGCGCGGTGGGTCCGGTATACGGTTGCTCCCCCGCCAGCATCTCGTAGAGCACGCAGCCGAGACTGTACACATCGCTCCGGTGATCTACCTCCTCACCACCCGACTGCTCCGGGCTCATGTAGGCCGGGGTCCCGATCGCCAGTCCGACATCCGTCAGTCGCGCCTCCCCCGCGGCAGCCAGCGCCCGCGCGATCCCGAAGTCGGTCACCGTCGCGTGCCCGCCCTCGAGCATGATGTTCTCCGGCTTGATGTCGCGATGGATCACGCCCCGCCGGTGGGCGTAGCTCAGCGCATCGGCCACCTCCCACGCAATCTGAATCGCGTCGGCCACCGGCAGCTGGGTCTCGCGGTCCAGCCGATCCCGGAGGGATTCTCCCTCCACCAGCGGCATGACGTAGTAGAGCACGCCGTCGGCGTCACCCGAGTCATAGAGCGGCAGGATGTGCGGATGCCGCATATTTGCGGTGGTCTGGATCTCCTGAAGAAACCGCTCCGCGCCGACCGAGGCCGCGAGTTCCGGCCGTAACACTTTGATTGCGACGTGGCGGCGATGTTTGATATCCTCGGCCGCATACACCCTCGCCATGCCGCCCGCGCCCAGCTCGCGCTTGATGGCGTAGCGGCCCGACAGCGCTTGGATGAGCGTCGCCGCCGCGTCGATCATCACGCTACCTCAGCACCCGTCCGAGAAATCCCACCAACCGCTCCCACGCGTCTCGCGCGGGTCCCTCCCGCACCGCACGGTCTTCATCGACCCGCAACCAGAACCCATGGTTTACCGCATCGTAGACGTGAATGTCGTTGTCAATCCCGAGCGCCGCGAGGGCGGTGGCAAAGCGCTCCACCTGCTCCGGTGGAATGCCCTGATCCAGCTCGGCGAAGGTGCCGTATACCGGGTGATCGAGCCGGGCCAACTCGGCCGGATCCTCGATCAGCGAGCCATAGAATATGGCCGTCGCGTCGTGATGCTCCCCGCCCAGGGCGTAGCTCAACGCGATCCCACCGCCGAAGCACCATCCCATGACGCCGACCTTGCCCGTCACATCCGGACGGTCGCGCAGCAGCCGTTGGGCCTGATCCAGATTCGCGATGACCGCGGCCATGTCTCCACGGGTCTCGTTGACCAGGGCCATGTTCTCGTCACGGTTGGAGCCGGTGCGCCCGCGGTAGAGGTCGGCCGCCAAAACCACGTATCCCTGGTCGGCGAACGCATCGGCCACTTGCCGCACGCGGTCGCTCAGGCCGTTCCATTCGTGAATCAGGATGAGCGCCGGAAACGGCCCCTCTCCATCGGGTACAGACAGATACCCTCGGGTCAACGTATCGCCCAGTAGGTACCTCACCGTCTCGCCTCGGGGCGGCGGAGCCTCGCCGAGAATTGCGGCGGGTATAGAGGATGTGATGGGGAGCTGCACCGCAGAATCCGCGTCCTCAGCCTGGCGCGGCGACTTCCCAGTGCACCCCGCCGCCAATACGCTAACCAACACAAGGAAGGTCGTCCCTCGTCGAGCCATCAGCCAATCTCCTTCGCGATTCAAAGTCACTAATCAAGCAGCTCGCCTTTAGACCTACCGTCTCCTCTTCTCCCTACTCCCTACTCCCTACTCCCTGTTTTTCACCGATACCCTATGGCCACCGCGATGGCCAAGAACACGGCGGCGAGCGCGGTCACCTGCAGGAAGAGCGGCAGCACGAAGCGGAGCCACTTACCGTACGGAATCCGGGCCAGGGCCAGCATGGCCATGAGCACACCCGACGTGGGAACGATGGTGTTCGACAGGCCGTCACCGAACTGGAAGGCCAGGACCGCCGTCTGTCGGGTGATGCCGAGCACGTCCGCCAGCGGTGCCATGAGCGGCATGGTGACCGCGGCCTGCCCGGACCCGCTCGGAACCAGGAAGTTGAGCGAGGTCTGGAAGGCGAGCATGCCTTCGACCGAAACGTAGCGCGGCACGGTTTGGAGAACGGAGGCTGCGGAGTGGATCAGCGTATCGAGGATCTGCCCATCGATCATCACCACCTGGATGCCCCGGGCGAACCCTACCACGAGCGCCGCAACCACCATGTCCTCCATGCCTTTGACGAATGCTTCGCTCGAGGCCTTGAGGGATAGCCCGGAGATGGCGGCCGCGACGAGGCCCATTAGAAAGAAGCCGCCGGCCATATCGGCCATCCACCAGTCGAGCGCCTGCACGCCGTAAAGAATGCCCGCGAAGATCAGGAGGCAGAGGGTGATTGTGGCGAAGTGTCTCCGGCCGAACGTGTGATCGTCCAAGGTGTCGGGCGGAAGATGCTCGGCTTCGTCGGCCACCAGCGAGAGCGACGGATCGCGCTTGATTTTCGCGCCATAGCGCAGGACGTAGACGATGGTGAGCGTGAGGCAGCAGACGAAGAACACTAGTCGGAGCCCCATGCCGCTGTTGAGCGGTAGTTCGGCGATGCCCTGGGCAATATTGATGGTGAACGGGTTGGTCGTCGCCGAGGCAAACCCCATGTCCGCCGCCAGCATCACCAGAGCCAGACCGTAGATTCGATCGTACCCGAGGCGCTGGGAAATGATGAGAAAGACCGGCACGAGCGGTATGAACTCCTCGCCCATCCCGAGCGTGGACCCCCCAGCGGCAATCGCCAGCATGATGATGATGGTCAAGAGCTTGGCCGAGTGCCCGAACCGGTCCAACAGCATCCGGATCATGGCGGGTATGGTGCCGGAGCGCTGCAGGATGCCGAAGGTGCCGCCGATCATGAAAATGAAGAAGATGATGTCGGCGGATTGCTCGAGCCCGCGGGGGATTGCCGTGAGGAACCCCTGGACACTGACCGGCTCGGCGAACTCTTCTGGCGCGTTCTCCGAATCGCCGATCAACACGCCCCGGAGCGAGTAGTGCTTTGGAATGGATTGAAAGGTGCCGGGCACAACGAGGGTGCGCTCCCGGCCTTCGATCTCCTTGGTTTCGCGGCGGTACTCGCCCGAGGGAAGCACGTAGGTAAAAAGCATCCCGATGAAGACGACCGCCGTCAGCAGGACGAAGACGTGCGGAATGTGGATGCGCCTATACCATGGACTTTCAGCCATTGCAATCCCCGACTGGGTTCACCGACACCTCTCCGTCATGCCGACTGCGTCGGGCGCACGCGGGCGCCGATCCGCACCCCGATTGCGCCGAATGACGCTTCCGATCACTCTGCCCATTGTTCGCCTCCTGTGTCGTCAGTCCGCGCCTCGGATCTGCCGATGGGCTGCCCGCGCGTCGCGTCTCCGCTCGAGCTGGGTGAGCCACTCCTCTGGCACCTGTTGCGCCCCGATGGTCGTCAGTGACGGCGTGGACCCGGCATCGCCGTGCCAGTCGCTGCCGCCCGTCGGCACGAGGCCGAGGTCGGCAGCATGCTCAGCCAAGACGGTACGGGTTTCTGGAGTGTGGCTTGGGTGGCGGATCTCCACGGCATCGAGACCGTCATCGCGCAGTCGCCGGAGGGCACGCCTCGTGCCCCGATCCTTTATGTGAGCGGCCGAGACCAGGCCGCCGACTCGGTGGACCAGATCGGCAACGTCCCGAAACTTCGGCAGGTCCTTCGCGACAAATGCCGGCTTGCCTCGGCCGAGATACCGATCGAAGGCGTCCTGCACATCCCGAACGGCACCGCGGTCCACCAGTGCTTGAGCCACGTGCGGCCGCCCGATGGCCCCGCCACCTGCCGTCTCGAGAACGTGCTCAAATTCGATCTTTACTCCGAGGCCATGGAGCCGCGAGACCATTCCGCCCGCCCGACGATAGCGGTCGTTGCGGCGTTCGGCCAGAAAAGTCTCGATCTCATCCGATGCGGACGGCAAGAAATACCCGAGCACATGAAGTTCACCCCATGTGGCGGCCACCGAGAATTCGCAGCCGCTCACCACCCGAAGGCCCACTTGCTCCCCGGCTTCGCACGCTTCCTTGAGCCCGGCAAGGGTGTCGTGATCGGTCAGAGCGATCGCCGCAAGATTGGCCTGCCGCGCTCGTTCGACGACGACCCGCGGGCTGAGCGTCCCATCCGACGCGGTGGAATGGAGGTGCAGATCGATGTACCGGGATGTGGGTGAACTCAGCGCGCGTACCCCGTCTCCGGTGCCGTCCACGACGGCTGCGATCGGGCGAAGAGTTCGGCCAGCTTCTGATCATCCAGCTCGTTCAGGGACACGTCCCAGTGGCGTGATCCCTTAGGAGAGTAGCGTATCACCCGATGCTCCCGATTCTCGCCAGTGCCACGACTGAAGACCAGACCGAACTCATCCCGCGTGTATTGGGTGACGCGCCCACTGGATGCGACGTCCCACTTCTCTCCGTTGATTTCGATGACTCGTCTCGGCATGGGTGCAGTGTCCACTCACGGTTGGATTAATCAAAAGGCTCCGGCGCGGGCACCTCGTACCACCAGTCTGCCGATTCGGGCGCATAGGTGGCAATGCCCTCCAGCTTGTGGATCAACTCGGCTTCCTCGGAGGACCTGGGCTCGCTCAGTACCTCCTCCCGAGCCCCCTCCACGAACTCGAAGAACCTCCCGGGTTCACGGCCATGCCGGAACAACCAGATGTTGATGCCGCGACCGTGCGCGAGCCGAGCGAGGGTGTGCACCGTTTGAATGTAGGCGTCCTCGTCCCCGGTGTTGACCGTCACCCGGCCGACCCTCAGGGTCCGCGGCATGTTACGTCGCGGCCTCGGGAAAGTTCTCGAGCGTTGTCCGGACGTCCGCCAGGAACCTGTCGGCATCCGCCCCATCGACAACCCGATGGTCGTAGGACATCGAGAGCATGCCCTTCACACGGATGCCGATGGCATCGGTTCCGTCCGGGAGGGTCACCACCGCCGGCTGCTTCGTAATGGACCCAACCGCCAGGATGGCCACCTGCGGTTGATTGATGATCGGAATGCCCGTGAGCGACCCGAACACACCAGGATTGGTGATGGTGAACGTACCCTGTTGTATCTCGTCGGGATTCAGCTTCTTGGTCCTGGCCCGCTCGCCAAGGTCGTTGATGGCCCGCGCGGTCCCAATGAGAGACAGACCGTCGGCGTGTTTGATGACCGGTACGATGAGGCCCCAATCGAGCGCGACCGCAATCCCGATGTTGACGTCACGCCGGAAGATCGTGGACTCGCCCGTGACGGCCGCGTTGACCACCGGGTGATTGCGGATATTGTCGGCCACCGCCTTGGTGATGAACGCCAAGAACGTCAAATTGGCCCCGCGGTCGGCGTACTCCCGCTTGAGCTTGGATCGAATCTGCGCCACGCGGGTGTAGTCCACTTCGAAGACGCTCGCCACATGCGCGGAGACCAGTCGTGACATGATCATGTGGTCGGCGGTCAGCTTGCGAATGCGAGACCACGGCTCGACCCGATCACCCTCCCACGGCTCGACCTGAGGCCCGCGAATTTCGACCCTCGGGCCGGCAGCCACGGCTGGAGCGGCCCGAGGGGGCGCCGCTCGGGGCCGGCGCTCGAGGAAGTCGAGCAGGTCCTGCTTGGTAACCCGTCCCGCCATGCCCGTTCCGGTGATCGCCGCCAAGTCCAGATTGTGCTCCGCCGCCATCTTCCGCACCAGCGGTGTTGAGCGGCGCCGCAGCCGGTCCTCAGCAGTCTCTCCAGCGCCGTCACCTCCACCCCGGCTCGGCGGTGGCGGTGGTGCGGGTTTGGCCGCGGGTGCCGCGACGACTGGTTCGGGCGCGGGGGCCGGCGCGGGTGCAGGTGTGGGCGCCTCGACCGGCGCAACGGGGGCGGGGGCTGGGGCCGCCACCGCGGCCGCCGCGCCGGCTTCGGTCTCGATCCTGGCCACCACGGTATTCACTTCGACCGTCTGTCCTTCCTGTACCAGTATCTCGGCCAGCGTTCCCGCATTGGGCGCCGGGATCTCCGCATCGACCTTGTCGGTCGAGATTTCGAAGATGGGCTCATCACGCTTGACGGCGTCGCCAACCTGTTTCAACCACTTCGACAGCGTGCCCTCGGCGATCGACTCGCCCATCTGGGGCATGATGACATCTATACGGGCCATTCCAAATCTCCATTCATGTCGCGGCGCGGCGAAATCGTGTTTTCCCTTAGTAAGCGGCTAGCCATCGTGAGGCTCGCACCAGGTCAGCGGTCTGTGGCAGCACGTAGTCCTCGAGCACTGGGGCGTACGGGAGCGGGACGTCGTATGCGGCGACCCGCTTGACCGGGGCATCGAGGAACTCGAATGCCTGGTCGTTGATGCGCGCGGTGATTTCACCTGCGACTCCCCCGGTTCTCGTATCCTCGTGGGCCACCAAGACCCGGTTGGTCTTCCGAACCGAGGCCATGATGGCCTCGTCATCCATTGGGAGGAGCGACCGGAGGTCGAGCACTTCCACCGACAGGCCGTCCTCCTGCTCGAGCCGGCCCGCAGCCTCGAGGGCCTTCCAGACCAGGGCCGACCAGGTCACGATGGTAAGATCCGTGCCCTCCCGTGCCAGCCGCGCCTTGCCGATCGGGGTCAAGATCTCCTCTCCCTCGGGCAGCTCCTCTTTGATGCGCCGGTAGAGGTACTTGTGCTCGAAGTAGAGTACCGGATCATCGTCACGGATGGCGCTCTTGATCAACCCCTTGGCATCCCGGGCCGTGGCAGGGCACACGATCTTGAGCCCGGGCGAGTGCAGGAACGCTGCCTCGGGATTCTGCGAGTGGAATGGACCGCCGCGGACATATCCGCCGGATGGACCCCGCACAACCATGGGCGTCGACAGGCCGGCGCGATACCTGGCCGTCGCCACATAGTTGGTCAACATGTCGTACGCGCACGCGATGAAGTCGATGAACTGCATTTCGGCCACGGGCCGGAAGCCCATGTGCGCGGCCCCCGCGGCCGCGCCCACGATGGCCGCTTCCGAGATCGGGGTATCGATGACCCGCTCCTCACCAAAGCGATCGAGGAACCCGGCCGTGACTTTGAAGGCGCCACCATACGCACCGATGTCTTCGCCCAACATGAAGACGTGCTCGTCGCGCTCCATCTCCTCCCAGAGCCCCTGGCGCAACGCCTCGAGATAGGTGACTTCAGCCATGCGTGCGGAGGCTCATGGCGCGTCGAACCATTGTGCGTCGGCGTGTGCCGGGTTGAGGGTGACATGGTCGAGCACGGTCGCCAGATCGGGCTCCGGTTCGTCTTCGACGAAGCTCGTCGCCTGGTCCAGTTCGTCGGCAATGCGGCGATCCGTCGCGTCCAGCTCTTCCCGGGACGCCCACCCATTTTCGGTGAGTTGCTGCACGTAGCGGTCGATGGGATCCCGTTTCTCCCAATAGTCCAGCAGTTCCCGAGGCACGTACCCTTGATTGTCGTGCTCGGCGTGGCCCTTGCGCCGGAAGGTCACGAGCTCGATCAGTGTCACCCCGTGGCCGTCACGCGCGCGCTCGACCGCCGCTTTGGTAACCTGGTAGACGGCGAGGACGTCGTTGCCGTCGGCTTGGACGCCCGGAATGCCGTAGGCCATGGCCTTGTCCTTGAGGTGCTTTACGGCCGACTGCTTGGCGGTGGGGGTGGTATAGGAATAGCCGTTGTTCTCCGCAATGACCACCATCGGAAGCCGCAGCACCGCGGCCAGGTTTACTCCTTCGTGGAAGGCGCCCGTGCTCATGGCCCCCTCGCCCACGTACACCAAGGCCACCCGACGTTCCTTCCGCATCTTGAACGAGAGCGCGACGCCCGCCATGACCGGAACCATGTCCCCCAGGGGAGAGATCTGTCCGATGAAGCCGCGGTCGAGATCGCCGTAGTGGATGTTGAGCTCGCGACCCTGCGTGGGACTGGTTCCCTTCGCCATGTACTGCCGCAGGATCTCGACCGGTGTCGCCCCTTGAACCAGCATGGAGCCGAGGTTCCTGGTCAAGGGGGAGAGCATGTCGCCCTGCTCGCGATCGAGTGCATAGGCACTTCCTACCGCATCCGCTTCCTGTCCCAGTGATCGGTAGAGCCCGCCGACGACCTTGGTTTGCCGGTACAGGTTCACCAGTCGCTCCTCGAGCGACCGGGTGAGCCGCATCAAGTAGTAGAGCTCGAGCACGTTATCGCGAGTGAGCCCTGCGGGAACGCCCGGCGGAGCCGCCGTGGGACTGCGAGAAACCATGTGAATCCTGTTCGGGGCAAGGGCGAAACGGCGCGGAAAGATCGGGCGGCGGCCCGGGAGAGTCAAGACGCTAAGCCACTGCACGAGAACGGCCTACGGCTCATCCTCGGGCCGAGTGCTCCCCGGGGCGACGGCTCCCGGCGTGCCCCGGCCGGGGCGTATGCCTCGTGGCTCAGTAGGCGCCGCGCGGCTCGTGCGTGGGATCCGCCATGGTGTGGACCATGGTGAGAAAGCGCTTGGCGAACTTGTCCAATTCGCTCTCCCCCGGTTGATCGGTGTCGATCACGATCAACGTGTAATGCCCGCCCTCGGCCTGGACCGATACCCCGATAGTCCCGATTGTGCCGCTGAAGCGACGACGGCGAGCAGTTTCCTCGGTGGGGGTCAACCGGGCACCGAAGTAGGCGGCGGCCCGCTCAATGACCTGGTCCGGCGCGATGCTGGTGCGGTGGAAGTATTTCATGGGAGATCAGGGAGTAGGAGTGTAGGAGGTAGGAAGTAGGGAGCGGCGTGCAGGAGATCGGAGGTCCTGCCCATGAGGCCTACCCACTACCTCCTACCTCCTACAACCCGCACTTCTCATGCTTCCTGATAGTACTCGATACCTAGATGCGTAATCTGTTCCTCGCCCATCAGATAGCGCAGCGTGTTCTTCAGTTTGGTCAACTGGATAAACAAATCGTGCTCGGGGTAGAGCCCCGGCGCGGTCTGTGGACTCTTGAAGTAGAACGACAGCCACTCCTGGACCCCGTTCATGTGGCAGCGCTGCGCCAGGTCTAGGAACAGCGCCAGGTCGAGCACGAGCGGAGCCGCCAGGATGGAATCGCGACACAGGAAATCGACCTTGATCTGCATCGGATAGCCGAGCCAGCCGAAGATGTCGACGTTGTCCCACCCTTCCTTATTATCGCCGCGCGGGGGGTAGTAGTTGATCCTGACCTTGTGGTACAGGTTGCCGTACAAGGACGGGTACAGCTTCGGCTGGAGGATGAAGTCCAGGACGCCGAGCTTCGACTCTTCCTTGGTCTTGAAGCTTTCCGGATCGTCCAGCACCTCGCCGTCCCGATTCCCCAGGATGTTGGTCGAATACCAGCCTGCCACGCCGAGCATCCTCGCCTTGAACATGGGCGCGAGCACGGTCTTGATCATGGTCTGCCCGGTCTTGAAGTCCTTCCCGCAGATCGCAACGTTCCGCGACTTTGCCAGATCGTGGAGTGCCGGGGTGTCGACCGTCAGGTTGGGCGCGCCGTTGGCAAACGGCACCCCTTCCATGATGGCCGCATAGGCGTAGAGCATCGACGGCGCGATGGCCGGGTCGTTCTGCGTTCATCGCGCGCTCGAAGGCCTCGAGGTTCTTGTGAACGGGACCCGGCGGAATGAAGATCTCCGTGGAGGCGCACCAGACCATGACCAAGCGGTCGCAACGGTGTTCGGCCTTGAACGCGCGAATGTCTTCGCGAAGCGCTTCCGCGAATTCCCGCTTGTTCACCCCGGCCTTGACGTTGGTCCCGCGAAGGTTCTTGACGTAGGCCTGCTCGAACACGGCCGGTAGGGGCTTGATGCTCTTCAGGAAATCGGCGATGGGCTCGATATGCTCGTGCTTGTCCAGGACCCCGCAGTGAAGCGCCGACTTATACCCGTCATCCGGGACGGGATCCCAGGCAGTGAACACCAGGTCGTCGAGCCCTGCCAGCGGGACGAAATCTTTGATCAGCGGCGTCCGCCCCTCGGTTCGCTTGCCGAGCCGGATGGTCGCCAACTGCGTGAGCGACCCCACCGGTTGCGCCAAGCCGCGGCGAATCAACTCGACGCCGGCGATGAACGTGGTCGAGACTGCGCCGAGACCTACACACATCACCCCGAGCTTGCCCTGGGCCGGATCGATCGACCGCGTGCTATGACCTTTCACCGCGGGGGTCCTTTCGCCAAAGTGTCGACTGCCTCGGCCGGAGTGCTCTCCCGGCCAGGAGTGTTCGAAGTCTGGGTGATCTGATACACGTACACGAACCGCTGCACCACGGTAATGATCGACATGATCGTCAGGATCAGAACGATCGCTTCCAGGACCAGGGCCCGGGGCCCTGCACCCACAATGAGCGAGGTAAACCCAAGACCCAAGATCCGTTCCGCCCTCTGCGCGATGCCGACCTTGCACTCGAGCCCCAGGCCCTCCGCCCGGGCGCGGGCGTACGACACCACCAGGGAACTCAGGATCGCTACCATGCACATGAGCACGGCTGGCACGCGGAATGCCACGTCGTCAGCCGTGAGCAGAAAAGCACCGATCCCCATGAACGTGGCGCCGTCACCCACCCGGTCGAGCGTCGAGTCGTAAAACGCCCCGAACTTGGAAGCCTGGCTGGTGGCACGCGCCACCGCACCGTCCAGCGTGTCCACCACCCCGCTCAGGAGCAGCACCAGCCCACCCAGGCGAACCTCACCGAATCCGAAGGCCACGGCGGACGCGAGCACAAAGCCCACCCCGACGGTGGTCAAGGTATTGGGCCGGATACCGCGGCGGACCAGGGCGTCGATCAGCGGCCGGACGACACCAAAGAACCACCGCTCCATCCCGGGCGGCACGAGCTTCACCGGTGGGTGCCCTCGGCCCGCTCAGCTGCCACGCAAGAATCCCTGGTCAAGGCCGCGGTAGGATAACTGCTGAGCACCGGCGGGGCAATCAGGGCCCCGGTAGCAGGGGGTAGAGCACCAGGGGCCGGACCCGCTCGCGAAACACGGCCAGCTCCGGTGGCCAGTCGCGCATGATCTCGCGGGCGGAACCGCCGGCCACGATCGCCCGACGCAGTCCAGGCCCACCGGCCAGGCGATCGAAGTGGGGCGCACGCCAGCCGATGGCATCGGGGTGGCGGCGGACGATCGCAACCAGCAACTCCACGGCGGTCGCCACAGGATCGTATGCCGCGCGATCGACGACATGGAGCCGTAGGCCCGGAACGACGGTGTCCGCGAACTTGCCATCTCCTGGCTCGGTTGGGCGGAAGCCGACCGCCTGAATCGCGACGCCTGGTATCCCGGGCGCACCGATTGCCGCGAGCACCGCCGCCGTATCGAGCCAAGGGGCACCGATCTGTTCGAACGGGGCATCCGATCCGCGTCCCACGGACAGCGCCGTTCCTTCGAAAAGACAGAGGCCGGGATAGTGGATCAGAGACTCGACGGTCGGCAGGTTCGGGCTCGGTCTCACGAAGGGCAAGCCGGTCTCGTCCAGATAGTGCGACCGATCCCAGCCGTCGACCGGCACGACCGTGATATCCGCTTCGAGGCCCAGGTCCGACTGCGCCAACCGCACCAACTCACCGAGGGTCAAGCCGTGGCGCATGGGGGCCCGGAGGAGTCCGACGTTGGAGGCGTAGGCCGGATCGAGGACATTGCCCTGCATGCGCCCACCGATCGGGTTCGGGCGGTCCAGGACGAGAACCGGAATCTCCGCCTGGCCGGCGGCCCGCGCGACCTCGACAGCTGTCGCGAGATAGGTGTAGTAGCGGGCGCCGGCATCCTGCAGATCGACGATCATCACATCGACCGACGACAGCATCTGGGCCGTGGGAGAGGACACGACACCGTATAAACTATAGATTGGAAGACCAGTTGCCGAATCGACCCCGTGGTCGACCCGGGCGCCGGGCGGTGCGGCGCCACGGAAGCCATGTTCCGGACTGAACAGGGCCACCAGATCGAGACCGGCCGAGCGGAGCCGCTCCACGTTTGGAACACCAGCAGCGTCGACGCCGGCCTGATTCGTGACCAGCCCGATCCGCCGACCGCGCACGAGGTGGATGCTGTCGGTCAGGAGCACATCGATTCCAGGACGGGTGTGGGGCGGCTGAGCACCCTGACTGGACTGGCAGGCGGAGAGCGCCACCGCCATTCCCATGAGCGCGAGCTTCCCGTGCATCATTTGCGTCTCACCCGACTCACCATCCTCTCGACCTTCGCGGCCTGTGGCCCCATGACCCAGGCTTCGACCCAGACCCCGCAATCCCCAGCACCCGCTCCGGCGGTGTCGTCGGCCCAAATGGCCGATTCCATCCTGGCCACCTTGTCGACCCGTCAGCGCATCGGGCAACTGATCGTGCCGTGGATTGCCGGAACGTATGCCGCCTTCGACGATGAGGCCGTCACGCGGGCGGCCAGGTGGATTGATTCGCTGGAGCTTGGCGGCATCATCATCTCGGTCGGTTCACCGCTCGATGTTGCCGCCAAGCTCAACTATCTGCAGGCCCGCTCCCGCTTGCCGCTGCTCGTCGCGGCCGACTTCGAATCTGGGACCGCCATCCGCCTCCTCGGCGGGACACCCTTCCCTCCCAATATGGGTGTGGCCGCCACCGGAAGTGAATCGGACGCCTACGAGGTGGGCCGCGTCACCGCGCTCGAAGGCCGGGCCGTCGGCGTCACCATTGCGCTCGCCCCCGTCGCGGACGTCAACAACAATCCCGCCAACCCCATCATCAACGTACGGTCGTTCGGAGAAGACCCCCAGCGAGTCGCGCGTCTCACGGCGGCCAGCGTCAGAGGACTCCAAGACCATGGCATGCCGGCGACTGCCAAGCATTTCCCCGGACACGGCGACACTGAAACGGATTCTCACGTCTCGCTCCCGACCATCGCGGCGGGCTGGTCCAGGCTCGATAGCCTGGAGCTCATCCCGTTCCGCGCGGCCATTGACGCGGGAGTGACAGCCGTCATGTCGGCCCACATCGCGATCCCCGCGCTCAACCCCGCACGCACCGACGCGAGACCGGCCACGTTATCGCCGAACCTGCTCACCGCCGTGCTGCGGGACTCGTTGGCGTTTCACGGACTGGCGGTGACCGACGCGTTGACCATGGGCGGTGTGGTCACCACCTACGGCCCGGGTGAGGCCGTGGTGTTGGCGTTCCTCGCCGGGGCCGATGTGCTGTTGCAACCGACCGACCCGGCCATTGCCGTCGAGGCCATGGAGCAGGCGGTCGCCGCCGGTCGTATCAGCCGCACACGACTGGAGACATCGGTGCGACGAATCCTCGCCCTCAAGGTGCAGCTGGGTCTGCTGGATCGGCGTGCAGTCCGGCTCGACAGCATTCCCGGAATAGTTGGAGCCGAGGCGTTCCAGCAGGTCGCCCGTGACATAACGGCTCGCTCCTTGGTTCTGGCGCGGGACGAGGGCGGTGTGGTTGCGGGTCTTCGCAGGCGACCCGTTGCGATTTCACTTATTGCCATGGCGGACGAGCGCAACGTTGGGGTCGGCGTGACGCTCGCCGCCGAGTTGCAAAGTGCGGGCTACCGGACCGAGCGATTCGCCCTCTGGCCGCAGAGCGGCGCAGCCAGCTACGACTCGGCTCGGGCGGTCATCGATCGCGGCGCCGTCGCCGTCTTCCTGAGCGCGGTCCGGCCCACGCCCTGGACCGCGAGCATCGACCTCCCAATCGCCGCAGCGGGTTTGATCGACAGCATCGCTCGCACACGCCCGACCGTGCTCATCTCGCTGGGTTCGCCCTACATCATCCATCAGGCGCCAAGCGTGCAGTCGTTCCTGTTGGGATGGGTCGCCCGTCCGGCCACGGAGGAAGCCGTGGCTCGAGCCCTCACCGGCGCTTCTCCGCTCACCGGTACGCTGCCGATCTCCATCCCGCCGCTCCTGCCGATCGGCGCCGGAATCCGCATCGACGGCCCATGAAAGCGGCCCACCTCCTCGGGCTCCTGCTCGGGGCCGGGGCGTGCCTTCATTCCACCGCCGTACCGCCCGCGATCCCGACGGGCGATCTCGCGGCCGATCTGGACTGGGCGCCGGTTACGTCAGTGCTCGATTCGGCGGTGCGCGCCGGGGTTGCGCCCGGGGCGGTGTTGGGGGTGAGTGTCGGCGGGCGCCGCATGATCTATGGCACAGGCCGCCTGGGCCTCGATCTGCCGGACCGACCGGACTCGATGACGCTCTACGACCTCGCCTCACTCACCAAGGTGATCGGGTTGACCACGGCTGTCATGGTCGCCGTCGACCGCGGCCTCCTCGAACTGGACGCACCGGTCCGCCGCTACGTCCCGGCCTTCGGCGGCGGCAGCAAGGAACTGGTGACCATTCGCCACTTGCTCACGCATGCGACTGGCCTTCCGGCATGGCGGCCACTATTTCGGGAAGCGGAATCGCGTGATGCGGCGTTGGCGCTCGCCGACACGACCCCGCTCGACACTGTGCCCGGCAGCGCGACCGTGTATTCGGATCTCGGCGCCATTGTGCTCACCCAAGCGGTGGAAACCGTGTGGGGGAGCCGTATCGACACCATCCTGGCTCACGATGTATTCCCCGCGCTCGGACTGCGGCACACACGCTACCATCCGCCCGCCGCTCTTCGAGCGCACATTGCCCCGACCGAGCGGGACCCGTGGCGCGGCCGGATGCTGTGGGGAGAGGTCCATGACGAAAACGCCGCCCGGCTGGACGGTGTCTCGGGCCACGCCGGGCTGTTCGGCACCGTGACCGATCTGATGACCTTCGGCGAGTGGTACTTGGCCAGGCTGCGAGGCCGACGTCGAGGACGACCCACGCTGCCAAGGCGACTCACCCCCGCGCCGCCTGCCAATATTGGCATGTGCCGGGCCAATGGTGCGCGAATTCACCCGGCGCCAGGAGGTGATGCCGGGTTCGAGCCGGGCCCTCGGATGGGACACACCCACCGGGACGAACAGTGCCGGGACCCTGTTATCCGCGTCCAGTTTCGGCCATACCGGCTTCACGGGCACGTCGCTCTGGATCGACCCGGACCGGAACCTGGTCCTTGTTCTCCTGACCAATCGGGTGCACCCCACCCGCGAGAATAATCGGACCGGCCCGCTTCGCCGAGCGGTGGCAGACCGGGTTGTCGGCGTGCTGGAGCGCCACTGAGCCCCCTCGAGCAGCGTTTGTTTGACAGGATCGATCGCGTTTTCTAGCTTTGACAGATGTTGTTGCCGGGCGATTCCGGCCATCCACACCCCCGGGGCTACGGGGGGTGCCACGGAGGAAGCGGTGAGCACAACTGATCATCAGACGGCAGAGACGGGCTTCCAAATGACGCTCACCGACCGGGCGGCGCAGGAAGTCAAGCAATTCATAGCGCAGGAGCAGGTACCGGAAGAGACGGCGGGACTGCGCGTCAGCGTACTCCCTGGTGGCTGTTCGGGATTCAAATACAGCCTGAACATCGAAGAGCGCGCGCTCGAGGATGATCTCGTACTCGAGGTCAACAACGTCCGTCTCTTCGTCGACGGGTTCAGCGCTCAGTATCTGGTCGGAATGGAAGTTGATTACGTGTCCACCATGCAGGCCTCGGGCTTCACTTTCAAGAACCCCAACGCCACTGGTGGCTGTGGCTGCGGCGACAGTTTTTCCGCGTAAGGTCGCCATTCACTCCATCGAGGGCTCACCGCGACAGCGTGTGAGCCCTTGTTGTTGATGCGCCCAGCCGATCTGACGGTCATTGCCGTCTACTTCGTTGTTACACTGGGACTCGGACTCTGGGTCTCCCGCCGGCAGGAAACCGCCGGCGACTATTTCTTGGGTGCCCGCCACCTGCCGGCCTGGGCCATCCTGCTGTCGATCGTCGCCACCGAGACATCGGCGCTCACCGTCATTTCGGTCCCCGGCATTGCGGCCCGCGGCGATCTCACCTTCCTGCAGCTTGCCTTCGGGTATCTGATCGGCCGCATCGGTGTCGCCATCTGGCTTCTGCCCGGGTACTTCACGGGCGACCAGGAAACCGCCTACGCCCGGCTCGAGTCGCGCTTCGGCCCGACGACTCGACGCCTCATCTCGACCGTGTTCCTGGTCACCAGGTTTCTCGGCGACGGTGTGCGCGTCTTTGCCGGCGCCATCCCACTCGCTCTCGTCACGGGGTGGAGCATTCCCGCCGCGATACTCGCCATTGGGTCGGTGACGCTGGTGTACACTCTTCTGGGCGGACTCAAGGCCGTGGTCTGGGCCGACGTCCTCCAACTGCTGGTCTACGTGGCGGGCGGGGCCGCGGCACTCGGCATCGCCTGGAACCTCGCCGGCGGGGCCGGGGCCGCGTTCGACGCCGCCGCCGCGGCCGGAAAGCTCCGGCTGATCGAGCCGGTGTGGAATCTGACGACGACCTACTCCCTGCTGGGCGGACTGGTCGGCGGCGCGCTGTTATCCGCCGCCTCGCACGGGACCGACCATCTCATCGTCCAACGTCTCTTGGCAACCGGATCGCTCCGGAAGGCGCGTATCGCGCTGGTCGGGTCCGGCGTGGTGGTGATCGCGCAGTTCCTCCTGTTTCTCCTCGTGGGGTCCGCAATTTGGGCTGCCGGCCTCGCACCGCTCGACCAGCCGGCCGACCACTACTTCCCGCAGTTCATCATCGATCACCTGCCGGTTGGTCTCGCCGGTCTGGTCGTCGCGGGCATCATCGCGGCTGCGATGAGCACGCTCAGCTCGTCGATCAACGCACTCGCCTCGTCCGTGACACACGATCTCTATGCCGGTCTCATGAAAGTCCGCGATCCGGATGCGCTGCTTCGCGCCGGTCGCTGGTTCTCGGCCGCGTGGGCCGGCGGCCTGATCGGGGCGGCGCTGCTCTTTCATCGCTCCACCGGGGCCGAGAACACCCCCGTTGTGGTCTTGGCCCTCTCGATCGCATCGATTACCTACGGTGGCCTGCTTGGGACCTATCTCCTGGCCGGCCGATGGCCCAGGGCACGCGGCCGGGACGTGATTGGCGCCGTCTCGGCGACCGTGCTCGTGATGCTGGTGGTGGTGTTCGCCAACCGCCTCGCGGGGGCCACCGGGCTGGAGTGGCTCGGAATCGTGGGAAGATTGGCGTGGCCCTGGTACGTGCCGCTCGGAACGGTTATTACCGTGCTCGCAGGGATCGGGCTCAGCCTCGTGCCCACCCGGGGAGGTAGCGTCTCATGACGATCGTAGCCGGTGCGGATGTCGGCGGCACCAAGACGGTGGCGCTGGTCGGAATGCCGGATGCCGTGGCTGGTCGAGCCACGGGCCCAGGCGCCGCGGTGCGCCCGGGGAGAGCGCTCGCATCGGTCAGCCCGATCGCCGAATGCGTGCGGCAGGCGCTCGCGGAGGCCGGCGTGCTCCGTTGCAAGGCGCTCGTCGTGGGCGCCGCGGGCGCGGGCCACCCAACGGATCGGACAGAGCTGGCCCAGGCCCTCCGCATTGAAGATCTGGCCGATCAGATCCGCGTGACCACAGATCTGGAGATCGCCATCGTCGCCGCCTTCGGTGATGAGCCGGGCATCGTGGTGGCGTCCGGCACGGGCAGTGCTGCCGTCGCCCGCGACCATGACGGGGTGATCCATCGCGGCGGCGGGTACGGCTGGCAGATGGGCGACGAGGGAAGCGGATACGCGCTGGGACGAGCGGCCTTGGGTGCGGTAGGGTGGGCTCAGGATGGTCGTGGCCCGGCAACCGCACTGACGGCGGCACTCTTGGCCGTGACCCGCACGCGCGACTTCAACGCGCTGGTCCGCTGGGCCGCCACCGCCGCACCCGGCGCTGTGGCCTCGCTGGCCCTGCCCGTGCTCGAGGCGGCAAAGACCGATGACCCGGTCGCGCAGCGCCTGGTAGAAGTGAGCGCGCGGGACCTGGTGCGCTTGGCCGAAAGCATGCTGACGCACTTCGAGGGCGACGAACCCGTGGCGATCGCCCTGCATGGCGGGATGCTCCGAGCGGGCATGCCGCTTCGCGATCGTGTGGCCGGCGCCATTCAGGCCCACGACCGTTTTGCCCTGGTCGATCGCCCGGTCGAGCCGGCCCAAGGCGCGCTCACACTCGCAGCGGCCCTGGCGGCGGGCTAGAGGCTCACACTGATCTTGATCGTGCCGGGCACCGGCTCACCCCTCGGGGAACGCGCGGGGCGGAACAGGTAGCCCTCCATCCGCTCGCGGAACTTCTCGGCGTATTCCCTGTCCGGCAGCTCCGGAATGATCCGAATCCGGTCGACCCTCCCATCGGCCCGGACCCAGAATGTGACCGCGTAGGTTTGGCCCCGGAGCTTCTTGTCCTTGACCTCCGGGGGAAGGAGCAGCTGTCGAGGTTCCGGGTTCCGGGCCAGCGAGCCATCTCCTCCCGTGCCGGGGCCGGTCCCGCCCCCGATGCCGTTCCCGACCCCACCTCCCTGGCCACCACCCGACCCTCCGCCGGAGCCAGGACCCTGACCCGCCACCGACGCTCCAGGCGCGTCCCCTTGGCCCACAGCTGCCACCGTGATGGAGTCGTTCGGCACAACGACGGGCGTGTCGACCACGGCGATGTCGATCGGGGGAATCGTCGAGACCTCAACGGGCGGAGGCGGAACAGGCCGGGGCACCTCGACAATGACGACCTCGCTGCGTGGCGGCGGCGTTGGCAACGTGATGAGGTGCACCCGACCGCCTCCACCACCCCCGCCTCCACCCCCTCCGCCACCGTCGAGTCCCGCGCCCGGGTCCCGCCCGGTCAGGATATCGTTGGCCAGTCCATACCAGACGAGCCCGACGATGGCCCCGTGCAGCGCCAGCGACAGGATGAGTCCGGCCACGGGCTCGCGTCGGCCCTTGGGCATGATGAAGCGAAGTGCGGGCACAGGCTGCTTGGTCATCTCGTCTAAACAAAATCGGGCGTGGGTACCGCTACAAGAGCGGCGACCGACGCCCGATTATCGGGAGCGGCCAGCCATGGCATTCGGCGCCGGCGCGCCTCGGCGCTCCCCGGACTAGGACGTCGTATGGATGCCGGGTGACACAGGTCGAACGGATGGGCCGCCACTTTCGTCGACGCCGGTGTGGCGGCGTCCGTCGCGGAGCGGAAGCCTGAGACTGACACACCACAAAAGAGTCGGGGACCGGGCGCCGTATCCAGTGGCACCCGGCCCCCGATGATCCTCGAACAGATTTGCTACTGTGCGGCCTGGTCCGACCCCTGCGCCTCGGCCGGTGTGAAGCCGATGACCTGCACGCCCGCGCCACGGGCAATATCCATCGCTTCGATGACTTCCTGATAGCGACGGTTGTGTCCCGCCTTGACGAACATGAGCTTTACTGGACGAGTGTCGTAGATCGCATGGATTTGAGTGTCCAGTTGGTCCTTCGGCACCGGCTGGGAGTTGATCGCATAGCTCCCGTCATCCCGCACCTCGAGCACGATCTGATTCGAAGGACCCGAGGCCTGGGAGGTCTGGGGCGGGGGCACCTGCACGTCCAGTGCCATCCGGCTCAACGGCTGCGAGATCATGAAGATGATGAGCAGCACGAGCAGGATATCGATCATCGGAACCACATTGGGCTCCGACGTCATCGTTCCGGCGCCGCTTTCAGTTGACATTGCCATGGTCTATTCCTCCGAGCCGAAGATAGACCCGCTCTGCTGCGGCTCGGTAATGGCCGCCATGACGCGCACACCGGAGCGCCGGGCGATCTCCACGGCTTCCTCGATTTTCTGGAAGCGCAAGGATTGGTCGGCCTTGAAGTACAGGATCTTGTCTTCCGATCGCGCGGCATAGACGCTTCGCAAGATGTCCTCCAGCGCGCCGTCCTGTACCCGGCGTCCATCCAGGTAGTAGTGGCCGTTCACGTCGATGCCCAGAACCACTTCGTTTTCGCCTTCGGGACTGGGGTCGAGATTGGCGCCCCGCGGCATCGTTGCCTGGAACCCCGCCGTAATCACGGTGTCACGATCATGAAGATGATCAGCAGCACCAGCATGATGTCGATCATCGGAATCACATTGGGTTCCGACTTGACCGATCCTCCGCCTCCTACGTCTGCTCCCATCCGATCCTCCTCGAAATCGTCCGGCGCTGCGGTTCAGGCGATCAGGTGATGTGACCGGACTGGGCCGCCGACTGCGCCTTGAATTCCTTGGTGAAGATCGAACGACCGAACTCCGAGCCGACCTGCTTGATCAGGAAGTCGATCAACTCCTTGGACGTGTACGTCATCTCGACCGTGAGGTTCTCCATCTTCGTCTGGAAGTAGTTGTAGAACCACACCGCCGGAATGGCCACGAGCAGACCGAACGCCGTCGTGATGAGGGCCTCGGCGATACCGGCCGACACCGCGGCGAGACCGCCGGAACCGGACTCCGCCATGCCGGTGAACGAGTTCACGATGCCCATCGTGGTACCGAGCAGTCCGACGAACGGGGCCGTGGAGCCCACCGTGGCCAGGATGCCCATGCCCCGCTTCAACTCCGCCTGGAGGATCAGCATCTGCCGGTCCACCGCGCGTTCCGCCGAGTTGATGTCGGCCGAGGTGACGGTCGAGCGATCGCGCAGCAGCGGCTTGATCTCGACGAGGGCCTCCCCGAGGACGCGCGCCACGTGGCACATCTTCTGCTTCTCGGCCACCTGGATGGCCTGCTCGAGCTGCTCTTCCTGCAGGAAGCGCGAGAACTGCGGTGTGAATTTTCGAGTCTCCCTCATGCTCTTCCGGAACCGCCACCACTTGGCGACCGCCACGGTGAGCGAAATCAGCGACATGACGACCAAAACGATGATGACCCCGCGCGCAAACCACCCCGCGGCGTGCCACAGTTCGAGAATATCGACACCCATGCGATCCGTCCTCCTCGACGATAAGAGAACGACGGCCCCCGCCGGTCAGTGCCAACTACGAACACCCCAGCCTAGCGTTGAAGACTCCTGACCTGGACCACGAGCACGCGCACGGGCTGCCCGTGCATGCGGCCCGGCCGGAACACCGATCTCATGATGACATCGCGGGCCGGACGCTCGAACGCCTTGTTCGACGACGAGATGAGCGCAGCGACTTGGGCTCTGGATGGCCGTCATTTCCACCACGACTTCGTACACGACGGCCGGAGATCCCCGCACTCCGGAGGAGCGGCGGGTAGTGGAGCGGCGGGCTCGACGACCCGATGGTAGGATCGTCCAGCGCCTCGACGAACACGGCTGCACCGTGGCCGGCACATCACCGGTGCCGCCCACGATCCCGCAGCAATACCACCCTCCTGACCCACGCCCGTGTAGTCACGCGGGTCGAACCGCTCGTTCAGGTTCACGGGGGGGATCTCGGTCGGGATCCTCCGGACGCGATGACCGTCTGGAACCCCTTGGGTGGCGGGGTGGCGCTCACAATCGCCTCCGGGGGCGGCGCTCCGGCGGCGGCGGCGTGGTCTTCTGGCGGGGCAATGAACACGAGCGTGGTGTCCTCCGTGGGCTGCCGCACGATCTCCGCACGCCCCTTGGCGTCACCTGAACGACGCCGTAGATGACGAGCACGTGCAGGACGACGGACGACAGCCCCTGGGGAACACCGCTGCTTCGTCGGGTTCGATGCGATCAGATTGATCGAACACACGCTACCTCCGTGGGAGCATTCGACGGCTCACCTGACTGAGATCAATGTACCCCCGTGTACGGGCGTCCGCCTCGCCCAACATTACAAGTCCATGACAAACAGATTACGGTCTTCGCCACCACACTGGCAGGCGGGGTAGCCCGCAAGTCCGCCAATATACCCTGGATCCGACCTACACCAGAGGGGGCACAACGTCTCGCTCGCCGGCCGGTTGGATCACTCCTGCCGATCGCGGAATGGTCACTCGGAAGGTGGTGCCGCGACCAGGCCTGCTCTCTGCCTCAATCCGCCCGCCATGAGCCTCCGCCATCCACTTGGTGATGGCGAGCCCCAGGCCGACGCCCGGCCGACCGCCGGCGCGGGAGCGCGCCACATCCGCCCGCCAAAATCGATCGAAGACGTGTTCCAGGTCGCCGGCCGCGATGCCGATACCCGTGTCGCGAACGACGAAGACGACCTGCGTGTCGTGGTCTTCGAGCTCGATCTCGATCCGTCCGTCTTGCGGAGTGTACTTGATGGCGTTGGTGAGGAGGTTCAACAGCATCTGCCGAATGCGACCGCGGTCCGCCTCGATCAGCACGGGCTGGTCGGGCATGTGCATCGCGACGTCGACCCCCGCCGATTCCCCGAGGATGCCGGCGGTCTCGTAGACATCGAGGACCACGTCCCGCACGTCGCATTCCTCGAGAACGAGCGTCGCCCGCCCCTCATCGACTCGAGCCAGGGTGAGCAAGTTGTCGACCAGCTCCGCCATGAAGTTGGTTTGTTCGAGGGCCTGGTCGAGCGTCTCCAGGCTCTCCGGGGGAATTTCCGGACGCGTGAGTGCCCGCTCGACACCGGCTCGGACCACCATCAGCGGCGTCTTGAGCTCGTGGCTCGCGTCGGCGGTGAACCGGCGCAGGCTGGTGAAACTCCGTTCGAGACGGGCGATCATGCGGTTGACCGTGAGCGCCAATCGAGACAACTCGTCCCCCGTCATCGGCACGGCCAGGCGGCGATGCAGGCTGGTGCCATCGGTGATGGCCTCGACCTCGTCAATCATGCGATCCAACGGCCGGAGCCGCCGTCCCGCGAGCCAGTATCCCAACACGAGGGCCCCGAGGAGAATGAGCGGCCCCACGAGGAACATCGATCGCAACAGCTCGGCGGGGCCGAAACTGATGTCCGACAACGGGAGGGCGACCAAAACCGCACCCACCAGGGGTCCGGCCTCTCTGACCGGCAGGATGACGTACCGAAGCGACCCAAGCGCTTCGCGCGTGTGGAGCGTGCCGAGCAGGACGGAATCGGGAACCGTTCGGACCTGGGCCAACAGCTCGTCCAGGATGGCGAAACTCAGTTCACGTGCGGGGTCGGAGGTGTACAGCTGGTGCCCATTGCGATCGGCCACTATGAGGAAGCCGCGGAGCCCCTCCAGCGGCGCGCCAACCGAGGGCTCCAGGCGGTACACCTCGGCCCCGCCAGGGCGAGAATCGAGCGTGTCCCCCAGGAACGGGGGTGGGCCTTCCCGGGTGATTTGCCCCAGCACGGTGTACGAGCGGGCAAGGTACTGCACGACGAATTGAGCCTCGACATGAACCCGCTCGTCCAGCTCGGCGAGGATCGAACCGCGTCGTTCCAGATACAGGGCCACCCCGAAGGCCAGCACGGTCGCGCTGAGCGCGACCGTGTACCAGATCGTGAGGCGCCGCCGGATCGTCGCCACGCTATTCCTTTACCACGTATCCCACGCCGCGAACGGTGTGGATCAGCTTGGTCTTGTGTTTGGCATCCACCTTCTTCCGCAGGCGATTGATGACGACGTCGACCACGTTTGTGCCCGGATCGAAGTGGTAATCCCAGGCATACTCGGTAATGAGGGTACGGGACATGACTCGACCTGCATGCCGCATGAGGTACTCGAGGACGGAATACTCCTTGGGTGTCACATCGATCACCGCACCTGAACGCCGGACCTGATGGGTCCCGGTGTCCAGCTCGAGATCGCCCACGGACAGGGTTGGAGGTTGGAGTTGCTGCGGCCGACGGCTGAGCGCCTCCACTCGTGCAAGGAATTCCTCGAAGGCGAACGGTTTCGTCACGTAATCGTCGGCGCCGGCCCGAAGCGCCTGAACTTTGAAGTCCACGGCATCCTGTGCCGTGAGCACGAGAATCGGCGTCGTCTTGCCGCGATCCCGCAGCATCCGAAGCACTTCGAGCCCGGTCATGGTGGGGAGCCTGAGATCCAGAACGATCAGGTCATACTGTCCGCCGGAGGCCAGGCGCAGCCCTTCGAGGCCATCATCGACCAAGTCGGCGTGGTGCCCATGTTCCTCCAGGCCACGCTGCACGTAGGTGCCGACGGTCGGATCGTCCTCAACAACCAGGATCTTCACCCTGCCACGCCCTTACCATGGATGGGAAGCACGACCCGAAAGATGGTCCCTGACCCGGGGTGACTCTCCACATCGAGCCGCCCCATGTGATCTTCGATGATGCCGTAGCAGATCGAGAGACCCAACCCGGTGCCCCGCCCTTGCGGCTTCGTGGTGTAGAACGGCTCGAAGATCTTCGACAACTCGGCGCGAGGGATGCCGCTCCCGGTGTCCTCGAATTCCACCATGACCTCGTCGCCGCGTGCGTTCTGTCGAGTCCTGACCGTCAAGCTGCCGTCGCGATGTTCCATAGCATCGAGGGCGTTGAGCATGAGCGCCATGAAGGCCTGAATCAGTTGCTCGGGATTGGCCGCAACCGACGGCAGGCCGGGTGCCAGCTCGCGCACCACCGTGAGCCGTTTGAATCGCTGGTGGTGCTTCAGCAAGAACAGGGTATTCTCGACGAGCTCGTTGACGTCCGCGGGGGTCTTGGTCTTTCCACCTTTCCGGGGACGGCTGAAGTCGAGCAGCCCATCGACGATTGCGGTACATCGCTGGACCTCATGGTCGATGATGTCGGCGTATTCCTTGAGCGACCCGCGGGCGGGGCCGGCCACTTCGCCAAGGCGACCCTCGATTGCCGCGGCGCACGCCCCGATGGTCGCCAGAGGATTGTTGATCTCGTGCATGATCCCAGCCGCCAGTTGGCCGATGGCGGCCAATTTTTCGCTTTGCAGGATCCGTTGGTGAGCGATCTGCCATTCGGTGACGTCCTCGCCCACGCTAATGACATGCGACACGCGCTCCCCGTCGAGCCGCATGGGGATCTTGCTGATGCGGAAAAAGCGCGATTCTTCGCCCGCCGGAACTTCAATTTCGAGCTGGCTGATCTGCCCTCTCTCGAACACGGTATCCAATTCCGCCTTCAACTGGTCGGCCGGCTGACGGGTCAAGACCTCGAAGATGCGACGTCCGACCACGTCGTCTCGCCGGAGTCCCTGGGTACCGGTTTCCCGCTTCCGATTCCAGATCTGGATGCGGTAATCGCGGTCGACCACGTAGAGACCAATGGGGAGACTGTCGATGATGAGACCGGTGAAGCGGCGCTGCTCCTCCACCTCCCGCGTTCTGACGGCGACCTCATAGGCCAGGTGCTCGGAAAGCTGGATCGCTGCCACGAACGGAGCGAGCAGGTCCGCCAGGATCGTCAGGGCTTGATCCGCGTGGCCCTCGGTGCCCGGGGATAACTCGGCTTCGAGGATGCCGAGCCGCTCGCCATGGTGCACGAGATCGAAGGTCTTGGCAGTGGGGGACAGCGGCTCAACGGACTCGAGGGTCGTGACGTTGCCCGGCGCCGTGAGATGGGTGGGTGCGATAGTCAACCAGAGCGACGGTTCGTGCGGCCGTCGGAGCACAATCCGGATACGCTCGAGTGGCAGGCGTTCGTGCATGAGCGTGGCCGCCGCCGCCACGGCCTCCTCCACGCCGAGGCCGCTCGAGAGCAGTCGCGCGACAGCCCCGACCACCGTCAGGCCGGTGTGAGCGCCGGCAGACTCCGAGGACATGACAGGAATCTACCTTCTCTGAGAGAACACGTCGCCGTTCATCGGCCCGGGATCCGTCCCTCTCCGCAGGGTACCGACCTCACGCGTAAGGCGCGGACGCCGTGGCTCATCCTTCAGGAAAGCTCGCCGATGCGGCTCAGCAACTCGTCGACCGGTCGCGAGTGCCCCAGCTCCGCCTCGAGGTGAAACCACCGGACGATTCCCTTCCGATCGAGAAGGAAGTACGCCCGCCGGGAAAGGGATGCTTCCTCCAACAACGTTCCGTACCGACGGCTTACCTCGCGCTTGAAGTCGCTCAACAGATCGACCGTCATCCCTTCCTTCCTCTTGAACTCCTTCAGGGTCGGAATGGAATCGACACTGATGGGAAGAACCACCGTCCCGGCCTCCTGAAAGCGATCGTAGTGGTCGGAAAAGGCGCACATCTCCGCCGTACACACCCCGGTGAACGCGAGCGGGAAGAAGGCGATGAGCACACGGTTCCCTCGCAGTGACGAAAGGGTCACATCGGCTCCGGACGTCGAGGCAAGCGTGAAATCCGGAGCAGCTGACCCCACGGCGGGCGAGGACATCAACGGTTCTCGGGAGGGCGCGTGTCGTGGGCTGGACGGCTCAGCTGGCAGCCTGGTACCGCTTCGCCACTTCGGTCCAGTTGACCACGTTCCACCATGCCGCAACGTAGTCGGCACGGCGATTCTGGTAGTGGAGGTAATACGCGTGTTCCCAGACATCACAGCCGAGCACTGGCGTGCGGCCCTCCATTACCGGGGTATCCTGGTTGGGAGTACTCTCGACCGTCAGCTTTCCCGACGCATCGACGCACAGCCAGGCCCAGCCGCTACCGAAGCGCGTCAGCGCCGCCGTGCCAAATGCCGCCTTCATTTCGTCGACTCCCCCGAAAGCCTTGGTGATGGCATCGGCAAGCCGACCGTCCGGCGCCTTGGCGCCCCCCGGCATCATGATTCCCCAAAAGAGCGAATGATTGGCGTGTCCGCCACCGTTGTTTCGAACCGCCGTGCGGATCGCCTCGGGCACGGCTGAAAGATTCCCGAGCAAGTCGTCGAGAGATTTTGCGGCGAGCTGTGGGTGGGGCTCGAGTGCCACGTTCAGGTTGTTGACGTAGCCGGCGTGGTGCTTGTCGTGATGGATCTGCATCGTCCGCTCGTCGATGTGCGGCTTCAGGGCATCATAGGCGTACGGCAGGGGCGGAAGGGTGAATGGCATCAGTCGACTCCTTGCTGAACTCGGGCGGGCCGAGTGGTTGTGCAGGTAAGCGTGGGGGCGGGATCAGGGCGGAATTATGGACGCCCCGGTGCTGAGGGTCAACGCTGGGCCAGTCGACGCGCAGTCCCCGGCCGAGGCCGTAGGCGGGTGTTTGACCTCATGGAGCGTGCGGGATTCGAACCCGCGACCCCTGCCTTGCAAAGGCAGTGCTCTCCCAGCTGAGCTAACGCCCCGTCTGTGTCCGTGCTGCCTGACCGGTACCCAAGATAGCACCCCCCCCAGGTACCCCATAGCGCCCCAGACCGGGGTAGACGCCCGCGCCTCCTGACTCGGGCCTGTTCGACCCGGTTCCTGGCGCCTAAGCATCGTAATAGCTGTGGATTACCGGCGAACGAGGTCGGACCGATGGGGGCCGTCCAGTAGTACTCCTTTTCGGCCCTCGTCCCTGGAATCCGTCTTGCGTCTTGTGTGGGAGGGGCCCTCTCGGTAACTTGATGCGTCCTTGCTACATAGGGCCCTTATTGGTTGCATATCCAGCTCATTCTCGAGGGAACGTGACGAGCCCAACACTGCAACAAGTCGCGTTGTTTGAAAAGTGCAGGCAGTTCACCAAGGCCCGCGAGGTCGAGGCAGCCGGCCTCTATCCGTATTTCAAGCCCATCTCCGAATCGGAAGACACGGTCGTCACGATTGAGGGCAAGAAGCGGATCATGCTGGGCTCCAACAACTACTTGGGGCTCACGCACCACCCCAAGGTCCTCGAGGCGGCGGAGCGCGCCCTCAAACGATACGGCTCGGGCTGTACGGGCAGCCGATTCCTGAACGGCACGCTCGACCTGCACGGACAGCTGGAGCAGGCCATCGCCGAGTTCCTCGGCAAGGAATCCTGCCTCGTCTTCTCCACCGGGTACAGTGCGAACCTCGGCTTGATCGCGGGACTCGTGTCCCGAAATGACGTCGTGTATCTCGATAAACTGGACCACGCCTCCATCGTCGATGGAGCAAAGTTGAGTTACGGCGAGACGGTCCGATTCAGGCACAACAACCTTCCCAGCCTGGAATCGAAGATGGAGCGGGATTTGGGCGATCGCGCGGCGCTGATCATCGTGGACGGCGTGTACTCCATGGAAGGTGACATCGCCGACGTCCCGGGCCTGCTTCAGATCGCCCGGAAGTTCGGTGCCGCCCTGGCCGTCGATGACGCCCATTCGCTGGGCGTGCTCGGACCCAAGGGTGATGGGACGGCCGCTCATTTTGGACTCTCCGACGAAGTCGACCTCATTGCCGGCACCTTCTCCAAGTCACTCGCATCGATCGGTGGGTTCGTCGCGGCTCCGGAAAGCGTCACCCATTTCCTGCGCCACCATAGCCGGCCGCTCATGTTCACCGCGTCCCTGCCACCGGCCAACACCGCCGGCGTACTCGCCGCCCTGGAAGTGCTGCAATCGGAGCCGGAGCGCCGGGCTCGGCTCTGGGAGAATACCCACCGACTGCAGGACGGATTCCGGAGCCTCGGGTTTGACATCGGTCCGACCCAGACGCCGATCGTTCCGGTCCTCATCGGCTCGATGGAACGGACGTTCATGTTCTGGCGGAAGGTGTACGATGCCGGAGTCTTCACCAATCCGGTGGCCCCGCCGGCCGTGGCCGCCACCGAGTGCCGGCTCCGCACGAGCTTGATGGCCACGCACACGCCCGATCAAATCGACTACTGCCTCGAGACGTTTGCGAAGATCGGCCGCGAACTGGGCGTCATATAGCACGTGCACGTACGACCGGTCCGGACGTCCCGCGACCTCAAGGCCTTTATCGATTTCCCGTATCGGCACTACGCCGATGACGCCTTGTGGGCCCCACCACTCCGGCGGGACGTCCAGGCATTGTTGTCCAGGAGCAAGAACCCGTTCTTCGATCACGGAGAGGCCGGGTACTTCCTGGCGGAACGCGACGGACGCGTCGTCGGACGAATTGCCGCCATCGTCAATCACCTCCACAACCAAACCCACCACGACCGCGTCGGGTTCTTCGGTTTCTTCGAGACCGTCAACGATCCGCTGATTGTCGCGGCCCTTACCGCCACCGCCGCCGATTGGCTCCAGGAACGCGACTGTGACACCATGCGGGGCCCGACGTCGTTCTCCGTGAACGATGAATGCGGCTTGCTCGTCGAAGGATTCGACACCCCGCCGACGATCATGATGCCTCACAACCCGCCGTTTTACGCCGCGTTGCTGGAACAGGCCGGCTTCCGGAAGGCCAAGGATCTTTTCGTGTATTACGGGCACGGCCCCGCCCCGGATGATCCACTCGGCCGCCGATTAGCCCGGGGCGCCGACCTGGTTCAACGGCGCCTGGGCCTCACGGTCCGCGCGATCGACATGGCCCGGTTCGACGAGGATGTGGAGAGCATCAAGCGCATCTACAACGACGGGTGGGAGGTGAACTGGGGCTTCGTTCCCATGACCGAGCGGGAGATCAATCACCTCGCGACGCAATTCAAGCCCGTCGTGGTTCCCGAGCTCGTGCCGTTCGTCGAGAAGGACGGTCAGGTCATTGCCTTCGGGATTGCAATCCCCGACCTCAACGAAGTGCTGCGCGGCAACCGCAGCGGAAGAATGTTCCCGGCCGCGCTCAAGCTCTTGTGGAACATTCGCCGGCGTCGCATTTCACGGGTTCGGATCCTCCTCCTCGGGGTCCACCCGGACTTCCAGGGCAACGGGATCGACGCCATGCTCTACAACTGGATGTGGACCCACGGGCACGCGATGAACATCCGGTGGGGCGAGGCGGGCTGGATTCTGGAGGACAACCCACCCATGAACGCAGCGATGGAGAAGATCGGCTTCATCCGCTACAAGACATACCGCCTGTACGACCGCCCGGTATGAAAGTGCTGGTCACCGGCGGCACGGGGTTCGTCGGACACCACCTGATCGAAGCCCTGCATCACCGCGGACATGAGATCACGGCGCTTGTCCGGTCCGAACGGCGGGCTGCGCCGATCGCGAAGCTCGGCCTCCGGCTCGTCGTTGGCGATCTGCACGATGCGAGCGCGCTCGCGGCCGCTACAAAGGAACAGGACATCGTCTTCCACGTTGCCGGCCTCATTGCGGCACGACGCGAGGCGGACTTCGATCGGGCCAACCGGGAAGGCACCGTGAACCTGCTCGCGGCCGCCCGCGATGCCGCGGTCGGTCGATTTGTCTTGGTGTCATCCCTCGCGGCCGCCGGGCCAAGCCGGCCGGGCCAGCCGCTTCGCGGGTCTGAGGCACCGCATCCGGTTACCGCGTACGGCCGCAGCAAGCTGGCGGCGGAAGACGCGGTGCGGAACACCGCGCTCGACTGGACCATCGTCCGACCACCTATCGTGTACGGCCCCCGGGACCGCGAAGTGCTCAAGTTGTTTAAAGTGGCTCGGCTTGGGATCGCGCCGGTGTTCGGGTCCGGACAGCAGGAACTGTCCGCAGTGTACGGCCCGGACCTGGCCGAGGCCCTGGTCGCGGTAGCCGAGACACGCCAAGCGATCGGTCACACATACTACGCCTGCCACCCAGCCCCTGTTCACCAGCGCGGAGCTGATCGGGCACATCGGACGCGCACTCGGCAAACGGGTGCGGCCGCTTCGTCTGCCGGCAGGCTTGGCCCGGCCACTGCTCGGCGTGACGGCCGCAATCGCCGGGCTGGCCGGCCGAGCGACCGTGCTCAATCCGGATAAGGCGAATGAGTTCTTCCAGCCGGCGTGGACCGCGGATCCCGACTCGTTGACGCGCGACACGGGGTGGCACGCGACGCACGATCTCGGGACGGGACTGTCGGACACCGCGCCTGGTACCGCAACGCAGGATGGCTGTGACCCGAAGGTTTCTCCCGGTCGATCTCCTCCTGTTCGCGTACCTCGGGATCACCACTGCAGTGGCATTCGTGCGCATGCCGGCCTACCCGCGTGCCATCGGAGTCGTGGCGGCCAACAGTCTCATTGCAGTCCTCATCCTGCTCCTCATCCGCCCAACAGGGAGGGGCGTGGGCAGCCTGATTCGGGAGGTGTACCCTCTCCTGCTCTTGCTCGCCCTGTATGCCTCGCTCGACCTGTTGAACGGCGGTGGAGCCGCCGCAACCCACGATCGGACGGTCCAGGCATGGGAGCAGGGCCTGTTCGGTCTGCAGGTGAGCCGTGAGTGGTGGAAGGCCGCGCCGAGCGCCGGGTGGTCGTCGGTCCTGCACGGCGCCTACCTGTCGTACTACGTGCTCGTCCCCCTGCCCGTGGCCTACTTCGCATGGCGCCGTGACTGGAAGAACGTGCGCCGAACGGTGTTTCTCGTGATGGCGGCCTTCCTGGCTTGCTACCTCGCGTTCATCTTCTTTCCGGTGGCGGGACCCTACTACGAGTTCGCACGCCCCGACACGGGCTTCATCGACAATCTCCCGGCACGGTTGGTCTACGCCACCTTGGCCGAGGGCAGCTCGTTCGGCGCGGCGTTCCCGTCCTCGCACGTGGCGGCAACCGTCATCGCGACCATCGCCGCGTTTCAAGGCGCTCCACGCTTGGGGCTCGGGATGCTCTTGCCCACGGCGCTCCTGACCGTGGGCGTGATCTACACTCAGATGCACTACGCCGTAGACGTTCTAGCCGGAGTGCTGGTTGCCGGAGTCATCGGCTTAGTCGCCTGGGCAACCTCGCTCGGCTCCCGGACGCAACACGAGCGCCCGTCGCCGGATTCGGTGACGAGCGCTCATGTGTGACGACCCTTCGTCCCTGTCGCCCTCGGCTACGACTCCACGGTCAGCACACCCACCATTCCGAGCTGGAGGTGGGGGAGGCAGTAGTACTTGTAGATACCGGCCGGGGCCCCGCCGAATGAGATTTCGTAGGTCTCATCGGGGGTGATTACCATCTCACCAACCAGTGGGCTCATCTGATTCGACATGGCATCCTGCAGCACCCCAGCGGCTCCTGTTGGGATGCTGTCAGGCCAGAACGACACATTGTGAGGCCCGCCGCTTCTGTTGTGGAACCGCACAATGTCGCCCGCTCGAATGGTCAGGTCGCGAGGCACGAAGTGATAGCTCGAGCCGTCGAACACCATATCGACGTCGTGAACCCCCCCCGCCGTCGCTGCAGCGCGGGACGAACCGTCCACCTGCGAGGCAGGCTCCTTGCCGCAACCCGCCAGCGAAAGCGCCAGGATGGCCAGTGACGCGGCCAGACGAATCATCTGCACCCTGGCCGTTTCCGGTCCTTACTTGATTCCCAGCTCGGTCGTGGTGAACGGTTGGGCACGGGCCTTGGTCGCAGCCCGAACCTCGGCGACTTGCGCCTCAGTCACCGCTGGCGCGCTGTTGCCCCAGGATGAGCGAGTGTACGTCAGGACGTTTGCGACATCCGCATCCGAGAGCTGGCTGCCCCATGGCGTCATCACGCCGTTGTAGGTCGCGCCACCCCGGGTCATCTCGCCACTCAAGCCATGCAGCACGATACGAATCGGTACTGCAGGATCCCCTATTGCCACGGCCGACCCTGCAAGCGGTGGGAATGCGCCCTGCATCCCCGTACCACCCGGCTGGTGACAAACGACGCAGACGTTGTTATACACCTGCTCGCCCGCGTCTGCCGTCGGAACTGCAGCCGGTGTCGCGGCCGGCGTGCCTTGCGCGGCCTCTTGCTGGGCCGGACGCTCACCGCCGCCACCACATGCCGCACCGACCAACATGAAACCAAGAGCCAAGAACTTGATGCGCATGAAATTCAGTCCTCCAGAACGGATACTCGGTTTGTGAATCAGTTCACAAAGATAAGGCGAGGGTCCGAGTTTTGGGAGAGGCATTGAACAAGGCCCGGGTTCAAGGCTCGCCACGGCGTGTAAGTCGTTCTATATTGCTCGATTACCCTGCTCCGGAGCCCCGCCTGTGCCGCTCACCCCACCGTGCCGCGCCCTGGGCCGGCAGTGCACCTCGCTGCCGGTCACCATTCGGGTCGGGACGTTCGAAGGCGACGATCCCCACGAGATAGACCACGACGGAACGTGGCTTCTGGGTCACACGGAACGGGTCTCATTCCGAAAAGTGTACGTGGAGGATGACGACCTCCTGGCCGATGCCGTCCTCCACGTGCCATGTCGGTATTTCAAGCCGGGAGAGGGCGGTGCCACGTGCGCGGCGCACGGTTTCACCGGGCCACACCCGCCCGAGCGGAGGCGCACCCGCGATGTTCGTCAAGCCGGCAACGACCGCTTCGTCATCATGGACCGTCACAAGATGGTGGAGCGCCGCCTCCCCATGCCCGCACGCCGCCTTCCCGTCGTCGCCGAGGACAACCCATGTGTGGGAGCGCCGTGCCGCACCGGGGACAATACGAGGGGCGCGGCCTGTTGTCGCGATCTGATCATCGAGATTCTCTGCACCGAACGACAAACCAAGCTCGAGACGCTGCTGCGCACGCGGAAGTCACCCTACCTCTGCAAATTCGAGCGGGAGGAGGAGGACGCGGTCGAAGTCGAGATCATCTCCGCTTGCGGATATTTGGAAGAGGATGGCGTCGCCTGCACGCTCCACGGCCGCAAACGGGCCGATGGCCGGACGGCCAAGCCCTCGTTATGCTTCGACTGGCCGCCGAAGGACCCGAACCTCCACACCGGATGCGTCTTCCTGAAGCGGCGGCGGCGCTGACCGCCGCGGCGCGGTCCAGGTTGTGCAATATCATGGAGATGGGTCGTCTCACGAGGTGGCCGCTGGGACGGTAGCCGTTTCCGACAACTGCAGGGAGTCCGCTGGGTGACCGACGACCTCAAACACCTCTACGAGACCACGTACGCCGCCGTGGTGCGGTTCCTGTACCGCAAGGTGTGGGATCCGGATCGCGCCGAAGATCTGGCTCAGGAGGTGTTCGTCCGCGCCATGAAGCACAACCCGGACAAGCCACGGGCCTGGGTCTTCGCCGTTGCGGCCAATTTGGCCCGCGACGAGGCCCGCGCGGCGGTTCGGCGGAAGCGGCACCTGACACTCCTCAAGAGTGACCCTACGCCGTTGACATCGCCGCAGCGCTCGGCGGAAGACCTCGTCGAGCACAACGAAAAGCTCGAGCGGATGCGTGAGGCGCTCCATGCGTTGACCCCGCGGGACCAAGAAGTGCTGTTGTTGTGGGACGCCGGGTTGAGCTACCCTGAAATCGCGGAACAGACGGGACTGGCGGTCGGTGCCGTGGGAACAACACTCGCTCGTGCAAGACGCCGGCTAGTGGATGCCTTTGATCGACAAGAAGCTGAGAGACATGCGGCACATTCCTGAAGAAGAGCTTCACGCCTATCTCGACCAGGCCCTGAGCCGGTCGCAGTGCGTCGAGATCGAGAGTCACCTCGCCTCGTGCCCCCCGTGCCGGCAGGCTCGCGACGGCATTGCAGCCCTCCGAGACCGGACGACCGCCCTGTTGGCCACGCTTGCTCCGCCTCGCCCGATCAAGCCGGCCTACGCCGACCTTCGGGCCCAGGCCACGGCCCGGATCCTGAAAAAGCGACGGATTGTTCGCGCTGTCGGGTGGGCCGCCAGCATTTCCTTGGCCCTGGGGCTAGGCTGGATCGCCAACTCGTGGATCGGCGCGGGTCCGCCCCCGGCGACGGCCGTGGCCCCGTTGCCGACAGCGCCAGTGGCCATGCCCGAGTCGTCTCCGGCCTCCCCGGTCGAGGTGCTCGACCGGGAATCTCAGACTCGGGTGGCCTCCGAGCCCCGTCCCATTCCCGCTCCGACTCGAGAGCCCGAGCCGAGGACGCCTGACGCCAGCCTCGCACCGGTGACCGACCGATTCCAATCCGTCGCGGCGGGCATTCCAACCGAGCCGCTCCGGGTCGAGATCATCCCGGTGCAGCAGCTTGCCGGTGATCTGCCGACGGCAGGGCTGTGGCGCTCGGTTTCCTGGGACGGGGCACAAGCCGAATCGAATGCTTGGATACCGCGGGTCGAGGGACTTCCAGTGGTCACGGTCCAGGTGCAGGGCGACGAACAGGGTAGCGGTCAACCACTGACGGTGGTGGCACAGCGGTTGAGTTCCGGACAGATGATCCAGACGGTGGAAGGGCCGATTGCCAAGGTCTCCGACCTGCTCTCTCACCAAAGCGGAGCGACCGTCACGGCCAGCGTCGAGATGAACGACAACTCCGGCACGCGGCAGGACGATCGGATGCTGGCCATTTACGGCAGCGTCCCGATCGACTCGCTCAGGGCTTTCCTCTTGAAGGTGCGCTAGGCAGGACCGCGGGCAATCTCCATGATCCAGCGCCCCTCCGGAGTCGACCTCCGGAGGGGCGCTGGACTTCAGGGATGGGTGTCCAGACTACTGATCGGGGTGCAGGTCGTGCTCGATGATCTCCTCGCTCACGTAGTCTTCCGCTGCCTCTTCGTGTTCGTACTCGATGGTCTCGTGGTGGGTCTCCCGCGCCAGGGTAACCTCGGCGAGGCGGGGTGAGACCATCGGGTAGGTCCTGGCGAAGACGGCATAGGCGAAGAGGAAGAGTCCCAGAAAGGCCAGGGTCGTGCTCACCTCGGGCAGGCCAACCACAGGGCCGAACTCCCGGGTCACGGAGGGCATCACCAAGAGGTACCGCTCCAGCCAGAGCGCCGTGAGACTGATTATCGAGAACAGGCTGAGGGTCAAGGGAAACTTCTTCGGTGCAACCCCAAGCAGGCCGAAGAACGGGATGAGGAACAGGCCCACGAACACCGCCTTCCCCACCGGCAGCCACGGCCCCCACAGCCGGGCAAAGACGAAGCCGGTCTCTTCCGGCAGGTTGCCGTACCAAATGACCAAGTACTGCGCCCACATGAGGTAGGCCCAAAACACGGTGAAGCCGAAACACAGCTTGCCGAGATCATGCCGCTGCTTGGGGGAGACCAGCATTCCGACCCCGGTCTGCCGCCCGGCATAGAACACGAGGAGTGCGAGCAGCATGTGCGCGCCCAGGAAGGAGCCCATGAAGTAGAAGCCCCCCAGCAGGTTCGAAAACCAGTGGGGCTGCAGCGCCATGATGCCGTCGAAGGCCAGTATGCTGAAGACGATGACGTAGGCGAGGATGTAGGTGGGAGCCAGGCGGTGGATCTTGACCTCGTGCGCCGTGCGGGTCTCAGGCGTATCGTCGTAGGCCTCAGCCATGCGGAGATAGCGTTGCCGGCGGGACCCGGACACCGAGGACTGGGCCTCGTGCACATCGGGCAAGAGATCCGCGCGCACAAATGCCCACCCGAGCAGAAAGAGCGCAATGAGCCCGACGGCAAGCCGCCCGACCATCCAGGGAAACGAGAGCCACAGCTCCTTGCCATGGCCGAGGCCGTGGAAGTCGGGATAGATATGGTCGTATCCGACGAAGAAAATCAGCAGAAACGCAATGAATGAAATCGGGAAGAACGCCACCGCGGCTTCCGCGAACCGGAGGATGACCCCCGACCATTTGGCATTGGCCACCTTATGGACCGCGGCCAAGGCCACGCTGCCACCGGCCAATCCGGTGAAGTAGAGCCAGTTCACATGGAACAGATGCCAGGCGCGATCGGCCTGGCCTTGGGACAGGGCCAGGAGGAACCCGGCGATGCCGACCACCGCGAGCAGCGCCCCGAGGCCGAACATCAGACCATAGCGCCCGGTCACCGAGTGCTCCACCAGACGATGGCGGACTGTGGGGCCGGTCATTGGGGCAGCTCCGGCGCAGCGGCCTGTTGCTGGAGGTGGCGGACGTAGTTGACCACCGCCCATCGGTCTTCGGGGCGGTAGATCTTGTCGCCATATTGGCCCATGATCCCGCGTCCGTACCGAATCATGCTGTAGATGTAGCCGTCCGACAGCCCTTGGGCCCGGATCGACACGATCGACAGGCTGCCGATCTTTCGGCCAACCGGACCGTCACCGACACCAGTTTGACCGTGACAGGTCAGACAAAAGGTCTGGTATACCGTGTCACCGCGCGCGAGGCTCGCGGTGAGATCGGTCGTCGGGTTCTGCAGGCTGTTGGCCCGATCGGTGTTGCCTCGCTGCCAGTCCGGGAAATAGTCGACTTCGGTGCCGCCGACCGGGACGGTCCCGGCCACGGTGATGCGGGGCACGGTGGCGCTGCTGTAGGGGTACACCGCCCGGGAGCCCAGCATATGGTCGAACCACGGCACCCGGTGCCAGAGGTCGTCGGGCGACGGCACGTCGTTGTACCACCAGCCGCAGCCGGCGGAACCGAGGACGAGCACAAGGAGGACGGCGCGGAGGCCGCTAGCCGGTTTCATGTCGCACCTCGACGGACCCCGCGCGGGTCATCACGGCCTGGACCTCCGCAGCGCGGTCGGCGCCGCAGGGCACGAAGATTCCCACCTGATCGTCGGAGAAGCGCGGGTCGTACATATACCCCCGCGTCGGCCTGAGGAGGGGAAGGATGATCATGCCCGCGACAGTGCTCAGGGCACCCAGGAGAATCGTCAACTCGAACGCAATCACCACATAGGGCGGAATCGACGCGATCGGCTTCCCTCCCACGAGTATCGGCCAGTCATTCGACATCCAAATCGTCATCGCAAAGCCCGCGGCGCACCCGGTGAGTCCCCCAATGAGGGTGAAGAGGCGGACGGGGCTGACCCGGTGCGCCATGGCCTCTTCGACTTCATGGTTGGGAGCCGCGGTATACACCGCGAGATCGGAGTAGCCCCTGGCTTTGAGCGTGCGAATGGCGTCCGTCGCCGCATCGATATGGACGAAGGAGCCCAACACGCCGGGAACGGGCTTGCCCATCTAGTGCGACCCTCCCGGTCGCTTCCGCGGCATGGGAATCATTTCCTTGATCTCTTGGATCGCGACGATCGGGAACGTCCGAGCAAACAGCAGGAAATACATCAGGAACCATCCGAACGATCCCGCGAGGACTCCCCAATCGGCCCACGTTGGCGTGAGCTGGCCCCAGGCAAACGGATCGAAGTCGTTGCGCAGCGACGACACGATGATGACGAACCGCTCGAACCACATCCCGATGTTGATGAAGATGGAAATGATGAACAGGGCGGTCACGTTGGTGCGGATCGTCTTGAACCACAGCAGCTGGGACACGAAGGCATTACAGATGATCATGGTCCAGCCGGCCCACCACATGGGGCCGAAGGCCCGAAGATAGAACGTGGTCTGCTCCCACGACACGCCACTGTACCAGGCGATGAAATACTCCATCGCATAGGCGTAGAAGAGAATCGATCCCGTGAGCAGGGTCAGCTTGGCCAAGTTGTCGAAATGGTGCTCTTGGATCATGTGCTCGAGCTTCAAGACCTTGCGCAGCGGAATGAGCAAGGTGAACACCATTCCGATGCCCGAGTAGATGGCCCCGGCCACGAAATACGGCGCGAAGATGGTCCCGTGCCACCCTGGGATGATGCTGACCGCGAAGTCCCAGGACACCACGGAGTGCACCGACAACACGAGCGGTGTCGCCAGTGCGGCGAGATACAAGTACCCGCGCGAATAGTGACGCCATTGACGGTCACTGCCCGTCCAGCCGAGCGCCAGCGACCCGTAGAGCTTCTTGCGCCAGCCCGACACCTTGTCCCGGACCGCCGCGATGTCGGGAACCAACCCGACCACCAGGAAGGTGGTCGACACGGTCAGATAGGTCCCGATGGCAAACACGTCCCACATCAGCGGGGACTTGAAATTGGGCCACAGCAGCCGCTGGTTGGGGTACGGCAACAACCAGTAGAAGACCCACTGCCGGCCGATATGGATAATCGGGAACAGCCCGGCCGTCATGATGGCAAAGACGGTCATCGCCTCGGTCGCGCGATAGACCGCCGTCCGCCACGGCGAGCGGAAGAGATAGAGAATGGCCGAGATCAGCGTCCCGGCATGGCCGATACCCACCCAAAAGACGAAGGTGGTGATGTAGACACTCCACATCACCGGCGGATTGTACCCGGCCAGTCCCAGCCCCTCCTTCACCAGCGCCACAAAGGTGGCGAGCCCGATGAGGAACAGGAGCACCGCACCCACGAACATGAGGACGTAACCCCGGCTCGGCTTGCCCAGGGTCGCGATCACATCGCGCGTCACCTCGGCGTGCGTCTGGGTCGGTACGTGCTCGTGCGCTATGGTCGCCACGCGCTAGGCCTCCCGCTCATGCCGCACCTTGGCCAGATACATGACCGACGGGCGCACGTTCAAGTCCTCGAACACATGGTACCCGCGGTGGTTGCGCGCGGCCTCCGACACACGACTCGCCGGGTCGTTGAGATCGCCAAAGACGATGGCCTGTGAGGGGCAGGCTTGCCCGCAGGCCGGAACGACATCGCCGTCGGCCAGGTCGCGGTCCTCCAGCTTGGCCTGGTTCTGCGCCCCGCGGATGCGTTGGACGCAGAAGGTGCATTTCTCCATGACGCCACGCGCCCGCACGGTCACGTCGGGGTTCAACTGAAGCTCCAACGGATCCGGGAATGCCCGGTTGTTGTACGCGAACCAATTATAGTAGCGGACCTTGTACGGGCAGTTGTTGGCGCAGTACCGGGTCCCCACGCACCGGTTATAGGCTTGGCCGTTGAGCCCATCGGTCGTGTGGTAGGACGCATACACCGGGCACACCGGCTCGCAGGGGGCGTTGCCGCAGTGCTGGCAGAGCATGGGTACGAAGCGTGCCTCGAGCGGCTCGCCGGGTTCCTCGCCACCCTCGAAATACCGCTCGATCCGCATCCAGCTCATTTCACGGCCCCGCAAGACTTCTTGCTGGCCCACCGTCGGGATGTTGTTTTCCGCGTAACAGGCCGTGACGCATGCCGAGCACCCCGTGCAGCGGGCCAGATCGATAACCATGCCCCAGCGGGGATGGTCACCCTCGTACCCTCCCTTGCGAGCTTTCTCCTGCTGGCTCTCCCGGAACCCGGCAATCGCTTCGACCTCGCGCTCGGTATTCACCTCGTGGTGCTCGCCTCCGGTCTCCGCATAATGCGCCGCCTCGACCGAGAGGCCCTGGCGGGCCAATTCGAGAGGCATTGCTTCGGCGATGCCCCGCCCGAGCTGCCTCGGATTGCCTTCGGTCTTGGCAACCTGCTGGTACCGGCCGGTGGTCTCGGCGCGGACCCGGGTCGACAGGTAGGGCACGAAGCCCGTGCCATTGGCCGGCCCGAGGAGGTCGAGTGCGTTCACCCCCCGCCCCTTGGCGTATTCCCCGTACGCCGTGTGGCCAAGCCCCAACGGCATCGCCAGGACTCCGGGATTCATGCCGGGGTAGATGTAGGCCGGGGCCTCGATCGCGCCATGCGGCGAGCGCAGGCGGAGGATCTCACCCTCGCGGACGTTGAGCCACTCTGCGGTGTCCGGATGGAGCTCGACCCACGAGTGCCAGGTGATCTTGGTGACGGGGTCGGGGTTCTCGAGCAGCCAGGGCTTGTTCGCGCCTCGTCCGTCGAACAGCATGGGCGACGGATAGGGCGCAAAGACCAGCTCTCCATCGCCGTCGATTTCCGGTGGCGAGTACCCGACCCGAGCCGCACCCGGCGCAAGCGCGACCGGCACGGCCGGCAGAGTGGGCTCGAACACACCGCCGGCACCAAGGGCATCAACCCAGAACTGTTCGGCGTCCGCGCTGCCGCGCGCCTGGGCCAGTTCCCGCCAGGCATCTTTGAGATACGCTTGAAATGTCGGAGCAGCGAACGCCGCCAACGGACCGCCAACCGCCTGGGCCACCTGGAGCAGTACATCACCGGTCGCGCGGGTATCGAAGACCGGCTGCATGACGGGCTGCATCAGCGAATGCACACCGGAGCGCGGACGCAGGTCGTCCCAGCGCTCCAGGGCGTGGTGGTTGGGCAGGATCAGGTCCGCCAGCGCCGCCGTCTCGTCCAGGACCGATGCCGTGGACACCTTGAACCCGACCTTGGCCATCTTGTCGGCAAAGCCGGTGGACCTGGGCAGCGTGTAGACCGGGTTCGCCTCGTGCACGATGAGCAGCGACACCTGGCCGGCATCCATGGCGGTTGCCAGGGAGTCCAGCGCCGCATATCCGTCCGCCGTCGCGAGCTGCTGCTCGAAGCGCACGGTCCGTCCGATGTTGCCGGCCACGTAGTTGAGCACATTCACCGCGGCGCAGACCTCCACCGCCCCTCGGTGCTGGCTCGCAACCCCTCCGGCAACGGCCAGACTGGGCTGGGCCGAAGCAAATTCGCGGGCCAACCGCCGCACCGTGTCTTCTCCGACACCGGTGTCCCTCGCCGCCCGCTCCGTGGTGTAGGGGGCCAACACGCCACGCAGCGCGTTGGCATCCGCGGGCGCGCCGGTGCGTTCAGACAGGATCACATTGGCCATGGCCAGCGCCAGCAGGGCTTCAGAACCGGGCGCGATGGGGTGCCACTCATCCGCGTTCATGCCGGTCAGCGACATCCGGGGGGCGAGCGACACGAATTTCGCCATCTCGCCGTCACCATAGCCGTGGGCCTGGGCAAAGCCCTGCTGGTGTTCTACCGGAGACAGCCAGGTTTCCAGGAAGTCGGCGCCGAATGCCAGGACGTACTTGGCGCTCCCGAAATCATGAGTCGGTACGCCATCGGTTCCGAACACCTGGCGGTTTGCGGCTCGCAGCGGCTCATAGTCGAAGGGCTCATGGCGGACCACACGGCCACCGAGGGCCGCCGTCCACTCCCCAAGCAAATCGGTGAAGGTGCCCGGGCCGGCCCCGGAGATGACCGCGGTGCGTGCCCCGGCCTGCGACACATGCTGATTCAAACGCTGGATCGCATCATCCCAGGTCACGGGGCTGAAGGATCCGTCGGCATTGCGCGCCATCGGCCCAGTGAGGCGCGCCGGATTGTACAGACCTTGGAGGGCTGCCTGTCCTCGGGCGCAGATGGCGCCGTGATTCACGGGGTGGTTCGGATTCCCTTCCAACTTGATGGCACGGGCCTCACGCGTCTTGACGTGAATGCCGCACCCAGCCGAGCACTCGGTACAGGTGCTGGCATAGACCGTGGCGATGCCGGGCACCTGATCCTCGTGCTGGATCAGGTAGGGAACGAGTTTCTGAATCCGGTCGGTGGAACACCCCGATAGGACGGCGCTGCCGCCTCCCGCGACGCCCAGGACGGTGAGAAACCGCCGCCGGTCCATGCCGTCGCTTGGGTTCGGAGTATCGTCCGTGGCCATCGAGTCTCCTCGCCTAGGTGGCGGTGGACATTAGTAGTGACACACCGAGCAATCGCGGGACTTGTCCATGGCCACGTGGCAATCGATGCACCACCCCATGTTCGAGATGTTGTTGACCTTGAAGAGTTGGGGCATCCGGGCAACATCACCATGACAACTGCCGCATGCGTTCGGTCCCATGACCTTGATGTGGCTCATGTGAGGAAAGCGGGCGTGGCGGGCAAGCGCATGGACCCGCTCCCACTCCATTGGCTTTTTCTCGTTGTACGCGTCTCGCACCTTTTGGATTTCGGTCCGCGTGGCGCTATCGGCGCCGGCCAGCACCAGGTGGCATCCCATGCATGTCTGGAGGCTCGGAATACCGGGCTCCGACGACGCGCTGACGGAGTAGTGACAGTACTGGCAAGGGATCTTGTATTGGCCGGAATGGACGTCGTGACGGAAAAAGATGGGCTGGCGCGGGCCAGGGAGACCCGCGGTGTCCCCGGCGGCGAGTACCCATGCCGTGGTGGAGTCCATCGCCACCGCACCCGCCTGTGCACCCGTGGCCCCTCGCCAAATGGGCCAAGCAACCAGGGCAAACACCACACTACCGCCAAGGGCCAATACCAGCTTGCGCATAATCGGTCGCGGTCGAGAATGGAAAATCAGCTGTAAAGTGAATCACGGGGCGGAGTTTCGCGCGCTCCGTTCGGCCGTCCGGGGCCCCCCGCGACGCAATAGTATACGACCCTTCACCGGCGTGACAACCCTGACCGTCTCACCCGCGCCACGACCAGCGGCGCGCGGACCCAACTCACCCTTCCGACTGCCCCCGCCACGCGACCGTCACCCGCCCGATACCCGCCGGTTCGCCAGCGTCGGCGTCTCGGTTCGGACCCATCCCATCTTCTTCCGAATGAATCCGAGAAACGCGTCGGCAACCCGCTTGTCGGTGATGTCGATCGTGCACCACTTGACCGGGCCGGTTCGCTGTCCCTCGCGAATGGCTTGCTCCACCTCTCCGTTCAAGCGGGCCAGCTCACCGGCTCTGCGCCCCTCGTAATCGGTGAGGGTAAATGTGGCGCTGACGCCCGACTTCATGACATGGAGCCAGCACAGTTTCCGGCTGCCCAGCACAAACTCCCAGGCCCAGTGCCACTTGGGTCCCAGGTATCGCACGTTCTCCCCGATACCCTTTTCGCCCTTGAGACCTTCCCGAAGCAGTCGGAATCGATTTGCGCTGTTGGTAGGAAGTTGCTTGTACGGAGCATATGGAACTGGCGGGGTGGAGGGGTCTTGGTAGAGGTTGCTCCTCCAGAAAGATGATGATTTCCCCACGCAGACGCTCCAGTTCGAAACGAGGGCCCCGGCAATGCACCTGAGAAGGTAATTAGGACCCCCGGTCCTGTGCACTGCGGCATGGACCCCATCGTCTCCAATACCAATCCAGAGAACTCGCCCCCGGCCGTGGTCTGAGAGCAAGTTGCGACTGCGTTGGGCCCGGTAGGACCGGCGAGCCAGAGCGGTGATGCGGCGGCCCCGTATCACCGCTCGATTTCGTCTTCGGACTGTTTCTGGCCCGCGACCGGCGCGCCGACGCGTTCCAAATAGCGGTATACCTCGATGCCCATGGCCCTGAAGAGCGCAGCCTCGCGTCCATCCAAGTCGGCACGGAAGACCATTTCGCGCAGCGACCGCACTACCGTGTCCGGTTGCCGCGTCTTGAAGAAATCAATGGCCCAGAGCGCGCGCTCCCAGTCGGCAAAGAGCCGGTCCAGTTGAGCACCCGGAGCCGGACCGGCCGCCCGGCGGGGCGGCTTGCGGACCACGCGGCCTTCGGTGCGCGCCCGCCATACTTCGTAGCTCATGATGGCCACGGCTTGCGCCAGGTTGAGCGAGCGGTAGGCGGAAGAGGTAGGAATCACCGCCATCCCGTGGCATGAATCGAGTTCGGCGTTGGTCAACCCCTTGTCTTCCCGACCCGCCACCATTGCCACTGGCCCTTCGACGCACCGTCGGGTCAGTTCTCCTGCCGCATCCCAAGGCGTGAGGGTCTGCCGCTTTGCCGCCCGCTCCCGTGCCGTGAGCGCCACGGAATAGACGCAATCCCCGAGTGCGGAGCCGAGGTCGTCGTGAAGCTCGATCTGCTCCACGACATCCGCAGTGTTGTGGGCGATGCCCTCGATACGGTAGGCATCGAACACCCGCGGTCGCACCAACCGGATCGGACCGATCAGGAAGTTCTTGGCGATTCGGACGGCGCTTGCGATGTTGACGATGTCTTGCGGCTCGACGAGCACGAGCACGGGACCCGCAGGTGGCGTGATGCCGCTCATCGGGACGATGGGCCTGGGTTGGGCGGAGTCATTCCCTGATCTCCACGCCGACTTCCCGCTCGTTCAGCTTGATGACCTCGAGGTAGTCGGCTTCCTCGCCCAGCTCATTGCGCGCATGGTGCAGCAACTCGCTCACGCGGTGGAGCACCGGGCCTCGAACGCCGGCCTCCTCGAGCACGGCCAGGGCGATCGAGGCGTCCTTGTCGAGCAAGGCGAGCCGGAAGGTGGCGGGCCACGCGCCTGAGAGCACCCGGTCGGGGATCAACCGCTCACTCACAAAAGACCGCCCGCTCGAGGCATTGAGCACCTGCACCGCGCGGGCCGCCGGGACACCCACCTTGACCAACGCCGCGAGGCCCTCGCCGAGCGCCAGGATGTTGGTGGCCAGCAGTGCCTGGTTCACGGCCTTGAGGGCGTGCCCTGTGCCAACGGGACCGATGTGCTCGACCCTCGACGCGAACGCCGAAAGAATCACCGAAGCACGGGCAAACGCTGCATCGGTTCCTCCAACCATCACGGTGAGGGTCCCGGCCTCTGCCCCGTTGGTGCCTCCGCTCACGGGGGCGTCCACGAACCCGACTCCACGTCGGGCCAGGTCGTCGGCTATTCGCCTGGACCTGGCGGGGTCGCCCGAAGTGCAATCGACCACCAAGCTGTCCGAAGCAAGTCCTTCCGCCAGCCCGTCCGGCCCCCAGAGCACCTCGGCCACCTCGGCCGAGGTGGGGAGGCAGGTAATGGCGGCATCAACCCGGTGGGCGAGGGCGCGCGGCGTGTCCGCCCACTCTGCCCCATAGTGGGCCGCGAATGCACGGGCCACCGATGTGGTTCGATTCCAGACGATCAGGTCCTGGTCGACCAGATGGCTCGCCATGGGGCGTCCAATCGCCCCCAGCCCGAGAAAGCCGATTCGCATAGAGAAGTACAGCCGGGCGACTAGGCCGGTGCCGACCCGCGACTCGCGAGTTCCTTGTCGACCATGAAGAGCCCGGGCGCGCTGTCTCCTACCATCCGAAGGGTCTCCACGATTTGACTCGCGGTCTTCTCCTCTTCAACCTGTTCGGTAATGAACCACTGGAGGAGAGCCTGACTTGCGTAATCGCGTTCCTTCGCGGCCAGGTCGTACAGGCTATGGATTTGGGCCGACACGGCGGCTTCATGAGAGGCGGTAAACTCGAAGGCCTCGAGCGCTGACGCGAATTCGAGGCGCGGCTGGGCAAGGGCCTGGAGCGCCACGCGGCCGCCACGGTCCTCGACATGGTCGATGAACTTCATGGCATGGCTAACCTCCTCCTGCGCTTGGATCCGCATCCAGTGGGCGAGCCCACCCAAATTCTTTGGGCTGAAGAAAGTTGCCATCGACAAGTAGAGGTAGGCCGACTCGAGTTCGACTCGAATCTGCTGGTTCATCGCGTCCTGCATTGCGGCGCTGAGCTTCATCTTCTATCTCCAATGGGGGGATTATCGGCTGGAAACACGACCTCGTGCGAGGATCTGGTGAGTCTTACCCGAATGCCGCCAATTCTCAAGGCTGGACCGAGCCCATCCTGGACTTGGTGGGAACGAGGCCGTAACTGATGCGACGGATGCAATGGGGCCACCTCCTCACCGCGGGCCTTGGCGCGGTGCTGGTCTTGTTCATCGTCGGGCCACTGCTCCGGCTCTTGTTCAAGGCATCGCCCGCTGGCCTGATGGCAGCATTTCAAGACCCCGAGTTGGGCCAGTCTATCGCGCTCACTCTGTTCACGGCAACGACCGCCACCGCCATCGGCATCCTCCTGGGTGTGCCACTCGCGTACTTTCTGGCACGGACCAGGTTTCCCGGACGACGATTGCTCCAAGGCATCATCGACCTGCCGGTAGTCGTTCCCCACCCTGTCGCCGGAATCGCCTTGGTGCTCTTTCTCGGTCGGCGCTCACCGCTTGGAGGCGCCTTGGCCGAGCTTGGCCTTGAATTCGTCAGTCATGTTCCCGGCATCGTCGCGGCCATGTTGTTCGTGTCGGCGCCGATCCTGGTCAGCGGGGCCCGGGAGGCGTTTGCTGCCGTGGACCCGCACCTCGAACGCGTGGCCCGGTCGCTGGGTGACCGCCCGTGGACCGCCTTTCGCAGGGTCACGCTCCCCCTGGCCGGACGGGGAGTCTTGGCGGCGTCCGTTCTCGCGTGGGCCCGAAGCGTGAGCGAATTCGGGGCGATCGTGGTGATCACCTACAATCCCAAGGTGGCGAGCGTCTTCGTGTTCGATCGGTTCACGTCCTTCGGGTTGGGGGCGGCCATTCCCGCCGCAGTCATTCTCCTGCTGGTCGCCCTGGCCGTCTTCGCCATCGTGCGGCTGCTCGACACCCGGGAGCTCGAGTGATTCGGTTGGAAGCGGTGGGACTCCGTGTGGGCACGTTCGAGTTGCGGGACATCACCCTCGATGTCCCGCGGGGTGGATACGGCCTCGTGATCGGGCCGAGCGGCTCGGGTAAGACGACCCTGCTGGAGGCGGTGGCGGGACTTGCGCCGATCAAGAGCGGCCGAATTACCGTGCAAGGCGAAGACGTAACCAACCGCCCGCCCGAACGTCGGGGAGTGGGAGTGGTGTACCAACGCTACCACCTCTTCCCGCACTTCTCCGTTGCGGACAACATCGGCTACGGCCTGCTGCAGTCCCGCCACTTGAAGGCGGAACGGCAGGCGCGGGTGCACGAGCTGGCGGCAGGCCTAGGCATTGAGCACCTCCTGGAGCGTGGGGTGCGGCATTTGAGCGGCGGCGAGGCGCAGCGGGTGGCGCTTGCCCGGGCCCTGGCCCCGCGCCCGCACACGCTGCTGTTGGACGAGCCCTTCGCGTCGCTCGACCCGGCCACGCGCCAGGACATGCGGCAACTGCTCCGGACCGTTCACGAGAGCCAGGGCATCACCATGCTCCAAGTCACCCATGATTTCGACGAGGCGCTTCGACTCGGGGACGTGGTTGCGGTTATGGCGGACGGAGCGATCGTCCAACGCGGCACACCAGAAGAGGTGTTTCGATATCCGAACTCGGCGTTTGTCGCGCGCTTCATCGGGGCAGCCAATGTCATCGCGGGAATGGTGACCCGGAGCGGTTCGGTTGGCAGCGACACAAAGACATTTCCCGCAGAGTTCCGGAGCGACAGCTTGGCGCTCGACGTCATCGCAGACCGTGAAGGCCCGGCTCACGCGGTAGTTCAGCCGGAAGACCTCGTCCTGAGCCGGGAGTCCCATGCCAGCTCGGCCAGGAACCACCTCGCCGCAGTCGTGCTCAGCATGGAGCACGCCGGTCCGCTGACCTACGTGCATCTCGACGCGGGCCGCCGGCTGCTCGCCGCGGTGACCACCCAGTCGGCCGAGAGCATGGGACTTGCAGTGGGCGACCGCATCGTGGCCACGGTCAAGGCGACCGCTATCCACCTGGTCTAGGTACTCAGAGGCGATGTCCCTCGCGGACTCGTCCAAAGGAAATCATCAGCTGTGACGACCCGGATACTCCACCTGGATCTCGATGCCTTCTTCGTCGAAGTGTGTCGGCACCAGAACCCCGAGCTGCGCGAGGTCGACCTGCTCGTGGTTGGCGGGCGCCGCGACCAACGCGGCGTCGTGCAGTCGGCCTCGTATGGCGCCAGGCGCTTCGGGATTGCCTCAGGCATGCCGATCGCGCAGGCGGTGCGGCTGTGCCCCGAGGCGACGTTCGTTCAAGGAGAGTTCAAGCACTACCGGGCCGCGTCCAAGGCGGTACGGAGAATTCTCCGGGAGTACTCGCCGGTGGTGGTCATGGCATCGCTCGACGAGGCCTACTTGGATTTTTCGGGCACCGACCGTCTGCATCCTGGTTCGCTCCTGCCCGTGGCCGAGCAGATCCGGAATGCCGTGAAGCAAGAGACGGGGCTCGACGCAAGCATCGGGATCGGTCCCAACCGGATGATCGCCAAGATCGCCTCGGAAATGGCAAAGCCGCGTGGCTTGTTGGAAGTGCGCTCCGGTTGGGAGAAGGGCTTCATGGCCGGCCTGCCGCTCCGCGCGATCCCGGGCATCGGCCCCAAAACCGCTCAGCGCTTGACCGGCTTAGGCCTCACGGACGTCCACCAGATCCAGGAACTCGACCTCACAGAACTCGAGCGACTCGTCCATCCGGACCATGCGAAACTCCTGAAACTCCGCGCCCACGGCTACGGCGGCGTGGCCCTGCGGAATTCCCGGATGCCAAAATCGGTCAGCCGGGAAGCGACGCTATCGACCGATGTGACGGACCGGGAGCGGCTCGAGGGACGGCTCGAACTCTTGACCGCGCGGGTGGCGGCGGCGCTTCGGGCGGACGCGCTCATGGCGCGCACGGTGACCCTCAAGCTTCGCCACGGCGATTTCCGCACCGTGACGCGGCAACGCACCCTCGGGGTCCCGACCGATCTAGACCGCGAGATGTGGGAGGCCGTGCGTGGGTTGTTTCGGGCAGCCTTCGGCGAGGTGGAACGCCGGGGGAAAGGCGTACGCCTGATCGGGGTCGCGGCTACCAACCTCGCGCCAGCCGCGCCGGCTGATCTGTTCGAGCCACCGGACCGCCAACGCCTGCGCACGTTAACCGCCGCGGTCGACCGGGCCCGGTCGAAATACGGCTTCAACGCCGTAACGCCGGGAAGTCAGCTTCGGACTCGACTGGCGTCCGGCAGCGAAGGCGAAGCCTCCACCGCGACACCCCCCGCACGGACCCCTAGTAGCGGCGCTGGAGCTCGTCCGGCCAACCGAAGTCCTTCGGCTCAAATCTGAGCCCGATCGCCCCGATGCGGGGATCGACCTTCGGACCAAGGTCTTTGAAGCGGGCCACCCGTCCGTCCGGGGACCTGGCTTCCACGGTGGAATTGGTGAAGAGCGGGTAGTACCCGATGACGGCGCGGGTGGCCCCCGGGGGCACGGTGCAGGTGCAGTCCTCAGCATCCGCGAGCCCGGCATTGACGGTGAGACGGAGCGGTGTGTCGGTCATATTGGTTATGAGCGGAGCGAATAACACATCCGCCGCATCGTTCACATCAGCGGCCCACTCGATCCTGCCCTGGGGCAGGTCCTCCACGAGGGTCCCCTGGAGCCCGGCGCCAACCGCGCTCCCGTCCGACCGCTTTATTCGCTCCATGTACCATTGGGCCGTGAGACCCTGCCGACGCGGAAGTCGCAGCCGGAACTCGCTGCTGGCCGCCACCTGGTGTTCATTCCCGTTCACCACCAGACGGATCGGATGCACCAGGCGATTGCTGAAAATCAGGGTGGGCCTCGTCAGCCGGAGCACGCTGCCGGCCGCACCGGCTAAGAGAAGGACCAACACGAGGACACCGAGCGGTGAGCGGAGCCGGTTCCACGAGCGACGCTGGGACACGGAGCGCGGAACGGCAACCGCCTGCCCTCCCGTGGTCATGATCTCCGTGGGTTGGTCCGCGCCTGCCACGGCGCGATCCGTGCCCGGCGTCTTGCCGCCCCCCGCTGCAAGGCCCTGGCTGAGAGCTTCGATCACCCGGTCGGCCGATTGGAATCTGGCCGCCGGCTTCTTTGCCATACAGTGGACGATCACGTCGGACATCCAGCGCGGAATGCCGGCATCGCGTACGGAGGCAATCGGCGGCGGCTCCGCGATGTGCTTCCCCACGATCTCCTGCGAGGAATCCCCGTCGAACGGCGGCATGCCGGTCACCATCTGGAACAGGACGGCACCGAACGAGTAGATGTCTGAGCGGGCGTCGAGATCCGCCTGGCCCAACGCTTGTTCCGGACTCATGTACTGCGGTGTCCCTACCACGAATCCGGCCTGCGTCTCGCTCTTTCCTCCATCGAGCCGCTTGGCGATCCCGAAATCCACCAACAGCACACGGCCCGTGGTGGCATCGATCATGATGTTGTCCGGCTTGAGATCGCGGTGAACCAGACCCCGCTCGTGGGCATGCTCTAGTGCGCCCAACAGGCTGATCGCGTAGCCCGCAGCCGTCTTCCACGGAAGCGCACCGGCGTGGCGGATCATCTGCGCAAGCGACTGCCCTTCGATGTAGGGCATGGCGTAGTACACGAGGCCATGACCCTCACCCACGAAATGAATCGGCAGAATGTTGGGGTGGGTGAGACGCGCGACCGCGCGAGCCTCCTGCTTGAACCGCGTCAGCATCCCCTCGGTCCACGCGATGCCCGGTCGCAGGACCTTGATGGCCAGCCGGCGGTGAAGCTCCTCATCCCAGACCTCGTACACCTCCGCGAACCCGCCGCGACCGATGAGGCGCCGCACGCCGTACTTGGGTCCGAGAGCCAGCGACAGCCTCGACTGGATCTCGTGATCCAGCTCGGGGCGCTCGGCCGCGCCGGTCACCTTGGTGGCAGCAAGGGCGCCGCACTGGGAACAGAACGCGGCGTCTCGGGCGAGTGGCGCCCGGCATTGGAGACAACGATCTGGAATCACTCTGGCAGCGGGCCGCAGGAATCAGGCCGCCCGATGATCCTCGTTAAACTCAAACAAGACAATATTTTAGGTAACTCTCACATCGAGGTTTGCGCCGCGGGTGGCAGGGAGTTGCAACGAGGAAGGAAGACTGCGCCCGTGGCCCCCATTGTGGCCGGACCAGGACTTCGATAACTTGCTGGACAGCTAGCAAGTTAGGAGCGCTATGGCGGGTGTCACATCAACAACCGATCGGACGCGGGATCCGGTGCGCACGCGGGAGGCCATCCTCGATGCCGCCGAGCAGTTGTTTGCCGCGCGAGGATATGAGTCGACCAGCCTGCAGGACGTCGGGGCGATGGCCGGCGTGTCCAGGGCCACGCCCGGCTACTTCTTCGGTTCGAAGGCCGATCTGTACCGTGCGGTGCTCGAACGATGTTTCGCCGCCGTCCGCGACGCCGTGCGCGAGGGCCGGCGCCGTACCCTGTCGAGCGGCAAGAGCGCCGAAGTCGTGCTGGCGGGCGTGGTCTCGGACTATTTCGATTTCATCACGGCCAACCCCAACCTCGTTCGCCTGATCGAGTGGGAGGCCTTGAGCGGCGGCAAGCACCTCCAGGAGCTCCCGCCGCATTTGGAAGCAGCTCAGGAAGCGCTAGGCGCGCTGCGCGAGGAGCTGGACTTGGAGCACGAATGGGGCGTGGATGCGAGTCAGCTCCTGCTGAGCGTGATCGGGCTCTGTTGGTTCCCGTTGGTCCACTCCGAAACTATCATGCGGGCCCTCGGCATCGATCCCGGCAACCAGGAATTTCTCGACGCCCGCAAGCGGCACGTAGTGGACCTCGTCCTGCACGGAATGGCGCATCGCGCATCGGCGCCCCTTTCAATTACCTGACAATGGCACAACGACCCCCTACCAGGACCAACCCATGACCGACGTCATCACCGCACCCGCACCGCACACGAGCCCGGAGGGCCGGTTGGCAACCGAGCAGGAGGCCCGGGACGTCGCCGAGGCCGCGCGGGAAAAGGAGTGGCAGGCCCCGAGCTTCGTCCGGCAGTTGTTCGAAGGTTCGTTCCTGCTCCACCTGGTCCACCCGTTTCCCGAAATCGATCCGGCAGAGGAGGCGAGGGCGCGGCCCGTTCATGGAGCGGCTCGAACGGTTCATGCGGGAGGAGGTCGACAGCGATCAGATCGACCGCGAGGGTCAGATCCCGCCTGAGGTAATCAAGGGGCTTCCAGGAGATGGGCGCCTTTGGTATCAAGATCAGCGAGGAATACGGCGGACTCGGCCTGAGTCAGACCATGTATACCCACGCGATCGGGTTGGTCACCAGCCAGGACGGCAATCTCACCGCACTCCTCTCGGCCGCGCAGTCGATTGGAGTCCCCACGCCGCTCAAGCTGTTCGGCACCCCGGAACAGAAGAAGCGCCTATTGCCGCGCTGTGCCAAAGGGGCCATCTCGGCCTTCGCGCTCACCGAAACCAACGTCGGGTCCGATCCCGCCGCGATGACCACGACCGCAACACTGTCCGAGGACGGGACCCACTACATCCTGAACGGCGAAAAACTGTGGTGCACCAACGGCACGATCGCCGAGCTCCTCGTGGTGATGGCTCGGACCGGCAAGCGGGACATCTCGGCATTCATCGTCGAGAGCAGCTGGCCGGGGGTCGAGGTGGTGCAACGGCTCCACTTCATGGGCCTCAAGGCTATCGAGAATGGGGTCATGCGGTTTACCAACGTGAAGGTCCCGGTCGAGAACCTCCTGTGGGGCGAGGGCAAGGGACTCAAGCTCGCCCTGATCACCCTCGACACCGGTCGCCTCACCCTACCCGCGTCGGCGGTGGCCGGCGCCAAGCGGTGTCTGGAGGAGTCTACGCGCGCCGTTGGGGCTCCGAGCGGGTCCAATGGGGCCAGGCGATCGGGAAACATGACGCCATCGCCCAAAAGATTGGCCGGATGGCCGCTGACATCTTCGCCATGGAGTCGGTGAGCGACCTCGCATCCCTCCTGGCCGATCGGGGCACCCACGACATCCGCCTCGAGGCGGCGATGGCCAAGATGTGGAACACCGAGATCGGTTGGCGCA
>CAVOGR010000003.1:0-85729 GCA_963695555.1 uncultured Gemmatimonadales bacterium | reverse complement strand
AAGATCGAATCCACGGCTTATTGTCCGTAGCCATTAGATAGCAAGAGGTTACGGCCCATACTTCATGTATTGCATTATCTATTGGGGCTACTGGGAGCGGGCCGCCAGGCGGGCGCCGCACCACTTGCAGTGGTTGGCGTCGGGATCGTGGCCACCCTCGCCGCAATCGGCGCACCGGCGTGACTCGGCCGGCCGGCCCCGCACCCGGGACAACTCCATGGTCACGATGCCGGTGGGTATGGCGATGATGGCGTAGCCCAGCATCATGATCGCCGCGGCAACCATCTGTCCCAGGTTGGTCTGCGGCGAGATATCGCCGTAGCCGACCGTCGTGAGGGTCACGATGGCCCAGTAGATGCTCCGCGGGATGCTGGTGTATCCATTGGCCGACCCCTCCACCACGTACATCAGAGAGCCCAGAATTACCGCGAGCGCCAGCACGGCGAGGATGAACACGGTGATCTTCCGCCGGCTTTCCCGGAGAGCAGCTATGAGCACATCGGCCTCACCGAGGTATTCCACCAGCTTGAGGACTCGGAACACCCGGAGAACCCGCAGGACCCTGATAACGAGAAAGGCCTGGCTGCCGGGAATGAAGATGCTGACGTATGTGGGAAGGATGGCGACCAGGTCGATGACTCCGAAGAAGCTTGTCGCGTAGCGTCCGGGGCTCCGTGCGCAGCTGAGCCGGAGGAGATACTCGATGGTGAACAGGATCGTGAAGCCCCACTCGATGGCGTAGAGCAGCGAACCGTATCGAGTGTGGATGGTCTGGACCGAGTCGAGGATCACCGCCAAGACGCTCGCCAGGATGGCCACGATGAGGACGACGTCGAAGCGCCTCCCGCTGGGCGTGTCGTGGCCGAAGATGATCTGGTAGAGGGTCTCTCTCCACTCGCTGTCGTGGGGCATGCGTGGTCCTGGTCGTGGAACGGAGGGCTGAGAATGCGTAGGACGCTCGGAGGACCGGGCGAAACACGCGAAGTCGTAAGATCGTTTGCCCTCGAGGGGGAGGGAAGAGATGGACTTGGGGCGTCCCAGCCGCCGCTTGTTTCGCTCAGGCGGCGTAGTGATGCTTCAGGCTCCTTTGACGTCTGGGAGACATGTGGCGGTATTCCGAGACCACTTCTCGCAGCAGGCGGCGGCCTACGCCAGCCATCGGCCCGGCTATCCGGAGGAATTGTTTCGGTACTTAGCCTCCGTGTGCCCTCGGCAGGAGCGGGCGTGGGACACCGCCACCGGTAATGGTCAGGCTGCCACAGGGTTGGCCGTGCAGTTCGCGACCGTGATCGCCACCGACGCGAGCAGGAACCAGATTGCCAACGCGAAGCCCCACCCGGGTGTGCGCTACATGGTGGCCGCGTCCGAACACTCGCCGTTGGCTCCGGCGTCGATCGATCTCACTACCATTGCCGCGGCGCTCCACTGGCTCGATCTCGACGCCTTCTATCGGGAGGTCACGCGTGTGTCCAGGGCCGGCGCACTGCTCGCGGCGTGGACCTACGATCCGCCGTCCATCGATCCGGCCATTGACGAGGTGGTGCGTGACTTTTCCACCAACACGCTGGCCTCCTATTGGCCGCCCGAGCGTCGCTACGTCGACCGGCACTACCAGACCATCCCGTTTCCGTTCGAGCGCTTGCCCGCTCCTAGCTTCGAGGCCCGTGCCGAGTGGAGCCTCGAGCAGTTGCTGAGCTACGTCGGGACATGGTCGGCGGTGGTGCGGGGCAAAGCGGCCACGGGCACCGACCTCGTCGCGGGCCTCGAGCAACAACTCCTTCCCCTGTGGGAGCCGGCCGCGTATGTCCGGGTCATCCGGTGGCAGCTCTTTCTCCTGGTCGGCCGTGTGGACGGGGGTTCATGTCGGTGACGAACGCCCAGGCGGGTATGCACGACTACGCGATTATTGGGGGTGGCATCGTGGGTGCCGCCGTGGCCCTGACCCTGAGCGAGCGCTATCCCGGCGTGGATTGTGTGCTCATCGAGAAGGAAACTGGTTGGGGCCGTCACCAGACCGGGCGGAACAGCGGGGTGATCCACTCGGGGATCTACTATCCGGCCGGAAGCCTCAAGGCAAAACTGTGTCGCGCCGGCGGCGACTCGCTGGTCGCGTTCTGTGAGCAACACGGTATCGCGTGCGAGCGCACCGGAAAGTTGATCGTCGCGACTCATGAGCGCGAGCTACCCGCGCTCGATGGGCTAGTCGCGCGTGGACTTGCTAACGGTTTAGCGGTACGGCGCGTCGGCGCCGACGAGGCGCGTGAGGTGGAGCCGCACGTGCGTTGCCTGGCGGCGGTGGCGGTGCCGAGCGCCGGCATCGTCGACTTTGCCCAGGTCTGCGACATGTACGTCCAGCTCGCGGAGAAGAGCGGCGTCGAGGCGCGCCTCGGGAGCGAGGTCGAGTCGATCCTACCCGTTACGGGCGGGTATCGGCTGGGCCTGGCCCATGGCGACGTGGCCTGCCGCTATTTGATCAACTGCGCGGGACTCGAGAGCGACCGGGTCGCGATCATGGGCGGAGCCGATCCCGGCGCTCGCATCGTCCCGTTCCGGGGCGAGTACTTCGAGATCAAGCCCGATCGTCGCCATCTGGTGAACCACCTGGTCTATCCGGTTCCCGATCCGAACTTCCCCTTCCTCGGCGTCCACTTCGCCCGCTCGATCCACGGGGTGGTCCACGCCGGACCGAACGCGGTCCTGGCATTCAAGCGAGAGGGCTACCGGAAGACCGACATCGACCTGAAGGATCTCGCCGAGGTACTCACCTATCGGGGGTTCTGGAAGCTGGCCGCCCGCCATTGGAGTACCGGTGTCGGCGAGATGGTCCGGTCTGTCAGCAAGAAGGCGTTCGTCCGGAGCCTACAAGCCATGATCCCCGACGTGACCGCCGAGGACCTTGTGCCGTGCCCATCCGGGGTGCGTGCCCAGGCGCTTCGGCCGGATGGAAGGCTGGTCGATGATTTCCTGCTGGTCGAGGCGCCCAACGCGCTCCACGTCTGCAATGCGCCGTCACCGGCTGCAACGGCGTCATTGGCGATCGCGCGGACCGTCGTCGACCGGGTGTCTGCGCCAGGCTCGCGCGGCGCGGTCGCTATCTGAACACCGTCGATACAGGCATCCTGGTCACTGCGGGTTGATGGAATTGGCTGGACGATCGAAAGCCCGGCTCATGATGCGCACGATGGTTCACTAGGCGGGAGGAGAGAACGATGCAGCGACGTGCTGGCTCAGGTGGAAGCCTCGTTGTGGTAGCCGTGTTTCTGGGGTTGATCGGAGCAGGCTCCTTCGGGGTCGAGTCGCTCGAAGGGCAGGAAGAGGCTACAGGTCCCGAGGCCGCCTGGCGGGCGGCGGCACGCTGGGATGTAGTCGATGAGGCGGCGACCGCCGAGATCCACAAGCACACGACCGACCCCCGCTATCTGACGCCTTTGGTGAGCTATCTGCCGGCGGATGAGAGCGTCCCTGCGCCGCATGAAGTACTGGGATATGTCGTGGGCGCCGAGGGGAAGCTCACCAGGCCCGAGGATGAGATTCGGTACTTCCAGGCCTTGGCGGACGCCTCGCCTCGAGTGGAACTGCACGAGATAGGCAGGACCGAAGAAGGACGGACGATGCACCTTGTGGTCATCAGCGACGAGGCGAACCTCAGCCGGATCGATCAACTCAAGGCGCACACCGCCGCGCTGGCCGATCCCCGGGCCACCGATGAGGTCCGGGCCGTCGAGATCGCGGCCGCGGCCAAGCCGATCGTCTACCTCACCGCCGGGCTCCACTCCAGCGAGACGGGACCGTCCGAGATGGTCATGGAGCTCGCCTACCGCTTAGCGGTCTCCAACCATCCAGATATTCAGGCGATCCGCCAGAACGTGATCACTCTGATAACGCCCATTCTGGAGGTCGACGGTCGTGCCCGCCAGGTCGACTGGTACTACCGATACCTGACGGAATACGACAACCGCTACTATCGGCCGACAGGGAGCCCGCCGTACTGGGGGAAGTATGTCTTCCACGACAATAACCGGGATGGGATCCAGGTTACCCAGAAGCTGACGCAGAACTTCTACGATATGTTCTTCGAATGGCATCCGACGTACTCGCTCGATCTCCACGAATCGGTGCCGCTTCTCTACGTGTCGACGGGGACCGGTCCCTATAACACCACCCTCGACCCCGTGCTCACCAGCGAGTGGCAGTGGATCGCCAGCTGGGAGGTCACCGAGCTCAATAAGCAGGGGCTTCCCGGGGTATGGACGTGGGGATTCTACACTGGGTGGAACCCGAGCTATCTGTTGTGGATCGCGAACAACCACAATTCCCTGGGGCGCTTCTACGAGACCTTCGGCAACAGCTCCGCGCGCACCATGAAGCGCGATCTGTCGGATGCCACCTACGCGGGAAAGAAGGTCACCAGCCAGCAGTGGTACCGGGCCAATCCTCCCGATGATGAGATCGTCTGGTCGCTCCGCAACAACACCAACTACATGCAGTCGGGGGTTCTCGCGTCGCTCACCCTCGCCGCGCGCAACGGCCCGACGCTGCTGTACAATTTCTGGAAGAAAGGCGCGAACAGCATCGTGGAGGGCGGGCGGACGGCGCCGTATGGCTGGGTGATTCCCGGCCAGCAGCGCGACCGTGCCCGACTAGCGTATCTGGTCAACCAGCTTCGCCGCCACGGTATCGAGGTCCACCAGGCCGGGCGAGCCTTCACGCTCGACGGGAAGGAGCATGCGAAAGGCGACTTCGTGGTGAAGCTCGACCAGCCGTACGGCCGGTTTGCCCGTAACCTGCTCGCGATACAGCAATTCCCCGCCGACGCCGATCAGCAGCCCTACGACGATGTCTCATGGTCCTTGGGACTTCTGTACGGGGTCGAGACAGTGCCCGTTAGTGACAGCGCGATTTTTGGGCTCCGGGAGCTCACGCCGGTAAGCGAGGAGGTCCGTCCCAGCGGCGGGGTCGCCGGTGGGAGGGCCGGTTTTGTTCTCGAAAACACCGGGCAGAACGGTCTCATCACGGCGCGCGTAGCACTTCGAGACTTTGAGGTGCTGGCCACAGAAGAGCCGTTCACCATGGGGAAGGAGACCTTCCCTCGCGGCAGCTGGATCCTACCCCAGCAGGAGGACCTTCGGCCGGTACTCGAGCGCCTCGCAACCGAACTCGGTCTCGACTTCCACCCACTCACCAAGCGGCCCGAGGTTGAAACCCATTCGTTGGACCTGCCCCGGCTTGCCCTCTATCACAATTGGGTGAGTACGCAGGCGGATGGGTGGACCCGGTACACCCTCGAACGAGCCGGAGTACCCTACGACTACATCAACGACGACCATATCAAGGCAGGGGGTCTCAGGGAACGGTACGACGTCATTCTCATGGCGCATCAGGGAGGGTCCTCGGCCAAGCGTTTGGTGCACGGCCTCGCCCGCAGGTTCGGTCCCATGCCCTACACCCGCGAGAGCGGCTTCTCGAGCCACGGGGTCATCGACTCGAGTCCCGATATCACGGGGGGTATTGGGTTTGGTGGGCTCAGTAACCTGGAACAGTTTCTGGATGGCGGCGGTACCCTGATCCTCCTTGGCTCCGCCGGCCGGCTCGCCACCGATTTCGGCCTGCTGCAGAACGTCGGCACGCTCACGTCGGAGAACATCAACACGCCCGGCTCGAGCCTCCGGGCGAAGGTGCGGCGGCGAGACCATCCGATCGCCTATGGTTTCGAGGACGTGCATCCGGTATTCCGTACCAACGGACCGGTTTACACCGTTGCCCAGCAGTACGAACACTGGATCGTCGTCCAGTACGGCACCAAGGAGAAAGCGGAGAAGGGCAAGGATGAGAATGGCGGCGCCGATGCGGTGCCGAACGAGCTGCTCATTGCCGGGCTCGTCAAGGGAGCGTCAGCGCTCGAGCGGAGGGCCGTGGTGCTCGACGTTCCTCGGCATGCTGGAGGTCGGGTTCTGTTGTACAGTTTCAATCCGGTGCACCGATACTTGAACCACGCGGACCACAACTACCTGTACAACGCGATCCTCAACTGGAACGACTTGCCCGATCCGCAGCCGGAGGAACACCCGGGATTGGCGCGGGACTGAGGCGGGGGAGAGTCAGGAATCTAACGCCTTGAGATAGCGCTCCGCCGAGCGACGAACGACGGCACTGCCGTCGGCCATCACCACCCGGCCGGTCCATGGGCTATAGATGCGCTCGAAGGGGAATCGAGCCACCGATCGGGCCACCCGCTGCACCGCTTTGGCTGGGAGCGGGATCAGGTTCACGTAGCTGTACATGAAACTCACCCAGCCCCGATCGTGCACCACTTGGATGATGTCTCCGGGCAGGAGCACGCCACGGCCGTCGGCGCCGGCCGCCCAATGCAGCATCGCCCCGCCCTCGAAGTGGCCGCCGCCGCGAATGAGTGTCAGCCCGTTGGCCAAAACCTGGGTTTCGCCTTCCCAGAAGACTATCGCGGGGTCGGGCCGCACCACCCATTGCCGGTCGGCCGCATGCACATAGATGGGAACGTCATTGAAGGCCCGGCTCCATTCGACCATGCTGGAGTAGTAGTGCGGGTGCGAGATGGCGATGGCGCGGAGTCCGCCACGCTCTTGGACCTGCGCGATCGTCTCCAGGTCGAGGAGGGTGATGCAATCCCACAAGACATTTCCCTCGGGACTCTCGACCAAAAAGGCTTGCTGACCGATACCGAATGTTGGCTCTGTGCCTATCCGGGTGAGGCCGGGCTCCATGCTGTCGAAGCGGTTTCGGTAGCGGCCACGCATCGCGTCCAGCGTGGTCCACGCTTGGCCTTCCCAGCCGACGAACTGCCGCTCATCCTCGCAAATGACGCAGTAGGTGGGGGGAGTAGTGCTCTCGGGGTACTCCACCCCGCAGGTGACACAGACAAAGCCAGGCATGGGCACCCCTCCTCGGGCGGCGGGCTCACCACCCGACCGTTTCGATATTAGCTTTGCGGTACACGTGTGCGCGCGCCGGCGCTCGATTCACGGCGCAGTGTCTCCGGGGGAAGCCACCATGGAAAAGCTAGGGTACGCCATTCTCTTGGCCGTTGCGGTGTATTGGTTCGTGGAATTCGTTCGCGGCATGATCGCCGGGTTCCCCTACGACTGGGCAGCCGTCGCAGTTGTCATCGCCATCGGCCTTCTTCTCGTCAAGGTGGTGCTGGACCGCCTGGCAAGCAAGGAAGACGACTACTATTCCAAGAACGTTGACCAGTAAGAGGGCCGTATGCTGATCACGACACAGGACGTACCAGAGGAGTATGAGGTCGTCGAGACATTGGGTCTGGTGCGCGGCAACACCATCCGCGCCCGCCACATCGGGAAGGACATCCTCGCAGGGCTCAGGAACGTGGTCGGGGGTGAGATCACCGAGTACACCAAGATGCTGGCGGAATCTCGCGAGCAGGCCATCGACCGGATGGTTGCCCGGGCGGAAGAACTCAGGGCCGACGCGATTGTCGCCGTCCGGTTCACCACCGCCGCGGTCATGCAGGGCGCGTCGGAACTGCTCGCCTACGGAACGGCCGTGAAGTTGCGGCGGAAGCACTAACCGGTGGAGGCAGCGGGCCTGCTGTTCACCAACGGGAGGGATTGGTGGCGACTTCCATGAGTGAGGTGACGCGCCCGGTGGGCGACCCCGCCGAGCGGATCGGACACACCCGCGACCGGCTGCTCCGCGACGGGGTCATACTCTGCATCCGCTTGGGCGAGGACGATCCCGTGCTCGAATGCTGCCAGGCAGCAGCACGCGGCGGCCTCCGCACGTTCGAGGTGACGCTCACCACCCCGAACGCCCTCCACGTCATTCAGACCCTGGCTCCACGAGAAGATCTGTTGGTCGGGGCGGGAACGGTCCTGAACCGTCAGGCCGTCCGGAGCGTGGCCCGGGCGGGCGGCCGATTCGTGCTGTCGCCGGTATTCGACCCGGAAGTGTTCGAGGAGGCTCGCCGTGTCGGACTGCTTGCCATCCCTGGTGCCGCGACACCCACGGAGGTCTTGGCAGCGTTCCGCGCCGGCGCCTCCGTGGTCAAGATCTTTCCGGCGGGTCCGTTGGGAGGCCCGGCCTTCCTCCGTGCCGTCCGCGGTCCGCTGCCCGACATCCCGCTCATTCCCACCAGCGGGCCGACATCCGAGAGCATCGCTGACTACGTGGCGGCAGGGGCCGTTGCCGTCGGGGTCGGCGGCGAGGTCTTTCCGCCGGGCTACACCCTCGAATCCGTGGAGCAGGCCGCCCGCCGCGTGCGGGAAGCCATGGACCGCACTCGAGCCTGAGCGTGCGCGATCGGCCGGGCTTCGACTTCGATGGCGACTATGCGGCGCGCTACGAGCGGGTAATCCGCAGAGTCGTTCCCGGGTACGACGACCTCATGCTCCTGGCCCACGCCGCCCTCCGCATGCGCGTAGGACCGAAGGCGCGGGTCCTGGTCGTGGGGGCGGGGACCGGCAACGAGCTGGCGGCATACGCCGCCGCCGAGCCGGAATGGCGGTTCACCGCCGTCGAGCCGTCCAGTGCCATGATCTCGCAGGCCAAGGCGCGTATGTCCCGACACGGCTTGGATGGGCGAGTCGAATTCGTTCAGTCCCCGCTCGCGGAATTACCGGCAACCGAGCCGTTCGACGCGGCGTCGCTGTTGTTGGTGCTCCACTTTCAGCCTGATGATGGAGCGAAGCGTGAGCTGCTGCAGGAAATCGCGCGGCGTGTCGTCCAGAGGGGAACGCTCGTTATGGTCGATGCATACGGCGCGAAAAAGACACCCGGCTTCACTCGCTTGATGGATGCGTGGATGCGCTATGCCCGTTCGCACGGCGTGACGGCAGAGGGAGAGCAACGGTATCGGCAACAGGTTGACGATGGGGTTCACTTCGTACCGGAGGAACGCGTGATCGAACTCTTGGCCGAGGCAGGGTTCCGAAACCCCGCTCAATTCTACCGCGCGCTCGTGTTCGGCGGTTGGGTGGTCGAGCGGACCTAGCCTAGTGTTTGGGAAGCTCCCGGGGCGCCCCGTCATCGGCGATGCGGGTCAGCACCCGTTCGGCGAAGTCCAGCCGCTCGTGCACGTAGCCCAATTCCTCCTGCAGATTGTCCATCCGATCGTGCAGCAGCCCGACCGACTCGGCGAGCTTGGCCGTTTCTACCCCGCCATACTTGGCCGCGCGGGTTTTGACCCAGGTCCATGACAGGATTCCGAGTCCGGTGAGCATGCCACCCGCAACGATCAGACTCTCAACGATGGACTGGATTTGATAGGGCTCCACGCTCGGCTCCGATTGTTGCGTCGCCAGAAGGTTACTGGGATTCCCCCGCTCGTCTAGGGGGCCGGAGGCGTGGGCTGCTTCGATTCTGCCGGTCGTGCCAGCAAGCGTTCGGCCCGCTCCAGGCGCTCGTGCATGGAGACGAGGTCTTCGTGGACTCCTTCGAGGCGTGCGTGAAGCTCCTCCACCGCCTCGGTGAGCTGGGCGAGGTCCTCGGGGCCAACACGCGGCCTGGCTTTCGTCCAGGGCCACACGACACGCGCCCTGGGTCCACGCCCACATGGTGGCGATCGATCCGAAGAATGCAGCGACGATGACGCCGGTGACGAGGAGATCCGCCGTCTGGTAGCTGCCTTCCACGCGTGCTCCCGCTCGGGACTGGGCAAATATACTCCACAATGCCCCGACGGATTGCGTCTGTTCGGGGATTCACTCAGCTTGTGGCGATCACTCCCGTATCGGGGAACGCGACATGGCGATCTGGGACCGAATGTTTGGGGCGGTGGGGCGGGTGGAGCCGAGACGCGCGTGCTGACGCTCCGGGTTCGCGAACTGCTGAAGGCGGGAAGAGTCCGGACGAGGCGCGGAAGATGTTGATTCAGGAAGGGGTGCGGCCGCGACGGGCCGCATCGATGGTAGCGCTCGTAGTCAAGGCGGAAGCCGCCGCTCGGCGAATGTTCGATCCCGAGGCGTAAGCGGCTCAGCCCCGGGTGTCGATCAGGTAGGCCAAGCCAAGCAAGCCAGGATTCCGGTGGGTGATGACCCACGTGGGAATGGCCGCCAGGTACGAAGAGAATCGGCCCTTACTCTCGAACCGCCGCCGAAACGGCGACCGTTGGAACAGCGGACCGAATTTTGGAACGATGCCTCCGGCAATAAACACCCCGCCAAGCGCGCCCAGCGTGAGCGCGAGATCGGCCGCAACAGTGCCCAGCATGGCACAAAAGGTATTGACCGTCGTAAGGCACACCGGGCATCGTCCCGCCCGCGCCCGGCTCGATATGGTTTGGGGTGATAGCGGTCGGGCTGAGAGACCCTTCACCTCGACGATTGTGCGATAGAGCAGGGCCAGGCCGGCGCCGGAGAGCAATCGCTCGGCTGAGACGTGGGTATGCTGCCGACGAATGACTTCGATGACCTCGGTCTCGAACGCGTCGAATGGCGGCAGTGTGACCTTCCCGCCTTCCGATGCCAGCGGCACATAGCGGCTACCGGTCCACACCAGACCCGATACACCGAGTCCCGTCCCGGGGCCAATCACGCCGATGGCCGCGTGCTGAACTGATCGACCGCCGCCGATCTTCCGCCGATCGGTCGGGCGGAGGCGTGGGATCGCCAGGGCGATTGCGGAGAAGTCGTTGATCATGTGCACGTCGGTGAAGCCGTAGCGCCGCTCCACGGCACGAGCCGATATGGTCCAGGGACTGTTGGTCAGCCGGACGCGGTCGCCGAGCACGGGGCCGGCCACGGCAAAGGCGGCGCTGGTCGGGCGGGTGCGCGATCCGAGTCGCCCCACATAGGCATCCACGGCCGCGAAAAAGTCCGGGTACTCGCTGCACTTGAAGTTGACGACTCGCTTCGGCTGTCCGCCGGGCTCGACGACGGCAAAGCGCACGTTGGTGCCTCCGACGTCGGCAACCAGTGCCAATGGTCCGGAACTCACCGCTGCTCCTTCCGCTCGAGGCAGTCTGCCACGCGGCCCAGCCACGAATGGACTTGACCGGGCGTAGCCAGGGCCCATCGAGCTGCGCTTGGCCCGGTCCGCTCCGTGCCAACCCGGATGGAGTATCCACCGTGGCGGTTCACGACGGCAAAGGCATCCTCGTCGGTCACATCGTCTCCGATGAACACCGGCGCCCGGCCGGCAAACGGTTTCTCCACAAGGAATCGCTCCACCACCATGCCCTTGTGCGCGTCGATCGACTTGATTTCCAGCACCATCTTGCCTTCCTGTACGTGAACGCGGTCTCCGAGGCGGCGGGCGAGTTCGTCGATTGAGCGCCGTGCGTCCGGCTCCGCGGCCGGGGCCTGACGATAGTGGAGCGCCACGGTCATGCCCTTGTCCTCGACTCGGCGTGCCGGGGTGCTGCCTGACAAACTCCTCGAGCTTCTCCACCGTCCGCGCCAGGTCCGGTACGACTCGCGTCCGCCGGGTGCATCGTCCCATCGGCGCTCCGCCATTCGAGCCCGTGGAGCCCGGCGGCCGCCAGGCTGAGCGGCGTGAAGAGTTGGTCCAGCTGGCGGATCGGCCGCCCGCTGACCAACGCCACCGCTCCCCCGGCCGCATGGGCGAGCCGCTCGAGCAAGTCCACCGTATCGGCCCGGGGAGCGACACTCTCAGGTGTCGGCGCGATATCAAGCAGGGTGCCGTCCACGTCGAGGAAAAAGGCCCACGCGTCCTTCGGCCCAGGGAGTGGCGGCCGAGGAGCGGTGGGCTCGCGCTCGATATCGAAGTCTGGAGTCGACACTGGCAGCTTTCGCACGCGGTCTCAAAGGGAGGAGGAACACGAGAATACGATTCCCACAATATAGGGGAAATCATCGTTTACATTGACAGACCGCCTCTCACCCTGGACTCGTCCAGGCTGTCTGCGTCGATCGATGAGGGAGGAGAATCCTGTGGCATTCACGGTCGAAGTCAATGCACCCAACCACCTCTCGGACTTCGCACTGGTAGCCGACCTGGCAGCCGCTGTCCAGACGTTGCAGCTCGATGCCGGCCCCGTGCTGGCAAACTTGCGCGAGCGGACCCTGTGGATGGTCAACTCGACCCCGCAAGGTGGCGGTGTGGCCGAAATGCTCCCAACCATGATCACGTTGCTCCGCGACCTCGACTGCAACGTCGAGTGGGTGGTGATCGAATCGGATGAGCCGCGGTTCTTCGATTTGACCAAGCGGATCCACAACCTGGTGCACGGGGACGGAGCCCCGGGATTCGACCGGTCCGACCGGGAGCTGTTCGAGAAGGTGAACCGTGAGAATGCGGCGTTTCTCAGGTCGAAGGTCCGGGCCGGCGACATCCTGATCGTGCATGATCCGCAGCCGATGCCCTTGGCGGCTATGCTGAAGGAAGAGTTGGACGTCTTTGCCGTCTGGCGCTGTCATATCGGGTTGGACCAGGAAACGCCCGCCACTCGCTCCGCGTGGGAGTTCCTCGAGCCCTGGGCCGGCGCCTACGACCACGCCATCTTCTCGGCACCCGACTACATCCCGCCGTCCTTCACCGGGCGTGCCACGATCATTCGCCCCGGGATCGATCCCCTCTCGCCCAAGAACCGGCAATTGGGCCTTCATAAGACCGCGGGCGTGCTGTCGAACGCAGGTCTGGCGGTGGCCCCGGGCCCGTTGGTGACACCGCCCTACCAATGGCAGGCAGAGCGCCTCTCGCCCGATGGCCGATTCGTGCCGGCGACCGAGCGGGGCGATTTCGGCCTCTTTACCAGGCCGATCGTGACTCAGATTTCGCGGTGGGACCGGCTCAAGGGGTTCGAACCCCTGCTGCAAGCGTTCGCCCATTACAAGGCAACGCTCGCCAAGGGCGGGTGGTCGAAGGACCCGGTGCATCGTGTTCGCCAGGAGCTGGTCCGGTTGGTGCTCGCGGGTCCCGACCCCGCATCGATCCAGGACGACCCCGAAGGTCGCGACGTTCTCGAGAGTCTCAGGGCACTGTACGCCGGCCTGCCCCCGGCGATCCAGGACGACATTGCCATCGTCGCGCTGCCGATGCAATCGCCCACCGAGAATGCGCTCATGGTGAACGCGATTCAACGGGCCTCGTCCGTTGTGGTCCAGAACTCGTTGCGCGAGGGGTTCGGCCTGACCATTGCAGAGGCCATGTGGAAGCGAGTCCCGATTCTCTCCAACTGGCAGGCTTGTGGTCCGCGGCAGCAGGTCCGTGACGCGGTCGACGGCCGCATGATCGACGATCCGACCGCGATCGAAACCATCGCGACGGTGCTGGATGAGATGTTGGCCGATCCGGAGAGTCGGGCCGCATGGGGCCGGAATGCCCGGCGTCACGTCCACGATAGCTTCCTTGTGTTCGGCCAATTGTCTCGCTGGATGCAGCTCTTCGCCCAGGCGCAGCCTCATCTGCCCTAATCGGGGCCGATCGATGTAAGTTATTGGGACGCTGGGCATCTCCTCGTTCCTCTTTGCGTTGGGAAGACCGTGAGCACCCGCGGCAAGAAGTTCTCACTCGTCATGGTGGCCAACACCCTGCCGGTCCGCCGAATCGTGCGGAAGGGGCACGAGACGTGGGAGACGAGCCCGGGAGGCTTGGTATCGGCGCTGGTCCCCATCACGCGCGAAATGGGCGGAGCATGGGTCGGGTGGACGGGAGAGCGCGATTCCAAGACCGATCCATTCGTCCACGACGGCATCTTCAACATTCCCGTGTCCATCAGTATGTCCGAATACGCCGACTTCTACGAGGGGGCGTGTAACCGCACACTGTGGCCGCTGTACCATCAAGCGGTCTTGCCACCGGAGTACCACCGCCACTGGTGGCGGAGTTATGAGCAAGTCAACCGGCGCTTCGCGGACGCGGCCGCCGACGCTGCCGACGTGGGTGCCGTGGTATGGGTGCACGACTACCATCTCCAACTGGTGCCGGCCATGCTCCGCTCCGTGCGGCCTGATCTCAAGCTGGGGTTCTTCCTACACACGCCGTGTCCATCGCCCGATCTCTTGGCACGCCTCCCATGGCGGGAGGAGGTCTTGGACGGGGTGCTGAGTGCCGACGTGCTCGGGCTCCAAACGCGCACCTGCGTCGGCAACCTGTTGGAATCGGCTCGGCGGCAGAATGTCCTGGGCGGGTACGGCTTCGATCGGCGCGGGGCGACCGGCGGGCGGCTGAGCTACAAGGGCCGATCGGTCCGGATCGACGCGTTCCCGATTTCCATCGAGTTCGACCGGTTCGACGCGGCGGCGCGGGAACCCGACGTCGCGAAACGCACCGAACATTTTCACAAGACGCTGGGTGCCGGCCGGAAGCTCATTCTGGGAGTGGACCGGCTGGACTACACCAAGGGAATCGATCTCAGGCTCAAGGCGTACCAAGAGCTTCTCCGGTCCGGCATGTCCACGGTGCGGGAGTCGGTCCTGGTGCAGATCGCGGTGCCGAGCCGGGAACGGATCAAGGAATACCGGGTGCTCCGCCGGCAGGTCGAGGAATTAGTGGGACAGATCAACGGAGAGCATGGCGAGGTCGGTGTTGCCGCGGTGCATTACCTGCGCCGGAACCTCCCATTCCGCGAATTGATCGCCATGTATCGCGCTGCCGACGTCATGTTGGTGACACCGCTGGCCGACGGGATGAACCTGGTGGCCAAGGAATACGTGGCGGCGCGAGTGGAAGACACGGGCGTGCTCGTGTTGAGCGAGTTCGCCGGTGCCGCGGCGGAGCTCAGCTCCGCGATCCTGGTGAATCCGTATGACGTCGACGGGGTGGCCGAGGGGATGAGGGACGCCTTGGAGATGACGCCGGCCGAAGCCGCCACCCGGATGCAGGCCATGCGCGACGTCGTGCGGCGTCACACGGTCCACGATTGGGCCCGCGGGTTCCTGGCCGAGCTGAAGGGCACGTCGACCGTAGCCTTGGGCTGAGTCCTAGCTCACCCGCCGATGCTGCTGAATCGCTTTGAGTACCATCTCATGAACAATCCCCTCCGCGCGGCGGTACAGCGGCACGTGGAGGCTCACCGGCTGCTTCGGATGGGCGGCCCGGTGCCGGGTGGTCGAGTGCTCGAGATCGGCTGCGGCCGAGGGGTGGGCGCGGGCATCGTGTTGGATCAATTCGGTGCCGCCTCGGTCGACGCGTTCGATCTCGACCCTCGGATGGTGCAGCTTGCTCGGAGGCGGCTAGCCCGGCGGAAATCCCGGTCGCGCCTCTGGACGGGTGACGCGCTGGCCATTCCTGCGCCAGACGACACCTACGATGCCGTCTTCGACTTCGGCATCGTGCATCACATCCCGCGCTGGCGAGACGCCCTGGCCGAGGTCTGCCGGGTCCTCAAACCGGGCGGCCGGTTCTACGCGGAAGAAGTCCTCGCCGAGGCGCTGCGGCACCCGATCATCCGCCGCCTGTTCCATCACCCGCAAGAGGACCGCTTCGACCGCAAGGGATTCCTCGCAGGACTCGAGCAGGCGGGGTTCACACCCGTCGCCTCACGGGAGACGTGGTACTCCATGGCATGGTTCGTCGCGGACAAGCCCTTGCCGACTTGAGCATGGGCCCTCCGCAGGTGCACAGGGGACTTTCGTCACACTCAACCGCAAGGCAACGCAAGGGGACCATGCACGTTTTCACCCGCCGTGGCCCGCTAGCGGGACAACTGGCTGGAAGGTTCGGCACGCGCCTCTCAGACATTCTGGGCCGGTATATCACGCGGGCCAAGCGCTGCATTCTCCGCTCCTGCTACCCGATTGCTCGATCCCTTGGAATGTCCGACCGGCCATGGGGCGCCCTGTGGTGGATCGTCGTAGCGGCAGTGTTGACTATGCTCTTCGTGATTACCTTCTTCCTGGTCGAAGGAAGCATGTGGACATGAAGTGCCACGACGCCGCGTCGACTCTCGGAACTTCGGGACTGATCATGAGAACCCTTGCTCGCTGTGCGGTGGCCGTCTCGGCCATTTGCTGCTCCGCATCGCTACCGACTCTCCACGCCCAAGTCGGTGCGGAGCCCGCGTCTCGCGACACCCTGATCGCCGCCGCGCGCGAGATCATCGCCGCCACCCGGTTCAATGCGCTGATCACGCTCGATGAGTCCGGCCAGCCGCGGGTCCGGACCATGGATCCGTTCCCGCCCGACGAGAACATGGTCGTCTGGTTCGGCACCAACCGGCGGAGCCGGAAGGTCGCGGAGATCGCCAACGACCCCCGGGTGACGCTCTACTACCCGGCCCCCGAGGCGGACGGGTACGTGTCGGTCTACGGCACCGCCCGGCTGGTGGACGACCCGGCCGAGAAGGCCAGCCGGTGGAAGGAGGAATGGAACCAGTTCTACCCGGATCGCGAGGCCAGTTACCTGCTGATCGAGGTTGTCCCGGTCCGGATCGAAGTCGTCAGCTACCGACGAGGAATCTTTGGAGACCCGGAGTCGTGGAAGCCTGCGTCAATTGAGTTTCCCGATCCAACCCCGACTGAGGGATCTCCCCACTGCCCCTGATTCCCGTCGTCCTGAGCCTGCTAATACTCGGCGCGCACTTCCTGCGCGGCCCGAACGTGCTGATGCTTGCCGCAGTCGTCCTGCTGCTCGCCCTCCTCCCGGTCAGGAAGCGCTGGGTGGCCCGTCTGGTTCAGGTGGCGCTGTTGCTGGGTGCGCTCGAGTGGCTGCGCACCCTGGTTCGCCTGGCCAGTGACCGGCTGCAGTCCGGGAGAACCGGTCCTTCGGCTCGTCCTGATACTCGGGACCGTGGCCAGCCTCACCGCCTTCTCGACGTTGGCATTCGAGACCCGGCGGCTCAGGCAACGGTACGGGCTCGGCCGTCCGGTAGCCTGATCGCTCCGTCCGGTCTATCCTCAAGCAGTCCGATGGCACGACCGAGAAGCAGGCCGTTTCGGTGAGTTCGACATTGGTCGGAAGACGAGGACGGACACGCGAGAACGAACCGTTGAAGCGGAGGGCATGATGCCGAAAAAGATACTGATGCTGGTGGGAGACTTCGTGGAGGACTACGAGGTCATGGTGCCGTTCCAGGCGCTGCAGATGGTGGGGCACTCGGTCGACGCGGTATGCCCCGACAAGAAGGCCGGACAGACCGTGAAGACGGCGGTGCACGATTTCGAGGGCGATCAGACCTACACCGAGAAGCCGGGGCACAACTTCGCCCTGAACGCGACCTTTGCCGACATCAAGGCGAGCGACTACGACGCGCTGGTCATTCCGGGCGGTCGGGCGCCCGAGTATCTGCGACTCAACGAAGAGGTGCTCGGCATCGTGCGGCACTTCATGTCGGCCGACAAGCCGGTGGCGGCCATCTGCCACGGGGCGCAACTGCTCGCGGCTGCAGGCGTGCTGAAGGGCCGGAAGTGCTCGGCCTATCCCGCCTGCGGGCCCTGAGGTGTCGGCGGCGGGCGGCACGTTCGTGGAGAAAGACTGGCCCGAGGCGCACGTCGACGGGAATCTGGTCACGGCACCGGCCTGGCCGGCCCACCCGGCGTGGCTGCGCGAATTCCAGAAGGTCCTGAAGGCGGAAGCGATGGTGGGCGCATAGCCCCGGTACCTCGGTGAGCGGGAGCGCGGCCCCCACTCGGGCCAAGCAGACGCTCTGGTCCCGTGCGGCCGCTGTCGCGGCAGGCACGCCCGAATCGCGCAATCGCTACGTCGATTTCCTGCGCGCGGTGTCGATCGGCGCCGTGATCACCGGCCACTGGATGGTCGGGGTGCTGTACCTGGTCGATGGCCGGCCCACGGTCAGCGAGCCTGCTCGAATTCGAGCCCTGGACCCGGTGGCTCACCTGGGTGTTCCAGGTGATGCCGATCTTCTTCCTGGTCGGCGGCTACTCCAACGGCGTGTCGTGGAAGTCCGCGACGCGCTCGGGTAAGACCTACGGCGAGTGGCTCCGCTCCAGGCTCCAGCGTCTGGTCGGGCCGGTTCTTCCGCTCCTGCTGCTCTGGGCCATCGCCGGCGCCATCGCCGGTAGACTCGGTGTGGAGTCCGAGATGATCCGCGTCGGGTCCCAGGTGGCGCTGGTGCCGATCTGGTTCCTGGCGGTGTATGTGATGGTGGTCGTGCTCGTGCCCGCGACCTACGCCGCATGGCAGCGCTTCGGGCTCGCCTCGTTTGCGGTGCTCGCACTGCTCGCCGTGGCCGACGACGCGCTGTTCTTCGCCGCCGGCGTCCGCTCGATCGGCTGGCTCAACTACGCGTTCATCTGGGTCGCGGTGCACCAGCTAGGCTACGCCTGGCGGGACGGCTACTTCGAGGGGCCGCGGAAGGCGCTCGCATGGGCGCTCGCCGGTGCGGTGCTGTTGGCCGGCATGGTCGCGTTCGGGCCCTATCCGGTGAGCATGGTGAGCGTGCCCGGCGAGGCGGTGAGCAACACGCTGCCGCCCAAGCTCCCGATGCTCGCAATCGGCGATCGTGCAGACCGGACTGCTGCTCTCGATCGAATCGCCGTTCCGGCGCTGGCTCCGCCGCGGGACGCCATGGACCTGGACCGTGCTGGTGAACGGCATGATCATGACGGTGTTCCTGTGGCACTTGACCGCCTCGTCGCTCGTGATCGGCCTGGCCCTCCTCGCGGGCGACGTGGGACTGACGCTCTCGCCCGGGAGCGGCGGTCTGGTGGGCGGCGCGGCCGGTATGGTTGCTAGTCTATGCCCTGGCGCTCATTCCGTTCGCGCTCGTGTTCGGCCGGTTCGAGCGCGGTGGAACAGGGCGGCCCATCACGGCCTGGCGACCGGTGCTCGGCGCCGCACTGGTGTGCGCCGGCCTGGCGCTCCTGGCGCTGGACGGGATAGCGGGTGGCGGGTGGTTCGGCCTCCGCGTGTGGGTGCTCGCCTTGCCGTTTGTGGGCGCGGCCTTGGCTGGGATTGGTGTCTTCGGCAGGTCGGACACGACGCCACAATCCGATCGGAAGATTGAAACGCTGATGGAGAAGATCGCGTTCCACCACACATGGGAGGAAACAGGCCTTCCGGCAGATGTGGTTCAGCAACTCCAGACCCTTGCTCGGAAGGCCGGCCAGGGCCCGGGACTCTCCGCACTCTTCTCAGGTGGTTCTGGAACGGGAAAGACGATGGCGGCGGCGATCATCGCGAATGAACTCGGCTTGGATCTTTACCGGGTCGACTTCTCACGGGTGGTGTCCAAGTACATCGGCGAGACGGAGAAGAACCTGGCCCTGGTATTCGAGAAGGCGGGTGCGGCCAAGGCGGTTCTCTTCTTCGACGAGGGAGATGCCCTGTTCGGCAAGCGTACCGAGGTGAGAGACGCACATGACCGATACGCCAACCCCGAGATCGACAATCTCCTGCAGAAGATAGAGGAGTACGAAGGGGTGGTGATTCTGGCCACCAATCTGCACCGGAGCGTGGACGAGCCGTTCTTGCGGCGGCTGCATTGCGTGATCCAATTCCCGGGCTCTGAGGAGGAAGAGGGCCATCGATTGTGACCGCACATCGTACGGCCACCCTGGCCGGTCCCGGAGAGACTAGAGGCAGTCCCTCAAGCGCGGGATGTCTGCCTGTACGCGTCGCGGAGCGACGCAGTGCCGAGCAGCGGCTTCAGCCGCGCGAGTTCAGGGAGTTGGAGCAGGCCCTTCTGCTTCCCACCGTTGCTGATTGCCGAGAGCCAATAGCTGATAGCTGACAACGGCCGGGCATCGGGTGGGCCGTGCGCACCATCCACCGAGCACATCCGTGTCATGGAAACAGACGGAACGGCGGTTATCACGCCGCGATCTAGCCGTCTCGGATTGTTTCCTGACCCATCTGCTCAGGAGGTGCTCATGCGTACCACTGCCTGTTCACTCGCTCTGGGGGCCGTGTTAATCGTCGGCTGCAACGAGCAGCCTACTTCGTCCACGGATTCGGACGCCGCCGCAGTGGCTCCCGCGTTCGCCATCGACCACGCGCCGGCACAATCGGGGATCGTGATGCGTGGCGAAACGTCGGTGGCCGTCGGTTGGACCGACGAGGAAGACGGGACGTTCGTGTTCATCGGTATCGACCCCCGTGATTTCTGCAATGGTACCTTCGACGTCGATATCGTGCCGATGCATGAGGTCGCCCTTCCCGGCGACCGAGGGACTCTCGAGCTCGCTCAGGGAAAGGACCTCAGGACGACGGTGTGGCCGTTCCCTGGCTTCAGTGGCTGCGATCTCCTCGAGATCTATGAGCCGCTGGCGACCGGAGTGTCTGATCTCGTGTACACCGACAACTTCGGCTTCCGCGCCGGTCGGTCGAATGCCAACGCCTTCGGGTATCGCGCCCATGGGACACTGGTGCTGGCCAATGGCGCCGACGCCGCCTTCAGTGCGCATTGGAATCGGACGTACAACGGGAATACCGGTGTCAAGGACAACACCCAGATCTCGTTGCACTAGCTGAGCAGCGGAGCACCAGTACCGTTGGAACCGGTAGCGGGCGGTCCCTTGCGGGGCCGCCCGTCCGCCTCGTCACTCCGACACCCAGCCCGGCGCCGCGCACCTCGCCTGTCACTGAAGATTCTTCATGACATGTTTACGATCTCCTCACGGAGTGTAGACCCGGAATGCAGTGATGACCCCCGGGCGGTCGCAGGTGTCCACATTCGTCCCACCCCAGCTGGCTGGCGTGCTCGCCGCATCCGACGATGTGACCCGCGGTCACGCGTGGGCGGCGTTCCTCCACGAGTACAGCACGCTCCTGCTCAAGGTCGCCCGAAGGACCGCGCCGAGTCATGACGGCGCCATGGATCGCTACGCCTTTATCCTGGACCAGCTCCGTGACGATGGATGTCGCCGGCTCCGTGCCTTCGCGGCAGACGGTCGGGGAAAGTTCACCACCTGGTTGGTCGTGGTCGCGCGTCGGCTGTGCGTGGATCACCACCGTCACACCCATGGTCGGCTTCAAGCGGACGCAGGAGTCGAGCCCCGCCCAGGCCCTGGAACATGTCGCGAGACGCAACTTGGTGGACTTCGTCGCCGCAGAGATCGACTTGGAGCAAATGGGGGACGGGAAACGTCCCCATCCCGACGCGGAGGTCCTGAGAGAGGAACGCCGGACGGCGCTGAGACAGTGTCGTCGCAACACTCGATGTCGCCGATCAACTGCTCCTGACGCTCCGGTTCGAGGATGACGTACCGCTGGGCAAGATCGGCCCGATGATAGGCTTGCGCTCACGCTTTCAGGTGCACCGCCGGCTGACGGCCGTCCTGGCCCAGCTCAAGGACGGGCTCGAGGCCCATGGCATCACGGAGCCATGAACCGGCGCACCTCCAGGGCTGCCATATCCGTTTCATAGGAAGAGACGGAACACCATTATCGGAAAGAGGATATGGCCTTGACGGACCCTCAGCATCTGAGCCCTGAACTCATTGCCGCCTACCTGGCCCACGAGGCCTCGGCGGAAGAACATCGAGCGGCGCAGCGCCATCTCGTCGGGTGTGCCGAATGCCGACGGGATGTGGCCGAAGCGGCGGCACTCACCGCGGATCCGAGGCCACGCCGCTGGATCGCCATCGCCATTCCGGCGGCCGCCGCGGCGGTGGCCCTGTTCGTTCTCCTCCCGGGGCAAGGAACGCGCCCCGACGGAATGGCCACCCGCGGACCAGGCACGGAAGGTGTCCGACAATTCAGCGCCGTGATGCCGGCCGAGAAGACGCCGGTATCTGTGGACAGCCTGATCTTCCTGTGGCGGAGCGAGGGCCACGGAACGCGCACTACGTCCTGACCGTGACGGACGAGAATGGCGACGTGGTGTGGACCGCGGAGACGTCCGACACGAGCCTCGTGCTGCCGCGTGGCGTCGACCTCAAGTCCGGCAGTCGGTACTACTGGTACGTCGATGCGCTCCTCGACGATGCCCGATCGTCAACCACGGGAGTCCGGGAATTCACCATCCGACCATGACCGTGCACCCCCGCTTGGCATGGCTCTTGGCTTGCTCGTGCATCCTGGCCTGTTCCGATCAGACCAGGGATGCCTCGGTGGTGGGAGGGCTGCACACCGGCGGACGTGCTACGGACTCCGTCGCGACCCAGAGCGGATACGATTCGGTCTTTGCCGCGGTCGAGGCCATCTACTTTGCCGGCAAGTTCGACAGTGCCGCGGCCATCCTGGAGCAGGTGCGTGAACGGGCAAAGCAAGAGGGCGCAGTAGCCGCCGAGGCGAGGGCCCTCACCTGGATCGGACTGGCACACTACAAGCTGGGCAATCACCAGCAGGCCAGACGCATCGGTGAGGCGGCGCTTGCCCTCAAGCAGCAACACGCCCTCACCGATCAGTATTTCCGCTCATACAATGCACTCGGACTCCTGGCCTGGACCGAAAACCGGCTCTCGGACGCGGTCCTGTTGTTCGGGAAGGCGGGCACCGCTGCGCAGCGAGACGGGGAACCGTCGCGCGGCAGCCACTGCGCTCGGCAACCTCGCGCTGGTACAGACCGAGCTGGGACAATTCCGGGAGGCCCGCACGGGCTTTGAGGCGATGCAGGTTACCATGGCCGAGCTGGGCGATGCGCGGCTCGAAGGGAACGCACTCACCAACCTCGGCATGCTCGAGATTCGACTGGGCGACCCCAACGCCGCGATCCCGCTCCTTCAGCAGGCGCTCGCCCGGTATCAAGTCGCCGACTACGCCACCGGCGTCCAGAGCGCCCTGGGGCAACTCGGGATGGCGTACATGGCCCTGGGTGACCCGGGGCAGGCGTTTGTCGTGCTGGACAGCGCTTTCACCCTGGCAACACGACAGGGGCTGGAGCAGGAACAGGCCAGCATTCTCGAAGCGATGGCCGACCTGTATCGCGCGGCAGGTGACTTCCGTCGTGCGCTCGAGATGTACGACTCGGCCCAGACCATCAACGCCGAATTGGGACTCGACCTCGAGACCGGGGTAGACCTCCGGAGCGAGGCCGACATCCACGTCCGGTTGGGAGACTTGGATCGGGCCCGCGCATCAGCACTCGAGGCGCTGGAGATTCATCGCGCCATTGGGGCACCGATGGAGGTGCTCGGCGACCTCACGATCCTGGCCGAGATCCTCGACCGGCTCGAGGACGGCGACGGGGCAGTCCAGCGACGGTTGGCAGGAGGCGCGAGCCGTGGCGAGCGATGTCGGTGCGCGTGTCGCTCGGGTCGAACTGGGTCTCACCGAGGCCAGAATCGCGGACCGGCAGCGGCGCCCTCGTGAAGTCCTCACGGTCATCGAGCGCATCGAGCCCGATTTGGCGCGCGGCGGCTACGCCGCCGAGTGGGAAGCACGGCTGCTCGAGTCGCGCGCGCTTGAGCGACTCGGACGGACTCAGGAGGCCGCCGTGGCCGGACGCCGCGCCCTGGCGACGGTCGAAGGGGTCCGGGGCAACTTCAGCTCGGGCTTGTTGCGGACCGCTTTCGTCGCGGACAAGCGCGAGGTCTATGCCCACCTCATCTCGGTGCTGCTTCGGCTGGGTCGGATCGACGAGGCCTTCGGCGTGGCGGACGCCGCCCGGGGACGGGTGCTGCTCGAGCGACTGGCGGCTGCGGGACAGGCCTCATCTGCTCACTCCGCCCCCGCGGAGGCCTTCTCTGACGGCGAGATGTTGCTGAGCGAGATCGACCGCCTGGTGGAGAGCATCGACTACATCGAAGAGACCCCTACGAGTGACCTCAGCCCGGATGAGTCGCGGGAACTGGCGTTCCTCTATGATCGGTTGAAACGGGCCCGACGCGAGTACGAGGGCTTCCTGGTGCAGGCGGCGGAAACGGACCGCGATGCGGCCGCCTTCCTAGGCGCCGCTCGTCCCGATGTCGCGGCTGTCCGCGCGGCGCTCGGTCCGGGGCAGCTCTTGATCGAGTACTTCGTCCCGCTGGAAGGTCAGGTGGTCGTCTTTCTCGTGACGCGCGATCGGGTCCATGCCCTGGAGAGCCCGGTCAGCGTGAAGAACGTCGCCAGCCGGGTGCGGCTCGCGCGCGAGTTGATGGCGAGAAACGATGGCGCGCGGGGAGCGTCTCGACCGCGTGCTCGAAGCGCTGCACGAGGCGTTGATCGAGCCGCTGCTGGGTGCCGGATTGTTGAGCGACGCGCATGAACTCATGATCGTGCCGCATCAGGTGCTGGTCTACCTGCCCTTTGCGGCACTCAAGGATCGAACCACCGGCCGCTACCTGGTGCAGGACTTCTCGCTGCGGGTTCTCCCTTCCGCGGCCGCGCTTCCCGTGCTGGCCGATCGCAAGACCGATAAGGCGGAGGGCACGCTCGCGGTCTCGGCCTTCGCGCCGTTCCCCGATCGGCTGCCCGGCACTCGGCGCGAGGTCGGGGCCGTGCGTGCGGAGGACGCGAGGATCAGCCGATATCTGGGTTCCCGAGCGACCGAGCGGACCGTACGGACCGCGCTTGCAGGTTCGGGCCTGGTGCATGTGGCCACCCACGGCATCCTGAATGCGCAGAACCCGATGTTCTCCCGGCTCGAGTTGGCGCGCAACAATGGTGGCGATCCGGCGGACGACGGGCGACTCGAGGTGCACGAACTGCTTGAACCTCCCCATCCACGCGCAGCTGGTCTTTCTCTCCGGCTGTGAGACCGGAGTCGGAGCGGCCCATTCGACCGCCTTCGTGCAGGGCGAGGATTACACGACTCTGGCCCAGGCGTTCCTCCACGCGGGTGCGGGCAGTGTCATCGCGACGCTCTGGCCGGTGGAAGACGCCGGGGCGGCGGCATTCGCCGAGCAGTTCTATCGGAATTTGACGGGACGTTCTCCCGCCCACGCGCTGGCCCGGGCCCAGCGCGCCATGCTGGCCCACGAGCGGTACGGCTGCCGCGTATTACTGGGCCACCTACCAGCTGGCCGGCTACAACGGCCACCGGCAGGCGCACACTCGGGCGGGAACATCCGTGCCATTAAGAAAGCGACAGACTCTGTGACTCCTGTTCACCTCGCCTCGAGGTCCACTACGGGGAGGTCCCCATGACGAAGCGGCATCTTCTTCCATATCGCGGCATGGTGGCCGTTGGGTGGCTGGTGGTTGGCCTCCTGGCCTGCACCGAATCGCAGCCGACCAGCCCGACTGACACCGCCATACTCGCCGCCAAGGGCGGCGGCGGCGGCCCGGGTGTCAAGGTGAACGTGGACCAGGCCGATCCCAGCGAGGCACCGCAGGACACGATGCTGACAGTGGACGTCATAGGGTCGGGGTTCGACGATGGCTCGGAGGCCAGCTGGGTCTTACCGGGAGGCACGTCCCTCGTCACCGTCGATTCGACGACGTTCGTCGATGACACTCGGCTCAAGGCGCACATCAAGATCCCGCTCGAGGCCGACGTGGCCCTGTACGACGTCGAGGTCATGACGTTTCGAGGCAAGAAAGGGATCGGGTCCGAACTCTTCAGCGTGAAGCAGAAGGGAGCACCCAGCGACACACCGGTGAGCGCCACCTTCCGCGACGCAGCGGGCGACGGTGTCATGAGCGATTCGGCCGGCGCGTATACCGACGCCGTCATCCTCGCGATCGGTAATCTGTTCGTGGATGCACGCGTCGCCACCAGCGACCGCAAGTTCTGCTTCGATTTCCCCGATCAGCCAGGACTGCCTGCCGATGTGTGCGACGACGGCTATTTCAGCACGGCCGATCCTGGCGTGGAGCCCCTCTTGATGGTTCCGGGAAGCACCACGACCACCCGCGCCCAGGTGACCTGGGTCCGGCCCGATGCGAGCGGCAAGGGCTTCAACTGGTTCCTCAGGTTCGGCTTTGATTGCGAGAATAATGACGTGACAGGAAACCGGTTGACGCTGGCTCATGCCCTCGACGGCATCACCTGGACGCTCGAGGGCACATCCGCGATCCTCTGCCAGCTGCCGACCAAGGGGAAGCCGCAAGTGACCGAGGTGGGACGGTTCGACATGCCGTTCGGGCTCACCGTGGTCAAGTAACCGACGAGAGCTCGCTTCGCATTCCGAGCGGCACGAGGGCCCGTTCAGACACTCTGAACGGGCTCTCCTGCGTTAGGGCAGTGCGACGCAGGAAGGTTCGAGGCGGCACGAGGGCGCGTTCAGACACTCTGAACGGGCCCTCGTGCCTTGGGGACCCTTGCCGTGCGGTGTGGGAATGATTTACTACGGGGAGTAGGGAGTAGGGAGTAGGGAGTAGGGCGTAGGGAGTAGAGAGTAAAGGAGTGAGGAGGCCTCGGTGTCGCAGCCGTTGTCCCGTCGTCGATTCGTTGAAATCTCCGGGGGCATTCTGCCCGCGCTGGGCTTGCTCGAGCCGCTGACGCTGCTTTCATGCACCCGGACCCGCGACGAACCGCTCTTCCGGATATCGCTCGCCCAGTGGTCGCTCCATCGGGCACTGTACGCCGGGGAGCTCGACAACCTCGACTTCCCGGCAACCGCGCACCGCGACTACGGGATCGAGGCCGTCGAGTACGTCAATTCCTTCTTCAAGGACAAGGCACAGGACCGGGCCTATCTGCAGGAGCTCAAGGACCGGGCTCAGGACCACGGCGTCGCCAACCTCCTCATCATGTGCGACGGCGAGGGTGCCATTGGCGATCCAGACGACGCGGCCCGTAGCGCACGGCGGTCGAGAACCACTATCGCTGGGTGGACGCGGCACAGTTCCTGGGATGCCACTCGATCCGGGTCAACGCCCAGTCGGCAGGCTCACCTGACGAACAGCGCCGGCTGGCCGCCGATGGGCTCCGCCGGCTCACCGAATTCGCCGCCGCAGCGTGAGATCAACGTCCTCGTGGAGAACCACGGCGGCCTCTCGTCGAACGGGGCCTGGCTCGCGAGCGTCATCCAGCGGTGGATCACCCCCGCTGCGGCACGCTGCCGGACTTCGGCAACTTCAAGCTGGCCGAGGACGAGTGGTACGACCGCTACCAGGGCGTGGCGGAGCTCATGCCGTTTGCCAAGGCGGTGAGCGCCAAGTCCTATGACTTCGACCCGTCCGGCAACGTGGTCGAGACGGACTTCCACGCGGATGCTCCGGGTCGTCCTCGACGCCGGGTACCGTGGCCACATCGGCATCGAGTACGAAGGACAGGCGTTGAGCGAGCCGGACGGCATCCGGGCGACCAAGGCACTGCTCGAGCGCGTCCGGAGCTCACTGGAAGGACAATACCGCTAGCCGACACGCCGTTTAGTCGTATATTCGCAACATCCCATCACCCAGTCGCAACCTCGAGCATTCATGCACGAGACAGCGCATATCCGAGGCAAGCTCGCCGCCCTCCAGCGGCTGGGCTTCGAGCGCGTGGACGCCGTCACCGGTCACCACCGCAGCCGTCCGCCTGAGTCGTCGGACCTACAAGGTCACCCAGAGCCGTGCCGCCATGGGAACCGTCGTGGCGGTATCGGTGCTCGCGCCCTCTCAGCACCGCGCCGAAGAGGCGATCGGCCGGGCGTTCGACGAGATGGATCGGCTGATCGCCATCTTCAGCCGATACGACTCGGCCTCCGCCATCATGTATCTCAACGACGTCGGGCGGATCGACGGAGCACCACCCGAGTTTCTCCACGTGCTCTCCCGGTCACACGCGATCCACCAGCTGAGTCGGGGCGCGTTCGACATTTCGGTGGCGCCGGTCGTCGACCTCTTCAGAGAGCGGATGACCGCCTTGGTGCCCGCGGAGCCGTCGGCGGCGGAGCTCCGGGAGGCACTCGACCTGGTCGGTGCGGCGCACATTCGACGTGACCGGCACACGGGTCGACTTCGAGCGGCCCGGCATGGCCATCACGTTGGACGGCATCGCCAAGGGCTACATCGTCGATGCCATCGCCGGTGTGCTCGGGCGGCACAAGCTCGACAACTACCTGATCAACGCCGGTGGCGACATCCGGACGTCCGGAACCAAAGAAGAGCGACGTCCGTGGACGGTAGCGGTCCAGAATCCCACCAAGGACGGGAGTTACCCCGACACGATTCACCTGACCGACGGCGCCGTGGCCACCTCGGGCAGCTACGAGATCTACTTCGACCGCGATCGCCTGGTGCATCATATCGTGAGCGCGACTACTGGACGCTCACCCAACGAGTGCGCGAGCGTGTCGGTCGTGGCGCCGTCGACCATGGCGGCGGACGCACTGGCCACGACCGTCTTCGTGATGGGGCCAGCACAGGGCGTTCGGTTCGTGGACGAGTTGCCGGATTGTGAATGTCTGATCATCGATCGGGACGGGCAGCAGGTCCGGTCCCGTGGCTGGAGGAGTGCGCCGGCCGATAACGTGGAAGCGGCGGAGGCATGATGCGAGGCGAGACAGTTGGAACCTGGGGGATGCGAGGATACTCGCGATTCCAGACCACGACGCTGGTAGTCCTCAGAATCCTCATCGGCTGGCACTTCACCTACGAGGGTCTGGCCAAGCTGACGAACCCGTATTGGACGTCAGCCGGGTACCTGGCGGAATCCAAGTGGTGGTTCAGTAGTGTCTTCCTGGACATCGCCGCCAACCCGACGCTCCTCACGGTGGTCGATTACCTGAATGCCTGGGGACTGCTCTTGATCGGGCTCGGCCTCATGTTCGGACTCTTCACCCGGACCGCCACCGTCGCCGGGATCGTGCTCCTGTTCCTGTACTACGTCGCCGCCCCGCCGTTCGTCGGCTACAGCTATGGCATGCCGACCGAAGGCAGCTACCTGGTCGTAAACAAGGTCCTGATCGAAATGGTGGCGCTGGCCGTACTCCTCGCGTTCCCGACCGGTAAGCTGTGGGGACTGGACCGGCTCGTGCCGTGGAATCGCGGCAGTGAAGACTTGACCCAGCAGCAGGCCCGGGCCTGAGGAGACGCGACGATGACCGACGAACGCACGACCGATCAGAGCGAGCCCCAGACCCCGCCTCCGCCCTCGCCGCCGGCGGGGCTGAGCCGCCGCGGACTGCTCAAGGCGCTGGTCTCAGTCCCCTTCGTTGGGGCCTTCGCCTACAGCTATCTCGAGAAGAAATCGATCGAGGACGCCAAGAAGCGTGCGATCCTCGAGGAGCTGGGCGTGACCGAGGGAGGGCCGGCGTTCATCAAGGACGCGATGTCGCGACCACCCAGTCAGCGGGTACGGGTCGGCATCATCGGGTTCGGCGGGGAGGGGGAGTCCCTGGTCCGGCACGCCGGATTCGCCCATCCCGACTGGGTGGAAGAGCAGCGTGAGGAGGCGCGGAAGAACCCGCGCAACAAGGCCCTGGTGACCTATCTCGGCCAGGACGACCTGAACGTCGCGATCACGGCCGTGTGCGACGTGTTCGACGTGCGAGCCGAGCGTGGAATCGCCGCCTCGACGGTGGAGGCGCGGCCGGGAGCCGGTAGCGCCCGGCAGCCCGCCAAGCGATACCGCCACTACGGCGACCTGCTGCAGAGTGGCGACGTGGACGCGGTGATCATCGCGACGCCCGATCACTGGCACTCGCGGATGACGATCGCCGCCGCGGCCGAAGGCGTGCACGTGTACTGCGAGAAGTGCATGACGCGAACGGAAGAAGAAGCGCACGCGCATGTACGACGCGGTCAAGAGTTCCAACATCGTCTTCCAGCTCGGCCACCAGAATCGCCAGTCCGAGGCGCACAACAAGGCCCGAGAGGTCATCGAGGCCAACATTCTGGGTCCCGATCACGCTGGTCGAGGGCACCACCAACCGGAACTCGCCGTGGGGCGCCTGGGTGTGGGACATCCACGAGGAGGGGAACCCCCAGACGATCGACTGGGAGCTGTTCCAGGGCCCCGCCCCCAATAAGGTGCCGTTCAGCCTCGAGCGGTTCTTCCGGTGGCGGTGCTGGTACGACTACGGCACCGGACTCGCGGGTGATCTGCTGTCACACGAATACGACGGGGTGAATCAGATCCTCCAGGTGGGCATACCAAAGTCGGCGGTCGCCTCCGGGGGGATCTACTACTTCAAGGACGGACGCGACGTGCCGGACGTGTTCCAGGCGGTCTACGAGTATCCGGACCGCGACCTCACCTTCGTCTACAGCGCGACGCTGGCCAACGGCAACTACCGCGGGCTCATGTTCATGGGACACGACGCGTCCATGCGGGTGAGCGGCGACCTGACCGTGACGGCCGACGGCGAGTCGACCCGCTACGAGAAGAAGATCAAGGACGGCGTCATCAACACCTCCCGGCCGATGTTCACGTATCGACCCGGGTTCAAGGGCATCGACGCCGTGACCTCGGCGACCGAGGAGTACTTCGTGACCCGCGGTCTGCTCTACACCTACCGCGGCGGGCGGCGGGTGTCGGCCTATCACCTGCAATATCGCCGAGTGGCTGGACGTCATCCGCAACGGCGGTGAGACGAGCTGCAACATCGACCGGGGCTTCGAGGAAGCCATTACCTGTCACATGGCCACCCGGTCGTATCTCGAAGGCCGGAAGGTCGAGTGGGATCCGATCGCGCGGAGGATCGTGTGAGCTCCAAGACCCGGCTCGGCATGATGATGTTCCTGCAGTACGCCATCTGGGGCGCGTGGGCCCCGGTGCTGTCGTCGTATCTGATCAACGACCTCGGCATGAGCGGCGGGCAGGTCGGCTGGATCTACGCCCTGCTGCCGCTGGCGACGATCATCGCGCCGTTCATCGGCGGGCAGCTGGCGGATCGGTACTTCGCCTCCGAGAAGGTGATCGGGTTTCTGGCGTTCACCGGGGGCATCCTGCTGATCGCGGTCGTCCGCGGACGACCGACTACGGCTTGATGTTCGGGCTGATGCTGGTCTACTGCCTGCTCTATGCCCCGACGCTGGCGCTCACCAATTCCATCGCCATGATCAACCTGAAGGACTCCGAGGAGGAGTTCGGCGGGATTCGCGTGTGGGGCACGCTCGGGTGGATCGCGGCCGGGTGGACGCTCACCGGCTGGCGCTGGCTGGCGGACCGGCCACGGTGCTCCGTCGGTGCGCGGGCGACATGCTGCTGCTGGCCGGCGTCGCCTCGCTCATCATGGGCGTGCAGTCGTTCACCCTGCCGCACACGCCGCCCGCAGAAGGAGGGGGTCAAGCCGTGGGCGTTCCTCGAATCGCTCAAGATGCTCAAGGCGAAGCAGTTCGCCATCTTCGTCGGCATCACCTTCGTGGTCGCGACCGAGCTGCGAGTTCTACTACATCCTGACGGCGCCGTTCCTCGAGTCGGACAGATCGGCGTGTCGAGCACCTGGGTCGCCGTGGGTGATGACCATCGGCGCAGCTCGCCGAGATCTTCGTCATGGCGTTCCTGCTGTCGCGCTTCCTGAAGAAGTACGGCATGCGGAAGACGCTGGCCTTCGGCGTCATCGCCTGGCCGATCCGCTACGTGATCTTCTGCGATCGGCAGCGCCCGCCTGGCTGGTGATCGCCTCGCTGGCGCTCGCACGGCTTCTGCTACGTCTTCTTCTTCGTCGCGGCCTTCATCTACGTGGACAAGGTGGCACCGCCGGACATCCGGGCCTCGGCGCAGAGCCTCATCGCCATCGTCGCGCTCGGGCTCGGGCGGTTCCTGGGCAGCCTCTTCGCCGGGCAAGATCCGTGACCTGTTCACCACGACCGGAGGCACCAACTGGACCTACGTGTTCCTGGTGCCCGTGTGCCCTGACGGTCGTGTGTGCGGTGGCGTTCCTGCTCTTCTTCCGCGAGGAGTCGGCGCCGAATCCAGGCGAAGGCGGCCTAGCCATATGGATGCGGTAACAGAGCAGTCGAACGAAGGAAAGGACGACGTGGCATGACAGAAGGCGACTTGGGTGTCGGCATCGTCGGCGGTGGATTCGTCGAGCCGCTTTCATATCCGCTCGTTCGTGGGCGTGCGGAACGCGGACGTGCTCGGCGTCGTGAGTCGGCGCGATGGAGACGGCGCGAGAGGCGGCGGCGCCTGGCGCGCAAGCTCGGCGTCGGCGACGCCCAGGTCTATCGCTCGGTCACCGAGATGGTGGCCGATCCCGGCATCGACGCACTCTGGATCTGCTCGCCCAACTTCACCCGGGTCGAGGTGATGGAGGAGATCGTCCGACGCCATCGAGTCCGGCAAGGGCGAGCTGCGTCGGGTGTGGCGTGCGAGAAGCCGCTCGGACGCAACGCCGCGGAAGCGCGCAGGATGCTCGAGCTGGTCCAGCAGGTCGGCCTGCTCGACGGCTACCTCGAGAACCAGCTCTTCTCGCCCGGGCGTGGTGCGCGGCAAGGAGATCGTCTGGAGCCGCGGTGCGGCGCTCGACCGGGCCGACCCTACCTGGCGCGCGCGGCGGAGGAGCACAGCGGGCCGCACATGCCGTGGTTCTGGGACGGGGAGCTCCAGGGCGGCGGTGTGCTGAACGACATGATGTGCCACTCGGTGGAGGTGGCGCGGTTTCTGCTCGACGCCGCCCGGCGCGCCGAGGAGCGCGCTGACGCCGGTCAAGGTCACGGCCTACACCTCGTGTCTGAAGTGGCAGCAGCCGCACTACGCCGACATCCTGGCCGAGCGGAGCGGCGGCAAGACCGACTACGTCAACCGCCCCGCGGAGGACTTCGCCCGCGCGTTGGTGGAGTACCGCGATGCCGACGGGAACGAGCGGATCGTCGAGGCGACGACCTCGTGGTGCTTCGTCGGCGCCGGCCTGCGTCTGAGCATGGAGCTGCTGGGGCCCGAGTACTCGATGTCGATCAACACGCTGGATGCCGGGCCCAAGGTCTTCTTCAGCCGGGAGGTCAGGGTCGATGCCGGCGAAGACCTGGTCGAGAAGCAGAACGCCGAAATGGGGCTCATGCCGATCGTGAGCGACGAGGAGGCCGAGTACGGCTACATCGGGCGAGAACCGCCACATGGTCCGGTCGTTCCTCGCCGGGTGAGCGCCCGAGCGAGAACTTCGGCGACGGCGTCAACGTGGCCGAGCTGCTTATGACGGCCTACATGAGCGCCGAGCAGGAGAAGACCATCGCCTTTCCCGCCGCCGGAGCTCGAGTCGTTCGTGCCCGCCGTGGCGCGGGGGGAGTGGAACCCGGCCGAAGTGACCGGCCGCTGCCTGTCCAACCAATCTTATGTCGAGTGAAATCAGATGCGACGACTGCTGGTACTTGTCGGTGTCTAGGGGTGGCTTCGCGCTCGTGGTCTACCGGGCCATGGCCGGCCGGATGCGACCCCCGTGGTGCCGGCCATCCAAGAGGATGCAACCATGCAAGACGGCTTCGAACAGATCCTGAAGCAGCACGACGGCCGCTACTCCAAGCACGGCTGGAACCATTACGGCCCGGGCTACTTCGACCTCGATCCGGAGACCGGGATGCTGACCTCGCACGGCGGCATGGGGCTCTTCTGGTATGCGGTCAAGCAATACGGCGACTTCGTGCTGGATCTCGAGTTCAAGTGTGCCGACGCGAAACCAACTCCGGCATCTTCCTCCGAGTGCCGGGCGTGCCGTCGAGCGACGACTACATCTATCACAGCTTCGAGATCCAGATCAACGAGGCCGGTGAGGGAATCCACCAGACCGCGGCTGTCTACGATGCGGAGGCGCCGAGTGCCAAGGCCGCGAACCCGCCCGGCGAGTGGAACAAGTACCGCATCACGTTTCAGGGAAAGCATATTACGGTCGAGCTGAACGGTACCACGGTGATCGACTGGGATGCCGAGCCACGGGGCAAGGTGGCCGACTTCGCGCCGAGGGGATACATCGGGCTCCAGAACCACGACGACAGGAGTCCGGTGTATTTCCGAAACATCTACGTGAGGGAGCTGTGATAGGGAGTAGGGAGTGGGGAGTAGGGAGTAGGGAGTAGGGAGTAGGGAGTAGGGAGGAGTGCGGAAGGATAGGGGTTCCTGGTCTCAGCATTGTGCTAACTCACCTCGACGCAACCTATGCTCCAGGCTCTTAGCACGCCGCGACACCGCCATGTAACGGTCACTTTTCTGGCAGCCTTCGGTGCTGCGGGAATCGCTGTTGGGGCGATCGGATTTGGCAGCAGCAGTCTCGCGCATGTGCTGACCTTCGTGGCGGCGACCGCCCTCATTCTCGCCTGGGTACACCCTTGGCGGCGAGCGCGAGAATTCAAGTACTTATTGTATGCGTCTGGGCTGTGCTTCGGTGTTTTCGTGGTTCCGTACGGTCTCGTGGCTCCCCACGCCCTCTTTGAGGTCGGTGCAGGGGTAACGGGGGGCGCTTGGCCCTTGCGCGCCATCGTGCTACTCGTTGCTCAGGTCGCCTACGTTACCGCTGTCTTCGTGTGTCCGCCGGCCATGGTCATTGGCCTCGCCGGCGCATTCATCATGTTCCGCAAAGGTCGTAACAGCGGTCGACCGGAGCCAAGCACGTGACCTTCAGCCGATAGCCCTCCGCACCCGCACCAACCCCATCGAGGTCCGAATGAGATCAGCACCGCTCCTCTTCTGTCTGCTTGTGCTCGTTGCATCGACGGCCCTGGCGCAGAAGCCACTTAAGGTCTACATCTCCGCCGATATGGAAGGGGTTGCCGGCGCCGTCACCGGCGAGCAGCTGGGGCCGGACGGGTTCGAGTACGGCAGGTTTCGTGAGTTTATGACCGCGGAAGTCAATGCCGCGATCGACGCCGCACGCGAGGCCGGCGCCACCGAGATCCTGGTCAGCGACTCGCACGGGAACGGCCAGAACCTCCTCCTGGAGGAGCTGCCCGACGACGTGATGGTGGTGCGGTCGTGGCCCCGGCCGCTCATGATGATGGAAGGCATCGACCCGAGCTTCAACGGCGTCATCTTCATCGGCTACCACACCGGCACCACGAATACCAGAGGAGTGCGGGCCCACACGATGTCGAGCGCCAACGTGACCGCGCTCAAGCTCAACGGGATCGCCGTGCCGGAGGCCGGCTTCAATGCCGCTATCGCCGGACACTTCGGCGTTCCGGTGATCATGATCTCAGGCGACGACGCGATCGTTGATGAGGCGCGCACGATCCTCGGTGACGTCGAGGGAGCCGTTGTCAAACAGGCGGTGAGCTTCCACTCGGCGAAGACCCTGACACCCCAGGCGGCGCGCAAGGTCATCCGCCAGAAAGTGAAGGCCGCGATCGGCCGGATCGGGGACTTCGAGCCGGTGCGGCTCCAGCCGCCGATCACACTCGAGGTCAGCCTCAAGCACTACCGACCGGTCGAGCTGCTGGGCTACCTGCCGATGGTGGAACGGGTGGACGCCCACACCATCAGGTTCGTCGGGAAGGACATGGTGGAAGTCTCCAAGTTCCTGGAGTTCATGCTGAGCTATGATGTGTCCGAGCAGCCGTGAGCGGGATGCGAAGGCGGAAAGTCGGGGAGGCGGGAGGTCGGAAAGACGCTACCTTCACGGGCCAATAGCCAATAGCCAATAGCCAATAGCCAATAGACAATAGCCAGTTGGAGATAGCCCTCCCTCGTGCGGCTGGAGCCACCGCTTGGCAACCAGACACTAGTCTCAGAATGGGGCGTGCGCCGCGAATGATGCGCTTCCTCTGTTGGAGGGGTAACGTGGCAACGTGTAAGGGTCGACGCGTAATGGCCGTCCTCGCCAGCGCCTTGCTGGTTGTCGTTGCCAAGTCCGTGTATGCCCAGGACCTGTCCCTTCACCCCGATGCATGAGTGCGGTCGTGGCTGAGCTGAACACCGACCTGCTCCCTAACCATGGCGATTTCAGGTTCACAGCAGATGACGTGCGAGTGGAGGCTGTGTTGATTACCGACACGATACGTGTCTATAGAGCTGTAGCCAAGGGCGTACACCCCTTTCCCTCATATCTCGTCGACAAGAGGTGAGCACTTCTGGCGTCTGGGGGGCTTCGAAGCGCCCGAACTCATAGCCGTGGCGAGGGCCTTCGGGATTCGCGTTACTGGGCTGCAAGATGCTCCAAATGTCGGGCGGTTGTTGGCTAAGCTGGCTGATCCCTTTGGAGCGTACAAGGTGTTTTTTCCGAGGCAGCCTGACGGGTGGCAACCCGAGGACAGTGTTGACATCCGCCAGCAAATGGAGCGCCTGGAGCCATGGGATTTCGAGAGGCTCGCGGACCAGTCTTTTGTCCGGCCCACAGGTCGTGTCGGGGTCAGGCTATACGTCCTATCGCTTTCCAAGGGGGGGTATGCCTCGGGCTATAGGCATCTTGTGTATTCTTTCGAGTTCGGGGCGGACGGGTATCTGGAGGCGTGGTCCATATATGAACGCAAGTTCTAGGGTGCGGCCTCCGAGACTTTCCTCGGGTTGCGTGCTATTCTCGCGCGGCTGAAGCCGCTGCTCGGCACGGCGTGGCTGGCGCCACGCGCTATGCGACTTCTGGGGCCCGTGGCGCGATCATCGCACTCGCTTCGTCGTGCTCAGCCACGTCACCCTGCCAACCCGGAATCGCCTCGTCGGCATGATGCGTGGGTTGCGTGCGTAGGTACCGCCGGACCGAGTCGAGTGCTCGCACGCTGACGCTCTGCACCGAGTATCCCTTGGCCCAGAGTAGCCGGGCATTGCGGGCGCCATAGCCCTTCTTGGTTGCGACGGCCGAGCTGGCCCCTTTGAGTCGTTGCACGAGGCGCGAAATAGACGTGGTGGGGTGCAGCCTCGCGAGCAGGTGCACATGAGTGCCTACCATCCCGATCTCGAGGACGTAGGCACCTTCCTTTCTCGCTGCCGCCCGGAGGAAGCCACAGAGGAATTCCGCGAGATAATGGTCGATCAGGGGCTCGCGCCCCCGGGTGGTCCACACGAGATGCACGTAGACGCGATGGTACATGGTTCGAGTCTAGTAACCTCAGTAGAGCCCACGTCACCCTTATTGAGCATTCAGGTACAGGCCCTCGCAAGAAGCGAATCGCTTGCCTGCAAGCGTCGCAACGCGACGCCGTGCCGAGCAGCGGCTTCAGCCGCGATTGACTAGGCGGAAAGACGGAAAGGCAGAAAGGCGGCAAGACCGCGGAAGGAAGGAGTAAGGAGTAGGGAGGCGGGTCTTGAGCTTGCAATTCGCCTGCAAGCGTCGCAACGCGACGCCGTGCCGAGCAGCGGCTTCAGCCGCGTGTGTGAGGGAGTAGGGAGTAGGGAGTAGGGGGTAGAGAGCCGGGAATAGGGAAGAGGAGTGGGAGCCGATACCCGCAGCATTGCCGCCATCGCGCGCGCGCGTAGCTTAAGGATCGGATCTCCCCGCTCCCATGCCTCGCTACTCGTCCGTTCCGACCATTCTCTTTGCCTGCCTCCTCGGGGGATGCCGGCCGAGCCCGCCATTGCTCGACCCAGAGACGGTGCTGGGTCGCCAGACCTGGTGGGACAACCACGACTGGGACTGGTACCAACGGCACTTCCCGCTGTTTGAGTCGCCGGACGCCGAGGTGGACGCGACCTACTACTACCGCTGGGAAGTGCTCACCAAGCACCTCACCTACGGCGCCCCGGAAACCGGCTACACCTTCACCGAGTTCATCGACCGTCCCTTTTGGTCCGGCGCCTACGGTGCCATCAGCTGCCCACTCGGCCACCAACTCTACGAGGCCCGCTGGCTCCGAGACCGCCGAATCGTCGAGGACTTCGCCCGTTACTGGTTTGAGGCGCCGGGCGCCCAACCCCGGAGCTACTCCAACTGGTACGGCGACGCGGTCTGGGCCACGTATTTGGCGACCGGAGATTCCGCCTTCCTCAGGACCGTCCTCCCCCACATGCTGACCCAGTACCAGGGCTGGATCGACGAGCACTGGGATGCGTCGCATCGGATGTTCCGGTGGGATGGAATGCACGACGGGATGGAAGTCAACATCAACAGCCGCCAGACCAGCGACACTTTCTCCGGCGCCGAAGGCTATCGCCCGACGCTCAACAGCTATCTCTTCGCCGACGCCCGCGCGATTGCCAGGGCGGCCACACTGCTCGGCGATTCTGCCGTCGCGCGTGACTACGCGGCCCGGGCGGCCGACTTGAAGGCCCGAGTCCAGCAGGAACTGTGGGACCCGGAGCGCCAGTTCTTCCTGCACCAGTTCGCCGACGAGGAGCTGAACGGCATTCGAGCCGGGAGCCGCACCTATCAAACGGGCCGCTACGCCGGCAACCAGCACGGGCGTGAGCTGATCGGCTACGTGCCCTGGCAGTTCAGCCTGCCGGATCCCGGCTACGAGGCGGCGTGGCGGTTCCTCATGGACACGACCTACTTCATGGCGCCGTTCGGGCCTACCACCGTGGAGCGGAATGATCCGCTGTTCCAGGTGTCGCCGACCTGCTGTGTGTGGAGCGGCAACGCGTGGCCGTACGCCACCACCCAGACGCTGGTGGCGATGGCCAACCTGCTGAACCACTACCAGCAGAGGGTCGTCACCCGCGGCGATTGGTTCCGGTTGTTCCGGACCTACACGATGGATCAACGCAAGGACGGCCGGCCCTACATCGCCGAGGCGGCCGACCCGTTCACTGGGTCATGGGAAGGACACGACACCTACTACCATAGCGAGCACTACTTCCATTCCGGCTACGTGGATCTGGTGATCACGGGTCTTGCGGGCCTCCGGCCCCGCGGCGACGACTCGCTCGAGGTGAACCCGCTCATACCAGACGATTGGGACTGGTTCGCACTGGATCGCGTAGCCTACCGCGGCCGTGAGGTGTCGATTGTGTGGGACCGGGACGGACGGCACTACGGACGGGGCGCCGGACTGTCGCTCTACGTGAACGGCAAGCGAATCGGGCAAAGCGCGGGGCTCACCCGGCTGGTGGCCGACATGGGGCCGGCGCCGGCCCTCTCGCCGGTGGACCGTCCAGTCAACTTCGCCGTCAATAACGGTCGCGGCGCGTTTCCCCAAGTCACCGCGTCCTACAGCGCGCCGGACACACCGCCGCACTACTTGATCGACGGGCACATCTGGTATCACGAGTCGCCGCCCAACCGCTGGACCGCGGCCGGATCCGGCAACTCGACTGATTGGGTAGAGATCGACTTTGGCATCCCTCGCCTGGTGGAATGGGTGACGCTCTACTTCCTCGACGACGGTGACGCGATTCGACCGCCCGAACGGTTCGCGCTGGAAATGTGGCGCGACGACCGATGGGAGGAGATTCCGGACCAGCGCCGCGTACCCGACGTCCCGGAGGGCCGCCGCGCCACCACGGTTCGCTTCGACCCGATCGAGACCGCGCGGCTTCGGCTGGTGCTGACTCACCGCCCCGGCGCATCGAGCGGGCTCAGCGAGATCGAGGCCTGGGCCCACGCCAAGGCCCCGTTCGCCGAGCCCGAGGCCCGGTCGGGCAACCTGGCGATCAACATGTCGGGGCAGGGATACCCTCGAGCGTCAGCTTCCTACTCCGCCCGGGGCGACACCGCCGCCCAGGCAACCGACGGCCGGGTCGCCTACACCCGCTACTCCCGAAACCGCTGGTCGGGCCGGGGCACCACGAACCCGAGCGACTGGCTCCAAGTGGACTTCGGCGAGCCGCGTCGGGTCGGGCGGATCGAGGTCCACTTGGTTTCCGAAGGCCGCGGTCTAGCTGCGCCAAGCGGTTTCACAGTGCAATTCTGGAGTGGGAGCAACTGGCTGCCTGCAGTGGTGCAGCGCCGCCTGCCGGAGATACCGGAAGGCTCGGCCGTGAACACGCTGTGGATCGAGCCGGTCGAGACCACCCGAGTGCGTGTGGTGTTCGATCACGCCACTCCGAACGCGACGGCGATCACCGAGCTGCTCATCTGGGAGGAGGGAGCGTGAGCCGAACCTTGCGCCTGGCCTCGCTCGCGGCCATGCTGGCCATGGTGGCCTGTTCCGCCGACGACACCGGACAAACCCCTGCCCGAGAGGACCATCTGACCCGCGAACCCTTCGGCGTCACCCCATCAGGTGAAGCGGTCGAGCTGATTACGCTCGCCAACCGGGCCGGGATGACTGTCCGGGTCATGACATACGGCGGCATCATCACCTCGCTCGAGGTACCCGACCGAGGCGGCACGCCCGGCGACGTGGTACTCGGCTACGACAGCCTGGCCGGCTATCTGAAAGACTCGCCCTACTTCGGCGCCATCGTGGGCCGCTACGGCAACCGGATCGCCAAGGGCCGGTTCACGCTGAATGGCACCGAGTATCGCCTGGCCGTCAACAACGGCCCCAACCACCTCCACGGTGGGCTTCGCGGATTCGACAAGGTAGTCTGGGCGGCGGAGCCGTTCGAGAGCGACAGCGGTGTCGGCGTGCGCCTTACCCACACCAGTTCCGACGGGGACGAGGGCTACCCTGGTACGCTTCACGCGACGGTGACCTATACCCTAACCGACCGCAACGAGCTGGTGATCGACTACGAGGCCACCACCGACCGCGCCACACCGGTCAACCTGACCCAGCATTCGTATTTCAACCTGGCCGGCGCGGGAGACATCCTGGACCACGTGCTCACCATCGCGGCCGACCGTATGACCCCGGTGGACTCGACCCTGATCCCGACCGGCAATCTGGTATCGGTCGACGGGACCCCGTTCGACTTCCGCACTCCCCACCGTATCGGGGCCCGGATCCAAGTGGACGACCAACAGCTCCGCTTCGGCGGCGGCTACGACCACAACTTCGTGCTGAATCGAGGCGGACCAGGCGTGGTCTCGATCGCGCAACTGGTGGACTCCGCGACCGGCCGCACGCTGGAGATCAGTACCACCGAGCCCGGCGTCCAATTCTATTCGGGCAACTTCCTGGACGGCTCGATCACCGGGAAGGGCGGTGCGGTGTACCGCCAGCGCGCCGGGCTCTGCCTCGAGACCCAGCACTTTCCCGATTCACCCAACCACCCCGAGTTTCCTTCCACCATTCTCGAGCCGGGGCAAATCTACCGCTCGCGGACGGTGTGGGCCTTCGGGTTTTTGCCTGCGAGGTAGCATGCGACTCGCCCCAATGCTCGGCCTGATTGCCTGTGCCGCGGGGACTGCTGGTGCTCAAGCCCCTACCGGCATTCCCAAGTTTCAGATGCCTTCGTCTCGAGTGGACTTGGAAGGTCCGGCCCGGCCGGGCGCGTACCTCGCCGACGTCGGCCGAAAGGCTGCCCTATTCGGCGACGAGACTGGAGGATTCGAGGCGTGGACCTGGCCGGTGAAGCTGGTGCGCGACCTGTCGTTCTCGTTCCGCATTCCGGACTACGACCGGCCGATCGACGGAGCCACGGTGGCGCGGCGAGTGATTCTCCATCCCGCCTACAAGACCATCGTCTACTCGCACCCGACCTTCACCGTGCGCGCCCACGTGATGGCCGCGCTGGACGAGCCCGGTGCATTGATTCTGTTGGACGTCGACGCGGTCCGGCCGCTCGAGGTGATCGTCCGGCTGAACGCCGACTTCAACCTGGCGTGGCCCGGCGGCTTCGGCGGGCAGCACATCGGTTGGGTCGAGTCGCGCCGGGGCTTTCTGCTGACCAACGGCGGCGTCCGAACAATCAACGGCGCCGTGCTCTCGCCCGCGGCCACCTCGGGCACGTCGCACGCGGCCCACGATGCACCCGCATTTCCCTCCCAATTCACCATGGCCATCGACACGGCACTGGCCCGGACCAGCTTCTTGCCGATCGTGATCGTGGGTGGGGTCATGCCGCGCGATTCCATGTGGGCGGCGGCCGATCGAATGCTCGCGAACGCGCGCCGGCTGGTGGATGAGAAGGTCGCCCACTATCGCGCCGTGACCGATTCGCTGGTGTCGATCGAGTCGCCCGACCCGGCCCTCGACCGGATGTTCGAGTGGGCCAAGGTGAACCTCGACCGCCAGCGGGCCTGTAATCCCGACTTGGGTTGCGGCCTGGTGGCGGGCTATGGCAAGGCGGGGGCGGGGAACTTCCGTCCCGGTTTCGGTTGGTACTTCGGGGGCGACGCCGCCATCAACTCGTTCGCCATGGACGCCGTCGGCCAGTTCGATTTGGTGCGTGAGGGGATGTCGTTCCTGGCCCGCTACCAGCGGGACGACGGCAAGATCCCGCACGAGATCTCTCATGCCGCGGGCCGGCTACTCTGGTGGACCGACTACGGCTATACCTGGTTCCACGGCGACACCACACCCTATTGGATCCTGGCCTGTGTCGAGTACTGGCGTGCCTCGGGCGACCGTGAGTGGATCGACGGGATGTGGGACAAGCTGCTCTTGGCCTACCGTTGGTCGAAGGAGACCGATACCGACGGCGACGGGCTGATGGAGAACCCGACTGCCGGCGCCGGCGCCATCGAAGTCGGCGGGCTGGGCGACGCGTTGCACACCGACATCTATCTCGCCGGCGTGTGGGTGTCGGCCCTGGACGGACTGCGCGAGCTCGCGGCCGACCGGGGCGACCGGGCACTAGTGACCGAGCTGACCGAACTCCATGAGCGGGCCAGGGCCGGCCTGGAGCGGCGGTTCTGGATGGAGCCGGCTGGGCGCTACGCGTTCGCCCTGCTGGAGGATGGCCAGGGAGGGACGCGACTCAACGACGCCCTGACTGTGTGGCCCGCGACGGCGATGGCATTCGGGCAGCTCGATCCTGAGCGCTCGCGGCGTATGCTGGCCCAGATCTCCGGCGCCGACATCACCACCGACTGGGGTGTGCGGACGCTCGACCGGCGTCATCCGCTGTACGAGCCGCTCCACTACAACAACGGCGCCGTGTGGCCGTTCGTCACCGGCTTCGCCGCGTGGGCCCAGTACCAGATGCGGCGTGGCTGGGCCGGATTCGACCTGCTACGCGCCATCGCCCGCATGGGTGACGACTTCGCGCTCGGCGTCCAGCCGGAGCTACTCTCGGCAGCGTTCTACGATCCGCTCGATACGGCGATGCCGGACCAGTTCTTCGCGACCTCGATGCTGGTGTCGCCCTTGGTGCGCGGCCTGATCGGGTTTCGGGCCGAAGCGTCACGGTGCCGCGTGACGCTCGAGCCCCAGCTTCCGGCCGACTGGGACCGACTGACCGTGCGGCGGCTCGACACCGGGTGCGGCAAGCTCGACGCGGCGATCCGAAGAGAGGACGACCGGATGTCGATCACTCTCACGGCTAGTGACCCCGCCCGGCCGGTGGTGGTGTCTCTCGCGCCGTCCTTGCCGCTCGGTGCCGAGATCGAATCGGTCACGGTGGACGGAGCTGCGGTGGCGCATCGCGACGTTCGGACCCCGCACGACGTGTCGCCGAGCTTCGAGCTGACCGTGACCGGCCGTGCGGTGGTGGAAATTACGTATCGCGGCGGCGCGGAGTTGGTGCCGCAACAGGCTCGGCCCAAGCCCGGCGATCCGTCGCGCGGGCTGAGACTCCTCGACTGGCGGGAGGACGGGGGACGCTTCGTTGTGACGGTGGAGGGGAGCGGCCAGCAGGAGTTCCGGGTCCGCAGTTCTGTCGCGCTCCGTCGAGTGGAGGGCGGGCGGATCGGAGGCCGCACGGGCCCGTTCACGACCGTGGTGGTTGACCTCCGCAGCTCGCGGCGAGCGGCGGCTGGTGGTGCTGGTGCCGTGAGGGTGGGGAAGGCGGAAAAGAGGTAAGTCGGAAAGTCGGCAAGTGAGGAAGAAGGTTCATATGGCATGGTGTTGTGAGGGAGGTTCGGTTGCTGCTACGTTCCGATAACCATTAGCCAATAGCTGGTGGAGGGCTAGGGTGGGGTGGCAGACCAATAGCGGGGTGGTGCGGGGAAGCAGGGCAAGGACAGGTGGCCGAGTGGTTGAAGGCGCACGCCTGGAGAGCGTGTGTACGCCAAAAGCGTATCGTGGGTTCGAATCCCACCCTGTCCGTTGAAGACGGGAAGTCGGGAAGTCGGGAAGAGGGAAAGTGAGTAGTGACGAGTACTTGCTCCTAACTCCTTACTCCTCACTCACATGCCTGTAGCCCTCCCGGCCGTCCTCTTACGATTGAATCTCTCAGTAGTAGGATATTCAGCAGCCTGGGAGTTCGAACGCATACAATCGGAATTCATTGTCCTGAAAGGGGCTTGCGGGACGGAACGACCGCCGGCCGAGACCAGCCAGTGGTGACCCCTACTCCCCACTTCCTACTTCCTACTCCCCTCCTTCGTGAGAATCCCCTAATCTGGGAACCCCCGGGACCCCCTCCCGCGTACATTTGGGTGTATCCGAGACCCCGAGGAGCCCAGGCCCATGCTGTTCCGCCCTTCCATCAGGATCCCCACCTCGGAAATCACCGAGGAGAAGCTCTACTGGACCCGCCGCGATTTCCTGGCGCCACCGGCGGCGCCGCCGGCCTCGCGATGGTGGGTGGGCTACCCGGCCGTGACGTGCTGAGTGCGCTAGCGGCCGGCCAGGACGACAAGCTCACGCCCTACGAGGCGGTCACCACCTACAACAACTTCTACGAGTTCGGCACCGGTAAGGACGACCCGGCCAAGAACGCCGCACACGCTCAAGCCCAAGCCGTGGACCGTGGAGATCGCGGGCGAGGTCGGGAAGCCGGGCACCTACGACCTGGACGACATCGTGAAGCCCTACAAGCTGGAAGAGCGGGTCTACCGGATGCGGTGCGTCGAGGGCTGGTCGATGGTGATCCCGTGGCTGGGCTTTCCATTGAGAGACCTGATCACGCGGCTCGAGCCCACCGTCGCGCGCCAAGTTCGTGGAGTTCACCACACTGCTCGACCCGACCCAGATGCCGGGGCAGCGGCGCCGGGTCCTCGACTGGCCGTACGTCGAGGGGCTCCGGATGGACGAGGCGATGCACCCGCTCACCCTGATGGTGACGGGTCTCTACGGCAAGGAACTGCCCAACCAGAACGGCGCGCCGATCCGGCTGGTCGTGCCGTGGAAGTATGGCTTCAAGGGGATCAAGTCGATCGTCCGGATCCGGTTCACGGAGACGATGCCGCGGAACTCCTGGAACGTCTCGATCCCGCACGAGTACGGCTTCTACGCCAACGTGAATCCGGAGGTGGACCACCCGCGCTGGAGCCAAGCGAGCGAGCGGCGGATCGGCGAGTTCTTCAAGCGGAAGACGCTCATGCTGAACGGCTACGCCGACGAGGTGGGGCAGCTCTACGCCGGGATGGACCTCAGGGCCAACTACTGATGACCCGTCGGACCCAGCGTGTGGCCAAGAGCCTGGTGTTCTTGGGTGCGCTCATCCCGCTTGCCCTGCTCATTCAGGCGTTCGTGTCCGGCGAGTTGCTGCTGACCGAGCCGGTCAAGAACATCCAACACCGGACCGGGATCGCAGCACTCATCCTGCTGCTCGTGACCCTCACGGTCACGCCTCTCCGGCGGCTCACCGGCTGGAACGATCTCATCAAGTTCCGGCGGATGCTCGGCTTGTTCGCCTTCTTCTACGCCTCGCTCCACGTGTTCAGCTATTTCGTGTTCGACCAGGAGCTGTCGCCCAGCGCCATCGCGGCCGACGTGGTCAAGCACCCGTGGGTGCTGTTGGGCTTCACGGCCTTCGTGCTGCTCATCCCGTTGGCCGTCACCTCGACCAAGGGATGGATCCGCCGGATCGGCGGACAGCGCTGGCAGCGGCTCCACCAACTGATCTACGTGTCGGCCGCGGCCGCGGTGTTCCACTTCCTCTGGCTGGTGAAGCTCGACAAGCGCGAACCGGTTATCTACGCCGTCATCCTGGTTGTCCTGCTCGTGGCCCGGCTGGTGTACCTCCGGCTGGAGCGGCGCGCCCGCGAAGGGCGGGAACCGACCCGTACCCTGGCGAGCGCGGCCTGACCTCGCATGGCGATTTGACCGGGAGTAGTGTCGCGGCTACTTTCACCCCCACGAGATGCCTAGCCGCACCCAGATACTAGACGGGCCCGCCATGCACAGGGCCCTGACGCGAATGGCCGCCGAGATCGTGGAGCAGTGCCACGGGACCGACGGCCTTGTTCTGGTCGGCATCCAGCGGCGCGGGGTCGAGCTGGCCGAGCGCATCGCCACGCTGATCGAATCGACCGAGGGCGTCACGGTGCCGCGCGGCAAGCTCGACATCACCCTCTATCGCGACGACCTCCAGACCGTAGGGCCCCGACCCATTGTGGGCGAGACGCGCCTTCCACCCTCGCTCGACGGCAAGACCATCGTCATCGTGGACGACGTGCTCTACACGGGCGGACGATCCGGGCCGCGCTCGACGAGTTCGCCGATTTCGGCCGGCCCAAGCGGATGCTGCTCGCGGTGCTGATCGACCGCGGCGGGCGTGAGCTGCCGATCCGCCCGGACATCGTCGGCCAGACGGTTCCGACGCGGCCCAAGCGACCGGGTCGACGTCATGGTGAGCGAGCTCGACGGCCGCGACGCCGTCGAGCTGGTGCGCGAGGACTAGGGCATGACGGCCGTCACCCTCGGCAAGGACCTGGTCGGGCTCGAGCACGCGAGCGCCGATCAGATCCAGCTCATCCTCGACACCGCCGAACCGTTCAAGGAAGTCAGCGAGCGCGCCATCAAGAAGGTGCCGGCGCTCCGCGGCAAGACCATCGTCAACCTGTTCTTCGAGAGCATCCACCCGCACCCGGATCTCCTTCGAGTTCGCCGAGAAGCGGCTCTCGGCCGACACGGTGAACGTGGCGGCGACCGGATCGTCGGCGGCAAAGGGCGAGACCCTGGTGGACACCGCGCGGAACCTCGAGGCGATGCGGATCGACATGGTGGTGATCCGCCACCAATCGTCCGGTGCGGCGCAGTTCCTCGGCGAGCGCATCCGCTCCAACGTGGTCAACGCGGGCGACGGGAAGCACGAGCATCCCACCCAGGCGCTGCTCGATCTGCTGACCCTTCGCGATCGGTTCGAGCGGATCGAGGGCTCAAGGTGGCGATCTGCGGCGACATCCTGCACAGTCGCGTGGCCCGGAGCAACATCTGGGGGCTGCTTGAAGCTCGGCGCCGAGGTCGGCGTGTGCGGCCCGCGCGTCGCTCATGCCGCGCAGTATCGAGGAATTGGGCGTCACTATGCTGCCGCACATCGAGGATGCCATCGCGTGGGCCGACGCGCTCAACATCCTCCGGCTCCAGATCGAACGCATGGAAGGCGGCTTCATCCCGTCACAGCGAGAGTACAACCGGGTGTTCGGTGTCTCGAGCGAGCGCTTGGCCAAGGCGCCGAAGGACCTGCTCATCATGCATCCAGGCCCGATGAACCGCGGCGTCGAGATCGACAGCGACGTGGCCGACGGCCCCCATAGCGTCATCCTGCCGCAGGTAACCAACGGGGTCGCGGTGCGGATGGCGGTGCTGTACCTCCTGTCCGGCGGCTCGCCGGAATGGACGGCGCCCAAGACCGGGAGACGAGTCGTGAGCCGGATCCTGATCAAGGGCGGGCGGGTGATCGATCCATCCCGGAGTGGCGACGGGCAGGCCGACCTGCTGATACAGGACGGAAAGATCGAGGCGGTCGGCCGGAACGTGCCCGCGCCGCCCGGCGCATCGGTCATCGATGCCACCGGCAAGGTGGTGGCGCCGGGGCTGATCGACGTGCACGTCCATCTGCGGGAGCCGGGGCAGGAAGACCTCGAGACGGTGGCCACCGGCGCCATGGCCGCCGCGGCGGGCGGGTTTACCGCGGTGTGCGCCATGCCGAACACCGATCCCGTGACCGACAATCAGGCGGCGGTGGGCTTCATCGTGAGCCAGGCGCAGAAGGCGGCCAAGGCGCGGGTCTATCCGATCGGCGCGGTCTCGCTCGGCCAGAAGGGCGAGCACCTGGCCGAATTCGGCGAGTTGGTCGGCGCCGGAGCCGTGGCGGTGAGCGACGACGGGCATCCGGTCGCGTCGAGCCACCTGATGCGGACCGCGCTCGAGTACGCCAAGACCTTCGACATTCCGGTGGCCGATCATTGCGAGGAGATGAGCCTGGCGCACGGCGGCGCCATGCACGAAGGCATCGTTTCAACCCGGCTCGGCCTCAAGGGAATCCCGGCCGCGGCGGAAGAGATCATGGTGGCGCGCGACATCATCCTGGCCGAACTGACCGGCGGCCACGTCCATCTGTGCCACATGTCGACGCGCGGGTCGGTGGAGCTGATCCGGCGCGCGAAAGAGAAGGGGCTCAGAGTGACGGCGGAGGCAACGCCGCATCACTTTACCCTGACGCACGAGCGCTGCGAGAATTACGACACCAACGCGAAGATGAACCCGCCACTTCGTGAGTCGGAAGACCGGGAAGCCATTCGGCTCGGATTGAAGGACGGGACCCTCGACGTGATCGCGAGCGACCACGCGCCCCACCACTACGATGCCAAGGAACGCGCCTTCGCCGACGCGCCCAACGGGATCCTGGGCCTCGAGACCGCCCTCGGCCTGGCGATTCGGGAGTTGGTGGACGGCGGCTACCTGACCCTGCCGGAACTGGTTGCCCGCATGAGCACGGTGCCGGCCCGGGTGTTCAACCTGCCCGGCGGAACGCTCGCCGTGGGGGCGCCGGCCGACGTGGTGGTGATCGATCCCGCCGTCCGCTGGAGCGTCGACCCGGCGACCTTCTATTCGAAGAGCCGGAATACCCCGTTTGGCCAAGCCACACTCATCGGGCGCGCCGACTTTACCATCGTGGGAGGCCGGATTGTCTACGAGCGCGGCCACTCCCCGGGCGGTTGACGCCGCCCCCTGGGTCACCCAGGCTTGGACAAAGTTGGATCTGCGTTAAATTGGGGGAAGATTGGCCCATTCCGGGCCAGCGCTCGGCCCGCGATGGTCTTTCCGGGCCGTGAGCCGCACAGAGCAGGGGAGCCGTGACTATGGCCAAAGCGACACCCGACAACGGCAATACAATCGAAAGCCTGCTCGAGCAGCGCGCCAAGTTCGAGGATTGGCTCGCGAAGCTGGACGAGAGCCAGAAACTGGCTTCGGAGGCGGTGCGGGAACGGGTCCGGAAGGACTACGAGACGCGCCTGAGTGCCGTGGTCGAGGAGCTGCGGGGCCACGCCGACGCGGTGGCCGAGCAGCTGGCCGAGTTTCGCAACAAACAGTCGGATCTCAACTCGCAGCGTGAGTCGTCCGAGGAGGAACTGGCCGAGGCCGAGTTGCGCCATGCGGTGGGCGAGTACGGCGAGGACGAGTGGGCCAAGCTCAGCGGCGAGTCCTCGGCGGGGCTCGAGGCGCTCAAGCAGGAGTTGGACACGGTCAACGGAGAGATCGATCGCCTAGCCGAGATTCAGGCGCTCATCGCGGCACCGGTGGCGGCGCCCAAGGCGGAGAAGCCGGCAGGGAAGACCCCGGTGTACAACTCCGAGTCGTGGGTGCCGGACGCGAAGCAGGCCGCGGGCCAGCGCGAGACCCTGACCCCTCCCGCGCCCATGGACGCGGTGGAGACCGATCCCGATGCCATTCGCCGGCGAGTTGGCGCCCCCAAATTCGTGCCGCGCGGCAAGGGCAAGCCGGCCGCGAGTCCCAAGACGCTGCGGTTTCCCACCGGCGGCGCGGCCGCCGCTGCGGGGAGCGGGGACGTCGATGAGCTGGACTTCCTCAAGTCGGTGTCGGAAGACGAGATCGGTGGCCCGTCGCCCGACCGGGCCAGCGGCGGCCACAAACGACCGGAGATCGAAACCGGGAGCGGGGCGGAGGCTGCCGGTAAGGGACAGAAGACGCTCAAGTGCGCCGAATGCGGCGGACTCAATCTGCCGACCGAGTGGTATTGCGAGAACTGCGGGGCGGAACTGGCCTCGCTCTAACGGGTGGTAATCGGAAATGCAACAAGGGCGCCTCGATGAGGCGCCCTTGTTTACTTCTCAGGCATTCGAGCGGCTAGGCCTTGGCCACCAGCTTGGCCAGCCGGCTCTTGGTCCGATTGGCCGCCTTGGGGTGCAGGAGGCGCTTCCGCCCGCCGCGATCCAGCAGTTGCTCAGCTTCGCGGTAGGCCGCGAGCCCCTCTTCCTTGGTGGTCGCTGTCCGCACGCGCTTGACCGCTCCGCGAATCCTGCTTCGCTGGGCCTTGTTGCCCTCGGTCCGACTCTGCCGCTGCCGCTCGCGCTTCTTGGCTGATTTTTTCTGGGGCACGCGCTCCCTCGTTACTCGGGTCACCGGCGGGACCGACGCGGCCCGCCTAAGCGCATGATTCTAGCCGGATTCGGCGCTCGGGTCAACGCTCGTCGTTTTTGACTTGAAGGGAGCCCGGGTTGTATGTTGCGCGCGGCGTTTCAACCAAAGGATAGCCCGCTGACTCCCGATTTTCCGGCCCCGGCAGTGTCTTGCGGGGTGTTTCCGAGCACGGTCCCGCTCCCGGCCGCGCCAGACGGCACATGGTCCGGCCCGGCTCGTGGGCTCAGACTCGACCGGGCGTCGGTCGCATGACGAGTACCGCTCCAACCGCTGCCCTCGGCGCCGATTTGGGCTTCATCGTCGAGCTCGACCAGTTCTCCGGGCCGCTCGATCTCCTGCTCCATCTTCTGCGCGAAGAGCAGCTCGAGATCTCCGACATCCCGATCGCCCGCATAGCCGATCAGTTCCTCCAAGCCATCCATCAGCTGGGCCTGAACCAGGCGGCCGACTATCTCGAGATGGCCGGGCGGCTCATTCGCCTCAAGGTCCAGATGCTCTTGCCGAGGAATCTGGACGACGAGTGGGAAGACCCGCGGGCCGAACTGGTGCGGCGGCTGCTCGAGTACCAGCAGATCAAGGAAATTGCGATCTGGATGGCGCGCCTGGCTGAACGCCGAGCCGCTCGCTTCGCTCGGGGGTACCTGCCGCTAGCTCCGGAAGTGCCGGCGCCGCCGCTCACGGTCGATCTCATCGAGCTGCTGGAGGCCGCGCGGTCGGTGGTCGAAGGCATCCCATCGCCGGTGCTTCACCGGGTGGTTCCCCGGCCGCTCGACGTAGAGGGGGCAACGGCCCGGCTCGAGAAACTGCTCGAAGAGAAGGCCGAGTTCAGCCTCAGAGAAGCCTTCGGCCCCAACCCCGACTTGACCTCGCTGCTCTCCACCTTTCTCGCCGCTCTCGAGTTGGCCCGTCGGGGACGGCTCCGGGTGATGCAGCTCAAACCCTTCGCTCCGATCATGGTGGCCCGTGAAACCGCTGACGCAACTCGTTGAAGCCGCCCTGTTCTCGGCTTCCCGCCCGCTTACCGTCGAGGAGCTGGCTGCGCTCGATTCCGACGCGACCCTGGCCGAAGTGCGCACCGCGCTCGACCAGCTGCGGGAGATCTACGATTTCAACCAGCACGCGGTCGAACTCCTGGAACTGGCTGGCGGATGGCAGATCCTGACCCGCCCGGCCTATGCCGAGGCCATCGAGCGGGCCAGGATATCGCTCAGAGTGCCAAAGCTCACGCCCGCGGCGCTCGAAACGCTCGCGGTCATCGCCTATCGCCAACCGGTTGGCCGCGCCGACATCGAGGAGATACGGGGGGTGTCGGCGAGCGGTGTGTTGCGCACGCTCCAAGAGCGCGGACTGATCGAGGTGGTCGGACGGAGTGAAGGACTCGGCCGCCCGTTGCTCTACGGCACGACACCCCAGTTCCTGGAAGTGCTCGGCCTCGAAGACCTGTCCAACTTGCCCGATGCCGAGGAGCTGACGGTGGCGCTGCACCCGCATGCGGCCCGGACGGAAGACGAAGGGGATGAGGCAGCCGCCTACGTTCCCGCGGAATCATGACCGAGATGCGGCTGCAGCGCGCTCTGGCGCGGGCGGGGATCGCGTCGCGCCGGGCGGCGGAAGAGCTGATCCGCGCCGGCAAGGTGCGGGTGGACGGCCAGGTCGCGACCATCGGCAGCAAGGTCGACCCTGACGTGCAGCGCATCACCGTGGGCGGCCGGGCGATCAAGCAGGTCGAGCGCCGCTGGATCGCGTTGCACAAGCCGCTCGGCGTGGTGACCACCGCGAGCGACGAGCGGGGGCGCCCCACCGTGTTCGAGTTGGTCGATCGGCCCGCGGGGCTCAACTACGTCGGCCGGCTCGACATCGCGACCACGGGACTGCTCCTCCTCACTACCGACGGCGAGGCGGCCCACCGACTGACCCATCCCCGCTACCGGGTCGTGCGTCGCTACACGGCCCTGGTCCATGGTAAGACCACCTCGGAGATCGAGGCGTCAGCCGGGCGGCGCGTCGTGATCGACAGCCGGCCGGTGACGCCGACATCGGTCCGGGTGCGGCCCGGCCGGCAGGGCAGGAGCATCATCGACGTGACGCTCACCGAAGGACGGAACCGGATCGTCCGCCGCTGGTGTGAGGCAATGGGACTCAAGGTCGATCGGCTGGCACGGTTATCGTATGGTCCGATCCGCCTGGGTGACTTGGAGCCCGGCGCCTGGCGGCCTCTCACACCCAGCGAGACCGCGGCGCTGTACCGATTGATCGGGCTGCCGGAAGAAGCTCGAGCGAAACATTAGGTGGAGCGCATACGTCGTTGTATCGTAATACTTTGACGATGACGGGAGTCTGTGAATGAGCGGTTCGAGTTGTCGGACGATGACCGGGGGGTGTGGACCGTGAGTGCCAAGCCAAGCCGGGAAGCGCCGGGCCCCGAGGGGCAGCTCATTCAGCAGGTGGTCACCGAGGTGGCCAAGCGCATAGTCGGGCAGGAAGCCATGATCGAGCGGCTTCTGATCGGGCTTCTGACCGGCGGCCACATCCTGCTCGAGGGCGTGCCCGGTCTGGCCAAGACCCTGTCGGTCCGCACTCTGGCCGAGATCATCCACGCGACCTTCTCCCGGATCCAGTTCACGCCGGACCTGCTCCCGGCCGATCTGATCGGGACCATGGTGTTCGACCCGAAGAACCAGGAGTTCAAGGTCAAGAAGGGCCCCCTCTTCGCCCAGATCGTCTTGGCGGACGAGGTGAACCGCGCACCTGCCAAGGTGCAGGCTGCCTTGCTCGAAGCCATGCAGGAACACCAGGTCACCATCGGCGGGATCACCTTCCCGCTGAAGGAGCCGTTCCTGGTGCTGGCCACCCAGAACCCCATCGAGAGTGAGGGCACCTACCCGCTGCCCGAGGCGCAGCTGGACCGGTTCATGCTCAAGGTCCGGGTGGATTACCCCTCTCGGGACGAAGAGCGCGAAGTCCTGCTCCGGATGGGGGGTGGAGAGCCCATCCCGGTCAGCCGCATCCTCGAACCGTCGGCGATTCTCGCCGCCCGGAAGATGATCGCCGAGCTCTACGCCGATCAGAAGTTGCTCGACTACATCGTGGACCTGGTCCGCGCGACCCGAGACCCGGGCGCGGTCGGGCTCCAGGACGTGAAGCCGCTGATCGCCTATGGCGCCTCGCCGCGTGCATCACTCGCGCTGGCCGCTGCCTCCCGGGCCCACGCGTTCCTCCGCGGGCGCTCGTACGTGGTGCCCGAGGACATTCGGGCGCTGGCTCCCGACGTGCTCAGGCACCGGCTGGTGCTCACCTTCGAGGCCGAGGCGGAGGACATGGACAGCGACCGCGTGATCGGGCAGATCATCGACGCCGTACCGGTACCCTGAGTCTACGGCCGCCCCGGGGGCGGCCGTGGCGTTAATTTCCTCGCATGCCTGTCATTTCCCCCGAAATCCTCCACCAGGTCAAGACCATCGAGCTCCGCACGCGCGGGCTCGTGGCATCCCTCTTCGCCGGGGAGTACCGCTCGGTGTTCCGCGGGCAGGGCATGGAGTTCGCCGAAGTGCGGGCGTACGAACCGGGCGACGACTACCGAAGCATCGACTGGAACGTCTCGGCCCGGCTGGCGAGTCCCTACGTCAAGACATTCACCGAGGAACGGGAGCTCACTCTCCTGTTGATCGTCGACCAATCGGGGTCCACCCATTTCGGCGAGCCGCTCACCAAGGCGGCGCTGTCGGTCGAAGTGGCTGCCGTGCTCGCCCTCGCAGCCGCGCGACAGAACGACCGCGTGGGCGCGTTGCTCTTTTCGGAAGAGGTGGAACGGGTCATTCCCCCCGCCAAGGGCCGGCGCCACGCGCTCCGGGTGATTCGGGACTTGGTCGCCTTCGAACCTCGAGGGAAGGAGACCGACCTGGCCGCGGCATTGGTCTACGCCCAGAAGCTGCTGTATCACCGGAGCATCGTGGTGGTGCTGTCCGATTTCTTCGCCACGGGATGGGAGCGCCCGCTCAGGACACTCGCCGCGCGGCACGAGGTGGTCGCGATATCGGTGGAGGATCCGCGCGAGCGCAAGCTGCCCCGGACCGGAATCATCGAGCTTCGTGACGCCGAGTCGGGCGACCGGCGGCTGGTGGATGCTCGAAGCGCAACCACACGCCGACGGATGGGGGCCGCCGTTGACCACCGCCGCCGTGCGCGCGATCGGGCCCTCTCAACCGCGGGGGTCGATCTGGTGGCCCTCACCACCAATACCGACTACTGGATCCCGCTCCGCCGCGCATTCGCGCGACGGGCCCGCAGGCTGCACCGCGCATGATGATTCTGATGCTCTTGGCACTCCAGGGTACGCCCACCGTCGGCGACACGGTGTGGGTCAGCCGTACCATCCCGCTTCCTGCCGGGTGGTCTGCACGAGCGCCCGCCTGGGACCCGGGCGGGGCAGTGGAGCTGCTCGGCCGTGCCGTGGTGGACGTGCTGGGGGACTCGGTTCGGGTCCGGTATCCGCTCGTGGTGTGGCAACCGGGCTCCCACGTGGTGGAAGTACCGGGCCCGGTGCTGCTGTCGCCGCGGGGCGATGTGGACTCCGTGCGACTGAGCCGCGTGACCATCACGATTGCGAGCGTCCTTCCCAACGTGCCACCCGACTCGACCCTCCAGCCCCAACCGCCCACCGGCATTATTCCGCGGCCGGTCACCAGCCTGGTACCGCTCTTGGTGCTCTGGGGGGTGGCGGCCCTCTTGGTGCTTCCGCTCCACTGGTGGTGGCGGAGACGAGGGAAGCCAGCTCCGTCTGCCGCCGCACCTGAACCAGCCGTATCCAGCCCGCCGGTTGCGCGATGGGCCGCGGCTGGAGAATCCCGTGCCGTCGCCGCCGCAGGGATCCTGGCCCTCAAACAAACCGTGGCCGCCCGGGTGCCCGATGCAGGCCCGACGCTCGACACCGACGCGTGGCTGGCCGTCTTGCATGCCCGGAAACCCGGGTGGCCTCTGGATGAGCTGGGACAGGTGGTACGCGAGATGGACGGGTCGCGCTTTGCGCCGCTTACCGAAGGAGATGCACTCGAGTTGTACCAGCGGACCATGGCGCTGTGTTCACGGGTCGAGGCGGCATGATCAACTTTGCCCGTCCGTGGCTCCTGCTCCTGCTCCTGGCGCTCCCGTGGTGGTGGTGGCACCGCCGGCGTAGGGCGAGCGGCGTTCCCTACAGCAGTGTCAGTCTGTTCGAGCGCACCGCGCGACCGGCGTGGTGGGTTCACCTCCCGCCCGGGCTTCGGTTGCTGGCGCTGGCCGCGTGGATCGTCGGTGCGGCCGGGCCGAGGATCGGCGGCGATACCATCGAGATCAAGCAGGAAGGGATCGCGATCGCGATCGCGATCGATATCTCGAGCAGCATGCTGGCCGAAGACTTCGCGCCGTCGAATCGGCTGGAGGTCGCCAAACAGCAAGCCATCGCATTCATCCGCGGCCGTCAGGCCGATCGGATCGGTCTGGTGGCCTTCGCGGGGGAGGCGCTGACCCAGGTGCCCGTGACACTGGACTATCCGGTGCTCGAGCGCGCCATCATGGACCTCAAGATCGGAAGCCTCGAGGACGGCACGGCCATCGGTAGCGGCCTGGCGACCGCGGTCAACCGGCTCCGTCTGTCGCCTGGCAAATCCAAGGTCGCCTTGCTGCTCACCGACGGGGAGAACAACCGCGGCTTGATCGATCCGCGCACCGCCGCCGCCACGGCCAAGACGTACGGGGTCAAGGTGTACACCATCGGCGTCGGCACCGAGGGTGAGGCGCCGATTCCGACCGGTCGGGGTCTGACCGGCTTCCGCTACGAAATCCTTCCGGTCCGGATCGACGAGGCGCTGCTGCAGGAGATCGCGGAGTCGACGGGCGGGCGCTACTTCCGCGCTAAGGACAGCGAGGCCTTGAGTCGAATCTTTCGCCAGATCGACGGGCTCGAGAAGTCTCCGATCGAAGTGACCCGGTACACCCGCTACGACGAGGCGACGATGCCATTCGCCCTGTTCGGGCTGGCGGCACTGGTGCTCGAACTGCTGCTCGGAGCCACCCGGATGGTCCGCGTCCCATGATGTTCGAGTTCCCGGCACTCCTGGTGCTGGTCCCGATCCTGGCCGGATTGGGTGGCGGCTTGGCTATGCTGGCTCGGCGGCGGCGGGTGCGCTTGGCGCGGCACTGGTCGGTGAAGCTGGCCAAGCTTGCCCGCGATAACGGCCGCTGGTCGCCGGCCGCACTGGCCCTGGTCGGCGCCCTGGCCGCGATTGCGATCGCGGGGCCGCGGGGCGGCCGGATCGAGATCGCATCGGAGACCCGGGCGCTCAGCCTGATCATGTCCATCGACATCAGTCGGTCGATGCTGGCCGAAGACATGGTGCCGAGCCGGTTGGGCCGTGCGGTCAAGGAAGCACGGCGGTTGATTCACGATCTGGAGGGAGACCGCCTGGGCCTCACCGTGTTCGCGGGCCGGAGCTATATCCTCGCTCCGCTCACCGTGGACGGGAGCGCCATCGTGCTGCACCTCGACGCACTCGACCCGGACATCGCGAGCCAGGGCGGGACGAGCCTCCCATCGGCGCTCCGCCAGGGTGCCCAACTTCTCGGCGCCGCGCCCAGCGTGTCGGATCGCGTGCTGGTGGTGTTCACCGATGGAGAAACCCACGACTCGTTGAGTGAGGCGCTGGCCGCGGCGCGTGAGATTCGCGACCTGGGTGTCCGCCTCATTCTGGTGGGTGAAGGAGAAGCCGCACCGTCCCGCATTCCCATCCGCGACAGTCGAGGAACCTTGCTCGAGTACAAGCGGGACGCTGAGGGGAACCTGGTGGAGACCGCGCGCCGCGACGACGTGTTGCAGGCTCTGGCTGAGGCGGCCGGCGGTACCATGGTGCCGGCCGACGTGCCCGATCAAGCCGGTGCCATCCGCGACCTGGTTGGCGCCTTCAAGCGCATGCCCACTTCCGAAACGCGAACCGCCGATCTCCGACCCCTGGCCTGGATCCCGCTCTTGGCCGCGATGCTGCTCTTGCTGGCGCAGACGGCGGCCCGCCGGAGTGCCTCGCTGATCGCGCTCGCCGGTCTTCTGCTCGCGCCCGGAGTGAGCACCGCGCAGCGGCCGTCTCCAGGGGTCCGCGCGATGTCTGACGGCCGGCCCGAGCGCGCAGCGACGGCATTCCTGGAGGAGGCGAAGGAGGGGTCCGCCGCGGATACGGCGTTCTACAACGCCGGCACCGCGGCACTCGTCGCAGGGCGGCTCGAACCCGCCCGAGCCGCCCTGACCCAGGCCGGGAACTCGGTGGATCCCGCGCTGCGCTATCGGGCGCTGTACAACGCCGGTGTCGCCGCGATACAGCAAGCACAGCAGGACTCCGCGGGTCGCGACAGCCTGTTGGACATCGCGGCCGCGAGCTTGAAGCAGGCTCTGTTGCTGCAGCCGGCTTCCCAGCGGGCCAAGTGGAACCTCGAACTCACCATCCGCGATCGAAACCCGCCCCCAAGCGGCGGGGGAGGCGGTGGAGGCACGCCACCACCACAAGGTGGCGGGCAGTCGGAGCAGGAGCCGAATACCCCACCGCCCGAGAGCGGCTCGCTCACAGAGGCGCAAGCGGAACAGATCCTGAACTCGGTGGAACGGGAGGAGCGGGAGACCCGCGCGCAACAGCTCCGGCGCCTGCGTGGCGGCGGCATCCCCGGGAGGAAAGATTGGTAGGCGCGCTGCTGTTAGCGGTGGGCATGCAGGCCGAGCCGCCGCGGATTTCCGCGTCGGTAGATCGCGCGACGCTCGCGGTCGGGGAGGAACTCATCCTCACCATCAGGACATCGACCCGGTCGGATATTCCGCCGCTCTACGTGCAGGTGCCGATGCTGGACGGGTTCGAGCTGATCTCCCGATCGGAACGCACGGAGGTGGCATTCGACCCGACGCCACTGCGCTCGACCGTGATCCAGATCCGTCTTCGCGCCACCCGAGTCGGTCTCCTGACCATCGGCTCCGCGTTTGCGCTCCAGGGCCCGCATCGCGTGGAAACGGGCGAGATCGAGGTGGAGGTGATCGACGCCAAAGGCGCCGTCGCCGCGACGTTGAATCCGCGGGTGGCGCGGGTGCTGAACCGTGGTCCGCCCCGCGGTCTGGGTGGCAAGGTCGCGCTCCAGGTGCTGCTGTCATCGGACACGGTGTTGGTGGGCGAGCAGGTGGACATGGTCACCGTCGCCTGGATTCCCCGCGACCTGAGGCTCCGCCTCCGGCGGCCCCCGACGCTCGAGCCGCCGACGGTCGAGGGAATGTGGACCTATCCGCAACCCACCCCGGTCGGGATTGCCGCGAGCCGGATGGTCGGTGGGGTGTGGTACGATCTCTTCATCACCCACGAGGTGGTCTTTCCACTGGCCCCCGGCGACCACGAGATCGAGCCGGCCATGCTGCGGTACAGCGTGCCGCTGGCCCTCCAGTTCTTCAGCCAGGAAGAGCGCCTCTCGCTCGCGAGCGACCCGGCGAACATCACGGCGCTGCCCTTGCCCGAGCGCGGCCAACCAGCCGACTTCTCCGGCTCTGTTGCGCGCGGGCTCGAGCTGGGCCGCACGGTGACGCCGTCGGTCGGTAGGGCCGGGGAGCCGCTGACCGTCGACATGACGCTCGAAGGGGAGGGCAATCTGTCGCTTTGGTCCGAGCCGGCCGTGCGCTGGCCTCCGGGTGTGCGGTCGTATCCGGATCAGAACGAGGAACGAGTGCAGTCGATCGACGGGCGCATCGCCGGATCGAAACGGTTCCGCTACGTGGTGATTCCCGATTCGGCCGGGACGATGGTGCTGCCTGCGGTGACCTATTCCTACTACGACACGCGCAGTCGATCCTACCGCGAGGCCACGGTACCTGCCGCGCGCATTGCGGTGGCGCCGCCGTCGACCCGGGTATCGACCCGCGCGCTGCCACCGCCGCTCTTGCGGCGGAGCGGGACACCACTCCTCACCCGGATCGGCAATGCCGTCCCGCTGCCGTTTGTGGTGGTCATCTGGCTGTTACCGGTCGCGGTCTTCGTGTCGCGGCGGATACCGTGGCATCGCCTCCGGCGATCGGCGCCCGCGGCGGCTCCTTCGAGCGGGCAAGTGATGGAAGCCGAGCTCCACAGCCTGCTGCGGCAGCTGGTTCCCGATGTGGACGACCGTGAGGATCATGCCCTGGTCGAAGCCCTCCGCATGAGCGGTGAACCGACTGACATCGCGGAACGCCTGGTGGCGCTCCGCCACCGGTTCCGGGAGGAGCGGTACGGACCGGCCCCAACGGGTCCCGCGACACGGGCACTGGTTACAGAAGTGCAGGAACTCGTGCGCGAGGTACGCGGCCGCGGGCCGCGTCGCGGCTGGCACCGAGGCGCGACGGCCGCATTCATGCTGCTCGTGCTGGGGAATGCTCCATTGAACGGCCAGGGGCCCTCACCCGAAACGCTGTACCAGACCGGCGCGCTCCAGGCCGCGGCCGACGGTTTTCAGGCGCGCGTCGCGCGAGACCCCGAGAGCCCAGCCAACTGGTACAACCTCGGCGCCGCGCACTACCGGCTGGGCCAGGAGGCGCGCGCCGCGTGGGCCTGGAACACGGCACTCCGGCTCGCCCCCAGGAACGGCGCTATTCGCAGAGCCCTCGAGTTGGTGCCACCGCCCGACCGGGATTCGGCCAGCCTCCTCAGCGTGCCACCGGTCACCCCCCAGGAGCTGGTGCTGTTGGCCACCCTGGTCTGGTTGGCCGGGTGGCTCGGTCTGATGCTGAAACCCGAGTGGGCAAGACGCTGGGCCGTGGCACTCGGAGCGGCGGTGGTGCTGGGCGCGGCTGCCGCATGGATCACCCATCGCGAAGCGGCGCCAATTGCCATCGTCGTGCTCGATACCCATCTCCGGGTTGCACCGCACGAGCGAGCACCCGAATTGACCGACGTCAGCGCGGGGGCGGTTGTCCGGGTGACCAACCGAGCCCGCGGATGGTGGCTGGTGCGCTCGCCGTCCGATCGGCGTGGCTGGCTCATGGACGCGGAGATCGTCGGGCTCGGCCAGGAGGGCCCGCGCTGATGCCCCGTACCATCGCGATCCTGCCGGACGCGGTCGCCGATCAAATTGCGGCGGGCGAGGTCGTCGAACGCCCGGCGTCAGTCGTGAAGGAATTGGTCGAGAATGCAATCGATGCCGGCGCGAGCCACATTGCGGTCGAGTTGGAGCAGGGTGGTAAGAAGCGGATCACCGTGCGCGACGACGGCTCGGGAATGCATCGGGAGGATGCAATTCTCGCGCTCGAGCGCCACGCCACGAGCAAGATTACCACGGCGGCCGATCTGGTCGGCGTTCCCACGCTCGGTTTCCGCGGCGAGGCGCTTCCCTCGATCGCGTCGGTGTCCCGCTTTTCGCTGTCCACGTCCGACGGCGATACGGAGGGCACCGAGATCACCGTGGCCGGCGGGCGGATCGAACAGGTGAAGCCGATCGCCCGCCAGCGCGGCACCACCGTGTCCGTCCAGAGCCTGTTTTACAACACGCCCGCCCGCCGAAAGTTTCTGCGTTCGGTGTCGAGTGAAACGCGCGCCTCGCACGATGTTGTTGCCACACTGGCACTGGCCCACCCGGCCATCGGCTTCGAACTTACCATCGACGAACGGCTCCGACTCCAGGTGCCGGCCGACCAAACGCTCGACGAACGACTCATTGGGGTATGGGGGCAGGACCTGGCCGGCACGCTCATTCCATTGGCGCACGCCGTTGGACGGTTCAAAGTTGAGGGTTTCGCGCAGCGGCCGGCCGATGCGAGCCCGAGCGGCAGACGAACGCTCCTGCTCATCAATGGCCGGCCATTCAAGGATGCGTTCCTCATCCGGGCGGCGGAGGCTGGATATCGCGCGGCCATCCATCCCGGGGACCGGCCGTCGCTTTGCTTGTCGATCGTCACCGATTCCCAGGAAGTCGATGTCAACGTGCACCCCGCCAAGCGCGAGGTCCGCTTCCGCGATCGTTACGGGGCAGAGCGTGCCGTCGAAGAGGCCGTTCACCTGGCGCTCGGCGAGCCGGCTGCTGCGGCGCGGGTCGGGAGCTGGCGGCCCATGCCGGGCATGGCGAGCGCGGGAGGTCGGGATACTGCGAGCCTCTTTGCGCCGGCGCCCGGAACGGCAGGCGATGGCGCTTCGTCGAGCGAGCCTGGGCCTGCCGGTGATCAGACGGGGCAGGGCGGATTCGGGGTCCCGCTCCTTCAGCTGTTCGATACCTACATCTGCTACGAAGCGCCCGATGGGATGGTGATCGTCGATCAACACTCCGCCCACGAACGGGTGCTCTACGAAAGCGTCATGGCTCACCTCAGCGGGAGCGATCCCAGCTCCCAGCGGCTTCTGCTTCCTATCACGGTGGAGCTGACCGACGAAGAACTCGAGGTCGTGGAACTACATCGCGACCATTTGGCCCGGATCGGGTTCGAGGTCGAGGCGTTTGGTGGGCGGAGCGTGATCATCACAGCCACGCCCGCGCCTCATCCCAGATTCGACGCGCTCGCGTGTTTCCGGGAGGTGGTCGCAGACCTTGCCCGCGGCCGATTCGGCGGGTGGGCCAACCAGCTGGAGCGATTCGCCGCCACCTACGCGTGCCGGGCCGCGGTCAAAGCGGGGCAGTCCTTGGGCGAGGCGGAAATGCGCCAGCTGCTCCTCAGGCTGTTCGAGACCGAGCTCCCGCCGCACGACGTGCACGGCCGCGCGACCATCGTGCAACTACCCAAAGAGGAGTTGGAGCGTCGGTTTGGCCGGCGCTAGGGTCCCCGTGATCGTTGGCCCCACGGCAGTGGGGAAGACGGCGGTGGCGTTGGCGCTCGCGGCATCATGGCCGCTCGAGATCATCTCGGCCGACTCGCGGCAGATCTACCGTCGGCTCGATATCGGGACCGCGAAGCCCACGCCCAAACAGTGCGCCGCCGTGGTCCACCATGGTTTGAATCAAGTCGACCCGGGCCAGCGCTACAGCGCGGGCCGGTTTGCCGCGGATGCGGCACGGTGGATCAAGGAGATCAGGGCTCGGGGCCGGATGCCGGTGGTGGTCGGCGGAACCGGACTGTACATTCGCGCTCTTGCGGACGGTCTGTTCCTCGAGCCGCCGCTCGATGCCGCGCGCCGCCGAGCCGTTGCCACCTGGGCCGCGACGCTCGACAGCCGCGAGCTGGTGCGATTCGCGAGCCGGTTCGACCCGACCTTTTCGGGTGGTGGACGTCAGCGCGCGAGCCGTGGGGTCGAGATCGCGCTCCTGACCGGACGGCCGCTCAGCTTCTGGCAGCGCGCGGCCAAGACCCGGGGTGCGATCGATCCCTGGTATGTGGTGCTCACGGTGCCGCGACAGGTGCTTCATCAGCGGATCGAGCGGCGGGCCCAGGAGATGGTCGAGCGCGGTCTGATTCAAGAAGTGGCGGCGGTGCTGGCCGAGGGACTCTCGCCCAAGGCGCCCGGGCTCGACGCCATCGGGATCCGGGAAGCGGTTGAGTATCTTCACGGGCACCGCAGCCGTGAGAGCGTTGCCGAGGCGGTGGCTACCAGCACCCGGCAATATGCCAAGCGCCAGGAGACCTGGTTCAGGCACCAGCTGGCGGGAGAAGTGCTCGTGCTGGACGCGACTCCCTCGCCGCCGGCGGTGGCCGACCAGATCATCCACGCGTGGACCCGCGCCGAGCAGCGCTGATCGACGCGCCGCCGGTCACCCAAACACGACGACGACCATGCGCATTGGGATAACCTGCTATCCGACCTACGGCGGCTCCGGCGCCGTTGCCACCGAGCTCGGTCTCGAGCTGGCGCAGCGGGGCCATGAGGTCCATTTCATTACCTACGCCTCGCCCTTCAGGCTCCGCGGCTATGTCGAGCGGGTCTACCTGCACGAGGTCGAGACGCGCATCAATCGCTATCCACTGTTCGAATACTTCCCCTACACCTTGGCGCTCGCGTCGAAGCAGCACGAGGTGGTCCTGCGGGAAAAACTCGATGTGCTCCACGTACACTACGCCATTCCCCACGCCACCACGGCGTATTTGGCTCGGGAGATGTTGGCCGACCAGGTGCCCGTCAAAGTCATCACGACACTGCACGGGACCGACATCACCCTGGTGGGTCAGGAGTCGAGCTTCTACGCCATCACCAAGTTTTCGATCGAGCAATCGGATCGCGTCAGCGCGGTGTCCGAGTACCTCAAGGATGAAACCAATCGCGCGTTCGGCTGTGTCCAGTGCGACCTCCGCGTGATTCCCAACTTCGTCAACCTCACCGAGTATCGCCCCGACGAATCATCGGCCCGGGAGGGACTGGCTCCGCCGGACCACAAGATCATCTGCCATGCCTCGAATTTCCGCGAGGTCAAACGGGTCAAGGACGTCATCCGGGTCTTCGCGCGCATCCACCGCTACATGAAGGCCACCATGATCATGATCGGGGATGGGCCGGACCGGGAACTGGCCGAAGGTGAAGCCCGGGCGCTCGGTGTTGAGCAGGACGTGCGATTCCTCGGGCGGCTCGAGTCGGTCATCAGTCTGCTTCAGGCGAGCGACCTCTTCCTGCTCCCGTCCCAATCGGAATCGTTCGGGCTCGCGGCACTCGAAGCGATGGCGTGCGGCGCGCCGGTGGTGAGCACCCGGGCGGGCGGAGTACCCGAGCTCATCGATGACGCGGAGAATGGGATCCTCGAGCCGGTCGGATCGGTGGAGGCAATGGGACGCCGGGCCGTTGAACTGCTGCGAGATCCGGCCCGCTATCAGGCCATGCGCGACGCCGCGATCGCCAAAGCCGCACGCTATTCCGCCGAGACAATCGTGCCGATGTACGAGGCCCTGTATCACGACGCGCTCGGATGACCCTGTCCTGGTGGGAAGGCCTCCTGCTCGGACTGGTCCAGGGCCTGTCGGAGTTCCTGCCGATTTCCAGCTCCGGTCACCTGGTGGTCGCCGAAGGACTGCTCGGCTATCGCTCACCCGGGGTCGCGTTCGAGGTGTTGTTGCATGTGGCGACGCTGGCGTCGGTCGTGATCGTGTACCGGGGCAGGATCGTGAATGTGCTCAGCGGAATGGCGCGGGGCGACCGGTCGAGTTGGAGTTTTGCCGGGTTGTTGGCGCTGGGGTCGGTCCCGGCCGCAATCGTCGGGTTTGTGTTCCACGATTTCTTCGAGCGGTATTTCCACTCGTATCGCCTGGTAGGCGTGAGTTTCCTCATCACGGCACTGGTGTTGTGGAGCACGCGGTGGGTGCGGGCCCGCGCGACCCGTGGGTCGGTGCGCCCGCTCGATGCGCTGGTGATCGGGCTTGCCCAGGCCGTCGCAATTCTGCCGGGAATCTCGCGGTCGGGCAGCACCATCAGTGCGGCACTCTGGGGCCGGGTCGGTCCGTACCAGGCCGCCGAGTTCTCGTTCCTGCTCTCGGTCATCGCGATCGCGGGGAGTGGGGTCCTGGAGCTGGCCGGGGCCGGGGCGGATCTCGGCACGATCGGACCCGGTCATGTGTGGGCGTTCCTGGGCGCGCTCGTGTCCGGCATCCTCGCGATCCGGTTCCTGGTCGCGCTCCTTCGGCGCGGCGTGTTCCATCGCTTCGCCCCGTACTGTGTGGCCGCGGGCGCATTCACACTGATCTGGTTCGTCGTGCTGGGTCACTGATGCCTCGACTGATCAACCTCGAGCGCGTGGCCTCCACGCAGGACGAAATCCACCGGTTGGCGGAAGAGGGAGCGCCGGATGGGACCGCGGTCGTGGCAGGCGAACAGACGGCCGGGCGCGGTAGCCGGGGGCGGCAATGGCAATCACCCGTGGGCGGGCTCTGGCTCAGCGTCCTCAGGCGCCCCACGGCGGAGTCAGCGCTTCCGCTGGTGCTGAGTCTGAGCGCCGGCCTAGCCGTGGCCGAGGCACTCGAATCGGCCGGAGTGCCGAAGGTCATGCTCAAGTGGCCCAACGACCTCATGATCGGCACCGCCAAGATCGGTGGGATCCTGTGCGAGGTCCGGTGGCATGGCGAGCGGGCGGAGTGGGCTGCGATCGGCGTCGGGATCAATGTCGCGAACGACCCGCCGGTATCGGTTCCCGATGCCGGTGCGGTGAAGAACTATCCGGGCCCGCGAAACCTGGGGCCCGACGATCTGGCTCTGCCCGTCGTGACGGCGCTCTGCCGCCTCTCGCTCGACCGTGAGCTGTCACCAGCCGACTTGGCGCGGCTCGAGCGGCGCGACTGGCTTCGTGGCAGGCGGATTCACGACCCCGTGTCCGGTGGTGTCGGTGCGGGCATCGATCCGTCCGGCGCCCTTCTGGTGACCGATCCTTCGGGCGCGATCGTGTCGGTCTCGAGCGGTTCGGTGGCGGTCGAACCATCGGGCGCTCGACCGGTCCCTCGAGCGGCGCGGCTTACGCCGAGGCCGGGGACCTCCTAGAATTCTCGCTATGCTGCTCACCGTCGATATCGGCAACACGGAAATCACGGCCGGTCTCTTTTCCGGGACCCGGTTGCTGCGCCAATGGCGCATGACCACGGGGCCCGATCGCACGCCGGACGAGTGGGGAGCCGCCTTCGGTGGGTTTCTGATTCACTCCGGTCATTCGCCCAACGAGGTCAAGGCCGTGTGCCTGGCCTCGGTGGCGCCGGGGGTTACCCGAAGTGTGGTGGAAGGACTCGAGCTGACCACGGGCGCCCAAGTGGTCTCGGTGACGCCGCGGTCGAAGCTCCCGCTCGAGCTCGACGTCGATGAGCCCCTCAGTGTGGGGGCGGACCGAATCGTCAATGCCCTTGCGGCCATCGAGCGCCTCGGGCGCGATGCCGTCGTCGTTGATTTCGGGACGGCGACCACGTTCGATTGTGTGTGCGACGGCCGTTTCATCGGCGGCGCCATCATGCCGGGCCTCCGGACATCGGCCGATCAGCTGACGCGCCAGGCCGCGAAGCTGCCGGCCACCGAGCTCGAGCCGCCCACGATGGTCATCGGGCGGCGGACGGAAGACTGCATTCAGGCGGGTGTGTTGTTCGGGGCGGCCGACGCAGTCGACGGCATGATCGTACGCATTCGCGCCGAGTGGCCCGGCTCGAGTAGCCCGAAGATCGTGGCCACGGGGGGCATCGCACGTACCGTGGCGCCGCTGACCAAGAACATCGAGTCGGTGGAGCCGGCCCTCACCCTGATCGGGCTCCGTATCGCGGCATCGTTTCTCGGGCTGGTGTGGTAAGGCCGATGTCGGCGCCGCACGCCACGCTGAGGCAGCTTGGCCCGCCGTCGGCGTGGGCACTATACTTCGGCACTTCTCTCCAGGAGCCGGCATGAGTGGAGCGGTGGAATACGAACGGAACTTCGACCAGACCGACGTTCCCTTGATCCTCCGCGGGTCCATCAAACTGGGCGTTATCCAGGCGATCCTGGTGCTCGCGTTCTCGCTGGTGTCGCGCTTTCTCGATGGCTCGGCCGAAATCGTGCTCCAGGCTCTCATTGTCCTCGTGGGCCTCACTGCGACCTGTGCCTTGCCCGGGATCTGGACCAAGGCCCGACACACCGAAGGCATCGCCGGCGCCGCCGGCATCGGCCTCGGGGCCACCGTCGTCTTCATGATCGCGGACGTTGCCGTGCTGCAGTGGATCGGCACGTATTCCAATCGTTGGCTCGAGATCGGCGGCGGCAGCAATTGGTGGTACCATCCGGTGTGGTGGATGGCGGGCACCTTCTTGTCCTGGATGGGGGCGACGGTGCTGGCCAATCAAAGTGTCAAAGGCCGGCAACCGTCGGTCGTCGGCCTGATGATCTCCGCCCTGGGGCTGACCATGATCGTGGGTGTCGTGGCGGTGTTGGTCGGCTTTCCCGGTGCCCAGTGGTCGCTCCCGACCTTTGCCATCGCGTTCCTTCCCGGACTCGCGCTGGCCGCGCTCGTTTCAGCGATCGGGCGGCGCCGCGCGTAGGCCATGCGCCTGCTGCGCCTTGCTGCTCGGATCCTCGGCTGGTTGCTGACCCCATTTGTGGCGTGGGCGGGCGCCCACGTTGGGGGAATACTTGGCGCCTTCCTGACCTCCCCCATCCACAATCCGAGAATCGGGATCGTCCTGACCGTGCTCACGGCGGCGGCTGTTGGCTTCGGCGGACTCATCTTGTGGCTCCGCCTGCTCAGGCGATCGCCGGAACTCCAGCGCGTGCTTCACGTCGCCGAAGATGCGACACCTGACACGTCGGACCTGATCGGGGAGGAGTGAATTGCGGTCTTCCAGCACGCTGGTGCGGTTCACATTATGCAGCGCGATGGCTCTGGGATTGTCCTGCGGCCCGCCGCGGGGGCGCCCAGGTATCGAGTCCGCAGAATCCCAGGACCAACCGAATGAGCTGGCTGACAGCCTTGCCGTTCGCACTTCGCAGGGGATCGAGGTGTGGTTCACCGATTCGCGGGTGGGAACGGGCGCGGACGGCGCCCCGTGCATCGAGCGGGTGATGGAAATCCGACGGGACGGGCAGCGCACTCCCGTCCCGCTCCTCTACACCGGGGAGACTCCCGTCCTGCTGAATGACTCGACCGTGCGCGCCCATATCTGGCTCAACTGCCGACCCGGGAACACCTACGACGTAAACCTCCGGACTGGTGAGCCACGGCGAGTCGAGTAACGGCCATGTACCGCCTTCGACTCCTCGCCCTGGCCGCCGCTCTCGTCATGTGGCCCGGAGTGGCGCGAGCACAGGGCATTGCGTTCGAGGCCGCCCGGCTGCTCGAAGATCCCGACTGGTCGAGCTATCGCCTGGTCCTCTCCGGCACCTTTACGGGACCCCTAGGATACGGGCTACTCGGGGCCTTGTTCCGCGACCGAGGGCAGTTGGACCAGCGCCTGTGGGGCCTGGGAACAGACCTCACGTTGTTTCGAGGTGGCGTGGCCGGACCCTATGCCGTAGCTGGACTTATCGGTGGCGTTGGGACAGGTGAGGCAGACGATCTCTGGGCCAGTTGGTCAGCCGGGCTGGGCTACGAGGTCTTCCCGCTTCCGTTTCTCACCGCGGGACTGGAGGGTCGCTGGCGGGGCCTCACGCCGGGCTCGCGTTCCGGGGTCGAACTGGGTCTCCGGCTCGGGGTGCGGTGGGGCGGCGGCAGCAGTCGCGGTCCGACGGAACCTCGGACGTCCGCCCGCGCGGTCTCCCCTGTTGCAGCCGGTGGTGCATCTGCCCCTTCGGCGCCTGGTGCCGAGCCGGGGGCCTTTGCCCCTCCGGAGGAGGCGGCCCGGATGCTGGAGGCGGTGGTGCAGACGGCGACCGACGCGATGGGCACGCCGTACAAGTGGGGGGGCACGGGTAGGGGAGGCTTCGATTGTTCGGGTCTCATCCAGTATGCCTACGGCGCTCACGGGATTTCCCTGCCAAGGCGGAGCGCCGATCAGGCCCGCGTCGGCCAACCGGTGGCACGGGCTGTCGAGGCGCTGTCCCCGGGCGACATCCTGACTTTCAGCGACCGAGAAGGCCCTGTGACCCACGTCGGGTTGTACGTCGGCGGCGGGCAATTCATCCATAGTGCAAGCAACGGCGTTCAAATGAGCCGGCTCGCCAGCGACGATCCGTACGGGCGCTGGTGGTGGGAGCGCTGGATCGGCGCCCGGCGGGTGGTGGAGTAACCGAGAGCCGGAAAGCCAAGCGCCCTCTCGATTTCGAGAGGGCGCCAGGCCAATTCGCTGCGGCAGGATCGCCCGCCCGGCCTTAGTGCTTGTGCTCGGCGGCCGGCTTCTTTTCGTGATCCTTGTGGGCTTCTTCTGCGGCCGGCTTGGCTTGTTCGCCGGGCGCGGCATGGTCCATATGGTCCATTTCAGCCTTCGGGCGTCCCATCTCCGCGAGTGAGGCCAGATCGCGCTGTAGCGTTGGATCGTTCGGATCGAGTTCGGGCCAAAGATCGAAATCGTCCGGCACGTAGAGCCCCACGATTTCCGCCATCGCGCCAAGCGGGATGGCCTCGCCGGTCGGGTTGTCGTAGACCCCGACCACCCGGTAGCGCTTGCCGGCGTGCAGCTTCAACCCGCGACCGAGCACGCCGAACAGCTTCCGCTCGACACCGGCGATGCTCCCATCGGGGGCGCGGTCGCCCTCGACCTGGGTGATGACCTTGCCGGTCTCGGCGTCCTCCAGGCGGACCAAGACACCGTAATCGTGCAGGTGGCCGCTGATGCCGAGCAGGCGTCCGCCGACCGGAACGCTGAACTCGTAGCTCTTCTCGGATCGGCCCGCCGGGATGTCGAAGGTGTTGGTCCCGCCGACCTCCAGATTCACGTCCATGTAGATCGGGAGGCTGCTCACCGGCTGGGGCATCAGGTTCTTCGGAGACCACAGGAGCGCGATCTTGAGAAACGCGCTCTCGATCGGGGCCCCGGTGGCGTTGTGCCAGGCGATATACACGCCGAGCCGCATGTTCGCGCTCATCGGCACGCCGACGGTCTTCGGGAGCACGGCGTCCCCCGTCTCCGACCCGGCACCCATGAGGCGTTCCGCCGCGGAATACAGGAGCTGCCGCCGGTCGTAGTTCACCATGATCATGTGGTGCATGATCTCTCGGGGCAGGGGGTTGCCGGCCTCGTCCACGACCTCGATGCGGAAGCCACGGAACCAGCCGTCGACCGGCCAGGTGAAATCGTAGACCGGGGTATCGTGGCCCGCGCCGTCGTCCATCATCGCCATGGCGTGATGGTCCATGCCGGACATGTCCTCGAGCGTGAACGGCCCAAGGGTCACCAACACCTCACGGCGGGAGTTATCCGTCTCGACCTCGATGCGAGCGGTGTCGGACGCCATGGCCATCGCGGGCGCCTGCTGGGCCGGGGCTTGCACCCCGCTCATGAGCGCCGTTGTGAAAAGCAAACCCACCGCGGACATTCTCACACTCCGGTAAACGGTTGATCCGAGAGATTGACTGCGATTAACCTAGCACACATGCTCCCGGCCATAAACCCCGGTCCCCCTTGTCAGGATTGATCTCCTCCATGACGACATCCCCCCGTTCGGACCGGTCCCAGGTCGTGGGCCGTTGCCTTCGTTTGGCCCTGGCTGGGATGCTGGTCCTCCCCACCGCGCTCTGGGGGCAGGGAAGCCGGTTCTTTCCCGATGTGCCGAGCTTCGAGTACCCGGCCGCGGCACCCCGAGCCACCGCCTTCGTGGGTCGGTTCGTGGCGGTCACGGAGGCGGACAACGCGTTTGGCACCGGCAAGGAGGGAGAAGCGGGCGTCGGCGAGAGTTTTCCGGTCATAGCACTCCGGCGGGGCCCGGTGCCGATCACCTTGGGCTTCGGCGTGGAAGCGTACGGACGATTCCGTCTCGATGACTCGAAGTCGTCCCTCATCAGTACCGACTGGGTGGTAGGGATCGACCTCACCGGCGATTTCGGACCGTGGCGGACTACGCTCAGGGTATATCACGAGAGCAGCCACCTCGGGGACGAATACGCCGAGCGTTTCGCTGCGACGCGACTGGACTGGACCCGCGAGGTGCTGGAGGCGTGGGTGCGCTATACGGTCGGTCCTTGGAGTTTCATTGGCGCCGGGACCTGGGTCTTGATCGACGAGCTCGCGCTCGACCGCCCGGGCGCCATGCTGGCGGTGGACTATGTGGGGTCGCAATTCTCGATTCTCGGCGCCCCGACCCGTCCGGTCGTGGCGGTGCACTTCGAGGGCGTGGCGGCCACCGAGTGGCGGATCGGCAGTTCGGCGCGGCTCGGGATCGAATTCCCGAATGCGACGGGGAACCACGCGCTCGGCCTCTCCCTGGTGGCTCACGACGGTCCCACCACCCAGCGGCAGTTCTTCCGATCCGACAACGGCTACGTGGGCGGCGAAATCCGATTCGATTTCTGATCCCCGTCGCTTGACAAGCCCAGCCCTCAGCATATCTTTCGCTACCGAATAGCTGGCACTCTCATAGGTAGAGTGCTAATTCATTGGCAAATAATGGTTTACTGGCCAATACCACACCTGACAACGAGTTGGAGGGCGACATGCCGAGTGCCACCAAAGCGAAGCCCAAGCTCAAGCTTCACCCCCTGGAGGATCGGGTCGTGATCCTGCCGGACGAGGAGGCTGAGTCCATGCGCGGCGGGCTGTACATTCCCGACACCGCCAAGGAAAAGCCGACCCAGGGCGAGGTCATCGCCGCCGGCCCGGGGCGTATCGAGAAGGGCGAGCGGATCAAGATGGAGGTCGCCGTCGGCGACAAGGTGCTTTACGGGAAGTACAGCGGGACTCCGTTCCAGCTGGGCGACCATGAGGTCATCATCATCAAGGCGTCCGACATTCTCGCGAAAGTCGAGTAAACTCGGGCCTAAGAGGAGAACGATACAATGGCAGCAAAGGAACTGATTTTCGATGTTGAGGCCCGCGCGAGGCTGAAGCGGGGTGTCGACCACATGGCCAATGCGGTCAAGGTCACCCTCGGCCCCAAGGGCCGCAACGTGGTGATCGACAAGAAATTCGGATCGCCCACGGTCACCAAGGACGGTGTCACTGTGGCAAAGGAAATCGAGCTCAGCGACCCGATCGAGAACATGGGCGCCCAGATGCTCAAGGAAGTCGCCACGAAGACGTCCGATCTTGCCGGTGACGGCACCACTACCGCCACCGTGCTGGCGCAGGCCATCTACCGAGAAGGGCTGAAGAACGTGACGGCGGGCGCCAACCCGATGGAGTTGAAGCGCGGCATCGATCGCGCGGTCGAGGCAGTCGTTGCTGAGCTGGCGCGGACGTCGGTTGCGTCGGCCGGCAAGAAGGAGATTGCCCAGGTCGGGACCATCTCGGCCAACAACGACGCCGAGATCGGCAAGCTCATCGCCGAGGCCATGGAGAAAGTGGGCAAGGACGGCGTCATCACGGTCGAAGAGGCCAAGGGCCTCGAGACCATGCTCGAGACCGTCGACGGCATGCAGTTCGACCGGGGCTACCTGTCGCCGTACTTCGTCACGGATCCCGAGAAGATGGAAGCGGTGCTCGAGGACGGCTATATCCTCATCCACGACAAGAAGATCTCGGCCATGAAGGACCTCCTCCCGATCCTGGAGAAGGTCGCGCAGAGCGGGAAGCCGCTCATCATCATCGCGGAGGACGTCGAGGGCGAGGCCCTAGCGACGCTGGTGGTCAACAAGCTCCGCGGCACGCTCAAGGTCTGCGCGGTGAAGGCCCCCGGTTTCGGTGATCGGCGCAAGGAAATGCTGCGCGACATCGCTGTCCTCACTGGCGGGCAGGTCGTGTCGGAGGAAGTTGGCTTCAAGCTCGAGAATGCGACCCTGAACGAGCTGGGCCGGGCCAAGCGCATCGTCGTGGACAAGGACAACACCACGGTGGTCGATGGTCATGGCAATGCCGAGGCCATCCAAGGCCGCATTGGTGAGATCAAAGCCGCCATCGACAAGAGCACGAGCGACTACGACAGCGAGAAGCTCCAGGAGCGGCTGGCCAAGCTCGCCGGCGGCGTGGCCGTCATCAATGTCGGCGCCGCAACCGAGACTGAAATGAAGGAGAAGAAGGCTCGGGTCGAGGATGCACTGCATGCCACGCGTGCCGCGGTCGAAGAGGGCATCGTGCCTGGTGGTGGCGTCGCCCTGATTCGCGCCCAGAACGTGCTCGACAAGATCAAGGGCACTCCGGACGAGCGGGTCGGTGTGGAAATCGTTCGGCGTGCGTTAGAAGAGCCGATTCGGATGATCGCGGAGAACGCGGGCGCCGAGGGCTCGATCGTGGTGGCCAAGGTACGGGAATCGAACGACCCGGCCTTTGGGTACAACGCCGCCACCGACAAGTTCGAGGACCTGGTCAAGGCGGGTGTCATCGACCCGACCAAGGTTACCCGCACGGCGCTGCAGAACGCCGCTTCCATCGCGGGCCTCATGATCACCACGGAGTGCGTGGTGGCTGAGAAGCCCGAGACCGAGAAGCCGGCGGGCGGCGCGCCTCCGGGCATGGGCGGGATGTACTAAGCCCGAACCCACCCAAGAACGACCCCCCGAAGGCGAGAGCCCTCGGGGGGTCGTTTCGTTTGGTGGATGACGATCAGCCCCAGATGGGCAGCGGCGGCAACGGGGCGGCCTGCTCCGCCACGTGGAGAGTGCCGGCGAACCCGGCCCGGCTGAGCGCGGGCTCGACCGTGGCTCGGGCATCGGCGGCCGTGTTGCACGACTCGCTCAGATGAGCCAGCACCACCAGGCGAAGACCCGGGTGCGACAGCTGTCCGAGCAACTCAGCGGCGGCCCGGTTGGACAGGTGGCCGCCCGACCCCGCAATCCGGTGCTGCACGCTTGGCGGGTAAGGACCGAGCCGCAGACGGACCTCGTCGTGATTGGCCTCGAGCACCAGGGCGTTCATGTCCTTCAGCAGATACCTGAGGCCGGCCGTGGCCTTGCCCAGGTCGTACGCCACTCCGATGCCGGTGCCATCGGTGGCGCGCACGGCGAACGCCACCGGCTCGGAGGCGTCATGCCAGGTAGGGCAGGCCGCAATCGAGAAGGGGCCGAGTTCGACCTGGCCGCCTAGGCTCACCAAGCGATGCTGGGCCCCGCCGGCCCGGTGGCGAAGCCGGTCCCAGGTTCCCGGCGACGTCACGACGGGTGCACCAAGCCGTCGCGCCAAACGGGCAGCACCGGCGGAGTGGTCCTTGTGTTCGTGGGTCACCGCGATGCCGACCACGGACTGGAGCCCGAGGCCAACCGCGGCGGCGCGACGTTCGATTTCCCTGGCACTGAAGCCGGCGTCCACCAGGAGGGTCGCGCCGTCGTGCGAGATGGCGACGCAATTCCCTCGCGATCCGGAACCCAGGACGAACAGGGTCGTCATGGGCCGATGATTCGGGCGTACGTCGCGCTGAGTGAGGCTCGCCGTTCCGCAGTGAGTTCGACGCCCCGGCGGGGCATGGCGCGGCCGGCCACCTTGAGGAAGGCAGCTTCGTCCATTTGTTCGCGTGCCGCGTTGCCCCAGGCAAATGGAGGAACGTACTTGGGCACGGCATCCGAGCCGAACAGATTCGCACCGGCGCCGACCACGGTTCCGGTGCCGAGCATGGTGCCGATGGCTGTCTTCACATGATCGCCGAACAGCGTGCCGACGAATTGTCGGTTGGTCGCGATGCGGGTGCCGGCTACCTCGAGTGCGACCATGCCGTACGTGTTCTTGAGATTGGAGGTGGTGGTGAGCGCACCCAAATTCACCCAATGACCGAGCACGCTGTGGCCCACGAAGCCGTCGTGGGCCTTGTTGGCGTAGCCGAGGAAGATCGAGTGGGTCACCTCGCCACGAACGCGGCAGTGCGGGCCGATGACGGAGTGTTTGATGACTCCGCCCCACACGATCGAGTGCGGCCCAACATAGAGTGGCCCTTCGAGACGGGCCCCGTGCCGCACTTCGGCACCCGCGTCCAGAACGATCGCCCCATGCCGCACGTCGAACACGACGCCGGGCTCGACCTGGGCAGCCCCAGCGGCGATCAGGGACGGGTCGCCCAGGACCAGACTGCCGGCCGGAACCGTGGCGGCTCCGGCGCGTGCGGCCCACGCCGCGCAGTCGAGGGCGAGCAGAGAATCCAACGCATCGAGCAATGCCACGCCGGCGCCCAGCAGCATGCCGTTCACGTCGAGCGCCGGTCTGGCCGGCGGTAGCCGTGCGGCGTCGAGCGGTTCATCGGAAGCGAGCAGCCAGGCCACCGGCTTCCCGTGAAAGGCGAGGCACCGCGTGTCGCCTGAAAGTTCGACCGGCTCGAGCGAAGGAACGAAGTCTGATCTGGCAACGATAGCCGGGCCGCGGATGGCAGCCGCCTGCTGCACCGGAGGCACCGCGTCGTCGTCGACGAAGCCGGCGACGTGCGCTCCCACGATCGCGCTCGCGCGCGCTCCCAGGACCTGTTCCCATCGTTCACGGATTCGCCAAATGCCGGCGCGCAGCTCACAGACCGGACGGACGCCTGCGAACGGTGCCCAATCGAGGCCGGAGGTATCGGGCTCGAGCAAGACCAGGTCGGTCACGACGGCAGGTCCCGCACGTCCGGTGGCAGGAGGTCGAGCAGCGCCTTCACCTGCGGGGCATCTTCGCGCGGCATGACCAGGATGCGGCCATTGGCCGCCACCACCACCAGATCCCGGACACCGCTCAACACCACGGGCGTCGTCTCAGACCACGCGACGCAATCGTGGGTATCGGTCGCGTGCACCCGGCCGACTAGGACGTTGCCGTTCGCGTCGCGCTGGCGCACGCGGTGGAGTGCATCCCAGTTCCCGACGTCGTCCCAGGCAAACGCTCCCGGCAGGACCGCGACCGCATTGCTTCGCTCGAGGAGACCCACGTCGATGGAGATGGCGGTGACCTGCCCGAAGAACGCGTCGATGTCGCCGGCCTCGAGGGCCGGTAGCGCGGGCGCAATCTCAGGAGTATGCCGGGTGATCTCGGCCAACAAACGAGCGGCGGTCCAGGCGAACAATCCGCTGTTCCACAAGGCACCACCAGCGATCAAGTCCATGGCCTTGGCGGCACCGGGCTTCTCGGTGAACCGTGCCACCTTCCGGGCAAGGCCGTCGAGCGCCGGGCCCGGCACGATGTACCCGTACCCCGTCTCCGGTCGGCTCGGCACGATTCCCACCGTGACGAGGCAATCGTGTGCCTGTGCCGTCTCGAGGGCGGTCGATGCCGTTTGGTGAAACGCGGTGCGATCGCCGATCACCCAGTCGGCATGGAGCGTCAGGATTCGAGCGTCGGGATCCCGCCTGAGCGCCTCGTGGGTGGCCCACACAATGGCGGGCGCGGTCGAGGCCGGTCGGGGCTCCGTAAGGACGTTTTCCGGTGGGAGTCGGAGACTCGAGGCCAGGACAGGCCCGAGCGCCGGTCCGGTCACCAGCAGGATCCGCTCGCGCGGAACCAGGCCTTCGAGATGTTCGATTGTGACTTCGGCAGTGCTGCGGCCATCCTCGGTGAGCGGGAGAAGCTGTTTGGGCTGTCTGGGACTGCTCAGAGGCCAGAACCTCGTGCCGGCGCCGCCGGCCAGGAGGATGGCCCAGTTCACCGGGTGCCCATGGGCCCGAGAGGGCGGTAACCGGTTCGACGAGGTTTGCGGGGAGGCACGGAGGGTGGGTCGGTGCGCGGCCGGGTTACAGCAACTCCGCCACTGCCGGCCGGTGGCGGTCGAGGTCGAACAGGAGTTGCCCGATGTCGGTTCCGGCCCGTACTTGCACGACTAGAGTGCCCTCCACGCCCAATTCGGCGAGGACCACCATCCCGCCGTTGAATTCGAGCACGGCGGTGGCGAATCGGCCACGCCCGGCGGCCCGGCCCAGGTCTCGGACCTGTTGGGCGAGCGTGGCCGTGAGCGCGGCGATGGCGTCGGCGTCCGTCGCCGGTGGTGAGACGTGCTCGATCGTGAGCCCGTCCGGGCTCGCGAGAACCACGGCCTCGACGCCCGGGCGGCGGGCCACCGCGTGCACAACGTCCTGGAGCAGGGCCATGAGTGAATCGGTGTGGGAGATGTGATTGCCTGTCGCCGCAACCTAAGAGAATCGCGCCACCGAAGTCAAGAAACGACGGGAGCTTGACCCACTTTTGCACGGGGCTTAGTCTTCCATTTTATGTCAAACAAATTGTTCCGTGCCTTGGCTCTGGTCGTGTTGGCCGGCGGAGCGCTCGGCGCATGCGACGACCCCAATGCGTTGCTGGACGCCACCGTCCCCAATGTGGTCGATACCATCTCTCTCTTCGCGTACGAGGGGACCCCGGTCTCCACGCCCAGCGGCTATTCGATCATCGACGCCCGTGCGGTCCGGATCGACCAGCGGCCCGACTTCGATTTTGCGTTCAATCTGGCCCCGGGTGACGTGGCCTGGCTCCTTCCACCGGCTGCCCTCGGCCTGGCACAGAACCTGAGCCTCGAGCCCGGGATGCTGGAGCCGTCCGCCGATTTCGACTCCTTGACCATCGCGCAGCTGAACGGCTACCGGACGTCCGACACCTTGGTGGTCAGCCCCGGGCAGACATGGGTGGCCCGATCCCGAATCGCCTGCAGTCTGGGCGTTCCGTTGTATGCCAAGCTCCGGATTCTCTCCATCGATCCGGCTCAGCGCACGCTGACCTTCGAAGTATTGGCCAATCGCAATTGCGGGTACCGCGGACTCGAGCCCGGGCTTCCCGATTCCTGATACGTGATCGACCTCAAACAGCTCCGGCAGGACCCCGAGCAGACGCGAGCGAGTCTCGCTCGGCGAGGGGACCCCACGCTGCCGGCCGTCCTCGACCAGGTGCTCGCGCTCGACCGCCGTCATCGAGAACTCCTGACGGCGGTCGAGCGACTCAAGGCGGAACGGAACGCGGCCGGTGACGAGGTCGCCCGCCGGAAGCGTGCGGGAGAGCCGGCGGACGATCTGCTCGCCGTGCTCTCCGAATCGGGCGAGCGGGTCAAGGCGCTCGATGAAGACGTGCGGTCGGTCAGTGCCGAACTCGAATCGCATCTGCTCACCATTCCGAATCTGCCGCATCCTGATACTCCCAATGGCGACGCCGGTGCCAACCGCATCGTGCGCACCTGGGGCGAAGTGCCGACCTTTGCCTTCGACCCGAAGCCCCATTGGGAATTGGGTGAGTCGCTCGGGGTGTTGGACCTGGCCCGCGGGGCCAAGATTGCGGGGTCGGGCTTTCCCGTCCTGACCGGGTCCGGGGCGCGGCTGAGTCGTGGTCTGGTCAACTTCATGTTGGACCTCCATACGCGGGAGCACGGCTACCGCGAGGTGGCGCCTCCGTTTGTGGTGAACCACGCGACCATCACCGGAACAGGACAGCTGCCGAAGTTCGTGGACGAGATTTATCGCAGTGAAGCCGACGATCTCTACTTGATTCCCACAGCCGAAGTGCCGGTGACGGGGCTCCACGCCGGTGAATTGCTCGATGCCGCCGTCCTGCCGCTAGCCTATGCGGCCTACACGCCGTGCTTCCGCCGCGAAGCCGGCGCCCACGGCAAGGATACCCGCGGGCTCATTCGCGTCCATCAATTCGACAAGGTGGAGTTGGTTCGCTTTACGAAGCCGGAGGATTCCGCGGCCGAGCATGAGCGCCTGACGAAACACGCAGAAACAGTGCTGCAGCGGCTGAACCTGCCGTATCGTGTGGTCGAACTTGCCGCCGGGGATACGGGCTTTGCCAGCGCCCGCACGTACGATCTGGAAGTGTGGGCCGCCGGCGTCGGCACGTGGCTCGAGGTATCGAGTTCGAGCACGTTCACCGACTTCCAGGCGCGGCGATCGAACATTCGCTACCGTCCCCGACCGAAGGCCAAGCCCGAATTCGTGCATACGCTCAACGCATCGGGGGTGGCGCTGCCCCGAACCATCATCGCGCTGCTGGAAAACAACCAGGCTGCGGACGGCAGCGTCCAAATCCCGGCCGGACTCGTTCCCTATGTCGGAACGGAGCGCTTGAGTCGGAGTGCGTGACCGCCGCCTGCGCCGTTGGGCGCCGGCCATCGTGGTGCTGCTGGTGGCAGTTCTGGCCGGCCTCAGCACAGGGACCGGCTTTCTCGTCGCAAACCACTTCAAGTCCGAGGCTCGGAACACCAGCCGCCTGTACTCGGGTGTCTTTGCCGGGCTGAACAGCCAGGCCGAGGGCGCCGAGCTCGAGGCACTACTCGATCTGCTGGACCAAGTGAAGCAGCTTGGGATTCCACTGGTTGTGACGGATGGGATGGGCCAGGTGACCGCGGCCGAGAATCTCCCGTTCGATGCGCCACTCGACGATCCGCGCGTGAAGGAGTACGTCCGGACCCTTGACCGCCAAAACCCGCCGATCGTCGATCGCCTCGGCGGGACCGTTCACTACGGGCCCGTGCCGGCCAAACAGCAACTCACGGCGCTGGTCATCCTGCAAGGCCTCACCATCCTGGGCATGGTGCTGATCGGGGTCTACGCGTACCGGCACGCGATGGCTTCGCAGCGCGATCGCTTGTGGGTGGCCATGGCGCGTGAAGCCGCGCACCAGATGGGCACGCCGCTCATGAGCCTCCAGGGATGGATCGAGCAACTCCGCTCCCGGCCCGCGGCTCCCGAAGGACTGGCGGGCTACCTCGCGGCAGACGCGGAACGACTGGAGCGCGTCGCGCAGCGCTTCGAGCGCATCGGCAACCCCGGCCGGAGCGAGCCGCTCGGGTTGGGGGCCCTGGCCGAACGGGTAGCGGGGTACTTCCGGCCGCGGCTACCCCGGCACGCCAACCCCATTACCATCCATGTGAAGGCCCGCGGTCCGGGCCCGATGGTCGTGGCGGATCCGGTGTTGCTCGAGTGGGCGCTGGAGTCGCTGGTCAAGAACGCGATCGACGCCCTCCAGGGCAAAAGCGGCGACATCACGCTGGATGTCGACGTGGCCGACGGCGCGGGCTTGCTGCGCATCATCGATACCGGGCCGGGCGTCTCGGCGGACCTGCACCGCAACATCTTCCAGCCGGGCATCAGTACCAAGACGGGAGGGTGGGGCATCGGACTCGCCCTGGCGAGCCGGGTGGTCGAAGACGCCCACGGAGGGTCCCTGACCTTGGAGCCCACCAAAGCCGGCGCCTGCTTCCTGATCAAACTCCCGCTGGCGGATTCCTGAGCACGTGATCGAGTCCCTCAACCAGAATCTCAATACAGTCCAGCGTCAGGCGGTGGAGCACGTCGACGGGCCGTTGCTGGTGGTGGCCGGCGCGGGCTCGGGCAAGACCCGGGTCCTCACCGCACGAATCGCCCACCTGATCGCGGCTCACGGCGTGACCCCCACGCGGATCTTCGCGGTCACGTTCACCAACAAGGCCGCCCAGGAGATGAAGCGGCGGGTCGGCCGCCTGCTGGGGCGGGACCCGGCCGGATTGTGGATCGGGACTTTCCATGCGCTGTCGGCGCGCCTGCTCCGGCGCGAAGCCCACTTGTTGGGTTTCAGCCGCAACTTCACCATCTACGACGAAGACGACCGGGTGAGCCTCATCAGGCGGCTGATGAAGGAACGGAACCTCGACGCCAAGACCTTCTCGCCGCGCGCCGTTCAGTCGATCATCTCCGGCGCGAAGAACGAGATGATCGAGCCTCGGGCGTTGGAGGAATCCGCCGGGTTCGACCGGCTCGTGGCCGTGGCTGCCCAGGTGTACCACGCGCTGGGGCCCGCGCTCAAGGCGGCGAACGCCATGGACTTCGACGACCTGCTGATCCACCCGCTGACCGTGTTTCGACAGCACCGTGAGCGCCTGAAGATCTACCAGGAAAGGTTCCGGTTCGTTCTGGTGGACGAGTTCCAAGACACTAACCGGGCGCAATACGATCTGGTACGGCTCCTCGGTGCAGACGGCAATGTGTGCGCCGTGGGCGACGACGATCAGTCGATTTACGGCTGGCGGGGTGCCAAGGTCAAGAACATGCTCGACTTCCAAACCGACTTCGACGGCACAACAGTGGTTCGGCTGGAGGAGAACTACCGCTCCACCCAGCTCATTCTCGACGCCGCGAATCACGTGATCGCCGATAACGTGGGACGCTTGGGGAAGACCCTCTTCACTCGCCGGAGCGGGGGCGAAGCGGTGACGGTGGTGGCCGCAGCCGACGAACGCGATGAAGCCGAATGGCTGGTCCGGGAACTCGGCGAACGTGCCCAGACCGGAAGCTGGTCCTACGACGAGATGGCCATCCTCTATCGCACCAATGCCCAGTCGCGCGCGTTCGAGGAAGCGCTGCGGCGGGCCGGTACGCCGTACAAGCTGATCGGCGCGGTGAGCTTCTACGAACGCCGCGAGGTGAAGGATCTCCTCGCCTATCTCCGGCTGGTCGCCAACCCGGCCGATGATGAAGCGTTCCTCCGGGCCATTGCCGTGCCCCGGCGCGGTCTCGGACCGTCGAGCCTGATCACCCTTGGCCAACAGGCAACCCAGTGGAGCAAGTCGCTGCTCGACACATCGGCCATTGCCGATCGCGTTACCGGGTTGCGCCCGCAGGCGCGTCGCGGGTTGCTCGATTTCACGGCCCTGATCCAGCGGCTGCGGGATGAAGCCGGTGCCTTGCCGCCTGCGGCTATCCTCGAACTGCTCATCGCCGCAATCGACTACGAAGCGGTGCTCGAGGCGGAAGGTGTCGAGGGCGTGGAGCGTTGGGACAACGTGCGCGAACTGGTAGCCAGTGCCGCGGCATGGTCGGAAGTGCTCGAGGACGATGCGGCGGCATCGGACGGCGAGCAGCAAGGCACCATGCTCGAACGCTTCCTCGCGGAGGCTGCGCTCTTCAGCGCGCACGATACCGTGATCGGCGATCAGGCGGGTCTCACGCTGATGACGTTGCACACCGCTAAGGGGCTCGAGTGGCCGGTGGTGGCGCTGGCCGGCATGGAAGACGGATTGTTTCCCCTCGGGCGCGCCGAAGAGCAACCGGGCGGTCTCGAAGAGGAACGGCGTTTGTGCTACGTCGGCTTGACCCGTGCCAAGGATAAGTTGTACCTCACCTGGGCCAAGCGTCGGCGCCGCGGCGGCGAGTTTCGACCGGGTCGGGTGTCCCGTTTCCTTCGGGTCCTCCCGCCGGACCTCACCGAGGAGCGACGAACTTCATCGTTTTGGGAACCGGCCCGGCGTTTCGGCACGCGGCGGAGTTGGACCGAGCAAGGATCGTGGCAGGAATCCGTCCCGGCCGTGGAGGTCGAGTCGCAGGTCGCGCCCAGGTACCTGCGTGGCGAACGGGTCCACCATCGGCAGTTTGGGAGCGGCACCATTCAGGGCCTCCAAGGCACCGGCAAGGGGCTTCGGGTGTCCGTGGCCTTCGATGACGAATCCGTGGGAACTAAGCAGCTGCTCGTGGCCTACGCCGGACTCGAGCGCGAGTGGGAGGGGGCATGAGAATTACGCGGGAAGAAGTGCTGCACATCGCGAAGCTGGCGGAACTCCAGATTCCCGATGCCGAGCTCGAACGGGTCACCGACGAACTCTGCCGCATCTGCGACTACGTCGATCAGTTGAACGAAGTACCCATACCGAGCCAGGCCGAACCGTTTGCCCCAGGGCCCGACCGTGTGGGGCTTCGTGAGGATGTCGTCCGGCCGACGCGGTTGGCTCATGCGCCGTCGGCCTTCGCCCCCGAATTCGTCGATGGGTTCTTTCTGGTGCCGAAGCTCGACGGCATGGAGGAGGAGTGAGCCGGGTCGCCGAAATCGTGGACGCCATACGCGCCGGCCAAAGCTCGCCCGGCGCGATGGCGCGCGAGGTGGCGGCGCGGCTCGCTCTGGCCGAGACACGAGCGCTCAACGCCGTCCTGGCCTGGTCCTCCGACGCACTCGATCGGGAGGCGGCGCGAATCGACGGGCAAGGACGCGGCGCCCTGACCGGCGTACCCGTCGCGATCAAGGACAACATCGTCACGACCGAGCAGCCGACGACCTGCGGATCCAAGATTCTCGAGGGCTACGTCTCGCCATTCGATGCGACGGCGGTGGTCCGGCTCCGCGGTGCGGGGGCCATGATCGCCGCCAAGACCAACCTGGACGAATTCGCGATGGGGTCCTCAACCGAGCACTCCGCGTTCGGCCGGGTGCATCATCCGCTCGATCCGGCACGAGTGCCCGGAGGCTCATCGGGCGGATCCGCGGCCGTGGTGGCGGCGCACGTGGTGCCGGCGGCGCTGGGCTCTGAGACCGGCGGGTCGGTGCGCCAGCCGGCCAGCTTTTGCGGCATCGTGGGAGTGAAGCCCACCTACGGCCGCGTGAGCCGTTACGGCCTGGTGGCCTTCGGGTCCTCACTCGACTGCATTTCGGTGTTCGGCGAAACGACGGACGATGCGGCGCGCATCCTATCCGTCATCAGCGGACACGACCCACTGGACGCGACCACGGTCGACCGGCCGCCCACCGAGATGCCGGATGGCCCGGCCTCGCTCGACGGCATGACCATCGGGCTGCCCCAGGAGTACTTCCCGGACGACCTCGATCCCGGCGTACGCGCGGCAACGGATCGGGCGGTGAGCGTCCTGCGCGAGTTGGGCGCCACGGTGAAGCCGGTGTCGCTGCCGCACTCGCGCTACGCCGTGCCGACGTACTACGTGATCGCCCCGGCCGAGGCGGCCTCCAACCTGGCGCGGTACGACGGGGCCCGCTATGGGCAGCGCGTCGTGGGGGAGGGTGGGGGCCTGCGCGACCTGTATCGCGCAACCCGGGGAGCCGGTTTTGGACCGGAGGTGCGTCGACGCATCTTGATCGGCACGTACGTGCTGAGCGCCGGGTACTACGACGCCTACTACACCAAGGCGCAGCAGGTTCGCGTTCGCATCGCCCAGGACTTCGGCCAGGTGTTCGGCCAAGGGGTGGACTACCTGTTCACGCCTACCACGCCCACGCCGGCGTTTGCGGCGGGGGAGCGCACCGAGGACCCGGTTTCCATGTATCTGGCCGACATCTTTACCGCCGCGATCAGCCTGGCGGGTCTCCCCGCCATGAGCCTCCCGATCGGACGCATCGACGGGTTGCCGATCGGCGGTCAGCTCATTGCTCCTGCCTTCGACGAAACCGGAATGCTGGCGGTCGGGATGGCACTCGAGCAGGCCATCGACCCAACCGCGGAGGCGCTCTCGTGACGTGGGAGACGGTGATCGGGCTCGAAGTCCACGTGCAGTTGGCAACGGAGTCGAAGATGTTCTGCGGCTGCGCCGTGACCTTCGGCGACCCGCCCAACACGCATGTGTGCCCGGTGTGCCTGGGCCTGCCCGGCGCCCTTCCGGTGCCCAACGCCCTGGCCGTGGGCCTCGGCGTGCGGGCGGCGCTCGCTCTCGGCGCGACGGTGCATGCCCGGAGTGTGTTTGCCCGGAAGAACTATTTCTATCCCGATCTCCCGAAGGGATACCAGATTTCGCAGTTCGATCGTCCGCTGTCGACGGGCGGGGCGGTGCGGTTCACGTCGGCCGAGCGTGGGGACGTGGTCGTCAGCATCACGCGGCTGCACTTGGAAGAGGATGCCGGCAAGTCGTTGCACGATCGCTTCCCGGGGAAGACTGCCGTGGATCTCAACCGGGCCGGCGCCCCCCTGGCCGAGATCGTGAGCGGACCCGACCTCCGGAGCCCGGCCGAGGCGCGTGCGTACCTGGTGACCCTGAAGCAGATTCTGGAATTCAGCGGGATCAGCGACTGCAGCATGGAAAAGGGCAGCCTGCGGGTGGACGCGAACCTGTCGATCCGCCGGCTGGGTGAGACGATCCTGGGCACCAAGACCGAAGTCAAGAACATGAACAGCTTTGCCAACGTGGAGCGCGCACTCACGGCAGAGCGGGACCGTCAGGCTGGACTCCTCGAGCAGGGCGGCAGCGTGACCCAGGCAACACTCTTGTTCGATGCGACGACCGGCACGGTGCGTCCCATGCGCATAAAAGAGGAGAGTCACGATTACCGCTACTTCCCCGAGCCGGATCTTCCACCCCTGGTGCTCGACCAATCGTTGATCGAGCACCAGCGTGAAGAGCTGGGCGAATTGCCGGAGGCCATGCAGCATCGCTTCGTCCGGCAATACCGCAACATCACCGCCGAGGATGCGTTTGAGTTGACGTTGGAGAAGGGCTTGGCGCAATACTTCGAGCGGGTGGTGGAGGCCGGCGCGGACGATAAGAAGGCCGCCAACTGGGTCCGGACCGAGGTGAAGTCGGCCTACAACGAGAGCGGTACGTTCGGGATCGCTCCGGACCGACTGGCCTCGCTCATCGGCCTGGTGGATGAGGGAGTCGTCAGCCTGCAGGCGGCGAAGCGGATTTTCACCGAGCTCCTGAAGACGGCCGAGGAGCCGCGCCACGTCGCCGAGCGGCTGCAACTCCTCCAGGTGGCCGACACCGATCAGCTGGTGGCTTGGGTGGCGGAGGTGCTCGCCGCATTTCCCGACGAGGTAGCGCGCTACCGCGAGGGCGAGACCAAGCTCATGGGATTCTTCGTCGGTCAGGTCATGAAGACCAGCAAAGGGCAGGCGGACCCCAAGGGGGTCCAGCCGGTCTTGGCGAAGCAACTCCGCAGTTAGCCGGGGCCGGCGCGCCGCGGTGTCGTCTTTTTCTTCTTCTTCTTTCTGCCGTTGGATGTGACGGCCCACGGGGCCGGCAGATCGGCCTTGGACCAGAACGCGAGCGGCCGCTCCGGCAGGCTGAAGTGCTGTTCCGCCATTTCGTGCAGCCGGTCCAGATCGTGGTGCCCGCGGTCCTGGAGGGTCTCGCGCCGCATTTGCTTGGCCAACTTGAGCGGTTCCGTGCCCGACGGATCGAGCAGGCGCGCCGCCGGCTCGACCTCACCCAACAATTCCATGATGAATTCGAACGAGCGTGCCATGTGCAGCTCGATGTCGTGGTCGGTCAGATCCCAGCGGCTTCGTTCTTTCGCGACTTGAAACGCGCGCTGCCAGGTCGGTCGTTGTGTCAGGTGGACCATGCCGCGAAAGAGCCGGCGGTTGGTGCGCACGCTGAAGATGGTAGGTGAAATGATGCGATCGAGGAGGTCGTCGGCCCGGGTATGGTCGAGCTGGATGATCTCTTTGGCTTCGAGGGCGTAGTCGTCCCCGAGATGGGCCTCGAACCGCGCTTCCCAGTAGGCATGCCCCACGGAGCTGGTGCTGCTGGTGAGGGCGAGCTGGCGGGGAACGAAGTAATTGTGGGCCACCGTGTCGGCCGAGAGATGCGCCAGATAGCCGAGGCCGAAGGCGCGGAGCGCGTCGTTCGGCGCATGATCGTATATCTCTTGCCCGACGTGCCAATGATGGCAGTGCCGGCTCACGGGTGCGTAGCTCTTCGCAATCGAGCTGTCGGCCGCGATGTTGCCGTAGAGGAAGTCGAACGGGAACGCCCGGAGCAACTCGGCGACGGCGGGAGCGAGCTGATGCAGCTCCGCCAACACCGACTTGCCCAGGAAGATGTGCGTCGCCGGCGTCCAGGCGTAGAGGTGCTCCGGCACGAGTAGCACCACGACCCCGACTACCGCCAGGGCGACAACGAACTGTTTGGCGCTCACCGCCGTCTGCGGCGTCGACGTCGGCGAAACAGTCGCGCTACCGGAGCGAGCAATGCCTTGCCGTGTCTCGCGGTCCGCAGTCCGGCCGCCAGG
>CAVOGR010000002.1:0-550778 GCA_963695555.1 uncultured Gemmatimonadales bacterium | reverse complement strand
CATCGATTATAATACCCAGGTAAAACCCATTCTCAATGCGCATTGTATTTCATGTCATGGTGGTGTGAAACAAAACGGTGGATTTAGTTTGCTTTTTGAAGAACAGGCAAAGGGAAATACAAAATCCGGATCTCCCGCAATTATTCCCGGTCATCCGAATAAAGTGAAATGATTCGGCGGCTTGTCAGCGAAGATCCGGAGGAAAGAATGCCTTACTAAAAAGAGCCGCTTAAAAAGGAAGAGATCAGGATTTTAAAGAAATGGATCAAACAGGGGGCTAAATGGGATACCGACACGCCGAACATCTACCCTTCCTTATCATATGCAGACGCTCAGGCGGCCATTGAGTGGCTCTGCCGCGCATTCGGTTTCACCGCTCGGCTCGTCGTGCCAGGCCCCGATGGCACCGTGGTGCACTCGGAATTGAGCCTCGGTCCCGGCGTGATCATGGTGAGTTCCCCCAAACCCGCGGCTGGCCGCGTGGGACCCCAGAGCCTCAGCGGCGTGAGCCACGCGCTGTGCGTACGGGTCGATGACCCCGACGCCCACTACGCGAGGGCGAAGACAGCCGGTGCCAAAGTCCTCCAGGAACTGAAAGACGAGGATTACGGCTCCCGGGGTTACATGGCCCAAGACCCCGAAGGGCACCAGTGGTACTTCGGCACGTATCAGCCCGGTGCGCACTGGGGCGATGCTCCACCCACCGCAAGGGAGGCCTCCGGGTGAACTTCATCGCCCCTCGGCACCGCCACTGGGGAGCGCTGGTACTCCTCCTGGTTGTGACCGGAGCGGCGGCCGCGGCCGGGTCGATCGCCTCGATTCAGGCGGCCGACTTCTACCAGCAGCTGGCCCAGCCGGCGTGGGCTCCCCCGGCCGCCGTCTTCGGGCCGGTCTGGACCGCGCTCTACCTGCTCATGGCAGTCGCCGCGTGGCTCGTGATCCGAACGTCCGGCTGGCCCGGCGCCCGGCCCGCGATCACCCTGTACCTGGTGCAACTGGTGTTCAACGCGCTCTGGACCTGGATCTTCTTTCGGTGGCGTTCGGGGGGTCTCGCGCTGCTGGAGATCCTCGTTCTCTGGACCCTGCTGCTGCTCACGATCCGGGTCTTCTGGCGCTCGCGTCGCCTGGCAGGCGTACTGCTCGTGCCGTATCTCGCGTGGGTTACCTTCGCGACGGCGCTCACCTATGCCTTATGGCAGCGGAACCCGGCGATGCTGTAGCCACGGACGGGTTCCGTCGAGCCTTGTTGCTCATGCCAACCGGAGTGAGGGGGCATCTATGATTGCACATCTGATGAGCAGGTTGGCCGGCGTGCCGGTCTCGGCCATCGTGGTAGAATCACTCATGGCGGTGCCGGCCGCCTCTCAGGAGAAGGGCAAGGTCGACCTGACCGGCATCCCGCAACCGGTGATGGAGGCCCTGAACGCGAAATTCCCCAAGGCCGAGATCCAGCAGTGGACCAAGGAACAGGAAGACGGCGTCGTGGTCTACGATATCGAGATGGTGCAAGAGGGCCGGGAGTTCGAGGCCGACATCAAGGAGGACGGCGGGATCCACAATTGGGGAACGGGAGGTCGCGGCGAGAAATCTTCCCGAGGCAGTTGTGAAGGCTGTCGCCCAGGCATACTCGAAGGCCACACTCAAAGAGATGATGGCCGTCACGGCGGTCGAGAATGGGGTGGACGAGTTGGAGGGATACGAAATCGTGCTGGAAACCGTTGACAACGAGGAGGTCGAACTCACGGTGGCGCCGGACGGCACGATCCTGGAGGACTGCCAACCGACGCGAAGTAGCCCGTTTGCCTCCGTCCCAGGGACGGGGCCATGATACGGATCGCGATGCTCGGATCTGGCGACGAATCCGTCCTCGCGTCGGTCGCGCCGGAAGATCGACCATGCGGTTGAGCCAGCGCTCGCCGCCGAGTTCCTGAGTGACCCGCGTCATCACATCGCGGTTGCGATAGATGGGACACACGTCGTGGGGTTCGCGTCGGGAGTCCACTACATCCATCCGGACAAGGCTCCCGAGTTCTGGCTCAACGAGGTCGGTGTTGCGGCCTCCTATCGGACACAGGGCGTGGGCAAGAAGCTGCTCCAAGCCCTCCTCGAGGCGGCCCGCGAGCTTGGGTGCATCGAAGCCTGGGTCCTCACGGAACGCGCCAATGTACCGGCGATCCGCCTCTACGCATCCGCCGGGGGCACCGAGCCGCCGGGCGAAGCGGTGATGTTCTCGTTCAAACTCGCTTAGTCGATCGCAGTCAACCATTTCACGTGACCTTAGGACCCGACCACATGACGAAGCGCGCCATTGGCACATTCAACGTTTCCATGAAGCCGTTGTCCCCACCGGAGGAAGTGGCGGGGATGTCACTCGGACGGATGGCCCTCGAAAAGGAGTTCGCCGGCGACCTGGTCGCCGTTGGCGCGGGCGCCATGCTCACGGCCGTCACACCCACCAAGGGATCGGCGGGCTACGTGGCCATCGAGCGAGTCGCTGGCACCATACATGGACGCAAGGGGAGTTTCGTGTTCCAGCACTCGGCCACCATGAACCGCGGGGCACAAGAACAGTCCATCACGGTTGTGCCCGATTCCGGCACCGAGGAGCTCACCGGCATCAGCGGCCGCTTCACGATCAACATCGTGGACGGTGCCCACCACTACGAATTCGAGTATTCCCTGCCGCAATGAATCCGGACGATTTCGATCGGACCAGAAGGGACTGGTCAAGCCGAAACGGGGCGGCACCCGCTAGATTACATCTTCCCGACCAGGGCTCCGCAATGCCGGATTCAGAATTGTCGATAGGGGATTGATTGATCGCTCGTCCACAGTCGCTCGGAGAAGAGATCGCGAACAGCGTGAGCCACGGAATCGGCTTCTTAGCCGTAATCTCGGTGACTCCCGTCCTGATCCTTGCCGCACTACCCCATGGCGCTGGGCAGGTTGTGGGCGTGAGCGTCTTTGCGGCCACCATGGCCGCCGTTTACCTCACCTCCACGCTCTACCACGCAGTACCGCACCCTCGTGTCAAGCGGGTTTTTCGGATCCTCGATCATGGTGCGATCTTCTTGCTCATCGCTGGCAGCTACACGCCGTTCACGCTGGGGGTACTGCGTGGCGGATGGGGATGGACGCTGTTCGGGGCCATCTGGGGCCTCGCGTTGGCTGGTGTGATCTTTCGCGCCTTCGCCGGCTTTCGGTATCCAAAGGTCTCCACTGCGCTCTACCTGGCCATGGGCTGGCTGGCGCTGATTGCCGTTCAGCCGCTCTGGCAACGGATGCCTCGTGCTGGCTTGCTCTGGCTCCTGGCCGGGGGCCTGGCCTATACCGGCGGCGTAGGATTCTACACCGCGAAGCGGCTGCGCTATAGTCATTTCATATGGCACCTTTGCGTTCTGATTGGCACTGCGTGCCACTTCGTTGCGGTGATCCGGTACGCGGCCTAGTACGTGCGCGTGCGTGCAGCGTCGGAACGACCGTTTCATCCGCTAGCCGGAGCGGCACCTGATCCGCATCATTCTCGACCCCATGCTCGAGCGGTTTGGCCGCGCAACGTGCCACTCCGCTCCGACGCGTTACGAGTCATTCCTGGGACACCTGGCGTACCTCGTCGGCCTGGCCCTCCTCGCCTGGGTTGTGGCCGGCCTTGCCGGTCGCGCGATGCCCATCGGTATCGGCACCGTGCTCGAGGCTGCCGGCGTCGGTGCAGCCCTCGGCTTCCTGTGCCTGTTCTGGGCGGTCCGGTTTCGGCGGGCGGCGCCCGAGCCATGGTTCCTCTCCCACCTCGTGTGGCTCAGCGTCACCTACGCGCTAATCTTCGCCGCCGTGGCCGTCGGCACGCTTGGCGTGGTTCTGGGCCTCTTCCTGGCCGCAATCGTTCCTCCGGTGGCTGCGTTCATCGTGTACGCGCCGCTGATAGCTGGCGGACTCCTCACCGTCTGGTTCGCGTGGCGCATGCTCCGAGGTTACGGCGCCTATTGCCGCCGAGCCCAGGTCGGTCATCTGGTGGGCGAGGCGCCTCGATAGTACGTTCTTACCGCTCTCGATTCTCCGGTTGGAGGCTCCACCGCTGAGCCACGAGTCTGATTCCCTGCGATCGACACCGATCGATGCCGCAACCGTCGTCGGACACGTCCATCTGAAAGTCGCGGACCTCGAGCGTGCCGTCCGGTTTTATCGCGACGTGCTCGGCTTTCAGGTGACGCAGCGGCTGGGTTCCGAGGCCGCGTTCCTGAGCGCCGGCGGGTATCACCATCATGTCGGCTTGAACACCTGGGAGTCGAAGGGCGGCATGCCACCGGCTCCCCGCTCCACCGGACTGTACCACGTCGCCTTTCGTTACCCGAACCGAGCCGCCCTGGCCGTGGCGTTTCGTCGGTTGCTCGAGTTTGCGGTTCCACTCCAAGGCGCCGCGGATCACGGAGTGAGCGAGGCCCTCTACCTTCGAGATCCGGACGGCAACGGCATCGAGCTCTACTACGACCGGCCCATCGAGGCATGGCCTCGGGGGCCCGATGGCGCACTCCAGATGGTGACTGAGGCGCTGGACCTCGACGATCTGCTGCAGGCGGGTGCCTGATATCAATGCGGGACAGTTTCGCAAGAACTCGTGCAGCCTCATTTCGGTCGTGGTGACCGAACCCTTCCCCCAAGGAGTAACACCATGTCTCGATTCCCCCTTACCATTGGCCTGGCGGCGTTTGCCGTGGCCCTCTCGGCATGCGCCAAGGACAACCCGGTCGTCCGGGTTCAGGGCGACTGCGCCGTGGCGTACCAGGGAGAGGTCTGCACCTGGGCAATGATGCAGGGCACGGCCGTCCTCGAGGTCGGCGCCACCATCCCCATGGCGAGCATCCAGAATGCCCCGGACGATGAGCACATGGCCTGGCCCCCGGTTCCCGCCATTGCACCGTCAATGCCGGAGGCGGCCCAATCGCAGGCTGGTCTTACCCACCTCACCATGTTCTGGGAAGCCATGGGACACCCGCCCGGTCCATACCTGACGCCGCACTTCGACTTCCACTTCTACACGATCCCGCCCGCGGAAGTCGCCGCTATTGACTGCGCCGATGAGACCAAGCCGTCCGCTATCCCCGCTGAATACAGTATGCCCGACCTGACCTTGCCGCCTGAGATGGCCGAGATGGCCGGGGTGGGCACCCTCACCGGCCTGTGTGTTCCGCAGATGGGCATGCATTCCGTGTTGACGTCCGAGCTGGAGAGCACGGAGGTCTTTCGCGGTAGCATGATCATCGGTTACTACCACGGCAAGCCCATCTTCATCGAGCCCATGCTCACACGCGCGCTGCTGATGGAAAGGAAGTCATTCGATTTGCCCATTCCCGAAATTCCCGGGATGGCCGCAGCCGTACCCGCGGCCTTCCGCGCAGAGTACGACCCCGAGCACGAGGCGTACAACTTCGTCTTTACTGATTTCGGGCCGGGCGCGTAGTCGTCTGAAGCAGCGGAGTCCAGCGGACACCGTGGTCGAGCGGGCCCCGACCGTGAATCGGTGAGGCCAGCTACCCTGTGAAAGGAGACCCGATGCAGATCCGAGTTGGTCGTATTCTCGTCGCAGCGGTCGCGGTCGAAGTGCTGGCCGTGCTGGTGCTGGTGGTGCTGGTGGCGCTCGCCGGGCCTTCCGAGCCGGCCGCGGCCGAGGCCTACGCGGTGCGGCTCGGCTATTGGGTCGGCCCGATTGCCGGGCTTCGTGTTGTGCGTGATCGGCGGCTGGTGGGTTGCGCGGGGCCTCGCGACGGCCCATGTAATCAATGGATTGGCTCTGGGAGTGGTCGCCGCCGCCATCGATGTCGCCATTCTCCTCGCGAGCGGCACCGAGTTTCAACCTGTCTTTGCGGTATCGAACATCGGCCGCATTGTCGCTGGGATCCTGGGCGGCCTGCTCGCAGCTCGATCGCAAGCGTCCGCACGCTGACCCCGGGGTGAAGCATTAACCATCAACGAGGGATGTCACCATGAAGAAGTATGGCGCCGAGTTCGTTGGGACATTCTGGCTGGTGCTGGGCGGGTGCGGTAGCGCGGTGTTGGCCGCGGCGTTTCCTAACGTGGGCATCGGTCTGCTCGGTGTATCGCTGGCATTTGGTCTGACACTCCTGACCATGGCCTACGCGATCGGCCACATATCCGGCTGCCATATCAACCCGGCCGTGTCGGTGGGGCTCTGGGCCGGCGGGCGGTTCCCGGCCAATCAACTGCTGCCCTACATCGTGGCCCAGGTCCTGGGCGGGGTGGCCGCGGGAGGCGTCCTCTACCTCATCGCGAGCGGCAAGGCCGGTTTCGACGTGTCGGCCGGCTTCGCTTCGAACGGCTACGGTGCCCATTCCCCAGGTGGCTACAGCCTCGCTGGCGGCGCTGGTCACCGAAGTCGTCATGACCATGATGTTCCTGCTGATCATTCTGGGCGCCACCGATAAGCGAGCACCGGCGGGATTCGCGCCGATAGCGATCGGGCTGGGTCTCACCCTGATTCACCTGATCAGCATTCCCGTGACCAACACGTCGGTGAACCCAGCACGGAGCACGGGCGTGGCCCTGTTCGTCGGCGATTGGGCCGTGGGCCAGCTGTGGCTCTTCTGGGTGGCGCCGATCGTGGGCGGGATCCTGGGCGCGCTGGTCTACCGGCTCATCGGCGACCGGGCGGAGAACCCGTAGCGAGTCGTGTACGAATCAACCAAGCATCGTCCCCTCTCGCGGCCCCATTTCCGGCGGCGGCTACTGGGCCATTTCCTGGCCGCCTCCGGGCTCATCTTGGGCTCGCTACTCCTCGGCATGGCAGGCTACGCGCACTATGAACACCTGGCCTGGCGCGACGCGTTTCTCAACGCCGCCATGCTGCTGGGTGGGATGGGGCCGGTCGAATCGCCACAGACCGATGGCGGCAAGCTCTTCGCCGGCCTGTACGCCCTCTACGCCGGCCTGGTCTTCTTGGTCGCGGTAGGCATCGTTTTGGCTCCGGTGGTCCACCGGTTCATGCATAGGTTCCACTGGGACGCCGAGCAGTGACATGGAGAGCAGGGGTCGCGTGCCAGGACCACTGCTCTGGGCGGAGGGCACGGTGTGGCAGCACTATGGAGCTCCTACGATGAAAGCAACCACATGAGGCACATTGAGCGACACCGGACGCACCGCATCGGATGGCTCCGCGCAGCGGTGCTCGGCGCCAATGACGGGATCGTGTCGACCGCCAGCCTGGTGCTCGGTGTGGCTGCAGCGGGTGGAAACTCACGGAGCGTGTTGATCGCGGGCGTGGCCGGCCTCGTGGCTGGCGCCATGTCGATGGCTGCCGGCGAGTATGTCTCGGTCAGCTCGCAGGCCGACACCGAGCGCGCCGACCTGGATCGAGAGCGCCTGGAACTGGCAACCGACCCCGACCACGAGCACGCGGAAATGACCGCCATCTACGTGCAGCGCGGACTGGACGCCGACCTGGCCGCCCAGGTGGCCACCCAGTTGATGCAGCACGACGCACTCGGCGCGCATGCACGTGACGAACTGGGGATTTCCGACACACTGACCGCACGGCCGGTTCAAGCCGCCCTGGCCTCAGCCGCCACCTTTGCCGTTGGCGCGGCATTGCCTCTCCTGGTCGTGTTGTTGGTGCCGGTCACAATGGTCATGTGGGCCGTGGCGGGGAGCGCGCTCATATTTCTCGCGCTGTTGGGTTCCCTGAGTGCGCGCGCCGGTGGCGCATCCTTAATGACTGCGGCGGTGCGGGTCACCTTCTGGGGCGCCTTGGCCATGGCCTTGACAGCCGGGGTCGGCGCGTTGTTTGGGGTGGCTACCGGCTGAGGCAATCTTCGGTCTGTGGTTGCCGCGCGACGATCATCGACGACTGGGTCGGTGCAGCGCGCGGTGGCGCCGCGTCGATCCGTGAGGCCTGGACGCTTCGAGTGGGATCTCTTCGAGCAGACCAAGGCGCGGTTCAATGCGGCAGGTATCGAGATTCCGTACCCCTACCAAAACGTCATCGTGAAAAGGGACAATTGATTGACAATGACGAGAGTGCCGTGAACCACCCTCACGTGAGGAGCACCAGAATGCGCAGATATGTGGTCGCAGCAGCTGGGCTGTTTGTGATGGCGACCGCAGCTCCATCGAGTACTTCAGCGCAGGGGCGGCCGGATCCTCAGGCCTTGCTCAAAGCCCAGCGCGAGGCCATGGGTCGGTTGGCCTTCATGGATGGAGAGTGGCGGGGTTCGGCCTGGCAACTGCTGCCCTCGGGAGAGAAGCACACGCTCACCCAGACGGAGCGGGTCGGCCCCTTCTTGGACGGAGCGGTCAAGGTAGTGGAAGGTCGCGGCTACGAAAGCAACGGAAGCGTTGGTTTCAACGCGTTGGCCGTCATTTCCTTTGACCCGGGAACGGGTGCCTACACCATTCGGGCGTATTCCCAAGGAAATGCGGGGAACTTTGTCTTGACCCCGACCGCCGACGGCTTCTACTGGGAGATCCCGGCCGGGCCGACCACGATCCGGTACACAGCGGTCGTAGGCAATGGCACCTGGCGGGAGGTCGGCGATCGGATTGTCCCCGGGAGGGACCCCATTCGCTTCTTCGAGATGACGCTCACACGGATTGGTGATAGCGGCTGGCCCGCCGCAGGGGCGGTCGAGCCGGAGTGACCGACGGACATCCCTTCGCGTGACCAGGGTGGACGAAATGAAGCGGGCCGGCGCAACGCCGGCCCGCTTCGTCCAAAGATCCGTCACCCACTAGGTCTACATGCTGCTGTTCCAGGTGTCCCAGTACATCACCCACTTCCCGTCGACCTTCTTCCACGCGGCCATGTACTTGCCGTGGTCGCGGTGCGACCCGTCGGCAGCGCTTTCGGTGAACGTGCCAATTTCCACCGCCAAATCACCGCTCTCCATGACCTCGGTCGGCTTGATCTCCATCTTCGATCCGCCTGCCGCTTCGAGCGCGACCTTGACGAGCCCCTCGATCGCGGCACGGCCTTTCGCCGACTCGGCGCCGGGTGCCATGAGCAGGGCGTCCTCGGCATAGAGCGCGGCGATGGCCGCCGCGTCGCCCGCGTTCCAGGCGGCCATCCAGGCCTTGGTTCCCTGGTGGACCGCGGCTTCGGCGCCGCCCTGGGCCAGGGCGGCTGATGGAAGTGCGACGAGAACAGCGCACAGGAGTGGGGTGAGCATACGCATGGGGGGGTGCCTCCATAAGGTGTGTGGTACCGGCTCGGCTGGAGCCGCTGGAGCATGACGTGCAAGGCACCAACAAAGCGGCCGTGTCCCGGCGCTGTCAACCGGGCGAGGCCGCTCTGCCATTCATGTACGGCGCGGCGCGGCGGCCCACGAAGTGCCCGCCGCGGGTCAGATGGTCCCTTATGCGGACCGGCGACGGGTCCGAGGCGCCCGCTGCTTGGGGGCGCGGGCGGAAGGCCGCGCAGCTCCACGTGCGGCGGCCGCGGCGCGGCGCTCGGCGTTGACCTTGGCTCGCGCTCGCTCCTCGGCTTTGCGCGCCCGGATCGCGGCGATCCGCTCGGCGATGCGGCACCTCCAGCTTCGCCTCGGCCTGGCACTGTAGTCGAAGTCCGGCACCGTCACGCGCGGCAGCCGCTGCCCCACCGCCCGCTCGATAGCCCGAAGTTCGCCCTCTTCTTCCGGAGCCACCAAGGTGAACGCCTCACCCACGGCCTCCGCCCGGGCCGTCCGGCCCACGCGGTGGATGTAGTCGTCGGGCACCTTCGGCACGTCGAAGTTCACCACGTGGCCCAATGCCTCTACATCGATGCCGCGCGCGGCGATGTCGGTGGCCACGAGCACGCGGAACTTGCCCGCCTTGAACCCGGCGAGCGCCGCCGTGCGCTGCGCCTGCGACCGATTGCCGTGAATCCGCTCCGCCACGATGCCGCGCGGCCAGCAGCGCCTTGGCGCAGCCGGTCGGCCCGGTGCTTCGTGCGGGTGAAGACCAGGGCTTCCTTCAGGTCGCCGCGCTCGAGGAGCGCGACCAGCAGGTTCCGCTTGAGCTGCTGCGGAACCGGGTACACGGCCTGCGTGATCCCCGGCGCAGGGGCGGCCCGCCGCTGCAAGCTGGATCCGCACCGGCGACTTCAGCATCTCACGCGTCAGCGCCACGATCGGCTCCGGCATCGTCGCGCTGAAGAAGAGTGTCTGGCGCCGCGCGGGCAGCCGGCTGGATGATCCGCTTCACGTCCGGCAGGAAGCCCATGTCGAGCATCCGGTCGGCCTCGTCGAGCACGAAATGCTCGATGTCGTCGAGCCGCGCGTAGTCGGACTGCAAGTGGTCCAGCAGCCGGCCCGGCGTGGCGATGAGCACGTCCACCTTTCGGCGGAATGCCGCTTCCTGCGGGCCCATCCCCACGCCGCCGAAGACGGCGGCCGCGGTGATCGGGCGTGTGCTTCCCGAGATCCTGCAGATCACCGAGGATCTGCGCGGCTAGCTCCCGCGTGGGAGTCAGCACCAGGGCCCGCGTCGCCCGCCGCGGGCTGGGCGAGGAGCTGGTGCATGATCGGCCAGAGGAAGGCCGCGGTCTTGCCGCTGCCGGTCATGGCGCAGGCGAGCACGTCGCGACCCGCCAGCCCGGGCGGAACCGCCTCGGTCTGAATGGGTGTGGGACGGACGAATCCGAGATCCCGAATCCCGCGAAGGAGACTCGGGTGTAATTCCAGGCTACTGAAAGGCACAAATGTCCTGTCGTTGTGGCACGGCCTGCCGACAGATCCGCCGGTGAGCCGTACTGGTTTCTGCGCACGTTATATTGAAGGGAGTCCTGCGAGGCCGCCGTGTGCGCGGGGGCGGTACTGGGTCGAAAGCCCAGCCCCCGACGCTGGGAAGACTAAGGGTACCCCGGGCGTTTCACAACCTGTCGCATCGCCATATACAGTGGACCAGCTCATCGATGGGTGCCGGTTTGCCCTCCGACGGCGAGCCCAGCGATCTTCACCCATTATGACCGAGCGACGATACAGCGAGGAGGAGGTCGCCGCCATCTTCGAGCGGGCGGCCGAGGCGCAGCAAACCGCCCGGCGTCACCTGCCCCCGGGCGAGGGCATGACGCTGGCCGACCTGCAGGAGATCGGCCGCGAGGTGGGCATCCCACCCGAACTGGTAGCTCAGGCCGCCCAATCGATACACGAGCCCAGCCGTCAGCCGTCGCGCCGGTTCCTCGGCCTGCCGATTGGCGTCGGCCGGACCCTCGATCTCGAACGGCGGCTATCCGATGCTGAGTGGGAGCGCCTGGTCGTCGACCTGCGCGAGACATTCGACGCTCGGGGCACGGTCAAGACCGACGGATCGTTCCGGCAGTGGACCAACGGCAACCTGCAAGCTCTGCTCGAGCCGACAGCAACCGGGCACCGGCTCCGGCTGCAAACCGTCAAAAGCGAAGCCCGAGGCGTGATGACCGTCGGGCTCGGGTTCATCGGAGTCGCAGGCGCGGTGATGACCGCGGCGGCGGCGACCGGCCACGCCGGCGAGGCCTTTGAGACAATCGCAATACTGTCGACTATCGGACTCGGCGTGTTCGGCTCCATCGCGCTCCGCCTGCCGCGGTGGGCACGGCGGCGGCGGCATCAAATGGAGGCGGTGGCCGCACGCCTTGCACTGGCGGTCCAGTCGCCGTCCTCATCCGATCAGCCGCCAGCACTCGGCAAACCCCGGCCAGAGGTATGAATCGACCGACTCTACGCAGCGCCTACCAAGCCGACCCAGGCACAGGAGACATGAGGCGCCATCCGGCCATGAAGGATCCAAACATCCGATGATATCGGCGCATGAGGCACTCGAACGACTGCGTGAGGGGAACCGTCGATTCGCGGCGGGCGCTCGGAGTCACGACCCGAGCCTGAGCCTCGCGCGCCGCGCCGAGATGGCCCAGGCGCAGGAGCCGTTCGCCATCATCCTCGGGTGCGCCGATTCGCGGGTGCCGGCGGAGATCGTCTTCGACCAGTGGCTCGGCGACTTATTTGTCATTCGCGTGGCCGGCAACATCGTGGCGCCTTCATTGGTCGGCAGCGTCGAGTTCGCCGCGGCCCAGTTCGGCACCCGCCTCGTGGTGGTATTGGGGCATTCCCAGTGCGGGGCCGTGCTCGCCACGTTGGAAGAGCTACGGCAGCCCAAGCAAGACCAATCACCGAACCTCCGTGCAATCATGGACTGTATCCGCCCCTCGGTGGAACAGGGATTGCAAAGCGAGGGGCGGCACAACCTGCCAGCCGTCGTCCGGCATGCGGTCCGGGCCAACGTCGAGGTGTCGGTCAACCACCTGCGCCACGGCTCCGAGATTCTCGAGCGCTTGATTCAGCACGAAGGCCTCCGAATCGTCGGCGCCGAATACTCTCTGGAGACCGGGGTCGTCGAGTTCTTGGATGACGACGTGGGTGGCTGACCGCCGCCGGGCAAGAATCGTCAACACTGAGGGGAGAACCATTATGGAAATGCCGAAGCCGTCCGCCGGTCACGTAAAGCTCGAGAAGCTCGCAGGAAACTGGGAAGGACAAGAGACGATGTACCCGTCCGACTGGGACCCGAAGGGCGGGGTCGCCATTGGGAGAATGAAGAGCCGAGTGGCATTGAATGGCTTTGCGCTGATCGGTGAGTACGAACAGGAACGCGATGGCGTCATCACGTTTACCGGTCACTCGGTATTCACCTTCGATTCGCAGGAGAAGGCCTACTCCCTCCATTGGTTCGATTGCCTGGGCACGGCGCCGGAGGCGTTCACTGGTCGCTTCGAGGGTGACGTTCTCACGGTGGCGCACGGTGGGCCCGGCATGCACGCCCGCCTGACATACGATATCACCGATGCGCAGCACCTGGCGTCGAAGATGGAAATGTCCGAGGATGGCAAGAACTGGAACACGCTGTTCGATGGCCGGTACCGAAAGATCTGATCACACAGCAATGTGCGGTACAAGGAGGCAGCAATGAGTCGAGCCGATACGGATGACATCACGCTGGAAAGAGTCGGCCCTGACAACCTCGCGACCTGCGGCATCGGCTGTCTCATCAACCCCAAACACCTCGGTCACCAACCAAAGGTCGCGTGGCTCGAGCGGCGATTCGCCAAGGGCTTGCGCTTTCTCCTCTACCGTAACCAGAAAGGCAAACCGCTGGCGTTCCTCGAGTATGTCCCGGGCGAGTACGCTTGGCGGCCGGTGGACGCCAAGGGCTGGCTGTTCGTGCATTGCCTGTGGGTCTACCCGAGCGGACAGGAGATCGGCGGGCTTGGCCACCGCCTGATCCAGGCCTGCGTTGACAATGCGCGCCAGGCACGCGCCACCGGTGTCGCGGCCATGGTGAGTGACGGCACCTGGATGGCCGGGAAGGACATCTTCCTCAAGAACGAGTTCACCCAGGTGGCCGAGGCCGACCGGTTCCAGCTGGTCGTCCACCGCCTGAAGAAAGGAACTGCCCCCAGGTTCCGCGACATCGGCAAGAACTTGGCACGGCTCCGCGGCCTCCACGTGCTCTATGCGCCCCAATGCCCGATGCTTCCCAAGTCGGTCCACGACCTCTCGGAGATGGCGGCCGAACACGGGCTCAAACTCCAGGTCACCGAGTTCACTTCCGCACGCCAGGCCCAGAACGCGCCGTCGTACTACGGGGTGTTCAACTTGGTGTGGAACGGGCGGCTCTTGTCGGATCATTACGTGAGCAAGGGACGATTCAAGAACCTCCTACAGAAGGAGATCTTGAACGAAAAGAACTGAGGGTGACTCCAAGCACCGTCGGCAGTATTTGCAGTGCATGTCGCCATACAGACGCGGAGATGGGAGAAACCGATGAGTGATCCTCGACTTGGGGAGATCCTGCACCTCCTCGACCCGCCCGCGGGGAAACGCTTGTGGTACGGCGGTGCCGGTGTCACCGGTTGCCTCCGTGGGGTGACGCCCGGGCAGGCGGCCTGGAAGCCGGCTCTCAAGCGGCATTCGATCTGGGAGCTGACGCTTCACCTGGCCTACTGGAAGTACGCGGTGCGCCGGAATCTCGAGGCCTCGCCCCAGGGAGCGTTTCCCCGCTCGCCCTCCAATTGGCCGGCCGTGCCCAAGCCCGCCGATGCAAGGCACTGGAAGCTCGACCGTGCGCTGCTCCGACAGGAGCACGCACGCCTGGTGGAAGCCGTCAAGGCGTTCGATCCGCGGCGGCTCGATCGGCCCGCGCCCGGCAGCGGGGCCCATCGCTTCGTGGACCTCATGTTCGGCATCGTGAGCCATGATCTCTATCATGTCGGTCAGGTCCAGCTATTGAAACGCCTGTACATGACCCGTCGCAGGTGACCGCCGTGACCGCGCAGTTGGATTTGTATCTCTCCGCGCTGGCAGCCGCGATACGCTCGGAGTTGGGTGACATGGTTGTGGCGATCCTGGCGGGAGGATCACTCGCATTGGACGACTTCCATACACACACCAGCGATGTGGACATTGCGCTCGTCGTTCGCGCGGTTCCCACCCATGACCGACTCGCTGAATTCGTGCGGCGGATCGATCACACGGCACTCCCCTGCCCGGCCAAGGGCCTGGACCTTATTGCATTCTCACACGGGAGTGTCGGCCGGTCGCCGCCACTTCCACATGCCGTGTTTGGGTTCGTCACCGGGCGGGTGTGGACCTCGCAGCTCACCGGCCCCGAAGAGAGCGCTGATTTCCTGATCGACCTATTTGTGCTCCGTGAATCAGGGCGGGCGGTGTATGGGCCACCGCCGACTGCACTGATTGGACGGGTGCCGCAGGAGCTTCTTCGGCCGCTGGTGGCAAACGTGATTGAATGGCATCGCGATCGAGTGCACGACTCGTTCCATGACCCTACCGGGGCCGGAGCGGTGTTGAACACTTGCCGCGCCTGGCGCTTTGCCTCGGATGGCATCATGGGATCGAAAACGGAGGGTGGTCGGTGGGCGCAGGAACGCGCGATGGACGCGACGGTGATTGGAGAGGCGCTGGCGGTCCGGCATACCGCCGGCCAAAAGCGCCTCCCTCGCACGGCTGTCCTCGAATTCCTGACCCGCGTGGCAGGTGTGGTTGACGAGGAAACGGCCCAGGAAGCGAATTGGAAAGACCTAATGCCGGACCCGTCGGCAGGCGATGCATAAGAGGAAATCAACGGCGAAGCAGCCCATGGACCTGAGCGGCATCGTGGAGTTCCTCCGCACCGCGGAGCGGCTCAAGGCCACACCCCGAAGCGGCTACACCTCGGCGGGGCGTCCGGAAAGCGTGGCCGAGCACACGTGGCGCCTCTGCCTCATGACGTTGGTGCTCGCGCCCGAGTTTCCCGAGGTCGACGTCGCGAGGCTGTTGAAGATCTGCATCGTCCACGACCTGGGTGAAGCGATCGGCGGCGATATCCCGGCACCCGAACAGACGCGGCGATTGGCCGAGGACTCCGGAGCGGACAAGGCGGGCCAGGAACGGCGGGACCTCCTGACCCTGCTCGAGCCCCTGCCGGCGACACTCCGGGCGGAGATTACCGCGCTCTGGGACGAATACGAGGCGGCGACATCGCCCGAGGCACGGGTGGCCAAGGCGCTCGACAAATTGGAGACCATCCTGCAGCACACCCAGGGGGCCAACCCACCCGACTTCGACTATCGTTACAACCTGGAGTACGGGCGGCGGTTTACGGCCGACCATCCGGTGATCGTGGCCCTGCGTGAAATCCTAGACCGCGAGACCGAGCGGCGGGCCAGCGAGCAGGACCGGGCACGCTGAGGCGGAGTGACGATGGAGCTGGCGTTCGGGCGCCAGGGAAACGGAGGAAGCTGATCTCTAGAGCGAGATTGTTGCTGTCGATTTTGCTACCGGCGCTATACCTCGCGTGCGCCCCTTCCCCTGAAGTCCAGCAGCGGGAGTTGCTCGGCGCATGGACGGCCGGCGGCCCGAGTTTCGACTTCGACATCCGGGACTCGACCGTGCTCTACGAGTTCGACATGCAAGAACACCCGTATGTCCTGGAAGGCGATGTCATGGTGGTCGATTTTGGATCGGCAGAGCTTGGCGTACAGCGAAAGCGGATACTCGCATTGAGTACCGACAGCCTGGTGCTTCAGGATGTCCGGATCGGCACGAGTACGACATTTCGCCGGGTGCAGTAGCGCAGGCGCTTCCTATCGATGGTCCTCTGGCGCCGGTGAACCCGCGGGGCATTCGGTCTCCCCCACCTGGCGCCAGGTGAGAGGGTCGGTAGTTTAGGCAGAGTAAACCCGTCTCCCTCCGTCGGAGCCGACTATGGGACTACCCGTCCTCCTTGCCCTTGCAGTGCTGATCGCGTTCGTCATCGTCACCTACAACAGTTTGGCGCGGCTCCGGCTCCTGGCCGACAACGCCTGGGCCGACATCGACGTACAACTGAAACGTCGACATGACCTCATTCCGAGCCTGGTCGCGGCGGTCCAGGGCCACGCGGGCTACGAGAAGGGCACGCTCGAGGCCGTGGTCAGCGCCCGGAACCGCGCCATGAGTGCGGCCGGGCCGGCCGAGAGCGGCACCGCCGAAGGAGCGCTCAGTGGATCGGTACGCCAGATCTTCGCGCTGGCGGAGGCCTATCCCGACCTCAAGGCGGCGGCCAGCTTCCTCTCGCTTCAGAAATCCCTGGCTGAGATCGAAGACCACATCCAAAACGCCCGGCGCTACTACAACGCCGTAGTCCGCGACTTCAACACCAAGATCGCCCAGTTCCCCTCCAACCTGATCGCGAACGGGTTCCGTTTCGGGCCACGCGAGTTCTTCGGGCTCGACGACAGGTCGGAGGGAGCCGTGCCCGACATCGACTTGAAGCAGCGGCCATGAGAGTCCTCCTGCTCCTCATCGCCTCGTTGGCCCTTGCCGCCCCTGGCCAGGCCCAGCGCTCGCTCGTGATCGAGCGGTTCGATGCGGCCATTACGGTCAATCGCGACGGCTCGATCGACGTCACGGAGACCATCTCCCCGCGGTTCACCGGGAAGTGGAACGGCGTCTTTCGAACGATCCCCGTCAAGTACCATACACCGCAGGGCTTCAACTGGACCCTTCGACTCAAACTGGTGAGCGTGACGGACGGGCAGGGCCAGGCGCTCAAGACGGAGGCCAGCCGCGAGCGCCACTACCTCAAGTACAAGATCTGGGTGCCGGGCGCCGAGGACGCGACCCGAACCGTGGTGCTCAGGTACCGGGCCGAGAACGGCCTGCGCTTCTTCGAAGACCACGACGAGCTCTACTGGAACGTGACCGGCGACGAGTGGGAGGTGCCGATCGAGGCCGCCACCGCCCAGATCACCCTGCCCGGCGGGGCGGAGGGAATTCGGGCGATCGCCTTCAACGGAGCCTACGGCTCGACGGCGCGCGATGCATCGGTCGAACAAGACGGCACGACCATCCGGATCGCGATGCCCCACCGGCTCGAGTTCCACGAAGGGCTGACGGCGGTAGTCGGCTGGAACAAGGGACTCGTTACGGAACCAACCAAGACCGATCGCGCGATTGGCTTCTTCGAGAACAACTGGCCGCTCGGACTCCCGATCGTCGCGTTCTTCGCGATGCTCACGCTCTGGCGCCGCCACGGTCGGGACCCCGAGCCGCGGCCGGTGCCGGTCCAGTACGAGCCACCGGAGGGGATGACCCCCGCCGAAGCCGGCACGCTAATGGACAACTCGGCCGACATGCGGGACGTGACCGCCACCCTGGTGGACCTGGCCGTCAACGGCCACATGAAGATCGAGGAGCGCGAGGAGCGGAAGCTATTCGGCCTGATTAAGGACCAGGAAGTGGTGTTTCACCGGCTCGAGCCGGCGGCCGACACGCGCCCGCTCACACCACACGAACAGCGGGTACTGAGCGGCGTCTTCGCGAGCGGGGCCAAGGCAGTCGAGCTATCCGATCTCGAGAACGAGTTCTATACCAGCCTGCCCGGCATTAAGAGCGCGATCTTCGACCGGCTGATCGGGCACGGCTACTATCGGAAGCGCCCCCAAACGGTCCAGGGAATCTGGACTGCCGGCGGCATTGCCGCAGGCGTGCTCATCGGCGTGGCGGGCGCCGCGCTCTCTGCCAAGCTCAGCATGACCCCGGTGCCGTTCTTTGTGGCCGCGGTGCTGGTGGCGATCATCGTCGTAGGATTCGCCTTCGTCATGCCCGCCCGGACCGTGGCCGGTGCACGCACCCGGGAGCGGGTGCTCGGCTTCGAGGACTTTCTCCACCGAGTCGAGTCGGACAAGTACCGGCGAATAGTCCGCACGCCGGAGATGTTCGAACGGTTCCTGCCGTTCGCCATGGCCTTCGGAGTAGAGAAGCAGTGGGCCAAGGCGTTCGAGGGTATTTTCCAGGAGCCGCCGCAGTGGTATGCCGGCAATATCTCGACCTTCAACGCGAGCGGCTTTTCCGACCGCATGAGCGCCCTGTCGTCGCGTGCGAGCAGCACCATGTCGTCCTCGCCGCGCAGCTCGGGCGGGTCGGGCTTCAGCGGAGGCTCGTCGGGAGGGGGCGGAGGGGGCGGCGGGGGCGGCGGGTTCTAGCAGGGGCGGAGTGCGTCTTCTCCTGTTGCTGTTCGCCGCGCTTGGCCTGGCGGGATGCGGGACCGCCTAACACGCAACCGCCGCGCAGTGAGCTGCTGGTAGCGTGACCGTCTCGAGGAGATGCTATCCGCAATGATCGGCAACAGCGTACTCTCCGCCTTGACCAACCTGGTTCTCTTGGCCGGGTTGCCCTTCACCATTTATTACGTCTATCACCACAGGCGTCGTGGACGCTCGTTCGCCGAGGTGCTCCGTCGGGCCGGCCTCCAGATGGGCGAGAGGGAGTATCTCTGGTATTGCGTGGCCGCGTCGTTGGCCATGGTCACCATTCTCCTGGTTTGGCCACCACCGCTCGACCCCTTCACCAGGCAAGGATCGGCTCAACGGGTATTCACTGGGTTGGGACTCGGGCCCCAGGCGCTGGCCATGGCATTCCTGTACGGGATCGTGCAGACCGGCTTCAGTGAGGAATTGCTATTCCGCGGTTTGGTTGCGGGAAGCCTCTCGCGCAGGCTGCCGCTTCCCTGGGCCAACGTGTTCCAGGCATCGATCTTCCTGCTACCACATTTGCTTATTCTCTCCGTGATGCCCGAAATGTGGCCCGTTCTCGTGTTTGTGTTCCTTGCCGCCCTGTTTGCGGGCTGGGTTCGTATCAGGTCAGGGTCCATTGTCGGGCCGTGGATTCTCCATGCGTCGGTCAACGTCACCATGGCGCTCAGTATTGCCATGCGATCGTAGTATGGATAGCAGGATCTCAGCGAGTGAAAGACCGGACACGCCGACGAGCAGGCGACCAGCTGGCATACCCAGCACCAGAGCGTGTAAAGCAGTAAACCTCACTCAACCCGTCGCCCGGTAGCGAGGAGGGACGCGTGACCAGGTCGAGAATCGTCGTTTTGCTCGGAATCCTCGGACTCGTCGTTGTCTGTGTGTACCTCGCGGCCGCGCTGGGTGTGATCCGCAACGTGAACAACATCATCCTCGCCCTGGTTTTCGCTATCGGACCCGTTGCGATCCTCGGCGTTCTGGAAATCTCTCGACGGCTCGAGACGCAGGAAGGTCTTTCGACCGTGGGGCCGGGACGGGTCTTCCTGGTGATTGCCTTCGCCCTCTTCACCCTCATGCTCGTGGTTCAGCAGACGGTGTTTCTGCGCTACGATCAGTTCCTCACCGAGGCCGCCGGTAGCGACCGCACAGAGACGCTGCGTACCGCCTTCAGTCTGGTAAATCAGGTGCAGCTCGGCATCGATGTGTGTTTCGACATTTTTTACTGCGCCGGCGTTGTGCTCTTGTCGATCGCCATGTTTCAGCACCGGGATTTTGGTCGTTTCATCGGGGTCTTTGGCGTTGTCTCCGCTACGGCCCTCTTGATCTTCAACCTGGCGACCTTCCCCGGAGTCCCTGCAGAATCGGGACTCATCGATCTCGGTCCCCTCACGGGAGTATGGTGGATTCTGGTGATCGTGCTCATGATGCGCAGTGCAATTCGGCAACGAGCGAGACGTACCGACGAACCATTGCCACGAGCGCTTTAGTCACGGTTGCCTCCAATGCCAACGCCCGTCGTCGTATCCGCCACGCTCATTACGCTCGCGCTGGTGTTCTATTCCCTTGGGGTCTGGGCCGAGCGAATTGCCCGCTATCTCAAACCCTGGCACGTCGCTGCTTTCTGGACTGGATTTCTGTTAGATGTCTCGGGCACGTGGGCCATGCACCGCCTGGCGGAAGGGCGGTTCGATCTGCGGGACCCGCACACGCTGAGCGGGCAGATTGCCCTCTGGCTGATGCTGGCCCATGCCATCTGGGCCACCGAGGTGGTCCGGCGCGGCAGCGAGCAGGCACGGATCGGGTTTCGCCGCTACTCGCTCATCGTGTGGCTGGTGTGGCTAGTCCCGTATTTCAGCGGGCTCTACCTCGCCATGCGCAGGTAATCGGTGCAGCGGACGACGAGAGCGCGTCGACCCGGTCCCGATCCATCACTGGCGCAAAGGCCGTGAGGCGCCGGTGAGAGTCCTCGAGACGGAGCGTCTCACTCTCCGGCGGCTCTCGACCGACGACGCCGAGTTCATTCTCGAACTCCTTACCGACCCCGCGTTTCTCGAGTACGTGGGCGACAAGGGCGTCCGGACGGTCGCGGACGCACGCGACTACATCCTGTCCGGACCCATCGCCAGTTACCAGCAATTCGGCTTTGGTCTCTATCTGGTGATGCTGAAGGGTGACGGGAGCCCAATCGGCATGTGCGGACTGCTCAAGCGTGAGTCGCTGCCGGATGTCGACATCGGTTTCGCCTTTCTGCCCCGCTACCGGTCTCGGGGATACGCCTACGAAGCGGCCGCCGCGGTGCTGGCCTACGCCAGGGCGCAGCTAGGGCTCGGCCGGATCGTGGCCATCACCGTCCCGGACAATGCCGGCTCAATCCGGATCCTCGAGAAGATCGGACTCAGGTTCGAGCGGACCGTCCGCCTTTCCGAGGACGCGGAGGAGCTCCAGCTGTTCGCGTCCGGCGGCACCGAACCGGGAGCGTTGGGTTGACCCAGCACCGAACACGGCCGTAGACCTCGGCAGGGAACCGACCGGGGTGTGTAGGCAGCCGAGGGGTCGCTACCCGACGCGCTGGGACGCGCCGCTACCACCCATCGGACGGGCCTCGACCGAGACGGAGATGTCGCGCAGGTAGTCGACGGCTCTGAAGACCACGATCAAGATTTCCATCATCACCCGGAAGTACATCGCCATGAGCAGGAAGACCAAGCCCGCAAGCGGAACGCCTATGATCAGAGCGCCGAGCTTCCCGAAGAAGCCGCCTGCCATGCCAAGGGCGGCGATCAATACGGCCACGGCCGCGACGCCGCTTGCGACCAACAGCAGTGCGTAGAGAAACCGCTGGATCTTGGGCGTGATGAAGTGGGTGAACGATAAATCGAAGATCGACGAGATGAGGCCTCGCTGGTCCATGGCTCGCTCCGGTGACGGGGGACGGACTCTTCGCTCTCGCGGGCCCCATGGGGGCCTCACCCCGCATTACGCAGGTTGGCGGCTGGAGCTGTCATGGCGCGACCCGGTCAGCTCCAAGGCGGCAGTGGCGCAGACCGGCGTACGAAGTAGCTTGTCCTTAGAACTGGCGCGGCACGCTGGACCCAACGAAAGGAGTTGCAGCAGGTCGGAGTCGACACTCGAGATTGGAACGAAGGTCCATGTCATCACTCGACGCTTGTTCGAGGAAGACCTCCGCCGCCACTTCGTGGGAAGCATTACCGGAGGCTCCGGCAATTATCACGAAGTGCAAGGATACGCCTTCATTTTTCAGCCCGGAAAGAATGAGTGGCAGCGCCGCCCCGAGCTGCGTACCCGCATTTTCTCGCTGAGTTCCTCCGGACTGATCGTCAATGTGATCCCAGACGATATCGATACCGCCGCACTGGTCTATGCGGTGGCCGGGAATCGTCTGGTTCTTACCGACAATGCCAGGTTTTCGCTCGATATCAACGAATTCGGCGCCTCGCGCTAACGTGGGTTGGCGACGACTCACCCTCGATGTCTGATTACCGCCGGTGAAGTAGATGGTCGTTGGAGCGTATGCGACCAAGATCGCCAGACGCCTGAGGGCCGCACGGCCGCTCAACGCGGCCGCGCTCCGTGCCGTGCGCCGGGAAGTCTCGAAGCAGGTGGCCTCGTGGCCACCCCGAGACGTGATCGCGTTGGGCTCGGCCATCATCGAGCTGGCCCCGCCGGGAGCCTACCCGTTTGTGTACGAGCTGATCCGCTATCACCCGACCGCACTCTCTCGGCTTGGCGTGCGTGATCTGGAGCACCTCGGTCGGCACATGCGTGGCTGGGGAGATGTCGATTCGTTCGCGGGCCTCGCCGGGCAGGCCTGGCAAAACAACCAGATATCGGACGCTACTATTCGTCGGTGGGCCCGGTCGGATGATCGCTGGTGGCGGCGGGCGGCCCTGGTTTCTACCGTCGCGCTCAACGTCAAGTCGCAAGGCGGCCGCGGCGACGTGAAACGCACGCTCGACGTGTGCCGCCGGCTGAGGGACGACCGCGATGACATGGTGGTGAAGGCTATGTCCTGGGCGCTGCGAGCGCTGGCCGTTCGGAGGCCAGACGCAGTCGCCCGGTTCGTGACCCGTAACAAGAGCGCGCTCGCGCGTCGCGTAGTGCGCGAGGTCAGAAACAAACTCCGCACCGGGCGGAAGGACGGCAGAGGCTGAAGCGAGCCTGGACGTGAATCCTCCGCCAGGGCTCGCTCCAATTCACTGCTCCGCTCGGCGTGCTACTTCTTACCCTGAAGCGCCTTCAGCACGTCCCCGAGCAGCCCGCCGGCCCCACCCCAAGAGCCGGTGGTGAGATCGCGGAATCCCACCGCATACTCGCGCACCGACCGGACCTGCTGGCTCGGTAGAATCTCCAACTGCTCGACCGTGAAGTCGAAGGCGTAGCGGGTACCCACCTGCCTCCGGCCGGCGCGGAACCAGACGGTGAAGGTTGCGTTCCGCGACTGTCCCGGGTCGAGCCGAAACGAGGGATCCGCCGAGCGTCCGGTAACGAGACCGATCCCCTTGACGCTGGTGTCGTGCGTGCCGCGGCGGCCCCACACGTAGCGGTTGCCGACGTCGTCCACCATGACACTCGAGCCGGACTGATACCCGATGACGAGCGGCTCATTGGACACGTTGCTGAACCGGACCGTGGTCTCCACGATCTGGTCGTTGTAGGGATCACGTTTGCTCAGATTGACCCGGACCACCTCGGCCACGAACGGGCCGGCGTGGTTGCAGCGGACATCGCCGCCGCACGGGTCCTTGACCGGCATCGCCGCCTCGGTCGCCGCGGGTTCGCCACCAGATGGCGCGGCCGGGCCCGCGGCAGCGGCGGCAGCGCCTTCGCCGAAGCCACGGAAGTGGAGCACGTGCTCCTTGCCCAACCGGTACTGCGACGCGGTCACGGGGTCGATTTCCCGGACCGCCAAATCGATCTCGTAGGTCGTGCCGAAGATGTCGCCACGGCGCGGCTGCCAAACCAACTCGAAGCGGGCATCGCTCACTTCCCCAGGCTGCAACACGAACTTGGGATCGAAGGTGTTGGCGTTGACTTCCCCGATTCCGCGCACCCCGCGTCCGCCCTGCACCTGATACCGGTTGCCCCGATCATCCACAGCCAGCCCAGAGCCGGAGACATACCCCAGCACCAGGGGGGCCGGAGTCTTGTTTTGGAAGCGGATGGTGGCCGACACCAGCCGGTATGTCCCTGTGGTACTCTCGCGAAAATCGGTGATGGTCGCGATGAAGGTCGCCACCTCGGCACAGGATGGCTGCGCTGCACAAGCCTGGCTTGCCTGTCCTGCAAGGGGCTGGCCGACTAGTCCGAGAGCCGCCCCAGCGAGCACGAGGGCGAATCGATGCTGACGCAAAGTCATGGTCTGTCCTCCGTTGATCGATTGCATTGCGAAGACGTCCGTGAAGTGATCGTTGACAGTTACCGAGCCGGGCCCAGTCGCCTTGTCCTGCCGCATCACCCGGTTGGCGACTTGACGAATTCGGAGTAGCCTGCCTCCACCGCCGCGACATTTCTGGCACCCCGCCACCAAAGCCATACGCCCACCAGCACGACCGGAACGCCGGCTGCTAAGCCGGCGAGGGTGCGCGACAGCACCACCCCGAGAAGGAGGAGCCCGCCGCCGAGCAGCTTCGGGAGCCGGAGGCTTCGGATCATGGCCAGTTTCCTGGCCCGCAGGACGTCGGGGTCGCGCGAACCGATCGCCCTGAGGCCGCCGATCACGGCTTGCTTGTCCACGGTCACGAACGGGTTCCCTCCAGCCAGCATTCGTCGCGCCCTCCGGTAGGTCGGGCCGCACTGCCACCAGTGCCTGTTGCCGACCCCGTCGCCGGGCGATAGTGTATCCCGTGGGCGGCTCATGGTCGCCCGCGCTGTTTTCGGGCTGCACGGCGGTGCGGTGCCCAATTGGTAATACGCGGAATGAGCGGGCGCGCTGTCACGATGGCCGTCTGAAATCTCAGGAGCCGGGGTATATGGCCGAACACGAGCCCACGCTCGACGAATGGTTCAGCCTGGCCTATGAGGAGCTACGCCGCCTTGCGTCGAGCATTCGGCGAGACAACGCGAGTGCCACCCTCAACCCCACTGCGCTGGTCCACGAAGCCTGGCTCAAGCTGGCCCGCACCTCGTCGCTCGACGTGTCGTCCAAGCTCCATTTCAAGCGCATTGCCGCCCGCGCCATGCGACAAGTGCTAGTCGACGCGGCGCGGCGCAAGAGCACCGAGAAGCGAGGCGCCGGCGCTGCCCTCGTTACCTTCGATGACGAACTCGACAAAGCGACCGCGACCGCCGCTGACGTCCTCGTGTCTCGATGAAGCGTTGGAAGAGTTGGCCCAGGTGGCGCCGCGGCAGGCGGCAATGGTCGAGAGCAGATTCTTCGGGGGCTTTGACGTCAAGGAGACGGCGGAACTCCTGGACCTATCCGAGGCCACCGTGATGCGCGATTGGCGAGCCGCCCGGGCGTGGCTTGCTGTACGGCTCCGTCAAGGAGAAGCCCCCACACCCTTAGGGGAATAGGCCATGGATCCGGTTCGTTGGGAGCGAGTGCAAGGGCTATTTCATGCCGCGGCGGCGTTACCGAACGCCGAGCGGCTGGCCTTTCCTCGAGTCCGAGTGTAGCGGGGACCCCGACCTCCTCAGCGAGGTCATGGCGCTGCTCGAGGAGGACGCTCGGACCGGCTCCCTGCTCGATCGTGGCGTGGCGGGATCGGCCGAGCACCTGATTGACGATGCCCGTGCCGCGGCGATCGGCCTCCAGTTTGGTCCCTACCGGACGACCGGCGTCGTAGGAGAAGGCGGGATGGGGCTCGTCTATCTCGCGGAACGGCGCGGACCTCCAGAGCCGCGTAGCCATCAAGGTTCTCCGGGACGCCGCTCTCTCCCCTGCCCGACGAGAGCGATTTGCCGCCGAGCAACGCACCCTTGCCCAGCTCAACCACCCCGCCATCGCCCATCTGCTATGACGCCGATACGCTTCCAAACGGCACCCCATGGTTCGCCATGGAGTACATCGAGGGGCTGCCGCTCACCGAGTACTGCAAGCGCCGGGGCACGTCGCTCGAGGGCCGCCTGCTCTTGCTCCGCGCGGTATGCGAAGCCGTGCAGCACGCCCACCGCCACCTGGTGGTGCATCGCGACCTCAAACCATCGAACATCCTGGTCAAGGACGACGGCACGGTGAAGTTGCTGGATTTCGGGATTGCCAAGCAGCTGGAAAGCCTCGACGTGCCGGTGGATCAAACCAAGACTGGGCTCCGTCTCATGACACCGGCCTATGCCGCTCCCGAGCAGCTGCGTGGCGAGCGTGTGGGCATCCACACCGATATCTACTCGTTGGGTGTGCTCCTCTACGAGCTTCTGACCGGCCAGTTGCCGTTCGATTTGACCAACCAGGCCTCGTGGGAAGCCGAGCGTATCATTGCCGAGCACGAGCCAACCAAACCCTCGGCGGTGGTGCAACGGGCGGGGGGGGCGTTCGCTGCCAGCCGGGCATCCTGGGCCGACCTCGACGTGTTGTGTCTCGTGGCCATGCACAAAGACCCCCGGCGTCGCTATCGGACAGTGGACGCGCTCATCCGCGACATCGATCACTATCTGGCGCGGGAGCCGCTGGAAGCACGACCCGACACCATCCGGTATCGGGCCGGGAAGTTCTTCCGTCGCAACAGAAACGCAGTGGCGGCTGGGGGTGTTGCGGTCGCGACCGTGTTCGGTCTGGTGGGTTTTTACACGCTCCGGCTCGCCAGCGCACGGACCGTCGCCTTGGCCGAGGCGGCGAGAACCCAACGCATTCAGGGCTTCGTGCTCAATCTCTTCCAAGGCGGCGACGAACAGGTCGGCCCGGCCGATAGTCTGCGGGTGGTGAGCCTCCTCGGACGCGGCGTCGAAGAGGCGCGCACCCTCGGCAGCGAGCCCGATCTCCAGGCGGAGTTCCTCTTTACCCTGGGTGGTCTGTATCAAAAGCTCGGCCAACTGGACCGGGCGGACTCCCTGTTGCAGAGTGTCCTCACGCAGCGCCGCACGCTGTATGGTTCCGAGCATGCTGACGTGGCGAGGGCCGAGGTGGCGCTGGGCGAGCTGCGGCTCGATCAGGCCGACTACTCAGAAGCCGAACGCCTGATCCGCGTAGGCTTGGATAAGCTCGAGCGCACGTTGCCGGATGGGCACCCTGCGATTGCGAAAGCGACCACGGCACTGGGGACGGTGCTGGAGGAACGTGGGGACTATGACCAAGCCATCGCGGTGCTCCAAGACGCCGTGCGACTCCAACAGCGCCAGGACGGTCTCCCCACCCCGGACCTCACGACCAGCCTGACCGAACTCGGCAACAGTCATTTCTATGCCGGCCATTTCGCGATTGCGGATTCGATATTCCGCCACGTGCTCGACTCGGATCGGCGGCTCTACGGCAACCGCCATCCCGTGGTGGCCAACGACTTGATCAACGTCGGTGCGGTGCAGCACGAGCGGGGCAAGTACCCAGAAGCGGAGCAGTTCTACCGCGATGCACTCGAAGTGAACCGGGGATTCTATGGCGAGGAGCACCCCAAAACGGCACAGAACCTGACCATGCTGGGACGCTCGCTCATCTTCCAGCGACGGCTCGACGAAGCGGATCTGGTGATCCGGCAGGCGGCTGCCATCCAGGAACGGGTCTACGGCGAGAACCACCCCCTGGTCGCATCGACGGTCAACGAGTTGGGCAGCGTGGCCCTGATGCAGGATCGGTTGGACGACGCGGAAGCGGCCTACCGTCGGATGATTCGAATCTATCGCGCCGTGTATCCGCCACCCGACACCCACTACCTGATCGGCATTGCGGTGTCCAACCTCGCGAGTGTCGAGCTCACCCGGAAACGATACCGCGACGCCGAGCGGCTATTCGAGGAAGCCGTCCAGATCTTCTCCGATACCCAGTCTCCCGAACATCTGAACACGGGCATCGCGAGAATCAAGCTGGGACGGGCCCTCTTGCGGCAGCGTCAACACCAACGAGCTGCAGGTCAGAGTCTGGCTGGGTACGAAATCCTGGTACCGCAAACCGACCCCACGGTAAGCTGGCTTCAAACCGCCCGGCGTGACCTGGTGGAGGCCTACGATGCCCTCGGACAACCCGAGCGGGCCGAGCGGTTCCGAAGAGAGCTGGCGGATACGGTAGGAAAGACTCCCTAACGCACCCTCCCTTGTTCCACTCAGGCGTTGAGGCTCGAGCGCTGACAGCCTCAGGCCATGGATTGCGTACTGCTTCGAGAACCCGAGAAGGAGCCGCCCGTGCATCTGTCCCGATCCACATGGTTCGCGTTTGCCTCGTCGCTGGCCGTCGGTCTGGCCGCCCCGCGGGCAATGCCTGCCCAAGCACCCGTTGCGTTGAGCACCTTGCTCACCACCTTCCTGGCCGATTCCGGGGTCCGGACCCGGGGCCTACCCTGGACGACCGGCGATGAACTTGCCATTGAATGGCAAAGTGCCACCCCCGTCAAGATCCCCTACGCAACCCAGGATGGCAGCACCGTGTCTCGGACCGGCACCACTCGGGCCAGCCTGGAAGACGGATCCGACATTGAGGCCACTGTCGAAGTGGCCGGCAATGAGGTGGGGATCCAGCGGGTCACCGTGAGCTTCGACGCACCCGAGCTTCCCAGGAACCTGGTGCTAACAGAACAAACCCTGACCGCGGCCGGCATCGCGCTCACTCCGCTCAAGTGCAGCCGAGATACCGAGGGGGCCAGCTACGGCAACCTGGTCTATGTGCTCAAGGCCCCTGGCAAGACCGCCTCCGCGCTGCACGAGTCGTGGAATTGTGCCCACGACGGCTGCGGCGCCGCGCTGACCATTGTCTATCGGAAGAAGGACGTGGCCGCGATCCCCTGCTTCGGAGAGTAGGCTCGCACGCTGGCGGCGCCCTCCGCTCGCCACCTCACCCACCTCGATACCCGGCCCACCACCTGGGCCGGGTCTTTCGTGGTGGCTAGAGGCTACCGGCGGCCATAGATTCAGTTTTCCCCCTCAGACACGTCCTCAACGAAACACGGGGGAGGCAATCATGCGTCAGACCAGCCGAGTAACGGCTGCCGTGCTGGTGGCACTCGCCGCGGCGTCCTGTGCCCCATCGGAGACGGCACGGCTCGAGGCCAACAAGGACCTGGTGCGCCAGTTTGCCGCGGCGATCAACGCGGCAGACTGGGACGCGCTGGACTTACTGGTAACGGAGGACTTCCGCCGGCACAGTCAGGCCACCCCCGACGTGCAGGTGAACTCGCGTGCCGAATTCCGTCAACTCCAGGAGTCGTTCTTTGCGAGCATGCCCGACCAGCACATCACGATCGGCATGCTCGTGGCCGAGGACGACAAGGTGGCGGCCTACGCAACCTATGCCGGTACTCTGACCGGCCCGATGGGCGCATTTCCACCCACTGGCAAGTCGGCGGAGAGCACATTTATCAGCATCTTTCGCATCGAAGGCGGACGGATCGCGGAGCTCTGGGTCGAGTGGGACAACCTGGCCATGCTGGCCCAGCTCGGGCTCTTCCCGCCGCCGGGTGAGCCGAGCGATTGATCGGTACCTGACGTGAGCAGGGATATTCAGCCGCGAGTCAGGGGTGGCACAACGGCCTCCACCTGACTTGCGCCATCTCAGGCGGTGTTCGTGGATCACCGGGTCGCCCGACCTGGCGCCAAGGAGGGCTGAGGTAGAATGACTCACATCGAGACCCAGCCCGCGCTCGACCCGGCCAGAGCCAACGCCGTCACGCGGACGCTGGCTCACCTGGGCCACCATCGTCTACAACTGCCTGGAAGGCCTGCTCTCGATCGGGAGCGGGCTCCTGGCCGGCAGCGTCTCGTTGATCGGCTTCGGGGTCGACAGCTTCATCGAGGTGAGCGCGAGCCTCACCGCCGTCTGGCGGCTCCACGTCGATCGCGATCCCGGCCGGCGCGAGCGGGCGGAGCGCCTAGCCCAGCGACTGATCGGGCTTTCGTTCCTCGCGTTGGCCGGCTACGTGGCGGTCGAGGCCACCCGGTCGCTCGTCACACGGGCCGAGCCGGACGCGAGCCCCATCGGCATCGGCATCGCCAGCGCCTCGCTCCTTGTCATGCCCCTCCTGGCCCGCGCCAAACGTCGGGTCGCAGCACGGCTCTCGAGCGGAGCGCTTGGCGCGGAAGCCCGTCAGACCGAGATCTGCATGTACCTGTCGGCGATTCTCCTGGGCGGGCTCGTCCTCAATGCGGCCTTCGCGTGGTGGTGGGCGGACCCGGTTGCCGGGATCGCCATGACGCCGTTCATTGCCTGGGAGGGCATCGAGGGTCTGCGCGGCCGCCACGCCTGCGGCGACTGCGCGCCGGTCGGGTTGGTCGCAGCCCAGCAGCATGGCAACGACGTGCCTCGAGCCTCGCCAACGTAGGCCTGCGTGAAACATCATCGGGGAACCCCAGGGCGCCGTGTTGCGTTCACGTGACAGCACGCAGACAGTCATCTGCGCCAACGAATTGAGATCCATAGATTACCGAGGGCTACCCATGTCCATACGACCTGTTAAGAAAGTCATCGAAGCCCAGCCCACCCTCGAGGGCGCCGGAGTCCACCTGCGTCGTGCGTTCGGATTCGGTGCCACCGGCGAGTTCGATCCGTTCCTTCTGCTCGACGACTTCCGAAACGAGCATCCCGAGGACTATCTCGCGGGATTCCCATGGCATCCGCACCGCGGTATCGAGACCATCACCTACGTGCTGGCCGGTACGGTCGATCACGGCGACAGCCTGGGGAACCAGGGCACACTGGGCGCGGGCGACGTCCAGTGGATGACCGCCGGGAGCGGCATTCTGCATCAAGAGATGCCTGAGGGCGACGCCCAGGGACGGATGCACGGCTTCCAGTTGTGGGCCAATCTCCCGTCCTCGCTCAAGATGACGGCGCCGCGCTACCAAGATGTGGTGTCGCGCGACATTCCCGAGGTCATCGACGATGACGGCACACGCGTGCGGGTGATCTGTGGCGACCTCTGGGGCAAGACCGGGCCGGTGGACGGCATCGCAGCCGACCCACGGTATCTCGACGTGTGGGTGCCGGCGGGCCGGCGGAAGACGCTTCCGGTCGAGACATCCCGGCACGCCTTCGCCTACGTGTTCGAGGGCAGCGGCACCTTCCGCGACGCCTCCGAGCCCGGCCACGTCAGAACGGACCGGTGGGGTCGGACTCACCACCGTCGCTCGACGAGACCGGGAACCGGTCGCTGGTCTTATTCGATCGTGGAGACGAGGTAACCGTGCAGGCAGGAGCATCGGGTATCCGCTTCCTGCTAGTGTCGGGCAAGCCTCTCGCCGAGCCGGTCGCGTGGCGCGGACCGATCGTGATGAACACCGACGAAGAACTCCAGCAGGCGTACGCTGAGCTTCGTGCCGGCACCTTCATCCGAGATCGCTGACCAACCTGCAGGTATTGCGCCGCAGTGTGGTTGGTGTTGACACCAGAACCAGGAGGAGAAGCATGGCGGAGCCCAAGACGAAGCCCACCAAGCTGAGTGTCACGCGGTTCATCGACGGCATCAAGGACGAACGGAAGCGCCGTGATTGTCGTACCATCATGAAGATCATGAGGCGCGTCACCAAGGCAACGCCCAAGATGTGGGGCACCAGCATCGTCGGATACGGCTCCTATCACTACAAGTATGCCAGCGGGCGCGACGGCGATTGGTTCACGGCCGGTTTCTCGCCTCGGGTGCAGAATCTGACGCTCTATATCATGTCCGGCTTCAAGGAGCACGGGGCGCTGTTGAAGAAACTTGGCAAGCACACGACCGGCCGGTCCTGCCTCTACATCAAGCGGCTGGATGATATCGACCTCGGGGTACTCGAAGAGCTCGTCGAACGATCGGTGCGGCACGTCGGGCGATCCAGCGCCTAGGCACGGACGCCGCCCGCTTGGGTCACCGCGAAACAGCCCAAGCAGCTGGGTCACGCTCTCGACGAAGACGCGCGCTATGCGATGTGGGACTGGGACCGATTGTGAGGTTTCGACCAGCGGCCTAGTTCGGAGGAGGTACCACGCGGTGGGTGTGCGCAAGCAGGTCACCGCCCACCGCTCCGATGGCGTCAAACGTCTCCTGTGCCGCCTGCGTAATGGTGCGAACCTCCGCCTCGGTGAGCGCCAGCTGTTCCATCTCGTCCTTGAATTCCTGCCATCGACGCGGCTGGTCATCGCCGTAGGGATCGACATAGGCTGCGCCCCCCCCATCAGTCGGCAGGTCATACGCCGTTCGGAGGCGGCGCGCGATGAACCGCGCCCCGTTGGTGCTGCCTTCCAACACGTAGAACACGCCCAGCAGAGCCAGCGGGCTGGTCGCCGCCAACCTGTCCAGGTATGCCAAGAACCTGCTGGTCGCGGGCACGGGCACGGTGTCGGGGCGAGCCTGATAGAACGCCAGATCGTCGAGCAGGAACGGGACTTTTCTTCGGTCATCGTCGAAGACCGCACCCACGGCCGGGTGGCTCGAAACCAACCTGGCCAGATGCTCTTCCAGCCCGCGGTGAACCAGTAGCATCTGCCCCAGCCACTCAGCGTAGGCTTCGCGGGACAGCGCACCGCGCACCATCATTTGCTGAAACTCGTGCTTCTCGGCGCGATGGTGATGCTCCGCCGTGGCGGTCTTGAGGGTCGCCATGACTCCAGGAGCGGTGGGTGGGCCGTTCATCGAATCACCAGGAAGATTGCGGGAATGACCAGCCACATGAGGCCCTTCACCAGGAAGAACGCGAAGCCGGCGAAGCCGAGGTTGCGAATCCAGGGGGTAAGACGCATGATCGAGATCGTTCTCTGCAGGTTGAGGGCCGTAGTTAACCGCCATCCGGGCCGACTGTCAAGCTAGGCGCCGGTACACGCAGCCGCGCCGGACAGGCCCTCCCTACCGGATCCGAGGAGGAGAACATGCCCGTCACTTCGCACGACCAGCCCTTGCGCGTCGCCCTCATTCTCGTGGGTGCCATCTTTGTAGTGGGACTCTACCCGCTCACCGTGCTGTGGCCTGCCGGCTTCATGTGGGAACCACGACAGGCCGAGTACGAGCAAATGATCATCGGAGTCTATGCCGTCCTGGGCATCTTCCTGCTCTTGGCGTCGCGGAACCCCGCCGAGCACAAGAGTCTCATCTGGTTCGCGGCCTGGTCCAGTCTGGTCCACGGCCTGATTATGCTGATCCAAGCACTTCGCGACACAGTAGAACGACCGAACCTCTTCGGTGACGTCCCCGCGCTCATTCTGATCGGTCTGGTACTCGCGGTTCTGATGCGAAAGGCCGAGGCCGGCTGGACGGCCGGTGCTCGAGCGCCGTGACGGCACCCACGCCCGCCCACCCCACGCTCATCGGCCTGCCCTACGACGCGAGTTCGTCTTTCCGGAGGGGGGCTGCGAATGCACCGCCGATCATCCGGGCGGCGCTCGCTTCCCCCGCATCCAATGCCTGGAGCGAGTCGGGCATCGACGCCGGGTCAACGGCCGTGCTCGCCGATGCGGGTGACTTGGAGCTTCCATCGACCGACGGAGCCCGTGCCCTGATCGAGGCCGGCATCCGCCGGGTCCTCAAACAGGGTGGGCGCCCGATCGCCCTCGGCGGCGATCACTCGGTCACCTACCCGGTGCTGCGCGCAGTGCGGCCAGTCTGGTCCGCTCTCACGATTCTGCACATTGACGCACATCCGGACTTGTATGACGACTACGAGGGAGATCGGTTCTCGCATGCGTGCCCCTTTGCCCGCATCATGGAGGAGTCCTTAGCGGACCGCTTGGTGCAAGTAGGCATCCGAACGATGAACGAACCGCAACGTGCACAGGCTGAACGATTCGGCGTCGAGGTCATCGACATGTCTGCCTGGTCGGACGGCCGAAGGCCCCAGCTTCGAGGCCCGCTGTACGTCTCCATCGACATCGACGCCCTGGACCCCGCGTTTGCGCCTGGCGTATCTCATCGCGAGCCGGGAGGACTGTCGGTCCGGGAGGTGTTGACGTTGCTCCAATCTCTTCCTTCGCCCGTCGTTGGGGCGGATATCGTCGAGTTCAACCCAGCCGAGGATGCGGTGGGACTGACGGCACCCGTCTGCGCCAAGTTGGTGAAGGAACTCGCGAGCCACATGTTGATGGATGGACCGCTTCATTCGCACAAGGGGATTGCTGGCGGCGTCGCACCGTGACGCTCTGTTCACGTGCTTCGACCCTAGCCGCCTCTCCGCAGAACAATCCACGATTCCCGCCACCACGGAGGCAACATGAATCTGGGCGCATTCTCCATCAGCCTGAACGTCAAGGATCTCCAAGAATCGCGCGCGTTCTATGAGAAGCTCGGATTCGAGGTCTCGGGAGGCTCGGCGGAGCAGAACTACCTGATCCTCAAGAACGGGGAGAGCATCATCGGCATCTTCTACGGGATGTTCGAGCGCAACATTCTCACCTTCAATCCGGGACTCACCAATCGCATGGACCGGCTGAAGGAGTTCACCGACGTGCGTGAGATCCAGCGGCACCTGAAGCAGCAAGGCCTGACCCTAGCCACCGAGGCAGACGAGAGCACAACCGGGGCGGCGAGCCTGACGTTGACGGACCCGGACGGCAATCCGATCTTGATCGACCAATTCTTCTAGGCCTGACCTTTCTCTCTGTCCCCATCGAGCGCCTATGTGCAGAAACATCAGAACGCTGTCCAACTTCGATCCGCCCGCATCGGACGAGGAGATCCGGGCGGCCTCGCTTCAATTCGTTCGGAAGCTGAGTGGCTTCACCAAGCCGTCGAAAGCCAACGAGGTGGCGTTCCTTCGCGCCGTGGACGATGTGTCGGTTGCAGCCGGCCGGCTGCTCGCCTCACTGATCACGACGGGCACGCCTCGAAACCGCGACGTGGAACGGGCCAAGGCTCAGGCACGCTCCGCCCGCCGCTTTGGTGGCGCTCCGTCCAACACAACTGCCGGCACGGCGGAGGCATAGGCCAGAGACGTGAGCCGATCAGACCGTCGTTGAATAGTCCGGAAGAGTGAGCACAGTCACTGTCCGTGAGGCTCGCCGCCTGGCTCTGGCGCGGGCGGGTTTGCTCAAGCCCGAATGGACAAGCCTGCCCCGTTGCGCGACCGGACGGGGACGGCGGGCCCGAAGCGCCGCAAACGCGATCATTCAGCGCTTCGGCTATCTGCAGCTCGACACGGTTTCCATCGCCGGCGCCCGGAGTCACACCATCGTCCTCCTCTCCAGGCTCGGTGGATTCGATCCTGCCCTCGGTGAAGAGCTGCTTCAACCAGGCGAGCCGTTGTTCGAATACTGGGGGCACGAAGCCAGCTGGATTCCGCTCGACCTCTATCCCGCCTTCGAATTTCGCCGCCGCGAATTCCGCCACCATCCCTGGTGGGGTGACGTCGTCGGGCAACACCCCGACGTAGCACGACGGCTGCGCCGGCGGATTCGAGAGGAGGGACCACTCCGGTCGATCGATATGGAGGGTAGGGGAAGCCGGGGATGGTGGGATCTCAAAGCCGCCAAGCGGGTGGCCGCGGCGCTTTGGTCCAGCGGAGAGCTGTCCATCAGGGAGCGCAAGAATTTCCAACGAACCTACGATCTCACGGAGCGGGTCATCCCGGAAGCCGTCCGGCGGCACCCGCTCACCAAACGGGACGGATTGGCGACGCTGGTGCTCAGGGCGCTCGAGGGCCACGGCTGGGCCACGACGGGCACGATCACATCGACCTGGCGATTGCCGAATCGGCAGCAGGAAATCACGGCGACGCTCGCTCGCCTGACGAAGCAGCAGATGGTGCAACCCTGCACCCTCGTGGAGCCTGGCCGACGCCCCGTGCCCGGTTGGATCCGGCCCGAGGACCGGGAACTCGCCGCCAGACTCGAACGGGTGCGGCCCCAGCAAGCGCTCGGTGTGCTGTTATCACCGTTCGACCCAATCCTATGGGATCGCCCGCGGGTGAAGCGTTTGTTCGGTTTCGATCAAGTCCTCGAAATTTTCAAGCCGGCCCCGCACCGCAAGTACGGCTACTACTGCCTTCCGGTGTTGGCCGGTGAGAAGCTGATTGCCCGCTTCGACCTCAAGGCGGAACGCACGCAGGAGGTGCTCAAGGTCTTATACTGCCGCTTCGAGAGCACCGGCAACGCACGCCCGGCCACAACCCAGGAGGGCGGAGCCGCGTGGAGCGCCCTTGCGCGGTACGCCACCGCCCTCGGCCTCGAGCCAGTCGGGTGGCACCCATAGAGCTCCGGGAGGCGGCAGATAGGGCAATCGGGTATTATTGAAGCATGCGGACCCGTGGGGGTCCGCTCGGAAGGCCGACGGCTGAGACATCAGGATCGGGGACACCATGACCAAACAGGACGATAAGCGGATCGCGGCGCTGGCCAAGAAGAACGCCGCCAAGATCAAACCCCCAACCCAGGAACGGGCGGCAAAGTTCGACGATACCCTCCGCAAACGGACGGACGAGGACAGCGCAGAAACCGAACGGCTGTTCAAAGAGATGAAGCGCAGGGAATTCTAGCTTCCTGCTCGTTCGATGCTCGACGCCATCCGTAGTTTCGTAACCCAACGCATCCAGCGTACCGCGCATACCAGCCCGGACGTGCCAGCACGGGCCGCCACCCAAGAGGTCCGGCTTGCGGCGTGTGCGTTGCTTCTCGAGTTGGCCCACGCCGACGGGGAGTTCAGCGATCCGGAGCGGGCCCACATCGAGGGTGCTCTCGACCGACACTTCGGGTTGGATCAAGCCACAGCCCGAGAGCTCATAGAATTGGCCGAGGCCGAGCGAGCCCACTCCATCGACCATTTCCAATTCACCCGCCTGATCGTCGACCACTACGATCTCGGACAACGGATGGTGCTCGCCGAAGTCATGTGGGGCGTTATCCTAGCCGATCAAGAACTCGCGCAGCACGAAGCCTACCTGATCCGCAAACTCGCGAAGCTGCTGGAGCTGGAGCCGGCGTACTTGTCCCAGGCGCGCCGAGCCGCCGAGGCATCATGATCGTGGCTCCTCGGATGCGCGCTGCGCCTGCTGCCCTCGGTCACGGAGTGTGTGGATGACACCGGAACAGCGAGTCCAGTTGCGCGATCTCCTCACGGGTCAGCGCATTCTGGCAATCTCGGTGTTGGTCGATGGGAAGCCGTATGCCGGCCTCCTGCCGTATGTCTTTGTACCTGAAGAAGGGGCCGTGCTGGTGCACGCCTCGCAACTGGCTCGACATACGCGCGGCCTCACGCCGGGAGCGCCGTTCAGCACGGTCATGCACCAACCCGACCGGCCCGGGGCGGATCCGTTACAGATCCCCCGCGTGACCCTGCAGGGAGTGGTGGAACTGGTCGACAAGGGCACAGAGGCGTACCGCGACGGCCAGCGGCGCTACCTCGAGCGCTTCCCCACGAGCGAACCGACCTTCCAGCTTGGTGACTTCGAGCTGTACCGCCTGCGATGCTCGAAGGGACGGTACGTTGGCGGGTTCGCTCAGGCGGTGGACGTCACGCCCGCGGATCTGGTGCAGCTCGCCTAGGCGGCTACGGGCAGCGGAACGACGACGGAGAAACGAATGGTCACGTTGATGGGCTCGCATCGCACGCTGGTGGTGGCGGCTCTCGTCCTAATCGAGAACCTCCCGTTCGGATTCTGGCGGGCCGGGCTCAAGAAATTCAGTCCCCGATGGTTCGTGGCGGTACACGCTCCCGTTCCCATCGCAATCGGACTGCGGCTACTCGTGGGCGTGGGATGGCGCTTGAGCACACTGCCGCTTTTTGTTGGGAGCTTCTTCGCGGGCCAACTCGTTGGAGGAAAACTTCGGATCGGTTGGCGGAGCCGGTTGGCCGCCACCCGCTCACTCACCGATCACCCTCCGGATGCTCCCTCCGTTTGAGATGGGTTTCCCAATCCATGCAACTCGGCGGCTGAACGGTCCATTGACGCCCCCAACACGTGCCCATCGAGCGGCTGCCCCGGCTCCATGAACACAATGCCGGCCCGACGGCCTCTGGCGTCCTCGATCTTCCGACACCGCGGACGAGAAACCTACCTGTATGTGAGTTACCACAAGTGCGCGACACTGTACACCGCGAGGGTCATCCGAGCGGTCTGCCAGATCCACGGCCTCCGCACGGCCACTTTCGACTCACGGCATCGCAAGGTGCGGCGATGGACGATCCGATCGACGGATTTCCTACTACTCACCGATTACTCGCGCAACATGCTGGATCTCTCGACGGTCAGCGGGCGAGGCTTTCATGTAATTCGCGACCCGCGCGACATCCTCGTGTCCATGTATTATTCGCATCGCGACAGCCATCGGGTCAATCACGCCGAGATCAAGCGTAACCGCAAGCAACTGTCGCACATGGACGTATGTGATGGGCTGATCTACCTGATGGACGAATCAGAGTTCTTCCAAAGGATCATCCGTGAGCTGGCCGACTGGGACTTCCACGCAGAACGATTCTACGAGACCTCCTTTGAGCGACTGACCCAGAACGCGGCTGGAGAGTTTGAGGCGATATTCGCATTCTTGGGCATCTCCGTGACGACAAGTGACCTGAGCGCCATACTGCAGCGGCATAGTTTCGGGCAGCTACAGGCCGAGTGGCAGGCCAGGAACCCGGAGGTGGAAACTAACCATTATCGCACTGGCACCCCGGGCGATTGGAAGAATCATCTCGTAGGACGAGCGCAATCGATCTTTCGACAGCGCTACGGGCACCTGCTGATCAAGCTGGGGTACGAAACTGGCGACACGTGGTGACCGCACCATCGCAGCCCGACTCCCTATCGAGGACTCCCCACTCCACGTAATAATCTCGAAACCGCCTCCCCACTCTCCCGCCATGAGTGCCGCGCAGCCACTTGGGCGTGTGCTGCCAAGCCATAGCTATGACGGAGTTTGTCATTGAGGAGCAGATGAATGACGCGCTCCCTGAATGCCCGTTCATTCTCTGCCACGAGATCGTTCAAGCAACCGTCGAGATGGATGCCATTGGATGCCAACGGCGTCATCACCGCCGGCCGGCCGGCCGCCCAAGCTTCGAGAACTTTGTTCTTCACCCCGGTACCACGCCGCATCGGTGCCACGGCGACCCACGATTCCTGTAGCGCGCCTGCCATGTCTGGAACGTCAGCGCGTAGCTCGACACCGGGGAGATTGCTCACTGCGAGGACCCGTCTCCCTGGGTTCCGCCCGATGATCAGGAATCGCGCGTCTGGAACTGCTCGCCGAATGGCAGGCCACTGACGCCGTAGGAAGTATCGGACAGCATCGATGTTTGCGTAATAGGAGAGAGTTCCGCTGAACGCAATAGTGGGCCGCGGGCCTTCGGCGTTGAACCGGGGTGACGGCTGCGCGTCGACCCCATTCGGTATGACCACCACGCGCTTGGTACCCGACACTCGTTCGAGTGCTCGTGCATCATCCTGGCCTACCACGATCGTGGCATCGAGCGAGCGCACGACCCTTCGTTCATATCGGGCACATCGCATGGCTCGTCCGATCGACCACGGCGCATACCTGACTGCACGGAACCATTCCAGGGTCCCGCAATCGATTCGATCGACGACAGTACGGGGAAAGTGACTTCGATCGAACGCAAGGAACTCAGCTCCATTCCAGAGGAGTGCCGCGTCAGGTCTGCGGGTTGCGAGTATCGTGTTGACCGCCTCACGCAATGGTTGCATGTCCGCCCGGCGGCTGGGCACTGGAGTCCATCGCTCAACGAGCGGCACCGTGACCACCTCGTGAGCATCCGACGCCGGCCACGGGATAGCGGCGCGATCCAATTCGCACGCCGCGACCAGCGTGATATCCCACTCGCTGGCAAGGTGTGTGAGGAGATGTGCCGCTCTCAGAGAGAACCCACCGCGCAGCGGCCATGGGGCTACGCCCGTGACGGCTAGGAGTCGTTGCCGGCTCACGGCCGCCCCCCCTGGAGTACCCGACGCACGGCCATGGTTTCCGACTCGCTCGACATAGTCACGCAGTCCAGGGCTGACGTGTTCTCGGACCGAGTCCAACGAGGATAGGCCTCTGAAATCGGGGCATGGGCATCGAAAGGGATACGCGCGAACACATACGTCTGTGGCGGCTCACTCTGGTAGGTACCCAGCCAGCTGCATCACCGGTGCGAATTCCCGTTCGACCGTCGCTACGAGCGCCGGATCAACCTCTCGCCGCCAGCTATCGATCTCACCAACGCGGATGAAGCGCCCGTGGCCTGTTGCTCGACCACGATACGCTTCCGCGCCATGCTGGTCTTCGAGCCGCTGCATGGCGTCGAAGCTCCCGCGCTTCGCGGCATGGTCGAGGTCCTCTCCTTCACGGGAGACCCCGAGGAACAGCAGGAGGCGTTCCAGGGTCGCGCGCCGGTCATGGACGAGATCCTCGAACTTCACAATCACGATGCGTGGATCGTGCGCCTCGTCCGTCATGGCCTGCCGGACTTGGCGATCCCATCGGACGAGGTCCTGATTCCAGACGGTAAAGCATCCGCTCATGGCCATGTACTGGGAGACAAACGATTCCAAGGTCATGCGCGTATCATCGAAGATCACCCGGTACATGTGCCACAAGGACGGAAGCACGGCGCGCGGATCCCTCATCAAGTAGATGATCTTGGGATACAGGTCCCGATAGTTTGGGTACTCGTTGCGAAAGACGCGAGGGTCAGGGAGATGACGATACCTCGCGATGCGGTGATCCTTCCCATGCACGTATGGCACGTACTGCCGCACATTCATCAGAGTGACGTCGTGCGTATGGTCGCGAAAGAGCGCGATGGCCAACATATATGCCAACCACGTATTGCCGGACTTGGGGTGACCGACGAGGAACACATCCGTTGGACGGAGCGACCGGCGAAACAACCCCCGCCAGACGTGGCGGCGGGCGTCATAGTATCCCAATTGCCGCTTCCACCGTTTGAACCAGAGCTTTGCCGCACTGACGCCTGCGGGGGTGGGCGGAGCAGTACGCGTCATGAGGATTCCCGGCTAGGGTGGGGTCGCCTACAGGACCTGGTCGTCAAGAAATGTCCGTTCGAGGGGCTCGAATCGTTCGACGCTCACTCGGCCGTCACGGACCAGTTGGTAGTTGGCCCACTCGCGTCGCTTGCGTTCGCTCGGCCAATTCCGATCCGACCAGTGGGAGAATTCGTCTTCATCGACAAACTTCAACTCGAAGAAACAGACTGGGGAGAAGTCTCTCTTGGGAAAGATCACTGGGCGCTGCAGGCTCTCCAGGTAAGGACGCTTCCTGAACCGGCACAGGAGACTATAGGGAAAAATCTCTATCTCCTTGTTGATCTCTCCCCGTGCAAGATAAAAGTTTCCATGTTTGTCGCGATACACGGTTTGGCCCGACAAGGTCCAGCACGCAGGCCTCCCTGACTGGATGCCATGGAGGAGGCTTTGGAACGCTGCCCTCTTCTCCCCCACGAGGACCATGTCGCCATCCCACTTGCACACATACCGGCGCGTGCAGTGCGATAGTGTCCAGTTGGTATAGTAAACGGCGCTGTGAAGAGAGTCGTCCGGGGTGGCGGCATGCTCGGATCCAAACCGCGCCAATCGATAGGGATATGCAAGCAACCGGATCTTTCCTGCCAGGGGATGTCGCTGCGACAGGTCTCGGACAATGTCGAGCGTCCCATCGTCGCTCGCGTTATCGACCAGGATCACCTCGTCGAACACCGGAAGAATCGACCGGAGGCAGTACGAGATCTTCTGCGCTTCGTTCTTCACCCGCACCATGGCGCTTACGCCCGGGACAGTACGAGACCGACTGAGGGAGAAATCATATTCCGGCACCCCTTCGCGGTTCGCAAATGCTTCACGTCGCTTGAAATAGGAGCGCCAGGGCATTGACTTTCCCGAAGGTGGACAGGAACGTAAGGAAAGATATCGGCTGCAAGAGCCTCGTAAAATTGGAGTTGATGTCGATGCCTGGCAAGCTGGCAACGGCCTTTCGCGGAGCGAGAAACCGACGGCAACCCGGAGTGGTCGTGCTCCGCTATCACCGAATCGCCGACCTGGAGAGCGACCCGCACGCGGTCGCAGTCCACCCCCGGGCGTTTCGTGAACACCTGGAGATCATACGATCTCGCTATCGCACGTACCCGTTGGGCAGCATGGTGCGGGCCCTGAGCCAAGGAACTCTCCCGGAGAGCGGCGTCGTGGTCACCCTCGACGATGGCTATGCGGACAACCTCTGGGAAGCGAAACCCGCGTTGGAACAATACGAGATTCCCGCCACCGTGTTCGTGACGACGGGTTACATTGGGCGGGGACGGGAATTTTGGTGGGACGAGCTCGAGCAGCTGTTGCTCCAGCCGGGCACCCTGCCCAACACCCTTCGCCTGGACATCGATGGAGTACCACACGCATGGAAGCTCGGTCGGGCGGCCCGATACACTGAGAGCGCCTACGCCCGCCATCGTTCGTGGAATTGGCGGCGACGCACCAGGCCCACGGGCCGTCATCGCCTGTTTCGACGGCTGTTCAAATTGCTTCAACCACTGGAGGAATCCTCTCGCGCTGCCCTCCTCCGGACGCTGTTCAACTGGGCCGAGACGGAGCCGGTCATCCGCCCGACCCACCGGGTCTTGACCCAAGACGAGTTGATACGGCTCGTGGATGGAGCCTTGCTCGACGTGGGAGCCCACTCGGTGACACATCGCCCCCTCTCCAGATTGCCAGAGGCCGAGCAGAGGCGGGAAATTCAGGACAGCAAGGGGTTTCTCCAAAACGCCCTCGGTGCTGCGGTTGAGTGCTTTGCATATCCCTATGGAGATGTAGGGGGCTCGGCAAGACTGGTACAAAGCGCCGGATTCACGTCGGCCTGCTCGACCGTTGACAAGATGATACATCCGGGAGAGGACCTCTACGACCTACCTCGAGTCTACGTCGGCAACTGGGACGGAGAGGAATTCGAGCGGCGGATCTGTTCCTTGGTATAGACGGCGACACAACGACTGCAATCACCACGGGCAACTTACTCGTCGGGAGAACCGTGTCACCGAACACCGGACGCAAGCACCCCATCCGCTCACGAACGATGCTCGCGATCGACTACGTCGCCGAGCGGCTCGGCCCCAGATTGCTCATCACGGACCCCACTGGGCGCTTCCTGTATCTGGCAAACTGGAAGTCGAATGACATCTCAGCCTACAGAATCGATCCGGCAAGCGGAGCGCTCATGGCGGTTCCGGGGGCACCGTTTCCATCGGGCGTCAATCCGCGAGCCGTGACAGTGGATCCGACCGGGAGATTCCTGTATGCGGCCAATTGGGGGGCCCATACGCTGTCCGCCTATGGTATTGACCCCGACGATGGGATGCTCGTTGAGATCGAGGGATCTCCCTATCCCACGGGAAAGAACCCACGCAATGCTCGCCTGGACCCTGAGGGGCGATTTGCCTACGTGGCTAATCGGGGATCTCATGACATTTCGGCGTTTCGGGTGGATCAGATAAGTGGAGCACTGACGCCGTTGGGCGACTCACGGGTACCGACAGGCCCCCGGCCGCGTTCGGTCATGGTCCACCCGGCAGGCAGCTTCGCGTTCACGTGCCATGAACGATCGAAGCTCGTTTCAGCCTATCGGATCAGCGCGGAAACGGGCGATCTCGTGCCAGCCCCCGGGTCACCCTTTCGGGCAGGGTCGGATCCTCGATTTGTGACGGTGGATCCGACCGGGCTGTTCGCCTATGTCCCAAATCAGCGATCGAACGCGGTCTCCGCCTATAGCATCGACCCTGAGACCGGCAGCCTCACGCCCGTGCCGGGGACACCATTCAAGGCTGGCCGGCGCCCGTTCCAAGTGCTGGTGAATCAAACGGGCCGGTTCGGGTACGTGGCGAACGAAAAATCCCATACCTTATGTGGATACGCGATTGATCGTGACACCGGGGCACTCGTCCCCGTTCCCGGAGCACCAATCCCGACAGGGCGACACCCGGCATGGCCGACGATCGATCCGACCGGCCGGTTCATCTACGTAGCGAATAGGAAGTCGAACGACGTATCCGCCTATGCCATGGACCAACGCACGGGACAGTTGACTCCCGTTCCCGGCTCTCCATTCCCCGCTGGAATTCGGCCGCGGGCAATCATCGTGGCGCCCTCTGGTATTTTTGCATACCTCGGTAACGAAGGATCTAACGACGTATCCGGCTATCACATTGACTCGAAGACCGGCGCGCTGAGTCCGGTTCCTGGATCTCCGTTCGCTGCCGGGCGCATTTAGGGTGGTGCGCTATCCCGTCGCTCGAGTTGGGGGCACTGTGATGCCATCCTTGATTTACCTCCAACCCATGGAGGGCTATCCGACAGCCCGGGTCCATTCCATTCAGGTCACGAGAACGGTAGGCGCACTCGGTAATCACACCGACGTGTTGTTGGTCGTTGGCTCTCTCTCGGTTCCGTTAGCAGAACTGCCCAAAGCAATCCGCGACTTTTACGATGTGGAATTCGGACCGCGAATCCGGGTGATAACCATGCCGGGCAGGAGGCTCCGGGGTCTCTCCTTCCCGCTCGCGCTTCGGGAGATCCTGGCCAACGCACCCGAAGGGGCTGTGTTCTACACGCGTTCGTACGTGATGGCCCGCAGGCTCATCCGTTATCGGTGGATACACCAGCGGAGGATCTTTTTCGAGTCTCATAAGAAGATGGGATACTTCAACAAGGAGCCCCTCGACGGGTCGCCCTACGCCGAGGTCCGACAGCGCTTCGCAGAACGGAACGAGTCCGTCGCACTTATCCGGCGGGTCTACCGGAAGGCGGACTGCTTGTTCTTCCTTCACCGGCATTCGATGACGCTGGCTCGGCGAGACCTGGCGCTACGGAATACTGAGCACCTGTGGTATGGACTACGTCGTCGTCCAGCTGAGGCGCCGACGACAGGCCGAGGCTTTGTCTACGCAGGAAGTCTCTCGGAAGACAAGCTCGTCGACTGCTTGTTGGATGCGCTCGACCGGGTGCAGACAGATGTCCACGTAAACGTGTATGGTGGTGAACGCGAGCAGATCGCCGAGCTGCAACGCCAGGTGGCAGCGCGTCCGTGTGGAGAACGTCTAACCTTCCATGGCTGGCAGCGGCCAGCAACTCTCGCGCGCGAACTGACCAAGTACCGCTTCGGCGTGGCGATGCAGGAGGGGATGAAGGTGGTTGATTATTTAGAGAGCGGGCTCACCTCCATCGTGTCCGATACCCCAGCCTATCGTGATGTGTTCGACGCTCGACACGTGTGCTTCTTCCGCCCGGACAGCCCGGACGAGCTCGCTCACGCTTTCGATCATGCACACGACTACCCCATCCAGCCTGCGGCGATTCAGCAATTGTTCGAGACGTATTCGGTGGAGCAGCGAGCGCAGACCATCCTCGCGCGATTACAATAGCAATGTCGGACGAGTCAGAACAAATACTCGAAATAGTCTATCGCCCAAGCGAAGCGCTCGGCGACAATCCGCTTGGATGACCTGTCATAGTAGTCGCGGTAGGTCCCACGGTTCCCCCGATTCAGATGAGGCAAAGGGACCTGGAGTCCGAGCCGTGTCGCAATCGCCTGCCAATCTTCCTCGAGTCGTTCGAACCGACAGGCCATCTCGACCAACACCCTGCCCTCAGCGTTGCAGATCCAGTCGTGGAAGTTGCCTATTTGTTCGTTGATGCGCTCGCGTCCATAGGGCGAATCCATGAAACGCGAAAACGAGCCAAGGGCCGTAACAGCCCGGACATGGCCGTGAAGGTGTTTCCATCGAGCGGCGCGATTGAGCCACCAGTGATAGCTCGAAACCATGAGGTCCCATGGATTGCGAACCACCGTGAAGCTGAAGCGCCCATGCCAGGCATGCTCGCCCACAACACCGTAAATGTCTCGGGCCTTGGCATGTTTGTGGAATCGACCGACGGCGGCCGGCGCCTGGCCCGCGTGGCGCAGCCGGAGCACGACCCGTTCGGACAGGGGCTTACGGGCCCACGCAGAGCGGAGTGCTGCGGTGATGCTGTTTCCTCCGGTCTTCGGGATGTGTATGTGAACACATCTTGGGTCATTCCACCACATGGCTCACGCGCCTCGCCTCCAGTGCCTTCTGGCGTGATTCCAGCCGGTCGCGTAACATAGGCGAAACCCGGAACTCGCCCATAGGGGAACATGTCAGATCCACTCAGCATAGTCGAGGTGACGGGAAGGCTAGGCATCGGCGGGGTGGAGACCCACGTCTGCTGCCTGACCAAGGGGCTTCTGAGCCGGGGCCATCGCGTGGTATTGGTTGCCCAGGATAAGGGCGTCTGCGGTGAGGAGGCAGAGGCCGCCGGCGCCGAGGTGGTGACGATTCCCTTCAAGAGCAAGCGGCTGCCTGACCTCATCGAGGCCCTGACCCCTCTCGGCGCGGATATCGTGCATGCCCACAACTACCGTGCCGCCCGTGTCGCCGCGCCCCTGGCCCGCGGCCTCAACGTACCCTACGTGATGTCGGTGCATGGCCCACGGCCCTGGTGGAAGCGAGCCGTTTTCGGTGGGTGGAGCAAGACCGTGCTGACGGTAAGCGAGGCTGATCGGGACGGCATCTGTGGGGCATTCGGGGTATCGAGCGAGCACGTGATCGTCAGCTTCCTCGGTGTGGACACTGATCGCTTCAGGCCTGGCCTCGACGCCTTGCCGATTCGTGCCCAGTGGGGAGTGGACGGCACGCCAATCATCCTCAACGTGACCCGCTTTAGTCCCCGAAAGGCGCAGCCCGCGCTCGCGTTACTCTCAGCCCTGCCACTGGTGCGCCGCCGCATCCCCGACGCGAGGCTCGTCCTCGTGGGAGCAGGCAGCCAATTCGGGCTCATCAGTGCGGAGGCAGCGAGCGTCAATCGCCTGCTGGGAGAATGTGCGGTCGTGGTGTCCGGCCTACGCCGCGACATGCCGCTGGTACTAAGTGCGGGGGATGTCGTGGTGGCGACCGCAACCACGGCGGTCGAGTCACTCGCGAGTGGCACACCGACGGTAGCGTTCGGTCGGACCGGCTATTTCGGAACCGTAACCGGCGATAACTACGAGGAGGCTCGGTCGGTGTGCTTTGCCGATCATGGCCCTGACCGGGTCAGAATCACGACACAACATCTCGCCGACGAGCTCGTCTCACTCCTAAGTGATGCGGCCGGCGCGCGGCGCGAAGCGCAGCGAGTCAGGAGGATCATCCAAGCACGCTACTGCGCCCATCGGATGGTCGATCAGATCGAGGGTCTTTACTATCACCTAGCGGAACGGTCTGCCTCAGCAACCTAGTGGAACTGGCCCGCTCGAGCGTGCCTGCGAGACTTGACCGTGTTCCAACGAGGAGCGCCAGACCGCCCAGTGGTCCGGCTGCCTACCTGCCGTGGGGAAATTGGTCAGCGAGAATGCGCAGTCGCTCGAAATCCTCACGGCATGCTCGCCTGGTTGCATCGAGATCGATCAAGTGGTCCGAGAAGCGGTTCTGGCGCGAAAAGTACTCCGCCGGGTCGGTCCAGTCGGGCTCGAGGCTGATCCGATAGGTCCTGCCATCCCACACCTCGTAGAGCGGGAAGAGCCCGCTCGCGACCGCTAACCGTACCAGGAGCAGCGACTCGGCCGGCTCCGACTTCCACCCCGTGGGGCACGGGGAGTGCAGCAACAAGAAACGCATTCCCTCGAGCGAGAGAGCCGTGCGAATCTTCCTGGCATAGTCTTCCGGATGCCCAATGGAGAGCGTGGCCACATACGGAATACGATGGGCCGCCATGATCGACATGATGTCCTTCTTGCCCTCGCGTTTGCCCGCCGGGGTCGTGCTGGTCCGGGCACCGGGCGGCGTCGCCGACGATCGCTGCCCGCCGGTGTTCCCATAAATCTCGTTGTCGTAGCAGATGTAAATGATGTTCTCGTTCCGCTCGGCGGCTGCGGAGAGGGCTGCGATGCCGATGTCGTATGTCCCACCATCGCCTGCCCAGCAGATGACCTGCCCGCTTTCCCCATTGAGGTCCCGCACGCTCGCCATGCCGCTCGCGAACGCGGGCGCGGCGGCGAACGTGGAGGCCACGACCGGCACCCCGTAGCTCGTGGTTGGAAAGCCCCCGGCCGTGACGATGCCACAGCAGGCCGGGATCACCAGGCTGCAGGTATCACCGGAATCGGCGAGTACGCGGCCAAGCATGGTCAGGCCAACGCTCATGCCGCAGCCGCCGCAGTTGGTATTCCCCGGCCGGAGCAGGCAATCCTCGCTGCACGGGATCGACAGCCCCTCCTCGACTCGGCCGGGCAGCGGCTCGCGCTCCGTACCGGCGGTCATCAGGTGACCTCCACGGCGGCATCGATTCCCATCCACATCGGGCTGCCCGCCTCTCGCCGGCCGCCGAGGTCGTCGATGATCGCGTCGATCATGACCGGCGTCACGTCGCCGCCGCACAGCCCGGTCAGGTAATCCTGAATCAGAAGATCGTCCCGGCGGCCCTGAAACGCGGCCCGGATGTCCTGCCAGAAGATGCCCCCCTGCCCGGCCGCGTAGTTGCGATCGAGCACGGCGATCTTCTTTGCCGTCCGGCAGTGCTCGACGATCGCCGCCTCGGGAAACGGCCGGTAGAGCCTGATCTTGATGTACCCGATCCGCTCGCCCCTCTGGCGACGACGACGCACCACCTCTCGGGCAGTACTGGCGATGGTGCCCGACGTGATGACGACGAGGTCGGCATCGTCGGTACCGAAGGTCTCGATCGTGCCGCCGACATCGCGCTCAAACTCCCCGCGAAAGGCCTCGCGGCACTCCTCGTAGACCTCAGGAACTCGGGCCATCGCCTCGTCGATCTCCAATCGCTGCGACATCCCTTCGAGCGGCCAGACCAAGCCACCCATGGTGGTCGGGTGCTCCTGCCGCATGCGGTGAGGCAGGTCGAGCAGAGGGAGGAAACGATCGACTTGTTCCTGTTCCGGACACTGAGTTTCCATTTGGGTGTGGGAAATGATGAACGCGTCCATGGCCACCATCGCGGGCAGGAGGATGCGGTGGTCCTCCGCCAGCCGAAAGGCCAGGAGCGTCGTGTCGAACACGTCCTGGTTGTCCTCGCAGTAGAACTGGATCCAGGGGAAGTCGCGCAGCATCAACGTATCGCCCTGGTCGGCCCAGATATTCCAGGGCGGGCCGAGCGTGCGATTCACCGCAACCATCACGATAGGCAGCCGGTAGAAGCCGGCCACCATGATGTTCTCGGTCATGTACGCGAGCCCGTTGGACGAGCTCGCCGTGAAGGATCGCGCGCCGGCGAGCGAAGCGCCGATCGAAACACCCATGGCACTGTGCTCGCTCTCGACCGGCACCACCCTGCCCTTGGTGAATGGAAACTTGGCGACGTACTCGACGATCTCGGTTTGGGGCGTGATAGGATAAATGCCGCAGGCAGCGCCGCGCGCCGATCGGTTCGCCTCGCCCGCGACGCTCAAGGCATAACCAGCTGCATGATTGCCGGTAACCAGCTCGAGTGCCATCGCTCACATCCTCACAGGTGACTCATGAAAATCACGTTCCGCGGACACTCGGACGCGCACACGCCGCAGCCTTTACAGAAGGAGTAGTCGAACACGAACTCGTGCCCCACCCGCTTGAGCACGCCTTCCGGGCAATAGGTCACGCAGAGATCGCACTCATTGCAGACCCCGCAGGACAGACAGCGCTTGGCCTCCCGCGCATCGGTCAGGCCCTGATGGATTTCGTCGAAGGTGGAGCGGCGGGTGGTCATAGGCACGGTGGTGCCGGCGCTCGGCGCCGTTCGTTCGAACAGATGGAGCTTCATGGCCCCAGCGTTGATCACCTCGTCATGCCACACGTCGACGTGGCGGCGTGCTTCGGCGTGTGCGTGCACCTCCAGCAACTCGCCGCTCAGGGCCTCGTGAATGTGAAAGGCCGAGCGCCGGCCGCTGCCGATCGCACCGGCCACCGTGCCGTCGTAGGTGGCCAGGTCGCCGATGGCATAGACCGGGGTTTCGAGTAGGCCCAGTAGGTGCTCCCCTTCCCGTACTTCGGTGCCTTCCGGGAATACCGTCAGGTCGGCCGATTGGCCAAGCGCCAGAATCAGCCGGTGGCAGGAAATATCGAAGTTGGAATCGGGCACCTCCACCGGAGCCCGGCGTCCCGAGGCATCCGGCTCGCCAAGCTGCATCCGGCGGCAGGTGAGCCGAAAGCGCGCCCGGCCTTCCGTCCCGACGCTATGATCGGCGAGAGCCACCGGCTGAGTGAGGAAGTCCATCTCTATACCTTCCTCGAGCGCCTCATCCACCTCTTCGCGAATTGCGGGCATCTCGGCCCGGGTCCGCCGGTAGACCACCCGGACACTCGAGGCACCCAGGCGGAGCGCCGAGCGTGCAGCATCCATCGCGGTGTTGCCGCCGCCGGCCACGAGGACGTCTTCGCCGTCGACCCTCACCTCGCCTCGGTGCGCCCGATCGAGGAAATCGATTCCCTGCACCACCGCGTCAGAGTCGGCAACACCCAACCGAAGGCCCCGCAGTTCCTGGAGACCCGTTGCCACGAGCACAGCGTCATGCGACCGAGCCATCTCCAAGAGGCGCGGGCGGTCGATCCGATGATCGGTCTCGGCCGTGACTCCGAGCGCCAGGATTCGGCCGATCTCTCGGTCCAGCACCTCGGCCGGGAGCCTGAAGGTGGGAATGCCGGAGCGCAGTAGCCCGCCTATGTCGGGGGCACCCTCGTACACGGTCACCCGGTACCCGAATCGGGCGAGGTGATACGCCGCGCTCAAGCCCGCCGGGCCCGACCCGACGATGGCCACGTGCTCATCGCGCTGATCGATGGCTTCCACGTCGGCATGACCGTGATCGCCGGCAAACCGTTCGAGCTGTCGCACGTTGACGGCGCCGTCGAGACCGATGCGGTTGCAATTGTCCATGCACGGCGCCGGGCAGACCCGGCCGCACACCGCTGGAAACGGCGAGGTGCGGAGCAGGATGGCCAGCGCCTCGTCCGTTTGGTCGTGGGCCAGTGCGTGCAGGAAGCCTTGGACGTCGTTTCCGGCCGGGCACACGTGGTTGCAGGGCGGTACCATCTGCTGGCGCTTGGGCTGCTCAGTGGCCCACTGCCCGGTCGTGATGCGGGGAAACTCACCGCCGAGTCCACCGAGGAATCCCGGTGCGCGAGCCTTAGCCAACGGGGGAGCGGCGGTAGGGGCAGCTTCGTCAGGTTGAGCAACCTCCAGCAGTCGAACGTGCTCGTTGGCCTGGGCGGCCGCCGTGAGATTCGCACCGGTGAAACCGAGGTGCTCGAGTGCCGCGTTTATGTCCTCGAGGTCGAAACCAAGCATCCGCCCCGCGGCGCCGGCCAGCGCCGTATTGACGATCGGGACGCTCCGGGTGCCGAGGTGATGCTCCAGCGCGATGGCCGTCGCGTCGACCGTGGCGATTCGGTGGGAGGGATAGTCTGCTGCGAAGTGGGCCGGCGGCTCGGGGGAGTTGAACAGGATCCACCCGCCTGCCTTGAGTCCTCCGGTGATGGCCGGACCTACCAGGGTAGGGTCGAGCACGATGACGTGATCGGGCTCGTAAATCAAATTGCGATTGGTGATCGGTTCCGTGTCGTACCGGCAAAAGGCTTGGAGCGGCGCCCCCGAGCGCTCGGCCGCGTAGAGCCCGAAGGCCTGGACCGATTGGCCCTTTAAGAACCGGGTGGTGGCGATGATCTTCGCCAGCGTTACCCCGCCCTGACCGCCGCGGCCATGAATACGGATTTCGATCATCAGGAGTCTCCTCGTCGGAGATTACCCCACCCAGGATGAAGAGACCTTTAAGCTCGTGTGAACAGGTGCTTGGGGACGGCTCCGAGCCCCGGAGGCTTGCGGGCGTCACGGGCAATCGGCATCCTGCCACATGGCAGTGGGCGGTCGGTGAGCGAGCAATGGATCTAATAGCCTGGGAGGGACGGATGCCCCGAGTCACCGGAATCGGCGGAATTTTCTTCAAGTCAAAGCAGGCAAAGGAGTTGCGCCGGTGGTACGACGAGCATTTGGGGGTCGAGCCAGAGGACTACGGCGGCCATGCGTTCCGCTGGCGGCAGCTGGACGACCCCAATCGGGTCGGCAGCACGGTATGGAGCATATTCCCGGACGAATCGACCTATTTCGATCCGAGTGATGCCGGATTCATGGTCAACTTCCGAGTGGACGACCTGGAAGGACTTCTCCAGCAGCTCCGAGCGGCAGGGATTAGGGTCGACGACAAGATTGAAGATTACGAGTACGGGCGGTTCGGCTGGTGTTACGACCCCGATGGGAACAAGATCGAGCTGTGGCAGCCGCTCGGTGAAGAGGGTCAGTGACGGCAGCTCAGACGGTGCGGACCCTCGCACTGACACTGTTCGCCCTCATCGCGTTTGCGGCCAATTCGGTGCTCACCCGGATGGCGTTGGGCCGAGCCTCGATCGACGCGTCCAGCTTTGCCACTATCCGAGTCGTGTCTGGCGCCGCGACGCTGCTCCTGGTCTCATCCCTGAACCGCCGGAGAGGCGGGCCCGTGTTTCGCGGCAGCTGGACATCCGCTCTCATGTTGTTCTCGTATGCCGTGCCCTTTTCGTTCGCGTACTTGAGCCTCAGCACCGGAACCGGGGCGCTCATCCTGTTCGGCATGGTTCAGGTCACCATGATCCTCGCGGCACTGGGCTCCGGCGAGCGGCCTCACGCCTGGCAATGGGTCGGACTCCTCCTGGCGTTTGTCGGCTTGGTGTACCTCGTGTTCCCCGGGCTCACGGCACCCTCGCCCATCGGATCACTGCTCATGGCCGTGGCTGGCATCTCCTGGGGGCTCTACTCGCTTTGGGGCCGCAGCACCGTACACCCCCTGGCGGACACCACCGGCAACTTCGCCCGGGCCGTCCCGCTAGTCTTAGGAGTGAGCCTGGCGGCGCGGTCACAGGTGAGCCTGTCCGGCCCTGGCATTCTTTTGGCGATTCTTTCCGGAGCGCTGGCATCCGGTTTGGGATACGCCATATGGTATGCGGCACTCCGAGGCCTCACGAGAACGCGAGCGGCAACGGTGCAGCTGTCCGTGCCGGTCTTGGCAGCACTAGGAGGAGTATTCTTCCTGTCAGAAGGCGTGTCGCTCCGCTTGGTGCTCTCGGCCGTGCTCATTCTCGGGGGAGTCGGCATCGCTATTGTCACCAAAGAACGAGTGATCCCTCAGAAGGTGACGGTGCGTCGATGAAAGCGATGATATTCTGCCGGGTGGCCTCCGGAGTGCTCTTGGTGGCCGGCCTTGGTTGCTCCTCCGGGGAACGGGTGCATACCGACGCGCCCGATGCCCAGCGTGCGCGGGACAGTGCTATCGGGGAGTCCCAACTCCCGGGAGCGGCAGGAGTACGCGGAGCTCTTCGCGCGGCCGACTCGGCGGAAGCGCGGCGGGCCCGTGAAGATTCCGTTGCGGCGCCATGACCATAGCGATCGTGCGAGACGTAAGTCCCAGTCTCGATGCGTGCGAACTCACCCACCTCGCCCGCCAGCCGATCGATGCTGCACGCGCCGCCCTCGAGCACGAGGATTACTTGCGGTGTCTCACGAGCCTCGGTGTAGAGGTGGTCCGCCTGCCGGCCGAGCCGGAGCTCCCGGATTCCGTTTTCGTCGAGGATGTCGGTGTCGTGTTGGATGAACTGGCCGTCATCACACGGCCAGGGGCGGTCTCGCGCCGTGCCGAAACGAGCGCCATCGCCGAAGCGCTCCGGCTCTATCGAGACCTTGTGTTCATTGAGGAGCCAGCCACGGTCGATGGCGGAGATGTCCTGGTCATTGGCCGCCAAGTGTATGTCGGGTTGTCGTCGCGCACCTCCGCGTCAGGGGTCGCACAGATTCGCCACGTGCTCGAACCCCTCGGCTATCGGGTCACGATCGTGGCGGTCGATGGGTGCCTCCACTTAAAATCCGCAGTGACACAGGTTGCGCCGGACACCGTGCTCATCAATCGCACCTGGGTGGACAGTGACGCCTTTCGCGGCATGCGGCTGGTCGAGGTCGATCCAACCGAGCCCCATGCCGCCAACGCCCTCAGGATCCGCGACTCGGTCGTCTACCCTGCCGCCTTCGAGCATACCCGGGATCGGCTTTGCCGTCTGGGTATCAGGGTGGTGCCGGTGGATCTTTCCGAGTTGAGCAAAGCCGAGGGCGGGGTAACATGCTGCAGTCTCATTATCCCCGTGTAAGTGCTACTCCACCACACTCAGGTCCGGTGAGTCTTCTCATGCCCAAGCGCCACATCGCCTTCATGGTCCTCTCCCTCGCACTCGGATGGGTGCCGGCTGTCCTGGCGCAGGCGTTTGCCGCCGACTCGGCTGACGTCGTCCGGGCGATTGGAGGATTCCATGCCGCGCTGAGCGCGGGAGATTCGGCGGCCGCCCTCGGGTTGCTCGGCCAGGACGTCCTAATCGTCGAGTCCGGGACGATCGAGAACCTCCGGGAATACCGAGCCCATCACCTGGCCGCGGACATCGAGTTCGCTCGAGCCGTTGCAAGCTCCCGGCAGGTCATTGGACTCAGCATCGCGGGAAGCGTGGCCTGGGTGGTATCGAGCTCCACGACCACCGGTTCATTTCGAGACCGGCCGATCAATAGCGACGGCGCGGAGCTCATGATCCTGAGCAAGGATTCCGGAACATGGCGCATTCGCGCAATCCACTGGTCCTCGCGACGCCGCAGCTAGACCGATCAGCTTACGTTCCTAATCCGGTGTTCCTGAGGAGGGCGCATGCTGGGAGGAAAGCCTTGGGACGAGTGGATCGTCCAATATGGTCAAAGCCATCAGCATCCGATCAACCGGATCTGCCATACAATCGGGATCCCGATGATCGCGGTTTCACTGCCATTCTTCCTGGTAGCGATCGTGGTCCCCGGATTCTGGCCCGTCCCGCTGGGCCTGTTCCTGATCGGCTGGATCTTTCAGTTCGCGGGTCATGCGGTCGAAGGGAAGCCACCAGAATTCTTCAAGGATTGGCGCTTCCTGTTCGTGGGACTGCGCTGGTGGGTTGCCAAGATCCGTGGCCGGGCTTGAGATCCGGCATCCGGGTGGCTGAAGAACCCCCTCAATAGGAGAGATGGCCTACTCATGGAAGAGAACGCCCTGGTAGGGTCCACATTTGCCGCCGCCGAATTGGTCGCCTACCAAAGTGGCGCGGTGGTCAGTCGCGTGGTGCTCAAACAAAAGACCGGATCGGTCACGGTCTTTGCCTTCGATCGAGGCGAGGAGCTGAGCGAGCACACCGTGCCGCACGACGCGTTGATTCAGGTGATCGACGGCGAAGCCGAGATCTCCATCGCAGGGGTTCCGCACCGGGTGGGAACCGGAGAGATGCTCATCTTGCCAGGCGGGCAGCCGCACGCGGTCAGAGCAGCCACTCGGTTCAAGATGGTTTTGGTCATGATCAAACCCTGACCGCTTTGCTGTCCATCAGGGCTCGGATGGGCAGCGCGCCCGGCGATACGGGAAGTCGATCCGGCGAAGCTCCCCGTCTCGCGTACCCTCGATCCAGCCAATGAGCGAATCCGTGCCCACCCGGTCGTAGCCGATCCGCTGCGGGAAGTCGTGCTTCGGGTTCTCGAAGATCAGCGCCGTGTCGCTGATCAGAACGGCAGGAAACCGAGCCGACGCCTGACCTGACGGATGTGCTTCATACGCTAAGCCCGTGGTGTCTTCCTGAATGAGGACCAGCTCGTAGGCTGCCAGGCGTCCGTCGCGCACTGCGCGGCTCATCCCGAGCATCGCGTCGCCCCGCGGGGCCATCCACTGCTCCTCCATGGTCCGGCTGCCCGACCCGCGTTCCCAACAGCCGCTGAGCCAGGCCGCGCGATCGATACCGGTTGGATTTTGCGCAGAGTGCGCCGGCGACGCGCAGGAAAGGAGCGACAGGACTCCGAGGACGCTGCAGTAGGCACCCAGCCTAGTCACTTGCTGCATAGCTCTCCGCTCCCATGAAGTGAGGTGAGACGTAAGGTTCGTTGCCGACCACCCAGCTATCGTGGCCTGGGCCGATTGCGAACAAGTCTCCGGCGGTGAGATCGATTTCACGGCCATCGTCCAGCAAGACCTTGGCGTGGCCGGCCAACACCAGCCCCACGTGATCAACCTGACAACTCATCGCCCCTGTGGCGGCGCCCACATGCTCAGACCACTTCCACCCTGGTTCGTACGACGCTCGCCCGATGGTCATTCCCCCGACGGTGACGACTTCGAACTTGCCTTTCTCGAACGTGCGGGTTTCGTCCGGTGCCTCGAACTGCTTGATGATCGAGTGCATCGGTTACCCTTCCATGTCGCGTGGGTCCTGCCGCAAACTCTCCAAGGCCCGCCGCAGGTAGACCGGCACCATGTCCTTCCGCCAGCCGATGGTGAAATCGGTGTTGTCGAGCGGCTTGGCGTGCCGGGCGGCGAGGCGGGCCGCTTCATCGATAGCCTCGTCCGACAGCGCCTTCCCTACCAACGACTGCGCAGCTTCGTCGCTCACCAGCGGGGCCGAACCCACCGCGCCGATCACGATGCGAGCCTCCGACACCGTGGTGCCGCCGTTCATGCGAGCCCAGGCCGCAACGCCCAGGACCGGAAAGTCGAACGAGCCGCGGCGGCGGAGTTTCTCATACGACGCCCGGGCACCGGCGAGCGGCGGGAGCTCGACGGTCGTCAAGAGCTCATCAGGTCGTTTCGCCAGGAAGTCGATGCCATCGTTCAGGTATAGATCCCGGGCGCGCAAGGTCCGGGCGCCGTCCGGTCCCACAAACCGCATGCTCGCGTCCAGGGCCACCATCACCGGGACCAGGTCGCTCGATTGCACCGCCCAGCACCGCGGCGACGAAGGCGCGACCCAGCAGATGTCGCCATCCTTCTTCATGCAGAAGTCGATGGCCTTCCGCCACTCATACCCTTGGTCGTAGTAGTTGCAGCGGGTGTCGAGCAGCAGGTTCCCGCCTATCGTGCCCATGTTCTGCAGCAGGGGTGTCGAGATGAGTGCCGCCGCATGGGAAACCACGGGCCATCCTTTTCTCACGGCGGGATGTCGGATCAGCTCCGTCAGCGTAATGCACGAGCCGATCGCGAGCCGCCCATCCGACAACGTCTCCAGTTGCCGCAGCTCGGGAATGCCCCGGATATCGATCACATGCGCCGGAGTCTGAACCCGTCGCTTCATGTTGGGATAGAGATCGGTGCCGCCCGCAACGTAGGACGCCGCCTGGCCATGGGTGGCCTTCTCGGCTAGAGCTTCATCAATCGTTGCTGGGAAGCTCGCGGTGCAGGGCGAGAGGCGGAGCATCAGCGACCTCCTGCCGGCGCACGACCAGGTTCCGCGGCACGCCCATCTCCGCCTTCGGCAGGAGTGGGCACCGCCGTGACGGGCGGCCAAGCGATCTCCGGCGTTTCGGTGGGACCGTAGCGCGGCTCCTTGCCCTTGGCCTTTGCCTGAATTGCCTTCAGCACCTTGGGCGGACTCATGGGCACCTCATCGATCCGCACCCCGACCGCGTCGTATATCGCGTTGGCCACGGCCGGCATTACCGGCAGGAGCGGACCCTGCCCCGCCTCCTTCGCGCCGAACGGTCCGTTCGGATCCGGCTCGCCGACCAGGTAGGTGATGACGTCGCACATCTCGAGCGTCGTGGGGCTCTTGTATTCGAGCATCGACGGCCACTTGTGCACCAGGTTTCGATTCTCGCGATACGACATCTCCTCCATGAGCGCCTCACCCAGACCCATGTAGACGCCGCCCTCGATCTGGCCCATCACCAGTGCCGGGTTGATGGCCTGCCCCACGTCGTGGGCGATCCAAACCTTGGGAACCTGAACGATGCCGGTATCCGGATCGACCTGGACTTCGGCAACACACGCGCTGTAGCTGTAGGCCGGTGACGGCCCAACCCCTGAGCCGCGATAGCGCCCCGGTGAACGGGGCGGCGTGTAGCTGCCCACAGCACCGATGGTGCCTGTCGCCGACTCCGCGAGCACCACCGCTTCGGCGAAGCTCATGCCTTCTTCTGGCCGCGCGCGGTCGCACACCCGCTCTCCTGTGAACACGAGTTGTTCCATCGGCAGGTCGAGCTTGGTGGCCACGGCACGGGCAATGAGCTCCCTCACGCGTTCGGCAGCCTGAATGGCGGCCTGGCCCATCATGAGCGTTACCCGCGACGAGTAGCTGCCGAGGTCGACCGGAGTGAGATCGGTATCGGCGGTGACCACCGCGATCTTCATGGGATCGAGCCCGAGCACCTCGGCCACGATGTAGGCGAGGACCGAGTCCGAGCCCTGGCCGATGTCGGTGGATCCACAGAAGACGGTGACTCCGCCTCCCCGGTCGCACTTGAGTTGCACCCCGGAATGCGGCATCGCGTTCCAGTAGATGGGGAGGCCGGCGCCGGTGATGTAGGAAGAACACGCGAGCCCAAGCCCGTGACCATACGGAAGCTTCCGAAACCGGGTGTTCCAGTCTGAGCCAGCAGCGACGCGCTCGATGCACTGGCCAAGTCCCATGGTACCGATCTTCAGGTAGTTGGCGGTAATCGAGTTTGCCGGCTGGAGGTGTCGGAGGCGCATCTCGGCGGGATCGAGCTCGAGGCGCTCGGCGATCTTGTCCAGCGTGACCTCGACCGCGAAGCGGGGCTGCGGCGTGCCGTGCCCGCGCTTGGGGCCGCACGGGGCCTTGTTGGTGAATGCCCTGGCGCCGCGAAAGCGGTAGGCAGGCACCTGGTAGGTGACCGTTTGTAGCGCACCGGTGTAATAGGCGCTGGCCACGCCGTACGATCCGTAGGCGCCGCCGTCCAAGTAGGACTCGAAATCCATGGCGGTGATGGCGCCGTCCGTGGTCACGCCGGTCCTGACCCGCATGAGCACCGGGTGGCGGCCGCGGTGACAGTAGAACACCTCTTCGCGGGTGAGGCAGATCTTGACTGGGCGGCCAGTCAAGATCGCAAGTTTCGACACCACAATCTCATGCGGAAACGGATCGCTCTTCCCACCAAACCCTCCGCCATTCGGGGTGGCAATCACCCGGATCCGGCTCGGCGGGAGTTCCAGCACCTTGGACAGGGCGCGATGGACGTAGTGCGGGGTCTGGGTGCTGGACCAGAGGGTGAGGCGGCCGTTCTTGTCGTATCGCGCGAGCGCGGCGTGCTGCTCGATCGGGAGATGGGTGTTTCCCTCGTAAAAGAAGAGGTCGTCCTGCACCATATCGGCACGCCCGAGGCCCGCCTCCACGTCGCCGAACTCGAGATGAATCAGTTTATGGAGGTTCCCCTGATCGGCGTAATCGTGGAGCTTCGGTTCGGGGGTCGTGGCTGCCTGGGCAACGGAACCGATCGGCGGGAGGATTTCGTACTCGACCTCGATGAGATCGAGCGCCGCGGTCGCCGTGTCCTCGTCCCGCGCGGCCACCGCCGCCACCGCGTCGCCGATGAAGCGCACATGGTCGGGCGCCAACGCGTGTTCGTCTTGGCTCACCGGCAAAATTCCAAACGGAATGGGAACATCCGCGCCGGTAATGACCGCGTGGACGCCATCCACCGCCAGCGCCGTCCTGGTGTCGATCCGCACGATCCGCGCGTGGGGATGCGGACTCCTGAGCATCTTACAACTCAGCATCCGGGGCAGGACCAGGTCGTCTGCAAAGATGGCCTCGCCGGTACACTTGGCCGCCGCGTCGACCTTGGCTCGTGGGGTGCCGATTACCGAGTAGGGGCTCCGCCCCGTGTCAGTAGCCATGGAGCGACTCCTCCAGAGGCTCCGCCTCTTCACCACGCAAGCGACGGGCAGCCAGTTCCACGGCCTCGTAGATCTTGATGTAGCCGGTGCAGCGGCAGAGGTTTCCCGCCAGCGCGTCCTTGATCTCGTGCCTGGTGGGGTGTGGGTTCTCGTTCAAGAGCGCCCGTGCCGTGAGCAAGACGCCCGGCGTGCAATAGCCGCATTGGGCCGCGCCCAATTCGACAAACGCTTCCTGGAGTGGGTCAAGCAGGGGCCCGTCGGCCATCCCTTCAACGGTTGTGATGTTGCGATCTTGGTACGCGGCAGCCAGGGCCAGACAGGACAAAAGCGGCATGCCGTCCACCAGCACCGCGCAGGCACCGCACTCTCCCAGCTCGCATCCGTGCTTCGTGCCGGTCAGGCCGAGGTCTTCGCGCAAGACCTCGAGCAGGGTCTTGTGGGACGAGAAGGTGATGTCATGCTGCTCACCGTTGACCGTGAAGCGTCCCGCAACCTTGTGGGCTCGCGAAAGGGGAATCGGTTGGGCCATGTGACGTCTCGATTCTCTCGGAGTCTGTGGAGGAGTGATGTCCGCTTTACAGTGGTTTCAACTTCGCCAGGACGTCCGCCACCACCTCCGCCGGCACGCGGCAGGCAATGGCAGCGTCACGGGCTTTCCAGTCGGCGCTGCGCAGATGATCGGCCAGGACGACCCCGCTCACAGGCAGGCCCTGGGGCAGGGGAACCTCGAAGGGATACCCTGTGGCTGCACCACTCACGGCGCACATGAGCGCGAGCCCGGCCCGCTCGTTGTACCGGGCCGGTGATACGACCAGCGCTGGGCGCCGGCTGGAGCGGCCATCGTCCGAGCGCGATGCGATGGAAATCCACACCAGGTCACCTCGGTCGGGTACTACCATACCTCCGCCCCCGCCGGATGTCCCCAATCCGTTTCGGTGTGGCGATTCTCCGCCGTGATGCCGTCCACCAGTTCTTCGAGCTGGTACTCCCGGCCAAGGGCTGTCACCACGATCCGGCCACCGGACACAGAAATGTCCACCGGCGTCCCGTCATCGAGGCCGGCCTCGGCGGCAAAAGCCTTGGGAATCCTGACTCCTAAGCTATTGCCCCACTTTGAAATACGCGTTCGCATCATGGTGTCCGGGATGTATATACATTGAATATACTAGTTCGGTATGGTCCCTGCAACCGGTCAGGCCGTGGTCGCCCTCGTTTCCAGCGCCATGGCCTGGCCCTATACTTCATGCCCATGACTCGTTCCCGGGGTGTCGCGCTGCGGTCGCTCGTCCTCGGCCTGGCATTCCTGTTTGCCACGGTTGGGCGGACGGTGGTCGATGCGGCGCTGTACCACGGGGGCGACGCCGTCGACGTGTCGCGACAAGTACACGTCGAAGCGCTCGACAGCACAGCGTGCCACGCCGAGGCCTGCGCCCTGGGCGCACTCGTGGCGCCGCTACGGTACGCCCCCCTCGACCCAGCGGGGTTTCGAGGTGCCCAAGTGCCGGCCATCGTCGAGGTCGACCAGCCGGACGCGCCGCTCTACACCTCCCACTACTTCACTCACGCTCGACCACGCGCTCCTCCTCTCCGCCACGCCTGAGAAACCCCCTACCGGGGCGCCACACAACGGCTTCCACAGCACCGCCGATGCCCAGCGTCCCGGGTCCCGAGAGGAACCTTGGTCTTTCGTGGAGCGTGAATGCGACGAACACACCTCCTTGCCGCGCTGGTCGGCGCGCTCTTCCTGTGGCCCGTTTCGAATGCGGCCGCCCAGGACGAGCTGCGGCCCGCGGTTGATTCGCTTCACCAGCGCATCACAGCACTCGAAGCAAGGTTGGATTCGCTCGGCACCGGGCTTTGCCCCCCGCGACCGATTGCCTCCCTTCAGCGAACACCGACCGGAGACCCCGCGGTGGACTCGTTGGCGACTGCCATCACCCGGCTCCAAGACCGGGTGTATCGCCTCACCATCGAGCGCTGTGCAGCACCCCAGACCAGCGGGACGCCTTCCGACACGGTGGTCGATGAATTGGCCGCCATCCGTGCCGCTGCGGCTGCGGCTGCAGGCGCGGCGTCAGAGCGTGATTCTACGCAACCGAAGGCACCTTCCGGCACGGCGGGCCGGCCGAACCAGAATGTGCTCAACCCCGAAATCAGCGTCACCGGAACCGTCCTGCTCACGGCACGGGACGAGAGTCCGCAGCGCGACAACGCGGAGCTCCGTGAGGTCGAGGTATCGTTTCAATCGGCGCTCGATCCCTATTCGACCGCCAAGATCTTTCTCACCTTTTCTGAAGACGAGATCGGGGTCGAAGAAGGCTATCTGTACTGGGTAGGCCTGCCGGGACGCATCCGGGTCGATGCGGGCAAGATCCGCCAGCAACTCGGCGACCTCAATCGTTGGCACGCGCACGCCCTTCCTGAGAGCCAGTATCCCCTGGTCTATCAGCGGTTCCTGGGCGAGGAGGGCTTGGCCGGCGTGGGCGTGTCGCTCTATACGACGCTGCCGTTGTCGATCGCCGGCGGCACCCACGAAGTTTGGCTCCAGGGCACCACCGCCGAGAGCGATCCACTCTATGCGGGCGGCACCCAACCCTCGCTCCTCGGCAGGTTCCAGAGCTTCTGGCAACTCACCCGCAGCACCTATATGCAGCTTGGCGTAACCGGGGTCGGCGGCAACAACAGCGATGCCGATCTGCGGAGCCGTCTGGCGGGGCTGGACTTCCGGCTGACCTACCGGCCGCCCGACGCCGCGACCCGGCGGGACATCACCTTCCGGGCTGAGGGCTATCGACTGCACGCAACCGAAGCGGGCCAGACCACCAACCGCTACGGTGCGTTTGCCGATCTCCAGGTGCGGACCAGCCGCCGGTGGGTATTTGGGGCGAGGTACGACTGGGTCGAGGCCCCGCGAGGGGTCAACGACCGTGAATGGCGGATTACCCCAACCGTCACCTGGTGGCAGAGCGAGTTCGTCTATCTGCGGCTGGAGGGGGAACACCGCCAGAGCGACCTCGAAGGAACGTCAAACCAACTCCGCGTGCAGGTGGTGCTCTCGATGGGGCCCCACAAGCACGAAACGTACTGAGCGCCGCCGCGCGCGAAGGATAGATCATGCTGCTCTCAATGCTGTTTCTCGCTCTGGGCCTCTCCAGCCCGCCGCAGGCCCCGGCGCCGGTCAAAGTGGTCACCAGCCTCACGACGTATGGCGCTATCGCCCGTGAAATCGTCGGTGACCGCGGCACGGTCAACTCCATCGCCCAGGGCGATGAGGATCCTCACTTCGTGCAGCCCAAGCCCAGCTTCGTGGCGCTGTTGCGTGACGCCGACCTGTTCGTGACCACGGGCATGGACCTCGAACTCTGGGTTCCGGCGCTGCTCGACCGGGCCAACAACCGAAACGTGGCCGAGGGCGGTCGCGGCTATGTAGCGGCCAACGCCGGCATCGAACTGCTCGAGATCCCCGCATCGGTGAGCCGGGCCCAGGGAGACATCCATGCCGCGGGCAATCCCCACGTTCATACCGACCCGTTGAACGCCATCCTGATTGCGCGGAACATCCTGCGCGGCCTCGAGCGGGTGGCGCCGGCAGATGCCGACTACTTCCGAGCACGCGAGGCCGACTTCGAGCGGCGCATCCTCGAGGCGACCATGGGAGCGGAGGTGGTGCGCATCCTGACTCCGCAAACGGCCCTTGATCTCCTGCGCAACGACCAGTTGCTGCCATTCCTGACTCGCACGACGCTCGACGGACGGCCCCTGTCGAGCCGACTCACGGGCTGGCTCAAGACAGCCGAGATTTTTCGCGACAAGGAGATAGTCTGTTACCACAAGGAATGGGCCTACTTTAGCCGGCGGTATCGGATCACCTGTGTCGAGTACATCGAGCCGAAGCCGGGCATCCCGCCCACCCCCCGGCACGTGCATGACGTCATTAGTCTGATGCGAGAGCGAAGGATCCCCGTGCTGCTCGCGTCGAATTACTTCAGCCGCTCGCAGATCAAGCAGGTCGCCGACCGGACCGGCGCGACGGCCGTCATCGTGCCCGAGAACACCCATGGCGCTCCCGGCGTGGAGACGTATTTCCAGCTGATGGACACCTGGGTCACGGCGCTGGCCGCCGCATTCAAGTGAGAGGTACAACGCGATGCTCGAACTGATCCTGCCCCCGCTCGCCGCGTGTATGGTGATCGTCGCAATCCACAGCTACTTGGGCCTGCACGTGATCGCGCGGGAAGTGATTTTCGTCGATCTCTCGCTGGCGCAGATGGCGGCGTTGGGCACCACGGTCGCCATCTTTCTCGGGTCACCCCACGATTCCCCGGCAACGTTTGCTTACGCAATCGGGTTCACCACGATCGGAGCCGCGATCTTCGCCCTCACGCGAACCAAGGGCAAAGAACTCGTCCCGCACGAGGCCATCATCGGCATCGTGTATGTCGTGGCGTCCGCGGCGGCCATCCTGGTCGCCGACCGGACGCCGGGGGGCAACGAGGCCATTAAGGACATCCTGGTCGGCACCCTGCTCTGGGTCACGTGGCCGCACATTCTGCGGCTCGCAGCCGTGTATGCGGTGATCGGGCTAGTGCACTGGTTCCTGCGACACCGCTTCTTGACGATCTCATTCCAGCCGGCTTCGGCGGTGGCGTTCGGCTGGAACATCCGGTGGTGGGACTTTTGGTTCTATCTGTCGTTCGGGCTGGTGATCACGTTTTCAGTGCCGATTGCGGGCGTGCTCCTGGTGTTCTCCTTCCTCGTCGTGCCCGCGGCCATCGCTTTTCAATTCACCCGGCGCTACCTGCCCCTCGCCATCATCTCCTGGGCGGCCGGGGTGCTCGCGTCCGGTGCGGGATTGGCTGTGAGCTTCCGCTACGACCTCCCGACCGGCCCGGTGGTGGTCTGTATGTTCGGCGTGTTCTTAGTGTTGGCCTCGCTGGCCAAGCGAGTGACCCGGAGGAACGGCCGTGGGGCGCAGACCGCGCCCCAGGCCGAAGCCGCCTAGGGTGTAGCGAACCCGCACCCGTTGTTACTCCGGTCCACATCCGGCAGTTGGGCGTCCGGATCGACCGTAGCACACTGGACGGTCCGGGGACCGGGCACCGTCAGGGTGTAGGTGTCACGACCGATCCAGATCTCGACCGGTAGCGAGTATCGCTCCTTGGAGCCATCGGTGAAGGTGGCCTCCACCTCCACGGGCATGACCAGCCCGCCCCGATTCGCCAGCCTGATGCGACTCCCCTGGTCACTACGTGGCCACCGTGTCGACGGCCTGGTCCAGCACCTCCGTGCTGTAGAACCACCCGCGCCAGAACCAGCTCAGGTCCTCGCCGGCGCCGTTCTCGATCGCCCGGAAGAAGTCCGCGGGCTCGGGGTGCTTGAAGGCCCAGTCTGCGATGTATTGCCGGAATGCCGGATCGAACCGTTCGCGCCCGAGAACGACATCACGTAGCAGCACCAACCCTGCGCCCGGCTTGGCATACGCAAGGAATCCGAGGTTCTGGCCCGCCATGTGATCGGGGTACGTCATGATCGGCAGCGTGGCATTGGGCGACTTCATTGCCCGGGCGATACCATCGGGGTTGGTACGGCCGGACCGGCTGGCCTCCTCCCCGTAGAAAGCCAGGTTTGAGTAGTGGTTGATGAACGTGTTGAACCCCTCGTCCATCCATGCGTGCCGCCGCTCGTCGCTCCCAACGATCATCGGGAACCAATTGTGTCCTAATTCATGATCGGTTACGCCGAACAGCCCTTGACCGCGCGCACGCACGGAGCAGAACACGATCATCGGGTATTCCATGCCTCCCACCGGGCCCGCGACGTTGATGGCGACCGGATAGGGGTATCGGAACCACTCGGTGGAATAATATTTGATGGTGTGCAGCGAGTACTCGGTTGATCGCTCCCAACCGGGGTTCGGCTCGGTCCCGAGGCCTTCTTTGGGATAGGCCGACATGATGAGGACATTGTCCCACGACGCGGCATCCCAAATGAACGACCGGCTCGCGGCCCACGAAAAGTCTCGCACCTTTTCAGCGTGAAAGCGCCAGGTGAGCGGACCCTGACCGGACGGCCGCGTCGCAGGCGAGCCCACTTCGTCGGGCGCGACCACGTACACGCGCTCGGAGCTTCGGCGCGCCCGATCGAGGCGCTGCTGTTGCTCGCGGGTGAGCACGTCGCGTGGATTCTGAAGCTCGCCCGTCGCCACGACGACGAAATCTCGGGGAACCGTGAGCGCGACATCAAAGGTACCGTACTCGAGGTAGAACTCGCCTGACCCAAGGTACGGCATGGTGTTCCACCCGCTGACATCGTCGTAGACCGCCATGCGCGGATTCCATTGCGCAATGGTGTAGAGCCAGCCGTCCTCGGTTTCGAGCCGTCCCATCCGGCCTCCCTGCGGCGGCACGACGAACGACCAGCCAATGTCGATTTGCACCATCCCGCCCCGCGCATTCAAGGGGCGCTCGAGGTCGATCCGCATGCGGGTGTCCGTGACTAGATAATGCGGTTCGGCCCGCTGGCCGTCCTGCACGATGGCTACCTGGTCAAACGCGTAGCCCCCTTCGAACGGAACCCCGCCCCCCCGCTGGCCGAAGACATTCATGACGGCGCCACGGCTGGTGGGGGCGAAGAGGTTCTGGTCGAGCTGCAACCACAGGAAATGGAGGTCGTCCGGCGAGTTGTTGGTGTAAGTGATTCGTTCTCGACCCGATATCCGGTGGGTCTCGGAATCGAGGGAGACCTGGATGTCATAGTCGGCCCGTTGCTGCCAGTAGTCCGACCCAGGCACCCCGCTACCCGTGCGGACGTCAGTGGCTGGCGTCACCGCCAGAGGGGCGAACATCGCCTGATTGCCTTCCGGGACGGAGCGCGAGGGCGAGGGCGGCTCCTGGCCCTCGAGTGACATGGTGGCCGCCAGAGCACAGGCAACAATCGAGATGAAGGTTCGGGCACCGGAGATCATGGCTCACGCTCACACAAGGAGGAATTGGATACTAAGACCATACGGATCCACCCTGATGGTGGATTCCATCTAATCAGGAATCAGTTGGATGAAGAATCGAGGAAAGGACTGCGAAGGACGGTTCAGGCCGGTCGGTTGCCCTCGGGTTGGGTCACCCGGCGCCAGGCCTGCGAGGAGGTGCGGGCCGGGACCCTCCCTTGGCGCAGGAGTTCGAGATGGGGCGCAATGACATCCGCAAGTTGCTGCGCAAGGGACACATCGGCGCGGGTGAACGACTGCTTCCCGGTGGCGAGGAGGGTCATGGTTCCGAACACGCGCCCACCCACCCGCAACGGCACCACCACCGCTGCGGTCGGCTGGAGCGCCGCGGACCCTCCAACGGCAGGCGAACGGCGCGCCTCGGCGAAGGCGTGACTCAGCTCGCCGTCGAGGACCCGTCCCAACTCCGTGCCGGTGTATCGCATGACCGGCAGCTGCGATAGCGGACGGGTTTCACCCGGTTCGAACACAACGACTTCCTCGTCCCCCCCGAGCCGCAGTGCAAATTCGCATTGGGTGAACGGCAGGACCGCCGCGGCTTCCTGGGCAACCAGGCGAGTGGCCGCGCTCAAGTGCGCGGTCGTCGCCAGGATTTCGGCGATGCGTCCGAGATGTGCTGGGGCGCTTCGCAGAACTCCGAGATGGGACTGCAGCACATCGAGCTCCCAGGCCAGCATGAGGCCCTCCACGCGGGGCGAAACCACGGCGCCGATCCGACCAAGAAGATCAACGTCTTCCTCCCAGTAGAAGTCCGGACCTGAGTTTCCGAGCAGCAAATACCCGAGAACCCCTCCTCCCGAGCCCGTCAGGCGGACGCCGATGACCGATCTGATATGGAGTTCCTCGCTGGGATCCTGGCGGAACCCTCCGATCGGAGCTCGCCGGTCGGCCTGGACGTCCGTCACGAGCAAGTGGTCGGTGGCGTCGAACAGTCGCCCGGGTTCGAAGTCGGATTGGGTCACGACCAGGGACGGATGCGACCACAAGAGCCCATGCACGTGGCCGCTCAATCGGTAATGCTGCTCTGCCGCCTCATCGGGAATCAACAGCTCGATCGCGTCGTACGGGAGCACGTGTTCGATTGCCGAGCCGATCAGCTGAGTCAGCTGGCGCGGTGTGACGGCATCGCGCATGGCCGCGCCGAGCGTATCCATGAGGCCGTTGAACTCCCGGGTGGAAATCCCACTCGCCTCGCCTCGCTGGCGGTGCTCCGATGGGCCGTCCCCGACTGTTTCCACCCACTGCCGGGAGAGTCGCGCCAGGATGGGCCCAAGCTCTCCGGCGGCCTGCTCAATGAAGATCGCCTCAGGAGACCCGTATTCCCCGTGCCGAAGGTTCGCAACCAAGAGGAGACCCACGTCACGGTCCCCGTGGGGGATGGCAACGCAGATGGCCGACCCATAGCCTGCGTGCCGCACGGTTTGCTCAACCGCGTGGAGTTCCCGCTCGTCCACCCGCGGGGTGGGGCGGGGAAGATCGAGCGCGTCCGCGGCCAGCGCCGGCGGACCGAGCAGCACCGCGGGGTGGTCCGGAGGATAGAGCCAGAGCGCCAGCAGATCATGGGCAAGGTCGGTACCCACCATGCTCGACAGCGCCTCCCGCCAGGTCTCCAACGCCGTGTCGTCCCACCCGGCGCCATCCAGCCGGAGCAAGGGCACGCGGGCGCCAAACTGGCTCTGCCAGGAGCCAGGATTGGAGCCGTGGGAGCCGGGGTCGTCTTTCATAATAGGGACGGGTAGCAGAAGTTGTGCCCGATCTCCCGGCGACTAGACATAACATCCTGTGGTACATGTGATTAGGGGCAAAGCCCACTGCACGTCGGCCGACCGGCCATGGGGGGGCCAATCCCCTTCTTGCACTAACTACCGCGTGCTGCCCTAACGGCCTTTCCGACAGCGACTTGGCGGTTGTTTGGCTGCCGTGGTGCGTCGCAGCTTGACATACCCCTCCCCCCTATATATCGTTGTCTCCAAACCACTGCCGAGGAGCAGGCGCATGAAATCACTTTCCCTCACGATCGACGGCATGAGTTGCGGGCACTGTGTCAGCGCGGTCCGGCGCGCACTGGAGGAGATGAAGGCGGTACAGGTCGAATCGGTGGACATCGGTCACGCCTCGGTTCGCTACGACCCAGGCGCGCTCGGGCCCGAGCAGGTCCTCGCGGCCGTCCGAGACGCCGGCTACCAGGCCGCCGCCGCGGAACCGAGCGATCCGTCGGCCGTATGACCGCGTCCCAGTGGGTGGTAACGCTCGGCGGCGCCGGCGCGATCGCATGGGTGATCTACTACTTCTTCCTGGCCGCGAGAGCCGGGGCCACCGCACGGCTGGGTGCCGCTGGGATTCAGCGGGTGGCGATCGAGGTCCTTGGCGGGTACGCGCCGTCGACGGTCACGGTCCGCCGCGGGCTCCCCGTCGAGCTCCTGTTCCACCGCGCCGACACCGATAGCTGTACCGAGGAAGTGGTGTTGGAGGATTTCGGCATCCGGCAATATCTGCCGGCCTACCAGACGACGGCGATTCAATTCACACCCACCGAATCGGGCACATTCGCCTTCAGCTGCGGCATGGGCATGGTGCACGGACGGCTGGTCGTTCAAGACGAGGTGTCGAATGACGGCCACAACTGACCAGCTGGAGCATTGTGACATCTCGGTCACGGGGATGACCTGTGCCGCGTGCAGCGCCCGGGTGCAGCGCGCACTCGAGCGCACCCCAGGAGTGAGTGCGGCCAACGTGAACCTCATGACCAATCAGGCGACGGTCGATTTCGACCCGGGAGCAATCGATCCGGTGGGGCTAGTCGAGGTCATCCGCGACACCGGCTACGGCGCCGAGGTCCCACGTGCCGCGGTGACCCCTGAGGATCTCGTAACCGCACAGGATGAGACGCGTGCGGAGGAAATCACGACGCTCGGGCGGAAGGTCGTGGTGAGCGGGGTCGCTGCCGTAGTCGCGATGGGCCTCATGGTCATTCCAACCGGGTGGGACATGAGGATCACCAATCTGATCCTGCTGGGTATTTCACTCCCGGTCGTGTTTTGGGCGGGGCGCCATTTCTACACGAGAGCCTGGGCGGGGTTCAGGCACCACAGTGCGGACATGAGTACGCTCATCGCCGTGGGCACCGGAGCGGCATTCGGGTTCAGCCTCGCCACGACTCTGGCGGCCGAGTGGTTCGCCGCACGAGGATTGGAACCACACGTGTATTACGAGGCGGTCGTGTGGGTCATTGCTTTGGTCCTCCTCGGCAACCTGCTCGAAGCCAAGGCAAAGGGACGGACCTCCCAAGCCATCCGCAAGCTGCTGGGACTTCGCCCGCGCACCGCGCGTGTTCTCCGCGACGGTACGGAAGTCGAGGTTTCGCTCTCGGATCTGGCGGTGGGAGACGTTGTCGTGGTGAGGCCCGGCGAGAAAATCCCAGCCGACGGAACAGTGATCGAAGGGCGAAGCAACGTCGATGAGTCGATGCTCACTGGAGAGCCGCTCCCGGTCGACAAGGAGACCGGGGATACCGTGGTCGGCGCAACCCTGAACCGGAACGGCGCGCTCAAGGTGCGCGTCACGGCAACGGGCGCCGCGACGGTGCTCTCGCAAATCGTGCGCTTAGTGCAGCAGGCGCAAGGGGCCAAGGCACCGATCCAACATCTCGCCGACCGGGTCTCGGCGGTCTTCGTTCCTGTCATTCTCTGCATTGCCATTGCGACGTTCGTAATCTGGTTCGATATCGGCCCAGGCCCCTGGTATGTCCATGCCTTGGCGGCTGCCGTGACCGTGCTGGTCATCGCCTGTCCGTGTGCCATGGGCCTGGCGGTCCCTACCGCGGTCATGGTAGCCACCGGACGAGGAGCGGAACGGGGCGTCCTCTTCAAAGGTGGAGACGTCCTCCAGCGCGCCAGCGAACTGGACGTCGTGGTGGTGGATAAGACGGGGACGGTCACCGAAGGACGGCCCACGGTCACCGAAGTCATCGCCATCGCCGCGGACCGGGCGACGATCCTCAGGCTCGTTGCCTCGCTTGAGCGCCGGAGCGAGCATCCGCTTGCGGAGGCCATCGTAGACGCCGCAGCCCGTGAAGGCATCGAGCTCCGCGAGCCCGACCGGTTCGAGGTGTTCGCGGGCCAGGGTGTGCTCGGTGCGGTAGAGGGACGGGAAGTGGTCATCGGAAACTCGGGGCTCATGCATGCGAGAAACATCGACCCGGCACCTCTCATTGATCGAGCCGATGCGCTTGCAGCCGGCGGTGCAACTGCGGTGTTCGTCGCGCTCGATGGTGCGCTCGCCGGCCTCCTCGCGATTGCGGACCCCATCAAGGGTTCCAGTGCGGCCGCCATCGAGCGACTCCACCGGCTCGGGCTCGAGGTCGTGATGCTCACCGGCGATGCTCGGCGAACGGCCGAGAGCGTTGCCCGAGCGACGGGCATCGACCGGGTCATCGCCGAGGTGCTGCCCGATGAGAAGCTCGCCGTCATTCGCCGCTTGCAGCAGGACGGCAAGGTGGTTGCCATGGTCGGAGACGGCCTGAACGACGCGCCGGCCCTGGCCCAGGCCGATGTCGGGATCGCCATCGGAACGGGCACCGATGTCGCAATCGAGGCGGGCGGGGTCACGCTGATGCGCGGCGACCTGGCCGGTGTGCCGCAGGCACTGGAGCTTGCGCGGCGCACACTTCGGGTCATCCGGCAGAATCTGTTCTGGGCATTCATCTACAATGTGATCGGCGTGCCGATCGCGGCGGGGGTGCTCTACCCGGTCTTCGGGCTGCTGCTGACCCCGACTATCGCCGGGGCTGCCATGGCGGCCAGCTCGGTGAGTGTCGTCAGCAACAGCCTGCGGTTGAGAACGGCCTGAGCGAGAAAGGATGACTATGGATTCGACAGCTCCCACCACGGTCCCATGCGCCTGCGCCACCGAGGGTCCGGATCGGAAGGCCGTCGCGGTGGATCCCCACATCAAACGCGCGGTGCTGAATCGGCTGCGCCGCATCGAAGGGCAGCTCCGCGGGCTCCAACGCATGGTGGAGGACGAGCGCTATTGCGCCGACGTCCTCATGCAGATCTCGTCGGTGCAGGAGGCGCTCCGGGGGGCGGGGCGCGCGCTGTTGCGCAACCACTTGGCCCACTGTGCCACCGCGGCTATTCGCTCCGACGATTCGGCCAGAGCCGAGGGGATGTACGATGAGCTGGTCGACCTGATGTACAAGACCGCGGGGCGCTGAGCAAACCTAAGCTTCCGGAACGATGCCCTTCGGTCGACGGAACATCCCGGTCACACGGTGGGACGCGCGGTCCATGTCCCGGATGACGGTAGTGGCTGCACCAAGCGTGACGAGCCCGCCGACCAGGGCCACGATGGGCAGGAGGAGAATGGCCCGATCGATCCCAAACTTGTCGGACAGCATGCCCACAACCGGAAACGCGATTGCGTCGCCGACGAGATGAATGAAGAGGAGATAGGCTCCGATAACCGTCGCGCCGATCCGAGCAGGCACGACGTCGAAGATCACGGCTGAAAGGGGACCATTGTACCACGTCAGGAAAAAGAACGAGGCACTGAATACCGGAACGAACAACCGAAGGTCGCGCACCGTGAGCAGCCACAGTGCCAGGGTGCCGCCGGTCACGAGGCCGAACACGATAGTGAGGACCCGGCCGATCCTGGTGTAGCGCCGCGTCCAGTCCGCCACGAAGCCCCCAACCAACGTGCCAAGCGTGCCGAATAAGAGGCCCCATTTCCCCAACAGCACGGATGCCGCTGCGGGCGACAGCCCCAGTTCTCGTGAGGTGAACGTCGGGGCCCATCCAACGAGCCCGTTCAGTCCGAACGAGATAAAGGCTCCGCCGACGAACAGATAGACCAAGGTCGGCGTGCGGAGCACGAATTGAATGGCGCCGAGCATGTCCTCGAAGGCCGAACCGACCTGCCCGCCAAACGGCGTCGCGTCGATGTGATCGGCCTGGATCTGCTTGACCCAGCGCCGGATGTTGAACGCCAGTCCGAGGCCGGCAAAGGCGCCGAACACCGCAACGTCGAGGTTGGACTCCGCGCCGAACAGCAGGTCGAGCACGACCGCCACCACACCACCGACGGTCGACCACACGATGACGGGGGTGAACTGGCGAACCACGGTCGATACGCCAATTTCGAAGTCCTGGAAATACTTGCGGACCGAAATCGGGCCTGGCGGCCGGGTCGGGTCCTTGAGCCGGCCCGCCAGGATCGCGGCGAAAAACCCGGGAACGGCGACCGCCATGAACGCGACGCGCCATCCATATCGAGCCTCGAGCACGCCCCCGAGCAGGATGCCGAGGACCCCGCCAAGGGCAACCCCCGACATGAGAATGCCCATCGCAAGCGCGCGCCCGCGGCCAGGGTAGTAGTCGGCGACGAGGGACTGGGAGGCCGGCCCATAGGCAGCCTCGCCGATGCCAACCGACGCCCGGCAGAGGAACAACTGCCAGAAGCCCCGAACCCAACCACTCATGAAGGTGAACGCACTCCAGAGGGCCACCCCGCCCGAGATCACGGCGCGGCGGGAACGCAGGTCGCTCAACACCCCGAACGGGAGCGCCGACAGGGAAAAGACCAGTACATAGGCCGAGGCGAGCCACCCAAGTTGGGTGTCAGTCAAAGACAGGTCGCGCTTGATCGGCTCGAACAACGCGAAGATGACGTTGCGATCGAGATAGTTGAGGATATTGATGAAGGCCAATAGCGCGAGCGCGTAGCCGCTATAGATCGGGCCGGGACGCTTGGGTACGGCGGTGCTACCCGGCACGCGTGGGACCGACAGCTTCCTCGGCCTCTCTGGCGCGGGCATCGCGGCCGATAATCACCTCGCGGTAGGCCACACGTAGGCGCTCCAACATCAGCTCACGCTTGGGGTAGAGGCGTCGGAGTGGGCGTGGCGGATGCCGGTCGAGGGCGTAGGCGGTGAGGAGCGGCAAAGTCAGGGTGGCATCCCCATAGACCACGACACTGCTCGGCAGCATCGCGGGGTCGATCTTACCCCAACTCACTGCCTCAGCCGGCGTCGCGCCCGATAGCCCACCGGTGTCCGGGCGGGCATCGGTCAGCTGGAGGAAGTAGTCGTGGCCCCGGTCGTCGAGGCCCAAGATCTCCTGAATTTGGGGCTCGGTCTGGAGCACGAAATTCTTGGGACTCCCTCCGCCCACTATGAACACGCCGCTCCGTCCGTCACCTCGTGTCGCATGGTACACCAAGGCGGCGGTTTCATTGACATCGGCGCTTACGTCGAAGCGCAGCTTGCTGCCGATCATGGCCTGCTCGGCCACGTTCAATCCGATGGAGCTGTCTCCCGGCGAACTGGTGTAGATGGGGACGTCCAGCTCGTGCGCCACCGACAGCACCGACCGGCGCGACAGCCCCAATGCCCGCTCGCGCTCCCGGACATAGCCGCCCAGGAGATAGTGGTATTCGGCGGAACTCATCGAGCGTTGGAATTCAGGACGCGCCGATACCTGCCGGATGAAGTTGTCGGTCGAGAGCAAGACACCGAAGTCGAAAAACACGTCGTAGATTCGCACCACGCCCTGCTCGTGCAGCTCGACGTCATCGGCGTACGGCGTGCCGCGGTGCATGGCCAAGCCCAAACCGAAGTGGGCATCGTGATAGAGGTTGGCCCCGGTCGACACGATCCAGTCCACAAAACCGGCTTCCATGAGCGGTATCAGCACACTCATGCCGAGCCCCGCGGGGGTCAGGGCACCGGTGATGCTCAGACCCACCGTGACCTCCGGGGCTAGCATCCGGTCGCTGTAGAGCCGGCATGCCTCCCGCAGGCGACCGGCGTTGTAGGCCAAATACGCCTTCTCGATGAGGTCCGCCGCCGACTCTTGGCCGGTGATCCCCTCGGGGTCGATCCGTTCGCCTCGCAAATACGATGCGGAGGGCCGGCCGTGTTCGGCAGCGTGATCGCTCATCGATGTACCCCCTGTGGGCGGGATCGCAGGATATGATCGACGACTTCGGCGGGATCGTCGGTCAGATGGAACAGCAGCAAGTCGGGCTCGTCGATCTTCTTCTCCCTCGCAACCGTATCACGCAACCAGTCGACCAAGCCGCTCCAGTACGTGGGACCGAACAGCACCAGGGGAAAGTTCTTCACCTTGCCGGTTTGGATCAGGGTCAGTGACTCGAACAGCTCGTCCATGGTCCCGAACCCGCCCGGAAACACCACGAACGCCGTGGCGTACTTGACGAACATCATCTTTCGGACGAAGAAGAAACGAAAGTTGATGCTGCGCTCGAGATAGGCATTCGGTTTCTGCTCGAAGGGCAGTTCGATGTTGCAGCCGATCGACAAACCCCCAGCCTCGCTGGCGCCCCGGTTGGCAGCCTCCATGATGCCGGGACCGCCGCCGGTAATGACCGGAATGCTTGCCTCCGCCAACAACCGACCGACCTCCCGGGCAGCTTGGTAGGACGGGTCCGAAGGCGGGACCCGTGCCGAACCGAAAATCGACACGGCGTCGAAGATGTCACCGAGAGAATCGAACCCTTCAACGAATTCGCCCATGATGCGAAAGACTCGCCAGGGGTCGGTCTTGCGTAGCGCATCCGGCCGTTCGACCAGCTCGCCACTCTCGAGCAGGACTTCGTCCTCGGTGGGACGCTTGTGGTTATGAAGCCTACGGTAAGGACTGGCCACAGGTCATCGCTCGCGCCGCCCATAGCCCGGGCGGCTTTCGTATTGGGAGGTTTCGCGGCGCCCAGCCTCTCCGGGCGCCTGGCCAAGCACGGGCAGGGAATATATGCCCTCGGCCTGCCGAGGACACGCCTCGTTCCGAGATGGCCGCGTCGGGCGTTATGTTAGGGCGGCATGCATCCAGCCCCTCTTCCCCCTTCGCCTCGCGCGCAGGCGCCAAGGTCTTGGGGTGCGCTCGTCGCCCGGTTGACGTTCCGCGGCGCCGCGAACCCTCGACTCGCCACCGACTTGCTACGCACGGCCTGGGCGTTCCGCCGCCGTGGGTGGTGGAAGACACCGCCCTTCCTGCCCATGCCCGATCGTACCTATCTGCGCTGGCGGATGGAGACCGCCTACGCCGATCCCGATGCGATCCCTCCGGTCGAGGATGTCATCCGCTTCGCCCGCTGGCGACGAACCACCATCGGGGTGTAACGCCGTGCCGTCAGCCAAGGCGCAGGTGGTCATTCTCGGGGGAGGCTTTGCCGGGCTGTACGCGGCCAAGGCCCTTGGATCGGCGCCCGTTTCGGTGACCCTGGTGGATCGGCGGAACCATCACCTCTTCCAACCCATGCTCTACCAGGTGGCAACCGCGGCACTGTCGCCCGGCGACATCGCGTCGCCGATCCGCTCGATACTGCGCGGCCAACCCAACACCCAAGTGATCCTGGGAGAGGCACGATCGGTCGACTGTGCCTCGAAGAGCGTGCTCGTCGATAGAAGTAGCATAAACTACGACTACCTGATCGTCGCGACCGGGGCTCGGCACTCCTATTTCGGCCACGCGGACTGGGAGGAATCTTGCCCCTGGTCTCAAGAGCATCGAAGATGCCCTCGAAATCCGGCGCCGGGTCCTGCTCGCCTTCGAGGCGGCGGAACGGGAGCCCGACCCCGATCGGAGACGCGCCTTGCTCACCTTCGTGGTAGTTGGCGGAGGACCAACCGGGGTCGAGCTCGCGGGTGCCTTAGCGGAAATCCGCCGCTATGCGCTGCGTCGCGACTTCCGGCGCATCGACTCCCGGGAGGCCTCAGTCGCGTTACTCGAAGGCGGCCCGCGCCTGCTCGGCTCCTACCCCGAATCACTCAGTGCCGCCGCCGAGCGCGCCCTCACGCGCCTGGGCGTGGAAGTGCGGACGGGAACCTTCGTGGACAGGATCACGGCCGAGGAAGTCTCCGCCAAGGGGACTCGGATCCCGACCCACACGGTGGTGTGGGCGGCAGGGAACCTGGCCAGTCCCCTCCTCCGCTCGCTGGGCTCACGCCTCGACGACCAAGGACGGGTGTTCGTGGCGGACGATTGCACCATCCCGGACCACCGCGAGGTGTTTGTCCTGGGCGACGCGGCATGTTTCGACCACCAGCCGGGTGGCCCCCTCCCGGGCCTCTCGCCCGTCGCTATTCAGATGGGCCGGTACGCGGCGCGCGCGATCACCAATGACCTGGCCGGCCGGCCTCGGCGGCCGTTCCGCTACCGAAACAAGGGCCAGCTGGCCGTGATTGGTCGCGGTCGCGCCGTGGCCGACATCGGCCGGTTGCACTTCAACGGGTTCTTCGCCTGGCTCGCCTGGATCTTCGTCCACATCTTCTTCCTCATCGGCTTTCGAAACCGGATCATCGTCATGATGGAGTGGGCCTGGTCGTACGTGACGTTTCAGCGCGGCGCGCGACTCATCACCGGCGACGGCCGCGACAGAGACCCAGCGCGTGCCGGAGCCTCCCCATGAGATCCGCGGACGAGGTCAATGCGGTGGCGGCATCGCTTGGGTTTCTTGCCTCGGGGGTTACCGACCTGGCACCGACGCCGCATGCCCGCGAGTTGGATGCCTGGCTGGAGGCGGGCTATGCTGGAACGATGCGCTATCTGCATCGCCAGGCGGCACTCCGGCGCGAGCCCGGGCGAATTGTCGCCGGCGCTCGATCGGCGGTCGTCGTGCTCGACAACTACTTCTACCCCGATACGCCGGCGGACGCCGTGCCGCCCCGGGTCGCGAAATACGCCCGAGGCACCGACTACCACATCGCGACCATGCGTCGGATCAAGAAGCTGGCGGATTTCCTGCGCTCCTGTGGCGCCAAGATCGCGAGACCGTTCGTCGATGCCGGCCCCGTGCCCGAGCGTGAATTGGCGCAGCGTGCCGGCCTCGGGTGGATCGGCAAGAACACCATGCTGCTCCGCCCGGGCAGCGGCTCGTTCTTCTTCGTCGGCGTTGTGCTGACCGATCTCGAATTTGAGCCGGATCCCGCGTTCGAGGCAGACCGCTGCGGCAGTTGCACCCTGTGTCTCGACGCCTGTCCCACCGAGGCGTTCGTCGGGCCACGCGTGTTGGATGCCACGCGGTGCATTTCCTATCTCACCATTGAGCATCGCGGCCCCATCCCGAGCGAGTTTGGTGCAAAGTTCGAGGGCTGGGCATTCGGATGTGATATCTGCAACGATGTCTGCCCGTGGAATCAACGCTTTGCCGCCCCGTCAGCGCACAGCGCCTTCAAGCGGCGCGACACACCGGGCAAAGCGCCAGACTATTTCGAGACCATGAGCGAGGGCGACTTCGACGCCCGTTTTGGAGACACCCCCCTCGAACGGCCAGGGCTCGACGGGATGCGTCGCAACTGGAAGGTGGCGCTCGACAGTATGGGCGGCGAATGACATGGTGGCAACCGGACGATGACCTCCACCAACCCCGCTCCGGCCGATTCTGCCCCCGACCCCGAGGTGGCGGGCGGGCCGGCCCATCATCGGAGACTCGAGCGGGTCCGCAAGCTCGGGCGCATACTCGACACCTCGATTCGTGTCCCGGGCACCTCGTTCCGATTCGGACTCGATCCGGTGATCGGGCTCATTCCGGGTCTCGGGGATGCGATCGGCACGGTGCTGTCCGGTTACATCGTGGTCGAGGCCACGCGGTTGGGGGCATCGCTGAGCGTGTTGTTCCGGATGCTCTCCAACATCGCTCTCGAAGCCATCGTCGGGTTGGTTCCGGGTGCGGGAGACGCCTTCGATGTGCTCTGGAAGTCGAATACCCGAAACCTGCGACTGCTCGAACGCCATCTCGCGGACCCCGACACCACGCACGTCCTGAGCCGACGTTACCTGGTTGTGGTGATCGCAGGACTTACGCTCCTGGCCGGCCTGTCGATCGTCGGCCTCGTCTGGCTGGGCCGCGCTTTCCTCGGAGTGCTGGGTCTATGAGGCACCGTTCGTGAAGCCCGGCCATCTCTGGTGGTCGATTGCCTCGGCGTGGGCCTGGTTCACGACCGGGCTCATCGTGCTCGTCTGGCTTCCGCTGATGGCTGTCCTTTTCGTCGTCACCGTGCCCTTCGACCGAAGCCGGTATGTCGTCGGGCGCTGGTTCCGGATCGCAGCCATGCTGGTTGCCAAAACCAACCCGTTCTGGAAGTTCCGGATTTCGGGAGTTTCAATCGACGACCCGCGCCGCCCGTACGTCGTCGTGGCCAACCACGAGTCCTTTGCAGACATTCTGCTCATCAGCTACCTCCCTTGGGAAATGAAGTGGGTATCCAAGGCTGAGTTCTTCCGAATCCCCGTGGTCGGCTGGGAAATGCGTCTGGCCGGCGACATCCCGCTCAGGCGCGGCTCGCCGACCAGCGCTGGGCAGGCAATGGCCGACGCACGGGACGCATTGCGGCGCAAGGTGTCGGTGATGTTCTTCCCCGAGGGGACCCGCTCGCCGACGGGCGAGCTCCTGCCGTTCAAAGACGGCGCCTTTCGCCTTGCGATCAAGGCCGGCGTCCCGATTCTCCCTCTGGCGGTGGCCGGAACCGGGACCGCCCTTCCCAAGCACGATTGGCGGTTCGGCCGCGCCGTCGCCGAGGTCGAAGTCTTGCCTCCGGTCGAAACTGCCGGCCTCACGCTCAAGGACGCAGCCGCCTTGAAGAACCAAGTGCGTGACCTGATCGAACAGGCCCGCGCGCGATCACGGGAACGGATCGGATGAGTCGGTTCTGGACGATCGCGGTGACAATGCTGCTGGGCGGAGCGGGGTGTAAACGAGCCGCGCCCCCGAACGAACTCCGGGCGTTCGATCCCGGTCAGACGCCGACCGAGTTCCACGAGGGCGAGCAGCGTTACGAGGCGCGGTGTGCGACATGTCATGGGCGCCATGGCACGGGGACGGATCGCGGACCGCCCCTCATCGACCGAATCTATCGGCCGACCCATCATGCCGATGCGGCGTTCCAGCGTGCGGTGGCATTCGGGGTCCAGGCGCACCACTGGAATTTCGGCCCGATGCAACCAGTCCCGGGAGTGAACCGAGAGGAGGTGGCCCAGATTACGGACTACGTGCGCTGGCTCCAGCGGCAGGCCGGGGTCGAGTGACCGGCGTGACCGGCGTGACCGTCGAGGCCCTCGTGAAGATTATCCCGTTTCCTCGGTGCCTCGCCCCAGGCCCGCGGGCGCGCGCACTCGGCCGACCACGCCGGCGAGCGCCAACAGCGTCAACCCATACGGCAGCATGAGGAAGAGCTGGTACGGCACAGCAAGCCCCATCGCCTGAAACACAAACTGGAGCGCGCTGGCCGCGCCGAAGATCAGGGCGGCGATGGCTACGCCAACCGGATGCCACCGGCCCAGCACGACGATGGCGATGGCCACGAAGCCGCGGCCGGCGGTCATCTTCTCCGCGAACGTCCCGACCTGAGCCAACACGAGGCTTGCGCCACCCAGGCCGGCCAGTAATCCCCCCACGATGGTGGCGATACTCCGCGTGGTGCGTACCCGGACACCCGCGGCACGCGCCGCTGACGGCGATTCCCCAACCGCGCGAACGGCGAGCCCCCACCGGGTGCGAAACAGAAGCCACCAGAGGGCCGGCACGGCAGCCATGGCGATGTACGTAGGTGCGGGCTGAGCGAAGAAAGCCTGGCCGATGATCGGGATGGCATGAAGACCCGGCAGCTCGATGATGCCCATGGTCGGGATCGAGAGCCCGGCCCCGGCCGCGCCAAACGACTGCCGGTAGAGCGCGCCGGTCAGGCCGAAGGCACCGAGGGTCAGGGCCGTCCCGGTGATGATCTGATCGGCCCCGGCGCCCACCGCCACGATTGCAAAGATTGCGGCCACCGCCGCCCCCGCCAGGGCAGCCGCGAGGACGCCAACCCATGGGCCGCCATGCAAGGCACCGAGTGCGGCTGCCAACGCGCCACCCAACATCGCCCCCTCGATGCCGAGGTTGATGACGCCGGCGCGCTCACCGAGGGTCTCGCCGGTGGCCGCGAGCAGGAGCGGTGTGGCGACTCTGACGGCGGCGGCCAGGAAGCCCGCGACGAGGGTGGTGATGTCCATGTCTTAGGCGGCCGCCGGACTTGGGCGGCGTACGGTCGATCGTCCCAGATGGCGGAGGCGCGAATCGGCGAGAACGATGACCAGAATCACGACAGCCTCGACCACATAGACCGCGACGGACGGAATTCCGGCGTCCCGTTGCATCGCACCGGCGCCGGCTTCGAGCGCGCCGAATAGGATCCCGGTAAATACGATTCCGATCGGACGGAGGCGGGCGAGCAATGCAACGGCGATTGCGGTAAAGCCGTAGCCGGGCGAAAGGTTTTGGTAGAGCGCGTAGGAGACGCCGCTGACCTCGAGCCCGCCGGCCAGACCGGCAAGCGCACCGGACCACAAGAGCGCCGTGCCCAGGATCCGGCCGCTCTTGATCCGACCCGATACTTCCGCGGCCCGAGGGCTGGCGCCGACTGCTCGAAGTCGAAACCCCCACACCGTTCGGGTCACGACGTACCACGCCACGACACTCAGCGCGAGCGCGAACAGGAAGCCGAGATGGAGACGCGTGCCGGGCAGGATGGGCAGGCGGGCCGAGAGCGGAAGTGGATTGCTTTGTGGAAACACGCCGGTGGATTCCTGGAGGGGTCCCTGGACCATGAGTGACACCAGGGACTCGGCGACGAAATTGAGCAGCAGCGTGCTGATGACCTCGATGACGCCGAAGCGCAGTTTGAGCCAGACCGGGACGACCATCCACAGCGCACCGGCAATTGTCGCGACGGCCACGATCGTGCCGATGGCCGGTACGAGAGGCCAGTGTCCGACCTCGAGCCCGACCCAGGTTGCGGCAATGGCGCCGGCATAGAATTGTCCCTCGGCGCCAATGTTGAGCGCACCGCCTTGGAGGGCCAAGGCGAAGCCGAGCCCGATGATGATCAACGGCACGGCGCGCAGCAGCGTGGCTGAGGTAAAGGCATACCACGACCCGAAGGCGCCGTTCCACAATGCGGTCAGTGCCTGGGGCGCGTCGTAACCACTGGCCCAGAGCCCCAGCGCGAGAATCGCGATTCCGGCTGAGAACGCCGACGCCACGACCAGGGCCGACCAGTGGAGCCGGGTAAGGGTCATCGAGACCCACTCGGATCGGCGCGCTCAGCATGCACATTCAGCATCATCGCCCCCACGTCCTCACGGCGTGCGTGGGGCGGGACTTCCGTCACGGTTCCACCGGCGACGACCAGCACCCGGTTGGCGATCTGGAGGATCTCGTCGAGGTCACTCGAATAGACCAACACGGCGGCTCCCTCGTGGGCCGCTGCCCGAAGTCTGGCCTCCACGGCCTGGGCCGCCCGGATATCGAGGCCACGGGTTGGGTTCTCCGCCACCAACACCGTCGGCTCCTGCTCGAGCGCCCGCGCGATCACCAGTCGTTGTTGGTTGCCTCCACTGAGGCTGGCCGCCGGAACCCCGGGACCCGGTGCGTCCACCTCGAAGTTCCGCAGAATGTCGGCGGCGCTTTCGCGGGCGGCATGCCAGTCGATGCGTCTGAATCGGCGCCCGCGAACCCACGGCGCACTACGATCGAGGCCGAGCACCAGGTTCTCCGTCAGGGAGAACTCGGGAATGAGCCCCTCGGTCGTCCGATCTTCAGGCACGAATCCAACCGGTCCTGTGACATCCAAGCGCCCGCGCAACGACGGCAGCAACCCTACGACTGCACGCATGAGTTCCCGCTGTCCGTTGCCCTCGACCGCTGCGATACCGACGATTTCACCCGCTCGTACGGAAAAGGTGGCCTGCAGCAGAGCGGTTCCTCCCCGCCCGTCCCGCGCCACTTCGAGTGCCTCCGCCCGAATACGCACCGCGCCGGGCGCCGCGGCCGGCGCCGGCCGTGACTCGGGCAATCGGCCACCGATCATGTAACGCAGCACGCTGTCGGCGTCGACCTCCGCTGTCGGGCCCGAGAAGGTGACTTGCCCACGCCTGAGCACGGTGACGGTGTCGGCGGTCGCCAACGCTTCGCGCAGTTTATGGGTGATCAAAACCGCCGCGCCTCCCTGCTCGGTGAAGCGGCGAACTACGCGGAGCAGCTCGTCCGCTTCGGCCGGGGCAAGAACCGCAGTGGGTTCGTCCAGCAGCAGAATGCGCACGCCCGTGGCCAGCGCCTTGACGATCTCGAGTCGCTGTTTGAGCGCGACCGGGAGGGTCCAGGCAGGTGCGTTTGGATCGAGCGCCAGACCGACGCGCCGAAAGACGCCATCGACGCGCTCGGCGAGCTGTCGTGTCTTGGGACTCCAGCCGGCCGCTAAGGCGATGTTTTCCGCAACGCTGAGCGCGGGAACCGAGGTGAAGTGCTGGTGCACCATGCCGACGCCAAGCCGACGCGCTTCGCGCGGGGAGCGAAGTGCTCGTGCCACGCCGTCGACCACAACGTCACCCCGGTCGGCGCGAACCAGACCGAAGGCGATGTGCATCAGGGTGGACTTGCCCGCCCCGTTTTCCCCGAGCAAGGCGTGGACCTCTCCAGGCCCAAGGGTAAAGTCGACACCGCGCACGGCATGAACCGCACCGAAGTGCTTGTGGATCCCACGCAGCGTGAGCGGCAGCATGACGGGGGAACTCGGCAGGTGGGTCAGAGTCCCGTTGGGTACGAGAGAAAGCTCCAGGGGAGGTTGAATTCGGCGGCAACTTTTCGAGCCAGCGCCTGGACGCCCAGTTGTTCGGTGGCGTAGTGACCTGCGTACACCGTGTTGATGCCCCATTCCATGGCATCGAAGTAGGTGTGATGTGCCCCTTCCCCGGTGATGAACGTATCGAGCCCGGCGTCCCGGGCGGCGGCAATCATGGAACCCGCGCCACCGGTGATGATGCCTAACCGGCCGACCTGCTCTGGCCCGCCTGGGAGCAGTAGCGAGCGGGTCCCCAACACCTGGTCGAGCCGTTCGACCAGCGTCTGGCGAGACACCGAGAGGGCACCCCATACCCCGATAGGGATCCCCAGATGATCGCCGAACCATCCGGACACATCGAGCCCTATCGCTCGGGCCAGCTCCACGTTGTTGCCCACTTCAGGGTGGATATCCAACGGCAGGTGGGCGCTGTAGAGAGCGATGTCATTCACCAAGACCCGCCGCACGCGCCGAATCCGCCGTCCCGTAAGGGGGACGTTGCCATCCCAAAATAGTCCATGATGTACCAGCAAGAGCGGAGGGCCTTCCGGTGACTGCTCGGCGACCCCGTCGATGGTGGCCTGGGAGGCGTCGACCGCTGCCATCAGCCGACTGATCGTTCCTGAGTTCTCTACCTGGAGACCGTTGAGGGCATTGGGCTCATCGGGAACATCATGGATCCTGAGATACTGATCCAGGAAGTCCGTGACGGCGTCGAGGGAAACCTGCTTGTTCACGGGGTGGCCGACGCAGGTACCGGATCGGGGGCAGGAACAGGAGTCGGATTCAGCAGGCCTCGCGAGATCGAATCTGCGGCTGCGGCGATGCGGGCACTCAGCGCCGTGGGAATCAGCGCTGTTGTTCTTGGATTCACTGCATACCTGATGACGCCGCTGGCCAAACCAAAGCTCTCGACCCGCGGTGTGAACGTCCCGTCGACAACTTCACGGGCGACGGCCAAGAACGCTCTGGGCAGGTCGATGACCGCCGAGCCGAGCACGCGGTCGGGAGCGAGGTCGGACTGATCGGCGTTCGCACCGAAGACGTAAACGGCCGGACTCTCCTTCACGGCTTGGAACACGCCGAGGGCTGCGGCATCCGCGTTGTGGTGGATCATGTCGGCACCGAGCCGAATGAGAGCGAGGGCGGCCTCGCGTCCCGCGGCAGCGTCTTCGAAGGTGTTGATGTAGATGAGCCGGGGCTCGACCGCCGGGTTCACCGCGCGGGCGCCATTCACCCAGCCATCGTAGGCAGAGCGGATCGGTGGAAGTTCGATGCCCCCGACGAATCCGATGATACCGGTTTGGGTCATCCCCCCCGCGACCATGCCGGCCAGGTAACTCGCTTCCTCGAGCCGAAAGATCATGGGCGCCACCTGCCCCACGGTGCGGATCCCCGACGTGATGATGAAGACAGTCACGGGGTACTCCATGGCGACTCGCTCGGCCATGTCCTGGAACTCGAAGCCATGGCCGAACACCAGGTCATAGCCCTGCGCCGCATAGGTCCGTAGCGCTTCCTCCTGGGCACCCGGGGTCTTGGCTTCGACGTGGCTTACGTCGACGCCCAGGCTGTCGTGGATCTGCGTGAGTCCCTGGAAGGCACCCGAGTTCCACGCCGCATCGGCAATAGACCCCGGGGTGATGAGTCCGACCCGGGGGGCCGAGGAGCTGTCATTGCTGCGGCAACCGACCGCAACTATCGCCAGCATCAAGACAGTATAGCGCCAGTAACTAGACACTCGGACTCCGGCAAAATGGGGCGATCATTCCGAAGGTGTGGCGCCACCGTCGATTACGTCGGCCTTCTCCACCGCGGCGGCGTCCATCTTGATTTCTCCGTTCACGCGACCGCCCTCGAGCATAACGATCCGGCGCGAGGTGATGTCGCCGTTGATGAGCGCCGTGGCCTGGATCTCGACCCGGTCTTCGGCTCGGATCGCGCCACTCACCTCGCCGCCGATGATGGCCTCTTTGGTCTGAATGTCTCCTTCGATCAGCGCCTCGGTCGAGACCAACACTTGGGTGCCTGCCCGAACGGATCCCTGGACCCGTCCCTCGACTTTGACCACGCCGGACGTTTCGAGATCGCCGATGACGGTCAGGTCGCTCGCAATAATCGATAACGAAGCTGGCTGGGTGCTGCGTCGCGGAGGCTCTGCGCCTTCGCGAGCCGGCTCTTTGAACATGGCCATCAGCGAGTTTCCTCCTGAACCAGAGTCAGCGGGTCGAGCGAGCGGCCTTCGCGGCGGATTTCGAGGTGCAGGTGGGGTGCACTGGAGCGGCCGCTGTTTCCTGAGAGGCCGATCACTTGACCGGCCGAAACGGAGTCTCCCACCGCCACGGTCACTCGTGAGAGGTGACCGTACATCGACTGGTAGCCCTCGGGATGCTCGAGCAACACGAAGAGCCCGTACACTTCGGGGTCCGACCCGGCATCGAGCACCCGGCCTCCGCCGACCGCGCGTACCGGGCTTCCGATGGACACGGCCACATCGATGCCGGGGTGTGCTTCGTCGCGCGTGTCCGCTCCGATTTGGCCGCGAGTGACGTAGCCCTCTTCGTCGAGTGGCCAGTGTTTCGGAATCGAGGCCCCCGACTCGAACCGGGGCGCAGCACCAGGGGGCCGCGCCTCGATGGGCAGCGCAACGGGTACCGTCGGGGCGAATCCCACCGGTTCGCGGATGATGTCCGCCCCCATCATTTCCCGAAGCTGGTAGTAGCGGGCTTCCGCATCTTCGAGTGCCCGGGCCAGCGTGTGCACTTGGGCGTTGTCCGCTTCCAATCGTGCGATATCACGTTTGAGACCGGGAACGCTGGCGGCGGCTCGCACGATGGGGCCGTAGAAGAAGAGAATCGCGGCAAGCCCTAACAGCAACAGGGTTGCCGCCACCGCCCCCGCTACCAGGGCTCGCTGGGAGAATCGCAGACTGCGTGACGTTAGCTCCCCGTCACGGTGCACGACGATCGTGACTCCACGATCGGAACGCGTCATCCGTCGAATGGCCTCCCGAGCACGACTTCGAGAATCCGGGCCAGGTCGTCATTGGAATAGTAGCTGATGGTCAAGAGCCCTCGCCCGCGCCGCCGCGCTGTGAGTCGCACGTCGGTTTGGAGCCGTTCCCGGAGGGCCTCTTCGATGCGCCGCGCCTCGGTCGTGGCGGCCTGGGGCTTGACCGGCTTCTTGCCGCGGGTGCCGGCTCGGGCGCCGCCGGTACGGACGTGGTTCTCGACGTCTCGCACCGACCACCCATGGGTCACGGCCTCACGGGCGAGCCGCAGCATGGCGGGGGCGCTCGTGAGCGCGAGCAGCGGCCGGACATGTCCGGCGGAGAGCTCGCCTCTGCCGACCATGTCCTGCACTGCTTCCGGCAAGTTCAGCAAGCGAACGGTATTCGCCACGGTCGAGCGGTCGCGGCCGACCAGCCGGGCAACCTCGGCCAGGGACTGGTCAAACTCGTCCGCCAGTCGTTGATAGCCCCGCGCCTCTTCGATGGGCGAGAGGTTGTCGCGCTGCAGGTTCTCGATCAATGCCAGGGTCAGCAAGGTGCGGTCATCGACCTCACGCACGACGGCCGGCATGCTCTTCCAACCCAGGCGTTGGATGGCACGCCAGCGCCGTTCGCCGGCAATGAGTTGATAACCGTCGCCCGCTGGTCGCACCAGCACCGGCTGGAGGAGACCCGACGCCTGAATCGAATCAGTCAGCTCTTGCAGCGCCTGGTCATCAATTGCTTCGCGGGGCTGATACGGGTTGGGGCGAATGGCGATCGTCGGCAGCTCGCGGAGACTGCCTTCGCGCTCGGCTTCCTCTCGCGTGATCGGGCCGAGCAACGCCTCGAGTCCGCGTCCCAGACGGCGCGTTTCAGTCATCGAGTAATCTCCGATATCGATGTCGGGGTCTCCAACGGCAGCGAGGGGCGTCGCCGCACCAGTTCTTGCGCCAGCGCGATGTAGCGCTTCGCGCCGACGGACTGCACGTCATACAACAGAATGGGCTTCCCGAAACTCGGCGCCTCCGCCAGTCGGACATTCCGGGGAATCACCGTCCGGAAGACTTTCGGTCCGAAGTACTCGTTGGCGTCCTGCGCCACCTGTCGCGACAAGTTCAGCCGCGAGTCGTACATCGTGAGCACCACGCCATCGATGGCCAACAACAAATTGAAGTTCTGTTGGACCACGCGAATCGTGTTGAGCAGCTGAGACATGCCTTCGAGGGCGTAGTACTCGCATTGAATCGGAATGAGCACCGAGTCCGCCGCAGCCAATACGTTGAGCGTCAGGAGCCCGAGCGACGGCGGACAATCGAGCAGAACGAATTCATACCCGTTCGTCGCACCGGACAGGGCGCGCCGGAGCGTCGTCTCTCGGTCGGGCCGGTCGACCAGCTCGACTTCCGCACCCACTAGGTCCTGGGTCGCGGGCACCACGTCGAGGGCCGGCAGCGTCGGGTGGCTGAGAATCGCGTCGGCCAGCGGGCGGCCATCGATCAGCACATCGTAGAGTGAGCTGCCAATTCGCTCGCGCGGGATTCCAACTCCACTGGTGGCATTGGCTTGCGGATCCGCATCGATCAGGAGCGTGGGATGCTCCGCCGCGGCCAGCGAGGCAGCGAGGTTGACCGCAGTCGTGGTCTTTCCCACACCACCCTTCTGATTGGCGATCGCGACGATGCGACTCATAAGTTGCCTAACTTGTTGTTAAATATACAGTTAATAGATAAATTATTTTCGTTGCAATCGACTGCGTTCGGCGTGGTCTGAAGAGATCAGGAATATATGCTCAGGTGAGCGAGAGGCAATGCCGTGCCAGGCGAAGAGGTTCGCGTGCCGAGGCCCACTGTGAGGCCCAGCGTGGGAAGGAATAGGTGCGGTGTTTCACGTGAAACACTCCACCAGGAGGCGTCAGTCTGTGGCCGGCGCGGTCCGCTTCCGCCAGCGAAGGACTTCCACGACCAGGCCCTGGAGATCGCTCGGCGAAACGCCCGGGATACGGCTTGCCTGGCCCAGCGTCCTCGGGCGTACCACTTCGAGCTTCTCCCGAGCCTCGAAGGAGAGGCTTGCCAGCGGGCGGTACGCGATCCCGTCTGGCAACTCGAAGTGGTCCATTTGGGCGAGCCGCTCAGCTGCTGCCTGTTCCCGCGCAATGTAGCCGGCATAGCGCAGCTCGATGGCGGCCCACTCCACCTCTTCCTGAGAGAAATCGAACCCCGCAGCCTCCATCAAGTCGTGGAGTGAAATACCGGGTCGCTTGGCCAGGTCGGCCAGCCGGACAGACTCGCTGACCAAGGCCGATTCCGCTCGGGCGAGTATCGGGTTGGCCAGTTCAGGTTCGAGCGTGGCCGTGCGCGCCGATTCCTCGACCTGCTCTTCCAACTCGAGTCGCGCCTCCATGGTGCGTCGCTCAGCATCCGAGAGCAGGCCGAGTTCTGTGGCCAAGACCCCAAGGCGGCGCAGCGCATTGTCCTGTCGCAGTAGCAGGCGATACTCGGCCCGGCTGGTGAATAGCCGGTATGGTTCGTCTACTCCCCGCTGAACGAGGTCGTCCACCAAGACCCCGATCATGGCCTGGTTACGCCGAAGGACCACCTCTTCCCGGCCCAGCGCCGAGTGGGCAGCGTTGAGGCCCGCAATGACGCCCTGGCCAGCGGCCTCCTCGTATCCCGTGGTCCCGTTCACCTGACCGGCCAGGAACAGCCCCGGCAGCTGTTTCACTTCGAGCGTCTGGGATAGTTGGGTGGGCGGGAAATAGTCGTACTCGATGGCATAGCCCGGCCTGGTCATCTTTACGCCTTCGAGCCCAGGCACCGCTCGGAGGAAGGCCAGCTGGACTGCCGGTGGCAGCGACGTCGAGAGTCCGTTGACGTACATCTCGGACGTGTCCAGGCCCTCCGGCTCGAGGAAGACCTGGTGACGTTCGGCGGTGGGAAACTTGACCACCTTGTCCTCGATCGACGGGCAATACCGCGGGCCGCGGCCGCTAATCGCTCCGCCATAGAGCGCTGACTCGCCGATGTGTTCGCTGATGATCTCCTTGACCTCGCCGCCGGCCCACGTGATGTAGCAGGGCAGCTGACGCGGATGCACACCACGCTCGAAGAAGGAAAACCAATAGGGCCCAGGCTCCCCGTCCTGGCGCTCAATGCGCGCCAGGTCCACGCTCCGTCCATCAATTCGTGGCGGCGTGCCCGTCTTGAAGCGTTCTACTGTAAGTCCATTGTTTTCAAGTACTTGTGCAAGCTCGATCGTGGGGCTTTCGCCGGCCCGCCCGGCGGGAATCTGCGCGCCGAGGCCCATGTGAATCCGGCCACGGAGGAAGGTGCCGGCGGTCACAACAATCGCCTTGGTCTCGAACCGACGACCATCCGCCGTGGTCACCCCGCTGACGCGTCCGCCGGTGACTTGCAGTTCCGATACGGTGCCTTGCACCACGTCCAGTCCAGTCTGGCGCTCGAGCAGGCTGCGCACCGCCCGGCGGTAGAGTCCCCGGTCGCACTGGGCCCGCGGAGACCATACCGCCGGGCCCTTCGAGCGATTCAGCATCCGGAACTGGATCCGGGCGAGATCGGTGGCCCGGCCCATAATCCCGCCAAACGCATCTACCTCGCGCGCGACGGTGCCTTTGGCAATCCCGCCGATAGCCGGATTGCACGACATCTGTCCGATGGTCTCGAGATTCTGGGTCAGGAGCAGCGTGTGGGCACCCGCGCGGGCCGCCAGCGTGGCTGCCTCGCTCCCGGCGTGCCCACCGCCGATCACGATCACATCGTAGCGCGCATTCATGAAGCAGTGAATCTACGACAAGCCCCCCGTGGCTAGCTACTCAGGCGGGGGGCTCTGAAGGAAGGCGGTGGCGTCTCAGGCTACGGGGATTCGTCGGCCGAGTCGGCGTCCTCCTCGGGAAAGATCACCGAGGTGGTGGGGAAGGTGGCAGTAGGGCCACCCTCGGCGTCGATGCCCAGGCCGGACCGACTGACGCCGAGCGTATCCGCGAACACCAGCGTCGAGGAGCCATCGGCGCTGAGGCCGAGGACGGCGCGGGCTCTCCCAGTGCCGTCGGCCAACACCAAGGTCGACGTCTCGTCCTCGAGCAGGCCGAGCACGATTCGCGCCCGCTCCGTCGTATCGGCGAAGGTGACGGCGGAAGACCCATCCGCGAGCAGGTTGATCTTCAGCATCGAGCGCCCGTTCTGGTCTCGAAGTACCAGGCGGACCGTTCCATCTTCGGCTGTACCCCAAATGCCACGCACCCGCCCCTCGGCGTCACGCAGCAGATACTGCCGCGATTCAACCACGCTGTTGACCGTTCCCGGCATCCCACGTTTCGCACTGATGTACACCAGTGCAGCGGCCAAGCCGAGAATGATGCCGACGGTGACCAAGCTCGTGAGGCTGAGGCGTTTGGCTCGGCTTGCATCTCGCTCAATCTCGGCCACGCGGTGCATCATCGCCCGCACGCCGGATTCCTCAGTCGGAGATGATGCTGGCTCTTGTGGATGGGACATGGCGCCCCCTCGGTTCAGCGTCCTACGGGCCCGCGAGCGGTGCTACGTGCTGGCGGTCGGGAAATCGGCAAGGAAGTACGATCGACTCGCGTAATCGACCAACTCGGTGGAGAGGGTGGCTTCGACCTCGAGGTAGCGCGCAATGTCGCTCAGGTGGTCCACCAGATCACGCGGGTGACACCCGCGGGGCTCAATCGAGAGCTTTCCATAGTACTCATGGTACAGGTATTCGATTGCCTCGGGTTTGAACGGAATGCCTTTGGCCTCGCAACAGCGCCGGAAGATCTGCTGATACTGGCGAGGCGTTGGGCTCTCGACCTCGACCTTGTAGTGGATTCGCCGGAGGAAGGCCTCTTCGACCAGCGATTGAGGATCGAGGTTGGTCGCGAAGATCAGGAGACAATCGAATGGAACAGGGAATTTGCCGCCGGTGTGAAGCGTTAGGAAGTCGACGTTCTTCTCCAACGGGACAATCCAGCGATTTAGGAGATCGCGCGGCGGTACGCGTTGCCGGCCGAAATCATCCACGATCAAGACCCCGCCGGTCGCCTTCGTTTGGAACGGCGCCTGATAAAACTTGGTATGTTCGTCATACTGCAGGTCGAGCTGTTCCAACGTCAGCTCACCACCGGTGAGCACCACGGGTCGGCGGACTTTGACGAATCGGGCGTCGAACTCGGCAGCGTCACTGCGCCACAGCAACTCAATCCCAGGCTGGTCCGCCGCGCGCTCGGCCGGGCTGGCCGCACGGTGATAGATCGGGTCGAGCAAGAGCATCACCTGCCCGTCAATTTCCACGGCGTGCGGGACGAAGATCTCTCCGCCGAGCATTCGGGCGATGGTCTCGGCAATCGCGGTCTTGCCATTGCCCGATTCCCCAAAAAGGAACAGCGACTTGGCCGAGTTGACGGCCGGACCGACCATATCGACCATCTCGGGGTCGAGCACGAGCCAGCTGAAGGCCTGGTGGAGGACCTCTTTGTTGACCCGGGCATGCCTGATCGACTGGATGTCGACCCACCGGCGATACTGCGCGAGTGGTACCGGGGCGGGGCCGACATACTGATTGGATGCCATGGCCTCCCGCGCCCGGTCGCGGCCCTCACCACCCAGATCGAAGACGTAGCCGGCCCGGCCATGTCCTTTGGTACCCTGCACCTCGACCATCATCCGCTGCTGCATGGTCATCAGGAGGTCATCGGCCAGTGGGAAGGGGAGGCAGATGGCGTCCGTCAGCTGTTGGCCCGTTCGGGCACCTTGGACATAGAGTGTCTTCAGGATGAGCTCCGTGAGGAATTCCTCCGAGAGCCCGGTGTCCGCGAGCGTCTGTGGTATCGGTGGGGCCGATGGTGTAGCGGGTGGTGCGGTGTGGGCCATGGCGGCAGTGGCGTCGGCCGGGTTCATGAGGCGACCTCCTCCTCGATTCTCGAGGGTGGGCGAGCCGGCCGCGCCTCTGGCGGCCCCCACTCGAGCGTGTGTCCCACCGCCGTATGTGTTGCCACCAGGGTTCCCGCGGCCAACTCGAGCGCGTAGCGGGCCTCTTTGTGCCACCGGGTCCGGCTCCCGGGCTGGAGTTCGTGGTAGACGGCAATCACCTCGCCACGGTCATCCAGGAACGCAACATCGAGCGGGAATTTCATACCGATCATATGGACCGACCGGCACGGCACGAGAAGTAATCCTGCACCTTCTTCCGGTGCTGGTCTACCAAGCAGGCCACGCAAACGTGGCCACCATGAATCGGCCAGTCCGATCCGCCAACCGAGCTCGACTCCGCTGGTCTCATTCCGGACCCGGACGTGCGTCATGATCCGAAGGCCGAGAGCGCTTGGACGATCTGAATGATGGCCGCGCCGAGGATGACCACGAACATGGCGGGGAAGATGCAGAACACCAGCGGGAACAGCATCTTGATCGCCGTCTTGGCAGATGCCTCTTCGGCCAGCTGGCGTCGCTTGGTCCTCAGATCTTCGGAGTGGACCCGGAGTGCGTCGGCGATGGAGGTGCCGAATCGGTCCGTCTGGATCAACATGGTGACGAAGGATTGGATGTCCTCGACCCCGGTGCGCGTGGCCAAATTCTGGAGGGCCTCCTCCCGAGCCGACCCCGCCCGAATCTCGAGGTTCACCATGGCGAGTTGCTCGCCGAGGACGGGGCTGATGTTGGCAATCTCCTCGGACACGCGGAGCAGGGCCTGGTTCAGGGCCAACCCGGCCTCGACGCACACCACCAACAGGTCGAGGGCGTCGGGCAAGGATCGTTGGATCTGGAACTTGCGGTTGGCCACGCGGCGACCGATGTAGAATCCGGGTATCACCCATCCCATCAGCAAGCCCCAGACGCCAACGAGCACGACCCCGGCGAACGGCGTCCCGAGAATCGGCGCCACGCTGACCATCAGGAACCCGAGGCCGAGTGCGAGAACGATGCGGGCGCCTTGGAAGATGTAGGGCGCGTTGAGATCAACGAATCCGGCGTTGAGTAGTCTGAGTCGAAGGCCTGTGACCGCATCCCCGCCAACACCCCGTGAGCCCAATCCCTCGAGGATGGCCTGGAGCCGCTCCGCCCGCTCTTGCCGACGACGCCGGACGATCACCGTCTGATAGCCCTCGACCCGCTGCATGTCGCCCAGGCGGCGGATGACGGCTGAATCGCTCGGCATCAGCTGCAGCACCAGCATCACCACGAAGGCGGTTGCGCAGAGGACGAGGAGAGCGATGAGGTAGATCACGGCGCCTCTAGAAGTCGATATCCACGATCTTGCGGATCCAGAAATACCCCAAGATCTGCAAGACGATGGCACCAGCCACGAGGATGCGGCCGATCCCGGCTTGGAAGAGCGTGGACATGTACGACGGATTGAGCAGAAAGATGACGACCCCGAGCGCGATGGGCAGCACGGCGAGGACGTAGCCGCTGATCCGGCCTTGGGCCGTGATCACCCGCAACTGGCGCCGGAGCTTGAACCGCTGGCGGATCATCTGGGCCATGTTATCCAACACTTCGGCCAGGTTTCCTCCGACCTCGCGCTGGATGAGAATGGCGGTATTCAGGATTCGTACGTCGACCAGCGGCACGCGATCCGCCAGGGAGAGCAGGGTGTCCTCGAAGGCCAGCCCGAACCGCTGCTCTTCGAAGACTCGCCGGAACTCGCCGGCGATGGGGTCGGTGGTTTCGTCGGCCACCATCTTGAGGCCTGCCGACAGCGGGTGGCCAGCCCGGATAGCGCGTCCGATCAAATCGATGGCACCCGGCAGCTGGGCCTCGAACTGACCCATTCGCTTGGCCGCCTTCCGCTTGATGACCACATACGGGATGGACGCGGCAAAGAGCGCGGCGGCCAGGCCCGCCAGCCAGAGCCGGAAGATGAGCGCGGCGGCCAGGCCGAAGCTCAGAGCCAGCCCAAGCGTCACAACGGCGTAGGTCTGTAGGGTCCACTGAAGGCCACCCTGCTGCATGAGCAAGGCGATGTCGGCCGCATGGGGAAGGTGCGCGAGAATAGGATCGAACAGTTTCTGCTGGAAGCCCGGCCTGCGGATCAAGGCGTCCGAAGCTTCATCTGGTCCTTCCTGGGCGAGCCTCCGAAGCTGGCCGACCATCTTCCGGCCCCGAAGCCGCTCGCGCGAGAACTCCAACAAGAGCGCGATGGCCACCGTGCCCAGCGCCACTGCCAGGAAGACCATCCCGGCCGACAGCCACGAACTGGTGGGCACTACGCCCGCCGTCCTTTCCGGGACGGCTCCTCACCCAGGATGTTGTCGAACAGCACGGCGGGCAGATCGATCCCGTACGCCTTCATCCGGTCCGCAAAGCGGGGGCGGATTCCCGTCGCACGAAACTCGCCTGTTACCTTGCCGCCTTCGCCGAGACCATGTCGCTGATACGTGAAGATGTCCTGCATGGTGATGACTTCTCCCTCAATACCCACGATCTCGGATATTTGAATCACCTTGCGGGTGCCGTCCGATAACCGGGCCACCTGGATCACCACCTGAATGGCGCTCGCCGTTTGCTGGCGCATGGCCCGCTCCGGGAGATCCAGTCGTGCCATCGATATCATGGTTTCCAACCGGCTCAGCGCGTCGCGTGGGGTGTTGGCGTGGAGCGTAGTGAGCGAGCCGTCGTGCCCGGTATTCATGGCCTGGAGCATGTCGATCGCTTCTTCTCCCCGCACCTCCCCTACGATGATCCGGTCGGGGCGCATCCGGAGTGCGTTGATGAGCAGGAGCCGCTGCGACACGGCGCCACTGCCTTCAATGTTCGGCGCACGAGTCTCCAGCCGGACCACATGGGGCTGGCGCAGCTGCAGTTCGGCCGAGTCCTCGATGGTGACGATGCGCTCGGTGACCGGGATGAACCCGGACAGGATGTTGAGCAGCGTGGTCTTCCCGGCCCCGGTGCCCCCCGAGATCAAGACGTTGAGCCGAGACTTGACGATCCCGCTGAGGAGCGCGAGCATCGGCTCGGTCAATGTCTCGGTGCGGAGCAGGTCCTCGCCGGTCAGCGCATCGCGCTTGAATTTACGGATCGACAGATGAGGACCGTCGAGCGCCAGCGGCTTGATGATCGCGTTGACCCGCGACCCGTCGGGCAGCCGAGCGTCCACCATGGGCGAGGAATCATCGATGCGCCGACCCACCGCCGAGACGATCCGGTCGATGATCTGGAGCAAGTGGCGATCATCCTGGAAGCGGACGTCGGTGCGCTCGATCAGGCCATGACGCTCGACATAGACACTCTTGAAGGTGTTTACCAAGATGTCGGACACGTTGTGGTCCTTCATCAGCGGCTCGAGCGGTCCCAGGCCGAAGATCTCGTCCAATACCTGGCCCACCAAAAGCTCGCGCTCCTCGTAATTGAGAGGAACCGACTCTTGGGTGAGCAACTCGTGCACCACCTTGCGGATCGCGGCCACCACCTGGTCGCGTTCCAGTTTGTCGAGATTCGACAGGTTGAGACGCTCCAGCAGGCGCCGGTGGATCCGGCCTTTGACCTGCTGGATGTCGTGCATGTCGGTGCCCCACTGCTGGGCTGCCGGCTCCGTGGACGACGGAGCAGACCCTGAGCCAGGCGCGCTGGGAGACTCCCAGGGCAACGCATCGCCCTTGCCATCGCCGGCCCACGACTGCTCCCGGCCGGCCGGCGGGGACGGGGGCGGGCCCTTCGGGCCACCGCGTGCCGCGGGGTCCGCTTTGGCGGGCGGCGGGTCGGCGTCCGGTGCTTCCCACGGCAGCCGTTCCCGTCCTCGGTCCTTGGTCGAGTCACTCATCCGACTTCCCCTTGGGTGGCTTGGATTCTCGGCGCCGACCGGGCACGACCCGAGCCAAGCCACTGGTGAAGCGCTGGAATGCCCCCGTTGGCGTCTTCTGGTTCTGGACGCCGGTGATGCGCGTGCCCAGCTTGGTCAGGTCCTGGGAGTATGGCGAGTTGCCGTTCAGCACCACGGGTTTCCCCGTGTTGAGGGATCGCATCACTGCTTCGTAGTCGTTGCTGAGGGTCGCGTAGACCGGGATCCCGACGGAGCGCTCCACCTCACGAGTGCTCACCTCGCCGCCTTTCTCAAATCGATTGAGCAGGAGGCGGATCCGCTCCTTATCTCCCCGGGTCACCCGTTGCAGCATGGGGAGGGCCCGCTGCACGTTGCGCAGCGACGGAAGATCAACCGTCGTCGTAAGAAAGATCTGATCCGCTTGCTCGAAGGCGGCCATCGTGACCGGCGTAAAGGACTTCGAGACATCGATGACGATGTACTCGTAGTGTTGTTTGAGATACTGCAAGATTCGGCGGATTTGGTCGGCGCTCACGACTTGAGCTCGATCGGGATGGAATGGCGCCGACAGCAGGTGCACTCCCGATTCGTGGCGCTCGATGTAGGAGGCCAGGAGCCCGGCGTCCACCCGGTGGAAATTCTGAATCAGGTCGACGAAGTTGAACCGCGGCTGAATGCCTAGCAAGAGCGACGCCTCGCCCAGCTCCATGTCGAGATCCACCAGGAGCGTCGTCTTCTTGGTGAGCCGGTGCAGCACGATCGCGAGGTTGGTGGCGAGGGTAGTGGCCCCCGAGCCTCCCTTGGAACCAAAAAAGGCGTAGATCTCCCCGAGAGTCGTGGCCGGTCCCGGGCCGGTCGAGACCGTGCTCGACTTGATCCGGCGCACCGCCTCGCGCACTTCCTCGGGCGTCACCGGCTTGGGCAGAAACTCGGTGATGCCTCCGCGCATGAGCTCGAGCAAGAGCTCGGCCTCGAGTGTTGGCCCCGACGCGATAATTCTATAGGAAGGGGAGGATGCCCCTGCAAGAAAATGGGCCAGCTTGATGCCGAGCGCGGGGTCGTCCCCCAGGTCGACGATCACGACCTCGGGAGACGCCCCCTTGAGCGCCTTCAGTTCGACGTTCCCGAAGGCCGCGAACGGGACCCCGAACTCGATCTCGAGCGTGGTCCCCGCGTCGGGATGGCGGACCGCCTGCTCCACGATCTTCCGGAACGCGCCATCGGTCGAGATGACCGCGCATGGAACCGGTCGCGTCGGGGCGGTCCCGGGCCTCGGGTCGCTACTCGACAAGCTGGAGAGTCCTCACGAGCGACCCGGGACCGCCACCGGGGTTCCCGGTGCCGCTCACGAACCAGAGGAAGCGCGCGACGAGCGGCGCCTGGTTGCCATTGCCCTGGAACCCCTCGAGGAAGAGCAGCGCGAAGTTGTTGAAGGTCACCTGGGTATGCCCGCCGTCGTGAATATCGATGACCTCGTGCGGGTCCATGAGCCCGACCTTGATGACCCGGGGGCTGTTCCGCCAATCCGTGCCATACCGCGTCTGGTCCCAACCGGTGACCTGCCCCGCCAAGGAGTTCCACTGGGCGTTGGGGTCCGTGGAAATCAGGCTGTCGATGGCTTGATGCGTCGGCCCCACCATGTTGCCGGTCTCGACGTCGTAGGGGGTACCGACCGACACCGCACCGGGTACTGGGCAGCCCACGATGGCGTCGAAGTAGTCGGAGGCCCCTTGGAGACCCGGCAGCCGCCACGGATAGAAGAACCCAGGGCCGAGCGCCCCTGACGGGCTCTGGGCCTTGATGACCAGTGGGCGACCGTAGTCGCCGACGACTCCGGAGCCGTTCCCGTTCCGCCACGGACTGCCATAACCGGTCTGGGTACCGCTTGCCACATTGGGGTCGTAAGGCTCGTAGTAGTCGGTCCCGTTGTAGGGCGAGGTGGCGTCGTCGAACACCCAGTGCTCGTTCCAGTCCCACTCCAAATCGCCATCAGTATCGCCGGTCTCGAAGTAGGGGCCTCCGGTCCGCATAGCCGAGTTCTCATCCCAGATGTCCGGGACGGCGAAGGGCTTGACGCACCGCGCGGCGCCCGTCTGGGCCGCCACCGCCGCGGCCCGGCCCAGCACGGGTACGAGTTGGATTCCGAGCACCTCGGCAAACCAGGTCCCGACGTTGGGACGCCTGATCGTGACCCGTACCAACACGTCGTTTGGTACCACTTCGACAGTGGCCTCGTTGGTGTAGGCCCAGGTACTCCCGCCGGTCACCTGCTGCGTTTGTCCCGTGGTGTCCACGTAGTTCGCGTCCACATAGTTATTGGCAGCCACCTCGAGCGCCCGGCCGATGGCGTCCTGCACATGCGCCACCGCGGGACCGCTCAGGAAGGCGCTCGCACCGGCCAGCGCCGCCGCGTCGGCGGTGCGCTGGGCCTCGGCGCGGGTCTTGATCAGCATCCCTAGGTCGATCGCGAGTGCCGCCATCGCCAACACTACGATCATGGAGACGGCGATCAAAGCAAGCGTCGCGCCTCGCGTGTTCCGGACCAAACTTCGGTTGGACTGCATTGCCAGGTTCCTCCAGGGGGATGAGCGGCCAGCCGCCCCTAGTTCTTCGGATACTTGAGCCACCCGGGCCACTTCCAGGTCTCGGGCTCGCCGGTCGGCAGCGGGACCGCTGTCTCGTTGGCGACGACGAAGTGCGGGGTGATCAACACCAGTAGTTCGCTCCGGCGCTGCCGGGCATCGGTGGTCCGGAAGAACTGGCCCAGAATCGGGATGTCCCCGAGGATGGGGATCTTGCTCACGTTATCGATCAGATTGTTGTCGATGAGCCCGGCAATGGCCAAATACTGGCCCGCCCGGAGCTCGACCTCGGTCTGGGCCTTGCGGGTGATCAGGGTCGGGATCTGGAATCCGCCAATCACCAGGCCGTTGGCGAAGTCGAGCGAGGACACCTCCGGCTCCACCTTGAGCCGGATGGCTCCGCTGCGGGTAATGTTGGGCGTGAAGCGAAGCTTGATCCCGAATTCCTTGAAGATGATCGTCACGTTCTGGCTGCCGCCGCTTTGGATCGTGGGGTACGGGAACTCGCCGCCAGCCAGGAAATAGGCTTCCTTGCCGGGCAATGTCAGGAGATTCGGCTCGGCCAGGCTCCGGAAGTTGCCCTTGGATATCGACGCCCTAATAATGCCTTCGATATTGGCGTTCGGATTGGAGAGCAGCACCCTCAGCAGTCCGTCAGAAATCGATTCGCCCTCCCAATCGCCGTTATCGCTCAGGTCCTGCGGGTTCAAGGTCGAGAGGGCGGTCGCAAAGTCCTTCATCCCGCTCCGGGTAATTTCCGCAAAACGCACCTGCAGCAGAACCTGAACCGCCGGCGGCGCCACCAGGTTGTCGATGACGGTGGCCCCGCTCGTTTCGGCGATCTCGATGGCGCGGGCCACCGAGTTGGGATCCCGTACCGTGCCCGACAGGGTCACAGTGTTGCCACTGGCAGAGACCCGGATATCCTCGTCCGGCATGAGTTCCTTGATGAAGCGCTCGAGGCCGGGTGCATCGGCGGTGACCTCCACCGAATAGAACCTCGGCGTACCCGTGGTTGACCAGATCAGGAGGCTGGTCGTGCCGAGGGTCTGGCCGGTGATCAGGAGTTCGGTGGGGGAGACCGCATTCGCCTCTGCAATCGAAGGGTCGCCCAAGGCAACCCGCTCGAAGCGGAAGGGGTTGGTCAACAAGAGCGACGCTCCCCTCGCAACCGAGAGCACCTGTTCCGGCTCCTTCAGAACCTGCTGGGCCCCGAGGGATGCGGGTAGATAGGCCAGCGCCACCAGTGTCAACACCGACCACCGGCGACCGCGAGGTGCCAAGCTGGATCTGGAAAGCAACCGTTGAATCGACACGAACACCCCTCGCAAGGTTTGGGTCAGCTCAGTTGTTGAACTTGGTCAGCGTCTTCTGCCCGCCCTTGAACACCTCGATGATCGTCTCCGTCTGCCGCGGCAGGGTGGCCGCCTGGGCCGACACCCTGGGGCGAGTGGTACGCGTCGGGCGGCGGCCCACCGAGAGCAGCTCGGAGGATCGCGCCCCGGATGTGACGACCTGAACGGTGTCGAGGGCGTTCCGCAGGGTCATCTGGATCCGTCCATCGTTCGCGGCCAGGGTCAGCAGCTCGGCCTGCTCCGGCGACAGGAGCACCGTAATGACCGCCACCGTCTGTGGCTTGCCCTCTGCATCGGTTTGGATCGATTGGCCGGCTGCAAGCACCTGAACATTCTGAAGAATGGCGCGCGTGGTATTCTGGCCGGCCACGTTCTTCGTGATCAATACGTCGACCCGCGTGCCCGGGATGACGAACCCGGCCACGGCAATCACCTCATCGACCCGGACACTCAGCGCTCGTAATCCTTCGGTGATGATGGTAGTAATTCCACCCCCTGCGCCCCGCGGGGCGAGTTTCCCCTCCAGGAAGGGCTCATTGAGCTTGACAGGGGTAATGACCCCTCGTCCGACGACCTCCTCGGGAACGCTGAGAAAGCCCGGTGGGAGGGCATCGCCCGGCCAATCCACTGCGCGGATATCCTGCGCGCCCACAATCGCGCCGATCGGGAGATCCTTCATCGCGAGGACGACTTGCCCCTTCGGCGCCTCGGCCGACAGGAGCGGGGTCGTCTGATTCCGGATGTAGTTGAGCGCCAAGTACGCCGCGGCGGTTCCGAAGCCGAGTGCAAGCACCAGGAGCAGCCAGGGTTGGGGTCGTTTCATTTGCGTGTGCCTCGGCCTACTCGTTCCGCATCACGAATTGGGTCTTCAATACGACGTACCCATTCTGGCCCAAGTTGGCCAGGTTGATGAGCACCCCAAGGAACCGGAACTGATAGGGATATTGGACATCGACCGTGAGCAGGTTGCCCGTGCCGCTGCCGAATCCTGTCAAGGTGATCTGGGTGGTATTGGTATCGATCGCCGCGCGCGCGAGGGCCGTGTTGATCGTCCCTACGACACTCTGTTGGGTAATCGCAGGATTAGCCAGCACGCCGTGGCGCGCTCCTTCCCGAGCCGCATCCGTCATGACCTGCTGCACGTTCCAGGCGCGGCCAAATTCGATGATCCCGACGAGCATGAGCAGCACGATCGGCATCACTAGGGCAAACTCAACCAGAGACTGGCCCGCATCCGAACGTCTGAGCCGAGCGCGCAACGTCATAGCACTTTCCCTCCAAGAAACCACCAGGCAACCGCACCAATTGCCATCGGAACGCCATAGGGTATCGTGGCAACACCGGGCGACTCAATCGTGGGTCTCGATCCTACCCGCCCGAAAGTTACCAGGTTCAGGGTAAGCGCAACCGAGTCCCGCAAGAGACGGACCATGGCGCCGCGCCGGATCGCGTCCAGCACGGCCAGCACGCCGCCGACAACGGCGATGACCAGCAGGGCCCCGAGGAGGCGGCTGCCGCCAAGAAAGGCGCCCAAGGCAATGAGGAACTTGGTGTCCCCACCACCGAAGGCGCCTAGGGCAAACAGCGGGACAGCAACGAGGAACCCGAACCCCGCTCCGACAACCCCGTCCGCAACCGCTGGCAGGCCGAACGGCACCCGAAGCAGGAGCCCAACAAGCAGGCCCGTGAGGGTCAGGGCGTTGGGGATTCTCCGCGTGCGGACATCGTACCATCCACCGGCCAGAGCCAGAGCGACCAACGTGACATCAAAGACGAGGCGCACTGGCGCACCATTCCTCCCGTACAAAGGCAAAAGCAGCGGGATCGGGGTTCCCCCGACCCGCTGCTTCCACCCAAGCTTTACGGGACGTACGCTGGTGAGTTCGGAGCGTTGTTGAGGACCTGCGCCCCGGTGTCGAATACACCGCCGATGGCATTCCGGAACAGGACCAGGATCGCCACGAGGGCGACGGCGACGAGGGCGATGATCAGGGCGTATTCGGTCAGCCCCTGACCGGACTCATCGCTGAGCAGCCGAGTGAGAAGGGTCTTCATAAGTGCGGCCTCCATAAAGTTGACACTGAGACACCGGGGACACGAAGAGCGGGGACCACGAAACGACGCTGCCGTCTGGACAGCGATCGCAGCCCTCGCTGCTTAACAACCAGCGGCGAAGGTACTGCGCAATCGACGTGCCCGCAAGAGAAGGAGGGGGAGAGTGGTTGTCGGTATTATAACGTGTTGTATTACAACAACTTAGAATTTCGGGCCCTGACGGGGGTCGGCCTGTGGCTGTTGCGCTTCCGCGTCGGTCCGTGTGACCGCCGTCACACATAGCGACCACCCCACACCCATGAGTCCCCCTGGTCCATGAAAATCCGGAGGGGCACCCCATTTGCGGAACCGAGCGTACCTTATCTCGGCGCGTCGTTGAAGCATCACCCATTACGAGGGGGCTGGTACCCTGACCGATTCTCACAGGAAGTCGATCCAGCCCGCCATCTTCGATCTCGTGTTCCTCACATGGGCGCTGGTGATACCGCTGGTGTTCTACGGCCGCCTCATCAACGGGGATGGTGACCTGCCGAGGCACCTGCGGCTCGGGAGCTACATGCTCGAGCACCGGGCGCTGGTGCGGCAAGATTTCTTTTCCTGGACCAAGGCGGGCCAGCCCTTTGTTGCTTTCGAGTGGCTGAGCGAGGTGATGTATGCCGGCGTCTACCAGCTGGCTGGGCTGGCCGGCGTGGCTATCTTCGCCGGACTACTCCTCGCTCTTACCTATGCCCTGGTCACCCGCTTCCTGCTCAGGCGCGGGGTCGATCCGTTTCTCGCCTATGTGACCGGTACCGTTGCCGCGATCCTGGGGGGGGTTCACTGGTTGGCCAGGCCGCATTTGGTAACCTTCCTCGCGGTCGTGCTGCTGCTCTTTCTGCTCGAACGTGAACGACCGGCGAAGCTTTGGATCTATGGTGTCTTGTTTGCCGTGTGGGCCAACCTGCATGGTGGGTTTTCCTTCGGCCTGGTCCTTGTCGGCATTTACCTGGTGGGCGCTCTGGCGGAGGCGATCTCACCAACCAATCGCGCCGCATGGCTCGCCTGGGCCAAGCACTACGGGCTGGCCTTGCTGGTGGGCGTCTTGGCCACGGTCATCAATCCCAACGGTCTTGGCCTGCCCGCGCACGTGGTGGGGTTCTTCGGTGAGGGCTATCTGAGCGACGTGACCAACGAGTTCATGTCGCCCAACTTCCACGTGTGGACCGGGAAGATCTTCTTGGGAGTGATGCTCCTCGTCGTGGGTGGCCTTGCCTGGAGCCGTAAGCGGCCGACATATCCGCGGTTCTTTCTCATTTTGGCGAGCATAGCCTTCAGCCTCATCGCCCAGCGCAACATCGCCCTCTTCGGGCTCACGGCCGTGGCGGTGATGGCGCTCCATGTCGACCCCGAATGGCGCCGGCTTCCGGGTATCGGCCGAATCCGGGCGGCCTTCGAGCGCGACGAACAGCGCCGCAGGTCCGGCCCATGGGCGCTCGGAATAACGGTTGTCCTCATCGTCGTCGCGCTCAATCGCGGCACGATCGGCCCCGTGATGGTAGTGCCCAATACATTCGACCCCAAGGTGTTTCCAGTGGCCGCGGTCGAAGAGGCACGGCGTGACGGGGTCGAAGGCAATTTATTCCACGAATTCATCTGGGGCGGCTACCTGCTGCTCGAGTGGCCCGAACAACGGGTCTTCATCGACGGCGGGACGGACTACTACGGCACCGACCTCTACCGTGAGTTTATCGAAACCATCACCCTGACGCCGGGCTGGCGGGACAACCTCGAGCAACGCAAGGTCTCCTTGGCACTTCTCGGTACGGGCTCACCCTTGGCGCACGAGCTTGCACGAGACTTCACCTGGGGGGTCAGGTACTGCGACGACAGGGCAGTGCTGCTGCAGCGTGGCTACCCGGCGTCGGGCGACGAGCAAGACCGAAGAGGCTCAGACTGGCACAAGCTTTGGGCTTGCTATGAACGAGCCCGGGCCGACCGGAAGGCCGAGTAGCCGGATGACCACGGGACGCATCACCGCATGAACGCGATACGCGCTTCCTGGCGAGAGGCGGCTACCCATCTCGCGCTCATCCTCGCTACGGGTGCGGTGTCGCTCGTCAGCACGGCACTCGTTGCTGTGGTCGTGGGATCTCGCTTCTCGTTCTGGCTGGACAAGACCAGCATGCTGCTGGCGTTCGCTCTCGGTCACATCTTGCTCTGGGCGGTGCTCTGGGATGGAGCCACAGTGATTACCTCCAGGCTCCTTCCGGGTCGGCGGGGACTCTGGCGTCGCATGGGGTTCTTCAGCCTAGGGCCGTGGCCGCTCTTGCTCATGGCTCCGGCGGTCTATTTCGTGGTGCAGACGGCCAACATCACGTTGATTAGCCTCACGCTGCTGGATTCAGTGACTGCGTGGCGGGACTCCTTTTTCTGGGCCCTGGAAAGCGGCCTTTTCACCTGGGTCACCAGGCACGCATTCCTCGTCCTGGCGTGGGAGACGTTGTACCATAGTGCGTGGACCATCGAGTTGGGCGCCGTCTTCCTCCTCTTTGTGGTTGGGCGCAAACCCCGCCTGCTGACCAGCTTCTTTGTCTCGTTCATCTTGATCTTTTACCTGGGTCGCTTGATCGGCCTGGTAACCCCGGTCATGGGCCCCGCCTTCTATCAGCCGGAACTATTCGGATATCTGGACGGGTCACCCAGCGGCCTGGCCATGGAATACATCGCGCGACTGATTGCCATGGATCCAGCCGACGTGACCCTGAATGCGGCCCTCCTGGGCGGCGTTTCCGCCATGCCGAGCCTCCACATCGCGATGGTCGGCCTCACCGCCTATTGGCTTGGCGTCGGGAACCGGAAGACCATGTTCTTTACCGTGCCGTGGGTCTTGACGGTCTGGGCATCCACGGTCATGCTGGGCTGGCACTACGCACTGGATGGTGCCGGTGGGTTGCTCCTCGCGGCGGGCGCGATCGCAATGACCTCATGGATGGTGCGACGATGGACGGCGGCGGCGCTCCGGTTGAAGCCGCACCAATCCGTCGCGGACACGTCCCACGCCTTCCAGGTGCGCCCGTGACAACCACGTTTGGTATGCCCGGGAGTCCTATCAATGGATGAGAGCCTGTATTGGAAGTTCCTGGAGGTCGAACGATCCCATTGGTGGTTCGTCGCGCGCCGTCAGATCCTCTTGGCGCTCTTCAGGCACTACCTCCCGCGCGGGGGGCGCATTCTCGACGTCGGCTGCGCGACGGGATATTTCCTCGAAGGGGCACAGCAGGAATTCGACGCGTGGGGCATCGATCCGTCACCGGTCGCCGTCAAGATCTGCCAAGACCGCGGCTTGACACAGGTGGTGCCAGGTTCCACCGAGGATTTTTCCGCCGTCCAAGACAAACGCTTCGACGCGGTCGGCTTCTTCGACGTCATCGAGCACGTCGACGACGATCTCTCGGCGCTCACAAATGCCCGCGACGTACTCGCCGATCGTGGCCTCGTCATGATTACCGTGCCGGCGTACATGTGGCTTTGGTCGGAACACGACGTACTCAACGAACACAAGCGTCGCTACGTCAGGAAGGAAGTGGCTGCGCTGTTGCAGCAGGCAGGGTTCGAGATCGAGCAACTCACCTACTTCAACTCGTATCTGTTCCCATCCGCCGTGGCGGCGCGCTTGGCTCGGCGCGTCATCCGGAGCGTCGGCAAGGCCGATCTCTCGATGCCACCACCCTGGGCAAACCGGCTCATGACTCGGGTGTTCGCGAGCGAGCGGCGACACCTAGTTCCCAATGGGCGCCCGCGCGGGTTCCCGGCCGGGCTCTCTCTCCTCGCGATCGCTCGAAAGGCTGGGGCTTAGGCCCTACCTTCCCCTCGGTGCCACCCGGTGCCGACTGCAACTCCAACAGCAAGAAGAAAAACCACGAGGCGAACTCGCTCCGCCAGACCGCCAAACGCAAATCGGATCCCGGGACGCGTGGCGGCCTCGAGGTCTCCTTGGGCATGATTCGGCGGGCGCGTCGCTGCAACAGGCAACGGCTCGGATGTCCGCTCATAGACATCATGTTGACCGAGGGTCGTCACATAGCGGTATGAGGCAAGCTCACGCGCGAAGCGTGGCACCCGTGAGAAATACGCGAGGTAGTCGAGCCGCCGTGCATCGTTCCCTGGCACATCCCTGGCCGATCCTAGAACGACGAGTAGCCTCGGCTTCGCTCGTTCCAGGTCGGACACGACCGCGAGCTTGAAGTTGCGCTCCAGCGGCATCTCGCTGCTGGCCGGCCGATAGACGAGCGGGTCCGGCTGCTGGAACTGGTCAGCATACAGCACCCAGAGAATCCACATACTCGGATAACGCAGCGGCCATTCGGCGTGGGCATAAGGAACCAGTGGCCATGCCGACCGCATGTTGTAGGACAACACTGCTACCGCTTCGCCGGCCGCACGGTCTCGCACCAGCTCGGCGAGTTCCCAGAACTCCGGGAACGGCTCGACCTCCGGCCCTTTGGGGTCCATCACCTTCCAGGCAGCCATGGTAACCGCGCCCAGAACAACCGCTGCCACGAGCCCGTACCCCACGACGCCATAGACCCGCGGCGCCAACGACGTGAGCGGTCGCCGAACAGTTGCAACCATGAGCCCGAGGAGAACGACTGACGTCGCGGACGCGGGATAGAAGTGATAGCTCCATCCTTTTCCTTGAATCGTGCCCACGAGCAACAATCCAACAATTGCAACGGCGAGTCCGGCGTTGACCGCCGGGTGCGAGCACCGCCCGCGGAGGGCCAGGAACGCGAGGAGGGCCACCAAAGGCAGTCGCGCTCCGCTACCGAACATGAGCGTCATGATCGGCGAGTTCCTGAGAAACGACAGGTATGGCCCGCCGAGTTCATTGACCACGTCGAGGTACTCGGGGGTCAAGGCGAGGGCGGCGAGGGCGTACACCACGAAAATCACCGCGACCCACGTGTTCTCAGGACGAAGCTTGGGCCACGCTCGTCGGCTGGCAGCGAGCCACAGTTCGACGACCAGCCAGAGCAGCACGAACTGCGGCTTGAGCGCGAATCCCAGTCCCGCGAGCGCGCCGATCGCGTGCGCATGGGGGACGGGGATCGGGCGATTCATGCGCCGGGCGATCGTCACTAAGAGGTAGGGCAACACCAGCGCGAACATGAGATGCTCACGCTCGCTGAACACTTCACCCGGCAGAAGAAAGAGAACGAAGGCGATCAGGATCGTCATCGAGGTACGCACCGCTCTGTCCCGGCCTAAAAAAATGGCGCGCAACCCAACTCGAGAGGCCAGGAGCGACAGGCCGAGCAGGCAGGCCACCCCGACCCGAAAGACGAGGAGCTCCGAGACCCCGATCACCCGTGCAATGAGGATCGGCGGGAAGTTGAACGCGATAATCAGTGGCGGATTGATCTCAATGATATCGACGTAGAGCTTGGCACCGTCGAGCACCCGTCCGGCGGCATAGAGCAAGAAGGCGTTGTCCGGGTCGGGCGGGGCCACGAACTCGGCGGTCATGCCGAGGATCGCGATGCCGGAGAGGATCACCACCAGGACCCAACGCTGTTTCGGGAGGACGCTCCAGGACATGGTTAGGCTTCGCCCGCTCCCCGGTGCCACGTGAAGGCGAGTGCCAGCATGCTACTGACCAGGAACACGAACAGTTGGAACATTCCGACAAAGCCGAACAGCGCGGCCCGCCTCTCAGGAGGCAGCTCGGGTGCCGGGGCGCCAACGTCATGTGCTGGCGGCCGGCGCGGGCCTTCGAGCGCCGCCTCGGCGACACGCTGGTACACATCGTGGACGCCGATCGTGTTGAGATACCGATAGTATCGAAGCTGCTGAGCAATTCTCGGGTCGCGCGCAAAGTACGCCAGATAATCGAGCCGGCTGAGTCCGCTCTCCGGCGAGTCCGGGGCCGCGGAGAACACGATGAGAAGCTCGGGCTCGAATCGTTCCATGTCGCTGGCAACGGCGTCGCGCAGAAACGTCTCCTGCGGGGGCTCGTTGGCGGGCGAGTGATACCGGATGCTACCGGGCTCCGCGAATTGGTCGGCGTAGAGCACCCATACCATCCACAGGCTGGGGAATCGCATGGACCATTGGGCACCCGTGGCGTAGGTCAGCGGCCAGGCCGACCCCATCGCCCAGGACAAGACTAGGATCGGACCCCCGCGGGCACGCTGGCTCACCAGATCGGCCAACTCCCAATATGCCGGATGCGGCTCCACCTTAGGGCCGCGAGGGTCGGCCAGGCGCCAGGCGGACACCAGCATCGCGCTCGTCATTACGGCCACCACCACACCGAAGGCGACCACACCGTAGATCTGGCGAGCAAGCGACATGACCGGACGACGCACTGTCACCACCATGGTGCTCAGGAGCAGGAGTGCCGCGGCCGAGGCCGGGTAGAAGTGATAGTTCCACCCCTTCTGTTGGATGGTCGCCACCGTCACGAGACCCGCGACCGCGACCGCCAGCCCGGTGAGGAGCGCAGGTGTCGGGCACTGCTTTCTCAGGGCGAGGTATGCCAGCAGCGCCAGCAGTGGAAGACGCGAGCGTTCCCCGAACAGGAGCGTCTTGACGAGTGAGGCCCGGAAGAAAGCCAGGTACAGGGCGCCGAAACGGCGCACGAGATCGAAGTACTCGGGTGTTAGCAACAGGACCGAGCCCGCATAGGCCAGGAGCACGGTGGCAACCCACCCATTCTCCGGCCGGACGATCGGTCTCACCCGGCGGACCACCACGAGCCACACCTCGAGCAACACCCAGACCAGCGCGAAGTGGGGCTTGAGCGCGAATCCAAACCCGGCGAGGATGCCGATCACGTGGGCGTACCGTGTCGGAATCGACCCACCCATGACCCGAGCAATGACCGCGAAGAGGTATGGCAGGACGAGTGCGAGCATCAGGTGCTCGCGCTCGCCAAAGGTCTCGGCCGGCATGACGAACAAGGCGAAGGCCAGGAGTAGGGTGAAGGCACGTCGGCCGAGTAGCCCGCCCTGGACAATCGAGCGGAGCCCCACCTGTGCCAAGAGAATCGAAACGCCGAGCAACAGGCCGACCCCAAGCCGAAAAACCAGCAGGTCGGGCAGCCCCGTCATCCGGGCGAGCAGAACCGGCGGAAAATTGAAGGCGACAATGAGGGGCGGGTTGACCTCGAGGATGTCGACGTAGAGCTTGGCGCCGTCGAGCACCCGGCCGGCCGTGTAGAGCAGGTAGGCGTTGTCCGCGCCGGGTGGGGCGATGAACTCGGCCGCGAGCCCCAGGATGACGATGCCTGTAAGGATCGCGGCGAAGAGCCATCGTCGGGCGAGCAATGTCATCCAGGGTGGTGAGCCGACCAGTCTCACGGCTCCTCGGTACGCAGCATGCGTTTCAGCTCCTCGCGAAACCAGGGCAGGTCTGAGCCCGTCGCCACACTGTCCGGAGCATTCAAGAGGTTGGACGTCTCGGCATCGTCGGCCACGTAGTCGTAGAGTTCCTCCTGCCCGTCGCCGTTCAAGATGTAGTGCAGGCCCCGTGCCGTCAGCGATTTCATCGGGCCGCGGCTGATCGGTACCGAATCCGGTGTGTTGTGGCCCTGCCGGACCTCGGAGAGAAGCGCGCCCGCCCTGGCACCCGACCCATCCCAGTAGCGCGACAGGCTGGTGCCCGGAAACCGGGTGGCTTCCGACACGCCGGCCATTTCCAGGATCGTCGCTGGCAGGTCTCGCAGGCTCACGGGCTCATCGATACGAATTCCCACCGGTGCGCGGCCCGGCGACAGGACGACGAGGGGAACATGCAGCACCCGGAAGTGCAGGCTTTGGGAATGCCCGTACAAGCCGTGCTCGCCGAACAATTCGCCATGGTCCGATGCGATCACGACGATGGTGTTGTCGAGGTCCCCGAGCTTGCTGAGCAAGGCACCGACCTGGGCGTCGAGGTAGGCGATCGACGCGTCATAGTGGACTTCGAGGTCGGTGCCCTCGGTAAACCGCGTCAAATCCGAGGGCCTGGACCAGTAGGGGGCGTGAGAGTCCATGTAGTTGAGGAAGGCAAAGTAGGGGCGTTGGCCGATGCCGGAGTGCCAATCGAGGAACTCGTCGTTCACGTCGGCGGCGTGCTTGGTGTCGTAGCCCGGCGTGTCGAAAACGGTCCATTGAAACGCCCGCAAGGCGGCCACGAATTCTCCCAGCGAACGGCTCAACGTCAGATCGTGCACGACTCGGCTATTCAGTAACTGGGTGCTCCACAGGATCTGCGAGCGCGAGACCCGATAATCCCGGTAGATCCCGAACCCGCGGTCGAGCCCGGTCCGGTAGCCGGTGTAGCGCCCGTTCGCCGTGAAGCCGCCGGTGGCGTAGCCGTGGTCTCGGAGCACCTCGGCGAGCGTAGGGAACGTTCCATCCAGTGGGGTGAACCAGTCCGTGCTGAGTTCGTGCGGGAAGTGACCGGTGAACATGGTCCCATGCGACGGCAAGGTCCACGGCGACGTCGCGATCGCCCAGTCGAATACGACCCCGTCTTGGGCCAGGCGTTCGAGCGTGGGTGTCGTCGAGTGGTGATGCCCATACAGACTCATGCTGGCCGCCCGCACCGTGTCCCAGATGATGAGCAGCACGCTGGGCGCCGCCTGGTCGGCGGCGGGCAGATCGGCGTAGGCCCGCCGTTCGCGCACCGCTTCCCATCCCAACTTGCTGGCGGCGGCCAGGAGTACCAGGGCTGAGAGCCAGGGGGTGGCGCGGCGTACCAGCACGGCTGGTCGGCGCCCGACGGCGGTCAGTGCCCGCGTCGCCTGCACCGCGACGCCCAGGGCCAGCAGGAGCGCGGCCAGACGATGGATCTGCGGAAAGGGGAGGAACAAACAGAACACGCCGAAGGCAATAAAGCCGAACAGGCCGACCCGAAGAGTCACCAGACGGGGAGCGCGCAGCGACGCGGCGGCAACACCCAGGCCCAGAAACGCGAACACCATGGCATAAGTAAGGGGCGTCATCCACAGCATGTGCCGGCTCCCGAACGCCATCCGGCCAAATACCGTCTCACGCACCCACATGATCGCGAGCTCGGCGGACCCCGTCAGGATACCGCAACAGATCGCTACCAGCAGATGCGTCGCGACGAGATGCCCGCGTCCTTCGGCTGCCGTCGTCGCGGCCCGGACTCTCGTCACACCAGGCCTAGCCGGCTCGGACCCAGCGCATCAACTCCTTCATGCCCGGGCGCTTGCCATGTGCCAGAATGCCGATCCGGTAAATCCGGCCGGCCACCCATGCCACCGCGAGCATCCCGAGCACGCTCAGGGTAAACGAGAGGAGCAGCTCCGGAATGCCGATGGGGCTTTGCGAGTAGCGGACCGGGATGATGATTGGTGCGGTGAGCGGCACCAGGCTGAGCACTCGCGCCAGTGTCCCGTTGGGGTCCTGCAGCAGTGAGAAGGCGGCGATAAACGCGGCAGCGACGATGAGCGTCACGGGCATCGCGGATTGCTGGGTCTCTTGAAGGGTGCTGCACATGGCGCCCACTGCCGCATATGCCGCCGCATAGAGGAAGAACCCCACGAAGAAGAACAAGAGAAACACCACCACGAGATCGAGAGAGATGGTCGGAATCGGCAGATTGGCCACGTCCGGGGCCGGCACGCCGAACCGGGCAGCGATAGCGACGCGATTCTGCGTGAGCAGGAGCCCGGCGCCGACCCAGATGCCCAACTGCACGAGCCCGGCGGAGCCGACACCCAGCACCTTACCCAGCAGGAGCTCGAAGGGTTTGAGGCTCGAGACGAGCACTTCATTGATGCGGCTCGTCTTCTCCTCCACCACCGAGCTCATAACCTGCATGCCGTAGAGGAGGAGCGCGATATAGAGAACGAACGCCATGATATAGGCCAGAAGAAACGACGCCTCTCCGCTCGAGCCGGTGAGTTGCCCCTTGGTCACCTTTGCGGTTTCGAGGTGAACCGGCCGAATGGTGCTCATCAGAAGGAGTGGGTCCACTCCCGCTCGAACTAATCGCTCGTTGATCACCACTTGCCGCAACGTCCGTTCGAGCGCCCGCATGTCACTTGGGCTCCCGGCGTTGCTGCCGAGGTAGCGGATCGTGTCCGACGTCATGACGTTGTCGGTGACAAGCACCACGCCATCGAGCGCTTCCCGGTCCGCGTCGCGGGCATCGGTCAGGGCAACGAGCGAGTCGAGCACCAACTGATACTCGACAGGCGCTGCGAGGCGCGTCACCTGATACCGAGGCGTGCTATCCGCGCCACCGGCAAAGGTTGCCCCGCGCAAGGCTTCGGCCACCCGCACGCCGAGCCCGCCGGTGGAGGCATCGACCACCACCACGCGGGATACCTTCTGCTGCCCTCGCTCCAACAAGAGCGGGAACACCATGAAGAACAAGATCAAGAGCGGCCCCAACACCGTCCCAATGACGAACATCCGGGTCCGCACACGACTCACGAACTCGCGTCGGATCACCGCCCAGAGCTTATGCATTGCCCGCCTCCAAGGCCGGAGCCCTTGCCGCTTCGGGACCCACCTTAGCAATGAAAATGGATTGGAGCGAGGGCTCGACCACCTCGAACCGAGCCAGGCCGACCCCGGCCTGGACCATCGCGTGAAGCACTTGGTCGGGCGCGACACCGGCGGCGAGTTGCGCCTCGGCGGTGCCACCGTAATCGTCGACATGCATGATGAGCGAGCGATCGGCCAGAATCCGTGCAGCCTGTTCCCGGTGGTGGGTGAAACCGAGAGCCAGGAACCGACGGCCGAAGTCCGCCTTGATATCAGCCAGGGCGCCATCCACCACCTTCTCGCCGCGGGCGATGATCACGATCCGATCGCACATCCGTTCCGCCTGATCCATGATATGGGTCGAGAAGAGCACGGTCCGCCCTTCGCGCGCCAGCCCGACGACGATGTCCTTCATGGCTTGCGTATTCACCGGGTCGAGGCCGCTGAACGGCTCGTCGAGAATGACCAGCTCGGGGTCGTGCAGGAAGGTGCCGATGAATTGGACCTTCTGTTGCATTCCCTTCGAGAGGTCCTCCACCTTGTGGTCGACCCAGTCGTTGAGGCCCAGCCGCTCGAGCCACTGCCGAGCGCGCGTGAGGGCGTCGCGTCGGGACAGGCCCTTGATCTCGCCGAGAAACGCCAGTTGCTCGACCACGGTCATCTTCTTGTAGAGGCCCCGCTCCTCCGGCAGATAGCCGATGCGCCCCGAGTGCTCCCGTCCGGTGCCCGATCCGCCAAACAGCGCGATGCGTCCCTCGTCCGGTCGGATGATGTCGACGATCATCCGGAGCGTGGTCGTTTTCCCAGCCCCGTTGGGCCCCAGGAGCCCGAAGACGCCGCCGCGTGGGACAGCGAGCGAGAGTGCCTTTACCGCCGTGTGGCCGGCGAATCGCTTGGTGACCCCCTGTACTTCGACCACGTTCTCCGGCATGGCGAGCGATTCCTTGCGCGTGCGGGGTATGGAAAGTGGTGACGCAAAGACCCTCCAATCGCGGTCGCCCGTATTGGAGGGGGTGATGCCCGCGGCTGCGCGGACAACGCGATGGGCCCAATGATCTAGGAAATAGCGATCTCTCGCAATGGGGTGATCGCCGTTACCTGAGCAGCCGGGACGATCAAACGCGGATGTTCGGGCTTGACGCCGAATTTGAGCGTGCGCCGGAGGTAGTCCTCCCGCGAGGCAGCGCTCGTCGCCGGGTCGTGAATGCCGGTGTCGAGCAGATGGATTCCCTGGGCGTCCTCATGATCGAACCGTCCAACCAGTGTGCGGTTGTCGTGTGTCGTCACCACCACCGTTATGCCGTGGAGTTCGTGGTGCCCCGGATGAAAGACGTGGCCAGACACCGTGGCGCCTAGTCCCGGACCGGCGCGCCGCAGTACTGCTCGAACGCCGCGGTCAGGTCTGCCACGATGGCTTCCGGATCCCGTCCCTCGATCATGTGGCGGTGCATCATGTAGACCACTTCGCCGTCCCGCATCAAGGCCATCGACGGAGAGCTGGGCTGGTACTCGCCGAAGTAGCTCCGTGCCCTGGCCGTCGCGTCCACGTCCTGGCCCGCAAAGACCGTGAAGACGGCGCTCGGCCGCACCGGATGTGCCAGGGCCTGGGCCAAGGCCGGGCGGGCATTCCCCGCGGCGCAGCCGCACACGGAGTTCACAAAGACCAGGGCAGTGCCGGCCTGGTTGGCCAGCACACCATCGACATCGGACACAGTGTGGAGCTCCTGGGCGCCGAGGCGCGTGACTTCCTCGCGCATGGGGCGCACTAGTGCAGAATCGTACGGCATGAATCGTTACTCCCTTGTCAACGAGATTGTGATTATTCGGTGGTTACCGGCTCGGTCGTTTGGTCGAGCGCCGCTTTCAACGTGTGCCACGACAGACTGGCGCACTTGACCCGCACCGGAAACTCCGACACCCCCGAAAACACCGCCAGCTTTCCCAGTCTGGCCCGTGCGGTTCGGGCATCGCTCCGGCCGGTGACCAATTCCTGAAACTGTTGTGCTAGGCCCTTGGCCTCGGCGGCCGTCTTCCCTTTCACCGCCTCGGTCATCATCGACGCCGACGCCTTGGAGATGGCGCAACCCGACCCGTGAAACGTCACCGCGGCAATGTGGTCGTCCTCCAGCCGCACCCAGACGGTCAGCCGATCGCCGCAGAGCGGGTTGTACCCTTCCGCTCGGCCGCTGGCATCCTCCAGCTCGCGGAAATTCCTCGGCGAGCGGTTGTGATCGAGGATGACGCTTTGATAGAGCTCGTGAAGATCGTCCATCAGGCAAGCAGGTCGCGAGCATGGCCAAGAGCGGCGACCAGTGCGTCGACCTCGTCCTTCGTGTTGTAGAGCGCGAATGAGGCCCGGATGGTGGCCGGGACGCCGAAGTGCTCCATCACCGGCTGCGCACAGTGGTGGCCGGCACGCACGGCGACGCCTTCGCGGTCCAATACCGTCCCGATATCGTGCGGATGGATCGGATCCATGACGAAGCTCAAGACACCGGCACGCTCCCGGGCGGTGCCGATCAAACGCACGCCCGGTACCGTCGACACACGCTCGGTGGCGTACCGGAGCAGGTCCCGTTCGTAGGCCGCGAGCGCTGTGAAGTCGATTGCGCCGAGGTAATCGATGGTCGCACCCAATCCCACGGCCTCGGCAATGGCCGGTGTTCCCGCCTCGAATTTGGCCGGCAAGCGTGCGTAGGTTGTGGTCGTGAAGCTCACCTGTTCGATCATGTCACCCCCACCCTGGTAGGGCGGCATGCGTTCCAGCAGGTCGGCCTTGCCGTACAACACACCGATTCCGGTCGGACCGAACATCTTGTGGCCGGAGCAGGCGAAGAAGTCACAGTCGAGGTCCTGGACGTCAACCGGGCCGTGCTGCATCGACTGCGCCCCGTCGACTAGAACGGGCACGCCGGCCGCATGGGCTCTTGCCGTCATGTCTTTGATCGGGTTGACGGTGCCTAGGGCGTTGGAAATGTGGACGACGGCGAACAGCTTGGTCCTGGGCGAGAGCAGTCGGTCGAAGGCGTCGAGATCGAGTTCGCCGGCGTCCGTCATGGGCACGACCCGGAGTGTGGCACCGGTCTGCTCGCAGACCATCTGCCAAGGGACGATGTTCGAATGGTGCTCCATCTCCGTGACGAGGATCTCGTCCCCCGGATCAGCGATCGAGCGCCCGAAGCTCTGGGCGACCAGGTTGATGGCTTCAGTCGTGCCCCGGACGAAGATGATTTCGCGTTGGTCCGCCGCGTTCAAGAACGCGCGGACCTTCTCGCGGGCGGCATCGTAGGCCGCGGTCGCGCGTTCGCTCAGGTAATGGAGCCCGCGGTGAACGTTCGCGTGACTGGTCTCGTAGTAGGCCGTCATGGCGTCGATCATTGCCCGAGGCTTCTGGCTGCTCGCCGCATTGTCCAGGTAGGCCAACGGCTTGCCGTAAGGGCGCAGTGCCAGCGCCGGAAAGTCCCGGCGAACCCGCGCCGGGTCGAACCCGGTCGCCGTCAGACGAGGAGAGGCCAGCGGCTCGGAAGCCATGGTCACGCGAGGGGCGCCTTGCCCCGGATGAGCCGCTCCCGTACGAGCGCCTCGAGGTGTTCTGCCACCGGCCGGCACTCGATCTCCTCGATCACCTCGGCCGCAAAGGCGTAGGTAACCAAGGTCCGTGCCTCGGGGAGTGGAATCCCGCGCGTCCGGCAGTAAAACAGCGCCGACTCATCGAGCTGGCCCACCGTAGCCCCGTGGGTACACTTCACGTCGTCGGCAAAGATTTCGAGCTGCGGCTTGGTGTCGACCTTGGCCGTATCCGAGAGCAGGAGGTTTCTGTTGGTCTGCTTGCCGTCGGTCTGCTGTGCCTCGGGCCGGACGTAAACCTTGCCGTTGAAGACCGCGTGTGAGCGGTCGTCGAGCATTCCTTTGTAGATCTCGCGGCTGGTGCACCCAGGCTTGGCATGCTCGATCCGGGTCTGGTGGTCGAGATGCTGGACGCCGTGGCCCACATAGAGCCCGTTCAGTTGGGTGTGTGCCCCTTCCCCATCGAGCACCGTGTAGATATTGGTGCGCGAAAGGGCGCCACCCATGGCAAACGAAAACGATTCGAAGTGGCTGTCCCGGCTCTGGTACGCCTCGATGGTGCCGACGTGGTAGGCGGCTTCGCTCTCCTGCTGCACCTTGTAGTGGTGAACCCGGGCTCCGTCCGCCAGCACGAGTTCGGAGACCGCGTTGGTCAGGTACCGCTGCTCCGCGAGCGACACGTAGCTCTCGAGCACCGTCGCCTGTGCGTGCCGCTCCGCAACGATCAGCGTGCGGGGATGGGTCGCGCCCTCGGTGCCATCCGGCACCGTCACGAACAACAGGTGAATCGGCTGCTCGACCACGGCATCGGCCGGCAGAAACAGGAACGCACCATCGCCCATGAACGCGGTGTTGAGGTCGGTGAATGCGCCAGGGGCGTTGACGGCCACCTTGGTCAGATGCGGCTCGACCAGATCGCGGTGGGACTCCAGGGCGTCGTGCAGGCCCACCAGCCGGACGGAGGAGGGCACACCGTCGAAGTGCGATAACTCCCGAGACAGCCGACCGTTGACGAACACCAACCGGGGCCAGTCCTCGTGTCCGAAGAGATACGGACGCAACGACTCCACGGTAGGCCTTGTCGCGGGGGGTTCCAGCAGCGGGAACTCCCTCTTCGCGATGGGTTGCACGTTGGTGAAGCGCCAATCTTCATTCTTTCGCGTCGGGAATCCAGCCCGTACGAAGCGATCGAGGCCGGCTTCACGGAGCGGGCGGAGCCACGCGGGGGAGCCACCGCCGTTTTGGGTAAAGCGCTGGAACGCGTGGCGATAGGTCTCGAGCATCAGGCGGCCACCTCGCGCACCCAATCGTAGCCCCGGGCCTCGAGTTCGAGGGCGAGTTCCTTGCCACCGGACTTGACGATCCGCCCTCCGGACAGGACGTGCACGTAGTCCGGAACGATGTAGTTCAGGAGCCGCTGGTAGTGCGTCACCACGATCGTGGCGTTGTCCGGACGGCGAAGGCTGTTCACGCCCTCGGCGACGATCCGCAACGCATCGATGTCCAGCCCGGAATCCGTTTCGTCGAGGATGGCGAGCTTCGGCTCCAGCACCGCCATCTGAAGAATCTCGTTGCGCTTCTTCTCGCCACCGGAGAACCCGGCGTTGACGGACCGGCTGAGGATGTCGGAGCTCCACTGGACCATGGACAGTTTCTCGTCCATCAAATCCATGAAGTCGATCGGGTCGATCTCCTCGAGGCCGCGCCGCTTTCGCTGCTCGTTGTACGCAGCTCTGAGAAAGTAGGCGTTGGAGACGCCCGGAATCTCGACCGGATATTGAAACGCGAGGAAAATGCCGGCCGCGGCTCGCTCCTCCGCCGCCAGCTCGAGCAGATCCTGGCCTTCGAAATGAACCGATCCCTCGGTCACTTCATAGGCCGGGTGCCCGGCCAACACTTGGGCCAGCGTGCTCTTGCCGGAGCCGTTCGGACCCATGACCGCGTGGACTTCACCGGCCTGTACGGTAAGGTCGATCCCTTTGAGAATGAGATTTTCCTCAGCCTTCGCATGCAGATTCTTGATCTCGAGCACGTCGGTGTTCCTCAGTGGTTAGGCGTGGAGAGAGTCGGTCGCTACCCCGGCCGGCTTACCCAACGCTTCCTTCGAGACTGATGCCGAGGAGCTTTTGCGCCTCGACGGCAAACTCCATGGGCAGCGTCTGAAAGACGTCCTTACAGAAGCCGTTGACGATCATGGAGATGGCGTCCTCGGTATCGAGCCCCCGCTGGTGGCAATAGAAAATCTGGTCTTCGCCGATCTTGGCGGTCGACGCCTCGTGTTCCACCGAGGCCGTGTTGTTCTGCACGTCGATATACGGAAACGTGTGCGCTCCACACTCGTTGCCGATCAGCATGGAGTCGCATTGGGTGTAGTTGCGCGCCCCGTCAGCCTTGGGCAAGACCTTGACCAGGCCGCGATAGCTGTTGTTGCCGTGACCGGCGGAAATACCCTTGGAGATGATCGTGCTCCGCGTGTTCCGGCCCAGGTGAATCATCTTGGTGCCGGTATCGGCCTGCTGGCGACTGTTGGTGACGGCGACGGAATAGAACTCACCAATCGAGTTGTCCCCCTGAAGCAGGACGCTCGGATATTTCCAGGTGATGGAGGACCCGGTTTCGACCTGGGTCCAGGTAATGCGCGAGTTACGCCCAGCGCACTTCCCGCGCTTGGTGACGAAATTGTAGATGCCGCCGACGCCGTTCTCGTCGCCCGCGTACCAATTTTGCACGGTCGAGTACTTGATCGTGGCATCGTCCAGCGCCACGAGCTCCACCACCGCCGCATGCAACTGGTTGGTGTCGCGCATCGGTGCCGTGCAGCCCTCGAGGTAGCTCACCGATGCTCCCTCTTCCGCAATGATCAGCGTCCGCTCGAACTGCCCCGTGTCCGCCGTGTTGATCCGGAAGTAGGTCGAGAGCTCCATCGGGCACGCGACGCCCTTGGGCACGAATACGAAGGACCCGTCGCTGAACACCGCGGCATTGAGGGCCGCGAAGAAGTTGTCTGTCGGCGGCACCACCGACCCCAAGTAGCGTTCGATCAGCTCCGGGTGCTCCTGGACTGCCTCGGAAAACGAGCAGAAGATGACGCCACGCTTGGCCAAGGCCTCTCGGTACGTGGTCGCGACCGATACGCTGTCGAAAATGGCGTCGACCGCCACACCCGCTAAGCGCTTTTGCTCAGACAGCGGTATCCCGAGCTTGGCGTAGGTCTCGAGCAGCTTGGGATCGACCTCGTCGAGGCTGCCCAGGGGCTTTGCCGTCTTGGGCGCCGCGTAGTAGATCATGTCCTGGTAGTCGATCGGCGGGTACGTAACATTGGCCCAATGGGGCTCCGTCATCTTGAGCCACCCGCGGTAGGCCTTGAGGCGCCACTCCAGGAGGAAGGCAGGTTCCTTCTTCTTGGCGGAGATCAGCCTGATCGTGTCTTCGTTGAGGCCGCGTGGAACAACGTCGGACTCAATGTCCGTCGTGAACCCGTACTTGTATTGGCGCTGAACCAGTGATTCGACTGATCCGGTCATTAGTCGGCGTTCTCCCCAGGCCCGGTCTGCTCGGGCATTGGCGTGAATTGCACGTGATATTCACAAGCGGCGCAGCCACCCAAGAGATGGGTGCGACGTTCAACCTCCGCAGCCAGCACCTCGGCGAGCACCCGTCGCTCGGCCGCGCATAGCTCCGGAAATCGCTCGGCCACCGACCGGAGGGCGCAATTGTGCTCCCGGAGCGTGCCGCTCGCGCCGCTCCCTTCCGACTCGGCCATGAACCCTTCCTGCGACAACACCTGCGCCACCACCGCCAGCCGACGCGGGGCCGAGACCCCCTCGAGCTCCAACACCAACTTCCGTTGCAGCTGATCGAAGTGTCGCTCCAAGAGCCGCACGGCCCCAGCCCGGCCCTCCCGCTCGACGACGTGGTCCAATAACTCGGTCAAGGTCTGCTCGTAGCGCCGGGGAAAGAGCGCCTCGCCCTGCCGCGACAAGCGGTAGACGAACACCGGGGCCCCAACGCCGCGCTGCTCCCGCTCGTACACGATCAAGCCGTCGGCCTCCAGCTCACGGATGTGATGGCGGGTCGCGTTGAGGGACAAACCGAGCTTGGCCGCCAATTCCTTGGCGGTGAGACCGGCCGAGCGCTTGAGCTCGACGACAATCGAACCGCGGGGCCCCCGGTACCCGACCGGAAGCTCGGCGGCCTCTACCAGGGGCGAAACCGACTGTGACATGCAAGAATTTTAATGCCCCGACGCCCCGGTTGTCAAATTTTATATAGTATTTTTAGTGTGAATTCGTAACTCGTTGTGATAACAATGGTTACGATTGATATACTGGGTGGCGCGACCCCGCGACTTGAATATTAGGTGGCCGGACATGAGATTAGGCTCGAGTCCCTCCTTCGGCCACAGGACGCCATGACCATTCATCGCATCCGCCTCCTGGGCGACCCGGTTCTCCGTACCAACTGTGAAATCATCGCCAAGCCGCGCTCGGCCGCGGTCCGGATGATCGTCGACGACCTGAGAGACACCCTCCGAGATTGGCAGTCCCGCTTCGGCAGTGGGCGGGCGATTGCCGCACCCCAGATCGGAGCCCCGGTCCGGATCGTGTATGTGGAAATGGACGAGCCGTGGCCGCTCATCAATCCCGAGATCATCGATATCGGCGGCGAGGACTTCGCCGTCTGGGACGATTGTTTCTCGTTCCCGCAGCTCTTGGTCCGGGTGTCCAGGGTCCATCGGATCAAGGTCAAGTACCAAGACCTCAAAGGCGCCGAGCACGAGGTCGACCTCGAGGGCGATCGCGCCGAGTTGCTGCAACACGAAATCGATCACCTCGACGGCGTGCTCGCGGTAGACCGCCCGTACGGGCTCGATCCGTTTTGCCTCAAGGAAGAGTGGAATCGTCATTACGCGGCGAAGGGACGCTACGGGAAGCCCACACCGCGAACTGCGTCGTACTCCACCTCGATTGCCGACATCTAGTAGCGCAATCCCGCGCCCGCGTGCCTACGACCGTCCCTTCGTAGCACACGATTCCGGCGACATCCCCGCTTCGCAGCACCAGCCACATGCCTGAGCGAACGATTGATTTTTCGCCCAAGGACGTTCCGCTCCGTGAGGACGTGCGGATGCTCGGCGCTCTCGTTGGCGAGATGCTCCGGGAACAAGGGGGCGACGATTTCTACGGCACGGTAGAAGCTGCGAGGCGCACGGCCATCCGGCGTCGAGAGGCAGACCCGACCGCGGAACGCGAATTGACCAGAGCCCTCGAGGGACTACCTCCACACGATGCCGCGGCTCTGGCCCGAGCCTTTGCAGCCTATTTCCAGGTCGTCAACCTCGCGGAGAAAGTCCACCGCATCCGCAGACGAAGAGACTACCTCCGCCAGGGCACGGTGCAGCCGGGAGGCCTCGAAGAGGCGGTTCGTCGCCTCCGGGCCGCGGGTGCCGGTGCCAAGCAAATACGAGAAGTGCTCGACACTATTTCGATCGAGCCGGTCTTTACGGCCCACCCGAGCGAGTCGACCCGCCAGACCATTCTGGAGAAGGAGCAGCGAATTGCCCGATGTCTGATCGAGCGTCTCGACCCAGCTCGTACGGTGCCCGAAGAGCGCGTCGCCATGGCACGCATCCGGGCGGAGATTACCTCAATCTGGCAAACGGAATCCCACCCACGCGTGCGTCCGACGGTCATGGATGAACTCGGCCACCTGCTCTTCTATGTCGACCATATCATCTATCACATCGTTCCCACGTTCTATGAGGCAGTCGACGCGGCCGTCGGGGTGAGCGACCAGTCGACAAGCGGGACCGCCCGTCACGCTCCGCTTGTGCGCTGCGCCTCTTGGGTCGGGGGCGATATGGATGGCAACCCCAATGTTACCGCTGAGACGATCCGAAAGACGCTCACCCGCCAGCGCACGCTCATACTCGAGCGCTACCGCTCGGAGGTGCTCGGTCTCGCCGGTGCGCTGAGCCAAAGCCGATCCCGAGCTACCGTTGCGCAGGACGTCGTTGAAAAGGGGGCACAATACGCTCGTCAGTTCCCCGAAGTGTTTGCGTCGATCTCACCCCGGCATCGAGACATGCCGTATCGGGTGCTCCTCCGCCTGATGGCGGCGCGACTCGCGGCCACCCGAGACGAGGCGGCCGTGGGGTATCCCGGGGTCGAGGCGTTCGAGGCCGATCTCGAAGCCGTGGCACAAAGTCTCGCCAGCAACAAGGGAGAGCACGCGGGCCTTTTCTCGGTCACGCGCGCCCTCCGCCGGGTCCGCACATTCGGGTTCCACTTGCTCACGCTCGATATCCGTCAGGATGCCCGTGTGCACCGGGCGGTGATCGGTCGTGTGATGAATCAACCGGACTGGGAGGCGATCACAAGCGACGAGCGAACCAGGCGTCTCCGGGAGATGCTGGCGAGTGGGGAGTCTCCATCCGGCACATCGGGCCCTGACGTTGAGGGCGTGCTCGGTGTCTTTCGGGCATTGTCCGAGTGTCAATCGCGATACGGGCGGCGCGCCATCGGGCCGTTCATCACGAGCATGACCCAAGGAGCCGACGACGTGCTCTCGGTTCTCGCGCTCGCACGCTGGGGCGGCCTGGTGGACCGCGAGGGCTTCGTCCCGCTCGACGTGGCGCCGCTGTTCGAGACCGTGTCCGATTTGCAGAATGCCCCGGCTATCCTCCAGGCACTCCTCGACGATCCCCTGTATCGCAGCCACCTACAGCGTCGGGGCAACCGGCAAATCGTCATGGTCGGGTATTCCGACAGCAACAAGGACGGTGGGCTGGTTGCCTCGCGATGGGCGCTCCACCAATCCCAGGCTGCCATGGTTGAGACATTCGACCGCACAGGAATCGAGCTGACAATCTTTCACGGTCGTGGCGGAACGATCGGACGGGGAGGCGGAAAGGAGGACCGCGCGATCCAAGCCGCTCCGCGAAACGCAATCCGGGGTCGTTTGCGATTCACCGAGCAGGGAGAGGTGATCAACGCGAAGTATGGGCTCGGAGCAATCGCATTGCGCTCGCTCGAGCAAGTCACCGCCGCCGTGCTGGTGGCCGCCGCCCAGCCACGTACCCCCGACCCGCGCGAGGCAAGCTGGCATGTCGTCGTGCATCGTCTCGCCCAGGCCAGTCGGAACGCCTACCGAGCGCTCGTGTACGACAACCCGGACTTCATCAGCTACTTCCGCGAGGCGACTCCCATCGACGTTATCGAGCGGCTGCAGATCGCCTCGAGGCCGCCCACGCGGCGTTCGAACACGGGGATCGAGAATCTCCGAGCGATTCCGTGGGTCTTCGCCTGGACCCAAAGCCGGCATTTGCTGCCTGGCTGGTACGGGCTGGGCCGGGGTTTGGAGGTCGCGGTGGAACACCACGGGGAGAGTATGCTCCAGGAGATGGCGCGAAGCTGGCCATTCTTTCGAGCCATGCTGGACGATGCCGAGATGGTGCTGGCCAAGGCAGACATGGCGATCGCTGCTCATTACGCCGATTTGGTCCCGAGGGGGGCCCGTGCGTTCTTTCCGCAGATACGCACGGAGTTCGATCGCACTGTCGATTTGGTCCTGCGACTCAAAGGGGCCACAGCCTTGCTGGACGACGATCCGGTCTTGCAGCGCTCCATTCGATTGCGGAATCCGTATGTCGACCCGATGAGCCTCCTCCAGGTCGACCTCTTGTCTCGTTGGCGCGCGTCGGGACGGACCGACCCGGAACTTTTCCAGGCCCTTCTGGCATCGGTCAACGGGATCGCCGACGGTCTCCAAAACACGGGCTAGCGGAGCGACCGAGGGTAGCGCACTGACACATTGGACTGGCTATATCATCCTGGTTGCCGTCGGGCTGGTCGCGGGCGCGCTCAATGTCATCGCGGCCGGCGGGTCGCTCCTCACGCTGCCGGTGCTCATCTTTCTCGGACTTCCGCCAACCGTGGCCAACGGCACCAACCGGGTCGCGATTCTGGTGCAAAACGTTGGCGCCGTGTGGGGATTCCACCGCCATCGCGTGATCGACTGGCGCTGGGTTCCGCGTGCGGGGGTTCCGGCGGCGCTCGGGGCGATGGTTGGCGCGTGGCTGGCCATCCGCATCGGCGACGACGCGTTCCGCCGGATCCTGGCGGGAGTCATCATCGTGGCCGCAGCCTGGACGCTGTGGGATCCACTCAAGCGATGGAAACGCACGCCTCGACCTGGGCCGCTTCCCCTGGGACCATGGTTCATGGCCGCCTTCTTCGGCATCGGGATCTACGGCGGGTTCATCCAGGCGGGGGTGGGGTTCCTGGTGTTGGCGGTGGTCACGATGGTGGGGCTCGACTTCGTTCGGGGGAACGCTCTCAAGGTCCTCACCGCCCTTCTCTTCACTCCGCTCGCGCTCTTGCTGTTCAGCCTACACGGGAAGGTCGATTGGGCCAGCGGGGGGGCCTTGGCCCTGGGGAATCTGCTGGGCGGCCAAGTGGGCGTGCATCTGAGCGTCCTCAAGGGTCACGACTGGATTCGACGTGTCGTCATGATCATGGTAGTAGTCTTTGCCATCCGGCTGTGGATGGCCTCCTAGCACGACCCGCTAGAACCACTGGCCTATTCGAATGAAGAGCGCGTCGCGCTCCTGCTCGGTGATGCCGTACTCCACTCGCACCGGGCCAATCGGTGTGTCGGCGCCGATGCCGAGGCGAACCCCGAGGAGCCAGTCCTCTGAAGCGAAGAGCGGCCCATCGGCAGCCGACCGTCCCACAACGAAGTCCAGCCGGCCGTCGAGAATTCGCACGATTGGATGTGAGAGGGTCACGCCCGCGAGCACCTCTCGCGAGCCGCGTCGCTCGCCCAGATGGAGGCCTGGAAATCCTTGGTGGCCCCCCAGAGGAAACTGAAGATCCAACGGGAGATCCTCGCCCCAGCCGAGCCGAGCCCGGGGGCGGATTTTCAGCCGGCCGACCATAAGGGTGACGGTGCCCTCGGCCTCCGCCTGGCGGTACCGATCCGTCCAGGTCCCGGCAACCATGAACAAGCGCTCCGCCGCACGGCCAACCTTTTCGATCCGGGCGTGCGCGCCGGCAGCGGATCGATTCGCCGCACTCGGCTCATCCCAGGTCCGGGCGGTTACTCCGAGTGCCAGGGCCCAGCCGCGAGGAAGCAGTTGCTCGAGGCCGAGAAAGCCTTCGATCCCGGTGGTCGCGAACTCAGGAAGTTCGTCGCCCTTGCTGTCGAACGCCCTGATGTCGTCATCGAACCCGCGCACGCTGAGTGTGGGGGTCAGGAACATCGATCCGATTCGCACGTCTGTCCGGAGCCCGAGGTCGAGTTCTTGCTGATAGCGGCCGAGAAACACCACAGCACTTCCTTCCAGACTAGTTCGAAAGAGGGCACGGTGAACACCGCCAACCCACAGCCGTCCTCCGAGTTCGTTGTCGAATGCGAGGCCAAGGCCGGCCTGTCGCGACGGTGCCGCTCGTACCATCACGTTGAGGTCGACCGAATCTCCGCCCCCGGATGGACCCAGCCAGACCGCCTTGTAGGTGTCGAGTTTGGCGAGGTGTCGCAACCGTCGTTTCAGGAGCATGGTATCGACTGCGCCCCCCGGCACGAGACCGAGGAGCTGTCTAACCTCGCGCGCCTCCGACGGAGAGGCGTCGGACACCGAGACCAGACCGAATCGAGACGGCAGTCGCGTCGCCACGATCGCGGATTGTTTCGGCAGGCAGGCAGCGCCGGCAAGAACCGAGTCGGCCGCGCGGCGGCCGCGCGCGATGAAGGTGGCCACGCTGGACGGCGAAAAATCCAAGCTGCGAAACCCGGAGACATCGGACCGGATGTAGATGTCTCCAGGACGCATGGAGTCCTCCGGTTGCTGGAACAGGAACCCGAGCAGGTGGTCGGCCAATTGAAACGGTGAGAAGAAGTCAGCCGAGTCGGTCGGCGCTTCCGTCGTATTCGACACGATCACCCTCGTCGCGCCGCGCATGCGGGCGATGCCGACCGGGATGTTCTGGGAGAGCCCGCCGTCGACCAGGACGCGGCCCTGCAAACGGACCGGTTCGAAGATCAAGGGAATGGCCAGGCTCGCGCGAACGGCCTGGGCCAAGTCACCCGAGTCGAGCGCCACCGGGCTCCGATCGTTCAAGTCCGTGGCCACGGCAAGAAACGGAATAGTAAGGGAATCGAAGTTCCCCCTCGCGAGGAGGTTGCCGCGAAGCATGGCCACATTGAGCAGGGCGTTGACGGTCGCCTCTTCAACCGCCGCACCCCGGATGTGAAATCCTCCTTCTCCTTGCTCCCACACCACGAGGGGCTGCAGCCGTCCAAGCGACCTGGGCGCGTGCGGCGCGTAGGTGCTGAAGAAATCGGAGATGGGAAGGCTTCGTGCCAGCGAGTCGATGGCCGCGGGAGAGTACCCACTGGCATAGAGCGCCCCAATCAGCGCTCCCATGCTGGTTCCCACGATCAGGTCCGGCCTCACGCCGGCGCTGTCGAGCGCGCGAATGACACCGATGTGGGCCAGACCCTTGGCACCACCGCCCGACAGCACCAGGGCCACCGGACCCGTGGCGCATGTTTGGGCCGCGAGCTGGCGATACCCTTGTCCCACGCTCAGCAATGCGAGGACCAACGCGACCGACCGGAAGCGGCGCATAGATCCGAATCTAACCGGCGACGGACCAACCATTGAGCACCGTTCTCCCACGGGATAATGCCCCTTGCGCCGGTGTAAAGGACTTCTTATACCTTTCGACTCGATCTGAACCGGTGGGCCAAGAACGGCCATCCTTTGAGGAGCAGCACATGACGTATGTAATCGCGGAGCCCTGTATCGGTGTGAAGGACCGGGCATGCGTGGATGTCTGTCCCGTCGATTGTATCTACGAGGGCGAGGACATGTTGTACATCCACCCGGATGAATGCATCGATTGTGGAGCATGCGAGCCCGAGTGCCCGGTGACGGCGATCTTCCCGGAAGAGGACGTTCCCGAAGAGTGGACGTCGTACATCGAAAAGAACAAAGTGGTCTTCGAGAGCGACAATCCGCCAGGGCCACCGCAGCCGGAACGGGGCGGGTGAGCGCGTCTGGGGCGGGGCGCAACCAGTTGGTCGAGCGCGCGCGTCGGCTAGAAAGAGAGGCGGCCCGCGGGGCCTTACTACGCTTGGCCGAGGCCCCGGGGCCGTAAGAGAGGATCCTACTGAGCGGAAGCAGACTACACTTCGCTCCCGCGTCACTACCTACGCTACTCCCATTCACTAGGTTTCACGCTCCTCCAAAACTCCCTCAGCAACTGGGTTGTTGTTTCAGGTTGCTCCATTGGGACCAGGTGGCCGGCCCCGCGCACCTCCACCAGCTTGGCCCCCGGAATTGCGGCCGCCAGGGTCCTCGCAAGAGCCGGCGGGGTGATGGCGTCCTGGGCTCCCACCACGACCATGGTTGGGGTGGGCCCAAGAGCCGCGAGGCTGCCCCGGTAGTCGACCCGGGAACGCATAGCCTGGAGCGCCCCCAGAAAGCCGGCGAGGGGCGTCGCGCGCATCATCTGGCGTACTGACGCAACCACCAAGTCGTTGCGCGCCAGGCTCTCCGGGGCGAGGAGCTTCGGAAGCATTTCTTCTGTCACCGCCGCTAGACCTTCGTTCCTTGCCCGCTGGGCCATGGCGATGCGTGCTTCGGCCGCGGCCGGACTGTCGGCCTCGGCGCGCGTATCCATCAACACCATCGAGGCGACCCGATCCCTGAACCGACTTGCGAACTCCAACGCGATGTACCCTCCCATGGAAAGCCCACATACCCCAGCCCGGCTCACACCGAGCTGGTCCAGTACCCGGACGAGGTCCGTAGCGTATTGCGCGATGGTGTACCCCTCCTCCGGCGAGCCGGACGCACCCATGCCTCTGAGATCGGGGGCGATGCACCGATAGGCGCCGAGGTGATCGAGCTGGTGGCGCCAGATCGTGCGGTCGAGCGGGAAGCCGTGGATGAAGAGCACCGGAGGACCTCGGCCTGTTTCCTCGACGGCCAAGTCGACGCCGTCGACCACCAGCCGGTAGACCCGTCGCTGCGAATGAGCCGTCACGCCGCCCCTCCCGAGTTTGGAACCCTGAGTAAGATTGTTGGACGCCAAGCTACACGCTCACTCCAATCCTGGAGTCCCACATGCGCCCCAGCACCGACTATATCCGTCATGCCGCGCGGCTGGCCCGAAAGCTCCAGCTCGATGCGGCGACGGGCACCCCGCCCCAACCGGGGGAAGAATTCTACAAGACCCTGCATAAGGCGCTGGATGAGATCGCCGCCGGACTCGAGATGGTTTCGGTCCGGGAATAGCCGGAGGCCCCCTTATTTCATTGCCCAGCAACGCATTACGTGATTGAGCATGTCAAAACGAGACCGCACTGACACGATTATGTCATGATGGTGTGGTGTTGGTGACGGCAGTGGTTGCGCCTGGCCCTCGTCCCCGGGCACCTTTGGGCCGTGCCAAGCTCACCGCGTTCCTCGGCCGCCAGGGGGCGGGTCCCCGAAGGTGTGGAGTTCATCGACTCAACCAAGGCCCTGGCCCGCTTGGTCAAGGCGATTCGTGGGACTCCGCTGCTGGCCTTCGACACGGAAGCCGCGAGCTTCCACCGCTTCCGAGACCGAGTGTATCTCCTCCAGCTCTCGAGCCGTGACCTCACTGCCGTCATCGACCCCCTGGCCGTGCGCGACCTGTCACCCATCGAGGCCCTCCTGAAGGACCCGGGCATCGAAATCGTATTCCATGACGCGGACTACGATCTGCGGCTCCTCCACCGCGACCTCCACTTTCAGGTTACCCATGTCTTCGACACGAGGATCGCGGCCCAATTCATGAACGAGCCCTCGGTTGGCCTCGCTGCCTTGCTGGCCAAGTACGCCGGTGTGAAGCTCGACAAGAAATTCCAGCGCGCGGACTGGTCGGCGCGGCCGCTGTCTGAGGAAATGATCAAATACGCGTCCATGGATACGCAGTACCTGCCCCAGCTGCGCGACATCTTCCGAAACCGTCTCAGCGAGCTCGGGCGGCTCGATTGGGTGGAGGAAGAGTGTGCACTGCTCGAGCGCGTCCGCTGGAGCGGGGGCGGGGGCGGGGGCGGCGACGGCAAGGATGCATACCTGAGGATGAAGGGCGCCAAGGCTCTCAAGGGCCGGCCGCTCGCTGTGTTGCGGGAGCTCTACCGGTGGCGCGAGCGGACCGCGCGCAAAGCGGACCGCGCACCATTTCGCATTCTCAACAACGAACCGCTACTGGCGTTGGCCAAGGCGCCACCGGCCGACCTCGAGGCCCTTGCGGCATTCCGCGGCATTAGCCGCGACACCGTGGCCCGAAACGGTTTGGAAATACTCGAGGCGCTCGATCGGGGCCTGACCCTACCCGAGCAAGACATTCCACGAATCGAGCGGCGCGAGCGGCCCCCTCCCGACCCGGCGCTCGAGGCGAGACTCGACCGCCTCAAGGTCGCCCGTAACCGACTCGCCCGGCAGATCGAGCTCCCCCCGGGGGTGATTTGCCCCAACGGGACCCTCGAGGCCATTGCTCGGACCAACCCCAAGACGATCGCAGGCCTGAAGCGAGTCGCTGGCGTGCGCGAATGGCAGACGCGGGTGTTTGGCGAGGAATTGTTGCGGCAGCTCGAGCCCGGCGACGCCTAGCCGCGAGCAGGTCGAGCGGGTTGGTCACATACCAAGGAAGGCACGCACCCGCGGGTCGATCCGTTCCGGCGTCCAGTAGGGCTCCCAGACGATGTCGACGTCGACTTTCCCCACGCCGTCCAGGTTCTGCACGGTGTCACGGACATCGCGAGTGATTTCCTCGCCGGCTGGACAGCCGGGCGAGGTCAGCGTCATCACGACGCGGACGTTGGTCTCCTCGTCCAGTACGATATCGTAGATGAGCCCCAGGTCGACGACGTTCAGGTTGAGTTCTGGATCACGAACCGATCGCAACGCCTTGCGTATGGTTTCCATCGTTGGCATGGCAGTTCCCCCGTCCCACTAAGCTACCGACCTGCCCGCAACGCGGTCAACGCGTATCGCATGCCGCGCCGTCAGACCCCAAGCCGTGACGGTGCTCCGCCACCCATGTGTATACCCGGTTGGTCACGAGTTGGACCCCTGGAATGGAGAACACCGGCCTGAGCCACGTGCCTCCCGGCAGGTAGGGCAACATGGCCCGCAACGCGAGGCCTCCGGCGTGCACCTGGCCGTCGGGAGTAACCAGGTGCATGGCCCGCGCAAGTGCCGTATCGGAGAGCGGCGGGAGGCCCGGGACCCCGGCACGCTCGGCGGCCGGAACGCACCGGATCCGTTTCTGCGTGTCCCACCGTGCCAGGCGGGCGATCCACTTGCGGCAGAATCCGCAGTCGGCGTCATACAGGAGTACCGGCTGGGTCAGCATTCGGAATATGCCACCGCTTCACAAGCGCCCGGCACCGCCCGTACGACCGCATCGGAGAGTTGCGAGCGAACGGCACGGAGCTCGGAGATCGAACCGCGCACCTTGGGGTGAAAACTCCGGTTCGTCAGAAAGATGAGAAAGAGATCGCGGCCCGGGTCGATCCACATCTTGGTGCCGGTCCAGCCGGTGTGGCCATAGGCTTGCTCGCTCAGGAGGTTTCCGAACACCGAGAGGCGGTTCGGCACGTGTTCCGGGGTATCCCAGCCGAGCAGACGGCTCCCGGCTTCTTGGCGGCGGGCGAGAAACTGCCGCAGGGTTTCTGCCTGCAGGAACCGACCGCCCGGTGTCCGTCCTTCGTTGAGCCACATCTGGGCAAACCGTGCCAAGTCGATTCCGGTCGAAAAGACGCCGGCATGACCCGCGGCGCCTCCAAACACGACCGCGTTCTGGTCGTTGACCTCGCCCCCAACGGGATGGCCGCGCCACTGGCCCGTGGGCACGGCCCGCTTCCGGTCCGTTCCCGTCGGGCGGTAGCGCGTGCTGGTCATGCCAAGCGGGTGAAACACCTCCCGCGATACGAATGCGTCGAGTGTTTCACCTGACACGGCTTCGACCAACAGCCCGAGGAGGAGGGCATTGAGGTCGCTGTAGACCGCCTCAGAGCCTGGCCGCCGCCGAAGCGGCTCCTGGTACAAGAGTTCGATCGCACGATCCCGCTCTTTGGTCAGCTTGAAAAACTGAACGTAGCTCGGCAACCCACTGGTGTGGTCCAGCAGCATCCGGACGGTGACGTCTTCCTTGGTGGGCCCGCGAAACCTCGGCAGGTAGCGCGACACCGGAGCGTCCAGCTGAACTTGACCGCGCTCGACCAGGATCATGATGGCGCTCGTCGTGCCCACCACTTTGCTGATAGAGGCAATGTCCCAGAGCGAGGTGTCGGGGCTCGGAGTCAATGAGTTCGGGTTCCATGTGTGGTGCCCGAAACCGCGGGCGTAGAGGACGCGATCGGCGCGACCGATCACGACCACCGCGCCGGGGTAGACCCCACGCATAATGCCGCGCTCCACCACGGCCTCGATATGATCGAAGGGAGAAGCAGTCTGTGCCTCTGCGGCCGCCGCTCCGAGGGCCAACGTGACTAGTCCCGCGAGGAGTACGCGATGGGTCATCGACCATTCCGAAAAGCTTCTGGCCCCCCACGGCAGTGACACGTTGCCTGGGCGGCTCGGGAAGTGGTGCGGTATTCCAGAGCTCGGCTAAAACTCGCCTTCTTTGACGGAGCCCGGAGGTAGTTGATATAGAAGGTAAGCAGTCCGCCGATCCCGTGGAGAGATCGCGTCGCGTCGCGCCCGAGGGAACATCACGTCCTCGGCGTCATCGGAGTGCGGCAGCCCGATCGCATGGCCGATCTCGTGGACCGCAACGGCCCGGAGCGCATCATCCGGCAAGAGCTCGCCGGCCGTATTCCGGAGTGCCAGCGTAATTCCGGCCCGGCGAATGTGGCCAAGCCGATCCCACACCAGGTCGGTTTGGCCGGCACGATCTTCCGCCTCCAGGCGCGATTGCCAGCGAATGACGATGTCAGCATCAGCGGTGTCGGCGCCGAAACCGAAGTAGAACCCCAGGCCTTCACGTTCCCATCGTGCGGCCGCCTCACGGATCATGTTCTCGAGCCGAGGAGTGTATTCCGGTGCCCCGCCCTCGAGCACCGCCGTGCGCAGAGCGCGCCCCTGGCTGAGATCCCAGCGCCGAATGAGCGAATCGGTACCCAAGAGGAGGGAGTCGAGGTAGGTGCGAGGCGCGGCGTCTCTCAATCGTCGACGGGTCGCTTCGCGAACCGGAGCGGGATCCCGGTCGGAGCCAGCGGTGGCGGCCTGGGTCACGGCCCTGTGGCCGGGCACTTCGCGAGACTGGGCCTGATCGCCGACGTGGCCCGGCCGCACGGCATCGAACACCACCAGCGCCGCTAATACGCTCAAGAGTGCGAGAAATACCCGATACATGGCCCCCGCCAGGATCTGAGAACGGGCCACGCTCGTGCGACCCGCTCCGGAGATGGCTTCTCCTGCAAGGATTTGGCCACTCGTGCGGGGCCGGGCCGGTTACGCTTTGGCGTCAAGCCAGTTGGGGCCCACCCCGACGTCGGCCACCAGCGGGACTAGGAGGTCCGCCGCCGATTCCATCTCGCGCTTGACCAGGTCCCGCACGGCGTCCACCTCGGCCAGCGGTGCTTCGAACACCAGCTCGTCGTGGACTTGAAGCAACATTTGCGCCTCGAGCCCTTGCCCGCGGAGCCCCTGGTGGATGCTGATCATTGCCCGCTTGATGAGGTCCGCCGCCGAGCCTTGGAGGGGAGAGTTTTGCGCCGTGCGCTCACCGAAGGCCCGGGTGTTGAAGTTCTTGTCCTTGATTTCCGGGATGTAGCGGCGGCGTCCGAACAGGGTTTCGACGTAGCCCTGGTCGCGGGCGTAATCGACCTGACGGTCCAAGAACGCGCGCACTCCCGCGAACCGCTCGAAGTAGGCCGCAATGAATTCTTTCGCGTCCTGTTGCAGGATGTCCAATTGCTTCGCCAAGGCAAAGGGACCCTGGCCATAGATCGTGGCGAAGTTGATGGTCTTGGCTCGGGCCCGCATCTCGCTGGTCACTTCTGGGGCGGGTACATCGAAGATGATGGCCGCGGTCTCCCGGTGGATGTCCCCGCCCCGGCAAAACGCCGCAATGAACGCCGGGTCTTCCGACATGTGTGCCATCAGGCGAAGCTCGATCTGCGAATAATCCGCCACCACGAACACCCACTCCGGCCCTGGCACGAAGCCGCGGCGGATTGCTTCGCCCCGCGGGCTCCGCACGGGAATGTTTTGAAGGTTGGGGTCGGAGGAGGACAGCCGCCCTGTGGCGGCCCCCGTTTGGTTGAACGTGGTGTGAATGCGACCCGTCCGGGGGTTGACCGCGCCTGGCAGCACATCAACGTACGTCGACAGCAGTTTCTGGAGTTCCCGGTGCTCTAAGATCAGGTGGGGTACCTCGTGACCCATCGCGGCAAGCTGTGCGAGGACATCCGCATCTGTCGACACCCCGGTCTTCGTCTTCTTGAGCACGGGCAGTTGTAGCTTCTCGAACAGCACGGCCCCGAGTTGCTTGGGCGAGTTCAGGTTGAATTCCTCCCCCGCCGCGGCATGGATCTGTCGAACGAGAGTGCTCAGTTCCTCTCGGAATTCTCGCGCGAGCCGCGCAAACACCTCCGCGTCGATGGCGATGCCCCGCCACTCCATGTCGACCAGCACCTCGATCAGCGGCATCTCGATGCCGCCAAACAGGGGCTCCGCAGCCATGCGCTCCAAGAACGGTTGGAAGACGGCCTGGAGCGCCAGAACCGTCATGCTGCGGGTGCCGCTGTAGTCGCCCGCCACCGACGGTGCGATGGCGGGAAAACCTTGGGCGTTCTTGCCTTTGCCCACGACATCCTCGTAGCTCGGGAGTGCGTGGGCCAGGTGCTCGAGACTCAGGTTCTCGATGGCGTGGGAGCGCCGCCCAGGGTCGAGGACGAAGCTGGCGATCATCGGGTCGAAGGTGACACCCGCGAGTTCAATGCCGGCGTGTCGCAGGATCTGCCAAGCGCGTTTGATGTCATGGCCGGCCTTGTGGACCGCAGGATCGCGAAGGAGCTCGCTGAGTGCTTGGCAGGAGGGATCGGTGAGGGGCGGCAGGTTGACCACGTCAGCCGGAGCGGCTAACTCGCCGGCCGCCGGCTCGTGACCGAACGGCAGGTACCACGCCTCTTCGGACGAGGCCGCGAGCCCGATGCCCACCACCGTCCCGTCGCGGAGAGCCGCCGCACTGCCTTGCACGTCGAGCGCCACCAGCGGGACGCTCCGGAGCCTGGCGACCACCGTGGACAAGCCTTCCGCCGTGGTGATCAGCTCGACCCGGCCCGTCGCCGGCTGCTCCGGCCCCTGAAGCGATGGGGTATCGCGCTCGAGTCCGAGCTTCTGCGCCAGGGCGAAGAACTCGAGCTCCGCCAACACGCTGGTCAGGGCCTGGATGTCGGGTTCTTCGGTCTGGAATTGCTCCAGGGTCAGGTCGACCGGCACGTCACGCCGTATCGTCACCAGGTCGCGTGAGAGCCGGGCGTTTTCCCCCTGTGACTGGAGAGCCTCCCGCTGTCGCTTCTTGGTGATGTCCCCCGCATGTGCCAGGAGAGCCTCGATGTCGTCGTATTTGCCCAGCAGCTCGCGGGCACCCTTGTCACCAATGCCCTTGACTCCGGGCACATTGTCCGAGCTGTCTCCCACCAGGGCCAGATAATCGACCACTTGGCGCGGTGGCACGCCCAGCCGCTCTGCCGCGTTTGCTTCATCGACCCACTGCTCGTCGACGGCGGCCGGGCCGCCGCGTCCGGGATTGAGCAACGCTATCCGCGGCCGGATGAGCTGGTAGAAGTCCTTATCGCCAGAGACGATGACGACCTGAAGCCCTTCGTTCGCGGCCTCGAGCGCCAACGTCCCGATGACGTCGTCGGCTTCGTACCCCGGGACCTCGACAAGTGGCACACGAAAGGCGGCCAGGAGGGCCTGCACGTGCTCGATTGCTTGGTCGAAGTCGGCCTGGAGCTCGTCGTCCAACTTCTCGCGGGTCGATTTGTACTCGGCGTACTGCTCGGTCCGAAAAGAGTCGCCGGCGTCATGGATCCAGGCCAGGTAGTCGGGACGATAGCGCTCGCGTAAGCGGAGCAGGAAATTGGCGACCCCCCAGGCCGCCGACGTATTTGCTCCTTTCGACGTGCGCAACGGGCGGGCGATCATCGCGAAGAACGCGCGATACACCAGGGCGTATCCGTCTACTAGAAAGAGTTGTGGCGGATCGTGATGGGGCATCGGGACCGGCAGGATCCGGGAAGAAGTGAGCGGCCCGGCAACGGGCCGGGCGCCTAGAGGAACCGAGAAACGGGCCGGTGCTACTGCGAGCGCCGAACCCGGTTCAGCACGTTCTCGTACTGGGCGCGCGAGGCGGGGGTCAGCCGGAACCGCCCGAACCCACTAGCATCTTCGAAGTACACGGTGAGGCGCAGGCTGGTGAAGGTCCAGCGAATGATGCGACCCTGGCTGGTCGGGCTCGCGTCGAAGGTGTCGTCGGGGTCGCCAAGCGTGATGAACACTTCGCCCCGGTCGGTACGCCACCCCGGACGATCCTCTCCCCGGAAGCGAAGATTGGCCATTGCAACACGCTGGAGGTACGCGTCCAACGCCTCGTTCTCCGGCGTGATCTTGTTGGGATCGGTGTCGCGATAAAACTCCTGCCACAGCCCCGGTCGCTCCGCCTCCGGGGCGTTCTTGAGGGCACTGAGCTTCTGATCTTGGCCGAAGTACCGCAGGAGGTCGATCATGTCCTCGAAGTTGGTCACGATCCAGGCCTCCGAGAATGACACGAGGGCCATCGCCGAACGCTCGTTGGGCGACGTGCCGACCTGTATCGTCAGTTCTCCGAGCGGCTGGCTGTCGGGCGCCAGACGGATCACCTGGCCTTCGATTGCCTGCCCGCCCGCGAAGCGGAGTGAATCCCGGAAGACGACGCTGTCCTCCCGGTCCCGGACCTCGTACGGGACCAGGGTCGGCTGGGTAAAATCGTATCCCTCCACGTAAGCCAACAGGGTGTCGCCGCCGTAGGCAACAGACCCACGCGCGTTGAGCAGCACTGCGAGCGGGTCGCTTCGCGAAGCCCGTCCGGTAACCTGGTACACGATTATCGGCTCCGACGTGGTGCCGGGCGCAAAGGTGCGCACGGTGAAGTCGCCTTCCGTCGCGCTCCGTGATGGGGCCGCCAGATCGCGAATGGAGATCACGATATGATAGTCCCCCGGGACCAGGTGGAAGCTCTGCTGAAAGATGATGCTTTCGTCCGCCCGAAGCGTTTCCTTGAATGTCGCGACCCGCACGGTCTCTTCTCTGCGGACCTCGATCGGAGGGTCGCCAGGGCGTTCGAGGGTGACCTCGGCACGGTACCGCGCGACAAAGCCATCCCCGTCTCGCTGAAACACCAGGGATCGATTCTCCAACGACAATCCGAGCACAGCCACTGCCGAATCTCCAGGGCCGGCCGCGGTGGCCATCGTGCCGATGAATTGAATGGGCGGACCGGATGCAAACCGACCCATCCGCCGGTAGGCTCCCTGAACGTCAAACAGCCCGGAGAATTGTTCCTGGGGGCTCGCGGGTGTGTCGGGAGACCCCGCCCGACGCCACGTGCCGCACCCAAGCGGTACCAAAGCGGCCAGGACCAACAACGTTGCTCGACGGATCACGGTTCCCTCGGAAGCGAGTGGCGGCTAGGGGGCCGGAGATTCCTCGCCAAGCTTAGCGGCCCGGGCGGAGAGGCGTCAAGCCGAGCCTTACGCCCATCGGGGCACCTGGCGCGGGTTGCTGCCGGTATCACAACGGAGTAGCTTGGCCCTGCATTATGAACGACGAAAACCTGGTTGGTCGGATCATAGCGGGGTACCGCCTGCTCCAACGGGTTGGAGAGGGCGGCACTGCCACGGTGTACCGCGCGGAGCACCCCGAGCGGGGGCAGGCAGCCGTGAAGGTGCTGCGCCCGCGCCTGCGCCAGGATCCGGTGGCCATCAAACGGTTCCTGCGGGAAGCCGACTACGGCGTGCGCGTCGTTCATCCCAACGTCGTCCGAACGTTCGACTACGGCGACGCCGACGGGCTGCATTACCTGGCGCTCGAGTGGGCCGCCGGGGAGCCCCTGGCGACGTTCCTGACCCGGTCGGGGCCCCTCAGCCTGGACCTCACGGCCACGATCGTCAGTCAACTTGCCGCTGCCCTTTCCACCGCCCATAGCGCGGGCATCATTCACCGCGATCTGAAGCCGGCCAACATCATGTACGACCCGGCAACGCGGACGGCCAAACTGCTGGATTTCGGGATTGCCCGCGACGCCGAGCTCAGCCCAGAAGACCGGCTGACGCGTGCAGGATTCTTCGTCGGGACCCTCCAGTACGTGGCACCCGAGGCCCTCAGCGGCGAACTGGTGCATGAGCAGGCCGACGTCTACAGCCTCGCCACCATTGCGTATTCGCTCCTGACCGGCACCCTGCCCTTTAGCGGCCGCACACCTCGAGAGCTCTTTCAGCAACTCCTGTCGCAACCGCCTACCCCGCTGAACCAGGCGGTCAAGGGCCGCAAGTTTTCGAAGGAAGTCGAGAACGCGGTCATGGCCGGCCTCGAGCGCGAATTATCCCAGCGGTGCAAAACGGTAGACGAGTTCGCCAAGGCTTTTTGCACTGCCGCCGAGAGCGATCAGCCCAAGAAGGACGGGTTCCTGTCGGCTCTCTTTCGCAAAGGCGGGCAGTGAGCGACCGGTCGCGCCTGGTCGAGCTCCTCATTCGACGATCGGTCCAACACGGCGAGTTCCACCTCGCCGGCGGCCAACACTCCGGCTACTACATCGATGCCCGTCGCACCACCATGTCCGCCGAGGGCCTGGCGCTGATCGGGCAGCTCGGTCTGGCAGCTATTCGGAACGCCGGATGGGCACCTAACGCGGTTGGTGGCCTGACCCTCGGAGCCGATCCGGTGGCCTACGCCATTGCCGCCGCAAGCTGCTCCACACCGCCGTTGGTCGACGCGTTCACTGTGCGCAAGGACCCAAAAGCCCACGGCACGCGGCGCCGAGTCGAAGGAAACTTGAGCCCGCGCGATCGCGTGGTGGTGGTGGAAGACGTGATCACGAGCGGCGCCTCGGCCCGGCGGGCCATCGCCGCGGTAGAGGAAGCCGGAGCGGAGGTGCTGGGAGTGCTGGGGCTAGTCGATCGGTTGGCCGGAGGCAGGCAAGCCATCGAGGCCGGTGGGTACGAAGTAGTAGCAATCGCTACTATACAAGATCTCGGCCTAGAGCCAGACTAGAACGGCACAACAACCTAGCCCAGCAGTCCCGGCACCCGTATTACAACACCACCATTTTCGTAAGCTTCAGCCACTCAGCCCCGCGAATAAGGCTAGGGCCACAAACGTAGTAGCAGGTACTACCCACCTACCCACCTACCTACTTAACGCCTCACTCGCCTTGGTCCAGTGGCCCGAGGTGCCGGCCGGGCTCAGGGGATGAAACACCCGCCACGCTGGCGCATACGGCGTGATCATCAGAGAGACGAATCGTTCAATGGCCGTTCGGAACGGAAATCGCCGTCGGAACTCCGTGGCCGTAATGCCGAGCGATGCCCTGACGTGGCGGCCGAAGCTCTGGGGCGACGAGTAGTCCAGCCGATAGACCACGTCGGCGACTGACAACCCAGGGGAGTCAAACAGGTGGGCGGCGTGGAGCAGCCGGACCGAGGCGAGGAACCCCTTGGGAGAGGGCAAGCCGGCCCGCGCGAAGCGGGACATGAGGGTGCTGGGTCTGATGTGCAGGCGTCGACACAGCTTGCGCACGGTACTCGTCTCCGGAGCCACCTGAATGAGCACCTCGAAGAAGTGCCGCGCGTCATCCGTTGCGTGCCCGAGAGCCGAGAGAACGGGGCCTTGGATTTGGGCCACGGCCCGGCTGGTGGGATGCCCGACGAGGTGTCGCAGTTGCCGCCAGCCGCCCGGAGCGCTGACATCGACGACCCGGCGGACGCCGGTAGCTCCAAGGTGAAGCAGCCTCTGGCTCGAGTCTGACCCGTGCTCGGAGACCAGCGCGACCGTGGGAATACCAGGAAAGTCGCGGACCAGGTTGCCCACTACCTTCACGTGCGGCTCGTCGCAGCGGTGGACCGAGAGGAGCACGGCGTCGACCGAGCGTTCCCGGACCACCCGGATGGCGTCGAACACGGAATCGCGGTGCAGGACATCGAAGCAGCCATTCCCCGCTGCCTCCACCCTCGTGCGCTCCCCCGGCCGGAGCACGGTCGCAACCAGAAGCGGGGACTCTCGCCCCCTGGTGCGCATGGTCATGTGAGCTCTCCCGAACATGATGCGTCAGAAGGGTAGGTCCGGAACCTCAAGCAGGAAGCAACCGTGCGCCGGGGACACCCATCGGGGAGCGGATCGAAATGCAACCACCGGGCTATCTGAGGCGTCCAACTGGTGGCACGGTTGGAAAGCCGGTGGCCGGGCGAACGCCGAGGAGTCCGTTTCGAGTCGAAACTCCCCGGCGGCGTCCGACGTTTGGTTTCCTATGACCCGCAATCCCGGAGCTTGACGTGAGGCCCTCTCCATCGGCTCTCCGTGAGCAGATCCAGGCCGTCCTCGGCGGCCAGTACGTGCTCGAGGAAGAACTCGGCCGGGGTGGGATGGGGGTGGTGTTCTTGGCCTCTGACCCCACGCTCGATCGTCGGGTGGCGATCAAGGTGGTTCAGCCGAAGCTCGCGAACCATCCGACATTGACACAGCGCTTCCTGGCGGAAGCTCGCATGATCGCGCGGCTCAGACACCCGAACATCGTGTCCGTGCATTCCGCCGGCCAAATCGACGGCCTCGTGTATTACGTCATGGATTACGTGAAGGGGGAGAGCCTCCGGGAACGCTTGGGCCGGGACAAGCAGCTTCCGACGGCCGTGGCCGAACGGATTCTCCTGGACCTGGCGGCGGCCCTGGATGCTGCCGCGAAGGCCGGCTTGGTGCATCGGGACATCAAGCCCGAAAATGTGTTGATCGAGGAGGAGAGCGGCCGCGCACTCCTGGTGGACTTTGGAATCGCACGGTTCATCGCCGGAGACGGAGCAACCGAGATCACCGGCGAAGGAATGGTGCTCGGAACGCCGACCTACATGAGCCCTGAGCAGGCCGCCGGAGAGGACATCGACTCCCGCAGCGACTTGTATGGTTTGGGAATCCTCGGCTACGAAATGATCACCGGGAGCCCGCCGTTCGTGGGGCCCAATCGCTTGGTGGTCTCTCGCCACTTGTCCGTCAAGCCGGAATCCGTCTCGCGGCACCGCCCCGACTGTCCGCCCAGGCTGGCCGGCATCATCATGCGACTCCTGGAGAAACAGCCGGACGACCGGTGGCAGACCGGCGAGGAGGTGCGTCAGGCCATTCTCGGTGCGGCCAAGGTGCCCCGCACTCGTGGCCGCCGCTGGGCAGTCGCCGTTGCGGCGCTGGCGCTGATTGCCGTATCGACGGCCGTTGCGCTGCTTGGCAGGGGTGAGCCGCGGCCGCCAGCGGGTATCGACCCACGGCACTCGATCTTGGTGCTCCCGTTCAACAATCTTCGGGACGACCCGGATCTGGCCTGGCTCAACTCCGGCAGCGTGAGCATGTTGGCGCTCAATCTCTCCCAGTGGGATGACTTGTCCGTGGTGGACCAGGAGCGGGTTCACGATCTCCTTGCCGTCAAGGAGATCGTGCCCGGTCAGATCATCGGCCTGAAAGAGGCACGCCGATTGGCGCGGGACGCCGGTGTCTGGACCGTTGTCACCGGGGAGTTCGAGCAGGCCGAAGACTCGCTACGCCTCACGGCCAGGGTCTACGACGTCGCCACCGGCGCACGAGTAGACCAGGTGCAGTCGACCGCGCCGATCGGCGACGACGTTCGCTCCACGTTCGATCAACTCGCGACACGGCTCTTGAACCTGAGCGGCGCCCCGACCGACGTCCAAGCCGACTTGGCCAAGGCCACGACGGAATCCGTGGCAGCGTACCGGGCCTACTTGAATGGCGTGCACCACCTCAACAAGTGGGAGCTCTCGGAAGCCATCGCCGACCTGGCGCAGGCAGTCACGATCGACAGCACCTTTGGCCTGGCGTATTACAAGCTGGCGCTCGCCCGTGGCTGGAGCCTCGGAACCAATGACTCGATTTCGAATCGGGCCATGGTCCACGCGACCCGATATTCGAGCGATCTGCCGGCACACGAGCGCAAGGTCATCCAAGCCTACCGGGCGTTCATCGAGGGTGACAACGCAAGCGCCCGGCGACTGTATGAGGAACTTCTGGCCCAGAATCCCGCGGACGCCGATGCGTGGTACGGACTTGGCGATTCCTGGTTCCACCAACCCGGCGAAGACCGGCCGGCGGGTTGGACCAAGTCTCTCAGGGCCTTTTCCCGGTCGCTGGAGCTCGATCCGGGGTACGCACTGGCGTTCGACCACATTATGTGGTTGCTCGCCAATGCTGCCCGTCCCAACAGCCTGATCGCGTTGATGCCGGGCGACTCCTTGGCGCCGACTCACAACGCCGCGCAAGGCAGGGTGCTCGACTCGACCCAACTCGCACGGGCCATCGCGCGGGCCCGGGGCAACGCCGTTCAACGGGCTCGCACGTGGGTCGCAAGCCAGCCCGACGTCGATCGGGCCCACAACGCCTTGATCGATGCCTACATCTTGAGCGGGGAGTACCCGCTGGCGTTGACCGAAATCGCCCAGTCTCTCGAGTCCGGGCGGGCGCGACCAGACCTTCCCTTCCGAGAAGCCCGAGTGCATCTCGCGGCGGGAAATACGGACCGCGCCGCCGAGGTGTTGCGTGCTGCGCTCGACTCGATTGCCCCGGACGACTTCCGCGTGCTGGACCGGCACTTCGACCTGGTGAACCTGGTGGCCGCCAGCTCAAACGTCTTCGCGTACCTGGGCGACATCTCGACTGCGGCGAAGGCGATTCAGTTGGCGGACGATGTTCGCCGCGCCCTGGATTTCGAAGAGGGCGGGCCAAACGCCGAGTTCTTTGACGAGTGGTGGAATCGAAATATGCTGGGCAATCTGTACGCGGCGACCGAGGCCCCGGTTGCGATGCAGCGGCGGGTGTGGGACGCCGTCGCGGAAACGGCCCGCCTGGCCCCGGGGGAAGTACGTCATGCGGTGGCAATGTCGGGTGCTTCCGCCGCTCTCGGCGTCTTCCTCACTACGTTCGCCGATTCCTCCGCGCTCGTCGAATTCCAGGCGCTGACCGAGCACGCTCTGGCGCGGGAGGTCCGCGCCCTCTTGGCCCTGAGCCGCAAGGACACCGTCCGGGCCCGCGAGGTGCTCAACGAGCCGGTGCGGGGCAGCGAGACGCTGGCGACGGCGAAAGAAGAGAAGATGTACCTCGCCGAGCACTATCGAGTGCCGCTGGCGGCGCAGGCGCGCTACATGTTGGGGGAGTATGGGACGACGCTGGACTTGCTACGGAACTTCGAGCCGTCCCAGTTCAACACCGACCGGTTCGATCCGCGGTGGGGGATGATCGGTCGGGTTCGGGTCATGCGCGGCCTGGCCTACCAGGAGCTCGGCCGGACGGCAGAAGCCGAGGAGCAATACCGCCTGGCGTTGGCCCAATGGAAAACCCCGGACCCCTCGCTCCAACCGCTGGTCGACGAGATCGAGGCCCAGATCGCCGCGATGGGACGCCCCGGCTGAGGCCGGAGCTTCGGTTCCCAAAACGGCTCGCTCCGGGATAGGTTTCCCCGCACGAAGTCGAGGCCGTAGCCCTTGGGCCTGCGGCGCGCTGCCCACTCACTCTCGGATTACATCCGCGTGCTACCCCGGACCCTCAGCTCCCGGATTGCGGTGCTCGCCGGTGTTCTCACGCTCGGCGGCGTGGCGACACTGTCCTTCATCCTCATCCAGTCGCAGCGCAAGCAAGTCCTCGCCGAGGTCATCCACAGCTCCGAGAGCATCGCGGAAACGATCCGTCTCAGCATCAATCACGACATGCTTGGGAACCAGCGCGAGGGGGTGACGGAAGTCATCGAATCGGTGGGCAAGAACCCCGGCATCGGGTGGGTGCGGTTGTTCAACAAGGAGGGCCGGATCTCGTACTCCTCCCGGCCGGAGGAGGTGGGCCGCGTGGTCGACAAACAGGCCGAGGCCTGTATCAGGTGCCACACGGAGTCCGAACCCTACCGAAATCTCGATTTGAAAGACCGCTCTCGCATTTATGCGGAACCTGAGGGCGAAAAGATGCTGGCGACCATTGCCGTGATCCGGAACGAGGAGGGGTGCCACCCGGCGGGTTGTCATGCGTTGCCCACGTCCCAGAGCGTCCTCGGCGTGCTCGACGTCGCCATGTCGCTCGAGCCCACCCAGGCCCGGATCTATGCCTCGACGCGACAGGCCATCTTGGTCTCGCTCGGTGCCGTTGTTGTCATCACGACCGCGCTGTTCCTCCTGGTTCGGCACAATGTTCGCCAGCCGGTCAAGCGGCTCATCGCGGCCACACATCGGGTCGCCGGAGGCGACTACAAGCTGCAAGTCCCCCGCGGCGCGGCCGACGAGATCGGCTTCCTTGCCCGCTCGTTCAATGAAATGATCGAGAGCCTGAACGTCTCCCAGCACGAGCTCGAGACGAAGGTGGCTCAAAAGGCGGAGGAGTTGCGGACGGCCCAGTTTCAGGTCGTGCAGGCTGAGAAATTGTCCTCGGTCGGTCTCGTCGCCGCTGGAATCGCGCACGAACTCAACAGCCCGTTGATGGCGATCGTGACCTTCGCTCACATGGTCCAGAAGCGGCTGCCACCCGATTCCCAGGAATACGCCGACATCCGGATGATCCTGCACGAGGCAAACCGCTGCGCGGCCATCGTGCGGACCCTGCTCGATTTCTCGCGGGACCAATCGCAGGAACCGGTCATCGAGCTGTGTGCACTTCCCAAGCTGATCGACCGAGCGCTGGAAATTCTCAAGGTCGAGATCCGAGGTCGTGGCATCGAGACCGGCCTCTCCGTCCAAGCCGACCTCCCGTACGTCGAGGCGAACACCGTCCAACTGACCCAGGTCTTGGTGAATCTGCTCCTCAACGCCGTGCAAGCCATGCCCGAGGGTGGACGCATTACCATTGCCGCGGACGTGGTCAACCGGAGCGCGTATGCGACGGTCAAGTTTCCCCCAGCCCCGGGACACGAGTTGGTTCGGGTGCGGGTGCGCGACACCGGCACGGGAATCGCGCCAGAAGACCTCAAGAAGCTTTTCGATCCCTTCTTCACCACGAAGCCGGTAGGGCAAGGGTCCGGCCTCGGACTCTCCGTCTCCCAGGCAATCATCGTCCGGCACCGTGGTACTATTCTCGCAACCAGCGACGGGAAGACCGGGGCGGAGTTTACCGTCCTCTTGCCCGTGGCGGTACAACCTGCAAGCATCGCGGCGTCATGACCGAAGACCACATCTGGACCGAGCCCCCGCGCGTGCTCACCGTGGACGACGAGGAGGTCGTCTGCGAGAGCATCCGCCGCGTGCTGACCGAGGAGGGCTACAGCGTCGCCACGGCCACGTCGCCGCGTGCAGGACTCGATCTCCTGCAAAAGGAGGTATTCGATCTTCTGCTGCTCGACATCAAGATGCCCGAAATGGACGGTATCGACTTCCTGCGTCAGGCACGGTCCATGTCCCCGGAAACCGAGGTGATCATGGTGACCGGCTACGCCACGATCGAGACCGCGGTCGAGGCCGTCAAGCTCGGCGCCACCGACTACCTCCAAAAACCGGTGAGCCCGGACCAGTTGGTCGTGTCGGTGGCACGGGCGCTGGAGCGGAAACACTTGTTGGGCTTGACCCGGCGGCTGCGGTCCGAACTCGAGTCGCGATACCGCATCGGCAACGTCATTTGTTCGTCACCCGCCATGCGAAAGGTCATGCAGCTCGTCGCCAAGGTTGCACCGACCAACAGCACGGTCCTCGTCTCCGGCGAAACCGGGACCGGGAAGGAATTGATCGCCCGCGCGATCCATTACAACAGCCCCCGCCGCGATGCCCCCTTCGTGGTCGCGGATTGTGCGGCGCTCGCCGAGTCCTTGCTCGAATCTGAGCTCTTCGGCCACGTGCGCGGCGCCTTTACCGGGGCCGTGAAAGATCGCAAGGGCCTCGTCGAGGCGGCGCGGGGCGGGACCCTCTTCTTGGACGAGATCAGCACCATTTCGGCGCAAATCCAAGGCAGCCTCCTTCGGTTGATCCAGGAACGGGAAATTCGCCCGGTTGGGTCCGACAAAACCGTCACCGTCGACGTCCGGTTGATCGCGGCGACCAATCGCGATCTCAAGGAGATGGCGGACGAAGGCTCCTTCCGGGAAGATCTGTTCTATCGCCTGAGTGTCTTCACCATTCCTCTTCCTCCGCTTCGCGAGCGAACGGAAGAGATCCACTACTCACCCACCACTTCATCAAACAGTTCGCCGAAGAGTTCGAGAAGGAGATCGACGGAATCACACCGCGGGCGATGTCGGCGCTCGAACTCCATGACTGGCCCGGCAACGTACGGGAACTCGAGAACGTGCTGGAACGCGCGTTCCTCTTGGCCGACTCCCGCCTGATCGATCTCGAGGACCTGCCCACCGTGGTCGGGGAACACCCAACCGCCGAATGGGACGAGGTTCCCACCGACGCCAAGGGTCTCGCCGCCAAGAAGCGGGAGCTCCGGGCCGAAGCCGTCGAGCGGCTCGAAAAGCTGTTCGTCCTCAAGGCCCTGAAGGCCGCCCAGTGGAACGTGTCGCAGGCGGCCCGCACCGTCGGCATGCAGCGGCCGAACCTCCACGCACTGATGCGAAAGCACGGCATCACCCCGCCGATGCGTGCCCGGGCCGGCTCGGACGACGAGGACGACAACGGGCACGCACCCCTCTCTTCGGCCTGATCCGACCCGTATCAGATCGGTATACACCTGGTCTGGCAGGCATCCTTGACCGCCGTTTTCCCATAAATCCCTGGCCGGCTTGAGGTTGTGCCGCCACGCCGCGCGGACGTTCCGTCACACCACCACGTCGGTTTGTATACCAACCGACGACACTCGCGCCCGATCCGGCGCTCTGCGACCTTGGCTCACGATCCCTATCTTGCTGTTATCAAAAGCTTTAGTCGGTTCAGCCCAGGCTGGCATAGAGCTTGAGTTAAGGGTTGGCGCAGGGACGAATCGGAGGGCTCGAATGTCAGGGAGTACTGGAGGATGCCGAGGCGATACGATGAAAGCCCAAGCGGTGATGCTCTCCGATTCCGAGGCCGGGGCCTCGATCGCCACTGGACTCGCCCGGCGCAGTTGCCCGGTCAGGTGTTACCACCGGTTGGAAGACTTGGTTCGCGAACAACCCTTGGGGTCGATCCCGGTCCTCATCTTCCACCTCCGGAAACCACCGAAGGGCAGCTTGCTCGGGGTGATCGGCCGAATGGCTCTCGAATTCCCTGCCATGCAGATGGTCGCGATCACGGAAGTGCCACTTTCGCTCCTGGTCGCCGAATACTTGACTGCCTGCGGAGTGGATCTAATGTGGACGGAGCCGAAGGGACAGGACCTCGACACCCTGGCCTCCGTTGTGGGTCGGATGCACGAACGGCGGAGCCGGTGTTTGATGGTCTCGTGACCCGGAGCCGCCGCCTAACGGAAGGTGGTAAACCATGACGCGCAAGAATCGAGTAATGTTCGTTGATGATGAGGAAGGCGTCCGCGTGAGTTGGCAGCGATTCCTTCAGGACCGCGGTCTCACGGTGACGACCGCTCCCGACGGGGCTAGCGCCATCGCGGAACTCTCTCGTCAGCCAGTCGACGTCGTGGTCTCCGACCTTCGGATGCCGGGGACCGACGGGCTGGAACTCTTGAAGTGGCTGCACGATCGCCAGCCCACGACTCGTTTCATCCTGTTCACGGGCTATGGCGACGCGCAGGTGGAGCGGCGGGCCCGGGAGCTCGGGGCAAGCGACTACCTCGAGAAGCCCGTTTCGCCCGACGTGTTGGCGCATGCGATCGACGTCGCGCTGGACCCCGGCCGACTCCATCCGGTCCTCCCGGTCCTGGACGTCAAGCGTCGCACGCGGACGCTTCCGGCCGTCCGGCCCACGGCGCGGACCGACGCAGCCTCACAGGAACGGACCCCGGCCCAGACCATCGGGCTTCTGGTCGCGGCACCGATCCTGGGCCTCGCATTCGTCGTGTTCCTGCCGGTTCTCGGGCTCGGGGCGTTGGCGTGGGTGGTGACCCGGCAGGTCAAGGGCGTTCTCTGGCCGGCGAGACCGTGACGGGGGAGCCGATAGGGGTGGGTGATGGCCCAACGCGTTGAGCGCAACCTCGCCCACCCAGAGCATCCGATCAGCGTGAAGGCCGGATGGGCAGGGGCGACGCGAGTGGTCGCCCTTGCCCTGTTCGCTCTTGCGGTGTGCATCACGCCCGACGCCGTCGGACAGGATACCCGGGCCGAGGACCGGTACTGCGCCGACTGCCATGAGGTGGATCAACTCCGCCTTTCGGGACACGGCCCGACAATTCCGTGTCTCTCTTGTCACCACGAGGACCGGCACCGGGATTTTCCGCAGGACTCGGCCATCGCCGCCCGGAAGCGCTCAGCCATCTGCGCGGACTGCCATGAGGACGTTCACCTCTCCCATCGCGACGTCGCGGAGGGGGCGCCCCTCTGCACGGATTGTCATTCGGCCCACACCGACCCGCCGCCGGCTCAGGCACCCGGGCTGCTTGCCGGGCGGTGTGGATCCTGCCACGCCCAGGAGCTTGCCGATTTCGAGGCAGGAGGGCACGCGGCATCCATCGCCCTCGACTCGCCGAACAGCGACCTGCCGACCTGTATGACCTGCCATCCGCCGCACCCCGCGTCCGCTGAGGGCACGGGCGAGGCCCGGCTCGCGGTCACGGCGCTGTGTGTCGACTGTCACACGAGCGACTTGCTGATCCGCCGCTACGACCTCCCGAGGCTCGCCGCCGAGACCTATGCGCGCGACTTTCACGGCACCACGCTCCAGTTCCAATGGCGGCATCCGTCCGGCAAGAACCAGCCCGACGTGCTGGTCTGCTCCGACTGCCACGGCGCCCACAAGGTCGGCTGGCTGGACCGCGGACAGCTCGCGCCCATTTGTCTCGACTGCCACAAGGGCGCCGATGAGCGCATCGTAGGCGCGTGGCTTGGCCACGAGCCCGTAGGACCGCGACATAACGTCGCGGTCTGGGCCGTGCGCGTCATGTACTACGTGTTCATTCCGCTGGTTCTGACCGGGCTCTTGCTGCACGTCATCTTCGATATCCGCCATGGCTTCGTAAAGCTCCTTCGCCGCGAAATGCACCAGGCCTCGTCAAAGGTCATGGTGACCAGGTTCAGCCTCGTCGAACGGCTGGAGCACCTGTTGTCGATGGTGACCTTCACCCTCCTCGTGCTCACGGGGCTACCGCAGAGTTACCCGGGGTCGTCCTTCGGAAACTGGTTCATCCAACTCTGGGGAGGCATCGGAACCACCCGGCTGATTCACCGCGCGGCCGGCGTGTTGTTCGTCACACTGCTGGTGCTGCATGTAGGGCGGTCCGTGGTGGGGGCGTTTCGCAAGGGGCATGTGCCGGCCATGTTCCCCGAGAAGAAGGACTTCGTGGACGCGGTGCAGACCCTCCGACATTATCTCCGAAACGCGCCCCTCCCAAAGGTCGGGAAGTTCGATTTTCGCGAGAAGTTCGAGTATTGGGGGCTCTTCCTCGGCGGCACGCTCATGACCGTCACCGGGTTCGTGCTGCTTTTCCCCGATGGTGCGTCTCAGCTCTTGCCCGGCATCGTGCTCGCCATCGCGCGGGTGATGCATGGCCTGGAGGCCACCTTCGCCGTGTTGGTCGTGGTCTTGTGGCATTCGTATGGTGTGATTCTTCGGCCGGAGGTCTTCCCGCTCGACAAGTCCATCTTTACCGGGAAGATCAGCCTCGAGCGGCTGCGAGAGGAACACCCACTCGAATACGAGCGCATCTTCGGCACCACCGAGACGGAGCCGGATCCCCAGCCGTAGGCCTCACGGCGCGTGTCCAGACCGCATGGCTCGGAACCGGGCGGGGGGCTAGATTCCACATACCAGCGAGGGTCGTGCGTGATGGTCGCGGCGTTGGTCCTCTCACGAGGCGGGCGCCGAGGAAAGTCCGAGCTCCATCGGGTAGGCTGCCAGGTAACGCCTGGGCGCCGAGAGGCGACGGTAAGGGCCACAGAAAAGATACCGCCCCTCAGGGGGTAAGGGTGAAAAGGTGGGGTAAGAGCCCACCGCGCCGCTGGTAACAGCGGTGGCACGGTAACCCCCAGCCGGAGCAAGACCAAGTAAGCGGCAAGGTGTGACCCACACCGTCCAGGTCTCCTGGGTAGCCGCGGGTAGGTCGCTCGAGGTGGCCGGTGACGGCCATCCCAGATAGATGACCATCCGTCCGCTTGCGGACGAACAGAACTCGGCTTACGGCACGACCTCTCGCGTTCGCCCCGGAGCACCATTCCGGGGCGAACGCATATTGAACGCACCCGTCGGACCGGCTTGTCAGGCTAGTGACCCCGCCCCTAGGTTTCTTCCCCGCAACAACGTTGTGAACGCCCGAGAGGACGATGGCCGAACCGCATCACTCCGGCAAGAACCAGCCGCCATACCCCAAGGACTGGGAAACCCAGGCGGAACTCCGCGTGCTCCGGGCCAAGCCTGGTGAGTGGGAGAAGTTACCTACCTGGCGTGCCGATATGGCCCGTAAGGGATGGCAGCTCCTGCGGGTCCATAGCGACGACACGGAACTCGTGGCCATTTTTGGGAAGACCCGCCGCGCGCCGCCGCTCGGTGATCGAAAGGACTGAAGATCGTGGCCATCCCCTCCATGTATCCCTCCTCACGCCTCATGCCGGTCGCGGCATTGGCGCTCCTCTCGGCTGCCTGCACGACAGGATCGAGAGACATCGTCCGTCGACCGGTCCCTGCGCGCCCCGGAGTCCAGCTGGAGCAGGCCGACACCGCCGAGCGCGACTTCCGCTACCACCCAGCGTCTGGGGGCTCATACAGCTACCATCGCCTCGACAGCATCGAGTACCGGCTGCCGACCGGGTCCCAAACGGAGGTCCACGGCCGAACCGTCTTTCTCACCGTCGCCCTCGAGCCCCTAGACAGCACCTATCGGGTGGAGCTCCGCCTTGATTCCATCAGACAGGAGCCCGGCACTACCTACCAGCCGGCGTTAGACAGCCTCCGTCAGGTCCAATGGTCGGGAGAGATGGGACCGACCGGCGGGTTGGGGGGCCTTGTGGTAGGTCCTCCCTCAGCCTTCGGCGAGCGGTTGAGCGCCGAATTGGCCCGGCGCTTCTTCCCGGCCCAGCCCCTCGGCGGGGTGCGGCCGGACATGGAATGGACCGATTCCGCACAGATCAGCGTCGCTGGGCTTTCGGTCACCCAATCGGACCGGGTTGAGAGCCACTCCCGAGCATCCGCGCTCAGTACGGACGAGCCGCCGACCCTCCGCATCGAGACCGAGTCCCATCTCGAGCGGCAAGGAAGCAGTACCCGGACGGGCGAGGTTATCGAAGAGACGGGCAGGGGGCTAGACTCGACTACTACCTACGTCGACCTGTGGGGCCGCTTCCTCAGGAGCGAGGGCAAGGAGACCTTCGACTTGTTGTTCTCGGTCCCAGCCGTGGGCCAGAAAGTGGCCGTGCGGCAACTCAGTCACTACCGCATCCTCCGGCTCCCCGAGCCAGAGACGGACTGAGGCGATCCGTCTAGCCTAAGGCCTTCCGGCCATTAGTAGCACCTACCACTATCAGCGTAGAGGAGGTTCCCGGTCGCAAGATGGGGTTGACCGGCACGCTCTTCTTTGGGCTGGGCCCGGCTCCCTACACCATCAGTCCACGAGCCGCAGCGGCATCACCAGCGCAAGAAAGGAGGCCGGGTCATCCCACCCCACCGGCTCGCAGGTCGCAGCCCTCTCGGGAGCCTTGTAGGTCATCCGGACCTCGTCGGTGGGGATGTACTTCAAAATCTCCAGGAAATAGGACGCGTTGAACCCGATTTCGAGGGGGCTGCCATCGTAGGTGATGGTGATTTCCTCTTGAGCCTCGCCCAGGTCGGGGGTTTGGACCGACAGCTTGCAGCTGCCGTTTGCAAAGGCGAGGCGGACTCGATGCGTCTGGTCGCTCGCCACGATGCTCATGCGTCGGAGCGCGGCGGTCAGAGCGGCCTTGTCGACCGTCGCGATCTTGTCGTTTTCGCGCGGGATGACCTGTTCGTAGTTGGGGTACGGTCCCTCGATGAGGCGCGTAAAGACCTGGGTGCTACTCGACCGGAACCCGAGGTGGTTCTCGGTTTTGGCAATCTCGACCTCGTCGTCGGGCTTGAAGAGCCGGCGGATTTGCTCGAGGGCCTTGGGCGGGACGATGAGATCCGCCTCCTCGCCACCCCCACCGGCCACCGGAATATCCATCCGGGCAAGTCGGTGGCCGTTGGTCGCCACCATCCGCATGCGCTCGGCACGGAGTTCCCACAGGACTCCGTTAAGGATGGGCCGACTTTCTTCGGTGCTCGCTGCAAAAGCGACGTGGGTGATCAGCTTATGCAGATCCTTCGCGGAGGCTCTCCAGCCACGTGAGAAATCGACCGCGGGAAAGGCTGGGAACTCCTCCCGGGGCAGGCCGAGGAGCTTGAACCTCGAGCGGCCGCACTCGATCGTGACTCGCTGCTCACCGGCGGTCGCCAGCCGGATGGACGCACTCGGAAGCTCTCGAACGATCTCGACCAGTTTCCGGGCAGGAAGGGTGATGGCTCCCTCGTCTTCGACCGACGCCGCGACACTAGTCGACACCGCGATGTCCAGGTCGGTTCCGGAAAGATGCAATCCGTTCGACCCAGCTTCGAGCAAGACATTGGACAACACGGGCAGCGTCGTCTTCGCAGGCACACTGGCGGCTACAGCAACCAAACCTTCCTGGAGCTGTTCACGCGTGATCGTGAGCTTCATGCCACTCCTCGAACAGGCTAAGAAAAGAACCAACTTCTAGTATAAGAAATACCTAGTAGTACTAGTAGAGGGTCTGGAAATGTGGACGTAATGGGCAACCGTCACCGCCATCTGCTTCTATCCCACCCAAGGGCTGTCGACAGCCTGTTGGCGATGGGCAAAAGAACTCCGTGGCGCCCAGACTCTCCAGATTACCAACACCTCAAACATCCTCCCAAACGATTATTGAGCTAACAACTCTTGGCGCGCCTGCTCGACCCGCTCTTTGTACTGGCGATCCCGGGACATCAGCTTGTGGACTTTGTCCACACTGTGGATGACGGTGGAATGATCCCGCCCACCAAAGGCGTGCCCAATCTCGACCAGTTGCATCTGGAGGAGCTCGCGCGCCAAGTACATGGCGACTTGCCGCGGAACCGTCAGTGTCTTGATTCGCGCTTTCGAACGGAGCCCCTCCGGCGTGACTCCCCACCGTCTGGCCACGACCTCCTGGACCCGGCCGATCGTGGGCATGGACTTGGTGGGCGGTGGGGCACCCTCTTCCCCTTCTCGGATCTTGTCCGCCAGGGCCTCGCGGGCGAGGTCGGTGGTGATTTCACGGTGTTTGAGCGAGGCGAAGAGGAGGAGCTTGATGATGCACCCCTCGAGTTCGCGCACGTTGGATCGGACATGCTCGGCAATAAAGCGGAGCACATCGTCGGGAATGGTCAGCTCGAGGTGGTCTTGTTCCTGTTTCTTGCGCAGGATGGCAATCCGGTGCTCGAGGTCGGGTTGGCCGATGTCGGCCACCATGCCCCATTCGAAGCGGCTGACCAGTCGGGCCTCGAGGCCAGGGAGTTCCTTCGGCGGGCGATCCGAGGTGAGGACGATCTGCTTGTTTCCCTCATATAGTGCGTTGAAGGTGTGAAAGAACTCTTCCTGGGTCATCTCCTTGCCCTCCAGGAAGTGCACGTCGTCCACGAGGAAAAGGTCCACCTCGTTGCGGTAGCGTCGCCGGAACTCCGGCATCGTCCGGCCGTGGATGCTCTCGATCACTTCGTTGATGAACTGCTCCGCCCCGACATAGAGGATGCGGCTTGCGGGATCGCGCTTCGATACCGAGTGGGCGATAGCCTGCATCAAATGGGTCTTTCCAAGCCCCGTCGACCCGTAAATGAAGAGCGGGTTGTAGGTCTTTCCCGGCGCTTCAGCCACCGCGTGGGCCGCAGCGGCGGCCAGCTCGTTGGATTTTCCGATGACGAAGGTGTCGAACGAGTATCGTTCGTTGAGTGGCTGGATGGGTGCATCGTCCGGCCCGACCGCGGGTGTGCCCGCTTCGGAGAGGGGGGCTACGAAGAAGTCCATCTGCGGTCGCTTTTGGCGATCTTCCTGGACCCGGAAGACCACGGCCATTGTCCGGCCCAGGACCGGCTCAGCCAGCTTCGAGAGAATCTGCGCATGCTTGGTTTCGTTCCACTCGACGGCGAATTGATCCGGCGCGCCGATGATGAGCCGTTCCTCGTCCAAGGCAATCGCCTCGGTGGGATCGAGCCAGGTGCGGACGGCATGATCCGGAAGCTCTCGATGGGCGGACTCGAGGATTTGCTTCCATGCCTCTTTCGCAGTCAGTTGCAGCGACATTCAGATTTGCTGGGCGAGGAGTTGATCAAGGGCTGCCGATTCTACGGGCCGGATGTGGAAAAGTCAACCTTGACCCCTACCCCCTTGCAGGACTAGCTTTTCCGCCTCATTTGGAGGCATCAGATTCATGAAACCATCCTATCGGCCTCGTAACCGCCGCCGGGTCAACCGACACGGATTCCGCGCCCGGATGGCCACGCGCTGGGGCCGGGCCGTGTTGTCCCGCCGTCGGAAGAAGGGCCGCAAACGGCTCACCGTCTCGATCCCGTCGAAACACGGAGGCTCCTGACGACCGAGCGGCAATTCCCGCGATCCCGCCGGCTGAGTCGGGGTAACGACATCCGGCGCACGATGAGGGAAGGGCGCCGCTATCGCACGGAGCATCTCGAGATGATCTGGCAGCCAAACACCCTGAATTGCCCCCGACTGGGGCTCGTGGTCCCCAAATACCGCTCGACCGCGGTGGCCCGCAATCGACTGCGCCGCCGCCTCCGCGAGCTGTGGCGCACCGACGTCCAAGCGGAGCAGGGGAGCCAGGACCTCGTCATTCGCGCCAAGCCAGCCGCCTACCGTGCCTCGCCCGGCGTCCTCCGGGACGAGCTGCTGGGGTGGCGTGATGGGTTGACGGCGGAGTCATAGGTCGAGATGCGACTCTTGCTCGGGATTCCCCGGTACCTTGCCCTGGCCCTGATCCGAGCCTATCAGCTCACGATCTCCCCACTCCTGCCACCTTCCTGCCGGTTCACGCCCTCCTGCAGCCAGTACACCAGCGATGCGATCTCGCGTCACGGTCTCACGACCGGAGCGTGGCTGGGTGTGAAGCGCCTGGTGCGATGCCATCCTTGGCATCCTGGTGGGTACGACCCCGTGCCGTAGCGGCCTCGAGTAGCTTTCATGGATCGTCGTTTCCTCTTGGCGATGTTGCTCTTCATAGCAATCATCGTCGTTCCATCGCTGATCTTCCAGCGTCCGCCGCCGCCGCCGGTGGCGGTCGACTCCGTCGCGACCACGCCGGTGCCTGCGGCGCCTGCGCCGGCGCCCGCCGAATCCGCCCAAGCAGAGGCGGTCGCCCCCGCCATGCCCGCGCCAGTGGCCCAGGACACTACGGACGCCGAGGGTTCGGACACCGTAACGGCGCGGACGCCGCTCTCTACCTACGACATCAGCACACGCGGGGCCCGCCTCATCGGGGCGCGCCTCAACCGGTATCGTAGCATGGCACCGGGTGACGACTCGGGCCCGCTCGAGCTGCTCCGCACCGACAGCGACCTGCTTGGTCTCCGGCTGATCCGAGAGCGGGATACCCTGTATCTCGACCGTTGGATGTTCGATACGCCCTCGGCGGGCACCGCGTTGGACGTGGCTCAGGCAACCGAGCTGTCGCTGGCGACCGCGGGCCAGGGCATTGCTCTCGATCTCCAGTATGTGTTCCGGCCGGATGACTACCAGATCGAAGTGTCGGGCCGTTTCGATGGGATCGGTCCGAACGGGGCGCTGTTGCTCGTGGGGTTTGGGCCCGGGTTGCGGAATACCGAGGCCGACTCAACCGGCAACTACCGGGACATGGGGTTGGTCACCAAGAGCATCAAGACGTCGCAGACCAAGCTGTCGAGCCTGACGCCCGGCGAGACCAAAACGGAGAGCGGGCCCTTCGAGTGGACCGCCATCAAGTCGAAATACTTCGTCTCCGCAATGTTCGCGTTCGATAGCGGCGCGGCGCCAATCAGCGGAGTCACGGCCACCGCACCAGCCGATGCAGGGAAACACCCGAAGACGGCAGACATGTGGGCCAGCGTTCCCATCACATCCGACGGACTCTTCCGGTATCGCGTCTATCTCGGCCCGATGGAGTATTCCCGCCTCGCAGCGGTGGGCCATGATTTTGACGACGTGAACCCGTACGGTTGGCCGGGCATTCGAACGCTGATTCGCCCCGTCGCGGTTGGCGTCCGATGGCTCTTGGTGTGGATGCACCAAAACCTGCACATGACGTACGGCCTCGTGCTGGTCGTGTTCGGCGTGTTGGTCCGCGTCGTCCTCTGGCCGCTCAACCAGAAGGGCATGCGAGCCAGCCTGCGGATGCAGGCTATCCAACCGCTCATGAAGGAGATTCAAGAGAAGTACAAGGGAGAGCCGCAGCGGCTCCAGCAGGAAGTGTTCAAGCTGTATAAGGAGCACAACGTGAACCCCCTCGGCGGTTGCTGGCCAGTGCTGCTGCCCATGCCGGTGCTGTTCGCCTTGTTCTTCGTGTTCTTGAACACCATCGAGCTTCGGGGCGTGGCCTTCTTGTGGCTCCCGGACCTCTCCCGGGCAGACCCGCTCTACATCATTCCGGTGCTCATGGGTCTGTCCATGTGGGCGATGAGCAAGGTTGGCCAAATTGGGGTGCCGCCCAATCCGCAGATGAAGATGATGCTGTACATCATGCCGGTCATGATGACGGTGCTCTTTGTCCGGTTCCCCTCTGGGCTGAACCTGTACTACACCGTGAGCAACATGGTGAGCATTCCGCAGCAGTGGTATCTGGCACAAGAGCGCCTCCGGGCCAAGCCCGGCGGCGCCCCACCCCCCACCGAACGCGCGTCGAAGAAGAGCGGCAAGGCAAAGCCCAGGAAATAGCCGGACCCCGCTCTTACCTTTCCGCATGCTCTCGGATCCCATCGTGGCCCTGGCAACACCGCCGGGGCGGGCCGCGCTCGCCGTCATTCGTCTGAGTGGCGAGGGCGCCTTCGAGGTGGCCGCGAAGGTCATCTCCCACTTCCGCGTCGAACCGTCGCGCCGAGCGACCCTGGCCGTGTTTCTCGACGCCACAGGCCAGCCGGCCGATCGTGGCCTCTATACGGTCTTCCCGGGCCCCGTGAGCTATACCGGGGAGGACATGGTCGAACTGTCCTGCCATGGGGGATTGGTGGCGCCCGCGAGGGTCATCGCGGCGCTCGGGGCGGCCGGCGCGCGGCAGGCTTACCCGGGGGAGTTCACCCGCCGGGCCGTCTTGAACGGCAAGCTGGACCTGGTCCAGGCCGAAGGGGTTGGGGACCTGGTCGACGCGACGGCGCCCGAGCAGGCGAGGCTCGCGCTCCAACAACTCGACGGCGCGCTGTCACGGCGCCTGGCACGGTTGCGAGACGAGCTGCTGGAGCTCGAGGCCTTGCTGAGCTACGACATCGACTTTCCGGAGGAAGACGACGGCCCGCTGGTTCCCACGCGAGCCCCGGACCACCTCGACCGGGTGGCGGCCGAGATCGACGGCCTCATCGCGACCGCGCCCGCCGGAGAACGGATCCGTGAAGGAGCTCTGGTGGTTTTTGCGGGCCGGCCCAACACCGGCAAGTCCTCGTTGTTCAACAGCCTACTCGGGCTCGAGCGGGCCATCGTGACCGATATCCCTGGGACCACCAGGGACGCTATCGAGTCGGCCACGGAATTCCACGGGTGGCCGGTCCGGTTGGTCGACACGGCGGGTTTGCGTCACGTGGTAGAGCCGGTGGAACTGCTGGGGATCGAGGTGAGCCGGCGCTATCTATATGCAGCCGACCTGGTGTTGTTTTGCGTCGAGGCAGGCCGCGAATTTGATGACCAAGAGCAAGCATGGCTCCGTGGATACCCAGGAGACGGCGACTCGACCGAGGAGCGCCTCCGTCCGGGCGCTCGAGTGCTCGCGGTTCGGACCAAGGCCGACCTGGCAGCAGACGCGGGGGAGGGCATCGCCGTCTCCGTCACGACCGGTGCGGGTCTCGACGTCCTGCGAAGGGAGGTGGCCCGGGTCGCCTTTGCGGAGCAATGGCAGCTCGCAGACCTGGAGCCCGTGCTCACGCGGGAACGCCATCGGGAGGCGCTACGCCGGTCGCAGGAGGCCCTGGGCCAGGCGCGCCCGTTGCTGGTGGGCCGGGGGGAGGCCGTCCTCGCCGCACACCACATTCATGAGGCCGTCCGCGCGTTGGACGAACTCATCGGCGCGGTGGACGTCGAAGATGTGCTCGACCGCGTATTCGCATCATTTTGCGTCGGTAAGTGAGACCGGCGCGACCAACTGATCGAGGAAGGCTTCTATGGAGGTGATCGTCAAACCCAAGGGTCCCATCGTGATCGAGGGCCCAGTCACCCTGCGCGACCCAGAGGGCAACGAGATCACCCCGCCGCCCAAGCAGCGAGAGGGTAGGATCAAACTCTGCGGGTGTGGCCGATCGAAGATTCGCCCCTTTTGTGACGGCAGCCACAAAGAGGCCGAGGATCAGGCAGTCTGAAACCCTCGCGCGTGGCCTTCGGCCTGCTGGAAGTCCTCGGTCTTGGCTCGCAAGGCAGCCGCAATGCCACGCTCGGCAACCAGTGCCTCCGCCATTCGGTGTCCGAGGTAATAGCCCGCCCGCTCGGGGATAACGCGTCCGCGCACGAGCCGAGCTGCTGGACTCATGCCGCCGGCGAGGAAACGGAGCCTCAGGCCCAGCGCGCGGCGGTCGAGATCGACGTCGGTCGCCCGCCGCAGAAAGGCTTCCAGTTCCCGGAGCCGGTGGTATTGTCGCCGAGCATAGCCAAAGTAGTCCGCGGGATCGAAGCCCGGCGCCACAATCTGCGACGCGTGCACGGCTAACCCCTCGTTGATCATGAGCTCACGGAGGGTGGCCCAACTTCCCGTCTGCCAATAATCGTAGTATCCGCCCGCCTCCCGAATCAGCTGCCGCATGGGGCTTTGGCTCTCGGGCGAGGTGTAGCGCACGGCGTGAGCCAGTTCATGGGCGATCCATAGCGGGATGAGCTCGGGGGACAGGCCAAGTCCGAAGGTCTCGGGATTGGCCTTGCCAGTGAAGTGTTCGACGCAGATGAACGCCACCCCGCGCCCTCGGATCACGAGCTCGCCCGCATTGGCCCCGCCAACCCCGACCATGAGGCAGACATCGGTCGGACGATCGATGCGCAACACATCACTGGCGCGAGCCAGCGTGTCCTCCGCCATCCGTACCAAGTCCACGGACTCGACGAGCGCTCGGAGGTCGCTCCGGTCGGCCGCGAGGGCCTGTTCCACCACCTGTTTGGCTGGCGGTGTATCGGGGTCGAGGACGTAATTGCGCCAGTAGGCGGAAAGGAGCGGGCGATTGGTCTCGAAATAACTGCGGTAGGCCGCCAACCGATCGGTCGCGTCGAGGACGGAGAGGAAATCGGATACGAGATCAATCAGCACGCGCCACAATAGCAACGCACCACCGCGCGGTCAAGCGATGCGGGTCAATGCAATTCGTTTTTCTTGCGCTGCGCGATGGTATCCAGGAAACGACGCTCCTCTGGCGTGAGGCTGGTGATGCCCAGCGCGCTGATCTTGTCGAGCACGCGGTCCATTTCTTTGGCGGCCGAGTCCTTTCGTGCGCGCGGTCCCTCCGGCCGCGGAGGCAACGTGTCACGAGCCGCGGCGCGTTGTTCGGGTTTCAACACGAGGACGCGTTCTGCTGGGGCCTCCGGCGACGCAGGCCGCCGTGGGGCGATCTCTTGGAAGCGGAAGGCAAGATAGCCGAACAGCGCGCCACCGAGATGGGCCCAATGGGCGATGCCATCGGCGCGCCCGATGACCGCAAAGGTCAGATCCAGCAAGACGATTCCGCCAATAAGCGTGCGGGCCTTGATGGGGATCGGGATCGGAAAGACCATCAGTTCCGCGGTGGGCCAATACATGGCAAACGCAACGGCCACGCCCAACACGGCCGCAGATGCTCCAAGAAAAGGTGCCACGGGCATGACGGTTGCCAGCCCCAGGGACAAGACCGCTCCGCCCAGGCCGCACAGGAAATAGTATCGAACGAATCCGCGGCTCGTCATGCGGCGCTCGACGGGCGGACCGAGGAAGAACAACATCAGCATGTTGAACGCAAGATGGAGCGGGCCGGCGTGGACGAACATATAGGTGACGAACGTCCACGGTGCACGGAAGGCTCGGGCAGGCTGAAAGGCCAGGGTAGGGGCCAATGCGGGAAAGAGGGTCATCAACAGCAGCAAGACGACTGCATTGGCGATAATGAGTCGTCCAACCCACCGGGTCATGCGGGGCTGCTGCAACAGATTCATGAAACGCTGGCCTCTTGGAGACTCCCACTCAGGCGCCCCGGGGGACCTCCGCGGCGCAAATGCGGTGGCACAGTTCGGCAAAATCGATGCCGGAAGCCCTGGCTGACTGGGGAAGCAGGCTGGTCGAGGTCAGTCCTGGCAGGGTATTCACCTCTAAACAGAGCGGTTGTCCCTGGGCTGTCAAGCGAAAATCCACCCGCGAATAGCCGCCCAACTTGAGGGCCCGGTGCACCGCCACGGCGAGCTGTTGACAGGACTCCACGATATCGGCGGGCAGATCGGCAGGGAAGGTCTCCTCGGACATGCCCGGGGTATACTTGCACACGTAGTCGAAAATCTCGTGCTGAGGAACGATCTCGCCGACCGTCAACGCCTGATCGGCCAACACCCCGACCGTCACCTCACGCCCGGGAACGAAGGCCTCGATGAGAACCTCGGCATCGTAGACCGAGGCCGTCTCGACTGCCGCCGCGAGCTCCTCCGGCCCTTGGACCACGCTCAAGCCCACCGTTGATCCTTCATGGGACGGTTTGACCACCACCGGCCAGCCGAGCCGTTGCCCGACCTCGCGGGCCGGTTGCGGCGCCATGAGCCAGTCGGGAGTCGGAATGCCCGCTTGTCGGAACAGTCGCTTCGAGATGTCCTTGTCCAAGGCCAAGGCACTGCCCAGCGGTCCACTCCCGGTATACGGAACGCCGATCACTTCGAGAATCGACTGGATGGTGCCGTCCTCTCCCCACCCGCCGTGAAGGGCCAAGAAGACCACCTCGGCATCACGCACTACGGGAAGATTCCCAAGCCCCGACATGAGGAGCCCACGTTCTAGCGCTGCCAATGCCTCGAGCGACGGCGGGGTGGCTCCGACCGATGCTTGGAGCAGCGAGGATTCTTCCAGGGGTGGCACGTAGCCCCTGGCCGTATCGACGACGCGAACATCGTGATTACGAGAGCGCAGCGCCGCGACGACCTGCACGGCCGACGCGATGGCCACATCGCGCTCGGAAGAAGTCCCGCCCGTGAGCACCGTGATCCGCATCTTACTGGGCTCCGATCAGCTGCTGGAGCACGTCGAACCGACTGACGACGCCAATGAGGCTGCCGCCGCGTTCGACCAGGACAGCGGGTGTGTCGCGCGACAACATGGGGGCCACTTGGTCGGCGGGGCAGGTGGCACTGACGACAGGAAACGGGGGCTCCATCACCTCCTTGACCGGACGGTCGAGAATGGTGGGTTGGGCTAGCGCCCGCGCCATCAGGGTTCCTTCGCTGAGGCTGCCGACGCATTCCTCGTTCTCCAGCACCGGGATCTGGCTGACCTCCCAGGAATTCATGAGGTTGAGGGCTTGACGCACCGCGGCGGCCGGTGCGACGCTCACCACAGCCGGTGCCGTGGACCGGCGTCGCTCGAGCAGCTGCGCCACCGTGACGCGCGGCACCTCCAGCAGTTGGTTCTCTCGCATCCATTCGTCGTTGAACAGCTTGGATAAGTATCGCTCGCCGGTGTCGCACAAGATGGTCACGACCAACGCGTCCGGGTCGTTCACCTCTCGTGCAATCTCGCATGCCAATGCGACGTTCATGCCCGCCGACCCGCCGACCAGCATCCCCTCCTCACGCGCCAATCGGCGGGCCATGGCGAACGAGTCGCGGTCGGACACCTGCCGGAACTCGTCGATGTAATCGAACCAGATGGTCGTAGGGATTTTGTCTCCCCCCACACCCTCCACCTTGTAGGGCGCGCCCTCGCCCATCTCACGATGCACGGCGTAGCCGGTGTAGAGGGACCCGACCGGGTCGGCCGCGATCACGCGAATGGCCGGGTTGCGTTCCTTCAAGTATTTCCCGGCTCCGCTGACTGTCCCGCCGGTGCCGGCACCAGCCACGAAGTGGGTCACCTTGCCATCCGTTTGGGCCCAGATCTCGGGCCCCGTCGTTGCGTAGTGCGCCTCCGGGTTCACATCGTTATAGAACTGATTGGCGAGCACGGCGCCAGCGGTTTCTTGGACGATGCGCTTGGCGCGCATCACATAGTTGTCCGGATGGTCTGGGGGAACGGCGGTCGGGGTGATCACCACCTCCGCGCCATAGGCCTTGAGCAATCGAACCTTCTCTTGAGACATCTTATCCGGCATCGTGAAGATGCAGCGGTAGCCCTTGAGCGCGGCGGCCAACGCCAACCCGACACCGGTGTTCCCGGAGGTCCCTTCCACGATCACGCCGCCGGGCTTCAGGTCGCCCCGCCGCTCGGCGTCCTCGATAATCGCAAGTCCGATGCGGTCTTTGACCGACCCACCGGGGTTTGCGAACTCGGCCTTCCCGGACACAGGCGTGCGGAGCCCCGCCCCCACCCGACTCAGGCGGATCAAGGGGGTCCACCCGATAGTGTCGAGGACGGAGTCGTACGGTTTGGTGTGTTGAGGCGTCATGGGGCCGTCTCTCCGGTGCCGGGTTGCTGGAAGATGATCGGCTGCTCGAAGGCGGTGCTCACCGGGACACCGTTTCGCAAGGCCGGCGCGAAGCGCAGTGCCGGAACAGCGCTGAGCGCGGCCGAATCGAGGCCGGGGTGACCGCTCGACTCCCGTATCCGGGTGGAATCGGGGTTCACGGCTCCGGTGGAGTCGACGAAGAGTCGAAGCACCACCGTTCCTTCGACGCGTTGCGCGAACAAATCGGGGGGATACTGCACCGGAGGGTCGGCGTTGGTGGAGATGGGGGATTGATCCCTCCGGTCTGCCCCAGGCCGGGACAGCTGGGTTCCGGTGTCTTCCTTCGCGCTCCGGCACCCGACCACGCTTGCCGCGACCAACAAGACCCAGGCAACGGTCCGCATCTTATTCTCCCGCGCGTCGTTTGAGGTCGGCCAAGCGGTTCAGGGCCTCGAGCGGCGTCAATGAATCGACATCAAGGTCCTGCAGCGCCTTCACGGCCGGATGGGCCCCGGGCTCGCCGAACAATGCCAGCTGTCCCGGGTCGGGTGGTCGTGGTGGCGCACCTGGGGCGACACGGTGTTCGTGTTCGAGAGTGAGCAAGATCTCGTTGGCCCGCTGCACGACGGTGGAGGGCAGCCCGGCAAGCTCGGCAACGTGGATGCCGTAGGACCGATCGGTGCCCCCTGGTTCGAGGCGATGCAAGAAGATCACCGTATTCCCGGTCTCTCGTACCGCAACGTTCCAATTGCGTGCGTGCTGGAGCCGCTCGGGCAGTTGCATCAGTTCGTGATAGTGGGTAGCAAACATCGTCTTGCACCCTACGACATCATGGAGATGCTCCGTGACGGCCCACGCAATGGCCACGCCGTCATAGGTCGATGTCCCGCGGCCGATTTCGTCGAGTAGCACCAAACTGTCGGCCGTCGCATTGTGGAGAATGGCGCTGGACTCGCTCATTTCTACCATGAACGTCGATTGCCCGCGTGCGAGGTTGTCGCTGGCCCCAACCCGGGTGAAGAGCCGATCGACCACCCCGATGGTGGCCGCGGATGCGGGCACGAAGGCCCCCATCTGAGCGAGGACAACGATGAGCCCGATCTGGCGGAGAATGGTTGACTTGCCAGCCATGTTCGGACCAGTGACGAGAAGGACTCGTTCCGCGCGGTCGAAGGCGACATCATTGGGAATGAACTCTTCACGGGCCATCACGCGCTCGAGCACGGGATGGCGGCTCCCCGTGAGTGACAAGGCAAAATCAGAGGTTATGACCGGGCGAACATAGCGATGGTGTGTGGCGACCTCCGCCAGCCCGGCCCAGACGTCGATCTGTGCAAGGGCGCGCGCCGCGCGCTGCAGCCGTTCGATCGCTGCTCCGGCCCGCTGGCGTAACTCGTGAAACAATTCGGACTCTCGAGTTTCGACCCGCTGCTCCGCCCCAAGCACCTTGGCTTCGTGCTCCTTCAGTTCGGGGGTGACGAACCGCTCGGCGTTAGTCAGGGTCTGGCGGCGCTCGTAGTGTGCCGGCACACGCGCCGCGTGGCTCTTGGTCGTTTCCAAGTAGTAGCCGAAGACTTTATTGAACCCGACTTTCAACGTGGCGATCCCGGTCTGCTCTCGCTCGCGGGCCTGGAGCTCCGCTATGTATTGCTTGCCGCCCTCGCGCAGAGACCGCGCGTCGTCCAACTCGGGATCGAAGCCGCTTCGAAACACCCCGCCCTCTCCGAGCGTTGCGGGAAGTCGGTCGTTCAGCGCCGCGGAGAGCGCCTCGGCCAGGTCCGCCAAGACATCGAATCCCTCGGCGATGCGGCTCAGGGCCTCACTTTGGGTCCGATCCGTCAGGGCGGCGAGCGCTGCCAAGAGTGCCGGGAACTGCAGGATCGAGTCCCTGAGCGCACCGAGCTCTCGCGGAGTGGCACGGCCGGCCGCTGCCCGGCTCGCCAATCGCTCCACGTCGCGAACACCGTCGAGTGCTTCCCGAAGTCGAGCCCGCCCTTGATTGTCCTGGACGAGCACGTCCACCGCGTCGAGGCGCTCCTGAATGATGATGGGATTGCGAAGCGGCGACAGGAGCCACTGCCGCAGCAGCCGCGCACCCATCGGGGTCACCGTGCGGTCGATTGTTTCCCGGAGAGTCACTGCACCAGGTCCGGCGCGGAGCGGCTCGACCAACTCCAGGTTTCGGCGCGTCATGTCGTCGAGCCAGAGGTGCGACTCGCTGCGCCGAATCGTTGGCCGGGCCAGGTGCGGGAGGCCGCCGGGCTGGAGTTCTCCCAGGTAGCGCAACAAGGCGCCCGCCGCCCCGATCATCAGGTCATCACCAGATCCGAGCCCCAGGCCGTCCACCGAGGCCAACCCAAACCGTTCCGCCAGATCTCCACGCGCCACGGTCGACTCGAACTCCCAGTCCTCTCGCTCCGTTCGCAACGTGCCGTTTTCCAGCGGGAGAGCGGCGTTCCGCGGCGTCACCACCTCGGATGGTGCGAGTCGCCCGAGCGCCTCGTCCAGGTCGTTGTGGGCCGCGAGCTCCATCGAGAACTCGCCGGTACTGAGATCGGCCGCCGCGATGCCTATGTGCGTCCCGTCCCCTACCAGGGCGACCAAGAAGTTGTTGCGATCTCCTGGCAGCCAGCCGTCATCGAGAATGGAGCCGGGCGTGATCGTTTCGACGACCTCTCGCTTGACCAATCCCTTGGCCGTCTTTGGATCTTCGACCTGTTCGCAGATCGCCACGCGATGCCCCTGGGCGAGGAGCTTGCGCACGTAGTCGCCGGCGGCTTTGACCGGGACCCCGGCGAGCGGGACACCATCGCCGCGGGACGTGAGTGTGATGTTCAGGAGACGGGCGCCAAGCTGCGCGTCTTCGAAGAACATCTCGTAGAAGTCCCCCATGCGGAAAAACAAAATCGCGTCGCGATGTTGCGACTTGATCTGTTGGTACTGCCGCATGAGGGGGGTCCCCTGGCGAATCGCCGTCCGCTCGGTCACGGCTTGTGTACCACGAAGGGGTTGCCACCGACCTCGCCACGGATGCGCTCGGCGGCGGCACGGGCGCTCCCCTCGTCGGGGAAGGCGCCCACCTGCACCTTGAACCAGGGCCCATCCGCCACGACCCGGGCCGCGTACCCAAGGGCCGCCACTCGGGGAAGAAACTCCTCGGCAGCCTCGCGACTGCGTGTCGCCAGGACCTGTACTCGATATGCCTGAGCGGCGGCGGAATCCCGGGGAATGGAGTCGGGTGCCCCTGCCTCCTCCGCGGGGCCACACCGGCGGTTGTGGAACTCCAACCGATTCCTGAGTTCGACGTCCTCCCCAACCAACGCAAGACCGGCTGCCAGCCAGTCGCAGCCGGCCCGGATATCACCGAGTCCGAACTGCGCGCGCGCGGCCCACAAGGCCGCCGTCGGAATGAGCGGGCTCCCCGGATAGTCTTGGCGAATCGCCTCGAGATTCCGCACCGCGCCGCTCAAGTCGTTCGCGGCATAGTCGAGCTGGGCCAGGCGGAGGAGCGCGTCGTCGGCATACGGGGACCACGCGTACTCGATGGCGACCCGCTGGAAAAAGCGCTGCATGTCTTGGGCGGTCCCGGCCACACTCCCCGCGGTATAGAGCGCCGCGGCGTACAAGGTGTCGGTGGGAGGTATGGTCCCGAGGAGCCGGTTGACCACGGCACGCGCCGAATCGGGGAGACCTTCCTGGGCCAAGCTGAGCGCGGCCGTGAGCCGAGGATCATCTTGCGCCGAAACCCTGATGGGGACGCTCAGGGCCAGAAGCCCCGCGATCATGCTGGTCAGAAGGAACCTCATGGCGCCGCCTCTTGCAGCACAGCGTGCACCTGGAGGACGAGATCGGTGAGTACCCCGGCCTCGCCCGAGAGCCGGGTGCTCTTGAGTGCCTGATCGGCTTCGAGGGTGCGCCTGAGCGCGGTTTCCAGGCGGGATCGTGACCAAGCCGGCGCCCATGCGCTCCACCGCTCTGCCTCGTCCTTCCAGTCGGGCAGTCCATAGGGCCGGACGGCCCGGAGACGCTCGAACACACCACGGCGCAAGACCTGGCCACGCGCGCCCCGGTCATATCGTTCTCGGGCAATCCCGACCCCGATCAAGGTGGTTCCGAGGGAGGTGACGAGCCTGACCCCGTTCACGTTGGACTGGGCCAGCACGTCGGGGAGAAGGGTAAGGGCTCTCGCGGTATCTCCGTCGAGCACCGCGTTGCGCCAGTCGAGCGCGGTTTCTCCGGATCGTACCCCCACCACACCCTCGATCATCGAAACGGTCACGGTGCGGTCCACTGCAATTGCCGACACCTTGGACAGCTCGGCGAGCAGGGCGCCAAGGTCGGTCCCGACCGCGGACACAAGATGTCGCACCGCCTCGGGCGCAATGGACACCCCGAGCTTCCGGGCTCGATGTTCGACCCACCGTCGGGTCCGTTCTGGCGGCAGCGGGTCGAACGCGACCGCATAGGTGTGCCGACTCAACTCGGCATCCGGTTTTTCGGCCGCGGCTCCTTGTACCAAGATGAGCACGGTCTCTGGCGAGGGGCGCGACAGATAGTCGAGCGCCACCTGCCGGGTCTTGGTGCGCCGCTTCCAGGCCTCGACGTCCCGAACCAGGATAACCCGCCGCTCGGCCAAAAGCGGTAGCGCCACGCATAGGTCGCCCAATTGCTCGGGCGCGAGTTGCGTTGCGCTATGCTGATCAAAGTTGAATTCCCGCAGGGTGGAGTCGAGCGCCAGGTCCAGAATCGCGCCGACCGCCTCGTCCTTGAGGACGTCCTCCGGGCCGTAGAGGTAGTAGGCCGGAGCGGGGATACCCTGTTTCAGGTCACGGTAGAAGGTCGTAAGACCATGAGCCGCCATACGGGAATCTTATCCTGCCCTCGCGGGTCAAGAAACCCGGCTCGGCGCGGTGGAGCGTGGTCTCGAGTGTCGGACGCGGCCTACTGGGGCCGCTTTCGGAGGAAGGCGTCACACAAGAGTATCGCCGTCAACGTCTTGGCATCCGCGATCTCTCCACGGCCCAATCGTCGCCAGAGGGCCGACCAGCGGAGCACGGCGGGCTCGATCAATTCGTCGGGCTCTCGCGCGGGTGAACCGGCCTGGAGGCCCTGAGCCCAGAACAGGTGGATTTGCTCGTCGGTGAATCCGGGCGTGGTGTAAATGGTGAGCAGCGGCACCACCTGGTCCGCCGCGTACCCGGTTTCCTCTTGAAGTTCGCGCCGGGCACAGCGCTCGGGCGATTCACCGCCGTCCAGTCGGCCGGCCGGAATCTCGTAGAGATAGGTGTTGGCGGCGTGTCGGTATTGGCGGATGAGAACAACCCGGGGGTCTGGTGCCGTTGGCGGGTCCAAGAACGGCACAACCGCAGCGGCGCCGCTGTGCCGGATCATCTCGAGGCTTGCGCGCGCCCCGTTCGGAAGCTCGACCTCATCGAGATCGAGGTTAATCACGCGCCCGCTGTAGATGCGGTGGCTGGATAGGAAGGCCATAGCGAGCGCGGCGAGCAGTGAGTCCGGGCTAGTTCGCGGCGGGGTGTCCGGAGATGTCTCGGATGCTCGACGCCCCCAAGCCAAGCGCGTCCACGGAGGCCCGAATGCTGGCCAGGTCGCCGACGATCACGACGACCGTCCGGTCCGGCTCGAGGTATGTGCGAGCGACGCGCTGCACGTCTGCTGTCGTCACGGCCATGACCCGCTGCACGTAGTCGTCGTAATACGATAGCGGAAGCCCGAAGGTGAGCAACTCCATCACCTTACCCGCCATCTGGGATGTGGTCTCGAACTCTCCCGCCAACCCCAAGGCGAGATAGGCCTTGGCGCGATCCAGCTCCGTCTGGCTCACGGCGCTATCTCGAATCGTGCGAATCTCACGAAAGAACTCCACGAGGGCACTATCGGTCACGTCGGTTCGCACGGATGCGCCTGCGGTGAAGGGCCCGGGGAGGGGTCGATAGGCGAAGCCCGACCACGCACCGTAGGTGTAGCCCTTCGTTTCGCGCAAGTTGGAGTTGAGCCGCGACGAGAACGAGCCACCCAGGATCGTATTCATGACCTCGATGACGATGTAGTCGGCATTGTGGCGGGAAATGCCGGGCCCACCAATGCGGATCACCGACTGGGCGGCGCCCGGCTTGTCGACGAGGAACACCCGCGTGCGGTCTATCGAGAGGTTTACGGGGGACGTCAGGTCGTGCTGTGCGGGGGCCGCCTTGGTGACGGCCGAGGTGGGGCATCGCTGCCAGGTTCCGAAATGATCCCGAGTTGCTTGCATGGCCTCTGCCACGGAGATGCTGCCCGTCACGACGAGCGTAGCTGAGTTGGGGCAGAAGACTTGACCGTAGGCCTGGCGGACGACCGTCGAGTCCAAACCGACCGTCGAGAGACTGTCCCCGGTCAGGCTTGCATGGTATGGGTGTCCCTCGGGGAAGACGAGCGCGTTGAATGCCAGCCCGGCGACGCTTTCCGGGCGATCACGTTGCTGCAAGATCCTGGCGAGCCGGAGGTCGCGCTGCCTGGCGACATCGATGTTGCGAAACGAGGGGCGTAAGGCAACCGTTGCCATGAGGGCTAGCGCAGAATCGAGGTTGCGGTAGGGCACCTTCAGGTTCACCACCATCGCATCCCAATCCGCATAGGTGTTCAGGTCGGCGCCATAGTACTCGGTGAGGGCCGCGATCCCGAACGCATCGAGTGTGTCCGCACCTTCGTCGAGCAGATCTGCGGTAAACGATGCCAACCCGGGCCGTGCGCCGTCCTGTCGCCCACCGCCGGGAACGGCGAGGCTGAACTGGACGACGGGGACCTCTCGCATCTCCACCACGTAGAGGGTCAAGCCGTTGGGCAGCGAGGCCGCTTCGATCGGAGGCAAGCGCAAGGCGGGCGGCGGTGACAACTGCGGCGGTGTCGTGCGATCGACGACTTGGGCGTGGGACGGATGAAGCACTCCAATGGTCGCGATGCCAAGGAGTGCCAAGACACGGTACATCATGGAGTCACCTCCGTCGTCTCGATCGCGAGCTCCCGCTTGCCCTCGGGCACGACGCTCAACACGACCTTGGGGGCCAGCAAGTAGGTTGCCGCGGCTCGACGAACATCTTCGCGCGTTACCGCGCGATAGCGAGCCAGGTCATGCGCGAAGTAGTCGGGTTCCCCGGTGAAATAGAAGTAGCCGTTGAGCTGGTCGGCTTTGGCCAGGACCCGCTCCAACCGATTGAGAAACGACGCCTCGATGGCATTCTGTGCCTGGCGCAGCTCTCGCGGTGCCGGGCCGTCGGCTGCGAGCCTGCCGACGATTTCCGTAATGATCCGATGGAGCTTCGGCAGGTCATGTCCGGGCCGTGCGGTGGCCCGGATGGTGAAATCGCCGTCGAGCAGCTTGCCGTCTTGATAGGCCACGACGTCCGACGCGACTTGGTCTTCGTACACGAGGCGTTGTGTCAGTCGGCTGTTCTTCGCCCCGGCGAGGATATAGGCCACCACGTCGAGCGCGGCATCCATGGGTGCGTAGGCCTTGGTGGTGTGCCAGGTGTAGTAGACCCGCGGCAACTGCACGCGATCCTCGAGCACGGCGAGGGTGTCGTGTGTCACGGTGAACGATGCCGGCGTCGGACGGGTGATCGTGGGTCCTCGGGGAATATCGCCGAAGTAGCGCCGCATGACGTCCCCGACCGCCTCAGGCGTGACGTCACCCGCCACCACGATCACCGCGTTGTTCGGAGCGTAGTAGGTACGGAAGAACTCGCGAGTGTCCTCGAGGGTCGCAGCCGAGAGATCCGCCATGGAGCCGATAACCGGCCAGGAGTAGGGGTGGGCGGGAGGGTAGAGCATCCGGCCGATCGTTTCCGAGGCCTTGCCGTAGGGCTGGTTGTCGACTCCCTGCCGTCGCTCGTTCTGGACGACGTCGCGTTGGAGATCGACTTTGTCCTGATCCATGGTCGGCAGGAAGTAGCCCATCCGATCCGCTTCGAGCCACGCCATGAGTGGAGCTGCGTTGCTTGGGCCCCACTCGTAGTAGTTGGTGCGGTCCTCCGTGGTGGAACCGTTGTTGTTGGTCCCGGCCGCCTCGAGGAGCCTATCGAATGCGGGATAGGGGGCGTGTTGTGAGCCCATGAACATGAGGTGCTCGAACAGATGGGCGAAGCCGGTGCGCCCTGGCTTCTCGTCTCCCGAGCCCACGTGGTACCACACGTTCATTGCTACAACCGGGACCGAATGATCCTCATGCACGATGAATCGAAGGCCGTTGGCCAGAGTGTCCATGGTGTATGGCACGGTCAGCCGAGGCTCTTGGGCTGTACCCGGGGCGGATGTCACGCCGGTCAGGACGGCGCATGCGGCAAGAAGGGATCGGACTCGAGTCATGAAAGAAGTCTCCTACCAGCTGCGGACCCACGCCACAGGGATTTTGAGCGCTTCGGACGCGAAGTAGCCGACCTCACGCCGAAAATTCTGCGAAATAGGACTCGTACGGGTGGGCGACGTGCGGGCCTCGATCCCCGCGCGTCGGGCCTCGAGCCGAAGCCGCCCCATGTGGAATGGGTCGCTCACCAGAAGCACCGACTGCCGACCCCCCTCGTGCATCCATTCCGCGACGGACCGAATGGACGCCTCGGTCGATCGTCCCTCCGGGCGCACTACGAGGGCTTCCGGGGGCACGTTTCGAGTGAGGAGGTAGCGCTGGCCGACCGCGGCCTCACTGGCCGTGTCGCCGGTCCCGATGCCACCGGTCAAGACGATTTGCGGGGCGAGCCCCTCGTGAAACAGGATCGAGGCGTGGTCGAGCCGAGCCTGAAAGACCGGCGACGGCCGGCCATCGTATTGGGCGGCGCCGAGCACGACAATCGCATCCGCCGGCTCACGGGAGTCATGGCGGCTGGCCCCGGCCACAAAGGCGAAGGCAAGCGCGTAGGTGAGAACGGTCGCAAGCAATGCGGCACCGCCGACCACGCCAACACGCCGAATGATGGTCACGGGGGGAAGCTACTCGCTGGATGCCGGGTCCATCAAGCAGGGTGGGTCGCGATCAGAGGTCGAACGATTGCCCCAGCTTGGGAATGACAACCTTCTCAACTCCTTCTTCGCGCAGCAGGACAGCCATCGCTTGCGTGGCCTCCGCCTCACCGTGGACGACGAAGGCTCGGCGAATCGGGCCACCGAGCCGGCGGACCCAGGCCCGAAGTTCGTGCTGGTCGGCGTGCGCCGAGTAACCGTCGATGGCTTCGACCTCTGCGCGGAGTTCCATCATCTCTCCGAACACCCGAATGGTCCGGGTCCCATCGAGGATGCGTCGTCCCAGCGTGTGTTCGGCCTGGAATCCGACGAAGAGCATCACGTTGCGGTGATCGCCGCCGTGATTCTTCAGGTGATGCAGGATGCGCCCAGCTTCAACCATGCCGGAGGCGGCCACGATGACGGCCGGCCCCGTGAGGGTGTTCAGTGCTTTCGATTCGGCTACGTCACGCACATAGCGCACCATGGGCCATTGGAAGAGGTGGGCGGTATGGTCAACGAGCGCCTCACGCCGATCGAAGACTTCCGGGTGCAGCCGAAAGATGTCCGTGGCATCGACGGCCAACGGGCTGTCGACGAAGCACGGGATTTGCGGAATCTTCCCGGCCCGGTACAGCGCGTGGAGCGCGTAAATGATCTCCTGGGTGCGTCCCACCGCAAACGCCGGGATGAGAACCTTCCCTCCTCGTGCGGCGGCCCGTCGGACGATGTCTCCGAGATGCTCCTCCGCGCCTTGTACCGATTCGTGAGTGCGGTTCGCATAGGTCGATTCGATGATCAGCGTATCGACCGGACCTTGCGGTGGCTCTGGGTCACGAATGATCGGCAGGCCGGTGCGCCCGATGTCGCCCGAGAACACCAAGCGATGGGGCCGGTCCTCCGTGATGCGCATCGCCACGGTGGCGGAACCGAGAATGTGCCCCGCCTCGGTGAATTCAAAGCTGAGATTCTTGCGCAGGTGCACGAGCCGCCGGTACGGAACACCCACCAACAATTCCTGGACGGCGACCGCGTCGGCCATCGAATAGAGCGGCTCGCTCTCTGGTCCCTTCTTGCCACGCCGGGCGAGGAATTCGGCGTCCTTTTCCTGGATGTGGGCCGAATCGGGGAGCATGATGCCGCAGAGATCGCGCGAGGCCGCGGTCGCGTGGATGGGGCCGTGGAATCCCTGGCTCACCAAGAGCGGCAGCCGCCCGGAATGGTCGATGTGCGCATGCGATAATACGATCGCGTCCAACTGGCGCGGGTCGAGGGGAATGGTGGAGTTGAGTGTGTACGTCTGTCGACGGCGGCCCTGGAACAGGCCTGCGTCGAGCAGGATCCGAGCACCGGCGGCCTCCAAGAGGTGCATCGAGCCGGTCACCTGCCCACCGGCGGCGCCGTGAAAGGTGAGGCGTAGCGTGCTCATCGGGTGCCGAACAACCGGTCGCCGGCATCACCCAAGCCGGGCAGGATGTAGCCCCGGTCGTTGAGGCCCCGATCGAGGGCGGCCACGAAGACCGGGACGTCGGGATGATCGTTGAGCATCCGTCGGACGCCCTCGGGTGCGGCGACGAGCGACAGGAGCCGAACCCGACGCGCCCCCGCCTCTTTGAGCTTTGCAATGGCGGCGGAGGCCGATCCCCCGGTGGCCAGCATCGGATCGAGCACGATGAAGTCCCGTTCCTCGCCGCCCGGTGGCACCTTGAAGTAGTAGCTCACCGGCTGAAGGCTCTCGTGGTCCCGATAGATCCCGATGTGGCCCACCCTCGCCGACGGAATCAGCTGGGTTATGCCGTCGACCATGCCGAGGCCGGCCCGCAGGATGGGAACGAGTGCCAGCTTCTTTCCGGCGACTTGTCGTCCCGTGGTCCGCTCGAGGGGCGTCTCGACTTCGACTTCCTCCGTGGGGAGATCCTTGGTGACCTCATAGGCCATGAGCATCGCGATCTCGTTGACGAGTTGCTTGAAGTCCCGCGTGCTCTTCCCCGCTCCGCGCAAGAGCGTGAGTTTATGCTGGATCAGGGGGTGATCGAGAACGGTCAGATTGGGAAAGCGCGGCGTGCCCATGGCCGAAATATGCCGTGGACCGGCCGCGCCGCAAATCAGAAGGCCAGAAGCACCTCGGAGCGTTCCCGGGGCGGGCTCAGGGCGGCCCACCTCAGTCGCGTGTCCTCACTTGCTCCAGGAAGGCTCGAAGTCTCCTGCCAGACTGTTGGTCAGTCGGGTGAGGCCGGACCCGTCCGCGTTCATGACGTAGATCTCGGGGTTCCCATCCCGCCTGGACTCGAACGCGATTCTGGCACCGTCGGGCGACCAGGCGGGCTCAAAATCGTCCCCCGCGGCGTTGGTGAGGTTCACGGGGTTCGAACCGTCGGCGTTCATCACGAAGATATCCCGGTTTCCCGGTCGTAAGGACACGAACGCGAGCTTGGCACCGTCCGGGGACCACCACGGATCGCGTTCGAGGGCCGGGTGGTTGGTGAGATTGACCGGGTTGGACCCGTCGGCGTTCATCACGAAGATCTCGAAGTTCCCGGCACGATCGGTCGAGAACGCGATCTTGGTTCCGTCCGGGGACCAGATCGGGTCCGCATCGAACCCCGGATGGTTGGTCAGATTGATTGGGTTAGACCCGTCCGCGTTCATGACGTAGATCTCTTCATTCCCATCACGGTCGGTCTGAAAGGCGATCTTGCTCCCGTCGGGCGACCACGACATGTCGGTGTCGTTGGCCGGGTGGTTCGTGAGTTGAACCAGGCCCCCGGAGTTGTTGGCGTTAACGGCGTAAATGTCGGAATTGCCGTTCCGGTCACTGAAGAAGACCACCATGCGCGAATCAAACGACCACGCCGGCTCCCCTTCGGTTCCCGGCGTGTTCGTGAGGCGGATCGGATCCGAGCCGTCGGTGTCCATGACGTAGATCTCGCGATTCCCCGCCCGGTCGGAGCTGAAGGCCAGTTTGCCGTTTACCACCGGCGCCGCGCACGCGATGTCGAACGGGGCCACGACGGTCTGGTTCTCCAATACGGTCGCGGTCTGGGGATTGACCTGCTGGACAACACAGGTCGGCGCGACGTCCTCCAGTTGAATCTGATACGGGCCGACCTCGAGGTCGGGCATGGTCAGGACGGCATTGAGGCCGATTGCCTGCGCCGGCCCTCCGTTTACCCGCACGGAATATCCGTCAGGATCGAGATTGGTGCCCACAGTGACCGTGGCCACCGCCATCACCCCGACGGCGGGCGGCGGTGGCGGGGGTGGCGGGGGCGTGGGTTCGGGTCGGTGAATTTATCGCCGCATCCGGCCACCAGGAGAAGCACAAATGCGACAGCAGGCCAGGAGACACGTACACGACGGAAAAGCACAGACGCCCCGTGCATCGAATCACCTGTCAAAAAACTAGACAACAACGTATGACTTCTCGACATTTCGCCACGATCTCGGTCAGGGTAGACACGCCGTCGGTCGGTCCCGACCGCAGCAGCCCTTGGAATGGGCAAGAAGCGTACCCAGGTTGCCTTGGCATTCCAGGTGCTCGTCCGTATATTCCCGCCCCCGCGGGCCAGGTAGCTCAGTTGGTAGAGCAGCGGACTGAAAATCCGCGTGTCGGCGGTTCGATTCCGCCCCTGGCCACTCCCTGCCCGACCAGCAACCGGGTGTTGTCCACCGGGCAAGAAGTCCCAAAGCGATACGGGTCAAACCGCCCGCTTGGCCTCAGCGGGTCCTCACTACCTGCAGGTGTCGGTCGAGTGTCGATGTCCGAGCCCTGGCAACCTCCTCCTGACTGGCGTCGTATCACGACGATCGATGCCCACGCCGCGGGTGAACCGCTTCGGCTGATCGTCAGCGGCTTCCCAGTTCCATCCGGCACAACCGCCGTCGAGCAACGCCGCTTCGCGGCGGAGCACTTCGATCACCTGCGCAGGTCACTCATGTGGGAGCCGCGCGGGCATGCCGACATGTACGGCTGTCTCCTCACCCCTCCGACGACCCCGGATGGCGACCTCGGCATCCTGTTCATGCACAACGACGGGTTCAGCACCATGTGCGGCCACGGTGTGATCGGGGCCGTCACGGTAGGAATCGAATGCGGCCTGGTGTCGGTCGGTTCGTCGACCCCCACGCTCCGGCTCGACACCCCCGCCGGCCGGGTGGTGGCAACTGCGAGGGTCATCGGGAGCCGGGTGGAAGGCGTTTCCTTCGTCAACGTGCCGTCGCTCGTTGTCGCGTCCGATGTCGACACCACGATTCCCGGATTGGGGGTGGTGCGATGCGACATCGCATTCGGCGGGGCGTTCTACGCCTATGTCGATGCGGCTCAGCTTGGGCTGGACCTCGAGCCGGCCAACTCAGTGCGCCTGATCGAACTCGGGATGCAGATCAAGCGGCGGGTGAGCGAAACCTGCACGATCGTCCATCCTGACAGTCCGGCCGATCTGAACTTTCTCTACGGAACCATCTTCGTGGGCCCGAGCGCCGGCACGGCCCATAGTCGTCACGTCTGCATCTTCGCAAACGGAGAGCTCGACCGCAGCCCGACCGGAACGGGGGTATGTGGCCGGGCGGCGATTCTGCACGCGCGCGGCCAACTAAGGACCGGCGATGCGATCGAGATCGAGAGCATCGTCGGTACGCGGTTCGGGGTGCGGGTAATCGAGACGACCACTGTCGGGGGGCACCGTGCGGTGATTCCCGAGGTCACCGGTCGCGCGTGGATCACCGGACGGCATGAATTTCTGATCGATCCCGGCGATCCGCTGGGCCACGGATTCCTGGTGCGGTAGGGACAAGTGTTCTGATCGGTTCTCCGGCCTATCGACCCAGCATCGATGCCATCAAATCGCCGAGTCGGGGCACGACCAGGCGTCGACCGAGGCGCTGACGATCCAGAGCCGTGAGCGCGGCAAGCACCTTCTCCGGCGGGACCCTGCTCGCCATGCGGTCGATCGATCGTGCGCGAACGCGTCCATCCGGTGAGGCCAGGACGAAGACTGCGGGCCTCGCGACCCCGCCATGCTCCCAGCGGTTGTACAGATCCCACGCCCGCATCACGGCGCGGTCGGGATCGCAGAGAAGTTCAAACGGAAGACGGAGACGGTGTTTGTGTTCCGCGGAGCGCTCCGGCGAGTCTACGGACAGGGCGTAGACATCCGCCCCAGCACGCCCGAACGCGTCATGGCGATCGCGATACGCGGCCAACTGCTGTTTGCAGAATGGACACCAGTGACCCCGATAGAACAAGAGAACCACCGACCGCGACCGAACGAGATCGTAGAGTCGGCGCGGCTCCCCGGCCGAATTCAGGACAGTGAAATCAGGCGGTATCTCTCGAAGGCCTGGTCGACGCGGTGGGTTCGGTGGTTGGGTCGTCACCGTTCTGCTCGGGGGAAGACGTGGCGCACCAGCCTGAGGCGTCAGCCCCGCCGCCGCGAAGAGGTACGGGCCTCGAGTTGGCCATGCCTCGACACATGCGGGGCGCCTGTCGGGCCAATATAGAACGCTGCTGCTGCCCGCGGCCAGCCGCGGGCGGGGGAAGCGGCACGACTCAAAGCATATTATGCTGCACGGGTTCGCGCAGTCGACCAACCGCCTTCGTGTAAGGAACCGAGGCATGGAGGAAGCCAAGAAACGATCCCTGAACCCGGCCATCGTGTGGCGCGAAGCCCGGGAGCTGGTGTGGACTCATCGCCGGCAGATGGGGATCGGGTTGGTTTTGATGTTGCTGAATCGCCTGGCAGGCTTGGTCCTGCCGGGAAGCTCCAAGTTCTTGATCGACGACGTGATCGGACGACAGCGGCACGATCTGTTGGTTCCCATCGCGGCCGCGGCAGCGGTGGCAGCGGTCGTGCAGGCATCCACCTCGTTCGGATTGTCGCAGGTCATGAGCATCGCGGCACAGCGGGCAATCGCCGATATGCGAAAACGGGTGCACGCTCACGTGCTCCGGTTGCCGGTCAGCTATTTCGACACGACCAAGACCGGTGTGTTGATCTCTCGCATCATGACCGACGCGGAAGGAATCCGAAATCTGGTGGGCACCGGCCTCGTCCAGCTGACCGGCGGCCTCGTCACCGCAACGATCGCGCTCGGCGTCTTGTTCTATCTCAATTGGCAGCTCACGACCATCACCCTGCTCATTCTCAGCACCTTCGGCGCCGGGATGGCCATCGCCTTCACCAGGCTGAGGCCATTGTTTCGCGAGCGGGGGAAGATCAACGCCGAGGTCACCGGCCGCTTGGCGGAATCGCTGGGCGGGATCCGGTTGGTGAAGACCTATACGGCCGAGCGGCGCGAGGAGTGGGTGTTCGCGCGAGGCGTGCACCGCCTGCTCAGGAACATTGCCCGCTCAATCACCGCGGTCTCGGCGGTCTCGTCATTTGCCACCATCATAATCGGTGCGGTCGGCGTGCTCCTCTTGCTCGTCGGCGGACGCGCGGTGCTTTCGGGCTCGATGTCGCTTGGCGATTTCGTCATGTATGTGTTCTTCATCGGCATGGTCGCGGCGCCGCTGGTGCAGATTGCCTCGATCGGCACCCAGATTAGCGAAGCCTTTGCGGGGCTCGACCGGATTCGGGAGATCCGGCAGACCGTGATTGAGGACGAGACCAAAGGGCAACCCGTCAAACGCGTGGTGGGCGACGTCGTCTTCGAAAACGTGAGTTTTGCCTACGCCGGAGGCCTGCCGGTCCTCACCCATGTGTCGCTTCACGCTCCAGCCGGGTCGACGACGGCGTTAGTGGGGCCGAGTGGCTCCGGAAAAAGTACCCTGATCAGCCTGGTCATGGCGTTCAATCGGCCTGCCAGCGGGAGGGTCCTGATCGACGGCCGTGACCTCACGACCCTGCGAGTGCGTGAATACCGGTCACACCTTGGTGTCGTGCTGCAAGACAACTTTCTCTTTGACGGGACGATCGCCGAGAACATCCGCTTCTCCAGTCCGTCGGCGACCCTGGAACAGGTGCAGCAGGCGGCGCGAGTGGCACACTGCGACGAGTTCATCGAGCAGTTCGCCGACGGGTATGATACCATCGTGGGTGAGCGCGGGGTCAAGCTCTCCGGCGGTCAACGCCAGCGGATTGCGATTGCGCGCGCGATCCTGGCCGACCCGCGCATCCTCATCTTAGACGAAGCGACGTCGAGTTTGGATAGCGAGAGTGAGGCCCTGATCCGTGACGGCCTTCAGGCGCTTCGGCAGGGACGAACCACCTTTGTGATTGCCCACCGCCTCTCCACCATCGCGAGCGCGGATCAGATCCTCGTGCTCGAGGCCGGGCAGTGTCGTCGAGCGAGGGGCACAAGACGAGCTTCTCGCCCTGGGCCGACGCTATAAGCAGCTGTACGATAAGCAATACGGACTGGAGCGCGACCGGTTCATCAACCCCGGTGAAGATTTCACGCCCGAGCTTCCTGCCGAGGAAGTCGAAGCACCCTCGGTTGCGCCCCGGCGTGCGACGTCGCTATAGCGGCGGGGTTTCCGGCTCTATGGTGGGCCGGTCGAGCCGGAGGCGACGCTCAGAGCGCTCACGAATCATCACGGTGAAGGCACGAACGAGGTCGGGATCGAATTCGGTCCCGGCCTTTTCCGCCAAGTAGCCGAGCGCCTCCTCCGAAGGGAGCGCCCCGCGATAGGGTCGGTCGGTGCGGAGAGCGTCGTACACGTCGCAGACGTGCACCAACTTGCTGGCGTAGTGACAATCACGCTGAAACCGGAGCGCCGGATAGCCGCCACCGTTGAGCATGATGTGGTGCTCGTAGGCGACAACGGCAGCCAGGTCCAGACTCCGTTCCCGTGAAAGGATGATCCGGGCACCTTCTACCGGGTGTGCCTGCATCATGTTTCGTTCTTCCTCCGTAAACTTGCCAGGCTTGACCAGGATTTCCTTGGGGATCCGGATCTTGCCCAGGTCGTGGAGGAGTCCGGCCACGCCCACGCCCCGCACGTGTTCGGAAGCCAACCCAAGGTGCTCGGCGAGGCCCATCGACAGGACCGCGACGTTGCTGCAATGCGTGGTGGTGTATTGATCGAACTGTTTGAGCTCGAGCAGAGGAAGGAAGATCGCTCCTTGGCTGTGCATTGCCAGTGAGAGCGAGCGCACCACGGCATGCGCTTCGCGTAACGGCAAGTTGCCGGTTTGCTTGACCTCCTCGTGCATCCACTCAATGGCGTGCACCTCATCCTGTAGTGAGTAGGCGATGGTTGCGGTGGCGACAGCCTCTGCAGCCATGCTCGTATCCGCCCCTCGCACTCCGACGGGCCCATAGCGGATGTTGGTCGCGGTCATCTGGCGAGCCGCGGACGTATCGGGCGTGTCCGGGCTCAGCCGCTGATAGACGTCGCTGAGGAACCCTTCGAATTCGTCCCCGTTGATTTGGCCGAGGAATTCCAGCCGCTGAATGCCGGCGTCGGCCAGCCGGATGCCCCATTCCCACTCGCTCATCTGGCGCAGAACCTGCCGGCTGTACACCACCTCTCCGTCGATGAAGAGGATCCTAGGTGTCGAGTCCTCCTGCATCAGCCGCTGCAGTTGTTCGAAGGCAGCATCCACGACGCGCTCGCGCGCTGGGTGGCCGGCCGGATAGAGTGCCATGGTCGCCAAGGCCTGCCCGAGCGATGTCAGGAACCTGGTGGGGTCCGTCACGCGGGGTCCTTCGGCTCAGTCTGAATCGCGGCCCGGACCTCAGGGTCGGCACTCTGGGCCGCCAACCGGAGGACGGTCGCCGCATCGGGGTGCGTTGCCCACTGCGCAGCCAAGACCTGCAGAATAGCGAGGAGTTCGGGGGATTTGGCGGCCAGCCGGCGCCGTCGAAACCAGCGCTTCCGCCCGAGGGCGCGCTCCACCAGCCAGTCGCGGCTGGTGGAAGTCGGCACGCCGCCGAGGGCCCGAATTCCGAGAGCCCGGAGATCGGGGTCTCGCTGGGGGTCCTGAAGCAGGATCATGATTCGCGGCAGCGCAGCCGGGGGACAGCCTTCCTGCGCAACGCCAAGGGCCATCCGAATGGCCGTGTCATCGGAGTCACCTAGGGCATCGAGTACTGCAGCGTCCCTGAACTCCGGCCGCTCAAACATGAGCTTGAACGCTGCCCGCCTCACCCGCGCGTCCTCGTGGCGGGCGTGGGGTGCCGGCGAGAAGTCCTCGGGCCACGTCCCGATGGCCCCAATCAAAACCAGCATGTTGCGCCGGACGTACCACGGGGTATCCGTGAGCCGCGCCACAAGCAGCGGTCCTAGGTCGGGACCGAGCCGTCGCAGCTGGTTCAAGAGCCATCGACGGGTGGTCAAGGACTCGGCCAGCTCAAGCGCTTTGAGCATCGGCTCAGCTGCGGCGGCTCCCATTCGGTCAACCACGCGGGCGATGCTTTCAAAGTCGGGATTCTCCTCCCTCAGGAGGCGGTCGAGTGTGTCCACGCGGCACAGATGAGACCAGAAAGCCTCACGGGTCTCCGATTTCCCCACATCCTCTTCCAATAACATGAGCAACGTGGACAGACTTCCCGAGCGCACCAGATGATCCACCGCAGGCCCCGCTGACAGTCCAAACATGTCGAGTTCAAGGCTCATTTTGACAATGCGCTGAGCCTCGGACTCGAATTCGACCTCCGCGTTGGACTCGAGTGCAGCAGCCGGCCGAGCGAGATGCTCGAGCACTTGGGTGTAGGCCTCAGGGTTTGGATCCTCGAGGACCCATGAGTCGACCAAGTCCAGCACCGAGTCTCGAAAGGCGAGATCGGCGTCGAAACGGACGGTCGATGTTGTGGATCCAGCATGTTCGGCGAGCTTAGTCAGAATACGGAGCATGGAGTGCGAGATGGTCTGCTGGGAAGTGTCCGCCGACGCGCGAATCAACTCCAACACGGCGTTGATCGGGATGGAACCCGAGAGGGTCTTGATCAACTCCTGTCGTTCCGCCAATCCGCCGCCCATCTGGAGCAGGCGATGCATAGTTTCGGGTGTGAGGCCTTCGAGTAACTCCGTCAGGCGTCGTTTGAGCACGGCTCCGTCCGTCCCATCGCTCGCTGCCAATTCTCGGCTGAGCTGAAGGAGATAGCCAACGATCACGCGATCGTAGGATTCGCCACGGGAGGATTCGTTGATGGCCTGCGCGACGTCCTTCACGTCGAGGGTTTGTCGATCCGTGGTGTCCTCTTCCTTCGAGACGGCTGAGTCAGCCAACGCCAACCACAGTCGAACGGCTCGGGTCTCTTCGCTGTCACCCGGACGTTTGTCCACCAGTTCGAGCTGATCGAACGCCAGCGGCGTGACCCGAATGTGGGGCCATTTCAGGCGCTCTCTTTCGGGACCCAAGCCGAGCGGCTCGCCCTGGTAAATGGGGTCGGCGCTCAGGCGCTCGAGGAAATCCGCCATCTCGTCGTGCGCGACCCCCTCATCAAACCGCACTGTCCCGACCTGGTGGCGGTGGAGCCGCTGGGCCAGATCCCGCAACACAGCGTTGTCCGGGTCGGTGGCCGCGCCTTCGACCAGAAGCTGCATCTTGGCAACGCCGAGGGAGAGCGAGTGGTCCCGGTTCAACAATGGGCGAACGCGACCCATGACGCTGTCTACCGCCGTTGCCAGCATGGGGTGGCCGCGCGGGTACGTCGAGATGTTGTGGAGCGCAATTGAGAACTGTACCAGGAACACGGAGACTTCCCGTGACAGGACCAGGTGCTCTTGAGAGGTGGGCTTAGAAGTCACGGCAAGGGATACTCGGTGGAAGGAGTCGGGTGGGGACTCACGCCACGTCGTCGAACTACTACTGCAGGCTAAAGGTATGCGATGACGAACCGGTCGAAAAGACTGAAAGGGCGGCCCTTGTGGTTTCGACGCCATTTCCAGCTTAACTTGAGGACTGAACCCTAACTTCGGCAGGAGGCCCTGTGACTTCGGAGGCTCGCATGTGGACCCTCACCTCCCGGACCGTCGGCCTGCTTCTCGTCGGTCTCGGGATCGTGGCATGCCAGGAACGCGCCCCCCAGCCGCAAGGCGGCGAGGCGTCGCCCCCGCCGCTGTCGGCCCAGGGAACCCGCGATCAAATCTTGCTCGCTTCGGCCAGCGTCGCGCTCCCCCCGGAGGGGACGACGGCTGCCGACTTGCCGGATCCGGAATCGCGAGGCGCCAAACTCGTGGTGACCTACTGCGCACAGCAGTGCCACTGGCTACCGTCGCCGACGACCCACAGTGCCACCGATTGGCCCAACGTCGTCCGGCGGATGTGGCTCCGAATGGACCGGCTACCGGCTGAATTTGGCATCCAGGTTCCAGAGACCGGGGAGCGGCGAGTCCTGCTCGATTACCTCACCGAGCACGCGCTCCAGGTGACCACTGGAACCCTCCCTCCCGGCACGGGACGCGAGGAGTTTGCCGCGGTCTGCGGCCAATGCCATGCGCTTCCGGATCCGAAGGCGCACACCATCAACGACTGGCCTGCCATCTTCATGCGCATGGAGCGGAACATCGAGCGGATGAAGGTCACGCCGCCGACGCGTGAACAGACCACGGCCATCGTGACGTACCTCCAAACCGTGGGTAATAGGTAGGAGGTTCCCGAGAAGCGGCCCAGCAACCAATGTAGGCACGTCCCGGGATGTGCCGACGAGCCCGGATGGAGCCGGCCAACGAAGGCCGCGGCTGTTCGGGCTCGAGTCTTGAGATAGGCGTGCGGCCCGGGCGCTGGACCGAACTGCTGTGCCTGACGCATGCACCCGGTCCATCGGGGCTCGTCCTCTCTCATAGCGTTCCCATATGAGGGGTCCATCATCCTCGCTTCATCCTCTATTCATGGACCTGGATCTCTCTTACATGGAAGCCCACGGCACCACCGTGGGCGGACGCGCGGAGGATCGAGCCGCGGTCCTATCGCACAACACTAGAGGAGGCATCGAATGTTGGGTCGCACTCTCCGAATTGCCGGGCTGCTCCTGTGCGTCGCAACGGTGGCCGTCGCACAGCAGCGCGGACATATGGGGGGCATGGGGGGAGGCATGGCGTTGGACGACCAGGGGTTCCAACCCACCACGGAACGTCTTGCCACCATGCTCGATCTCACGCCGGAACAGGTCGCGCTCGTCAAGCCGTTTCGGGACTCGCTGCTCGTCGAGACGAAGGCTCTTCGAGCCGAAGCGAAGCAGGCACACGACGCCCTGCAGCACGGCTGTCGAACTGGGGTGGGTGCGGATTCTGTGGCCGCGCTCAGGTCGACCGCTCAAGCGGCGATGCACGCCCTCATGCCGGCCCGGCTCCGCTTCCATGAGCGGATCAAGACGGCATTGACGACCGATCAAGCAGCGAAGCTGGACGCACATCACGCTGAACAGATGAAGCAGATGCAGTCGCGCATGGAGTCCGGGATGGGACGGGGCTGCGGCATGATGGGTGGGCGTTCGAGCGGACAGGACTCCGGCGGGTAGGACGACGACGGGGCGCCGAAGCGCCCCGTCGCCAGTCAGAGTCGATTCGGACCACTAATACCGATAGTGGTCCGGCTTGTACGGCCCCCCAAGCGGGACGCCGATGTACTCGGCCTGGTCCGGGGTCAGCTGCGTCAGCTTGATGCCCAGCTTGTCCAAGTGCAGCCGGGCGACCTGTTCATCGAGCCGCTTCGGCAAGGTGTAGACCTTGCGCTCGTAGGCCGAGCGGTTGGAGTGCAACTCCATCTGAGCCATCACTTGGTTGGTGAAGCTGGCCGACATAACGAAGCTCGGGTGCCCGGTTGCGCACCCCAAATTGAGCAACCGTCCGTCGGCCAGGATCAGGACGCTGTGGCCGTCGGGAAAGACCCACTCATCGTACTGCGGTTTGATGTTGACCTTCTTGATCCCGTGCTTCTTCAAGCCCGCCATGTCGATTTCGTTGTCGAAGTGACCGATGTTGCCCACGATGGCTTTGTCTTTCATCTTCGCCATATGGTGGACGGTGATGATGTCCCGGTTCCCCGTCGCAGTCACAAAAATGTCCGCGGTCTTCACGACGTCATCCAAGGTTGTGACCTGGTAGCCCTCCATCGCAGCCTGGAGTGCGCAGATCGGATCGATTTCCGTGACGATGACGCGGGCGCCCTGCCCGCGGAGGGCCTGCGCGCAGCCCTTACCCACGTCGCCATATCCAAGCACGACGGCCACCTTCCCAGCCAGCATGACGTCTGACGCTCGAAGGATGCCGTCCGTCAAAGAGTGTCGGCAGCCGTAAAGGTTATCGAACTTACTCTTCGTCACGGAATCGTTGACGTTAATGGCCGGGAACAACAGCGTGCCAACCTCCATCATTTGGTAGAGCCGGTGGACGCCGGTCGTTGTTTCTTCAGACACCCCGTTGACGTCGACCGCGACCTTGGTCCAGCGACCCGGGTTCTTGTCGAATTCTCGGCGCAGGAGGTCGAGAATGACTCCGTATTCTTCCGGGTCGGTCTCGGGTGAGAAGACGGGGACCGCCCCGATGCGTTCGAATTCAACGCCCTTGTGGACCAACAGCGTCGCGTCGCCTCCATCGTCCAGCAGGAGTGTTGGCCCGGAGCCATCCGGCCACATGAGCGCCTGGTCGGTGCACCACCAATACTCCTCGAGGGTCTCGCCTTTCCAGGCAAATACCGGAACGCCCGACGGCTCCGCGATGGTGCCGTCCCTGCCCACTACCACCGCTGCGGCCGCGTGGTCCTGGGTCGAGAAGATGTTGCACGATACCCAGCGGACATCGGCACCCAAGTCGACCAGGGTCTCGATCAGAACCGCGGTCTGGACGGTCATGTGGAGCGACCCCATGATCTTCGCTCCGTCGAGTGGCTTCTTTTCTGCGTATTCGGCCCGGAGCGCCATGAGACCCGGCATTTCGTGCTCGGCGAGTCGAATTTCCCGGCGTCCGAAGTCGGCCAGGGCGATGTCTGCAATCTTGTACGGCGCACGGCCCGAGTCACGGGCGACGGCGAAGGGATGCGCGACGGTAGCTGTGGTACCCACGAGGTTGACTCCTTACAATGAATCGTTCAGTGCGTCACTCGGTCGCGCCGGGTGACGACGGTCGAGTGGGCCAATACGCGCTCGCTGCGAAAAGCGTCGGCCCTTTGGCCTCCGGATCCGCCGGCAGCATGTGATAGACCGGCCGATCGAACCCTGCGTTCCCAAGCCATTCGAAGATCTGCTCTTTGGAAAACCCCTGCCACGCGTGTCCCATGTCGCTCCGGTACTCGGCATGATCGTGGGGTTGCATATCGATAATGAGCATCCGACCGCCCGGCCGAAGCACCCGGCCTGCCTCCGCCAGCACCTGGCCGGGTTCCGGCGTGTAGTGCAGCACCAGGGACAGGATGGCGACGTCCAACTCCCCGGCCTCGATTGGGAGGGCCTCGAGCTCGCCACGACGCACCTCGACGTTGGGCAGGCTGGTGAGCCGCACCCGTGCGGCTTCGAGCATGGCCGGCGATTCGTCCACCGCCAGGACCCGTCTGACGAAGGGCGCCAGCGCCTCCGCCAATTGCCCGGTACCGCTTCCCAGGTCACCCACGACCCATGCCGAATCGAACAGGGCCAGAAACGCACTGAGCTCGGGACGCGGGCCGAACAGGGTACGGCGCAACTCATCCCACCGTCCAGCTGTGGATGAGAAGAATTCACGCGACGTGGCACGGCGCGCGGCCAGCACGCTCTCGGCGCGCGCCGCGTCTTGGGCAGCCGTCGCGGTCTCCCGAACCTCGGTGCGGACCAGGTGCCAGAGTTCGGCGGCCCTGGTATCCGGCCCGCTCGCCGTCTTGCGATAGCGATGGCTCGCCCCGTCTGCGCGGACGCTGACCCAGCCCTCGTCCGACAAGATCCTGAGGTGGCGGCTCACGGTGGACTGGGGCAGCTGGAGCACGGTCCGCAGTTCCGATACGGTCATCTCACCGGCCTCGAGGGCCAGCAACAAGCGGGTGCGCGTACTGTCGGCCAGGACATCCATCCGGCCAAAGATGTCAGCCTGTGCGGTCATAGCATCCTTTCATCCGGATGAAAGGATAGCACAAGGACCAGGGCTCGTCAACCCCCTAGGGGCACCGGAGGCCCCGGGTGGCGATTCCTGGGCCCTACCGCGCCAGGTTCACGTTGAGGAATTCGGGCTCGCCCGAGACTTGACGGACCACGTAGGGCCTGAGCCACTCGGGCGGTTCCGGATCGATGCTGGGGTGGGGGATCTCGACCTCCGCCATGATGAGTGGATGGTCGAGGAATTCGTCGATTTCCCAGATGAGCTCACCAAAGACCACGCGATAGCGGCGCTTGCGAACACGCTTGCCCTCGGTCAACGGCCACATGGAGGCGAACATTTCGCGGGTGGTCTCCTCCTCAAACTCCGCGCGGTCGATTCCGTCTCCCACTTTGATCGTCCGGTAATACCGTTCCGTTCCTGTCATCCGTATGCGTCGGAGGCGTTCTCGAACCCGGGAGCCCGGGAGATAGCCCTGCTCGATCAGCTGGGCAGCCGAACCGACGACCAGGTCCGGCAATGACCGAAGCAGGTACTTGCGCTCGATTTCGCGATCCGGCAGCTGGGTGCGGCAGAGCGCCCCGACCATGTCATGCAAGCGGCGGCGCAGTGCGAAGGCTTCATCGTGCAGCCACTGCTCGATGCGAGCGTAGCACTCGTGCCGCCGCGCATCGAGACGCTCGTGCAAGGCTGCAAGCCCTGGGCACGGGTCCCGCTCCCGCATCCGGCCCACCCAGGCTTCATCCAGGACCTTCCCGTTGAGCACCGCCTTCGAGAACCGGCGCTCCTGCCGAACCGCCACCCGCTCGTGGGCCCGGGCTACGAGGTCCTCGAATTGGTTGGCATCGTTGAATTCACCCAGCAGGTCCTGCAGTTGCTTGAGTTGACCAACGGCGTCGGAGCCCGCCGACAGCTCCTGCCTCAGCGGCTCGATGAGGTACCTGATCCGCTTTCCGGTAATCCGGGCAGCGTGCGCACGGTTCCGGTCATCGATCGACCGGATGGCATCGAGCTCGGGCTCGAATTGGTGGAGCAAGGTTCCGAGCAGATCGCCGGTCACGGCGGCGAGGGTGGCCGCCGGCTGGTGAGCGCTGTCCGCTGGGTCTGCCGGCAAGCAAAACTCCCGCACCTCCTCCCCGATGAAGTCGGTCAGCCGGCGCAGGCGTTTCGCCTCCTTGCGGCGGAGACTTGCCAGGGTCGCGCTCCGTCGCCGCTCGAGCCGACGTTTCAACCAAGTGAGGCCCGCCTGCTCCCGGGCCGCAAACGTGGAGGCGTGCTGCTCGATCCAGGCCAACTGGACATCGATGTCACGGGTGGTTCCGGTTGCGGAGGCAATTCGTCCCAGGCCCCTCCGGACCTTGGGAGATGCTGCCGGACCCAGCCACGTTTTGTAGGCCTTGAGCAGGCTTCGGAGCCGCCGAATCGCAACGCGCAGATCGTGCAATGCGTCCGCGCCGGGCGTCGCCTGGAGCTGAGCGGCGGCGGCTCGGACGGTGTCGATCAGGTCACGGGTCAGAAGCCGGGCACCCTGCGGGGCAGGGAGATGAAGTAATCCTCGGGCCATGCCCGAAAGGTTGTGGCGGCACGGAACCCTGACAAGGTCGTGTTCCGGCAGCACTCAGATGCCGTGGGCTATGGCATGGAGCGTCATCTCGGCGAAGCGATCCACCTCGTCCACGGTGGTGTACACGTTGGGTGTCACCCGGACACCCTCGAACTCAGCGTGTTTGATCGCGACCGTGAAAATGCGGTGCCGCCCGAGCAGCCACTCGGACAACTGACCTGAATCCAGCCCGTCGACCTGGATCAACGCGATGGCGCCCGCGTCGTTGGTGTCCAGCGGCGTATGCACTCGAACGCGGTCGCTCGACGCGAGCAAGTGCTTGGCCCACCGGTTCCGAAGATACCGAAGGCGCGCGATCTTGCGATCGGCCCCGATGCCCCGATGGAACGCCAGCGCGGCAGCGATGGCATTGTGGTTCGCGGCCGGGTGCGTGCCAATTTCCTCATATTTGCGAATGTCGTTGTCCTGTGCCTCGGAGGCCGCCATCAGGGGCCAGAGCCCTCGTTGCTTCTCTTTCCGGACGTAGAGAAATCCAGTTCCAATGGGCGCGAGAAGCCACTTGTGGAGGCTGGTTCCGTAATAGTCGCACGCCAGGTCGTCGCGGGTAAAGGGAAAATGGGCGAACGCGTGCGCTCCATCGACAAACACCTCGATGCCACGTGGGCGGGCCAGCTCAACGAGCTCGCGGACCGGCATGACCTGACCGGTCAGGTTGGTGATGTGGGTGACTTCGATGACGCGAGTGCGTGGGGTGATGGCGCGACGGAACTGGTCCACGAGGTATTCGGGCGAGGGGGGCGGAACGCGAAAGGAGACCTGTTTCAGCACGACGCCGTCACGGCGTTCACGTTGGTTCCACGAGGTGAGCATCCGTCCGTAGTTCTGGTTGGTGACAAGCACCTCATCGCCGCGCTTGAGATCGAGGCCGAAGATCATGGTCTCCATCGCCTCGGACGCGTTTCGCGTAATTGCCATTTCTTCGGGGTCGCAGCCGAATTCGATGGCCAATTCTCGTCGTACCGATTCGATTCTGGGCTCGAGGAGCCGCCACATGTGATAGGCCGGGATCTCGTTGGTAAAGCGCAGATCCCTGATCATGGCCTCCAGCACGTGGGTTGGGGTTGGGCAGACCCCGCCGTTGTTGAGGTTGATGATCGTCCGGTCGGTGTCGAACGCCCGCTGGATGTGACTCCAGTAGGACTCGTCCTCGGCCACCTCCTCGGGCGAACGAGTTCCGGCTACGTCGTTGGCACGCCAGAGTTGCATGATCGCGTCGGCGCGGAATGGCGGGAGGGTCGCAGCCGCTCCGGCCAGAGCGGCGACAAAGGATCGGCGGGTCTGCATACGGCCTCCCAGCGACCGGCCTACTGAAGGTCGCGGATGAATGGACTGGTCAGTGCCTTCGTCGCATACCGAGATTGACGATCTTCTGTAAGAGCTCGGGGTACTCGATCCCGGCATAGTCGGCCGCGGAGGCGAACTCCTCGCTCTGGGCGATCTCGGGGTTGGGGTTGGCTTCGAGGAAATACAGTTCGCCCGCCTCGGTGAGACGGAAGTCGATTCGGGCGTAGCCTGAGAGTTCGAGAATCCGGTAGATCCGCTTGCAGATTCGTGTGATGTGCATCTCGAGCGCCGCCGGGATGTTCTCGGCCGGCCCCTGGAAAATGCCGCGCCGCGCCTGGTATGCAGGGTCGTGCTTCACCTTGGCCGTGGCGATGCGGGGAGCGTCGTCGGGAATGCCTTCGAAGGTGAGCTCCCAGGTCGGAAGAACTTGCAGCCGTTCGTTCCCGAGCACGCCCACGTACAGCTCCCGTCCCTCGATGTACTGTTCCGCAATCGCGTCGGTACCGATGTGCTCGTGCACAAACGCCACACGCTCGGCCAGCTTTTCATCGGAGTCGACCACCGACGCTCGCGCAATGCCGAGGGAGGCGTGTTCGATCAGGCTCTTGACGATGAGCGGGAAGGCGAGGCGTGTGGAGCGGCGCACCTTGCGGCCGATGGGATAGACGGCAAAGGCGGGAACGCGAATCCGGTGGTACGCCAAGAGTTTCTTGCTCAGGGCTTTCCCTCGGGCCAGCACCAACCCGCGCGGGTTGCAGCCGGTATACGGCATGCGAAGCAATTCGAGGTAACTGACCACGTGTTGGTCGTAGGTCGCCTTCCCGTGGAACTCTTCCAGCAAGTTGAACACGACGTGGGGCTCCAGGTCACGCACCGCCTGCCCGACCGGGAGCAGTTCGTCCTGGACACCGACCGGCACGACTTCGTGGCCCAGTTCCTTGAGCGTGGTGACCACGTCGTATTCCGTCTTCCACAAATTGATCTCATCCTGCGTGAACCCGCGCACGGTTTCGGGCGGCACCATCTCCGGGTGCATGAGGACGAGGATGCGGTGTTTTTTCATAGGGCGATCCAATCCCGCCGGCCACGGCCGTACAGCACCTGCATCACGTTCACCGTCAGCATGACGGTAAAGTCCATCACCAGCTGCCGTTCGGACCCCGCCACGCGGAGTCGGAGTTCCCGGCAGCGGCCTATCATGTCGGCCAACACCGCGTCGAGTGTGGCCTGATACTCGCCGGACCACTTGGCGATGCGGGCTCGGATCTCGGCACGATGCAGTCGGAGAAACGTGGAGGCCGCCTGATGTCGGCGATGCCGGGGGTCATTCGAGAAGAGACGAAGCAGGTCGCGATCGTAGGTGTTGGGGATGTCCATGCGGTAGCGTTCGCGGCGAGCCGCATAGAATTCACCGAGGGTTGTGCGCAGTGTCGAAATCGAGTCCATTTGTGCCCGCGTCCGCACCACAGGCACGGTCGGCCCAATCTCGGCCATCAACAGATCGACGTACTCGAGCTTCTTGATGGCCGGCCAGCTCGCGTAGCGCTTGCGCCAATCGGAGCGGGGCTTGAGCCACACCGCAAAGGTCTCGGCGAAGTCCTCGTCCGGGTGGCTCTGTGCGTACCAAAACCGAAGGTTTTGCACGTAGCGCTTGCTGGCTGGATTCGGCCGGTAGTACTCCGGATATTTCGTGGAGGAAAGACCGAACAGGCGCTGCCACGACCGCCGCCGCTCCGGACGATAGGCATGTTGCAGCGCGTGGCCGGTCTCGTGACGCAGTATCCGGAGGCAATCCGCGCGCGTGCCACCTTCCACTTCGAGCATCTTGGCTCGTTCGAGCCGCATGAGCCTCGGATGCGCTAAATAGAATGGCACGCCAATGCCGGGAATCCCGGCCGGGCTGAACCACTCGTCGGTCAGCCAAATGTGCGGCCGCAGCCGGATGTCCCGAGCACCGAGCTCGCGGTAGAGTTCTTTCACGCGCTTGGCAATCCAGGTACCCTCGACGCGAAGCCCCAGGTCGCAGAGCCGGAGTTCGAGGAGCCGTTCGTCGGACCACCGGGTCCAGAAGAGCCTTCTGGGTTTCTTGCGCGCGTTCCGCTGAGCCTTCTTCCGAGCCTTGGTGCGAGCCATTGTCCTCCCGTCACGAGGCGGATATCAGAGGTTTGTAGCGGCGTCGGGTGTGAATGGTATTGTATCCCGAACCTGGCGCATCACATCCGGAACATTGGTTACGATACCTGAAACCCCATCGCCCCACAATCGCCGGGCGGCGGCCGGATCGTCAACGGTCCACACATGCACCGGGCATCCGCACCGATGGGCTGCCGCCACGAATCGCGGCGTCGGGACGGGAAGACCGTGGAAAGACTGGGGGACCGAGAGCACTCGGTACGCCACGGCGCGGGGAGCCCGTCCAGCCAACGCGCCTGCATACAGCCTAACGATCTCGCGCCGACTGGCACCAAGGCTGAAGCGGCCGTCGCGGAACGCGGCAAGTGCGTGCCAGTCGGCGGAGGCCACGACCACACGGTGCTGTGCCGAGTGGGTCTCGATGACGCGCCGGACTTCTCCCTGGCCCCGTGGCTCTTTGATTTCGATGAGAAGCGGAAGATCCGGAATGGCCTCCAGCACGTCCGCCAGCGTCGGTACCCTCACTGCCCGGTTCCGCCACGGGAACGTCCGGCCGTCGTCAGGCGAGAATCGTGCCCCGGCATCGACCGCTCGCAACTGGCTCACCGTGGTGTCCGCCAGGACCATGGCCACATCCGTGGTGCGCGCCGTGGTGGCATCGTGGAGCACCACCGGGACGCCATCGCCGGTCACCCTGACGTCCAGCTCAATCGCGTCCGCCCCCTGCTCCACCGCGAGTTGAAACGCGGGCATGGTGTTCTCGGGGGCGTACGCCGACGCTCCCCGATGCGCGATGACGAGGCGGCGGCCAACCTGGAGCAGGGGGCTCGTCGTCACGGCGTGCCGCGCGGCGGCTCGGCAGCCCCTGCGTCCCGGACGGTAGCGAGAAACTGCCGGATCACGTGGGCATAGGGAGGTCGAATCATTTGGTAGACGTCGTTGTGGCCTGCCCCTTGGACCTCGTGCAGCACCTGCGCCCTGCCGCCGCGGGCGAGTGCTCGGCCCATGCGGATGGGTGCGATCCGGTCGTGAGTTCCGTGGATGATGAATAGCGGCGCGGTGATCCGCTTCGATCGCGACAGGTTGTCCATCGCAAAGCGGACTAGAAACGACGGGAACAGCCGGTAGTGGACCCGGGCCATGGCTCGGGCCGTGGTAAACGGCGAGTCGAGAATCACGGCCGCCACTGGCTTGGTGGTGGCAAGGTAGAGTGCCGGCACGCTTCCCAGTGATCGCCCGTAGACGGCTACGCGCCCGAGATCGATGTCCGGTCTGCCATCGAGCCACGACCACGCGGCATCCGCGTCCTGGTAGAGCCCCGCCTCACTCGGCGTGCCCGGGTTCTGGCCGTAGCCACGATAGTCCAGGACCAGCAGGGCATAGCCGGGTGGGCGGAGCGAGCCGAGGAGGGGTGCCAGCAGCGCCACGTTCTCGGCGTTGCCGTAAAACCAGATGAGGGCCGGCGCAACCGAGCCGGGTTCCCGCTCCGCCGGCAAGTACCAACCGTAGAGCGTGAGCCCATTGGCCGTCTCGACCGCCACCCGCTCGCCAGCCAGTCCGAACGCGCGCGGATCGGGTACGGCGCCTCGGGGTGCGAAGAAAATCATCCGGCTCTGGGACAACCAGAGGACCGCGGCCAAGGCGACGTAGAGCGTGACCCCGAAGGCCATCGCGCGGAGAAGAGCGAGCCACATGGAACGAATCTGCCGGCCCGCCGGCTGGGACGCTATCCCATCAACGACACCGTGCCCGACCCCGGCTGGGCCGGGATCGGGCACGGTGCCCCAGCGTGGTCACGCGGCGATTAGAAGTAGGTTGTCACCCCAGCGAGAATGCGCCGGCCGATAACCGAGCCACCATAGAGGTGGTAGCGCTCCTGATCGAACAGGTTGGTGACGGCGGCCTGGACTCGGAAGTGGTTACTGATCCGGTAGCCGGCGCTCACGTTAACCGTCTCACTCGATGGCACGTGGCCTTGGAAGATACCGGCGGCCCAGTCATAGCCATCGATCATCCGGACGGCCACCTCGGCGTCGAGTCCCTGGAGCCCGCTATAGGCGAGCGACAAGTTGGCCTTGTGCTTGGGCGTGTTGGGCTCCAGCACGTCCCCCGCCTGGAGGCCCTTGACCTGATCCATGAAGTAGCCGGTGTCGAAGAAGGTGTACGACCCGTCGAAGCGGACCTCGTCGATGAGTTGAATGCCGAAGCCCAGCTCGATTCCCCGCTGCTTCACGGAGCCCGCATTGGTGTACGAGACGACGATGGCGGTCGCACCGTTCTGGAGCCGGGTGAGCCCGAAGGCGGCCGTGAGCTGGCCTGCGGCGAGGAGTTGACTCCGTACCGCGTCCTCGAGCTGGGGGGCAACCGGACCCGGGACCGCAGCGGGAGCAGTCCAGGCACCGTAGGTCGGGTTCACGCCGGGCAGGAGATCGGTGACGAAGTTATCGATCTTGCTCTGAAAGAGATCGACCGTTACGTAGGCGCGGTCGGTGATGTTGCCCTTGTACCCGATCTCCCAGCCCTTGACCGTCTCAACGTCGAGGCCGGCATTGCCGAGAGCCAGGACCGGCACGGCCGAGGAGCTTCCTCCGGTGGCGCCGGCAAATAGTTCACCCACCGGCACGCCGGCTAGTGCCGGGCCAAGTGGCGAGGCCCGGAGGCCCGCTTCGAGCTGCGAGAAGTTGGCCGGTGCCCCTGCGGCGGCGCGCAGGAAGAACTCGGAATAGTTGGGAACCTGGAACGCCTGGTTGTAGGTGAGTCGGATGGAATGATCCGGCGTCGGGCTGAACACCAGGGCGGCCTTCGGCGAGTACTGTGCCTCATGCAGGTCGGCATCGTCGAAGCGAAGGGCCGTCACCGCCTTGAGTTCGGGTATCAGCTTGAACTCAACTTGGCCGTATGCGGAATAGGACTTGTCGCTCCGGTTGTCGTCGCTCAGGGCCATCAGGGTGCCCTCGGTATCGACGTTGTAGTTCCGGAACGATGCCCCGACGACGAGGCGGCCGCGGTCTTCTACGAAGTTGTGGTTGGTCTGACCCTCGACGTGGAAGATGGCGGATGTTTCCAAGAGCGGAGCGCCGCTCGCGAGCGACACCTGATCCTCGTTGGTGTTTCGGCCGGTGTACCACGCCGAGAGGTTGAAACGCTCGGCGGCCCACGCGACGCGCGCCCAGGGCTTGGTGCCCTTCTTGACCTGTACTCGCCCGATGCCGGTCACGAAGACCTCGTTCTCGACCCGTGTGGCCCCACCGTCCACCGAGACCACCGATCCGTTGTCGGCGTAGTAATCGAGGCGGGCGGAGCCGTAAATGTTCCGCAAATCGTCGGGCTCGCCGGTGGCGGGTTGACCGAGGCCGGCCGTCGTCTGACCATCCAACGGCACGACTTCAATGGCAGATGCGGAAGGGAGCAGGCTCGAATCGTCGGTGGCCGTGGCGTACTCGCTCGCCCAGTCGCCAACGCCGGTTCGGGACTTGGTGAAGCTCTCGCTCTGGTAGAAGCCCGCGTTCACGCGGTACCCGACCCGACCCTCGCCAATCATGCCGGCGTGCCGCAAGTCGCCCCGGAAGGTGGCCAGCTCGCCACCGCCCAATGTGACCTTGGTACCCAAGACTTGGCGCGCATCCGGTGTGATCATGTTGACCACGCCGCTGAACGCGTTCGCGCCATAGAGTGCGGAACCGGGGCCGCGTGCCACTTCGACCCGATCCAGGTCCTCGAGTGGAACCGGCAGACCGTTCCACTCCTGGGCGCCGAGGAAGGCAATCGCCAGGTCGCGGCCGTCCAGCAAGACCAGCACCCGTCTATTCAGCGACGAGTTGAGGCCGCGGGCATTCACGTTGAAGTCGTTGACCCCGCTCTGGACCACGTCCATACCGGGGAGCTGTTGGAGCGCGATGCCCGCTTGGCCCGTCAGCGACGCCGCCCGTAATACTTGGGGGGTAACCAGGGACACCGCCGCAGGCGCTTCCACCACCCGCTCGGGCGCGCGGGAGGCCGCCTCGACGGTGAGCTCGCCGAGGGCGATGGGGGCCCGCGTCAGCGCCGCGTTCACCACCGCGGCCTGGTTGGCCGAAACCGTGACCGGCTGATCGACCCCCCCGTAGCCCAGCCAGCGAAACACAATGACCTGTGCCCCATCAGGCACTCGTGCGAGCGTGTACCGACCTTCCGCGTTGGTGGACGTCTGGAGGTTGGTTCCCTGCACCAACACCGTCACGCCGAGGAGCGCAATTCCATCCTCGGCTCGGGTCACGGAGCCCGTGACGGTGCCGGTAGCTTGGGCTCGGGCCGAGGTCGCGAATGCCAGGCCGGCGGCGCACACTCCTAGGAATACGAGGGAAGCCCGCCAGCCGAACAAGCCTTGCCAACGAGAGCTGCGCATGATTCAACCTCTCTGATGAGTGGGTGGCAGGGCATCATAATGCATCCAATTTCCTGACTTGAACAGAGGGCACCCGCCAGGTCACCCCTCTAAGACCAGATGGGATCGGGAGTTAGCGACCAGGCAGCCGATCGGGACACGGAGCACGTCTTGGGATAACGTCCCATAACCTGATGAGGCGGAATAAGTTGCGACCATGCTGCAGGGGGATGGGGCCCAGGCCCTGTCCGCACCATGATGCACGAGAATTGACCCCCCGCTGACCGAGCCCTACCATTCACAGACCGCCAGGGGCATCCCGGGCTACTGAACCGGGATTGAGACAGCACCCTTGGAACCTGATCCGGCTGATACCGGCGAAGGGAGCGCGGCGTCAGTCACCAATCTGTCGCGCCGCCGCCCGCCGTCCTCAGCGGGCGGCGCTCGTGTTCTCGAGGTCCATGCGACTGAGGCGCAACACCATGGCAACAACCGCTCTACCGACGAACCAGCTCGAATCGGCCTACCCCAACTCGCGCAAGGTCTATGTCTCGGGGCCGAGGGGCATGAAAGTGCCCATGCGCGAGATTTCCTTGTCCGGGGGGGAGCCGCCACTTCGGGTCTATGATACCAGCGGACCGGAGCTGCAAGACGTACATCGGGGGCTCCCGGCTCTCCGCCTCGACTGGATCCACGAGCGGCCGGTCTCGGAGGTCGCGAGGCCGGCGTCGCCCAGCGACCGGATTCCGGCGGGGCTCGTTCGCCCGGTGCTCCGAGCGTCCGGCTCCGTGACCCAGCTTGCCTATGCTCGGCGCGGTGAGATCACGCCGGAAATGGAATTCATCGCTTTGCGGGAGGGCATAGCCCCCGAGAGGGTTCGATCCGAGGTGGCTCGCCGCCGCGCCATCATCCCGGCCAACATCAACCACCCCGAGTTGGAGCCGATGATCATCGGCCGGAATTCTCTGGTGAAGATCAACGCCAACATCGGCAATTCCGCCGTCTCGTCCTCGATTGAAGAGGAAGTCGACAAGCTCCGGTGGGCCACGCTCTGGGGGGCGGACACGGTAATGGATCTCTCCACCGGAAAGCACATCCACGAAACGCGGCAGTGGATCATCCGGAATTCACCGGTTCCGATTGGGACCGTGCCGATTTACCAGGCGCTGGAGAAAGTCGACGGCGTGCCCGAGGAGCTGACCTGGGAGATCTACCGTGACACGTTGATTGAACAGGCCGAGCAGGGGGTGGATTACTTCACGGTGCACGCAGGAGTGTTGCTCCGCTACATCCCGCTCACGGCAAATAGACTTACGGGCATCGTCTCACGGGGCGGCGCCATCCTCGCCAAGTGGTGCCTGGCCCATCATCGGGAAAACTTCCTGTACACCCATTTCCGCGAGATCTGCGAGATCATGGCGGCCTATGACGTGAGCTTTTCCCTGGGCGACGGCCTTCGACCGGGCAGTATCGCGGACGCCAACGACGCAGCACAGTTTGCCGAGCTCGAGACCCAAGGAGAGCTGAACCGGATCGCCTGGGAGTACGACGTGCAGGTGATGAACGAGGGTCCCGGTCACATCCCCATGCACATGATCAAGGAGAACATGGACAAGCAGCTCGCCTGGTGTGACGAGGCGCCGTTCTATACCCTGGGGCCCCTCACGACCGACATCGCGCCGGGGTACGACCATATCACCAGTGCGATTGGCGCCGCGATGATCGGGTGGTACGGCACCGCCTTGCTGTGTTACGTGACGCCGAAGGAGCACCTCGGCTTGCCGAACCGGGACGACGTCAAAGCCGGGGTCATCGCCTACAAGATTGCCGCCCACGCCGCCGATCTTGCCAAGGGCCACCCCAGAGCGCGGGAGTGGGACGATGCGCTCTCCAAGGCGCGCTTCGAGTTCCGGTGGGACGATCAGTTCAACCTGTCACTCGATCCGGTCACGGCGCGCGCGTTCCACGACGAGACCCTGCCCGCCGAGGGGGCCAAGGTGGCCCACTTCTGCTCCATGTGCGGGCCCAAGTTCTGCTCGATGAAGATTACCGACGATATCCGCCAGTATGCGGCCGAACACGGGGTCGCGGTCGAGGAGGCAGCGACGCTTGGGATGGAGGAAAAGAAGGAAGAGTTCCGGGAGCGCGGGGGCGAGCTCTACGTGCGTCGCTAGTAGCCCCTCATGGGTGAGCGAGCGTCCCGCGGCGGCGTGCCGTCCCAAGCGCCTTCAGGAACAACGGAATCGCGACGGCGAACAGCACGGCGCTGATCCCGATCAGGGTCAATACGTCCCCGCCCACCTGCCCGAGTGACCATCCTTCGAGCAGCGTGCGCCGGATGGCGCGGAGCCCGTAGGTGAGGGGCACGATGCGCGACACCAGCTCGATCCAGGACGGGATGACGGTCGTGGGATAGTACACGCCACCAAGCAGCGCCGAGGCTGCGAACACCGCCTTAGGAAGCGGCCCCGTCGTTCGGAATGCCATGACCATTGCCGCCGCCATGAGGCCGATGGGCACGTAGGCCAGCACGGTCAGAGCCAGGATGAATAGGGCTGCCGGCAGTCCGGCCGGGGCGAAGCGAGCGCCGAGCACCGCGCCCACCCCGAGAAAGACCACGGCCCGCATGGTGGTCCATATCAGATCGTAGGAGGCGAAGGCGGCGAGAATCGAAGGCAAGGATGCCGGCGCGACCAGAAACGCCTCGATCGTGCCCGAGCTAATGCTCTTCCCCAAGCCGGTGGGGATGCTGTTCACCGCAACACCCAGGAAGCTGTACGTCACGATACCCACCAGCGCGAACCCAAAATACTGCCCGCCCTCGGTTCGGATCGAGTCCGCCATCAAGGGCTGCAGTGCGCCCGACACGAAGTAGAGCGGGACGGCGGCGGCGGCCAGCGAGATGAGCGAGATGACGAGGTCGATCCGATAGCTCGTCGCGGTGAGCCAATTGGCCCGCAGGAACGCCAGGATCGTCCTCATGATCGAGGGGCCTCTGCTGCTGCTGCCGTGCCCGGCGGATGCTGGGCCACCACGTGCTCGATGACCTGGGCCAGGGTGGGTCGGACGCGCTCGAGGCGGGCTACCGTAACGCCCTGGCGGGCGAGGTAGACAAGAACGGCTTCACATCCCTCGTTGCCCTTTGGAATCTCGACCTCCACCACCGACCACTGGCCGTCAGCCGCGGCCGTCATGCTGACACTCTGCGCCAGGCCCCGGTGGAGCAACTCCCCGAACGCCGGCGCGTCGGGCGTCCGGGTGTAGATCCGGAAGCGTTGCTCCGCCACGCGGAGCGCGAGCGCCTCCGGCGTCCCAACCGCCCGGACCCTCCCCCGATCGAGCACGGCCACACGAGTGCACAAATCGAGCGCTTCCTCGGCGTTGTGCGTGGCGAGGAGGATCGTGCAACCCTGGCGCCCACCGATCTCGTCGCGGAGGAACCTGCGGAAGCGCTCGGCCGACACCGGATCGAGACTTCGGGTCGGTTCGTCGAGCAGCAGCAGCCGCGGCTCGGGGAGGAGCGCCCGCGCGATGAGCAGTCGCTGCTTCATGCCGGACGAGAACTGCCCCACCATCTTGTTGCCCGCCTCTTCCAGGCCCACGATGTCCAGGAGATCGTTGACCCGAGCCGCCCGGCCGTTGCCGGTGTAGCCGTACAGGCCGGCAAAGAGATTCAGGTTCTCGCGCGCCGAGAGACGCCACAAGAGACTGCGTTCATCCGGGATCACGGGCGACAGGATCCTCCGGACCTGGGACGCGTCACGGACCACATCGAGGCCGTCCACCTGGGCCTGACCGGAGTCTGGGGTGATGAGGGTGGACAGCACCTTGAACAAGGTGGTCTTGCCGGCCCCATTGGGCCCCAGGAGGCCGAAGAACTCGCCACGCTCAACGGCTAAGTCCACTCCCTCGAGCGCGGGGGTCCACTGTTCGGTAAACGGGCTCCGCAGTATCTCGCGCCATTGGCGGTGAATCGGGTAGGACTTGGTGAGCGCCCGGATGAGAACGAACGGGGGTTCGAGGGAATTGGTGCTCTGGGCGCGGGGGTGGGTCACGAGCCGAGTTCTGATGGGCCCGCGGCTGCGATTCCGATGCCGGCGCCTGTACCCAAAGGGACGCCCGCCCTCGGAGATTTCTCTGAGGGCGGGCGGTTCACAATTCAGTAATTGTGCGGCGGGAGGTCAAGAACCTCCCAGCGGAATCAGCTCGTGCGTCCGCCGCCGGTACCGGGACTGCCACCACATGCCGCGTGGGAGCCGGGAGCGGCATGGGACTCACAGTTGAGCGCACTCGCCAGGTCCGCGCCTGGATCCTTCTTCCCTCGTGGCGGCGGCATCTGGGTGAGATCCCGAAATGTGCCGAATCGCTCCAACACAGGCTTGGCGTACATACACCACCTCTTAGACATTGGGCCGGACTACACGACCACAACCCCGTAACAGCTTTCTTAGCTGCAGAAACTGTACCGTACGAAAGCCCCGTCCGCAAGGGGGGGTTGGGGGGGGGGCTAACGGCTGGCGGCAACCCGGGGTGGGCGATGTCCCAAACCGGGGACACCCCTCCCCACGCGGGTCTTCACCCCCCAATCTGCTGGCGCACCCAGAGCTCGGCCTGGAGGGTCAGGTAGAGCCCGACGGCCTGCCCGTCGTCCTGACCAGCCACACAGCGCTCGACTGCCCTCTGCAAGGCCTCCGGCTCGACGATCCCGGCCTCTGCCAGGGCTGAATCTCGGAGCAGCGGACGCAACGGCCCGCCTAGGAGGGTCCGGGCGGATCCCCGCATGTAGTCCACCGGCATCCCGGTCTTGTGCGGCCGCCCAGCGAGGACGGGTGTCGGGAGGAGTCCTTCCATGGCGTGGCGAAGCAGTAGCTTGGTCTCGGTGCCCCGGCGCCGGTCCGATGCCGGGCGGGTGGCCGCCAGTTCAACGATTCGCCTATCGAGGAGCGGGGAGCGGTACTCGGCGCCCTCCTCCAAGGCAAAGCTCGCGACGTATTCGGCCATGCGAGGGAACGCCGGGGTGGTCAGGTACCACAAGGCTTCGTAGGCGGACCAACTCATGGTGCCGCGGGCCGGTTGGCGATCCTGCTCGCGGGTACGAAGGCCGTGGCGCTCGACGAACGTCTTCGAGAACCAGGGCGGGATGTCGCGAACGAACCCGACATCGGCCAGCGGGCGGCCGCCGCGGAGCCAGGTTGCCGCTCGAAGCAGTTTCGGTCCCATCCGGGGCTGGACCGCCACCTTGAAGAAGTCGCGCCAGCTCCCTCCACCCAGGGCCTTCCAATCCGAAGCCAACCGCAGCCAGTGCCCGCCACGCAGCAGATCTGACAAGACATTCGCCCCGACGGCAAAGAGCTGGTCGCCACCGCTCCCGTCCAGCACAACCCGTGCACCTTGGCCAACGGCAGCGCGGGTGGCGACGCGGTTGAAGGTTTCGAAGAGGTGCGGGAATGGCTCGGCGCGTTGACGCGCGTGCTCCTCCGGATCCTCGCAGAAGGGAACGTCCGTGCTCTGGATCCAACGCGTCGCGTCGTTCCAGTGTCCGACGATCTGCTCGATGAGCTCGTCTTCCCGGCCGGAGTCGCCGGGCGGAAAACTCATCGAGATAGGACGGAGTTCACGCCGCGCTCCGCTGTTTGCCAATAGGTGGCGCCCCGCGGCGTAAACTGCCGGGGAGTCGTACCCGCCCGAGAGGAAACACGCCGTTACGCCTTCGCCTGCCAGGCGCTCATCGACGGCGCGCTCGAGCGTGATGCGCAACTCCGCAGCCGCCTCCCTGGCGTCTCGCCCCCCCCAGGTGCTGAAGGTGGGTGGGTGCCAATGCTGTCGGATTCGTGGCGCCGAGCCTGGCTCGTAAACGAGCGTCGATCCGGCAGGGAGGCGGCAGACGGCGCGAAAGGCCGTCTCATCCGGCGAGTTGGTCAGCGCCGCGGCCGCCTCGGCAATCACCGTCCAATCGAGTTCCCGGCTCGCGCCCGGTGCGGCGAGAAGCGCCGGGATGGTGGAGGCGAGAAAGAGCGTTCCGCCAAGCTCGGCGTGAAACAGCGGCCGTTTCCCGCCGAAATCTCTGGCAGCCACCACCCGCCTCTGGCGCCCGTCCCAGAGAATGAAGGCGAAATCACCCTCGAGTCGCTCGAGGCACGAATCGCCCCATGCCAGGTATGCGGCAAGGATCAGCTCGGCGGGGCTCCGACCGCGGATCCGAGTACCCGCTCTCTCCACGGCGTGCACCAAATCGTCGCGGTAATAGAGTGCCGCGTCCGCGGCAACGACGACACCGGCTTCCTGGTCCCGGGCGAGTAGGACGTTCCCCGAGATCCACGGTGCAAGCTCCCAGTCGTGGCGGAGCACTCCGAGCAATGCCGCGTCCTCACGATGCAGCTCTTCCCGATCGCGGCCTCGTACGCGAAGCGCATCGAGCACGGGGCTGAGCGCCCCGTCACTCGGCGATGGCGATCCATATCGCGGGAATGCGCCAAGGAGCGCGCTCACGGACGGTGCTCCAGCCTGCGCGCTTGTGCATGACTGCTCCTCAGCAGCTTGGGGGGCGAGTGGGTGCGCCGGCGCCTGCTTTTATTCACGTTGCCGCCGCTTGAGTCGCTCCATCTCCCGCCGTTCCTTCTTGGAAGGGCGGCCCTTTTCGTAGAACAGGGGCGGGGGGGCGCTCTTCAGGCGGGTCGTAAGAACCTCCCGAGCCGACCTGCTCTCCGGTGTCTCGAGGTAGAGTTCTCCTGCCGCAGCTGCGGAGCCCCGGCGCTCGGCCAGTTCCCGAACGACCACCTGGTACTCGAACGGCGCTAGTCGAATGCGGATCTGATCGCCAACGCGAATGGCTTTGGCTCGCTTTACCCGTTGGCCGTCCACCTGGACCCTGCCCCCGTCGACGGCGCGAGCAGCCAGGGCGCGTGTCTTATAGAACCGCGCAGCCCAGAGCCACTGATCGAGTCGGACCGACCTGTTTTCCATCGTGCTTTCCATTAGCACCCGGTACCCTCGGACATGATCGAGCTTTGGGGAGAAACAAGAAACCCTCATACTCGATGGCAAGGGGCTTCACGAGGCCTGGCTCAAACTGTAGCGACGCAACCTCTTGTTTTATAACTTTATGGTTATATAGTAGTGAAGCAACAATTGCCGGTTTTCGAGCTCAACGCCCTTTAGGTAGCGTCTATGCGAAGCGTAAAACACATAAAGACAATGGTTTACGGTATAGTGCTCGGCGCAGCCCTGGCCGTGGGTGCCGTGTCCGGTGCGGCCGCCCAGAGCCTTTCGCTGGCCGAGGCGCTGGATCGGGCCGACCAGCTGGCGTATTCCAACCGTATTGCCGCGGGGGAAACCCAGGTCCGGTCCGGAGACAAGACCTCGGCCCTTGCGGGGGTATTACCGACCCTCCGTGCCGAAGGTGGCTACACCCGCACCACCGATCCGCTCGGCGCCTTTGGAACCATCCTCCGGCAGCGCGCCGTGACGCCAGCGGCGTTTGATCCCGTCGCCCTGAATCATCCGGCGACCCAATCCCTGTACGCCGGGGCGCTGGTGGTGGAACAACCACTCTTCAACGCCGATGCGTGGCTGGGACGGGCTGCGGCCTCGAGTGCCGCCGCGGCAAGTGCCGCGAATGCACGGTGGACCCGGGAGTCGGTGCGTGCCGACGTCGTGCGCGCATATTTCGGCTCGATCCTGGCGGGGTTCCAAGTCCAGACACTGGAAGCCGCCTCCCGCGCCGCGCACGAACATACCAGACAAGCTGAGTTGATGGTGACGAACGGGATGGTTACCCGGTCCGATGCACTGCTCGCCTCGGTGCGTGCCGGCGAAGTCGACGCGCAACTAGCCATGACTCGAGGAGAGAGCGCCAACGCGCATCGGGAGTTGGCGTTGTTGCTCGGCGACCCAGCCAGCGCAGCCGCCACGCTACCCGAGAGCCTCCCTTCTCCCACTCGCATCCGCGCCTTGATCCGGCCCGATTCGTTAACGCTTCAGGCACGTCAGGACGTGGCGGCAGCTACCCACGCCTGGGACGCCACCCGGCGCGACGTGTGGCGAGCCCGGTCCCGCTATGTGCCGAGGGTCAACTCGTTCGCCCGGTACGATTGGTACGCCGACGGGTTCTTCGCCGGCGAGAAGAGCTGGACCGTCGGGGTCATGGCGGTCTGGACGCCCTTTGCGGGGGCCTCGGAGATCGGCGACATGCAGGCGGCCAAGGGCCGGGAAGCTTCGGCGCGAGCCATGGCCGAGGCGGCGACGCACCGGTCGCAGCGTAGAGATGGCAGCCCGCCAAACCGATGTCGAGGTGGCGCTCACCCGACTGGCCATTGCCGAGCGTGCGGTGGAACAGAGCCGGGAGGCCCACCGGATCGTGAGTCGGAAGTACGAAGGCGGGCTCGCCACGGTGGTCGAACTGCTCGACGCCCAGGCTACGGAGACGAGTTCGCAGTTGGGCCTGTCGCTCGTGCAGTATCAACTCATCGTTGCCGAAGCCGATCGGCGTAAAGCATTCGGGGTCAGCATCTCGAGCCTGACCGCCCTAGAGGAGTGACACAATGAGTCGCTGGTCGAATTCCGTCATGGTCATAGCGACCCTTACCGCTGCCGGAGCCTGCTCGCGCGGGCATGACAGCCAAACGCGCAGCACCGCGGCTGCCACGATTACCGGTGCGACGTACGTGGTGTCAGACACGGTGATCGAGGACGTGTTCCAAGCCTCGGGCACGGCAGCTCCAATCCAGCAGGCAACGCTCAGCACTAAACTGATGGGGGCCGTGACCCGAGTCTTGGTGCACGAGGGTGACGTGGTTCGCGCGGGTCAGTTGCTGCTCGCGATCGACGCGCAGGACCTGAACGCCAAGCGAGCCAGAGTGGCTGCGGGTCTGCAGGAGGCCGAGGCCGTCCGCAGCGAGGCGGAGCTGCACGCGACGCGGATCCGGGCGCTCTTTGCGGATAGCGCGGCAGCCAAGGCCCAGCTCGACGCCGCCGAGACCCAACTCAGCCGCGCGGCGGCCGGGGTGGCGGCCGCCCAGGCGGCTGCGGCCGAGGTCGCTGCCGCGGAGCGCTACGCAGAGATCCGCGCACCATTCGGCGGGGTCGTGACCAGACGGTTCGTCGATCCCGGCGCGTTTGCCGCTCCCGGCGCGCCGCTGGTGGTGCTCGAGGATGCATCGCGGCTACGCGTGAGCGTGATGGCACCCCCGCATGCCGTGCGCGGACTCGTCCGTGGCGCCGCCATCCGAGGGACCTTGGAAGAAGAGCAGGTCGACCTCAAGATCGAGGGGGTGGTCCCTGGTCCCGGTGCCAATCTCTACACCGTCAACGCACTCGTCACCAACCTGAACCGAAAATACTTGAGCGGGAGCGCCGCGACGCTTGCCCTCGTCCAGGGAGAGCGCCACGCACTGGCCGTACCTCGGGCGGCGCTGGTTCGCGAAGGAGCCCTGACCGGAGTGCAGGTTCGTCGCGGCGAGGAGACCGAGCTCCGGTGGATCCGGGTGGGGGAATTATTCGGTGATTGGGTCGAGGTCCTATCCGGCCTCGAGCCGGGAGAGCACATCATGCTCCCGACTCCAACCGAAGAGGCGGACTGAACGATGGGCATCGCGGGTAGGATTGCTCAGGCCTTCCTTCGTTCGAAGCTGACTCCACTGGTTACGCTGGCGTCCTTGGCGGTGGGCGCCCTCGCGCTGCTCGGCACGCCGCGCGAGGAAGAGCCGCAAATCTCGGTCCCCATGATCGACGTCATGGCGGTCTTCCCGGGAGCGAGTCCATCGGAAGTGGAGAACTTGCTCACTCGCCCAATCGAAAAGCTGATGTGGGAAATTCCCGGCGTCGAGTACGTCTACGCAATGGCCGGAGATGGCATGACGCTGGTGACCGTGCGCTTCACGGTCGGTGAGGATCAGGATCGGAGCGTGAGCAAGGTCCACGCAAAGCTCGCCGCGGCCATGGACGAGATTCCGCCCGGAGCGCTTCCGCCCCTGGTCAAGCCGCACAGCATCGATGACGTCCCGATCCTCACGCTGACCCTCCACTCGACACGCTACGGCTCCGACGAGCTCAGGCTCATTGCCACCCATCTCGATGACGAGGTCCGGACCCTGCCGGACGTGGCGGAGACTTTCGTGGTTGGCGGCAGACCGCGCACCGTGCGCGTGATTCTCGACCCGGCACGTCTGGCATCGAACGGGATCACACCGGGCGAAGTGGCAGCGGCGCTTCGCGGCACCAACGCGCGCCTGACGGCCGGCGAGTTCGCCTCGGGCAATTCCGTGTTCCGGGTGCAAATCGGCGCCCCGATTCGGAGCGTCCAGGATCTCGCGCGGGTCGTGGTGAGCAGCCGGGGAGCCGGGCCGGTCTATCTGGGAAACGTGGCCACACTCGACGACACCTTCGGCGAAGTCGAGCACTACGTGTCTCATCGGGGACGTGACGGTGTCGTGGAACATGCCGTGACGCTTGCGATCGCCAAGCGACCGGGCGCCAATGCCACGGCCATCGCACATGCAGTCCTCGAGCGCGTCGAGGCAGCCAGGTCTCGGTTGATTCCCGCCGACGTCGGACTCGAGGTGACCCGCGACTACGGGGAAACGGCGAGCGAGAAGGCCAATGAGCTCATCCTCCACCTGTTGATCGCGACGCTGTCGGTCACCGTGCTCATCGGCATCTTTCTGGGTTGGCGGGAAGCGATCATCGTGCTCGTGGCGGTTCCGGTGACGCTGGCCCTGACCCTCTTCGTCTACTACGCCCTGGGCTACACCCTCAACCGGATCACGCTGTTCGCTCTGATCTTCTCGATCGGCATCCTGGTCGACGACGCGATCGTGGTCGTCGAGAACATCTACCGCCACCTCCAGATGGGCGGACGCACGCCCGGAGGTGGCCGCCGTCGAAGGCGTCGATGAGGTCGGGAATCCGACCATCCTCGCGACCTTCACCGTGATCGCCGCGATTCTCCCGATGGCCTTCGTCTCGGGCTTGATGGGGCCGTACATGCGTCCCATCCCGATTGGCGCCTCGGCGGCGATGCTGGCCTCGCTCGCCGTGGCGTTCATGATCACCCCCTATCTGGCGCTGCGCCTCCTGCGCGGCCACGTACCGGTGACCCACCCCAAGACGGATGTGGCCCACGAGCCCGAAGAACGGTCGCAATTCGGCCAACGGTATGCCCGGATCATGCAACCGCTCATGGAGGATCCACGCCGCCGCCACTTGTTCTACGGCGCCGTGGCCACACTCCTGGTGCTCAGCATGGGGCTCCTCGCGATCAAGGTGGTCGAGGTCAAGATGCTGCCGTTCGATAACAAGAGTGAGTTCCAGGTGGTGTTGGACCTTCCGGAGGGCGCCACACTCGAAACGGCTAATGCGCTCGGCACTGAAGTGGCGGCCTACGTCGGAGAGACACCGGAAGTTGAAAACACCCAGGTGTACGCCGGCACCGCGGCGCCCTTCAACTTCAACGGCTTGGTGCGCCACTATTTCCTCCGCCAAAGTGCGAACGGCGTGGATCTCCAGGTGAACTTGCGTCCCAAAAACGATCGCAAACGACAGAGCCATGAGATTGCGGTCGCCGTGCGCCCGGGGATCGACTCCATCGCACGGCGCTACCAAGCGAGTGCCAAGATTGCGGAGATTCCCCCCGGCCCGCCGGTGCTTTCAACGTTGGTTGCTGAGATCTATGCCGCGGATGACTCCACCCGCGTCGAGGCCGCCCGGCGCGTCAAGGACGTCTTCGAGCACGCCGCCGGTGTAGTCGATGTCGATTGGTCGCTCGAGGCGCCGCAGGCAGGGTGGATGTTCACGGTGGACCGGGTCCGCGCAGCGCAGGCCGGTGCCAGCGTGGAGCAACTGACCCACACGCTCACCCTGGCACTCTCGGGGTCGGTCGCGGGCCTCGTGCGAGAATCGCCGGCTCGTGAGCCTGTGCCCATCGTGGCAAGGTTCCCGCTTCCCCAGCGATCCTCGGTGCAGGCCTTGCTGGCCACCCCGGTGGCCACCGCCTCCGGCCCGCAACCGCTGGCGCGATTCGTCACCGTCGATTCCACCGTGCGCGAACCGTCACGTTTTCGGAAGAACCTGCGTCCGGTGATTTACGTAACCGGCGATGTAGCCGGCACCGTCGAGTCACCGGTCTACGCGATCCTGAACATGAACCGGGCCCTGGATACGGTGCGGGTGGCCGGGGCCGAAATCCGGCGCTATAACGCCATTCTCCCCGAGCAGCTGGATGAGACGGCGATGAAGTGGGACGGCGAGTGGCACATCACCATCGAAGTCTTTCGCGATCTTGGGATCGCCTTCGCGGCGGTCTTGATCCTGATCTACGTGCTGGTGGTTGGGTGGTTCCAGTCGTTCAAGATTCCGTTGGTCATCATGGCCCCATTCCGCTGACCCTGGTGGGGATCCTGCCAGGACATGCGGTGACCGGGGCGTTCTTTACCGCCACCTCGATGATCGGGATGATCGCGCTCGCCGGCATCATCGTTCGAAACTCGATCCTGCTGGTCGATTTCATCCAACTGGCCGAAGAGCGTGGCCGCCCCCTGGCCGAGGCCGTGGTGGAGGCCGGTGCCGTACGGTTCCGGCCGATCGCCTTGACGGCCGCGGCGGTGGTGATCGGTGGCCTGGTCATGGTGGTCGATCCGATCTTTCAGGGACTGGCCGTAGCGCTGATCAGCGGCGCCATCGTCGCAACCTTGCTCACGATGGTGGTCGTGCCGCTGTTGTACTGGGAGCTTCGCCGTAGAGAAGGAGGTACGTCCTGATGCACCGCTTGTTCTTGATTACCTACTCCGGCACCCATCCGGAAATCGTGACTCGACGTGCTCAAGCAAGAAGGCGTGTCTGGCTACACCTGCGTGAACGAAGCGTGTGGAGACGGAACGAGCGGTCCACGCCAAGGAACGCGTGCGTTCCCCGGGAACACCACGCTCTTCTTCTCGGTCGTGTCACCAGAGCGGCAGGAACCCGTGATGGTAGCGCTCAAATCGCAGGCCGGGCATATGCCGGAGGGTGGGCGCCTCCACGTCTCGACGCTCGGAGTCGACGAGTTCTTCTAGGGGGCAGCGGGGTGCGGCCCGAACGCCGACGGTTAGTCGTTCGGCCGTAGTCGGGCGCGCCGCTGGTCGAGATCCTGTTGGATCCCATCACACACCAGGTTGCACATCTCGAAAACCATGGGGTCGGCAATCCGGTAAAAGATGGTCGTCCCATCCTTTCGCCGGTCCACGAATCCCTGCTTGTAAAGCACCTGTAGGTGCTTTGAGACGTTGGCTTGACTCGTGCCGATGAGGGTCACGAGGTCGCCCACCGACCGAGCCCCGGGCCGCAAGGCATTCAGGAGACGCAGCCGCATGGGCTCGCCGAGCGCGCTGAACCGCTCGGCTACCAGGTCGGCGGTGTCCTCGGTGAGCTGGACGCCCGATTGACGGCTCTTTCGCTTTACAACCATATAGCAATATAACGAAATTGTCCCCGGGAGTGAATGGTGGATGTCGGCCGGAGATGTACCTTTGGGCTCGGTCGAAATCCGCCTTGCTGCTGCCTGGTGCGCTGCGTACTACATACTACCCACTACTCACTACTCACTGTTCAATCATGATCTTCCAGCGCATCTACGACGACAAGTTGGCTCAGGCTAGCTACCTCATCGGCTGTGCCGCGACGGGGGAGGCACTCGTCGTCGACCCGAACCGGGATATCGATCAGTACCTGCGAGCCGCGGAAGCGGAGGACCTTCGCGTGAGCGCCGTGACCGAGACCCACATCCACGCCGACTTTGTCTCAGGCGCCCGGGAACTCGCCCACCGAGTCGGCGCCCAGCTCCTGCTGTCGGCAGAGGGCGGTGAGGACTGGCAGTACGCCTTTGCCGCGGGCGCAGGCGCGACGCTGCTCCGCCACGACGACCACTTCATGGTCGGCAACATCGGGTTCGATGTGATTCACACGCCGGGACATACTCCGGAGCACATCTGTTTCGTGGTCACGGATACGGCTGGAGCATCGGGCCCCATGGGCGTCCTCACCGGCGATTTCGTGTTCGTGGGAGACGTGGGACGACCGGACCTGTTGGAAAAGGCTGCGCATGTGACGGGTGCCAGCGAGGGAGCGGCCAGGGCGCTCTTCCGAAGCCTGCGCGCGTTCAAGGACCTCCCAGACCATCTTCAAGTGTGGCCGGCACACGGAGCCGGGTCGGCCTGCGGCAAGGGGATGAGCGCGGTGCCACAGTCGACGGTCGGCTATGAACGCCTGTTTAATTGGGCCTTCGCTGCGACCGAAGAAGACGATTTTCTGGCCTTGGTGCTGGCCGACCAGCCAGAGCCTCCCAAGTATTTCGGGCAAATGAAGCGAGTGAACCGGAAGGGGCCGGCGATCCTCAACGGCTTCAAGCGCCCGCCACGACTCGACGACGCCCGGATTGTCGACCTCATCCGTGACGGGGCAGTGGTCATCGACGCCCGCTCGAAACAGGAATTCAGCGAGGGCCACCATCGCGGCACCATCAACATCCCGTTCGGCCGTTCCTTTCCAACCTGGGCCGGGTGGCTGGTCCCCTATGACCGCGAGTTCTACCTGATCGTTCCCGACACGCACGAGCACGCCCTCGATGACGCTGTGCGCGATCTGGCCTTGATCGGACTCGAGAACATCGCTGGATACGCCGGGGCCTCAGCCATCATCAGCGCCGAAGCGAACGGCGTCGAACTAGACCGGATCGACCAGATCGACAGCCGGGAGCTTGCCCGTCGCATGGAAACCGGGGACGTGGCCGTGATCGACGTCCGCGCCGCCGCGGAATGGAAGGCCGGCCATCTGCCGGGCGTGACCCATATCCACCTCGGCTATCTCCGAGATCGGCTCCAGGAACTCCCGTCCGACCGGCCGCTGGTCCTGCAATGCCGGACCGGCGGACGCTCCACGATTGCTGCGAGCCTATTGCGCGCGGCTGGCCGGCGAGACGTCTCAAACCTGACGGGGGGAATCGTGGCCTGGGTCGAGGCAGGACTGCCCGTGGTATCGGACGGGGTTGCCTGAGGCCCCACGCCGGCCCCCCCCACCAAGAGGCGGCCTCCACCCCTCTTTCGCTCCCGGTGGCACAAACTGGCAGTTCATCGGACTGCCAGCGACTAACTATAAATCTCAAAAAGCTGCCATTGTGGCCGATTTTTGCCAGTTAGCCCTGGCATAGCTGCTGCAAAGAGAGTGGTCGGTCCTGCCATCGACGGCTGACTCGGCGTACCGGGGACGAAACAGATCATGTTAGACACGCACCTGGAGGATGTACCATGGCACTCACCATTAGGAGGCGACCGGAGGCGATTCTGCTCAATCGGATCAATCGGATGTTCGATGACGCCTACGGAACCTGGCAGAGCGAAGGCGGAGAGGGGACCATTACGTCTCAGTGGGTCCCGCCGTGCGACGTGTTCGAGCATTCGGACACGATCAAGATCATCGCGGAGATTCCCGGCGTTCGGCCGGAGGATGTGAAGCTGTCCCTGGAGAACAACACGCTTACCATCCGGGGCGAGAAGCGGCAGGTGGCCGACGAGAAGACGGAGCGAGTGCATCGGTATGAGCGCTCGTACGGCTCGTTCGAGCGAGTGTTCTCGTTGCCGAGCACCGTCGATCCCGATCAGATCGAAGCCAAGTACGATGCCGGCCTGCTGACGGTGACGTTGCCCAAGGCCGAGCGGGCCCGGCCGCGCGAGATCCCGGTCAGGGTTTCCTAACCTCGCCGACGAGTAGCTCCACGCGCCCCCGCGAGATTGCTCGCGGGGGCGCGCGTGTCTGGGAGCCATTCCAGGCACTGGTCCGCATCGTTTCGAGAGCCAGACTACTTCCCATTCGTCGTGCCGGATGACAACGTTCGGGGAATCGAACCGGAAGGAGTCGGTCGTGGCGGGTGACACCCCATTCAGCGACGCCCTCGGACGCCTGGTGCAACAGCTGCGCGCCACGCGCGGGGACCAAGCATCCGTTCGGAAGCTCGTGACCGAAGTCACTGCTCTCGTTGCGCGCGAGCCGGTAGTGGAAGAGGCCGGGATCCAACTCACCGGCATGCTCAATGACACGAGCCTCAGGGGGCGGATGCATGCCCGACAGGTCGACGTGATTCGGGTGGCTCCTGGGGCGCCGGCGGAGGAGCTGCTCGCGCTGGCCCAGGCCCTTGCCCAAGAAGACGGCCCGATTCCCAGCACCGAGGCCGTCCAGGTTGAGCTGGTGCACTCCATCCGCCCTGGTGCCGCGGAGGCGATCACTCCGAAGGCGGTCGCCACGGCGCCGGAGCCACCGCTCGTCGAGGACCCCGGCTTTCAGTTCCTGCCACTGGTGGAGGACGACCAGCCGCGCCGCCCTCGGTTAGCGGAAGGCCTCTCCGCCAAGATGGCGGAAGTGACGGCTGCCCTGACGGAGGCCTGCGCGCAATCGTCGTGGATGGAGGCGATTCATGCTGCCCAGGCCCTAATCCAGATGGCGCCGCGTATTCCGGAACCCGAGTCGCGCAGTTTCGCCATCCAGGTGAAGCGCCTCCTCCCCAAGCCGACACTCGATTCCTTTATATCCTTTGCGATCCGGGCTCCCGAGGAGCAACAACGCGTTGCAGACATCCTGCCATGGGGTGGCCGTGATGCCCTCGAAGCGATGATCGAGTCCATTCAGCAGACCGAATCGGTCGAAGCAAGGGCCTTTCTCCACGACGCCATCGTCGAAACCCCGGGAGCGCTCAGGCAGGTACTTCCTCTGCTACATCATGAGAAAGCTTCCGTCGTCCAGGTCGGCGCCGAACTGCTGGCGCGCCTGGCGGACTCCGAGGCTCTCCCCTCCTTGCTCGCCCTGCTCGACGATCCAAGTCCGGACATCCGAGCTGCGGGGCTCCACGCGCTGGCGGCGTTTGCGGACGCCCGGGCAGTGGAGGCGCTCCGGCAAGGGCTGCAGCATGCATCACCTGACACCCGGGGGCACGCGGCGCTCGCGATCGCGGCCTCCGAGCGGCCCGGCCTTGGGATGCCCCTCATGGTGGCGCTCGAAGGAGAGCGGGATGAGACTGCCTGGGTAATGATGGCCCGTGCCCTCGGCCGGCTCGGAACACGGGAGGCCGTAACCGCCCTTGCCACGGTCGCGCTCGAGAAGAAGGGAATTCTGAAACGGGGGTACAGCCGGGCCCAGCGATTGGAGGCGGTCAGTGTCCTCGCCGACTGTGGATCAGATGCCGCCCGGGGTGCCCTCGAGAGCGTCGGCCGGCAGGCGGAGAGGGAGGTGGCGGCGGCTGCGCGGCAGGCGCTTGCCGCACGGGGTCCGGGGTCATCCCGAGGCGTGGACGGCTGAGTTGCGGGGATGCCGACCAGGGATGTAACCTACGTGTCCTTCAGAGCCTGACTTCGGGAGCGGCACGATGTTCGACGTCCTCGTGATGGTCCTGGCCACAATTGGCGCCGGCCTGATGCTCGCTGCGCTGGCATTCGTGACTGGTTTGATCGGGGTCCTCGTGAACGCGATGATCCTCCTGTTTGCCGGACCGCTCGTGGACGCCCGGCTGGGCAGCGAGTCATCCTAACCCGACGACTCTCCAGCATTTTCTTGACGAGGATTGAGCAGGCCGCGTTCTTCTCCAGCAATCCCCCGCCCCGATAGCCGCGCGAGGACGACCCCCGAAGCCCCATGGTCTGCCCATCCCTGCCGTCCGGGCAGTAACCAATGGGGTCGGGTGCTCGTAGGGGGACGTCAATCCTAGCTCTGAAGCGGCGGCCTGCGCGGTCCAATCAAGTCGAGGACGCATGAAACTGTCCGATATGTCGATCGAGCGCCCCGTGCTGGCTACGATGATGAGCGCGGCACTCGTGCTTTTTGGCGTCATTGGGTACACCCGACTTCAGGTACGGGAGTTTCCCGATATCGACCCGCCCATCATCTCGGTGTCGACCTTCTTGCCCGGTGCCAATCCACGGGTGGTCGAATCGGCCGTGACGGACATTCTCGAAGAGGAATTGAGCACCGTTGAGGGCCTTCGTACCCTCACCAGCTCGAGCGCGGAGCAAAGCAGCAACATCACCCTCGAATTCAACCTGGGTCGGGACATCGAGAGCGCCGCGCAGGACGTGCGCGACAAGGTCTCCCGGGTGCGGGGCCGGCTGCCCCGAGAGGTCGGCGAGCCCGTGGTGGCCAAGCAGGACGCCGACGCGCAGCCGTTCTATTGGATAGCGCTTTCTGGGGCCAACTACACCCGCATGCAGCTCTCCGACATCGCAGACCGGATCGTGAAGACCCGACTGCAAACCATTACCGGGGTCGGGCGGGTCTTCATTGCCGGGCAGCGGCAATACTCCATGCGAATCTGGCTCTCGCCGAAGGAGCTCGCGGCGCGCGGGCTGACGGTCCAAGACGTCGAGAACGCCATCCGGACCCGGAACGTGGAAATCCCGGCCGGCAGAATCGAATCCGAGACTCGGGAGTTCACCGTTCGCTCCTTGGGCGAGCTCAAGACACCCGAACAGTTCGGCAACATCACGGTGGCCAACCAGGGCGGCCAGTTGGTGAAGCTGATCGATCTGGCGAAAGTCGAGCTGGCCGCCCGAGAGGAGCGGAGTACCCTGCGATACAAGGGCGTTTCCGCTATCGGTATCGGCGTGGTCCGTCAGTCCAAGGCGAATCTGCTCGACGTGGCCGAGAACATTCGTGCGGGCCTGCCCGCGGTGCAGGCAGCACTTCCGCCCGGTGTCGAGATCGAAGCGGCGTTCGATTCCTCGATTTATGTCAAGCGATCCATCCGCGAGACGCTGCTGACGCTCGGGCTCGCGGCGTTTCTGGTCGTCGTCATCATCTTCCTGGCACTGCGCAACGTCCGCGCCACGCTGATTCCAGGTCTCGCGATTCCCGTGTCGATCATTGCGGCCTTCGCGGTCATGTTCTTCCTCGGATTCTCGATCAATACCTTTACCTTACTGGCGCTGATTCTCGCGATCGGCCTCGTGGTCGATGACGCCATCGTTGTGCTCGAGAACGCCTACCGCCACCAGGAAGAGCTGGTCGAAGACCCGGCAATCGCTGCACGCGACGGCACGCGGGAAATCGCATTCGCCGTGATTGCCACCACGGTCGCGCTCGTGGCGGTGTTCTCGCCGCTGGCCTTCCTCCAGGGCACGACCGGTCGGCTGTTCAACGAGTTCGGCGTGGCGTTGGCGGGTGCGGTGATCGTGTCGAGTTTCGTCGCGCTCAGCCTGACGCCCATGCTGTGTGCCAAAATCTTGCGGGTCCCCAAGTCGCACGGCCCGGTGTTTCAGGCGTTCGAGCGCGGGTTTGTAGGGCTGGCTGCGGGCTACACCAAGGCGCTCACCTGGGCAGTGCGGCATCGCGGAGTCGTGCTTGGTGGTGCCGTCGGCGCTCTCGTGGTGGCGGTGGTCACCTTCCGGGCGCTCGAACGGGAGTTCGTCCCGGACGAGGATCGTGGGTGGTTCCTCAGCGTCATTCAGGCGCCGGAAGGGTCCACGGTCGAATTCACCGATCAATACCAACAACAGGTCGAGGCGATCCTGGCCAGGACGGCGGACATCGAGTCGTACTTCAGCATCGTGGGCGGCTTCGTTCCGGTCAACCAAGGCATTGTCTTCGCGCAACTCACCGACTGGTCGGAGCGCAGTCGCTCCACCCAGGACGTGATCGGAGAGCTCTTCCCTCAATATTTCGGGATCCCGGGGGTTCAGGCATTTGCCTTCGCTCCCTCGCCCATCGGAGGATTCGGGAAGCCGGTGCAGTTCGTGGTGCAACACCCGAACTTCGATTCGTTGCTGGCCGGCATGGACGGCTTCCAGGCGCGGGCGGCCCAGATTCCGGGGTTGATCAACCTCGATATCGACCTCAAGGTGAACAAACCGGAACTCACCGTCAGTTACCAACGCGATCGGGCTGAAGATCTCGGCGTCTCGGTGGAGTCTATCGGGGCGACGCTCGAAACCATGCTCGGGGGTCGGCGGGTCAGCACGTTTACCCGCGACAACAAGCTCTATGATGTCGTGGTACAGATGCGCCCGGAGGAGCGAGCCACGCCGAGCGACATGAGCGGCCTCTATGTCCGAGGGCGCGAGGGCGGGTTGATCAATCTCGATCAAGTGGCCACCGTGACCGAGAACATCGGCCCGTCGGCGCTGCTGCACTACAACCGGGTGCGCTCCTACACGCTCGACGCGAGCCTTGCGCCCGGCCTGGTACTTGGCTCGGCGATTGATTCCCTCCGCGCAGCCGCGGCCGAAGTGCTGCCACCCGGTAGCTCCACCGCACTCGCCGGAGAATCGCGAGAGCTGGAAGACAGCGGAACGGCGTTGTATTTCGCGTTTGTGCTGGCACTCATCGTGGTATACATGGTCCTGGCCGCCCAATTCGAGTCGCTGGTGCACCCGTTCACCGTACTCCTCGCGGTGCCATTAGCAGTAAGCGGTGCGCTGGTGACGCTCTTCATCATGCAGTCCACGCTCAATCTTTATAGCCAAATCGGGATGATCCTCCTGATCGGGTTGGCGTCGAAGAACTCGATCCTGTTGGTGGAATATGCCAATCAATTGAAGGCCAAAGGACTGGACACCATCGATGCCGTGCTCGAGGCGGGGCGCATACGACTCCGGCCAATCCTGATGACGGCTACATCAACAGTAGCAGGGGCCATGCCAATCGCGTTGGGGCTCAGCGCCGGCTCCGAGAGCAGGATTCCACTTGGCCTGGTTATCGTCGGGGGCATCATGGTATCGACGGTCCTGACGCTCTTCCTGGTGCCGGTGGTCTACGTCCTGCTGGATGCGCTCCAGATCCGGCTGGCCGTCGGAGGGTGGCGTGGCCGAATCCCGCGCGCCACGGTTGAAGCATGATGCTGCTCGGATTGTTCCTGGCGGTGCAGGTTGCCGCGACGGATACCATGCCTCGCGTCACCCTTGCCGAAGCGTTGGAACGCGCGACCCAGCTCGATCCCAACTATGTGGCGGCCCTCGGACAGATCGATAACGCGGCGTGGGGTCGGCGCGCAGCCTACCTGGCCTTCATCCTTCCCTCGATCACGGTGCAGGGGAGCTACCAGGTCTCCTCCTCGCCGAGTTTCAATATCGGGACGGGCGCGGCATCGAAGACGTTTGCCTTTGCCCAGTTGACCGGCCAATACGAACTCTTTGCGGGCGGACGGAAATTTGCCGATCTCGCGGCCGCCAAGGCCCAGCTGACCGGCGCTCGAGCGGGGGAACTGGAGGCGCGCTTCGCGGCTGCGCTCCTCACCGAGTCGGCCTACTATGATCTGGTCTCGAACAGGGAGCTCACCGAAGTCGCTCGGCAACGGGTGGCCCGCGCCGAGGAACAGTTGGTCGTTGCGCGGGCCCGGGTATTGTCCGGGGCGGCCGTCCAGACCGATTCGCTCCGGCTCTTGCTGGAACTCACCCGGGCTCGCGTCAACCTGCTGCGCGAGGAAAGCCGGCTGCGCGTGTCGCGACTGACCCTGGGCAGCCTGATTGGGGCGGCAGGGCCGGTGGATGCCGCGCCACTGCCGTCCGGGCCCGCGCCCGATCTCCCGCTGACCCTCGAAGAGGCCGTCGCCGAAGCGCTGGAACAGGGCCCGAGCTATCGGGTTGCCCGGGCCAACGAGCAGAGCGCCGGAGCACAACTCTGGGCCCAACGCTCGGCGTGGTTGCCGCAGGTGGGACTGTCCGCGAACACCTCCGCCTTCGACGTGAAAGTCTTCCCGAACGCCACCAAGCGCTCGACCCTCTCGATCGGGGTGAGCCTGCCGATCTGGGACGGGGGGAGACGCGAGATCGGTATTACGCAGGCACGCGTCAACCGCGACGTCGCCCGTGCCATTCGAGAGGATCTGGAACGCTCGGCCCGACCCGACGTGACCCAGGCCTATGACCAGTACCTGACGTCGCGGGCGGCGACCGACCTCGCCGCGCAGGCCGTTGTCGTTGCCGAAGAGAATTATCGTGTTCAGCAGGCACGCTATCGGAGCGGCGCAACCGACATTCTCGATCTCCTCGAAGCGCAGGTCAACTTGAGCGACGCCCAGGCGGGGCTGGTACAGTCCCGCACGGCAACACGATTGGCACTGGCGGGGCTGGAAGCGATTCTCGGCCGGCGCCTCTTCACCGGGAAGGACTAATGGTCACACGAGGTCTGGTATTCGGGCTCGCGGTTGTCGCCGCATGGGGTTGTGGCGATGGGCAAGCCGAAGATGGCGGGTTTGGCGGCGGCGGGTTTGCCGCGCCAGTGGAAGTCGCTCGGGCGCAGGTGGACACGGTGATCGACGCGATTCAGGCAACGGGTCAGATCGAAGCCGTGCAATCGATCATCCTCCGGCCGGACATCGACGGACGAATCACCGGTATCCTTTTTCGGGAGGGCAGATACGTTCGGGCCGGGGCGCCACTGTTCAAGGTCGACGACGCGGAGCTGGTCGCCCAGGTCGCTCGGGCCGAAGCCGAGCGAGATCTCAGCCGCCAGGCCCTGGAACGGACTCGCACTCTCATCGCACAGAATGCCGCCTCGCAGGCCGATCTGGAACAGGCGGAAGCCACCGCCCGCAGTAGCGAGGCGCAGTACGAACTTCTCAAGGTCCGCCTCGACCGGACGGTCGTCCGCGCTCCCTTTGGCGGTGTCGCCGGCTCGCGGCAAGTGAGCCTGGGCGATTACGTCACCAGCTCCACCGGGTTGGTCACGCTCCAAACCGTTCACCCCCAGCGTGCCGTGTTTCAGGTTCCCGAGCGCTACGCCTCGGAACTCGCCCTCGGGCAGGAGGTCGCCTTCCGGGTAGCGGCCATTCCGGGGCGTGATTTCCGGGGTACCGTCGAGTTCGTCGATCCCATCGTCACCCTTCCCTCGCGAACGATCCTGGTGAAAGCCCGCGTTCCGAACCGTGAGGGAGATCTCCAGCCCGGCATGTTCATTGAAGTCCGGCTGGCCACCGACGTGCGCCCCGCAGCGACGATCGTGCCCGAGGAGGCGATCGTCCCGCTCGAGGCAGGGCCGGTGATCTGGGTGATCGATGACAGTAGCAAGGCGGAGCGACGCGCGGTTGAGTTGGGAGTCCGAATCCCTGGCTTTGTCGAGATCCGTTCAGGCGTGGCTGCCGGAGAGCAAGTGGTGGTCGGCGGACAGGTCCGCCTCCAGCCCGGAATGGCGGTGACGCCCATCCCGGTTGACCGTCAACAAGTCGTGCCCGCGGACACGGCAGCCGCCAAGGCTGGTCCCGAACCGGCATCCCCTGCTGGGGCCGCGTCAGAGAACTCCCCCCCTGCGTCTCCTTAGCAAACAGGCTTCCCGGCACCGCGGAACGAATCCGCGCCGTGGTCCCCGCGGAGGCTGGACTGCGCCGCGCATCCTCGCCACGCTGATCCTGGTCTTCCTCACATCCACCACCACGCTCAACGGTCAGGTGGCCGGTCGGTGGCGGGTCATCCTTCGTGGCGGTACACCGGCCGCAATCTTGGGTGAGCTGTGGCTCGCGGTTGATGGGGCAACTCTGTCCGGCACGTTGGATCTGGCAGGCCTCACGGACAGCCCCCGCCCGCTCACGGGCCGCGCGTTCGATCACGACAGTGTCGAGTGGCTGGTAACCGGCTCGAACGTGCGGCGGTTTGCCGGCCGGCTCGTGCAGGATAGCCTGGTCGGTGAGGCGTTCTTGGACGGCGGTGCGCGCCGCCAGTGGGTTGCCGGGCGTCTCGCGGATTCTGTCGAGTTCTACCCATCACTGCCCCGATTTACCCAGCGGCAGATGCTGGTCTTCTACGGGGCCGGAGATTCCATCCAGCGGCTGCCGGGTGCCTGGCTGCGAGCCGCCGCCGCGCGCGGACACACTACCGAGTCGGTTCTCGAACGATATCGTGCTGTGGCGGGCGCATCCGGACTCACGACATTGAGTCCTGAGGACTTGGCCGAGGCCGCGGTGATCCGGGCAATGGGACTGCGTCACCGCGAGGCGATGGTGGCCGCGCACCAGGCCGTGTTGGCGACCGTGCGACGTCGTTTGGTTACCGATCCCGCCCGCAAGCGGTTCGACTTCCTCTTCCGACCGGCCGGTGAGTGGCAGGTCGACATTCACGATGTGGCACTCCGTGCTGCGCGCCACCAGCTGCCGGGAGTTGAATGGACAAGCGCCACGGCCGCGCTTTCGGTGGCCGGACGTCTGTCCCGATCGGAACACCAGCCTGCCGATGAAGTGATCGCGTTAGAACTGTACCGTCTCTTCGTCCTCTCGAACACGGAGCCGGAGCACTACGGCGCCGTACTCGGCCCCATGCAGCACGGAGCTCCGGATTCGTTCCGCGCGGTTCAAGCGTTGCTCGCCGGCTACGAAGGGGCCGTGCACTGGTACGAAGCCGCCATGCGATTCCTCGTGACCGAGCCGTGGCTCGGGGACTCCGGTGCACGTTCCCTTGCCGACATCGTACAATCAACTTGGCCCGACAATGGCGCGCCTGTGCCGGCCGTTCGCGTGCGCCTGTTCGGGTACGCCGAAGGCGCACCAGTGGCGGGTGTCTTCCCGGAAGTCCTCGATCGGTTGATCGTTGCAGAAAACCCATCTGCGGTCCGCTGGCTGGCACGACACGGTAGTGCAGGGCTGCGGCGGGTTGTTCAAGAGGTAGGGTCGCCCGCCCCCGGGACGTCAGTCGTCGATCTCGGGACATTTCGATACGAGATCAGCAGCATCGGCCAGGAATCCACACGGGCCCGAGGCGGATTTCTCGAAGCGCACGACATCGTGTTGATCGACCCGAGCACCATGCCCCTCTTCGCGATCGGGACAGTGCTCCATGAATGGCATCACATTGTCCACGGCCATGTGCGCACCCGTTCCGACGGCTCCGGGCTTTCGGTGGGCGCGGATGGCGCGGTCCTTACCGTGATAGAGCCGGACCTCTACTTGGCGGAAGGGTTAGCCGAATACGAGGCCGACCGGATTCTTCGGAAGCTCGCCGTCGAGTTCCCTCTCATCGCGTTCGGTGAGGCCGAGAAACTCGCGGAGATGGCCGCCTCGCGTCCACTGGACCCGCACGTCCAGGGCTATCTCATGATCGCGGCCCTTGCCGATGCCGTGCCGGAGCCCGCTGAGGTGAGGCGGCTCGTCATCCGGCGTGATACGGATGCATTCCAGGTGATCATGGATAACAGCGTTGCGTCGTGGTTCGTATCGGACGTTGACGCGCGTGACCTCTCCGTGGGGCCGCGCCGCCGGCCTGTGCTCATTCCTGAAGTCACGTTTACCGTGGACGACGGCCAGCCATTTGTCGAGGAGACGCGCTACTTGATTCCGCCCGACTCCCCTTCCGGCGTACTGGAGGTGGCTCCATGACCCCCCGATTCTGCACGTCACTGCTCGTGCTGGTGGCGCTGTCGAGCGGCCTCCTTGTCGGACAGACCACCCGACCCGAGCGCACCAATGCACAGCAAACCTCGAGCCACCAGGACGTGCTGTCGTTCCTCGACTCGCTCGAACGCGCCGGCGCCGACCTCAGAGTCGGCACCCTGGCCCAAAGCGTGGAGGGACGATGGATCCCGTGGGTACTCGCCGCCAAGCCGATGGTCGATGATGCCGCAGCGGCCCACAGGACTCGGAAGCCTATTCTCTACATCCAGGGCAATATTCACGCTGGGGAAGTCGAGGGAAAAGAGGCCGCTCAGATGTTGCTTCGAGAGCTGACGCTCGGGGTCCTTCGGCCGCTCTTGGATAGCGTGATTGTCCTCGTGGTGCCGATCTACAACGTCGACGGGAATGAGGCAGTCGGTTCGTCCGACCGAAATCGACCGGGGCAAAACGGTCCCGCGCTGGTCGGTCGCAGGGTCAATGGGCAAGGACTCGACCTGAACCGGGATTACGTCAAGATGGAGGCCCCCGAGACACGAGGCGCCGCGGCGCTGATCAACGAGTGGGACCCGGATTTCTTCATTGACCTCCACACCACCAACGGGAGTTACCACGGGTACGCACTCACCTATTCCCCAGGGCTCAATCCGAACAGCGGCCCGCCGAACGATTTTTTACGGGATACGTTCCTGCCAACCATCCGCACACACATGCGTGACCGGCATGGCCAAGAAGTGTTCGATTACGGCAATTTCAAGAACCAAGACCCCGATTCTCTTGATCAGGGATGGTTTACCTACGAACCATACCCGCGCTATGGCGTCAATTGGTTCGCGATGCGTGGCCGCATGGCGATCCTCAGCGAAGCGTACAGCAATGCGCCGTTTGCGGAGCGCATTTCGGCCACGTACAACTTCGTGCGCGAGATCCTGAGTCTTGCTGCCGAGCAGCGCGACACCATCGCCTCGCTCCACGGATCACCCTGGCGCTGGGCGCCGGATTCCGTCGCCGTGCGATCCGATTATGCCGCGCCCCACCTCGTCGAGGTCCTTGCCGAGATTACGGAACCGGTGGGTGATGGGTCGCATGGGTTCGCCCGCCGCCGTCGCACCGGGGCCTACCGCTCGATCCGTATGCCGGTGTTCGACCGCTTCGCCCCCGTGCGGCGCGAGGCGCTTCCGGCCGGCTATCTTCTCCCGCCCGGTCTGGGGCATGTCGTGGAGGCGCTTGGCCGTCACGGAGTACGGGTCGCCCGGGTCGGCGAGGAGTGGACGGGACCCGTTGAGGCCTTTCACATAGACAGCCTCGCAGGAGCTCGGCGGCCATTTCAGGGCCATCGGCTTGTTGACGTGCGCGGGAACTGGCGGCCCGCGGCCGGACGGGCAGCGGCGGGCTGGTTCTACGTACCGACGGAGCAGCGTCTGGGCGTGCTTGCCGCATACCTACTGGAGCCGGGTTCCGCCGATGGGGTCGCCGCGTGGAACTTCCTCGATCGCGACTTGCGCCAAGGGCACGACTCCCCCATTCTGCGGGTCCGACAGCCGGGGGCTATTCCGTTGCTCGAACCTCCAACGTGGCGCGCCGCGCCGTAACGATACGACGATTCATGGTTAAATCCGGCAATCGTGCCCCTGCATTCTCGCTCCGATCCGACGACGGAACGGAGATCTCGCTCGACATGTTCCGTGGTAAGAAGGTCGTTCTCTATTTCTACCCCCGGGACGACACGCCCGGGTGTACCACGGAAGCATGCGGGTTTCGCGACTCCTGGGGGGCTGTCTCGCAGGCGGGGGCAGTCGTGCTCGGGGTGTCTCCGGACGACGAGGCGTCGCACCGAAAGTTCAAGACGAAATATCAACTCCCCTTCTCCCTCCTTGCCGACCCCGACCACGTCGTCGCGGACGCGTATGGCGCGTGGGGGAAGAAGTCCATGTACGGGAAATCGTATCATGGCGTCCTCCGGACGACCTTCGTGATCGATGAACATGGGACGGTGCTCAAGGTGTTCGAAAAGGTGAAACCGAAGGGACACGCGGCGGAAGTGCTCGCCCTGTTGAAAGGATGACCGGCATGCAGATTCGAAGGCACCTCGGGGTTCTTGGGTTGGGCGGACTGATGATGATGACCGCCTGTGGCGGAGCGCGCGACGAAGCCGCAGCGCCCGCGGGTGTGTTTGTTGATCCCGAGCCAGGGGAAGTCCATCTCGCAAACATCCAACAGCTGACCTTCGGGGGAAACAACGCGGAGGGCTACTTCTCCAGATCCGGCAAGGAGATCATCTTCCAACGTCAGGACAAGGTCTCCGAAGGCTGTGACCAGCAGTATATCATCAACGCCGATGGCACCGGCATGCGACGGGTGTCGAACGGCCAGGGGCGCACCACCTGCGGGTATTTCTACGATAACGACCGGCGGATTCTCTACAGCTCGACGTTCGAGCACGACACCGCGTGCCCACCGCCACCCGATCATTCGAAAGGCTACGTGTGGCCGATCGGCCACTTCGAGATCTACACGGCGGCGGCCGATGGAAGCGACCCTCAACAACTGACCAACAACGGGACTTATAATGCGGAGGCGACCCTCTCCCCGGACGGGTCCCGTATCATCTTCACGAGCACGATGGACGGCGATCTCGAACTCTATACGATGAACGTGGACGGGTCGGATCTCCGCCGAGTGACGCAGCGGGTGGGCTACGATGGGGGAGCGTTCTTTTCGCCGGATGGGAAGAAGCTCGTCTGGCGGGCCGGATACCCGCAAACCGCGGCGGACTCTGCGGACTACTTGGGTCTGCTGGCGCAGCGCATGGTGCGGCCGGGCAATCTCGAGCTATGGGTCGCGAACGCCGACGGCAGCGACCCGCGGCAAGTGACCAATCTCGGGGGCGCAAACTTCGCCCCATATTTCCACCCGGACGGGTCGCGGATCATCTTCGCCTCCAATCACGAAAGCCAGGGTGGACGCGTCTTCAACCTCTACCTCATCAACGTCGATGGGACCGGACTCGAGCGGGTAACCTTCGACGGGGAATTCGACTCGTTCCCCATGTTCAGCCCGGATGGGTCGAAGTTGGTGTGGGCATCGAACCGCCACGGTTCGGAGGCCCGGGAAACCAACTTGTTCATTGCGGATTGGGTAGATTGATCGACGGTCGGCCGAGCGCAAAGGGCAGGATCTGACTATGAAAAGAGCGGCGTCAAAAGAATCCGGTTTCGTCCCCTGGATCTGGGGATGGGTCAAGTCCATCGCCCTCGCTCTGGTGGTGTGGTTCTTCCTCCGCACGTTCTTGGTGGAAGCGTTCCGAATTCCGTCGGGGAGCATGGAAAACACCCTGATGATCGGGGACTTCCTCTTTGTGAACAAGGCGCTGTACGGCGCCGAGGTTCCCTTGATCCACAAACGCCTGCCGGCGGTGCGCGAGCCGCGGCGCGGCGACTTGATCGTCTTCGACTCCGTCGAAGAAGACATCAAAGTGGTGAAGCGGTTGATGGGAGCGCCCGGGGATACGCTTGCCATGACGGCCGGCCGGATGATGCGCAATGGCCGCATGCTGAATGAACCCTACATCGTGCATGCGGACCCGCTTCCATCGGCCGACCAGTTCCAGCGGCAACGAATGCGCGATTGGCAAGTGCGTTATCTCGCCAACGGCGACAGCGCCACCTACCATCCCGACCTCCAGGACTGGGGGCCGATCGTCGTGCCGTCGGACTCCTATTTCGTGATGGGTGACAGTCGCGACAACTCACACGATAGCCGGATGTGGGGCTTCCTGCCCAGGAAGAACATTCGGGGCAGGCCATTGCTGATCTATTTCAGCTACGATCAACAAAGCTGGCGTCCCCTGCCGTTCATCACGGACGTCAGGTGGGGCCGGATCTTCTCGACCCCCGAATAGGCGATCGGTACGCCGTCGTTACGGCGAGGAGCAGCGCGAGCGATGCAACACCGCTCGCGGCGATGAATGGTCCGGAATCGGACAGGTCGCTCACCACCCCCAGGAGTATTGGGCCCGCCACTCGCGCCATAGCACCCGAGCTCTGCAGCCGTCCGAGGGCGTGACCCTGGGATTCGGACCTGGTAAGCCGCGACACATAACTCGCGGCAGTCGGCGCCACGAGCCCAGTCCCCGCGGAAATCAATGCCAGGACCCCGAGCAACGAGGGCAGGCGCCACTCGGCTGACGCCGCCAGGGTGGCGCTCATCGGGAGCAGCATCAGGCCGACCGCCAGCGAAACACAGCCCGCAACCATGACGCGCGGCTCTCCAAACCGGGGCGCGAGTCGTCCTACCATCCAGCCTTGGACCACGACGGTAACCAACCCGATAAACACGAACAGATAGGACACACCCTCCCGGTCGAAGCCCCACATGCGTTCACCGTATAAGGGGAACACGGCGTAGATGACGGCGAAGGCGAAGGTCTCGAGGAACAGGATGCCCAAGGGAGCCAGGAGCGGTCGCCACGGCGGTCGAACCTGGCTCTCGGCCCTGTGGGCTTCCGTCCGTGTTTCAGGAAGCCAGACCAGCGCGGCGATGAAGTTCATGCCACTCAGCGCGGCGGCCAGGAGCCCAGGGGCAGCGTCCCCGAGACGCGTGCTCATGCCACCGAGCGCGGGACCGATCACAAATGCCGCCCCGAACGCAGCGCCAATCAGTCCCATGGCACGGGCGCGTCGCTCCGGTGGGGTCACATCGGCCAAGGTGGCTTGAGCAACATTGACGATGGACCCACTGCCCCCGGCGATCACGCGAGACAGCAGGAGCACGAGGAAGCTGCCCGCGAACCCGAACAAGAGATATGATGCCGCGCTTCCAACTAGGCTGATCAAGAGAACCGGCCGTCGGCCAATACGGTCGCTCAGCCGCCCCCACCACGGTGCGAGCAGGAGTTGGATGAGGGAATAGCTCGCGACGAGAACACCGATCGCCGCATCGCTGGCGCCGTATCGCGCTCCATAGCTCGGCAGGAGCGGCAGCACGACGGCGAAGCCGATGAGGTCGATGAAGACGGTCAGGAGCACCAGTCGAAGGGCGCGCCGCTGGCCCGCCGTAGCCGCGGCCGAGGGGGACTCGCTCATAAGGGATGCAGGATGCTGGGACCCGTGCCGCGGGGCAAGGGAGCAACAGGACGAGAGTCCTAGAAGCGTGACGGGGAGGTCGTCGAGCGGTCGCCCGGCGACTGCGTGTAGGCGGCGCTGCGATCGCAGGCCGTACAGTGGAGCCTGATCCGACCCCCTCTCGACGATCGGCTTCTCGGCGGACGCTTGGGGATGCGGCTAATGGCGCCCTTGCCGCAGACCGGACAAACCAGAGGCTGCTGGTCGCGGTCGGCCGCAATCAGGGCCAGGGCTTCGGACGGTCGGTACTCCTTTATCTTCCTGCGACCCACTGGCGGTCCTTCCGGGGAGAGGTGGACAATCCCATCCGCTCCGCCATCTTCAATCTAGGGTCCGTCGCCACAGGCCGCAAAGAAGAGGGGGAACCATGCTCGTTCGCTGCCACGTCGGCCTGCTGCTGGGAGCCGTTGCGCTCCTCATGCCCGGACAGCTCCGAGGCCAAGGCACGCACACGGTCGAGGTGCGGGCAGATCGAGCCGAAAGCCGTTTCGGATTCCACCCACTCAAAGTCTCGGCACGCCCCGGGGATGTCATCGCGTTCCGGGTCGTTTCCGGCCCTCCACACAGCATCGCCTTTGACCCGACCGGACTCGAGGGAGCCCAAGTTGCGGCGCTCAACCGCGCCATGGTCGGGAGGGTAAGCGACCTGAGAGGTCCGCTGCTCGTCGACGTGGGTGACACCTACCGAATAGTCGTGCCGCGTCTGGCCGCTGGGACCTACCGGTTCTACTGCCTGACCCACCAGGTCTATGGCGCGGTGGGAAGCCTGGTGATCGAGTAGGTTCTTTTCGGCATATATTTGGTAGTTGCTCCGACAACTCCTTTTGGTGAGGCAGTCGCAACACTAGCTTGCCGCCTCTTTGGGCATACGCCGTGAGGCGGTTGCCGGCTGGTCGGCAGTGATCGGAAGGAGGGGTTGTGTCAGAGCTTGGTGGCGCCCAGATGTCCACCCTGTTGGAAAGCTTGCCGGGGATCGCGAATGTGTTGCGCAGTCCGGTGGCCGACGCGTTGGTCGGTATAATCCGATCCGCCGCCCGCATCGAGGAATTCGAGCTAACCGACGCCCAGGAGCTGCTCCAGTACGCGAGCCGCCGCGGCCTCTTGGCCGAGGACGAATGTGTCCGAATACTCCAAGAAGTCGACGTGGCGCACCAGAAGCGTGCGAGCCGTGCCGCGGTGCGGGCCAAGCGCACCAAGGCCAAGTCGACGGCTCGAAAGAAGGCCAAGAAAGTAGCGCCGAAGAAGTCCGGCGCGAAGAAGCCTTCGGCGCGGAAGCCCGTGAAGAGCAAGCCGCGAAAAGCGGTAAGGAAAAAGTAGCTCGGCCGCTATCCTGCGCGTTATGAGCGGGGACACGCCGCGCCGCCCGCCTCACCGCCCAAGTCCTGCTGGGCGACGAGCTAACGGCTCGAGCGAGAGTTGGTAGTTGTCCGCCCTCTGGTCACCGAGCCGAGGATCGACCCCAGCCATCGAGGACCGGGCCGTCGACCAGACTGACCGAAGCAACCTTTTGGTTGTTTTCGACCCGCCAAGTAAGACGGATCATCTGCCGCCGCCGCACCCACTGCATCATCCACTGGGGTCCCTGAACGCGAGCCCCAACCTTGCCGTAGTCTTGCTCGATGAGCCGTCTCCAGTCGTCGAGCTGTGCCGCGCTCACGTTCCCCGAGATGGTGACAACCCCGCCCAGACTGTCGATGGCCGAGATCCAGATCTCTATCTGTCGGCCCGCGGCAGGATCGGGTGCGGTTCCACGGCAATCGAGTAGCCGACGATCGGCGCGCGAGCGGGTGCATCGCAGACCCGAGCCGCCTAACTCCCTGACCTGATCATCCAGGTCGGTCAGATGCCCACCGGCTTCGAACCCGAAAAAGCTGAGGTGGACCCCGTCAGCCGGCAGCTCGTCCTGAGCCGAGGCGGCCCCAACGGACGCAGTCGCCATGCACGCGATGAGAACTCCCAAACGTCGGATCATTGGCCTTTCCTCTTAGCGGACAACCCCGTCAATCGAGCGCCCGGCGCGCCCGGCCACCGGTCCGGCCACAATGGGCTCGTCCATGCTCGCTGCAATGTCCGGACCATGGGCCCTCGGTCCGTGATGGCCACCTTGGGGGCGGCATCGGCCACTTTGGGATCGATCGGTGGGGGCTCGACTTCACGGTTAATGCAGGATGCCAGGCGGTGGGCGGGCCGGGCCGGGCCGGCCTCCGAGGATCAGCTGAGGACCACCCCGACCGCCCGCAACTCGTGGTTGAGCAGCCAGCGCTTTCGGGTGAGCCCCCCACCGTAACCCACCAAGCCACCTTGCTTTCCGACGACGCGGTGACAAGGGATGAGTAGCGCCAACGGGTTCGATCCGAGGATTTGTCCGACGGCCCTGGGCGGAATGCCCGTGGCCCGTGCCAAGTCGTCGTAGCTGCAGGTCTTCCCGAAGGGAATGGTGCAGAGGTGACGCCACACCGCGAGTTGGGATGGTTCGAGCACGAAATAGGCGCCCAGGTACTCCGGGAACGGGAACGGCCGTGGCCCACCGCGAAAGTACCCCGCAAGCCAGTTGGTCAAGCGCTGGCACGGCCCGGGGTCGATGGTCACATCGCGATTACGTTTGCGTAACCGGTCGGCCCAATTCAGGTTCGTGCGCTTGGTTGGGAACTCGACGAGCAACGGACCGTCCGCACCCTCGACGAGGGTCAACGTCCCCACTGGCGAAAGATACGAATTCCACTCAACCCGCATGCGGCGCTCGCTGGCTCGGTTCAATGGGTAAGGTACGAGACGGCCGCAGGATGCGGAAGGTGGGCATCGATTAGCCGGATCTGGCTGCGGATCCATCCTTCACTTCGCTCCACGAGCCAGCCCTTGCGCCGCTGCCCGACTTCTTGGAGGCTCTTGGTGGTGAGCTTGGGGAGAATGTCGGTCCCATTGCGATCGCGACGCGGGGCGCGGGTGCCTTGCGATTCTCGAGAGTGGGGTCGGCAGTGTCAAACAGTCCTGATCGGCAGCGGCGGCGGCCCGCGCTCCGGCATCGACCGTGGTTCGGTGTCCCGTGTCCCCGGCGCCGGCCAAAATCCTCAAGGAACTCAACCCGCGATGCGACCGCCGTGGCCTCGTTCTTGCTTTGGTGTACTTTTTCGGGTCGGGCGGATCCGTCGCGCCGGGTCTGGCTTGGTGGGCCGCCGCGCGGCGGTGGTGCTCATCGTCGCGAGATCAATCGTGTGATCACGAGAAGGGACTGAATCGCGCAATGCCCGACCGGTATGACTTCCTCATTGTCGGCGCGGGATTCGCAGGGCTCGTCCTGGCCGAGCGCCTCTCGTCGCAGCTTGGCCTGCGGTGTCTGGTGGTGGAGCGCCGACCGCACATCGGAGGCAATGCGCACGACTACTTCGATGACGCCGGCGTGTTGGTCCACACGTACGGGCCACACTATTTTCGCACCAACGCTCCGCGCGTCGTCGACTATTTGTCGCAGTTCACCGAATGGCATCACGTCACATACAAGGTGCAAAGTTTCACGGGCGGTCGATTCTGGAGTTTCCCGATTAACCTGACGACCTTCGAGCAACTGATCGGTCGTCCGTCGAGCGAGGAGGAGTTCGCAGCATATTTGGCGGACAAGCGCGTACCCATCGACAACCCGCGGAATTCCGAAGAGGTGGTGGTATCGCAGGTGGGGTGGGAACTTTACGAGATGTTCTTTCTCGGGTATACGCAAAAGCATTGGAAGATGCACCCGCGGGATTTGGCGCCTTCCGTGTGCGCAAGGATTCCCATCCGCATGACACGGAACGACGCTTACCTGGAAGAGAGATTCCAGGCTCTGCCACGCGACGGGTACTCATGCCTATTCGACAACATGGTTGCGCAGAGCCAACCGCTCACGATCCGTCTCGCCACCGACTATCGTGACGTGATGCCCCATGTCCGGTTCGATCATATGATCTATACCGGTCCCGTCGATGCGTTCTTCGACTACGCTTTCGGACGACTGCCGTACCGATCCCTGCAGTTCGAGTTCGAGAGTTTCGAGGCGCCCGCGCTCGAGGCGCGGAAACCGGTGTCCGGCAAGCCTGGATTCTGGCAGCCGGAGATGCAGGTGAATTATCCCAACGATCATGCCTTCACTCGCATCGTCGAGATCAAGCACGCAACGGGGCAGGCAACTCCGGCATCCACGATCGTGCGCGAGTTTCCGGCATCTGTTGACGAAACCCGAGAGCCGTACTACCCCGTTCCGACGGAAGCATCGGCAGCCACGTATGCCAAGTATGCCCGGCTCGCAGCGAGTGAGACGAACGTGAGTTTTGTCGGCAGGCTCGCAACCTACCGATATTACAATATGGATCAGGTGGTCGCGATGGCGCTGAAGGAGTTTGAAAGATTGAAGGCACGCGTGAAGCCGAGCACCCGGTGATGTTTGCCGCCGCCGCAATGCCAGGTGAGGAAGGGTCGCCGGAACTGGTGGTGGTCCTTCCGGTGTATAACGAGCAGCCGTCGTTGCGCAAGGTGATCCGGGAGTGGTGCCTGGAAATAGAAAACTGGACGGAAGACTTCATCATTCTAGTGATGAACGATGGGTCGACCGACCGTAGTCCCGACATCGTCGAGCGGCTCCAGCAGCAACTCGGTGACCGCATTCAGCTCCACACACATACGAACCGTGGGCACGGGCTCACTTGTCTCGCCGGATATGAGCGTGCCCTCGAACTCGGCGCTCGCTACGTATTCCAGATCGACTCCGACGGGCAATGCGACCCCCAGTATTTCTTCCAGATGTGGCGCCAGCGCCATCGAGCGCAGGTCGTCTACGGGTGGCGCAAGTCACGTGACGACGGCTGGCGCCGTGTGGTGGCGAGTCGCCTGCTCCGGCTGGTCGTACTCGCCACGGCCGGTGTATGGTGCGTCGATGCGAACACACCGTACCGGCTGATGCACGCGTCCGTGCTCCAGAAACCCGTGGCACGGCTGAAGGCGACGCGGGTCGACCTCACCAATGTCGGGCTGGCCGTGTTGTTGAAACGGATGGCGGTCACGCATGGAACAGTCCCAATCAGGTTTCGCGAGCGGTACGGCGGGGAACCGAAGGTTGCTCTCGGTCAGTTCGGCGCGAAGGCGACGGAACTCGTCCGCCAGCTTCGCGGGTTGATCTGAATATGTCGACGAGAAGGGTCTGGTCGATAAAGGTCTTCCGAGAGGAGCCCACGGTTCTTGGAGCGGTCGTATTCTTCGTCCTCCTCCTCGCCGCCCGCCTGCTGGCCGTCCATTTCCAGTACTTCTGGGAGGAGGACGAGTTGTCCCTCGCCGCCGGCACGGCGGCGTTGGTGCGCGACAGCATTGGCGGGGGGCTCTACCGCTATGCACCACAGCTCGGCTACTACCGATTCATCGAAGTGGTGGATGTGCTGTTGGGGGCTCAAGTCGGGCTCATTCCGTACATCATGAAGGTCGTCTCGGCGGTGAGCGGCGCCGTGATCCCGCTGGCCGGACTGTTCACGCTGCGCCATGCCCTCACAGCGCAGGAACGGTGGCTGATGGCCGCCGTGCTCACGGTCAACCCGATCGTCTGGACGAGCGCGCAGTACGGTAACTCCCTGATGCTCCAGACTGCGATGATCGCGGTGGCCGTGGCAATCCTGTCCAACCGCCCCCGTGTGGCGGCCGAGACCCTGAGCCTCATACTGTTCGGGCTGGCGGTCATCGTTCGAGCGGACGCGATTCTGGTTGCGCCAGTGGTGGCGTACCTGATCTGGGTGAACCACCCCGACCGACGGGGCGCCGCCATCGCGCGCGCGGCGCTTACCTCGATGGCCATCGCGGTCCCGTACGTTCTCGCGCTCGCCTTCGACCCCCGTACCGATAGCATGGGAACGGAAATCGCCCTCCACATTTTCAATCGTTGGTATCCTACAATGTTCTGGGAGTATCTCGTCTGGGCGATTTCCCCAATTCCTCTCCTGGTGGCGTTCGTTGGGTTTCGCCAGTTGTTGGCGGAGCGGAGAATGGTGTGGGGGTTCGTCGTTGCGTGGTGTGCCGTGCCGGTCCTCTTCTATTACGGGTCGACCACCACTCCACGATACTTTTTGCTGACCGCCATGCCCATTGCTTTGTGTACGGCCGTGGGGGTCACGGATCTCGTACAGGTCACTACTCGCATCCTTCGGCCCTCGCGTGCTTGGGCAACAGTGCTCCTGTTGGTCAACGTCCACTTGTTCGTCGGGTTGGGGCACTTCATACCCAACAAGCTCATCAATCCGCTCGTCGGACCTTCGTTCCGAACCCATGACGGGTTCATGCCGACCGGGGCACTCTTGTACTGGACCTACAACCCCAGCGGCAAGCTCCTTGGTAACCTCGGGGTGGGTGGCTTTGGGAAGGGGAACTTCGACGGGGAGGGCTTTCCTGCCTTCTTTGCGGATCTGCGCAATATTGCACGCGAAGGAAGGACCGCCGTGGTCTTGCTCGATGGGGGATTCGCCCACGGATTCCACTATTACGCGCAACTGGAGCAGGCCACATACATCTCGCGGGCCCCGGGAATGTACTTCGAGACGGAGACATGGCTCGAGTTGGACGGCATGCACATCATGACCATTTCGCGCCAGACGCCGCAGTGGGAAGGACTCGAGCGTCTGGAGCTCCGCCGCGGCGACCTGATCTACCGGATGCGCGGCAGCCCGTTTCCGGATGCGCTCACCTTGGAGAAACTGCCGCCAGGTCTGGAACTAGAACTCACGACCCCGACCCCGGCGCTGGCCGCTGTTCGTGATGCCAACGGCCGGCCGTGGGCGGAACGGTATGCCGTCGTGTCGCAGACGGGGGGTGGTGAGTAAGCTGTTTCTGGATCTCTGTGGCGTGGCCCGATGTAGGCGTGTCCCTCTGCTCGCGGCCAGCCTCTTCCTGGTCGAAAGCGGCAGTCCGATACCACGGCGAGCGGCGCCGGCTGCGGTGAGCGTGGAACGATAACGCCGTCGCACACCTCCTGACCGGTTCGATTCGAGGGTGACATACCAGGCAGTCGCGGGACGCGGACCGTGGGCATAGATTAGCCGCTCGGCCAATTGTGCCGCTCCGGCCCTCTCTGTCCCGATTCGAGGTTTGCATGGTTTCCGCAGCTCTTCTCCTCGTCGCGCTTCAACAGGTGGCACCCTCGCCAACGTCCCAGTCTGTGGCCCGGGTCGACATTGAGCCCCGTGACATTGCCATTGTAGTGGGCGACACCATTCGACTCACTGTCGCGGCGTACGATTCATCCGGAGCCAGGCTTCGCGATATCCGCGTCCGCTGGTTTCAATCCGGCGGCCAATTCGAAGGAGCCGTGGATTCGACTGGTCTGGTGACGGGCGGGTCAACCGGAACTCTCCGCATCTCGGCCTTGGTAAGCCGTCGTGCAGGTGGGGCGCCAGCGACAGGCTTTGCTGACGTGCGGATCGTGCCCCGGCCGGCATCTCGGATCGCACTCGAGCCCGCCCTCGCGATGCTCTATGTCGGGCAATCAGCACAGGTCCGTGCCATCCCATATTCGGCCGACGGCGACCGCCGGTATGACGAGGTGCTCTGGGAATCCGATGCTCCAGGAGTGGTGGCGGTGACATCCGCCGGGAGGCTTGCCGCGCTCAGGCCCGGCCGGGCAACCCTGTCCGCGCGGGTGGGAACCGTGGTTGAGCGGATGTCGCTCCGGGTCAACGCCAATCCCGTGGCGTCGATCGAATTAGACCCCCCCAGTGCAACCGTCCGAACGGGCGATGTCGTGGCGTTCACGTTTCGGGCACGCGACGCAGCCGGCAATCTGCTGGCAGACGCCAGTCCCGAGTGGGCGGTGAGCCCGGGGCACGCACTGGTCGATCCCGATGGGATGTTTGTGGCTGAAGTGCCGGGATCCTATCGCGTCGTCGCGACATTTGCCGGACGCACCGCAGAGGCGAGAGTCGAAGCGTCGGCGCGGAACGTGGTCCGGTCGGCTGCGCTCGTGGGTCGGCAACCCGTCGCGGGGACCGCCGCCGAATTCTGGCTTCACCCCAACGGGCAATATGGCTATCTGACTACGGTTGGGGACCGACTCTACGCCATTGACCTGTCCAATCCGGGCGCTCCCCACATCACGGACTCGGTGGTGGTTGACGCACGGCACATCAACGACGTCATGACAACCGAAGACGGCAAGTTCGGCGTCATGACCCGTGAAGGGGCCTCGACGAGACAGAACGGCATCGTGATTCTCTCCTTCGAGGATCCGGCCCACCCCAAGGCAATCGCCGAATTCACCGAGACGGTCACGGGAGGTGTCCACAGCGCCTTCGTCTACCGCGGCCATGTGTACCTGACAGACGACGCGACCGGCTCGATGCGTGTGATCGACATTCGGAACCCTTACAGTCCGCGGCAGGTCGCACGCTGGGAAGTGCCCCGCGCACCCGCAGGACGGATGTTGCATGATATCGATGTGCAGGACGGTTTGGCCTATCTGAGCTACTGGAATGACGGCCTCGTGATCCTGGATGTTGGCAACGGCATCCGGGGCGGAACCGCGGAGAACCCGCAGCTGGTATCGCAGTTCAAGTATGACCTCGATCGGCTGTATCGAGATGTCGAGGCCGTGGGCGGGCCGGGCTTCATTCGGGGCACCCATACCGCCTGGCGACATGGCCGGTATGTCTTTGTCGGCGACGAGGTGTTCGCCGCGACACCATCGCCGCTCACGGGCCCAACGGTTCTAGGATTGGGCCGTCCGTACGGCGGATTGCACGTCGTCGATGTGTCGGACCTGCTCAACCCGCGGGAGGTGGCGTACTACGAGCCCAGAGACGGAGGCGCGCACAACATCTGGGTGGCCGGCGATACGCTGTACCTCGGCGACTACCAAGGCGGGCTCCGTGTGCTCGACATCTCAGGCGAGCTGAGGGGCGACCTGCTCCGGCAGGGACGACAAATCGCGCACGTCTACACCGGCGACCCCAACGCGACGATGCCCAACTCCCCCATGGCGTGGGGGGCGATCTACCGGGATGGCCGGATCTACGTGCCGGACATGAACTCGGGGCTCTGGATCGTCCGGGTGGAGCCCCGGCCGGCCGCCGTGCCCTGACGTTGGGGGCAGACGCCTGTGGTGAGCGGCTCGCGCCGCACCGGTCGGTGGCGCACGTAGAATTTACGGTGCTGCGGCCTTAGGTTTGAGGAATGACTCTGCCACAAATTCTTGTCGTCCGGACATTTATGGACCGGGCCGAAGGCCTTGCGCACTTCATGCTTCGTGCCGGGGAAGCGCCGAGGCTAGTCGCCACCGACGATGGAGGCTGTCCCATCGAATCCGCCCTTTCGGCCCTCGAATGGACGGCGGCAGTCGGCATCCTGCACGACGACGACCAGCTGCATGCGGCGCGGCTCACGAGCGAGACCGGTGCCGCGGTAGTAGAGCGTAAGATCAAGAAGTCGCGCCAATACGTGTATCTCGGCCCGCGGCTCGACGCCCCGCCCACCGCTCTGCTGGAGGGAGCCGTGCTGTTCGACGAACCGGGCGTCAAGGCCGTGGAATTCAGACAGCGCGCCCATGCGCTGGCACATTTTCTCCGTGCGACACCCGGCGGTGGGGCCCTGCTGTCGGTCCTGGCGCGGCGGGCCCCCGAGGTGCGGCACCTGCGCCGCTGGTTGGGTCCGGTGATCCAGGAACTCGATGTTCCCCGGGCGTTGCTCGGCGGGTGGTTCGCCGCTGGCTCCGCAGGGTGCTTGTTCCTCCCGACCGAACTGGACTCGTCGTTCCGATATATCGAGGTCGGTCTCGAGTCCTGAGGACCACTCCACAACCGCGGCACCTTCGGCAACCATCTATCACCAGGTGTGGAGAAGCAGTAATCAACATCTCCACACCCTGTGGAGAGCCCCCCTACCTGATACCGATATCAGGGCTTAATGCTCCACATCTATCCACAGACCGAATCGCGTAACCCGAAGAAAGACAGGCACTTGTGCCGTTTTGCCTGGGCCTTATCTTTGGGTCGTCACTCGTTGGGACCGGCTTGGGATCCCTGAATTCTGGGTACGACCGGCGAGTGAGCTTCGGCGAGTTATCGGGAGAGGTTGCCAAGCACCAAGGGCTCAGGCGGCCGTTTGATTCCGGTGATCACCTCGACCGAGGCGGATGAAGCCAGTCGCGCGCTTCATCCACCCCGATGTGGCGCCTCGGGGTGCAGTGCGAAAGGTCGGTCCGCGACCCGATCTGACTCGCAGCGCTCGCATCAACGAACCAGGTGGGAGGGCCATCCGGCCTGGGGATGGAAGCTGAGGCCTCACCTAGCCCTACCGATCGGCGCATCAGCCAAGCGGCGGCGGGTGGGAGAAGAACGGCGGCGCGAGCCCCGGCCTCGGGTAGCTGATGTGTGGGACGGTCGTTTGGTTAAGAGCCAGACGGCCGTCCCTCTTTTGTATCTGGTCTATGCGGACCTACGCCCCCCAATCGCTGGCCCCACGAAACACCTGCTGCCCGTCGGGGCCTCGGACGTTCGCCAATGTGATCAAGAGATCGCCCGGCGCGCCTGTCCCCCAAGGGGGCGCCTCGGCTAGCCCTGCGGTTTGGGCACTGGCTCGGTCTGCGTGATGGATGACCAAGGCCTCGAGGGTTGCCGGAACCACGGGAGAGCGATGCGGACGCGTATCCGACTGCGCAAGCACCAAGTGCTGCAGGAGAGCCAGCTCGTGCTCGGTGCAGGCCGGTGCCGTGACGGACCGGACCCGCTGAGCGAGCAAGTCCGCTCCAAGCACCTGTGGGCCGTGCAAGGTCCCACGCTCGGAGAGATCGAATCCTCCCGACCAGCGGTAGGCCTCGGTCTTTCCGATATCGTGAAGCAAGGCCCCGGCCACGGCCACATCGACTTCGGCATGGCACACCCGGGCAATTGTCCGGGCAATCCTCGCCACCTCCACCGTATGCACCAGCACCCCGCCCAGGGCGGCGTGGTGCTCGTTCAGGCTTGCGGGGCAGGCTCCGAAGCGTAGGCGAAACTCCGGGTCCGCGAAGAACAGGTCGATCACCGCCCGCAGCCTGGGGCGGACGATCGTCGACCGCCACCGATCCGCCGCATCCCAATAGGGACCAGTATCCCCGATCGACGGCAGCAGGTCGGACCAATCGACCATGTCTTTCGGCAGCACGCGAAGTGAACTGACCTTGAGCTGTCGCCGGTCGTGATACGAGGCGATCTCTCCGATGACCTGGGCCACGTCGCCCTTCACGATGCCGGTCACACGGGGCAGGTCTTTCAGCCAAAACGGGGCCGTCTCGATCCGTCCGGTGCGGTTGCCGAGAGTAAGCACCGTGAACGGTTCATCGATTCCGCGGTGATCGACCGCGACGACGACAAACGGTTCTTGGACGCGTTCGCCCAGCGGCGCATGGGTCAGGTCGATGGCCGGGCGGGTCGAGCGCTCGGATGTGCGGGTCTCCATATAGTCGAAAGCTAATACCTGCTGATGGGCGCCGGCCGGGTGGCTCCGAGCCTGAACGGCCGCTAGCTTCAGCAGATGACCGCGCTCGAGATCGTTGTCGTTGGGCCCGACGCGTCACGTCGCGCGTCGTTGGTGGCGGCTCTGCGTCAGGCAGGGTATCGAGCAGTGGGGATAGATCGGCTCGGCGACGCTGCCAGTCCGATGCCTGGCGGCGCACCCGACATTCTCGCGATCGACCTTCACGATCCAGGCCTCGACTTGCCCCGCCTCAGGCAGGCCCTGGCTCCCGCCGCCCCGCCGGGTGTGGAACCCCTGGATGCGGTCGAGCGACGGCATATCGCGGCGATGTTGGACCACACGGGGGGCAACCGTCGACAAGCGGCGCTCCTGCTCGGGATCTCTCGGTCGACCCTGCTCAACAAGATCCGGCGATATGGGATCGAGCCGCCCGCCCGGAACTCTCCGCGCTGAGTCCGGGTCGTGTCCGTCTAGCGCAGAATCCGGGCACGGCCGAGCCTGGACGTGACCACCCGCCGATAGGCCTGCCCTCTCCGCAGCACCCAGGTGCCATTCGCAAACCCCATGGTGAGGCCTGTTGGGCTGAACACCACTGCCTTGCCTGGCCCGGTCAGCTGGACCCTCCGAGCGGCGGGACCCGGACCGTTCCAATAGAGTGAGTTCCCGGCCCCGCGGCGGATGCGGATAACGAGAGAATCGGGCGTGAATTGAAGCAGTGACGGTTGGCTCTCGAGAATGGCCGCAATTCGGGCGCGGTGGTGGGCGGCAACCAATGCATACGCCGACCGATCGACGGCCACGCGATCGAGGGTTTCTTGGTATTTCGGAATCGCGATGGCTGTCAGGAGAGCAAGCAGCGCGATGCCGAGCATCAGCTCGGGAAGGGTCATGCCGTGTTGCATGACGAAAGGTGCGCTTGGCGCGGCTGAAGAGCATCATCGCAATGGCCCGCCACCGGTCAGGAAATCGCGTGCGTCGGCATCTTGCCGGACGCGCCGCACCGGAGCATACTCTCCGGAGCCGTCAGCATCGACCCATGTATTCGCCACGCTGGAGCCACCCGCATGCCGCAGCCAGGCCGGAAACCCGCGCGTCTCCCGCCCCCTCGCTAGGGGCGTCAATGACCGCGACGCCTGCTCCTACGACCGGTGGCCCATTGAAGACCCTGTGGGCCTATCGTGCGTTGGCGCCCTGGAACCTGCGGGAATTGTCGGCCTTGGCCGGCGCCATTCTCCGTGCCTCCGACGTCTATCCGGTGAATGCGGTTGCGCGCGCCGTACCGAGCGACCGGACCATTCGATTCTATATTTCGCGCGGGCTGGTCTCCCCGCCCGAGGGGCGCGGCACATCTGCCATCTACATGTACCGGCACCTGCTGCAGGTGTTAGCCATTAAGTTGCGGCAGATGGAAGGTGCGACCTTGGATACCATTCGGCAGGAGCTGACCGGTCTCGCCGGCGACGTGGTTGAGCGGCGAGTTGCCGCTGCCCTCGGCCCCAGGCTTCCGGATCCCGAAGCCCTTGGCTGGACTCGTCGCAGGGTGCCGGCTACTCCCGACCCGCCGCGTAGTTCCGGGTCTGCGAACCCGTCGGCAGAACCTGCCGCGTCGCTGGTGCGGCGCATCTCGATCGCGCAGGGCTGTGAATTGCTGATCGATGCGGGACACCCCTTCCTTCGGGGGCGATGGAGCGACGACGAATTAGCGGCTACCCTCCGTCGGCTCCTCTCGGACGTCGGGAAGGAATGAACCGGTAGCCGAGCGCGCTTACCTCAACAAAGTGAGATAGCCATGTGGACCGTCCTCTTCTTGGTGCTGATCGCAGCCGTCATTCTGTGGCTCATTGCGACCTATAACGGCCTGATCGCGCTCAAGAACCAGGTTCTCAACGGATGGAAGCAGATCGACGTCCAGCTCAAACGGCGGCACGACCTGATTCCGAATCTGGTCAACGCGGTGAAGGGGGCCATGGACTTCGAGCGGGAGACCATGGAGGCGGTCATTGCCGCGCGCTCGCGCGCCGTCGGTGCCTCTGGCGTCAAGGAGGTTGCGCAAGCCGAGGGGATGCTCACACAGGCGCTGGGCAAGCTCTTCGCGTTGGTGGAAGCGTATCCCGATCTCAAGGCCACAGCCAACATCACCCAATTGCAGGAAGAGCTGACGACAACGGAAAACAAGATCGGCTTTGCGCGCCAGCTGTATAACGACGTTGCCACACAATACAACACCAAGCAAATGCAGTTTCCGGCCAACCTGGTGGCAGGTTTGGCGAAGGCCGTGCCCGCAGACCTCTGGGAGATCGAAGATGCAGGCGAGCGGGCTGTTCCTGCCGTCGACCTGTCGATGAAAAAGCCCTCTGCGTGACGGCGCAGGATCTCTTCAGCCAACAGGCAGCAAACCGCCGGACCACGACGCTACTCGTTGCAGGCTTCGTCGTGTTTTTTGCGTGGATCGGGTTTGGCGGCGACCTCGGCCTCTATCTCCTGACCGAACATGCCGCTCCCGGCGCCTACCGCCACACGGTGCCGATCATTGGGATCGTGGCAACGCTCGCGGCCGGCAGCCTCGCATGGTTCTCGTGGCGTCAGGGGCCCAAGCGCGTGCTCTGGTCGAGCGGGGCGTGGGAATTGGTGACGCCGGTGACCTTCGAGCAACGACAACTGGCGAATGTGGTCGAGGAGATGAGCATCGCGTCCGGCGTCCCGAAGCCAACCGTGTGGATCGTGCCGGACCCCGACCCCAATGCCTTCGCGACGGGCATCGATGTGAGCCACGCGCATATCGCCGTGACCCAAGGCCTGCTCGACGTGCTCAGCCGAGAGGAGTTGCAGAGCGTCGTGGCCCACGAGATGGCGCACATCCGAAACCTCGACGTCCGCCTCATGACCGTGCTGGCCGCCATGGTGGGCGCGATCGCCCTGTTATCGGACGGCCTCGGCCGCGTGTTTCAAGGGTCTGGCCGCATGCCCCGGACATTAGGAAAGGGCGGCGGCCGCCGCGGCGGCAATCCGCTCGCCATTGCCATACTGATTGCGTGGGTGCTGACGCTCATCGTGGCACCGATCGTCTCTCGCCTCATGGCGATGACCGTCAGCCGCAAGCGCGAGTTCCTGGCCGATGCAACGGGCGCCCAGTTCACTCGCAATCCCGGGGCCCTCGCGTCGGCCCTGGAGAAGCTCGACGCGGCATCCGGGGCGACGGCCTCGATCAGGCGGGGAGCGGCGCATCTGTGCATCGTGGACCCGGCGGAGCGTCGCATCGCCGCCCGCGAGGGATTCGTGGGGGACGTCCTTGCCTCGCACCCGCCCATCCGGCAACGGATCGCCCGGCTCAAAGGAATGTCGTATCAGTTTGCAAAACAGGGTAGGGCACCCGAACGTTCTATGCCCCCAGCCGGCCCTCCCGTCTAGGGAGCCTGGCCGAAGCCGGCGAGCTGCTCGACGAACACAGCCGGATCAAAGGGGAGAGAGAACACCGCATCGGCCCCGGCTTCGCGCACCAGCCGACCGTCGTCCGCCGTGAGCACCACCACCCGGCAGTTCCGGTTGCTTTCTCGCTGGCGACCGAGCCAGGTACCTCCCTCGTTCCAGGTCGCATCCGCCACCACAACGACTGCGGCGCTTCCGTCGCTCGCGCGTTCCGCAAGCTGTTCGACGGAGCCAACCCGGTCGACGGTGTAGCCTGCCCGGCGGATGAGGAGCTCCGCGATCCGGGCGAGGGACGGACTCTCGAGGTACACCACCGCGTTTCCGAGCGTGTGGGATGATTCGGGGAGGGCCGACAGGTCCATCATGGAAATCCCGTGCACGTACTCGACCGCCTCTGCCGCTTGTAAGTCTCCTGCCCGCTGCATGATGTCTCGAATGCGCTCGAGCGCCGCCTTCAGCTCCTCGAGGCCGGCGCGATAGTGCGCCGGTAGCTGATCGTCCGACAGCAGGATCGAGACCTCGGCAAACGCCGTCATGAGCGGGTTGTTGATCTCGTGGTGCAGGGTCACCGTCATCTCACCGATTGCCTCGCGGCGGGCTGCGAGCATCAGCTCGCGCTCGGCGTCGGCGAGAGCGGTCCGAAGGGCTCGGGTGCGCCGCACCCGCTCGACCACTTCGGGGAGCAGGTCTGCCAGGGCGGTGTCCTTGGTGAGGTAATCCTCGGCGCCGAGGCGGAGGGCTCTGGCGGCGACTTGCTCGCCGCCATGCGCGGTCACGAGCACCACCGATGGAGCGTGAGGGTTGTGCTGAAGCTGCTCGAGAACGTCGACACCGGAGAGATCCGGAAGCTGGTAGTCCAGCAGCAGAATGTCTGCCTGGTCCGCGGTGGCAAGCGCGGCCTGACCGGTGGAGACTTCGAGTGGCGTGGAGAACCCGTTGCGCGTGAGGGCCAACGACATCAGGCGGACAATGGCATGATCGTCGTCCGCGATCAGAATCCGGACCCTGCTGCGGTCAGACTTCACGAGCCGGGGCCGGTGGGTACAGGGCGGTAGCTGCTAACCCCTCCCGTCATCTTCGAGAAACACCAGCGTCCGGCGGCGTCCCACCACGGCTTCGAGGGCCAAGTAGATCCGAGGCTCCACCGCGGTGCCCATGAGATCGCGCAGCCGCTCGATCGCAAATTCCGTGGACATCTTCTCTTGGTACGGCCGGGAGGTCGTAAGCGCATCGAAGATTTCCACGGCCCCGATGATGCGGGCGCCCAACGGGATGTTCTCCCCATTGATCCCGTCCGGGTACCCGCTGCCGTCCCAGCGTTCGTGATGATGGAGGACGGAATCGGAGATGTCCTGGAGATGGGCCAGCGGGGCGAGGATCTGTGATCCGATCACGACATGCTGCTTGACGAGCTCGTATTCATGTTTGGTGAGCGGCCCCTGTTTGAGGAAGATGTCTTCCCGGACACCGATCTTTCCGATGTCGTGGAGCCGCCCGGCCGTACGGACCCGCTCGACCTCTTCATCGGCCAGCCCCAGCTCGGCGGCGACCATGGCCGACAGATCGGCCACGCGGGCCGAGTGCCCGCGGGAGTACGAATCCTTGGCCTCGAGGGCGTTCACGAGCACCTCGAGCGTCGCCACGGAGACCCGCTCCAACTCCGAGGTGCGGCGCGCGCCCTCTTCTCGGAAAAATTCGCTGAGCTCGCTCGACTGGCGCGACGATTCACGGCGCTGGAGCGCTCGCCGGATCGCCCGATCGAGATCCTTGAGGTCGATCGGCTTGGTGAGATACTCCATCGCCCCACGCTGCATGCACAGACTGGCGGTGGTTGCGTCATTGACCGCGGTCAACATGAGAATGGCAATATGCGGCCCGGCCTCAACAACCCTGGGCACGAGGTCGATGCCGCTGATGCCCGGGAGTCGGACGTCGAGCAACGCGGCGTCGATCGATTCCTGCGCGAGGATTTCCAGGGCCTCCTCGCCGGACTCGGCGGTGAGAACCCGATACCCCTGCTGGGAGAGGAATCGATGCAACGCACTTCGAATCGACTCCTCGTCATCCACGACCAACAAGGTCAGCGCCCCGTCATTGTCGGACACGGGATCTCCTCAGTGTTCGGTCTTGCTTCCGGTGCCGGAACCCATTTCCGGCCCACGACGGGCGGCCAAGGTCAGTCACAGAACCGCCACGGCAGGCGGCCTCAGCCACTCCAGGGCCCTTGTGGGAGGGTCTCCCGGGTGCCCTAGGCCCCCATTACCCAGCGAAAGTCACCTCTACTGCTGCAGGGATGATGCCGGATTCCGTGCCGCGCCCGAGCAGCAAGCGTACGGCCTCCCTTCCCCGTGGCCCGTAATCGACCGTCCATTCATTGACATACATACCCACGAAGGTGTCGGTCCGGTCATCCCCGATTCCCCGGTTGAAACGCTTGGCATATGCGAGGGCGGTCTGGCGATGTGCGAGCCCAAATTCAATGCTGCGGCGAAGATCGGCGGCAATGAGGGCCACCAATTCCGGGCCGAGGTCTCGCCGGACGACGTTGCCTCCAAGCGGGAGCGGGAGCCCCGTCTCGCTTAGCCACCAAGCGCCGAGGTCGCCCCAGAGGGTGAATCCCTCGTCCGCGTAGGTGAGCTGGCCTTCATGGATCACCAGGCCCACATCAACGGTCCCGTCGCGGACCGCTGCTTCGATTTGGTCGAACGGAAGCACAACCTCGACCACGTCCGGTTGAAAGAGCTTCAGCGCGAGATAGGCAGTGGTGAGCTTGCCCGGCACGGCCACTCGCAGTCCGCAGAGCGCGGCCACCGGATCCTCGGGCTTGGCTTGCCGCGAAACCAATCGAGGGCCATACCCATCGCCCATGGAGCAGCCACTTGCCAGCAGTGCATAGCGATCGGCAATGTACGCATACGCGTGAATCGAAACCGCCGAGACCTCCAACTCGCCTCGGAGCGCCCGGGCGTTGAGCGACTCGATATCGGAGAGTTCATGCACATACCGCCGGTCACCGGTGTCGATCTTCCCCTCGGTGAGGGCGAAGAACATGAAAGCGTCGTCGGAGTCCGGACTGTGTGCGACGTGTATTGTTCGGGTCATGGAATCGACGGGTTCAGGATCGTAGCCTCCCGGCCCAACCCTCCTCGGCTGGCCACTGTGAGTGCCCGGACCGGCTCCACCCGCCCCTGCGGGTCGAGTCCGAGTCGGAAATCTACACCCATCAGAGCGGCGAAGAACGCCAACGCTGGCGTTGTTCGCCAGGACTCATTACCGTGATAGCGGACCGGCAGTGTTCTGGGGAGATCTGCATGGAGCCATCGCGTTTGTCCAGCTCAGGCCAACTGTCGGAAGTGCCCTCCGCGAGGCACCTGGGAGACTTGGCGCGCAGCGACGTCTCCTGGGGCGTGTATCTCGAAACCCGGCACCACGGCGACACCGTGGCAGGCCGGCTCCATTTCCTATCCGATGATGCCGTGAGGACCACCGGGTGGATCTTCCTCGAATGGAGTGAGCAGGAGATCGTCAACCGGTTCAACGATTTCAGCCCGCTCGAACTGTGGCGGGTGCTGGAAAGCCTGGGCTAAACCCCCCTCCCCCAACCCAGCCCGCTATCGGCTACCACTCCGCGCCCCACCCCCCGCTATCGGTCTCTCCCGGCCGCCCAACCGCCCTACCGACCTACCGACCTACCGACCTACCGACCTAACCGACCAAATATTTCTACATTACCCGCATTTTTCCATGCACACTTCTGCACATATTCACGATTTCTTGCTTCCGTGGCACCAAAAATGCGCATAATTTGCAAATGCTGACGTACGCCATTAATCTTTGCCGCTTGGCTGGGGAGCACCCCCTGCCCAACCTCAGAACTCCTACCCAGAGACCGCGATGACCCACGAAGGACGTGGTACCGAATCGGAACACAGAGTGGCAACCGGGCGGAAGGGCCGCCCGATTCTCGATGGCTTCCCCACCGACCTGACGGGCTCGAGCAAGCAGGACATCTTGGACCTGATGCAACGGTTCGAAGTCGATTTCGTCCGGCTGCAGTTCACCGATATCCTGGGCGTCAGCAAGAACGTCGAGGTTCCCAGAACGCAATTCAGCAAGGCCTTGGATGGTGAGATCATGTTCGACGGCTCCTCGATCGAGGGATTTGTGCGGATCGAGGAATCGGACATGCTGCTGAAGCCCGACCTCGACACCTACCGGATCATGCCGTACGAGGACGAAGGCGGGCGGGTCGCGCGACTGCTCTGTGACATCCACCTTCCTGACGGGTCGCCCTTTGCCGGGTGTCCGCGCCTGACGCTCAAGCGGCAGGTGGAACGCGCCAAGAAGCTGGGCTTCTTGATGATGGCGGGCTGTGAAGCCGAGTTCTTCCTGTTCGACAAGAGCCCAACCGGCGCGCCGACGACGGTAACCCACGACTCCGGAGCGTACTTCGATCTCACCCCGGTAGATGAGGGCGAGGCGCTGCGGCGAATCATCGTGAAGGACCTCGAGCACATGGGATTCGAGGTCGAGGCCGCCCACCACGAGGTGGCCCCGGGGCAGCACGAGATCGATTTCAAGTATGCCGACGCGCTCACCACGGCTGACAACCTGACGACGTTCCGGTTTGTCGTGCGCGATGTGGCCCACCGTCACGATTCGGTCGCGTCGTTCATGCCGAAGCCCATTCGAGGGCAGAACGGGAGCGGCATGCACACCCACCAGTCGCTGTTTCTGGGTGGCAAGAACGCGTTCTGGGATCCGAAGGGCAAATACGAGCTGTCCGATATCGCGTTGAGCTACATCGAGGGCTTGCTCCAACACGCCCGCGCCTTCGTGGCCATCACCAACCCGCTCATCAACAGCTACAAGCGTCTGGTGCCCGGCTACGAGGCGCCGGTCAACGTCGCCTGGTCGATGCGGAACCGGTCGCCCTGCGTGCGTATCCCGGACCGCCGTGGCGAAGGCACCCGTTGCGAATTGCGGATGCCCGACCCGTCGGCCAATCCGTATCTGTCGCTCACCGTGCAGCTGGCAGCCGGGCTCGACGGCGTCGAGCGCAAGCTCAAGGCCCGCGATCCGGTCAATCGGAACATCTTCACCATGAGTCACCGGGATCGACGGAAGTACAAGATCGACGAGCTGCCGCGCGACTTGCACGAGGCCTTGGATGTCTTTGCCAAGGACAAGGTGATGACCGAGGCGCTGGGACCGCATCTGACGGAACGATTCCTCGAGGCAAAGCGTGACGAGATCCTGCAGTACAACCTGCAGGTGAGCCAATGGGAGATCGACAACTACTTGGGCCGGTACTAGTCGGCCGCAACCGGTTGGCGCATGCCGCCCGGCGAGAGCACTAGCGCAATGCCGGACGCCTATCTGTTCGACCTCGACGGCACGCTCTACACGGAGGCCGGTCCGGTTCCGGGTGCCGTCGAGGTGCTCGCCGCCCTGCGGGGATCCACCCCGTTCCGGTGCGTCACCAACACGTCGAGCCGCTCGCGAGCCGCGATTCTCGAGCGGCTCGCCGGCTATGGGTTCACCCTCTCCGAGGATGAGGTGATCACCGCGGTAGTGGCCGGGGCCTCGGCGGCCCGCGTGCGCGGCGTGCGACGGCTGGCCCCGTTCGTCGCGGAGGCGGCGCTGCCGGACCTCGCGGAGTTCGAACTGGGCGGCGGCACCTCCGGCCAGGCGGCAACCGAAGGACCGGACGCGGTCCTGATCGGGGACCTGGGCGAGCGCTGGACCTATGCGCTCATGCAGGAAGCCTTCCGCTACGTACTCGATGGCGCAGCCCTCATTGCGCTGTCACGCGACCGCTACTGGATGCGGCGCGACGGGCTTGCACTCGACGCCGGCCCGTTCGTGGTGGGCCTCGAATACGCCACCGGCGTCACCGCCACCATCGCAGGAAAACCCAGCCCCGAATTCTTCCACGGCGCCGTCCGGAGCATCCGGGGCGATGAGGATCCGGCCGTGGCCGACATCGTCGTCATCGGCGACGACATCTGGACCGATGTCCAGGGCGCCCAACAGGCCGGCTATCGCGGGTGGCTGGTCAAGACCGGGAAGTACCGCTCCGACACCGTCGCCAAGAGCGGTGTCGCACCGGACCGAATCCTCACGAGCGTGGCGGAGCTGTTGGGGTAGGGGGCTCCCACGGCCGCGGGTTAGATTGCGGCTGGATCCCCGCGCTCCGGAGTCGGTTCTGTCCGCTACCACACTGGCCAGGTGCACCCTGGTCTGCCTCGCTCTCGTTGGGTACGCATCGGCCGTCACGGCGCAGGTTGCCGGCGGGCCCGAGGCTTCGGCGACCCCCGACACCATCCGCGCCATCGAGATCGAGCGGCAGGACATCTTCGATCAGGACGAAGCGGAAAAGAGTTGGATTGCCCGGCTGGTGAACGCACTCCACTTCACCACGCGGCCATCCGTGGTGCGGAAGGAACTCCTGTTCCGCGCGGGTGAGCCCTACGACTCCGCGCGCGTCGCCGAAACGGAGCGCAATCTCCGATCGCTCGGCATCTTTCGGCGAGTCCTGATCGATACCGTTCGCACCGACTCCGGCCTGATCGCTCGGGTCAACACCAAAGATGGCTGGAGCACCCGCACCGATTTCCGCTTTCGGAGTTCGGGCGATGAGATCGCCTTCACCATCCGCGTGGCCGAGGAAAACCTGCTCGGCACGGCAAGCACCGCGTCCTTCGAATTTCGGGACGATCCCGATCGCTCCTCCATCGAGCTCGGGTTCGCGCGCGGCCGGCTGATCGCCAACTCTATTGGCGTGGCTGCGGTGTACGAAGACCGCTCGGACGGCACCGTGTTGAGCGCCGCCGTCGGCCGGCCGTTTTTGTCGCTCGACTCGCGGCTGTCGTATGGCGTGGGCGGGACGGTGCGTGACACCCGCGTGCTCCGGTTCCGGGAAGGGGTCAGGACGCCGTCGGAGACGCTGCGTCAACGTCGCACCTCGGCTCGCATCGCGGGTGCCTGGGCCCTCGAGACCGGCGCTTCGGGGTACCTGAGGCTGGGCGGGCTCGGCGAGCTGCGCCGGGAGGACTTCCGGGACGATTCTCTGGCCGGGCCGTTTCCGGAGACCATCACCGGCGTCGTCGGCCCGTTCATGCACTGGAGCCGCTCCCGGTTCCTGGTCACCCGAAATTTCCTCGCCTTCGGACGGGAAGAAGACATCGACCTGAGCACCACGGTGCAAGTGAGCGCGCTGGTCGCTTCCCGTGCCTTCGGGTATGAGCAGGACGGCATCGGCCCCGGTGTGACCGTTCGGAGCGGCACCGCGTTGCCGTTGGGGTTTGCCCTGGTCGAGGCGGCGGCCAACGGGCTCTTTACCGGCGCGGGGCTCGACTCGGGGTCGGTCAGCCTGAGCGGTACGGCCGTGTTCCAGCCGGCGGAGCGGCATAATGTGATGGTCCACGCGGAGGCCGGGTGGTTGGAAGACCCGACCCCGGGCACCGAGTTCGACCTCGGCCTCGACTACGGGCCGCGCGCCTTCCGCTCCCACGCCTTCACCGGCGACCGCATGGTGTTCGCGACGGCGGAGTACCGCTACACCCTGATTCCAGACTTGTGGCGATTCGCGGGCATCGGGCTCGCGGGGTTCGTCGACCACGGCGGAGCATGGTATGACGGCTTCGAGCGCCGGTTGGGATGGGATGCCGGGGTCGGCCTCCGGATCGGCCTGAGCCGCGATACCTCGCTCAGCCCGCTTCGGGTCGACGTCGCGCGGCGCTTCGCGACCGACGTCGAGTCCGCGGGCTGGGTGTTGGTCATCGCCAAGGGGCTCGCCTTCTCACTCTATCCGAGCATCACCCGCTGACGCGATCGTGAGCAGGTTCTTCAGGTAATCCTTCGCCAGTTGGTACACCCCCGGCGCCTTGCTCTCCCTGGGACCCGCAACATTGAGCGTGCGGATCCGGTTGGCCGCGAGCCACGCCTCGACCCGGCGCCGCTCGGCCGGTGTGGCGCGGAGGTCGAGCACGAAGTAGGGCCGGGCCAACCCGCGCGCGCACTCGATGGTTTGGGCGGTGCCGCCGCTGGGCCGCCCGATGGTGAGCACGAGGGTGCCGTCGCTGTCGCGCACGTTCCACCGGGTGCGTTCCTCGTACGCGTCGGTCGGGGTCTCGGTCAGGGGATAGTGTGGCGGGATGGGGCCGTCCTCGGCCAGCCGCCCGGCCGGGCACCAGCCGCCCGCTGGCAGGCTTAGCTCCTCCGCCGCATCCAGGGCGGCGCGATCGACTCCGGTCTGGCCGCCCGACACCACCCGTTCGATGGTCATGACCCCCTCCCCTGGCCCGAGCCGTGATATAGTTGCATACTACAACTATATTTGATTCTACTCTCCATCGGGAGATCGAGGTATGTCGACAGGGCTACCCGTCCGCCAGGTGCGCGACGCGTCGCGCCGGATGGTGCGGCAGCTGGGGCTCCTGGGCGATGGAGCGGGCGCCGCCGGTGGCGGCCCGACCCTGTCCGAGTGTCACGTGCTGACCGAGCTCGGCCGCGAGGCACCGCTCACCATCACCGAACTGGCGGAGCGAATGGCGCTCGACAAGTCGACCATGAGCCGGACCGTCGGGCGGCTCAGGCGCCGCGGGCTCGTCGGCAGGGTAAAGGTAGCCGACAAGCGGGCCAAGCCGATTCGGCTAACGCCGAATGGTCGCCGGGCGGTGGCGCGGCTCGACCGGGCGGCCGACCGGCAGGTGGCCGGCGCGCTCGAGCTGTTGGACTCGGCCGGCCGCGGGGCGGTGGTCGAGGGGCTCGAACTCTATGCCAAGGCGCTGGCCCGCTCCCGGGCGCTCCGCGACTACACCATCCGGCCGGTCCGTCGGAGCGACGACCCGGCGCTGGCGCGCATGATCCGCGGTGTGATGGCTGAGTACGGTGTGGCCGACAGCGTGTGCGCGGGCGAAGGGTCGGAAGTCGACGCCATGTATGAGGCCTACCGGGGCGATCGCTCCCAGTATCTGGTGGTTGCACGGGGCCAGCGGGTGCTGGGCGGCGGGGGGATAGCCTCGCTGGCCGGTGCCGACGCGGCTATCTGTGAGCTTCGGAAGATGTACTTCCTGCCCGAGCTCCGCGGGCTCGGGCTCGGCCGCACGGTGCTCGAGCGCCTGCTCGAGCGGGCCAAAACGCTGGGCTACCGACAGTGCTACTTGGAGACGTCCGATCCGATGGCGGAGGCGCGGCGGCTCTACGAGCGGGCGGGGTTCCGCGAGGTAGACCGGCAGGTGGGCAACACCGGTTACACATCATGCAATCGGTGGTACCTGAAGGAGTTGTAAGGCCCTTGCGGCGGGTTGGGGCCCGCGCCACTTTCCACATCCCGGCGCCGTAGCCAAGTGGTAAGGCAGAGGTCTGCAAAACCTCCATTCGGCGGTTCGACTCCGCCCGGCGCCTTGACGAACGAGCCCGCCGCTAGGCGGGCTCGTTCGTCTATGGCTCCGGGCAGCATCGGTGGTCGCCGCTCGGTCGTCCCTCGTCGCATCGGATCGAATTCGCATTCCTCGCGGGCCCGGCCGCCGAGCACCCGCCGAGTCGCACGGCGGCGGCGAAACACTTGCCCGCCCCACTCGTAAAGGTTCATAGTGTAGGCACGCCGGCCGGGAGACGGTCTTCTCGTCTCGACCAGCCGTGCCCCCCCCGACGCTGACCGCCGGCCCCTCCTGCCAGGGCCGGTAGGGCCGACCTTCCATCCGACGCGGAGCCTCCGCCCATGATTTCCTTCCGAGTGAACTCCCAAGACGTGGTGTTCGACGGCAGCCAGGAGACCCCGCTCCTCTGGGTGCTCCGCGATCACGTCCGGCTCACCGGCACCAAATACGGCTGCGGCGTCGGCCTTTGCGGCACGTGCACGGTGCTGGTCGATGGCCAGGCACGGCGGTCGTGCCTCACACCAGTATCGAGCATCGCCGGCTTGTCGATTACCACCATCGAAGGGCTCGCCGCCTCGGCTGAGCAACTGCACCCGGTGCAGACGGCGTGGCTGGAGCACGATGTGCCCCAATGCGGCTACTGCCAGGCCGGGCAGATCATGGCAACGGTCGACCTGCTGCAACGCATTCCAAACCCTACCGATGCCGACATCGACGCCCAACTGACCATCCTGTGCCGCTGCGGCACCTATCCGCGGATCCGCGCGGCCATCCACCGGGCGGCGGAACTGCAGGCGGAAGGAGGCGGCAATGTCCGATAGCGTGTCGTCTCCGACCCCGACCCTGACGCTGTCGCGCCGGCAGTTCGTCGTTGCCGGTGCCACGGCCGCCGGCACGTTCGTGCTCGGCGTGCCGCTCGCGGACCTGCTGGGACAAGTCGATTCTCCCGATCGCCAGCTCGGGTTCTTCATCGAGATCTTGCCTGACGGCGGTGTCATCATCGGCACCAACCAGCCCGAACTCGGGCAAGGCGTGCGCACGGCGCTGCCCATGCTCGTGGCCGAGGAATTGGATGTCGCCTGGGACACGGTCAGCATCCGCCCGATGCCGCTCGGCCTGGTGAAGACGGCCGACGGCTATACCTGGAAGTACGGCGGCCAGGGAGTCGGCGGCAGCAGCGGGCTCACCAACAACTGGGACTTCATGCGCCAGGTCGGCGCGACGGCCCGGCAGCAACTGATCCGGGCCGCGGCCACACGGTGGAACGTCGATCCCGGCCAGTGCCGCACCGAGCCCGGATTGGTCGTCGGGCCCACCCGCGGCAACAGGCTAGCGTACGCCGACCTCGTGGCCGACGCCGCCCTGCTGGCCGTGCCGACGGAACGGCCGCCGCTCAAAGCAACGGCCGATTACCGCATCGTCGGAAAGCGCCACCCGACGATCGACGCCCGCGACATCGTGACTGGTGCGGCAAAGTACGCCAGCGATACCGAGCAGCCCAACATGCGGTACGCGGTGATCGCCCGGTGCCCGTACCTGAATGGCAAGCCGGTGTCGTTCGACGACTCGGCCGCCCGCGCGGTCGACGGCGTGCTGGACGTGTTCGAAATCGAGGGCCCGGCCCCGGGGGCGCCGTACAACATCCTGGCGAGCGGCGTGGCCGTGGTGGCGACCTCAACCTGGGCCGCCATCAAGGGGCGGCGTGCCCTACGGGTCGAGTGGGACAAGGGCCCGAACGCGGGCGACAGCTCGGCAGCCTTCTGGGCCGAGAACGCGAGGCTGCTCGACGGCCGGGGGCAGGTGGTGCTCGATGACGGCGGATTCGACGCGGCCATGGCCGGTGCGGCGATGGTGGTCGAACATCGCTACGAGGTCCCGTTCGTCAATCACGCGCCGCTCGAGCCACAGAACTGTTACGCCTTCGTCGAGGCCGGTCGCTGCCACATCATTGCACCGACCCAGATGCCCGGGGGCGCGGCCCGGTCGGCCGCGTGGGCCACGGGTCTCGAGCTCGACCAAATCGAGGTCGACTTCCCGCGGGTCGGCGGCGGGTTCGGCCGCCGGCTCACCAACGATTACGTGGCCGAGGCGGCGCTGATCTCGAAGAAGACCGGCTGGCCGATCAAGCTTCAATGGACCCGCGAGGACGACGTCAAGAATGACTTCTACCGCCCGGCCGGCACGCATGAACTGCGCGCCGGGATGAGCGCCGGTGGCGACATCGTCGCGTGGACCCACCGCCTGGCCAGTGCCAGCAAGTACTACCGGCGGCCCAACATGCCGGACGACAACTTGTGGCAAGCCGAGCTCTATCCCGACGACTTCCCGCGCCGCATGGTGCCGAACTTCCGGCTGGAGTACTTCCACAACGCCATCGGTGTGCCGCGCGGCTCGTGGCGCGGGCCGGCCCACACGGCCAACGCGTTCGTGGTCCAGAGCTTCATCGACGAAGTCGCCGCCGCCACGGGTCAGGACCCGCTCGAGCTCCGCCTCCGGCTGTACGGCGCGGACAGGACACTGCCCTATTCCAGCCACGGCGGCCCGACGTTCAACCCGGGCCGTCTGGCCCGGCTGGTCGGGTTCGTGGCCGAGCGGATCGGATATGGGAGGGCACTACCGGCCGGCCGCGGCATCGGGCTCGCGTCGCACTTCACCTTCGGCGGGTATGCGGCCCACGCGATCGAGGTCGAGGTGGGCGACGACGGCGATCTCAGGATCGAGCGCATCGTCGCCGCGATCGATTGCGGCCTCGCGGTGCATCCGAACGCGGTCGAGGCCCAGCTCCAGGGCGCCACGGTCGATGGGATCAGCACGGCCCTGGGTCTCCAGATCACGGTCAAGGACGGGCAGATCGAGCAGAGCAACTTCCACGACTACCCGCTGGCACGCATCGCCGCGTTTCCGAGCCGGTTCGAGGCCCACATCCTCCCGTTTGGCGACACGCCGACCGGTGTGGGCGAGATCGGCATTCCGAGCGCCGCCCCGGCGCTCACCAACGCCATCTTCCGGGCGACGGGAAAGCGGATCCGGCGGCTGCCGATTCTGGATCAGTTGAAAGGGTAGGGGCAGGGGTCGCGCGAGTCAGTCGCGCGGACGGATCGAGCTCGGATCAGGCCCGCTGCCGCGGCCTCACCGATCGCGCCCCGAGGCGACCGACGTCGGTGGCATCATGGGTGGGCGGCTCCGCCGCTGGGTCCGTTCTCACTTGCCAACTCGGCCGCGAGGGTGCGCAGCACGTGCGTGAGGTCGGCTTCCTGCTCCGCAGCGGTCCACAGCGGAATAAAGCGTTCGAGCGACGCGATCGAGGAAATGGCCCACAGCAAATAGAGATACGGGCTTCGTCGGTCGGGATCGCTGGCGATCGCGAAGAAGGCGTGCACCGGGGGCCGGCCCTTGGCAAAGACGACGCCCGGTTTCGACCGCGCGACGGCCAGCACCGGCTCCCCGAGGCCGGTCACGAGCACATGCGGGATCGCAATGCCTGGCGCCACCACCGTGGTCATGGTTCGCTCGCGCTCCCAGAGGAGGCTCTGGACCTCCTCTTCTGAGAGCGTGGTTGCCCCGGCGAGCGGCTTCGCGAGCGCGCCGACCACCTGATCGGCTTCCTGGAGATTCCCGAGGTCGATGACCTCGGCCCGGTGGAGCCGTGCGAGCGCGCGGGCCCGAGGCTCTGGCAGCTTCTCGTGGGGCGCGCACTTGAGGACCCAGACCGTGGCACCGGGGAGGAGGGTGGCGTTGCGGTGGAGCGGTTGGGTCCGCCCATCCTGCCGGAAGGCAAGCGGCACGGCCTGGGCATCGGCCGGGAACACCACGGCGATTTCGTCCCCCAAGATCATGTCGGGAACCACTTCCTGGATCAGCTCGAAGCGCTCGAGGTCCGCTTGCGAGTGTAGGCTCACCAGCGCGTCGCCACCCAACACCAGGCGCCGGAGCCCCAATCGTTCGACCTCCGCCGCGGTGGCCGTCGCGCGTTCGGGTGCACCCGGCAAGTAGAATTCCGGAACCCCGAACTCCACCCGCGCATAGCGCCCCAGCGCAACGGACTCCGGCTCGTCGTCCAACAGCGAGATGATCATTCTGGCATCGGTCGCTCCAGCATCGGCCAGGATGTCGCGGTCCAAGATGTCTCCGTGCACCGCGCGAAAGCCATGCCGCTGGGCATCGCGGCAGCCCGTTGGATACCGATCCACGAACGTGACGGGTTTGCCCTCGTCCACGAACAAGGTTGCCAGCTTGAGGCCCAACGCCGTCACCGGGGTGATGATCACACCGCTGCGACCGGTCGCCGCCGGTACGAGTTCGTTCCGCGCCCGGAGCCACCGCACCAGCCAGGTCAGGAAGAAGGGAACCGACAACGTGGTGAGGAACGCCATCACCACCAGAATTGAAAACACGTCCGGCGTAATGAGTCCCATAGCCAGGCCGATCTCGGCGACGATGATCTCGACCGCCCCGCGGCCGTTCATGCCGGCACCTACGGTGAGCCCTTCGCGCCAGCCATGGCCGCTTGGCAGGTAGAACAGCGCCGTCCCGACGATTTTGCCGAGGGTGGCCAGCACCACGACGAGCAGCAGAAGTTCCCAGTTGGCAATGACCGCCGGCAGGGAGATGTGGAAGCCGGCCGAGACGAAGAACACGGGAGCGAGGAACCCCAGCGACAGATCGTGCACGACATCGGTGACTTCGTATGACCACTTCCGCTGGAGAATCCCCTCCTGGAGGAAGAGGCCGGCCACGAACGCTCCGAGAATGGCGTGCAGCCCCGCCAGATGAGCGAGTTCGCCGAAGAGGAAGGCCACGATCAAGACGATGGTGAAGTTGCTGGTGCGTTTACCGAGCTTCCACCGCGCGAGGTGCGTCCCGATCCACGGGAAGACCCGGAGTCCGATGACCACGGCTGCGGCAAAGAAGATGACGGCCTTGACCCCGGTGACGGCCACGCCGATCCACGCGTCGCTTCCGGCCCCCTGCGAGCCCATCGCCAGGATACCGGCGAAGGTCATGAGGGCGAGGGTGTCGGCGAACACCGCGCCGACCAGGAGGACACTGGCGACGCGGGTGCCGAGCAGGTTGAGATCGACCAGAATCCGTGACTTGGTGGCGAGAGAGGTGACCCCCATCGCCATGCCCATGAACAAGGCCGCCGCGGTCGAGTACTCCAGTGACAGCATCAGGCCGACGCCGATGCCGAACGGGACCAGGAAGCCGCCGATGGCGGCCAGCACGCCGGCCCGCGAGGCGGAGACCAGCTGTCGCGGCTGGATCTCCATCCCGATGTAGAGCATGAGCAGGTACACGCCGAGCTCGGCGAGCACGTCCACCGATTCGCTGGGCACCAGCCAGCCGAGCAGTGCGGGCCCAAACACGACGCCGGCCGCGAGCTCGCCGAGAATCGCGGGAAAGCCGAGCCGGACGGCGAGGAGTCCGCTTCCCCATGCCGCTAGCAGGATGGCCAAAAGGTCGATCAATTCGAGATGCACGCTGCTCTCCGCGCTGGTCGTTTGGGACCCGGTACAGTGCTAGGAGCTGAAAGACATGCCTCTGTGTGGGGAGGTACCCTGGGCGCGCCGGGGATCACGGCCGTAGAAGACATCCTCGGTGCCGGGATCCGCAAAGGAGCGGATCATATGGCACGATAGCCCGGGTAACTTGCCATGCCAAGCACTCTAGACCGCCGCATTGACAAATCCCGCGTCAGTGGCGGAGTCACACGCTCCTCGAGTGCCGAGGTCGGTATTGACGAACAATAATTACCGAAATAGTTTTCACATATTAACGAGGTCGGGATGAAAGTGAAAGACCGGAAGCGCGCAGGCAGCACGTGGACGTTCTTCAGCAACCACGCTCACGTCGTGGTCGCGCTGGTCCGGAATCGACGCGCACGGATTCGTGATCTGGCGGAGGTCGTAGGCATCACCGAGCGGGCGGTGCAGCTGATTCTGGCGGATCTGGAGACGGAAGGAATCGTCGAGCGCGTGCGGGAAGGCCGTCGCAACCGCTACGTGCTGCACTTGGACGGAGCGCTCCGGCATCCCCTGGAGGCCCACCGCACGGTTCGCGAGCTGATCCGGATGGTCGAAGGCCGATCGCCCTGACAGCGGGCCCAGGAGTGCGGCGCGCCAACCCGGGCGGGAGGCGTCCGAAAACCGACGGTCGCATGAGCGGCCCCGAAGTCATCAACGAGGAGAGACAATCATGAGGCGAACCACATATTGCTTGAGCTTGCTGTTCATTGGCCTGCCCTTCGTCGCTGCATGCGCCCGGGGAGATACCGCCTCCCAGGACAAAGCAGCGGAGGCTGCCCACACGGAGGTGGCCTGGTCGTACGCGGGCGAGACCGGTCCTGATCGGTGGGGTATGCTGTCCGAGGAATACGCGGCGTGCGCCGCGGGAATGGCGCAGTCTCCCATTGACGTGGCCACCGCGTCCGTGGAGTCGCACGATCTCCCACCGCTGGAGTTTGACTACGGCAACACGACGGTGCGGGTCGAGACGTCGGGATACGGGATGGTCGTGACACCTGAGACGACGCAACGCCTCACCATCGGGGAGGACCAGTACACGCTCCTCCAGTTCCATCCCCACGGACCGAGCGAGCACACCATCGACGGCCAAAGCTTCCCGCTCGAGATCCACTTCGTGCACCAGAACGATGCTGGTCAGCTCGCGGTGGTCGGCGTGATGTTCGAGGAGGGCGCGTCATCGGCGGCGTACGAAGCCATCGCCGGCGCCGGTCGGGAAGGCGGCGCGACGATGGAGGTAAACCTTGCTGAGCTCCTGCCGGACGCAGCCGGTTACATCACCTATGACGGGTCGTTGACGACACCGCCGTGTTCGGAGGGCGTTCGGTGGAATCTCTTGACCGAGTCCATGTCGCTCAGCTCAGATCAGCTGGCGGCCCTGGCCGGGGACCACGGGCCGACGAACCGTCCCGTGCAACCGCTGTCCGGGCGCACGGTCCGCTCGTCCCGCTGACGCGGCGACGGCGCGCTGGTGCGTCGTGACGGCGCTGCGGCAGGGAGGGACTTATCTCGTTCACGGAGGGAATCGTCGTGGCCAGGGCCCAGAGTTGCCCCATCCTCAGTGCGGTAACCCCTGCCGCTCGCCGTGCGGCGAGATGAACCACTCATCGAGTGTGGTCGACGGCGTGCCCAGCAGGCGATTCGCTTCGCTGGGGTCGCCGAGTTCCCCCACTCGGTCGAAGTAGTCGATCAATTTGGTCACATAGGTCAGCCCCGCCCGCCGGGTCAGCCTGGCGAGGAGCCGGGCCTGCCACAGCTTCAACCGCATCACCCTCAGCTGAGGATGGCAGGCCGCATAGAAGCGCTGGAGCGCGTCGGGAAGCGTAACGGCGTCGGGCCCGTGAATGAACAAGCGCTTGCCGAGGGCGCGCTCATCTACGTAGGACTGGGCCATCATCCGTCCGAAGTCGGCGGCGGCGACGAAGTGCAGCTCGGGAGGGTTTCGCCCAATGATGATCGTCCCTCGACTTCCGTGGACAAAGTTCTCGAGCGTCTCCATCACCCAGGTCGGGCAAAACACCACGTGCGGGACGCCACTCTGCCTGAGGACCTCCTCCGTGCGCATCTTCACATCCACCACTTCGAACCATCGATTCGCTTCGCACGCGGTGGTCGCCGACACATAGGACACCCGTTGAATTCCCCGCGCCGCCGCCGACCGGACGACGTGCTGCATGGCAGTCAGTTCCGCTTCCTGGACCAGGTTGACGTGGACCGCCCAACACCCCGCCATCGCCTGGCGCACGTCTCGCTCCTCGAGCGCGCTCCCCTCGACGATTTCGACGGAATCGCCCAGCTGTCGGCGGCCCCTCCCAGCCTCACGAACCAAGGCACGCACCCGCTGGCCCTGAGCGGTCAGGCACTGCGCGACCGGTCGGCCCAGCATCCCGGTCGCTCCCAGTATCAGGATTGGTTTGGAATCCATGGGTTCACTCTAACGGACACAGCGTGAGCGGGGACGCCACCGGCATGCCCACATAGCCGGCGGCCTGGTCCACTCGCCAGCGCTTGCCTCACTCGGGGTCCAGCAGCCTGGCGACTGCGCTCATGGTATTCCAGTTGCGCGTGGTGACGGGTACCCCGAAGACCCGATCTAACGTGCCAAGGTAACTGATGGCTTTCATCTGGCGCAGGTGCAACCCGACGAGAAACCGGTCATCGCGCGCGAGAACTCTCTGCAGCCACTTGCCGTGGGAAGGGAGGCTCATGGGGAGTTTGGGGGCGGCGCGAGGACGTCGAGACAGAACACTCACGAAACGGACGATGTCGCGCCGCACCCGCTGGCCCGCGAAGAAGTCCTGAGCCAGCGCCAGGTGCATTTACTTGTTAGGCGCCCTAATAGCTCTTGGGAACCACGATGACGCGCACCGTCAATTCACGGCGGTGCCGAGGAGGATGACGATGGCGCAAAGGCCGGCTCCGAGCGAGCGTCGATTGAACATGTAACCGAGCCATCAGCGGCCGCCCTTCCATGTCGCCGAGCACCTGGAGCTGCCCCGGTCGCACACGCGGTAGCGGTAAGGGGGTGCCGCACCGTCCTGCGGGATCACGTCGGTGTGCGACCCGTCGTTCTTCACCGTGGCGATCCGCTCGTCACCGCGGTACACGTCAATCCGATCCGTCGTGGCACCCGACCACATGAGGGTGGCGCGCAGCTCGCCCTCGCGCCGGGCCAGCGACACGTCCAGCAGAATCTCGTTGGGCGTCTCGACCGGCTCGGGCAACCGGTACTGGGCGACATAGAGATCGCCCAGGTTCTCGCACACGATCCAGCCTTCGCCGTGCTCGCCGTCGCCGGTGAAGTCGGCCGTGAGCTGGATCGCGCCGGTGACCAGCAGCGCGGGTTCGTTGGGAAGGAACGCCACCGCGTTAGCCCAGTCGTTGCCCGGGCCCGGCGCGGTCCAGACGCGGAGGGGCCTGCCGTCCCGGGCCGACAGGATCATGATCGCCAGGTCCGTCTCCAGCTCCGAATCCACCACGTCCAACCGCGGCTCGGCCTCGCCGTCTTCATTGAGATCGCGCACGCCCTTGTAGTTGCCCGACATCACCATCAGGTCGCCCCGGACCTCCAAGTCCGCCGGCTGCTCGCAGCGCATACGAGCGGACCCAACCGAAGCCGGCCCTCCGACGAGTAGCGGGCGACCCACGTTCCGGTCGGTCCGCCGCCCTTGAGCTCCACGTCCGGCCGGCCGTCACCATCGAAATCGGCGGGCCCGTACCGCCGCTCCATCGCGCCTCCCATCGGACCGCCCAGCAGGACGTCGCCTTCGGGCGTGAATGTCGGGACCGCCGCTGTCGGAACTGCCCACGCGCCCAGAAAGGTGCCCTCCCTATCGAATCGGGCCACGAAGCCGTCGCGGTCCCTGGGGGCGGGAAGGTCGGCCGTCCCGTCGCCGTCGAAGTCGGCCTCGCCCGCCAGCTCACCCGTCACGTAGATCCGGCCGTTGGGCGACACCTTGACCGCGAACGCGAGCGGGGCACCGGCCCCGAACACGCGGGCCCAGCGCACCACCCCTTCCGGGTTGTAGGACACGATCGCGGCGGCGCGTTCAGTCGAGGTCCGAAACTCGGCACCCTGATCGTCGAGCGGAAACGTTTCGTTCCCGGTGCCGACCAGATAGGCGTTCCCGTCCTCATCGCTGGCCAGGCCATAGATGGCGTCGCCTCCGCCGGGCCCGCCGAACACTCGCGCCCAGGTCACCGACCCTTCGCCGTCGTAGCGGGCGATGAAGGCGTCGTTCCCGCCCGCCCCCTGGAGGGTGGGCCCGTCCTCGAACGACAGCGATTCCATGAACGCTCCTGACCACGTAGGCCCCGCCGCGCCCGTCGGCGGCGATCTTGGTCTGGGTACGGTCCGCCGGCGTGCTGGGAGAGCGGGCCCAGCGAATCTTCATCGGTTCGCCCGCCGCGTGCCGGCTCAGCTTCATGAACAGGGGGTTCTTGGCACCCACGTAAGCGGTGGCCCCCGACGGGAGGTCGACGTCCCGTCGCGATCCATGTCGAGGCCGCCGTGGCCGCCGGCGAGGAACACGTTGCCCTGCGGGTCGACCGACAGGTCGACCCCGGCATCGGCGGACACCGGCCCGTTGAGGGCCCAGTACCACTCGATCCCGTCGGCCTCCTGAGGGCCGAGCTCGGCCAAAGCCGCGCCGGTCGGCGCGCCTGGGCTCGCGCCCACAACCAGCCAGGCGGCAAGTCCCGCGGGCACGCCTACGCCACCCAGCACCAACAGCGTTCCGGTCTTCATGTCGTGCCTCCATCGCGTGGTCATATCGCTCGGATCGTCCGGGCCTGGAGCGGCTACGGAGCCCTTCCTGTTTCACCCAATCAACCCCTTATGTCGAGCGAGGCAAGGCTAGGCCGCTGCGGGCGGGCTCGGCGTCAGCCTCCGACGACGGCATCGACCTCCGTCTCGATCAGCCACGCCGGATCGATACATCTCGCCACGGCGCTCGAGGGCGAATGCAGAGCGCCGGCCAACCGGTTCATTCAATGCCCGGTGGGTTTGTTTGCGCGGCTCCGCGCGACACATATCTTTGTGGTGGAAGCGGCCGATTGAGCCCCAACGGCGCGTGGTCCCGTTTTCCCGCACTTCGACTCAGGCGGTTCTATGAACAAGTTTTTTCCCATCGCACTCATTGTCGTTGGCTTGGCGCTTGGCTTCTTCGGATTCTCACAATTTGATGATTCTGGTGCTTCTCTCTCTGTCGGCGACATTGAAGTCTCCGCCACTGACCAGGGTGGGCGAACCCAGTCCTATATCCTGCTGGGGCTGGGTGCCGTGAGTCTACTGGCCGGTATCGGAATGATGGCGAAGTCGAAGGCGTAGGGCTCAGTTCCCCCTAGGGCGAACACGACGTCCGACTGGAACTGGGGCTATTGAGTCCCATGCTCATCGAGTCCTCGGCCGTGAGAACCCAAGACTGATTCGCCGCCTAACGAATTCCGGGTCAGTGGCGGGCCACCTCGGCCTGCCTGCTCACAAATCAATGATTCCCTTTGAAACCAGCAGGGCCCGTCCACTGCACGTGGTGGTTAGACGTCATTTGCTCTACTGCGCAGGCAAGCGATACGTGAACTCGTAAGAGTGCTTGCCTTCTTCGATGTTGATCTTGAACTCGCCTTCCAGTCCGACCAATTCCTCAGTGCCTGAGTCCGGAACTACGGTTACTACAAGGGATGGTGCGCCACGATTCATGGTGCCGGTGTGTTGCAGAACAAAGGTTCCTCGTTTTCCGTTTAGAACACCTGCTACCCGCTCAATTGCGACGTAGCCGGCAGACCCATTAGTACTCGTCATCGCGCTGAGCATTTGACCCACTGTGCTCGCGGTGAGGTCGCCGGAAATCTGCTTGTCGATGGACATTCGCCCAAGCTTGAACTCTGGGTCGGCGCCCTCAAACGCCAAAGGCTTCAAGGAGACGACGAATTCACCTCTTGCGGATTGAGTCATGGGCTGTCCTTGTGCTTGTGAATGACATGGGGCAATCGAAAGCGACAACGCAATCTGAGCGAGGATAACAACGTGGTAGCTTTCCAAGGGTAGTTTTTGGCGATCGGCGCTTGTTCATTCTGCTGTGTTGCCTCTGTTTCTGTACGTCTACTTGAAAATGAACTGCAAACAATCTGACCCACCACTGCGGATTCCTCCATGAGCCGCGGCTCTGCTTGGTCCAGCCCAAGCCACTCAACACCATCGCACTAGGGAAAACCCTACGCACTAGGGAAAACCCTAGGTGATAGGCTGCGGAGCGATAGACCCGCAAAGCCGCCAGCTAACCCACCGAGCTCTCAAATCGCACTCCGCCGCATATCACGTACACCAAACCCAGTACTGCACACGGTGCCCTATAATCGCTACGCCACGCCGCAACTTACGATAACGCTGCGCACCGACTCACCGAACGAACGCGGCCTGACCCACGACGATCCTGGTACCGCCACCGCCGAGTGCCGTGAGTGACCGGACCTCGACGAGATAACCCACGCCCACCTCGAGCGGCGCCGGCGGGACGATGACCGTCGCCTCAGATGGTGCGCTACCATAACGGATCGGCGCCACCAACCGGTTCATCGCCGCGCGATCGCGGATCCGCCACACGACCCGCCCGCTCGCACCGGCCTCGCGCACCTGCAGCTCACCCACCCCGCAGCCGCCGCTCCAATCGAACTCGGCCCCGGGCTCGGTGCTCACCAATACCCCGAGGCCGTCGGAACACACCTGGATCCGCAGGGTCTCGATGTCACAGCCGTAGGCCATGAGCAGGGCGAGGCCGGCCGCCGCCAGCACACCCACCCAGCGCGACGTTGCACGAGACGGTTCTCTCATTCGGGTTTCACGCTATTCTCAGAACGCGAGTCCATACATGTGACGATACCGCGGAGCCGCCCGCTTCGCATCCAGAACCCGCGTAACCACTGGGAGCCCGGTCATGCCTCTCGACATCACCTACCTGGGCCACTCCGCTTTCCTATTGAAGAGCGGGAGCCACACCCTTGCCATCGATCCGTTCCTCACCGGCAACCCCTTAGCGACGGTGACTCCCAAGGATCTCCACCCGACCCACATCGCGCTGACCCACGGGCACGCCGACCATTTCGGCGACACCATCGCCCTGGCCAAGCACAACAAGGCCACCGTGATCGCCGCGTTCGAGATCTGTAACTACCTGGCGGAACACGGCGTCGCGGCTACGGAACCCGGGAATCCGGGAGGCAAGATTTCGCTGCCATTCGGCTGGATCGCCTTCACGCAGGCATTCCACTCCTCGTCCTATGAGGGGCGCTACATGGGCATGCCGTGCGGACTGGTGATCAATATGGGTGGAGTGACGGTCTATCATTGCGGCGACACCACAATCTTCGGCGACATGAAGCTCATAGGGGAGATTTATCGTCCGGATATTGCCTGTATCCCGATCGGCGACCGCTTCACCATGGGGCCCGACCTCGCCGCCCGGGCCGCCGAGCTGATTCGGCCCAAGGTGGCGATCCCCATCCACTACAACACCTGGCCCCCCATCGAGCAAGACCCGTCTACTTTCCGTCCTGCCGGCGTCGAGGTGAAGGCCATGCAACCCGGGCAGGTATGGAAGTACTGATGACCCAAGCGGTTGGCCGGCTAGCGGATTTCTTCATCCGACCTTCCCGGCCACTTCATACAGCGGGTGCTATGATGTGCGTGGCGTCTGGTCGTGGGGGCTGGAGTAGGATGCCGCAGGTTGGCATCCCCGGGGTACGGCCAGGGGGACCGCGCTCCGAGCGGGTGTGCAGGAGCCCCATGATGAGGCGCTTGAGTGGCCGGGCAAAAGGTATTTGTGCCTGTTCGGGGCATGAACCTGGCACGGTAGAAAAACGCCGCGCCTGCTGAGGGTGGACAATCCACCCGCCCGGCTTATAACGACCGCTCGGTTCTCTATGGATCGAGCGGTCGTTCTTTTTTGCGTGGTAATGTGGAAGTGACTGGAGCTCGAGCTCGACTAGCCGCGCCACCGCGTCCGGATCCGGTCCCCCGCCTCACTCAAGTCAGGCGCGAGTAACGCGTTTTCAGACGCCGCCACAATGGTGGCCACGGTGGCATCGCCGGTCACGTTGGTCACCGTCCGGCACATGTCCAGGATCCGGTCCACTCCGAGAATCAATGCGATCCCCGCACTCGGCACGCCGACGGCTTCGAGGATGATCACCAACATGATGATCCCGGCTCCCGGCACTGCCGCCGTCCCGATCGACGCCAACACCGCCGTCAACACGATGGTCAACTGCGCACCCAGTCCCAAGTTCATGCCCAAGGTCTGCGCAATGAAGACCGCGGCCACGGCTTGGTAGAGGGCGGTGCCATCCATGTTAATGGTGGCGCCGAGCGGCAGCACGAAGGACGAAACCTCCTCCGAGATCCCGAGTTTTTCCTCGCAGCGCTCCATCGTGAGCGGCAGCGTGGCGCCGCTCGAGCTCGTGGAGAACGCCACCAATTGAACCGGTGCCATGCCGGCGAAGAACGTCTTGAGCGGCATGGGCGTGAACAGCTTGAGCAGCACCGGATAGGTAACCGTCGTGTGCAGCACCAACCCCAACAACACCACGAGACTGTAGAACCCCAAGGCGCGGAGCAGCTCCGCGATTTGGACCAAGCTGTCCCCGGCCACCGACGTGATGGTGCTCGCAATGAGCGCGAACACGCCGACCGGGGCCATCAGCATGATCAGGTCCACCAGCCGGATGATGATGGCGTTGAATCCCTCGAACACCGCGAGCACCGGGCTTGCTCGGTCCTTCGGGACCTGAATCAGGCCGATGCCGATCAAGATGGCCAGGAACACCACTTGCAGCATGTTCCGATTGTCGCCCACCGATTCGAAGAAATTGTCGGGCACGATGTCGACCATGATCTGGAGCGGTCCCCGGTCCCTGGCCGATTGCGCCGCGGCCTCGCCCGATGACGCATCCTGCGCATAGGTCGCCTGGAGTTCGGCTCGCATGTCGGCCGGCACGCTATGGCCGGGCTTGAAGATATTGACCAATACGAGGCCCAGCGTGACGGAGACGACCGTTGTGGCGATGTAGATCGTGATGGTCTTGCCACCGATGCGGGACAGCTTCTTGAGATCGCTGAGCGACGCGACCCCCGTCACCAGCGACGCCAGCACCAGCGGGACCGCAATAAGCTTGAGCCCGTTGAGGAAGATCTTACCGAAGGGGTCGATCCAGTCCTTGGTGAATTCACCCCAGCCGTTTGCGGCGGCGATCACACCGTAGGCGACCCCGAACAGGAGCCCGAGGATGATCTGCCAGTGGAGCTTGCGGTACCAGGGGCTGTCCGGGACGTCGGTCATGGGGCGCTCACGAGGAGTGTGGCCTTCTGCTCGATGCTGGCGATGGCCTTGAGATAAGAATCGGCAAACTTCTGGACGCCCTCATCTTCGAGTTCGCGAGTGGCCCGATCCAAATCGATACCGTGCTCCGCCAGCGCGGCGAGCTGGTGCGGGGCCGCGGCTAATCCGGCTGGCAGCCGAACCTCGGGGCGGCCGTGATCGCGATAGGCCTCGAGGGTGGCGGGTGGGAGGGTGTTGACCGTGTACGGTGCGATCAAAGCCTCGACGTAGTACACATCCGGCAATTGCGGATCCTTGGTGCTGGTGGAGGCCCACAGAGGCCGCTGGACGCGCCCGCCCGCCCCGGCGAGACGCTCCCAGCGTGGGCCACGAAACGCGCGTTCGAACGCGTCATAGGCGGTGCACGCGTTGGCGATCGCGGCCTTGCTGCGAACCTCCGGCGGGGCATCCGCCGCGTCCAACCATGGGTCGATCTTGCTGTCGACCCGGCTGACAAAGAAGCTGGCCACCGACGCGACCCGGTCGAGGGGAAGCCCGTCGGCCAGACGCTGCTCCAGTCCGCGCATGTACGCGTCGATGACCTCACGATGGCGGTCCACGGAAAAGAGCAATGTGATATTGACGTTGATCCCTTCACGTATCGCTCGCTCGATTGCCGGCAGGCCGGGGGCGGTGCCGGGGATCTTTATCATGAGATTGGGACGATCGACCGCACCCCAGAGTCGCCGGGCCTCGGCAAGTGTCGGCGCGGTTTGGTGGGCCAGCGAGGGGGAGACTTCGATCGAGACCAGGCCGTCCACCTCGTCGGTCGTGTCGTACACCGGCCGGAAGGCGTCGCACGCGGCCTGGACGTCCGCGATGGTAAGGGCATCGAAGATTGCGTCGGCGCGGTATCCCTTCGTCGCTAAGCGACGAATGTCCGCGTCGTAATCCGTGCTCCCGCTGATAGCCTGTTCGAAGATGGTGGGGTTGCTGGTCATGCCCGCGAGCGCGTCGTGCTCGATCAAACGGCGGAGCGCGCCCGATGCCATGAGATCGCGCGTGATGTAATCGTACCAAATGCTCTGGCCGAGCCGGCCGAGGTCCACCAGCGGGTTGGTCATCGCGATCTCCGTCCTGAGACGTGCTTCACGGCCTCCACGGCGCGCTCAACCGTGAATCCGAACTGGGCGAACAATTCAGTGGCAGGTGCCGAGGCACCAAAATGATCCAACCCGATCGTGAGGCCGTCGTCGGTGGTGTATCGTGCCCATCCCATCGAAGCGCCCGCTTCGATGGCGACACGCGCACGGATATTGGCAGGAAGCACCTCGTTTCGGTACTCCGCCGGCTGGGTCTCGAACAACTCCCACGACGGCATCGATACGACTCGGGTGGGGACGCCCTGGTCCAGGAGCTGTGCAGCGGCATCGAGCGCAAGGGCAACCTCCGAGCCGGTCGCGATCAGCACGGCCACACATGGCTCCGGTGGATCGAATAGCACGTAAGCGCCGCGGCGCGTTCCGGTGGCCGATCCGTAGCGCGCGCGGTCGAGCACCGGGAGCTTCTGCCGCGTAAGAGCCAGCACCACGGGCCCGTCGCGATGCTCAAGAGCCGTTCGCCACGCCTCGACGGTTTCCGCGGCATCGGCAGGGCGTATGACCACGAGGTTCGGCATGGCGCGCAACATGGCGAGCTGCTCCACCGGTTGATGGGTTGGTCCGTCCTCTCCCAAACCGATCGAGTCATGCGTCGCCACGAGAATCACTGGCAAGTGCGACAATGCCGCCAAACGGAGCGCCGGCTTGAGATAGTCGGCGAAGATCAGAAACGTGCTGCCATAGGGCCGCACTCCGCCGTGTGCGGCCATTCCGTTCAAGCACGCCATCATGCCGTGTTCCCGGATTCCCCAATGAAAATTGCGCCCCGGCTGGTCGGGGCCAAACACGCCGAGTTCCGGCAACACCGTGCCGGTGCTCTCGCTCAAGTCCGCCGAACCACCGATGAGCTCCGGTAGCACGGAGGAGAGTGCCTTGAGGGTGGTGGCCGATGCCTGGCGCGTGGCCAGCCTTGCATCGGACGCCGCGAAGCTCGGCAAGTGGCCTGCCCACCCCTCCGGCAACCGCCCGGCGAGGCGGCGCTCGAGTTCCCGGCCCAACGAGGGGTGGGCCACGCGATAGTCGTCGTACAGCGTGGTCCATCGTTCCACCCACCCATCCCCACGCGCCTCGGCGCGGCGCATATCGTCATACGTCTCGGGCGGAACATAGAACGCTGGTTCGGTCGGAAATCCCATGATCTGCTTGGTGCGCCGGACTTCCTCGGCTCCGAGCGGGGCACCGTGGGCGGCGGCGGTCCCCTTCTTGGTCGGCGCGGGATCGCCGATCTCTGTCCGGAGGATGATCAAATTGGGACCAGCGTCGACCGACGCGGTGGCAGCTGCCAGCGCGCGGTCGATTGCAGCCAGATCGTTGCCGTTGTCCACTCGTCGCACTTGCCAGCCATAAGCCTCGAACCGGCGCCCGACGTCCTCCGTGAAGGCCAGGGCAGTGGATCCGTCGATGGTGATGTGGTTGTTGTCGTAGATGAGGGTCAGCTTGCCAAGCTTGAGATGACCGGCCAAGGAGGCGGCCTCGCTCGCGACGCCTTCCATGAGGTCGCCGTCACTCACGAAGCCAAAGACCCGGTGATCGATCACCGGGAATCCCGGCTGGTTGAATTCGCCCGCAAGGACTCGCTCCGCGATGGCCATTCCCACGGCGTTGCCGACCCCTTGGCCCAAAGGCCCGGTGGTCACCTCGACGCCGGGGGTGACCCCGCGCTCGGGATGGCCCGGGGTGTGGGAGCCCCATTGCCGAAACCGGCGAAGCTCATCCAGCGGAAGGTCGTAGCCGGTGAGGTGCAGCAAGCTGTAGAGCAACATCGATGCGTGCCCGCACGACAAGACGAAGCGATCGCGGTTGACCCAGTCCGGATGGTGCGGGCTGTGACGGAGATGACGTTGCCAGAGCACGTAGGCCGCCGGGGCAAGCCCCAAGGGTGCCCCTGGGTGGCCGCTCTTGGCCTGTTCGATCGCATCCATGGCGAGGGCGCGAATCGTGTTGATACTGGTCCAGGCCTGCGGATCGTCGATGGCGGGGAAAATGGCGGTGCCCTCTTGGGCGCGGGCGGCCTCGAGCGTCAGGATGGGACTCCTTGTGCGAGGGAGCGCATAGCCGGGATCGGCAAGGTCTGGAGAAAATAACCTCGGGCGGGGTCAGGGCCACCCGGCCCTCGAGCGCCGGGGCAGCAGCCCGGAAGGTGGCGGCTTGGGGTTTCTGGCATTATTCTTGATATGAGCTCATGTCGAGTTCCCGTGGGTCCGGAGAGTCCGGGCCCCTGAGTACACCTCTTTTGTTTGGATATTTGTGGCAACACGAAGACGAATTCACAGATCACCCCGCTCATCCTCGCCTTCCGCATCGGTTTCCCGCACCTCACTTCGTCGGTCAAGCGGACGTTCTCCCCAGGCTCATCGCGAGTGGCTGCTCGAGCAGCATGGACCAGTCTGCGCCTACTGCGGCGCGGAGTCGCAGGAGCACTCGATCACTCTCGATCACGTCACGCCACGCCGGGGCAAGTCGGCCTATGACAGACCCGACAACCTGGTCCTGGCGTGCCGGACCTGCAACGCGGAAAAGGCGGACAAACCCTTGCTCGCCTTTCTCTTGGCCAAGCGCTCCCGCGGCGTGTTTCTCGCTCACTACGGCGAGCACCTGTCGGAGCCGCTGCTGGACCTGGCGCGCAAGGCCTCTGAGCGGCCCATGTCGCCGTCCAAGAGCGCGTAACTAGCCGAAGGGCGCGCCGCCCAAGCGCGCCCTTCTCTCCCCCCAACCGAAACTTCCTTCACAAACACGTCCCCTAAGCCAGGGACTAGACCCTCGTCCACCTCGAGCCTCAGCAAGCTGGCCGCGGCGAGCGCCTCCGCGACCCCGAGGTTGGTGGCGCATTCAGCTCCATGGGAGGAGTCCGGGCTTGCGAACGAGGGGCGCTGAGATCGGCCCCGGATGGAGGTCCTCGCCGTCGAGGATCGAGGTGTAGTACTCGAGGTAGCGGCGCGCCATAGCCTCGGCGGTGAAGTGCTGCGCCCACCAGGCGTGGATCGCTCGCCGGTCGTAGCTCTCCCAGTCACGCGCCGCCTCCGCGAGACGAGCGGCCTCGCTGGATAGGCAGCCCGCCTCGGCGGGGACAAGCTCGGGCAGCGATCCATAGGGCGTCGCGAAGACGGGAACACCGAAGTAGAGGCTCTCGATCACCGCGAGGCCGAAGGGCTCCGGCCACAGGACCGGAAAGATGAGGCCGCGCGCGCGGCGCAGGACCGGGGTCTTCGCCGCATCGTCGACCATGCCGTGGAAACGAGCGCTCGGACTGAGTGTGAGCCGGAACCCCATGGAGAAATTGAGCCGGTGGCCGCCGAGGATGTCGATCGGCGCTCCCGCGAGACGGGCGACGCGGATCGCCCCCCGCACGTTCTTTACGTGCCACGCGGCCTTGGCGAGGAAGACGAATGCGTCGCGCGGCGCGGTAAATTCGACGGGTCCGTAGTCGCGGGCATCGATCCCGTTGTGGACGAATGCGGTCGCGCCGTGGTTCCGGGCGTGGCTGTGTGAGACGAAGATGGTATTGGGGGGAAATACCGTGGCCTCGCGGGTGTTGCCATGAATGGTCCGGCAGGCGGGGACGCCCTCTGGTAGTGGGAGAGCGGTGTGCAGGTGGACGATGTCCGTCCCTCCGGGGATCTGGGCTTCGAGCGGACGCCCCCGGTCGAGGGGCTGGACGTCGGCGAAATCGATGCGCGAGCGGGGCCGGGCAAGATAGGTGACACCGTGGCCGAGTTCGCGGAGGGCACGGCCCAGCGTGACCACGACCCGCTCGGTTCCGCCGTAGCGCCGAGCTGGCAGTTCCGCGTCGATGACAAGGCAGATTCGCATCGGGTCAAGGACCGCGCATCGGAACGAGGCGGTGAAGGTTAGCCGATTAGGAAAGCCCTAAAGCGTGGGCAATGACGTGCTGTTGCTCTTGCTGGTGAAGTGCCGGATAGCCTTCGGCCGGGCTGGCCCGCTCGGGCCGACCGACATAGCGGACCTCGGGTTGGTCCGGGAGGAGTTTGTGCATCTGCTCGTGGACAAACCGCCACGCGCCCATGTTTCGCGGCTCCTCCTGGACCCACACCAACTCGGTGGCCGCGGGGTATCGTGCGAGCACCGGCACCAGCTCGTCCGTGGGGAATGGGTAGAGTTGCTCCAGGCGGATGATGGCAGGCACGTCTGGTCCCGGGTTGCCCACCTGCTCCATGAGGTCGTAGTAGATCTTCCCCGAACAGAGGAGAATTCGGCGAACCGCATCCGGATTCGGGGTCAGTGCCGTGTTGTCCATCACCCGGGTGAACCGTCCGGTCGACAGCTCTTCGAGTCGGGAGAGGGCCTGCGGCAAACGGAGGAGACTTTTCGGGGTCATGATGACCAATGGCAGGCCCCGCTGCCGCAATGCCTGGAGTCGGAGAAGGTGGAAGTACTGCCCCGGTGTGGTGCAGTTGGCTAAGCGGATATTCCGCTCTGCCGCAAGATCGAGAAACCGCTCGAGGCGCGCGCTCGAGTGCTCAGGGCCCTGGCCCTCATAGCCGTGCGGCAAGAGCAAGGTGAGGCGGGACGTAACTCCCCACTTGGACAGGCTCGACGTAATGAACTGATCGACGATGACTTGCGCGCTATTGATGAAATCGCCGAACTGCGCCTCCCACAGCACCATGGTGTCCGGCGCCGCGGCAGCGTATCCGTATTCGAAACCCAAGGCTCCCATTTCCGAGAGAGGACTATTGTACACCTCCATGGATGCCTGTGCGCCGGGCAGGTGCTGAATCGGAGCGTATCGTTCGCCGGTCACGATGTCATGGTGCACCAGATGCCGTTGACTGAACGTGCCGCGCTCCGTGTCTTGTCCGGTGAGACGCACGGGGACTCCCTCCGAGAGGAGGGACGCGAACGCCAACGCTTCGGCGTGGGCCCATTCGATCGCGGGCTCTTCGCCAAGCGCCCCTCGGCGCCGCTCGAGCTGCTTCGCCAGCTTGGGATGGACCGTGAACCCCTCGGGCCAGCGCAACAGCTGGTCATTCAACGCCAATAACAACTCGGCCGGCACCGCACTGGTCACGAACCCACTCGGCGTCCCGGCGCGCTCCGGCTCGTCCATGTGCGGTGTCTTCGGGCTGGATGACTTGAACGCGGTGTGGGTCTCGACCAGCCGCTGGTACTGTGCTTCGCGCTCGCGCTCTGCGGTCTCGCCCTCGATCGACCCGGCGGCCGCGAGACGGTCGGCGTAGCGTTCGCGCACCGTCGGGAGTTCCTTGATGCGCGCTGTCATGAGCGGCTGCGTATATGCAGGTTCGTCTCCTTCGTTATGCCCATGACGCCGGTACCCGACGAGATCGATCAGGACATCCTTGTGAAACCGGCTCCGGTACGCCATGGCCAGTCGTACCGCATCCAGACATGCCTCCGGATCGTCGGCGTTCACGTGGATGATCGGAAGATCGAAGCCCTTAGCGAGGTCGCTCGCGTAATACGTGGAGCGCGCATCCTGCATGTCGGTTGTGAAACCGATCTGGTTGTTGGTAATGATGTGAAGAGTGCCGCCGGTACCGTAGCCACGCAGCGCGCTGAGGTTGAGCGTCTCTGCTACGATGCCCTCCCCAGCAAATGCCGCGTCCCCATGGATGAGGATGGGAAGCGCGGTGGTCGGATCGTGCGAGGCAATTTGTCGCTGTCGCTGGGTCTGCTCCGCGCGAGCCCAACCGCAGACAACCGGGTTGACGTATTCGAGATGGCTGGGATTCGGGGACAGCGTAATGGTGACAGCCCGTCCGCTGGCAGTCTGATAGGCGCCCTCCGCGCCATGGTGATACTTGACGTCGCCTGTCCCGCCTTCAGGGGTGAGTCGGCCGGCTTCGACGTGCCTACCTCCCTCGAACTCGGCGAAGATGGTCTCGTACGGTCGGCCCACCGTATGGGCGAGGACATTCAACCGGCCTCGGTGCGCCATGCCGACGACGACCTCGCGAGCGCCACCCTCGGCGGCGCTCTCGATGGCCAGGTCCAACATTGGGACCACCGCATCCACGCCTTCGATCGAGAAGCGCTTGTGTCCGAGGTAGGCCTTGTGAAGGAATTGCTCTAACGTCTCGACCTCGGTCAGCCTGGTCAGGAGGCGGTGCTGTTCCTCGGGCGTGAGATGGGCGCGGTACATTCCCGATTCGATAACACGACGTAGCCATACCCGCTCGTCGTGATTGTCGATGTGCTCGATCTCGTACGCGATCGTTCCGCAGTATGTCGTTTCGAGATGGGGTAACGCTTCGGCTAGCGTCTCGCCCGGGACGGCAATGCGGAGGACCTGGGCCGGGATCGCGGCCATGATCTCGGGCGTCAGCCCGACCGATACGGGATCGAGTGAGGGGTCGCCGATGGGTTTGGCTCCCAACGGATCGAGGCGGGCGGCCAGGTGCCCGAAGGTCCGCAGTGCTTCGACCAAACGTATTGCCGCGGCAACGTGCGTCAAATCGTCCGGTGCTGCCTCGCGGGGTCGCGTTCCCACCACCGCTGGCATGGAGATAGGGACCGACTCGAGGGGCACACCGCCCCGTGGGGACGGGCCGATCGTCAATCCGAGATCAGCCGCCACCTGGTCATAGAATCCGTCGTTCCCTTGCAGCAGTCCGTCCACCGCGCCCAGAAACTCTCCCGACTCGGCGCCCTGGATCACGCGGTGATCATAAGTGCTGGTCAGGGTCATCACCTTGTTGACGCCGAAGGCTTGGACCTGGCCAGGGTGGCTGTCCGCGAACGCAGCTGGGACGCCAATGGATCCGACGGCCACAATGGTGCCCTGCCCAGCCATCAGGCGGGGTACGGAAGCGACCGTGCCCAGCCCGCCCGGATTGGTCAGTGTCATTGTGGCGCCGACAAAGTCATCCGGCATGAGTCTGTGGCTGCGGGCCTTGGCGACCACTGCCTCGTACGCCGCATAGAACTCGGCGAAGCCCATGCCGCTCGCGCCACGAATGACCGGCACGACCAGCCCCCGACTCCCATCCTTGCGTTGGATGTCGACCGCGAGCCCCAGGCTGATCTCCGGTGGGACGATTCGATGGGGCACCCCATCGATCATGCGGAGCGAGTGCGCCATGCCGCGGTGCGATCGAGCCGCCACCATCAGCGCATAGCCGATGAGGTGTGTGTAGGAGATCTTGTCGGCCTGCCCCGCGGCAGAACGTGCCTCGTTGAGTTCCTTTCGGCGGCGCTCGAGCACGGACACCGGCACGTCGCGAAAGCTCGTTGCCGTAGGCACGGTGAGACTCTCGGCCATGTTCAGAACGAGCCGAGCGGCAGGACCCGTGATGGGCTCGGCGCCGGGGGGCAGGGACTCGCTGGCTGGCGCCGGTAGAGGCTCTGCCGGGCGGGTCTCTGCGCCGTTGGGTCCGCTCGGCGGCATGCCGACGACCCCGCTCTCAAACAGCTTCCGCCACGCGGGACCCACGGACTCTGGGTCGCGCAGGAACTCCTCGTACAGCGCCTGGGCGAACCCGGCGTTTGCCGTCTCGAATGGATTTGGATCCAAAGCTTTGCTCCTACGGTCGCTCGCGGCCGCGCCGGACGAGCGAGGGACTTCACGCTGGTCGAAGGGTCGTAAGATAACCTGCGGCAAAGAGACTACGACAGAAAGTCGGCCCAGTCAGCCTCAGTCATGGGGAGCACTCTGGGCTACCAAGTCGGTATAACGCTTGGCCTCCTCGGCGATCCGGTCTGGAGCCCAGCCGAGCTCCGCCCCCATGAGGGCGGCTACGCGCGCAGCGGCCGGGGCGCCGCGGTCGCGGACCTCATAGTAGAGATGGATGCGGCGGATCAAGAAATCGTCGACGTGCTGGGGCAGCTCTCTCCGGGTGGAGTGTACCACTTCGGCCTCGATCGCCGGATGGTCTTGATGCAGGCGTGTGAGCAAGGTCCGGTCGTCTCGAATCAGGTTGCAGATGGCCGCGGTCTCCGTGCCGTAGTGCCTCAACAAGTGTTCGACTGTGTCCAGTGGCACTCCCAAGTCGCGCGGAGCCTGTTGAAATGGTTGAAGATCTTGTGCCTCGCCTCCTGGGAGCGGCTCCTTGTCGGTCTCGGCGCGAACCGGATAACGGGTGCCATCCAGCTCGTGCAACCGGCGAACCGCCTGGTTCACGACATCCCTCGCCATGATTCGGTAGGTGGTCAGCTTCCCGCCGACAATCGATAGCATTCCCCCGATCCCGACATGGATCTGGTGTTCGCGTGACCGTTCAGAGGCCGCGACCCCCTGCGGTGCCACCAGCATCGGCCGGAGCCCGGCCCAAGACGCCACCACGTCGGCCTCGGTAAGCCTGGCATTGGGGAAGTAGGCATTGGCCGATCGGAGGAGATAGATGACGTCGTCCGATGTGGCATGGGCGCTCTCCGGTGATTCGCCCGAATCGGTGTCGGTGGTCCCGATGTAGGCGAGGTCCCCCCACGGGAGGACGAACATGACCCGGCCGTCGATCGGGCTGGTGATGGTTACGGCGTGGTGGTTCCCGACCCGGCTTCTGGGAACCATGACGTGGGCCCCCTTGGTGGGGCACAATAGGGCGGGCGCCGACGGGTCCTCCATCCGTCGAATCCGGTCACTCCAGGGCCCGGTCGCGTTGACGACGATGCTGGCGTGGAGCACGGCCTCCTGTCCCGTGAGCGCATCTCGGACATGGACGCCCCGCACGGTCCCGTCGGCCAACACCAAGGCGGTAACCGGCATGTAGGTGGCGACTAGGGCGCCGTGCACCATGGCCGACCGCGCCGTGGCGAGGGTCAACCGTGCGTCGTCGCATTGGGCGTCGTAGTAGAGGGCGCCACCGACGAGGCCCCGTTCGCGAAGCATCGGTTCCGCTTCGAGCACACCGCGCTTGCTCAGGGGGCGGTGTCGCCGCACATTCCGAAACATCGCAAGCAGGTCGTAGAGCCACATTCCGGCGATGAGCTTCCACAGCGGTACCCGGTCACTTCGGTGCACCGGAAAGACAAACGGAAGCGGATGGACCAAGTGCGGGGCGAGGTGGAGCAAGACTCGCCGCTCCTTGCTTGCCTCGAGGACGAGCCGAAGATGACCGTGTTCCAGGTAGCGGAGGCCGCCGTGAATCAATCGGCTCGACAGGGAACTCGTACCAGAACCAAGGTCGCCCTGCTCGACCAGGATGGTCTTGAGGCCGCGCATGGCCGCATCGCGGGCGATACCTGCTCCCGTTATTCCGCCTCCGATCACGAGAAGATCGACTGCCCGGACGGTGAGGCTCGTGAGGGTGGCCCGTCGTGCAGGTGAGGCCTTAGTGTCCATACCGTCGCTTGCCGCCCTCGCCCGACCCAGTACCTGGTTCGTCTGGCATGATTACCTGATCACTCCCGGTGTCCGGGTGCTCGACCTTGCCTGTGGCAGAGGGAGGCACAGCATCGCCGCGGCCGGCCGTGGGGCCACGGTGATCGCGCTCGACCGTGACGCGGCCAAGCTGTCCGACGCTCAGGCAGCGGCCGGCCAAGCAGGGGTCTCGATAGATTTCCGACAGGTCGATCTCCAGGCTCCCTGGCCTGATCTCGGCCAGTTCGACATCGTCTTGATGTTCAACTACCTCGATCGGTCCCGCATTGGCGACGTCCGGGATCGCCTTGCCCCTGGCGGCGTCTTGTTGATGGAAACCTACTCGCTCGCTCAACGAGACCTCGGCTGGGGCCCGCAGAGTGAGGAGCACTTGCTTCGACCGGGGGAGTTGCCCGGCCTCGTGGCACCGCTCGATGTGATCCACTGCCGGGAAGTCACCGAACCGGTCGATGCCCAGACGTGGCGAGCGGTGGCGAGTGTGGTGGCCCAGAACCGATGAGTCGCCATGGTTCGAGGTCGAGCGCCCGCATCAATTCGATGTGTCACACCGGCGTTCCTGAGATAATCGATGGGGCACGGCCCCAATGGCAACCCAGGGGGAAGGGCTTTCCACTATGACAACCGCTCCGGCAGGCCGTCGAGTGGCCATCATCAGCGGAATACGGACACCGTTCGCTAAGGCAGGGACCGCGTTTCGCGATGTCGCACCCGTCCGCCTGGCACGCTACGTCGCCAAGGAGCTCCTCCATCGAGCGGACCTTCGGGGCTCCGAGGTGGACGAAGTCATCTTCGGCCAAGTCGTGCCCTCCGTCCTGACCCCGAATGTGGCACGCGAAGTGAGCCTGCTGCCCCAATTCCCGCGCACGGTTCCGGCCTTCTCGCTCAATCGCGCCTGCGCCTCGGCCGCGCAAGCCATCACCTCCGGACACGATCAGATTGCCCTTGGCCATGCGGATGTCGTGCTTGCCGGGGGAGTCGAGTCGTTGTCTCAAGTCCCCATCCTACACTCCCGGCGTTTCAGCGAAATCCTGGTCCAGGCGAGCAAGGCGCGCTCCGTGGGCGCGCGCCTGGGCGCCTTTCTCCGGCTCCGCCCTCGCGATCTCATTCCGATTGCCCCCGCCATTGCCGAGCCTTCGACGGGGCAGTCGATGGGTCAGTCGGCCGAGAAGATGGCGAAGGAGAACGACATCTCCCGAGAGGCGCAGGATCGATTCGCCCTGATGAGCCACCACCGGGCAGCTGCCGCTACCGCGGACGGTCGCCTGACCGCTGAGATCGTACCCTGGCTCGACGTGCGCGAGGGAGAGGACGTCATTACAACCGATAACGGGATCCGCCCGGACACCACCTTGGAGGCGCTCGCCAAGCTCCGGCCGGCCTTCGACCGGCGATATGGCACCGTGACAGCGGGCAACAGCTCCCCCTCACCGACGGGGCCGCCGCCGTCATCCTCATGGCCGAGGACAAGGCGCGAGCCCTCGGCCACGAGCCGCTTGCCTTCATTCGCAGCTATGCCGTGAGCGCGGTCGATCCGGACTGGCAGCTGTTGATGGGACCGGCGTTTGCAGTCCCCTCGGCGTTGGAGCGGGCCGGTATCGGTTGGCGAGATCTCGGCGTTGTCGAGATCCACGAGGCGTTTGCGGCGCAGGTCCTGTCGAACGAGCAAGCTTGGGGCTCGACGGAGTGGGCCACGCGCCTCGGTCGCAGTGAACCCGTTGGTGAGGTCGACTGGGACAAGACCAACGTCATGGGTGGCTCGATCGCGATCGGCCATCCCTTCGGGGCCACCGGCGCCCGGGTGGTGACCACGCTCGCCAACGAGATGAAGCGGCGGGACGCACAATTCGGCCTCGTTTCCATCTGCGCCCAAGGTGGGATGGGGTTCGCGCTCGTTCTCGAGCTGGCCTAACCGTCCCCAGAGGAGTCGAGACCATGCCGGCCTTTCAGGTATCCATCGACGAGGGGATCGCCGTCATCACATTCGATCTTCCCGACCAACCGGTCAATGTGCTGAACGCCGATGCCCGGCGCGAGTTCGAAACTCTCTTTTCCGAACTCAAGACGGACGAACGCGTGCACGCGTTCGTCCTTCGCTCCGGCAAGCCCGGCAACTTCATCGCGGGTGCCGACATCGAAGAGTTCACCGCCATCCAGACGCAAGAGGAAGCGGAGGCGTTGAGCAGGAATGGGCAGGAAATGATCAACCGGGTGGCATCGAGCCCCAAGCCCATCGTGGCGGCGATCAATGGCACCTGCCTGGGCGGTGGACTGGAATTGGCCCTGGCCTGCCACTACCGCATCGCAACGGACGACCAAAAGACCCAACTCGGCTTACCCGAGGTCCAGCTCGGTCTCCTGCCGGGTGCGGGTGGCTGCCAACGCCTCCCGCGATTGATTGGCGCCAGGGCGGCGCTCGACATGATTCTGACGGGTCGGTCTGTGCCGGCAGCCAAGTCACGCCGCCTGGGCCTCGTGGACGAGGTGGTCCCTCCCGCCATCATGGAAGCCGTGGCACGCCAAGCCGCCAGCCGCCTGGTCGAGCGCGGAATCCAGAAACGCCGCCGCCCCGGTGGTCTCATGGGGTGGCTACTCGACGGCAATCCGCTCGGCCGTCGTGTAGTCTACGCCGGGGCACGGCGCCAACTCGAAAAGAAGGGCGGCGGCCACTATCCGGCGCCTCTCGCGGCACTGGACGCCGTCCGGACCGGCCTCGAGAAAGGGATGACCGAAGGCCTTCGGGTAGAACACGGAAAATTCGGCGAGCTCGCCGTAGGCGACGTTTCCCGCAAACTGGTTCAGATCTTCTTCGCGACGACGGCCCTGAAGAAGGACGACGGTGTGCCTGCGGGCAGCGCCACCCCGCACGCGATCGAGAACATGGGCGTCGTGGGATCGGGATTCATGGGTGCAGCGATCGCCGGAACGGCGGTCACCAAGGCAGGGGTCGGGGTCCGGCTCAAGGATACCGACTTGGCGCGCGTTGCAGGCGGACTCCGAGCGGCCCGCAAGATCCTCGACGTTCGGCTGAAAAAACGACGCATCTCCAAGTTCGAGCATGCCCGCCTCGAGGCGCTCTTGTCGGGGACGGTTTCCTATGACGGCTTCGGATTAGCCGATCTCGTGATTGAAGCGGTATTCGAAGATCTCGATGTCAAGCGGAAAGTGTTGGCGGAAATCGAAGCAGCTCTTCGCGACGACGCAATTGTCGCTACCAATACGTCCACCATACCGATTACCGACATCGCCGCCGAGGCCAGCCACCCGGAACGAGTGCTGGGTATGCACTTCTTTTCGCCGGTCGACAAGATGCCACTGCTCGAGATCATTCCCGGCGAACTGACAGCTCCCGACGCCATTGTGACAGCGGTGGCGTTTGGCAAGAAGATGGGCAAGACGGTGATCGTGGTGGGCGACCGCCCAGGATTCTGGGTCAACCGCATCCTTTCGCCCTACCTCAACGAAGCCGGCCATCTCCTTGCCGAGGGAACCCCGATCGACGCCATCGACCGGGCCATGACCCGCTTCGGATTTCCGGTTGGCCCACTGGCATTGCTAGATGAAGTCGGGCTCGACGTGGCGCACAAGGGTGGATCCGTAATGCACCACGCGTTTGGTGACCGGCTGCGGCCCGCGGATGCCATGGGGAAGCTGGTCGTCGACAAGCGGCAGGGACGGAAGAACGGACGCGGATTTTACCTGTATCGGAAAGGACACAAGCAGGGTCCGGATGAATCGGTCTATTCCCTGCTCGGGGTTCGGGCCGCCGACGCGGTAAGCCCCGAGACCATCGAGCAGCGCCTGGTGTACTCCCTGCTGAACGAGGCGGCCATGGCGCTGGCCGAGGGTGTGGTGCGGAATCCGCGGGACGGCGACATCGGAGCAATCTTCGGCTTCGGATTCCCGCCGTTTCGTGGCGGGCCCCTTCGGATGATCGACGATCTCGGGCCTGCCAAGGTCGTGGGAGTACTGCGCGCTCTCGAGGCGGCCTTCGGGCCTCGGTTCGCCCCGGCCCAAGGTCTCGTGGACATGGCCCAGCGCGGCGACACCTACTATCCGACGGCCGCCTAGGGCTCCGAACCCTTGCGGCCTGCCAAACCCCGTTGCCGATTTCTAGATGCGGCATCGGTTCTCCCACCGCGCCCATTTCCTGTTCCAGAGCGATAACTCAAGCCAAAAAGGGCAGTTAGGGCCGCTGAATCCGGGCCCTCGTCCGCCCATCACGCGGTGGCACGCATCCTGATTGCCCTCGGCACCGGCGAATATCCGGCGATCCCGGCATTTGTTTGTCGCGTGATCGAGATCACTCACTCCAGCAGGAGTCGTCGCGTGTCAGCACTCCAGTTCATTCGCAAGCAGGGCCTCGCGCTCGCGCTCGCACTCGCCTGGGTTGGTGCCAGCGGCTGTGACAGCGAACCCACCGGGATCTTGCCGGACATCCAGGACATCGTCACCCGCCTCGCCACGGCCGACGGCGCCGTGATCGGCGTGCTGCGTCAGGGCGGACGACCAGCTGCCGCGGGCGGACCGTCGGTCACGGTCGACGCCACGCCGACGGCCATCAACGGCGGTAGCTTCCAGGTCGAGGCCACTGGGAGCGCCCCCTTTGCCCGCGTCGTCGTGTCGGTGCAGGGGCTCGAAGGCTACTACGAGCTGACGTTCCCCGCGCCGGTGTCGTCGGCGGACCTGATTGCGTCGGTGAGCCGCCAGGCGCGTCCCAGCAATACCACGTTCTTGTTCGGGGCCGCCGCGCAAGGTGGGGGATTGGGCACACCGGCCTCGAGTGCCGTCCGGATCATTCAGGTTGCCACGGGAGATGTGCAGGCGAGCGTGTGGTGGGATGCTCCGACCGATGTCGATCTCCACGTGATCGATCCGGCCCAGGAAGAGGTCTACTTCGCCAATCGTGCGTCCGCGAGCGGTGGGGTGTTGGATCTCGATTCCAATCCCGCATGCGCTATCGACGGCATCAACAACGAAAACATCGTGTGGCCAACCGGGGGGGCGCCGACAGGCAGCTATACGGTCAACCTGGTGTACTTCGATGACTGCGGCGAGGCCGAATCGAACTACGTGGTCACGCTACAAGTCGTGGGTCAGCCGCCGAGGGTCTTTACGGGAACCTTCACCGGGGTGGGCAATCCCAGCCTCGATCGTCTTGTAACACAGTTCACCCGATAGCACACGAGTACTCAAAACGTCAACGGGGCGTGGATGACACTCCACGCCCCGTTGATGTTTGTTCGCGGGCATCGAGGGGCGCCCGCCGGCTTACGTCCTCGATGATGCCATCATCGTCGGGCCACCGCTCCAGCGCTCCCAGGTCAGGCCGCATTTGCCATCGAAGTAGTCCGCCGGATGCCCCGCGCGCTGGAGTAGCTGGTGGAGCATCTCGTGGCGCACTACTAACTCGTGATCGGCATAGGTTTCCGCCAGGACGATCGCGACGTGCGATTGGGTCTTGATCCAGAGGCCGACCTTCTCTCCGATGTCCGTCTGGAACGAGGAGACGTTCGGCATCACGTACCAGTGGATCGGCGCCATGGATCCCGTCAAGCCCGAACACTGCTCCGTGCGCGCCCACCACTCGGTGAAGTGCGCCGGAGGGTCCATGGGAATGGCCCCAGCTGGAATGTCGCTTGGCTCGAAGGCACTGCACCCGCCGATTGCCACCGGGGCAAAGGCGCAGGCCAGTTGGGCCCAGCGTTTCAGGATGTGTAGCGTGAGAGGCATTTGCGGCTCCCACGCCCGATTTAACACAAAAGCGCGACCCTTGCTGGGATCACGCTCCGCACTGCCTTCCACCTTCGGCACCGAGCTATCTCACCCGCTAGGGGAGACCTCTAGTTTTGCGGCCCCGGATCGCTCCGGGTGTGCTCTTATCGGGCGGATCGTGTGTCCGTTCCAATCGAGTTTTTTTGCTGCGCGGGCCTCTGCCCGCACCCCACGAAACAGCGAGACTCATGCCACAATTTCCCTCGCGGACCAACACATTAAGTTCTTTTATGACAACGAGTTAAAACCAACCACCTTGTCTCGACCCGGGCCCTGGGTGGCACTGTGCGACACCCCGGTGTGGGGTCGTTGCCCGTCTTGTAGGCCGCGAGCGGCGGGACTAGTTTCGGGGCGCCCCGGGAAGTGATCCCCCGCACGTGAACCCCTTGTGAACGGAGCCCGCTGCCGAGCATGCTGCGACGAGGACTGCTCTGGCTCTCTGAACGCCGAGGAGTCTACCGCTTCGTCCGCCGAAACCGGCTGGCCTGGCGCATGGCCTCGCGGTTCGTGGCCGGTGAAACGGTGGACGACGCGGTGGCCGCAGCCCTCAGCCTCCGGGACCTGACCGTCGGAGCGACCGTCGACTTCCTGGGAGAGAGTGTCGACGCCCCTCCGGCCGCCCAGGCCGCCCGCGATCAATACCTGGTATTGCTCGGCCAGCTCAAAGCCAACGACCTCGAGGTGAACGTTTCCGTCAAGCTAACGCAGATGGGATTCGACATCGACGAAGGCCTCTGCGCGGCGAACGTGTCCGCCATCGCGTCCAAGGCGATGGAGCACGGTGGGTTTGTGCGGATCGATATGGAGAGTTCCGACTACACCCAACGAACGCTCGAATTCTACCGCAGTAAGATTGGCCCACACTTTGGAGCCCACACCGGCGTCGTCATCCAATCGGCCCTCCGTCGCTCGGCAGACGACGTCCAGCGCCTCATTGCAGACGGCGTTCGGGTCCGCTTGTGCAAGGGTGCCTATCTCGAGCCACCGGACGTGGCCTTTCCCAAGAAGGCCGATGTCGATGCCAACTTCATCACCCTCATGGAACGCCTGCTCCTCCACGGGCATTACCCGGCGATCGCGACGCACGACGAACGCATTATTCGTCACGCCCAAGGTTTCGTGGCCCAGCACGGGCTTGCTGCTGACCGGTTTGAATTTCAGATGTTGTACGGGGTGCGCCGCGATCTCCAGCGGCAGTTGCGTGAGAGCGGGGCCCGCGTGCGGGTCTACATACCCTTCGGCAGCCAATGGTATCCCTATCTGATGCGGCGACTGGCCGAACGCCCATCGAATGTGGCGTTCATGTTGGGCAATATCCTGCGGGAGATGCGGCCGAGCTCGTGAAGCCCGAAGTCACACTAGGCGGGTATATGGAGAAGCATGGGCGTGCCGCTGCGTTTCGCGGCAGCGACGACCAAGCGTATTCGGTCGGCATCTTCACCGATGACGAGCCAGACGGTACCGGTCGCTACGGCGCGGCCCTTCTCTTCATTCGTTGGTCCCCGGAAGGCACGAGCGCGGTTGGTCACGTGGAGACCGAGTATCTCGCGTGGGGCCGAACGCGGGAAGAATCGGAAGAGCGTCTCAAAGCTCTGTCACTGTTCGACGTGAAAGCGGCGTTGGACGAGGCGATCGCGACTGCCCCAGGAGAGTGGTGACCGCCGCGTTGACCGGAACCGTGCTCGAGCGCGACGGCTCGGTCTATCACATCGCGACGGCCAGGGGTACGGTCCGCGCTGTGCTGAGCGGGAAGGCCAAAGACGAGGGGCCAAAGGTTGTCGTCGGAGACGTTGTCTCCTTGGAGGCTGGCCAGCGCGAGGGCCTTCACGCAATCACCAGCGTGGAGCCTCGCCGGACTGTGCTCGCGCGTCGCGTGCCTGAGGGACGAGGGCTCCGCCCGGTCGTGGCCAATGTGGATCAGGTGGTGGTGGTGACGGCGACCATCGACCCCGCACCGGTACTCCAACTCCTCGACCGCCACCTCGCGATCGCCGAGGTCAATCACCTGAGTGCCGCCGTGGCGATCAACAAGATCGACCTGGCCCCGGGCGAGGCGTTGGCCGAGCGGTTCCGGTCCGCCGGCTACTCAGTTTACCTCACCAGCGCCACGACCGGCCAAGGCATCGAGGAGTTTCGCAAAGGCTTGCTCGGCAGGGCCAGCGTCGTGACCGGACCCTCGGGAGCCGGGAAGTCCAGCCTGCTGAACGCGGTCGAGTCGGGCCTCAAACTTCGCGTGCGGGAGATCAGCGCCAAAATTCGCCGCGGACGGCAGACTACCGTCTCGGCGGTCATGATCCCGCTCACTGTGGGGGGCTTCGTGATCGACACACCAGGATTTAGCGAGGTGGGGCTCTGGGGTGTCGAGCCAGGCGAGTTGGCAGACTGCTTCCCTGAATTCCGGCCCCTCATGGCCCAATGCCGCTTTGGCGATTGCCGGCACCTGCACGAGCCGGATTGCGCCGTCCTGGAGGCTGTCGCAAACGGGACGATCCAGGACGATCGCTACAGGAGCTACCTGGTGTTGCTCGGTGAGGTGAAAGCCGCACCCAAGCCCTGGGAATAACGGGCGCCGGTTACTCCTTCTCCTTCTTGACCCATCGGTCTGCATCGCGCCGCTCGACCTTCTTCATCATGCGCTCGAACGCCTCGTCGAGGTCGATGCCCTCGCGATTGGCCATGCATACGATGACGAATAGAATGTCGGCCATCTCCATGCCCAAGTCGCCCGGGGGCTCCTCTTCCTTCTTCGGCTTCTGACCGAAGCGGTGGTTCACCTCACGCGCGAGCTCGCCGACCTCCTCGGTGAGGCGGGCGATGTTGGTGAGAGGCTGGAAGTACCCGATCTTGTACTGGTCGATCCATTGATCGACCCGCTGTTGAATCTCGGCGAGCGACATGGAACGGTCAGTCCTCGAGAGAGGTGATCAGGGCCTTGACAAAGTGCGGCAAGTCAGCCGGCGTGCGTGAGGAAATGAGGTTGCCGTCGACCACCACCGGGCTGTCTTCCCACACCATGCCGGCATTGACCAGGTCGTCCTTGATGGCCCCGACACTGGTGCCCCGTTTGCCCCGGACGATGCCGGCGGAAATCGGCACCCATCCGGCGTGGCAGATGAAGGCCACCGGCTTTCCGGCCTGGTAGATGGCCCGGGTGACCGCAAGCAACCGCTCAGAACGCCGCATGATGTCCGGCGCATAGCCGCCTGGAATGACCAGCCCATCGAATGTGCCCGGGTCGACCTGGTGTACGTCGGTGTCCGGCGTGATGGGATAGCCCCGCTTCCCCTGGTAGCTCTTCTCCCCGGTCCCGGCAACCGTGGTGACCGCGCCCTCCTCCTCCAGGCGCAGCTTCGGGTACCAGAGCTCGAGGTCCTCATAGAGCGGCCCGGCGAAGAACAGCACGCGCTTGCCGGCGAGTCGCATGGTCCGTGTCCCTCCGCGATGGTGTCGCGGTAAGATAGCGCCGGCCGGTATCGCCAAACCCGGCAGGGTCGTGTGGCCAAGCCGGGCGGGCAGCACGCCGGGCCTAGGAGTCACGTCACCTGAAATCACCATCCCTGTACAGCCTACCGTACCGGCGGACAATTTTTAAGTTGTTACAGGACAACGTCATAGCCGTCTCATCCAACGTCTCTCGGCCGCACAGTGTACGATTTTTATGGATTGCAGGATCCCGAGTGGTCCACTAGCTATGTACTGAATCAATCCACCAACTGACTTGGTGCATCATCGCGACAGTCGAGTGTAGCATAATGCCGGTGACGCGATTCGGTCATGTTTTGTAAGTTGTTGTAAAACAACAGTCTAAACATGGCATGAGGTGTGCTGGTGGAGTAGAGAAGAGAGCCCCGCCCCGGGTGGCCCAAGCGGAGACCATCGGGTTGGGCATGGGCAGTTTTTACACACCGAACGAACTGGACATGAAATGACTGGTCTTAAGAATCGGACCGGATTCACCCTGAGCGAGATGCTGATCGTCGTCGTGGTGATGGGAGGGCTGATGCTGCTCGCCCTGCCGCGGTTCCGCTCGGTCGTGCAGCAGAATGACGTGCGGGGGGCCAGGACCAAGGTCGTTACGCTCTACAACCAGGCCCGTGCCAATGCCATGACCACCAATCGTCCAACCGCCGTACGCATCAGCGGTAACACGGCGTTGATCACAGCCACACTGCCGGGCGGCGGCCTCGACACCCTCGTTGCCGTCCAGAACCTGTACAACGATTACGGAGTTACCATGACGTCGTCCGACTCGATGCTCGCCGTCGACCCGCGCGGCTTTGGCCGTAGCGGCGGCATGATCGAGCTGGCCAAGGGCTCTCACGCCGATACCGTCATGATCAGCGGATTCGGCCGGGTGATGACCAAATGACCAAGAGCACAGCAGGATTCACGATCGTTGAGGTGCTGGTGGCGGTTGTTGTCCTCTCCGTCGGCGTCATCGCCTTGATGGGGTCCTCCGCCATGACGACGCGGATGATCGGACAGGGCCGGCGCACGACCATGGCGATGGAAGTCGCCACTCGGCGCCTGGAAACCCTCCGCGCGTTTGCCAACACCACCAACCCCCCGTGCACCGCCGGCGGCTTCGCGAGCGGCGGCCCCGTCACGGCCAACGGTGTCACGGAAACGTGGATCGTGCCGGGCGCCGGCACGAGTAGAGCCGTGAGTGCCATCGTCACCTACCCACGGGCCGGCGGCACCGACACCGATACCCTGCAAACCGTCATCCGGTGCCGATAGTCATGCGAAACACACGCGGGTTTACCCTGGTCGAGCTGATGGTCGTCGTCGTGATGATGGCGATCGTGGGCGGCGCGACGGTTCGGATGCTGGTGAACACCCAGCGCCTGTCCCGCGAACAAGCGGAGCGGGTGGGCCTGCAGTCAAGTCTTCGAACCGGGGCGTTTCTCGTGCCCTCCGAGCTAGCTGAGGTGGGCATCAATGCCGGACCGCCTCGGACCTGCAAGTCATGGGGGCCAACGCGATCCAGTATCGCGCCATGCGCGGGTCCGGAGTGTCGTGTCTCGTGACCCCGACCGAGATCCGAATCTGGGATGTGCCGAACATGCCGTACTACGGACTCCGGAACATCGACACCAACAACAATCGCGATCGCGTGCTGATCTTCGCCGAAGTCGATCCCGCCGACCCCAACGACGACCTCTGGGTCGATCGCCAGCTGACCGGCGTCGCGCCCAGTACCTGCGCCGGCCGACCGGCCATCGCGCTTTCGTTCGCCGACATCTCCGCCGCGACTCCGAGCGGGATCGTGGACGTGATGGTCGGGAGTCCGGTGCGGATCTATGAGGTCATGCGGCTCGAATCCTTCGCCACGGCGGGGCAAACCTGGCTGGGCGCCCGGTCGGTGAGTGCCGGCGAGGTCGCCCTCCAGCCGGTGCTCGGCCCGCTCGCCGCCAACGGATTCTTGCTCGAATACTTCGATGGCAGCGGCAATCCCACTGCCTCGGCGACCGCCGTGCGGGCGGTTCGAGTCACCCTTCGGGGTCTCACCCAGGCGGCGGTCAGCCGGGGGCTGGGGCAGGCCAATCAGATCGTCCAGGACAGCCTCGTGGCCATGATTGCTTTGCGAAACGCGCCTCAACCGTAGGCGACTTCCGATTAGGAGAAGGAGTCACACATATGCGAACCCCTCGACTCTCCGATGAACGCGGCATCGCGCTGGTCATGGCCGTGTTTGCCATCGTGGTCATCGGCGCCCTCGTGGCGGGAACATTCTACGCCGGACGGCTGGAGCAGCGGACGGGACTCAACTCGATGTCCGGGGCCCAGTCGTTCGAAGCGGCGGAGGCGGGGCTCGTGGATGTGCTGGATAACTGGGACCCCACGGTCTACAACGCCATGGCCACTGGAGACACCCTCACGCTGTCCTCCGTCTCCATGGGCGGCAACGCAGGCTATGTGAGGCGGGTGACCCGACTCAACGACAACCTGTTCCAGATCGTCTCGGCCGGCGCCAAGACCGACGCCGGCGGCAACATCATGGCCCAACGAGTGGTGGGAACCTTCGCCCGGCTCATCCTGCCGCTGGTCGATATGACCGCTGCCATTACAGTGAACGGGACCATGACCATCGGAGGGTCCACAGAAGTGAGCGGGGTCGACCGGAACCCTGCGGGTTGGACAGGAAGCTGTGCGGCTCCTACCGATACCCTGGCAGGCATCCGGAGTTCGGCGACCAGCATCAACACCAACGGGGCCAACTGTAGCGGTCTCGCCTGCGTCGAGGGCAACCCGCAATTCCAGGGCGGCGATCCGACGGTGGATTCGACCATCTTCAACGATTTCGGCGGGATCAGCTTCGCCGAGCTCGCTGCAATGGCCGATCTGCAAGTCACCGGAACGGTCAACGGGCTGGCGCCTACACTCACAGCGACGGTGCCGCCAAGATGCGATAAGACCAACAATAGGAACTGGGGTGAGCCCTACGGCGGGACTATCTACGCGCCCTGCTTCAATTACTTCCCGATCATCTATGCGCCTAACAATCTCCGGATCTCCGGTGGGCGTGGCCAGGGTATTCTCCTGGTCCAAGGCGACCTCGACCTCTCAGGCGGGATGGAGTTCTACGGGCCGGTCATCGTCCAGGGAACGGTCAAGAGCACCGGCACCGGTGGGCATATCTTCGGTGGTCTCATGGCCGCCCAGGTGGACCTCGACCCCTCGACCCTGACGGGTAACTCCTTGGCCCAGTTCTCCTCCTGTGCCCTGGAGCGCGCACTCCGAGCGTCGGCTACGGCCCGGCCGCTTGGCGAGCGGGCCTGGATGCAGGTCTACTCCCCCAATTAGTCAGCAGTGCGAGTATCTCGCCGCGGTCTGGGCCCCAGTGGCCCGGACCGCGGCGTTTCTTTGGTTGGGGGCGCCGGGGACTCACCTGGGGTCGCGCCACGGGATATCTTCTCATGACCCTCTTCCCGGCATCCCTATGCGCGATCGCGAACGAATCCTGATCAACCTGGAAGCCATCTACCGTGAGTCCTACGAGCGGGCCAAATCGGAAGACCTCCCCGGGCGCATGGCCGAGCTGGACAACTCCTACATGCGAGACCAGCTGTTCTTCGAGGTGCTGCTCGACATCCGCGACCTGTTCGCGGTGGCGCCCGCCGCCGAATCGAAGAAGGGCAGCGCGCTCGAGAAGCTCGAGACCCTGCGACGACTCACGAGGCTTCGATGATGGCTACCAGATTCTATGCTCGACTCGCGGCAATGACCGCACTCGTAGCGACGCTCGTTAGCTGTTCTCCTCCGCCCCGCGCCACTCTCGCCGTCTTCGGCCGGGTCTGGACCGGGGACTCGACCCTGCCCTGGGCAGAGGCCCTGGCGGTCCGAGGAGACACCATCCTGGCCGTGGGCGACAGCACGGCCATTGCCGCTCTCGTCGATCCGTCGACCGAGGTCCTGCAGGCCGGCGGGGGCCTGATCGTGCCCGGGCTCATCGACGATCACACCCATTTCATGAGCGGCGGCTTCCAACTCGCGAGCGTGGACCTTCGTGACGCAGGCTCGCCCGCAGAGTTCACCGCCCGGATCAAGGCCTACGCCGAGCGGCTCCAGCCCGGCGAGTGGGTCACCGGCGGCGACTGGGACCACGAACTCTGGCCCGAGGCCGGCCTCCCGCGTCGCGACTGGATCGACTCCGTTACCCCGGACAACCCCGTCTTCGTGTCCCGCCTGGACGGTCACATGGGGCTCGCCAACAGCCGAGCCCTCGAGCTTGCCGGTATTACCGGCCGTACTACTGACGTCCCCGGCGGCGTCATCGTTCGCTACCCGAACAGCCGCGACCCGACCGGCCTGCTCAAAGACAACGCGATGGATCCGATGTGGGTGGCCATTCCCGATGCCTCCCCCTCGCAGCGCGACTCCGCGCTGGCCCGAGCCTTCGCCCACGCGGCCTCGGTGGGGGTCACTGCCATCTCCGAGATGGACGGAAGCTGGCAGAACTGGGCGGCCTATCGTCGGGCCCGCGAGCGAGGCAAACTCAGCCTCCGGGTGGCGTTCTATCATCAACTATCCGACTGGCCGGCCTTCGGCGACAGCCTCGCCCGACTCCCCGCGGTTGATGATTGGCTGTGGCTTGCCGGTCTCAAGGGATTTGTCGACGGATCACTGGGCAGCTCCACCGCCTTGTTCGATGAACCATACAGTGATGATCCAACCACGGCGGGGACGCTGACTAATCCGGAGGACAGCCTGCGTCGCTGGATCGGTGGAGCCGATTCGGCGGGATTCCAACTCGCCATCCACGCGATTGGCGATCGAGCCATCGGCATCCTGCTCGACATCTTCGACAGTGTCGCGGCGGCCCACGGGCCGCGCGACCGGCGCTTCCGCGTCGAGCACGCCCAGCACCTCCGACCCGATGATTTCCGACGCTTTGCCCAGCTCGGGGTCGTCGCATCGACCCAGCCATATCATGCAATCGACGACGGCCGGTGGGCCGAGAAGCGGATCGGCCCCGAACGCATCAAGACGACCTACGCCTTTCGCTCGTTTCTCGAAGCCGGAGCGCCGCTGGCGTTCGGATCGGACTGGACGGTAGCGCCACTCGAGCCGGTGCTTGGGATCTACGCTGCGGTTGCGCGTCACACCATCGACGGCCGGTACCCCGACGGCTGGGTCCCGGAGCAGAAGATCACTGCCGAGGAAGCGCTCTCGGCCTACACGGCGGGCAACGCGTACGCAGTCTTCAGGGAACGCGAGCAGGGTCGATTGGCGCGGGGCTATCTCGCTGACTTCGTCCTCTTGAGCGAGGATCTCACGGCGATTCCACCGGCCCGCATCGAACAGCTCGAGGTCAGGGCCACCGTCGTTGGTGGTCGGGTTGTATTCCAGAAGAGATGATCTGACCAGACGTCCCGCTCCCAGTTTACGGGTACCCCGCGTTGTGACGCTGCTTCGCGTTTCGTACATCGGTAATTCATTGCAGCCGAGCGCTAGGGCGAACTCGGCCACAAGGAGGCGTTGAGTTGAGTCCAGTGATGTGGGGTGTTGTGGTCGTTGTCGGCCTCTTCGGGTCCCTCGTTGTCGAGTTCATCTACCTTGCGGTGGTGCTCCGATGGGAAGACGAGAAGACCCGGGGCCTGGCGTATTACGGACTCCCCGCTGTTGAGCGAGACCAGTTCAAGCAGACGCTGCGGCGTCACGCCATCTTGCTGTCTCCCATCCTGCGCCTGCTCGGCCGGTTCAGCGACGGTGCCTTGGCCAAGGCCACGTTTCGCGTGGAAGGGATCGCCGGACCGAAAGGGACGTGCAGTCCCGAGAGCTTCGAGCGGGGATTCGCCTACCAGGCCCAAGCCGAAGACGTCTTCGTGGTCACGCAGATGAAATGCGGGACGACATGGATGCAGCATCTCGTTTACGAAATCCTCAAGCGCGGCAACGGAGATCTGGTCACCTCGGGCACCGCCCTGTATGCCGTGTCGCCGTGGCTCGAAGCGTTAAAGAGTGTGTCTGTGGATGACGCGCCGCTGATCGGGGCCGAGCGCCCATCGCGAATCATCAAGACCCATTTACCCGCGTCGCTTTGTCCCTTTGACCCCGCAGCGAAGTACGTCTACGTCGCGCGGCACCCGGTGTCGTGCTTTGCGAGCTGCGTAGATTTCCTCCACACCAACATGGGCGCCTTTGCGCCGCGTCTCGATGAGGCGGAGCGGTGGTATTGCTCGGACGAGCTGATGTGGTGGGGAACTTGGCCGGCTCATGTGGACGGCTGGTGGCAGCGATCAAAGCAGAATGGCAACGTGCTCTTCGTCCACTTCGAAGCTATGAAACGTGATTTGCCCGGTATCACCCGACAGGTCGCGGGCTTCCTGGGTCTGGCACCGCTCACCGACGAAGAACTCGCACGGGTTCTCACCAAGTGCAGCTTCGAGTACATGCAACGGCACGGAGACACCTTCGAGATGGGGCCGCCGCACATCTTGGCAACGGAAGCCAGGCTCTTCGTCAAAGGGACGGCGGACCGACACAAGGATGTGCCGCAGGAGGTCCGTCGCCGGATCCTCACTTGGTGCTCGGAGGAGATGACGCGCAGGGATTTGCCGCTCGACTGGTTGGAGCCGCACGGCGCACGGAAGAAGGAATCCGACCATCACACCGCGAGTCGGGACCTCCCGCAGTCGCCGGGCCCCGGGGTATCTTAGTGGGCCCGCTCATCCACCCCTGACCAGCCACATTCCGTAACCTCTATGGCACAAAGCACTTCCAACCGTGGTACCAAGGCGCCCGCTTCCTCCAAGCTCGACAAGGCAGACTTGTTGGACATCTATCGCCTGATGCTCCTGTCGCGCCGGATCGATGACAAGGAGATCCAACTCAAGCGGCAGAACAAGATCTTCTTCCAGATCTCGGGTGCTGGCCATGAAGCGGTATTGGTGGCCGCTGCGAAGGTGTTCCGCGCCGGCTATGACTGGTTTTACACCTACTATCGCGATCGTGCGCTGTGTCTTGGCCTCGGTATGACGGCCACGGAACAGCTGCTTTCTGCCGTCGCGTCGGCCGATGACCCGAACTCCGGCGGCCGGCAGATGCCGTCGCACTGGGGACACGAGGACCTCAACATCGTGAGCGCGTCGAGTCCGACGGGGACCCAGTTCCTCCAAGCGGTGGGAACGGCGGAAGCGTGGCTGCGCTTCAGTCAGAATTCGGACATTCCCGACCATGAGACGCTGTTTCACGATGACGAAGTCGTGTTTTGCTCCGCGGGTGATGGCACAACCAGCGAGGGGGAATTCTGGGAGTCGCTGAATACAGCGTGCAATCTCAAGTTGCCGATCGTCTACCTGATCGAGGACAATGAGTACGCGATTTCGGTGCCCGTTGAGGTAAACACGGCCGGCGGTTCCATTTCGAAGCTGGTCACCGGGTTTCCGAACCTCTATCTCGAAGAAGTCGATGGCTGCGATCCCTTGGCGTCTTACGATGCCTTGGGGCGAGCCATGGAGCATGCCCGACAACGCAAGGGACCGGCCCTGGTGCATGCCCATGTCATTCGCCCTTACAGTCACTCCCTTTCCGACGATGAGGCGCAGTACCGATCCGCTTCAGAACGGGAGGCCGAGACGACCCGCGACCCGCTGGTGCATTTCCCGCAGTACCTCCAGAACGAGGGCATCGCGACCGAGGCCGAACTCGCGAGTATCGCAGAGGAGGTCGACGAGGAGGTCCAAGTGGCGACGGACATTGCGCTCGCGTCGCCGCAGCCAGCCCCAGACACGGTGTATCACTACGTCTACTCTCCCGATGTCGACCCGACGTCGGAGCAATTTGATACTGAAGACGACCCGCACTTCAGCGGCAATCCGACGACGGTGGTCGATTTGTTGAATGCCTGTCTCCGGGATGAGATGGCGCGTGATCCCTCGATCCTCGTGTTCGGGCAAGATGTGGCCGATGTAAGTCGCGAGGCCCACCTCGACGAGGTCAAAGGAAAGGGCGGCGTCTTCAAGGTCACGTGGGGCCTGCAACGCGAATTCGGCAGCCACCGGGTGTACAACTCACCGCTGGCCGAAGCCAACATCGTTGGCCGGGCGATCGGCTTGGCCATTCGCGGTCTCAAGCCTGTGGTCGAAATCCAGTTCTTCGACTACATCTGGCCGGCCTACATGCAGATCCGGAACGAGTTGGCGCTCATGCGCTATCGCTCCAACAACCACTTCTCAGCGCCCGTGGTTGTCCGCGTGACCTACGGCGGCTACCTGAAGGGTGGGGCGATCTATCACTCGCAAACCGGGGCCGCGATCTTCACCGGCGTGCCCGGCCTCCGGGTGGTGTGTCCGTCCACCGCGCTCGACGCCAACGGCCTTCTCCGAACCGCCATTCGCTGCGCGGACCCGGTACTGTTCCTCGAGCACAAGCACCTGTACCGACAGACCTATAACAAGGCCCCCTATCCCGGCCCGAATTTCATGATTCCCCTCGGCAAGGCAAAGGTGGTAAGGGAAGGCAGCGACCTGTCGGTTGTGACCTACGGGGCGGTGGTGCAGCGTGCGTTGACCGCGGCAAAAGCAGTGGAGGAAGAGCACGGCGCGCGAGTCGAGATCATCGATCTGCGATCTCTTTCGCCGGTGGATTGGGACACAATCTACGCGTCGGTGCGAAAGACGAACCGGGCCTTGGTGGCGTATGAAGACTCGCTCTCCTGGGGCTACGGCGCTGAGATCGCGAGTCGCCTTGCCGACGAAGCGTTCCCATTCCTCGATGCGCCGGTTCGACGGGTCGCGGCGACCGACACCTTCGTGGCATATGCGCCTCAGCTCGAGGACGTCACCCTGCCCCAGGTTGCCGACTTGAAGCGGGCGATGGAGGAGCAGCTGGCATTTTGATGCTGATGGGCTGCGTCGCGCCCCTCTCGTCGGATACGATGCGGCCCCCGGACACTGTCCGAGGGCCGCGCGACCATCAGGAAGACCCCAGCGCAGAGCGAACGCTTACTTGATCACGTCGCGAACCTCCTCTACGGCGCTGATCGCGTGGTCGACGTCGCGGGAAAGCGCCCGCGCCTGCTGCGTGACCTGCGTCAACTCACCCAGGACCTCGTTGATGCTCGACGACTTGAGGCGGAGCAGGTCGAACCGGAGGTTCTGCATCGCCAGATAGCACGACTCCAAATTCCGTTGGGCCTCCTGACGCTGCCCCCTGAGCGCCTGGACGTTTCGCTGCTGGCGCTCCAGGAGCTGAACGTGGCGGCGATGCTCCTCATCGTTAGGGCCGCTCCGCGCTTCGTCGAGCCGCCGCTCGAGATCGGCCGCTTCCGCGGCGCTTACATCGGCGATGTCCATGTCCTTGAGTAACCGCCCGAGTTTCTGGCCGCGTTCGAACAATCGGTCGACCGTCTCCACGATCTCCGGCAACATGTCCCGCTCCACCTGAGGCAGGCCCTGCCACTGCTTGAGGATCGCCGTCCGGTCGCGCTGCATGTGCTCGATCCGGTCAACGTACGCCCCAAAGTCGCGGACGGATGGCGGGGGGAGCTGTCGCGGTAGTTTTCCGCCTGCCTTCTTGAGGGTTCGTTCGATGGAGTCAGCAGCCGGCGGGCGACTCAAAACGTCGCGCCAACTGTACCCGGCTTGCCACAGCCGCGCATAGCGCGGTACTAACCCGAAGCCGGCCCAGATTCCCGCGACGACCAGCGACCAATCAGGGAAGCCGCTGGTGACCACGTCAAGCAGAAACAGCCCGCCGGATACCGAGGCCCAGCGGGCAAACTCGCTCCTGGCCCGCTGCACGATCTTGGGCTCGCCGGTGTCCGTCTTGGGGGACGGTGAGCCGGCCCCCTGCCGCGCCTGCGGGAGCCGTTCCCGGCGGTACCGTGCCCGATCGATCCGACCTGCCGGACGACCCGACCCAGGCACACGCGCCAGGTCCCGGCCCGGACGGCGAGCCGGCACCTGCCGAGCGGAGCGACCGGTGCGTGGCGGAGGGGCAGCCTGTGATCCCCGCTGAGCCCGCCAGCCGAGGCCGGTAGGCCGGTAGCCCGAGACCGTTCGGGATTCGAGCGCCCGCCTGAGCGAATCGGCGGACGGCCAGCGGTTTTCCGGATCCTTTTCGAGACAGCGGCTCACTGCGAGGGCCAGGTCTTCAGGGATGTCGGGACGGCTGTCCGTCACCAGCGGTGCCGGCTCGGTTATCTGCTTCATCAGAATGCCAGCGACCGTCGGCGCATTGAACGGCAGGACGCCGGTCAATATCTGATACGAGACGATGCCGAGGCTGTACAGATCTGAGCGTCCGTCGATCTCGCTCTCGCCGGCGGCCTGCTCCGGGCTCATGTACGACGGTGTGCCAATGGCGACGCCCGCCCCGGTCAGCGTGGCACCGGAAGAGGATGACAGCGCCTTGGCTATCCCGAAGTCGGTGACCATGACGCGTCCGCGCTTGCCTTCGAGCAGAATGTTGTCCGGCTTGATGTCGCGGTGAATGATCGAGACGGCGTGGGCGGCGCTTAGTGCGTCTGCCGTCTCCTTGATGATGCGCCGTGCTTCTTCCACTGCGAGTGGTCCACGGCGTTTGAGACGCTGATTCAGCGACTCGCCGTCCACGTACCCCATAATAAAGAAGACCAGACCCTCGCCTTCGCCGACGGTATGGATCGGGACGATATGAGGATGGGACAGGCGGGCGGCCGTCTGGGCCTCGCGGGTGAATCGCTGTCGGATGTCCTTTTGAAAAGCCAGCTCCGGGGGTAGCACCTTGATGGCGACCCGGCGCTGGAGTCGTTCATCCCGGGCGCGGTAGACCACTCCCATCCCGCCGCGACCAACCTCACCCTCGATGGTGTAGTGGTCGCCGAGGGCCTTGCCCAGTCGAGCTGGAAGCGGGGTCTCTCGGGATTCGGTCATCGAGCCATCCGTCTCACGCCGAAGGGATTAGCAACTCACAGGCTAACCGGACAATCTGGCCATTAATTGAATGCGGGGCAACGTCGGCGCTCAATTCGAGCCTGCCATCCATCCTTTGCCGATGCCTCACCTGCCAGTTTCGCCCGCCAATGTGGCAGAAACAGCCTACTGAACGACCTGGTCGGTCCTCCGCGATGCATGGACAATGCCCGACGGCTCCAGTCGTAAGATATTGCACGACAACGGGATGTGCAGTATCCATTCGGGTGGGGGTTCAACTGGCACACGGAGTGCGCTAGGTACCCAAGCACGAATTCCACGCGGGGCACCGTGTCGGTGCCTCTGGAGGTACATGTCACGAATGGCTGAACATCTAACGCTTCCCGTCCTCCCGCTCCGCGAAGTGGTGCTGTTTCCCTCGGTCACGGCGCCCATCGGTGCGGGGCGACCTGCCACGTTGCGCGCCATTGAAGCGGCGCTTGCGTCACCCGACCGGCTCATCTTCGCCGTGTCCCAGCGGCAGAACGTCGAGAATGTCACACCCGATATGCTCTACACCATCGGTACCATTGCACGCATCGGTCAGGTGCAACGCGGACTCGCCGGGATGCAACTGTTGCTCCAGGGCGAGCGACGCGGCATTGCCATGCAATACACCGACCGGGAAGGATATCTCGAAACGATCGTGCGCGAGGCCGAAGAGATGCCTCCGCTCAATGCGGAGGACCCCAATTTCGTCGCGCTGTACCGTGAGGTCCGCAGCCGCGCCGCGGAACTCGGCCAAAAATCCGGCCTCGCCGAGGAAGTCGTGCAGCAGGTCCTCGCCGGCGTGAACGATCCGGGCCAGTTCGCTGACTTGGTGGCGGGTTACATCGACATCGAACCTGCCCAGCGACAAATGCTGCTCGAAACCCTCTCCGTCGAGGAACGGCTGCGTAGGGTATTGGTGCACATCCAGCGGCAGATCACGGTGTATGATGCGCAGGAGGACATCAAGTCGCGGGTCCAGGAGGAACTGGGCGAGCGTCAGCGCGAGATGTTCCTGCGCGAGCAACTCAAGACGATCAAACGCGAGTTGGGAGAAGATGACGAGCTCGACGAGCTCGAGGATCTCCGGCAAAAACTCGAAGCCCTCGAGCTTCCCCCAACGGCACGGAAGGAAGTCGACCGGGAAATCAGCCGGCTCTCGCGTATTGGGCGCGAGTCCATGGAGTCCCAGGTCATTCGCACCTATCTCGAGAACATCGTTGAGCTGCCGTGGGACGTGCGGAGTGAGGAGCATCTCGATCTTGCCCGGGCGGCGGAGATCCTCGAAGAGGACCACTACGGCTTGGGGGACGTGAAAGACCGAATCCTCGAGTTCCTGGCCGTACGCCAGCTGCGCCAAGATGCGGAAGCAATGCGCCGGGAGGCGGAGGGCGAGGAAGAGCCCGAAGCAACGACACCGGCGTCGAGCGGCTCCGCCGAAGGCCCGGATTCGAAAGTAGCGCACGCCGAGCCCGACACTGCCGAGTCGAACGAGGAGCCTTCGGCACTCCCTCGCCAGGACGACCAGGCCGCAAAGGGGCCGATTCTCTTGTTCGTCGGCCCCCCGGGTGTGGGAAAGACCTCAGTGGCCAAGTCGATCGGGCGTGCCATGGGGCGAAACTACGTGCGCATCTCGCTCGGCGGTGCCCGAGACGAGGCCGACATTCGCGGGCATCGTCGGACCTACGTCGGAGCGATGCCGGGGCGGATCATTCAAGGGATGAAACAAGCGGAGACCAAGAATCCCGTCTTTCTGCTCGATGAAGTGGACAAGCTAGGCGTCTCGTTCCAGGGAGACCCCGCGAGCGCACTGCTCGAAGTCCTGGATCCGGCGCAAAATGACAGCTTCACCGATCATTACCTCGGCGTGCCGTTCGATCTGAGTGAGGTGATGTTCATTGCGACCGCCAACTTCATCGAAAACATCCCCGGCCCCCTGCTCGATCGAATGGAGGTAGTGGAATTCTCCGGATATACCGAGCAAGAGAAGCTGATGATTGCCCGAAAGTACTTGTTGCCGCGGCAACTCTTCGAAAACGGCCTTCAAGTAGACCAGCTCGAGCTCACCGACGCGGCCGTGTGCGGGGTGATGGAGGGGTATACCCGTGAGGCCGGCGTTCGCCAGCTCGAGCGAGAGTTGGGTAAGCTCGCCCGGAAGGTCGCCCGACGAATTGCCGCCAAGGAATTCGACCGCCTGAGGGTCGATCGCGACCAGGTGGCCGAAATTTTGGGGCGCGCTCGCGTGCACCCGGAGCGGGCCGCACGTGAGGATCAGATCGGCGTCGCCACCGGCATGTACTATACGCCGTCCGGTGGTGACATCATGTTCGTCGAGGTGTCAACCATGCGCGGCAAGGGAGAGCTCGTGCTCACCGGGCAACTCGGCGACGTAATGAAGGAATCGGCGCGCGCTGCGTTGACCTATGCCAAGTCGCACGCCGCCGCCCTGCAGATCGACGAAGAGATGTTCGACCGGGACGTGCACATCCACGTGCCGGCGGGGGCCGTGCCCAAAGAGGGCCCGTCCGCCGGCGTTGCGATGGCTACCGCCCTGGTCTCGGCCTTGTCGGGCCGCCCGGCCCGGTTCGACATTGCCATGACAGGCGAAATCTCGCTCCTCGGACGCATCCTCCCGATCGGAGGCGTGAAGGAGAAAGTGCTCGGCGCGGTCCGCGCGGGCATTCACAACGTGGTTCTCCCAAAGCAGAACGAGGGAGACCTGGAAGATCTGCCGGAGGATGTGCGGAAGCTCCTCAAGATCGAGCTGGTCGAGGAATTGGGCGAGGTGCTCGCGCTCACGCTTCGCGGAGCCACGTTCCGCGAAGGTCAGCTCCTCTTTGTTGACGATGCTCCACGGGACGCAGGCCACCTCCGGCCAGGCTTCGCCCACTAACCGGGGCGGTTAGTCGAAGTCAGGCCGTGGGGGGAGCGGATTCCACGCCGCCGCCCTGCGCGCGCGCGAGCGCTTGCTTGGCAGCCTTGAGCATAGCCGGCGCGCTGTCAGCAACTCCCGGAGAACACGCGATACCGATGCTGGCGGTGATCCTGATAAGCTCCTCGCCGGAACGATCGAGCGGGTGCGTCTCGAAGGCAGCCTGAATCTGTCGTGCGAGAGCGCCAGCATCTTCGGCGTGCTTCGGCAGAGAGATGACGCCAAGTGTCGTGCCGGTTACGCGGCCAAGCAGCGTGCCTCCGCGGGCCGCACCGCGAAGCACCTTGGCGGCATGAGCAAGCACCTGATCCCCACTGAGATGACCATGCCGGGCGTTCACGCCCTCGAGATCGTCGAGGCCGATGATGAGCAGGGCGGTCATGGTGCCTCGGCGCCGCGCGTGGTCGATTGCATGCTCGAGCGCGACCATCAGGGTCGCATGGTTGAGCAATCCAGTCAGGCTGTCCCGGTATGCCGTCGCTCGAAGCTGACGGCCGCGCTCTGCGCGCGTAAGCACCAGGTTCAGAAACGGGCCCTGTCTGTCAGCGATGGGCTTCGTGAGAAACGCATCCCCGGTTGTACGCAGGGCTTCGAGATGTTGGGCGATGTCCGCCGGTTCGGCGAGCAGGAGGACCGGCCGGGCCGACCACGGTTGATGCCGTTCGATCTGCCGGGCAAAGGCGAGCCCGTCGGCATCGGGCAAAGTCACGTCGAGGACGACCATATCCAGCGATTCCCCGTGCAAAATGGGATGGGCCAGAGACGCGGTCCCGACATGAACGACCTGGATGCCTCCAGTCTCGAGCCATCCTGTCATGAGCTGGGCTTGATCCAGGTCGCCCTCAATCAATAGGACCCGAATTGGTGGCGACCCGGTGCGGATCGTCGTTGTGACGTAGGCCGGCAACTCAGAGCGAGCCTGTTCAGGCGAAAAGATGGCATCGACGCCCGGCATGACACCCGGCCCGCCTCCCTCGGAACCTGCTTGGATGAGCACGATGGCCTGCAGGCGGGCGACTCGCAGGGATGACCATGCGGCTGCAAGAAGGAAGGGGTCGATGTCACCGTCATCGCCGTGATCGACAATGACCAACACGTCGGGCCACTGGGACGGCGGGAGATCCCCGACCTGGGACATTTCCTCGACCGAACCGCCATCTGTCGTGACACGGAGCCCCGCACCTGTGAGGATGTCCCGAACGGCGTCGCGTAGCTCCCCGGGGCGACCAGCGACGTGGCCCCGGAAAGTGGGGTCTATCGCGAGGGCAGACGATGCCTCCTCGGGGCCGGTCACTGCGGCCACCACCGCCCCTAAGCGCTCGATGGCTCCGTCCAAGTGGCCGAGATTATCGGCGTTCCAGGGCGGATTCCCTCGAATGAATTGCTCCGCTTCTCGCGCGACGGCGCTGATTTCGGGAAAACCGTAGGAGCCGCCCGAGCCCGCCAGTTGATGAAACTTCCTGGCGAGCGAGTCCAGGGCCTTGGTATCCCCGGCGCCGATCGCCACGAAATCTTCACGCAACTCGGCCAAGCGCTTGGGCACCTCGGCCAAGTACTCCGCCTGGAGTTCCCGGAACCCTTCATCGAGGTCGGTCATCTTGCCTGGCGGAATCGTTCGATGATCAATCGAGCCCCGGCGACAAATGTCGGGGACGTGCCCCAATGCCCGAACACCGAGTCCTCTTGGCGTGCGGCAATGATTGCAGAGCGGTCGTCGATCACCGACACCAAGGGGCTCCCCGGCCAGGACGGACTCTCCGGTATCTGCTCGACCGGCGCAAAAGCGAGATCGACCGGCGCGGTGGAACAGAGTGTCAGCACTACGTTTGCCGTCGAGGTTCGTCTGAGCGCCGGCACCAGTAGCGGGTAGGCGTCGGACGGCGCCACGAGCTGCACTTCGGTCTGCGCGCGTCCGATGTCATGGGTGAGGAGCCGAAGCACACTGCGGACGGATACGATTTCCACCAGGGTTGGGGAGCTGGGCGATGTGACGTCGGAAAGTCCTGCGCTGAGTTCCTCGAGCGCTGTTCCCTGTTGGTTTGAAATCTTGGCCACGAGAGTCGATGGAGGTTCCGGCCGATATCGCTTGGGCCGCTCGTCCGCTACTCGCGCCGCCCCCTTCGCCACCAGTCCCTCCAGGGCACTGTAGGCGTTGGCTCGTGCCAAACTCGCTGCCCGCGCAATGGCGTAGCCCGTTCCCGGCCCCGTCTTGAGCAGCACCTCATAGACCAGGCTCTCTGTGGGGGTAAATCCGAACGGTGTGAGGTCGAGCCGGGGCATGTTGGTAGTATGAGCTACTAGCACCGCCCGTGACAAGCCTGGCGGGATCCCGTGGCTGAAGCGCGGGCTAGCGGTAGGTGAGGTCCCAGCCCAAGTGCTTGGCGATCAAGGCGAGGCGGAACGTCACATCGACCTGCCTCGATTCGAGCGTGCTCGCGTCCGAGCACAAGGGGAACGCGTGGTAGGCCATGAGGCTACTGGACTTCGGACGGGAACGCAGGTTCTTGGGGTGCCACACACCGTTCTCGTCGCAGTCTTTGACCAATCGCGCGAGCACCTTCGACGCATTCGGTGCGGTGTGCAGTGCGCCGATTCTCGACAGGAGCTCGATGTAGTGCAGGGCGAGGGGGATGTCCTTCGGGCTCCCTTGGCGGTCGGCGCGAATGGGATCCCCCATCAAGAGCGCCTTGGGTTTCAGAATCCGCCGTCCGACCCGCATGGCGAAGTCCTTCTTGAGGCCCGGTTTCGCCAAGTATGCCCCCAACCGCTCGGTGAACCCAGCGCGCTCTCGGCGCAGGCTGGGCATGGCGGCAAGCATCCCCACTGAATACCACGTGGGTGGGCGGGCATCCGGATGGAGCAAGGTCTTCTGCCCGGCCTTCACGAGGGGCTTGTCGGCCAGCGGGCTGCGCAGGAACTGAGAGATGCTGCTGGCGATCTTATGGGCGGAGCCCCGGATACGAGGGTCGTCGCTGTGGCCTCCTTCGGCCAGCGCGGCCGTGGCGGCTTCACGAATTCGCTCTCGGGCCCAGCCTTCGATCGTGGGATCCGTCTTGGCGAGCGTACGGAACTCGAACAGCAATTGCGGATCGGGATCCCGTGACAAGAGCCGAAAGAAGACGCGGTCTGCAAGCTTGATCTGTCTAGCCGAACTGTCCAACCCCAGCTCGATCAGCCTGCGGTACTCGGCAAGAGCACCCATGTCCTTCTCGCCCCTGCCACCCGGAGCCGCCGGGCCGAGGAGGGTCTTGCCCCACACCCCTGTCGGTTTCTGTTTCTTGGTGATGGCCGTGACCAGCTTCGATGCGGCCACCGCATCGGAGGCTTCTTGCATGCTCTCAGGAGAAGCAAAGCCGGATGGGGCGAGGTCGCGGTACGTGCGCAGGCGCACAGACTCGCAGCCATGCTCGACGAGCCAAGTAAGGGGTACTCGGTGCTCGTTGGGCAGTTCCAGGGGGTCTCTCCCGGCTATGAAAAGGACGCAACCGAAAAGCGCGCAAAGATACCCCCGAGTGGCCTTCGCGACCAGTAGGAGGCACCGGCATTCAACTTCGCAAAACCCTATCCCCTTTACCTTGTTGCACTTACGCGAAATGCTCGAGACGGTGGCGACTTTCCAATGCCGCTTCAACATGGAACGTCGAAGCACCGGGAGGACCTCGGGATCTGTCAGGGGCTCCGGGCCGGAGGGCACCTTGGGGGGTCAGCGAGAAACTGGACTATGGAGCGGAACACGCTATCTGGCTCGGTTTGATGCGGGCGGTGGAGTACCCGATCGAAGTCCACCAGGCGGTTGCAGGGTACCAGCGCGGCAATAGCCTGGCCGGTGCTAAAGGGAATGGTGGGATCGAGGTGGCCCCAGACGAGCAGCGTCGGTTGCTTGAGCTCGTGAAAGCGGTCGCGCAACCCGGCAAAGTCGAAATCCTGAAGAACCTTGGTGGCCGAGGCGCGAAACGCCGGATCCGCCAGCGGGTCGTAGTTCTGCAATGCGTCGGGTTCGCCGAGCCAGTCCGGTGCATGGATCGGCATCAGATACGCGATTGGCACACTGGCCCAGCCGACAAGACGGGCCGGCCTCCCCGTGAGGGCCGAATGCCAGGGGCTCAGGCCGTAGCCGGCCGGAGCGATGAGGACCAGGGCGACGATGCGGTCGGGATGACTGAGCGCGAGCTCCACCGCCAGCTGTCCGCCCAGGGAATGGCCCACCACCACCACGTCTCCATAGATGTGTTGATCGAGGAAGTCCCAGAGGGTGGCAGCCATGGTCTCGTGGTCGTAGGGGCCCTCGGGCTTGTCGCTCACGCCGAACCCCGGGAGGTCTACCGCTACCACTCGGTATCGCGTTGCCAATTGATCGAACAGCGCGCGAAACGCCAGGAGGGATTCCCCGTAGCCATGCAGCAGGAACAAGGTCGTGTCGCCCTGGCCCGCCCGAACGGTCCGGAGCTGCAGTGAGCCGGCGCTGAGCCACTCTGCTTGATGAGGTGGTGTTGGGTCGGGGCGATCCTGCAGCACGAGAAGCGCAACGAGGAGCAGCACAACCAACCAGCGGACCTTGGCCATTGGACCGACGCGTCAGGGATGGGGGCAGCGCAGGATTGTGACGGTTCCGGGGCCGAGATTCCCTTCCTCGCTGGTGAGGACGAACCGCGATTCATCGAGCCATGCTATTCCTTCGCCCTGGGACTCGACGCCGGCGATGTCGCAGACACTGACGGGGTCCGGAGAACCGATGTTGCCGTTCGGCGTCAGCCGGAAGAGATAGATCCTGCGATAGGTGCGGAGCACCATCAGATCGTTCCTGGCGTTGATGTCGGCACCGGTCACCATGTCAAAGAGCGCTCCACGCGGATCGAGGGGGAGACTCCCGACCGATTCGGCCACTGCTCGACCGTTGCCCCAGGCGTCGTGCTTGACTCGAAAGAAAAGGACGCCGTGCGACCGACCCTTTGTCACGAGATAGAGGTCGCCTCGCGCATCGACATACATCGCCTCGGCGTCGTGCGGTCCGTCGGGGTAGCGTAGCTCCAGTTTCTCCGCCATAGCCGTCCTGACCGCAGTCACATCGGGTTCTGGCACCCGATAGATCGCAACCGACGAACGGACCTCTCGATTGTCGCCGGTGTCTCCGATGTAGAGGCAGATCGTCGTGCTGCACGGGCCGATTGCCAGGTCTTCCCAGTCGAGGTTCTCCGCTCCGGTGACCGTGATGGCGCCGAGATCGCGTCCCAAGGTGTCGGTGGCGAAGAGGAGGGGCTCGTTTCCCGAATCATTGTGGGTCCACAAGATGCCCGAGAAGCGTCTGCTGGGGACCACTCCCGAGCTCTCGGTGAGGGCTGGATTTACGAATGGGGTCGGAGGGCGATCGAGGTCCGCGCGGTTTGCCGGGGTCACCGTGGGCCCGGGACAGGCGCCCAGCACGCAGACGATGGCTGGCAAGAAGTTCCGGCGCATGGCGGGGATCTTATCGCTCCAGGGCCTGAATTCCAATCCTTGCTTGGGTGGCGGGGGAGCGGTGATCTTCCATATTCGAGCAGTTCGGACAACTCGACGTTTCGGAATGAGGACGATGCTGGACAGTATCAAGCAACGGGTCACGAGCCGTGTGCCCGATCCCGTGCGTTTCGATGGCAGGATTCTCTTTCTGTGTGAGGACCCTGCGCTCGTCACCCGCCAGCTCGCGGGTGAGGATCTCGAGTGGACGCCCGCACTCACATTGCGGGACAATATCTCCACCGACGAGATCACGCCCGCCTATGTCTGCTATTACTACGACGAGACCCTGGGGGAATTTCCGTATGTCGGCTTGAAGTGCGGCGACCAGTTCCCGGTCACACGAGGCGCCGTGAAGCGAGGCGGCTTCGCGGTTTCGGTCAGCGGCAAGCGACGCGGCAAAGGCTCGAGTCGGGAAGCGTCGCCCTATGCCGAAATGTGCGCCGGCATCCGTCTCGTGATTGCCGAGAACATCGAGCGCATCTATCGAGAGAATTGCCAGAATCTCGGCGTGCTGACGAGCACCGACTTTTCTCTGCTCGATCGGATCAAGCGCGGCGAGCCCATTCCGCTCAGCGTGTTCACCGAGGCCGAAGGCGACATCACCCGGGGCATCATCGAAGCCGGCGGGCTGTTTCAATACAACGTGGCCCGAATGCAGGGCACGGTGTCGGTCCCCGCGGTCCACACCGCGCCGCAGCCGATGACACTGGCCGAAAAAATCCTCGCGCGACACTGGGTCACGGACCTCGAAGCCGACCGAGTTGGTGTCCCCGCCGTTCAGCCGGGCGACGAAGGGTTTGTGCGCACGGATATCCGATTCAGCCATGAGTATGTCACGCCCATGGCCGCCATCTTCTGGCGGCGCTCCGTCGGCGCCGGTGAAAAGGTCGTCGATCCCCAGTCGATCTTCTTTTTCCGGGATCACCTGACATTTCTCGAAATGGCTATGACGGATGAGCGCAAGGCCGAGGGGCTGCTCGATCTTGCCCTCGAACTGAAGAGCCAGCAAGAGGAGTTCGCGTCTGAACAGGGGATCAAACTCTACGGGGAATTGCCACGGCTCGGGCTCAATATGGTGGTACGTGGATCAGAAGCGATCTGCCACTCGAAGATGCTAGAGCAACACGCGCTCCCGGGGCAGGTGATTATCGGAAGCGATTCTCACACGCCGCACAGCGGAGCCATTGGCTGCGTGGCGTTCGGAGTCGGCACCACGGCCATCTTCAACTCGTGGCTCACCAAGGATGTCCGAATCAAGGTTCCGCCGTCGGTCCTGATCCGCGTGAACGGAGCGAAACCCGACAATGTGACGGCCAAGGATTTCATGCTGCAGATCCTGCGGCATCCCTACGTCAAGAACGGCCAGGCCATCGGGAAGATCGTCGAATATGCCGGGACCGCGGTGGCTCAGCTGTCCATCGACGAGCGTGCGACCATGACTAATATGGCGGCCGAGATCGGAGCCTTCACCGGCATCGTGCAGCCGGACGACAAGGCAATCGAGTACTTGGTACGCGAGCGGGGCATGAAGCGAGCCGACATCGAGCCGCTTCTCCACGGGCTCACGTCGGACCCCACGGCCCGTTATGAGACAGTCATCGAAATCGACGCGACGAATCTTCATCCCATGATTGCGCTCCCGGGCGATCCGGGCAATGGCCTGTTCATCGAAGAACTGGGCGAGCAGATCACAATCGACATCGCCTATGCGGGTAGTTGCACGGCGGGCAAGAAGGAAGACATGGACATGTACGCCCGTGTCCTGCGCGAGGCGGCGGAGCGCGACCGGCGCGTGCATCCGACGGTACGGTTTTACATCCAATTTGGAAGTCAGGATGTGAAGCGCCACGCGGAGGAGCGGGGCTACATCGAAATCTTCGAAGCGGTCGGCGCCGAGATCATCGAGCCCTCGTGCGGCGCCTGCATCAACGCGGGTCCGGGTGTCTCCTACGACACTGAGACCGTCACGATCAGTGCCATCAACCGCAACTTCCCCGGCCGCTCTGGACCGGGCAAGCTTTATCTCGCCAGCCCCTACACCACGGCGGCGAGCGCGCTGGCGGGGTACATTACCGAGTGGACGCCGCAAGTGCCCGCCGCGGTCTGAGCGCGGCGGGTTATTTCAATCCCATTCCGGCCTTGGTGATGGACGAGTCCGCGACCGGTTCCGTCGCGACCCGTGGTGTGCGTTTCGGGAGAAAGAAGTCCCGGTGATACACCGCTCTCGGGTTCCACAGCACCCATGACTTGAGTCCGACCTCCTCGGCGGCCCGAATCTGCTCCCGCACATGGAACGGGGTATAGCGCGGCTTGCCCAGAGTAAACGCCTGGAGATAGGGCCGAATCTCGGCGGTGCCGTTGGCCGCGACGGTTCGCTTCACGGCGTCCTGCAACGCGAACCGCACCACGCGATAGGGTTCGCTGTTCGGCCGCTTGATGCCGTAGAAGCTGTGGTAATAGTGGCTGGGATAAACCATGGGAAGGACTACGTCGGCCGTGGTGACCAGATCCTCCCACACTTGTCCAACACCCAGATCGACGGTGGCACTCGCGGTCATGCCGAAGACGTCGATGGTAAACGGCGCCCCGGCGCGTGCCATGTACTGTTTGAGGAGCCGGAGATTCCGGACGACACCGTCGCGCGTGGTCTCGTTGGGACGACGGGCCGCGAACACTGCGCTCGCGAGGCGCGACTTGGGCTCGTCCGGAAACCGAACGTAGTCGAATTGAACCTCGCTGAACCCCAGTCGGATGGCTTCCTCCGCCAGCTGCCCGGCATAGACCCACACGGAATCATTGAAGGCATCCACCCAGGCAAATTTCAAGCGATCCCGCCAGAGCCCGCCATCGCGGTGGGCCACCGACCAGGCGGGTTTCTGTGCGGCGAGCAGCGGGTCCTTGGCGACGACGATCCGGGCGATCGGATAGATCCCCCGCTCATGGAGGAATCGCAGACGCGCTTCCGTATCCCTGGCCCGCAGGCGGCGATTGGCTCCAATCGCAATGGCGGTCGCGACCGCCGATCGATAAGTGAGATAGCCGGTATCGTCCTTGATATCGATGACGAAGGCGTTGATCTCCGTTTCTTGCGCCAATCGAACCAGCTGGTAGAAGCGCTTGTCGCCAAAGGCCCAGGCGTTGAGGTAAATGCCTTTGACATGATCTGGCGGGCCGCCCAGCGGTGGCGCCGGCCAATCGATCGGAGCGCCGAGCTGCCGGTCGGCATCCGGCAACCGCGCGTGCGGCGCAGGGAGTTCATCGCCCCACACGCTGGCATTTTGCGCGTATAGACTGGGAGCCAGGCAGAGGGCCGCCAGGATGAGCAAGGGAGCCGCGCGGCTAGGGCGTGGTTGGGGCATGGCAGGACTGCGGTGGTGCAAAGGTTATGCCTTTCGCCAGAGGGTGCGTCGGTGGTCCCACCCTGCTGGGGCTGGTTAGGTATGGCGACCTGTCTCCCTGAGGATGCGCCTAGTGCCCGTGGAGGGCAACATCGACCTTCCGCCGCCTTCGAACGGTCAATCGCCGGTCATAATGAACAGCGGCTTCGCGTCGAACCGGGTATACATGGGACGCAGTCGTTCGGTATTGTAGTACTTCTCGATGTTGACGACCTTCTTCTGGCTCGCCACGATCTCCAGCGGGACGTGGTCATAGCGTCCATCGCGCACGCAGACCAGCTGGCCGCTCGTCCCGGCGAGGGCCAGGTCCATGGCGAGATTGCCAAACGCCATGGGAACCATCGAATCCAGCGCGTCGGGGTCGCCGCACCGTACCAAGTATCCCAGGCGCTGATTGATGACATTGATCCTTCGCCCGTGATTGAATTGCGGAGAGATCTCCTTCAGCTGCTGGGAAATCTGGTCGCCGACCCCTCCCAGTTTCTTGTGGCCGTACATGTCGCTCTCATGACTGGCGAAGACCGTGTCGCCCCCCTCAAATGTCGCCCCTTCAGAAACCAGGGCCACACTGTAGCGACTGGGGTTCGAGAAGCGATCCTCGGTGAGCAACTCGCAGAGCCGCTCGATGCTGAACGTATGCTCGGGAATGACGCAGCGATTGGCCGCGCCCGCCATGGTTGGTAACAACGACGTGAATCCGGCATAGCGGCCGAAGACTTCGATGACGAGAAAACGTTCATGCGACCCTGCGGTCGTGCGCAGCGCATGCGTCATCTCGATGGTGCGGGTTACGCACGTGCTGAATCCGATACAGTAGTCGGTGCCAGGCACGTCGTTGTCCATCGTCTTGGGGATCGCAATGACCGACACGCCTTGTCGGTGGAGGTGGGCGGCAAAGGACAAGGTATCGTCCCCGCCGATCGGGATCAGGGTGTCGATGCCGAGGTAGCTGAGATTCGCCAGCACCTCGTGGGTGAGGTCGTTGGTTTCCTGGTCGTAGGTGCCCGACAAGTGCTCGGGCACGTTGTTCCTCGGCACGTGGCTGGGTCTGGTGCGCGACGTGTGCAGGAACGTGCCGCCCGTACGACCGACCTTGTTGACGACCTCTTTGCTCAGTTCGACCACGCACTGGCCGTGAGTCTCCGGATTGTCCGGGTTCAGCTCAATGAGGCCGGCCCAGCCGCGTCGAATGCCTAACACGCGGTACCCTTCACGACTGGCCCGAATGGTGAGGGCCCGGATTGCCGGATTGAGGCCTGGGACATCGCCACCACCGGTCAGAATTGCGATGGTGCCCTTCCGGGTGTTGATGTTCGCCACATCATCCTCCGCTGAAGCCGATGCCACGATGGCTGATACCAACCCCCGTGGGTGAGTCCTGGCCATCGAATCGATGCAAAGATATACCTGGGTCGGTGTCGCGTCGCGCTCCCGTTCGCCCCGGCCGTGTGGAGGGTGACCGGGCCAGGATCACTCCCTTGGCAGGGTCTAGGGAGCGGGCTACGATTCGAGTTCCACCTGTCGTATTTGAAGAAAGGTAGCGCGATGGTCGTCACGATCGAATTCTGCGTCGTCTGAAACTACCAGCCCCGGGCCGCCAGTTTGGCGGCCGAGCTCGAGAAGGCATTTCCGGAGGCGGAAACACGGCTCATCGAATCGTCCGGGGGACGGTTCGAGGTCGTGGTGGATGGAGAACTTGTGTTCTCCAAGCAGTCGTTGGGCCGCCATGCCGAGCCCGGCGAGGTGTTGTCCCTGATCAAACAGAGGCGTGACCCGTGCGCATAGCGGTGAACACCGGCGGTGGCGACGCTCCAGGCCTGAACGCAGTGATCCGGGCGGTGGTTCTGTCCGCGCTCTCGCGCGGCTGGGAGACATTTGGCATTCGACGAGGGTATCGGGGCCTCCTGTCGGGGGAAGGCGTCATCCCGCTGGGCCGCGAGGAGGTGCGCGGCATCACTCATCTGGGCGGCACCATCCTCGGCACTACCAATCGCGGGGATCCGTTCCGGTGGGTTGCGGAAGACATTGCCACGGGCACCGGGCATGAAATTGATCGCGCGGACGACGTAATCGCGGCATTTCGGGATCGGGGGCTCGACGGCTTGGTCGCGATCGGTGGAGAGGGCAGCCTCCACATCGCACACCGTCTCTGGCGGAAGGGCCTCCCGGTCGTCGGAGTTCCCAAGACGATCGACAACGACGTGCACGGCACGGAGCAGACGTTTGGGTTCGACTCGGCGGTGAGCACCGCCACGGAAGCCATCGACAAGCTCCACTCCACAGCCGAGAGTCACGATCGTGTCATGGTCATCGAACTGATGGGCCGCCACGCCGGGTGGATCGCCCTGCACAGCGGAATATCGGCGACGGCCGACGTCATTTTGATTCCTGAAATCCCGTTCGATATCGAGAAGGTGTGCGACAAGATCCGGCTCCGGGAGTCGCGCGGGCGGCGTTTCAGTATGGTGGTCGTGGCCGAGGGCGCGGTCCCGAAGGGCGGAATACCGGTCCTGATCGAGCGTCGTAAGGCGGGTGGCGCGGAGCGGCTGGGCGGCATTGGGAATCAGGTCGCTGACGCGATCGCCGAGCGCACGGGAAAGGAAACCCGCTGCCTTGTGCTCGGACATCTGCAGCGCGGCGGCACCCCCACGACCTTTGACCGGTTGCTGGCGCTCCGGTTCGGCACCGCGGCCGTACGTGCGGTTGCCGATGGCGAGTTCGGATGCATGGTGGGCTTGGCAGCCCAATCCATTGTCCGGGTTCCGCTCGATGAAGTCGAGGGACGAACCAAGCGAGTGCCGCTGGACAATGACACCCTGTCTACCGCCCGCGACCTCGAGATCAGTCTCGGCGACTAGTCCGCCGCACCCTCCTCCACACCCGCACCAGAATACCCGGCTCGGAGTCCGTCTGCCGTCGGGGGGACGGGCGCTTCCGGAGCCAGGTCGAGAAAGTTGGCAAGCAGCCGATAGCCGCACTCGGTCAATACCGATTCCGGATGAAATTGAACGCCGACAACGGGATGCAGGCGGTGGCGCACTGCCATGATGTCGCCGTCGTCGGCGGTGGCGATCACCTGCAGATCCGGCGGCAGGGTCGCCGGCTCGAGCACGAGCGAGTGATACCGCGTGGCAAGGAAGGGATTGGGGATTGTGGTGAAGATCCCCGTCCCGTCGTGAGAGATGCGGGATGTCTTGCCGTGCATCGGATGCTTAGCCCTCACGACCCGGGCACCATACGCGGCCCCGATACACTGGTGACCGAGACACACGCCGAGAATCGGGGTATCCATCCCGAGGTGGCGAACGACGTCAGTGGAGACGCCCGCCTCGGTTGGCGTACGCGGGCCGGGCGAGATGATGATGTGCGTCGGCGCCAGCGCGTAGATCTCGTCGCACGTAACGGCATCGTGTCGGCGCACTTCCGTGGTTTGGCCAAGTTCGCGCACGTACCGAGCAAGGTTGTACACGAACGAATCGTAGTTGTCGATGAGGAGAATCATCGGTCGATCTCGACCGGTTGTGGTGCCCCGTGGCAGGCGTCGATCAAGGCCCGCGCCTTGTCCAGGGTCTCCTGGTATTCCGATTCGGCATCGGAGTCCGCCACGATGCCGCCTCCGGCTTGGAAGTAAAACTGCTGCCCAACCCGCACGCCGGTACGGATGGCAATGCTGAGATCCATCTCGCCGGTCACGCTCAAATACCCGATGGATCCGCAGTACACGCCGCGAACCGTCGGCTCGAGCTCTGCGATGATTTCCATGGCCCGCACCTTGGGAGCGCCGGTGATCGACCCTCCCGGAAACGTGGCGCGGAGGAGATCGAACCTGTTCGAGTCCGGCAAAAGCTCGCCGACGATGGTGGATACCAGGTGGTGGACCGTCGGGTGTGTCTCGAGCTCGAGCATGGTGCTGGCCCTGACCGACCCCGGGCGGCACACCCGTGACAGGTCGTTCCGCAGGAGATCGGCGATCATGACATTCTCGGCGCGGTCCTTCTCGCTCGACAGGAGTTCCGCCGCAAGGGCGGTGTCGCCCTCCGGAGAATCCCCGCGGGGCCGGGTACCCTTGATCGGGGATGATTCGACATGGCCGCGATGGTCCAGTCGCAAAAAGCGCTCGGGGGACGCGGACAGGACGATAGCATCGTCGGTGACGAGATAGGCTGCAAATGCCGCCGGGGTGCGGTGGCGCAATCGGCGATAGGCCAGGAACGGGGACCCGGCCTGCCGAGCATCGAACCGTTGAGAGAGATTGGCCTGAAAGATGTCCCCCGCCAGGATGTACTCGCGGACACGCCGCACTGCCTGGACGTATCCCTCGCGGCTGAATGTCGACCGGAGACCGATAGCGTCGGCGCCAGGGACATCACGAACCGGAACGCTGTCGATTGCTGGTCTGGGGCGCACGCGGGGTACTGGCGTGGGAGCCTGGGCCGGCCCAGCGAGCCGGTCCGTTACCATCTGCAGGCGATCGCGAGCCAGCCTCTCAGCCCGCCAACCTCGCTCGGGTATTCCCGTCGAGACGATCCAGGCGTGACCGGTTGCATGATCCCACGCCACCACCCAGTCGTAGACGCCGAGCACCACGTCCGGCAGGGTGAGTGTATCAATCGACGGAGCGGGCAACCGCTCGAGCCGGCCGCCGTACTCGTATCCGATGTATCCGGCGGCCCCGCCTTGAAAGGGCGGAAGACCGGCCAGCCGGTCGGTGGCGAAGGTCTCCAGGAGCCGCTCCACCGTCTCGAGCGCTCCGCCCGGGGCTGCGTGCCAAACGGTCGATCCCCGAGCGCGAACCGAGGTGATCGGGCCCTTGCTTCGAACCACGAAGGCAGGATCGGCAGCCAAGAACGAGAACTGCCCCCGTTGAGAGCTCACGGCTGCGCTGTCGAGCAGGAGGACGTGCGGAAGGTCGAGAAAGCGCGCACACGCATCCGTCGGCGCGAGTGGGGAACTGAGTTCCAGGGCCAATGCCGGAGCGGCGTGAGTCATCGAAACATCTGTGGCGGCACCCCGAGCGGCGCGACCCGCCTAGGGAAGCGGTGCCCGGTAGGTCGCGGACTGGCCGAAACTCTCCTCCACTTCGATCTCCAGGGCGGTGAGGCTGGTATAGCCGTCACGAAGCAGGTGCTCGCGCACTTCTGCGGCAAAGTGCGCTGCAAGTTCTTCTGCCGTCGTGTTCGCAATGGGAAGCAAGGCGCAATCCCTGACCGGAAAGACGTACGTCGATGTGCCCAGATAATCCACGAAAAGGCGGTCCTGCTCCTCGCGTAACCCCACCTTGGGGTTCTTGGTTGGAAGCAAGACCTTGTGGTCGATATCCTCCACCAGGCGCCGCAACACAGCCTTGAGCACACCAAAGTCGACGACGAACTGACACTCCGGGTCGAGCGCCCCTTCGACGGTGGCCGCGACCCGGTAGTTGTGTCCATGCAGCGTCTCACAACGATGCCCTTGGAATGTGATGAAGTGGGCAGAGGCAAACGTGAGGTAGTCCTTGCTCACCCGAACTCGGTACGCTGCGCTCACGTCGAAGCCTCGCCGATTCGATGGAGGTGAATCCAGTACCGACAACGAGCCGGTTGTGCCGCCTGGGGGAGAGGCGGAGCGGAAAGGTAGGCCGTCGGCTGAGCCCCGTCGAGTCCGCGGGCCGCCCCTGCGGTTGACCGCGCAGGGTGACCCATCCCTGGTCCTGCCGGCGGTCTCGTGTCGCCAGGCGCAGAGGAATGTCCGTGAAAGAGGACACTCCGGTGCCAGTCGATATACTGTATCTCCTTTTTTATCAATCACTTATGGAAATGGCACGTCCCTGGCACCTCCATTCGTCAGGACCTAACGAGGTTGGAGGCACCAATGAGACATCTGATACCAATGGGCGCGCTGGTTGCGCTCTTCGTTGCGGCCCCGGCAACGGCAGCGGGGCAACGCGTGACGGCGGACGTTGTCCTCCGCTCCGGACCGGTTCGCGGACATGTAATCATTGGAGATCGTCCTCATGGCTATCGCTATGATGTCGACCGGCGATTTGTCGGGCATCGCTATCCCGTTCGAGCCATTCGGGTGGCGCGACTGCACGCGCCCCGCGGCCAAGCCCGCGGCTGGTGGAAGCGACATGGGTATCGACCGGTCACGCTCTATGTCTATGCAGGTCGATTCTATGATCGAGCCGCCTTCGACCGCCTGAATCGTCGTGGTTTGGCATTTCGGCGCGTGGTCGTGTGGGAACGCGGCGGACGATTCTATCACGATGCACCGGACCGACTGAGAAGCGATGATCGGAATCGGCGAGTCCGGGAGGTGGGGGCGCGTGAGTATTGGGACTACGACGACTAAGGCCGGCGTACTGAAACGAGCGCCACACGGCGCCTGAGGGTATAGATGCAGGACAGCGATCCCCACGTGAGTGGGGATCGCTGTCGTTTGGGCCCTTCCCTTCGTTCCGCCACCAGCCTTTTCTTCCACCGATGCACCCGGGACGCGATCATCTTCTTCCTCCGGATCCGGAGGCCTACCGCCGAGCACGTCACCCGCGTGGGCGCGTCATCGTGATCGCGCCGACCCGGGCAGCCTGTGAAACGATCGAGCTCGCGCTCGCGACGCATGTATCCACCCTGCTCGAGCGTGAGCATGGTCCGGAGATCCGTGCCTGGGCCAGATCCGGGACGGGTTTCGGCATCGTCGCGGGCACGGGTACCGGCAAGACCCTCGGTATCCGTCCGATTGCCGGGGAAATTCTTCAAGAGCCACTAGCCGTAGGAGTCGTCAACCGCGAACGCGAGGCGACTCCCGAGACCCCGAACTGGAACGTCATCATCGTGACCACCGGCATTGCACGCCGCTGGTTCGAGGACACTCTCATCAGCGCCCGCGACACGCTCGTGGTCGATGAAATCCACCAAACTTCCGCTGAACTAGAACTGTGTCTCGCGTTGGGGAAGCGGGCGGGATGTCGGTTCATCTGGCTGAGTGCGACTGTAGATCCCACGTTCTACGCCGAGTATCTCGATTCGACGAACGTCCTCACCACGTCCGCGTTCGATCCCAACCTGCGAGCCGACGTGTCTGTCGTCCCCCGGCGTGTCGAGGAATTTCTGGACGCGAGATACCTCCGGCGACTGATAAAGGAACGGCGTGGCGTTGCCGTGTTCGTGCCGACCCGGGCCGAAGTGGAACAATTGGCGGCTCGGCTCGGTGCCGAGTGGCGGCGGCTGGCCACCGCGTTCTATCACGGCGGTGAGCCGATTCGCGTCATCCGGCCCTTTCTCGAGGGTGCCGTTGAACACCCGTGGCTGCTCGCCATGACCGCCGCGGGTCAGTCCGCGCTCAATCTACCCGGGCTGAATACGGTGGTGATTTACGATGCCCGATACGCCATGGTAGTCGATGGTGGCCGGAAGGTGCTGCATCGGCTCTACCTCGGCGCCAACGAGATCCTTCAGATGGCGGGACGAGTTCACGGGCGGGTGCCTTCCGGCGAGGTGACGATCCTCAGCGATCGGGATCTCGTGTTCGACGAACTGCGTCCCGGGCCGCCCGAATTTCAACTGGCCGGCGACACCGAGCGTGTCGCCATGACCTGTGCCTCACTCGGGGTGGATGCCGGCGAACTCGACCTTCCGGTACCGCTCGATCGCGCGGCGTATCGCAAGGGTATCGATTTGCTGACGGCGCGTGGATTGGTGTCGAATGGTCGGCTGACCACCTATGGTCGCGAGGTCGAGGCACTGCCGGTCGAGCGGCCGTTGGGGGAATTGTTGGTGCATGCCGACACCCCCCTCATTCCCATCGTAGCCGTCATCGCAAACATCGACTCACTCCATCGCATGACCAGAGACGAGCGAGATCTCCACGGCCTCCTCGTCAATGGGAGCGACCACCTCACAACGTATAACCTGTACGCCCAGGCGGTGAATCAGTTCGGAACCATCGGCGCGGTCTATGGCCTGCCACGACACGTGTTCGATGACGGCCTGGACGAGTGGGCCCTGGAGCGCGGGATTCTGGTCAAGGCGATTGAGGATGCCGCGATGGGCATGGCGTCCGTCTATCGTTCGCTTGAGCTCCCACTGCCCAAGCAACTTCCGGTCGTCTCGAAAGCATTGAAGCGTCAGTTCATGGAGTTGGTGGCCCGCGTGTGTCCGTTCGATCTGGTGATTGATGAACAGACCATTGATGGCCAAGAAGCCAGGGTGGCACGAGCATCGATGGCCGGCAGCTGGGGGGCCGTTGCCGGGACCCTACGCTACTTCGCCGACCGGTTCGGCAGGCCCCGTGCCGCTATCGAAGGCACCACGCTACCCTACGAGCTGATTCGCCGCCACGCCGTGCTGGGCCCGCCGATCGTGAGCGTGACAGGCCCGCGCAAGCGGCCGCAGCTCACGGCGGAACGCCGCCTCGAGTACTTCGGATTCGCGTTGGACACGGAGGTCTCCGCGCTGCCCGACCCGGTCCCGAACGAGCTTCTGGGGCCGGCCCGGGACGCGCTGACGGAGGCATTGCTCGCGGGAGGAACCTCCCATCCCAGCCAGAGGACGGTGCGCGACGCGGCGCGCGACCTCGGAGAGCTCTATCGGCGCTCCGGTGGCGACCTCGACCACATCGCGCCCCACGCCGTCCGCCAGCTGGTCCGGACGCAGCTCGATCATGTCACGGGATGGCGGTCGTTTCTCGCGACTCCCGTCAACCTCGATGGGGAATCGTTGGTGGAGCGCGGTGTGCGGCGACGGTTGAATGCCCTGCCGTCGAAGGTGCGGGTGCGCGGCGATGCCGTGCCCATCGGCTACGACGTGGAGGGCGGCGTGGGGATCGCCCGTCTTCAGCTCCGCGAGGGACAGGCCAGGCGTCTCCAAGAGTCAGACCTGCCTGATGTTGGCCGCCCCATTTGGTTCACCGTCGTCAGGGGCCAGCAGCCGGCGGTCCGAGCGCAGAGCCTTCCGGAATTGCGTACCAAACTCCGCGAGCTTTCGCGGGAATCCCGCGGAGCCACGTCTCACCGGCGGAAGGCAAAGACCCCGCGGCGGGCGCGGCGCAGTCGTTAGACAGAGATCATCACGAGCCAGAGCGTGTGATAGGCCTCATGGACCGCCTCGGTGTCCGACTGAGTGGCCAGGGCGATTTCGAACCCATCGAGGGCCGCGTGAAGGGCCCGACCTTTGGCCAGTGGCAGGGCAGGGAGGGCCAAAGCTCGGGCAGCCCGCTCCGCGAACTCACCGAGTTCGTCATCACTCGGGCCTAACCGCTCGGTGGCCCCACCCCGGTACCCCAGAAGTGAAAGCCACGCGGCCGTCTTGCCGGAGGAGACGTTGCCCTCGAGCATCGCCCACAAGGCGTCGAGGCTCGAAGCTCCGGAGTGCGTGAGGGCGCTGCGCCGTTGGTCCATACGGCTTCGGGACATCTGCTGCGCCACCTCGGCGAGTAACTTGGCCTTTGTTCCGTGGTGGTAATGAACCAGGCCCTTCGCGCAGCCCGCCTCCGTCGCCACGGCCTCGACGGTCCAGCGATCCAGGCCATCGCGGATCAAGACCCGGGTGGCCGCATCGGTAATGCGTTGTCGAATCATGGGTTGCATGGCACCACTCGTCACGGGTTTGGCTGACTGGTCAGTCAATACCATGCGTTGCCAGGCTACGGAAATCAAGGGGGGGCGGCCTACCTCTTTGCCCGTTGTGTCTATTCGCCGCCCCGCGGTTCGTCTCTCAGTAAAAGGCGGACGCTGGATGTCCCGAGCCGTACGTCGCGTCTTGAAACTTGGTCCCGTATATTCCCGTATCGATCGTATGACCATGACAGAGAATCCGAGTCCCAGCGCTCTGCCTTCCGTCTTCTCCCCTCTGGCGAAGGCCCTCCTCGACGGCTTCGCCGAGGGTGTTGTGGTGTTCGACCCCAACGGGAGAATCCTCTACGCGAACATGCCCGCGCGAGAGGCGCTCGATACCCCGATCGAACTCGAGAACGCCACCTCGCTCCAGCCCAAGTTGGCGGCCATGGGAGGGCGGGTCCGATCATTGAAAGCGGGATCGCTGGTCGTGGGCGAGGCCATGTTCATCCCAGGTGGCTCCGGCCCGAGCACCCTGGCCGATCGCGAGCGCGAAGCCATCGTCAAGTCGCTCGACATCCACAATTGGAAGCTTGCCGAAACAGCCCGCTACCTCGGTATCAGCCGCACGACGCTCTGGCGCCGCCTCAAGGCGTACGGCATCCATCGCGACGGTCGCAGCCGATGGGCCTCCTCGGCCTAGTAGTCCTCGCCTCTCTCTCAGCCCAAGCCCCACAGTCTGATTCCACGGCAACATTTGCCGATCGAACGACCGAGTCACTGGTGCGCCGAGCGATCGCCCGGCACCACAGTCAAGACTCGGCCGTCACCGATTACCACGCCCGCCTGCGGTATCGCCTGTCGTTCTCGTTCGGGAAGCGGCGCTGGGCCCGTATCCCGATCGCAAGTGCCGAAGAACAGGAAGCGCTCATTCGCTGGCGCCGTCCCAACGACATTAAGGTCGATATAGTCGGACGACGGGCTCAGGCCCGATCGGAGCAATGGGAAATCCAGTCCCTCTTTGACAAACCGTGGTTTGTGCCGAGAGGATTGGGTGACTCGGTTTCCTTCTTCGCGAACGAGGTACCCGAGCGGGCGGCGCTGCATCCCTTCGCCCGCGACGGTCCCGAGTGGTATCGCTACGCGCTGGTCGATAGCCTGGTGATCACGACCCCCGAGGGAGTGCTCCGGGTCTCCAAGCTCGAGGTGCTGCCACAACGAGAGGGGTTAGCCCTGGTGGCCGGGGCAATCTGGGTGGATGCCGCGACCGCCCAGGTTGTGCGTTTCACCTTCCGGTTCGTAGGGACTGGCCTGTGGTCGGTTCCGGACAAGCTGACCACGAGAGACTCCGCAGCCGCCCGTCGCGAGAACGCTCTGATCAACCGGATTCTCCGGGTGGATGCCGATCTCGAGTACGGTCAGCAAGACGGTCGGTACTGGATGCCCTACCGCCAAGTCGTTTCAGGAACGATTCAGGTACCGCTCATCACCGACATAGTGGTACCGTTCGAGGCCACCACCACGTTCGATGATTATGCCATCAATACGGGAGAGCCGATTCGCTTCACCGTTGCGATGCCAGACTCGGCTGGGGGCGAAGTGCCGGATGGGTGGGAGGAGAGCCGAGGAGAGTGGCGGAGCGGTGCAAGAGACCGCCGAGGCCGATCGGCTGAACGAGGTGTTCGGTCGTCGCGAGATTATGCCGGCACATGGGGCGGGGGGCGGTTCCAGATTCACTACCCTCCCAGTGACTCACTCGAGGCCTATGCCGGATGGCTTGAGCCACTCGACCTGAACCGTTCCGCCCAGGACGAGGAGCGAATCCTCGGGGTGCGGGCGGAGCTGGAGCGACTGACTGAAGGTCTCTCCAGTGACATGACCGGCAGGCCTCGCGCCGGTATCGCGTACGAACGCTTCGCCGACATTCTGCGTTTCAATCGGGTCCAGGGACTATCCGCCGGTGTCGGCTATCGCTGGCGGGTACCCGGAACCACCTTCACCTCTCTCCACGGCACCGCGCGCTTTGGGCTGAGCGATGCCCGAGCACTCGCCCGGCTTGTTTTGATTCGAGATGGTCCCGGTGGACGAGTGACCCTCAGCGCATATCGAGATCTCCGAGAGATCGACCCGTTCTTCCGGGTGAAGACGGCGGGCAATTCGCTCAACGCGCTCTTCACCGCACACGACAACGCTGACTACTACCTTGCTCATGGGGGCTCGGTACGGTATGAGACCTCGCTTCCGAGCGGATGGGAGCTCACGCTCACCGGCCGTGTCGAGGACCAATCAAGCGTGCGCGGGGGTGCCACATCGGGGCTCAATGATGTGCTCGGGGGGCCCGGTAATTTTCCGGCCAACCCAACGATTCGCGATGGCCTTTATGGCATACTGTCCCTCGGATTCGAGGGGCTAAGCGGGCCGGCCAGTTGGCGTCTGCAGGTCGACGGCATGACGGGTGAGGGAGAGGTAGCCGGCCGCCTCGTTGGGCACTGGCGGCAGCCCTTCGCACTCGCGGGCGGTCTCACACTCCAGGCTCGCGCCGGTGTTGCCAGCCGCCCAACGCTGCCACAACATCAGTTCCGGCTCGGAGGGCTGCAGAGTGTACGTGGGTTCGACTATGGCACCGCGCGCGGCCAGGCCATGTGGGCGACCCAGGTTGACTGGGCCCTCAACCGGAATTGGGTTCGTCCGGTGCTTTTCATCGATGCCGGGCAGGTAGGCGAACTCGATGGACTCTTCGGTCAGCGCGTATTGGTCGGAGGCGGGATCGGAGTCTCGGCACTCCGAGGATTGGCCCGACTGGATTTGAGCGTGCCGCTCAGCCCGGGTGGGAGCGGGCTCAGAATCGACCTCGTATTTGGCGCCCCTCGGTAGACGTGGGACCGGCCTACCGCCTTACCTGCGAGCGGCCTACCTTCCCGGCTCTCGAAGGGAGAGCACATGACGGCCAAGCCCTTTGTCATTGATGAATACGTGCGATGGTCCGAGGTCGATGCGGCCGGGATCATCTTCTATGGCTCCTACGTCCGATTTTTCGAGTTGGCCGAGACCGAGCTGTTCCGCTCGGTGGGACTGCCCTACAGCATCGTCTTCGACAAATACGATCTCTATCTCCCTCGAGTGCAGGTCCATTCCGAATTCCATTATCCGGCCCGGCTCGACGACCGTTTGCGCGTCGCAGCGTACTTCGGCCGCATCGGAACCAAGTCAATCACGCTAAACGTCGATGTCATTCACCTCGGCCAGCAGTGCCTGGCTGCGGACGGGCATCTGGTCTTAGTGGCCACCGATCGGAAGGCGCTCAAGTCGAAACCCCTACCTCCAGACCTCGTGGCCACGCTCGAGCCGTATACGCTGTCGAAGAGCGCTGCCCGGGCGTACCTGAATGTGCCGGGGGGCCGAGCGTGAATCGGCTGCCGTCAGCGGCTCTCGGCGTGGCGCTGCTCGTGGCATGCGGTCCCAGAGGGCCGTCTGGTGGTGTGATGGAGATCGAGTGGGTTGGAGCCGACACCGCACAGATTCGGGCGCCGGCCACAGCGCGCTGGTGTCGGGAGGGCCACTGGCTCGAGGTTACCGGACTTCTCGGCGACACCGGTGTTGGAGTGGTGGTGTACCCGGAAGACTCGATTCGAGCGGGAGAGTACCCAGTGCATGATCCGACCGATTCGCTGGGTTCGGGGGCGGCTGTTGCACTTCGGTGGTTCGGGGAGAACGCTGTCTATGCTTTCCAGAGTCGGAGCGGTTCGGTGAGCGTGGCGGAGGAAAGCGACGGAACCATGCGTGGGCACTTCGACGCTCGAGTCGTATCCGTCATGCGACCAGAAACGCTTGCCGTGGCCGGCACCTTCCGGCACGTGTCTGTCATGCCCGGCGAGGCTGGCTGTGCGGCGATGGTCCGCAGACAGGTCTCGGACACCAGTGTAGATTAGGGTCATGATGGAATCGACGTATTTCCGGAAAGGTTTCGGCCTCCGGCAAGAGATCAAAGGCTCGCTGGAGAAGGACTATCACAGTCATGTCGTGGAGGCTATCAAGGCCAACGACTACACTCTGACCGTTGGTCCGCTCACGTTCCGATTGGCACGCGAGTTTGGCTTCTGTTACGGTGTCGATCGTGCGGTTGAGTACGCGTATGAAACCCGACGCAAGTTTCCGGATCGGCAGATCCGGCTCGTGGGCGAGATCATCCACAATCCGCACGTCAATCGGAAGATGGAAGAAATGGGTATCACCTTCCTTCATCGTGCCGATGGGACGAAGGGAGACTTCGATTTCTCGGGCTTGAGTGCTGACGACGTGGTGATTCTACCGGCGTTCGGGGTGACCAAGAACGACTTCGACCGACTCGGCGCGATCGGGTGCGTTATGGTGGACACGACGTGCGGATCGGTCTTGAACGTCTGGAAGCGGGTCGAGCGATACGCCAAGGATGGTTTCACGGCCATCATTCATGGCAAACACTACCATGAAGAGACCAAGGCTACGGCGAGCCAGGTCTCCAAGTATCCCGGCGGGCGCTATCTCGTCGTGTTGGATATGGCCGAGACTCGGCTTGTCTGTAACTTCATTGAGTCGGGCGACAATGCCGAGACGCTCATTGAGCGCTTCGCTGGCGCGGTATCACCCGGTTTCGATTTTGCCCGGGACCTGGTCAAGGTCGGATTGGCGAATCAAACCACAATGCTCTCGGGCGAGTCGTTGGCGATCGCCGAGGAAATCAAGCTGAGTGTCGCGCGGCGGTACGGCGAAGCGCACCTCGAGGATCACTTCCGTACCTTCGACACCATTTGCTCCGCCACGCAGGAGCGTCAGGATGCGATGCTCGATCTCCTGGCGGAGCCGATCGACCGGATGATCGTGGTGGGAGGCTTCAACTCCAGTAACACCTGCCACCTTGCGACACTCGCGGCACGCCGAGGGGTCGTGACCTACCACATCGAGGACGCCACGGGTGTCGAGCCCACGGGCCGCATCCGCCACCAGATGGTCGATACGAAGGAACTGGTGGAACAAGAAGACTGGATCGGGAATGCCCGGACCATAGGCATTACCGCCGGAGCCTCGACCCCGAACAACAAGATCGGCGAGACGATTGCCCGCGTGTGCGCCGCGGCTGGGGTCGACCTGGCCGCCGCGCTAGCCTAACCGATCCGCCGCCATCCGCGCCACCGCCTCGATGGTGAGAGGCGCACTCCCCTCGGCGCGGTTGTTCACCAACAAGTAGGCTGGTATGCGGGTTTCGACCGCGGTCTCGATGAGCCGGACGAGGTCCGTGCGCAGCTCGGGGCTCGGTTCCCGAATGCGGTCGTACGGTGCGAACAGGTCAACGGCCTCTTGATAGCTCCGGCCGGGACGGAGCAGGGCCCGGGCCACGATGAACGGCGCCCCGATCGCACCCGGGAGGTCCAATTGGTCGCCGATCGGGGGCATGCGGGTCCAGGAATTGAAGACGTGGGCCACGCCATGCTCACGTAGAACGGCGAAGTAGGCCGGGATGAGAAATTCGGGATTCCGGACTTCCACGGCATAGTTGGCGTCGCGCGGCAGCGCACCGAGAAACCGATCGATCCGGTCGACGAATGCCAGGGGTACGACGTTGGCCGAGCCGGGGATCGCCTGAAACTCGAACACAAACGGCCCAGTGTGGTCGGCAAAGTGTTGACGATGCGGCTCGAGCACCGCTTCCTCGAACAGATCCGCGTCCAGGTAGTCCGGATTTGACTGACCACCCCGGGCGGGATCGCGGAGCTTGCTCACGGTGTGGACGGTGATTTGATCCCACACCTTGCAGACGCAGCGGAATCCGGGTGGAAGCGCGCGCGCGTAGCGATCCAATGTGGCATCGCTCAATGGCGCATAGAAGCTCGAATCGATACCCACTGTCGTGAACAGCGGGAACCTGGCGTACTCCTCGAGCATTCGGGCACCCGCGCCGCTCTTGGGGTATGAGCGGTGATACACCAGCCCAGCCCAGCCAGGATAGGTCCAGGTGGATGTCCCAAAGTGGATATGTTGGGGGAGACGCTCCCGGAGACGTCCCAACTCATCGGTATCGAACGGGCCGGGTGGATCGAACAAGGAGGTCACGCTGAACCCTCGTGTGGGGCGCGGATGTGGCTAGCCTTCCGCGCGGCTCGCGTCGTCCCAACATAGTCGGTCCACCGCACGGTTGCTGAAAACCACTGGTCCGCGTAGTGTACCTCTGTCCCCTGGAACACCGGCGGGGCCCCGCCCCTCTGTCACCGGCACCGGGAGCACGGTCACCGCTTCATGACACTCATTCGAATGTGGGAGGATCGCATGTCTGTTGCCAAAGTTTCCGAAATCACGTCGAGCTCCACCAAGAGCTTCGAGGACGCCATCACAACTGGAATTGCTCGTGCGTCCAAGACCCTGGAGAACATCCAGGGCGCCTGGGTCAATGAACAGACCGTCATCGTCAAGAGCGGCAAGGTTGCGGAGTGGCGAGTGAACATGAAGGTGACGTTTGTGCTGAAGGGCTAGCATCCTTCTGTCGGTCGTCTCTCACAGCGAGTGGCCCTGATTGTGGCCACTCGCTGTGCGTTGGGGGTCGGAGCGTACGGAGCCCAGCTTGGCCACCATGCGCTCGAGACGATCCAAGTGGGTGATCGTAAGCGTGGTCACCCCGAATTGTTCCTCTACCAACCCGCGAAAAATGAAGGGCCCCTGATCGAAGAGCAGGTGTCCGCGCTCGTGGTATACCCGAGGAAACAACACCGTTTCGATGAGGCCCATCCCGTCGTCGAACGTCGCGAACTGCATGGGTTCGTCATGAATCGTATGAACGGGCTTTGCCGTTGTCAGCATGCCGGCGGCTAAGACCCGCTGTCCGACATGGTTGTGCAACATGGTGCTTCGGCAGAGCCGAAAGCGACGGAGGGTGTCGGCGTGGAGGTCCATGGGATGGTGATCGGTGAGAAATCCGAGAGCCTGATAGTGCTCGCGGCGGCGATGCTCGGTGGAATACGGCTTGAGGGGAGGCACGGTGGGACCCGCCTCGACCGCGAGCGTGGGTTCCCGGGGCTCCCCGCGGATGCGGGCGGCGTCGATCTCCCACAGAAGCATGGGTTGGGTTTTTGCCCCCGCGATGGCATCTAGGGCGCCGACCTTGACGAGAATGCGCAAATCATCCGGCGTCAAGCCGGCGCGTTGGGCCAGATCCGCCAGGTTTCGATAGGGCGTCGTGCGAGCCGCGAGCAGGCGCTCGGCGCCGCGAGTCGAGAGTCCCTTGATGTACTGAAGGCCGATTCGTAATTCCCGGCCCCGCCCGGTCGTGCGGAACTCACTTGCATTCACGTCGGGAGGAAGCACCCGAATACCCATCCGCATTGCTTCGGCGACATACGCAAACGGATGATAGAACCCCCCGCCATTCGCCAAGACCGCGGCCATAAATTCCGCGGGATAGTGCGCGCGCAGGTAGCATGCGTGCTGCGCGACCTGGATATAGGAACACGAATGACCCTTGCAGAAGCTGTAACCGGCGAAGGAGAGGACCATCGCCCACACCTGCTTGGTCGTATCCGAGTCATGCCCACGCGCGTCGGCGCCGCACAAGAACTCCTCTGCGTACGCGGCCAACCGCTTGGCTGGCCGCTTCTTCGACAACGCCTTGCGCAGTCCGTCCGCCGTCGCCAACGGCATGCCGGCGTAGGCGGCGCACACGTTCACCACGTCCTCCTGATACACCATGATGCCGAATGTCTCGCTCAGGGTATCGCGCAAGACCGGATGAAGCGGTGTATACGGCGCACCGTGTAATCGCTCGAGGTATGTCCGGATATACTGATTCGAGGCCGGTCGAATAATGCTGGTGTTCAGCACGAGGAGGTCGAAGGTGTCGGCGCGGCTCTTGGCGCAGAGTTGTCGTGAGGCCGGCGATTCGGTGTAGAAGACCCCCATGGTCTGGCCGGTGCGGAACAGCGACTTGGTAGCCTCGTCATCCGCCGGATCCGACGTGGTGTAGTCGATCGCGCGGCCGGTGTTGTGACGCACAGCGGCAATGGCATCCCGGATGACGGCCAGCGAACGGTTGCCGAGCAGGTCGATCTTGACGAGACCGGCGTCTTCCGCGCCGTCTTTCTCAAATTGGATCACGGGAAGCGCTACGTCCGGGGCTCCGTCGAGGGTCTTCTTGGCCGGCTCGGTAGGGACGAAGTCGGTGAGCGTGACCGGCGCGATGACAACGCCACCAGGATGAAGCGACAGGTGGCGGGGAATTCCCACGAGCGGTTCCGCGATGCGGGCGAGCTCATGCCAGACCTGCGGGAGATCGAGGCGCTGAAAGTTGGGGTGCGTGGCAACCAGATCGGGGAGGGACTCAGCTGCGCCGTACCACGGGATGCGGCGGGTCACCTCACGGATTTCTCCCGCTGGTCGGCCGTACACTTTTGCCACCTCGCGAAGCGCGCCGCGGCGGCGCAGGCAGTTGTGATTGGACACCATCGCCGCCTGTGGGTGCGGGTAGCGCCGGCACACGTACGCCAAGACGCGATCGCGTTCATCCCAGGGAAAGTCGAGGTCGATGTCGGGTGGATCGGTCCGCTCGGGGTTGAGGAACCGCTCGAACAGGAGTCCGGCGCTCAGCGGCTCGACATGGGTGATGCCGAGACAGTAACTCACGATGGAATTGGCAACGGAGCCGCGCCCGCAGTGGGTCGGGCCATGCAGCACGATGTCTCGCACCACGAGGAAGTAATCGGCGAACCCCTTGGCGCCGATGATCTGGAGCTCGTGCTCGATCCGCGTGCGCGTAATCGGGGCGATGGTGCCGTAGCGTTGGGCGGCGCCCTCGTAGGTCAAGGCGCGAAGGCGCTCGAGCGCGTTCCCGATGTCGGCGAGCCGGGGGGGTACTGTCCGGCCGATCGGGATTCGATACCGGCATCGCTCGGCGATGTCGTCACCTACGCGCAACGCTCGAGGACAATCCGGGAATAGCCGGGCGAGGTCGGTGGCAGGGCGAAGCCAGGCATCGCGGGGCCAGATCTCCCGGGGTGAGAGCGCCGAGAGCGTGGTGTTCAGTGCGATAGCACGAAGGAGCCGGTGCCGATTCCATCCTTCCGGATGGGCGGCAATCACGCCATTCGTCACGGCGGCGGGCAGCTTGTAGCGGTGGGCTGCCGCCAACACCCGATGCCGCTCTTTGCCCGGCCGGAGTTCGGCATAGAGATCCTCCGGACCGCTCAAGCGAAGCACGCGTTCGAGGAAGGGGATATCACGCGACACGAGGAGCAGGCCTTGGCGATCGGCGGCGAGCTGTGCGGACAGCACGAGGTCGTGGTGCCAGTGGATGGCCGTGATGGCTCGGCAGAGCGTCGCCCACCCGCGCTCATCGGTTGCCAGCGCGATCGTCTCCTGGCCGTTTGCCGATAACAGGGCACCCAAAATGGGACGAATTCCCGCGGCTTCGGCGGCCCGCTGGAACTCTACGGCGCCATAGACCCCGTTCGTGTCCGTGCAGGCCAACGCGGCATATCCGCGCTCCGCGGCGGCCTCGACGAGCTCCTCGGGACTCGAGGCGCCCACGCCGAAGGAGAAATGGGTATGGACGTGGAGGTGGGTGAACATGGCCCGAGACCCAGACCGCCCCCTACTTCTTGGACCGCGCCTGCGGCACGCCCATCCACGGCGGCCTCAGTTGCGCGATGCGGCGGTAGACCGGGCACGTGGTGCTGTGGGCCCCCGGGAGATACCCGATGCTCTTGAGGAATTCTCCCACAATCTCGCCACCGGTAAACCGGAACGTACGCTTGAAGAGCCGGACCCACTCGTCGAACGGTCGGGGATGATGGGCCGCAATCCATTGGGCGAACGAACCGTACTCCTGCTGTAGCGCGACGACCCGGCGCGCATTCTCGATCGCAGCATCCACTTTCAAGCGATTGCGGATGATTCCGGCATCGGCGAGAAGGCGGGCCCGATCGGCTTCGCTAAATGCCGCGACGGCTTGGGGGACGAAACCGCCATAGGCCCGGCCAAACGCCTCGCGCTTCTTGAGAATCGTGAGCCACGAAAGGCCGGCCTGGTTGATCTCCAAAACCAAACGCTCGAAGAGGACGGCATCGTCGGAGACGGGATAGCCATACTCGTCATCGTGGTAGGGACCGTGCCAGGGGTGGCCGGGCGCAGCCTCGCAATACGTTTGGGCCATGGATCAGAAGCTCCCTCTCAATGTCGGCGTTCCTCCCCCACTCCCTACTCCCTACTCCCTACTCCCACCCGCATGCCCCTGGCCCCCCATCGTCCCGTGATTCGATCGATGGCGCTCTGGAGCCCGGCTTCCCGTAGGACGGCACGTCCGCCCGAGAGCGCCCGAGGTGGCTGATGCCAGAGGTCCAGCTGCACATCGGCCTCCAGGAAATGATATGCCGTCAGTTGGATTTCCCGTATGGCGATCCGCTTGACGTTCGCCTGGGTCAATGCGCGACGAGCGGCATCCCACAACTCGACATCGAGGTTTCCGATCCGGAGCGAGACGGTGCGCGCTGCCGTGGTGTGGTCGGCGTAGACGCACTGGACGTTCAGGCGCCGTGCGACGAGCCGGCGATGCCTGAGCCGACCCCCGATGCGCTCGCTCAATCGACGGAGCAACGGATGGATGACACCGAGGTCATTGGTATCGGTCGTCAACCTGTGGGAGGCCAGAAACTCCCGCCGCACTTCCGGAGGAAGCACCGGCCGCTGATCGATTCCACGGGCGCTGGTGGACAAGGTGCTGCCGTGTCGGCCGAAGACGATACAGAGTTGGTGCTCGGGGACAGCGGCGACCTCACCAATCAGTTCGAGCCGATATTCATCGAGGCGTGTGCGGATCTTCGAGGGAACGTTTGGCAGCAAGATCACCGGATGGGGCGCGAGAAACACGGCTTCCTGCCCGCGTGGAATATCGAGCAGCGGGCCGGCGCCGGCCTGCTGAGCGGGCCCTGCGTCCTTAATGACCGCCGCCGCGGCCTCGCTCACCAGCTTGTTGGTGGCGACCCCGATCGACAGCGGGAGCCTCAGGCGCTGCCGTACCTCACGACGGATGCGCTCGGCGACGTCTACCGCTGGGCCGAATAGCCGTCCCGTTCCGGTCAGGTCGAGGAACGCATGTCCGTAGCCGCGTGGCTCGATGGTCGGCGCATAGAAGCGAAGAATGCGCGTGAGCGCCCGTGAGGCCCGAGCGTAGAGTGCAGGGTTGGGAGGCAGGAGCACGAGATCGGGGCAGATCTTGCGGGCGCGATGCACCGGAGTCTCACGCGTAAGCCCTGCCGCTCGTGCCTCCGGTGAAACGGCAAGAAGGACGGCGCGGTCGGCACCGGCCGGCGCCACTGCCACGGGCCGTCCGCGCAGCGCCGGTGCCACGAGCTCTTCGACCGTCGTGTAAAACGCGGGCGGATCGATGAAGACGATCGAGCGGATCATGCCGACTCCATTACAGAAGCATCTCCTGGCGTTCTCTCGGTGATGCCGCCGCCAGGGGCGGTTGCCGCTGCCGCTCGTCGGCTACGGGAAAGCCATGAATCTGCTGGAGGGCCCGGAAGCGCCGCATCACGGCGTCCGCATAGGAAGGACGCGGGGAAGCTCCTGAGTCGTAGCAGCGATGGTAGCGTTCGGCCAATTCAGGAAATTCGCGCATCAAAAATGGAAGGAAGCGATGCCTGGTTTCGGAATTGAGTCGGAGCGCCGACCCAACCACATACCGGGCACCAGCTTCCTTCGCCGCGGTCATTAGCGCGGCCAGCCCAGCCCACCGATCGGTGATGCCTGGCAGGATGGGCGCAATGAACACCCCCGCGTGGACCCCTCCGGCGGCCAGCACCTGGAGTGCGCGGAGACGCGCGCGCGGTGCCGGAGAGCGAAGCTCGAGCCTTCGGGCCAGCCGTGCGTCGAGCATGGCAATCGAGAGACTAACGCTCAGGTCATGCCGGGTGCTCAGTTGCTGGAACATGTGGAGATCACGCGTGACGAGAGGCGACTTGGTGATGAGACCGATCGAAAGCCCCCGATGCCGGAGGAGCACCTCGAGCACCCGGCGTGTAAGCCCGAATCGTTGCTCCGCGGGTTGATAGGGGTCGGTAGCGGTACCAATCACCAATGTATGGCCGGCCATCTTGGCCGGAGCGAGCGTGCGCGCTAACACGTCGGCAATCTCGCGTTTGATCAGAATCTTTCGTTCGAAGGCCTCCCAACTCTCGGGGCCGCGAAACTCGAGCAATCCCTGGGCATCGAGGCGCCCGGCGCGACGTGCCCGTTCCACGACATACCGATGTGCTCGCCGCGCGTAGCAATACGTGCACCCGAATTCGCATCCGATGTAGGGATTGAGCGACCAGAACCCCATCCCCGTTGCCGCGGGGGAATTGAGTGCGGAACGGATCGGCAACGCCACGAACGTGGCACCGCGCTCCCGTTCGACAAGCGTGGCCCACGGCGCCGTATCCGCCGCCGCCCAATCCGGGGTGAGGGGGAGCTGAGGGGTCACCCACACCTTCCCCATCCGCACTGTACGCAGGTGACACATCCGGAATTGCGGACGATAGGGCCGGCGCACTCCGGGCAGACCCGGACTAGGTGGAAGGTGAGCGGATTGCTATCGGAAACAGCCGGTGGACATCGCGGCTGGGAGCGAGAGCGAGAGCGGGGGCGGGAAGGCGTTGGGGGCGAGGGGATAGGCAAAGACATAAACCACTCGATTTCGGGATTTATTCGGTACAATAATACCGAATATATACCGAAGATAGAATGGGTCAAGGTGCCCCTCATCCGGCCTTCCCGAAGAAGCGGACTAGGTCATTCGCCGGACGTGGTTATCATTGCTCTCGGTTTTGCCCATCACGCGGAGCTTGCTCGTGCAACGAAATCAATGGCTCGGTCTCGTGCTCGGTACGATTCTCCTCACCCCGCTGTCTGCCCAGGAACGGGGGTCGGGAACCATCGGATTGGGCATTGCGCTCGATGCCGCCCCCACCGCTGTCACGTCGGTCTTCGGGTTTGAAGCGGACGGCAGGACCGGAATGATCCTGGTGCCTATTCGGGTGTCCTCGAGGATCCGGCTCCAGCCGGCTCTTGGCTACTGGCATTTCTCGGAGGACGTCTACGACGCCGTCAGTCGGTTCGAGCAAAATCTCACCCAATGGAGCGCGGGCGTTGCCCTCCACTACCTCTTTCCCCTGGCCGAAAAGGTCCAAACCTATGTCGGGCCGAGTATCGCCTTCAACCGCTTATCGGAGAGCCAGCTGACTGCGTTCTCGCCGTCCCCGCCGACCAAACGCAAGGCCAATCGGACGGACAAAGTCCTGAGCGCCGTTGCAGGTGGTGAATATTTCTTCGCCCCTCGGTTCAGCATGGGAGGCGAGATACAAATCCAATATCTCATGGCAGGGAATGTCGAATCCTCGATCGAACCGCTACCAACACCGCCACCTGTTCCCGTCCCGGCGCCCGAATTCGACGCCAGCGTGATCCAGACCAACGGCCAATTTGTGATTCGCTGGTTTTTCGGGGGATGACCTCAGGCCACAACCAACACCGGCGAGTCCTCCGGTAGCCACGTTCCGGGGTTCGCCCGCACCTCGGCGGCCGTGATCCGTGCTATGGTGTCCGGCAGCGAGCTCGGGGGCGAGGGCTCCGGTGAAAACCGACGGTAGTAGAGGGTCGGCCCGGCGTTCCGCGCGTGCTCGGCCACGAAATCGGCAAAGCCCTTCGTCCAATGCCCCCCTGGACGGGCGCGCTCCTCGAGCGCGCGGCGGTGACGATCGAGCGCCTGGATCACTTGGTCGCGCGAACAGCCCATCTTCCGGTACCGGAGTCGATGGTCCGCCTCATCGGCGCGACCATCAGGGTTCCGCTCCTTCACCAAATCGCACGAGCAGGACCCGCGCAGGAGCCGCACCACCACGTAGGCGTCGAGGTGGCGTTCCTTGAACGGGCGTTGGTCGGTCGTCGGGAGCGTATCCGCTCGCAGTCCCACCGGCACCATGGATCGCACCTCGCTTACTGTGAGGGGCGTCGCCATGTAGACGAAATGGCACACTAGGGGGCCTGTCCGCCCGCTTTAGCCTGGCGCCCCTCGAGAATGAGCGCTGCCGCCTCCCCGGCCGGGCCTCCCTGCGTCTTGATTCGCTCGAGCGCCGAGTCGTCTTGCTTGCCCAGTGTTGCAGCCAGCATCACGATCATTGCCCGCCGGGCCGCCAGCTCGCGGTCGGCAAGCGCCTGGCGGTGCATCTTGATGCCGAGAACCCCGGCCAACAGGATGCTGATCCCGAACACCGCTCCACCGGCAATGCCGAGCCCGACGGGCAGAAGGCCTCGCGCGCCGGCGATTGCCAGCATGAGCGCGAGGAGCCCGAAGACGGTCACCAACCACATGGCGCGCCGATAGAGGCGGGCGTTGTCGGTCAGAGGGGCGCGAGCCATGGCGTGGAGAGTGGTGAAGGGCTAAACGGGGAACTCCTCGCGCAGGAGCACGAGGATCGCGGCATGGGGAACGACGAGGTATTTCTTGGCTTCGAACGTGATTTCGACTGCCGCCTTCCGGAAAAAGATCGCCCGATCGCCGATCTTCGCCTGCAGTGGACGAGTTCGCCCTTCGACCTTCCGCACCTTCCAGGGCTCTTCCTCGAATGCGGTTGGATCGGGAATCGGATCACCGGGTCCGGTAGCCACGACGAGCCCGCTCTGCACTTGAAGGGAGTCGACCGCGGTCGGGGGAAGATACAGCCCGACTTTCGAGCGATCGTCTCCTTCTTCGGGCGTGATCAACACGCGGTCACCGACGACCAGGAGATGTTTCTTCGGGAACTCTGAGGCCTCATCCATTGTGCACCGTCCTAGGGGGTCTCGATCTTGGTGATGCGTAGGTGCCGAGTGCTATGCGGCAATCGAAGCTCCACTTCGTCACCGACTTTGCGGTTGCGGAGCGCTTGGCCTAGGGGCGAGGCGAGGGAAATGTGACCGGCGTCGACGTCCATGAGCTCGGCCAGCACGAGGGTGTAGACCTCCTCCTCCTCGGTGTCCACGTCCACAACGGTGATAGTCGAGCCCAGGCCTGCCTGGTCCTTCGGACCTCTCCCCGTCTGCATCATGCTCATCTGGCTCAGGCGTTGTGACAGCTGACCGAGCCTGGCCTGGACGAATTGCTGCCGTTCGAGAGCGGCCTTGTATTCGGAGTTTTCCCTGAGATCGCCCATCTGCACCGCGTGCGCGATCGCCTTGGGGAGCGTGATAGTCAGTTCGCGTGTCAGCTCTTGGATTTCCCGCCCGAGCTTGTCGCGCATCTCCTGGAGCATGGCAACCCTTGGTTTCGAGGTTGTGGGGGTTCCAACCCGACCCGTGGAATAATGGCCCGGGGCCTCGATGGCCGACAAGATACTCTCTAACTCGGCCCAAGATAATAAGATAGCCCAAATTGACCGAGACCGCTCGTGGCAATTCCGACCGGTTCAGCGTATTCTCCGCCGCAATGAGGACCATGCGGCGTGTCGGAGGGATCGGCTGGCTTTGCGTTGCCACGTTCGCCGTGGGTGGGGCCTGCGGGGTTCGGGCGCCCGATCCCGAGACCTCCCCAACCGCCCCCCCAGCCCTCGGCCGAGCCGCGATTGGTTCGGGCACGCTGGCCGAGTCACTGCTGGTGGACCTCGCGGATCTGGACACGACCATCGTGGTGGAGGCTCGGTATGCGGGCGCCGACAACTTCACCGGCATACCGTTGCCGGGATATGAGGCCCCACGCGCGCTGCTGCGCCGGGAGGCGGCGGAGGCCCTGAGCCGGGTTCAAGCCAGGCTCCGAGGCGGCCCGTACGGGCTCAAGGTGTTCGATGGCTACCGCCCGGTCCGAGCCACACGGGCCATGGTCCGGTGGGCCGAGTCCTCCGGTCGGGAGCACCTGCTCGCCGAGGGGTACATTGCCCGGCAGAGCCGCCACAACCTCGGCGTTGCTGTTGATCTCACGCTGGTCGAGCGGTCCACGGGACTCGAACTGGATATGGGGACCCCGTTCGACACGTTTTCTGAGGCGGCTCATACGGCTAATGCCGAGGGTGATGTGCGACGACACCGTCAGATCTTGCTTCACGCGATGGAGGCGGAGGGTTTCGAGAATTATGAGAAGGAATGGTGGCACTTCAGCTATTCGGTCGATCATGCGATTCCGTTCGATCTGCCCATCCGTTAGAGGCCTCCTGTTGGTTCCTCTGGCGCTGCTGGTGGCTGCGGCGCCGGGGCTTGCCCAGGCCGGATCGCCCGCCGGGCCGGTACCGGTCGAGTACCTGCAGGCGCGACGCGCGGCGCTGCTCGACCGGATGGGTATTGGTGTGGCCATTCTCCGGTCGGCGGATCAACGCAGCCTCGAGGCCGAAGGCGCCCATCCTCAGGACAGCGACTTCCGTCAGGACAACGACTTCTTCTACCTGACGGGGCTCGAAACCGCCGGCTCGTGGCTGGTTCTCGTCGCACGCGACTCTGCGCCAGACCAGGAGATCCTCTACCTGCCTCCGCGAGATACGATCGCCGAACGCTGGACCGGTCCGGCCCTCGGTCCCGGGCCCGAGGCCGCAGCGCTGACCGGGATCGAGGACACCCGAGCTAACACCGAGGCCGAACGTGACATCCGACGCCTGGTCCTACGACCCAATTCTCCGGCTCGGAGCGGTGGGCTCTACATCTCGCGTGGCGAGCGGGAGAGCGATGTTCCGCTGTTCCGCGAGCTGGTGTTCGGCCCCAGTGTGTCGCGCACGCCCCCCGTGGTATCGGACTTACGTCCGCTGGTTGCGGCGGGGCGGCTGGTCAAGGATGCCGATGAGCTGAGACGCCTGCGTCGGGCGATCGACATCACCGCCGAAGCGGAGCGCGCCGCGATGCGGGTCATCCGGCCGGGAATGTGGGAATATGAGATCGAGGCGGTGATCGAGGCCACGTTCCGACGCTCCGGAGCGGAACGCGTGGGCTTTCCCAGCATTATAGGCGCCGGCACCAATGCCACCGTGCTCCACTATGACAAGAGCCGCGGGCAGAGTGAGGCGGGAGACTTGGTGGTGATGGATATCGGCGCCGAGTTCGGCTATTACACGGCGGACGTCACGCGCACGGTTCCGGTAACCGGCACGTTCACCGAGCGTCAGCGGGCGCTCTACGACCTGGTCTTGGCGACCCAACAGGCCGCCATCGATTCGGTCCGGCCCGGCGTCACCACGCAGGATCTCAATCGAATTGCCCGGGTCTACATGCGGGAGCACTCCGGCGAGCTGTGCCAGCCGGGAACCTGCGATCGCTATTTCGTGCATGGGCTCAGCCACTGGCTCGGGATGGATGTCCACGATGTCGGGGACTACAGCACGCCGTTTGCCGAGGGGATGGTGCTCACGATCGAGCCGGGTATCTACATTCCCGAGGAACGAATCGGCATCCGGATCGAGGACGACGTTCTGGTCACCGCCCGTGGACACGAGCTGCTCTCGGCCGGCGCTCCGCGCGCGCCAGCGGATATCGAGGCCCTGATGCGCGAAACGCGCTAACCGGACGGCCATCCAATCCTGCCGAGACTAAAGCTTTTCCTTGACGACGAGGGTCACTTCCCGCTAACCTGCGGGCTCCTGAAATCCGGCTTTCTTCTAAGAATCCCGACCCGGTATCTCGCGTTTATGCGCATTCCCCCTGCTGCGCGGCGCCGCCTCCGCCGATTTGCGCCACTTCTCGGTCTCGTCCTCCTGGTTCTGGCCGGGTGCGCGGAGAACTACCCACAGACCACGCTGGCCCCAAAAGGCGACTTTGCCCGGGCCGTTGACACGCTGTTCCGGTCCACGGTGTGGTGGGCAGCCGGGGTCTTCGTGCTGGTCGAGGGTGCCTTGCTCTTCGCGATCTTCAAGTACCGAGAGAGGCCCGGGGGCCCGGAGGCCTCGCAGTTTCACGGGAATGCGCTGCTCGAGGTGATTTGGACCATCATTCCTGCCACCATCCTGGTGTTCATCGCGATTCCGACGGTGCGGACCATTTTCCGGACCGCCGAGCCCCCGCCCGGCGACCCGCTGGTCATCGAAGTGATCGGCCACCAGTGGTGGTGGGAGTTCCGGTATCCCGAGTTCAACATCACAACCGCCAGCGAGATGTATGTGCCCGTGGGCCGGCCTGTGGACCTGCGAATGCGAACCGCGGACGTGCTCCACAGCTTCTGGATTCCCCAGCTGGCCGCCAAGCGTGATGTGTTTTATGGACGGGATAACCGGCTCTGGTTTACCGCTGAAGAGGCGGGGGTTTTCCCGGGGCAGTGCGCGGAGTTTTGCGGCATCCAGCACGGGCGGATGGCCCATCGGGTCATCGCCACGGCTCCGGCGGATTTCGATGCGTGGGTGGCGCGGATGTCGGCGGCCAGCGCCCCGGTGCCGGTGTTCGACGGGGACAGCCTGGCCTTGGCAGGGCAGGCGCTGTTCGCCACGCGGGCGTGTGTGGGTTGCCACGCGCTCCGGGCGGTCGATCCACCCGCCGGCCTCGTTGGGCCCAACCTGGCGAACATCGGCGGCCGGCTGACGATTGCGGCCGGGTCGCTTCCGAACACCGATGCCAACCTCGCGCGCTGGCTCCGGAACCCACAGGAATACAAGCAGGGTGCGCTGATGCCGAACCTCGGCTTGAGCGAGGACGACATTCGTGCGTTGGTGGCGTACCTACGAACCCAGCGGGTGACGACGTTGCCCCCGGCGCTGGCGGCAACACCCTAATCCCTGCTTCGACCTTGCAGTTGACGGAGTCGGCATGGCGACCACGGCAGTAGAACAGCCTCATCCACCCTCCGACGCGCATGCGCGCGCGACGGGTCTGTGGAGCTGGATCACGACCGTCGATCACAAACGGATCGGGATTCTCTACGGGGTGACGGCCTTCTTCTTCTTCCTCCTGGGCGGCCTCGAGGCCCTCCTCATGCGCTGGCAGCTCGGCGCGCCCGACAACACGTTCGTGTCGCCCGACGTATACAACCAGCTGTTCACGATGCACGGCACCACGATGATTTTCCTCGGGGTAATGCCGTTGTCGGCCATGTTCTTCAACTTCATGATCCCGCTCCAGATCGGCGCGCGGGACGTCGCATTCCCCCGGCTCAACGCGTTCAGCTACTGGGTGTTCTTGCTGGGCGGCCTGCTCTTGAACTCGAGCTTTCTGCTCAATGCCGCACCGAATGCCGGGTGGTTCGGGTATGCCAATCTCACGTCGAAGCAGTTCAGCCCCGGGCTGAACGTCGACTTCTGGGTGATCGGGCTCCAGATCTTGGGCGTGGCCTCGCTGGCGGCGGCGGTCAATTTCTTCGTCACGATCGTCAATCTCCGCTGCCACGGCATGCGCATGATGCGCATGCCGATGTTCGTGTGGATGAGCCTCATCACGCAGATCCTGCTCTTGCTGGCGTTCCCGGTCATCACGGTGGCGTTGATCCTTTTGATGGTCGACCGATTCTTCGGCACCAGCTTCTTCATTCCGGCGGGCGGCGGCGATCCGGTGCTCTGGCAGCATTTATTCTGGATCTTCGGGCACCCGGAGGTCTATATCCTCATCCTGCCGGCCTTTGGGATCATCTCGGAAATTCTGCCGGTGTTTTCGCGTAAACCGCTGTTCGGCTACGCGGCGATGGTCTTTTCCGGGGCGCTCATCGCGTTCCTCGGCTTCGGCGTGTGGAGTCACCACATGTTCGCAACGGGCATGGGGCCGGTCGCCGACACCGTGTTCGGCCTCGCGACCATGCTCATCGCCATTCCCACCGGGGTGAAGATCTTCAACTGGATCGGCACGGTGTGGGGCGGCTCTCTACGATTGAAGACCCCGATGTACTTCGCGCTTGGCTTCATCGCCATGTTCATCATCGGAGGGCTGTCGGGCATCATGCACTCGGTTCCGCCCGCCGACCTGCAGCAAACCGACACTTATTTCGTCGTGGCGCACTTTCATTATGTGCTCTTTGGCGGCTCGGTCCTCGCGTTGCTCGGTGGCGCGTACTACTGGTATCCGAAGATGTTCGGGCGCGTGCTGGGCGAAGGATTGGGCAAACTCCATTTTTGGCTCACGTTCATCGGCATGAACGTCACGTTCTTCCCCATGCACTTCCTCGGCCTGAACGGCATGCCACGCCGGGTCTATACCTATCCGGAGGGGCTTGGGTTCGAGTTGTGGAACCGGATCGAGACCGCTGGCTCACTGGTGCTCGGGGCCTCGTTCCTCGTGTTCATCTACAACATCATTCGCTCACGGCATAACATCGCGCCGGCGGACCCGTGGGAGGGTGGCACCCTGGAGTGGTCGATTCCCTCGCCGCCACAGGAGTTCAACTTTGGCGCGTTGCCAACCGTGTATTCACGGGATCCGCTGTGGGAGCAGCGGCGCACCCACGGCGTGGCACCCGAGCCCAAGCGGGTGAGCGGGCAGGGGATCCATCTTCCCAATCCGTCCTTCTGGCCCATTGTCACCGCCCTCGGGATCGCCGTCTTCTTTGTCGGCTTCCTGCTCGGAGTGAATCTCTGGGTGATTCTCGCCGGTGGCGCCATCACCGCGCTTGGTATCTTTTCCTGGGCCTTTGAGCCCGCCGGCTAACTCCAGTCTGGGATAGACCGTTCGTGTCACACGACTCCGCACACGCGATCCCCATCGAAACGAGCACGGGCCTCGATTCCCGGAAGCTCGCGATCTGGGCCTTCATCGGGTCCGAGTGCCTGTTCTTCGCGTCGCTCATTTCGGTCTATCTGGTCTACAAGGGGAAGAGCCTGGTTGGGCCGTTTCCGCACGAGCCATGGACCTCGCCGACCGGCCAGGAATTCGAGCCCATCCTCCAGATTCCCCTCGTCACCACGGGGACGGCGCTGCTTCTCTTCAGCTCATTCTTTGTCGTGATGGCCCTGGCTGGGGCCCAGCGCGGAGACCGACGTGCCCTCCTGGGTTGGCTTGGCGCCACGATCTTCTGCGGCGTGTTCTTCGTCGGCATGCAGGTGTACGAGTTCTATCATTTCGCTCACGAGGGCTTGGGCTACACCACCAATCTGTTCGGGTCGACCTTCTACACCCTCACGGGCTTCCATGGCACCCACGTCACGATCGGGCTGATTTGGCTTCTGACGATCTGGATTCTCGGGCTGCGCGGGAAGCTGCCGCCCGACAAATCGCTGAACCTCGAGATTGCGGCATTGTACTGGCATTTCGTCGATGTGGTGTGGATCGTGATCTTCCCCGTCGTGTACCTGATGCGGTGAGAACCCATATATGAACGATCAAGCGACAACAGCGCACGAGAAACCCCATCCGGGGACCGCGGTCTACATCAAGATCGCTCTGACCCTGTTCGCCCTGACGGCCCTCGAAGTGGGCGCATACGAAGTCGCCCGCAGCGGCGCCCCGGCGGGGCTGGCCGCGGTTGTCGAGCCGCTGATCGTGGAGATCTTACTACTGCTGTCGGCGGCCAAATTCGCCTTGGTGGCCATGTTCTATATGCACCTGAAGCAGGACAGCAAGATCTTCAGCTCGGTCTTCGTGTTCCCCATCATCATCGCGGCGATCATTCTCTTCGCGTTGCTCGCGTTGTTCTGGTACCTCGGCATCCAACACCCGTAGAGTCCGGACCGCGGCGGGCTCGCCGTCACTACTTCCCTCATATGCGCGCGCGACGCCCGGTCGGTGGATGATTCCACCGGCCATGCACGCGTCATCACGTTCCAGTCAGGGTTGGCACGTCGCCGATCTGGGGGTACCTTAGCCATCTAGGTATTCCGGAATGGAGGAAATGATGCTGACCCTTCGCGTAGCTGCTATTGGTCTTCTGGTTGGTGGCCTCGTGGCCGCTCCCACCCCCGCCGTCGGCCAGCTTGGCGGCCTCAAGAAGAAAATCGAACGCAAGGTCGACCGGGCGGTAGACAAAGAGATCGACGAGGCGTTGGACAAGACCGAAAACGAGATCCGCTGTACAGCGGGCGACTCCGACTGCATCGAGCAAGCGGAGAAGGACGGCAAGCAAGTCGTCATTGTGGACCAGGACGGGGAGGTCGTGGACGCCGACGCGGCCGTACCGGCCAAGCCCGGTGAAGGCGTGTGGGCCAACTACGACTTCGTGCCGGGCAACCGCATACTCTTTGCTGACGATTTTTCCGCGGACCGCGTGGGAGACTTCCCGAAGCGGCTCGAGTTCGTCCGGGGCAACTGGGAGATCATCGAGTGGGAGGGCCAGCGGCTCCTCCGGAACACGGGGCCTCGGCATGCGGCTGTGAAGATCGCACTCCCGCGTGAATTGCCCCAGAGCTTCACGATCGAGCTCGACGCGCACTTCACACATGGCAACCATAGGATGATCGTCTCGACGACCGCGCCCGAGCCGGGAAAGTACTGGAACACGCTCGAAGGGAACTTCTTCCAGATCGGCGTGGCTCACGGGACCGGAGTCACCACGCGCGCAAAGGCTGGCGTCGAGTCCACGAATCGGTCTCCTGAAGTCGAGACCGGGTTGGTCCCGATCCGTATTATGGTCGACGGTCGGTATGCCAAGGTGTACGTGCGGGAGCGTCGTGTTGCGAATATTCCCAACGCCGAATTCCGGCGCTCGGCTGAGATCTACATCGAGAACATCTACTCGGGGAGCGCAGAGAACCCGCTCTACCTCGGCCCGATCCGCATCGCCGAGGGCGGACGGGATCTGTATGACGTGCTGGAGGCCGAGGGCCGGGTCTCCACCCAAGGCATCCTGTTCGACACCGGCAGCGATCGGATTAAGCCGGAGTCCACCCCGACGCTCGAACAGATGGGCGACATGATGGCGTCTCACCCCGATCTCCGGATCGCCATCGTCGGGCACACCGATGCCGTCGGCGATGACGCGTCGAACCAAAGCCTCTCCGAGCGCCGGGCCGCGTCGGTGCGCCGGTACCTGGTCGAGACCTACGGCATCGACCAGAGCCGGCTGGAAGACCGGGGCAAGGGCGAGACCGAGGCCGTGGCCAACAACGACACGCCGGAGGGCCGGCAGCAGAACCGCCGGGTCGAGCTGATCAAGTTGTAGGTGGAGTCGTAGTCGAAGGTGGGAAGGGGGCGTCACCAATCGCGTGACGCCCCCTTCGTCGTGCTGGTGATGCCTACCCCGCGCGAATCGCCGCCAGCCCAAGGCAGACCCACCCCGCCAGGAACGCGACCCCGCCGACCGGGGTGATCGCGCCGAGCCAGCGCGTGCCGCTTAGGGCCAGGGCGTAGAGGCTGCCCGAGAACAGCACCGTCCCGAGGACAAACAACCAGCCGGCCCAATGCGTGAGCGCTCCCGGCCACTTGGTCACGGCCCAGGCCACCGCCAGGAGCGCCAACGCGTGATACATCTCATACTTGGCCGCGGTCTCGAAGGTGGCCAGAGCCTCCGCCGACAGTCGCCCCTTGAGGGAATGGGCTCCGAACGCTCCGGCCGCTACGGCGATAAACGCCGAGCCGGCACCGAGAATCGTGAAGAGACGATGCATGCGTCGCTACACTTGGCGGCGGCGATCGGCCCACGCCGCGAGAGCGGTGAGACCGAGATACATGACCAGGGCTCCCACGGCGACCACGGTCATGTTCTCCGGCAAGGGGCCGAAATAGCTGGCGGCCGCAAGCCCGAGGAGGACGACCATGAGCACGGCGACACGGCCTCGGCGTGGCCGATGGCGCTTGACGGATATGGTCAGGTAGAGCGCGAGCCCCACCGCCAAGATGAGGAGTTCCACGGCGATGGTGCCCGCAAGACTGTCCCACAGGCCCAACCCGACCTTGGTCGACTGAGGCCCTGCCAACGGAAGATCGGGACGGTGGACGATCACGTCGAGCAACCAATGCGAGGCTGCGGCGATGGCGACGACGACGGTAGCGCGGCCATGCCGGGCGGTGTCCCGGGTGGGCCAGGAGTAGTAGACGGCAGCGGCAACGGCCGCCCAGACGATGGCGGAGAGGAGGCTGTGCGAGAGCGGGTACGACAGGAAGTTGATCGGCGTTGCCTCGGTGATACCGGGCTCGATTCTGGCTCGCTCCCAGCCGAGCAGTAGGAACACTCCCCACAAGACATCAACGAACTGGGTCACGAAGAAGAGCGTTCCGAGGGAAACCTTGGGCTCGGCTCGCTTGAGCGCGAGCGCTACCCCGTAGTGTCCGATGAACATTCGGGCTCCTCGCTGAGAGTCAGTCTCGTCCGCCGGCAAGCCATGAGCCGCCGTCGACCACGAAGATCGATCCGGTAATCCACTCCCCGGCCGGGCTCGCCAGGTACGTTACCATCTGGCCGATGTCTTCCGGTGTTCCCCACCGCCCGAGTGGAATGGCACGCTTCATGTGTTCCTCCATCCGGAAGACGTCGGGCGCATCCTGGTTGGGGGGGGTAAAGGCCTTGCGGACCCCTTCCGTCGGGATCGGTCCCGGAGCGATGGCGTTGACCGTGATCCCGTCGCGTGCCCACTCCACCGCCAGTGTGCGGGTCAGCGCATCTACCCCGGCCTTGGCTGCCGTGGCATGAGCCATGAGCGGCCAGCCACGGTAGTGCAGCGTCATCGAGATCGACACGATCCGGCCGCCGCCCGCGTCCTTCATGATGGGGTACGCGGCTTGGGAGCAATAGAACGTGCCGTAGAGATCGGTCTCGATCACGGCCTTCCAGCCATTCGGGCTGAGCGAGGCGGATGGCGCGTAAAAGTTGCCGGCGGCGTTGTTGACCAGGATGTCGATCGTGCCGAATGCCGCGACTGCCTGCTCCATCAGGCGGCCAATCGAATCCGGATCGCGAACATTCCCTTCGATTGCCTTGACCCGCCTGCCATGTTGCCGCAGTGACTCCTCCGCCGGTGCGAGGTGCTCGGGCTTCCGGCTCGAGATGATCACATCTGCTCCGGCCGCGGCAAGACAGTTGGAGATGCCGTACCCGATGCCGGTGCCGCCTCCGGTGACCAACGCGACCTTTCCGCCGAGCAAGTCCCTTCGGAAGATCGACGGTGTTGCATTGGTCATGACGTGTGTTCCTGGTTCCCGAGTGCCACGGCCATGCCCATGGCGTGGTATCCATTGTCCACGTAGAGCACTGTACCCGTGATCGCCTGGGCTAGTGGGCTGGTCAAGAAGACGGCGGCGTTTCCGACGTCGTCAGCCTGGAGATGCCGAGTCAGCGGTGCATTGGCCTCGTAGTAATCGATCATGAGTTGAACGAATCCGATGGCCGATGCCGCGCGTGAGGCAAACGGCCCAGCCGAGATGGTATTGACCCGGACACCGTAACGCCGTCCGGCTTCGTAGGCCAAGGTGCGGGTGTCGGCTTCGAGCGCCGCCTTGGCGGACGACATCCCACCTCCGTATCCGGGGATCACTCGTTCGCTGGCCATGTAGGTCAGCGAGACGAAGGCACCACCCGGTCGCATCATCGGGGCAAAGGTCCTGACCAGGGAGACATTGCTATAGGCACTCGTTCCCAGTGCGGCCAGGTATCCACGGCGGCTCGTGTCGATGAGCGGGGACTTCACTTCCGGCGCGTTGGCCAGGCTGTGCACCACGATGTCCACCGGGTTCTGGCCGAAGTCCTCTCGGAATCGTGCCGCCACGCCGGCGATGCTGAAGTCCCCGGTCTCTTTGTACCGTTTGTTCGTCCGGACGTCTTCAGGTGCATCGTCGAGAGTGTCGAACGCCGCATCGAGAGGATAGATGCGTTCGAACTCGAGCATCCCACCGCTCTTGAGCTTGAGCGAGTCCTCCATCTTGCCGCGCTCGAGCAGCTTCTGGAAAATGCCGAGGGCTGGCGGCCAGGTGCCCACGCAGATGCTGGCGCCGGCTTCGGCGAGTTGTTTGGCGATGGCGAAACCGAAGCCGCCGTCGTCAGCCACGCCGGCGACGAAGGCCCGTTTGCCCGTGAGATCGATAGACAGCATACCAGGAATCCTCTCGTCCAGTGGGTCGAGGTGGAGGAATAATGTATCGCCGGGGTGCCCAGTCCGCACTATTCGTCGATTTGTCTACTCGGCCCGCAGTACCGCGAGCGGGGTTGCGCGGAAGATAGCCCGGCTATTCCACACCCCGACCCCCATCGTCAGAAGCGCCATCCCGGCCGCGAGTGCGGCGAGCCGGCCGATGGGCAGAGCGAAATCGGACTCGAAGACGAAGGTGACGAGGCCCCATCCCGCCGCAATCGAGAGGACGATGGCAACGGTCGCAGCTAACAAGCCCAACGCGGCGTACTCGGTGAGGGCAACGCGCATTACTTGGCGTTGCGTCGCGCCCAGGGTCTTCAGCAACACCCCCTCACGGACTCGCTGGAAGCGGCTGGTGGCCAGGGCACCGATGAGCACCATGATACCCGTAACCAAACTGAAGATCGCCACGAATCGAACCGCCGCCACGACCCGCCCAATGATCCGGTCGAGCGCCTGTTGGACGGCCATGAGATCGATCGAACTGACATTGGGAAAGCGCTCCGCGAGGCGGCGCTGGAATGTTCCCCGGCTAACCGGATCGTCGGCCCGGGTTTGGGTCACGAACATTTGTGGAGCCTGCTCGAGCGCACCGGGCGCGAAGACGGCAAAGAAATTCGTCTGGAACTGTGCCCAGTCGACTTCACGGATGCTGGTGACGATCGACCGGAGTGGCACGCCCTGGACATCCCACACGATTTCGTCGCCGACCCCGACTCCCAGCACCTCGGCGACGTCGCGTTCGAGCGAAACCGGCACCGGGTCGCCTGGTTTCAGGGTGGTGGTCGGAGGCCACCACTCGCCCGCGACCAACCGCTCGGAATTGACCATGGTGTCGCGGTAGGTGGACCGATACTCCCGGCGATGGGCCCAGGTCGAGCTCGCCGCGGAATCACCTTCTTCCGATTCGGTGGAGCTTCGGAGGACCGGCGCGCCCTTGACCGACTCGATGCGCATGGGAACCAGCGGGACCGCCGGCCCGAGCGGGAGGCCCGCGGCCTTGACTTCGTCCTGTAGTGGGCCGAGTTGGTCGGGTTGTACATCGAAAATCAGCAGGTTCGGACGGTTCTCGACCGAATCGATCCGCAGTTGGCGAAGGAAGTTCTGCTGGACGAGGACCAACGTACTCAGGAGAAACGCGCCGAAGCCGAGGGCCAGGATGATCGCTACCGTCTGATTTGCCGGACGAAACAGATTGGCCAGACCCTGCCGCATTACGTAGGGCGAACGGGCCGGGAGCCACCGTCGCACGGCCTTGGTGAGTCCCACGGCGGCAGCCCAGAGAATGAGCAGTCCCAGGCCGATGCTGCCGGCAAAGGCGAGGCCCTGGAGCCAGCTGCCGGCTTGCATGACGGCGAGGAGCACCACGCTCACGCTCAGTCCGGCGGCGGCTACCCAGCGAATGCGATCGCGCGGTGTCGAGGTACCGGTCTCGAACGGCTCTCGAAGGGCGCCCAGTGGTGAGATGAGGCGAACCTTGAGCAGCGGCAGGAGGGCAAAGATCGAGGCGACCCAGACCCCGGTCAGCATTCCCAGGGCGATCGCCGACCCGGATGGACGTACACGCACATCGACCGGAAGCACATCACGGAGCACGGCGGGCAGCAGCAACTGGACTGCGATACCGAGACCGACTCCGAATAGGCTCCCGAAAAAGCCAATCGCCAGGGCTTGGCCGAGGTAGGTGCGGAACACCGTGCCGGCGGTCGCTCCCAGGCACCGGAGCACCGCAATGGTCTCGCGTTTCTGCTTGACGAACACGTGAACCGCGCTGGCCACTCCCAGCCCACCCAGCAAGAGTGCCATCAAGGCCACCAGGCCGAGGAAGCGGCCGAACTGTGTCAGCGTCCGATTGAGTCGTTCCCGTTCCGACTGCACGGTTCGAATCCGAACCCGCTCCTGGCGAAAGGGAGTCCGGTAGCCCGAGGCGATTTGGTCGGGGTCCATTCCTGCTTCCAGCTTGAGGAACGCCTCATATCGCACGCGGGCGCCGAAGCCGAGGAGTTTGGTGTCTGCGATGTACCGTGCGGGAACGAACACCCGCGGCCCAAAGGCGCTCTGGATCCCCACATCGCCCGGGATATGGATGATGGTTCCCGTGATACGAAACCGCGCCTCTCCGAGCGCGAGTGTGTCGCCGATGCTCGCACCCAAAGCGCTCAAGAGCGAGGGATCGACGATGGCGTCCTGCCCCAGTTGCAAGTCACGCCAGGCTGCAGCCGGGTTGGTCTCTACTGTTCCGTAGTATGGGAATGCGCCGTCGATGGCGGAAACCTGCACCAAACGTGTGCCGCTGGTGCGGGGCACATAGGCCATCGCGTCGAATTCGGTCGTTCGGGCCACCCGCCGGTCGGCCGGCAACGCACACGGCGCCGAGTCGCAGCCCGCGATGGTTGCGGCATGGCGGGTGAGGCTGTCGATGAGGTTTTCGACCCTCGGGGTGAACGGACGCCGGCTGACGAACGAGAGATCGGCACCCAAGAGCGCCTGCGCCTCACGTTCCACCGAGTCCGCCATGTTCGCAGTGAACCCGTTGATGGCCACGAGGGCCCCCACGCCGATGCCGATCGCGCCCATGAGTACCACCAGGCGCCGGCGTGATGCCCGGCTTTCACGCCATCCCATTCGCAGGGCGAACGGCCAAGCTCTCATGCGTCGCTGTCCGAAACTACTGATCCATCACGCAGTCGGATCGTACGGCGCGCGCGGTTGGCCAGATCCGGGTCGTGGGTCACGAGGATCAGGGTGGTGCCCGATTCCTGATTGAGCTCCATCATGAGGTCGATGACCGTGGCACCGGTCGAGGCGTCGAGGTTGCCCGTCGGTTCGTCGGCGAAGAGAATCTTGGGATGGTTGCTGAAGGCACGAGCCAAGGCAACCCGCTGCTGCTCCCCGCCCGAGAGTTGGCTCGGGTAGTGATCCATCCGATCCGCCAGGCCGACCCGTGCCAGCAGATCATGGGCTCGCGCGACGGACGGCAGCCCACGGAGCTCGAGCGGCACCTGGACGTTTTCCTTCGCGGTCAAGGTGGGAATGAGCTGGAAGGTCTGAAAGACGAACCCGACCTTCTCGCCGCGAAGTCGGGCCCGCTGGTCCTCCGAGAGTGCAGCCATGTGCTGGCCATCGAGGTACACCGAGCCGGTGGTGGGCTGGTCGAGTCCGGCCAGCAGGCCGAGCAGGGTCGACTTCCCACTGCCGGATGGGCCGACCACCGCAAGGCGTTCGCCGCCGGCCACGGTGAGCGTGATATCTTTGAGCACGGTGAGCGGCTTGCCACCGGATAGGTAGGTCTGGGTCAGTGATTCACAACGTAGCACAGTACACTCCAAACAGGGATCAAAGTGTGAGTCGGCTTTACGCGATCGGGTTCTTGATAGTTGCAACTGCGGCCCTCAGCTGCTCCGGGGAGCAATCGAATCGTACCCGGCCGGTCGTCGCCGAAGTGGCGACAGCGTCCGACGCCGATCGTCCGGCGATCGTATTCATGGGGACGAGCCTCACGGCTGGGTACGGGCTGGACCAAAGCCAGGCGTATCCAGCCTTCCTGCAACGCAAGATAGACTCGGCCGGGTTGGAGTATCGAGTGGTGAACGCCGGTCTGAGCGGTGAGACGTCCGCCGGAGCCCTGCGGCGTGTGGATTGGCTGTTCCGGCAGCCGGTGGCGCTCTTGGTCATCGAGACCGGGGCCAACGATGGATTGCGCGGTCAGGATCCGGCGCAGCTCAAGGCCAACTTGCAGGCCGTGATCGACCGCGCACGCCGTCAGGAGCCGCCACCCGCACTGCTCATCTTGGGCATGGAAGCCCCGCCCAATCTTGGACCTGCCTACACCCGGAGCTTCCGCGCCGTCTACCGGGACGTGGCTCAGGAGAACCAGGCCCGATTGGTGCCCTTCCTGCTCGAGGGTGTGGCGGGCGTCGATTCCCTGAACCAAGCGGACGGCATCCACCCGACACCGCGGGGCCAGGCGCTCATGGCCGAGACCGTGTGGCGCGTGCTCGAGCCGATGCTGGAGGAGCAGGCGGTAGGAAGGATGAGGTAGGAAATAGGAGGTCGGCGGTGGGATGCCGCCGACCCATTCTATCTATCAGTCCTACGCTCCTACGTCCCACCGCCTACCTCCCTAGTTCAAAACTCCGGCTCGTCCGCCGTGTTCCCAATCGTCTGCGGTACCGAGACTCCGAGCAGGCGGAGGTAGACGGTGAGTTGGCCCCGATGATGGATCAGGTGGTTCATCACAAAGCGTCGGAGCACTCCCCCCTTGGGGGCCGAAAAGACGGCCTCGCCGCCCTTCTTGAGGGTCCACGACTGCATGAAGACATCGTCCCCTGTGCCGGCAATGGCCTTGCGGGCCGACGTGCTATTGCGATCGAACATCGCCAGCAACTCCGAGACCGAATCAAGCACCGGGAGCGTGAATGCCTCTCCTCCGGGCGGCGCCACATCGAATTCGCTCTGCTCGAGCGTCAGCTGGGTCCAGCCCACCAGGTTCGCGACATGGGTCGCGAGTTGGCGGAGCGTCATCGATTTCTCGTGCGGGGCCCATTCGAACCTGTCTTCAGGAACCCGCTCGAGCACCTTCCGCGTCGCCGCCATTTCCTGATCGAATTCAGGCAGCAAGGATTGTGCAATGGGCATATCACGCCCTCCCAGTTTACGCGTGCGTGTTTTCCAGGGCGCCCGCCATGCGCAGGTAACTGCCGAGGATGCCCTCGAGTCGCTGCGCCAATTTGGGGTCGAGGAGTTCGCCGTGGTCTCCGAACGCCTGGTTTGCCTTGGCCAATGAGAACATCGACGGGTAGACCAACACGCCCATGGCTTCGAGGGGCACGCGAAGCGCCCAGAGTCCGCGGTTTCCCCCGACCACCGAAGGGGACGCCGACAAGAGCAGGGCGTGTTTGTTCTTGAACGGAAGCGGGCGGATCCGTGACACCCAATCGATCAAGTTCTTGATCGTGCCGGGGAGGGAGTGGTTGTACTCCGGCGATGAAATCACTATGCCACTTGCTTCGCCAAGGCGCTGGGCGAAGGCTTGGGCACCAGCCGGAATACCGGTACCATCTTCGTCATCGAAGTTATACATCGGAACGGGGAATTCATTGAAGTCGGGCACATCGACGTCGACGCCCTCGGCGCGCGCGAGGGCAGCGGTTAGGCGGACGAGCTTCTTGTTGTACGAGCCCCGTCGCAAAGACGCAGCCATCATCAATAATCTCACACGTAGGTACTCCCGTAGGATGGCATTCGATCAATCAGCCGAGTATCGCTCGCAGCCGATAGCCGATAGCCGATAGCCGATAGCCGATAGCCGATAGCGCCGATAGCCGATAGCCGATAGCCGATAGCCGATAGCCGATAGCCGATAGCCTAGCCCGCGGGTTGGTCAATGATGCCCCAGCACCTGTTCTACTCGCTTGATCGCGGCGTTGAGCGGCGACTCGTTCCGTTCCTTGGCCTCGCCAAGAATGCGGTCGAGCGAATCTCCGATCCCGGTAATACGGTCTTCCACCTCCGCATCGGTCAGCTTGCCCTCGTGGAAGAGCGCGAAGGCCATGGCCCCGCCCGCATTCACGATGTAATCCGGGGCGTAGAGAATGCCTCGCTCATGCAACCGCTCGGCATCGGCGTCCTCTTCGAGTTGGTTGTTGGCTGATCCCGCAATCGCTCGGCAGTTGAGGCGGGGAATAGTCTGCTTGTTGAGTGTGGCCCCGATGGCGCACGGCGCGAGAATATCGCACGCGGTGTCGGACACGCTGTCGGGATCGACCGTCGTGCCACCTAGTTCCTTGGCGACTCTCGCCGCTCGCTGCTGGTCGAGGTCGCTGAGGATGAGTGTCGCACCGGCCTCAGCCAACATCTTTGCGAGGGGTTCGCCGACATCCCCGACGCCCTGAATCAGCACCGATCGGCCGGTGAGATCGATAGTCCCAAATGCATGACGTGCTGTTGTCTTGATACAGGAGAACACACCGAGCGCGGTATACGGGCCGGGATCCTCATGGCCCTTGCCGCCGAAGACATACTGGCCTTCATCCCGAAGGATGGCCATATCCTCCGGGGTCACCCCGAGGTCGACGCCGGTCGTATACGCTCCATTCAAGGACTTGAGCATGCGACCGAAGCGCCGGAGCAGGCCCTCCCGTTCATTGTCTTTGATGGGACGCGACAGCGCGAGGACCGACTTGCCGCCACCGTAGTGGAAGTCGATCGCCGCCCATTTGTGGGTCATGCCGCGGCCAAGACGCATCGCGTCCCGAAGACCGTCCGCGGGCGTAGGGTATTCCTTCATCCGACAGCCCCCGGCCATGATGCCGAGGGTCGGGTCGTGGAGCGCAATAAAAAACCAAGCGCCGGTCAGCTTGTCGTACTTAACGTAGACGCCCTGGCCGTCCCATTCCTGTATGAGTCTTACGAGCTCGTCCGTCATGGTGTGCCTCGTCCAGATGTGGTAGGCGGTATCGCAACGGTGCCGAAAGGCGCAGTGGGCTCGGTTGCGTACCGAAGATCGATTAAATGCACTATCGATGGTTTGGTCGTATCCTCCACCGTGTATGTCGCAAACCGAGTCCAGCTCAGGAACCCGCGTCCGGCGGGTTGGGTCACGGCGTGGTGGACGTTCGAATCACGCATCCCCCGCTGGAGTGTTGGATAGGTGCGTTCGCCTTCCGTCCATCCGGCCGGCAGCCACGAATAGTCGCCGACCACATAGTGATCGCGGGTCTGGATCACGATCGATCGGCGGAGAGGATTCAGAGGGACCGGACCGGCCATCACGTAGATCGGAGCAACGCCCGTTTGCGACGCGTAGGCGCTGGCCAAGCGGCGCTCGGTGACGGCGCTCAGCCCGAACATCGATAGGATATACACCGTAACCAGAGCCAGCGCCACCAGGGCTGGCCGCCCCGACGACGCGGCACTGTGGCGGCGTTCGCGGGACAGGCTGAGGACAATTCCGGCCGCCAGCACCAGCCACACCCACGGGTCGACGATAAAGAGCGCATCCCCGTAGTACCATCGGTCGGAGAAGGGCATCAGCCATCGCATCCCGTAGGTGTTGAGCCAATCGAGGGTCGGGTGGGTCAGGACGGCAACGCCGGATAGTAGCAGGAGCTGTTTAGCGGAGACCGGAATCTTGTCTGAAGATCTCTTTCGGCCCACCCGGTCCCAGGCAAGCATGAGACCGGTCAACAAGATGGGTAGGACGGCCAGGGCGAGCACGCCGTGGGTCCAGCCCCGCCGCCATTCCAGCATCGGGACGGTGCCCCAGGCGCGGGACACGAAGTCCACGTCGGGGAGGTTGGCCCCGATCAGGAGGGTCGCGGTGCCGAGCGCGGTGCGACGTTTGAGACCGGCCTGAGCCAGGCTGGCACCGACCAACGTGTGGCAGAGAGGGTCCATGGGTGGCGGAAACTAGCACCCCCCTGGCCGGCCGGGCCAGCGGATCCCCTACGGACTCGTCATCTGCCAGAATGCGATTCCACCCGGCTGGTACTGCACCTGGGTCGATGCCACCAGCTCCTTCGTGCGGAGGTCGATCACATCGACCGTTCCGCGGACAGCCCCGATTGCTTCATTGGACACGAAGGCGTACCGAGAGTCGGGCGAGATCGTGACGCCGTGGGTGATGGGCTGCGTCGTAGGAACCCGAACCTCAGCGCCGGTACCGAGGGCAATAATCGCGAGCCCCTGCGCCCCCTTGAGCGTCGCCAAGAGGAAACGACCGTCCGGGCTCACGGCTGCGTTGTACGGCCCCTTGCCGGTTGGGAAGCGGCGCGTCACCGCGAGCGTCGTCGCGTCGAGTTCCACGATCTCGGCATGCCCGTTACACGGCACGTAGAGCCGGCTGTCGTCTGGGGCAATGGCGACCCACGTCGGCTTGCATCGTTGGCCGCCCATCGCGTGCTCGGCTCCCTGGTCGTCGACCGGGAGAAGACGCTCCTGACCGGGAGTCAATGAGACGCGGCGAGTGACCTCCTCATCCTCGGTCGAGATCTCAACCAGCTGATCGCTCATCATACAGGTGGAGAAATGCCGCCGGCCGTCATGGGTGATTGAGCTGCCGTGCGGCATGACGCATGTCTGAATGCGATTGGACTCACGCATGAATGGTGTAAACACGGCCGAGACCGAACTGGGGACATGCCGACCATATAGGTTGAAATTGACGACAAACAGTCCGGAGCCGTCCGGGGTGAGCGCCATCGAGGCGGGGAATGATCCCACGGTGAGGGAATCGACCAGCGTATCGACTCCGGTGGCGAATTTCCACACCTTGCCGAACGGCGTGCCGTGAGCCAGCGAGACGAACCAATAGTCGCCGCGCGGCGAGACCGTCAGGCCATGGGCGCCATCGAGATCGGCCGGCATGATCCCCACCGCGATGGTCTTTTCTTCAACGGCGACTTTCCCGTCAAATCGGACCCGAGAGATCAGATCGGAGGATTCGTTGGCGACGTAGATCGTGTAGGTGCCTGCGTGCGGCGGTGGGGCTGCCTTGGCACCGGCTTGGGCCCCACTCGGCGCCGCGGCGCAAGCGGTGAGGAACGAGAGGAATCCTAGACCGAGCACGCCTCGAGACTTCAACATGTAATCCTCATTCGTGTCGAAATCCCTCACCCGGCATCGAGGACCGACGCCTGGTGAGGGACTCGTGTGCCGTCGAACAACGTGCTACGGAATCAGCGGTTGCGGCCGCTCGTGCTTGACCGCCCAGAGACCGCTATTCATGTCGCTGACGAAGATATGGCCCTTGAAGGGTTGTGGTCCCCATGCCATGGGGGAATTTGGCACCAACGCCTCGCCGTCGCCCGCGGCTGTGGGAATCCAGCCGATCTGGCGTCCTTGGCGGTAGAGGTCGCCCCGCAATTCGCCGCTGACGTCAACGATGCGCAGGCCTCCCTGGTAGTACGCGATGTAGAGGACGCCGTCCTCGACCCAAATGTTGTGGGTGCCGGCCTCCGGCACCTCGAACTTCGCAACTTCCTTGGGAGTGTCGATGTCGCTCACGTCCATGACATGGATGTATCCCCTCGGACCGTTGATGCACTCCGGGCAGCCGAATATCTCGTCGCCGACGAAGACGTACTTCCCCTCCCGCCACGCGGTGTGGGTATTTCCCTGACTGTACGCAATCTTCGAGACGAACGCGGGCTCGGTCGGCGTCCCGCCGTGACGTCCACTGATGTCCAGAATCACGAGGCCATCGTTCCAATACGACAGATACAGGAACGTGCCGTCCGACCAGATATCGTGCAGCGTCTTGTTGCTTTCGCCGGGTCGGATTTCCCAGTGACCCGCGTGACGTGGATGGGCGGGATCGCTCAGGTCGATGATGTTCATCGACGCGGTCCCATCGTTGACGGCATACACGAAGTTGCCATTGATCCACACGTTATGGATTCCCGACGTCAACTGGTCGGTCAGCTCGGCAATGACCTTGGGGTGGGCCGGATCAGCGAGATCGAGCACGACGATCCCGTTCTGGCGGGTGCTCGCCCCCTCGCGCGTGATGATGGCCCAGGAAGCGTCCGCGTTGACCTTGACATCGTTCACCACGCGGGCATCGACCACCACCGAATCGATCAGCTGGATGTTGGCCGGATCGGAAACGTCCCACACGAACATGCGCTGACCGCCGCCCTGTGCGTGGGTCCCCGTGTAGGCGTAGTCCCGGCCATCCTTGCCCGCAAAGACCCAGAGATCGCTCGTCGAGACTTCCGTTCGCACGCCTTGTCCCACCTTTTGGGCCGGGGTTGGCGGGGGCCGCCGGGTGACTTCGACGATAGCTTCGGCGGATTGACCGCCGGTGCTCGCCACCACTCGGTAGGCGCCGGGATACTCCGCGACGAAGGCACCGTCGGGATAGACTGTCGCCCCGGCCGAGTCGATGCCGAACACCGAATAGGCCAGCGCGAGTCCATCAACCGGCCGGCCCTTCCCGTCGAGGGCCTGGACGTCGAGAGACACCACGTCACCCGTTCGGGCAGACGCCGCCGTGGGCGAGATTGTCAGCCGGGCAACCGGATTCTTCGCCACGGTCATCGAGTATCGAGCGGTCACGCCGGTCTCGGTACTTGCCACGAGGGCAACTGTTCCAACCTTGCTCGGGGTGACGACGCCTCCTGGCGTGATCGATGCGATCGCCGGGTTCTCGCTTCGCCAGGCTACCCTTGCGGTGGAATGCTCGGTGCCATGGTCCGTCAGGGCTCGAGCCTGGAGCTTAAAGGTGCTGCCGGTGTACGGAGTGAAGCTGGGTGGCTCGATCTCCACTCGCGCGACCGACCAGTCCTTGACCGTAATCGGAACCGCGGCCATCTGTTTGAGTCCGCCGATTCCCTGAAAACTCGCCGAATCACTCGGGACTCGGACAAAGACCAGGACATTCGCTTCGCCGGGTTCACGCCCGATAACCACCATGGTTTCATCCTGGACGATGCCCTGGCCCTGAACGGCTCGACTTGGGGAGAAGAACAGGGCCTGCGCACCGGGCATGACGCTGCCATCTTGGCCATGCACCACTGCACGCAGCCGCGCCGTGTCGCCTCGGGTGATTTCGAGGGCACTGGGCTCGATCTGCACATGCGCCACCTTGAGCCCGGCGGCCTCCTGCTCGGGACTGGCGGCAGGCAACTGGGCGCCGACGGCCACCGGAAACAGGGCAAGGGCCGTCAGCGATTGGAGCGTCTTGGAAACGACACGGGACATTGCAGTACCTCAGGTTACGGATTGTCGGGCGCGGATTCGGAAGGTTCCCATTGTAACGATGGAAACCGGATCCCGGTACCTACGACCTCAAAACTCCTGAGGTTTCCTGCGAAGACTGGAACGGGCGGGATCCACAGCAGCCTAGGGCGCGATCAGCTTCAATGCGGCGTCTCGAATGGCGCGGAAACCGGTCGCGGACGCTTCGGGCCCGACGTCATTGCTGGTATTGAACGAGGCGAGCACCGCCGCACGGTTCGTTGGGTCGAAATACAGGAACGATCGGAAGCCGGCCTGGCTTCCGGTGTGGCCGACGAAACGCGTGCGATGCCGCCACAGGATAAAGAACGACAGGCCCATGGAATCGGCGACCGCGTTGGGGTCGGCGTCAGCGACCGGGTCGCTGGCGAGGTAGCGGGCCTTCCACATCTCCACGAGCGTTGCGTGCCGGAGGACCGTGTCATAGCGATGCACGGTCGCACTGTCGCCACCCGTGGCATTGGTGAGGAACGCAATCCACCGGACCAGGTCGCCGAGTGGCGCGTTCCAGCCGCCGTTCGGGATTGTGATCCCGGGGTCGAAATCGCGGCCGTTAGCGTGCACCGTCTCTCGGCCGGCGCTATTTGCGGTCACGGTGTAGTTGTTGGACCGGAACGGCGCCAAGTAGTACGGTGTCGTCCCGAAGTAGCTTCGGGTCATGCCCAAGGGCATGAGCAGGTTCTTGGAAACGTACGTTTGCCAGGCATCCCCGGTGAGCTGCTCGATGATGCGCGCAAGGTAGATGAACGCCGGGTTGCTGTAGCCAAACCGGGAGCCAGGCGGGAAGTACAGCCGTTGGTACGGCATCATCGCGACGAGTTGCTCCCAACGTGTGGGCTCGAACGGTTCCCATGGCTCGCCCTGGTCGTACGGCCAGGTCGGGCCTTGGAAGCCGCCTGAGTGGGAGAGCAACATCCGGATGGTGACGTCGTTCATCTCCCCGTACGAGTTGTGCACTTGCCTGAGTTCGGGGATGTAGTCGGTGATATGATCGTCGAGCGTCAGCTGGCCGCGATCGCGGAGCTGCATCACGGCGACGGCGGTGAGCGTCTTGGTGATCGATCCCCAATGATAGATGGTGTTGGTGTCGGCCGGCTGACCGAGCGCGCGATCGCCCCATCCAAAATTGTGGCGGGCCTCAACCCGACCGTCGCGCAGAACGAGCACGCTGGCACCTACGATGCTATCCCGAGTCGCGTAGGCGTCAAAGGCACGGGTAAAACCGGCCCAGTCTGGCGGTGGGGCAGGCGATCCAACGACCTGGGCCGCTACCATCGACGGGACGATGACCGCAGCGAGAAGCGCTAGAGGCGGTACACGCCGCATGGCCCGGAGATACTGCCCCGGTTCTTTGGAACCTGACCCCCGGGTTCGCGGGCCCCACGTCCCCAACGACTTTCGCGTCACGGCTCGACCGCTGGCTGTCCGCCCTCGACGGCTACGGCGCAAAGGGAACGCGTCCGCTCGGGATCATGAGATGAGCCCGGTATGTACCCGCTTCCATGAGGAAGGGCTCGCCGCGTGGGGCCGACACCGGCACGCCGGCCGATTCGGCGGTAGCATTGGGCAGGTACACGACTCGTAGCACCGACACACTGTCCGGCCGCCCGGTGGCCGGGTCGATCTGGCCGCGAAGCGAGATGAGACGCGAGCTATCGGGCAATACCAGCGTTCCCACATCGATCTCACTTTGGCGAATTCGCCTGACTTCCCCCGTGCCCTTCCCCTCGGCACGGAGTTCCCGCCCTCGGGCCATGAAGGGCTCGAGGCGCGCATCGTAGCACGACGCTTCAAATCGGTCGTCGCCTGGCTTGTCCGCCAGGCAGACATGATCATTGGTTCCTGGCCGGAGGATGACCATGGTCTCCGCGCCGTCTTGCCAGCCCCACACCTTGGCCCCGCCGCGGTCCGCTTCGGGTAATGCAAAAACAGCCTCGGCAATCTGCTCAGCGATCGGCTTTGCCTGGGCGCCGGCAATGGCCGGATGCAACCCAGCTGCCGTAACCGCTGCTGCTATGACTATGACACGCATCTCGTCACCTCTCTCACGCATGTGGGTTGAAACGTCGTCGGTGGGTTCCTTGTTCGGCTTCAATCTTCTCGCGTCACACCGTTTCCCTTGTGCCTCAGCGGCCGTGTTGCCCTTCTTCCCGTCTGATCGTCAGCAGCCGCCGGACGCCGGCTAAGAGTTCTTCGTCCGGAAAGGGCTTGTGGAGCCACCCGATGCGTTCTTCAGGCATGTCGGGGAGGGCCAGCATCAGGTCACGGTACTTGGAGATGAAGAGCACGTTGACTTCGGGCTGCTTCGCTCGAACGTGCTCCACCAACTGAGGACCGCTGATCCCCAGTTCGGTGAGTTCGGTGAGGAGGAGATCGAGCCGCCCCTTCCACGCCGACGCTTGGGTCATCGCTTCTGCCGCATTGCACGTTGCAAGGACGGTGTATCCATATTTTGTCAAGATGTCGGCAACCTGGATCCGAATCGACTCTTCCTGCTCGACCAGGAGAATCGTCTCGCTCGTGGCCTGACGTCGGTCCGTCCGTGCTGGAGAGGGCTGGGCTTCCACGAGCCAGCGAGTATCTGCCGATACCGTCGTGGACAATGGGGCGATGCTGACGGTGGCTCGGAAACTCGTCCCATCCACTCGGTCGAAGTCGATGGCGCCAGTGAATCGTCCCTCTTTCCTGAGGGCCTTCAGAATGGTGACGCGGTCGGTCCGTCGAGTACGATGATGTAAGAAGTGGTGGGCTGGGGCACCGACGACCTCGTTCGGCGCGAGGCCTGTCAAGCTGGTGAAGGCCGGATTGACGTACAAGACATCCGGCATGCTGTGGCCGTCGCGGCCGAGGATCATGATGCCCCGGTCCAGGTTGGCCGCCATGTGGTCGAGGAGTCGTGGCGCTTCGTCAGCCCTCACGCGGCGGAATACCAGGGTCAGGACCCGGCCGATTTCACGGGTGAAGGCCTCATCGTCCTCGGTGAAATGCCCGGAAACCCTACTGAACACGCCCAGGACACCGACGTCGCGTTGGGCGTCGCCGCCAACGGTAACGCAGAGTCCGCTTCGCATTTGATGATCGCTGAGCAGCGGAGGCGTGGCAAATCGATGATCGGAGTGGAAGTCGGTGACCAGAACGGGAGGCTCTTGCCCCAGGGCAAAGCCGAGCACGGTTCCGGCGTAGGCATCCATGGTAAGGCGGCCGACCACTCCCTCACGCCAGTCGATGCCCGCTCGCACGAAGAGCCGGTCTTCCTTGGGCCGGAGCTCGAAGTATGCGCCGGCGTCGGCGGAGACGGCCCTCGCGAGCCCTCGGACCGCTTCCTCGATGGCGACTGTCGGGTCCGATGCTTCCCAGGCCGTCTTCAACAGGGCGACGATCAGGTCTTGCCGCTCCGCTCGAACGACAGCGCGCTGTCGCTCCGACTTCTCCGCCACGAAAATCGCCCGTTGCTGGAGCACCCGTGCGACCGCCGTTGGAAGATGAGCGAGTTGATCTTTCCGGATGTAATCCTGGGCTCCTGCGGCAAACGCGTCCCGCATCGTCTCGGCCGATGGCGTCCCGGTGACTATGATCAAAGGGACGGGGCAGTCGTGTTCCCGGAGCGCGGCGATTGCGTCGGACAGTCTCCATTGTGGGAGCGTGGTCTCGGCGATGATGACGTCATACTCGAGCTCGGTAATGCACTGCACGAACTCGTCGAGTTGGGTCACCAACTCCATCGAAAGATGGTAGCCAGCGTCCTCGAGCGCGGTGATGACCGGCTCCGCGTCGGCCAAGCTACGGTCGGCGATCAAGATCTGAAGCCGCTCGCTCGCCCTCTCTGCGGGGATGGTTGGTGGGTGGGCCGGTATCGGGATGGGACTGAAGGCCGGGCGATTGACCAACATCCAGTAGAGGACGACATGGCCCATGACCTCGCGGAGCTTGTCCGGTGTGCGCGGTGGGACCACCACGCTGTTGACACCGGCCCGGGTCAACTCGGCCTCCAAGGCCGGATCGGCGGATCGACTCAGTGCGACGATCGGGATGGTCCGAAACGCCGGGTGCGCCTTGACCTTCGACAGCACCTCGATGCCCGGGCTGGCCGGGGAAGCAATGTCCAGCAGGATGAGGGCTGGCGGCGTGTGGACGAGGCAGTCCAGCGCTTCCTGGGCAACCTGAACCACCTTGGTACGACGGGCCATTCCATGGATATCGAGCGCCCAGAGCAGCTGATCGCTGTCGCGCTGGTCCTGGCCGACGAGAAGAATGTCCGTTACGTCACCCACGGGTGGCCAACTCCTTGTGCAGCGCCGATCGCGACGCCTACCCGGGGTCCGGGGTGGAAAAACGCCCGGCATCGCGGGCGTCGGTCGTCATCAGGCGGATTGAAGGAAACTTATGCCGCGGTGGAACAGGGCGCTAGAGCCGCGAGGCCGACGGCGGTGGTGACAATCGGCCTAGGCTCGACAGCGAGGTTCCCATCACCGCCCCGAGTCCCGCCAGCGTGCCGGCGAGCGCCAGGGTCACGAGGAGAATGCCGACGCCGGGAAACTCAAAAACACCTGCGAGCCTCGTGAGCAGGGCCCATAAGCGGCCCGTAACGGCGGTCCAGGCGAGGAGAACGGTCCACGCAGCAAGGGCCGCGACCGCGGCGGTGAGCGCTGGACGGCGAGTGGCTCGCGCGATGACGCCCCACAGGAAGCCGACGATGGGCACCGCAATCCAGCCCAGCGCCACCGTGGCCAGCGCGAAGGCACCACTCAAGAGGACCATCCGAAGCAGGGTCCGCATCGACTCTAGCGGCCTCGCGTCATCGCCAAACGTGCCACGACGGAATCGGGGTTCAGGCCGTCAGGGGCTATGGGGAGCAACACCGCCTCCAACTCGCCGGCAGACCATTGGGTGATGCGGTCGTCATAGAACCTACTGGCCGGGTTCGCGGACTGTCCGCCGGGATAGGTCGTCCAGGCCCGGACCTCGGGCCCCATTTCAACGACCATGCGCCAACTGGCGCCGTGCGTCCCGCTTGCAGTCATCGGGCTCACGGTAGCCGTGCCTCCGGCGTTTGGGACCGCCAGATGCCGACAACGCCGGGATGCGGAGCAGGTGATGGATTCGCATGGTGCGCACCCGGTCCCACCGCCAGCCACCGGATTCGGGCTCGCCGTAGCGCTCGGTCGCTCTGCTGAATGCGGCGCGCAGGCTGTGGCCGAGGATGGAATCCCGCGTTTCTCGCGCTGGCGTGCGTCGATCGTCCCACCATACGCTCGAGGAGTCGGCGAGCAGCTCGGCGAGGGCCGTTGAGGACGGGTGATAGACGCGCCGCCCGCCCTCGGCGTCGAGTTCATCCCAGGCACGGCTCGCCAACTCGTCCATGGCCAGCTCGAACAAGATGGCCTGCTGATTTTCGCGGGAGTAACGGCGGTCCCACTCCGATAGCATGCGGGCGGCATTCCCAAGCTCGCGATCGCCTCCGTCCGGGTTCAAGCGATCCGCCGCCGCCAGGAAGAAGGGAACGAAGAAGTCCGCTCGGGCGCTTCCCGGGTCGGTCTGGAGTCGTGCGATGGCCTCGGGGGTCCAGCCGTCCTCGCCCGCAGCAGCTGATTGATCCTGAGCGCCCGCCACGGCTCCCGCCAATCCGCCCCCAAGTAGGTGCTATCGACCGCAGGATCGAGCGGTTGTTGGTTGGCGGACGCGAGGTAGCCTTGAGCCGGATCGCGCGCGGCAGGCATGCGCTCCACCGGCCAGAAGCCGGTCCAGTCGCTCCGGCTCGTGCTGCCGTCCATGATCCGGCCGCCGACGTTGCCTGGCCGGAGCGGGAATTTGCCGGTCGAACGGATCGCGATGCTGCCGGATCGGTCTGCTCCGAGCAGGTTCTGGGGAGGGACATCGAACTGTTCCATGGCAGCCAGCCACTGATCGATCGTCTGTGCCCGGGCACCGTCGTGGAGCGCCCGCATAGTGCGGGACGGCTCGAGCGCCGTCCACCGCATGGACAACCAGTGGCCACCGATTTGTCGGAGCGGGCCGCGACGTGAGGTGAAGAAAGTGTCGGCCACCAGCACTTGCCCGCGCGGGTCACGATATTCCTCGACCCGCGCCGTCACCGGTTGCCACTCATCGTCGAGACGAGTAGCCGCGGGATAGACCGTGTCGTCGACCGTCTCTCGATAGTAGTCCATGACGTCGGCCTCGGTATTGGTGAAGCTCCACGCCACGTCCCGGTTGAAGCCGATAACAACACCCGGAGCGCCGGGGATCGTGGCACCGTACACGTTCAAGGTCCCCGGCACGACGAGGTGGATCTCGTACCAAATCGAGGGCAGCGTGAGTTCGAGGTGCGGATCGCCTGCCAGGATTGCGTAGCCCCGTGCGGTCCGGCCGGGGGCCACTGCCCAGTTGTTGCTGCCGAGGACGGCGTCGAGCGGAGTTCCAACCTGAGCGGTCGGTGCCGGAGAGACATGGTCCGACAACTCGGGTGGTGGGATGGGCCCGAAGTCGAAGCGGGGTCTGTTCTGTCCGTTTGGCTGGATCGGCTCTTGGATCGGGCTTTGGGCCGATAAGAGGACGTCGGCGGCAGCGGCACCAACCTGTGCCGCGACCCGCTGCCTGTTGAGGGAGTGCCGCCCGAACGACAATGTCCAGTTCATCCGCTGGAGCAAGTAGAACGTGTGCTCTGGCCGCCACCGTCCTGGCTGAACGTCGAGGAGGCGGTATTCGAGCGGCAGGTCTCCAGGGCGCAGGCCGTCGATCCATGCATTGACACCTTCGGCATAGGCGCGGAGCGCGCGCGCTTCCGGACTGAGCGAGTCGAGACTGGCGAAGTCGCGGTCGGCATGGTCCGCGAGCCCGAGGGCCCGCATGGTACGGTCGGCGGGGAGTGCCACGGCGCCCACCCATTCGGTCAGGCGTCCGGCGGTGGCGCGGGTTTGGAGGTCGAGCTGGAACAACCGGTCGCGGGCGACGAGGTAACCCTGGGCCCGATACGCGTCAGTCTCGGTGGTGGCGAAGACGTGGGGAACTCCTCGCGAGTCGACCAGGATATCGACCGGGCCCTCGAGGCCGGGAATTTCGATGGTGGCTTCCTTCGGCGGCACGGCCGTGCGTGCCACGCCCCATACGCCGTGCACCGGATCGAGCAGGGGGCCAAGCGGAGGCAGGCGGCCGATCCGGCTCCGGAGCCCGATGACGAGGAGGGCCAGCGTGAGGGTCGCGATGAGGAAGCGCCCAGATTGTGGCAACCGGCGCCGGTTGCTCACGGTGGAGAGGCCTGTCGATCAAACCCCTTTCGCTTCTGCTCGCCCCACGCCGTCTTGCCGCGCAAGGCCGACCACATGCCTCGAATCCGCCACCATGAATTGAGCTGCCGGTAGCCGAAATTCTCCGCAACGGCCAGCCAGAAGAGCTGAACCAAGTCGCCAGTATGCTTGTAGCGACGAAAACTCAGTTCCTCGAGTCCCAATGCTGCCACCGACAAAGCGACCCCGAACACAATCGCGAGCGCCAGGAATGCAAGCACGAAGCTTCCCGAGGCAAGCCCGAGTGCCAGCGTAATAGCAAACGCGAGGTAGCCCGACATCTCGATGACCGGGCCGATCATTTCGAGAAAAAAGAAGTATGGATACGACAACATGCCCACCGTTCCGTATCGTGGCCGCAGTAGCATCGTCCGGTGGCGTGTCAGCGTCTCGACTAGGCCTCGTTGCCAGCGGTCGCGTTGCCGCGCGAGGGTCCTCACGGTTTCCGGGCACTCGGTCCAGGCCACCGGATCGGGGATGTAGACGATTCGGTAGGGGATCCCATTGTCATGGCAATGGCGGTGGAGCCGCACCACGAGTTCCATGTCTTCACCGACCGTGTTGGTCCTGAAGCCGCCCGCCTCCACCACTACCCACCGGCGGAACAGGCCGAATGCCCCGGAAATGATCATCGTGGCGTTCATCTCGGCCCACCCCAACCGCCCCGAGTGGAATGACCGTAGGTATTCCAGAATCTGGAAACGGGCCAGCAGGCTCTTCGGTAACCGTACATCCTGTACACGACCTCGATTGACCGTTGTTCCGTTCACGATTCGAATGATTCCACCCGCGGCGATCGTCCGCGCATCCTCCAGGAATGGTCGGCTGACGCGCATCAAGGCCTGTGGTTCCAGCAAGCTGTCGGAGTCAATGACGCAGAACAGGGGAGTCCGGGTGAGATTGAGTCCGGCGTTGATGGCGTCTGCCTTTTTGCCGTTTTCTTTGTCGACCACCCACAAATTGCGGTACCGGGCGCTTCGATATGTGGCGCGTATTGGTGCCGTGGGAATGGACGCTGATGGAAAGCGTGGTGCTTGCTCGAGTTCGAAGGCTTCAATGAGGCGCGCGAGTGTGGCGTCGGTCGATCCATCATTCACGATCACCACTTCATAATCCGGGTATTCGAGAGTCAACAACGCGCGTGTCGCCTCGACACAGGTGGCCTCTTCATTATATGCCGGCGCCACCAGCGTCACTGGCAACGCAGCGCCCGACCGGATGAGTTCGCCGATGTCAACGGTCTTCAGGCGCCGCGCATAGTTTCGGAGCGACCGGAATGCGGTTACGCTGGTGATGAGATAGGTCGAGTTCAGCACCACGAAATACAGGAGTACCAGTGCATTAATGGTGATGAGGAGAAACCAGCCAACCTCGCGCATCATGCCTGTTTGCTCCACAACATTTCCTGTGCTGCTATGGCTCCCGGATGTTCCGACCCTGCCATGTCCGCAAGGAAATCGGTCTCGCCAATGTCGCTGAGTCCGCGAACGGCATGGAGCACGACCCAGTTCGACTCATCGTCCAACGCGGTACGAATGGCGGCGGTATCGGCCGGGGTTCCGATGCGAGCCAGCGTACTTACTGCACTGGCTCGCACGGCATGGTCCGGGGAGTGCAGGAGTTCCCGAACGGCTGGTAGGTGATCACGCCTGCCCACTTTCTCGATCAATCCGAGGATCGGAACAAGTAGGTCGACGTCCTGTTCAGATTTGAGGACCTCGCACGCGAGGTCGGCGGAACCGACGTCCTTCAACGACGTCAGCGTGCGCGCAATCACGGCGCGAACCTGGGGTGGGCGGGTCGAGTCAGCTAAGGCAGCCCTGAGAACCGGCGCGGACTCCGGTCCCATGTTTGCCAGCATCGCGGCTAGGTATCCGATACTCCAATGCTGAAAACGATTGAGCACCTGGATCAACTGATCGGCGTAGGCTGGGTCGTAGTGCCGTGCGAGAGCTTGCGCGGCCGTCATGGCCACGAGGTGGGATCGGTCGTCCAGCGCACGCAAGAATTCCTGGCTGTACTCCGCGACACTCAGCTCCCCAAGGGTCTGAAGAGCGCGGGCTCGAATTTCCGGGCTCCGTCGCCGCAAATCGACTGCGATTTCGTTGAGGTATGGCGCGGCGAGTCTCAGGACCGTGTCTCGCTCGGCGCCTTTCAGTTGCCGGGCGTACCGGAGCAGGAACGCGGCGAACCGCATGTGATCTCGGCGGTGAACCCGAGCTCGGAGTTCGCTCTCGGCGGTCTCGCCGGTGAGAACCGCCATGATCACGGGCTCCCAGAGTTTTTCCAGTCGGGCCCAGCGTCGCTCGTTCCGGATATTGGCGGCCCGAAGCCATCCTGCTGTGAGGGTAAATGCGACGGCGCAGGCGAGAAGGAGAAACGTGACCAGCGCGACGACTTGGAGGCCACGGTCTGAGAAGGGAAATGCGCCGTCCATCTAGCGGGCGCGCTGAGAGCGGCCGAGGAGTCGCCGAACGCGGGCGATGACTTCAGTCGGCGAGAAAGGTTTCACGATGTAGTCGTTTGCGCCAAGCTCCAACCCACGGACGACGTCACGCTCGCTACCAAGTGCAGTGAGCATCGCGACAGGCAGATCGGCATACCGCGGGATCTCACGTAGCCGAGACAATAAGTCGAACCCGTCGATGCCCGGCATGTTGATGTCCAGAATGGCGAGATCGATTTGTTCGTTCTCCGCTACCGCCAGCGCGTCCAACCCATCGGGGCTGTGTGTCACTTCAAACCCCGGCTCACGCGTCAGGCGATAAACCAAGAGCTTTGCCGTCAATTCATCGTCTTCCGCCAACAGGATCTTGACGGTGGGAAGCGGGACGGCGGCGGAGTCGCTGAGAATACGCGCGCCCGCGGACTTGATCGCTAGGTAGAGCAGCCGTCCGGCCTCGTCCATGGCCTCATCCAGATCCATGCCGGCAGTGATCGGCGTGATCCCGGCTGCTAGGTCGAGCTCACTCCCAATGCCCTGGGTCATGGAATCCCTGACCTCTTCCAAACGCCGTGTGGCTGCATCGGTGTTGCAGTCCAAGAAGAGGGCGGCCAACTCTTCCACGCCGATTCGGGCAACAATCCCTTGGCCTTCAATGGCCTTGGCAATCGCTGCCCCGATTCGTCCGACCGCTCGCGTAATCGTGGCCCCGGCTGGTGGAGCGGTCCCTGGTTGTGACGAGGCGACACCGATCATGGCCAAGGTACGCTGCGTCTTCGTGGCGTTGCCGAAGGCCGCACGGAGCTGTGCAGTATCTGCTAGCTGCAAGGAAGTTCCGCGACCTGGCCCTGCTGAGCCGTTTGCGGGCGCAGCGATCGCCCGACGAGTGACCAAGTCAAGCAGCTTCTTGGGCTTGACAGGCTTCTTGAGAAAGTCAGATGCACCGAGTGCAAAACACTCCGCTTGAACGTGCGAGTCGTCGTGGGCGGATGCGACGATAACCGGAATGGTTGCCGTATGGGAATCTCGCTTGAAGTGCAGCAAGAGGTTGCGCCCATCGGCGTCCGGCAAGACCAAGTCGAGCACTATCACCGAGAGGTGCTGCGTTCGCGCAATTGCCTCGGCCTGCTGCGCGGTTCCTGCGACCGCCACCGTCCAGCCTTTCTGGGTCAGGGTGTGGCTGAACAACTTGACGAGGGAGGCGTCGTCCTCGACGAGGAGCACCACGCCCCGTGGGGCGGACACGAGCTCGATCTCCTGCTCCAGGGCAGCAATCAGGCCTTCAAGTGCGGCCTGCACGTACTCATCTGGCGCCGCGACAACCGCCTGGCCTGCTGACCCCAGGGAGCTCCCTGGCACACGGGCTAGGGTCGAGGCGAGTCGGCGACTCGTCCCCCGCGCTTCTTCCGGATCCTTGGCATACAATTTCCTGGCTGCTTTCAAGGCAGCCAGGTGTTTCCTGAGGTCGTCGAGGTCTGTGTCGGGCCGGCCTTCAGAGTTCATGGCGAATATGGAAGAGTCGAGGAACGATATCACACCGCCGGAGCAAGGGAAAGCACGACCGCCCTCATGGGGACGGCGCGCCCTCACCCATGCGGCCTGAGCGGGCCATGACCACACAGAGCCAGGTCCCCACGACCAGCGATGTTGTCAGGAGCATGAGTGCGGCCAAGCGGGCTACGTCCGCCAGCGCACGATCCTGCTCCAACAATCCCATCGCTGACAAGAGGTAGTACCAATCGTGCGCGGGGTCGGGTCCAAATCCGAGCAAGGTCAGGGATTGCTCGCGCGCGTCGGCCATGTATACCGCCATCTCCGCGAGGCTCATCGACAGCCACCCGCCGGCCACGGCAACCCCGAAATAATCCCGGTGGCTCCAGAGCAACGCGCCGGCCGCGATCGGCAGCGCGAGCTGGGCGATGGTACCGCCGGCGACGGCAAGGAAAGAGCCGAAGAACGCGAAGACGAGGTGACCGAGTTCGTGCACCCCGAAGGTGATACCGGAGAAGATGCTCCGGTAGTCTGGATCGGCCAAGTGGCGGAACCCGGCATATGCTACGTAGAGCACTATCAGGGCCCGCCAAGGCCAGGAGCGGCCCCGGGCCCATAGGAGGGCCTGGTTCCGCACCCGGGCCAATCCTCGAACCGAAGCCTGAGGATTGTGCTGCATGATGGGAAAAGGTGAGTGGGCACGTTGGTCTCGTGCCCACTCCCCCGTGATGGCTTAGTTCTGCCGCCGCAACTCCACGCGACGGTTTTCCGCGCGCCCGGCAGCGGTGGCGTTGTCCGCGACCGCCTCATCGGGGCCATAGCCCCGCGCCACCAGACGTTCCGCATCCACGCCATTGCGGATGAGGAAGTTCCGCACGGCATCAGCGCGGCTCTGCGACAGCCGCATGTTCACGTCGCGCGATCCGGTGATGTCGGTGTGTCCGGCGATTTCCACCCGAACGGTGGGGTTGCCGATCAACGACTGGGCCACCGTGAGCAGAATGGCTCGTGCCGCCTGGGTGAGGTCGGCCCGGCCGCTCGCGAACGTGACGCCTTCGAGAATCAGTATCGTCTGTTGGTCCCGGAACAAGATCGGGCAGCCCACCGCGTCGACTTGCGTGCCGGTCGCCGTTGCGGGGCAACGATCGAGACTGTCATCGACGCCGTCCCCGTCGGTGTCCTGCGGGACGGTGCAGCCCTCGCTGTCGACCACGGCGCCGCGTGGTGAGTTGGGGCAACGATCTACCGAATCCACCACGCCATCGCCGTCGACGTCGGTCGCCAGCGGGCACCCCTGGGCGTCCACCTGCGCGCCACGTGCCGTGTTGGGGCAGCGGTCAGCCGAATCGGTAACCCCGTCGCCGTCGGTATCCACCGGGCAGCCGGTGGCGTCCACCCGTACCCCGGCCGCGGTGTTGGGGCAGCGGTCGGCCGTGTCCAGCACGCCGTCTCGGTCCCGATCCTTGGGAATCGCACAGCCGGTGGGGTCGACCATGTCGCCCATCGGCGTGCCGGGGCAGCGATCGAGTCGGTCATTGATCCCGTCGCCGTCAGTGTCCTTGGGGGCGTGTCCGCCCAAGAGGAAGGAAAGGCCGGCCTGAATGCCGTAGGTCCAGCCGTCGTCCACTCCTGGGCCGGCGTTTGCCGGCGTCGGGACGTAGTCGACGATCCCTTCCACTCGGAAGTGCCACGTTGTCGCTCAGGCCGAAGCGGAACCCGCCGAGCCCGCTGACGCCGTCTTCCGACCCGTCGAAGTCGTCACCGAACTCGTGGTGCACGTACCCGGGCCCAACGATGAAGTGGACCCGATTCGCCAGCGGAACGTGAAAGAGCAACCGACCATGGATGGGGAAGAACGAGGCTCTGGCTGCTCCCGAGGTCAGGTCGGTCTTGCCGTAGGCGCCTTGAGCCTCGAGCGAGATACTGGGCTTGAGGAAGACGCCGATACGCCCGCCGACCAGGATGGCGTCGTCGAACGTGAGGGACTGATCGAAGATCGTGTATTGGCCCAGCGCACCCAGTTCAACCGTTCCGCCGCCTTGGGCGACGGCGGCCTGAGGGAGGAACCAGGCGGCTAATCCAAGAGCGGCGCCCAGTAGGATTTTCATGTCACACTCCGTTGAAGATCAGGAAAGAAGACCGCCCCCACAAAGGGGGATCCTTCAAAAGGTAATCAAGATATTGCCGATTGCACCGATTGGCACTATCCCAGGTTTTGCCGTCAAGGTTTTAGACAGCGAGAGCGGTCTAGACGCCGGCGATCGCGGCAATGGGGTCGAGCTTTGCGGCTCGGCGGGCGGGATACCAGCCAAAGACCACTCCGACGACCACTGCGAATACGATGGCGACGATCATTCCGGTTTGACTCAGGGGGATGCTGAACGGCTTGCCGAATGCGGCACCGATCCGCTCGGTGATCAGGATCAAGCCCACACCGCCCACCGTGCCGACCACCGCCCCGAGGAACGCGAGCGTGAGGGACTCGGCGAGGAAGAGACGGAGAATCGCACCCTCATCGGCGCCGAGGGATTTTCGGATCCCGATCTCACGGACCCGCTCTCGGACTGAAATCAAGAGAACGCTGAAGAGTCCAATGCCGCCCACCACGAGGGTGACCCCCGCGATGGTGAACATCACCCCATTCCATCCTTTCAGGATGTTGTCGGCCATTGCAAGGTCGGACAGGACATCGGCGGCCTCATTGTCGATCGTGAAATCCTCGACCCCGCCATGACGTTGGCGGACCAGGCGAGTGCCGTCTCGCAGCACCGCTGAAAACGAAGCGGCCGGTTTGGCCGTTATCAAGGCGAGGTCGATTCGTGCCTCTCCCTGGTAGTATCTGGTGAGGTAGGTGTAGGGCACGTAGAGACGCCGCGCCACGAAGCTGAAGTCAGCCGGGACGAGGTCGAAGGTGATGGGTGCCACCACGCCGACGACGAGGAACCGGACGCCATCGATCGCGACACTCCGACCAATGGGGTCCATGGCGCCGAACAATGGGCGCACCAACTCGGAACCGACCACAACCACGCGGGACCGATTCTCAACGTCTAGAACGCGCAAGCTGCGCCCGGCGACGATGCGATAGTTGCGCATTTCGAGATAGCCGGCATCCACGCCGTCGATTCGGATATCGCGCTGGCCGGCTGGTGCGCTGACGATGTACTGGCCACCGAAGTTGCGGCCATGGACCGACTCCACACCCGGGAGGCCGCGGAGCGCATCGAGATCTCCGAGTTTGAGACCCGGATGCCTGAGCGTGCCAGCAGTCGCGGCATCCGACGGCGGGTCCCGGTCGATGATGGAATAGCTCCGTGGGTATCCCATGGCGATGAGATCGTCATGGGCCAGGGTTCGCATGGCCGCAGCGAGCGACGTCATCGACACCAGCGAGGCGGCACCGAACACGATGCCGGAGAGGGTGAGCACCGATCGCAGTGGGTGCGCCCAGATCTCGCGGAGCGCGTCAACGATCAGTTCGCCTGCCTCAGAGACTCGGACCCACCGGCTGCTCGCGTCACCCATAGCGTAACGCCTCCACCGGCTCGAGCCTTGCTGCCCGCCATGCTGGATAGATGCCGGCGGCGAGTCCAACCGTGAGCGCCGTGCCCGTCGCCACCACGGCGATGACCGGGCTCACGACGGCGGGCATCTGCATGAAATAGGCGACGGTCCCGGTCAGGGCTCGGCCCAGGGCCAGTCCCAGGGCGGCTCCGATGACGGTAATGACCATGACCTCGGCCAAGACATGGGCGAAGATGCTTCCCGCCGACGCGCCCAGCGCCATTCGAGTGCCGAATTCGCGTACTCGCTCGACGACCGACGCGAGCAGAATGTTGGCGATAACGATCCCGCCGGCGAAGAGCGACACGACGCCGACGACCAGAAAGATGTAATTGAAGAGTTGCAAGAAATTCCCGCTGTCCGATCCGGCCCCCGCACCGGACGGACGCAGATCGAAATCCTCCACCCCGTGCCGAGCGAACAGGAGGCTCCGCACCTCCGACTCCGCCGTCGCCCGCCCATCCCGCGTGGCCTTCAATGTCAGGAAGCTCAATCGGTCGACCCCGCCGAAGTGGGTGATCGCCGTCGTGATCGGGATGTAGGCGCGTTCGTTACGATACTCGAGGGCGTTTCCTTCCCAGGACGCGAAATAGAACTCCTCCCGTTCGAGCACCCCCACGACCACAAACTGCTTGCCCCCAATGGTCACGAGCTGGTCCAACGCCCGGGTCGGCCCTCCGAACAAGGAGTCGGCGTACTTCCATCCCATCACGATGACCCGAGCATGGTTGGCCACATCCAGGGCGCTCAGGTACCGGCCCACGAGGGGACGGATATCGTTGATGACGGCGTAATCAGGCACGGTGCCGATCACCTGACCGCGGAAGCTCGTCGCCCCGGCGCGGTAATCGAGGTCTTCGGCCCAGCCAGGGCTCACGGCCGAGAGCGTTTGAGCCCGCTGCTTGAGAAAAGCCGCGTCGTCGTACGTCAGCCGCTTCGATGCTCGCTCCCGTGCAGTCGGTCGTGCCGGCTCGTCTCGGTCGGAGACGATCATGGTCCCGATTCCGCCGACTTCTTCCAGGTACTGCTGGGTGAGCGCGGTCTGGCCTCCAAACAGAGCCAGGACCGTGACGATGCTCCCTGTTCCGAGGACGAGGCCGAGCAAGGACAGGAGCGTCTGGCCCCAATGGCGGCGGGCCTCATCGAGGCCGGAGAGGAGCGACTCGAAGAGGTTCATACCACCTTTCCGTCGCTGATCTCGATGATGCGCTGAGCCCGTGCCGCATTATGAGCATCGTGGGTGACCATGACGATGGTGTGCCCGGCGGCATGGAGTTCCTCGAACGTCTCGAGCACCTCGCCCCCGGCTCGAGAGTCGAGATTCCCGGTTGGTTCGTCGGCCATGAGAATGGCGGGTTCCCCCACCAGCGCGCGGGCAATGGCGACCCGCTGGCGCTGTCCGCCGGAGAGCTCATCGGGGCGGTGATGAATCCGATCGTCCAATTTCAGGCGCGCGAGAATCTCGAGCGCCCGGGCCCGTCGTGCCCGGTGTGGAATGCCGCCACGGTACTTGAGGGGAAGCGCCACGTTCTCTTCGACGTTGAGCCGGGGCATGAGATTGAATGTCTGGAAGACGAACCCGACCTTGCGGTTGCGCACCTGGGCCAGGCGCTTGCCGCTGAGCCCGCTGACGTCCTCACCGTCGAGCATGTAGGTCCCGGCTGTCGCGGAATCGAGACAGCCGAGGATGTGCATGAGTGTGCTCTTGCCCGAGCCCGACGGCCCGACGATCGCCACGAACTCCCCGCTCGCCACGGCCACGTCTACCCCGCGCAGGGCCGGCACGTCCACTCGGCCCAGGCGATAGATCTTCTCGAGGTCGCGGGCTTCGATGAGCGCCGGCATCATCGGCGGGCGGGATTGGCGGCTCGTTCGATCGCCGCGATCGGATCCTCGAGCGCGACCGTGTCGCCTGATGCGACGCCGCTCAGGACCTCGACGAAGGCCAAGTCGCTCAACCCCAGCGTGATCGGTGTGCGCTGGTGGTCGTTCCCCATGACCCGATACACGACCGGTTGACCCTCGTTGATGAACACCGCTTCGACGGGGACGCGTGCCACGTCATCTCGACTTGGCCCGAAGATGGGGACGTTTGCGGTCATCCCCGGCCGGAGAATGCCGCCCCCGTCCGCGCTTCGATCTCGACATCGAACACGCGAACCCGGTCGTCCTGCCGGGCCGCCGGTGGCACTAATCGCACGACACCGGGCGTCGTGTCGCCGGGAAACGCGTCGACGGTCAGGGACACGCTGTCGTCGACCGCAACCTTGCCGATGTCGACCTCGTTGATGGACGCCTTGACGAGCAGGGTCGATAAGTCGGCGATCGTGAAGAGTTCTGTGCCACCTCCGAACGCACTCGTCCCGCCCACGACCGTCTCGCCAGCCTCGACGCCGCGGCGGATGACCACGCCCGACGACGGCGCCGTGATGTTCGCCCATTGGGCCGAGTCGACCGCCGTCACGCCGCTCAATTCCACGAGCCGCAACTGATCCATCGCGGTGCGGTGTTGATTGCGAGCCTGCTCGAGGTCCACCGTGCGCTGATCGAGATCCGTCTGGGCAATGCCCCCCGTGCGGCTGAGCTCGAGGGCACGCTGATACTCTCGTTCCGCGTTCTCACGGGTGATGGTAGCGGCGGCGATGTCGCTGCGAATCTGGGCCAGCGCATTCGCCTGGGCGATATCGGGGAGGATTCGCGCCAGGTGTTGCCCGCGGCGTACGCGGTCGCCTTCCCGGACACTCAGACGCTGCACCACACCTGAGATGGGCGACTTGACGATGATTTGGCGTTCCGGCTCCACGATGCCGGTTTCTTCCACCACCACCCGGATCTGTCCCCGATCCACGGTGCCCACGCGGTAGGGGCGTCCGCCCTCTCCACCGTTGGCACTCGCATCGCGGCAGCCCTGTGCTCCGAACGCCAGGGCCACGGCGATCATGATGAGTCGTCGATCCGGCCGCATGCCACACCTCCAGAGCGTGCTTGGATGATCAGGAGATTCTGTCGGGTTCCCGACGCATCGAGCGACCAAAAGTTTCATATTGCGACGAGCCCCGGTCGCCTGCATTCTTGCTGTGGGGCTGCTATATATGGAGCCCGCTCATTTGGCGCCTACGGCTCGCCGGTCAAGCCCGGCCGTGGCTCGGTGGCCCACTGGCACGTCCGAGGGGTGGGTGACGTGGACAGCTCGAGCGCCCGCCGAGGGGACGAGGGCGCCTCAACTCCGTTTTCGACGGCCCCATGCCATTTCTCGATACCAATCATCAGCGTGCCGCCCTCCTGATCATGTTGCTCGGGGTGGGGCTCGCCTTCGCGCTCGCCCCATTCGCCACCGGGCTCATCGGGATTCCGGTCCTGTTCGTCATTTTCCGGCCATTTCATCGATGGCTGGGCGCGCGCATCAAGCCATCGGTGGCGGCGGCTCTGGTGGTGGCACTGGCCGTGGTCCTCATCATCGGCCCCGGCGTGTCCTTCGTGGGACTGGTCGCGACGGAGGCGCAGAGCATTGCCAGCGGCGTGATCCGGAGCCCGTTCCTCTCGCGTTTGTCGGAACTGCGAATCGGACAGTTCGACGTCGGGCCCCAGATTGCGGCGGCGGGCGAACAGATTGTCTCGTTCATCGGACGGAGCGCCCTCGGTCTTCTCGGGACAGCAACGCGGGTAACACTGAACCTCACGATCGCGCTGTTCGGTCTCTACTATCTCTTGTTGTATCCCGACGTCACCTGGGATGCCGTTCGCCCCTATATCCCATTCTCCTCAGATAGTGCGGAGCGGCTGCGCCGCCGCTTTCGCGACGTGACCAACTCGACACTCATCGGTACCGGTCTGATCGCCGCGGTGCAGGGAACACTGGTTGGCCTCGGGTTCTGGTGGAGCGGGCTCTCCAACGCGTTCTTTTGGGGTGTAGTGACGGCCGTGCTTTCGATCCTCCCAGTAGTCGGGAGCGGGTTGGTCTGGGTTCCCGGCACGGTGGCGTTGGTATTCGAACAGCGGATCGGCGGAGCGATTTTCTTGGGCCTCTGGGGTCTCGTGCTGGTGGGCAACATCGACAACATTCTGCGGCCACTCATCTACCGCCGATGGGCCAATATCCATCCGTTGATCACCCTGATCGGCGCTTTTGCCGGCGTGCGGTTCTTCGGCTTGCTCGGCATCCTGATTGGCCCGCTGGCCCTGTCCTACCTGTTTGAACTGATCCGGATGTACCGGGAGGAATACCTGGTGGTCCCAGGTGTGTCGGGAACGGTCCCGGCATCCGGGCCGGGCTTCTCTCCTCCGGCGTCGGTCGAGCCCGTGATCGATACCCCAGCGGACCCCAGCACCCCCCCGGCGGACGACCGGATTCCCTAACGTGCACTCGCCGGAAAACCGGCCGCCGACGCTCGGATTGATCCTGGCGTTCGCCGCGGTGTACCTCGTCTGGGGTTCCACCTACCTCGCCATTCGGTTTGCCATCCAAACGATCCCGCCTTTTCTCATGGCCGGGGTTCGCTTTACCTGTGCCGGCAGCGTGTTGTACGGTTGGTGCCGGCTTCGAGCGGTGCCCCGACCCACAGCCCGTCACTGGATGAGCGCGCTCATCGTGGGTGGGTTCATGCTCGCCGCCGGCAACGGGTTGGTCGTTTGGGCGGAGCAGCGGGTCCCGTCTGGCATCGCGGCGCTCATTGTGGCCACGACGCCGTTCTGGATGGTTTTGCTGGACTGGTGGTGGCGCAACGCCCCGCGCCCCAACGTGGCTGTGGTCGCCGGGCTCTTAATCGGGTTCGCGGGGGTCGCATTACTGGTCAACCCCTGGGAGGCGCACGCGACGGCTGTTGATGCGGCAGGGACGCTCGCCTTGCTCGGCGCCGCCCTCTTCTGGGCGATCGGGTCGATCTACGCCCTCGAGGCTAGCAAACCAGCTTCGCCCCTCCTTTTCACTGCGACCGCGATGCTCTGCGGTGGTGCCATTCTCCTTCTGGTGGGAACCGCGAGCGGAGAGTGGGCCAGGCTCGACCTCTCGAACGTTACACGCCGCTCCCTCCTTGCCGTGGCGTATCTCATCGTCTTTGGCTCCCTCATCACCTACTCGGCCTACGTCTGGCTGTTGCGAGTGAGTACCCCGGCCAGGGTCGCCACCACGGGCTACGTCAACCCGGTGGTCGCGGTTTTGCTCGGATGGTTGCTGGGGGGAGAAGGTCTATCGTCCCGTACGCTCCTGGCCACTGCCGTCATTATCACGGCCGTGGGTCTCATCACATCGGCCCGATCGCGGCAGCGGGATCGGCCGGCAATCGGCCCAACGTTGCTCGAGCGCCCTGCCGGTCGGATAAGTCCGTAAGCGTACCGCTCAGCGGCCGGGCGGGAAGACTTCGACCGAAGACCCTACCGCGAACGTTACCTGCACCGGCGCGGCATCGGTGAGGAACGCCCACGCCTGGCCATAGAGCGAGGCGAAGTCGACGCGATAATCAAGTTGGTAGATGTCCCGGACGGCCCATTCAGGGTGTTCCACACGGTAGCTGACCAAATCGCCGCGGCGCGACACACCGAAGCCGCGGTGACGTTCCTTGAAGGGGTAGGTGTTCGCGTCAGCTGGGAGAGCCGACTGCTGTGGGCCGGTCACCCGGATATGCCCATCAGCCTCGTTGTGCCGCCAGGAGTGTTCGACTAGGAGCAGATCATGGCTCTTGCCGAGCGTGCGGCTCGACATGGTGATTGCGGAATACGGCTCGTTGTACCGCGCACGGGCTACCAGTGCAACAAGCCGACTCGGGACAAACTCGCGGACGAAGAGCACGCCGCGCTGGTCTTGGTGCCGGACGTATGTCCGAAGATTGAGCTCCGGGAAGTTGACCAGTCCTGGAAACCGGCGCCCGCGGACCCTGGTGTCCTGGAAGTCAAAGGCAACGAGGCTTACATGGGCGTTGTTCTGCCACCGGTCGAGTTCCAAAGCAGGATGTAGATACGGGCGCACCAGCTCATCGGGCACGGCGTAGGTGAGCAGGATGAGATTGGACCAGCGGGCCCTGAGAAAGGGCCGCCGCCGCTCGCCGTGCCCCGTGGCATTAGCAGGCACGGTCATTGGTCACCTGCATCTTTTCGGCCAATCCAGCCGAGACCAGGCATACGAGTCCCATCCATCCCGTTCCCGTGGTTGGCTTCGTTTTCGATCTCTGATATGATGTAGAGCGTCACTCGAACTTGGAGTTGAATGTGGTTGCCTCACCGCTGCCTTGGCGACGGCTCCTTGCGGCCACCGCGCTCTGTTGCCTCGGCGGCGGCGGACGGCTCAGCGCTCAGGTTTCTATCGATCTGGCTACCGGCGACGCATTCAATTTGCGCACGCCGCTCACGATTACGCAAAAAAGCTTCCCTGACATCCATGTCGACGATGTCAGGTTTTTGACCCACCCGTTCAAGTCCGCCCCGTATTTTGATCTTCAAGTGGGGTTCTGGCGCGGCACAAGGGGCTGGATCGTTGGGTTCTTGCATCACAAGCTGTATTGGGAAGACGAGGTTCCACCCGAGATCGCACGATTCGAGATATCGAACGGTTTTAGTATCCTCTCGGTGAGTCGTGGCTGGCGGCTGGGGCACCTGACCCTCTCAGCCGGTGCGGGGGCCGTCATTGCAAACCCCGACGTAAATATCAGGGGCGTCGGTGAGCGGGAGGATGCAGGCTTTCTGCACTCGGTCATCGGATCGGGGTACTACATCGCTGGGGGCAGTCTGCTGTTGGCCGCCCAACGGAACTTCCCGGTTGTCGACCACCTCCACCTGGCCCTCGCTGCCAAAGTGTCGGGGTCGTACGCCCGAATTCCCATGCCCGACGGCCATGCCACCGTACAGAATGTCGGCCTTCACTTGCACGCCGGACTCGGGACCAGTTTCTGATTTCGTTGAACCGGCCACGGCCCAGAGAACCTGGTGACTGAACGCCCGCTTCCAGCTCTCGAACGACTGTGGAACACGGTCCGGCGTCGGTTCCGCAGATCCCCCGCTGCCCTGGTCTACGACCCGAGGTATGCCAAGAGTGTTTCGGGGGTTCCCATGGATCCGCTCCGTGCGGAGCGGATATTGGCCTTTCTCACCGAAGAACGCTTCATCGGCCGGAGAGATCTGTCAACGCCAAAGCCGGTGTCCCTCCACCGCTTGTTGGAGGTGCACTCGTCGGAGTATCTGGACAGCCTCCAGGACCCCGCAACCCTCACCAGCATTCTGGGTGTCGAAGTCACTGCCTCGCAACTCGAGGACGTCCTCGACCTCCAGCGACTGATGGTGGGCGGCACTGTGCAGGCGACACGCATGGCCCTTCGAAGCAGGCGCGTGGGCGTCAATCTCGGCGGTGGCTTCCATCATGCCACCCCGGAACGCGGGATGGGGTTTTGCGTCTTCAACGATGTTGCGGTGAGTGTCACCCGGCTGCGCCGCAAGGGCTACAATCGCCCGGTACTCGTCCTCGATTTGGACATGCACGACGGCAATGGCACACGGGCCGCGTTTGCGGCGGATAGGTCGGTCTACACCTTCTCGATCCATCACTCAACTTGGGATGATGCGCCTGCCATTGCCGACACCACCATAGCACTGGGGCCCGGAGTGTCCGACGAGCTTTTGCTCGACACCGTGCAGCGGGAGTTGCCGGCCGTCTTGCGGACTCACCGCCCGGGGCTGGTGATGTACATCGCCGGCACGGATGCTGCAGCCGACGACCGATTGGGTGACTGGAACATGACCGCCGCCGGAATCCTGGCGCGCGATCGATACGTGATTGAATCGCTCCGTGCCCAGGCGCCTGCCCCGGCCGTCGCGGTGGTGCTGGGCGGAGGATACGGCGACGCGGCGTGGCGATATTCGGCGCGCTTTCTAGGATGGCTCGTTTCCGGGCGGGTGCTCGAGCCTCCGGACCAGACGGAGGCAGTGGTGAGAAGCTTCCGCCGGTTTATGCGCCTCTTCCGGCATCCCGAGCTATCGACTCCCGCAAGCGGTGAGGGTTGGGATCTGACGGAGGAGGAGCTGCTCGGCTCGGTCGGTCGTACCGGGATCGAGGAGCGCGTGTTGGGTCACTACTCGAAGCATGGCATCGAGCTCATGCTGGAGCGGCTGGGGATTCTGACCCAAATTCGCGCGCTCGGCTTTTCCAACCCGACCCTCACTATCGTGTCAGGCCACGGTGCAGCCCCGACGATTCGTCTCCATGCGGACTCGGAGCAGAGCCCCCTGCTCATGGAGCTGAAAATGGCCCGCAGCCGACGGGTCGTGCCCGGACGCGATATGCTCTTCATCGAGTGGCTCCTGCTCCAGAACCCCCAGGCCGCATTCTCGCCCGACCACCCACCGCTTCCAGGCCAAGCCCATCCTGGACTCGGGATGCTCCGGGAAGTCTACGGCTGGCTCCGAACGCTGTGCGAGGCCCTCGGTCTCGATGGCATCGCGTTTGTCCCGTCACATTACTACATGGCCGCCCTGGGACAGCGGATCCTGCGGTTCCTGGATCCTGCGGCGCAAGCCCGATTCGATGCCTTCCACGCGGCACTCGGGGGCCTCTCCGTTCCGGAAGCCAGCCGGGCGCTGGCCCATGGGCGTCTGCGCGATGTGAAGACGGGCGCGAGCGTGACGTGGACCCCGAGTGTGATGGTGGTGCCGGTGAGTCGAGCATTGCAGCTGCAGCTTGCGGCGCCGGTCTACGCGGAACGTCGGGCGGTTGAGCGCGCTGCGCTCGAGTACCGGCTCGATGGCGTCACGTCGGCGACACCCGAGTAAGCGCTTTTCTGCCTACCGGCTGTCCTCGGATATCCGGGCGCCGGCGAGCCGCGCCAATGCCGAGAAGAAGCGTGCCCCGAGCGGCAACACACCCTCATCGATATCGAACTTGCTCGAATGAGCGGGGTAGGCTTCCCGGCCTGGCGCTTGGGCGCCAAAGCGAACGTAGCATCCCGGAAGCCGGTGGAGATAATAGGCAAAATCTTCGCCGCCCATGTTGGCGACTTGGAGGGTTGCCACCTGATCCGGGCCGACGACGGCTTGCGCAGCGTCACGCGCCAGGGCCGTCATGGGCGGCGTGTTGACCAGACAGGGGGTGCTGCCCGCGACCGTGACCCGAATAGCGGCGCCATGGAGCTGGCCAACCGCGGTTGCGATTCGTTGCAACGCGTCGATCAAGTGCGTGCGAACCGCCTCTTCCTGTGCCCGAATCGTTCCTTCGAGCACGGCACGACTGGCGATCACGTTCGACGCGGTACCGGCATCGAACCGTCCGATGGTGACCACCGAGGGGTGGGCAGGATTGACTTCACGTGAGACGATGGTCTGAAGCGACATCACCAGAAGACTTCCGACCACAACCGCGTCGACGCCCTCATGTGGCCGAGCGGCGTGTCCACCGCGCCCGGTGATATCGATTCGGAACGCATCGGTCGACGCATTCACGACGCCATCGGTCACCACGATGGTGCCGGTAGGGAAATGTCGATCCACGTGCCCGCCGAAAATCATGGCCATGCCATCCAAGGCTCCATCCTCGATCATGGCGATGGCGCCGCCGGCCAGCTCTTCGGCAGGCTGGAAGATGAGCCGGACTGGGGTAGGCAGGGGAGGACCGGCGAGCAGGAGTTCTGCGGCCCCGAGCAACATGCTCGTGTGCGCGTCGTGCCCGCAGGCGTGCATCACCCCTTCATGCGCCGAGGTAAAGGGCAGGCCCGTTTCCTCCGTAATCGGCAGGGCGTCGATGTCGGCCCGGAGGGCCACGCCGAGGCCCTCGCTCTCCCCTGGGATGTCGGCGATGATGCCGGTGCCCGCAACACTCCGCCGGGTCCGGATGCCGAGCCGCTCGAGCGCCTGGTGGATTTGTTGCGAGGTGCGTCGTTCCTGCCAGCTCAGCTCGGGGTGCCGGTGGAGATCCCGTCGGGTGGCGACCAGGCGATCGGCGAAAGCCGCGTCGGAGACCGGACTCACGTTATCGAACCTCGACAAGGCTAGCGCCCCTTCCAGCCTGGACCGCGCACCACCCGCCCGGGCATTGCCCCGGTATGCTCTCCGTCCAGCAGCACCGGGACGCCGTTGACCAAGACATGCACCATTCCGGTGGCGAATTGGTGGGGTCGGTCGTAGGTCGCGTTGTCGATGATCGTCCGGGGATCGAAGATCGCTAGGTCGGCATAGAACCCCGGCGCGAGAACACCACGCCGCTCGAGACGCAACGTCTCGGCTGACGCTCCCGTGAGCCGGTGGATGGCCTCTTCAAGGGGGATGACGCGCTCCTCCCGGACGTACCGTCCCAGCAGCCTGGCAAAGTTTCCGTACGCCCGCGGATGCGGATTGGAACGGAGAAATACCCCGGCCGGTGCCAGTGACCCTGCATCGGAACCGAAGTGAACCCAGGCCACGCCGACTTTCCGCCGCACGTTGTCCTCGGACATGAGGAAATACACCGTACCCACGCGGCTTCCATCCTGCATCACCAAGTCCATCGCCACGTCTTCCGGTGATGCACCGCGCATGGTGGCGACTTCCGATAGGGTCTTCCCGGTCAGGTACTTGAGTGAGTCCTGCTTGAAGCCGACCAGGAGCACTTGGTCGGCACCGCCGGCCGCCGCGTAGAGATTCTCCCAGCGAGTCGATGGGGCGAGCATTTCCCGTCTCACCCGTGCGCGCACCGCCGGGTCCCCGAGGCGATCGATCCAGGCCAGGAGTCCGCCTTCTTGGACCCACGGCGGCATCGCGGCATCGAGGCCAGTCGCTCCGGCGGTATAGGTGTACATGTCGGCGGTGATCTCGAGCCCATCCGCGCGCGCCAGCTCGATACGCTCGATCGCGGTGTCGAGACGGGGCCAATTGCGCTGCCCTGCAGCCTTGAGGTGGTACACTTCCGCTCGGACGCCGGCTGTCTTGGCGATCGCGAGAAATTCGTCGAGGGCCGGCAGGAGACGGTCTCCCTCGCTCCGGAGATGGGAGATGTACATGCCGCCGTACCCGCCGGCGACTTCGGCCAAGGCGGTCAACTCCGCTGTCGAAGCATAGAAGGCCGGGGCGTAGATGAGAGACGAGCCCACCCCCATAGCCCCTTCCTCCATGGCGGCGGCGACGAGGCCACGCATGCGATCGAGTTCATCCGCCGTCGGTGCCCGATCCTCATAGCCGATTTCATGGATGCGCACGGTCGTGGCACCGACAAAGGAAGCAACGTTTGGCGATACGCCGCGCGCGATGAGATGGTCGAGGTATTCGCCCAGCGTGGTCCACTGGATATCGAACCTGACGTCACCTTGCTCCGCCACCATGTCGGCTTTCATCGAGTCGGTCAGCGGGCCCATCGACCACCCTTCGCCGAACACCTCCAGCGTCACGCCTTGGCGGATGTCGCTTTCGCCCCGGCCGTCCTCGATCAGACTCTCCGTGGCCCAGCTCAGCATGTTGATGAAGCCGGGCGCCACGGCCAATCCATGGGCGTCGATCGTGGTGCGGGCCCGTCCCTCGATGAACTGGGCAACCTCGACCACCGAATCACCCTGAATGGCAATGTCGGCGGCGACTGGTTGGCCGCCCCTTCCGTCGTAGACTGTTCCGCCTCGTATGATCACGTCATAGGTGGGTGGGGCCTCACACGACGCGATCAGCGCAGCCGAACCGAGAAGAATGGCCGCCGTCTTCCGTGGAATCATGATGCTCCCTCGTCCTGGGGTCGGCGCGAGACACCTCGCGCGCCGTCAGCCAAGTGTAGCGCTGGTTGGAAACAGGCGCCACGAGCGACGCCATCCGATGTCCTGTGGAGAATTCGACCGTCATCCTCTCCTGCTACGACGCGAGAGAAACGGTTATCCTCACCAGTCTGGGTGCGTGCGGTGAGGGTGCATCCATGTTATGCTGCCGGCGTCACGAGGGGTAGGGACGGGGAGAGCATCCTTGACCCTCGGGCTCCCCGGAGGGCAATCTGTCACCTATGCCACAACCCGATGCACAGTTCCTTGCCCTCCAGGAGGCCCTGGCAGGTCGGTATTCGCTTGAGATGGAGCTGGGTCGGGGAGGCATGGGGATCGTCTACCTCGCCCTGGACGTGAGGCTCGATCGTCCCGTAGCCCTCAAGGTGTTGCCCGAGCACTTGGCCAGGGACGAGGATCTGCGGGCGCGGTTCCTGCGCGAGGCGCGCACCTCGGCCAAGCTCTCGCACCCCAACATCGTTCCGATCTACTCGGTCGACGAGGTCGGCCGTTTTGTCTTCTTTGCCATGGCGTATGTGCCGGGCGAGACCCTGGGCCAGCGCATCCGCCGCCGCGGCCCGCTGTCGCCGTCAGAGTGCATGCGCGTACTCCGAGACGTGGGCTTCGCACTCTCGTACGCGCACGCACAGGGCATCATCCATCGGGATGTGAAGCCCGACAACATCCTGGTCGAAGAAGGGACCGGCCGCGCACTGGTCGCAGACTTTGGGATCGCCGGTATCGTGGGGGACACGATGGCACGGGGTGAAGGGGAGATCGTCGGCACCATCGAGTTTATGAGCCCGGAGCAGGCGAGGGGAGAGTGCATGGACGGGCGCAGTGACCTCTACTCACTCGGCATGGTGGCCTACTACTCGCTGAGCGGCACCCTCCCCTTTGAGTCGGACAGCGCGGCCGCGACGCTCGAGGCAGTGCAAACCGGTCCCGTTCTACACGTCAGCTCGGCCGCGCCTGCCGCGCCTCGGCGTCTCGCGCGGATCTTGGACGTGTGTCTCAGGAAGGACCCTGCGGAGCGCTTCGCCTCCACCGAGGCCTTCGCGGAAGCGCTCGATGCCGTGAGCGCCGCCCGCAAGCAGGTTCCGGTTGCGGTGCGGACGTTCCTCTACGATCCGATCGACTTCGGCGGTGATGCACCGGCCTACGCCGCCATTGCGGCGCTCGCCTCCTTGCCGATGGTCATCGCCATCGTTCAGGTACCGGACTTATGGTGGATGCCGGCTTTCTATGCTGCGGTTGCTGCCGGGATTCCCGCAGTCCTGGTGCCGCCGCGCATCCGCCGCTTGTTGGCTTCCGGGAACACGATCGCGGACCTCGAGTTGGGCCTGCGGCAGGATCTAGAGCAGCGCAAGGAAGAGGCGCCACTTAGGAAGAAGGGCACCATTGGGCGCATCCGCTCGGCGCTGCGCAAGGCGTCACTGGCGGGACTTGGCGGCTCATGGGCGGCGTTCTGGACGAGCGTGCTGCTGGGGGACGTGCTCATGTTGCCGATGCCGCTCGCCTACGAGTGGCGGGTTCTGCTTCTGACCGTCATCGGTGGGGCGTCTGTGGCGGGGCTGCTGCTCTCAGCGGGCCAGGACGAAGAGGAGCGGTCGCTCAAGAAGGCTGAGAGGCGGCTCCGCTTCTGGCAGAGCCGGTTCGGGCGCGCGATCGTGGCGGTCAGCGGCCTGGGTCTCGGCAAACGGATCACGGAAGTGCGTGCCACGCATCGGCCGACCGAGTTGCAGATCGGGCTGGCCGCCGAAGCCTTGTTTCAAGCGCTGCCCAAGGACGTTCGCAAGCAGGTTGGGGACGTGCCGGCCATGCTCCTCAAGTTGGAGGCCGACGCGACCCGCCTCCGCGAATCGGTGACGCTCCTCACCGAGGCTGAATCGTTGGGGCTTCCGCGCAACGTCCGGCTACCTGCCGACCTGCGTGAGACCCGCGAGCAGGCCGAACGGCAACTCTCCGACGTTGTGGCGGCGCTCGAGACCATCCGATTGACTCTGCTCCGCCTCACTGCCGGCAGCGGGACCGTGGAAGGGCTCACCACCAACCTGATCGCGGCGGGCGAGATCGCGGACCACGTCGCACGCCTAATGGCCGGTTTCGAGGAGGTCGAGGTGGCGCTCAAGCACCACAGCGACTCCTGACCGGATCAGGGATCTGCCAGCCAGCAGCCAAACCGGCGCGACGATCCAGGAAAGTCGACACCCACGAAGAACGCGGCTGCTGCGCCATCCGATGACTTCTGGAGAATTCGACCATCATCGCAGGCATCACGGGCGGCGCGCGCCAGGCCTGGATGGCACGTTTGACGACGCGTGCCGCACGGCGGTCATCTCGGCCAGGATAGCGAGGGCGATCTCCGCGGGCTCACGACCGCCGAGATCCAAGCCGATCGGGCCGTGGAGACGGTCCAGCTCTTTATCCGACAACCCCGCGGACTTCAACCGCTGGCGCCGGGCCGTCTGGGTCTTTCGCGACCCGATGGCGCCCACGTAGGCGGCCGGAGACCGGAGGGCGATCTCCAAGGCGGGGTCGTCAAATTTGGGATCGTGAGTCAGCACGCACACCGAAGTGGCGGCGTCGAGCCCCGCTTGCTCGAAGGCCTCCGCTGGCCAGCCGAGGATGAGTTCGTCGGCGTCGGGGAATCGCTCGCGGGTGAGAAACGGCTGGCGCCCGTCGGCCACGATGGTGCGATAGCCAAGCAGTCGCGCCATGGGAACGAGCGCCCGCGCGATGTGGACCCCCCCGAAGATCACCAGCTTGGCCGCCCGCGGAAACACCTCAAAGAACACCGTCACGGAAGAACCAGCTTCAGTGGTGAACTGTTGTGTGCGACTGGCGTGCTGCGCGAGTGCTTCCAGGGCAGGGCCGATGAGAGCCTGCCCGAGCGCCTGCAACTCACGGCTTCCATCGGTCGCCTCCGCTCGGTTGCCGGCTGCAGGTAGCGGTACCATGTCGTCGCCGTGCTCGTCGATCAGCAGCGCTGCCCCTAGGCCGGAAGGGCTCTCGAGAACGGTTGCCAGAACCGCGCCCGATGGACCAATCGCCGCTGCGATGGCCTCCTCTCGGACGACCGGCTCCACCAACAGTTCGATCGTACCGCCACAGGCAAGCCCGACTTCCCAGGCTCGCTCGTTCGTGACACCAAATTCCACGAGCCGAGGACGTCCTGCGTCAATGGCTGCCGCTATTTCCGCCGCGGTTGCGGCTTCGATGCACCCGCCTGAGACCGATCCGGCCAGCGCACCGTGTCCATCAGCCAGGAGGCAAGCCCCTGCTGGTCTGGGAGCCGAACCCCACACTGTGGTGACCACGGCTCGGCCGAACGCCTGGCCGGACGCCTTGAATCGTTCGATGTCCTGTAGGAGGTCGCGCATGGGGCCCCAGGTGGTGTCTCGGTACGGGTAGGCGGGAGATCCGCCTCCCTGATCCTACCCCCGTTCTACCCTGGATCAACAGTCACCGGCTACCTTGTATGATACTGGAGGTCGATCGGCGGAAGGCGCAGTCCGACGGATTCTTGAAGGAGCCAACACCTGCGAATCGCGGTCTTTTCAGAGGTCTATTGGCCGATGGTGAGCGGAGTGGGGGTTACCCTGCTCAGGCTGACCGAGGCACTCCAAGCCCGCGGGCATGAGGTGCGGGTCTATACTGCGTCGTACGACCTGCCAGAAGGCTCTGCCGATCGGCCCGAGGTCCACCGCTCTCCCAGTCTTCCCTTCTTCCTCTATCGGGATGTTCAGTGGGCCTTCCCGCGGGGCCGAGATCTCTTGAGTGACGCTCAAGCCTTCCGGCCGGATGTCGTCCACGTGGCCACCGAGTATGCCATGGGGCTCGCCGGTCTCAAGGTGGCGCGGAAGCTGGACGTGCCGGTCGTCGCATCGGCGCACACGGATTACGAGAAATACGCGTCGCGCTACGGGATGGAATGGGCTGTGAGAGCGGGATGGCCGTACCTGCGGTGGTTCTATGACCACGCGGCACGAGTGCTCTGCCCCAGTAAGCTGTACGAGCAGCACCTGCACAGCCGCGGTGTGTTCCACACGGGCATCTGGAGCCGCGGGATCAACCCTGCAGAATTTCATCCGAGATTCCGAAGTGAAGCGTATCGCCTAGCGATGGGAGTCGGTCCGACCGACGCACTGGTGACCTACATCGGCCGGATTGCCAAAGAAAAAAACCTGGACCTGTTGCTCGAGGCATGGGAGTTGTTGGGGATGCGGCGCGAAGGCGCACAGCTGGTCTTGGTGGGGCACGGTCCGCTAAAAGAGGCCATCCGCCAGCGAAACATTCCCGGGGTCCGGGTGGCAGGCCTCAAGCACGGTAGAGAGCTTTCCGAAGCCTACGCATCTGCCGACCTCTTCGTCTTTCCGTCATCAACCGAGACCTTCGGCAATGTCTTGCTCGAGGCGATGGGGAGCGGGCTACCCTCCATCGTCACGGCCGCCGGCGGGGTGCTCGAATTTGCGGTCCATGGCCGCAACGCCTGGCTCGTAGCCCCGGACAGTTCGGAAGCGATGTTGGCCGGGCTCGACCGGCTGCTCCACGACTCGGCGTTACGTCGACAACTGACCGAAGGCGCCATCGAGACGGCTCGAGCCCGGTCGTGGGATGGGATTTACGAAGGCCTGGTCGATGAGTACCGTTGGGCCATGGCCCAGCTTCACGCGAACGCCGCATAGCCCGTACCCGGGCATCTGCCCCGCCACCACCCGAGGATTCCGATGGCTGACGCTTCGACCGGGAAGATCTGCTTGGCCTGCCAACAGGACACGACGGTGACGCCGCTCATTCCTTTGGAGTACCGGGGTTCTCGGCTGTGGATCTGTCCGCAGCACCTCCCGATTTTGATCCATGACCCCGCTCGTCTCGTGGGCATGCTCCCTGGGGCCGAGCACCTGCGACCCGCCGAGCATCACGACTGACCGAAGCGCCCTCCACCCGCTGGCGCTACCCTGAAGGAACAGCCAACCTCCTAAGAGAGTAGGCGGGTTGCGGGTGATTTCGCTATAGCGTAACTTATTTCGCCATGGCATCGCACCCTGGCGATCTCGGCCCCAGCGTTCGGCGTCACCGCCTTGCACTCGGCATGACGCTCGAGACCCTCGCCGATCAGAGCGGGGTCAGCACGACCATGCTGTCCGAGGTCGAGCGGGGGATGAAGAACCCGACCGTCCGGCTCGCGTATCAGATTGCCTTAGCGCTTCGGTGCTCCCTCACGGACTTGCTGGATGACTCGCCGCGCCCCCCGGTTGCCCTCGTGCGCGCCGCCGAGCGCCGCACCCTCGTCGATCCGGAAACCTCCGTCCATCGCCATGGCCTATCGACCGAACTCCTGAAGCGAGGGCTGGAAGTAGTCTGGTATGTCATCCCCGTCGGTGCGAGCGCCGGTGAGATGGCTCCCAACCGGCCGGGAATACTCGAGCACGTCACGGTCATTCGAGGAACGCTGACACTCCGACTGGGCCAGGAAAGGCATTCGCTGTCGAAGGGCGACAGCGTCACCTACGGTCCACAGGTCACGACCGAGTACGAGAACGGTGGAACGGAACCGTGCGAGTTCCTTCTCCTGTCGGATTCGAGCCGAGCTTTTTAGGGGATAGTGCCATGCAACAAGTCCGGGTCATCGATTCCCACACAGAAGGTGAACCCACACGCGTGATCATCGAGGGCGCGCCCGACCTTGGGCCCGGCTCCGCTGCACAGCGGCTTCAAGTCCTTCGTGACCGATCGGATCGGATGCGCTCCGCGGTGATCACTGAGCCGCGTGGCTATGACGCCGTGGTCGGCGCGATCTTGCTCGAGCCGAAATCGAAAGCCGCATCGGCACAAGTGATCTTCTTCAATAACGTCGGCTACCTGGGGATGTGCGTGCACGGCACCATCGGTGTCGTGGAAACGCTCCGGCATCTGGGCCGCATCGGTCGTGGGTCGCACCTGCTCGAAACCCCGGTGGGCGACGTCGCGGCGGAGATTCGCGCCGATGGCTCCATCGCGGTGCGGAACGTGGAGTCGTTCCGGCATGCGAAGGCCGTCGTCGTGGAAACGGAGTCCCACGGCCGGGTGAGCGGCGACATCGCCTGGGGCGGCAACTGGTTCTTCTTGACGGAAGATCATGGCCAGGATCTGACCCAACCGGATCTCCCTCGTCTGACTCGCTGCGCGTCCGACGTGCGCCGCTCACTGGCCCGTTGGGCCATCACCGGCGCGGATGGCGGCGAGATCGATCACATCGAGCTGCTTGGCCCTCCGACGCGGGCCGATACCGACAGCCGGAACTTCGTCCTCTGTCCCGGGCTGGCATTCGATCGATCGCCATGCGGCACCGGCACCAGTGCCAAGATGGCGTGCCTGGCGGCGGACGGAGTCCTGGCCGAGGGTGAGCTGTGGCGCCAGGAGAGTATTCTCGGAACCTGTTTTGTGGGATCAATTGAGCGGACGGCCCGCGGTGTCATCCCCACCGTCGCGGGTCGGGCGTGGATCACGGCCGAGAGCACGCTCCTATTCCAGGCTGACGATCCCTTCCGCGACGGAATTCGCGCATGAACGTGGTCGACGCCATCGTGGTCGGGGCAGGCATCGTCGGGGCGGCATGCGCGGAAGCGCTGGCGGCTGGGGGGCTCCGGGTGCGGATCCTCGAGCGCGGGTATCCAGGCGGTGGCACCACCTCTGCGGGCATGGGTCACATCTTGGTGCTCGACGATTCGGACGCGCAGTTGGCCCTGACGAGGCTGAGTCGAGACTTGTGGGCTGAGCGCTCCGGTGAATGGCCCGCGGCGGTTGAGTGGTTGCCGTGTGGAGCAATCTGGGTTGCAAGCGATGATGATGAGATGGCCGTTGTTCGGCGAAAGGCTGCGTGGTTCACCGAGCACGACATGCGTGCCGACATTCTCGATCCAGCGCAACTCCATGATGCCGAACCCCATCTCCGGGCAGATCTGGCGGGTGGGCTCCGGTTGCCGGATGACAGCGTGGTGTATCCGCCCGCTGCCACGGCGCACCTGCTCGCGCGTGCGCGGGAGCACGGCGCGGTCATCGAGCACCACATGTCCGCACGAGCCGTCGGCGATGGCTTCGTGGTGACGGATGATGGAACACGCCTCGAAGCAGGAGTCGTGGTCGTCGCCGCCGGTCTGGCCACGCCAGGGTTGCTCGACCCTCCGCTCACGCACCTTCGGGTGCGCCCCAAGAAGGGCCATCTCGCCATCACGTCGCGGGCTCCCGATTTTCTCCGTCACCAGCTCATCGAGCTGGGCTATCTGAAGAGCGCGCACGGATCGCTTGGGAGCTCCGTGGCGTTCAATGTTCAACCGCGTGCGACGGGCCAGGTGTTGGTGGGATCCTCACGCCAGATCGACAACGAAGACCCGATGGTGGAAATGGACATCATCTCTCGGATGATCGCCCGGGCGAGCGTCTTTCTTCCGAGGATCGTGGACCTGCAGGTAATCCGGACGTGGGTAGGCTTCCGGCCGTCAACCGATCACAATCTGCCCGTGATCGGCCCGGTTCCCGGCCGGCCGCGGCTCTTGATCGCAACCGGACACGAAGGCGTGGGCATCACGACATCGCTCGGTACCGGGCGGCTGATTGCCGACCACGTCCTTGGCATGGCATCGCCGATCGACCCGGCGCCCTTTCTCCCCGAACGGCTGGCCCCGGAAGGGGCTCGTGGCTGACACCGTCCGCATCGTCGTCGACGGCATCGCGATCGACGTGCCGGCCGGCACCAGTGTCGCGGCCGCACTGGGTAACGCTGGCCGGCTGGCCATGCGCCGCTCGGTCACCGGCGCGCCTCGCGGACCGGTGTGCGGCATGGGGACCTGCTTCGAATGCCGGGTGACGATCGACGGCGCACCGCATACGCGGTCATGCATGGTCGCCTGCGTCGAGGGGATGGAGGTGGTGACGGAACATGCATGAGATTGGCTCGGAGGTGCTGGTGATTGGGGCTGGACCGGCCGGGCTGGCAGCAGCTGCCGCCGCCGCCGCCGACGGTGCGGACGTCCTCGTCGTCGACGAGAACCCGAGACCCGGCGGCCAGATTTGGCGTGCCGAACGTAATCTCGGCGTGCGGAGCGAAGCCGGGGAGTTGGTCACGCTGGCACTGAGCCACGGAGCTCGATTCCTCTCCGACACAACGGTGTTCGACGCAGCCGGAGGGCGGACCCTGTTTGCCGTCAACGATCATGGCCCGCTCGCCCTTCGGACAAAGCGTGTCGTCCTTGCCCTCGGCGCAACGGAGCGCCAGTTGCCATTTCCTGGCTGGACTCTCCCGGGCGTCTTCGGCGTCGGCGGCCTGCAGGCGCTGGGGAAGAACGGGCTGGATGTCTCGAATCGGCGCATCGCCGTCGCCGGCAGCGGACCGCTGCTCCTTGCCGTCGCGGCCTGGCTCGAGCGGCGCGGCGCCAAGGTTCTCGGCGTGTTCGAGCAGGCGCCGAAGGATGATGTCGTGCGGTTCGGTCGCGGGCTCTGGCGCCATCCGGCGAAGCTGATTCAAGCCGCGCGCCTCTCGGGCTCCCTCTTCCGGGTGCCCCGCTATTACGATGCGTGGCCCATTCGTGCCGAAGGCCGGGAGCAAGTCGAGCGCCTGGTGCTGTCGGTTGCCGGCCGCGAAGTGGCTCTCGAGGTCGACTACGTCGCGTGTGCCTTCGGCTTCGCACCGGTTACCGGCTTGGCCGCGCTCCTCGGCTGCGACCTCGCGGATGCTCGAGTACGGGTCGATGGGTTCCAGCGGACCAATATTGAGGGGGTTCTGTGCGCCGGCGAGTCGACGGGGATCGCGGGGGCCGATTGCGCACGCGCCGAGGGTGTCGTAGCCGGCCACATGGCCGCCGGACGCGAGGACTTGGCACGCACCGCATGTCGGTGGCGCGATCGGGAACGCCGCTTTGGGGCGGCGCTCGAACGGACCTTCGCTCTCCGTGACGAATTGCGCGCGCTGCCGACGACCGACACCATCGTCTGCCGCTGCGAAGACGTCGCGTGGAGCGCGCTCGTCTCCCGCGAGGACGAACGGGATGCTAAGCTCCAGACCCGCGCCGGTATGGGGCCATGTCAGGGACGGGTGTGTGGCGCGGCCCTCCAATTTCTCAAGGGGTGGCCTCGGAGCCGAGTGCGGCCGCCTCTCATTCCGGTTACCATGGACGTACTGGCCGAAGTGGGTGCAGTACGGCATCGACAGGAGGAGCCCGCGTCATGAATTGGGAAGGAGTGATGCCCGCCATCACCACGCCATTTACCGAGGATGGCGCGATCGATCACGCGTTTGTGCGACGCCATGTCCGGTGGCTGGCTGACCATGGTGCCACGGCCGTCGTTCCTTGTGGGTCGTTGGGTGAGGGAGCGACGCTGGATGCGGCGGAGAAGGTTGCGCTCATGCACACGTGCGTCACGGCGGTGGACGGACACATCCCCGTCGCTCCCGGGATCGCGGCGACCAGCACGAAGGCGGCCGTCTGGCTATGCCAAAAAGCCGAGGAAGCGGGATGCCGCGGCCTGATGGTCCTGCCGCCGTACGTGCACAAAGGTGGGTGGGACGAGGTCGGCCCGCACTTCGAGGCTCTGTTGGACGCCACCGAACTGCCGTGCATGCTCTACAACAATCCGACCGCGTACGGGATCGACGTCACCCCGGAGCAGATCATGGACTTGAGCCGTCGGCACCGGAACTTGATCGCGGTGAAGGAATCCAGTGGCGACGTTCGACGGATCACCGCCATTCGAGCCCTGGCCGGGGAGCGCCTGACCGTTGCCGTTGGTCTCGACGATGTGATCGTCGAAGGCATCGCCATGGGAGCATGCGGTTGGGTTGCCGGGTTGGTGAATGCCCTCCCGGCGGAATCGATGCGGCTGTTCCAGTTAGCCCGAGAGGGCAACCACGACCAGGCGTTCGCCTTGTATCGCTGGTTCCTGCCGCTGCTCCGAATGGATACGGTGCCCGAGTTCGTTCAATTAATCAAGCTGGTGCAGAGTGAGGTCGGCATGGGGAGCGAGCGCGTTCGTCTTCCCAGGCGCCCCGTTACGGGTGCGGCCCGACAAGCGGCTTTGGCCACGATCCGGGCGGCGCTCGAAACCCGCCCGGAATGATTCACGGGAGAAAACGAGACATGACATTGACGGGACGCCATCTCATCGGCATGTCGACCTCACAGGAAGGCGGCCCGGTGTTCACGGCGGTGAACCCGGTCACGGGTGAGGTGCTTGCGCCGGAATTTCGTGACGCCACACCGTCGGAGGTCGATGCCGCCATGCGCCTCGCGGCTCTGGCCCATCCCGGTCTCGAGAGTGCCGGGCGAGTGCAGCGGGGCGACCTGCTCGACCGCGCGGCCGCGGCCATCGAAGCGCTGGGTGAGACGTTGCTGAGTCGAGCGGCCGCCGAAACCGGGCTGCCGATCGCTCGATTGGAGGGTGAGCGGGGCAGGACGTGCGGCCAGCTCCGCCTGTTCGCAGAGCTGGTGCGTGAAGGAAGTTACCTCGACCTTCGGATCGATCACGCGGCCCGGGAACGGACGCCGATTCCCAAGCCCGACGTCCGCTCCATGCAACGCGCGGTGGGGCCGGTCGTCGTATTTGGCGCGAGCAATTTCCCACTCGCCTTCTCGGTGGCCGGCGGTGATACGGCCTCCGCGCTGGCCGCCGGGTGCCCGGTGGTCGTCAAGGCGCACCCGAACCACCCCGGAACGTCCGAGCTGGTTGCAGGAGCGCTGGTGGACGCAGTGCGAGACTCCAATCTTCCGGAAGGCACCTTCTCGTTGCTGCACGGGAAGGCAAACCGGGTGGGCGAGGCCTTGGTGGCGCATGGCGAGGCCCGCGCGGTTGGGTTTACCGGATCGTTCGCAGGCGGCAGGGCGTTGTTTGACATTGCGGCGGCCCGGCCCGTTCCGATCCCGGTCTTTGCCGAGATGGGCAGCACCAACCCGGTCTTCCTGTTCCGGCACGCCCTCACCGAGGCAGGTGCCGACATCGCAACCGGCCTCGTGCAATCGGTGACCCTCGGCGTGGGCCAATTCTGTACCAATCCCGGCCTGGTGATCGTTCCGAAGGGCGCGCCTGCGACTGCGTTCGTTCGGGACCTCGCCCGAGCACTCGAGCAGGTGGCCGAAGGAACCATGCTCCATGCTGGCATTCGGCAGGGCTACGACCGGCGCCTCTCGGAGATCGCCGCTGTCGACGGCGTCGAAACGGTGGTGAAGGGAGGTTCGGGCAGCGCTGCCTGTGGCGCACGGCCGGCGCTGCTGGTTACCGACGGCGCTGTGTTCCTGCGGAAGCCGCCGCTCCAGGGCGAGGTGTTCGGACCAAGCACGCTGGTCGTGCGCTGCGACACTATTGCCGAAATTCTGGACATCGCCCGACATCTTCCCGGACAGCTCACGGCGACGGTTCACGCCGTACCGGCCGATGCCGCCGACCTGGACGTGGTGCTCCCGGTGCTGGAGCAGAAGGCGGGACGGGTCCTGTTCGGTGGCTTCCCGACCGGGGTGGAGGTGTGCCACGCCATGGTCCATGGCGGTCCGTACCCTGCAACGACCGATCCCCGCAGCACCTCGGTCGGCACAATGGCAATTCGCCGGTTCACCAGACCCGTGTGTTATCAGGACTTTCCCGAGCAGCGTCTGCCTGTGGAATTGCATGATACGACACGCGGACTGCTTCGCCTGGTCGACGGAACATGGACGGTCGGCACCTGATGGTCGATCGGCCGCGGTACGATCAGGCGATGTGGGACGAGCGATACGGCAAACCCGGGTCTGCGTACGGCACCGCACCCAATGCCTTTCTCGTCTCCGTGGCCGATCGACTCCCCAAAGGGCGAATCCTCTCGCTCGGCGAGGGCGAAGGACGAAACGCTGTGTACCTCGCCACCCGGGGCCACGATGTCGTTGGGGTGGATGGTTCGCGGGTCGGGTTGGCCAAGGCTCGCAAGCTGGCCGCGGAGCGGGGAGTTCGAATTACCACGGTGGTGTCGGATCTCGGCGGCTATGTGATCGAACCCGAAGCCTGGAACGGCATTATCTCGATCTTCTGCCATCTTCCGCGGGCGCTCCGTGCACGGGTCCATAGCGATGTCGTGCAGGGCCTCACGCCGGGCGGAGTCTTCGTGTTGGAAGCGTACACGCCCGCGCAACTCCATCGTTCCACTGGCGGCCCGCCGACTGCAGACCTCATGATGTCACTCGCCGAGTTGGAACGCGAGCTGGAAGGACTGACATTCGTCCATGCGCGGGAACTCGAACGTGACGTAGTGGAAGGGAGGTCTCATACCGGGTTGAGCGCGGTCGTTCAGGTCGTGGCCGTCAAGAACGTCTGACCGGTAGGGGCTCGGCCCAACGAGTTCATCTCACTCCTTGGCGCGATTGCCGTCGAATACGATGAGCCCGTTGACTCGTGCCTCCAGGGCCCCGATCACGGCATCGCCGCGGGGCAGCGTGGCCAGGCTGCTCATTAAGGCCTCGTCGGACTGCCGTGCCAGGGTCTCCATTAGCATCTGTTCTCCAGCGGTGTGCCCGCCCCGGACGAACTGTAGTGCGTGTTCGATGACGCCGAGTCGTTCCGGGTTTCGCTGACGGGCAACGCGCGCGGCCAAGGCCTGCAGGCGATGGATAACCCGTTGTTGGTGATGGGTAAACCGCCGCCCGGTCCATCGTGCCCGTCTCAATTTCCGCATCCGGTGCTGAATGACTGGAGCGAGCGCGCCCATCGCCCGGCGGATTTCCGAGGGAAATACGGGGAGACGGCTGCATGACGCAGCCAACAGAAGTTTGCGCGTTATGACCATGGGATCGGAGGTAACGCGCTGCCTATTCCCCATCCATACAACCGTGCTCAGGAGTCGAACGCGGGCATCCTCGTCGGTGGATGCCTCGTCGTCGGCCACCCGGTGGCCAAACACCGAAAAGCCTGCTAAGAGACCCCGCGGGGAACACGATACTCGGGCGCACCCGGCAGTCGCCGCTCCAAGGCCCAGCAGTTGTGCCAGCTCCACACGCCACCGCCAACTCTCCACCGGTTGTCCCGCCAAGCCAAGGCGGACCGGCAACCGGCGCTTCTCGTCCAATCTGCGGTGCTGCCGAAGCCGCCTGTCTAGCACGCTAGGCAGCGGGAAGGAAATGATTTCTACTTGTCCGTGGTTGGAGCCGAGGCGGAGAACCCGCCCGTCCCGTTGCGTCAGACGTACGGCGGTCCATGGTAGGTCGTAGTGTACCACTCGTGCCGCGGCTTGCAGGTCCAGCCCCTCCGCGGCGACGTCCGTGGAGAGCAGGACATACGGCGGTCGGACCTGCAGTGCCCGTCGCCGCGGTTCGGGACGGAACCAGTCGAGCACAGCGTGTCGTGGTAGCGGTGTGGAACCGATACCCGAACATCTCCCGGTGCACCACGCAAGGTTGGAAATGGCGAGCTGTCTGCGGAGGTAGGCGATCGTATCTTCGGACGTCGCAAACACCAGCGTGGGTCGTTTGTCCGACAGGACTGTTCGCAGTGCCCGGCATTTGGCATCAGGGACCTCGGCCTGTGCCCGTATAGCGGGGATCAGGGTATCCAACTTGACCAAGTCCGTGAGATCCAGATCGGTCGCCGACTCCCCGTCCGTGATGAGTGGCCAGAAGACGAGTTGGTCTTCGGCTCCGGCAGTGAACCAGTGGAGGGCAGATCGACTCATCGCGCGGCCGCTTGCGCGAGCATCCCGTGCGTGGTGCAACAGCCGCTGATAGCGTTTGGCGCAGCCTAACAACGCCGCCGGACTCGAGGCGGCCGCTCGCCAGAACACCGATCGAATGAGGGCATGGATCGAAGGGTTGGTCGAGTGCTTGAGGCCATCTACTACTGCGAGAAGCGGCTCGAGCTCGCTCGAGCCGCGGCAAGTGTGTACGGATTTGTCACGGCGAGAGGGGCGGAGAGTCTGACCGTTATCGCCGCGGATGGTGAGATGCACCAGGGCTGGGTGCGCATGCCCATAGCGAAGCGCCTGGGCAATGGATGGCAGACCATGGTCGATGAGGGCGGTATCTCGAACGACGAGACGAAGTTGGTTGGCCAGGTCGGTGAGCTTGTTGACGACCGGAGTCGCCGAAATGAGAATGGCCCGCCGACCCGCGATCCATGGAGCTAAGTGTTCGTACCTCCGGATGGCGCGATTCCGGAAGTGATGGCTCTCGTCAATGAGGACGAGTGGCCCGCTCGGCGGCGGGAGTATGCCTCGACTTACTCTGGCGTGGGACCAGACGACGACGGGCATATCGAGCGCCTGAGCCACCCGCTCCCATTGCTCGGCCAAAGCTGGCGGGACGATGCACACCGTGGGGACGTCCCGGCAGCGATTCCGGGCAACCGCGAGTGCGATGTACGTCTTGCCGGTGCCCACCGGATCGGCCAGAATGGCACCATGATATCGGTCGACGGCGTAGGCGATGCGTCGAAATGATGCCAACTGCCCTGGGCGCAACCAGTCGGGAGGGGTTTCGCCGGACTCTCCCGGTGCCAGGCTTTGCGCAAGAGCCCGGGCCACCGATCCCGGGGATGCCGGTGGGGGGCAACGCAGGCCGGTCTGAAGTGGGCTCCGCACCGCGCTGAGCGCTTCAGCAACGATCGTGGGTGGCACGTTCGACCACACCATGCAGTGCCTCGCACGCGGTTGGAGAAAGACCGAGGTAATGGGCCGCACGCTCGTCCACCGAGGCCTGTGCTCCGGGGTCGGCTCGAGCGATGTCGCCGAGTTGGGCGAGCTGGTGGTCGTTCAGAGCGGCCGGAGGTAAGGGGAGCGACGAGACGACGCGGGCGTTGAACCGGGCGAAGCCACCGCGTGCGGGATCGGCTCGAACGGCGGCAGCCCCACGGATCCAGGTCGAGTTGAGCCATGCCGCCAACGCGCGCGCGCCCTCCGCACTCTTCGTTGGGATGAGGTAGCACGTATTCAGCGGGACAACCGCTCGATGAGTCGTAGGGGTCAGCGGAACCGCCTCGAGCCGGCGGGCGATGTCGGCCCAGACCACCTTGTATTCGGCGAGGGAGGGACCGACCCTGAACAATTGCCACGGCGGCCCAGTCCGAAAATCGGCTCTGGCGCGAAGCCGTGCGGCGTACCGCCTGAAATAGCTGTCCGCTAATGGTGGCAACGCCGTCCGAGGCGACCCATTCGCGTCATGGGTCCAGATGATGCTGATCCTGGCCTCCGCCGACCACGCTGTGATATCCCGCCCACGCAGCGCAGGGCGTAAGAGGTAAGGCTCGACGTCGGCGTCGGGATTCATGAAGACTGCGTTAGCCCCTGTCTTCACGCCGAGATGGCATACGAGGCGCTCACCGATGGTGGGGTGGCCGGCGAGTTCGGCCATGGCACGCTGCACGCTATCGCCTTTGATAATCCAGGTTTCGGCTGCCCGGAGCTCATGTTGCGGTACTCGGATCGCTTCGGACACCGCCAGCGTCGATCGTACGGTGTGGCTCTGCGACGGCCGGCCTTTCGTGGTGACGATCGCCAGCGGATAGGTCGTCGCATCGAAGCTCCGTGCATGTGTGGGTGTGAGGTCCGCGACCGCATGGAGGGTCGTTTCCCGGGCGAGCATCCGGCGTGCCTTCTTCGCGTATGCCGCCGTCGCGAGTTTTGCCGGTAGCAAGAAAGCGACCGACCCGTCTCGATGGGCAAGCTCGAGGCCACGCTCCAGAAAGGCCAGGGCAAGATCGGGCTGATGGCGGAACCCCTTTCCGCTCCCGCCGCTCCACCATCGAAAGCGGCGGCGCAACTGCTGCCGCACGTGGCTGGGCAGAAACTCCGCGCGAATCCACGGTGGGTTTCCGATAACGAGGTCAAACCCGCCCCCAGTGGCGAAAATGTCCGCGAAATGGCTTTCGTAGTGGAACCACGGCAGCGCTCGATCCCGCTCGAGCCGCCGCCGGGCTTGGCGCACGCAGTGCCACTGGGCGCGCACCGCGCGTACGTGAGCTTGGAGTGGGGCATCCAGTCCTTGACGATGGCCGAAGAGGGTATTGCTCTTTCCGGTAGCGATACACTCAGCGAGCTGCCGGTCGAGTTGTGCTTCGGTTTCGTCGAGCCAGAGGCGCAGCGCCCGACTCTCAGCCCGTTTGAGGAGTCGAGCCTGCTTCGACTTGCCCGGCCCTGTCGCATGCACGAATCGCCTCCGGATTTCACCCAGGAGACGACCTCCGGCAACGGTGCGGGGAGACAGACTGTGAAGGCTCTGAAACGGATCGCTCAGGCTGTCTCCCTGCCGGATCAGGCAATCGAGATTTGGCAGCGGCTCAACGGCCTCAGGTGCGCCGTCTTGTTCCTCGGCCAACACGGCTAACCACAAGCGCAACTCTGTCAGCGTGACAGCAATGGTGCTGGTGTCGACCCCGAAGATGTTCTGCGCCAGGATCCGGCGGCGGACCACCGCAGTCGTGCCATCATCACGGAGCACGTCGGCAAGCCACTCCAAGGCGCCGAGGAGAAACGCTCCCGAGCCGACAGCAGGGTCGAGAATGGTGAGCGTGCGAGTCATGGCTGCCAAGCTCGGGTCGCGCTTGTGAATGCGGCTTGCAAGCACGTCGGCGGCTAGGCCGTATTTTGCAGTAAGGAAGGCACCAATCGCTGCTTCAAGGAGTTCACGCACCAACGCGCTTGGTGTGTAGTAGGTGCCGGTCTTCTTCCGTTCCTCGGCATCCATCATTCCTTCGAACACGCGGCCCAACATGTCCGGTGCGATGGCATGGCCTTCGCTACGCTCGCGCGCGGTAAAATGAAAGCGTTCAAAGAGGTCATCGAACGCCATGCTCCAGAGCTCGTTCGAGATGTGCGGCTTATAGCGCCGCTCGAGCCAATGCGGCTCGAAGAGGCCGCCATTCAAGAATGGAATGTTCCCGAAGCGTCGCGAGGCAACAGTCCGGCGCGTATAGGGTTGGTTCAAGGTTCCGAAGAAGAGTGGCCCGAAGAATGTGCGGTGGAGATCGGAACCATCGGTCAGGCACCGATCCACACCCCGACGCAAGAAATCTCCGTCCCCGTTCAACCAGCCTCTATTCTGAACGAAGTAGAGAAAGAGCACGCGGGTGAGTTGAAGTAATGCGAGCCGCTGCCTGTCACGCGGTGGGATTGCTTCCGGAAGGTGTGCCGCAAAAGCGGTGAAGAGTCCGCGAAATCGACGGATGAACCGCGTGCCTGGCTCGGCAGCATCCAGTGCTTCGGCCAGCCGTGCGGCTGCGGCTATGGCTTCCCCGGGTCCGGCCGCGGACACCCGCTCCAGGCAGTGGAGCGCAAGACGGCTCGGTGCGGCGAGTTCCAGTGGAAGGACAGGGTATGGACCGAACGAAACCGAGATGGCAAGCTGCCGGCGGGTGGGATCGAGGGCCAGGACGCCCGCATGCTCACCACGCCGGCCCAGCTGCCCGGCGACCCTGCGTGCCAGCGAAGCGGGGTCGTCCGTGTCAACAGCATACCAGATGAAGCCACCCTGCCGACCCACCACCGCGGCCCGACGGATGGACCGACTCCACCGATTGCGCCTAAGCCATGCACTCGGGGGAATCTCCTCCCAGGCGACCTCGTAGCCCAACCAGTGGACGAGCCGTTGGAGGTGAGGAAGAGTCTGGATGCAGTCGAGGGCTTGCTCGAGACGGACCGGCGCACCATGTGCCATGGTGGCACACGGTACTGTGGCGACGGGCAGAGACAGGTATCAGATGACGATCGAGTGGAGCAAATCCCCTCGGGCACACGCCCGAGCCCCGAGATCACCGTTCCACAGGCTCGCGCCTAGTAGTTGTCCATCACCAGATTGGAGAGATCCTCCAGGGACTGATGTTCAGCTCGAACCGCGCCGGTCGCGTCGAAGCGAATGTTCATGGTGCAGAGTTCCTCGAGAGCTGTGCTTTGCTCAGGCCCCAGAAGCAACTCAAACGGCCCACCATCGGCTCGCATGCGGCTGATCTCTGCGATCAGCCAATCGGGTTTGTCGCCCGCCCGGTCGAGCGCGTCGAGCATATCCTGTGTAAGAGTGAGTTTCATCGACGGAAGTCCTGAGTCAGGGGTCGGTGGGCCTCGCGTGCGTCGTTGGTCAATCTGTTGGCAACAATCCGTTCCAGCAATCCCGGGTGGGCTCCCACCCCGTCACCCCGTGTCGCCGGTACCTCCATACTCCCGCCCGCGCCATGTCACCCGCCGTCCTCGCCAGACCGAGCGAAGATAGATGGCGAGCGTCGTGCCCGCGCCGAGCGGGTAGCCCAACGCATAGGCCGGAGGAATGCCCATGCCGAAACTCACCATGCCCCAAAAGACCAACGACGCCATCGTGGCGAGGACCGCAGCATTGAACAGGCCGACCTGAATGCCACAGGCGGCAAGCACCACGATGCCAGGCGGCACTACCCAGAACATCATGGCGAGGGCGAGTGCCGCCGGCATGACAAGTCGCAGCAAGGGTTCGTTGGGATAGGATTGCTGAGCTCCGAGGAACATGTTCTTGGACCAGCCTTCAACCAGGCCCGGGAGATCACGATACATGCGTGTGGCCATGAGCGACTCTGCAAAGGCGAAGTACATGCGCCGCCCCGACGCGAAGTATCGTTGGGCAAGGCCAAGGTCTTCGGCCACTTCGCCGCGCACGCTCTCGTGGGTGCCGATGGCGTCGTAGCTTGTTCTGGTAACGAGAATGAACTGACCGTTGGCGATCACGTCGCGCGCGGTCCGGGCAGCGTTGACGATCTTGGGGTGGTAGCGATAACTCAAGAGCGCCCACACCTGGGGCATGATCAGACGCTCCCAGAATGTGAGGCACAGCTGCCGAGGCGCGACGGTCACCAGGTCGGCCCCTTCGTGACGTGACGCTCCGATCGCATGTGCCAGGAGTGCGGGAGCATGCCGGGTGTCGGCATCGGTGAAGACCAAGTATTCGCCTGTGGCGGCGCGATATCCCTGGACACAGGCCCAGGGTTTCCCATACCACCCGGGCGGGAGAGGCGCGCCAGGGATCAATCGCACGCGCGGGTCCTCCGCCGCGAGCGCCTGCACGATAGTTGGGGTGGTATCGGTCGAGCGATCATCAACAACGAGCAGCTCCATCGGCTCATAGGTCGTCGCCAGAATCGACCGCACTGCCGTCTCGATATTCTCGGCTTCATTTCGTGCGGGAATGATTACGCTGACAAGACCGGCGTGCATCGTCGGCGCATCGGCCAGGCTGGGAGTGCGCGATGACAGTCGTGGCAGCAAGCCAAAGGGCGCCAGCCAAGGCAGGGCTGGAATCAGATCAACGGGAAGCATGTCGGGAACGAGGAGGCAGGTCAGCTGAGTCCGGTAACTGAGACGAGCTTCTCCTCAATGGTCTTGAGCCGGCGTTCGACGTCGGCCGCGTCGAATTCGGCATCGGAAGCAGGCACACCGTTCTGGCTGAATAGGGTGGCCACCAGCGCATTGGTGTATCCGACCACCGCGGCGGCCACGCCCCGGTCCAGCATGCGGTTGAGGTGGAGTAGCATGGCCATCCCATGGCGGGCCCGCATGGCGGCGACCATTGGGGCCAGATTCCGAGTCAAGAGTTCGCGCAGATACTGGAGCTCTTCGACCACTTCGCCCGCGGCCAGCCCACGGGCCGCGGCCGTCTGGCCGTAGTGCTCACACAGGCGTTCCCAGACCGGGGTGGTCTCACGCCGGTATGGGCCGACCAGTTGGACCAGGACATCGATAATCAAGCGAAGCTCCCGCTCAACCAACGAACGGGGTATTGTGGTAGAAGTGGTCATGCGGTCGCCGAGCCAGTCGGCCCATTCCCGCACCAGCGTGTCCCGCAGGTCGGCAATGGCCCGACCCGCCTCCAGTAATGTGGGGTGGAAAACGCGCAAGCGCGATGCTCCAGGCTGAAGGTTGAGCGCAGGAAACTTAGTCAGGAGGGCGAGTGCGGTCAAAACCAATCGAACGCCCCCAGGCGCTGGAGCCCGGGAGCCGAATTGGCTTGGTGGCACCGGCCGGGGCTCTGCTCGAGCACGACGACCTCCGGTGCGCCGCCGAGATTTGCCGTGGACTCGGATTCGAACCCGCCATCGGCGTCAATGCCGAACGGCGTTACGGCTACCTGGGCGGTAGTGACGAAGAACGGTTGGCTGACCTCAATGCGGCCATTCGCGATCCCGACATCGCCGGGATCTGGTGCCTGCGCGGAGGCTATGGCACGACCCGCATCCTTCCCGGAGTGGACTACGATGCCTTCGCGCGAACCCCTAAAGTGCTGATTGGCTATTCTGACATCACCGCACTGTTGAACGCGGTGACCCGGATCACCGGGGTCGTAACTTTCCACGGGCCCGTGGCTCGAGCTGAATTGACCGGGTTCAGCCGCGAGCATCTCGAGCGGGCTGTGCGCCGGACGGCCCCCGCCGGCCGGCTGGGGCGGATCGGGTCACCGAGCTATGTGCTCGGCGCCCGTAAGGGCAGGATTGCAACCCTCGAGCCGGGAGTCGCCGAGGGGGTGCTTGCCGGTGGGAACCTGACGCTGCTCCAGTGTCTGATTGGGACTCCCTACTTTCCCGACCTCGACGGCGCCATTCTGTTCATCGAGGATGTTGGAGAGGATCTGTACCGGGTGGATCGCGTGCTGGCCCAACTCCGCACGATTGGTGCCTTCGATCACTTGGCGGGAGTGGCTGTGGGGCAGTTTACCGAAATGAAGAAAGCCACCTCCGACGGCGCCTTGGGGTTCCATGAAATCCTGGAAACGTACTTCGGGCCGCTCGGGATCCCGGTGGCATACGGCTTTCCAATCGGCCATGTAGATGATCAATGGACCCTCCCGCTCGGTGTGCGCGCTCGACTGGACGCCGACGGTGGGGAACTCCAGTTGCTGGAGGCGGGGGTGAAGTGAGTGAGGTAGGTGAGAGGTAGTAGGGAAGTAGGTGGTAGGTTGTAGGAATAGGACCTACATTCCTACCTCCCTGCAATCCATTAACCAATCCAGAGTCATTACCCACATCCCATCAACATGTCCACGCCGACCCTCACCACGCACATCATTCCTGGCACCCTCGGGCCGATCCTGATCGACGTCCGGTCGGGGAGTCGGGGCGTCCCGCGCCCCGCGGTCCTGGTGTTGCACGGATTCAAGGGTTTCAAGGATTGGGGGATGTTCCCGGTCCTCGCCGATCGCGTGGCCAAGGCGGGAATGACGGCGGTGTCGTTCAATATGAGCGGGAGTGGCGTCGATGATACGGGGAATTTCTCGTATCCCGACCGATTCGGCCACGCGACTTTCAGCGGCGACCTGCATGATCTCGATGCCGTGGTGGTGGCGCTGAGTGAGGGTGGCCTCGGCGTGCCGGCTCCAACCAGCATTGGGATCGTCGGGCACTCGCGCGGCGGAGGGGTCGCGGTGCTCCACGCCGCCTACGATGCCCGCGTGCGAGCGCTGGTAACCTGGTCGGCGGTGAGTACGGTGTCGCGATGGTCGCCGGAAGTCATCGAGCGATGGCGTACCGATGGTGCGCTCGAGATCGTCAACAGTCGAACGGGGCAGATATTGCCGCTCTACTGCGACGCGCTCGATGACATTGAGGCCAATGCCTCCGGGAGCCTCGACATTCCAGCGGCCGCCGGCCGCATCCTCATCCCGTGGCTCATCGTCCATGGCGGAGCGGACGAGACGGTCGCTCCCCACGAGGCGGACACGTTGCTCAAGGTGAACCGAAAAGGCGACGCGCAGCTGCTTCGTATCGAGGGCGGCGGCCACACCTTCGGCGCTGTGCATCCCTACCAAGGGTCGACGCCGGAGCTGGAGCGGGCCATCGATGCCACGGTGGCGTGGATGGGGCGGCATCTCAGGTAAAGACTCCCGGTCAATCGAACGGCCCTTGACTGTCGCGCCGAGGCTGACGAACGTCCACCCATGCCGATCTACGAGTATGACTGCCCGGCCTGCGGAGAGCTGTTCGAGCTCCTCGTCCGATCCGATACCGCCGTCGCCTGTCCGCGATGCGCCAGTTCCCGGGTCCAACGACGGCTATCCGTGCCGGCGGCATTGGCGAAAGGCAGCTCGGCCGCTCCGTCCTGCGAGATGCCGGATTCCCCGGCCGGCGGGTGCTGTGGTGGTGGATGCGGCTTGAACTGACCCCGCTCCAGGCTCGTCTCCGAAAGCGCCTCACCTCGCGGAACCCCCAAACCGAAGATGACGACACATTGATCCAGGCTGCGGTGGCCGTGGTGTTCGCCCCCGACCCGGATGCGATACTCTTCATCGAGCGGGCCGAGCGAGCGGACGATCCGTGGTCGGGACATGTCTCGTTCCCCGGCGGCCGCAGTGATGCGAGCGACTCCGATCTGTTCGCGACTGCCGTGCGGGAGACCATGGAGGAAGTCGGGGTTGTGCTGCAGCCGGACCAGTTTTTGGGCACCCTGGACGATGTCGCCCCGCGGCGGACCCACCTCCCGCCGATCATGGTGCGCCCGTTTGTCTTTGCGCTGGACCGAAAGCCTAGACTGGCGTTGAGTGAGGAGGCGGCGGAGGCGATCTGGGCGCCGGTGGAGACTCTCCTTGGGCCCGAAGCCTATCACGCGCTGATGGTTGGAGTCGGCGGCACCCGACGGTCCTATCCCGCCTATCGGCTGGGGCCGCGGGTGGTCTGGGGCATGACCGAACGCATCGTGACCCCGTTGCTCACGCTTCTGCGAGACTAGGGCGCCACCGTCGAGATCAGATCAAGCCCTGCGCCAACATCGCATCCGCTACTTTGACGAATCCGGCCAAGTTAGCACCCTTCACGTAGTTGACGTAGCCGTCGCTCTCAGTGCCGCACTCCACGCAGCGGCGATGAATGTTGCGCATGATGTGCCGCAGCCGTTGGTCGACCTCTTCCTGCGACCAGCTGATGCGCAGCGCATTCTGACTCTGTTCCAGCCCCGAGACTGCGACACCGCCGGCGTTGGCCGCCTTGCCCGGACCGTAGAGAATCTTGGCGTCCAGAAAGGTTCGGACACCTTCGATGGTCGTGGGCATGTTGGCGCCTTCCGCGACACCAATGACTCCGTTCTCAACCAACTGGTGCGCATCGTCGAGCGAAATCTCGTTCTGGGACGCGGAAGGGAATGCCAGGTCGCACGGCACTGACCAAGGTCGCTTGTCTTCATGGTATTCACACTTAAAGCGGTCGGCGTATTCCACGAGCCGCCCGCGGCGCACTTCCTTCAGGTCCTTGAGCCATTCCAGCTTTTCGGGACCGATGCCGTCGGGGTCGTAGATGAACCCGCTCGAGTCCGATGCTGCAACCGCCTTCGCCCCGAGCATATTCAGCTTCTCGATCGTGTAAAGCGCCACATTACCCGATCCGGACACCACGCACCGCTTGTTCTTCAGCCCATCTCCGCGGCTGGCTAACATGTCTTCCATGAAGTACACGGCACCGTAGCCTGTGGCCTCCTTACGAATCAGGCTGCCGCCATAGCTCAGGCCTTTGCCGGTGAGAATGCCGCCCCAAACATTCTTCATGCGCTTGTATTGACCGAACATGTAGCTGACTTCTCGCCCGCCGACACCAATGTCTCCAGCCGGAACGTCGATATTGTCCCCGATGTGGCGGTGCAGTTCGATCATGAGCGATTGGCAGAAGCGCATCACTTCGCGATCGGATTTTCCCTTTGGGTCGAAGTTGGACCCCCCCTTACCGCCGCCCATGGGAAGTCCCGTGAGGCTGTTTTTGAAGGTCTGTTCAAAGCCCAAGAACTTGAGCACGCTGAGGGTGACAGACGGGTGAAAACGCATGCCGCCCTTATAGGGACCGATCGCGTTATTGAATTGTACCCGCCACGCTCGGTTGGCATGTACCCCGCCCTGGTCGTCCTCCCACGTCACGCGGAAAATGATGATCCGATCGGGTTCGGTCATCCGCTCCAGGATGCACGCATCTCTGTACTTGGGATGCTCGAGTATGAAGGGGATGACGCTCTCGACCACCTCCAATACGGCTTGGTGAAACTCACGTTCATGAGGGTTACGTCGCTTCACGTCTTGCATGAAGCGGTGCACTTCCTGCGTCACTGCGTCGGGCATGAGAGATGTCCTGTTGTGATCCAAGGTCGCCACGTGTTCGGCTAGCCCATCACGAGCGGATAGAGCTGCGGAGTCGAGTCAGCGCAGCCGTGTGCCAACCGACCGAACACAAAATACTCGATCTCGCCGTCAGATGGCGGACTGAATCCGGCCAGCTAAGCGAGGAAGCGTGGAGATGACTCAACAAACACTAGCCATTTCGTCGGAATTGGGGGTGCGTGCTCCTGAACTTACTGCTGCGGAAACCGGGCGACGACGACGGTGACGTTGTCGGTCCCACCGCCGTCGAGAGCCGCCTGGACCAAGGTTCGGCAGGCCGCCTCGGCCGACGGTGCGTTGGTCAGAATCTCCGACATCTCCTCGTCGCTCACGTGCTTGGTGAGCCCATCGCTGCACAGGAGCAACGTGTCGTCGGGCAAGAGGCCGAGGTCATAGAGAACGGGGTCGATGATCGGGTTGCGGCCCCCGACGGCGCTGGACAGCACGTTGCTCCAGCGTGACTTTTTGACCATGTCGGGCTTGAGGATGCCTTGATCGACCAAGTCCTCCGCCATGGTCTGATCCCGGGTGATCTGGTCCAGCCAGCCGTCCCGTTGGAGATACAACCTGCTGTCGCCGACCTGGACAATGAATGCTCGCGGCCAGAGGACGTAGGCCATGGTCAACGTGGTGGCCATGCCTTCCTGGCCGGTCGCCTCTGACGCTTCCGCCTGTACTTTCTCGTGCGATTTTTGGAATGCCGTTGAGACCTCTCTCAGGACATCGCCACCCATGTCCTGCGCAAAATGGAAGAAGCAGGGCATGGTGAAGGTGATGTACGAGATGAGTGCGTCGACCGCCAGGCCGCTTGCCTGCGCGCCGGCCGCGGCACCACCGACACCATCGGCCACCACCAGGAGAGCGCCGAGTTTGCCGCCCAAGAGCCTGGCCCGGTCTCGCTCCGGTAGGCTGGTCTGCGAAATATCCAGGGCCTTGTGGATGCCCGCGATGAGAAACTGATCCTCGTTCTCATTGCGGATCTTGCCCGTGTCGGTCGCACCGAAAATATCGTCCCGGATGTTTTCCATGATGGCAACTATATCACCGGGAAAGCGAGGCCACCAGCCGGTCGGGCCGGAGCCGGGAGAACGGGGGCGCGCCGTCCGAGCCCGCCCCGTTCGGCACCGCGTGGCTCCGACTTCTTACTTGGCATTCAAGACCCTGGCCGCCTTGCCATACACCTTCTGATTGACCCACAGGATCATCCCGAACCGCTTGCGGCCGGCGGCGATGGCCTGGGCCGCGATAATGTTGACGTCCGCCTTGGCCAGGCGATCGACAATGCGGCACACCGCGCCGTGCGTGTCATCTCCCTGTATGAGGAATGCCTTCTTGTTCTTGCTGAGCTGCCAGCCCTCGCGCCGGGCAACGCGCCTAAGCGCTCCCATGTCATCCGTCACGAGGTCGAGCTGTGCCTTGCCACCCCCGATCGGGAATCCGGAGTACATGAGGAGATTGACCCCAGCCTCGTTGAGCGCGGCCAGGACCTTGGCGCCCTCGCCGGCTCGGCTCCGGACCTTCAGGTAGGAGTAATTGACCTTTTGTGTTCGAACCGCCATGGTCACCTCCAGTAAGGGAACACAGGCTCTGAGGTCAGTGCGCTATCGGCTCACCCGCGAGTCGGGTCACACGCGCCGACACCTTCTCCCTCGTATCATGCAGCTCAGAATCCGCATCGCGCCAGTACTCCAATGCTTCGGCATAGTGGCGTGATGCCTGCTCCGGCTCGCCCCGTCGTTCATAGATCTCCCTGCTACGGCACCCAGAGTCTCGACGCCAGCATAGCCACCCCCCCGAGCGGACACCAGGCCGTGCACGCGCGCCGCTCGCGTCGGGGGTTTGGGTGGTGCCTCAAGGGGCGGAGCTTTGCCGGGCACTTGGAAAGCCTGGTTGCTATTAGGCCGTCCGTATACTAACATTAGGCGTGCCTAATTTTAGGGGCGTTCAGTGCCGAAACTCATGATCAGGCCGGCCCTCAGCCGATCCGTGGAAGACTATCTCAAGGCCATCTACCGCCTGGCCCAAGAGGCCAGCCCAGTGGCGACGAGCGACATTGCGCTCGCCCTCGGCCTCTCGGCTCCGTCGGTGAGCGAAATGGTCAAGCGCCTGTCCGAACAGGGACTGCTCGACCACGCCCCGTACCGCGGAGTCGAGCTGACGGCTCAGGGGCGCCGTGCTGCACTCGGCATGCTCCGGCGACATCGCATTCTCGAAACGTATCTCGTTGAAAAGCTGGGCTACACATGGGACTCCGTGCACCCCGAGGCCGAACGCCTGGAGCACGCGGTGTCCGATTCGCTGATCGAACGCATGGCACTGACCTTGGGAAACCCGGCGTTCGATCCGCACGGCGACCCGATTCCTCAGGCCGACGGGTCGGTGGCCCTGGTCGACGCGATTCCGATCGCCGAGCTTGCCCCCGGCCAGGTCGTGGAAGTGTCCCGGGTCATGACGAATCACGCCGAGCGGTTACGCTTTCTGGCCGATTCGGGGCTGCAGCTTGGCAGCAGGATCGAGCTCCTGGATTGCCAGCCCTTTGGCGGCCCAATCACGCTGCGCGTTGGGGGGCGAGAGCAAGTCATCGGCCGCGAGCTCGCCGCGCTGGTCTTCTGCCGTCGGGCCGAGGATGTGAGTGCATGAGAGCGTCTGATGGTTAACCCTGTTCTGGCACTGTCGATCTTTGCCCTCCTCGTTGTGGGCACGGCCCTCGTCGTGTGGCCGCGATGGGGGTTCGCCGCCCGCGTCATCCGACTTTGGCAGATGACGGAGCGGGTGCGCATCGAGGATGCGCTCAAACACCTCTACAACGCGGAGCTGTCGGGCCAGCCTGGGAATGCCCCGGGTGTCGCGGGGACGCTTGGGGTGTCACCGGCCCGAGCGGTCCGGGTGATGGCCCGGGTGGAGGCGCTCGGGTTCGCGCACTCGACCGCGGAAGGACTGCGACTCACCGATGAGGGTCGGGCCTACGCGCTCCGGATCCTCCGAACCCACCGGTTGTGGGAACGCTACCTGGCCGACCGCACCGGCGTCGCCGCCGCGGACTGGCACGACGACGCGGAGATCAAAGAGCACCGGCTCTCGGAGGAGCAAACCGAGAATCTCGCGGCTCGAATGGGCCAGCCACTGTACGATCCGCACGGCGATCCGATCCCCACCGCAACGGGGGAGCTCCCCGCCATGCCGGGGATTCCGCTCAGCGCCCTCGACCCCGGCCTCACCGCAACGATCGTCCACCTGGAAGACGAGCCACGCGAAGTGTACGACCGTGTGCTGGCGGAGGGTCTCGCGCCCGGCATGTCGGTCGAGGTGGTGACAGCCGATCCCTCGCGGGTGCGGTTCAAGACGGACGGACGGGAGCACGAACTTCTCCCGGTCGTTGCCGCCAATGTGACGGTTCTTCCAAAGCCCACCCTCGAAGTGGCGGCGGTGCCGCTGCCGAACCTGACGGATCTCGACCTTGGCGAGAGCGGGACCGTCGTGGGGATCGCCCCCGCCTGCCAAGGAGCCCAACGCCGGCGCTTGCTCGACCTTGGTGTGGTTCCGGGCACCGCAATCGAGGCGGAGTTGGTGAGCGCAGCTGGGGACCCCGTCGCGTACCGGATCCGCGGCGCGATGATCGCGCTCCGCCGTCACCAAGCGGAGTGGATCCTGATCGAGCCCGCCACATCTGCCGCCGGGCAGGGCCATGGGCATCACTAGTACGGCGCCGTGTCGAGGCTGCGCCGCCGATCGCACCGAGTCGCTGGTGCAGCTCGGCGTTCAGCCGGACAAGTGGGACTACTTCGTTGCCCTGGCCGGCAACCCGAATACCGGCAAGAGTACCGTGTTCAACGCACTGACCGGGCTCCGGCAGCACACCGGGAACTGGCCCGGCAAGACCGTGGCCCGGGCCGAAGGCACGTTCACGAATGAAGGGAAGCGGGTCAAGCTCATCGACCTGCCCGGGACCTACTCACTGCAAGCCGGCAGCACCGACGAAGAAGTAGCCCGCGACTTCCTCCTCTTTGGGCGTCCCGACGTCACGGTCATCGTGGTCGATGCGACCCGTCTCGAGCGCAACCTCAACCTGGTGATCCAGGTGCTCGAGATCACCGATCGAGTGGTCGTCTGCCTCAATCTGATGGACGAGGCCCGGCGTCAGGGCATCGGTGTCGACGTGACCAAGCTGGCCCACGAACTCGGCGTTCCGGTCGTTCCCACCGCGGCACGGAGCGGCGAGGGCATCCCTGAACTGCTGGTGGCGATCGATAAGATGGCAACCGGGCAGGTCGAGCCGCGACCGTTCCGCATCCGGGAACTTCCTCCGAATGTCGAGGGCGCGGTGCAACAGCTGGTTCCCGCCGTGTCGCGGACCTTTCCGGAGCTGCCCAATGCGCGGTGGGTTGCCCTTCGACTGCTGAATGCCGACGAGCGAGTCCTGTCAGCGGTTCGGTCCGGTGAGATCGGAGCGCTGAGTGAGGGCGTGGTGCAGTCCGCCGGGGCATGGGACGCCAAAGGGCAAGGCGTGGCGCTCGTGGAAGGCAATCAGGAGTTGTTGGACACCGCCGCCACCCTTCGGTGGGAGCTCAGCCCCACGTTCCACGATTCCTTGATGCAGGGGATCTACGAGAGCGCCCAAGGCATAGCGGCCCGATCGACCGTCACCGGGCTGCGGCGCGTGAAGTTCGATCTCGATCGTCAGCTCGATCGGCTGCTGACGAGCCGTTGGCTGGGCTTCCCGGTGATGCTGCTGATTCTCGCGGTCGTCTTCTGGGTCACCATTGCGGGGGCCAACGTCCCGTCGCAAATGATCGCGACGTTCCTGACTCGACACGGTGCACCCGGCCTTGAAGGCTCTCGGAGCCGCCATCGGCATGCCGTGGTGGCTGAGCGGCTTCCTATTCGACGGCATGTATCTCGCCACCGCGTGGGTGGTCACCGTCATGCTGCCGCCGATGGCCATCTTCTTCCCGCTCTTTACCCTGCTCGAAGACTTCGGGTATCTGCCGCGGGTGGCGTTCAATCTGGACAAGCTCTTTCAGAAGGCGGGGGCCCACGGCAAGCAGGCGCTCACCATGTGCATGGGGTTCGGCTGCAACGCAGCCGGCGTCGTGGCAACCCGAGTCATCGACAGCCCGCGCGAGCGGCTGATCGCGATCATTACCAACAACTTCTCGCTCTGCAACGGCCGCTGGCCCACCCAGATCCTCATCGCGTCGATCTTCATCGGAACGCTCGCCCCGGCGCACGTCGCCGGCGTGGTCGCGGCCGCCGCGGTCGTCGGCATCGCGCTCCTCGGAATCATGGCAATGTTCGTGGCGTCGTGGCTCCTGTCGCGCACCGTGCTCCGGGGTGAGGCGACGACTTTCAGTCTGGAGCTGCCTCCCTACCGGCCGCCGCGGATTCTCCAGACACTCTATACCTCGCTGATCGACCGGACGCTCATCGTGCTCTGGCGTGCGGTGATGTTTGCCTTGCCGGCCGGCGCGGTCATCTGGTTGATCTCGAACGTGTCCGTGGGCGGTACCAGCATTGCCGAGCATATGGTGGGCTGGCTGAATCCGTTCGGAATCCTCATTGGCCTGAACGGGGTGATCCTCCTGGCCTACGTCGTGGCCATTCCCGCCAACGAGATCGTGATTCCCACGGTCCTGATGCTGACCGTGCTCACGGCCGGGATCGCGGGCGTGGGGGCGTGGGGCGGGCGTCATGTTCGAGCTGGACTCGGTCTCTCAGGTGGGCGACCTGCTGCGGGCTGGAGGGTGGACGCTGCTGACCGGCCTCAACCTCATGCTGTTCAGCCTGCTCCACAATCCGTGCTCGACGACCATCTATACGATCTATAAGGAAACCGGCAGCACCAAATGGACCACCGTCGCGACGGTCTTGCCGCTGGTGATGGGCTTTGTCGTGACGTTCCTCGTCGCCCAAATCTGGCGGCTCTAGGCCCGACGCCCCGACCCTGCTCGACTACTGGCTAAATACGCGCGACCGGAGCAGCTCGATGGCGTGTTCCGGTCGCGCTCCGGTCGCGAATGCCGTGGGAGTTCCATCCTCCTCGGCGACGACGCGGCCCCGCTCGTCGCCCTCGCCAAGGTGGATGCGAACTCCGACCTCCTCGAAGCTCACGGTTCCCGGGGTGAGCAGTTGGGCGATCACCAACGGATCGTTGATGATGCAGCCGTCGAAGCCCTCGAAGTCGCGGTGGAATTCCACATAGAATCGAAGGGCCTCGCGGAGCCAGCGGTCACGTTCGGTCTTCTTGAGCCGCTCCACATCTTCCGCCATGAGCGTCAGGTGGCGGGTTACGTCGAGTCCCACCCACTGGGTGCCGAGGTGGGCTCGGAGCACCCGGTCGGCCGCCTCGGGATCGCACCACACGTTGAATTCGCCGTGGGGTGTGGTATTGCCCCGCGCTGCCAGATTGCCGGCCATCGCAAGGTGGCGGCGTATACGGGTGCGCACCAGGACGGGATCGGCCGCAATGGCCGCGGCCAGATTGGTGAGTGGACCCAAGGTTACCAGTGTCGCCGGTTCCTCGAGCTGTGCCAGCGCGTTGAGCAAGGCTTCCGGATCCGGCTCAACGGACTCCGTGCCGGGAAGTGACGCGTAGCCCAATCCCGTGTCACCGTGGGTTTCCGAGGCTGTGACCAATGGTCGCGCGAGCGGCCCCGCAGATCCGGCTACGACGGGAACTGTCCGCCCCGCACGGCGCACGATCTCCCGCGCATTTCGGGTCGCGTTCTCGAGTGTCGTGTTACCGTAGACCGTGACGATGGCGAGGACGCGGAGTTCGGGACTTGCCAGCGCGAGCAACAGCGCCAGGCAATCGTCGATGCCGGGATCGGTATCAATGATCAGGTCGGTAGTCACAGGCGGTCCGGGAGACAGGCGAAGGCGTCATCCACTTCGGCAAATCTACCCCCCGTGGCCTGGGTTGGGGATACCCCGGTGGATGAAGTGTGGGGGAAAGAAAACCGCCGCCTCGTTTGGGACGAGACGGCGGTCAACTGGAGGACCTACTGGCTACTTCCCGCCGAACAGGATCCCACCGGTGATCGGTAGAAACGTCGTGCTGCTGCCTTCACTAAAGGCATTCATGATTCGGGCCTCGACGAACAGGCTGACGGACCCCACGGAGAATGTGACTCCGCCGCCGCCACCGATCATGAAATCGCTCGAGCTCCCACTGATACCTGGCAAGCCTGAGTCGAAGTCAAAATTGGTGATGCCAACGCCACCAGTGAGGTATGGCTTGGCAGGTGATCCCGGAGGACCCAACGGAAGCTGGGCGCCGACCATGCCGGTAATGAGCTTGGCCTTGGCATCCGAACCGTCCACATCGAGCTTGTGCTGCCCGTACTGACCGTCTACTCGGATGTCGAACGGCAGGGCCGGGAGATCGAACAGGACGTTGACCTGTCCGTGCCAACCGGTCTTGAAGGCATCCCCGAAATCACCCATGGGAATGGTGGGCCCGCCCCCGACCCCGATCTTCGCCCTCTGTGCCACGAGGTTCGTGGTGCCGGCCAGGGCCAGCACCATCACCAGCGCCGTTAGTGTGCGGCCGAGACTCGATTTCGACACAGCGTCTCTCCCTGAAAAGAGTGTGAAGTGACTGTGAAACGACTGAGAACCTATTGCTTCCAATGACTTCTCGTCCAATCGTTTGCCTCTACCAGGTTGGCGTTTGCCCCTGGCTGCAAGTCGAACTGGGAGTGCCGGAAGCAAGTTGGGCACCCACCCAGCCGGCGCGCGTGACCTACGTCACACAGGTCGGTCGTTCTCCCTTCGAGGAGCCTGCCAATGCCCGCCCCGCGGCCGAACCCGTCCCACAGGGTACAGATTCTGGCGACTGCTGTCGTCATGGCGTTTTGCATCGGCTCTCCCTCTCTGCAAGGCCAGGAGTCGGTACCGACCCCGGACTCGCTCCCCCCGCCGAAGGGCGCGACGGTTCAGCGGATAGAGGGGCAGTGGCTCGACGCCCTTCCCCTCGATCGGGTCGCAGATGGCCTGATTCTGTTGCCCGGCGTGGTCGGACTCGAAAATGGCGACCTCTCGATTCGCGGCGGTACACCGGGCTCCGCGGCAGTCTACCTGGACGGGCTGTCGATCACGCCCGGATTTCGACGGGCTGCCTCGACGTCGCTGGTAGGTAGCCTGGCAGCGAGGTCCGGCTCCGGAGCGGCACTCGGCGTCAATGGGCTCCACGCCGCACTGGTTACCACCGGGGCCGCGTCGGTCGTCTTCGGAAACGGGCAGGATGGAGTCATCGAGCTGCTCACGCGCTCCGGCGCCGATGCCTGGGAAGGATCGGTGAGCTATGAATCCGATGAGATACTTGGGGTCAATCACGGCCTCGGCCTGAATCGCATTCAGGCAGCCGGAGGTGGCCCCCTGGGTTCGCGCGCCCGGCTCTTCGTTGCGGGAGTGCTCCAGGGTCAGAGGTCGGCGCCGTCGGGCCCTGGGAGCGAGTCGTTTCCCATCTTCGTGTCGGCCGGCACCGACACGACGGTGGCAGTTCCCACTACGCCAGGCGACCCGGTCAGCGACACCACCTTTGTTGACGTCACCCGCTTTGCCGCCGCCCGAGGAAGCTGCGATACATTCGCCGGCAGCACCGATCCCGGCATTGCTGACAATTACGGTTTCGAGTGCACCGGGGTCCGTATCCCGGCGTCGACTCGCTCGAGCTATGAAGCACTCGCCAAACTGAGCTTTGACCTTACCGCTCGCAGCCAAGTCGCGCTGACGGCCCTCGCCAGTCAGGGCCAGAGTCGAAACTTCGACTACCTGAACTTGTACAACCCCGTGCAACTCGGCGGCAACAGCGCTCGGAGCCAGGTGTACGGGCTGAGCTATGCGCTTACGCCTACCGAGTCGTCGCGAATCCCGATCGGGCTGGAGGCACACCTGTCTTACCAGGCGGACCGCTATCTGTCGGGACCGCTGTCGCAGGCCGGTGAGCGCGACTCCCGCGATCCGTTCGGCGGTTACTTGCTGTCTTCGCTGGATTTCCGCTTCGGTTTCGATGAATTCCCGATCGACGACCAGTTGGTCCAGAATTACCGCGATAACATCGTTGGCTCCCGGCGGTCTCCCTACGACCTCGCGAATCGGGACCAATACCAACTGATTGATCGATATCGTAACAACGCGTATGGAGTCCTCGGGTTTTCCGAAAGTGGCGGGCCGGTAGGATGGCTGCGTTTGTTCAAGGAAAGCCGCATCGTTGGACAGCTGACTGCCAGCTGGAGGCCAAACGCGCACCATATGCTTCGGGTTGGAGGCGAATTCGCTCGTTACTCGATATCGAATTATTCCCACCAACTGACCAGCCAGGCCTTTTCGGACGTGTATATCGAGCAGCCCATTCGCTTTGCGGTCTTCGCCGAGGACCAAGTCTCGCTGGGGGACTTCCGGCTCGCGGGCGGCATTCGATTCGATCGCTTCAATTCCCGCACTGAGCGGCCGTATCTCTCGACCTCGATCCGACGAGCCCGACATTCGATCAGTACGTGTACTTCCCGCGTACCAACACGTACCAGGGAACCGCGCCCGACGGCCGTCCACTTACCCGGTTCACGGCCGACGAAGCACACGGTGCTCTGAGCCCGAGTCTCCAACTCGGATATCGGGTGTCCGATCGCGTGGCTCTGAGAGCGTCGGCTGCGCGACGGGCCCAAGCGCCCGATTTCGAGACCGTATTCGCGGGTGTCAACACCGATCTTGCGATCACGACTACCAGCTACGTCTTCGGGACTGACCTCGAATTCGAGAAGACGGATCTCGCTGAAGTCGGGCTCGAGTACACGCCCGATCATCAGACGGCAGTGGACGTGGCGGTCTTCGCCAAAGACAGGAACACGCTCGCTGCAACTCGCTTGGTTCGCCTTCGCGATCCAGCCAAGAACCTCGACCAGGACGTCCGCCTGTTTACCAATGACGGCAAGGAGGATATCAAAGGGGTGGAACTGAGAATCGACCGCCGGTGGGGCGACGTCTTATCCGGATTTGTGGGCTACGCCTACCAAGACGTGGAAACCGCCCGGGGCCTAGTGAGAGCGGCGACTCGGCCGCATACCGTGGCTGGTGCGCTCGCCCTGGCCTTCCCACGAGACTGGCGGGAAGGCTCAGTGCTCGGAACGATCCTCCAAGAGGTCGGGGTGTACACCACCTTCCGTTTTGCCAGCGGCACCGCCTACACCCGCTGCCCACCAGAGTCGGGGAACGAATCGATCTTGTCCGGTGATGTGTGCGTACGCGAATTCAGCGGCGAGCCCAATGGCTCGCGGCTGCCGAGTCTCAAGCAACTGGATCTCCGGATCACCAAGGGGTTTACACTCGGACGAACCACGATTACCGCCTACGTCGACGCACGAAACCTGTTGAACCTCGACGAGATCCAGCGGGTGTTTGCGACAACCGGCACCACCGAAAATGCATCGGAGGCCGAGAGCGCCTGGCGAGGCGACAGTGCACAGTATGTCAATGAGGCCCTACGGAATGGAGTGGCGGACTTTGGGACCGGCACGATAGACCTGACATTCGGCACCGGCCAGCCCAACCAAGCCGGGATGTGTGGCTCTTGGGTCAACCAGGGGGGCGCTCCCGCGATGCCAAACTGCGTCTACCTGATCCGCGCCGAGCAGCGTTTCGGCAATGGGGACGGGATGTTTGAGGTTGCCGAACAGCGAGCCGCCTCGGCCGCATTGTACAACGTGTTCCGTGGCGCCGATACGTTCAGGGGGTCGCCACGACGACTCCGGATAGGGTTTCAGATAGGCTTCTAGCTCTGAGCCCTCGGGCCAGGAGCGCTACAAGCCGAGCCTTACGCTGGCGCCGACTGTCCCGTATCGAAACGCTCCCGTAGTGGAACTCACCGCGCTGTTGGTGATGGAGCCGAACACTTCCACCTGATTGATCGCGGCCCAGTTGCGGGAGATCCGCATTTCCGCGTGCCACTCGCTCTGGGTGTCGCTACCCTTACCCACCTGCTGAAGGCCCAGGCCGGCACTCACTCGGGTGCTCCAGCCATGCCACGCGGCCGAATACCCGCCGCGCATTTCGACGACGCTAAAGCGATCCGGCGTGAAGTACCCCGGGGCCTGCGCATCGTAGGCCAGGACCCGGCCGAATGCCCCGACAAAGAACTGCTTCCGGATCGTCTGCGTGAGCGCAAGCACTGCAGCCACCCGACTGTTGTTGTCCGACACCCACGCCGCCCCACCGCCGGCGCTCAGCGAGAGCGTCTCTGTCAATCCGATGTCGAGGGTGGCATCGAGTTGGTCAATATCGAGATTGCGGCCGATCAGGTTGGCGGTTTCGTCGAAGGGGTAGTGGGCAAAGCCGAGCCCGCCGGACACCCGTCGCGACGGACGGTACATGGCCCCGAGACGATAGCTCCCGCTGCTTCGGGAGGGCGCGCCATCGGGAGCGAGCCGGCGGAGGCCGACTGCGCCGGTGAAACGGTAACTACCGCGCGCGACGGTTGCTCCCACCTCGCCCATGGTGCGGCTCGCGCTCCGAAGCGGGTCGCTTGCCTGCAGCAATCCAACCGATCCGAAACCGGTAACTCCGTCGGCCAGCAAGTAGGATCCCTTGAGATCCTGCCACCAGTTGGAGTTGTCATCCGAGTCGTCGGACCATGTCGCCGTGATGGTGACCTGCGGGCGGATCTCCGCCCGAATCGTGGTATATAACTCTTGCACTTCTCGATTGTTTGGCTCGAGAGCCTTTGCCCGTTCGAGATAGTCGATTGCTCTGCGTGAACGCCCCTGGTAGTAATGCACCCGCCCGAGGCCGACGCTGGCCGTCACATTGGTCGGCGCACGCTCGAGGATCTCGTGATACCGAGCCGTGGCCGTCTCGTAATCGCCTTGCCACGCGGCGAGCTGAGCCCGGCCCGCGAGCGCATCGAGGTCGTTCGGGTTGCGCTCGAGCATGGCCAGATAAGCCCGGTCCGCATCTGGAATGCGATCGGCCCAGGACAGGGTGCGGGCGCGTCCAAGCTCGGCTTCGTGCATGCTGGGGAAGGCGCCGAGGAGACTGTCGTACTTGGCGATGGCCTCGTCGAATCGGCCGGACCAGGAGAGGATGAGCGCCTCGGCAAAGCGAACGTCAGGATCGTCCTGCTCCATCACACGGGCTCGCTGGATGAGGACCAGGGCCGAATCCAATCGGTTCTCCCACGACGCCAAGATTGCCAAGCGGTAATTGGCACGGACCTGCCCCGGGTCGTCGGTCAAGGCCTGGTGATAGGCCGCGCTGGCTTCCCGGTAGCGTCCGGCAGCCCAGGCCGCATCACCCTGGCCAACCTGTGCCGCGAGGTCTGTGGTACCAGCCAGGGCTGCTGCAATGAAGAGACCTGCGACTCTCATTGGGTTTCCCATAACGCCTTCAGGGTGAAGTAGACGGGTTTGAGACGCTGGTGATACGTCGGTTCCGACCAGGTCTCCCACGCTCGTGTGACGAATCGCTCCGCTTCCCATCGTGCCGGCCAAGTGAGCGATGGCGCGGCGGCCACGACCGCCGGCTGGCCGCCCTTACGGTACACCAGGGCACCCAGGCGGAGGCCGTCCGACTGCGACGTCCCGAAGGGAGGATTCGCCATCGAGGTGTCGACATTGTCTTCGTATACGACTCGTGCATTCGAAGGGTCGGTCACGTTCAAGAGCGCCCATGGCAGACGGACTTCCACCAGTCGCGAGGCTTCGTCGACGTACCAATCGGACAAGGTAGACGCCTGTTCCGTGCCGTATCGAAGCTCTCCACGCGGATAGGCCGTGGCTGGGAAAAAGGTGCCATCCCGGGCGAACCGGGCTCGGTTGGTAATGACGAAGAGTGGCTCGAATGTCCCATCGTATCGGGATACCGTGCGGGTTGGGCGCCGGTAGAACGCACCGCGTTCATCGCCGTCGACGATGGCTTCCGGTCCGAGGTAGGGGTTGTACTCCGGCACTACCCGCAGTTGTCCCTTGTCGGTCGAGTCGAGGTCCACCAGGAACTCGAAACCCACGTCGCTCCGAACCAGGTCGTGAGGAAGGCGGTGTTGTCCCTGATCAGCGCGATAGGTGTCGACGGCAATGAATATTCCCAAGGAATCCCACGGGAATGGGCCCTGGAGCCACGTCGGCAATTCGAGCGCCAGGTAGAGAAACGCTTCGTCACCCCCCACACGGACCGTGAGCACAGAATCGACGGCCGCCGAATCGCTCTGCTGCATGATGGGTAGGGTGCGCCAGCGCTGAGCATCGCCTCCCAAGACCGGAGTCTCCTCTGCCTTGCCTGCGTACATGCCGAGGATTCCGTATTGCTGCTCGGCATCCATCACGTTGAGCCAGCGGGGGGTATGGTTTGCCGGGATCTCGAGGTCGATGACGGCCCAGTTGCGCTTGAACCACTCATCGATCCATGCGAACAAGATGCCCCCCGCCGCTCCGCTCTCCTCGATTTCGCGGGTGAGTCTGGCGTCGATAGCGGCCATCTCGGCCTCATCGTGACCGCCGTGATGCCATCCCTGCGGCTGGAGGTGCGCCATGCCACGACTCGAGGGGACGCCGTATTCCGCGATCACCACCGGGATGCTGGCGTGGTGGTTGATGAGCCGCTCGAGATAGCCGAAGTAGTTCGACCGTCCTTCGGACGACGACGCCCGATTGTAGCGGCGGTCGTAGAGCATGAAGTCTGGATAGTAGGGGTAGGCATGATAGCTGGCGAACCAGCCGGCGGGATTGGCTGCGGTTGGTTGAACCCGGGTGGCATCGAGTCCGATGGCGTCGTTCTCGTACTCCTGCCGGATGTACTTGGCCGGACGGCCCACCGCTTCCCGCCAGGCCAGCTCCTCGGCCGTGTTTGGCTCGGTAGGGTGATCGAGCGGGTCCAACGTCGGCCAGTTGGTGTAGGCGATCGGGCGAAGCGCGTTGTAAGTGTCGACTTCATAGCCCAAGAGGTAGTCGCACTGCTCGGCCATCCAGATATCCGCGGCGGGGCCCTGAGCCACCTGGAGGTAGCGGCCCGCATATGAGCGGATCTCGGGGTGCCGCTCGTCGAAGGCCCGCACCGCGAACGGTTCCCACTCGCGACCGATGATATACGCCAACGTCCACGCCGACACGTCGGCGTCGTACTTGCCGCTCGCATGTCCCGGGCGTGGCGCGAGCTCCGTCGAGCCATGAATCACATCGACGACGCGCTCCATCTCCCGTTGAAACGCCCGCATCCACTCCGAATGGTTGAAGTCGTGGTCCGGTGGCAACTCGGTCCAGACGCCGTGAATTAGCCAGAGGACGTGGTCAGGGTGTGTCGCGTTCCAGGCCCGAAGGGCTCGATAGAACGCGGGCGGCAAGATAGTGTACACTCGTACGGCGTTGGCGTGCATGGTGGCCAGGGTATCGAGCCAGCCGGCGTAGACCGCCGAATCCATCGGGAACTGCGACGGAAACTTGCCCGGAAGAGCCACGCCGAGATTGACCCCTCTGATGTACAGCGGCGTCCAAGTCGAATCGCGCCGAACTTCGAAGCGTGTGGCCTGGGTTCGCGCAGCAACCTGGAGTCGCTCCGGTCGTGGTTTGGGGCGGATGGCCGGACGATTCCAGTCAGGATCTAACCGATTCCGGAGAGCGGTGGCCTCTTGGTGCTGCGGGTCTAGCGTGAGCACCCGGTCAGCTGCCCCGACGGCTGCGGTCAAGTCGCCCTTTCGTTCGGAAGAGAAGGCCAACCCCATCCAGCCGTCGACGCTCGAGCTGTCGAGCGAGACCGCGCGCTGGAACAGCGAGTCGGCCCGAGCGGCCCGGCCCAGGCGAAGGCTGGTAAATCCCAGGCCGACGGTTGCCTCGACGTTCTTCGGGCACAGCGTTCGAGCTGCGGCAAACCATTGATCGGCCGTTCCGATCGAGTCGGCCCGAAATGCCGGCCAGGCCAAGGCGATGAGCCGATGGGTTGCGGGCGGGCAGGCTGTGTCCTGGGCACTGCCGCCGCTGACCGGTGTCAGACTGAGGGCAATGGCGAGCAGGGCGGCGGGATGTAGTTTCCAAGTCATCCGTAACGATTGGTCCCGGGCCGTCGAGGCCCTCTAGCCGGAGCACAGGTGTGGCCGCAGCATCACCGAACGAAGCGATTGATACGGCTGCATTAGGGCGATCGCTCGTCGATACTTTTGGCAAGGGGTGGGCCAAGCAAGACATCGATCTCTTGCTGTCCGTCTTCGCCGACGAGGCGGTGTTCCAGGAAACCCCATTCGCCCGGTCCAGGACGGGGATTGGCGCCATCCGCGAATATTGGCGAGACATCGGCTATCATCAATCAGAGGGCCGATTTAGCGTCGGCGAGGTCTTCACGGTCGGCCCGTGGTTTTCGGCCGAATTCAAGTTCGTCTTCCGCCGCCGCCGCACCGGCGAATGGGTGGATGCCCGAGGGGCCCTGTTCTGCGAGACCCGCGATGCCAAGATCACGGAAATGCGGATGTACTGGCATCGCTGGGCTGGAGGGCGGGAAATCCGCCAGGATTGAGGCATCATCCAGTGTTGCTTCGGGTAGACCGGACGTCCCCCAAGTGGGACAAATCGACCGCGGTTCATATATCTAAGTTATTGTATTACAATAGATTAGATATTGGCACGGTCCTAGCTCTCTTTGAGCAGTAGGATGTTGTCTTTCTTGCTTTCGCCGGGAGGAACGATGTTAGCCTCGGCACTCATGTCCATTCTTGTTCCGGTAGCCCTGACAGCGGCGCCGACACTCGGCAGCGCCATCCAGGGCGACCCGCCGATTCGAATCTCGCTCAATCAGGGCGGGCATTACGAGCGGGGCGATAAGGCCCGGGTCGAAGTCCGGACCGACCGGGACGGATATTTGGTGGTACTCCATGCCGACCCCGAGGGTCGGGTGCGGGTCCTGTTTCCCCTCGATCCCAACGACGATAACTACGTCCGCGCTGGAAAGACCTATGAGGTGCGGAGTAGGGGCGATCGTGAGTCGTTTTATATCGAGCAGTCGAATGGGACGGGGACCGTGCTTGCGGCGGTCTCGATCGACCCCTTCCGCGTGACCGACTTCGTGGTAGGCGATCACTGGGACTATCGAAACCTGCGAGTGTCCAACATTGCCTCGGATGCCGAAGCTGAGCTCACCGAGATCGTTCAACGGATGGGATCCAGCGCCGGATTCGACTACGACGTGGTGTATTACGAGATCCTCGAGCCGGTGCAGTACGCGTATCCCTCGGTGTTCCGCTCGTCGTGGGATTATTGGGATCCCTACTACAGCGGTTGCTACTACTGCGGCTCGCGTTACTACGGCACCGGGATCCACATCGGGATCGGCTTTGGAAGCCGCTACTATGACCCGTGGTACTACGACCCATGGTACTACTCTCCACGCTACTACTATCCAGGGTACTACTACCCGACCTACTACTACCCGACGTACTACTACCCAGGGTATTACGGGAACGGCTACGGCTATCGCTCGTCCTGGCCGCGCTACCAGAATCCTTATCGCTTCAAGGATGACCGATTCCGAGATAGTCAATTCGCGGACAACAGCCGCAACAGGCGGGCGATCGCCACCGGCAATCGGAGCCAGAGCCGGGTCACCACCAACTTGGTGGATTACCGGCGTCGGAGCGCGGACCTGTCGACTGGACAGCGCCCCTCGATTCAGCGATCGCGCGATGCCCAGGTGAGGCGCGTGGCGCCAGCCGACCGGAATTCCGAAGCCCGCCGGGTGCAGTCGGAGAATGGCCGGAGAGTCGCCCCTCAATCGAGCCGGCCGAATTCCACGAACGGTGCCGAGCCGCGGCGTGCAACACCGCAGCGGACCACCCCAAACCGGGCCGAGCCGCGCAAGGCCGAGCCTCGGCGGGCGACACCCCAGCGGTCGACGCCGAGCAGGGCCGAGCCGCGGCGGGCGACACCCCAGCGGTCGACGCCGAGCCGGGCTGAGCCCCGGCGGGCCCAGCCCAGTCAGGCCGCTCCAGCGCGGACCAACTCCTCAGGGCGGCGCGTGACCCAAGCCGAGCGCCGGACCGGCGACTGGTGGACGACCGCGGATCGTGCGACTCCGGCACGGCGGGTGGTGACGGGTCGGGAAGCGCCGGCGACGTCCCGCGCGGTGTCCCGCCCCCAGGCGAGGACCACGACTCGTTCGACTTCGCAGCCGCGAGCGAGCACGCCGGCGCGGGCGAGCACTCCGAGTCGGGGCCGGGCGGTGAGCCGACCCTCGGTGTCGCGTCCAACCCCGTCGGTGTCGCGCGCGCCGAGTAGCCGTGGCTCATCGAGTCGCGGTTCCGTGAGCCAGGGCCGGGCCCCGAGTCGGAGCGGAGCCTCGTCCGGGGGCGGGAGTCGGCGCCGCAATTGAGCTGAGCTGGAGCGCCGCGAGGCGCGCAGTGGGGGGGGCGGTTACGCGATAACAAGCGTAGCCGCCCCCTCTGTTTTGGGAATAGTGCTTGGCAGGTCCGGGTGTAGCTGCGCTCCCGCTAGGACGAGCCTTGGTCTGGTCGGTAGACGATGACTTGGGCGCGTTCGAGCGTGATCAGCCCGCCGCCGATCATTTGATCGAGCTCCGGCAGGATCTCTCGGATCCGCTCTTCCGTTTCTACGCACTCGACGATGATCGGAAGGTCGACGGACAAACGAAGAACCTTGTCCGTATGCATTTGGGCGCTGGCTCCGAAGCCCATAATGGCACGAAGCACCGTGGCGCCGGCATACCCGCGTGCTCGCAGTAACTCCACGATTGCCTGATACAGCGGCTTCCCGTCGTGCTTGTCCCGCTCGCCGATGTGGATGCGCATGAGCATCCGTTCACCTGTCAGTCCGTGCATTGTTGCCTCTCGAGTGGTGGCAGGGGGCACTTGTTGCGTTGTGCGTGGCTCAGATGCTGCGCCGCAGATCCATGACCGCGTGGGCGCTGGCGATGCCGGCAAGCATGGCAGCCAACGCGATGAAGACACTGAGCGCTGCGTACCATGCCGCTCCTCTCCAGTCCCCGCTCTCCATCAAGCTGACGGTCTCGTGACTGAATGTCGAGAACGTGGTGAAGCCGCCACAAAAGCCGATGGTGAGCATACCGCGCATCTCGGGAGACAGCGTGGAGGCGTCGGTCGCGTACCGGAGGAAGAATCCGAGCAAGAAGGAGCCCACCACGTTGACCGTGAGCGTACCAATGGGGAAGGTGGTGCTCGTGAGGCGCTGCATCCAACCGCCAACCACATATCGGCTGACCCCGCCTACGGCGCTGCCGACGGCAATGTACCAAAGCATGAATCGTGGCTCCTGGTAGGGCGGTGACGAGGGCACACGAGGAGGCGGGTAGGCGCCCTCTCGACTAAATTAGGCGGCAATGCTCCAGATTGCGCTGGTCCAGCTACGCCCGACGAAAGGCGCCTATCGCAAGAACCTCGAGGATCTCGAGGGACTCTTCCGCGAGGTCGCACAGTGGCAGACTCCCCCGGGGGTGCTGGCGCTGCCGGAAACCGCACTCACCGGCTACTTCCTCGAGGGTGGCGTCCGCGACGTGGCCCTGTCGGCGGAACAGCTGTTCGAGGATCTCTCCAAGCATCATGCCCAGGCCAAGGCTCCGGCGCTGGACATCTCCGTCGGATTCTACGAGGTATGGCGGAACCGGTTTTACAACTCCGGTCTATACGCCTCGCTCGGCGGTCCGGAGGCTGGTATTCGGCACGTGCATCGCAAGGTGTTCCTCCCGACCTATGGCGTCTTCGACGAGGAACGTTTTGTCGAATCGGGGGACAGCGTCGAGGCGTTCGACACGGCGTGGGGCCGAGCTGCCATTCTGATTTGCGAAGATGCGTGGCACTCGGTGATGCCGACCCTCGCGGCGCTCGACGGTGCACAGCTCATCTTCATCCCAAGCGCAACACCCGGCAGAGGCCTCAAGCCGGAGGCGGATGGCCAGGGCCGACCGGCCAACTTGCTTCGCTGGGAGCGATTGACTCAGAACATGGCGTCGGAGCATGGGATTTACGTTGCCGTGTCTCAACTCGTGGGCTTCGAGGGCGGCAAAGGCTTCGCCGGCGGGTCGTTCGTCGCGGGGCCCAGAGGCGACCTCCTGGTTCGCGGACCCGTCTTCGAGCCGGCAATTCTGCCCGCGACGCTCGACTTCGACGAAATCACGCGCTCGCGGGCCGATATGCCTCTGCTCGCCGATCTCGAAATCAAGTGGCCGCACCTAGTACGCTCGACGGGCGATGGCCGTCCGCGTCCGCGGCCGGTGCGACCCGTTCGGGCGGCGCGGGCGCCCATGTCAAGCACCCGCGTGATCCTTTCCGATGAAGAGGACCCGCTGGCGATCGACGCCGAGCTCACCCGGCGGTGGCTGGTGGAGTTCATCCGTGACGAGGTCGCCCGCCGCCGCGGGTTCCAGAAGGGCATCATCGGCCTCTCCGGCGGCGTCGACAGTTCATTGGTGGCGTTCCTCGCGGCGGAGGCCCTCGGTCCGTCCAACGTGATCGGCCTTCGCATGCCGTATCGCTCGTCGAGTCCCGAAAGCCTGCACCACGCGCAATTGGTCATCGACGCGTTGGGCATCGAAAGTCGGACGGTGGACATAACCGAGGGGGTCGACGGGTTGGTTCGTGGCATCGGGCGTGACGTGAGCCCCACCAGGCGGGGCAACATCATGGCGCGCTGTCGTATGATCACGATGTTCGATCTTTCGGCCGAACTCGACGCGCTGCCGCTGGGCACGGGAAACAAGACGGAACGCCTGTTCGGGTACTTCACATGGCATGCGGACGACTCGCCGCCGGTCAACCCCATCGGCGACTTGTTCAAGACTCAAGTGTGGGTTCTGGCCAAGCACATCGGCGTGCCGGAGGAAATCGTGTCCAAGCCTGCCACGGCTGATCTGATCCGCGGACAAACCGACGAAGAAGATCTCGGGATTTCCTACCATAAGGCCGACGCGATACTCCACTGGCTGTTACAGGGCTATCGCGCGTCCGAAGTCGTCGCGCGAGGCTTCGATGAACGGGACGTGGAGCTGGTCCGCCACCGGCTCGAATCCACCCACTGGAAACGTCGCCTCCCCACCGTCGCCATGCTGAGCCACACCGCGATCGGCGAGTACTACCTCCGGCCGGTGGATTATTAGACGCAGTGTTGTAGGATGTAGGCGAGCAGTTGGTAGGAGACGAAGTTCACTTGTCGTTCATCTTGCTACCTCACAGGCTACACCTACACCCTACTTCCTACTTCCTACTCCCTGCTTCTCGCTCATGACCCCATCGTCCCGCCCCATGTCATTCTCCCGCTCCGAGCTGACCCAGCTCGCGATGCCGCACATGCAGAATGTGCTGGGCGACCTGTTCGGCGGGCAGATCATGGCGATGGTCGATCAGGCGGCCGCGGTGGCGGCGATCCGGCATGCCGGCGGTGCCGCAGTCACGGCCAGTATCGACCGGGTTGATTTTCGAGAGCCCATCCCCATCGGCGCCCTGGTGACCTGCATGGGGTCGGTCGATTACGTCGGCAACTCGTCGATGGACATTACCGTGGAGGTGTATGCCGAGACGGTGAGCACGGGAGTCCGCCGGCACACGCATACCGCGCACGTCGTATTTGTGGCAATCGACGAGCAACGGAAACCTCGGCGCGTGCCGCGTCTCATTCCGGAGTCAGAAGAAGAGCAGGCTCGTTTCGAGCGTGCCCGGCTGTACCGGGAGAAACGAGGCCGCTCGACGTGAATGGGACTCGGGCCGTTCTCGTCCTGAGCGGCGGCGGGGCCAAGACGGCGGCCCAGGTCGGGGCATGGCGGGCGATCACGGAGGCCGGACTCGAAATCGTGGCCTGTGTCGCGACTTCGATGGGAGCAGTGATCGGGGCGGCGCTGGCCGGCGGCCGGACGCTTGATGAATTGGTCCACGATGTTCGACGGCTCCGACGTCGCGATATCGCCTCGCTCAATCCGGGCGCCCTCTTGCCCGGACTTCGCGCCCGGTCGCTGTTACGCGAGGCGCCACTTCGCCGCACGATCGAGCGTCTCGTGCCGGTGCGGAGCTTCGACGGCTGCCGGATACCGCTGACCGTCGCGGCCACCGATCTCGACAGTCGGGAGCTGGTGTGGTTCGGCGCCCGCGGGCGGGACGTGCCGCTCGTAGACGCACTCTACGCGACGGTGGCTCTGCCGCTCTATTACCCGCCGGCCGTGATTGGAGGGCGGCGCTACGCCGACGGCGGCCTCCGGGCCGTCCTGCCGCTCGAAGGTGTGGGCGGAGTCGACGCGGATCTCATCGTGGCAGTCGATGTTGGCCCCGGGTTCGATGAACCGGAATCGACGGCTCCGCGTGCGGTGCCGCGTTTGGTTGCGGCGTACAACGAGGCGACCGCGATCCTCATGGCCACCAACACTCAGCTCCAGATGTCGCTCTGGCGTTCACAAAGTGCGGCTGGACGAAGCCGCCCGAAGCTCGTGTACATTCGGCCGCGGGTCGAGCGCGGTGCAACCTTTCGAATCGATGCGGTGGAGTCGTACGCTGCGGAAGGCTATCGGGCTGCAGCGGACGCTTTGCGGGACTTCCAATCCTCGTCGGGAGCTTGACCACAGAGATTCAGGAGCCAGATTCCCTCGGGGCATGCCTGATCGAAATGGATCTGGAGCCTCGGAGCCAGTATTACCATGAGCGAGCCGAAGATCTTTACTATAGCCGAAGCCGAGCACACCCTGCCGCTGGTGCGCCGGGTGGTTCGTGATCTCACGCAGGAGTACCCACGCTGGCGGGCTGCGTTGGCGCAGTATGAGATTTTGTCCGGTAAGGCCCGAGCCGAAGATGGTGAGACGGAGGAGCTGGTCCAGGCTCGTGAGCAGGTCATGACGCACGCCGGCCGCATCAACGCCTTCCTCGACGAACTCGAACAGATAGGCTGCCTCTTCAAAGGGTTCGAGAACGGCTTGGTGGATTTCTACGCCCTGCGCGAAGATCGCTTGGTCTACCTATGCTGGAAGCTCGGCGAACATCATATTGCCTATTGGCACGAGGTCGACGCCGGCTTTGCCGGCCGGCAGCCGATCGACGCCGCGCTCCTGGCCGAACCAACCCAGTAACCCACGCCCTCTCATGCGCCTCTTCATGCTCTTCGCCCATTGGGTTGGCCTCTCGCTCTGGATCGGTGGGGAGGTGGCCAACCTGATCATTCTGGCGGCCGCCAAGCGGGAAGACCCGTCCATCTTCGGCGCTGTGGCGCGGATCCGCGTCGCCATTCTGCGCAAGGTGGTGGCGCCCGGGGCCTTGGTGACACTCTTGACCGGGCTGATTCTGACGATCCAGCGGTACTACGTCGAGCTATGGCTCGTGGTTATGCAGGTCGCCGGGTTCGTCGGAGCGATCGTGGTGCTGCTCATCGCGCTGCCGATAGGGGTCAAGCTGTCGCGCATCAACCCCGTCGGCGAGAGCGTGCCCTACTTTCTCATGCTGCGCGGCCGCCTCACCGCGATCGGCGTGGTTTCGCTGGCCGTGGCCTTGCTCGGCCTTTGGGCCGGCGTAAAGTAGCGCGGCCGGTCTTACACACTCCCCGTACCGGACAAATCCCGCACTTTGCCACTCGCGCCGTGCATACGAGCGCGCCGAGTTCCATGATGGCCTGATTGAAGACCCAGGCCGACTTCCCCCGCTTCGGCATGAGCCGACCAGCCGTTTCCCAGAAGAGAGCCAGGTTCGGAGAGTTCTTAGCCCGAGGGTGGAACGCGCGTCGCAGCACCCGAGCGACGTTGGTATCGACCACCGGGGTAGCCCGCTCGTAGGCGAACGAAGCGACCGCCCCCGCGGTATACCGGCCCACGCCGGGCAGGGCGCGCAGTTGGTCGGGGTCCACCGGAATGATTCCGTCGTGGTGCTCGACCACGGTCCGGGCCAGCCGATGGAGGTTGGTGGCGCGCCGGTAATAGCCGAGTCCCTCCCACGACTCCCGGACGCCTCGCGGGCGCGCCCGAGCGAGGGCGTGGATGGTGGGGTACTTGGCCAGGAAGGCCTGGTAGTACTCGTGAACGCGCCCGACCTGGGTTTGCTGCAGCATGAACTCGGAGACCGCGATACGGTACGGATCGCGAGTCCGGCGCCAGGGCAAGTCCCGTCCGTGGCGGCGGAACCAGCGGACGAGTCTCTGGCGGAATGCGGCGGCGTGGGGGAGGGCAGGAGGGGTAGACTTCGACGCCATGTTGCTCCAAGATACAGCCTGCCCGGGGGGCGGTCGAGCGCTATGACCCTCCACCTTCAGGCGTTAGGCCGTTGGCACCCGCACCGCGAGATCGAATGACCTCACTGCTCCTGCGATTCCCCCACGCGATCGGCCGCGGCCTCCTCGGCACCTTCGATCACGTGGGACGGGTGAGCCTGCTCGTGGCGGAGTCGGTGCGAGCCCTGGGCCAGGTCCGCACCTGGCTACCCCTGACAGTGCGCGAAGCGTACAATGTTGGCGCGGGAAGCCTGTTCATCGTCATCTTGGTGTCGGGTTTTGCCGGGGCGGTGACGGCGCTTCAGGCCGGCTACCAGTTCACCGGCAACATTCCGTATTACGTCGTCGGCAGCCTGGTCGTGGAATCGGTGGTGCTGGAGCTCGGGCCGGTGCTGACCGGGCTCATTCTGGCCGGCCGGATCGGCGCCCGGTATGCCGCCGAGCTGGGGACCATGCGGGTGACGGAACAGATCGACGCGTTGGAGAGCCTGGGGCGGTCGCCGGCGTCGTATCTGGTCATTCCACGGGTGCTGGCCGGTTTGATCATGGTGCCGGTGCTGGTGGTGATCGCTGATCTGATCGGCGTCGTATCCGGGTGGTGGTTTGCCCGCCAGGTGTTGCCGCTGACCGATGCGGACTTTGCCTACGGCGCCCGGGCCTTCTGGCACACGTTCGACGCGTACTATTCGCTGATCAAGGCGTTCTTCTTTGCCGGGTCGATTACCATCATTCCTTGTTACATGGGGTTCACGACCCAGCAAGGTGCCGAAGGAGTCGGGAAGGCCACCACAGCGGCCGTGGTGATGAGTTCGGTCATGATTCTCCTGCTCGACACCCTCTTGGCCCAGGTTCTGTTGCACTAATGATCGAGCTACTCGACGTCCACAAACGCTTCGGCGAACAGATCGTCCTGGACGGTGTCGACTTTAGCGTGCAGGAGGGCGAAACCGTTGCCCTCCTCGGCGAATCGGGCACCGGCAAGAGCGTGCTGCTCAAGCACATCAACGGGCTGCTGCACCCGGATTCGGGCAACATCGTCGTCGATGGCAAGAATGTGCCGTCCCTCAGGCGGAAGGAACTCTCGACCCTGCGGTCAAAGATCGGCTACGTCTTCCAGAATGGTGCGCTGTTCGATTCGATGAGCGTGTTTGAGAACATTCGATTCGGCCTGTCGGACCTCACTCAGTACAACGACATGGTCTATTCCCGCCAGCGGGTGCCGGAGTGTCTGGCGCTGGTCAACCTCGAGCCCGACGTGGCGAAGAAATATCCCGCCGAGTTGTCGGGTGGTATGCGGAAGCGCGTAGGCATCGCACGGGCCATTGCAGGCCAGCCCAAGTACTTGCTGTACGACGAACCGACGTCGGGACTCGACCCGCTCAATGCGGACATCATCGACAATCTGGTCACCCACCTTGCGGATGCGCTCGGCGTTACCAGCGTGATGGTTACGCACGACGTGCGGGGCGCGTTTCGCGTCGCCGATCGAATCGCCCTCCTGACCAAGGGCAAGATCGCACTCCAGGGTACCCAAAGAGAATTCTTGGAATCCGAGGATCCGCGCGTCAAGGCGTTCCTCGAGCGAGATTTCGAAGACACCTCCTACGCGGCCTGAGTCTGACTCATGGATCTTCATTACAAGCAACAAACCGTTGTCGGTGCGCTCGTCCTCGCGGCGATCGGGATATTCCTGGTTGGGACGATCTGGCTGAGTGGGCGGAGCCTAACTGCGGGCCGCGTCATCCACGCCAATTTCACCAACATCGGTAACCTCAAGCGAGGCTCGCCGGTGCGGGTGTCGGGCGTAGAAATCGGGAAGGTGGAAAACATCGAGTTCCGCGCGGTGGAGGACGTACTGGTGCGGCTCAGCTACTCCGACCGAGTCCAGCCGATGAGCGACGCCACCGCACGCGTCGTCTCCATAGGGCTGGTCGGCGACGTGGCCCTGGAGCTCGATCCGGGCACCTCGGGTGTTGCGTTGGAGCAGGGCGCCGAGATCAAGGGAACGGTCGACGGCGGAATCGGCGCGTTGGGCGCCGACCTCGGCAGCCAGGCCTCCGCCGTGCTCAAGGACCTGCACGACCTCCTCAGCTCTGGACTGTCGGACGACCTTCATCGGACGATGGTGGCCATGGAACGGGTGATGAACACGTTCGGCAACGCCAACCGCGGCCCGACGGCTGAGTTGACCGGGGCCATGTCGTCGCTCCGGCGCCTGGGCGATCGGCTGGATTCGACCTTGTCCAACCCGGGCTTCAAACAGGCCCTGACCAACCTCGATACGGTGACCGCCAACGTGGCCCAGATGACGGCGCAGTTGACCACTACCGGCGCCCGGCTGGACAGCCTGCTCAACGCCATCAACAAGGGGGAGGGAACGCTTGGGAAGTTCGCCACCGATACCACGCTCTATAAGGGAATGGTCGACGTGTCCCAGTCGCTCAAGGCGCTCCTCGACGGGTTGAACAAGGAGCCGGGGAAACTCACGGTGCAGCTTCGGTTGTTCTAGCCAACCCGCCGCGCGCTACCGACGTCCCACCGCCGCTTATGTCGCTCACCCTTACCTTCTTGGGCACCGGGGCCGCCGTCCCAACGCTCGAACGCAACGTGAGCAGCCTCGCCATCTCACGGGAGGGTGAGATGCTCCTGTTCGACTGCGGCGAGGGCACGCAGCGCCAAATGATGCGCTACGGCGTCGGGTTTTCCTTTCACGAAATCTTCTTCACCCACTACCACTCGGATCACCTCCTCGGGGTGACTGGACTCATCCGGACGCTGGGCCTTCAGGCGCGGACCGAACCCATGAAACTGTATGGGCCGAAGGGCGCCGCGAAAATTTTGGGTGCGACGCTCGACGTGGGCATCGAGCGAACCAAGTTTCCGGTGGAGATCGTCGAGGTGGCTCCCGGCGACCGCCTGGCGCGCGGCGATTACGACATCGCGGTCTTTCCCACCGACCACCGGGCCGACACGGTCGGCTATGCCCTGGTGGAGCACGACCGGCTCGGCCGGTTCGAGCCGGAGCGGGCAAAAGAGCTGGGTATCCCGGAGGGCCCCGCCTGGGGGCGGCTCCACCGTGGGGAAACGGTCGAGTTGCCGGATGGGCGGACGGTCGGGCCCGAGGGGCTGGTCGGCGAGCCCAGGCCGGGCCGCACCGTGGTGTACACCGGCGACACGCGGCCGCACGCAGCCGTCATCGATGCCGCGCGCCACGCCGATCTCCTGATTCACGAAGCGACGTTCGGGCACGACGAGATCGACCGCGCCATTGGCACGGGGCACTCGACCGCGCTGGAGGCGGCAGAAATCGCCCGCGCCGCCGAGGTCAGCCGATTGGTGCTGACCCACATCTCGGCGCGATACAGCCGTGAGGCGCCGGAGCTCTTGGCAGAAGCACGAGCGGTCTTCCCGGAAACGGAAGTCGCCCGGGATGGGCTCGTGATCGAGATCGGTTTTCCCGGCCAGGCATAGAGCGGATCAACCCATCCGCGAGATCCCACGGTGACCCGCTCCCGTCCGTCGACCACCGAACTGGCCCTGCTGAGCCTGTTGGTCATGGTACTGGTCTGGTCGGGCATCCGCCCACACGACCGGTTCACATGGGTGTTGGAAGTAGCGCCGGTCCTCATCGGTGTGCCCCTTCTCGTTGCGATCTACGGGCGATTCCGATTCACCGCGCTGGCGTATGGTCTGATTACGGTCCACGCCATCATCCTGATGGTGGGTGGGCACTTCACCTATGCCGAGGTGCCACTGGGATTCTGGGCGCAGGACTGGTTTGGGTTCTCCAGGAATCATTACGACCGGATCGGCCACTTGGCCCAGGGCTTCATTCCGGCCATCGTGGTGCGGGAAATCCTCATCCTGCGCTCTCCCTTGCGCCGAAGCCGCTGGCTCCCATTCGTAGTAGTTTCCATTTGCCTCGCGTTCAGCGCCCTATATGAGCTGATCGAATGGTGGACCGCGTTGGCCACCGGGGAAGCCGCCGAGGCGTTCCTCGGCACGCAGGGGGATATCTGGGATACGCAATGGGACATGATGCTCGCGCTCATCGGGGCGATCATGGCGCTCGTCACCTTGACCCGGCTCCACGACCGGCAGTTGGGCTACCGGTCCGGCCGGCCCGCACCCGAGTACCGGCTGGCGGCCGATGACTGACCCCCGACTCCGGCGCATTGCCCCAAGCCTGCTCGTGGCCGTAATGCTCGGTGCCACGGCCTGCACCCTCGAGCGCCGTGTGCCGCCGCCACCCGCCGGCTCGCAGGCCCGCGCCGCGGTGCTGGCCGAGCTGCGCAGCTACTACGCCGACCTGAGCGCCCGTGACTGGCCGGCCTTCGCGTCCCACTTCTGGCCTGGCGCCACCATTACGACCGCCTGGCAGCCGCCGGGCGAGCCTTTTGTGCGAGTCGATGCGCAGACCATTCCGGAGTTCATCGAGCGAGCCCCCGAGGGACCCGATAGCCGGGCGGTCTTCTCGGAGGAGCTGGTGAGTGCCGACATCCGTGTGACTGGGGGCCTGGCCCAGGCATGGGTGCGGTACCGGGCCCGGTTTGGCGATCCGGGGGATATCGTCGAGTGGGAGGGAACCGATGCGTTCTCCCTCCTGGCGGTGGACGGCCAATGGAAGATCGTCTCGTTGGCATTTGCGCCGGATCGATAGGCGCGCGGTCGCCGGATGAGGCCCGGGGGGGGGCGCCAGTAATTAGGAGAATTCCTGTCGCCTTCAGAATTTCTTTCGCCTTTCGGCGGTATAGTCGCTAGTCCGAAGACACAACGCTACAAACCGGTCGGCTTGGCCTTCAATAGCTAGGCCGCCCTTGGACATGGGAGTACCGATGACCCCTGAAACTCTCGAAGCCCCGCCGGAGCAGGCGGAAGATCTCAATCCCTTTCACATCGCCATGGCGCAGTTCGACGGGGCCGTTCGTTATCTCCCCGAGCTCGATGCCGGCATGGTGGAATTCTTGAAGCGGCCCGACCGCCTGATCGCGGTGGAGTTTCCGATCGAGACCCAGAGCGGTGAGGTGCTCAACTTCGTGGGCTATCGGGCCATCCACAATCGGGTTCGCGGCCCGGGCAAGGGTGGGATCCGCTATCACCCCGGCGTCACGGCCGACGAGGTGCTCGCGTTGGCGTCGTGGATGACCTGGAAGTGCGCGGTGGTCGACGTGCCGTTCGGCGGCGCCAAGGGCGGTGTGGTTTGCAATCCCAAGAATCTCACCACGTCCGACCTGCGCAAGATCACCCGGCGATTCATTGCGGAGCTGGGCGATACCATCGGCCCCCACACCGATATCCCGGCGCCCGATGTGAACACCAACGCCGAGACCATGGCGTGGATCTACGATACGTATCAAATGATGCATCCCGGAGAGAACAACCTTCCCGTCGTCACCGGCAAGCCGTTGGACATCGGAGGGTCGCGTGGCCGAAATGAGGCCACCGCGAGGGGTGCGTTGTTCTGCACCCAACGGGCGCTGGAGCTGGGCGTCGTTCCGGGACGGAAGAGCGTGAAGGACGCCACCGTCGTGATCCAGGGCTTCGGCAACGCCGGTGCCATCGCGGCACAGGAATTCACCGACGCGGGGGCCAAGGTGGTGGCGGTCAGCGACTCGAAGGGTGGGATCTACCGCGAAGCCGGCTTGGATTACAAGGCCGCCAAGGAGCACAAGCGGAAGACCGGCTCCGTGGTTGGGCTGGCCGGTACCCGCACTGTGAACAACGAGGAACTCCTGGCACTGCCATGTGACATCCTGATCCCAGCTGCACTCGAGAACGAGCTTCGGTCGGACAATGCCGGCGACGTCAGCACGCATCTGGTGGTCGAGGCGGCCAATGGTCCGACCACCCCTGCCGCCGACCGCATCTTTATGGAGCGCGGCATCCCAGTCCTGCCCGACATTCTGGCCAATGCCGGCGGTGTTACCGTCAGCTACTTCGAGTGGGTGCAGAATATCGAAAACGAGCAGTGGGACCTGGACACGGTGAACACCAAGCTGCGCCGGAAGATGAACACGGCCACCGACGCCGTGATCGAGACCCAGCGGAAGATCAACGAGTCCCTCGGTCAAATCGGAGCCGAGCGGAAGACGAGGAATCTGGGGGACGGAGCTAAACTCGAGCCGGTAAATCTCAGAACAGCGGCCTACATCCTGGCGGTCCAGCGGGTGGCCCGGGTCACGGCGGCGCGAGGGATCTGGCCGTAACCGAACAGCGGTGAGGAGTAAGGAGCAGGGAGTAGGGAGTAGGGACTAGGCAGCGTGAGTTAACACCCCTTAGTCCTTCGCTACTTGTTCTAGAGTATTGTGCGCTCCGGGGCCCGGCTCGTCGCCGGGCCTCGCTGTTACGGCTCGAGCCCCGAGGGCAATCCGTTGGGGTAGGCGTCGCGAATGGCTTGTTCGATCCGTTCGATCCGGCGCTCGGGGTTGGGGTGGGTGCTGAAGAACTCGGGCGGCCGTTGGCCGCCGCCGGCCCGTGCCAAAATTTCCATGAGGCCGATCAGGCCCCGCGGGTCATAGCCCGATTCGGTGGTGAGGATCACCCCCAGGCGGTCCGACTCCAGCTCGTCGTCGCGGCCAAATTTCATGTTGACCAGCTGCCCGATGGCCGCGATGACCGCGGCACTCTGCCGGCTTGCCGGGTTCTCCGGGTCGTAGGTGGCGATGACGGCGGCGCCGGTGAGTCCCTGGGTGAGGGTGGCCTTGGCCAGGTGTTCCGCACTATGCCGGGCGATCACGTGGCCGATCTCGTGGCCCAACACCCCGGCCAGCTGACCTTCCGTTTCGAGTTGGCTCAAGAGGGCGGCGGTGATAAAGACCTGCCCACCGGGAAGGGCGAACGCGTTTACTGTCTGGGGATCCGCGAGCAGGTGGAACTGGAACTGGTAGGGCGACTTGCTGGCCGCGGTCTGGGACACCAGCCGCTGGCCGACTTGCTCCACCAGCGCACGGGCCCGTTCGTCGGGGTGGAGCCCGCCGTGCTGGGCAGCCATCTGGGGTGCGGCCTGGAGCCCCATGGCGATTTCCTGATCCGGGCTCATTTGCACGTACTGCACCTCGCCCGTGACCGGATTCTCCTGGCGCGAGCCGTAGTAGGAGAAGAGAGCGATCGCGGCGATGACCAGCGCGATCATGAGCCGGCCTTTGCCCATGGGGCGGCGGCCGGTGCCCATTGAGCTTTGACGTCGGTACAGCGGCATGTTGGAGGTCCTGTGTCGGTTCGCAGGGCGGGAAAGTAACGCGTGAGGGGAGTGGCGGGTAGGATGTAGGAAGCAGGCGCCACGCCTGCCTCCTACCACCCTACTTACTACTCACTACTTACTACCCACTACTTACTACCCACTACTTACTACCCACTACTCCCTCATACATCACCTTCACAAACAGATCCGGCGGGATGAACGCCTTGCCCCACTGCTCGTCGAATTCCTTCGATACGCCGGCCGCCACGGTCTCTTCGAGCGTCTTGCCTTGGGCGACGGCCTGTTGGACCCGGTCGCGGACGGTGACCAGCATGTCCCGGTATGCCATCAACTCCTGTTTGTTGGACAGCGGCCCGTGTCCCGGGATGATCCTGGTGTCGTCGTCGGCCATTGCGAGCATCCGATTCGCGGACGCGATGGTCCCGTCGACGGAGCCCCCGGTCGAGAGGTCGATTAGAGGATAGAGGCCGTTGAAGTAGGTGTCCCCCGCGTGGATCACGTTGGCCGTACGGAAGTGGACGATCGCGTCGCCGTCGGTGTGGGCCGGTGGAACGTGGAACGCGTGGATCTCGCCGCCGTTCACGTGGAAGGTGACCGCGTCGGTGAAGGTGACGACGGGGAGCGCGCCCTCCGGCAAGGCGGGAGCGGACATGTTCAGGGCCTCGATGAACTGGTCGACACTCAGGCGGGTCCGCACGTTCTCGTGTGCCACGATGAGGGCACCGGCCGAGCCCAAGTTCTCGTTACCGCCGGTGTGGTCGGGGTGCCAATGGGTGTTGAGGACGAAACGGACAGGGCCGTCCCCGATGGTCCGGAGCGCCGCGCGGATCTGCTCGGTCACCGGAGCAACCTGGTCATCGATCAGGAAGATGCCGTCCTTCCCGCTCGAGACCCCGATGTTGCCGCCCGGGCCCATGAGCATGGAAACGCCGGGCGCCACCGGCACCACCGTGACCGGGGGCTGTTCTTGCGCCTGGAGCTGAGCCGCCGCCAGGGCTAGTGGGATGAGCATGAACGTGGGCTTCGAGAGAGACATGGGGGACTCCTGGGGCCGATATCCGAAAAGAAAGGTCGTGTTGGAGATCGGAAAGCTACTGGAGAGGCGGGAAGACGGAAGGCATGCTGTAGGGTAGGCTCCTACCACCCCACTCACTACTTCCTACCCCCCTCTCCCCGTTTGACTCAACCCCGCAGAATCACTAGCTTTACCGTCCCGAAAACGGGGCTGTAGCTCAGTTGGGAGAGCGCTGCAATCGCACTGCAGAGGTCAGGGGTTCGATTCCCCTCAGCTCCATTCCTCCTCCCTCCACTCCCCACCGGGGAGTAGGGTGGTAGGCATGTGGGGAGGTAGGAAATGAATCGGTTGTACTGCCCCTTGGTGTAACTGGCAACACGCCTGACTCTGGATCAGGAGAGTCCTGGTTCGAGCCCAGGAGGGGCAACTGAAAGCCCGCTCATATGAGCGGGCTTTCTCGTTACCCCTCCTGGGCTCGGTCCTCGCGCCTGGACGGCGCATCGGATCAAGCCCGCAAAACCTTCGTTCAGCTGAGCGGGCATTTCTGTTTGCCCACTCCTGGGCTTTGAGGGAGTACCGAACTTCCCTTCATCGCACCGGCGGGTCGCTTGCTTCGTCAGCGCGTGTCTCGACGCTTCCCTCGTTTGCCGGCTACCTCGGCTATGAGCTGCTCCACGCGCGCCCACAGATCGGGTCGGATGCTGTCGGCCAGCTCGATATTCAACTTGCCGAGCATCGCGGCGATGGCACTCGTGTCGAGTCCGGCGATTCGTGCTTCCTCAATGACCGCCGCGAAGTGGATGCGGGCCTCGCGGATCATCCGCCCGAAAAGCGCGACCCCGTCGTTACGGTCACCTAGTGCCAGCGCCAGGAGATAGAGGTCACGCGCGCCGTCTAGGCGGTGCGCGAGATAGCCCCGAGTGTCGGGCGGTAGTTCCTCTGGTGGGTGAGGGATGTGCTCAGCCATGGTGACCTCCGTCTCGAATCCCATCCATCATCACGAACGCTCTAAGCTGGGAGCATACTGGGCACTCGGCATGGCCGGCACTGATGCGAACCCGGGGGGTGGTCCATCCAACTTCGATACGCTACACGAACAAACGCCGCCGTGGGGGCTCACCCTGGGCGTCGTGGCGGAGGGCAACCGATAGGAGATTTGCCTGCGGTAGCTTATGAACCCGCCGCACTTGTGGCAATGAGTGTAGCGCATTGGCCCGCCCCTTCCATACGAGAAGAATGAGGGGCGGACCGTACCGCCCCCCTCCCCTGCAACCTACCGCTGGCTCTTATCGAGCCCGACCGACCTTAGACGCGTGCGGCGATCTTGTGGAAGGTCGAGTTGGAGACCTCATAGGTATCCACCCTCGGTGTTCCCTCTATCACCTTCGACAAGCTCTTGAGCACTGCCGGATAGGTGTCGCGGCTATAAGCGTCCGCGCTCTCTTTGCGATCCCACATACTGATCGACACGGCGTCGCTGCCGTTCGACGCGACGAACGAGAGTTCGTCCCTGAAACCGTTCTGCTTGCGGAGTACGGGGAGGACGTCCGTCTCCAAAGTCCGGGTAAACTCGCTAGCCGTATTGGCCTTGAGATGCAGCGTGACATTACGTGCGTACATAGACAACTCCCTTTTAGAGACCTACATGAACCGCTGAATCAGCGGTGTGCTGCTGAACTGGAAGATAGTCTACTTTACTAAACTTGTCAAGTAATGGTAATTATGGTATTATAACTTTAACTAATACGGTAAATCAGACGAAGTGCGACCGTGGAGGAGTTCATGGACGTCTCGCTCGCGATTCGGCAGCGGCTCGAGGAGTTGGGATTGGGGCAAAAGGGACTGGCCCAAGCGGCCCGCGTCACCGAGTCCTATGTCTCGCAACTCCTGACCCGGAAGAAGGCCCCCCCGGCGCCCAACCGGACGGACATCTACGCAAGAATGGACCAGTTCCTGAAACTGCCGACCGGGGAGCTGGCCAGAGTCGCTGACGCTCAGCGGAAGGAGGAATTGAAGCGGGAGTTGGGAGACGAACCCGCCCCCCTCTTCCGGGAAGTCCGCGGGTTGATCCTGAGCAAATGCGTTCCCAAGCGCGCAGGGCAGATCCGCGCGATCTTCGAGAAGGAGGCCTTCGGGGACGTCGAGCGGCTGGTCACCCAGACGCTGCTCGACGTGGTCAAGGGAGAGGCCACGAAGGAATTGGAGAATGAATACTGGCTCCGCATGGTGGCTGAACTCGGCGGCCGAAGCTTTGAGGAGATGCGCGTCATCGTCCTCGAATTCCTCGATACGGACATCTTCCTTCTGTCCCAGGAACACTGCGTCTCGTTTCTGGATCCGCTGATTGAATCCTGGGACATCGACCTCGCGACGTTTGCCCTAAACATTGTCTTGAACCCCAGAGTGTTTTCTGGGCATGTGAAGCGATTCGAGTTCATGGAACGGGAAGCCGACCAGCTTCTCGTCGAAGAGCTGGGGTTCAGGAGATTCCTTCAGGATGCGACCCTCAGCGGCACGGCGACCGAAGAAGAAATCGCGTTCCTCAAGCAGCTCAGGTTCAAGGGCAAGCGGCCAACGCCCCTCTATTTCTACCGGGAGTTGCAGAACCTCAGGGACCCGCTGCATTTCCACACCCGCTAGACTACCCTGGCCTTCCGAGCCGCCCCAGCCGAGTAAGGAGTAAGGAGTGGATAGCGGAGTGCGCTTCAACTCCCTGCTCCCCACTCCCTACTCCCTCCAATAGCCAATATCCAATAGCTGACAGTATGCGTCTAGGAGCCCGGGTCCGGCCCTCGCCTGGGCGGACAGCCGTCGAGCCAGGCCTGTTCGTCCGGATCGAACACCCGTGAACGGGTGAGAAACCGGACACCTAAGGGCGCCTCGAGCGAAAAGCCGGAACCACGGCCCGGCACGACGTCGATCACGAGCTGGGTGTGTTGCCAGACTTCGAACTGCTCGGCGCCGATATAGAACGGTGTGCCGTCGACGTCGCCGAGTAGCACGTCCCGCTGGCCAATGCGAAACTCGTCCCTGGGATAGCACATCGGAGAGCTGCCGTCGCAACAGCCCCCCGACTGATGAAAGAGGAGCGGGCCGTGTTGCGCCACGAGCTGGCGCAACACGGCCTCTGCCGCATCGGTGATGACGACGCGTGCCACATTTCCTGGAACTGAAGGCTCGGCCTGCGGCATCGCTTAGAAGAAGCCGAGTTTCTTCGGGCTGTAGCTGACCAACAGGTTCTTGGTCTGCTGGTAGTGGTCGAGCATCATCCGGTGGTTCTCCCGGCCGATGCCAGACTGCTTGTAGCCGCCAAACGCCGCGTGTGCGGGGTAGGCATGATAGCAGTTGGTCCAGACCCGGCCCGCCTTGATGCCTCGTCCCATGCGATAGCAGGTATTGGCGTCGCGACTCCAGACGCCCGCGCCCAGCCCGTAGAGCGTGTCATTGGCAATGGAGAGAGCGTCGTCCATGTCCTTGAACCGTGTCACCGCGAGGACCGGTCCGAAGATCTCCTCCTGGAACACCCGCATCCGGTTCTCACCCTCGAAGATGGTCGGCTGGATGTAGTAGCCATCCTTGAGCTCACCCGGATGGATCCGTCGGGCACCGCCGGTGAGGATCTTGGCTCCCTCCTTCTTCCCGATGTCGATGTAACTCAGGATCTTCTCGAGCTGATCGTTGGAGGCCTGAGCACCGATCATGGTGGCCGGATCGAGCGGATTGCCCTCGACGATCTGCTGGGTCCGCGCCACGGCCCGCTCCATGAAGCGATCGTAGATCGACTCCTGGACCAGCGCCCGCGACGGGCAGGTGCAGACCTCGCCCTGATTCAGCGCGAACATGGCGAAGCCTTCGAGCGCCTTGTCGAAGAAATCGTCATCGGCTTCCAGAATGTCCGCGAAGAAGATGTTCGGCGACTTGCCGCCCAGCTCCAACGTGACCGGAATGAGGTTCTCGGACGCGTATTGCATGATCAGCCGGCCGGTCGTCGTTTCGCCGGTGAAGGCGATCTTGGCCACCCGCGGGCTCGAGGCCAACGGCTTGCCTGCCTCGACCCCGAAGCCCTGCACGACGTTGACGACACCGCTCGGCAGGATGTCCGCAGTCAGCTCCATGAAGGCCATGATCGAGACCGGGGTCTGCTCGGCGGGCTTGAGCACCACGCAATTCCCAGCCGCCAGCGCCGGCGCGAGCTTCCAGGTCGCCATCAAGAGCGGGAAGTTCCAGGGGATGATCTGGCCAACTACGCCGAGCGGCTCGTGGAAGTGGTAGGCCACGGTGTCTGCATCCAGCTGCGAAAGGCCGCCCTCCTGGGCTCGGATGCACCCCGCGAAATACCGAAAATGGTCGACTGCGAGTGGCATGTCGGCCGCCATGGTCTCACGGATCGGCTTGCCGTTGTCCATCGTCTCGATGAACGCCAGCGTCTCGAGATTGCTCTCGATCCGGTCGGCGATCTGGTTGAGAATGCTGGCCCGGTAGGCGGGAGATGTGCTGTTCCAGCTGACGGCCGCGGCATGGGCCGCGTCGAGCGCCTTGTCGACGTCCTCGTGGGTCGATCGGGCGACCTCGCACAAAGGTTGACCGGTGATCGGCGTCGGATTGGTGAAGTACTGCCCCCGAGCGGGGGAGACGTATTCACCGCCGATCCAGTTGTCGTAGCGGGCACGGATTGGAACGGTAGTCTTGAACCCGGCGGCCAGCTTGGGAAGCTTACCGCCGGCGGTGGGCTTAGTCGCGGTACCCATACAGCACCTCCTGACTTCGGGACAAACAGACACGGCTCTGACTCTGATGACACAGGGTCGGAGCATTCCAATACTCCACCCGAGTATCCGGAGCGTCAAGAAGGCGGGAAGTAATGAGTGAGGAGTGAGGAGTAAGGAGTAAGGAGTGAGGAGTGAGGCGGGAAGGCGGGAAGGGGGAAGGGGAAGGAGAGCGGCCTTTTACCTTCGCGGGCCAATAGCCAATAGCCAAGCCTAGCCAATAGCCAATAGCCAATAGCCAGGCCGCTCAGCGCCCTCCCGGAGCAGCCAGCGCCGCCGGCAGAGATGAACCGCTGCAGGATCTCCTCGGGCTGACGCGTCCTCCGATTCTTGAAGCTACTCGGAGATGCAATCCCCAGGGAGCATACGCTCGCGGGCTGGCCGGCGCGAGACCGGTGCTGGGCTCAGAGGGTCAGGGAACGGGAAGATATGGCCTGAACACCATCATGACCAACGCAACGAGGACCGCCACGAAGGCTAAGTGGGCCCACCTCGACCAGGAGCGGGACAGGTTTCTGTAGGCGTCCCAATCGAACTCGTTAGGGTCACCCGTCGCCAGGTTCTCGATTCTCAGCTGCAGTGGCAGTGCCCGTGCCACAAAGATCACACCCGAGATGCCGAAGAGTACCAGCGACCAGAAGATCCACCCTGTCCGGACAATCGGCAGGCCGGCCCTCGATGCGGCGCCGAATCCGCCGAGCAGAATCAGGATGATGGCGATTGGCGTGAGCCAACGATCGCTGAAGTTCATGACTCGGAAGGTGTGGGCCACGATGCGGGGGTCCTGAGTGCGGTCGGCGAATCGTTGAGACAGAAGCGCCCCGACGAACCCCGCGAAGAACAGGATCACACCGACGATGTGAAGGAGGTTGTACCACTGCATCATGATGCCCGAGTCTCTCTCTAGACGGACGTCAACGCAACAGGAGTCGCAGCACGATTACCAGAACGAGGGCGGGAACGAACCACTTCCAGAGCATCAGGTCACCCAGGCGAATCCAGAGGGCGTTCGCGCGGGTGAGCAGGCCGACGAAGATCGGCAGGGTTCGCACTGGAATTCCGAGCCAGATGCAGTAGCAGACATTTCGTGCCACGGCATTAGCCGACAGCTTGGGCGCGTAGCGGATGAGCGGCGGGAGTTGACTGGAAGGGATATTGGCTTCGTTCCAGAACGAGGTGCGCACGCTCCCGGGATGGATACAGGACACGCCGACACCGCTGCCCAGCAATTCCCGATGCAATGCCTCCGAGAGGCCGGTGAGCGCGAATTTGGACGCGCTGTAACCGCTGGTGACCGCGAACCCGATCTTGCCGGCGCCCGAAGAGACATTCACGATGCGCCCGCGGCGGCGCTCGCGCATACCCGGCAACACCTGCCGGATCCAGTGAAAGGCGCCCCAGTAGTTGACCCGCATCATCGCGCGGTGCTCCGCGTCGGTTACCTCGGCGAACCTCTTCCAGATACCGATGCCGGCGGCGTTGACCAGGATATCCGGCTCGCCCAGCCGCTCCCGGATGAGGTCCAGGCTGGCCGACACCTGGGCGGGATCGCCAACGTCCGACGGCATCGCGAGTACTGAGCCCCCGCCGACTAATGCCCGAGCCTCCTTCGCCACCTCTTCGAGCAGTTCCTGGCGGCGTGCCACGAGAGCGACCGAGGCCCCGTACTTCGCAAGGAGCAGGGCGGTCTCTCGGCCGAGCCCGCTGGAGGCCCCGGTGACGATGGCGGTTTTCCCTCTAATGCGCATGGCTTCGATCTCCAAAATCTTGACGACGTCAAGATAAGGAAGATATGGCCAATCTTGACATTGTCAAGATTGGCCTGGTTACCTTGTTCGAAGGGAAGGGGCAACGTATGAAGGCTTTCAGCCTTGTGATCCCGGTGGCGTTGAGCCTGGCCGGATGCTTAACCGAGAAGCACGTCTCCGGCACGGCAACGGACTTCGAGACCGACCGGCCCATCGAGGGTGCCACCATCCGCGCCGCCCAGCATGGCTGGGGCTTGAGCAATGGGAGCCTGGTGTGGGACAAGGATTACTCAACCTTCACCACAACCGATTCCGTGGGTGCGTTCACCATCGGGTATCGGCACGGCAGCAGCGTCAATCTCTGGGTGGAGCATCAGGGCTACCAGCGGTTCCAGTCGTGGTATCCCCGAAACGCTGAGGTTCGCATCCGCCTCAAGCAGCGAATCGAAGGTCTGAAGGCGCTGCCCAGTGGGTTCCTCAGGCTGGGACAGAAGACCGACGGGAGCTATTACGGCTGGGACTTCGCGACGCGCCGGCTCGCGACCACTGCAGACAATGCCGACATCTTCCCGGAATCCGTCGAGCCTGGGTCGAGGGGAAACATGCGGCTCCGAGTATCCGGAGCCGGCGGCATCCGATTCGTCTCACGAGAAGAGCTGGGCGTCGACAACATGTTCCTCATCTATACCGACACCGCTCCGGCGGACGGGTACGCAGCTACCGCCGAGCTCGACTTTGGATCTGATGGCGGTATCTACTTCGTGAGGACGCGGGACGGCGAGCATTACGCCAAGTTCGAGTTCATCCCAACGGCGTTCGCCATGGAATCCGCGCCCGATATCGCGCGCGACTTGTCACTGCACTACGTCCACAACCCCGACGGAACCCGGAACCTGCGCTACCAGGGCATCGGCCCGACTCGCTGAGCCACGCCTTCCCGCTATTGCGCCACCTGCCAGACGGTATCCAACAGCGTGCCGTCGACCCACTTGATCACCGCCACCGGGCGCTCGAGCAGGGCAGGAGGTTGGGGCGGGCCGCCGACGATCGCTTCGACCTCCGCCTTGATCTCTGCGATCGGGCGAATGGGGAGTCCGGAATGGCGGGTCGCTTTCACGAGATCCTTCCGGCGCGGGTTGATCGCAATGCCACGCTCGGTCACCACGACATCGATCAGCTCGGACGGGCCCGTGACGGTGGTGACCTCATTCACGATCACTGGGATCCTGTCCCGAAAGGCCGGAACCGCGAGGATGGTACACCCGCTGAAGAGGCAATTCTGCCAGCCGCCGATTCCGTGCAGCAAGAGGCCGTCGGAGTGGGTGACGACGTTGGCGTTGAAGTCGATGTCCACCTCGGTCGCGCCGAGGACTGCCGCATCGACCAGGGAGGCGAAGTTGCCCTTGCCGTGGAAGTTGTACGACGTAAACGGTGACGTGGGCACGTGCCGCGGATTGGATCCGATCGACGCGACGCCGGCCAAGTCAAAGGTCTGGCCATCCAGGATGTAATCCGTCAGACCCTCATTCAGCAGGTCGACCAGGTACTGGGTCGACCCGCCGCGGACGAAGCGGGCCCGAACTCCTTCCGCTTTCATCATCTCCTTGAGGAACTGGGTGAACGCGAGCGCAATGCCGCCGGCCCCGGCCTGGAACGAGAATCCGTCTCGCATGATGCCGGCGGCCTGGATGAATCGCGCCACATATTCCGCGATCAGCAGGCGATCGGGGCTCTTGGTAATCTCGGTGGTGCCGGAGACGATCAGCGACGGGTCGCCGATCGAGTCGACCTCAACCACGCAGTCCACGTTGTTGCCTTGGATCTGCCACGGGATACAGGGGAAGGGCACCAGGTTGTCCGTGACCACGATCACGCGGTCGGCGTACATCGAATCGGCCAGCGCGAATCCCAACGAACCGCACGCTGATGGCCCGTGTGAGCCGTCGGCGTTGCCGAATGCGTCGGCCGTCGGTGCCGCGATGACCGCTATGTCGATCTTGATCTCGCCGTCCTGAATCGCCTGCCACCGCCCGCCATGGGAGCGGAGCACGCCCAAGCCGCGCATCTTGCCGCGTGAGCAGTACTCGCCGAGCGGCCCGTTCATGCTGCCTTCGATATGATGAACCACGCCGGCCTTCATCAGGTCGATCACGGGCTCGTGGCAAGGGAACGAGGCGCTGGGCAGCCAAACGAGATCTTTGACGCCGAGCTTGGCCGCAGCTTGGAGCGCCTGGAGTGCGATCCGGTCGCCGTTTCGCAAATGATGATGGGTCGAGATCACCATGCCGTCACGCAGGCCACACCGCTTGAGCGCGGTCGCGAGGTCCCCCCCCTTCACCCGCTTGTCGCCGCTCATCGGGTAATCGGCGCAGGACGCGATGGGCGGTCCGTGCTTGGCGCCGGTTGGCCGGTACTTGCCGACACCCTTATAAGGAACCTGCGGCTGTCCGTTCACCATGGTGGGAACGCGCCGTCCCGCCGCGTTCACCACGAACTCCGGGGTGGTCTTGGTCGCCCGTTTCGGCGTCCGTCGTGTGCGCGGCGTCATGGGGTACTCCCGGGAATCAGGCCGGCCTGGCGCGCCGTCGCGATGAGCCGCTGCGCCCGCTTGACGACCGGGGGATCGACCATCCGGGTGCCGAGGCTCACGACGCCCAGCCCCTTCCGGTCGGCCTCCTCGAACGCGGCCACGATCTTCTGCGCCTTCTCGATCTCCTCAGCCGTCGGCGCGAAGGCCCGGTGAATCGGCTCGATCTGCCGCGGGTGAATGCAGCCCATGCCCTCGAAGCCGAGCCCGCGGGAGCGCTCCGCCCAGGCGGCGAGCCCGTCCATGTCGCCAACGTCGCCGAAGACGGAATCGATGGCCTGCACCCCTGCCGCCCGCGCCGCGTTCACCAAGCGCGTCCGGGCGTAGGAAGATTCCGTACCGGCCAGGGTCTTGGGCACGCCGAGGTCGGCGGTGTAGTCCTCGAGCCCGATGGTGAGGGCGACGACGGTGTCGGCAGCCGTTCCGATCTCGTGCGCGTGCTCCACGCCGAGTGCCGATTCCAAGATCGGCATCAGCCAGACGGGATGACCATCGCCACCTGCGTTGCGCAATTCGGCGATGTGGTCGTGCACCTGCCGCACCTGATCGGCGTGTTCGGTCTTGGGGATGAGGATCAGGTCCGGGTCTTCCGGCACAATGGCGTCGAGATCGTCGAGCCCGAGCGGGAGCTGGTTGATTCGAACCATGCGCTCGGCGCCCATGAAATCCACGCACCGGAGGGCGTTTCGGACCAGGAGCCGTGCGGTATCCTTGTCGTTGGGATGGACCGAGTCCTCGAGATCGAGAATGATCGCGTCCGGGCGGTGGATGCCGGCATTGAGCATGAACTTGGGCTCGTTGCCGGGCAGATAGAGCCGCGAGCGGCGGAGCCGGTCGCGCGCCGTGGGTCCGGCGCGAACGACGGTGCGTTCCGGCCGTGCATCTCCGCCGCGACCACCGGCCCCGGCCCGCCGCAGCGCTGCCTCCACTCGGGCGGCTATGACGAACGGCACCGCACCCTGGTCCTCGATCTGCACCGTGGCATGCCGCACGCCGAGGCTCGTGAGCACGCCGTCGACGGTCTCGCGAATCGAGTCTCCGTAGAACGACTCGACCTTCGATGCCAGCCGGATGCGGGTACCTCCGGACGGCGCGATCGTCGCCGAGACGAACAGATCCGAGCGTACATCATCGCCGCGGCGGCCTGCCTGCCCGTGGCGGGAGGACCGTGCACGTTTCCGAGTCGCCACCGGGTACCTCGCTATTTCAGCTGCTGGATGATGGCGTCGCCCACCTGGGTGGTCGTCGCCGCTCCCTTGGAAAACACGTCCTGCCCGCCGGCCAGGCGCAGCATGTCGTAGGTGCGCACCTTCCCAGCCTTGACCACCGCGCCAACGGCGTTGCGCACCCGTGTGGCCCGGTCGGTCTCGCCGACGTGGTCGAGCAGCATGGCCGCGCTCAAGATCATCGCGATCGGATTCACGATCGGCGGATCGAGCTGCTGGTACTTGGGCGCCGACCCATGGGTCGGCTCGAACACCGCCACTTCGTCACCGATGTTACCCGAGCAGGCGAATCCCAGGCCGCCGACCAGCCCGGCAAAACCGTCGGAGATGATGTCACCGAACATATTGCCCGCGACGATGACCCCGTAGTCTTCCGGGTTCTTGGTGAGCCACATCATCTGGGCATCGATGTTGGTGGACCAGAGCTGGATGTCCGGAAAGCCCTGCTTCACCTGTGCGGCCACGTCCTCCATCATGCCCGACGTCTCGCGGAGCACGTTGGGCTTCTCGCAGACCGTCACGGACTTGTAGCCGTGGCGTTTGGCATACTCGAATGCCGCCGTGACAATTCGTCGACACGCGTTCCGGGTAAACACCCGAGTGGAGATCGCCAAGTCGGGTCCAGGCGTGGAGGCAAATCGCTTGAATTTCGGGTGGGTGGCCAACGCCTGACGAACCTGCTCGGGCGGGTCGGTCCACTCGATGCCGGCGTACAATCCCTCGGTATTTTGTCGGAAGATCACCGCGTCTACCTTCGGCTCCTCGAAGCCGCCGCCTGCCATCTGTCGGATGAAGTTGAGCGGGTTGCCGGGGAACGACCGGCAGGGCCGGATACACACGTCTAGGTTGAATCGCTGGCGCATGGCGACGATCGGGCTGAAATACACCAACCCCTTGTCGCGCAATTCCGGCTTGAGTTCCTTGGTCGCGAGGCCCTTGGGCTTGGAGGTAATGGCGCCGAACAGGCCGAGTTTGTGGCGATCGAGCAGCTGGATGGTCTTGTCAGGGAGCGGGTTCCCGTCGTTGATCCAGAAATCCCACCCGATGTCGGCATGCACGTATGCCGCGTCGAACCCGATCGCGTCGAGCACGCGCACCGCCTCGGGAAGAACCACCTTGCCGATGCCGTCGCCGGGCATCGATACCACCGTGTACTTAGCCATGTTGTCCTCTGTCGGCGGGGCTCCGCCGGCGGGTTGTCTTCATTGTTGATCGATCGGACGCGGTTGTATTAGCCGAGGCCCAACCGTCGTCGGACGAGGTTCTCGACCCCGCCCGCCACGACGAGCGATTGGGGTACTGAGCCGAGTGCCGCAAAGCCGTACTCGGCGCCACTGTGTGCGATGGTCCCGTTGGCGAAGTCCACCTCGATCTGATCACCGGGGACGATCGTCAGCTCGCCGGCTGCCATCGCCGGTTCGTGCTGGTGCTTCAGCCGTTTCACGAGCTCGGGACACTCGATGCAGACGAAGCCGTTGTTGTAGGCGTTTCGAAGATACGTCTGCGAGAAACTCCCGGCGATCACCAGCGCGATTCCCTTCGCCTTGAGCGCCGTCGCCGCCTGCTCCCGGCTCGACCCGGTGCCGAAGTTCCACCCGCCGACCAACACGTCGCCCGCGGCGGTCCGGCCGGCAAAGGCGGGATCGTAATTCTCCATCACGACCTCGGCCATCTGCTCCGCGGTCATGTCCTCGCGGTAGGTGTAGTCCTTCCCGTAGATCCCATCGGTGTTCAGGTTGTCCTGCGGGACGAACACCAGCCGGCCGCTGAGACGCTCGGGGAAGCCGTTGAGGATATCGACCCGTTCAGGCGCCCGCGCCCGCTCGGCCGACTCGACGAACCGCTTCTCCGGCTGCCCGCCATAGGAGGGGCCGGGGCCGGTGATGTAGCCCGCCACCGCCGAAGCAGCGACGACAGCCGGACTGCCGAGGTACGCCTGCGCCTCTCGGGAGCCCATGCGGCCCTTGAAGTTCCGGTTTGTGGCTGAGATCCCGACCTCGCCTGGCTCGAGGAGCCCCACGCCGAGCCCGATGCAGGGCCCGCATCCGGGCGGCAGCGGATGGGCGCCCGCCGCGAGCAGCGTGCCCCATGCACCCGACGCCTCGGCTCGATCCTGCACCTCCTTGCTCGCAGCGGCCACGTAGAAGTCCACGCTGGGGGCCACCTTCTTGCCCTCAATAACTCGGGCCGCCGCCTCGAGATCCTCGAGCCGACTGTTGACGCAGCTGACCAGGTAGGCCTTTTGGATCGCAATCTTGTCGCGCTCGATGTCCGCCACCGAGCGCATGACCTGCACCGTGTCGGGCCCCGACACGTGTGGGCTCACGGTTGCCAGGTCGAGTACGATCTCACCGGCATAGGCCGCGTCCGGATCGGGTGCGGGCGGGTTGGTTGCCCAAGCGGTGAGGTCGTCGTCGGTGAATCGGGAGCTTCCCGCCGCCTCGATGATCTTCTTTCGGGACTTCAGGTAGGTGATCGTGACCGCATCTATCGGGAACCATCCGGCGAGCGCGCCCCATTCGGTCGTCATGTTGGCGATAGTCATGCGGGCGTCGGCGCTCAGGCTGGCGACGCCCGGGCCGGCGAACTCGACGATGGCGTTCAGCACCTCGCCCTGGTTGTAGAGCCCGCACAGCATAACGATCACGTCCTTTCCAGTCACACCCTTCCGGAGCGTGCCCTCGAGCACCACGCGGACGGTGCGCGGCACCTGCCACCAGAACTCGCCTGTGGCCCAGATGGCAGCCGCGTCGGTCCGCACCACCGGTGTGCCCAACGCCCCGAGCGCTCCGTACATGTTGGAGTGGGAATCCGAACCCACGACCAGTGAGCCTGGAACTACGTACCCGTGCGCCACCATCACCTGGTGGCTGATGCCGGTGCCGGCCGGATAGAAATCGACGCCGTGCTCCGCGGCAAAGGCCTCGATCTCGGCGTACTTCGCGAGATTGGTCTCGGAGGTGTTTTGGATATCGTGATCCAGCGCAAAGACCGGTTGCCTGGGATCGAAGACCCGGTCTGCGCCAATCGCCCGGAACTTCTTCATGACCGCCGCGGTGTTGTCGTGCGTGAGCACGTGCCGTGGCCGAAGCGAGATGACGTCACCCGGACGGAGCGGCCGGGCCGGGCCTTCGGTCATGTACTGCTGCGCGATCTTCTCCGTGATCGTCTGACCCATCGTCGTCTCCGAGTGGGCTACCGGTCAGTGGTGCAGAGAGCCATGAGCTTCGAAATCGACTTCTGCTTCTCGAGATCCCATACCGCCTGCTTGAGCTTGGCCCGCGCGCCTTTTGAGAGCACTGGACCCGCAAGGGCGTCGAATTTCTCTTCGACTTCCTGGTCGGTGAGCGGATTCCGCGGGTCTCCCTTGGGGTAATCCAGCTGCTTGGTCAGTTCGCGCCCGTCGGTGGTCGTCACGGTGACGATCACGCGCTGAAGCTTGGGGAAGACAGCTTCGATCTCCGGATCGGCCACCACCTTCACCTTATTCAGCTGCGCGCGGATGATCGGATCCATGATCTTGTCGGCTTCGAATTGCGCGGGCGTCACCTGTCCATCCGCGATCGCGGCGGCGATCACGTAGGGGAGGCTGTGATCGGCGGTTTCCTTGGTGCGCGGATCGTATTTCGACGGGTCGGCGAGGATGTCCGCCGCGCGTGCCAGTGACCGGATGTGGACTTGCTCGATGTCATCGGGTTTCAGGTCGTTCGCGTGCACGATGTCGAGCACGGCCGAGATTGGGGTGTGGGTGAGGGCCTCGGTAGGAAAAGCCTTCATGCCGCACCGCTCGATCCGCCAGGCATCGCCCAGCCCATCCACCAGCACGTCGAGCTTCCACTCGGGCCCGAAGCAATGCGCCAGCCCTTCCTTCCCATCGATCACGTGCTCGGGGCCGGTGTACCCCTTCTCGGCCAGGAGCGCCGCCAGCACTCCCGACTGGGTGGCCATGGGGTCGACCGTGTTCTTCATCATGGTGAGCTTGCCCGCGGTCACTGCCCCGAGGGTGGCATGGCGTGAAGCCGAGATCCCGATCGCGTGCTGGATCTTGTCCCACGGAAGGCCGAGCATGCGTCCGGCGACGATGGGCGAGACGAACGCGGTGAGTGTCGCGTGGTGCCAGCCGCGCTCGCGGATGCCCGGGAAGGCAGCCTCGCACATCCGCATCTCGAATTCATGTCCCAGCACGATGCCGACGACGAGGTCTGTGCCGCTTCCTTGCGGCCCGTTCGCCGCAGGCGATCGCAGCGGGAATGATGTCCGAGGGGTGCGACGGATCTTGCTGCCAGTAGATGTCGTTGTAGTCCATCACCCGGACCATCAGCGCATTGGCGAGCGACGCGGTGACAGGGTCGGTGCGCTTCCCGCTGCCGAGGATGGTGGCCGGTCCCTTCCCGCCGACCTCGTCGAGCACCTCCATGGCGATCCGCGCGTCTTCCTGGCGGAAGCCGCCGAAGGCGCAGCCCAGGGAATCCAGCAGGTATCGCTTCGCCTCGTGCACGGCCTGGGCGCCGATGTCGTCGAACGTGAGGTCGGAGGCCCAGCGGGCCATGGTGGCGGTGATGGTGTCCGGCATATGTCTCTCTCCGCTTGGTCAGCGAGACAGGTTCTTGAACGGCAGGTAGGCCATGAAGTCCGCGTGGTGGACGATGATCGCCTCGGTGCTGCGCTTGACCAGGTCGCCCTCGCCGGCGTGGGCCGCGATGATATGGCAGACCGCTTCCGGCACGCCGCACTCCATTGCGAGCGCCACACCGGTGAACGGGTGCCGGAGGTTCTTCCCACGGTCGCTCTGGACGGCCTTCCCGCCGACCTTCTCGTACTCCAGGAGCTTGCCCACGTCGGCCAGGATGGCGCCGGCGATGACCGTATCCAGGTCGATTGTGAGCGAGGTTCCCATGAATTCCTGCATGGCCCTAGCCCCCGCGCGCGCAATGTGGACCACGCACCGCTTGTGCTCCATGAACGTGGCCGGACAATTCGGGACGAGCAGCGTGAAGGGGATCTCGTTCAAGTCGTCGGGCTCGAGCGGGCTCCGCTCGAACGCGGTAGTCCAGGTTTGGGTGGTCTGCTCCCTGAGGCCTGGGTCCTCGATCCACTCGAGCTCGGGCCAGAGCCGTTCGACGGCGGCACGCATGGGGCAGTCTCCTCGCAGAGCTGAGCGCTCTGTAGCAAGTGACAGGGGGAATGGTGGGAAATCTAACCCGGCCTGAAACGGGTGGGAGAGACTGTGGGAGGAGGTAGGGCAGTAGGCTGGTGGGAAGTAGGGACCAAGATCGGCCCCGGCCTGTAGTCCCACACTCCTACGTCCCTACCCTCCTACGTCCTTTCCGTGCGACCATCCGGCCCCCTCCCGAATCCCTACCACTAGAAGCCAAGTACCACAAAAGGGAGATACTCACTCATGAAACGACAGTGGCTCTTTGGAGCGCTCGCGCTCCTCCTTACCGTCCCCGTGGGTCTGGCACAGGCACAGGACCGGGATCTCAGGGTCTTCGCGTTCGGCGCCGGCCGGGGGCGGATCGGGGTGATGGTCAACACCCGGGCCGACATGGCTCGGGACAAGATCGGCGCCGAAGTCGAATCGGTGGTGCCGGACGGACCAGCGGACAAGGCTGGGCTCGAGGCCGGCGACATCATCACCAAGTTCAACGGCACCGCCCTGGCCGGGGTCAAGGCTGACGATGAGAACGCGTCTGGCCCGGGCATGAAGTTGGTCGAGCTGGCCCGGAAGCTCGATCCGGGAGACAAGGTGGAGATCGAGTACCGCCGCGGTGCGAAGAGCCAGAAGGCGACGCTCGAGGCGGAGGACATGGGGAACACCTTCTCGTTCCGGATGCCGGATATGGAGCGCCTCCAGCGCGGAATGAACGAGTTCCGCTTTATGCCGCGCGACCTCAACTTTGAGTTCTTCGGCACCGGCCGATGGGGCGGGCTCGAGTTGGTGAGCCTGAATCCCGACCTCGGCGAGTATTTCGCCGCCAAGGAAGGGCTCCTGGTGGTGAGTGTGGCGGAAGGGTCGGAGCTCAGCCTGAAGCCAGGCGATGTGATCCTCTCCATTGCGGGCCGCACGCCGAAGACGCCGTCACACGCGATGCGCATCCTCGGCTCGTACGAGCAAGGAGAGACCGTAGAGCTTGCGATCATGCGAAAGCAGCGCCGTCAGACCATCAGCATGACGGTGCCGGATTCTCCGGACGAGCCCGTTTGGCGCAATCGCTCGGTTGACCCGGGACGCATGGATAGGCCCCGGGTGCGCATCGAGCGCTCCTGACGTCGGTCAGTCAACCAAGCAAGACGGCCGCGCCATTTGGCGCGGCCGTCTTGTCTGGAGCAAGTGGTCTCAGGTCTTGTCGAACACGGTGCGGAACTCGACCGTCTCTCCGCTCGGGCCACCTGAGATCTTATTGGTCACGATGAGCTGTTGCTCATCCGCGGACAATTGGAACGACCGAGTCCTGGTTCCGCCCCGGGGTCCGCTGTGCTCCACCACCAGAACCTCACCCTCCCACTTGGCGGTTACCTGGTGCTCACCGCCGCGGCCCTCTTTGGTGACCGCTTGACCGTTCGGGGTGAGGGTGATTGATCCCCTGGGGCCGTGGCTCAGCGTCACCGTTTCGTCGGTCTGGGTGATCGTGAGGTTCCGATCGCCTGGTCCACCTCCCCGGCCGGCCCCTGGCCGGCCCGGCCCGCGGACGCCTCTGGCGCCGCTGTCCGGTCGCGCACCGGCCCGGGGGCCCTGGCCTCTGCGATTGCCGAGCAGCTCACGCGGGTTGTCGCTCGCATCAGGGTTCAGCTTCCAGGTTCCCGAGAGATCCACGGGGTGCTGCACCAGGGCCTGGCCCGTGACGGCATTGAGCTCGCTCTCCAGGGCCTGGCTCTCGCTGCATCCAAGGAAGAGGAGGCTCCCTCCTGCCAGGAAGAGCGTTGCGGCCGCGCCGCGGATGAATTGCTTGGTCATGTCTTCCTCCAGTAGTCGTTCTTCGATATCGTGAGTCGAGGGCATCCGAGTCGGATGCGCCCTCGGTTACCAAGACAGGCGGCGAGACGGAATCGTTAGGCGGTCCGACAGCCCACTCCTCGGACTAACGGTTCTCCCTGCTTGGCTGTCTCTGGGAATAGGAGCCATGCACCAATCCCATGCGAGCGTGTCGGATGCCATACTGGTCGAGCAGGCGCGCGCGGGTGCCGCTCGGGCCTTCGAAGAGCTGGTCCGCCGACACTTCCGGGCCGCCTATGCCGCGGCTCTGGCTCTCTTGGGGAATCAGATGGATGCCGAGGATGTGTGCCATGACGGCTTTCTCAAGGCATTGGAGCGGCTGGAGGAGTGCCGCAATCCGGATAAGTTCGGCGCTTGGGTGGTCCAAATCGTCCGAAACCGAGCCCGGAACTACCGGGAATACCGAGCGGTCCGGAGTACGGTTCCGCTGGAGTCCACCTCCGCCGCAAGCCGGGATGACTCGGCCCGAGACCTCGAACGAAACGAACTGCGCCACCTCCTGGAAGCCGCGATCGGGAAGCTCTCGGAAGTACAGCGTGAGGTGGTGCTGCTGCACGACCTGGAAGGGTGGAAGCACCGTGAGATCGCCCGGTCGCTTGGCATTTCGGAGGTGGCGGCCCGACAGCACTTGTTCGTGGCACGACGACAACTGCGTGAGAGTCTGGGCCCTCAGATCGTAAAGGAGTACCTGTCATGAGCGACGATCGCATCAATTTCTCCGCACTCGACCCGACTCGTGACGAGGCGCGCTTCGAGCGCCTGGTTTCGGCGATCGTACACGACGCGGAGCCCGAATTCACGCGGCGCCGGCAACCCTCGAGCGCCGTGGCCCAGGTTGGTCAGTGGTGGTGGCCTCTGCTGGCGGCGGCAGCGGTTGTCATCATGGTCTCGCTCGGGTTTCTCTGGCGTTTGGGTGAAACGCCAGGTGCCAGTGCCAGCGTCGTCGTCGAGATCGGAATCGAAGAGTCGCTTGGCGTACCAACCCAGGTCGCATCGTGGATCCGCAGTGACCAGTTGCCCTCCACGAGCGACTTCCTGGAAACCATCGAGGTGAGCCAATGATCGAAGGCATCGAATCGCTCGGCCGAGTGCGGGCGCGGGGAATAGTGCTTCTGGTCGTGGCCTTCGTGGCCGGCGGGGTCCTCGGAATGAGTGTCGAACGATTCCGGACGGTCCGGGGCGGCCCGCCCATACGGCCGGACAGCATGCGCGGGGCCGCGCGCCCACCCCGGCCCGGCGAGTTGCCGCGGATCTACCAGCGGCTCGACTTGTCGCAGGCGCAGAAGGACAGCATGCGGGCGATTCTGGAGCGGGCCCGTCCCAAAACCGATTCGCTCATGCGACAGACTCTCCCCCACCTTCGGATGTATCGGGACTCGATCCAGCAAGAGCTCCGGTCGGTCCTGACTGAGGAGCAACGCGTGCAACTCGATCGTGAGATGGCGGCCCGCGGCCAGGGACGCGGTGCCCAGCGCCGAGCCTTCGGTCCCGGGGGGCCCGATCCCCTGCCGAACCCACCGCCCGAGCCGCCCGAACAACCCTGATCAGGTGTAACGATTTGACACGGCCCGTAATGTCCCGTTACGGGCCCGCTCCGGCGCGACCGTCAGCCGGTTCATGCCAAGTCACTGATGTCACGTCACTTCCACCATTGACAACTGTCGGCCCGCCTCTGGCATCGCCGTTGCCTTAAAGGGGGGTGTCAAAGTCAAACATCGTGTGGAGGTGGAATCGTGAAATCGAGCAGTCTTTGGGTATTCGGAATGGCCGCCCTCGTTACGGCGTGCAACAGTGATGGTGTGACCGGACCTGGCGGGCGGGGGCGGGGGCGGGGGCGCGCTGCCTCAATTCTCCCAGCAGATCACGCTGCCCGAGTTCGAGGATGCAATGGTCAGCGGCCCCAACCGGGTGGAGATCAAGCTGGTGAACGGCACTCTGGTTGCCCGCGAGGTCGAGGTGAAGGAGAGCGAGGAGTTGTTCGATGAGGAAGAGATCGAAAGCCGGATCTCCTCGATCGACCCGGCCGGGTCGGTGACCCTGACCCTGGGCGGTGGCTTTGCCGTCGGGTTCAATGCGGGCACCGATTTCGAGGCCGAGGACGGCCGGCGTATCAGCATGCAGGACTTCATCACGCGGGTCCAAGACGCGCTGGCGGTGGGACGGAACCCGGCAGTCGAGGCGAAACGGAATCCCACCGCCGCGCCGCAGGATCCTAATGACGCGACGTTCATCGCGAGCGAGCTGGAGCTGGACGACGAGGCCGACGACCAGAAGATCGAGATCAACGTCGATGGCGATAACTTCGCATCCAACGCGAGCCCGCCGCCCGACGCGATCCTCACGGTCCTTGGCATGGGCGTCGAGCTCAACGTGAGCGGCGGCGTGACAGAATTGGAATCCGAGGTCGATGACGACAATTCCGAGCGAGATTTCGAGGGTATCGTAGCGGCCGTGAACGGATCGTCGTTCACCCTGACCGACGGCACGGTCATCGAGATCGTCAGCGGCACCGAGATCGACGACGCGGATGATAGCGACGAGCTCGGATCGCTTGGTGAGGTTGCAGCAGCGCTGGCGAACGGACTCATCGTCGAAGCCGAAGGGGAGGGGGACGTGACCGGTACCAACCCGCTCACCATCACGGCCAAGGAAGTGGAGTTCGAAGTCGAGGACGAAGATGACAACTTGCCCGGTGCGCTCGAATTCCAGGACCGGGTCGCGAGCGTCGACGTCGCCGGCCGCACCCTCACCCTCGCTAACGGGACCGTCGTGCAGGTGGCGACGGATCAGTTGATCGATCCGCTGGGGGATCTCCTGTCACTTCAGGCGACCGACGCGGCGGTTCAGGCGCAGCGCCTGGTCCGGGCCGAAGGCCACGCCGCCCTGGTGAGCGCCGGGCCGCCGATGGTACTGAATGCGCTCGATATCAAGATCGAGGATGATAGCTGAGGAGCAGGGAGTAGGGAGCAGTGAGTAGGGAGTAGGGATGGAAAGGCCCTCGGACGGTGAAACGGCGTCCGAGGGCTCTTCCGTCCCTGGACTTACGACTTACGGTTAATTGCTTCGCGCAGATATCCCTCGAGCTTGGGTTCCCCCCGCTCGGCGAGTTCGTAGCGCACCCGGACCGATGGCTTCGTGATGTTCACGATGCGCCGCAGGTCGATCGGGGTGCCGATGATCACGAGGTCGGCTGGGGAGTCATTGATGGTCTGCTCCAATTCCTCGGTCTGCTGGTCGCCATAGCCCATGGCCGGAAGGACCGCGCCGGTGGTGGGATAGGCCTCGAAGGTCCGGGCAATCGAGCCCACGGCATAGGGCCTGGGGTCGATGACCGCGGCTGCGCCATGCTGTTTGGCCGCCACCCATCCCGCGCCGAATGCCATGCCGCCGTGGGTGAGGGTCGGGCCGTCTTCGACCACCAAGACCCTCTTGCCCCGGATCTGTTCGGCGCCCTCCACGGTAATGGGGCTGTCGGCCTCGACGATCGTGGCCCGGGCATTGAGATTGGTGACGGTCTCTCGCACGGCCTGCACCTGCTCCGGGGCCGCGGTGTCCATCTTGTTGATGATGATGCAGTCGGCCATCCGAACGTTGGTCTCGCCGGGATGGTACTCGGCCGAGTGGCCTGGGCGGTGCGGATCGACGACGACGATATGGAAGGTCGGTCGGTAGAACGGCAGGTCGTTGTTGCCGCCGTCCCAGATGATGACGTCGGCTTCCCGTTCGGCCTGTTCCAGGATCTTCTGGTAATCGACACCGGCGTAGACCACCCGGCCCGCCGCGATGTGCGGCTCGTATTCCTCGCGTTCTTCGATGGTTACATCGTGTTGCTCGAGATCGTCGTAGTTCGCGAAGCGCTGGACCGCCTGTTTGACCAAGTCTCCGTACGGCATCGGATGACGAATCACCACGACCCGTTTCCCCCAGCCGCTCAAGATGGCTGCCACATAGCGGCTGGTTTGGCTCTTGCCCGATCCCGTGCGCGCCGCGCAAATGGCCACCACCGGAACCCGCGAACTCAGCATGGTGTGCTTGGGTCCGAGCAGGAGGTAGTCGGCGCCGGCCGCCAGGGCCCGGGAGCCCAAGTGCATCACGTAGTCATGGGACACATCGCTGTAGGCGAAGACCACCACGTTGACATCGCGGCTTCGGATCAGGCTCTCGAGGTCGTCCTCGGGCTCGATCGGTATGCCCTTGGGATATTGGTCTCCCGCGAGTTCGGGTGGGTAGCGGCGCCCGCTGATGTTGGGAATCTGGGTGGCAGTGAAGGCAACCACGTCGTAGGCAGGATTGTCTCGAAAATGGACGTTGAAGTTATGGAAGTCCCGGCCTGCTGCGCCGAGGATGATCACGCGTAGCGGCATGTGCTGCCTCCAAGGGATTTGCCTGTCGGGGGCACGCCAGCAATCAACGAGTCGCGGGCGCGTCCTGAACGATCATGGTTTTGGTATCCGGGTCGTAGGTCACGAGCACGACCTGCCCCGATACCACCTCGATCGATCGGTCGAGTTCCAGTCTGGCCGGGGTGACCTCCGTACTGTCCGTAGCCTCTGCGGGCGCTCTCTCGCGAGTAAATGAGACCTCCACTTGGTGCGAGCCTGGGGCCACCGGAAGATCGTGGAGCACGAAGAGCGGCCGGTCGCCACGGGCGCCGCCTGCCTCGACGGCTTCATCGACCCGGACATCGCCGTCAACTACCGCGCGGAGCTGATAGGGCAGGGTCCGCCCTTCGCACACTTCGGTCCGCCGCATATGAACGGCCACCTTCTCGAGCTCTTCCGGCGTCATCGTGCGGCACTCCTTGACCGCGACGCCCCGGGCCCGCCAGGCGAGCCGAATCACGGCGTGCGTCGCCTCCTCGGGTTGGTACGGAATCTGGGACAACGCACCCAGTGCCATCATACCGCCCACCGCGAGGACGGCTCCAAGCGCCATTACCACGGGGCGTCCCATCACGACTCGACCTCTTCTACCGGTGCCGCGCACTCGATACTCAGCGCGATATCCTCTTCCGCGCTGGCCACTTCGAGCGCGGCCAGCTCACGGCGGAACTCAGCCAACACCTGCCGAACGAGGTATGGTTCCGCGAGCCCGGCGTGCGCCAGCCTGATGCGCCGCCGGTCGACCCGCTCCTTGAGCTCGGCCTCTCTACCGTGATAGAGCCGCTGTTCCAGCCACTTGGGGCCTTCGCGATGCCAGCAATCGCGTGGGGGGCAAGATACGATCAACACCCCACCCACGCCTGACCGCACCAGGTACTCCACCACCGAGGTATGCATGCTCCCGGCGCAGTCGACCGGAAAGATACATGCACCGTCGAACGTTGTCCCTCGAGTGACGTTCCCGGCGCCGAAGGAACAGCCAATGATCACGACGTCGTCCGAGCCGAGCGTGTGGTCGGCGATGAACTGCTCGACGGCGGCGACCTGGTATCGGCCCGTTCGCTTTGGGGGCCCGACCCCCATCGGGGCGCACGACCCGGCGCAAATACCGCAGCTGACGCAGAGCGCCGGATCGACGCGGGCGACGAGACCGGGGCGCCCGTCAGTACGCGCCACCATGTCGATCGCTTCGTAGGGGCAATCCAGATAGCACGTTCGGCAGGCATCGCAGAGCCGCTGGACCACGAAGGAGGGCTGCATCGACTCGACGCGTCGGCTGCGGCCGCCGATCCACCATGGGGTGGCCACGAAGATCGCGGCGAGTGTGCCACCCACGAGCCAGACCAGACCGGCCGACAGATTCCTGGTGAGCGGGAGCCAGCCTGAGTAGAACAGATCGAACGGCGCTCGTTGCGGCAATCGAAACAAGTCGGCCGCCGGTCCGAGGGCGGCGGGCCAGAGGACCGAGAGTCCGAGCAGCAGGCCCAGGACCGCCCAGCTCAGGGCGCGCGGTGGCAGGAGCGCGGCTCTGGCCACGCGCGAGACGTGGAGCCACAGCACGACGCCGATCCCGATCGGAAGTGCGACGTGCAGGAAGAGATTCAGAAAGAAGAACGCGTTCGGGATCAGCCGGTCGCCCACGAATGCCCGGCTGATGGGCTCCGAGAACAAGGGGAGGGCATCGAGGAACCGGGCGCCCTCCCGGGCCAGGACCAGGCCCTGTTCGTCCCAAACCATGACGTAGCCGGTCCAGCCGCAGATCAGGGTAACGGAGAGCAGGGCCACCCCACTGACCCAGGCCAGGGTGCGGGGCCCCCAGCTGCGACCTTGGGCGAATACCCGGAAGGCGTGAACCAAGGCCGCAACCACCGCCGCGTCGGAGGCATAGCGGTGGAACGAACGAATCCAGCGTCCCAACCAGACCTGGTCCTGGAGCCTGGCAATCGACTGGTATGGCGCGCTAACCCGATAGAAAAAAAGCAGATAGATCCCGGTCACAGTCACCGCGATGAACAGCACCACCACCAGCGCCCCGCTGTGATAGAGCGGATTGAAGCGCCAGGTGTAGAGCCGGTTCATGAAGGCGTCGGCCCGGGACAGGACCCGAAATGCCGCCCCTTCGAGCCGCTTACCCCAGGATCTCATGGGCCTCCTGCCGAGGGGTTCGGGGGTTGGGCGAGGCGGTCAATCTTGCACTCACCCCGCGCGGGATGCATAATATGCTTGTCTCATGTCAATATCGTAATTAGCCAGAAGCCCAAGTCCAGGGGGAAGCCCGCCACGATGTTTTCTGGAACCTCGGAATACGCCCTCAGCGCGGTGTTCCACTTGGCGAAGCGCTGGGGCAGCGGCCCCGAGCCGGTCGCCGAGATTGCCGGGGCCATCGGTGTGCCCGCCAACTACCTGTCGAAAATCATGCACGCGATGGCTCGGGCCGGTGTGGTCAAGTCATCCCGCGGAAAGCACGGCGGTTTCGAGCTCAGCCGGCCCGCCGAGGAAGTCTCGTTGCTGGACGTGGTCTCGGTATTCGAGTCGGTCGACGCCCGCCGGCGCTGCCTGTTGGGACGGGCGGAATGTTCGGATGAACGGGCCTGCGCGGTGCATTCGCGCTGGAGCCGGTTGGGCGAGGAGGTCGCCCGGTTCGTACGAGACACCACGGTGGCCGAAGTGGTTGGGCAGCCAGTTCGTGTGGCTGGCCGGACACCCTAGAGGAGGCGCACGATGGCGGATGATCACGAAAGGACGACGGACGCGGGGACCGAAGTTCCGTTGGGCCAGCGGCTGTACGACAACCCGTTCCTGCTCTTAGTAGCCGGAATCGTCGTCATGCTCCTGTTCTACACCCTGTGGGGCCTGTGGGAGATCGCATCCCTCCCGAAGGCCACCCTCCCCTGAGCGGCGGAGCACACCGATGAATACAGGCGTCCAATCCCCCAAGGGGATCTGGTGGAAGCCCGCGCACAAGACCGAGCGCCTTTGGGTAATCGTGGCTTTCGTCTGGTGCATGGTGCTGTTCGCCATGATGCCCCTGTGGCACGTTCGCGGCGGACAGAATCCGTCCGGCATCCGGAGCCGGGTGGAGCCGGAGGCGTTCCGCGCCCGCACGGAAGAGTTCATCCGCACGTATCAGGTCGGGACCGAGCAAGGCATTCCGGTCGTCGAACCTCCCCCTGGGAGCGACATCTATCTCTCGGCGTCGATGTATAGCTGGCGTCCGGTCTTGCGTCTCCAGAAGGACGTGCAATACACCCTGCACATCTCGTCGCTCGACGTGAATCACGGGTTCAGTCTCTATCCGTTGAACATCAATTTCCAGATCGTTCCCGGCTACGACTACGGCCTGCGCGTCACCCCGACCGAGGCCGGCGATTTCCGCATCATCTGCAACGAGTTCTGCGGCATCGGCCACCACCTGATGCTCGGCAAGGTCGTGGTGGTCGACGGGCCAACCACGGCGCTGAACACCGAGGCTGTCGCTGAGGAGGGCGTCCAATGAACTCGAACTTCCGAGTCTGTCCCACGACGGGACTCAAGGTGCACGCACAGGCGGACGCGCTCATCAAGGCCAACGCGGTCGCCGGCACCGTCACGCTCCTGATCGGTGGCATTGCGGCCATTCTCGTCCTCCTGACGCGGTGGCAGGCGGTCCATCTACTGGACGCCACGTGGTTCTACCGCGTGCTGACCATTCACGGGATGAACATGTTGATCTTCTTCATCCTGTTCTTCGAGATGGCCATCCTCTACTTCGCGAGCGCGGTACTTCTGAACAGCCGCGTCCCAGCTCCACGGCTGGCATGGTTTTCCTTCGGCCTCATGGTGCTGGGAACCGTCATGGTAGAGTGGATGATGATTGCGGGGAAGGCGGACGTCCTGTTCACCTCGTACGTGCCGCTCCGGGCCGATCCGCTGTTCTACCTGGGTGTCATTCTCTTCGCGGTCGGTGCCTTGCTGGTTGTGGGCATCTTCTTCGGCACGCTGGTGGTAGCGAAGCGGGAAAAGACCTACGAGGGTTCGATGCCGCTCATCACCTTCGGTGCCACGACCGCGGCCATCATTGCGGTCATCACGTTGGGGCACGGGGCCGCGGCTTACATCCCGACCTTCTTCTGGTCGATGGGTTGGATGGATATGGATCCCCAGATCTACCGGCTGGTCTGGTGGGGCCTGGGCCACTCGTCGCAGCAGATCAACATGGCGGCCATGGTGTCGGTGTGGTACCTCCTGGGCGCGTTGACGGTGGGCTCGGTCGTCATCAACGAGAAGATCAGCCGCACGGCCTTCGTGCTCTACGTGCTCTTCATTTCCATGGCGTCGGCGCACCACCTCCTGGTCGATCCCGGCATGGGCCCAGCCTGGAAGGTGTGGAACACGAGCTATGCCATGTACCTGGCCGTGCTCGCCAGCATGATCCACGGCTTTACCGTCCCCGCAGGAATCGAACTGGGGCAACGGGTGCGCGGGCTCACCAAAGGTTTATTCGAGTGGCTCCGGAAAGCACCCTGGGGCGATCCGGGGTTCAGTGCCTTGGTGTTCTCCGTCGTGGTGTTCGGATTTGTCGGCGGCATCACCGGCGTCACGTTCGGCACGGAGCAAATCAACATCATCGCCCACAACACCCTCCGCATTCCGGGCCACTTCCACGCCACGGTGGTGAGCGGGACGGCCCTCGCCTTCATGGGGCTGACGTACTACGTGATTCCGTTGGTGTTCCGAAAAGAGGTCGCGTTTTGGCCGTTGGCCAAGATCCAGCCGTATCTCTTCGCCATCGGCATGTTCATCTTTTCGATCTGCATGACCTTCGCGGGCACCTTCGGCGTGCCGCGGCGGCACTGGGACATCAGCTTCGCCCAGGCGCCGTTCGACATCCAATTCTCTCCGGCGGTCGACCTCCTGATCGGCATCATGGCCATCGGCGGCCTCCTAGCCGCGCTAGGTGGCGGGATCTTCATCCTGGTGACCGTGTGGTCGGTGTTCTTCGGCAAGAAGCTGGAAGCAGGTTCCACCCGGGGGCTTCCGCCGGGTATCCTGAATCCGCCGAGTGCCCTGCCGGCAGGCGACGCGGCCGGCGGCGCATTGCTCGCCTCACGCGGGACGATGGTGCTGGTCTTCGTGTTCCTCGCGGCGTTCGTGGTGTACTACTTCGTGAATTGGAAGCTCCTGTCCTTCCTGTGGAAGATCGGATGAGGGTACATGCGGTCGCGTGAGGCCGCCGCGCTTGCGGCGGCCACCTGCCTCATCGGCATCACCGTGGTCTGGTGGGCCCTGGCCCTTTGGCCCGCGACGGCAAGCGCCACCTGGCTCGCCCGCACGCGGGAAGTCTGCTTCGGAGCGGCCCCCGGTGGCCTACCCGACGCCGCCGGGTGGGTCGCGCTCGTACTTCAACCCACCATCATGTTCGGCGTGTTGTTCGCCCTCTGGGGCGAGGCGCTGGAGGGCGGAGTGAGGAGCCTGAGCGGGTGGCTCGGTGGGCGGATCGCGTTGGGGGCGCTCGGGCTCTTGCTCGGTGCCGGATTCACCGCTGCCACGCTACGGGTGCTGAATGCCTCGGCCGCAGAGGGCGCATTCGACGACCCTCCTGTCGCGTCCGAGGCTGTTGCGTCGCTTCCGCCCCGACTCGATCGGGCCGCACCGAGCCTACGCCTGGTGGATCAGTACGGTCACGACGTCTCGCTCGAGCTTTTTCGTGGCCGGCCGGTCTTCGTGACCTTTGCGTTCGGCCATTGTGAAACGGTGTGCCCGGTCGTGGTGCGCGACGTGCTTCGGGCGTGCGACGAGGTATTGGACCTCGATCCGGTGGCTCTTGTCGTGACACTCGATCCGTGGCGCGACGTGCCGACCCGCCTGCCCGCGCTGGCCGAGCAGTGGGAGCTCGGAGCCCGCGGTCACGTGCTGAGCGGGACCATCGACCAAGTCGAAGGAGTGCTCGATCACTGGAACGTGACCCGGGCCAGGGACGAGACCACGGGAGACGTGGTGCACACCCGGATGGTCTACCTGATCGACCGAAACGGGACGATCGCCTTCGTCACTTCGGGCACGACCGCCGACCTGGTCGCACTGGCGCGGCAGCTTTGAACCGTTTCTACGTCGCGCCCCGGAACGCCGCCGCGTAATCCCGCGCAAACTCCTGGAACGTCCGGCCCGGCCGCCCGGTTATGCTCGGGACGGCCTTGCTGACTTCCAGTCCCACGCCCCTGGCCCACATCTCGTTCAGGGTCATGAGATCGGTCGCCAACCAGTCGGGCATCCCGGTGGCCACCATCCCGGCCTTGAGTTGCTCGCCGGGAATGTCGACATACCGAACCGGCTTCCCCATCACGTCGCCGAGGATGTGCGCGATGTCATCGTTCGAGATGACTTCCGGTCCCGTCAAGGTGTGCGACACGGTCCGAGCGCTGGGTTGGCTCAGGAACGTGGCCGCCGCCGCCGCCACGTCGCGGGCGTCGATCAGCGGGGCCTTGGCATCGCCGGTCGAGCCGTAGAACTCGCCACGTTGCGTAATGAGTGGTGCCGACCCAAGCATGTTCTGCATGAACGAATGAGGCCGGAGAATGGCCGCGGTGATTCCGGTGTCGAGGATTCCCTGCTCGACGGCTGCATGGTCCCGCCCCAACTTGATCGGTGCATCGGGGGCGGCGCCGATCACCGACACCTTGACGAGGTACCCTACGCCGGCGCGCCTGGCGGCCGCGATCGCGTTGAGCTGCAGTTCGGCCTGGCGTTCGTGGGCGGCGCTCAAGAGAAAGAGGCTCGAGATCCCTTCGAGTGCTCGATCGAGGCTTGCCGGGTCCTGGAAGTCGCCGACAACGACCTCGATTCGGCGCGCTCGCATGCCTTCGGCCTTGTTAGGTGTTCGCACCAGAGCCCGACAGGGGATGTCCTGCTCGCCGAGGAGCCTCAGCAGCTCGCCACCGATTGTGCCGGTCGATCCAGTGACTAGAATCATGGCCGCTCCGTGAGAACGATTGTGGATTGACGCCTTGGGGCGCTAAGCTAACACCCGAGCCTGAATTGCCACAAACGAGGGTCGATGCGATCCGATCTTACTCTAGAACTCCTCCGCCTAGAACGCCGTGACCAAGAAACCAGGGCACGCCTCGCGAAAGACGGGGTGTTGTTCGGCGGCTACGCCCCGGCAATGGAGCAGGTGCATCTCGACAATGCCGCCCAGCTGGAGACGATCCTCGCAGCGGAGGGGTGGCCCGAGCGGTCGACGGTCGGGTCCGAAGGCTGCCGAGCGGCGTGGATCATTGCCCAGCACGCGATCAGCCTGCCCGCGTTTCAACGGAAGTGTCTGACGCTCCTCCGTGAAGCCGTCGCCCGCGGGGAGGCCCCCGCCCAGCACGCCGCCTGCCTGGAAGACAGAATCCGCTTCAATGAAGGGCGGCCCCAGCGCTACGGCACCTGTTTGGACTGGGACGAGGCCGGACGGTTGAGCCCGGGGCCGCTCGAGAATGCTCGCGCTGTGGACCAGCTGCGGCGCGATGTGGACCTCCCGCCGCTGGCTGAGGAGATCCGCAGGGTGGAGGCGGAGACCCTCAGGGAGGGGCCGGGCCCGCCGGCAGACCTCGGCCAGTGGCGGCGGCGGCAGGAAGAATGGGCTCGGCGGGTGGGCTGGCGGTGAGGTCTTCGTGGCGCGGTGGTCGCTGGACCGGGCGCCAGTTCCAGGGAATCGGCCGAGATTGAAGGGATCCTCCGAGTATCCTCATGTCACCTTCATCGTGGACTTCGCATTCTGCACCCAAGGCGCGAGTCTTGCAGGCTCAGCTTCGGAAGCCCAAGCGGAGATCGCTATGACCCTCGTTCAATGTCCTGAGTGCGCCCGCACGATTTCACATATGGCCACGGCCTGCCCCGGCTGCGGGTACCCGTTCGATGCACCCGATGCGTCCGGCGTGTCGGAGATTGCGCGCGAACCCGATGGCATGCTGTGTGTCCGCTGCGGCGAAACCCTATCGGCCGAACACTGTGACACGCCCGGGCTTTGCATGGCCTGTTGCGACGAGTGCTACTGAGCTGGTCCTGACCAGACCGAATCGCCGATAGGCGGTCGTCCCACACACAAGGCCTCGCGTTCGGATTCCGACGCCGAGGCTTTGCCGTTTTCGCTCGCGCCATCCCTGGCGCACTGCCCGGCTCCGAGCCACCTTCCCCTGACGAAGGAGGTGGCTTGTGGGCCAGCAGGACGTTCAGCCGGATCTTTCCCCCGAGGCTATCCGGAAATTCACGCGGCATCTCCTGAGCGACCTCAACGCGCTCGAACGCTTGCTGTCGCTTGGCATGATCGAATCGGGACAACGTCGGATCGGGGCGGAGCAGGAAGTCTTTCTGGTCGACCGTGCCTGGAAGCCCGCGCCGGTCGCTTTGGAGATACTGGAGACCCTGAATGACCCGCGCTTCACGACCGAGCTGGCGCGGTTCAATCTGGAGACGAATCTCAGCCCCTCCCCCCTCGCGGGCGGGTGTTTCGGGGCGATGGAACATGAGCTCGATTCGCTGCTCGCCATGCTTGGCGCTGCCGCCCACGAGGCTCATGCCAAGGTCGTCCTGACCGGCATTCTGCCGACCCTGTCCAAGTCCGATCTGCGACTGGACAACATGAGCCCGCGGCCCCGGTACCAAGCGCTCAATGACGCCACGTGCCGACTCCGCGGCGGACCGCTCCATCTCCATGTCGAGGGCGCCGACGAATTACACGTCGAGCACGACAACGTCATGCTCGAAGCCTGCAATACCAGCTTCCAGATCCACCTCCAGGTCAGCGCCGAGGAATTCGCCCGGTTCTACAACATGGCCCAGGCGATTGCGGCGCCGGTGTTGGCCGCGGCGGTGAATTCGCCGCTGCTCTTCGGGCGGCGGCTCTGGATGGAGACGCGGATCGCCCTCTTCCGGCAGTCCATCGATACCCGGCGAGCGAGCGTACACGCCCGCGAACTCAGCCCACGGGTGCGCTTCGGGGAGCGATGGGTCAAGGAGAGCGTGCTCGAGGTGTTCCAGGAGGACGTCGCCCGATTCCCGGTTCTCATGGCCACGCCGGTCACCCAAGACTCCATGCGCGAGATCGACGCGGGGCGAGCGCCCGAGCTCCAGGCACTGCGTCTCCACAATAGCACGGTCTACACCTGGAACCGCGCCTGTTACGGCATCGGAAACGGCCATGCCCACCTGAGGATCGAGTGCCGACTGCTGCCCGCAGGTCCCTCGGTGCTCGATGAAGTGGCCAACGCCGCCTTTTGGGCCGGGCTCATGCTGGGCGCCACTGAAGAACTCGGGGACATTTCCCACCGGCTGGATTTCTCGGATGCCAAAGCGAATTTCGTGGCGGCCGGTCGGTTGGGACTCAAGGCCGGTTTCAATTGGATCGATGGGCAGATGGTGACCGCGCCCGAGTTGATCCTCTCCCAGCTCTTGCCGCTGGCGCGTGCGGGCCTCGAGTCGGTTGCGGTCGACTCGTCGGACATCGACCGCTACCTCGGCGTCATCGACGCGCGGGTCGCAAGCCGGCGGGTCGGTGCCAGCTGGCTGTTGGAGTCGCTGGCCGCGATGAGCGGAAAGGGCAACACGGCCGAGCACCTCGCGGCGCTTACGGCCGCAACCGTGGCCCGTCAGGAGACGCGGGCGCCGGTCCACGAATGGCCGTTGGCCCGCCTGGATGAGTCGGCCGGCTGGGAAGAGGCCTACGCCCGCATCGAGCAGTTCATGGACACCGATCTCTTCACCGTCAGCGAAGACGAACTGGTTGATCGGGTCGCCTTCGTCATGGATCGGAAGCAACTCCGACATGTGCTGGTGGAAGACCATGACCATCAGTTGGTTGGGATCGTCTCGTACCGGCTCCTGATTCGGCTCTTGGCCGAGGGCGGCATTCCCAACGAAGGCACCATGGCGGTGCGGGAGATCATGTACGCAGATCCCATTACTGTTCCACCGGACATGCCGACGATCGAGGCCATCGAGCTCATGAGCGCCAAGCGAGTCTCCGCCCTCCCGGTCGTCTCCCACGGGAAGCTCGTCGGGTTGGTGAGCGAACAGAGTTTTGTCGGCGTCGCGCACGAACTCATGATCGAGCGGTTGAGACGCGGCCGGACACCGTAGCCAATTTCCTTTTATTCACACGAGATTCGATCCTGCCATGAAACGTCTCATACTCACTGCCGCCTTCGCTCTGGCGACGCTCTCCGGTATCGCAGTCGCTCAGGTTCCCAGCTACGGCACCGGCACGTGGGAGCCCGATTCGTTCGGCAACCACCGGGCGGTGGTCCGCGTCACAAACGACGTCGATGCCGTCTGGGTGCGCATTCCGTGGCGTCGCCGGGACCTCGAGCCGGAAAAGAAGAACATCATCATTGTCGACGCGGGAAGCGGTGCGCGGATCCGGAACGTCGCCCGCATCGCGATCAATCGCGAATATGGCGACCTCGTGTTCCAGCCCGTGATCGCGCCAGGCCAGTACTATGTCTACTACCTGCCCTACACGGGCACCGTCCGATCGAACTACCCGAAGATCACCTATCCGCCCCCTGCAGTGCCGGCCGACTCCAGCTGGCTCGAGCGTCACGGGCTCGTGGTACCGTCTGCCGTGAGAGACCGGCTCAGCGAGTTTCCCCGCGGGCAGGTCGTCGAGCTCCAATCAGTGGATGAGTTCAACAGCTTCTACCCGATGGAAGTAATCGCGACCAGGACGGAGATGCAGGCGCTCGTGGCACGGTATCCCGACACGCCCTACCTCGTGTTTCCGGAGGATCGCTCGCTGCCGATCCGGATGCACGGCGACCTGCCCCACAAATGGACGCAGACGGAGGCCGGGCTTCCGTTTCAAGGCACGGCACAGCGAGGGGAATTCTACCCGTTCCAACTCGGCATCTACGCCGCGCGGCAGCGCATCGATGATGTGCGGGTTGAATTCGGCGATCTCACCACGTCACGCGCCGGCTACGTGATTCCAGCCTCGGCCTTCCGGTGTATCAACCTGGGAGGGGTCGACTGGCGGGGCAGGCCCTTCACTAAGCGGGTCACGGTCGACCTGGGCACGGTGCAACCGCTCTGGTGCGGCGTCCGCATACCCGATTCCGCGGCGGCCGGGCTGTACCGCGGCCAACTGACCGTCGCGCCGGTGGGACTGGCGAAAACCACCGTCGATCTCGAGATCGACGTGACCCGCTTCTTGCTGCACAGCTCGGGCGACGACGAACCCTGGCGGCTCGCTCGATTGCGCTGGCTCGACTCTCGCTTGGCCGAGGACGACGGGCTCGTGCCGCCGTACACCAAGGTCGAGGTCCGGGGCGGCACCGTGTCCGTCCTGGGACGCAAGGTGACCCTCGGCTTGCACGGCCTGCCCGTCCAAATCACCAGCTTCTTCGCCCCCGAGATGACGCGACTGGTCGACCGTGGGCGGGACCTGCTGCGAGGTCCCGTGGCCCTGGTGATCGAAGGCCAGGACGGTCGCCCGATTCCCTGGGAGGGCAGTCCCATCGTGTTCGTGAAGCAGGCCGAGGGCGCCGCCGCCTGGGAGTCGAAGAGCAAGGCCGGGCCGGTAGTGATGGATCTCCACGCCGAAATGGAATTCGATGGCAACATCGAGTTTACCGTGGCGCTCCAGAGTGCCGTCGAAACCAGCGTGCGCGACATCCGGCTCGAGATCCCCATCCGGAAAGACGTGGCACGGTACGCCATGGGCATGGGTCTCAAGGGAGGCTTCGCCCCAGCCACGTTCGATTGGACCTGGCAGGTGCAGCACAACCAGGACGGGGCCTGGATCGGCGACGTGAACGCCGGGCTTCAGTTTCGGCTCAAGGACGACAAGTACTCGCGTCCGCTCAACACCAACTTCTACCTGTCGAAGCCGCTGGTGATGCCGGCGTCCTGGCACAATGGCGGCCGCGGTGGGTGCCGCTTCCGCGACCGGGACGAGGACACCTACCTGGTCACCTGCTACAGCGGGCCGCGGACGTTCCGCGCCGGCGAGGTGCAACGCTACGACTTCCTGCTCTTGTTGACACCCTTCAAGCCGATCGATACGCCTGCGCAATGGGCCACCCGGTACTTCCATGCATTCGAGCCACTCGACAGTGTGGCGCTCACGGGTGCCAACACGATCAACGTGCATCACGCGACCGAGATCAACCCGTGGATCAACTACCCCTTCCTTCGCCCCGCGGAGATGAAGGCCTATATCGACGACGCCCATGCGCGCGGGATGAAGGTCAAGATCTACTACACCGTTCGCGAGCTGACCAACAAGGCGCCTGAGCTGTTCGCCTTGAAGAGCCTGGGTGACGAGGTGTTCTCTCCCGGCGAGGGCGGCGGGTTTTCCTGGCTGCAGGAACATCTGGACGGCAACTACATCGCGGCGTGGCACGTGCCGCGGATCAAGGACGCCGCCATCGTCAACACCGGGATCTCACGCTGGCACAATTACTATGTCGAGGGATTGAACTGGCTGGTCAGAAACGTCGGCATCGACGGACTCTACATCGATGACGTGGCGTTCGATCGCTCGATTATGAAACGAGTTCGGAAGGTCCTCGACCGGAATCGCCCGGGCGCCCTCATCGACCTCCACTCGGCCAACCAGTTCAACGAGCGCGACGGCTTCGCCAACAGCGCCAACCTCTACCTGGAGCACTTTCCGTTTATCAACCGGCTCTGGTTCGGCGAGTACTTCGACTACGACGCGCCCCCGGAGTTCTGGCTGGTGGAAATGTCCGGCATCCCCTTTGGACTGATGGGAGAGATGCTCCAGGACGGCGGCAACCCGTGGCGCGGCATGGTCTACGGCATGACCAGCCGGCTGCCGTGGGCCGGCGACCCGCGGCCGCTCTGGAAGCTCTGGGACGCGTTCGGCATACAGAGCACCCGCATGGTGGGTTACTGGGTGCCGGATCGCCCGGTGCGAACCGGACGGGAAGACCTGCTCGCGACGGCCTACCTCAAGGACGGTGCTGCACTCGTGGCGTTGGCCAGTTGGGCCGAGTCGCCGGTCCAGGTCCGACTCCAAATCGATTGGGATGCGTTGGGCATCGACCCACGAGCGGCGAGCATCAGCGCACCCGCGGTCGAAGGGTTCCAGGAAGCCCGGAGCTTCGACATCGATCAGGCGATCCCGGTCGAACCGGGGAAGGGGTGGTTGTTGGAAGTGAAGAGGAAGGAGTAAGGAGGAAGAAGTAAGAAGTAAGAAGTGAGGAGTGGACGGTTGGCGGTAGGTCAGGCTGTGCGACTCGCTTTCTGTGATCTCTTCTGCCAGAAGTAGAACACCGGCACCCCCAGCGCCAGGAGGGCGGCACCTCGTGCCGCGTTCGATGGGTTGGTGCCGATCGAGCCCGCCACGACATACCCCGCTGCCAGCACGAAGAGAAGGGGAGTGACCGGGTAGCCCGGCACTCGGAACCGGCCGGCCGGTGCCGGATCGGCGCCGCTTGCCCGATCGCGCCGGCGGTAGACGAACAGAGTGGCGACCGTCAGTCCAAAGAAGATCCAATCACCGAACACGACGTAGTCCAGCAGGGCACCATAGGTCCCGCTCACCGTGAGCAGGATGGCCCACGCGGCCTGGAAGGTGATGGCGGCGGTGGGCGTCCGATGCTTCGGATGGAGCCGCGCGATCCCGGGAAAGAAGAGGCCGTCGCTCGCCATGGTCTGGTAGACCCGCGGCGTCACCAGAATAACGAGGTTCAGGAATCCAAACGTCGAGATGGCAATGCCGGCGGAAATGAGCCGCGCCCCGGTGACGCCAAAGAGGGTGCCCATGGCGTCGGCGGCGGGGGCGTTGCTTGCGGCGAGGCCCGGCGCCGAGAGTGCCTTCAGGTAGGTCACGTTGACTAGGAGGTACGACACGACCACGATGACGACGCCCAGCACGAGCGCTCGCGGCAAGTTGCGCCGTACATCGATGATCTCCTCCGCGATGTAGTTGGTTTGCTGCCAGCCCCCGTACGCGAAGAGCACCGGGCTCAGGGCCGACGCCACGGCGATGCCGACGGCGAGAAAACCGTGTGGCGGTTCGAGGGCCGCCATGGGCTCGGCCGGCCCCGCGCCGGCGAAGGCGAGGCCTGTCGCGACCAAGCCGGCGATGGCCACGAGCTTGAGCACGGTAAAGACGTTCTGGGTGACGGCCCCCGGCTTGACCCCCAGGTAGTTGACGGCCGACAACAGCACGATGGCCCCAATGGCCACAGGCACCCCGAGTCGTTCGGGTGCTCCCGTGAGTGCGATGGCATAGTTGGCGAACGTAACGGCAACCGCGGCGATTGCTCCGGTCGCGATGACGAGCAGGAGAGCCCAGGCATAGAGGAACGCGGGCAACGGTCCGAAGGCGTCGCGCAGATACACATAGCCGCCGCCGGCCTTCGGGAGCCGGTCACCCAACTCGCCAAAGCAGAACGCCCCGATCAGCGCCACCGCTCCGCCCAGCACCCAGACCGAAAGCGTCAGGCCGGGGGTGCCGACCCGCTGCGCCACGATCGCCGGGTTGAGGAAGATCCCAGCCCCGATGATCCCGCCGACCACCATCATGGTCCCCGAGAAGAGGCCGAGCCGACGGGCGTAGGAGACGGACAAGGGAGTAGGGAGTCGGGAGTCGGGAGTAGGGTGACAGGCGCTAGAGTCAGCGCCCGTTGATCGACCGGTGATTTGTCATGAGCTGCTTACCGACCGGTCAGCACCCTCTTGTCTGGCGCCAACCGGGCGCCGTACCACGCGGCCAACTCGAACACGGGGCCGCCCGAGGCGCGTCGGGTCCAGATTCCAGCGGCGGTGGAATCGAATTCCAATGCCGCCAGCGTGTCGCCGCCCATACCGCGCAAGACGATGCGTCCGTCCGGGCTCGAGAAGTCGATGGTATCGAGTTCATCGGCGGTCGGGAAGCCCGTGGCCTCGAGGTTGGCGTATCCCCGAAGCATGGTCGCCACGGCCGTGCTATCGGTGGCAGCGCCATCGACGGTCCAGATGCCATCGGACCGGGTCAACGCATACCGTCGGCCCGGCCACGAGACCGTGACGTTATCGACCTGCTCCGGCGTAATGGCCACGATCTGCTTGTCGCGCCAATGATCGACCGGCTGCGAGCCAAGCCGGGCCAGGTCGGTCGTCACCCGGTACACCTCGGGTGCATCGCCCAGGCGCACGAAGGCCCCACGGCCGGTCTCGGTGGGATTGCCCACCCGCAGGTCGGCGATCGTATCGGTGCCGGCCATGAACAGCATGTGCGACTTGCCCAGCCCCTCCACTCCCATGCGTGCATGGGATGCCGTGCTCCGCGCCGCGAGTTCGCTCCGCGCCGCGGTGGTGCTGTCGAACACGGCATTGTACAGATCGTTTACGGCCGGGCTCGCGGCGGGTAGCCCGTTGGCCTCCCAGTCGTTTCCCTGGGCCCGCACGAGGGAGATGGTATCGGTCTCGGTGGTGATGGTGATCCGATTCAAGGCGGCCGAGTCGAAGCTCGGCAGGACGAAGCCCGCGATGTCCTCGCTCGTGCCCCGGCGGAGCAGGGCCAGAATTCCCCACAGAAGCAGGAGGGCGAGCAGCACCAGGCCGGCCCGCTTCAGAAAGGACGTACTCATGCCGGCTCCTGTTCCCCGCGCCGGTAGGTGCGGCGGGTCATGCGGCGTCGTCCGAGCAGTCGCACGATCGCAGCGAGGATCACGACGATCGGCAATGCGATGAGATTGGCATACTTCACCGCGTTCCGCTTGCCCTCGGTCAGTACCAATGGTGGCGGCGTACGGTCCTTCGAGCGGATGGCGATCAGGGACTCGTCCTGGGACAGCCAATCGATCGCATTCAGCACGAATGTCAGATTCTCGGGAGCGGAGCGGAGCTGGTCATCCGCCACGAACTCGGAGTTCCCGACCACGATGAGCCGTCCCCGCCCGCCGGTCGAAGCCTGATCGCCCACAGCGTTCGGGTCGACCATGACGGCCAGGACCCGGGTGGCCAGGTTGGTTTGCGGGAACTGTTGCTGCGGCATCAAGAGGACTTGCTGGGTCTGGACCCCGCCTGCTTGGCTGGACACGAACAAGGGAGTCACCGTGCCCGGCGCCGCGCCCGTGGTATCGATGGAGCTGGTCCAGGGCAGAAAGAGGGACTGCGCCTGTTCGTTCACAATGGAGGAGCCAGTGCTGGCGGCACGCACCCAATACGGATAGGCCGTGAGCACACGCCCGAACTGGGTCGGCAGAGAGACGGGCTCATTGCTCAGCAGGTCGTACACCATGTCCGCCTGAACCGCCACGCCGAACGGCGCGATTACCCGGTTCCAGGGAACCGACCGCTCCGTCGCCACCATCTGCTGCGACGGATCCATCTGCATGGCACTGGCCATCACCAGGGCGCTCCCTCCCCGATCGAAGAAGGCCTCGAGCCGCTCCATCTGGTCGGCGGGCAGGGAATCCGGATGCCCCGCGAGGACCAGCACCTTGATGTCGTCCTCCGGCAATCCCGGCGCCGGGAAGGACAGCGGCCGGACCTGATAGGTCTTACTCAACTCCTGCTGCAGCGCCTGGTAGAGGGGCTGGCCCACCTGGCCGCGCGCACTGGTCACGAGCCCGATGACGGATTGCTCGTCCCCATGCGCCAGCGACTGGATGGCGGTGGCGAGCCGATATTCGAGGTCGTCGCTTCGGCGCACAAATGGGATCGTCTCCGTTCTGCCCGCGTGTTCGACCGCGATGCCCATGTACCCTTCCTGGATCTGCAGCCGCGACTCCCCGAACACATTGAATTGCACGGCGGGGATGCCGAGTGCCCGGGCGGACGCGCGCACATCGGGGTCGTCACCGGGGTGCAGTTCTACCACGCGGAGATTGCCGCCGCTCGCGCCGCGCAGGTCACGGAGCAGATCGTCGATGTCGCGCTTCACCAGGGCGACTTGGGGCGGAAGCTCCTGCGAGACGAAGAGCTTGACCGTCACAAAGTCATCCAGGTTGCGGACCAGGTTCTTGGTGGTCCGCGTGAGCGTGTACGCCTTTCCAGGCGTGAGGTCGAGCCGGCCGCCGATGTAGCTCCCGAGCAGGTTCACCACGATTGCCGCCCCAACCAGGACGGGCACGCCCATGCGCAAGCGCCTCCGGGCTTCCCCCTTGGCGCTCAGCCGGCGGCCGACCAGCGTGCCGTAGGCGAGCGTGATGAAGACGGCGCCGAGCGAGACGAAGTAGATCACGTCGCGGAGGTCGATGACGCCCCGGCCGATGTTGGCGAAATGGGCCAAGACGCCGAGGCGGGCGGCCACGAGGCCCAGGGCAGGCGGCAGACCGACGAGCAGGGGATCGAGTCCGACCAGGATCAGGACGAACATGACGCCGACGCCGACAATGAAGGCGGTGATCTGATTCCGGGTCAGGCTGGACGCCCAGATGCCTACACCGGCGAGCCCGGCAACCAGGAGAGCGGCGCCCACGTATTGGGCGACGATGACTCCCGCCGGAAGGTCGGCGCCGAAGGACAGACCGACCGGCACCAGCAGGGTGAGGCCGAGCGCGATCCAGAGAAACATGACGCTGCCGAAGTACTTCCCGAGCAGCAGCTCCCAATCCGACACTGGCTGGGCCAGTACCACTTCGAGCGTGCCTGTTCGGGTGTCTTCGGCCAAGGCGCGCATGGTCACCGCCGGCACCAGGAAGAGCAGGAGCCAGGGCATGAGATCCAGCATTGGCCGGATCGAGGCGACGCCCGACACGAACACCTGACGGAAGAACAGGAAGTTGTTCACGCCGAGGAACACCAGGATCAGGATGTACCCGGTCGGGTGATCGAGGAGTGCGCGGAGTTCCCGCGCCGCGATGACCCAGATGCGCTTCATGGTTTCGTCGGTCCCGCCGTCAGCTCACGGAAGAGATCTTCCAGGCTGCCGCTTTCCTGGTGTAGTTCATAGAGCGCCCATTGCTTGTCGCGAGCCAGGCCGAAGATGGCCGGCCGGACATCCTTGCTGCCCTCGGCCGTGACGGTGACGGCGGTCCTCCCGTCCGCGCCCGGCGCGGCCTCGACGCGGGTGACCCCGTCCAGCTTCTCGAGCGCCTCGGCGACGCCGCTGCCCTTCACCTCGACCGCAATCTGGACCAGGCCCTTGGCGCTCGCGACCAGCTGCTCGACCGGGCCGTCGGCCACGATCTGTCCGCGGTTGATGATCAGGAGGCGTGAGCACGTATGCTGCACTTCCTGCAATACGTGGGTCGAGAGGATGACCGTCCGGTCTTTGCCGAGGTGGCTGATGAGGTGCCGGATCTCGACCCGCTGGTTCGGGTCCAGCCCTTCGGTCGGCTCATCGAGCACCAGGAGGTCCGGTCGGTGCAGGATGGCCTGCGCCAGCCCGACCCGCTGCTTGAATCCCTTGGACAGATCGCCGATCGGCCGGTAGAACACCTCTTCGATGGCCGTCGCCGCGACGACCCGGTCCACCTCGCCCAGCCGCTCCGCCCGAGGAATCGCTCGGAGCCCGGCGACGAAGTCGAGGTATTCCGTGACCAGCATCTCGGTGTAGAGCGGGTTGTTCTCCGGCAGATAACCGATCCGGCGCTTGGCTTCACGGCCGGCCTCGAACAGCGGCTGGCCGTCGAACTGGATCTGGCCCTGATCGGGCTCGATGAACTGGGTGATCATCCGCATGGTGGTGGACTTCCCGGCCCCGTTTGGCCCCAGGAACCCCACGACCTGGCCCCGGTCGACGGCGAAACTGACCTGGTCCACCGCGGCCACCGGGCCGAAGTGCTTGCTCACGCCGTCGAGGGACAGAATTGGTTGAGACATAGCTCGAGAAGAACCGCTCTGCTGGAGTAAGACCGTATCGAGCCAGATATACTACCCCACATTACGGCCACGGTTCAAGGTCGGGAACCTGGGGCCTAGAACTCGATGTTGACACCGATACTGGGCAGAATTCCCAGCGCTTCGTCGTCTTCCACCCGCTGCTCCTGCGCGTTCCACCGAATCTGCGAAACGTTGGTGCGCCCATAGACGTTCTGCACGTCCAGGTAGACCACCAGCTGCCAGGAGCGGAAGCTCCATCGGCGATCCACCCGGATGTCGAGGGCGTGAAAGGCGGGAAGCCGCGGCCCGGCGTTATAGCGCGAGAAATCGAGGCTCCCCGCGAGCGGCCCGGACGTAATGAACGGGGTGGTCGGCTGCCCGCTGGCCACCCGGAACTTGCCGCTCAACTCCCACCGTGGGTTGAAGCGATAGCCTGCGAGTACCGTCCCGATGAACCGGGTGTCGAATGCGCCGGGCCGCTCGACCCCATCCAGACCCTCGAACTCCGAGCGCCCCAGGCTCAGGCTCACCAGTCCGTAGAGGGGGATGTCGCTCAACCGTTTCTGGAGCAGCGCCTCGACGCCGAAGGCGCGGCCGGTTCCCTGGCTCACCAGCGGCTCGAGTCCAAAAGGAATGTCGTTGGTCACATCTTCGAATCCGGACGGAGCCAACACGGCTTGAGGCCGGAATGTCCGGGCCGGGTAGTCGCGGTAGGTCTTGTGGTATCCCTCGATTTGGAACCTGAGATCCGCTCGGAGCAACTGCTCGAAGCCCAGCCCGAGGTGGGTCGCACGGATGGGCTCGAGGGTCTCGATGTTTCGAGGATCGCCGAGCAACCAAATGTAGGACGGAGCCTGATAGTACCGGCCACGGTTCAGCCTGAGCTCGGAGTTGCGTCCCACTCGGTACGCCACCCCCATCCGCTCGGCGAGGCGGAAGGAGCCGCGCAGGAAATCGTAGTAATCGGCTCGTAGGCCCGCCGTTACGGTCCAGCGGTTCTGCCGCCAGGTGCCCTGGGCATAGGTGGCGTTCCGGAATGCGGTGAAACTGGTGTCGACCCGAAGCGGCCGCGGTGCACCGACATCATCGCGGCGCAACTCGCCGGGCAGAATGATGTCGTAATCCAGGGCGCTCGCGTACTTGGCCACGTTGCCGAACGCTATGGTGAGGCGCGGCGTCAGCTCGAGCGTCAGGTCGGCGCGGAGACTGTTCTCTCCCTCGGTGGAGAAACTCCGGAACACGACCTGCGGCGGATCGAGCGAGTCGCGCTGGACCGTCCGGAAACGGGTGAAGGTGCGGCCCAGTGTGAGGGCCAGGTAGCCGCGCGCGAAGGCCTGTTGGTAGGTGAGCCCCGAGAAGTATTGCCGCTGCTCCGGCGCCAGGATCCTGCTGTTGTCGAAGCGATCCTCGGCGTCGTCGTTGACGAAGCTGATGTCGTTGAGGGCGCCGATGGTGAGAAACGACAGGGTGCCGTTCTGTCCCATGCGCCGGGTGGCCTTCAGTTGGAAGTCCCAATAGGCGGGCACGAAGCTGAAGCCCGCCGCCTTGAAGATCAGATCCAGATAGCTGCGTCGGGCGCTGAGCAGGAACGATCCGTTCCGCCCGAGCGGCCCCTCGCCGATCAGGCCAAATCCGGTGGCCGATAGGTTGAGCTCTCCGGACACCCGCTCCCGGCTTCCATCGCGTAAGGAGATGTTGGTGACGGCCGAGGTCCGGTCGCCGTATTGCGCGCCGAAGCCCCCGCTGGAGAAACTGACCGATCGGACGAAGTCGATGTTGATGAGGGACAATGGCCCGCCGGTGGAGCCTTGGGAGCCGAAGTGGTTGATGTTGGGTACTTCGATGTTGTCGATGAGGAAGAGATTCTCGAATGGCGCGCCGCCGCGAACCACGAGATCGTTCCGCCCCGCGGTCGTCACGGCGACGCCTGGGAAGAGCGCTACCGCTCGCACCACATCTTCCTGGACTCCCGGTGCGCGACGAGCCTCCTCGGCGCCGAAGACGTCGGTCCGTCCGGTTGCATCCGGCGCCGGTTGGAAATAGGCCGCCGCGGTCAGTTCGTCCACCTCGATCGGGCTGGGCCAGAGCTCGACCGTCACGGTGTGCGTCTTGCCGCTGCTCACCACCACGTCCGACACCGCGAAGGGGCGGAAGCCGATGGCAGTTACCCGGAGCGCGTAGATGCCTGGGGCGATGTTCCGGAGCACGGCGCGTCCGGCAGCATCGGTAATCGAGATCGACGGGGTACCGTCGAGCCGCACCGTTGCATCGGCCAGGGCCAGGCGGGTGGAGGCCCGCCGCACCTCGACCTCGATGGCGCCGCTCGGTCCCGGGGGTAGGGTATCCTGCGCGTACAAGGAGCCGCCCCCCAGCGCTTCGAATATCACAACCGTCCATCCAAGCAGTCGAATCACAATCTCTCCCAGTGGGCGTCCGTATTCTAACGGGGTCAGCGCTGGCGGCCATGCGGGCGTTGCCCCGATTGGAAACCCGGGCGTCCTCTCTTCGTAGGTGTTCCTATCACGGAGCCGACCGACTGGGTATTTTTCTCTGTTACCGACAAACCCTTTTGTAGAGGTTGACCACATGATGAGACGCATTCTCTCGACCGTTGTGCTGGCCCTGGTGCCTGCACTGCTTCACGGCCAGGCCCTCACCCCGGCCGAGCGGGAGCCGATCCTCGAATCGTTGAAGATGACCACCATGAAGCTCATGCATATGAGCGAGCATCACACCGCTGATGAGTGGAACTGGAAGCCGGCCCCCGATCGCTGGTCCCTCGGCGAGGTGGCCGAGCACATCCTGGTCACGGAACAGGGCATCGTAGAGGCGTTGAAGGGTCCCTTCAACGAATCAACGACCAGTCTCTCTGAGAAGGCCCAGATGCCTGTCACCCAGATCGCGGCCATCATGCGCGACCGGAGTGCCAAGTTCCAAGCGCCCGCGCAGGTCACACCATCCGGCCGCTGGACGACCCCGGCGGCCTGGCGCGAGGCCTTCGAAGCCAACCGGAAGGCCATCGTCGAGTTCGCCAAGAGTGACGCCGACGTGCACGGTCACGTGTTGCCGCACCCTGCCTTCGGCATGATGGATGGGGAGCAATGGCTCGCCTTCCTGGCGTACCACACCGAGCGGCACGTGATGCAGGCCGAAGAGGTCATGCATGATGCGAACTTCCCCGGCCATCATGCCATGGACCATGAGAAGGATCATGACATGGATCATGACAAGGCACAGGAGCATGAGATGGAGCACAATGAGAAGCATGAGTAGGGGCTAGATTCGGCGGGTCGGCGGTTCGATAGTCGCGGGAACAAGACCTCGGACCGCCCAACCGCCCAACCGCCGTCAGTCCTTCCTGCCTTTCCGCCTTGCGCCTTTCCGACTTCCAGCTGCCTCCCCATCTTCAAACCATGCGCGCCATGCTGTTCGACGGACCGGGGCGCCCGTTGCGTGAGGCCGAGGTGCCCCGGCCGGAGCCGGGCCCCCATGAGGCCCTGATCGAGGTCCACGCGTGCGGCGTCTGTCGCACCGATCTTCATGTACTCGACGGCGACCTCGGCGAGCCCAAGCTCCCGTTGGTCCTCGGCCACGAGATCGTGGGTCGGGTCGCGGATGTCGGGGCGGGTGTGGAGCGCTTTGCCGTAGGACAGCGGGTAGGCGTTCCGTGGCTTGGCGGGACCTGCGGCAACTGCCGCTACTGTGAGACCGGCCGTGAGAACCTCTGTGACGCCGCGCGGTTTACCGGCTACCACGTCGATGGCGGGTACGCGGAGTTCACCGTGGCGGACGAGCGGTTTTGCTTCCCGATAGCGGAGGGACTTTCCGATGTCGAGGCGGCGCCGCTTCTCTGTGCCGGCTTGATCGGGTATCGGTCGCTGGTCGCGGCCGGCGATGCGGAGCGGCTGGGACTCTACGGCTTCGGTGCGGCGGCGCACATCGTGGCCCAGGTGGCACGGCACCAGGGACGCCGTGTCTTCGCGTTCACCCGGCCGGGAGATATCGAAGCTCAGCGGTTTGCCGGGGAGCTGGGTGCCGAATGGGCCGGCGGTTCCGACACGCTGCCGCCCGAGCCGCTCGATGCCGCGATCTTGTTTGCGCCGGTCGGTGGGCTCGTCCCGGCAGCGTTACGCGCTGTGGCCAAGGGCGGCACCGTCGTCTGCGCGGGAATCCACATGAGCGCCATTCCGTCCTTTCCCTACGAAATCCTCTGGGGCGAGCGTGTGGTGCGGTCGGTGGCCAATCTGACTCGTCGGGACGGCGAGGAGTTCCTGGCGCTCGCTCCCGAGATACCTGTTCGCACGGAGACGGAACCGTATCCGCTTTCCGCGGCCCAGCAGGCGCTGGAGAAGCTCAGGGCCGGCCGGGTCAGGGGGGCGGCGGTGCTCGAGACGGGAGTAGGGAGCAGGGAGTAGGGAGTGGGAAGTAGGACTCAGCGGTTGGGCGATTCGGTGCACGAAACTTCTAACGAACCGTCGAACCGCCGATCCGCCCATAGCCACGAGCCTTTAACCGGAACCAAACATGCTACGCTTCCTGAAATCCTTCGCCGCCTTCGTCGCCACACTGGGACTCATCGCGGCGCCAACTCCGAGCGCGGCACAGATTCAACTTCCCGCCGATGAGGCGGGCGCCACGACGAGGCTCGATGCCTCGCCCCGGCATGGTGAATGGGTAAAGTACGATGCCGGGAGCGGTGATAGCGTGACGGCGTGGGTGGTCTACCCGGAACGGCCCGACCCTGCACCCGTCGTCATCGTGATCCACGAGATCTATGGCCACACCGATTGGGTCCGTGGCGTCGCTGACCAACTCGCCGCGGAAGGGTTCGTCGCCGTGGCGCCCGACCTCTTGAGCGGCAAGGGACCGGATGGCGGCGGCAGCGAGTCTGTCGACCGTCAGGGTGCGGTCCGGCTGATCCGGGGCCTGGAGAATGATGAGGTTGCGCGGCGCCTCGGTGCCGCCGCGATCTACGGCACCTCGCTGCCTGCGGCCACCAGCCGCGTCGGAAGCATCGGCTTCTGTTGGGGCGGCCGGCGGAGCTTCAATTTCGCGACCACTTACTCGGATCTCCGGGCTGCGGTGGTGTACTACGGGAGCTCACCCGGCCCGGAAGCGCTGGCCCGAGTCAATGCCCGGGTGCTGGGCAACTACGGCGGTGATGATGCCCGGGTCAACGCCGATATCGCCCCTACCAGACAATCGATGGTGAGCCTCGGAAAATCCTATGAGGCAATTACTTACGACGGAGCCGGCCACGGATTCCTGCGGGCTCAGCAGGAGCGTAACGGAGCCAACCTTCGGGCCAGCCAGGAGGCATGGGCCCGCACCGTCGCCTTCTTGAAGGAGACGCTCGAGCAGTAGTGCCGGCCATGTGCTCTTTTGTGACCTCCGCGTGACCAGACTAGCCGGGTACCGCAGCGAGCCTTATCTTTCGAGACCTTCCGATCCTGAGGAGCTGTACCGCTCTCCCGGCGCCCTGCAGAGCAGGGATTCGCCGTCCCAATGCTCGCTGGAACATCGTGTGGATGGGTGTGGTGACGCACGCAAGGTGCGCCGCTCACCTTTTTCCATAGAAAGGCGTCATGAAGCAGCTTCGCGTCGGCATCATCGACCTGGTCACGAAAAGCCCCAATCCATCGCTGTATGGCCGCGTGATGAACGCAAACCTGGCGAGCATCATGCCCCAGGTGCTCGGCGTGTGGTGCGAAGAGGCCGGGGCCGAGGTCCATTTTGTCTGTTACACCGGCATGGAAGACCTGGTGTCCGAGCTGCCATCCGATCTCGACCTGGTGTTCATCGGTGCTTTCACGCAATCGGCGTTCCTGGCATACGCCCTGAGCAATCTGTTCCGGCAACGCGGCGCCGTCACCGTGCTTGGTGGCCCGCACGCGCGGTGCTATCCGGAGGACGCACGGAAGTACTTCGATTACGTGCTGGGCTTCACCGACAAGGCCACGGTCGATGAGGTGCTGCGAGATCATGCACCGCACCGCCCCTATGGTCGCTGGCTATCCGCTCCAAACCAGCCGGCCGAACTGCCTGGGCTCGAGGAGCGCTGGAAGTTTGTCGACGCGACGCTCAAGAAAGCCCCGACCATCAAGATCGTCCCGATGATCGGCAGCCTCGGTTGCCCTTACACCTGCAGCTTCTGCATCGACTCCACGGTGCCTTATCAGCCCCTCGGCTTCGAGCAACTGCAGGCCGATCTGCGGTTTCTCCTGACCAAGTTCAAGCGCCCCATCGTGGGCTGGCACGATCCGAATTTCGGGGTGCGATTCGACGACTACATGGAAGCGATCGAGGCCGCCGTTCCGCCGGGCCGCATGCGGCACGTGGCGGAGAGCAGCCTCTCGCTCCTCTCCGAGCCTCATCTGGCACGGCTCAAGAAGAACGGGTTCGGCGCCATGTTGCCGGGGATCGAGTCATGGTACGACCTCGGGAACAAGTCGAAGACCCGGCGCACCGGGATGGAGAAGGTCACCCAAGTCGCCGAGCACATCAACATGGTCCTTCGGTACATCCCGTACGTGCAGACCAACTTCGTGATGGGGATGGATTCGGATGAGGGCGCCGAGCCGTTCGAGCTCACCAAGCGCTTCCTCGACCTGGCGCCGGGCGCGTTCCCGGCGTACTCGCTCCTGTCCGCGTTCGGTCGAGCGGCGCCGCTCAATCTCGAATACCAGCGGGCCGGCAGGATCGTGCCGTTCCCGTTCATATTCCTCAACAACAACCATGCGATGAACGTGCGGCCGCTCCACTACAAGTGGCCGGAATTCTACGATCACGTGGTCGATGTGACCAAGTATTCCTTCACCGCCCGAGCCAACGCGCGGCGCTTCGTTGCGACCAAGGCGTTCACGTCGCGCTGGATGAACCTGGTACGGGCCCTGTCGTCCGAAGGGAACGGTCGGATTCGCTACCACACCGGGATTCGGCAGATGCTGCAGAGCGACATGACCGTGCGCCGATTCATGGATGGAGACTCCGATCAGCTGCCCACGTTCTATCAGAATCGGATCGAGTCCGAATTGGGGCCGCTCTATCGCTACCTCCCCGAGGGCGCGATCATGCACGACCCGCATGCCTACCTCAAGTCCACCGAGGCGAACGTGGCGCCGGAGACCCTGACGCAACTCAAGGTCGCCGCGCGCTAACTCGGCGAGCAGGTCACAGGCGCGCGTTCGGCCCCCCGGTCGTGCGCGCGCTTTGCATGTGGCGCACGGTAAGGCATTCGCTGCCAGAGCCAGCATGACGTTGTCCGACCCCTATTCCACCGAGGGTGCCCAATGACCATCGCCGCGTTCGTCAAGCTCTACTTCGCAACCCTCGTCGTTTTCCTGGCCATCGACATGGTGTGGTTGGGCGTCCTGGCCAAGGGCTTCTACCAGCGGCATCTCGGAGACCTGCTGCGTCCCGATGTGCGCTGGGGTGCTGCACTCCTGTTCTATCTGATCTTTGTGGGCGGCGTTCTCTTGTTTGCCGTCCTCCCCGCGCTCGAGCGTGCGTCCTTCCGGTACGCCGTGCTGCTCGGCGGGCTGTTCGGCCTGATCGCCTACGCCACCTACGACCTGACCAACCTGGCGACGCTCAGGGGCTTCCCGCCGATCGTGGCCGTGGTCGACATGGTGTGGGGATTCGTGCTGACGGCCGTCGTGGCGGGGGCGGGGTATAAGCTTGCGGGGTGGATGGCGTAGAAGAGGGGAGTAGGGAGTAGGGAGTAGGGAGTAGGGAGTAGGGTATAGGGTGTAGGACGCGGGGAGTGACGAGTAAGGAGTCGATTCCGGTAACCCTATGAGTTGCTCTCGGCGGTGGCGGAATCGGCACCCCCGGGTAGATTGCGCCCAGCCAATAGCCAATAGCCAATAGCCAATAGGTAATAGGTAATAGGTAATACCCGTAACCCTCCAGGAGGTTCCTATGTCCCCGCGCAGTCTCCTCGTTACCCTTGCCCTCGGGCTGACCGTAGCCGCCTGCCAGCCGCCCGCCGAGGCTCCGGCCGCGCCGGCCGCGCTGAGCGAGCAAGACATGGCAGCCATCCGCGGCATGGTGGACAACTACGGCGCGACCGTGACCGCCCAGGACTGGGCTACCTACATCACGTACTACGCCGACGATGCGGTTCGGATGCCGCCCAACCAACCCATGTATCAAGGGAAAGACGGTATCCTGGCATCTGCCGAAACCCTGCCGGCGGTCACCAAGCTCACGCTCATGCCCCAGCTGATCGACGGCCAGGGGAATCTGGCCTACGCGCGAGGCTCCTACACCTTCGACCTCGGCCCGGCCGAGGGCCAGCTGACGAAGCAGGTCGGGAAGTGGCATGCGATCTACGAGCGGCAGGCCGACGGCTCGTGGCTCTGCATCAGCGACATCTGGAACACCGATGCGCCGGCACCGGCGATGTAAGGTGGGGAAAGTAGGGAGTAGGGAGTAGGGAGTAGGGAGGGGGGAAGGCAGGGAATGCTGTGCCGTTCCGACTCATCCCCCTTCCTATATGCCTGCTCCCTGCACCCTTCTCAGGTGCCAATCCTGCATGACACTAGGAGTCTGATTGTCGCATCAACCCCGAGGCCCGGTGCTGGTCACCGGCGCCACCGGTCGGCAGGGCGGCGCCACGGCGCGCCGTCTGCTCGAGCGTGGCTGGCCGGTCCGGGCCTTGACCCGAAACCCCGACACGCCGGCCGCGCGCGCGCTGGCCGGGAGAGGGGCGGAAGTTGTCCGCGGAGACCTCGACGACCCCACCTCAGTTGCGCGGGCCGTCGATGGTGCGTACGGCGTCTTCAGTGTGCAGGAATGGTGGACTGCGGGCCTGGACGGTGAAGTCCGCCAGGGCCGGACGCTGGCGGAAGCGGCCAAGCAGGCCCGGGTAAAGCATTTTGTGTACTCATCGGTGGGTGGCGCCGAGCGAAGTTCGGGCGTTCCCCATTTCGAGACCAAGTGGGTGCTGGAGCAGTACATCCGGAAGCTGAACCTGCCGGCGACGATCCTCCGCCCGGTCTCGTTTATGGAGAACTACTACATGGCCCAGGTCGAGAAGGGGATCCTCAAGGGTCGCCTGGTCGACGGGGTGCGCGCGGACAAGCCCTATCAACTGATTGCCGTGGATGACATCGGGGCGTTCGCCGCGGCCGTGTTCGAACGCGGCGACGAGATGCTGGGCCAGGCCTACGAGATCGCGGGCGATGAGGTGACCAACCTCGAAGTCGCCGCCACGTTCGGCCGGGTCATGGGCCGGCCGGTCAAATTCACCCGGATTCCCCTCCTCCTGCTCCGGGTCGGCGCCGGCCCGGACGTGGCACTCATGTACAAGTGGTTCAATCAGCAGGGCTACCAGGCCGACATTCCGGCACTTGGCCGGACCTTTCCGGAGGTCTCGCTGACCTTGCTCGAAGAATGGATCCGCCGCGAGGGTTGGGCCGAGAAGACCACCTACCAGCCGCATGCCAAGACGTGGGATCCGAAGGGGATGAAGGGAGGAGTAAGGAGTTAAGGAGGTAGGGGGAAGGTGAGTAGACCAGGGTCCCACGTCTTCAATAGCAAGACGTGGGACCGCTGACTTAGGAATGGCGTGTGACTCCTGGCGTATGGAACGCAACCACGCGGGCCAATCCTATCGGAGCTTTAAGTCCGCCAGCCCGCCATCCACACCGATGACTTGACCGGTGATCCAGCCCTGTGCGGGTTCCAGCAACCAGGTGATAGCGGTCGCAATCTCCACTGGCTCACCAAACCGCCCCAACGGATGCATTCCGGCCGATGTCTTGGCGCTCGCGGGGTTGCTCCAGATGCGTTCGGTTGCCCCGGTCTTCACCAATCCGGGGGCCACGGCGTTGAATCGGATTCCCGCAGGCGCGTACGTGGCAGCGGCCGATCGGGTAAGCGCGATCACCCCTCCTTTGGCTGCTGCGATCGCCTCGTGGTTGGGCAAGCCGATTCGTGCCGCGGCGGTCGCGACCAGCACAACCGAACCACCCCCTTCCCTGAGCGTACGGCCGGCGGCCTGCACGACTGCGAACGCCGAGCCCAGGTTGGTCGTCAGGGTGTGGGCCCACTCCTCGGGTTTCGTGAGGTGGGCGGGCTTGAGTAAAACCGAGCCGACGCAGTTGGCGATGCCGTCTAGAGTGCCGAAATGCTGCTTGGCGGCTCGCACGCCCGCGTCCACCGCCGCGGCATCGGTGGCATCGAACACCAGAGGATAGGCACCGATCTCGGCGGCCAGGGCCTCAACGGCCGCCGCCGTCCGGCCTGCTACCGTCACGCGATGGCCGCGCGCGACCAGTGTCCGCGCTAGTGCCGACCCGATGCCCCCCGTCGCACCGACCACGAGAAACGTGGCGGGAGTATGGGTGTCAGTTTGCATCGCGTCTCCCGTGCCGGTTACCAGGAGTGGCTTCCGGGCGTTCCCTTGAACGGCCCGACGATGTTGGGTGTAATCCACCCGCCATAGAAGCCACCCGGCTGTGGCGTGACTCGCTCTCCGTTGATCAGACAGGCGTCCATGAGCGCGGGGTAGAAGCCTAGATGATCCTTCAGTGCGGTGAACGGTGCCTTGGGGTGGGGGTAGGCCCAGGCTGCAGCCGTCGCGACGAGGTCACCAATGCGCACGTCGAAGTAGCGGGCCTCACCCTTCCACTCGCACCAAGAGGTGCGGCCTTGGGGGTGCACGTAGTCCAGTCGGATGTCCGGGTGGGGTAGGTAGAAGACCGGAGGATGGCTCGTCTCCAGCACCCGCTTGGCCGATTTGGTTTCTGCGATCGTGACTCCGTGGAAGACAACCTCGACGTGACCATCGAAGTCTTCCAACCGGGGTGGTCGGGGATAGTCCCAGACCGACTCCTGCCCCAGACCGGGCGTGGCGCGGCAGGCTGTGGTCACCGACTGTACCTCCCTCTCTGAACAGGACTCCGCACGGTGGTCCGGCTAGGGTTGCTCCGGCAGTGTCAACGCTGCGTCCAGCAAGAAGAGTAGCAATTGTTAATCGTCTGTCAAGTTATTATATTGAACAATGCATAGACACGAAGTTCCAAGTTGCCTGATAGGTTCCATTAGGGTGTTATCCACTAACCTGTTGAACACATAGCGAGGACCCATGCGCACCACGGACTGGCCACTGACCCTGTTCCTCATTGCGGCCTTCATCTCATTTGTGTTCTCTGTGGTTCTGTGGTTCTTCGTGGAAAAGGACGCCGGCATCTTCGTGGGTCTCTGGGTGCCATCTATCCTTGCGTTGGCCGCGGCCACCAGGAGGCCGAGATGAAGATCGAGGTACTCGTCGGGGTCGTGGGTATCGTGGTGTTTGCGATCGTGTTCGCAGGCGGATTGATTCTCGTCATGAATAAGGACGTGCGCGAGGAAGGGTAGAGGCGCCGCGTCTCACTCATGCGAAAGCCCCAGGTCCCGGATCCAGGGCCTGGGGCTTTCTTTGTGAGACGGACCATCACCTAGGACCCCACGATGCTCCTCCCCAAGTAATAGCCGTAGAGCGTCACGGCGGTCAGCAGGGCCGCCAGGAGAATCAGCATAACACGGCCGCGCTTGGTGCTGCTCTTGTTGACTTGTCCGGAGACCATCACGAGTTCCTCCTGAATAGTCAGGTCAGAGCCTCAACTTGAGCTCGATGTTCACCAGGATGTCCGGCGCCGTGTCCTCGAACACGATGCGGTTGGCTACGCGGCGGATGACCAGCTTCTGGAGCGGGCCTTTGCCCTTGCCCTTGCCCATGTTGCCGCGGCGGTAGTAGACGACCTGCGTCTCACCCACCCGCTCGACCCGTACCACGTTGTACCCGTCCTTGACGAGCACTTCCCGCGTCACCGTGACCGCACGATCGTCCGAGACCTCGAATCCCTTCCCCGACTTCCCTTGCCCCATGAGCGGGGTCGCCCCCAGAGCCAGGAGCAGCACTCCGGGAAGGATTCTCAGCAGCATGAACCGTTTCGACATTGCCCAGCCTCCGGTGGTGGCACCCACGAGCGCGAGCCCTCTATCGGGAATCGCAAGCGGGGACAAAGAGTGGAAATCAGCAATACGGGTGCCGGAGGAACGAACGCTTATGCTGGCAAGGACTTAAGAGGTGCCTTGCAAGATCCTGCAGGGGCCCGGACGCCTCGGGAGTCTGGCAAGCTGCGGTGATTTCGGGAGTAGGGAGTGGGGAGTAGGGGGCAGGAAGCGTCTTTAGGCCAACTCCTACTCCCTACTCCCTACTCCCTGATATGCTACCTTGGTCTCGTGACCATCCCATAGTCAGCCTCAATCGGAGTGCGGCACCATGATACACCCCCGGAGCTTCCAGGTGTGGGTCGGGTTGGGGATCCTCGGATGTCTGATGACAGGCGAAGCCCAGGCCCAGGATCTTTCGCTGCTCGATCCCGCTCAGACCCAACTCATCAGCCAAGAGATCTCGGGTGACGCCGCCTACGGAGCACATCCGGTTCATGACCCAATTCCATCGCCCGCGTGGCGGGTCGGATGGGCTCTGGAGCGTTGCTGAGTACGTGGCCGAGAAGGCAACTGAATTCGGCCTGAGCGATGTTCAGCTGATCAAGCAGGCCAGCACCACCATCCCCTGGAACGCCAAGTTCGCCGATCTTTGGATCGTCGAGCCGGAGCCTGAACGGCTCGCCTCGACACTCCAATCGGTGCTGCACCTGGCCGACTACAGCCGACCGACCGACGTCACCGCCGAATTGATCGACCTCGGCGCAGGCGATGCGGCGGACTACCAGGGCAAGGACGTCGCCGGGAAGATCGTGCTGACCTACGGGTCGCTGAACGGGGCGATGCGCGAGGCGGTGTGGAACCGCGGGGCGCTCGGCATCATCTGGTATCCGAGCCCGTTCGCATCCGACGTCGGCATCAGCGGAGCCGGGTTCGCCCGCCCCGACCAGCTGCGGTGGATCAGCATCCCCAGCCGAGGATCGGACGGACACGAGCCGACCTTCGCGTTTGGCCTCTCGCTCGCGTCAGGGGGTCGCTACTCAGCGAACCGACTCGCCCAGGCGCACAGAGCCGATCACGGTACGGGCGGTGGTCGACGCGGCTTCGACGTCCACACAGGGCAGCGAGCCGTGGCAGGTGATGGTCGAAGCCTTCATCCGCGGGACCGAGCCCACCCTCGGCCAGGACATCGTGCTCACCGGACACCTCCAGGAGGAAGGCACCTCGGCCAACGACGACGCGAGCGGCTCGGCGAGCGTGCTCGAGGTGGCCCGGGCGCTGAACCGGCTCATCGCCAGCGGCGTGCTGCCGCGCCCGCGGCGGACCATCCGGTTCTGGTGGGTCACCGAAATCTCGAGCCAGCGGCAGTACTTCGCCGACCATCCCGACGCCCACCGCACTATGTGGGTGAACGTCAATCAGGACATGGTGGGCGCCAACCAGGCCCAGGACGTGATGCGGAAGCAGAACGTCACGCGGCTGCCGGCGACGCGGTTCCACTTCTTCAACGACGTGGTCGAGTCGGTGATCGAGTACATGGTGGCGGCCAACACGTCGAGCTGGCGCAGCCGAGGGCGGTATCCCGCTCTATCCAAGCCCACCTGGCCCACCTCGGCACGCGGCACCGCTACAACGCCGAGATGATCTTCAACCACACCAGCACCGATCACATGACGTTCATCGAGGCGCCGATCGGTGTGCCGGGCGTCACCTTCACCAACATGCCCGACCGCTACATCCACTCGAGCGACGACGATCTCTGGAACATCGATCGCACCCAACTCGGCCGGAGCGCGGCCGCGGTGGGACTCATGGCCTACATCATGGCCTCCGCTGACAGCGGATCGGTGCCGGCGCTGGGCGCGGCCACCGCCGGCCGCGGGTTCGAGCGCTTGGGCCGAAACGTTCGGCTCGCACTGTCGTGGATTGCGGGCGCATCCGACAGAGACGCGGCATACCGGCAGGCCGTGGATCAGGTATGGTACGCGACCCAGCGGGAGCGGCTGGCACTCGCCTCGCTCGAGCAGGTCGATCCAAGCGCGGCGCGCTTCACCGACCCGTTCCTCCAGGAGCTCGACCGGCGCGAGGCGCAGGCCCTCCGTGAAGTCGGGTTGGTGTATCGGCAGCTGACAGGCAAGCGACAGGTGCCGCCGGCCAATCGCTCGGCGGCCGAGGAGCGGCTGGCCGAGCTCACGCCAGCGCTCGTCGCGGGGCCGGCGGAGTTTCTCCGCCAACGAGGGCGCGTCACTTTCGTGCCTGGCATCCGCTCGCTCATGCGCTTCGAGGCCATGAACGCGGTCGACGGCAGGCGAAGTGGACTCGACATTGCCCGCTTCGTGGCGGCCGAAGCGCGGGAGGCGGGGGAGAGTTACTACGGCACGGTCACGGCGGAGGCCGTGCTCCAGTACCTGACCAATCTGGAGGAGGCGCAATTGATCCAGCTCTGGCCTGGTGCTGAATACACCGAGGCCCTGTCGCTGGTTCGCGAAGGCCAGGAGCTGGTGCGCTCGGGCAGTGTGGCGGACGCGGTGTCCCGGTACACAGCCGCTCAGCGCCGGAGTGCGAAGCTCGTGATCACCGCGCCGGCCTGGAACACGCTCTGTTATTGGGGTGGGCTCTGGAACTCGGCGGCGGAGGTAGTGTCCGCCTGTGACCGGGCGGTGGCGTTGGCACCCGACAACGCGAACATCAAGGACAGCCGTGGCATCGTGCGCGCCCTCACCGGCAACACTGAGGGCGCCATTCAGGACCTCGAGGCCTTCGTGGCGGCGACGTCCGAGGCCGACCGGAAGGCCAGGCGCGAGGCCTGGATCGAGGCGCTCCGGGCCGGCCAACAGCCGCTGACACCGGAGGTCTTGGCGGCAGAGCGGGAGGAGTAGGGCCAGACAGCTAGAGCAGCCGCTCGGCAGGTGCGAAGGCCGGGATGGTTGTCGGCGAGTCGCCCGGTGCTCCCGGTCGGCCCGACGCCCAGGCCTGCCCACCGGCAGTCCCATAATCACATATCATACAAGCACTTAGGTGCCAGGCTGGCGTTGGATCCTACCGCCGCTCAGTTGTCGGTCTAGCTATTGTCCAACTTTATAGTTAGACAAACTATTGACAAACCACAAACTGGGTGGTAACGTGTGGGCTGTACAACTCGCTTCGAACACTTATAGGAGGCACCCAAGATGATCCGGAAGGCGTTGCACCTCTCGATGGTCCTGTCCGTGGCCCTGGTGGCCACGGCATGCTCGGACATGGAATCGCCCACCGAAGTGGCCGCTCCTGAGACCCAGACCGCGCGCGGTGGCAGTCCCAACGGCGTTGGGCCACAGGGCGAGAGCATCGTCGACATCGCCCTGGCGGTGAATCAGCAGAGTGGCGAGTTCTCGACGCTGATCGCGGCGCTCGTCGCGGCCGACTTGGTGGAGACGCTGGATGTCAATCGACAGTTCACCGTGTTCGCGCCCACGGATGCGGCGTTCGCCAAGCTCGGGCTCGATGCCACCAGCATCGGCTCGCTGCCGACGGACGCCCTGACCGACATCCTGTTGTACCACGTGGCGCCAGGCCGCCGCTTCGCGGCCAGCGTCGTGTCGTCCAGTCAGATCCGGATGCTGAACAAGAGCTTTGCGGCGATTTCCGTGACGGCCTTGGGAGCATTCATCAACGATGCCCAAATCGTGACGACCGATATCGCAGCACAGAACGGCGTCATCCACATCATCGATACCGTGCTTCTCCCGTAGCCCTGGAGAAGTCGGTTCGAGGGCACTGTGCGAGGCCCGGCGGAGACGCCGGGCCTCAGTGCATTGCGGCAGGGCGAGATCGGGCACTCCAGAGGCCTCGATGACTCCCGTCCGTCCTCCGGGCATCTGGCCAGGCTAGTCAACCAGTCCGCTCAGTGTTTTCTTATAGGCCGCATGACTCCATTGCCCAGACCCGATGACCGATAATCCGGGCCCGTTTCAGCCGCTCCCCGAGCGCCTCGCCGGGCTGGCCGCGCTTGCCGCCAACCTGTTCTGGAGCTGGAACCGGGATGCCCGGATGCTGTTCCGGGCCATCGATGGGCCGCTCTGGCACGACACCCGGCACAATCCGATCGCGCTGTTGCAGCGGGTGGAACCCAGGCGCCTCGAGACCTGCGCCCGCAACCCGGATTTTCTGCAACTGTTCGATTCGACCATGCAGGACTTCACCGCCTCGACCGAATCCGACGGCGGGTGGTTTTCCGAGCAGTACCCAGACTTAGCCGGGAAGCCGATCGCGTATTTCTGCGCCGAATTCGCGCTCCACAATTCGGTGGCCATCTACTCGGGCGGCCTCGGTGTCTTGGCCGGCGACCACTGCAAGGCCGCCTCGGACCTCGGCGTGCCGCTCGTGGGTATCGGTCTCCTGTACACCCGTGGGTATTTCGACCAGCGCATTCGGCTGGACGGCTGGCAGGAAGACGTGCCAGAGCAGTTCGATCCTACGGTGACGCCACTTACCCGAGTACTGAACGCCGACGGTCAACCCCAGCTCGCGAGCCTCCTGATATCAGGCCGCACGGTCCACCTCGGCGCCTGGAAGATGCAGGTGGGGCGGGTGCCGCTCTACCTGCTCGATACCGACGTCGACGGCAACGACCCCGAAGACCGACCCCTGTCGCACAACCTCTACGCTGGAGGTCCCGAACTCAGGCTCCGGCAGGAAGCCATCCTCGGCATTGGTGGCGTGCGGGTGTTGCGTGCGCTCGGAATCGACCCCAGCGCCTGGCACGCCAATGAGGGACACGCGGCCTTCATGTTGCTCGAACGTGTGAGGGAGCTGGTGCAGGCCGGATCTGCGCTGCCGGATGCCATCCGCGAAGTTCGAGGCCGGAGCCTTTTCACCACCCACACCCCGGTTCCGGCGGGCCACGACATCTTCTCCAGCGAGCTGTTCCATCAGGTGATGGGTGGGTACCTGGAGAGTTTCGGAGTCGATCAGGCGACGCTCGATCAGCTGGGTCACCATCCCGGCCTCGACCATCAACGCTTTCACATGACGGCCGTGGCCATCCGGCTGTCGGGCCGGGTGGTGGGCGTGTCCCGGGTTCACGGGGCCGTGTCCCGCCGCATGTGGGAGATGCTGTGGCCCGGCCGGGCCGAGGCGAAAGTCCCGATCAAGTACGTGACCAACGGCGTCCACCTCAATACCTGGATGTCACATCGGATCAAGGAACTGCTCGACCGACACCTGGGCCCCGATTGGGAAACGGCCGAGGATCCGGATCGCCTCGATCAGATCCTATCGCTCGATGACAAAGAATTGTGGGAAGTGCATTCGGTACTCAAGGCGTCGCTCATGGATTTCATCCGCGACGAGGCCCGGATCCGTTGGCGCGATCGCTGGCAGGATGCGGCCCATTTGATCGGCGCGGGCACGCTGCTGCACGGCGGCGCCATGACCATCGGGTTCGCGCGTCGATTCGCGGGCTACAAGCGGGCCGGCCTCCTGTTTCGCGACCCGGAGCGCCTCCGCCGGTTGCTGTTGAATCCGCAGCGGCCGGTCCAGTTGATCTTCGCCGGCAAGGCCCATCCCGCCGACGAGGTCGGCAAGGGCATGCTCCAACTGGTGTCCGCGGCGACTCGCGACCGCCGCTTCGAGGGGCGGATCGCTTTCCTCGAGGATTACGAGCTGCACATGGCACACCGGTTGGTTCAGGGCGTCGACCTGTGGCTCAACACCCCTCGCGTTCCGTACGAAGCCTCTGGCACGAGTGGCATGAAGGCGGCCTTGAACGGCGTGCCCCAGCTCAGCACCGATGACGGCTGGTGGGCCGAGGGACAGACCGGACTCAACGGCTGGACCATCACCGCGGCTCCCGACAACGAGGACCAGGATGCGGCCGCTGCCGAGCAGCTGTATACATTATTAGAGGAGCAAGTCGTGCCGCTCTTCTATGAGCGCGGTGACCGGGGCATCCCACGCCAGTGGATTGCCCGGATGAAACAGGCCATGTGGACCTCCACCCGACACTTTACCGCGCGCCGCATGCTCGAACAGTACGCAGGCGATTACTACGCGCCTGCGCTCGAGAAGGGATGGCCGACCGATGACCCGCCAACCGGCTAACCCACGCCGCGCCCGGAAGACCACCGCCCGGAAGACCACCGCCCAGAAGACAATCGCCCAGAAAACCACCGCCCGCAAAAAACCGCCCCGCCCGCCGGGCGTGGTGCACGTGGTGGCGGAGTACTGGCCATTTGCTCGGACCGGCGGCTTGGCCGAGGCGGTCCGCGGCCTTGCAACCTATCAGGCCAGCCACGGCATTCCGTGTTCGGTGGTCTTACCGCTCCATCATTCGGCGCGCGGAGCGGCCGGCCGGCTGGTGCCGGTCGGCGATCCGTTTGCGATCCAAATCGGCCCCCGCCGCGAGGTTGGCCGGCTCTGGCGGCTGCCGCACAAGCGTGGCGCTCCGCACGTCTATTTCATCGACCACCCCGACTACTTCGACCGGCCCGGCATCTACGGCGGGGCCGATGGGGACTATCCCGACAACCCCCAGCGGTTCGCCTTCTTCGCGCGGGCGGTGATCGAATGCCTGCCGGAGTTTGGCAAGGCGCCGCTGGTGATCCACGCGCACGACTGGCACACGGCGCTCGCACCGGTCTATCTCCGCACCGGCTACGCCGGCGATGCCTTCTACAATGGCGTGGCATGCGTGTTGTCGGTGCACAACGCCGGCTTCCAGGGGCACTTCCCGTTCGAGTCGCTGGCGCTGGTTGGGCTCCCTGAGTCGCTCTACAACTGGCAGCAGCTGGAATGGTACGGCAAGGTCAACTGGCTCAAGGGCGGCCTGGCATTCTCGGAGATGGCCGTGACGGTGAGCCCGACCCACGCGCACGAGCTGAGGACAGCCTCCGGCGGATTCGGCCTGCACGACACGTTCATCGGCCTCAAGACCCGGTTGGTCGGCATCATCAATGGGATCGACACCAGCGCCTGGGACCCGGAGCACGATCCCGAAATCGCGGCCCGCTATTCGGAACACGACCTGTCCGGTAAGGTCGAGTGCAAGGCGGCGCTCCAGCGAGAGCTCAACCTCCCGGTCAGTCCGCGGACGCCGATCTTCGGCATGACCGCCCGGCTGGTCACCCAGAAGGGACTGGATTTGATCCTGGAAGGCAGCGCCCTCGCGTCGCTCGACGCGCAGTTCGTGTTTTTGGGAGAGGGCGAAGCACGCTACGAGACCGCGCTCCGGCAACTCGCCCAGGCCATGCCCGAGCGGGTGGCGGTCGAAACGGACTTCAACGAGCCGATGGAGCACCGACTCATTGCCGGCGCCGACATGCTGCTCATGCCCTCGCTGTACGAACCCTGCGGGCTCACGCAAATGCGAGCGCAGCACTACGGTGCCATCCCCGTCGCACGACGCGTGGGTGGCCTGGCCGACACCATCGAGGATGGCGTCACCGGGTTCCTGTTCGACGACTACCTGCCACAAGACCTGGATGTCGCGGCCGGGCGTGCGGTGGCGCACTACGCGGATCAGGCGGCGTGGGGCGATCACATGCGGAGGGCCATGCGCCAGGAATTCGGATGGGATCGGCCCGCCGCGGCCTACGCCGAGGTGTATCAACGGGCCCTGGCATTACGCAGCGTAGAAGGGTGACGGACAATATGAATTTCATCCTCATGCTCCACAGCCACCTGCCGTATGTGCTGAACCACGGTCGGTGGCCCCACGGCAGTGATTGGCTGACCGAGGCCGCAGTCGATACCTACCTGCCGCTCCTGGAAAATCTGCGCGCGCTCGATGCGCAGGGCACGGCGGTGCCGCTCACGATCGGCATCACCCCGGTGCTGGCGAACCAGCTTACCAGCCCCCTGTTCGTGGAGGAACTGGAGGAATTCTTTACCCAGCGGCTCGCGGCCTGTGACGAGGCGCCTGCCTCGCTTGCCACGACGGGCGATGCGCATCTCCAACCCCTGGTGGGCTACTGGCGTTCTCGATTCGAGCGGCTGCGCGATCTGTTCCATGACGTGAACGGCGACCTCGTCGGCGCGTTCGGCGATCTGGAGCGCCGGGGTATGATCGAAATCGTCAGCTCCGCCGCCACGCACGGGTTCCTCCCGCTGCTTGCCCGCGACGAAAGCATCCGGCTCCAGCTGGGTCTGGGGTATGCGGAGCACCGCCGGCTGTTCGGTCGCGACCCGGCCGGGTGCTGGCTCCCGGAATGTGGCTACCGGCCGCGCGGCCGATGGGCCCCGCTGCCCGAGGCGCCGCACCCCGGCACCAGGGCCGGCATCGAAGCCCACCTCGAATGGGCCGGCTTCCGCTATTTCTTTACCGACGCCCACCTGGCCCATGCCGGCGACGCCCTCGGCACGTATGCCGATGTGCCGCTCGGCGTCGAGCGGTTCGATGCCGAGCGGCATGACATCCCGAGCGCGCGAGTCTCGGAAGTCGAACGGTCGCCCTATCGGGCGTACCGTGCGGCCTCGACCAAACGGGGGCCGTCCGCCATCTGCCTGGTGCGCGATCCTCGCTCGTCGCTCCAGGTGTGGAGTCGCCAACAAGGCTATCCGGGTGACGAGTGGTATCTCGATTTCCACAAGATCCGCTGGCCCGGCGGGCTCAAGTTCTGGCGGGTGAGCGGCCCCAACGTCGACCTCGGCGACAAGCGTCCGTACGATCCGGTTCGCGCCATCGAGCGCGTGGGAAGTCACGCCGACCACTTTGCCCAGCTGCTCTCCGGCATCGCTGCCGCGCAAGCTGGTGCGGACGATGCCGTCGTCGTGGCACCGTTCGATACCGAGCTCTTCGGTCACTGGTGGTACGAGGGAGTCGATTTCGTGGCCGCCCTGTTCAGCCGCCTGGCCGGCCGCGCGGAGGTCCGGCCCGTCACGGCGTCCGGCCACTTGGCCGAGCATCCGCCGACCAATGTCATCCGGCTCGCGGCGGGGTCGTGGGGTGCCAATGGCGACAACAGTATGTGGCTGAACGACGGTACGCGCTGGATGTGGCAGCGTCTCTGGCCGCTGGAAGACGCCTTCTGGGACGCGGTCCCTCGCGCGCTCGCCTCGGAGGCGCTCCGGCCCATCGTGGCGCAGGCCGCCCGCCAGCTGGTGCTGGCACAGTCGTCCGACTGGCCGTTTATCATCTCGACCGGCGCGGTGGCGAACTATGGGGCGGATCGATTCAATCTCCACGTCGACGACGCGACCCGTCTCATCCAAGCGTTGGCCCCCGACGCACCGGCCTCGGTATGCGAGGCGGCGCGGCAGTCCGCCGCGACGCTGTCCCAGCGCGACCATCTCTTTCCGGATATCCTGCCCGCGGTCGAGCGGGCCCTCATAGCGCGACCGGCGCGCGCCGGCTAGCCGACTCCCACCCGCACTTCATGAGCGCTCATCCTCGCTCGGTCGTCATCCACGGTCACTTCTACCAGCCGCCGCGGGAAGATCCCTGGCTGGACGAGGTGGAGTCGGAACCGTCGGCGGCGCCGTTTCACGACTGGAATCAGCGCATCGAACGAGAGTGCTACCGGGCGGTGGTGGCGGCTCGCGTTGCCGGAGGCGACGGACGCATCGCCCGAATCGTGAACACGCTCGACTGGATCAGTTTCAATGTGGGTCCGACACTCATGGAGTGGCTGGAGCGGGAAGCGCACGACACGTACCACGCGATACTCGGTGCCGATCGACGGAGCGCCGAGCGGCTGGGCGGGCACGGCAATGCCATCGCCATGCCGTACCATCACACCATCTTGCCGCTCAGCTCGCGGCGCGACAAGGTCACTGAGGTACGCTGGGGCATGGAGAATTTCCGCCGCCGCTTCGGTCGGGAGCCGACGGGAATGTGGCTGCCAGAGACGGCGGTGGATCACGAGACGCTGGATGTCCTCGCGGCCGAGGGGATCCGGTTCACCGTGCTCGGTCCCCATCAGGTCGTCCAGCCGCCGGCGGGGGGATTGCCGGGCCGGTATCGCACGTCCGGTGGACGCGAGCTGGCAGTCTTCGTGTACTTCGGCTCGATCTCGCACGAGATCGGCTTCGGGTCGCTGCTGCACAACGCCGAGGCCTGGGCCGAGCGTATGGTGCCCGGCCCGGATCCGCTTGGGCCGGACCTGGTGAGTGTTGCGACCGACGGCGAGACCTACGGCCACCATCATGCCTTCGGGGAGATGGCACTGGCGGCTGTGCTCGAGCGGCTCGGCCGACGCCCGAACGTGCAGATCGAGAACTTCGCCTCGTTCCTCGCGCGCCATCCACCCACCGAGGACGTCCAGTTGGTGTCGCCCAGCTCGTGGAGCTGTTCGCACGGGATCGAGCGCTGGCGGTCGGACTGCGGCTGCAAGATGGTGCCGACCGATAGCTCGCAACAGCGCTGGCGGGCTCCGCTCAGGCAAGCGGTGGACTGGCTGGCGGGCGAACTCCACCAGGTCTACGAGCGCGAAGCGGCCGGATTGTTCGCTGAGCCCTGGACGGTGCGCGATGCATTTGGCCAAGTGGTGAGCGACCGGGTCGATCGGCACGAGTTCATCGCCGGTGTGCTCAAGGAGCCCAGCGACGAGCGGTGCGTGCGGGCACTCGAGCTGCTGGAGATGGAGCAGGACGCGCTCCGGATGTTCACGTCGTGCGGTTGGTTCTTCGATGACATCGGCAGGATCGAGCCGCGCCAGGTACTGCGCTACGCGGCGCACGGCATCGAGCTGGCCGGCCCGCCCCACGTTGAGCGATTGGAACAGGAGTTCCTCTTGCAGTTGGCAAACGCGCCAAGCAACGATGCGGCGCTGGGCACGGCGCGCGATATCTATCTGGCACAAGTGAAGCCCACGGTGCCTGCCGCGGTCCGGGTGGCGGCCGGTTGCTGGGCGGCCAATGATGCCGGCAGCGATCCGCGGCACTGTGGCGTCCCGGCGTATCGGACGGACATCAATGGCGCCACGGTGTCCGTGGTCCACTGCCCAACCGGACGGCGGGCTGAGTACACCGTCTCGCTCGGCGCGGCCAGCGCCGCGGAGATCTCCGCCACCGTGGAGGCCGCGGACAGAGCGCGGTTCCACCTGACGATGTCGGACCTGACCGAGCACCATCGCGCAGTGGTGGCCAGCGCCCGTCGTGCGGCCTTGGCAGAACGGTGGCTCATGGCGGAGGAGCAGGCGGTGGTGGCGCGCGGCGATGCCAGATTCGAGGGGGTGGTGCGTCACGCGCTGGTGGCGGCTGCGGAGCGTATCCGGGAAGCCACCGTGGCGGACGATATCGAGCGGGCCACCGGCCTGCTCGATCTGCTCGAACTCTGCCGGGTCAAGATTCCATTCGACGCGCAGACCCGATTCGCCCGGGCGTGGAGCAAGCTGACCGCCGATGCGAGGCGTGTCGCTGGGCCGTTCGCCCACCGGCTCGGCTTCAGCCAGGAATAGCCGGCGTGGATCCCATTCGCTTCGCCTTCGGCGTCCACCTCCATCAGCCCACCGGCAATTTCGATCACGTGTTTCGGGATCATGTCGATCAGGCGTACCTCCCATTTCTCCAGCGGGTCTCGGAACGCGACTTCCTCCCCGTCACCCTCCACATCTCGGGGCCGTTGCTCGAATGGCTCGAGCAACACAGCGACGGATTCCTCGATCTGGTCGGCAGACTGGTTTCGGATGGGCGGGTGGAACTGCTGCTCGCCGGGTTCTACGAGCCCATCCTGGCGGCGTTACCACGAGCGGACCGGATCGAGCAGATTCAGTGGATGCGAGAGGCCATCGAGCGGCGGTTCGGCGTCACGGCCACCGGGCTCTGGCTCACCGAGCGCGTATGGGAGCCGGACCTGCCGGCCGACCTCGCCGAGGCCGGGGTGCGGTTCGTGTTGGTGGACGATCACCATTTTCTGGTGAGCGGGTTCGAGCGCCATCAGATTCACACGCCCTGGACCACCGAGAGCGACGGCAAGCGCGTCACCCTGTTCCCGATTGACGAGCGGCTGCGGTATCTGGTGCCGTTTCGTCCACCGGAAGAAACAGCGGGATACCTGCGTGAACTCCGGGACGCTGGTCACCGGCTGGCCGTCCTGGCCGACGATGGCGAGAAGTTCGGTGGCTGGCCCGGCACCAGGGAATGGGTGTACGAGCGGGGGTGGCTCGATCAGTTCCTGGACGTGATGGGTGGGATGGCTGCGCGCGGCGAGGTACAACTGACCACCTTCGCGCAGGCGTTGAAGGAGGTGCCGAGCGCCGGGATCGCCTACCTGCCGACCGCGTCATACCGTGAGATGGAAGGCTGGGCCCTGCCGCCCACCGCGGCCGTTCGACTGGCCCGGCTGGAGCACGATCTTGGCAAGGAACGTCTGGAGGGTGCCGACGGCGCCCTCGTTCGGGGAGCGCACTGGCGGAACTTCCTGGCCAAGTATGCCGAAGCCAATCGGATGCACAAGAAGATGATGGCGTTGTCGGCACTGTGTCGCTGGCGGGGTGATCCGCCCGACGCGCGCCGTGCCATCGGCCGCGCGCAATGCAACGATGCCTACTGGCATGGCGTCTTTGGCGGGCTCTACTTGCCGCATCTCCGTGCCGCGGTATGGCACAACCTTGCGCTGGCCGAAGCCGAATTACGTGCCGACGATCCGCTGGCCCATGACATGGCCGACTTCGACGCCGACGGACATGAGGAGATCCTGGTCCATTCGGCCAGGTTCAGCGCCGTCGTGAGCCCGGACCGAGGCGGCGTTGTGGAGGAATACACCCTGTTCGAGACCGGCATCAACTATGCCGATGTGCTGACCCGGCGTCGCGAGGCCTATCTCCAGCTCGCCGCTCCCGTCGCGCCGTCGGACGGCGCGGCGAGTATCGAGCCGGCCGAGTTGGCGCCCGTCGACACGGACACTCGGGCGCTGTTCGTGGACCGGGTATTGCCGGCCGGTCTCTCGCTCGAAGCCTATGAGCGGGGTCGGTACGAGCCGGTAGTCAGTTGGGCCCGAGCCGTGTTTCGTGCGAGTGTCGAGCACAAGGACCAGGGCATCAACATCGTGCTCCGACCGACAACCGAGGCCGCCCCCGGGCTGATCGAGAAGCGGCTCCGGTTCGATCATGCCGGACGTCTCTCCGTGAGCTATCGTTGGGATCCGAGCGCGTTCCCGCCCGATGCGTTCTTCGCGCCGGAAATTTCGCTGGCTCGTGAGCTCCAGCTCGATTGTGTGCCGACACCCGATCTCTGGGTCTTTGCCATCGCGACCGTGGCCAAGTCCGAGCGCGGCTTCGACAAGACCGTGCAGGGCGAGTCGTACACGCCGCGGTGGCCGGTGGCGCTGGGCGAGGCGTTGGTGGTGTTGGGGGGGTAGGGAGCAGGGAGGAGGGAGGAGGGAGTAGGGAGTAGGGAGTAGGGAGTAGGGGGAAGGCGGGAAGGCGGGAAGAAGGGAAGTAAGGTCGTGAGCAGTAAGGAGTAAGGAGTGAGAGGGGCGGCCCTCGGTTGTCGGCCCCCGACCACCCGGTTACCTTTCTTCAGCGACTCCTGCGCCGTTCAAAGGCGCGGAGCACCGACGACACCTCGAGAGGGCTGGCGTTCGCGCCGGCCCTCTCTGTCTGTCGGCACCTCAAGCAAACCGCAATCCGAGGCGCATGATGATAGAGGTCACCCTCTCCGAAAACGGCGGCATCGAACAGGCCATCAAGGCCTTTCGACGCAAGGTCCAGCGGTCCGGGATCCTGAAGGAAGTCCGCCAGCGACGGCACCACGTCAAACCGAGCACGGCCCGACGGTTGAAGGCCGCGGCCGCCCAGCGGCGGAAGCGGAAGAAGCCCAGGCCGCGCATCGCCTGAGTATCCGACTCGTTAGGGCGGGCCAAACGGCCCGCCCTTTGCGTTGGATACGCGCCTGTCGATTCGAGTTACCGAGCCGAAGGTCGCCTGGTTGCTAGGGTATTCCCTAGTCTGAACGCCGCACATTCCTGACCTGGAACACCAATGACGACTATCGGGACCTTTGACGCCATCCTCAAGAAGGCCATCGAGGTGAATGCCTCGGATGTCCACGTTGGGGCGGGCGGGCCGTATCGGCTCCGCGTTCGGGGGCAGATGGTTCCCGTCACCGGGACCGAAGGCTTGACCCCGCAAGACACCGAGGCCATTTCCAGGCACATCCTCCTGGCGGCGAAGAAGGCGACACCGGATTCCATCGATGGCGTACTCCACGATCTCAAAGACCTCGATTGCTCGTACTCGCTCCAAGATTGCGGCCGATTCAGAGTGAATATCTGCAGCCAGCGGGGTTCGTTGGCTGTCGTATTGCGCAACATCCCCGTCGGGGTGCCGGACTTCGAGCAGCTCGGCCTCCCGCCGGTGCTCGAGAAGATCTCGATGGAAGATCGCGGTCTGGTATTGCTGACCGGTGTGACGGGAAGCGGCAAGTCATCGACCCTGGCCGCGATGGTGGGCTACGTCAATCAGAATCGAGCTGGCAAGGTCGTCACCATCGAGGATCCGATCGAGTTTCTCCACAAGGACCAGAAGAGCATCATCATTCAGCGCGAGCTCGGTACCGATACCAGCACCTTTGCGGATGCACTACGGGCGGCCCTTCGGCAGGATCCCGACATCATTATGGTCGGCGAGATGCGCGACCGGGCCACCATCGATGTGGCGCTCAAGGCGGCGGAGACGGGACATCTGGTCTTCAGCACGGTGCACACCACCGATGCGATCAAGACCATCACCCGGCTGGTGAGCGTGTTCGACGCCGCCGAGCAGAAGCCTACCCGACTCAGGCTGGCGGAGACGCTGAAGGCGGTGATCTCCCAGCGCCTGCTGCCGCGGAAGGACGGCCAGGGCCGGGTCGTGGCGGTCGAGATCCTCCGGAACACGCCCACCATCGCCGACTGTATCGCCAACCAGGAAAAGACCTCCGAGATCAAGGACTATCTCGAGGAGGGTCGCGAACAGTACGGGATGCAGACCTTCGATCAGCACCTGATGGAGCTGTTCAAGAAAGACCACATCTCCCAGAAGACCGCGATGGCCGCCGCGACCAGCCCCGGCGACTTCGAGCGGAATCTGCAGTTTCAGTAGAGAGTGAGGAGTAAGGGGTAAGGGGTAAGGGGTAAGGAGTAGTCGGTAAGCTCGGAGCTGTCATCCCGAGGGTGCGCAGCGCCCGAGGGATCTCATTGACGCATATCCGGAAGATCGCTTAGGCCTAGACTGCGACCGGGAAACCGTTGAAGAGATCCCTCGCTTCGCTCGGGATGACGGAACGGGGAAGGTGGAATTGGGCTATGAGAAGCGATTGGTGCGCCTCCTCACTCCTCACTTTCTGTCATTGATGTGTATTCGCCCATGACCTCCAGCCCTCTCTGTCCTACTTGCGGCAACCCGCTCGAAGACGACACGAGCACCTGCCCGTTCTGCGGCTCCTCGGTCCCGTTTAGCGGTGCTGCCAAACGCGGAAAGTGGCTGCAAACCGTGAATCTCGAGACCGGCCACCCCACCGTCGCCGAGGCACTCGCCAAGCTCCAGCGGCGCATCGAGACCGCGCGCCGGCAAGGCGTGAAGGTGCTCAAGGTGATTCACGGCTACGGTTCGAGCGGGAAGGGCGGGAGCCTCCGCGATGCGGTACGTCGCGTCTTGCCCGAGCTCGAGCGGAAGGGCTTGGTCCGGAGTTACGTGGCAGGCGAGCACTTCACCAAGAGCAGCGCCATCGTCAAGCAGTTTCCCAAGCTCGAGAGCGACCGGGACCTGGGCCGCGGGAACCCTGGCGTGACGGTGGTGGGTTTGAAATAGGGAGTAGGGAGAAGGGAGAAGGGAGTCGGAGAGGGAGCTCACCAATCTCCCAGTGCCTACGCTTAGTCCTCTCCCTCAACTCCCTACTCCCTACTCCCTACTCCCCCAATCGCCACCCCTGCCAGCGTGGCCCAGACGAGGGCCGATAGCTCGAGGCCTTCCGTTCCCAGCAACACCGCCTGGACCGCGACGAGTAGTGCGATGAACATTCCGGCCCGGACACGATTCACCGACAACGGCTGGCCGGTCATGTCGGCCACGGAACTCACCCGGCGGGTCCGCGCGATGGCGATGCCGAACCCCACGCTCACGATCCCAATCAGGACACCGGTCGCGACGGGAAGCGTGTGGCTTTCAGTCGCGGTGTCCACCACACCAAGCGCCACTGCCGCACCGACCAAGGCCAGCATGGCGAATGCGAGCTGGCGACGCGTTCCGTCTTCGAGCGATGCGTCGAGCGCAAACGCGACCGCCCCGACCACCGGCAGCACGGGACTCCGGATGATCCAGGCCGTCGCCAGGATCAGGCCGAGCACTACCAGGGAATCGGTCAGGCGGGCGGGCGGCCCCACCGTCCGGTTCACGATCCGCACCATACCCAGCGTGGTGAACAGGAGCAGCAGGCTCGGCGAGGCGACGGTGAGCGACGCCGCAAAGGCCAGCGCCATGCTGACGAAGGCGGCGGGGTTGTCGTCCGGCGCCAGCTCACGCGCCAATGCCCAGGCGCCGAATGCCGCAGCAGGACCCACCAGGGCCTGTGCCGCGATTGCTCCGAATCCATCCCCGCGGATCGCCGCCGCCAGGGCGGCAACAAGAGCGGCCACGGGCATCAGCACCAACACGGCCAGGTTGGTGCGATAGCTCGGGTCGAGCGGCCGCCCGATGGACGTCACACGATAGATCCGATGGTCATTCAAGTCGACATTCCTTCCGCCGCGTGAAACGGCAACGGGCGACGAGCCCATGGAAAGTGCTAATCCGTGACTGCCACGCCGAGCGTCGCGAGCACCCGGTCGGCGGCGCGGCGGCCTGAGAGCATGGCGCCGTTGATCGAGGGATTCTCTAGATAGTCGCCGCAGGCAAACACGGTCTCATCCAGCCGTTCGGCGGCGCCATTGTTGGGCGCCCGGCTCAGACTGTACGTGGGAAGCGCATGTGCAATCCGGTCGGTTCGAAGATGCCGCCAGGAACGGACCGCAGGCCCGAACCATCCGGTCAGCTGCTGCCGCACCTGTTCTTCGAGACTCAAGTCCTCTGCAGCCGGCACACCCAGAATGGTCGCCGAGATCAACGCGGCTCCCGCCGGTGCATAAGACGCGGCGACGTTGCTCGGCACGGCGAGATGGTTTACTGGCCCGCTCGCGGGGCCGTCGCCGTTCAGCACTAAGATCGGGTCGGTGAGCGGGGCCTTGTCGGCAGCAAAGTAGCTCGTGGTACACCCGTGCCAGGCCACCCTCGGGCGAATGGGCGAGAGCGCCGCCGCCTGCGCGGCATCGGTCGCGAGGATGATCGACGCAGCTCGGATCTCCTCGCCCGACGCCAACTCCACGATGCCCGGGCGCACACTGCGCACCCGCGAGCCGGTGCGAACCGTGTCGGGCGGGAGGCCGGCATGAAGTTGCTCTGGGATAGCACCCATTCCAGCCGCGGGGAGCGTCGCGTGGCCGGTCGCAAACATGGCAAACACGAAGTCGAACAGCGACCGCGATGTCGCCAGTTCCGGATCGAGGAATACCCCGCTAAAGAAGGGCCGGAAGAACCGTTCGATCACTTCCGTCGAGAGGCCAAGGCGCCTGAGGTAGCGCAGCGTCGATTCGTCCGGCTCGGCCGCGGCGCCTGCCCGGCTCCGCTCGAGCGCGTCCTGGCGAAGCCGGGCGAGCTTCGTCGCGTCGCCGAGCCGCATGACGGGTGTGAACAGCGATTTCATCCCTTCGAGCGGCTGCCGCCAGGGATCGGCCACGGGGTACATCCGGCTGCTCCAACGGACCAGGCTGCCGGAGAGAAATTCGTGCAGCTCGAGTCCTTCGTAATCCAGGACCTGGCGGGCCTCTGGATAGGAGGTCAGGAACACCTGGAAGCCCCGGTCGAGCAGGAATCCGTCGACTGTATCGGTGGCCACCCTGCCTCCAACCCTGTCGCTCGCCTCGATGATGGAGCACGTCACCCCCATGTCCGTGAGCCGGCGTGCGGCACAGAGCCCCGCCAGCCCGCCACCCACAATCGCCACCGATGTCGAGGATTGGGTCATGAACGCCTCAGCATGCCTCGGGTCTCCATTGGTACTTGTCCTCCACCGACGCACCTAATCGATAGACTCTGTGGGCGCGGGGGGCAAGATAAGGCTTCAGAGATCCTTCATCACACTCTCATGCTCGATGGGAGACAATAGGTCGACTCGGCGCTCGATGTCGAGCTCGCGTTTCCCATACTCGCTGTCTTGGGCCACCAAAACCAGGTGCTCGCCATGTTGAAACGACTGATCCTCATTGCCTTCGTCGGCTGGATTCTCTCGCCCACGCAACTCCCGGCCCAGGACGCGGCCAAGTACACTGTGAGTCTTTTGGGCCGGACCATCAACCTCGAGCCGTATTTCCAAGGTTTTCCTTACAGTGGCTGGGACGCGGATTTCGAGGCCGGCCGGCTGTTCTACTTCCACACCACCCCCGAGGGCAACTTCCTCATGGTCCAGCCGCTCACGGTGGGGCGCGGGTCGGGCCAAGTGAATCCGGAGGCGGGTCGGCGGCTTCACGACATCGATTGGTCCACCCGGAATTTCTGGGGCACCCGCTACGACTCACTTCGCGGCAACATGATCCTGCTGGGCGACGAGAAGAACGACGAGGTGATCAACCTCTACCGGATGTCGCTCGCGGACGGATCGCTCGAGCGGCTGACCTGGGTGCCCTACATCTACGGCTGGGGCTTCTCGAAGGGCAAGAAGACCATCGGTTACATCGCGCGCTACGGCACGACCGAGCCATATCGCAATTGCCTGACCCTGCTCGATCCTGCCAGCGGTCTCAATCGCGAGGTACTGTGCGAAGAAGGCGCCGAGTACCGCATGGTGTGGACCAGTGTCAACTTCCGGCCTGACGGAAGCGGCGTGGTCCTCAAGCTCAACCGGAATGGCCACCGAAAGCAGGGCAACCTGGCCTATCTGGACCTCACGGCCTCGGAACCCAAGCTCGAGATGCTGCTGCCTGACGGAATCGAGCGCTATGCGCTGGGTTCCTACGAGAAGGGGTGGCTCGACAATGACCGGTTCTACTACGTGTCCGATGAAACCGGTTACGCCAATCTCTATGTCTATGATCTCGCCCAACAATCGTCACGGCAGGTCTCAACGGTCGAGGAACAGGCCTGGCATACGCTGTTGGACATCGATGGACGGAAACTCATCCTGCAGACGCTCGACCGGCCACACGAGAATGTGATGCAGGTGATCGATCCGGAGACGGGCAAGGTCCTGGGCCAGAAGACGTTCAACGCCAACATCGGCGTCATCGGCTTCGATGACAAGAACCACTTCATCATCTCGCTGGCCTCGGCGGCATCACCGTTTCGCGCCGAGGAGATGTGGATCGCGATCGAGAAGGGCAAACCCGTCTGGACTCTCGAGCCCAAGATTCGGCTCCCGGAGCCCATCGCCCGTGCGATCGAGCAGTGCAACGTCGAGCGGATCGAGTATCCCACGTTCGATATCGATCCCAAGACCGGGGCCCCGCGCCAGCTGCACTCCTACCTCATGACACCGAAGCAACCGCGCTCCAATCCAGCCGAGCGTCTGGCGGTGATCACATCGTTCTACGGGGGAGGGAATAGTTACTCGACCCGCCAGAACATTTACTGCGAGGCGGGGATCAGCTGGCTGTCGCCTGCGGTGCGCGGCAACTCGGGGTTCGGCAAGGAGTTCATGGCGCTCAACGACCGCGACCTGGGCGGCGACGAGATCATCGATCTCTTCTATGGCGCACGGTTTCTGGAGCGGAAGTTGGGCCTAGCGCCGAATCAGATCGGGGTCGCCGGCGGGTCGCACGGCGGCTACGCCACTATGCGGGCACTCACCTTCCCGCCGGAAACCAACGGTCGGGGCGAGTCGTACCCATTCGGTTTTGGCCTGAGTCACGCCGGATTCTCGAGCATCGTGACGTTCTACGACGCCACCAATATTCCCGACTGGATTATCCTCGAGGCGGGCGACCCCAAGACTGAGCGTGACAAACTGCTCGATCGCTCGCCACTCGCCCACGTCGACTTACTTCAGGCACCGCTCCTCCTGACCCACGGCTCGAACGACAACCGCGTGGGGGTGAGCGAGAGCCGCCAATTCAACGACAAGGCCGTGGAATTGGATAAGCCGGTCACCTACGTCGAATTTGAGGGCCAAGGCCACGGGATCAAGGGTCTCGAGAACCTGATGGAGTACTATCAGGTCCAGTTCGACTTCCTGCGCGGGGTGATCTGCGGGGCGCAGGGCGAGAAAGTGGAGGGATGTCGGTTGGTGCCCTGACAAAGAGACGGGAAGGCGGGAAGTTCGGCAGTAGGGGGTAAGGAGTAAGGAGTGAGGAGCAATCCGACTCCCTACTCCCTGCTCCCTACTCCCTCAAGTAGCCAATAGCTAATAGCAGGCAGCCCTTCAGCGATCCCTTCCCTGCAACTCACCTGTTGCCCCGAGCCGTCCGCCGAATCGATATTCCGACCTATCATGGCCTACATGGATTGCCCGGAATGCGGCAAGACGATGCTGAGCATCGCGACGCAATGCCCGCATTGCGGTTACCAGTTCCCGCCGCAGCAGCTCAAGCTGAGTATCCCGCCGCCCCGGGCCAGGATGGTGCGGCCGGCGCTGGTTGTGGCCCTGGCCCTGGTGGCCCTGGCCGCCGCGGTGGTGGCGTTCCAGAGCTGGCGCGGCTCGTCGAGCGCGGGTGTGGAGTCGGGGGTGGCGATCGCGCCGCCGCCTGCGACCGAGCGTCAGCAGCCGGTCGAGACCGCCCTCCCTGATACGGCAGCCGTCGGGCAGATCGGGCAAGACAGTCAGCCACAGGGTCCGGTGGCCGACACCACGCCGGCGGTAGCGGCCCCGGCCCCGGTTCTACCGCCGCTCGCCGCCACTCCCACCGGCCAACAGTCGCGGCGCTACGCCAGTACCTGGGTCAACGTGCGCCGGGACCGCGGTCGGGACGCCCCCACCGTTCGGGTGCTCGAGCCCGGTGATGCCGTGCTGGTCGATTCGCTCGACCAAGGCTGGTACCGCGTCTCGATCGGCGGGGAACCGGTCGGCTATGCGCACCGGTCGAATCTGGTGGTGAGGGCGCCGTGAGGTTGCCAGGCGGGATGGCTAAGGACTGATTGCTATTGGCTATTAGCTATTAGCTATTAGCTCGATTTGCACAGGTCCAATAGCCAATAGCCAATAGCTTCTCATAACTTCCAGATTCCCTATGCACTCAAACGCCCACGCCCTCGCCCGCACTCAGGCCATCGAGCTCTTGTGTCAGGCGCAGGCCCGTGGTGACTTGTCGGTGGAGGCGTTCGAGGCGCGGTTTGGATTGGTGCAAGAGGCCACCAATGCCGCCATGATCGAGGCCATCGTGGCCGACTTGATGGGGCTCACGCCCGTCGAACCCATGCCTGTCCTGGCACGCGGGGAGCAGTACGAACTCGAGGCGTATCCCGACTACACATCGGCCGATGCCCTGGCCGTCTCGGACGAGCCGCTCCGGATCACTGCCGTGTTCGGGTCGGCGCAGCGGGCCGGGCCGTGGACCGTTCCGCCGACCATTAAATGCCTCGCAATCTTCGGGAGCCTGCAGCTGGACTTCCGGGAGGCGAAATTCCTGACTGAAGACGTGGACCTCGAGATTTCAGCCTATATTGCCGAGATCAAGATCACCGTGCCGCTCGACGTCAAGATCGAACACGAAGTTCATGGTGTGATGAGCTCGGTCAAGCACAGCCGGAGCCGAGCCAAACGCAGCGTGGCGCCGGTGATCAACATCTGGTTCCACGGCGATTCGTTCGTGGCCGACATCAAGATCAAAGAGAAGGACGCCGACCCGATCGATCGGATTCCGTTCGAGGGGGTAAAGCACAAGGTGAGAGGGTGGTTGGGACGAGGGGGAAAGGCATGAAGGGAGGGGAAGAGGCTATTTGTCATTGGCTATTCGCTATTAGTCTCTGCGCGGGCCAGCCAATAGCCAATAGCCCTCACCAGTAGTCTGAACTCCTCCCGCAACCCACCCGTTGCCCCAGGCCAACCGGCGAATCGATATTCAGACTCATCATGGCCTTTCTCGACTGTCCGTCCTGTGGCCAGCGAGCCGAGAGCTCCGCGTCCCGATGCCCTGCATGCGGGCTCATCTTCACGCCCGGCATTCGTCGGCAGGCCATTTCCGGGCCCGGAGCTGGGCACGCCGGTGCGGGTGCTGATGGTCGTGGTCGCCCTGATTGCGGTGGGCGCGCTGATCGTACTGCACCTACCGGGTCGCGACCGCTCGAGCGCCGCGACTGCGCCAGTAACGGCGGCTGCCAGTGGCGAGGGGCTCGAGCCCGGTCCCACCCCCGACGATTCGGCGAGCGCGACCCAGGCACCGGCCCAAGAGACGCAAGCGGTTGTGACACCCGAGACGGCTCCCGCGCGCGAGCCGCCCGCGCCGCCGCCGGCCCGGCGGGTCGATACGGCACCAAGCACTCCATCGCGGTCGGTAACCCAACCCCGGGTTCAAGCGATCGACACCACTCCCGAAACCCCGCCACCGGTTCGGCGTGACGCCGTACCAGCCGTCGCGTCCACGCCAGAGCCGTTCCCCGCCGCTGCCGCGCGAGACAGCCTCCCCTCGGTCACCCCACCTGCCGCGGCACTTCCCGCGGGCACGCCACTCGAACGGTATGCCAGGACCTGGGTCAACCTGCGTGAAGGACGGAGCGGTATTGCGGCTACCGTACGTACCCTCCGCCCCGGCGAGCGGGTGCTGGTCGACTCGCTGGCGGACGGATGGTACCGCGTCATCGTCGATGGCCGGACCGAGGGCTACGTGGATCGGTCGTATGTGGACGAGGTGGCGCCGACGGAGTGAGGAGTGAGGAGTAGGGAGTAGGGAGTGGGGAGTAGGGAGTCGGGAGTCATTTCTGGCTTTCCTTACTTACTCCTTACTCCTTACTATTTACTCCTCACTCCCCAGCTCATGCCGCCTGCGATATCACTGACGGCCAGTTGCCCGGCCGGGCCTCCGGAGCTGCGGGCAGATTGAGCAACTGCCGGTTCCACGCGTTATGGAACAATCCCTCCGGCCTCCGTACGCGAGTGCCTATTGACCCTGGTTTCACCAGGTAGCACTGCCGCCCATATAGTCGGAGTTGTGGACCACGATCACACCCCCCACAACAAGTGCCGCAATCCACAGGCCGACCAGGGCGGTCTTGGTCCCGTCGGTTTGCCGCTTTTCCACCCGCACGATCTGGTCGAGCGGGATTCGGGTCGCCTCGCCCTCGACGTATCCCATGAGGGAATCGTCGCGGACGAATGGCTGATGGAACACCAGCTGCTGATCCTGGGTGGTGAGCACCCGCACCTTGGCGGGCCGCTTGGTCTCTACCAGCTGCTTCGGCGTGACGGGCTGAACCCGCCAGGTGGTGCAGCCGGCCAGATACGAGGCCATCACGATCAGGGACAGGATTTGTTTGGCACGCATGGTGGTTCCCCCGGTTCAGGTTCCAAGGGAACGGTGGCCGGCGGGGGTCAAGGGGGGGTCAAGGGATAGGAGTGAGGAGTAAGGAGTAAGGAGTGGTGAGTGGAGGAGTGAGGAGGCTGATAACCTCCGGATTGTCATCCCGAGGGTGCGAAGCGCCCGAGGGATCTCATGAACGCATGCCCGGAGAGTCGCGGACCAAGGCCGCGTTCGTGTAGCAGCCGAGGAGATCCCTCGCTGCGCTCGGGATGACAGCATGTGGCGCGTGACGTTGCAGTGAGCGACCTTCGAACCGCCGAACCGCCGAACCGCCGAACCGCCGAACCGCCGAACCGCCGAACCGCTGATTCCCGCTTGACCTTCTTCCCGGGAAGCCGCACCATTCCAGCGAGGCGCAAAAATGAGCCTGCTGCTGGAACGGGTGCGCGTGGCGCTCCGACCCCACTACGAGGTCGAAAGCGAACTCGCATCCGGGGGAATGGGGATCGTATTTGTCGCCCATGATCCCACCCTCGACCGCCGGGTGGCCATCAAGGTCCTGCGGCCGGAGATGGCGACCGCCGTGGCCGCGGAACGGTTTCTCCGCGAGGCCCGGCTCCTCGCCACCCTGAGCCACCCCAATATCATCGCCATCCATCAAGCCGGCGTAGTGGCGGGTCTCCACTATTACGTGATGGACCTGATCGAGGGCGAGTCGCTCGCCGCGAGGCTCGAGCGCGGTCCGTTGTCGGTTCCCGATGTCGCGTCGCTCGGTGTCCAGCTCCTGAGTGCGCTCGAGGCGGTCCATCAACTCGGCACGGTGCACCGCGACGTCAAGCCCGCCAACATCTTCCTGATGAAGGACCGCGCCTTGCTCGGCGATTTCGGCATCGCCCGCACGTCGAGCGATACCACGCTGACCAAAGCGGGTCATTTTGTGGGCACCCCGGCCTACATGGCGCCGGAACAATCGACCGGCGAGGTGTCGCCCCGGAGCGATCTCTACTCGCTGGGCATGGTGCTCTACGAGGCCTGCTCCGGCCGGCGATGGAATCGAGACGTCCCCGCGGCCGATGCCGATTGGCGAGGCGTTCCGCTCCGCGTCGCCACGTTGCTCAAACGCGCGCTCGCGCGGTCACCCGATAGCCGCTGGGCCGACGCGATTGAATTCCGGAAGGCGCTCGACCGGATCCGGCACCGCTCGATCCTTCGGCCCGCCGGAGTGCTGGCCCTGATCGCGGTCGCCGCGTTGCTCCTGTTGGTTCCTCCGGCGCCACTCTGCCGGCTATTCCAATGGTGGCCGCGCTGTGGTGGCGCTCCGGCCGCCGCGTTGCCGGATCTCGCGATTCCACCGCTGGCCGTTGCTGGAGGCGTCGACCCGAACCTTGGGCTGGAGTTCGCTGAGGCGCTCCACTTCAAGCTCCGGGGCCTGCCGCAAATCGAGTTGGCCCAGCGTGACTCGACCCGGGCACGCAACCGAACCGAAGGGCAACTCATCCGCCAGGGCGACGAGCTGGTGGTCGAGATGTACGTCCTCGATGTCGACGGCAATCGCACCATGCTGCCGCCGCACCGCGCCAAGGAAACCGCGTGGGCTGTGCTCCCGGACTCGATTGGATTGGACCTGGTGCGGCGGGTCTTTCCTCTCTGGGTGTCGTTGTATCGTGAGATCCCGAGCCTTGCGACCAAGGACTTCCGGGCCATCAGCCAATTCCTCAATGGGCAGATTGCCTTCGGACGCGATGCGTGGGCGGTGGCAGGGAATCACTTCGAGGCAGCGCTGGCCATCGATTCGACCTTCGCCCAGGCCGCCTGGCGCCTGGCCGACACGCGGCGGTGGCAGCGGATCCCAACCGACATCGACTTGGCCCAGGTGTACACGGCGCACAAAGCCGACTTTGGCCCCCTGGACACGCTCCTGATCACGGCCCAGTTGGAGCCCGATCTGGCGCGACGGAGGGCAATCTACGCCCGGGCCGACTCGCTCTATCCGCACGACTTCTACGCCAAGTTCGTGTACGGGAACGAGCTGTTTCATCGCGGCCCGCTCTCGGGATTGCAGCTGGAACACGCCCTCAACACGATGGAAGCGGCGCGAGCATTGAATCCGCGCTTCGGGCCGGTGCTCAATCAGGTTGCATGGGCGTACATCCGCCTCGGCCGCCGGGACGAAGCCGCGCGGGTCGTGGCGCAACGTGACTCGATCGGCACGCAGCCGGGCGGAGAGCTCGACGTCGGGCGACAGCTGGGGCTCGCCTATCTCTACCGCTTTGCTCCCGACTCGGCAGCGGCCCTGGAGCCAACGCTCCTGGCAAATTCTGAAACGAGTTTCGTTGCCGATGTATCACGGGTCGTGCGCATGGGACTGTCGTTCGATATCCCGAACGCCCAACTCCAGCTCGGGAAGTGGTTGGCCGATGTTCCCGGTGCCCCGCCGCTTCAACACGCCAGTGGTCATACCGGCCAGGGGCTGGCGTCGATCGCCCTGGGACGTCCTGGCGCCGGCCTCGCGCATCTCGATTCCGCGCTCAGCCTGTCGCCCACCGACGAGGCCCGCCTCCAAGCTCATGAGTGGCGCGTGCTGCTGCTGGCGCTCGGCGCCGGCACCCTACCTGAAGTGGAGGCGGTCAAAGGTCGCCAAGTACTGGAAGCGCTGGCCTTGGATGGGCATCGCGGCGTCCGGGCGGCATGGGCACTGGGAATCGACGCATACACCAGGAACGATGCGGCGAGGCTCGGCGCCTGGCACGCCCGAGCCGGACAGCATGCTGGTCGGAACGCGGCATCACTGCGACTGGTCACCTTCCTGGAAGCCATGCGTCACGCGTTGACGGGAGATCACGCGGGTGCTCTGGAATTGTCGCAACCACTGTTCGCCTCCGATTCCGCCGACCGAATGGCCGATCCGTTCGCCCGCGCCGTGCTCCATCGCCATCGTGCCCTCTGGTACGAACAGGTCGGTCGACTCGAGGAGGCGGAAAAGGAGTGGCTCTGGTACGAAAACTCGGACTTCGCCGGATGGCTCGCGGGTGAGGCGCAAGCGGCCGAAATCGACTGGGCGGTCGGCACCTACGCGCGGCTCGACCGGAGCCGGGTGCTGCGTCAACTGGGAAACGGGGAGCGGGCCTGCCAAATGGTGCGGCGCCTACTCGAGATCTGGACCAACCCGGAGCCCCAGGTGGCGCCGCTCCGCGACCATGCGGCGGAGCTTGCTCGGGAGTGTCCCACATGATCACCTGCCGGACGCTGGGCCCGGTCGAGGTGCGGGTCGACGGCCAGCCGGCCCCCGCCGAGCTCCTGTGGCGGAAGAACCTGGCGTTGCTCATCTACCTGGCCCGTTCGCCGCATCGCCGGCGGAGCCGCCAGCACCTGATCGGTCTGCTCTGGGCCGATAAGGACGAGAAGGCCGCACGCCACTCATTGAACGAAGCGCTGCGCGCGCTGCGTCAGATCATCGGCGAGAAGAACATCACGACCGAGAGTGATACGGTCGAGTTGGCGGACGATGCGGTCGAGCTCGATGTCGATCAATTCGAGCAAGCTGCAGCAGCGGGTGACACTGTGCGTGCGGGCGACATGGTCGGCGGGAATTTCCTCGAAGGATTCGGAATTGACGACGCGTCCGAATTCGAAGACTGGCTCACGGCGGAACGTGGCACCTGGCGCCGCCGCGGCGTCGAGGTCTTGGCGGAGTACACCGACGAACTCTTGGCTGGCGGTCACGTGAGCGACGCGACTCAGCGCGCCGAGCGGGCCACTGTGCTCGACCCGTGGTCGGAGACGGCGCTTCGGGCGGTGATGCGCTGTCTCTCGCTGTCGGGCAATCGGGCAACCGCGTTGGAGCGCTACGACGCGTTGGCCAACCGGCTGGTGCAGGAACTCGAGTCCAAGCCCGAACAGGCCACCGCTCAGCTCGCCGAACGGATTCGGCAGGATCGGTCGCTGGGTCTCGCATCGTCGGCCACGCGGTCCGACGCGGCGAAGAATCTGGCTGAGAGCCGCCGCGCGCCGCTCGTGGGACGGGAACAGGAGTTGGGATCGATCGTCGGGGCTTGGGACGCATGTGCCGCACGCGGCGAGGCACATGCCGTGGTGATTCTGGGGGACTCGGGCACCGGGAAGACCAGGCTGGCCGACGAGCTGCTCGATCGAGCGCGGCTGGATGGTGCCGCCGTGGTGGCACTGCGGGCGGTCGAGGCCGATCGGTCGCGCGAGTGGAGCGGTGTGTACGGTCTGGCGCGCGGCGGGTTGCTCGACATCGCGGGTGTCGCGGGCTCGCCGCCGGCCGCGTTGGCGAGCTTCACCCAGCACCTCGCTGAGTGGCAGGACCAGTACGCCCAGGCGGTGAAGGGCATCGCGCCCGAGCCGGTCGGGCAGGCCATTGGCGAAGTGTTCCAGGCGGCGCTCGTGGAACAACCGGTCGTGGTCATGATCGACAACGCCCACTGGCTGGATCACGATAGCTTCTCCGCCGTACTTGCCTTGCTGCGTGACCTGGCCGCGACGCCGCTGCTTCTCATCCTGACCGCGAATACCCGTGAGGGCCGTGACGAGCTGGACGACCTCCGCTCCCGACTCGGGCGCGACGTGCCGGGCGTGTGCCTCACCCTCGGCGCGCTTTCGGAGAAAGCACTCGCGCAACTGGCACACTGGGCCATCCCGAGTTACGCCGAGCAGGAAACCGCGCGCCTCGCGCGCCGCCTAGTGGCCGACTCCGCGGGCTACCCGCTCCTCGCGGTCGAGCTGCTCCACGCCATCGCCTCCGGGTTCGATCTCGATTCCCAGGCCGGTGCCTGGCCCGCGCCGCTTCACACTCTGTCCGAGACCGCACCCGGCGGCCTGCCCGACACCATCGTCGCCGCGATCCGAATCGGCTTCAATCGCCTGAGTGCGGACGCGCAGCAGGTCTTGGCCGCAGCCGCTATCCTCGACGAGCGCCCGTCGCCCGAAATGCTGGCCACCGCCACCGGCTTCCCCGAGGAGCAGGTAAACGCGGCACTCGATCAGCTCGAGTGGCAGCGCTGGCTCAGCTTCGAATCGCGCGGCTACGTGTTCGTCGCCCGGATCATGCGTGAGGTGGTGGCTCGCGACATGATTACGGCGGGAGGGCGGGAGCGGGTGATGGATGCTGTGAAGGGAGTGAGGAGTAAGGAGTAGGGAGTAAGGAGTAAGGAGTAAGGAGTAAGGAGGGCCGGGTTACCCCGGAGTGTCATCCCGAGGGTGCGAAGCGCCCGAGGGATCTCTTTAACGCATGCCGGGAAGGCGACAAGGCGGAAAGACGGAAAGTTGGGAGGAAGAAAGCAGTACGTCGCTTTAGCGACAGTAGCGGAGCCGCGGCTTAAGCCGCGGACTCGCGGCCGGAGGGCGAGAAGAACGGCTGAGGAAATCCCTCGCTACGCTCGGGATGATATCGAGCACAAAATCCTACTCCCTACTCCCCACTCCCTACTCCCTTATTCAGCCAATAGCCAATAGCCCCCCGCTTGACCCCCGCTTGACCCCCTGGTCCTAGCATCCCAGAGCCTCGGCCTCCTAGAGAGAGATCGAGGCTCTTCCCTCACCAGGAGGTCATCATGTTGTCATGCCGCATGACTGGGGGCATTGTCGCAGCCGCACTTTCCCTGGTCCTCATCGTTGGCTGCAACGATGGGTCGGATCCGGTCGGCCCCGTGTCCGAACTCTCGGCGAAAACCAACGATGCGCAGGCGCCTGCGCCGCTGGTGACGGTCGACGTGGGCGGAGAGTCGCTCACCTTCTGGCCGTTCACCAGCTCGAACCTCGCGACGCCGGACGACCCGGTGAACCTGATCTTCAGCGGCCAGGCGAATCCACAGCAACTGCGTTCGGCCCTGATGGGACTCGACGGGAACCGGACCATGTTCGGTCTTCCGGACGCGTTCCCATTCAACTGCACTTGGACCGATGCCTTGGGCGGCACGATGCAGGGCGCCTACGCCGAGCCGCATGGGTGGGAAGGCAGCGCGGTACAGCTCGAGTGCGGTGCCTATGATCCACTGCGATTCCACGTTCGGTTGTTCGACATGGGGAGCATCACGGTCGCGAACGCGCACTTCGAACTGCTGATTCCCGGCACACACGAGCACCAGGTCATCCACTGGGAGTTGGCCGAGCAGCTGGTGGTCATCGACTTTCTGCGGTCGGGCCTGCTCGATCCGGGTGGGCCGCTCACGTTGACGCCGCCCATCAACCCGGCGCCGTGGCGTGAGATTCCGGCCATGATTTACAACGGATTGCCGGACGAGCTGAAGGCGCTGGTCGGTGGCCCGCCGAGTACCACCGATCCCGTGCCGATCCTGACCGATGGGCAGGCCACCGTCCTATTCGTGACCGGCCAAAGCACGCCGACGCCCGGCGTCACGACCCAGGAATACACCATCCAGTTCGATCAGGTGATTCCGAAGCCGTTCTGCTCGGGTGACGCGTTCCAGTACCTGTATGTGACCGGTCCGATCGAACTTACCCAACGGACCATCGTGACCCAAGGCGGGAACTACCTGACCATGTTCCGCGCCCACGGGCAGCTCGACCTGACGCCGGTGGATCCCAGCACCAGCCCACCGACGCCGCTGGCAGAGACGTACACGGCCGTGATCAACCAGAACGACCATGCCCGCCTGAACGACCACCTGTCCTCGGTGTCGAGCGTGGTGCTGCAGATCGAGGTGCCGCCGTCGGGCCCATTCCGCGGCAGAATGAAGGTGGTGCTCAAGGTCGGGCCGGGGTCGTCCACCGGGTACGACATGGAGGTGCAATGCACGCCGTAGTGAAGTGACCACACTCGGAGACGGCGTAACCAAGCCGCGCGGGGACACCGAGCCTCGCGCGGCTTGATCGTGACTTGACCCCGCGCGGCGAACGTGGCGGTGGACCCTCACGGAGGATCACGTCATGTGGCTCGCCCTCATGCTCGCTCTCAGTGCCTCGGCGTCGCCCGACTCCGCCCTGAGTAGGTACGTCACCGTCGCCCGGGCCGAGTCGCTCCATGTCATGGTGGTGGGCCATGGTCGGCCGGTCGTGTTCATACCGGGGCTGGCCGGCTCGGCCTACGCCTTTCGCAAAGTGATCGCGCTCCTTCCATCGGACGAGTATCAGGCGATCGTCATCGAGCCGCTCGGCTTCGGTCACTCGTCGCGCCCCGAGAAGGCCGACTACTCCCTCACCGCCCAGGCCGATCGCGTCGCCGCAGTGCTCGACACGCTCGGTATCTCCGACGCGTTGGTCGTTGCCCACTCGCTCGGCGCATCGATCGCACTGCGCCTGGCGTATCGCCGGCCCAGCGCGGTGGGAGCGCTGCTCTCAATCGAGGGCGGCCCCGCCGAGGAAGCCGCCACACCCGGTTTCAAGAAGGCGCTTCGGTTCGTGTCGTTCATCAAGTGGGCCGGCGGCGTCAAGCGCGTCCGAAAGGAAATGCGGAAGGGCTTCATCGAAACGTCGGGCGATCCGAGCTGGGTGACCGACGAGGTGGTCGCCGGCTACACCGCCGGCACCGCGGCCGACCTGGACGGAACCCTCCTGGCCTACATCCAGATGGGGAAGGCCCGCGAGCCGGAGCGCCTCCGGGATCATCTGGCTGATATCCCGGCTCCCGTCTTCCTGCTCAGGGGAACGGCACCGCACGAAGGCGGGGTCTCCGCCGGCGAGATCGCGCTCTTCCACCGCACGCTTCACGCCTTTCAAGTCGACACGGTCGGTGGCGCCGGCCATCACATCCACGAGGAGCGTCCCGGCGCGGTGGTCGAGGCCATCGAGCACATGCGCGACTGGTCGCTGGCCCATGGCAAGGCACTTGAGCCCCGCTTGACTCCCGGTGGGTAACTCTGGGACAGGAAGCAACGAGGAGGCGTTATGCGTGCAATCGTTACTGGAGGCGGAGGCTTCATCGGGAGCCACCTGATCGAGGCGCTGGTCGCCCGCGGCGACGACGTCGTCTGCATCGAGCGGCCCGGCGCGCCCAACCGCTGGCTCCGGGACTTGCCGATCGAGTATCGAGATATCGGACTCGGGGATGTCGCAGCGCTCCGCGAAGCCTGTGATGGTGCCGACGTGGTGTTCCACCTGGCCGCACTCACCGAGGCCCGGACGCCGCACGAGTACTACCTGATCAACACCGAGGGCACGGCGCGGGTCCTGAAGGCCGCCGCGGCACACAACGGCGGGGCACCCAGGGTCGTGTTCCTCTCGTCCCTGGCCGCGGCCGGCCCCTGCCGAAACGGCGAACTCTTGTCGCCCGACACGGTACCGATGCCGCTGTCTCACTACGGCCATTCCAAGCTGCTGGCCGAGGTGCTGGTGCACGCCTATCAGGACCGCGTGCCCGCGACGATTCTGCGCTTCACGTCGGTGTACGGCCCACGTGAGAAGGGAGTGCTCACGCTGTTCCGGATGATCAAGCATGGCGTGGCCCTGACCGTCGGTGGCTGGGACCGTGAGGTCTCGATGCTCTATGTGCGCGACGCGGTCCAGGGGCTTCTCGAGGCCGCGGACACGCCAGGTGCGGTGGGCCGCACCTACTGCTTGGCGCATCCCGAGCTGGTCACCTGGCGTTCGGTCGCGGCTGCGATAGGGCAGGCTCTTCATCGCGAGCCCCGGCTGGTGAGTGTGCCGGTCGGTGTGGCTCGCCTCATTGCAGTTGCGGCTGAGGGCTGTGCCAAGGTCCGGCACGCCGCGGCGATTCTCAATCGCGAGCGGGTGCGTGAGCTGACCCAGCAGCGCTGGGTGTGCGACGTGTCGCCCGCCGAGCGGGAGCTGGGCTTTGTACCAGCCTATCCGGTCGTGCGGGGCACCGAAGAAACCGCCCGCTGGTATGAGGAGGAACGGTGGCTATGACACACCAAACCCGTCCCGTCGATGCGGTCGTATCGGGCTACAACGTGTTCCTCGCCGCGGTCTGGCTGACCGTGGTGGCGAAGGCCGGTTACGCGCCGGCGATCTTCGCCGCGCACGTCGCGGCCGCGGCGCTGCCGCTCTTCCTGAATAGAGCGCCGCGCGACCTGGCACGTCCCGTGGCGATCCTGAGGGAGATCTACCCATTGCTCTTCATCCTCGCCTTCTGGACCGAGCTCGGCTACTTGCGCGAGCTCTACCATGTGGGGGTCCATGATCAGACCGTGACCGCGTGGGACCTCCGGGTATTCGGCCAGCACTTCAACCTGACCTGGATGCCCCGGATGCCCGACGTGTGGCTGAGCGAGGTCATGCACTTCATCTACTACGCCTACTACCCCTTGATCTTCATCCCCGTGATAGCGGTGGGGCTCATGGGGCAGCATACGGCCATGCGCGACATGACCTTCCGGTTGGCCGTGACCTACCTCGGCTGCTACGCGCTCTACCTGTGGTTCCCGGTGGACGGTCCGGCGGCGCTCTTACCGCATTACCAGGGCGGCCTGACCGAGGGCTTCTGGTATCAGCTGGTCCAGGCCGCGCACAACTCGGGCGACTCGCTCGGTACCGCGTTCCCGAGTTCGCATGTCGCGGGCTCGGTCACCATCGCCTACCTGGCGTGGCGCTGGCTGCCGCGCCGGTGGGCCTGGCTCATCATCGCCGAGACCGTGGGCGTCTGCTTCGCCACGGTGTACACCCAGAACCACTACGCCATCGATGCTCTGGGCGGGTTGGTGTGGGCCACGGCGTTGCAGGTCGTGGCGGTGCCGCTCTTGAGGGGTGTGTTCAGTGGGGCATCAGTCGAGCGCTTGCCGCTACCGGTCTTCCCGCGGCTCGATCCCGAGGCGGAGCTCAGCACCGGAGGTGGATCATGAGAGCCAAGACGCTGGTGACCGGCGCCTCCGGCTTCATCGGCCGGCAGCTGGTGCGCCAATTGGTAGATGCGGGCGAGCGGGTTCGGATCATCTGCCGCCACCCCGACGCGTTGATCCGCGAGCACGGCTCGCTGGTCGAGGCGGTGCGGGGCGACATCATCGACCGCGACGCCATGGTACGCGCGATGGACGGCGTCGGGACCGTGTTCCACCTGGCCGGCTGTGCCCGCGCCTGGAGCAGGAATCCACGGGAGTTCTGGGACGTAAACGTGACGGGGACCGAGTTGCTGCTCGAGCTCGCGAGCCGGGCAGGGGCCGACCGGATCGTTCACGTGTCGACTGTGCTCACGTTGCCGGAGCTCAGACGGACCTGGCTCCCGGATGGAATCCGGAAGCCCACCGAGTACGAACACACCAAGCTCATGGGCGAGCGGCTGGTGCTGTCCTATATAGCGAGCGGCGGCGACGCCGTGATCGTCCATCCCACTCGGGTCTACGGCCCGGGCCCGCTCACCGACGCGAACGGCGCGACCAAGATGATCGCGCTCTACCTGGCGGGCCGGTTCCGGCTACGCGTGGCCGACGGCGACGTGCCGGGCAACTACGCCCACGTGGAAGACGTGGCCCGCGGGATGATCCTCGCCGCTCATTGGGGACGATCCGGTGCCCACTACGTGTTGGGTGGCGAGAACGCCTCGATCCGCGACTTGTTCGAGTTGGTGGCCGAGTTGAGTGGGGTCAGGCACCGCATGGTGGCGGTGCCGCCCAGGGCCGCGATCGGCGTTGGGCATCTGTCCGAGTTCTGGGGCCGGCTTGGCGGGCAGGTCGTGATCACCGCCGACTGGGTGCGGGTCTATCTCGAGGACCAGGGCGTCGACATCACACCGACCACGAGGGAACTGGGCTACGCTCCGCGCCCGCTCCGGGCCGGCATCGCCCAGACGCTCGCCTGGCTCGGCGCGATTCGAGAACAGGAGTTGGCCGCATGAAACCCATGCCTCAGCTCTCGGGTCGCCAGGAGCCCTTCTGGCTGCTCTTGGTCGCGACATTGGTGTTGTTCGTCTTCTATTATCTGGCGCGGGCCGACGTGGTGGGCGTGTTCTCGCCCGAGCGCGGCTGGACCTCCCTCTCGAGACCGCCGCTCCAACCAACTGCGCACTTCATCGTCTCCGGCGTCTTGCTCGGTCTGATCCCCGTGTTGGCAGCGCGCTGGCTCACCCGCTCGAGTTTCAAAGACTTGGGGTTAGGACTCGGCCGCTGGCGGCTGGGTTTGGTATGGCTCGCGGTCGGCATCCCGCTCGCGGTCCTGGCCGGCTGGATCAGCGCCCCGTCGCCCGAGCTTCGTGCGGTCTACCCGCTCGACCCCACGCTGACGGCGGAGCCGGCCCGGTTCATCCCGCACGCCCTCCGGCAGGCGCCGTACTTCTTCGGGTGGGAGGTGCTGTTCCGCGGGGTCATCCTGTTCGGCCTCCGGAAGCATGTGGGTGGCGCCACGGCCAATGCGATCCAAACAGCCCTCTCGGTCCTGGCCCACTTCGGCCGGCCCATGGAAGAGACCCTGTCGGCCATTCCCGCCGGCCTCGTGTTCGGCGCGATCGATCTCCGGGTCGGCTCCATCTGGTACGTCGCGGTCATCCACTGGGTGGTGGGGGTGGCTTTGGATTGGTGGGTGGTAGGGATGTAGGGGAGTAGGGAGTAGGGAGTAGGGAGTAGGAGGCGAGGAGTAGATAGCGAGGAGCAAAGAGTGAGGAGTGAGGAGTAAGGAGTAAGGAGTAAGGAGTAAGGAGTGAGGAGTAAGGAGGACAGGATAGCCACGGGACTGTCATCCCGAGGGTGCGAAGCACCCGAGGGATCTCGTTGATTGAGAAGATCCCTCGCTCTGCTCGGGATGACATCGGATGCAATGTCCGACAATCCCACTCCCCACTCCCTACTCACTACTTTCTCAACGCCTCATCGACTGATAGCTTTTCAGCACCATGCCCTCCCTACTATCACACCGTCCCACCGTCCTACTCACTGCCGTCCTCATCACCCTGTGGGCCCTCGCCGGCTTCATCGTGAATCGGAGTCAGGGATACAGCGACGCGTTCTACGGCCCCGACTACGTGGTGCAGGGCGTCATTCCGGGTGGGCTTGCCGACTCGGCCGGATTCCGCCCCGGCGACCGGGTGGTCACGGTCGAGAGCATCCCGGTCGAGGGGCTGGGCATGCAGTCGCGCTGGCCGCGGGCACTCGCACCGCGGGTGGGGCAGGCGCAGCGGTTCGTGGTAGACCGGGGTGGGGAACTGGTAACGCTCCACGTGACCTACGGCCCGACGCCCAGAAGCGTCATCATGCTCCGGCTGGGTGCGGCACTGGTGGGGCTCGCGTTTCTCTGGTCGGGCGTGTGGGCGCTGTTCACGGTCGGGACCGTTCATGCCGAGAAACTCGCCGCGATTGGCATGGCCGCGGGCATCGGCATGCTCGGCATGGGGCCCAGCCTGGGCCGGCTGAACGGGGTGGTGGGTCACATCTCCTTCGCCGCGCTGATTCTATGGGCCGCATTCCTGCTCCGCTATTTCCTTACATATCCGATCACGAAGCGCCCCGGCGCGAGCACGATGACCACGCGGATTATCTACGGCTTGTGGGTCCTGTTCCTGCCGCTCCTGGTGCTGGAGCTGGTCACCCACCCGGCGCTCTACCACACCTACGGCGGCCCGGGCTATCTGTTGTTGCTCACCTACTTGATCCTGGCCCTCGTGGCCGTGGCGCACACCTGGGTCACCACTCCGCGCGCGGAGCTCGCGCGATCGGGCATGAGCATAGTCCTGATCGGACTCGCGATCGGGCTGGTGCCGTCGCTCATAGGCTTTGTCGATTGGGCGTTCGTGCGGGAGTTCGATATTCCGACTTCAATCTACTGGCCGATGCTGATTGCGGTGATTCCCCTCGCCATGGCGTTGGGGGTGCGCAAGGAAGCTGGGGTGAAGGGTTAAGAGCTATTGGCTATTAGCTATTGGTCTGAAGAGATCCTCGCAGCCTTGCAAGCATCTTACTGAGTGGCCGAATTACGTTGATCATTTCCGTGCAGGCGGCCTTGTCGCACATGTCCAGGCTCTGCGAGAGCAGTGTCAGGGACTCTAGTTCGGTAAGTGAGCCGAGTGCGATACTCAGGAACCGGGCTAGTTCCCGATCGCCATTTCTGCCGCATCCTTCTGCGATGTTGCTCATGACAGAGACGGCAGCTCGTCTCATCTGGGAGGTAAGGCCGTACATTTCGGCCTTGGGATAGACAGCGGTGGTTCTGTAAGTCAGGAGGGCGAGGCCATGGGCCTCACGCCACACCCTGAGCTTGTGGAATGCGCCCATTGTGATTGCAGTTGAGGGGATCGGAAGGCTAGCAATGATCACCTCTGGCGGCTGGGCGAATCCAACGCAGGCATAATCCTTTACATACGGATTCAATCCGTTACCCCTGCGAAGCCAATAGCCAATAGCCAATAGCCAATAGCCAATAGCCAATAGCCAGCCTATGTCCCTCCCCGTTGTCCACCATCCGCTCTACGAAGTCAACATCGGCGCCCACGTATTCGTCACCGCCAAGTTCCGGCTGGTCCGCGAGCGGCTGATCGAGGACGGCACTATTGAGGAAGCCGACATCCTCACCCCCGAGCCCGCGGCCGACGCCGACGTGGCGTTGGTGCACACGCCAGAGTGGCTCCAGAAGATCAAGGCAGGTTGGCTGTCGGACGCCGAGGAGATGCTGCTCGAGGTGCCATACTCGGCGGAGCTCAGGGAGGCCATGTGGCTCTGCGCCGGCGGGTCGACGTTGACGGGAAGGAAAGCGCTGGAGCATAGGGTGGCGGCGCACCTGGGTGGCGGGTTCCATCATGCCTATGCCGATCATGGCGAAGGGTTCTGCCTGATCAATGATGTCGCCATCGCCATCCGAGTGTTGCAGCGCGACCAGGCAATCGAGCGGGCCATGGTGATCGACCTCGACGTCCACCACGGAAACGGCACCGCGGCGATCTTTGCCGATGATCCCACGGTCTTCACCTTCTCGATGCATCAGCAGAACAACTACCCGGCCCTGAAGCCGCCCAGCGACTTGGACCTGGGGCTGCCCGACCGGATCCAGGACCAGGAATACTTGGACCTTCTCGAAGAGCACCTGCCTGAGATCGTCGCCCGCCACGGGCCCGACCTGGCGTATTACCTGGCCGGCGCCGACCCGTATGAACTCGACCAGCTGGGCGGACTAGGGCTGACGCTCGATGGTCTCCGCCGCCGCGACCGGCTAGTGCTGGATGTCTTGGGCACAGCGGGCGTCCCGGTCGCGACGATGACGGCGGGCGGATACGCGATGGAGCCGCGGGATACGGTTGAGATTCATGCGGGGACGGTGATTGAAGCGGGAAGGCGGAAAGACGGGAAGACGGGAAGCGAGATCTAAGGAGTAAGGAGGTCGACCCTCCGACCGACTTTCCGACTTTCCGACCGACCGCCTTCCCGCCTTCCCGACCCGCCAACGCCTCCCATGCAAGAACCTGAATTCCTTCGTCGGGATTAGGGAGAACCCTAATCCATTCATTTCTGAAGAAGTTTTCCCCTACAATTCACAATGGCTTCCTCTCCCCAGTGGTAAGAGGGCGCAATAGTGACTTCTTCGCCCCTGTCTCGGGCGAGCCCGCCGCTGGTCTGACGCCGCCTTCCTGACGCCCCTCCATCCGCGAACCCGCCTGAGCCGATAGAAGGCCTCGTTTGAGCGGCCTTGGCGCTGGCTTGACTGGTACTTGATACCGGACCGTCACTGTCGAGGTCAGAGCACGGGGCATCGAAGAGCCCGCCCGTTGCGAGGAGATCCCTTGTTGCGGATAGGCCCAACTGACCTCAGTCAGAGAGACCACTCCAGCATGCTTGGCGATTTGTCTATTGAAGCTGTGCTCATTCGGGCTCGGCCCTGCATGACTGAGATGCTCCTATCCGAGTGGCTCACCGACAGGGAACACCTCGAATACGACCGCCTGCCGGTGAGGCGCCAGGGGCATTGGTTTGCAGGCCGGCTCGCGCTCAAGCAGGCCTACCGGCGAGCTGGCGGACCACGCGAGTTCTCCGAAATCGAAGTAATCCGTGACTCGGCGGGCCGACCCAAGATCGTGGGCTCTGCCGTGCATTGCTCGATCGCGCACGCCGGAGGGTGTGGGCTCGGCGCGGTCGGACGGGTGCCGCTCGGGGCGGATCTCGAGCCGGCACACCGGTGGGGTGAAGCGTTCGCACACGAAGTGGCTTGTGCGCGTGAGCTCGCGTTTGTTGCCGCCGCCGGCGTGGCCGACGCGCAGGTGCCGACCGTGACATGGACCGTCAAAGAGGCCGTGCTCAAGGCGATGGGCACCGGCCTTGCCGTGCATCCCAGACGCACCGTGATCGCGGGTCTCTACGGCGACGGGTGGTTGGTACGCGTGCGAGATCGGCGAGTGGGTGAGGGGCCCTGGTATGTGGTGGCCGAATCGCACGGCGGAACGTGGCTCGCAATCGCGTACCCGCCCGGCGCGGGTCCGGTACGGTTCACCGTCTGGCGTTGCGCTCGACCGTCAGCCCTTGAAGTAGCACGGGCCCGGCGAGTAACGGCTGGAAACGGCACCCATTCGGAAGGGGCGGAGCCATGACCAGCGTCTTTGTTACCGGTGCCTCGGGGTTTGTTGGGCGAAGAGTCGTCGAAGCCCTGCTCGCCGAAGGGCACCACGTCTTGGCTCTCACGAGGCGGGAGACGACCGGATTGCCAACCGACGGGCTCACCTGGGTGCGCGGCGACGTCACTCAACCCGATACCTACCGCGCGGCAGTGGCCGAGGCCGATTACGTGATCCATCTTGCCGCACTTCTCGGTGCTCGCCGTGCGTCGCAGCTGAGAGACGCCAATGTTGGAGGGACCGCCGCGTTGCTCGATGGCTGTCTCGCGTCGGGTGTCGGACTGCGGCGAGTTGTGCTGGTGAGTTCGCTCGCGGCCATGGGACCAAAGCATAACGGGAGCCTCCTCGTCGAGACTGATCCTTGCAGGCCGCAAACAGTGTACGGGGAAAGCAAGCTCGCTGCCGAGCGGGTGGCTTTGGGCTATACCGGTCGGCTCCCCATCACCATCCTCCGCCCATCCTTCGTGTATGGCCGCGCGGACCAGCGCGGCGCCGATCACCTGCGCACTCTGCTCCGGTCCGGCGAGCGTCCATGGAAGACGCCGATCGTCCAGCTGAGCTTCGTGCACGTGCTCGACTTGGCGCGCGCATGCCTCCGCGCCCTGGACGTGGATGGGCCGAGCGGTGAGCTCTTTCTCGTCGCCGACCCGGCGTTCTGCTCGTGGGAAGAGTTCGAGCCGGGCCGTCGTCCAGGCCGTGGAATTGCTGGCCGGTACTGCAAGAGTGGACCCGGCGGTTGCAGACCGGGCGCTTGCGCGGGCGCGCTCATTCGATGTCGTGGCACATGGCGCGCGCCAATTCGATTACTGGGGCTGCAATACCGCAAAATCGCGCTCCCTCCTTGGCTTTGAGGGGAGCCGAACGCTGGTTGAGGGCGTGGTGGACGCCGTTGGCGCGTTTGCAGAGCAGGGATTCTTTGCCCCCGACCGTTGGCTCGAACATCCAATCGCGGCGGTATGAATGCGAGTCTACCCAGGCGTGCAGCTGATCGCCCATGAGATACGGGCCTACATCCTCGAGAACTTTTTGCCGGGCGATCCTCCGGACAGCCTGCGCGACGACGATTTGCTGCTCGAAGGCGGAATCGTCGATTCGGGCAGCGTGATCTCGGTAGTCGCGTTCCTGGAGCAGCACTTCGGGATCCATGTGGAGGACGACGAGCTGGTAATCGGCAACTTCGCCACGGTTCGGGACATCGCAATGTTCGTTGCCGCGAAGCGAGGTCGGCGTATGCGCCTCCTCCTGATCGACCCCGTCACGACCGCCCGCTCCCTCGCGGTCGAGGAGCGCCGCCGGCTGCGGCAGGGAATCGGATACCCGGGCCTCGGGCTGCTGACGGTCGCCGCGCTGACGCCCCGCGACATCGAGGTGCGCGTGGTGGACGAATCGGTCGAGGAAATCCCGAGCGACTGGGGCCCCGATCTCGTGGGGATTGCAGTCCAAGCGCCGACCGCGCCGTACGCCTACGAGCTGGCGCAGCGGTACCGATCCGATGGAGTGCCGGTGGTGCTCGGCGGGATCCACACCTCGCTCAACCCCGATGAAGCACAAGCCCACGCCGACGCCATCGTGATCGGCGAGGCGGAGGCCACCTGGCCTACGCTGGTGGACGACTTCCGCCGAGGAGCAATGAGCCGGTGCTACCGTGCCGACCGACTGGTTGATCTCGACGCCTCCCCGGAGCCGCGGCGCGAGCTCTTGCGGGCCGAGGACTACCGGCATCCCGTGGGTGGTGCAGGGCAGCAAGGGCTGTCCGTTCGGGTGCGAATTCTGCTCGCTCTACGCCTACGTCGGAATGCGCACGCGGCTGCGACGTGTGGAGCGGGTTGCCAATGAGATCAGGCGCATGCCCGGTGAACCGGTGCTGTTCGCCGACGACAACCTCTACGCCGACCGGGCGTGGTCCCTCGCGCTGTTCCGGGCGCTCCGTCCGGTTGGCCGGCAGTGGATCGCGGAAGCGACCTGGCACATCGCCGAAGACGAGCAGGCACTCGACCTGGCGGCCGAGAGCGGCTGCATAGGGCTTTTTGTCGGCCTCGATTCGCTGACCCGACGGGCCCACATGACCAAGGTGCCGCGCCAGAGCGCGGAGGAGCGCTATGCCGCGGCGATCCGTGCCATCCAACGCAGGGGGATCGCAGTCGTCGCCGCCTTCGTCTTCGGACTCGACGACGATGGTCCCGACGTCTTCGAGCGCGCGCTCGGCGTGGTGCGAGAAGGCGGGGCCAACCTGGTGAACTTCAGCGTCCTGGTGCCGTATCCCGGTACGCCGATCCACAGCCGATTGCGGGCCGAGGGCCGAATCACCGAGTGGGACTGGTCCAAGTACATCAGCCCGAACGTCTGCTTCGTCCCCGAAAGGGATGAGCGCGGACGAACTCGCCGGCGGGGACCCGCTGGTGTCAGGAACAGTTCTATTCGCTGGGCAACGTGGTAAAGGGCGCGGTGCAGACGGCCTACCGGCTGGGTTGGGCGATGGGAATCCTCTCCCTGAAGCTCAACCTGGCGCAGCGGCGCAACTGGGGTAAGGGCAGTGGTGACGCCGAGGCGGCCCATGCCTGACGTCGTGAAGTGCCTCATCTGGGACCTCGACCACACGCTGTGGAGCGGGACGCTGCTCGAGTCCGACGCCTGCCGGCTCCGACGCGGCGTGCGGGGGGTGGTCGAGGAATTGGACCGCCGCGGCGTCCTGCAATCGGTCGCCAGCCGGAACGACCCAGACCAAGCACAGCGGCTCCTCCAGCAGAAGGGGCTGGCGCGCTACTTCCTCCATCCGCAGATCGGTTGGGAGAGCAAGGTCCGGAGCGTGCGTACGATCGCCGCACAGCTCGATGTCGCCCTCGATGCCGTTGGGTTCATCGATGACGAGGCGTTCGAGCGTGAACAAGTCCGGCACATACTCCCCGCCGTCCGTACCTATTCGGCCGACGCCTGCCAGGCACTCCCGACCCTACCGGAATTCTCACCCACGGCGCTGTCGCCCGAATCGCGCTCCCGCCGCGCTACCTATCGAGGAATGGAACAGCGCGAGCGTGCAGCGCAAACATCCGGAATGTCTCAAAGCGACTTCCTGGCATGGTGTAACACCGAGTTGACCCTGCGGTATGCAGTGCCTGGCGACCTGGCGCGTGTGTTGGAGTTGCTCCAGCGCACCCATCAGTTGAACTCAACCGGCATTGTGTGGGAGCCCGACGCCATCGAGGGCTGGCTCACGGATGACCGCTGGCGCCTGTTCATCGCGGAGCTTACGGACCGTTTCACCGACTACGGACGGATCGGGGTGGCCGCCTGCCGTCGTCACAAAGATCGCTGGGAGCTTGCGGTCTTCTTGCTGTCGTGCCGGGTTCTGTCCCGCGGGATAGCCGGATTCTTTCTTGCCTGGGTTCGGCGCCAGGCCGCGCTCGACGGAGCGACAACCCTGGCCGCCCGGTATCGCGCCAATGCGCGCAACCATCTGATCGAGCAGCTGTTTCGACTTGCCGGGCTCGAGCCGCGGCGAACACGAGCCCGATGGGACGGTGCTGTTTGTCGGTCCAACGTTATCCCACGCCCGCGGCCCTCGCTGGCTCACGGTCCACGACGGGGGTGTCTCATGAAGCCGCTCCGGGTCCTGCTGCTCGACGTCAGCCATGTGACGCTCGACACCACAGTGGATATGCTGGAATATCCGATCGGCCTGGTCTACATCGGTACGGTGCTCACGCAGGCGTTCGGGGAGCGCATAGATCTCAGGATTGAATCCTACGAGCACAAGACAGACGGCCTCGCGCGGCTGAGAGCGCTGCTTGCGGCGTGGCCCCCCGATGTGCTCGGCCTCCGAAGTCTCACCATGGGTCGTGGCCCGCTGCACGAGATTGCACGACTGGCCAAGCAGGAGTACCGCGTGCCCATCGTCGTGGCCGGCGGACCACACGCGTCGGACAATCCAGAGGAGGTGCTCGCCGACGAGGCGTTCGATGCCGCGGCCGTGGGGGAAGGAGAGCAGACGGCAGTAGAGCTGGTCGGCCGGCTGCTCGACGGGAAATCACTCGACGGCATTCCGGGCCTCGCCGTGCGCCATGACGGCGGCATCCGGTTCGTGCCCCGGCCGCTGATCGAGAATCTCGACGCGTTGCCTATGCCGGACCATCGGCTCGTCGATTTTCTCGGCATCAACCGAGGGCACGTGGATTTCTCGTTCCGCCGCAACGTGACGCACGCAAACCTGTTCAGCTCCCGAGGCTGTCCCTACCGATGTCTCTACTGCCACCAGGTGTTTGGTAAACGAATGCGGGCGCACTCCGCCGAGCGAGTGTTCGCCGAAATGAAGCGGCTCCACGACGAGTGGGGCATCACCAACTTCCAAATCATCGATGACATCTTCAACCTCGATCGTGAGCGCGCGATGACGTTCTTCGACCGCGTCGTTCGCGAAGGACTGAAGCTGGTCATCTCGTTTCCCAACGGCCTGCGCGGCGATCGGGTGGACGATGAGATGGTCGACGCGATGTGGGAGGCCGGCGTCCGGTACATCTCGTACGCAATTGAGAGCGGCTCACCGCGCATTCAGAAGTTGATCCAGAAGAACATGCAGCTCGATCGTATCCGTCAGGCGATCGCCCGGAGCACGGCGAAGGGGATCGTCTCCAAGGGGTACTTCATGCTCGGGTTCCCGACCGAAACCGAACAGGAGGCGCTCGAGACCATCCGATTTGCCAATGAGAGCGACCTGGTGCTGGCAATGTTTTTCGTCGTGGTCTACTTCCCGGGCACGCCGCTCTACCGCCTCGCCGAACAGACCTGCGACATGAAGGCATTCCAGCTGGGGCTCGAAGAGGACTACGTGCGGAGCCGGGAGGGACCCTACGGATTCAGCCGCGAGCGGCTCGATGAGATCAAACGGGAGGGCGTCCGCGAATTCTTCTTCAGCCCGAAACGGGTGGCCCTCGCAGACCGGGTGCTGCCGAATTTCTTCAACCAGCGCGATATCGACGCGTCGTTCTTGGTGAATGTGATCAGCAGCGAATTCCGGGAGGGGGATGTAGACCCGGCGGTAGCGCAACGGCTACATCGGTACTTCCTGGTGGCGGACCGATTCTCGCATCGGACGGGGTTCTTCGTATGAGCAACGCGCGTGATCACGCGGCGACCGCGGTCTCGCGGCACTACGATCGCTGGCCGTTTCCCGGCACCGATCACACGAGTCCGGAAGGACTGGCCCTGCTCCGGTATCTCGGCGAGTGGCTCGGACGTCCGGCTGGACCTGTTGCGCGGCTGCTGGACGTAGGCTGCGGCACCGGACACACCGTGATTGCCCTAGCCCGGCGGCTGCCCGCGGTGGAGTTCGTCGGCGTGGACGTCTCGTCCACCGCGCTCGACCAGGCACGGGATCTTGCCGGCGCGGCGGGAATGGCAAATCTGCTCTTCGAACGGGCGGACGCCACCGGGTCGCTCGAAAGCCTCGGCACGTTCGACGTGGTGCTGGCGCTTGGCGTGCTGCATCACGTGCCCGAGGTGTCCACTGCCGTGGCAAACCTCGTCGCGCGACTCAGACCCGGAGGGCGGTTGGTGCTCTGGATGTACGGCCGCCACGGACGGGCAGCACACCTGCTCAACCGCAAGTTCCTGGACTTGCTCGGCGACCCGGCTCGGGGGGATGAAGATCGCGCCGCACTGGCCCGGGCCTTCCTGGAGGACTTGGGAGACCGCTACGCGGTAGGCGCAGGATTCTACACGCCCCGGGGCTCGGGAACGGACGGCATCCGCTGGTTGTTGGAGCACCCAGCCTGGCTGGCCGACCAGATGTTTCCGGCGTACGAGCAGCCAGTAACGCTGGATGACCTGTTCCACATGTTCGACGCCCACGGGCTCACGTTCGAGCACTGGTTCGGGGTGTCGGAAGACCCGGCGCGGTGGACCACACATCCGGACCTGAAGAAGCGACTCGCGGCGCTCTCGCGCCGCACCCGACTGGTCGCACTCGAATGCCTGCTGCGCCCGGCCTACTACTTCGTGTCCGGCCGGACTCTCGAGACCGTGGGCGACGGGTGAGCGTCAGCCATGATCGTCCTCGGGATCAGCGGGTTCGAGAATGCCAGCCACTCCGGCACCCCCCACCCGTATGCCGGCCAGGTGTCTCCGGACGCTCCGTTCAGTAACTGGAACGGTACCGTCCCCCTCCAGTTCTTCCCGCTCGGACTCATCGGCCACGATGCGGCGGCGGCAATTCTGGTGGACGGCCGCCTCGTGGCGTGCGCCGCCGAGGAGCGGTTCACGCGTCAGAAGCACGGATTCAACCTCGCCGGCCGCACCCTCCTGCCACGCCGCGCCATTCAATACTGTCTGGAGGAAGCAGGTTGCACCTGGGCCGACGTGAACCTCGTGGCGCATTATTGCAGCTTCACACCCGAAGCGGTGCGCGCACGGTTCGAGCGGGTGGCGAGCGGACTCGAGCCCGACCTGGGTCGCTTGCTCGAGCAGGAGTACTTGGATGCATTTGCGAGTCGGCTCGCACCGGCGGTGGTGCGGGCACGGTTGGAGCAGATTGCCGACCGCCCGATCGCCCCGGATCAGTTCCTGAGCGTACCGCATCATCTGGCGCATGCGGCCGGGGCGTTCTACAGCTCGGGCTTCGACGAAGCCTTGTGCCTGACGCTGGATGGCTACGGCGAAGAAGAAAGCGCGATGTGGGCCGTGGGTACCGGTGGCCAGGTCACGCCGCAGGGCAGGATACCACTGCCGAGCTCCCTGGGCACCCTCTACCAGCTGATCACTGCGTATCTCGGGTTCCGCACCTATGGGGACGAGTACAAGACCATGGGCCTCGCGGCGTATGGGAACGCCGACCGGTTCGCCGCGGTGTTTCGCGAGTTGGTCCATCTGGACGCGGATGGCGTGTGGTCGACGCGATCCATGTGCCGGCCCGATCTGTACCACTGGCTCGAGCTCCAATTCGGTCCGGCCGAGACGCCAGGAGCGTACGGCCGACAAAGTGCCGACGTGGCCGCGGCGCTGCAGCAGGCATTGGAACGGGCTGTGTTGCACTCGCTCAGATATTTGCGCGGGAGGTTTTCGCTCGAACGCCTGTGTATCGCCGGCGGTGTGGGGCTCAACGCATGTCTGAATGGTGCCATCGTCCGTTCCAACCTGTTCAGCCAGTTGTTCGTCCAGCCAGCGGCATCGGACGACGGTGCGGCGCTCGGAGCGGCGCTCTATGCCCACCACACGTATGATGGCAATCCGACTTCCGAAGCGATCCTGCATACCACCTGGGGTCCCCGGTACACGGACCGCGCCATCGAAGACGCATTGAGCAAAACGCCAGGAATCGATTGGCAGCGCATGGAACAGATCGAGGCCCACGCCGCGCGGCTCCTGGCGGATGGCGCGATCGTCGCGTGGCATCAGGGCCGCATGGAATTCGGACCGCGCGCGCTCGGTGCCCGCAGTATCCTCGCAACACCGGCATCGGTCGAGGTGCGGGACCGCATCAACGCGCTGGTCAAGCACCGGGAAGGGTTCCGGCCCTTCGCGCCCAGCGTGCTTGCCGAGGACGCGCACGCGTTCTTCGATATCCCGGACGACACCGCGGCGCCCTTCATGGTGGTGACCTATCCCGCCCGCGTTGCCGAGCGGCAGCGGATCGCGGGCGTCGTGCACGTCGACGGGTCAGCCCGCGTGCAGGTGGTACGCGAGGCGCACGAGCCACGATTTCACCGCCTGTTGCAGGAGTTCAAGGCGCTGACCGGCTTGCCGGTACTGCTCAATACGTCGTTCAACCAGGCCGGCGAGCCCATCGTGTGCACCCCGGACGACGCGATCCAATGTTTTCTCCGGGCGGGCCTCGATGCACTGGTGATCGGCGACTACCTGGTGCGCCGGCGGAACGATGCGGTCGGGGGCGCATCATGACGGCCAGCGACCTGTTCGCTGCGATCGACCTCGGTTCGACCGCCATCAAGGCGGTCGTCCTGCGCGATGGCATTGTGGCCGCCCAGGTATGCCGGCCGATCCGGGGCCGGCTCCAGCCGTGCCTCGCAGGCGTGCTCGAGGAGCTGGCCCGCGCGCTGCCCGAGGCGCGGTGCATGCTGGTCGCGGTAACCGGAAACCGGGCGGACAGGTACGCGGAATTCCTGGGCGTCACCCAGGTCAATCCGATCGTCGCCACCTCCCGCGGGGTGGTGCACCTGGTTCCCGAGGCAGGTGCGGCACTCGAGCTTGGCGGCGAGCATTCAGCCTTCCTACGCTTCGGCCCCCCGACCGAGACCGACGATCGGATACTCGAGGACTTCGCGCTAAACGGTGCATGCTCGGCCGGTACCGGCGCCTTCCTCGAACAGGAAGCCCACCGCTTCGGGCTGTCGATCGAGCAGTTTGCCCAGCTGGCCGCGACAGCCCAGCGCTCCGTTCCCATTGCCGGCCGGTGTGCCGTCTTCGCCAAGACCGATCTGGTGCACAAGCATCAGAACGGCATCCCGCTGGACGATCTGGCCTATGCCCTGTGTCTCGCCATCGCCCAGAGCCTGGCGCGAGAGGTGATCGGCGCCCAGACACCGCCGCGGCCCCTGGCATTAGTGGGTGGGGTCGCGGCCAACGGGGGCGTGCGGCGCGCCGTGATCGAGACCCTGGGCCTGGATCCGGGTGAGCTCGTCGTGCCACATCTGCACGCGCTGGTCGGCGCGGTCGGGGCCGTCATTGCGGGGCGAGCCATGTCGGATCAATCCGCGGTGCCACTTGCTGAGGCAATTCTACGGGTGCGGACGTCCGCGCCGCCTGTGCCCCCGCGGGTGGTGCTGCCTCCGCTCGCGCCGAATGGCCGCCCGTCGCCCCCGGCTGTCGCCAGGCCCGAACCACCGGACCACCAGCCGATGAGCGGCGGCACCCTGGGGATCGATATCGGTTCGACCAGCACCAATTTGGCGTGGCTCGCGCCGGACGGCGCGGTGCGACACACCCAGTCGGTGCCCACCCGCGGCGATCCCCTCGCGGCGGTAGCGGCGGTACTGCGCGCGCTCGAGGAGCGCCATGGAGTCGTCTCTCCCGCGGCCGTCGGCGTCACCGGCTCCGGCCGGCGCTTCGTGGCCGAGCTGATCGGCGCCGACTTCGCGGTGAATGAGATCACGGCGCATGCGGCTGGATGCGTGCGGTATCTGCCGGACGCCGACACGGTCTTCGACATTGGTGGGCAGGACGCCAAGTACATCCGGCTGGATCATGGGGCGGTGGTGGGGTTCGAGATGAACAAGGTGTGCTCTGCGGGCACGGGCTCCTTCCTCGAGGAGATGGCAGCCGTGCTTGGGCTGGACATCGTCGGGGAATTCGAGCGCGAAGCGCTCCGCTCCCGGGCGCCGATCGAGTTGGGAGAGCGTTGCACGGTCTTCATGGCGTCGGAGATCGCGCGCCGGCTGCAGGAAGGCTGCGCGCGCGAGGACCTCGCGGCCGGACTGGCCTATGCGGTGGTGCGCAACTACCTCGGGCGAGTTGTTGGACGCCACCGACCGGGCCGGCGGATCGCGTTTCAGGGCGGTGTGGCCGCGAATGGTGCAGTCGTCGCGGCACTTCGGAAGGTGCTGGAACACGACGTCACGGTGCATCCGTTCAACGACGCGGCCGGTGCAATCGGTGTCGCGCTGCTGGCGGCGGAGCAGGTGTGCGGTCCATCGCGCTTCCAGGGGCTTCGAGCGCGCGATCTCTCCCGGATCCGCACCCGGAGCTTCAATTGCCCACAATGCAGTAATCGCTGCACCGTCCACGTCACCCAAGGACCATCGCGCCGCCGGTTCTTTGCGGGCGGGCTGTGCGACCGTTACGACGGACGAGGCGAGGTAGACAGGGGAAACGGTGGCCGGTCCGCCCAGCGGCTGGATCTGTTTGCCGAACGGGAGGCGGCCGCCACCCGGTGGGTGGCGGAAGCTTCGCCGGGGGATGCGGATGCCGTAGGCATCCCGCGCGCGTTGCTCTTCCTCGAGCAGCTCCCGTTCTGGACCGCGTTCCTGGGTCACCTCGGTGTGCCGTATGTACTGTCCCCGCCTACCACTCGGGCGACACTGGAGCGGGGCATGGTGCTGGCACGGCACGACGCGTGTCTGCCGCTCACGGTCGCGTATGGTCATGTGGACGCGCTGGTGACGGCCGGGGTACGACGCATTCTGCTTCCCTCGGTCGCGAGCCTCGAGCACGGCACCGTGGCGGAGCGGCTCGATCATGTGTGCCCGGCCGTGCAGGGCTGGCCCTACACGACGCGGGCGCTCCTTCCCGAGGGTGTGGAGTACCTGATCCCGCGGCTCCGGCTGTCACTTCCGCGGCTGGCCGAGCACGATATGGTGGCCTTCGGCCGCACGCTGGGTCGGTCGCCTCGTCACACGCGCGCCGCGTTCGCCGCGGCTCGTGAGGCGCAAGACACCTTCCGCCGGGAGATGCTGCAACGTGGGGATGAGGTGCTGGCTCGGCGGGGCTCATCGCCCACGGCGGTGATCCTCGCCCGCCCGTACACGGTGTGCGACCCGCAGGTCCAGCTGCGGCTTACCCGGGTGCTCGCGGACGTCGGGGTCACCGGGGTACCGATGGAGATGGTGCGGGATGAGGCGCTCGCGAGCGGCGAGTTGCACGACATGTACTGGTATTATGGAAAGCGGATCCTCCAGACCGCGCAGGCACTCCGCCGCCTCGGGGACATCTCGGCCATCAGCGTGTCGAGTTTCGGGTGCGGCCCCGACTCGTTCATTGTGCACATGCTGCGCCGCGAGCTCGGGGACGTGCCGCTGCTCGAGATCGAAGTCGACGAGCACAGCGAGTTCAACGGCATCCACACCCGGGTCGAAGCGTTCCGGTGGACGTTCGGGTCACGGCGGGCACCCACTCCGGCTTCTCCATCCGCACCAGGCGCGGTAACGGGGACGGACCTCGCGACCCGCCGACTCTTCATCCCCCGCATGTCGGACCACGCCATCGCCTTCGCCGCTGCGTTCCGCTCGTGCGGCGTGGACGCCGAGGTGCTCCCGCTCCCGGACGAGGAATCGGTAGCGCTGGGCCGGGCCGCGTTGGACGGCGGAGAATGTCTCCCCTGCAGCTTCGTCCTCGGCGACATGCTGCGACAGCTCGAGCACCAGCGCCCCAGTGATCCCGAACCGGCGTTCTTCATGATCGCCGGCGACGGACCATGTCGATTGGGGCAGTACCCGTGGCTGCAGCGGGTGGTGCTCGACGATCAGGGACACTCCGACGTCCCGATCTTCAACGCGAGCCAGGATCCCGAATTCTATGAAAAGTTCGGCATGGTCCCCGCGGGCTTTCAACGCCGCGTGTGGAGTGGAATCGTGGCAACGGACCTCCTATTCAGAAAGTGGCGGGAATGCCGGGCGCGGGCGGTCGATCGCGCGGAGGCAGATGCACCCTATAAGGAAGGGCTGGCCGCGCTCGGTATGGCGATCGAACGGGGCGAGGGCCTTGCCCACGTGCTCCGGCGCGGGTTCGATCGGCTCGAGGCGCTGCCGCTCCGCAATCACCGCCCACCGGTTCGGGTGGGACTCCTGGGGGAGAACTACGTGCGCTGCAACGCGGCCGCCAACGCCGCGGTGGCGGACCAACTCGAAGCGCTCGGCGCGGAGGTCTGGTACCCATCACTCGCGGAGTGGGTGTTGTACACCAACTGGACGGCGCGGCTCCATTGTCGCTACGAAGGCCAGTGGAAACGGGAACTCTCGCTCCGTGGGATAGACGCCCTGCAGCGCTTCGAGATGGCACGGCTCACCCGGGCCGTGCGCGGACGGCTGGCCAATGCCGGGTATCCCTCGGTTGCGGAGTTGTTCCGGTTGGCGGCACCCTATGTGCCGAACACGTTCGAAGGGGAGACCATCGTCGGGATCGGTCGAAGCATCGATCTCTTCCGGCGCGGGGTAGGCGGCGTCATCCACGTATCGCCATTCGGCTGCATGGTGGGCGGCATTGTGGAGGCGTTGAGCCGGCGCGTGTCCGACGATCTGGGCGGGTTCCCGATTCGGCACCTTCACTACGACGGACGCCGCGACGAACAGATGTATGGCCTGCTCGAGAATTTTGTCATGCAGGCCCGAGCCTGGGAGGAGGAACACGGTGCGGCTGCTCGGCCTGGTTAATCCGCATGCCGGAGGCGGGGCGGCGCTCCGGCAACTGGACGCGTCTACGCGTGAGCGGTTCCGGGGATCACGACCTCGAGTGGGTAGTCACCGCAAGCGCGGAGCAGGCCAGTGAACTGATCCTGGCTGCACCGGCCAAGGGAACGGAAGGCGTGGTCTTGGTGGGCGGTGACGGGACGGTGCACGGGGTGCTCGATGCTCTGGCCGAAGCGCGGTTGCCGTGCGGGGTCGTCCCAGCGGGTCGAGGCAACGACTTCCTGCGTAACCTGGACGCCGGACGATGGGACGGCGAGGCATTCTTGCGCGGCCGGCACTTGCGCGAGCGCCAGGTCGATCTCCCGTCCGTGAACGGCACGCCGTTCGCCTCGGTCGCCTGCGTCGGCTTCGACGCCTTGGTAAACCGGCTGGCACGGGATCGCGCCGGATATCTGGGCGGAACGGCCGGATATGTCGTCTGCGTGTTGCGGGCGTTGGCCGCGTTTCGGCCGTTCGAGGCGGAGGTGACGGTCGACGACTGGACTTGGAGTGGCGCAATCACGCTGGTGGCGGTGGCCAACGGACCATGTTACGGGGGAGGTATGCGTATCGCTCCCGCAGCCGAGATGGACGATGGAGCGCTCGATGTGTGTATCGTGGCCGAGGTGTCGCGCGGCCGCTTACTGCGCGAGTTCCCCCGGGTGTTTCGCGGCACGCATACTAATCGTCAGGGTGTCGTGATGCGGCGCGGGCAGACGGTACGGGTCGTAACGGAGTCGCCCCGCGACATCTTCGCGGATGGCGAGGCCGCGGGCTCCACCCCGGCGCTCTGGTCGTTCGACCGGCGGGCGCTGCGGGTGCTGGTACCCGAGCGGGAGGCACCGGCATGAGATCCGAGACGCGGACGGGACTCATCCCCGATTGGCTGGACGCCTGGTTCACCCGCTCGGTGACGCCGGTCATCCGCCGGTTGATCGTTTCCCGGGTGAACCCGAATGCGATTACCGTGGCGGCGTTCACGCTGACCCTGTGCGGCGGCGTCTTCATCGCCTTCGGGCACCTGATCACTGCGTGCGCGCTCATCGTGGCGGGCGGGATTCTCGATTTCAGTGACGGTAAGGTCGCCGCACTGACCAATCGCGTGACGGTGTTCGGCGGCATCCTCGACTCGATCCTCGACCGCTACGCGGACGCCGCGGTCTACGTCGGCCTCACGATCTTCTTCGCGCGCGGCGGACATGATGCGACGGCGTTGGCCGCGGTACTCGCGTTGGTGGGCTCAATGGCGACCAGCTACGTCATGGCGGTCGGCAAGGCCCATGGATACGCCTTTCGCACCGGCGTGCTCCGGCGGCAGGACAGGGTGACGCTGATTGCCGCGGGGCTGCTGCTGAGCGTCGGGCACACCCTGCTGGTCGGCTGGCTCACCGTCACCGCGGAGGCTCTGGGGTTCGGCATCACACGGGTGGCGACGCTCCCGCTTGCGCCGATCGTCTGGTTGCTTGCCCTGCTCACCAACCTCACGGCATTGCAACGACTGGCGGCGCTCCGTCGGCTGGCGCGGGGGGAGCCGGTACCAGGTGACGGTGGTGAGGCCCTGCGAGCTCGCCAGCTCCGCGCCCTGCACGAGTCCATCGACCAGTCGCCGGCGGAGGGAGGCAGGCATGGGTAGCGCCCGCACATATTCGGAATTGGCGCTCAACTTCCTGATCGACCTGTACTGCGTGCGGACCGGGGCCCGGCAGTTCCGGCCCTTGATGACCAATTTCTATCTCACCAAGGGCTGTAACCTCCGCTGCCGCTACTGCTATCCACCCGGACCCGAGCCGAGCCTGCCGACGGAGGAGGCGGTGGCACTGCTCGACAAGATCCGGCCGCACAATCCGGCGCTCAACATCACGGGGGGCGAGCCGCTGATGTATCCCGGCGTAGGGGCGGTGCTCCGGCGGGCCCGGGAGCTCGACTTCCGGCCGTTGCTGTTGAGCACCAACGGCCTCCTGTTGCACCACCATGTCGACGACCTGCATCTGGTCGATCACGTGGTGATCAGCCTCGACTCGATCGATGGTCCAATCAATGACGTGATGAGCGGTGTGCCGAGGATCACCGGCCGTATCCTGCCCGCTATCCGGCAGGCGGCTGAGTTGTCCAGGGAGCATGGGTTCCGGCTGAGTCTGCACGCGGTTGTGGCACCGGAGACCATCGCCGGCATCGAGGACATCCTCGCGCTCTGTGCAGAACTGGGTGCCGAGCTCACCCTCTCGCCCGAGCACGGCCGGTACGATCCCAATCCCGACCTGCCTGGCAATCCATCATATGTGGCACTGCTCGACCGGCTGGTCCGGGCCAAGGCGGCGGGGCGGCCGGTGTTCTGTTCCGCGGCCTATCTCCGCGCCATCCGCGACTTCATCCCGCACCGGTGCTTCCCGCTGGTGTCGCCGCGGGTCGAGCCCGATGGGCGCGTGTATCTGCCGTGCCAGCGGAAGATGGACCGGCAGGTGTATCTGCAGGACTATCCCGATCTGTGCACCCTCATGCAGCGCGAAGCCGAGTGGATCACCGACCCGGCGTGCGCGACGCGGTGCTTTCTCGCCTGTTACGTGGAAGTGGAGCGGTATCTGCTGCACCCGCTCGCGGTGCTCGAGAATTTGCCGCTTCGGCGGGTGTTGCTGAACGGCCGCCGCCCGCGGGTCGCCGCGTAGGCTGCGATCAGATCCACTGCTGTTCCGGCCCTGGCAACCCGTGCACGCGAACCCAGGAATACAGCTTCACTCCGATCAAGCCGAGACACACCGCCACGGTCACCGACGCCGTGCCAGGCAGTAGGTTGAGCACGGTCACCAGCCCGGTGTTGCTCATCTTGGCCACGGACGACCAGTTGAGCATCCAGACGCGTCGGTCGATGCGGAAGAAGTAATTGGGCGACACGATCGGCCAGCGGAGGAACTGGATCGACAGGTACAAGTCGAGGCCCACGAACTCGATCAAAAACAGCCCGATCGGCAGCAGCAACTGGGGATGACTGGCCAGATGGTTGAAGTAGAAGAAGGTGATCAACAGCCGGTCGGCGATGATGTCCATTTGCGCGCCCATTCGGGTTTCCTGCCGGAGCGCCCGCGCCAGGAAGCCATCGACCAGGTCCAGCGCCCAATACACTACGAGACCCGCCAGGTTCCACGCAGGGTCGGCGTGGACGGCGGCCATCGCAAAGCAGAAGATGCTCCCGGCGATCCGCACCCAGGTGACCAGGTTGGCGACGGTCAGGGGCGGCTCGGGCCGGCCGGTACGGACCAGCGTGCCTAGTGCAAGCTTAGAGTTGGTCATCACACCCTAGCTCCTTCGTTTGTCGTCATGTCGCTGTTGAAGGGCGCGCGCCGTCGTGTGACTGCTAGCTCTGGGCCCGGAGCGAACGCCGACCCAGCAGCGCTGCCGCCGCGGGGAACGCGAGCCAGAGCCCGAGTCCCAGCAACACGGTGCGTCGTGAAGTGGAGAAGAAGAGCCGCGGCGCGAGATAGATCGCCAGGTGTACGATCACCATCGCGGCTCCGATCAGGAGCGCCTGTCGCCGGGCCGGTCTCGTGGCTGTGGAGCTGAGATACAGTCCGAGTCCGGCGACGAGGACCGCGGCCTCGAGCGCGAAGGCGGCGAGTGGTGTGTTCCAGAGACCGAGCCCCACCTTCCAGGTGTCGTCGTACACCGGCAGGATGGCGCGATGCATCGGGAGGTCGAGCAGCCAGTGCGTGACGACGACCGCGGCGAGGATGGTCGCGCTCTGGCGGCGGGCACCGAGGCCCAGGCATGCGACCCAGGTCAGGCCGCCCAGGACCAAGCCTGCCACGAGGCTGTGGGTATAGGGAAAGTGGGTCGGGTCGAGTGGATTGGACGCCGTGATGCCGGGAACGATTGTCAGGTGCTCGATGCCCAGGAGCACGAAGCATCCGAACAGAATATCCGGGAGCTGTGCCGCCAACAGGGCCGCCCAGAGCGCGATCCGACGGTCGACGCCCGCGGCGGCGAACCCGATGCCGTAGTGGCCGACCAGCATGTGGCGAAGATAGGACGCGGGGGCGTGGGTGGCCAGACGGGGAACGGGAAGTTGAAAAGTCGGAAAGACGGGGAATGAGGAGTGAGGAGTGAGGAGTAAGGAGTAAGGAGTAAGGGGGGACGTCGAACCGCCGACCTACCGCCTTCCCGACCCGTGACTCCCCACTTGACCCTCGCTTGACGCGGGGCTCCTACCGTTGAGGTGGAGCAAAGGATTCGGTGGGGAAGGTGGCTCGTTGCATTAGCCAATAGCTGACAGCCTCCACCGATCTCTCCCTTCCACCACCAGGAGGCGCGTCATGCGCAACATCATACTCGCAGTTACAGCGTTCACATTAATCGGCCCCGCTCGAGCCGTCGCACAAGGCGCGCAGTGGGTAACACCCGGCGCCAAGATCAGGGTCACCGCTCCCACGCTCGGCTTGGACGCGCAAGTAGGCCGAGTACGGGAGACGAGGGGTGACACCCTGGTGCTGGAGACGGACGTGATGCGGGGCGGGCACCTGCGGGCCGACACGGTGCACGTGGCGATGCCGATGGTCACCAAACTGGACGTCAGGACGGGCGGTCGCGGTCACGCAATCCAGGGCGCAGGACTCGGATTCTTGCTCGGCTTCGTCATCGGGGTGGCGTCCGGCGACGATCCGCCAGGAGGCTTCATGGAGACTAGGATTGACGCCGGCGGGAAGGCGATGCTGGGCGGAATCGGCCTTGGCCTCATCGGCGCTGGTGTGGGCGCGTTCATCAAGAGCGACAAGTGGTCGGAGGTGCCGCTCGATCGAGTGCGGCCGCGGCTCGTTGCGCAGCAGAATGGGGTCGGAGTTGGCGTTGTTTTGAGGTTCTGAAGGCGGGAAGTGAGGAGTAAGGAGTGAGGAGTGAGGAGTGAAACAGCCGCCATAACACCAGTACCCACTAACCTGAATTGCTATGTCGGAATTAGGGAGAACCCTAGCTCGTTTCATCGTGAAGAAGTTTTCCCCCGCACTTCACGATGGCTTGCCCATCCCGGTGTTATGAGGAGCCAAATAGGACCTCTTCGCCCTGCCTCGGGCGAGCCCGCCGCTGGTCTGACGCCTTCCTGACGCCGCTCCTCCTGCGAACCCGCCTGAGTTGAAAACTTAAGTGAGGAAGCAACATGAGACAGGTCATTTCACTGGCCTCGACCACTGCTGTCCTAGGTGTGGGTCTGGCCATCTCTGCATGTATAGGTATGGGACCCATGACTCTGGGACCCGTCGTATCGGTCGCCGAGCAAGCCGAGCTGCTGTTCGAGTCGATCCCGGACAGCGCCGAGGTCTTGGTGAACGGTGAGTTGATGGGGAGAACCCCGTTGAAACTGGCTCTTTCTCCCGACCGGGAACATGCGGTGACCTATCGGAAAGAGGGATGCAAGGACCTCGTTGTCATCCTGGCCACACACGTCGGAGGTGGCTGGGAACTCGTGAGTATCCTCAGCGCTCCTGTCGGTCTGGAAGAACGCGAGTTCACTGACAAGTCCCCGATCGGAAGGCTCGATTGTAGAGCGCAAGAAGAGCCGACATGAAGGCAATGGCCGTTGTTGGCATCCCCACCAGCGGTAACATCGCGATTTCTTCTCAAGGGAGATGCGGCATGTTCCCGAACCGCCCAGAACCGTTAGTGCCTAACCTCGCGAGGCGAGTTTTGGCAGCAGTAGTCATGTGTCTGTTCCTCGTGCAGACCACCGGGTGCTCCCACATCGGGCAGGCCAAACCTGCTGACGTGATACGCCGCCCGGTCCCCATCCTCGGAGTCGTCACTGAAAAGGGCGGCAGATATATGTTTGACCCACCGGGCTGGATCGTCAGGGACACGGTCTTTGGCCCGGTGAAGGTACAGGATCAGAGCGGCGTTTCGGATACGACTTACACGTTCCCCCTCGAAAACGTTCATCGTGTGTTCGTCCGCCAGGAAGGGATGTCCGGCGGCGCGGAGGTCGGCATCTTACTCGCCCTTGTTGTTGGCGCTGCAGTCGCCTGTTTTAGTCAAGATGGTTATCTATGTTGAGGAGCACCGGTTGAAGCCAGAGAGAGTCACCCCTGTCAGGAGGACAGTCCTACTTAAGTCGGTCGGAATCTCTCGAGCAGCCAAGAAACCAATAGCTTATGGCTCCTACCCCTCAGCGATCTCTTCCTGCAAGCGCCTTGACTTCCACTTGACCCTGGACTCCTACCGTTCGAAAGGAGTGAGGAATGGTTGACCGTAGCTGATAGCCGATAGCTAGTAGCACTAACTCGATCCCTCCTTGCACCACCAGGAGGCACATCATGCGCAACATCATACTCGCGGTTACAGCCTTCACGTTGATCATACCAGCTCGAGCAGCCGCGCAAGACGTGCTCTGGCTCAAGCCCGGCGCCAAGGTCCGACTGACCGTGCCCACGCTCGGCTTGAACGAGCGGGGCGGTTGGGTCCAGGAACTGACCGGCGATACCCTGGTGGCGCACGTGGACGTCATGCAGCAGGGGCGGCTCCGGCTCGAAATGCTCCACGTGCCCATGTCGTCGATCACCAAGCTCGATGTTGTCACGGGTCGTAAAGGCCACTGGCTCGCGGGAGCCGGCATTGGGTTCTTGTTCGGCGTCGTAACCGGAGCAGCGTCGGGCGACGACCCGTCGGATCAATGGTTCGCCTATAGCGCCGGAGAGAAGGCCATGATGGGCGGGCTGGGCTTCGGCCTCATCGGCGCGGGCGTCGGCGCGCTCATCAAGAGCGACCGGTGGTCGGAGGTGCCGCTCGATCAGATCCGGCCACGGCTCGTTGCGCAGAAGGATGGGGTTGGAGTTGGTGTTGTTTTGAGGTTCTGAAGGCGGGAAGTGAGGAGTGAGGAGTAAGGTGTGAGGAGTAAGGAGTGAGGAGTGTTCGGCCGATAGCCGATAGCTGTTAGCATCTTCATCGATCCCTCCTTGTCCCTCCAGGAGGCTCATCATGCGTCACGTCATCCTTGCAGTTACCGTCTTCGCGTTCATGGGCCCCGCGCGCGCCGTCGCGCAGGACGTGCTCTGGTTCGAGCCCGGCGCCAAGGTCCGGGTTACCGCCCCCACGCTTGGGCTCGATGGACACACTGGAGTGATCCAGGAGCTCACGGGCGATAGCCTGTTCCTGGCAACGGAGACGAATGGACCGCTTCAGGTTCACCGCATTCCGATGTCGGCCATCGCGAAACTCGATGTCAGAACGGGTCGCCGAAGCCATTGGGTGAAAGGCGCTGGGATTGGCGCCTTGGTTGGCCTGATCCGTGGAGTGTCGGTGGCCAGATCCGATGGCAACCCAGACGACGACCCCTTGGAAATCGGTGTGGGCGCTGGTCACCGGGGCCCTCCTGGGTATAGGCATCGGGTCGCTCATCAAGAGCGACCAATGGACGGAAGTCCCACTTGGTCAGGGCCGGCCGCGGCTCATCGCCGGGCGGGATGGGGTCGGGCTTGGCGTTTCCTTGAGGTTCTGAGGCGGAAGACGGGAAGGACTGACGGCGGTTGGGCGGCTGGGTGGCTCCGAGCCGCTCTGTCGATCCCGGTTCTGCACGTGACTAAAGTCAGCGGCTTCAGCCGCGCGATGCCAAGGTGCCAAGAGCGCCGAACCGCCCTACTCCCGATTCCCTACTTCCGACTCCCACGTCCAGCCGTATCTTCTCGAGTAGCCTATAGCGCCCAGTGAGCAGTAAGGAGGGCCATGGCACTTGGGATGACAACAAATGCCAATTCCGACTCCCGACTCCCCACTCCGTACTCCCTCTATATAGCCGTTAGCCGATAGCTGACAGCACTCACCCGTGGACGGGTCCGTCCCTGCACCCAAGTATTCCTGAAGATTCCTTCGCACAATCTTCATGATCTTTTCCTCTTTCCGGTGGTAAAACGGCTTCAAAGAGGATCCCTTCGCTCCCCGTTTCTTCGGGCCGGCTCACCGCTGATCTGACGCCGCCTTCCTGAGAAGTTCGCAAATTGGTGATGTGACTTCACCTCTCGATCCCGGAGGGGAAATGATCCCCGCGCAGAGGTACCAATCCATGCTCCGAAAGCACCGTGACAAATGTTTCGCATTCCCAGCAAAGTGCACCGCGGCATTGATGTTGTGCACGCTGCTCTTTCTGGCCTGCGCACCAGCGACGAAGACTCACGTCCCGCTGAGAACGGATCCTGCCAGTCACCGTGCGGTTTTTCTCGAATTGGTGCCTCAGGGCAAAGACAAGGACGAGCATCACGTGTACGACGAATTGGTGCAAGTCTTCATTGCCATGGGGTATCAGATACTCCGGGTACCCACCGGATCAGGCTATCTGATTTGTGAGTGGGCCGTTCCATCCACCTCGGCAATGAAGTCCGTGGTTGAGGTCAGGCTTATTGACTCGTCGACCGGTGAAATCGTTTACAGCGCAGAAGGATCCACTGGAACAGAAGGAAGCATAGGTAATAACACCCGTGAGGCAGCCCGCCTCGCTATCGAAGGATTCAGGGTTGGGCGGGGCGCGGACCAACCAAGGATGGCCGTGGAACGTCAGCCAAAGGCGGTGGCTAAGAACGTGGTTACTTCCGGCACTGGGGTGATTCTATGTCCTGCCGGTCTCATATCAACCAATTACCACGTGATTACTCAGTCGTTGCCCGATGGCGGGGAGCAATTGGCAAGCAGGCTCACGATCCGCCTGCCTGATGCTCGGGGGGAGGTTTCAGCCAGTGTCCTGCGGCTCGATCGTTCCAACGATTTGGCGATTCTCCAGGCACCGGAAGCTGGGAACCTAGTTCGGTCTTCACTCACCTACCGAACTTCTGAAAACTTCGGACAGGGAATCCATATTACCGCCATTGGCCATCCTTTGGTTAGCGTGCTGGGTACCGAGGCGCGGATTACCGATGGGGTCGTTAGCAGCAAGTTCGGCATGGGTGACGATCCACGCCTGCTTCAGATCAGCGCACCCATCCAACCTGGTAACAGCGGTGGTCCACTCTTCGATGATAGTGGAAACCTGGTTGGGATCGTCGTGGCGACCCTGACTGGGACCAGCCCGCAGAATGTCCCACAGAATGTCAACTTTGCGGTCAAGAGTGATTATCTCGTTAGTCTCCTGCGTTCCGTTCCCACCAGATACAGCTCGTGCCTCGGCGACGAGCAGCCGCTTGTTGGGCGCGACCGTGAAGAGGCAATCCGATTCTACGGCAACCGGACCGTCATGATCATTGCCGAGTTCATCCGATAGAGTTGTGGTAATGTGGGCGTATGAAAGGTGACCACATTGCCTCCTGATCCGGAAACCGAGCCGCAACACATTGGGCCCTACAAGATCCTCGAGCCGCTGGGCGCGGGGGGCATGGGCGAGGTGTACCTGGCCGAGCAGGTGGAGCCGGTCAGGCGGCGGGTGGCGGTCAAGGTGATCAAGCTGGGCATGGACAGCAAGATGGTCCTGGCCCGGTTCGACGCGGAACGGCAGGCGCTGGCGCTGATGGATCACCCGGGCATCGCCAAGGTGCTCGATGCGGGCACGACCGGTGGTGGCCGGCCGTATTTCGTCATGGAGCACGTCCGCGGGTTGCCGTTAACCGAGTACTGTGACCGGCACAAACTCCCGACCGACGAGCGACTCGAGCTGTTCATCTTGCTGTGCGAAGCCATCCAACATGCCCACCAGAAGGGCGTGATCCACCGGGACCTGAAGCCTTCCAACGTGCTGGTGACGGTGAACGGGCACCCGGCGCCCAAGGTGATCGACTTCGGCATCGCCAAGGCGATCGGGTATCGACTGACGGAGCAATCGCTCCATACCGAGCAGGGGCAGGTGATCGGGACGCCGGCCTACATGAGCCCGGAACAGGCGGAGATGTCGGGCTTGGACGTCGACACGCGATCGGACATCTACACGCTCGGCGTGATGCTGTACGAGCTCTTGGTGGGGAAGTTGCCGCTCGACCCGTCGGAGATGCCGCTAAACGCGGTGCCCTTGGCCCTCCGGGAAGTCGATCCGGTGACGCCGAGTGCCCGGTTGGTCAGCATGGGCATGGACCGGGAGCGGATCGCCATGCTGCGGCAGACCGACCCGGGTGCGCTCCGGTCCCAGCTCAAGGGCGACCTGGATTGGATCGTCATGCGCGCCATGGAGAAGGACCGCACTCGGCGCTACGAGACCGTGAACGGATTGGCGCTCGACATCCGGCGTCATCTCAACAGCGAGCCAATCTGGGCCGGCTCGCCCAGCGCGTCGTACCGGCTTCGGAAGTTTGCCCGGCGGCACCGGCTCGGCGTGACAGCCGCCGCCGCGATCGCGATCGGACTCGTGGCGGGTACCGTGCTGGCGACGGGAGGATTGATCCGGGCCCGGAACGCGGAGCGCCGCGCCGTCGCCGAGGCCCAGGCGGCAAGCGAGGTATCGGACTTCTTGGTACGGTTGTTCGAAGGTGCGGATCCTTACGGGCCCGAAGGGGCGGAGATCAGCGTCCGCGAGATCCTGGACCGGGGCGCCGAGCGGGTGCGCACAGAGTTCGAGGGGCAGCCGGTGGTCCAGGCCCGGCTCATGAACAGCCTCGGCAACGTGTATGAGAGCCTGGGACAGTACGAGCTAGGCGCCCAGCTGCTGCAACAGTCACTGGCTCTCCGCCAGGCGGAGTTCGGCCCCGATCACCTCGACGTGGCCAAGAGCATGAGCGACTTGGCCACCCTCTATGGAAACCAGGGCAAATACCCCGAGGCGGATTCCCTTCACCGCCAGGCCCTGGTCATCCGCGAGCGTGAACTGGGCTCCGACCACCTTCAGGTCTCCGAGAGCCTCAACAACCTTGCGTCGTTGAGCTGGCAACTGGGGAAATACGACGAGGCCGAGTCTTTCTTCGAGCGTGCGCTCGCGATCCGGGAGCGGGAGCTGGGGCCGGACCACCCGAGGGTGGCCACGGTGCTCAGCAACCTGGCCGTGATCTACAAGGACCTCGGTAAGGACGACCAGGCGGAAACGGCCTACCGGCGGGTGATCGAGAACGGCGAGCGACGACTGGGTCCGAGTCATCCCGACGTCGCCACCCGCCTCAACAATTTCGGCGCGTTCCTCTCGCAGCACGGCAGGTATGCGGAGGCCGAGACGCTCTACCAGCGTGCGTTGGCCATCTGGGAAAAGAAGGTAGGTCCGAACAGCAACGACGTGGCGACTGCGCTCAGTAACCTGGGCGATCTCTATCTCGATCAGGGTGACTATGCCGAGGCGGAGCCGCGGCTGCGCCGCGCGCTGGCGATTCGGGAGGAGATTCTGGAGTCCACCAGCTCCGACCTCGGAGTGAGTCACTACAATCTGGCCAAGCTCCACTACCAGCAGGGCGACTACGCAGCGGCCGAGCCATTCGCCGCGCGTGCGCTAGGCATTTGGGACTCGACCCTGGAACCGGACCATCCCAATGTCGAGGCAGCCACTCATATGGCGGCGAGCGTGTACTGGCGGCTCGGCGAATATGCCAAGGCGGAGCCCCTGTACCAGCGCGAACTGTCCATCCTCATGAACAGGCCGGAGCCTGACCGGCACGAAGTGGCGGCGACGATATACTATCTGGCCGACACCTACCGCGAACAAGGCAAGTATGCCGATGCCGACGCCAAGTACCGGCAGTCGCTCGCGATCCTGCAGATACTTCCCGAGCAAGTAGAACTCACGACCGAGGTTCTGGGGGCTTACGCGGAGTCCTTGCGCCGGCAAGGACGATCCCAAGCAGCCGACTCGGTCGGTGCTCAGTTGCGACCAGCCAACAACCAATAGTCGGAGTCCTCTTCTATGATCTCCCCCAGAATCACCGCCACGATCCTCTTCCTCGTCCTCGCCGCCTGCGCCCCGCGCGCCGAAGACACAGCCTCCACCTCGGCCGCCTGCCCGAGCTTCCCGCACTGGGCCTACGACGCGTCGCACGACTGGCCCCAGGATCGATCGCTGCTTCGGGCGGAGGACGGGAAGGCGCTGCCTGATGGGCGGCTGGTCGTGGCCGACGAGGCGGTCGGCCTCCGGCTGATCGAAGCCGACGGCACCCACCGGCCGTTCGGTCAGTTCGTCGAAAACGGCTATACCCACAACCCGCCCGACTTCCCCGGCGGCGCGAATGGGGTGTTCCTCGAGCATGACGGGGGTCACGTGCTGGTGGGCGACGTGTACAGCGGCCTCATCTGGCGGGTGGATGTCGTGACCGAATCAACCGCGGTGATCTACGATCACCCCTACGGCGTCAACGCCATCGCTCTGGA
>CAVOGR010000001.1:0-1141715 GCA_963695555.1 uncultured Gemmatimonadales bacterium | reverse complement strand
AGCGGGCGCCATGCGCGCGCCCAACACCCTACCATTACCCACAGCTTTCCCCGACGCTACGGGGGCTTCGCCAGCGGGTGGTTGTGCCTCGGTGGCGAGCAGTGCGGTGACGGTGACCTCGGCCAAGGTGCGGTCGGGGCGTGCGGGCGCCTTGAGGGTGACGCACACGGCCTTGATCTGCTGGTGGACGGTGCGCGCCCGTCGGCCATTGGTGGCAGGTCGCTCGAAGGTGATCTCGGTAAACACAGGGGCGGCGTCGATGACCGCGCGCAGCTTCCGCCCATCGACGAGGAGCCGATCGGTGTGCTGCACGCGCACCAGCCAGTCGGCGCCACGCTCGGGACAGGGGGCTCTCGGCCAACACCCATTCCCGGCGGGTCGCGGCCGGAACGGTGAGCGGAAACCCGTGCGGCTGATAGGCGGCGTGGTGGTACTCGTACAGAAAGCGCCGTACCGGCGCATCGATGTACTGGGCGTGGATCTTGGGATAGTCGGAACCGGGCATGGACGAAGTTCCTAGCCGTCTCCCTGCCGTGAGGCAAAGGTCCGAACCGCCCGCATTGGAACCAGGGGCGGGATCACCGCGGTGATCATGTATCGGCTCCCTCTTGAGCCGCGAGCCGCTTCTCCAGATCGTGCACCCGATAGCCCAATTCCTCCACCAGGACGGAGAGCGGCGGCGCGCGCCCGGAAGCGTCGAGACCCCGCCTGCACAGGACCCGGATCGCCTCGTTGGCGGAAATGCCCTGCCCTCCGGCGAACCGCTCGATGTCGGCCTTGAGGTCACGGGGCAGCAGCAGTTGCATGCGCGCCATCGGGCCTTTCTCGGCCATCAGTTCTCCCCGTGCGTGCGTACAAGGCCGCTAAGCATACAGCAACAGCGATACATGTGCCCTTCACTTCCAGCCAGCCTTTCTGAGGCAATGACCGCCGCGGTCCGGCGTGGATCGCCGCTTGATGGACTGGACCATAGTCGCTCTCTCGGGAGAGGCGCGGATCTTCGGCTAGCAAAGGACCTCAACAATGCCGTCCTCAATGGCATCGGCACGCGTGTAGCTGTGGATCAGGTCAGCGTCTTCAAACATGGGTTGTCTCTCTCCGTTCGGTACAGATCGCCAGTGCCTCGGCGAGCGGGACGGGATACTGCACGTTTGCCCTCCCCTTCGCAATCCTCGCAGGGGATCTCTTCCGTACCGACCTCCAGGGCCGAGCCGAACCCGACGGCTCGCGCCCACAGATCCGGGTCCCCCGTGCCGTCAGTTTCCGTGAAGTAGCGGTCCCATACCGGATTGACGACGACGCCCGACCCGCGGCAAGCCCGGCAGGTCTCACGGCAAAGGACCGAAGAAGGAACGATCGGACATGGCGCTTTCCTCGATTGTGCAGGATGGACGGCGCGAGGCCGCCCTCTCCGGTTGTTTGTTCTGACCAGACCCCGTTGCGCGAGCGAGACAGAGTCTTCCGCGGAGACGATGAAGTGATCGAGCACCCGGACGTCGACCATGCCCAGGGCTTCCTTGAGCCGGCTCGTAATCCGGATGTCTGCCTGGCTCGGCTCGGCGACGCCCGAGGGGTGTTAGGTTGCATTCGCTTTCGTCAACCTGATTGGCCTCTCCATCGGCACTTCCTACACTGCGTCATGCCCGAGTAGCCCAGCCTCTATCAGAGGCGAGTAGCCCGATGCCATGGCACCTTTCGGCGACCTCCCCAGGGGGGCGGCGGTAACAGACGGGCAGGTTGACACCACGAAATCAACATAAGGGATGGTTGTGTGATAGAAGACCGCCGCCGCGGCGTTAAGGGATAAGGCCCGCTGCACCACGACCCGCGGATGTACCGAGGCCCCGTCGATGGTTCCGAAGAAGAGATCTTCCTTCGCGATGATGCGATGGCGGTTGTCGACGAACAGGACACCGAACAGCTCATTGTGACGCTCGCCGATCTCCAGGCGGAGATAGGACCGGGTTGCTTCGGGGCTGGTCAACGCGGCCCCGCGGCGATGCTTGCGCGCCAGCACGGACAGGGCCAGGGCAATGGTCGAATCCGCCTCGTCGGCGGTCAGATCGGTAACCCGGATGCCGGAGAACCGGTTGGTGGTCGAGCCGATCCCGGGAAGGGAAAGAACCTGCTGGGTCATTGCGAAGATCCCGTCTCGTTGTTGTTACGAAGGGGAAGATTATACAGCACTACATACAGCACTGCACTCTTTCGGCCTGTTTCCCCGCTTGCTCTGGCCCCGCCGATCCTGTTGGTGAGCGTCGGGAGAGAGCGCGAGAGAGGAAACGACTCTCGCATCCAACCCGGTCGCGCGCAGCGCTCAACCCCCTCCCCTTCCAGTCAAACACTGGCCCCTTCACCATCCCGTCGAAGCCGCGTCGGGGATGAAGGCCATCGGCGCATCAAGGCCCTGGTCAAGGAGGAACGCAGGAACGAGTAGTCCTTGACCAGAGCCGCGCCCGGTGGACCATCCGCGATAGACGCGGCTTCGAGGGGATGGAAACGGCTTTCCGGCAAGCGGAGCGCGCGGGCGTCAGGGATCGTCACCCGCATGGGCGGCGTAGCTCAGGGCGTCACGGTCAGGAGACCGGGGCGCCTAGAGCCCAACCCGCGGGGGACGCGCGAGGCAAAACGTTTCACATGGGAAGAATCGGCGGTCCTGGGTCCTGACCAGTGACTTCCTTGCATATCCAAAACGAAACTTTTAATTTGCAAGGATGATACCGCGCACCGTCCACTCGAAGATCGAAGCTGCCTTGGCGCGCCAGGCCGCGGTGGCGCTCATCGGACCGCGCCAGGTCGGCAAGACGACCCTGGCCCACGAGATCGCCAAGACTCGGCCTTCGATCTACCTGGACCTCGAAGCCACGGCGGACAGGGACAAGCTCTCCGACCCCGTGCTCTTCCTGGACAGCCATGCCGACAAGCTCGTCATCCTCGACGAGATCCACCGGGTCCCTGCCCTGTTCGAGGCGCTGCGCGGGATCATCGACACCGGCCGGCGCGCCGGCCACCGCACAGGGCGCTTCCTGCTCCTGGGATCGGCGACCATCGACCTCCTGCGGCAGTCCGGCGAAACCCTGGCCGGGCGAATCGCCTATGTCGACCTCGTGCCGCTGACGATCGGCGAAGTAGACGCCGGCGACCTCGTGCAGGCTCTGGCTGCGTGGCGGATTCCCCGATAGCTTCCTGGCGGCCACGGACGGCGACAGCCTGGAGCTGCGCGAGAGCTTTGTCCGCACCTATCTAGAGCGCGATGTGCCGATGTTCGGACCGCGCATCCCGGCAGAGACCCTGCGACGCCTCTGGACCATGCTGGCGCACAACCAAGGCACCCTGCTCAACGCCTCGCGCCTGGCCTCGGGCCTGAGTGTCTCGGCCCCGACCGTGACCAGCTACATCGACCTGCTGGTGGACCTGCTCCTGGTGCGCCGGCTCCCGCCCTTCCACGCGAACGTGGGCAAGCGTCTGGTCAAATCCCCGAAGACCTATGTCCGGGACAGCGGCCTGACCCACGCACTGCTCAACATCGAGACCTTCGAGGATCTGCTCGGGCACCCCGTCTCCGGCCCGAGCTGGGAGGGCTTCGTCATCGAGAACCTGATCACGGCCGCCCCGAGCCGAACCCAGGCCAGCTTCTACCGCACGGCCGCCGGCGCCGAGATCGACCTGCTCCTGGAGCTCGGAGGACGGCACGGGCACCTGGGCGGTCGAGATCAAGCGCAGCCTCTCGGCCAAGCCCCAGCGCGGCTTCTACCAGGCGGTCGAGGACATCCAGCCCGCCAAGGCCTTCGTCGTGCACGCGGGCGATGACCGTTACCCGATCTCCGAGAGCATCGAGGCCATCGGCCTGCGGGAGATGGCTGGATTGCTGAGCGGCGCGACGACCGAAGGCGGCTGATTGGGCAACCCGGGCCTCGTGGCTGACAAACGGGATAGGGCGGACCGCTCTGGTCACCAACCGGACCCCGCGAAAATTTTCGCATGCAAAACATCGGGGCGCTCCAGGCCACCGCGAATCGGTGGCGGGCTGTCGATCCTGCAACAGCGGCTCCCGATCAGGAATCGGTCTCGTCTTCCCTCGCCTTATCCGCTTCCGCCTGCGCCAGCCGCGCCTCGACGATCTCCTCGCACATGGTCATGAACGCGGCGTTGTTCTCGCCGTTCTCCCGGTAGTCCAGGATCATGGCCAGCGCGGCCTCCCAGTGGTCGTCGGACATCGAGCACAGGTAGCTGAGGTCCACCGGCCACTCCCGGGAGTTGTGGAGGTGCAGAGCCAGGTTCTGGAGTGCGCGGGCACCGCCATGGTGGGCGCCTCGTATCCACTGGCTCCAGATGGGATGGAGATACGGATTCATGGACCTGCTCAGGGATAGAGAAATCCAACCGCCCTAAGGCCCCCTAAGGCTGATCTGAGCGGGGCGCTACCATCGAAGGCGCTTCGGCAAGGCCGCTTGGGAAGGCGCAAAGCGGGGAGGTAGGTAAGAATCGGCCGTCCCGACCTGCGGCAGGGTTACGGAGGGCGTTGAATTCCGCATTTGCGACAACGGGGGCACGCGGGTGTGCGTGTCGCGCACAAAACCGCACGGCGGCGTGGACTACCACTGCACCCGCTGATCGAGCTCGTACTCAGGTTCCGGCTGGGCGATCGCTTCCCAGTCCGGGAGCTGCACTTGCTCGTCGTCCCATGCTGGCGGTCCGCGTGCTGGGGCGATGGGCGGCGGCTCGGTCGGCTCGCCGATGTGGGCGAGAATGCGCCGCACCGGGGCAGCCTCGGTGATGAAGGCGACGATGCGCATGTCCGCACCGCAGTTCGGACACGTCAACGGCAGAATCTGTGGGAGCCGCGAGCGGGCAACTGCCCGCGGCCACCCAGCCGGCCATCCGCTTGGACCCGAAGTCACGGAATACCGGTCGGTCCTCTTCGCCAGTAAACCCCTCACGGTGGCGCCCTTGCAGCACCCCCACGGCTGGCATGGCGGACGGGCTTGAGGGCAAGGTTGCGGGCTCGCCGCTCCGCCCGCCAATCGCCCGCCGAAATTAGTGTTGTGCGGGAGTATCTCTGACGGCCAGGGACAGGCGCTGCTGCTCCCCCAGCGACTGTCCTCTCCACCTGCATTTTCTGGCGCTGCCAGGCCATACTTGAGGCAGAACCAACCACTCCCTGCGGATGAGCAGCCTCTCACGGCGAACGCCACTCCGTCGCCCAAGCTTACCCAGAGCCGGACAGTAGGGAACTGGCGGTTTCGGCTAACGGTAGACCTAGATGCTCGGGCGGCTCGTGATCGCTTACGAAGGGGTACTTTTATCCGAAAAGCGGCAGTTTGACCTTGCCCGCAGACTCGTAACTGGCTGAAATACAGGGGCATGGAGGCACCTATGACCAATCAAGCGGTTCACCCTGTGGGTGAGAGCGAAGGCAGAGCGTTGGGGCCGGTGCTCGGTCCCGTTCCCGTGGACACCTTCGCCGGACGCGTTCACATTGAGTGGGATGCGCAGGCGGCGGTGACCCCGCTGGGGCAGCTGCCGTTCTTCACCGAGTTTCTGCAGGTCAGCGGACTGTTCGATCCGTGGGTGAGGGACTGCCCCCTGCATCTGCGCAGCCCCAATGCCCCGAGCAAGCGCGACGTGCTGGGCACGACGGTGCTGTCGATCCTCGCCGGACACCAGCGTTATGCCCATATCAATGGGGTTCGTAACGATACGATCAATCCGCCGTTGCTGGGAATGCGTACGGTGGTGAGCGAGGATTCGGTCAGACGCAACCTCGCCAAGATCGATGAGGACGCGGGGGTCAAGTGGCTCCAGGATCATCTCGGCTTCTGCGTGGGGCCGATTCTCGGTGAGCCCTGGATCCTCGACGCCGACGTCACGGTCAAGCCGCTCTATGGCCACCAGGAAGGAGCGGTGAAGGGGTACAACCCGCATAAGCCGGGGCGGCCATCCCACAGCTACCACACCTACCTCATCGCCAATTTGCGTCTGGTGCTGGAGGTGGAGGTTCAGGACGGCAACCGCACCGCCTCCAAGTACAGCGCCCCCGGGCTGTGGGAGCTGCTCGGGCGTGTGCCGCGGGCGCACTGGCCGGCGCTGTTGCGCGGGGATCGTGACTGGGGCAGCGAGGCGAACATGGCCCGGGCTGAGCAGGAAGGGATTGCCTTCCTGTTCAAGTTGCGCCTGACCACAGGGGTGAAGAAGACCATCGAGCGTCTCATGCGCGGGGCGTCCTGGGCCAATGCCGGACAGGGCTGGCAAGGGGCAGAGACGAGCCTGCGGTTACAGGGTTGGAGCCGGGCACGTCGTGCGGTGGTGTTGCGCCGTCAAGTTCGGGCCGATTTGGCGCCTGGTCGATGCGAGCGACCCTGAGCAGCTGCGCCTGAGAGTCTGTGAAGAAACCTCCCACGTCGCCGGAACCCCCCTGGCGAGGTAGAATGACCCCATCGAAGTGGCACCCGGCGACGACCCAACGATGAGCGACGAACTGCAATCGAGGCTGTTCGAAGACGACCCGAACCTCCCCCAGGCACCCGCTGCGAGCAAAGCGCCGGGCGTCGCGCGGGTTCTGCTGCCCAACCGAACGCAGCTGGAGCTGCGTCCCTGCGACCTGGAGTCCCTGCTGCCTGACGGGCACCGTGCGCGTCTGGTGTGGGCGTGGGTCGAGCGGGCCGACTTGAGCTGCATGTATGCTGACATCCGCGCGTTGGAAGGTGGCAGCGGGCGCACCGCCATCGCCCCGGAAATCCTGTTCGCCCTGTGGCTGTACGCGACCCTCGACGGGGTGGGCAGCGCGCGGGCGATCGCCCGGCTGATCCAGGAGCACGATGTCTACCGCTGGATGCTCGCGACGTCGCCCCCTTGCACTACCTCGGGCGTGTCCACGTCGACCCCGCGTACCCGGAGGTCGCTCGCGATGTTGCGCAGGTAGGTTGCGGCGGCTTCAGTGCCGAGGCCGAGTGGAAAGCTCGTCGGCGCCAGGCTTGGCCGTAAGGGAAGGCCGGCCGACACCGAACGGGCCCTGACGACGTGGAGCGGGATCACCGCCGCCGAGAAGATCTCCGCAAGCATGGCCGCTCCCTCGAGCACCCCCTCGCTGAAGCGCGACTGGTCGAGTGGCAGCAGAATCCGCCGAATCACCGCGTCGGCCGCAGCCCGCGGAGCTTTACCCCCTTCGGCTTTCGGGCGGATGATAAGGAGCGGCAGGGTGAGCTCCCGCACCAGCCGGTCGGCCACACTACCGATCCAGAGCCGGTTGGCGGGGCCCCACCCTTTGGTAGACATGACGACCAGGTCGACCCGCTGGTCGGCCGCGTGCTTGACTAGCGCGGCCGGCGGGGTCGCCGGTGAGGAGTGTTTTCGTGACCGCGATGTCGGTGCCTTCGAATAGCCGCGTGGCCGCATCGTCCAGGTACCCCTGCTCTCCGCGCCGCGCCCATTCGATCAGCTCGGGGTGTGACGACTCCGTGACAGCCGGCAATGACGGATGGACCAAGGCCAGGGTAATCTCCGCCTCGGACTTCTCGGCAATCGAAACCGCGTACGGTGCCGCCGCCTCGGCAAACGAGGATCCGTCGAGCGGCAACAAGATCTTCCGACCCATGGCGTCCTCCATCGTGTCTCAGGCCTCCTGGCGCCGGACGCTCTGTCGGCGCGGGTACGGCCGTCTCGTGCCCTTCCCAGGTCCTTTCAATTTGCCCAGCTCAGGGTGAAGCTGTGCGTCAAGCCCGGTGAAGAAAGGTTCACAGTCCTGCCTCCGGCCGCTACCCCCGCGGCCTCAGGATCAGCTGGTCGGCCGCGGTAAAGACCCGAGGCCGAACCAAGAGTGCTGCCGTGACCGAGGTGACGCTAGAGGCGCCGAAGATCATGGCGATCACGACGAACTGATACACGGCGGCATACAGCGGATCGGTGCCTGACAGAACCATGCCTGCCATCAGCCCTGGAATCCACACGATGCCCAGCGAGCGCAGCGAGTTGATCTGCGGGATGAGGCTCGCCGTCACCGCGGCCTGGAGGTACGGGCCCACCGTTGCCGACGGTGCGGCGCCCAGCGCGAGACCAGCCTCGATCTGCCCCACGTGGGCCAGCAACTCGGCCTTGAACCGCTCCAGCGCCAAGGCACTCGCGTTCATGGTGCTGGCGATGATCATGCTGCCGATTGGGATGAGCGACGTCAAGGTCGGCGCAATGACGCCGAGCGAGGTCATGGTCGCGATCACCGCACCGGCGCCGAGCACGATGCTGATGAAGGCAACTCGGTAGACCCCCGGTAGCTCGCGGCTCCGCCGGGCCGAGATCAGGGCGGCCACCGCCATCATGATGGCGAGCACGATGGCGCCGGTCCACGTGGGCCCCCTGAAGACAAACACCAGAATCGAGCCGACCGCCACGATCTGGACGATGCCGCGGGCGAGTGCGACGAGGGTTTCTCGCTCGAGGTGGATCCGCTGTGTCCGCGCGACCCACATGGCCAGGATAGCGAGGAGTGCCGCGGCGACGGCCTGGGCGATGCCGAGACTCAGCGTGTCTTGGAACAGGTTAGCGAGCATGTAATACCTCCTCCACCGAGCCCAGTGCCGTCAGGCGGCCGCGCTCCATGACCATGACGCGCGTCGCGATGCGGCGGGCCTGCGCCCGATCGTGGGTGACGATGACACAGGCCAGGCGGTGCTCGCGGAGAATTGTGCCGATCAACACTTCGATCTCCTTTCGTGCCGTCTCATCCAGCGCCGAGGTGGGTTCGTCCAGCAGCAACAGCTGCGGTTCGTTGGCCAACGCCCGCGCGAGGGCCACCCGCTGTGCCTCGCCGCCCGACAACAGTGCCACGTCTCCCTTCCCGCGTCCTGCCAAACCCATGTCACTGAGCAGCGAGTCGATCCGAGCGGATGACAGCTCGATGCCGCGTTGGGCCGGGCCATAGGAAATGTTCTGGGCGATGGTTCCGGGAAAGAGAAAGGCCGATTGCATGACCATCCCGATCTGGTGCCGCAGCTCCCGGGGCGGGATGGTGGTGTAGTCGCGCCCGTTGAGATAGACCGTGCCGCTGGTGGGCTCGTCCAGCCGGTTGAGCAGCCGGAGAAATGATGACTTCCCCGCTCCACTGGGCCCGACGACGGCGAGGATATCGCCCCGCTCGACCTCGAGCGAGACGTCATCCACCACCCGGACGTCGTGGACAACCCGGGCGAGATGGTCGATGCGAAGGAGAGTGCCAGCGTCTGTCAACGAAGTACGCCCGGATGGGGAGACGATCGTTTGCTGACGGCGAAGGGGAACATATTTGCGGCCCGGCAGGAAGGTAACCCTGCCGGGCCGCCACCATCTCGAGAAAAGACTCGGTTATCGAGGTTGGAGGACTCGTACCACCCGCCCGTTCCTATCGATGACCACCAGGGGTCCGCGATAAACATCATCCTCGAGCTCGATGCTGCCGGCGAGCGCTGGTGCGACGAGCGCATTGGGATTGGCCAGTGTGTAGTTATCCGAACTGCCCAGGTTGACCTGGTACCCGATATCCTGCATGGAGGCGGTGGTCACCTCGCTCAACGGGTTGGAGCCGCCGCCGATGAAACCGGTCATCAACTCATTGCCGAAGGTCGATTCGCGCCAGTGGCTGTCGCGGGTCCCGGGGCCTCCCTGGGTGTTTTCAACCGGCACCTTAGAGCCGAGGGTCCAGGCCGTGCCGCCCACGTTATCAAATGACGCAATTGCGTTGGTGCCGTTCAGGTGGGTATCGGCCCCCGGCAAGTCGGGGTTACAGGTCGAGCCGAATCCTCCACACGAAGGATTCTGCAGCAACCCGAGCGAGCTCCAGAGTGTCCCATACCCCAGTACGTGTCCCATCTCATGGAGAATCACGTCGAGCAGCCTGCCCTGGCTCTCCAGATTCGCGAGGTCCGCGGTATCGAATTGCATGCCGCCGAGGACGGGAAGGAGGCTGCCCGATCGGACGAAACAGGGACCTGCCTGGCCAAGGATGCCACCCACCCCATCAATGGGAACCGCGGTCGCGTAAATGATGATGTCATCCAGACTCTCGTTGAGCGCTGGGTACGCAGCACCGGCGCAGGATCCGGCCGAGAGCGTCAGCTGACCATCGGGTACATCACCAATGATGAGCTGCTCCCAACGAGCGGCGGCACTGACGAACAGTTGCTGCTGCGAGGGCGTTGGGGTGGTTCCCGTCGAGAATCGCACGACGATGTCATACGCAGAGGCCGTCCCGGTTGCCGAGAACAGAGCAGGATTGCCGGCGATGCCCGTCCCCTGCGCCGTGGCCTCGAGCGAGTTGAGCCCGGCCGCAGCGCCGAGAGTCCAGTTACCGACCCGCGCTATGCCATTCGCGTTGGTGACCTGGCTGGAACCGGTGACGCTACCGCCGCCGACCACCACCTGAAAATCGACCTGAACTCCCGAAACCGGGTTCGAGAACTGATCCCGGACGATCGCTGACGGCGCGATTGGGACGGCCGTTCCCTGGAGCGCCGATTGGCCGTCGCCGTCATTCACCGCGATGCTAGCGGCCGCATCGGCCGTACCGGTGGCGGTAAACGTGACCGGGTTGCCGTTGATGCCGCTCCCCTGGGCCGTGGCCGTGAGTGTGTTGGTACCGGCCGTGGTGCCGAGGGTCCAGCTGCCCACCGTCGCGATGCCGCTCGCATTGGTCGTGGTGCTGGCTCCGGTGATGCTCCCACCGCCGCTCGCCACAGCAAACGTGACCGCCACACCCTGGACCGGATTGGACCCGCCATCGGTGACCAATACCGACAGAGCGGTCGTTACTGACTGTCCCACCGTCCTACTCTGGCCGTCGCCGGCCTGTACCACGATGTTGGCCGCGCCACCTACCGCGGTTGCCGAAAAGGTCACCGCCGGTAACGACCCCAATGTGGCGTCGAGCGTGTTGGCGCCCGGTCCACTGCCCAGAACCCAGCTGCCCACGGTCGCGATGCCGGTCGCGTTGGTCGTGGCCGGAGAACCGGTGACGCTGCCGCCGCCCGATGTCGGCGTGAAGGTGACAGCGGCACCTGGCACCGGATTGCCATTGCCATCTTCGACCAGGACCGACGGATCGATGGGTACTGCCGTACCGGCGGTCGCAGTCTGCCCGTCACCGGCATTCAGTACCATCGTTGCCGGCGCACCGGCCGTGCCGGTGGCGGTGAAGGTGACGGGCGTGAGGCCGCTCACCGTCGCCGTCAGCGTGTTGGAGCCTGCCGTGGTGCCGAGCGTCCAACTGCCGACGCTCGCCAGGCCGGCGCCATCGGTGGTTGCCGAGGCGCCGGTGGCGCTCCCGCCACCCGATGCCACCGCAAAGGTCACCGGTTCGCCGGAGACCGGGTTCCCGCCAAGGTCGGTCACCAGCACCCTGGGGGCTGTCGTCACCGCGGTTCCGACCGTGGCACTCTGCCCGTCGCCGGCATCGATTGAGACGATGGCGGCCGGACCCTGCGTCGCCGTGGCCGTGAAGGTGACCGGCGTGAGACTTCCGGTCGTCGCGTCGAGCGTGTTGGTGCCGAGCCCGCTGCCAAGGGTCCAGCTGCCCACCGTCGCTATCCCGTTCGCGTCAGTTTGGGTGGTCCCGTTGGTGACGCTCCCGCCGCCCGATGCGACGGAGAACACCACCGTGGCCGAAGGCACCGGGTTGCCATTGGCGTCGGTCAGAAGCACCGACGGCGCCACCGGCACGGCGGTCGCGGCCGGGGCGTTCTGGTTGTCGCCGGCGTTGACGGCGATGGCGGCCGCCATGTCCGCGGTACCGGTAGCCGTGAAGACGAAGCTGGGAGCCCCGCTCACGGTTGCGGTCAGCTCGTTCGGACCCGCGGTGGTGCCGAGGGTCCAGGCGCCGGCGGTGGCAACGCCACCCGCATTGGTGGTGGCAGTGCCACCCGCGACGCTCCCCCCGCCGCCGGTCACGGTGAAGGCAACCGAGACGTTCTCGACCGCGTTGCCGAACTGGTCGGTCACTCGAACGGCTGGACTGAGCGCGACCGGCATTCCCACCGTGGCGGTCTGGTTGTTCCCGGCGCTCTCGGCCAAGCCGGCTGGGGCGCCTGCCGTGGCCTGGGCCGTGAAGGTCACTGCGGGAAGGCCGGTGACGGTGGCCGTCAGGGTATTAGGCCCAGCCAGAGTGCCGAGAACCCAGCCGCCCACGGCCGCGATGCCATTGGAGTTGGAGGTGGCGCTTCCTCCGGTGACCGACCCGTTGCCCGAAGCCACGGCGAAGACCACCGAAACGCCCGAGATAGGGCCATTGGCGCCGGTGACCAGGACGGACGGCGCGATGGCCACCGCCATTCCGGCCGCTGCGGTCTGACCGTCTCCGGCGCTGGCCTGAATGCCCGTCGGGTTGGGCGGCGGGCCCATCTTGTCCTCGCCGCAGCTCCACAGGCCCGCAAAGCCGAGGATCATCCAGGGAAGAGCGCGGGCACGCCGGAGGGAAGCCAGGGATGAGTGGCGTGGGCTGGGGGCAAGCATGGGCATCCTCACGAGGCTTCGCGTTCCAGGAAGTCGGGCCGATGGCAGGCTTTCAATCTTGGTGCAACCAGACCGCATGGCCGTGCGCTCCGTCACCCCGGCCTGAGCGTATACCGCTCACAGACGACCGCCGAGGGCTCGAGGCACACGGGAACTGTCTGATTGTGAACCTCGAGAAACTAGCTAAAGTCACATGAGACACTGGATCATATCAGTGCCGTATGTAGCATTTTTACAATTAGTTACAACATCGGAATATCGACACAGTGTGTGAAGGTTGGTGGGGTTTTCCACATACGGGGGGGCTTGGCTATTGGCTATTGGCTATTGGCTATTGGTCCGCGAAGGTACCACACGCCTTTCGCCGCCAAGCGCGGACTGATAGCTGATAGCCAATAGCTGCCGGCTGGAGATTCGCCGCTCCACCTGCCTCCGTCCTTACCGCCCCATCCCATCTCGACGCCTGCCACCAGCGGACAGGGTGGGATTCGATCCGCAGGGCCCGCCGAAGGCGGGGCCAAGGAGAGCGAGCACCGGCAGAGCCGGGCGCAGCTCAGCCGGGAGGCCACCGAGACCGCCGAGCCCGAGAGCGGCTCGCAGGCGAACCCACGAGTTACCAAGGCACCCCTCTCTCGGGCGGTGCCCCGCGTACCAGCGGACAGGGTGGGATTCGATCCGCAGGGCCCGCCGAAGGCGGGGCCAAGGAGAGCGAGCACCGGCAGAGCCGGGCGCAGCTCAACCCACGAGTTACCAAGGCACCCCTCTCTCGGGCGGTGCCCCGCGCACCAGCGGACAGGGTGGGATTCGAACCCACGATACCCGTGAGGGTATACCGGTTTTCGAGACCGGCTCCTTCAGCCACTCGGACACCTGTCCTGGGGTCTTACCGGGGCGGAACTTAGCCGCCCTTCATCAGAGGGGTCAACCAGAGCCGGCCGGCTGCTCGGGGCCGCGGCGGGCCTGGAAGAAGCGCTTGAGCAAGGCCCCGCACTCTTCCTCGAGGATGCCGCCGATCACCTCCGGGCGGTGGTTCAGCCGGGGATGGCGCAGCAGGTCGAAGACCGATCCCGCCATGCCAGAGCGGTGGTCGTAGGCCCCGAACACCACGCAAGTGATCTTGCTCAGCACGATGGCTCCGGCGCATTGGGCGCAGGGCTCGAGCGTCACGTAGAGCGTCGCGTCCAGCAGCCGAGACTCGTGGTGTTTGGCCAGAGCCTGCTGAATGGCCAGGAGCTCGGCATGCGCGGTTGGGTCGCCCCGGATGATGGTCTCGTTGTGAGCCTCGGCCAATATCTCGCCATCGCGGATGATGACCGCCCCAACCGGGACTTCTTCTCGGACCGCCGCCGCCCGGGCCAATCGCACCGCCGCCTGCATTCCGGCGATGTCCGCGGGTGACGGCAGCCCCCTACGCACTGGCTTCTTCGGCCGGCGCTTTGGGCTGGCGGGCGAATGCCAAGGCGTCCCCTTCCCGGTCCACCCGGATGGTGTCGCCACCGGTAAACTTGCCTTCGAGCACCTCGAGGGCGATCGGGTTCTGCAGCAGCCGCTGAATGACTCGTTTCAGCGGCCGGGCGCCGAACACCGGGTCGTATCCTTGCTCCACGAGCAGCTCCTTCGCTCGGGCGCTCACGTCGAGGCGAAGCTCCTTGTCCGCGAGGAGTCGCTCCAGATGCTCCAGTTGCAGCTCGACGATCTGTCCCAAGTCCTTCTTCGAAAGTTGGCGAAATACGATGACTTCGTCCACCCGGTTTAGGAACTCCGGCCGGAAGTGCTGTCGCAGTTCGCCGCGGACCCGCTGCTCCACCATGGACCACGCCTCGGCGTCTTGACCGGGCGCCGTTTCGACGATGTACTGGCTCCCCAGATTGGAGGTCATGATGATGACCGCATTCCGGAAATCGACCAGTCGCCCCTGGCTGTCGGTCAACCGGCCGTCGTCCAGGATCTGGAGCAGCAGGTTGAACACATCCGAATGCGCCTTTTCGATCTCGTCGAACAGGATCACCGCGTAGGGGCGGCGGCGAACCGCTTCGGTCAGCTGGCCGCCCTCTTCATAGCCGATGTATCCGGGCGGTGCGCCGATCATCCGAGCCACCGCGTGCTTCTCCATGTACTCGGACATGTCGAGCCGTACCATGGCCCGCTCGTCGTCGAACAGGAACTCGGCGAGGGCTCGCGCGGTCTCGGTCTTCCCCACCCCGGTCGGGCCGAGGAAGATGAAGGAGCCGACCGGACGGTTCGGGTCCTGCAATCCCGCCCTGCTCCGCCTGACCGCGTTGGACACGGCTCGGAGCGCAACGTCCTGTCCCACAACCCGATGGCCGAGCTCTGCCTCGAGGTGGGTCAACCGCTCGCGCTCGGACTCCATCAGCTTGGAGACTGGAATCCCGGTCCACTTGGCCACGATCTCGGCGATGTCTTCCGCGCCCACCTCTTCTTTCAGGTACTTGGCAGTGGCCTGGATATCGGCTAGCCGGGTCTCGTCCGCCTTGAGTTCCGCCTCGAGCTTGGGGATTTCTCCGTACCTGAGTTCCGCGGCTCGCTGCAGATCTCCGCTTCGGGTGGCCTGGTCGGCCTCGAGTCGGAGCGCTTCTACTTTGGCCCGACGCTCCTGGAGTTCCTGAATTGCCGACTTCTCGGCCTGCCACTGCGCTTTCATGCCGGACGACTGCTCCTTGAGGCCGCCGATTTCCTGCTCCACCGCCGATCTCCGCTCGCGGCCTGCTTTGTCTTTTTCATTGAGCAGCGCCTGGCGCTCGATCTCGAGCTGAACAATGCGCCGCTCGACCTCGTCGATCTCCTGCGGCAGGCTGTCGATCTCGATGCGGAGCCGGCTCGCCGCTTCATCAACCAAGTCAATCGCCTTGTCGGGCAGGAATCGGTCGCCAATGTAGCGATTGGAAAGCGTCGCGGCCGCGACCAGCGCGTTGTCGGTAATGCGCACGCCGTGGTGGACCTCGTAGCGTTCCTTCAACCCGCGGAGAATGGCGATGGTGTCGGTCACGCTGGGCTCCCCCACCAGCACCGGCTGGAAGCGCCGCTCGAGGGCCGCATCCTTCTCGACGTGCTTGCGGTATTCATCGAGCGTGGTGGCGCCGACGACGTGCAGCTCCCCGCGGGCCAACGCCGGCTTGAGCATGTTGCTGGCATCGACCGCGCCCTCCGCCGCGCCCGCACCCACGATGGTATGGAGCTCGTCGATGAACACGATGTAGTGCCCTTCGCCTGCGATCAGCTCCTTCACCACCGCCTTGAGCCGCTCCTCGAACTCGCCGCGGTACTTGGTGCCCGCAACGAGTTGCCCGATGTCGAGGCCGACGATCTCCTTGCTGCGGAGCGACTCCGGGACATCGCCGTTCACAATGCGTTGGGCCAGTCCTTCGACGATGGCGGTCTTCCCGACGCCGGGCTCGCCGATCAGCACCGGGTTGTTCTTGGTCCGCCGGGACAGCACCTGCATGATCCGGCGTACCTCCTCATCTCGTCCAATGACCGGATCCAATTTTCCCTGCCGCGCCTGGTCGGTGAGGTTTCGGGTGTAGCGCTCGAGCGCCTGATACTTGTCCTCCGGCGCCTGATCGGTGACCCGATGCGATCCCCGGACTCCTTCGAGGGATTGCCGGAGGTCGGCGGCGGAAATGCCCTCGGCACTCAACAGCTCGCGCGCCGTCGTCGCCTTGGTCTCCGCGAGGGCAAGCAGCAAGTGCTCGGTCGACACGTACGCATCGCCCAACGCCTTGGCCTCGGCTTCGGCCCGGTCGAACACCGCGTGCAGCTCGCGGCTGAAGCTCGGTTCGCCCCCGCCCTCCTGACGCGGAAACCGCTCGACCTCGCGCTCCGTCGCTTCCCGAAGCGTCGTCACGTTGAGCCCGGCCTTCTGCAACAAGGGGCCGACAATACCCTCGTCCTGATCCAGGAGTGCCAGCAACAGATGGGTATCGTTGACGACAGGATTGCCACGGCGCCGCGCTTCCTCGCCGGCGTCCCGAAAGGCCTCCTGTCCTTTGATGGTCAGTCGTTCCGGACGTAACATTCGAACGGGTCCTCCTTGCATTCACCTGCATGCAGCACACCGCCGAAACCCGTCAGGGCCCCGGTACCGTGCGCGTGTTTGTCACCAGCCGTTCCGGAGGGGCAAGGAGCGTTCCTGGGAAATCTGCCCTTTTGGCGGCCTGCGCTGCCATTTTGGATTTGTCCTAAGTGCAACGAGGGCCCCTTTCGGAGCCCTCGAAGCGTTCTGGGCGACGCGGCTCGGAGCGCGAGCTACGCCCCCCTGAGCACGTCCCGGCTCACGATCATCTTCCGGGTGAAGACATCTCCGTCGACTGTCAGGCGATAAAAATAAATTCCCGGCCGAGGTTCGCGTTCTCCGCTGAGCTGGGATCCGTTCCACAAGGCCTCGTGATCCCCACATGCAATGCTCAGGTCCTCGAGCGGTGCCCTGGTCGTATCGACCAGTCTGGGAATGGCCACCGTTTGGGCCAGAACATTCAGAATCCTCAGACTCACGACCGGTTGATGGTCGTCCTGACAGACTTCAGGAAAGATCGTGAACGGGATCGTCGTCGCCGGATAGAACGGGTTGGGGTAGTTCTCTTTGAGCTCGGCCTTGGGCGTCGGTGGGTTGTGCTGCGCCACCGCCTGAGTAGCCAGAAGAGCCAGAAGGACGAGCCACCACCCCGGCCTGATCAACCGGTACATGTCGACCCCTTTGACTGACGTCGTAAGTTCCTGGATTACCCTCCGCTGGTGGCAGTATGAGATTGAACATCGCGCCATCTGGGCCGCGGCGCAACGGCGTCCACGCCGGGCCCTAGTCTGGTCCGGCCCGGCCGGCCAGGCGGCGCGCGTCTCCCACCCGGGTCGTCACCCCCTGGCCATCCGCCCATTCGAGCAGCGGAATCAGCCATCTCCGGCTGAGTCCCAGCCGATCTCGCAGCGCGGCCACGGTGATTTCTCCCTGGCCGCCCATGTCCGATAGGGTTGCGACGAACCCATCGAGGGCGGCCGCCGCGAAGTACCGGTCCCGCCCGACCGGCACCACCCGGCCCTGCCGGGCCGCGAGGCGAAGCACATCTGCCGCATCGCCCCGGTCGAGGCGCTGGCCCAACTCGGCCACGGTGGGCGGTGTCAGTCCCTCAGCCTCGAGGTAGGCAACCACGCGATCGATCTCGCCTTGCCCTCCTGCTACCCTCGGCTCGAAGCCCGGTGCTCGCACCCGGCCGTCGGCGAACTCGATCCGGCCGGCCGCCGCCAACTTCGTGATCACCAGCTCGGCAATCCAGGGTGCCGCGCCGAGTCGGCCTTTCAGGTCCTGAAGCGGGATGCCGACATCTGCGGCATTCCTCCTGTGGTAGTCGTCGAGCTGAGCTATGGCCCGACGCTCTGCGCGCTCGACCATGGTGCGCTCCACCCAGCGCTCACCGGCACGCTCCAGGCTCGAGAGGCCCAGTGCGACCCGCGCACACTCCGGCTCGCGGAGTCCCAACACAATGGGCAATTCCGCGTGTGCGATCCCGCCGGGCCTCCTGGCGGCCAAGCCACCCAGCCGGATGGCCGGGTCGCTCGACTCGAGTGAGACAGGCCAGATCGTTCGCCGCGGCGGCGGCGTTGGATCGACGATCCGGCCTCCCCCGATCGTTCCGACAGGGCTGTAGGACCTGACCACAAACCGGTCGCCGCCGCGCGCGACCACGGTGGACTCGAGCGCGAGGCGTGCGAGGACCGCATGGCCCGGCTCCAGTGTGTCCCTTGGGTAGACCCGTCCGAGTACCTCCTGAGTACCCAGGTGGATCCTGACGCGGGTTCGCGGACGAAGTGCCTGAGGGGCGCCGGGTGAAAGCGTGAGGTGCACGTCGATAGCGGAGCTCGGGCGCCATGGCACGGCGTCGGTGACGATCGCGTCGCCGCGACGGATGAGGCCGCGATCGATTCCGGCCAGCCCGATCGCGGTGCGAGCCCGCGGCCGCGTCGCACGAACGGCCTCCCCGAAGTGTTCCAGCGAACGGACGCGTGCGGCGTGGCCGGCGGGAACCACCTGTACCGTGTCGCCAACCGCGAGATGTCCGGACCAGATGGTGCCCGTGACCACGGTGCCGACACCGGCCACCGAGAATGCGCGATCGATCGGCATCCGGAACGCGTCCTCCTCGCTCCGTGACTCCAGGACGGTCCCAGCCTGCCGGATCGCGTCGCGGAGCGGGCCCATCCCCTCGCCAGTTGGCGGTGAGACGATCAACGGCGGTCCGAACTCGATGGGCGACGCCGTGAGTCGTTCCTGTACCTCCCCGGCCACGAGTTCCGCCCACTCGCGCTCGACCAGGTCGGACTTGGTTACCACTGGAATGCCGCGCCGAATGCCCAGTTGCTCCACGATCAGGAGGTGCTCGAGCGTTTGCGGCATGATCCCTTCATCGGCGGCCACCACCAGCAAGACCAGATCGATGCCGGTCGCTCCGGCCACCATGGTGCGAACGAAGTCCTCGTGCCCGGGCACGTCGATGATGCCGGCCGTCCGCCCGTCACCCAGATCCAACGGAGCGAAGTTGAGATCGATGGTAATGCCGCGCCGGCGTTCCTCGGCCAGTCGGTCCATCGAGCGTCCGGTAAGAGCTTCCACCAGCATGCTCTTGCCGTGATCGATGTGGCCCGCGGTGCCGATGATCATGACCGCGCGGTCTCTCGATTGGTCCAGAACTTGAGCGCCGGCAACTCCGCCCCGTCTGCCACGTGATACCGGATATACCGGTCGAGAAGCCTGCGATGTGACTTCCCGTGGCGCGCATCCAGGTCAGGCAATCCGGTGCCCGACGAAATGAGCGAGCAGAGTGCCGTTCGGTCGCTGGCCCCCAGTCGTGTCACGGCCACTGCGCGCGCACACTTGGCACACACGGCCCCCCCCTCGGCCGCGCTGAAGAGCAGGACGCCATTCCCGTCGAGCGGCGTCCCATCCCTGGCGCACTGGTTGAGTGACGGGGCGAATCCCAATTCACTCACGAGGCGCCACAGCATGCTGATGGCAACGGCCTCGACCGCCTCGAGCGGCGCCGTCTCCAGCACCGACAGGGCACCGCCGAGCAGGTCGAAGCTCTCCGGATGCGGCGCTGCTGGGGCAAACCGGAGCATCAATTCGGCCAACGCGACGGCGGCCGCGTATCGGTCGAGCGAAGCCGCGAGGACACTACGGAGGTGGGTGAGTTCGAATTCTCCGAGGGTGTGGAGGTCGCGGTGTTCGCTCAGATAGATGTCGGCAATTCCGTCGCTCAGCGGCTGGAGCGAGGCCCCGAAGCGGCTCTTCGGCCGGAAGGCACCCTTGGCGATAACGCTGAGGACCCCCGCATCCCTGGTGGCCAGCCGCACGATCTTCGAGGTCTCCCGGTATCGCATGGTCGAGAGGATGATCGCGGCGGTCGAAATGCGGCGCAGGCTACTCCTCCCTCTGAAACCGGGTGATCACCAGAGCGACCGCACAGCGGCCCACTGGAATCGTCCGGATATCGACGAAGGCCTCATCCAGGACTCGGACTGCGCCCGTGGAAGTACCGGTGCAGGCGCCGGGTTCGAGCGCATAGATGCGGCCGCGGCTGTCTGTGTCGACCCCGGCGATTCCGGGAATGTCGACTCCTTCACCCTCGCCGCGGACAACCGTTCGCAACCGCACATCGAATTCCATGAGGCCCTGGGTCGGGGAGCTAATGAAGAGACGATCGCCGCCGTCGGTGGCGATCGGTCCCGGGAGGAGGCCGAAGCCTGCAAAATTGGCCACTTCCTCGCGTCTGACGGGATCGACAATCGACAAGCGCGCCTCGGTGGCGGCGGATCCCGCGTTCATGACGTAGAGCAGCCCGTCTCCGGCCACGGCGGCATACTGCGCGTTGCCGGGGCCCGGCAGCGGAATGGAGTCGCCTCCGCTTGCCGGCAGGTTCAGAATCGGGTCAACCACGCTGACCCAGCTTTCCCCCGCGACACATGGTGCAGGCGGTGACCCGCACAGCGTCAGATTGCCATTCAGCACGAAGAGGCGGCCGCGAGTGAAGAGCAGTCCCTGAGGATAGGATCCGATGGCGAGCGGCGCCTGCGCGCCGGTGCGGTAGTTGACCCGTACGATGCCGTTGGCGCTGGGGATCGAAACGTAGGCGATGGAATCGTTGACGATGGCCACAGCTGACGGTCGAGATCCCGAAGGCAGTTGGATGGTGCCCGTCACCCGTGGCACCTGGAGATCGATCACCGACAGCACCGCAGCCGATGGCGAGAGCGCAAGCAGACGATCGTCCAGCGCGGCGACGGCCTCCACATCGGCCACTCCCAGCGTGAGGGTCGTGCCGCTGGTCGGAGCGCCCACCGGGATCAGGCTCAGGGACCCGTCGGTGCGATTGGCCACCACCAGGATCTCTTCCGGAGGCGGCAATGGCGGAAAGGGATCCGCGCAGCCGCCGAGGACAGCGGCTGCCAGAAGGGCCTGAAAGCGGAAACGAGGCATCGAGCTCGGTGGTAGGGGTTGGTCGAAATCTACCTGCTCGGCGCTAGAACAGGAGTGCAGCCCCAAGCGACACGGTGCGCCCCCTGCCCGGGAAGCCTTTCACAGTTTCGTACGCCTCGTCGAGCACATTCTCGATCCGGAGCGTCGCGGAAAGGCCGGGACGGCCCGGGCGGCTGGAAAGGATCTCCACCAAGCCGCTCGCATCGAGCGTCGTGTACGCGGGAAGCTCGATACGGACCGAGGCGAAATCCTCAAACGCGAGATCGTCTCTCGCGCCAACATGATTCAAGCGGAACGAAACCCTGGCCCCCCAGCCGAGCCTGGCTGAGCCGGCTACTTGAACGGCGTGGGCGGGCCGGCGGACCAGGGGCCGGCCGAGCTCAAATGCCGTCCCAGGGGCTGGATTGGCACCGGGATCGGTCGTCTCCGAGTGCAGATAGGTGTACTGACCGGAGATCGAAAGGCCCGCTCGTGGGGCCACGGAGATACCGGCCTCCACCCCCCGGGCGAGTGCCTGCGGCAGGTTCTGGTAGGTCGGCAGACCAGGCTCCGCAAAGACGTACTGGACCAAGTCGCGAAACCGTTGGTCGAAGTAATCGGCCCAGACCACCACCCGCCCGTCCCACGCACGTTGCTCCGCTCCAATTTCCCAACTGATCGACCGCTCGGGCTCCAGAGCCGCGTTGCCAACCTCATAGGGGGCATCGGCAAAGTGCTCTGCGAACGTCGGCGCCTTGAAGCCGGTCCCGATCGAGGCGCGGAGCCGCGTTTCCGGACCCACTCGATACATCGCCCCGGCACGATAGGTGAAGAACGTGCCGAACGCATCGTTCTCATCCAGCCGCACGCCGAGGTGGAGACTGGCCGGAAAGCTGAAATCGAGCAGGCCCTGCACATAGAGGCCCAGATTCCGGCGGGTTGCATCGACCGGCTCGGATTGCTCCCGCTCGATCCCAGCCCCGAAGTTGGAAGTGGCGTCACCACTTTGCCGCTCCCGATCGATATCGAGTGTCGTTCCCGCCGTGATCATGAGCGGCCGCGTGGCAAGGACATTGACTCGCGCGTCGATACTCTGCCGGACCATCTTGGACGCACGGGTCGAGGTGAACGCATACCCGACGGTGTCGGCCGGATGATCCGGCCGGTCATCGAACCCGCCGTCGACGGCGTATCGGGTCAGGGTGAGCAGTCCCTCGACGTCGGACCCCAGCTGCCGCGCAACCTCCAGGCTCAGCGCCCAGGATTGGTCGAAGGAGAACTGGTTGCTGTCCGACGGCACCCCGGCCCCGTCGGTGGGAAAATGGACGGTGTTATCGTCGAACCGGGCGGTAAGGATGGCGTGGGTGCGGCCATCCAAAGCGGCTCGAAACACCCCGCTGCCAACGGTGTTGGCGTAATCGCTATTGAACGCGGCGGTGCCGTTGGTCGTGAAGCGCGACCCTGCCAGCGCGTAACTCACCCGCCCGTTACCATTCCCGCCTGAGATCCTGCCACCAAGGGCCGTGCTGCCGAAGGTCCCCGCCGTCGCGTTGACCGCGGCATCGATGCCCGGGCGGCCCCGTTTGGTAAAAATCTGCACGACTCCGGTCACTGCATCCGACCCGTACAAGACACTGGTCGGTCCGCGGACAACCTCGATTCGATCCACGTTGTCCGTAGTCAGATTCGCAAGATTGAACGCGCCGCCCGGCATATTGAGCGCCACCCCGTCCACCAGGATCTTGACGTAGTCGCTCTCCCCTCCTCGGAGGAAGAGCGAGGTGACTCCCCCGTACGACCCCACAGGAACGACCGCAGCACCTGGTATGTCCCGGAGCGCATCACTCACGAACCGGATTCCGCGGTTCGCCAATTCGTCGCCCGAGATGACCGTGACGGCGGCCGTGAGCGATCCGAGCGAGAGCGGTACCCGAGTTGCCGTCGCCACGAGATCCTCGAGCTCGACGGTATCGCGCACCACCTGCTGCGCCTGCACCGCCTGCGCCGCGCAGGCTGCGAAGATGATCACACGGGGAATCAGGGAAACCACACCGCGGACCATCGGTATCATGCCCGCTCTCCGGGGCGAAGGGGAATGACTTGCGGCGATCCATCGACCCATGCCGTGACGGCAATCGGCCATTCGAACACCGCCTCGACGATCTGGGCCGTGAGAACGGATTCGGGCGAGCCTTCGGCCACGACCCGGCCGTGGTCTAACAGCAACAGCCGATCGGCGAAACGCGACGCCAAGTTGAGTTGATGGGTCACGAGAATGCCGGCCAGGCCACCATCGACCAGCACGCGAACGAGCTCGAGCACTTCCATCTCGTGGCGGACATCGAGTGCCGAGGTCGGCTCGTCGAGCACCAACGCAGCGGGCTCTTGTGCCAGCGCACGTGCTACCCGGACGCGCTGCCACTCGCCACCGGACAAGGTGTCCACGTGCCGAGCCCTGAGATCGGTTACATCACAGCGCGCCATGGCCTGCTCGACGGCGGCCCGGTCGCTTGCGCCCGGAGGCGCGAGCGGTCCCAACCTGGCGTAGCGGCCCAGCATGACGGCCTCCTCCACGCGAAGCGGGAATACGCTTTCCTCTCGTTGGGTCACGACCCCGATGATCCGCGCCAGCTCCGAACGGCGCCACTGGTCGATTGGCCTGCCCTGCACCAGCCCCTGACCGCTGGTCGGGTCCACCAGGCCGAGCAATCCGCGGAGCAGTGTCGTCTTGCCGCTGCCGTTCGGTCCCACGATCGCGAGCAGCTCTCCCGGCCCAACGGCACACGACACTTGGTCGAGCGCCGGGTGCGGCGAGCCCGGGTACTGGACGGTGATGCCCTTCGCCTCGAGGATCATGTCAGGGTTCGCCGCAGGAGCACGGCAAAGAGCGGAACGCCGACCAGTGCGGTGACGACACCCACGGGAAGCTCGAGCGGGCGCACGGCTGTGCGCGCAACCGTGTCGGTCAGCACGAGGAACGACCCACCCACGAGAAAGACGACGGGCAGCAGTGGCCGATGGAGTGGCCCGAGGACCTGCCGGACCGCATGCGGCACCACCAATCCCACGAACCCGATGATGCCGCACACGGCAACGCTCGCGGCGGTGAGCAATGCGGTGGTGCCGTAGATGATGCGCTTGGTGCGCTCCACATCGGCGCCGAGATGTTGGGCGGGCTCCTCGCCGAGCGCGAGGAGATCGAGCGAACGGGCGCTCGCGAGCAGCACCACCGTCGGCACGATGGCGTAGACGCCGAAGATGCCGAGCGTGCGCCAGGATGCACCTCCCAACCCGCCCAGGAGCCAGAGGAAGGCGTTGCGCAATTCGGTTGCGTCCGAGAGGGCAATGATCGCGCTCATGAGCGCGCCGGCGAACGCGCCGACCACGACACCGGCCAGGAGCAGGATCCGGGGGTCGAGCCGGCGTCCGCTTACCAGGCTCAACCGATAGACCAGCGCCACGGCGCCAAGCGCGCCGACGAAGGCAGCCGCGGGCACCGCCCAGATCGATCCAATCTTCAACGCCAGAGCCACCACCGCTCCCAGGCCCGCACCGCCCGACAGGCCCAGCAGATACGGATCGGCCAGTGGATTGCGGATCAGCGCTTGAAGCGCCGCGCCGGAGAGCGCGAGCGTCCCGCCAACCGCAAAGGCGAGCAGCACGCGCGGAACCCGAAGCTGCCGAATGATGGCGCCGCCGTTGCCCTCTCCGTGCACCAATCCGTTCCACAGATCGATCGGCCCCAGGGTCACCGCCCCGACACCGACTCCGACCACGAGGCTCGCCACCACGACCGCGCCGAGCAGCACCCCCCAGGCTGGTTTCATCGGTGGAACGACCCGAGACTGTCGGCGAGTCGATGGATGGCGCTCGGGACCCGGGGTCCGGGACGGCTGAATTCCGACCCGCCGATTCGAAGGAACCGCTGTTCCCGAACGGCCCGCACCGCCCTCCACTCCGGGCGATTGTCGAGGTCCGGCACCTCATCCGCGAAGAGGAGGATGATGTCGGGGTCGCGCTCGGCCACGGCCTCGATGCTCACCGGGCCCGACGCAACCGAGAGATCGTCAAACACATTGCGACCGCCGGCGCGCGCCACGATTTCGCTTTGAAAGCTGCCGCCGCCGATGGTCATCGGCGGCTGATCCCAGGCCAGGAGGAAGACCCTCGGAGCGGGATCGAGGCGGTACCTGGCGCTCGCGAGCGCCCGCTCGAAGGCCCGGGCCACGGAATCCGCCTCGGCCGCTCTGCCCGTCAGTCGCCCCAGGAGCCGAGCGTTCTTCGCCACCTGGTCCAATCGGTCGGTGTTCAGCCTGAGGGCTGCGATACCCAGCTGCTCGAGATGGGAGACGGCGGTGGCGTTCTGGGATGAGTTGTAGAGCAGAACCAGGTCGGGACGCTGTGCGACCACCGCTTCGAGGTTGGGTCGCAGGCCGTCGCCTAAATTCGGGACGGACTCCGCTTCGGGAGGGAAATCACACCACGCCGTCCGACCGACCACGTTGGGCCCCGCCCCGATGGCGAAGAGGAGTTCGGTGGTGGCCGGTATGAGCGAGACGACGCGCTGAGCCGGCCGCGACAGGGCGACCGAATCGCCGGCGTCATCGATGACGCGCAAGTCGCCCGCGGCATGGGACGTGGGGCGGCACCCACCAATGGTGAGTAGCGCGGCCAGTCCCAGGAACGAGCTGGCGTGTCGGAACCGCAACATAGAGCCGCCCATCCCGGGCGGGCGGAGATGGGCGCATGAACGGTTCACAGAGAACCGGCTGGCCACCGTCCCCTCCCCCGAGGGTCAACGTGGTGGCGCGAACGGAGAGGTCTCCTGGCTCCGGGCGCCCGCTCGCCTTCCCGGTTTCCCAGTGGCGTGATGAGCGGGGTGCTAGTGCCCGATACAGTGGCGGGGCCGCGCCGGACTTGCACCGGCTTCCGTGGATCCGCGTTCGCGTCGAGTTGTGCTTCGAGTTTACCGGGGCCGGCGCTCGCGGGCAAGGGCAGCGGCAATTTCCCGCTTGAGCTGCTCCCGGTCGCGTTGATACCGTTTCAACGCGCTGCCATCCCGCTCGTCTTTTGCCGCGTCCAGTCGCGCCAGCCGGTCGATCAACTCGGCGGACGTTGCCGCTCTGGGAGCAGGGGCCGGCCGGCGCAGGAGACGGTAGGCCGCGGCGGCGAGAATCAGTACCATCACCGAGACCAACGCCACGATGAGCGCGTACGACTCTCGGCCCAGGGGTGCCAGGCGGACCTCGACCGCGCTCCCTTCAGGCATGGTTCCGGTCCAGTGGGAAAACTGGCTTCCGCCGATCTCCTCGGGCGCCACTGCCGACAGGCCGGGTCCAGTGGCGGTCGCCCCGCCACCCTCGATGTACAGGTCGGTCACGTCCGACAGGCTCGGTATCACGAGCGCCAGCTGGTCGACCGGAATCCAGTACTGCAACCAGAGTTGCTTTTCGCCGGGTGCGACCGGCCCGAATACGAAGACGGAGTCGCGCGCGATCTCGACCGCGTCGGGTGAGAAATCGCTTTCTCCAACCACGACGTCCAACACTCCGGACGGCAAGGGCCCGGCCCAGTTCGGTGTGAGAGTATCGGGGGCCACCCGCGTCAGCTTGCCGCCAACCGTCTCGAGCGTCACCAGATCGACGATCTCGCGGGTGCGCTCGGTGGTCGGCGGCGCGATCACGATGTGCCGGCGCGGGGCATGGACCGCAACGGTCGAGGATGTGTCCGATACCACCAGCACCACCGAGTCGGTCCGTCGACCGGAGGGATCCTGGAACGGCGCGGAAAAATATTCGATGCCGTGGTGGCGGGCGCTCAGGAGGTAGACCGCCTCCGAATCGGCCGGCATGGTGATGCGGAAGGCGCCGCTTCGATCGGTCTTGGTCGAATCGATGGGGCCCTGAACGGTGCGGCCTATTCGGTGGGCGACCACTCGGACGCCGGCCGCCGGAGCGCTATCGGGGGCAGACTGATTGAGGACGCGCCCGCTTACCGTGAGCGATGCCTGCCCCACACTCGACTGCGGTAGGAACGTGAGAGCGACGAGCGCCAGTACCGCGCTACGGATTGAACTTCCCGAAATCCTCGGGATCCAACTTCTCCAGATACTGTCGCAGCGTTTCGGCGCTGGACGAGGCATCGGGTCCAGGTTCCACCGGCTCGACAGCCGCTTGATTGAGGAGTGTGTCGTTGGCATACATCGGCGCGTTGAGCCGCAGGGCCAGGGCAATGCTATCACTCGGCCTCGCATCGACCTGGAACAGGTGATCGTCCCGGGCAATGAGCAGCTCAGCGAAGTAGGTGTTTTCCTTGACCGAGGTGATGGTAACCTTCTTGAGGGTCCCCCCCAGGCCAGTCACGATCTGCTTCAGGAGGTCGTGGGTGAGCGGCCGTTGAGCTTGCACGCCCTGGATCTCCATGGCGATGGCGCTGGCCTCCGCCGGCCCGATCCAAATGGGCAACACCCGGGTCCCGTCCTTTTCGCGAAGGATGACGACCGGGGAATTGGTCGTGCGATCGAGCCCGAGATGGGCAATGGTCACCTCCACCATATTGTCAGCGCCCAGCGAGTCCTCCTCACACTCTCGAAGGTGCGGCTTCTATTTTGCAGCCGCCAGCAGATCGCGAACCCGGTCGGTACGCTCCCACGCGAAGAAATCGAGTTTGGCGCCGCCGCGCCCGGTGGAGTAGGGTGCTCGCCCGAAATGCCCATAGGTCGCGGTCGGTAAGTAGATGGGCCGTTTCAGCTTGAGGGCGGACAAAATACCCTTCGGGGTGAGGTCGAACACCTCCGACACGACTTTCTCCAGCCGGGTGTCGGGCAGCTTCCCCGTCCCGAACGTGTCGATCATGACGGACACCGGCCTCGCCACCCCAATAGCGTAGGCTACCTGGACCTCGCAACGCTTTGCAAGGCCCGCCGCTACGATATTCTTTGCCACCCATCGCGTGGCGTACGCGGCCGATCGGTCGACCTTGCTGGGATCTTTCCCACTGAAAGCGCCGCCGCCGTGGCGTGCCATCCCGCCGTAGGTATCCACGATGATCTTCCGGCCGGTGAGTCCGGCATCCCCATGCGGGCCGCCAATGACGAATCGACCGGTCGGGTTGACGTGAATCTTGGTACCGGTCAGACCGAGTTGCGCACGATCGACCACGGGTCGAATGACCTCTTCGACGATGGCCTCGCGGATGGCCGCCTGACTCAGCTTGCGCGACCCCACGCGCTCCGCGTGCTGGGTGGATACGACCACGGTCTTGATGGCCGTTGGCCGGTCGCCGGTGTATTCGACCGATACCTGGCACTTGCCGTCAGGCCTGAGCCACGGAATGGCGGTGATGCCCCGCCCCCCGCGCCGCACCATCGCGAGCCGCTCGGCGAGCCGGTGGGCCAGGAGGATCGGTAATGGCATCAGCTCGGGGGTTTCGGCGGTGGCATAGCCGAACATCATGCCTTGATCGCCGGCGCCCTGCTGGGCTTGCCGGTCCACCCCCATGGCGATGTCCGACGACTGCCGGTCGATCGACGTCAACACGGCGCAGGTTCGGCTATCGAACCCCGACGCGGCGTCGGTGTAGCCGATCCTTGCTACGGTTTCCCGCACGAGATCGGGAATGTGGACGTAGGCGGTGGTGGTCACCTCTCCCGCGACCACCACCATGCCGGTCGTCACCAAGGTCTCGCACGCCACCCGGGCGGCAGAATCTTTCTCGAGGATGGCATCCAGAATCGCGTCGGAAATCTGGTCGGCCATCTTATCGGGATGGCCTTCGGTCACGGACTCCGACGTGAAGACGTGGCGCTTGGTACTACCCTGGGCAGCATGGTTCATAGGAGCAACGTGAAGAGGGTGAGGGGAATCATTGCGACGGCAAGCTAGCGAGTTTCTGCATGCCGGGCAACGCGTTGAGGGTTTCGAGCAGTCGCAGGTCCAAGTAGGAACCGCACTCTGCCTGGACCACGTCACGCACTTCATCCGTGGTGCGGGCCTCGAGGGCTCGCCGAGCCGCCCGCTCTGCCGCTTCGACTGGAACGCGGCGCACGGTCCACTTGACCAGCGGCAGCTCCGGCGGCGATACGCTGAGGCTCCGGTATCCCAACCCAATCAAGAGCACGGCGGCCAGAGGTTCTGACGCGATCTCCCCACAAACGCTCACTGGAATGTGTTGGCGCTCGCCGGCAGCCTGGACCTGCTTGAGTTGGCGAATGATAGCCGGGTGATACGCGGTGAACTTGCGGGCGAGGCGGGCATTGCCGCGATCCGCCGCCAGGGTGTACTGGGTGAGATCGTTGGTGCCCACACTGAAGAAATCACTCACTTCGGCTAATTCGTCGGCCATGATCACCGCGGCCGGGGTCTCCACCATCACACCCACCGGCACCGAGATTGCCGCCGGCACCCCCTCCGCCGCCAGGGCTTGCGCTTCCTCATTCAGGAGCGCGCGCGACTGTAAGACTTCCTCGATCCGGGTCACGAGCGGCAGCATCAAGTGGATGTTGCGATCCACCGCAGCCCGCAGCACGGCACGAAGCTGCGGCCGAAATACTTCTTCCTCGTCCAGACACACACGGATGGACCGCCATCCAAGAAACGGGTTCGCCTCGCTTGCCACTTTGAACGATACCGGGAACTTATCGCCACCGAGATCGAAAGCGCGGATGACGACCGGGTCATGACGAAAGGCATCCGCCATTCGTCGGAAGTAGGCAAATTGCTCATCTTCGCTGGGGAGCTCGGCCCGTCCGGTCAGGAGGAACTCCGTCCGCACCAGCCCGACGCCCCGGGCCCCGTTGCGCACCGCCGACTCGATTTCTTCGGGCAAGTCGACGTTCCCCATCAAGGTCAATTCCACGCCGTCCGGCGTGATGGCCGGCTCGCTGGCCGCGACCTCCAGCTCGAGCGCAAGGCGGTGCCGGCGGCTCAGCCGAGTGCGCGCCGTATCCATATCCGACGGCGTAGGATCGAGCAGGACGGTCCCCTGCCGCCCGTCCAGCAAGACCACGGCGCCATCACGGACGTGTTCCAGCGCATCCGCCACTCCCATCACGGCCGGGATGCCGAGCGAGTGCGCCAGGATCGCCGCGTGAGACGTTCTGGTACCCTGTTCGGACACGAGTCCGACCACATGTTCACGATCCAGCTGGACTGTGACCCCAGGCGACAGCTCCCGCGCCACCACGATCACCGGCTCATCGAGGGTGTTCGCCCACCGGTCATCTTCTGCCCGTCCCAGCAGTCGGTACAGAACATGCCGTTGCACCGCTGTCAGATCGGTCAGGCGCTCCCGTAAATGCTGGGCGCCGGCCCATGCTTCCCGTAGCTCGAGCGACTTGAATTCAAATGCCGTTTCGGCACTGAGGAGGTTGTTTCGGATGAGCGCTTCAACACTCTCCACGTACTCGTGGTCCTGGGCCATGAGGATCTGCGCGTCGAAGATCCGAGACTCCTCCGGCCCGGCCCGCTCCGCCACCCGATCCCTGAGTTCGGCCAGGCTCTGAGCGACTTCATCGATCGCACGACGAAACCGCGCAATCTCGCCGGGCACCTCGTCCTTGGTAATCCCACGGTCGGGCACGTCGGGGAAATCCCAACGGACGACCAGGGCCGACCCAAAGGCAATCCCGGGTGAGACGCCGATGCCGGAGAGTTCGAGCCTGCGATTCGTCATTCCCCGAATCCAGTTGCAACCAGGTTCACCAAGGCGTCGACCGCTGCGGTCTCATCGGGCCCCTCGGCCCGGAAATTCAACGTGCTGCCCTTCTCGGCGGCCAGCATCATGACGCCCATGATGCTCTTGCAGTTCACCGCGAACGAGTCCTTTTCCACCTCGACGTGCGATGCGAACTCGCTCGCCAGCTTCACGATTTGGGCCGCGGGCCTCGCGTGGAGTCCGAGCGCGTTGACGATGAGGGCGGTGCGCTCGATCATGGCATGATCCCATAATAGAGAAGCACCACGCCAACCACGAACAAGCCGTAGCGCACCCCACGGAACGTCGCGCCGAACCGATAGGCCAAGCCCAGGCCCAACACCGCCACGGCGATGGCGACCACGGCGGCAGGCCGCGGTAAGTCGGCAAGCTGGAACCTGCCGACCAGCGGCACCGCCAACCCCACCATGAACCCCGCCGCCAAACCCACCACGAACCGCGCCCGTGGAATCCACGACGTCGCAATCGCCTGCCCAACGCGCATGCCGCCCGCCAATCCGGTCCTCAGCCCCCACCACCCCACCACGACCCGGCATCCGTTGTACCCGACCAGGAACAGCCCGAGCCCCCACCAGGGATTCCACAGCACCGCCACGATCAAGGCCATTCCCATCAGGGCGGGAAGCAGGCCGGCCCAAAACAGGTGATCGCCCAGGGCTCCGAGCGTACCGCACAGTGCGGTGCGCAGACGTTGAATCCGGTCCTCGGGTTCCCCCGCGTACTCCGCCGCGACCGTCGCACCCAGCGCCAATCCGGCCAGATACGGATGGCAGTTGAAGAATTCCGCGGATCGCCGCACCGCGTCGGCATGACGAGGAGCGTCGGTCGATTTCATTTCCCGAAGGAGCGGCTCGGCGGCGTACCCCATCCCGATCCCGAGCATGCGCTCGTAATTCCACGAGGCCTGCACGGCGAACAGACGGGTGAACGCGCTGCCCAACCCCCTCACCATGCGAGGGCCACCGCAATACCCGTCGCCAGGCCCGCCATCAGCCATCGGACCCGAACGCTCCGGCCGGCGGTACGCATTGCTCCTGCGAGAGCGCTCGCCAAACCTGCCCCAATGACCGCGACCGTGAGCGCTAGCGCCGCCTCGTCGCCGAGCGGTTGCAGGTGACGGATCAGCAGGGCGGCGCTGATGGCCACGACGACGAGGAGCCCGCTTCGAAGCGCGTCCCGCGCGAGTCCGGCATACTGCAGGGCCCGGATCGTCGCGGAATCGCCGGCCTGCAGGGCGTCGAGCCGGCCCGCGATGGCCGCTGCGTTGGCCCGGCGCAGGACCGGCAAGGTCCAGCCACCGAGCGCAGCAATGACCAATCCTGTCGCAACGCCGAGACCGACGCCCGACACCCACGGCCCGCCGGCGACAATCAGCACCGCCCCGATCGTCGCGGCCCCGTAGTCCGGATACCTGGCTGCGCCGACCGGAAGAACATCCAGGGCAAACAGCTCGAGCACGACGCCAACCCGGAGTCCCGCCATCGGGTCGCCCACGATCGCCCCGGCCACAACCCCGACGACCAGCGGCCGCGACATCATGAACTGCGGCACGCTCACCAGATCGATGCCGGCGACCGCTCCCCAGAGCGCGAGAAGCACGAGCGTCGCGATCCCGATGCCCTCGATCACGCGAGGTCGTCCAATCCGATGGCCTTCGCCGTCGGAACATCCTGCGCGACGATCTTGGGTCCCTGCTGTTGCAAGTCGATCAAGGTCTGGTACTCATCGTCGGTGAGAAACACATACGGCAGTCGCTGCCGGCGGCCCGGGCGGTGGTGAATCCCGCCGAGGTTGATCTTCGGAATGCCGGTTCCGTTCTGGCATACCGCGGCCATTGCGGCGACGGTGCCGGTCAAGAGCATGCCCCTTCGCCGGTCGGCCTGCCATTCGGGAAGCCGCCGGCGCGCCTCCTCGACATCGGCAAAGATGATGTCCACCGAGCGAGGCACCGCCATGCGATACAGGTCTTGCTCCCATTCGCTGCCGCTAACCTCCGGATCCACCAGCACGATGAACTCCGCTCCTAACGGGCGACCCCAGCCAATGACTACTTGGCCATGGATCAGCCGGTCATCAATCCGGTAGAGAACGATGGACATCAGGTAACGCGAATCGCTCCGGACCCACGACTGGCCACGTGCTCCGCTACCTCGGGCAGGGGCAGCTCCCGGTGAAACAGGAAATCGAGCAACATCGCCAGATTGACCCCGGTCACGACCTTCACGTTCAGCTCTCCGCGAAAGCGGTGCAGGACGGCCACGAGACACGACCCGCTCGGCAAGTCGACGAACACCACCGATGGATGGCTGTCGATGGCCTCGGCGATCCGTTCTTCCAGGCGATCTCGATCGCAGCCGTCGTTGGAGACCGGGACTAGCACGTCCGTGACGCCGCTGATCCCCTCCGCCGCCGACACCAAGGCCTCCGCAATCCGGCCATGTGCAACCACCACACCCCGGAGGTCGTTACTCATAGTCTTCCTGGAGATACTCTCTGATGCCGCGCTGTTCGGTCATGCGCCGGATGAGGCGCTCATTGAAGGCCGTGGCCACGTCGACGCCGGAATATCGGAGGAGGTGGAGCATGGCCACCACTTCGGAGATGACGGTGAGGTTCTTTCCCGGGTTGAGTGGTACCATCACTTTGGGCAGCGCAACCCCCAGAATGACCGTTTCCTGGCGCGCCAAGCCCGTGCGGTCGGCGTCCTTGGCGGTGTCCCAGTCCTCGAGCTGCACCACCACCTCGATACGCTTTTGCTGGCGGACGGCGCGAATCCCAAAGAGGGACGGAACGTCCACCAACCCGATTCCTCGGATTTCCATATGGTGACGGGCCAATTCGTGCCCCTGAGCGATGAGCACGTCGTTGCCGCGGCGCGAGATCATCACGACGTCGTCGGCCACGAGCCGGTGCCCTCGCTCCACCAAGTCCAGCACACACTCGCTCTTGCCGATGCCCGAGCGCCCCACGAACAGGAGGCCGACGCCGTACACGTCCGCCATCGATCCGTGTACCGTAGTCCGAGGCGCGAAGGCCTGCTCGATGATGGGCTTGATACGCCGGAAGAACTCCGCCGTCTTGAGCTTGGTACGAAGCACGGCGGTGCGCCGCTCCGCCGCGAGTTGCAGCATCTCGGGCGGCACATCCTGACCCTTGGTAATGAACACGACCGGCAGGTCGAAGCCGAAGAACGTCTCGAGCTTCTTGCGACGCTCCTCGGCGGACAGTGAGTTGAGGTACGACACCTCGGTTTCCCCCAACACATGCATACGATTGGGGGAAAAACGGTCCGTGAACCCCGCGAGGACCAAACCGGGGCTCGCGATCTCCTGGTCGGGCAGGAAGCCGTCCAATCCGGTGTCCCCGGTCAGCGTCTCGAGCTGGAGCGAATCGCCGCCCCGCTCGAGCAGTTCTCGGATGCGGAGTGTCACACTGCGTCGGCCTCAGGCCGCCTGCGATCACGAATCCGGTGGGCGACCTTTTTCAATTGTCGTTTGAGTTTCTCTTCCGCACGATCGAGCGCGGTTCGATGGTCGGGACCGTCGTCCTTGGCGACGACCATTTCGCCAGTCGTGGCGCGCAGGCGGACTTCCGCCCGTTGGCGCAACGCCTCGACGTCAAAGATGACCGCCCCCTCCGCCAACTCCAGGCCGTAGTTGCCCAGGCGGTCCATGACGCTTTCGGCGCGCGTTCTGAGGGCGTCGGGAATGTCACAATGTCTGGCGGTAATGGTCACGTGCATCCGCGCTGTCTCCTCATGCTGTCCTAGCGGATGGGCCACTGTCGATCAGCGCCTCCAGATGGCCCGCCGTATGGTTGGCGGCATCGTCCCAGCTCAGCTGCTCTGCATGTCGGCGTGCGGCCAGGCCCAAGCGGGTAACGAGGTCGGGATCGGCCGCAAACTCGAGCATGCGGCGCGCCAGAGCCGCGTCGTCCCCATGCGGAACGAGCACGCCGGTCACCCCGTCGCGCACCGAATCCCGAAGTCCGGGGCTGTCGGACGCGAGCGACGGCGTGCCACAAGCAGCCGCCTCCATGATCGTGATACCCCACCCCTCCTTGGGTGAGGGAAACACGTTGGCCCAGCAGCTTTGGAACAGCCGTATCTTCTCCGCCTCGCTGACACGCCCGTGGAATTTAACCCCGGCCGAGACGCCGAGGCCCTCCGCCAACCCCTCCAGCCGGGCTCGATCGTCTCCATCCCCGGCGACGTGGAGGACCAACCCCGGTGCCTGGGCCCGGGCCAGGGCCAGGGCACGAATCGCCGTCTCCACTCCTTTATAACGCTTCAGCCGCCCAACGTACAGGAAGGCCGGGGGCGTGGCCCGTGGCACCGCTGGATCCGGCGTGTAGTGGGCCGTGTCGACGCCGGGATGAATCACGCGAATCCGCTCGCGCGCAACACCGCGCCGCACCAAGTCGTCCCTGGTGCTCTCGCTGATGGCGTGGAAGCCCGCCCGACGATAGACCAGCGGGATGGGGCGTTCGCTGAGCCATACCGCGGCCGCGACCGGCCAAGCCGCTTCGCGAAAGGCCGTTGTCCCGAAGAGATGGGGAACGATCACGCACAGCGGCAGGTTCGTGAGCCACGCGAGGTAGAGCGGCAGCTTGTTGATGTCCTCGACGACGATATCGGGACGCTCCCGGGCGATCGCCCGCCGCACCGCACGCCGTCCGACGAGCGCAAAGGTGTTTCGGGTGCCGGAGCGCTCAACCGCGATTCCACGAAGCGATGCCCTCGGCACCGCACCGCGCCACCCCGCGCAAACCAGCCGCACCCGATGTCCGCGCTCGGCCAGTCGCCCGAAGATCTCGAAGAGGTGGATTTCCGCCCCGCCCGCTTCTGGATGCTCCAGATCCTGCCAGTTGACCAGGAGGATGTTCACAGGAGGCCCAGGTCGTGGGCGATACGATCCAAGATCCCGTTGATGAACGCGGAGGCTTGCGCTCCGCCAAACCAATGCGCGAGGCGCAGTGCTTCGTCAATCACGACCTTGGGTGGGGCGGTTCCCAGTCGCAGTTCGTGGATTCCCAAGCGCAGGATGTTCCGCTCCACCACCGCCATCCGCTCGAGTCGCCAGTGTTCGGCGGCCCGTCCCGCTAGCTCGTCGAGTGCCGCTCGATCGTCGGCCACGGCCGTCGCGAGGGTCTCGGCCCGTTCGAGCGTGGTCAGGCTCCCGCCGCCAGGCCCGCTGAACCGCGCGGCGAGGGAGGCAACCTCCGCCATCGGCGGGTGCGATTGGATTTCCCAGGCGTACAAGAGCTGCAACGCGCGCGCCCGCGCACGGGTCTCGGGCCGCAGGGTCATCGACGGGTAAGCCTCTCCAGCACATCCGCGGTTCGAAGCGCCGCGTCGGCCGCTTCCCTGCCCTTGTTGCCGGCATCACCGCCCGCGCGAGCCAATGCCTGCTCCATCGTGTCCACGGTGAGCACGCCGAATCCGATGGGGAGGCGGTGAGAGACCGCGACACTCGAGAGACCCCGAGCGGCCTCACCCGCCACGAACCCAAAGTGCGGCGTCTCCCCGCGGATCACGCAGCCCAGCGCGATGAGGCAGGCGTACCGCCCGGTTGCCGCGGCGCCGGCCGCCGCAGCCCCGAGTTCGAAGGCACCCGGCACCCAGATGACGTCCACCTGGTCGGCATCGATCCCGGCTTCGCCGCAACACGCCAGGGCGCCGTCGAGTAATTTGGCCGTGACGACTTGATTGTACCGGGCGACGAGGATCGCGATGCGACCGACGGGCCGCGGCTGGCCGGCGTATTCGGTCACGTCAGTGGGTCAGCAGGTGGCCGAGCTTGTCACGCTTCACGTCCAGGTACTCTCGGTTCTCGTCCGTCGGCGAGAGCACCAGCGGGACGCGTTCGACGATCTCGAGTCCGTATCCTTCCAGGCCGACCAGCTTGAGCGGGTTGTTGGTCATGATCCTGATGGTCGAGAGACCCAGGTCGCGCAGGATCTGAGCACCGATGCCGTAGTTCCTGAGATCGGGTTTGAACCCGAGTTGCTGGTTGGCCTCGACCGTGTCGGCGCCTTGGTCCTGCGCCTCGTAGGCGCGGAGCTTGTTCAGGAGACCAATGCCGCGGCCCTCCTGGTCCAGATACACGATCACCCCCGCGCCGGCCTGGCCAATCATGTCTAAAGCGGCTTGCAGTTGGGGGCCACAATCGCAGCGCATGGAGCCAAACACATCCCCCGTCAGGCATTTCGAGTGCATTCGTACCAGCACGGCCGACGCGTCCCGGACGTCGCCGAGCACGACCGCAACATGCTCGGCCTGGTCCACGTCGTTCCGGTATCCGATGATGGTGAAGTCGCCATAGCGAGTGGGTAACCGGGCCTCGGCAATGCGGTGGACCAGTCGCTCGGTCTGGAGGCGGTACGCCACCAGATCTGCGACCGTCACCGCCGTGAGCCCATGCTCCGCGGCAAAGCGGGCCAGCTGAGGCCGCCGAGCCATGGTGCCGTCGGGATTGAGGATCTCGCAGATGACACCCGCCGGGTTCAGCCCGGCCAACCGCGCGAGGTCAACGCTGGCCTCCGTCTGGCCAACACGCTGCAGGACGCCACCGGGTCGGGCCCGCAATGGGAAGACGTGCCCCGGCCGCCGCAGGTCCGCCGGCGTGGTCGCGGGGTTGAGCGCCACGTGAATGGTGGCGGCCCGGTCCGCCGCGGAGATTCCGGTCGTTACGCCAAACCGGCGCTCGGCGTCGATGCTCACGGTGAACGCGGTTCCGAGCGCCTCGGTATTCCGCTCCGTCATGAGCGGCAGCCCGAGTTGATCGCATCGCTCCCCCGTCAAGGCCAGGCAGATGAGCCCGCGGCCGTGGATGGTCATGAAGTTGATCATCTCGGGCGTGACCAGCTCGCCGGCGCAGACCAGGTCACCCTCGTTCTCCCGGTCTTCGTCATCGGCAACGACAATGATCTTGCCGTTTCTGAGGTCCTCGATGGCCTGCTCGATCCGCACAATTGGCATATGGAATCTATTGGAGAAGGCGGCTACACCAGGGCTCGCAGCCTTGGGCACGTGTTCATGGCGATGGGGGCCGCTTCCACGGTTCTACCAACGCCGCGATGTATTTGCCGACGATGTCGCCTTCGAGATGGACGCGGTCGCCCTCGAGGCGGTGCCCCAAGGTGGTGTGCTGTAAAGTAAACGGAATCAGGGAAACCTGGATGATGCCGGGGGCCGGCAGGGCGTTGACCGTCAAGCTCACCCCATCGACCGCGATCGACCCGAGGGGGATGGACACCGCCCGGATCTCGGGCGGCACCTCGATATCAACGATACGGGCATCGTCACGTTCGGCGATCGCCACGACGCGCCCAACGCCATCGACATGCCCCTGCACGATATGCCCACCCAGTCGATCCTGGGCACGAAGCGCGCGTTCCAGATTGACCCGTTGGCCGCGGCGAAACTCGGCGAAACGCGTGCGATCGAGCGAGGTCCGGATCACGTGCACGGTGAACTCTTCCGCCGTGGCGGTTTCCACCGTGAGACAGGCTCCGTCCACCGCGATACTCTCACCGGGCTCCGTTCCATCGTACGAACTCGAGATGGAGAGTTGGAGGCCGTCCTCCGACTGACGGACGGCCGTCACCGTACCGACCGCGGTTATGATGCCGGTAAACATGACTTGCGATCGACAACCAATAGTGTGTCCTCGTCCAGCGCGCGCCGGTCGACGACGTGCCAACGGTCGGCCGACCCGACTTTGCGCCCAGGCAACCCGCCTACAGCCTGCGTGCCGGAGTCGCCAAGCCAGAGCGGACTCTGGATCCAATAGAAACGGTCTACCAGATCCGCCTCGAGAAGCGCGCCCGCCAGCCTGCCCCCGCCTTCGACCAACAAGGACCCGATGCCCATCGCTCGCAAGGCCTCGAGGCCCGCGGCGAGGGAATCGGGAACCAGGACATGCACACCGGCGGCTTCGAGTCCTCGACGACGTCCCGCATCGGCCAGCGGACTGGTAACGCAGTAGGTAGGAATCTCTCGTGCCGTCGTGACGATCCTGAGGGTACCCGGGAGGGACGCCCGGCTATCGAACACGACCCTCGCCGGACGGCGCCGCGGCTCGATCGAACCCCTCACCGTGAGCGAAGGATCGTCCATCCGCGCCGTCCGGCCTCCAACGCCGATGGCATCGAACCCGGCGCGGAGCCAATGAACGTAGGCTCTCGCCTCGGCCCCTGAAATCCAGCGTGAGCGGCCGCTGAAATCGGCAATCCGCCCATCCAGTGTCGTGGCGAGTTTGAGAGCAATGTAGGGACGACGCGGATCGAGGTGACGATGCAAGAAGATTGCATTGTCTACCGCTGCCTGCTCCGCGCCCAATCCCACATCGACGTCCAGGCCAGCGGCTCGCAAGAGATCCACCCCCCCTCCGGCCTCGGGATTGGGGTCGCGGAGAGCGATGACCACCCGCCTCACACCCGCCTGAATGATTGCCGGAACACACGGCGGCTGCTTGCCTTCATGGGTACAGGGCTCGAGAGTAACCACCAACGTGCTTTGGCGGCTCCGCCCTTCCGCCTTCTCGAGAGCAACTCGCTCGGCGTGGAGCCCGCCGAACTCCGCGTGGCACCCTTCGGCCACCGGCACGCCCTCTGACAGCACCACCGCCCCGCACAGTGGGTTAGGGTGGACCCTGCCCCAGCCTTGACGGGCACACTCGAGCGCCCGGTCCATCGCACCGTGTTCATCCACGCCCGGCTTGACCCTCCCTCGTCACCATGGTGCCGCTACGGCGCACTGCTAGAGACCCAGCCTGATGCCGGACCCCGCGAAGACGTTGCCTCCTGTGGTATCGATGTTCTCGAAGTCGGTCGTCAAGTTCTGGTCCTTTCCCAACTGATAGCCAAGCTCGGCGGCAAGGGTGCTCCCGGCAAGGAGGCTCAGTCCGACGCTGAGGCCGGACGTGATGGCGATGCGCATGATGTTCGTCCTTTCAGCCAGCGAAGCGCACCGCTCGCTCACCCCGGCGCACCTCGCCCATGATCCAGGTTGTGGCACCCGCTTGGGTTGCCGCAGCACGAACCGGGGTCACCTGGTCCGGGGGGAGTACGACGATCAGTCCGACCCCCAGATTGAACACCTGCCGCATCTCCTCGATCGCCACCCGCCCGCTCGCCTGGAGGATCCGGAACAGGGCCGGTATCTCCCAGCTGGCGGGGTCGATCAGGGCCTCACAGCCCGGTGGCAGTATGCGCGCGAGATTTCCCTCGATTCCGCCACCCGTGATATGGGCAATTCCGTGGAGTCGCGAAATGACGGGCATCACAGCATCGTGGTAGCTGAGATGGACGGCCAGCAGGGCGTCGCCCACCGTGTGGCCGGTTTCTCCCAGCGGGTCGGCCGGGCCGAGCCCCTGCTCATCGAAGAGAATGCGGCGGGCCAGGGTGTAGCCGTTGGTGTGGAGCCCTGAGGAGGCGTAGCCGAGGAGCATGTCGCCCGGCTCGATGGCGTCGCCGTGGAGCGCCTGTCCTTCCTCGACGACCCCGAGGATAGTCCCGGCAAGGTCGAACTCGCCTGCCCGGTACAGGTCGGCCATCTGGGCCGTTTCACCGCCCACGAGCGGCATGGCATGGGCGCGGCAGCCGCGGGCCACTCCGTCCACCAGGCTCGCGATGGCGTCGACCGGCAGGTCCGCACCCGCGAGGTAGTCGAGAAACGCCAGCGGCCGAGCCCCGTGGACCAGGATGTCATTCACGCAGTGGTTGACGAGGTCCTCGCCGACCGTGTCGTATCGTCCCACGGCCCGGGCCACCAGCACCTTGGTCCCGACCCCATCGGTGCTCAGGACGAGCACCGGGTTCTCGATCCCCGCCGGGAGTCGCACCATGCCCCCGAAGGCGCCGACCCTGCCTCGGGAGTCGCTGGTACGCGTGGTGGCCACGAGGCCGGCGATCTTCCGCTTGGCCGCCTCGGCGGCGTCGAGATCCACGCCCGCGGCGCGGTACTGATCGGTGGACTTCATGGTTCGTGAAGTCGTCAGGGCGCGATGTCGAAGTGAACGAGGTCGCTGAACTCGCGCACCCGGGCAGTGACCTCGGCTGGGCCGATCTCATCGAACCGGGCGGTCGAGAATCGTTCGACCGCGAACGAGCCCATGGCGGACCCATACACCATCGCCCGTCGCACGTTGGCCGGCGACAGATCGTCGGTGCGGGCCAGGTGCCCCATGAAGCCGCCCGCGAAGGCGTCACCCGCTCCCGTGGGATCGAAGACTTCCTCAAGCGGGAATCCAGGCACATAGAAGAACCGATCCTCATCCACCAGGACGGCACCGTACACGCCCTGCTTGATGACCGCCAATCGCGGCCCGTGTTTGAGGATCCATCGGGCAGCCCGATAGACATTCCAATCGCCGGACAGCTCGCGCGCCTCGCTGTCGTTCACCATGAGCACGTCGATGCGCTGCATCAACTTCATGAGGCTGTCCCGCTTGCTGTGGATCCAGTAGTTCATGGTATCGCAGGCCACGAGCCGCGGTTGCCGGATCTGATCCAGGACGCCCAGCTGGAGCTCCGGGTCGATATTCCCCAGGAAGACGTACCGCGCGTCCTTCACCCCATTCGAAATGGACGGCTTGAAGTCCGCGAACACGCCGAGCCGAGTCTCGAGGGTTTCCCGGTTCTGCAGGTCGTACGAGTACTTCCCTTTCCACCGGAAGCTCTCTCCCGCCACCTGTTCGACACCGGACCAGTCGATGCCCCGACCGGACAGCCGGTCGAGCTCGGCCATGGGGAAATCCTCGCCAACGATACCGACCACGCTGACGGGATGAAGCAGCGATCCCGACACGCTGAAATACACCGCGGACCCACCCAGTGCGTCGGCGGTTTCGCCAAACGGGGTGAAGACGGAATCCAGCGCGATACTACCGACGACACAGAGGGTCATTGTCACATCCGGTCTGGCGCGGTGATCCCGAGAACGGCCAACGCGTTGGCCACCACGATACGCGCGGCCCGGGCCAGCATGAGCCTGGCCCGTTCGACTCCGGGCGGCTCCCCGAGCACCCGGCAGTGGTGATACCAGCCGTGGACCAGACGGGCCAACTCCTCGACGTAGACGGGAACCCGGTGCGGCTCCCGTTCTTCCGCCGCGCGCGCCACGATATCGGGGAATATGGTGAGTTTCTTGAGCAAATCGACATCGTGGGGCGCCGGCAAGTCCTCCAGCGCTACGGTCCCAACGACGTCGTCCGGATTACAATCGGCCACCCGAAAGATGCCGCTCAGCCTGGCATGCGCCATTTGCACATAGAAAATCGGATTCTCGTCCGTGTGGCGCTTCGCTAAATCGACATCGAAGGCAAACTGAGAATCGGCGCGGCGCATCAAAAAGAAATAGCGAGCGGCATCGACGCCGACCTCCTCGACCAAATCCCGCAAGGTAACGAACGTCCCTGTGCGCTTGGACATCTTCACCTCTTCCCCACCCCGCATCACCTTGACCAGCTGCACCAGCGTCACATCGAAGAAATCATCCAGATACCCCAAGGCCTGGAGCACCGCACGCATGCGGGGGATGTAGCCGTGATGGTCCGCGCCCCAGACGTCGATCACATGGGCAAAGCCGCGCTCGTGTTTGTCGATGTGGTAGGCGATGTCCGGCACGAGGTAGGTGTAGGTTCCGTCGCGCTTCCGCAGGACGCGAGGCTTGTCGTCGCCATAGCGCTCGGTGCGGAGCCACAAGGCGCCGTCCGCCTCGAACGTCAGGCCGCCCGCGGTCAATTGGTCGATCGCCGCCTCGACCTTGCGGTTGTCGTAGAGCGAGCGTTCGCTGGTGACAACGTCGAAGTGGACGCCGAATGTCCGGAGATCCTGATCCTGGTCGCTCCGCTGGAGTGCGACACCCATGGTTCGGCACCGGCCGAGGCCCTCCTCCATCGGCAAGTCGGCAAACGCGGCGCCTTCCTCGCGGAGGATCTGCTCGGCGTTCTCGACCAGATAGGCTCCGAAGTACCCACCTTCCGGCACAACCGCGTCCCGCCCCACCGCCTGCTGCACCCGGGCCCACAGACTCTCCGCGAGCTTGTCGATCTGCGCGCCGGCATCGTTCACATAGAACTCGCGGACCACGCGATACCCGCTCCACTCGAGCAGTGAGGCCAAGACATCGCCCACGGCTGCGCCACGCCCATGCCCAACATGGAGTGGCCCGGTCGGATTTGCCGAAACGAACTCAACGTTGACGCTCCGGCCGGAACCGAGTGTGTTCCGTCCGTACCGGCTTCCCAGCGACACGATCTCCTGGATCTGCTCGGTCAGCGCCGTGTCGGCCAGCCAGAAATTGATGAAGCCAGGCCCGGCAATCTCGGTCTTGGAGGCGAGCTCGGCAGGAAGGTGGAGCCGCTCAACCACGGCCTCGGCCAGCTCTCGCGGCCGGCGGCGGAGCCGGCGCGCCAACACCATCGCCAGGTTGGTGGCGAGGTCGCCATGGGTGGGGTCGCGCGGTCGCTCGACGACGAACTCGACTCCGTCTCCGCCCAACTCCTCCGCGACACGGGCCAGCTCAGTGCGAATGCGCTCGGTCACGTTGGCGCCTTCGGGGCGGAACCGCCGGAGTCGCCGCCACCCTTGTCCGACGCGGCGGGTTTGGATTTCTCAGCGGCGGCGGACTTCTCGGCGCCCTTCTCCTGCTTTTCCCCGCTCTTGTCCGCCTTCCGGGGCCCCTTGCCGTCCTTGCCGTAATCCGTGATGTAGAAGCCGCTGCCCTTGAACACGAGGCCGGCGCCGCCCGAAATCTGACGCACGGCGCGCTTGCCGCACACCGGGCATTTGGTGCGGGGAGCGTCCGACATCTTCTCGAATCGTTCAAAGGTGTGCCCCGATAGGCACACGTACTCGTACGTCGGCATGGTCGCTGCTGAACCTCGTGCCTCATAAGAACAGAAAACGCAATATCTTAGCCGGATGTGACCCGCGATTCAAGCTGGCCGGTGGTGGCGAGGCGCGCAAGACCTCACCCAGGCGGCACGTATGCGCCCCACAGCTCCTTCAGCACGCCGCTCATCTCGCCGATGGTCGCCCGGACACGGACCGCATCAATGAGGCAGGTCATGAGCGGCTGGCCCTCCGCGGCCGCGTCCCGGAGCGCCCCGAGCGCCCGCGCGACGGCCGTCGCGTCGCGGGCCGCCTTGGCCCGGGTGAGCCGCTCGCGTTGGCGGTCTGCCAGTTCTTCGAAATTCGGGATCTCGATCGGGGACGGCGGGGCGTTATCGGTGAATTGGTTGACGCCAACCACGACTTGGTCACCTCGCTCGTGTAACTGCTGCGCTCGATAGGCGCTCCTGGCGATCCGTTCCTGAAAATAGCCACGCTCGATGGCCGCCCCCGCACCTCCCATCCCATCGACTTCGGCCAGGATTTCCCGGGCACCCTGCTCGATGTCGTCGGTCAGGGCCTCGACATAGTAACTCCCGGCCAAGGGGTCGACCGTCGACGTGACCCCGCTCTCATATGCCAGAATCTGCTGGGTCCGAAGCGCCAGGGTGGCCGCCTCCGCGGACGGCAACGTGAGCGCCTCGTCATAGCTGTTGGTGTGCAAGGATTGGGTGCCACCCAGCACGGCGGAGAGCGCCTGGATGGTTACCCGCACGATGTTGTTCCGCGGTTGTTGCGCCTGAAGCGTGACGCCGCCCGTTTGGGTGTGGAATCTGAGTCGGGCCGCTGCGTCGCTGCCGCTGAATCGCTCACGTACCAGGCGGGCCCACAGTCGGCGCGCGGCCCGGAATTTTGCCGCCTCTTCGAACAGGTCGTTGTGGGCGGCAAAGAAGAACGACAGCCGCGGCCCTAAGTCCTCGATGTCCAGGCCCGCGTGGACCGCGCGGCCGACGTACTCCACCGCGTTGGCCAGGGTAAAGCCGACTTCTTCGACGGCCGTAGCACCGGCCTCCCGCATGTGATAGCCACTGATGGAAATGGGGTTGAACCGCATGCCTTCGGTGGCGACAAACCGGAACACGTCGGTCACGAGACGCAACGACGGCTCCGCCGGATAGATGTACGTCCCACGCGCAATGTACTCCTTCAACACATCATTCTGGACCGTGCCGGTCAAGTGCGTCCGAGCCACCCCCTGCTCCTCGCCGACCACCACGTACATGGCGAGCAGCATGGCGGCGGTGGCATTGATGGTCATCGAGGTGGACACGCGGTCGAGCGGGATTTCGCGAAACAGCTCGGCGAGATCGTCCACCGTATCGATGGCCACCCCCACACGGCCGACTTCGGCCTGCGCGAGCGGGTGGTCGGAGTCCATCCCCATTTGCGTGGGTAGGTCGAACGCCGTGGATAGGCCGGTTTGCCCGGCAGCCAGGAGCCGGCGAAACCGCCGGTTGGTTTCATGCGCGGTGCCGAACCCGGCATACTGCCGCATGGTCCACACTCGAGTGGTGTACATCGTGGGGTACACGCCCCGGGTGAACGGGAACTCGCCCGGCGAGCCAAGATCACGTGGGATATCGCCGTGCCAATCGGCCTGCCCGTATACCTGCTTCCGCGTGCCCTTGGGATCGGGACCGCTCACCCCTCGACCTCCGTCAGGATGTCACGCACGAATTCCACGTCGCGCTTGGTCCCGATGACCAACGGCGTTCGCTGGTGCAGCTCGGTCACCGGCAAATCCATGATGCGGCGCCGCCCGTCGGTCGCCAGGCCACCGGCCTGCTCCGCCAGGAATGCCATGGGGCTCGCCTCATAGAGCATGCGCAGCTTGCCGTGCGGGTTCTTGGTGTCCGCCGGATAGAGGAAGATGCCGCCGTTCACGAGATTGCGGTGGAAATCCGCCACGAACGAACCGATGTACCGACTGTTCTTCCGGTCGATGCGATCCGGCAGGTCTCCTTTGAATCCGCGCACCGCTCGTTGAATCCCGGGGCTCCAGCGAGTGAAGTTGCTCTCGTTCACGCTGTAGTATTGCCCCACGTCCGGCATGACGATACGCGGGTGCGAGAGCAGGAACTCCCCAATCGTCGGATCGAGGGTAAATCCGTGGACCCCGTCCCCGGTCGAGTACACCAGCATCGTGCTCGACCCGTACATCACGTAGCCCGCCGCGACCTGTTCCTTGCCCGGCTGCAGCAGGTCCGCCAGGGTCCCGCATCCGTCCGGTGTCACCCGGCGATACACGCTGAAGATGGTCCCGACCGACGAATTGCAGTCGATATTGGAGGACCCGTCGAGCGGATCGTAGAGCAGGACGTATTTCCCCGCCGGATACGCGTCCGGAACCGGGATGAGCGCCTCCTCCTCCTCCGATCCCATCACGCATACCCGACCGGTGTGCAGCAACGAATTCTTGATGACCTCGTTGGCGAATACGTCGAGCTTCTGCTGCTCCTCGCCCTGCACATTGGTCGCTTCCGCCGAGCCCAGCACGTCGACCAAGCCAGCGCGGCGAATTTCGGCTGCGATGAGCTTTGCGGCCAGACAGATATCGTAGAGGATATCGGAGAGTTCACCTGTCGCCTGCGGGTGCTGACGCTCCTGATCGATGATGAATCGTTCGATCGTGGTGACCGCCGAATCGTGAATCACTGGGCGTTACTCCTCTCGCCGGGCGTGGCGGCCGGACGCGCGCCGGCCGATCCGCCTGTCTAGAACGGTTCGAATCACGGAGGTCGGCAACGAACTGGCGGCGGTGCGCACCGTACACCTCCATGGTGCGCCCGTCCGTCTCGATGGTTACCACTCCGTCCCGATCGGTGCGCCAGAGGGCTATCCCCTCGGCCCCAAGCCTGGCCAGGACGCCCGGGTCGGGGTGGCCGTAACGGTTCTTGCCCACGCTAACGACCGCCACCTTCGGCTGCAACTCTCGGACCCACGCTCCGCCTGTGGCACTTGCCGAGCCATGATGGCCCACCTTCAACACATCGACCGAGCCTACCCGCCCCTCCAGCAGTGCCTCGACCGGCAGGCCCGCATCGCCGGCAAAGAGCGCCTGGAAGTCTCCATACTCGACCAGGAGCACGATCGAGTCCTCATTGAGATCTGCACCCCACCCCTGCCACGCGCTGTCGGGATGGATGATCGAGAACTCTACCCCGTCGATTTCCATCCGCTGCCCCGACCTCGCAGGTTGCCAGAGAATCTCGTGTCGTTCCATGGCCCCCAAGAATTCCCGATACATCGGGTCGGCAACGGGGAAGCCCGGTTCGACCGCCACACCCACGGGAAATTGCTCGAGCACAGCTCGAATTCCGCCGAGATGGTCGGCATGCGCATGAGATACCAACACCATGTCGAGCGACTGGGCTCGATGTCGTCGCAGGAATGGGACGACGCGGCGACGGCCGGCGTCGAATCGATCGTGCCTGGGGCCGGCATCCACGATGACCCACCGTCCCCCGGGCGTGCGAATGGCAGCACCGTCGCCCTGCCCCACATCGAGAAAATGTAACGCGAGCGATCCGTGCCCGCCCGCCGGGCCGGCCAGCCCGAGGCCCAGCGCTCCCCAGAGCGCGAGCACGCCCACCCATAGGATCCTCCGCCAAGCCTCGCCCAGCGTGGTGCCCCGGCCGCGAATCCACAGACCTGCCGCCAGCACCAGTACCCAGGGAACCGCCGCCAACGCACCGGTGGGCTGGACGACGTGGCCCAACGGAATTCGGCTTCCCCACTCCGCCAATTGCTCCAACAGATTGAGGCCGAGGCCCGTGCCGCCGGCAAGACGCTCTGCGATGGGAAACGCGAACGGGGCGGTGATGAGGCTCGCCAAAACTCCCGGCACCGCGATGCCGGCGATGGGAAGCGCCACCAGATTGACGACGATCCCGGCCACGGATACCACACCAAACAGTGCCGCGATGACCGGCGCCGTTGCGAGCGTCGCTCCCAGCGACGAGGCGAAGGCGTGCTGAACGAGTCGCACCCTTTGACCCGCGTCACGATTCGGTGCGAACGTCATGATGCCCCAGACTGCAAGAACCGAAAGCCAGGCCCCGGCATTGAGTATCGCCCACGGGTCCACCAGCATGACCAGGAGGGCGGTTGCCGAGAGCACCGACAGGGCGTCGACCCTTCGCTGGCGGCCGCGCGCCACCGACACCAGCAGGCACAAGAGGGCAGCCCTCGTGGCGGGGGCCGGCCAGCCCAGGAACGCGGCATATGCCACGGCGCCGCCTGAAGCCGCGATGAGCGCCGTGGTGCGCGCCAACCCCACCAGGCGGCAGGCAGCGTATAACCACGCCGTCAGGAGCCCGACGTGAAACCCGGAAATGGCCAGCAGGTGAATCATGCCGGATCGGGCGAAGCGGTCGCGGAGTGCAGGATCCAAGTCTGCCTTCCGATTGAGGACCAAGGCGTCTACGATCGGCGCGCGGGACCCGTAGAGCCGGTCGATCATGCGGACCGTGGCATTGCGAAGGGCGTGATCGGGACGAGGTCGCTGTCGGACATCGAGCACCTTCTCGATGACCCATCGCCCTCTCTGGCGGCCGTTTCGTTCGTCGCCCCGAACCCAGCGACCGACCAGCCGGACTTCGTTCCCGGCAAGGACGGGCTCGGCTGGCGGCCACCGCGCTGCCGTCGAGCCCCGGCACCCCGCACCGAGTGGCTCGAGCCGGGTCACACCGCCGGACGAGTCGACCGGCTCCAGAACCAGGGCCAGGAATTCGACGCGCGCTTGGGGCAGTCGTACCGCACAACGCTCGTGCTCGGCCTGAGCGAGCGCGCCGCCGAGCAGTCGGCCGAGCAGCAGCACCAGGCTGAGCCAGCCAACCCACGATCGCCGGCCGGCGACTCCGATGAGCACGAAGAGCGAAATGGCGACGAGGGGTGCCCCGAAACGCAGGAGGCCGGTCGCGAGACCGGCCCCGAAGCAGACGGTGACTGGGATGATCGGGCGCCGCATCATCGCGGCGCTCGGATCAGAGCGTCTGCGGCTTCACCTTGCCACAGCGTGGCGCCATGGCCACCGTCTTGAATCCATCGATCAGCGTCCGGTCGATGTCGGCCCGATTCTGACCCTTTTCCAGTTGGAACTCGGTGACGGCCTTGCCTTCGTCGGAGGCCACATAGCGGGGCGGCAGCCGGTTCAAGGCAAAGATGAGCACATCGTTGCGGCAGCTGTCGCAGCCACAAAAGCTGGGGAAGTGGGTCGACAGACGGCGGTAGGCTTCGGTGACTCGGTCTTCGGTGAGATTGCGGATCATAGTACGGCCAGCTGCGAGGTAGTGAGCGTCGCGGTAAAGGTGGAACCGGTGGTGCCGGTGAGGCGGACCCGGTGGTAATCGCCGATGGACGATTCCGGCAGATCCAGGAGCACCATCTGGTTGCTCCGCGTCCGTCCCAATTGGCCCCCGCGCTTTGCCGGGCGCTCCACCAGCACCTCGGTGATGGTGCCCACGCGCGCGACGTTCCGGCGGCGAGCCACCTTCCGCACCACGCCAATGAGCCGCTGCAATCGCTCACCGGCCTCCTCCTCGGGCACCGCGTGGCCGAGCTTGACTGCCGGGGTTCCTTCGCGCTCGGAGTATCGGAACGTGTACGCGTCATCGAATTGCGCTTCCCCGACGAGGCTCAGCGTCTCCTGGAACTGCGCTTCGGTCTCGCCGGGAAAGCCCACGATCAAATCCGTGGTGAACGTGATGCCGGGAATCGCCGCCCGCAGCCGGGCCATCACGTCCAGAAACTGTTCCCGCGTATACCGGCGCAGCATACGCCGCAACACTGCATTCGACCCGCTTTGGGCAGGGAGATGCACGTGCTCACACACGGCGGACGTCGTGGCCATGGCCTCGATGACCCGATCGGTGAAATCAGTCGGGTATGGGCTGGTGAAGCGCACCCGCCGCACTCCGTCCACGGCGCCGACCGCCCGGAGGAGGTCGGCGAAGTCGGCGACGCCATCGTGGTAGCCGTTGACGGTTTGCCCGAGCAGGGTGACTTCGCTGCTTCCTTCGGCAACGAGATCACGTACCTCTCGGAGAATCAACTCCAATGTGCGGCTGCGCTCGTTGCCGCGGGTATACGGAACGATGCAGAAGGTGCACCGATAATCGCAGCCGCGCTGGACCGTCACGAAGGCCGTGGGTCCGGCCGTTCGCGTCTGCGGGATGTCCTCGTAATGTTCCCAGGGTCGGAGCTCGGTATCCACTGTGCGCTCACCGCCTGCCGCCAAGCGCAACAGATCGGGAAGGGAGCGGTAGGCGTCCGGGCCGGCCACCAAGTTGACCCGGGGCACGCGCTCCGTGAGTTCGCTGCCGAGTCGCTGCGCCATGCAGCCAACGACGCCCAGCACGCTGCCCGGGCGGGTGTAGCGTTGGAGATCCCCGAGCCGGCCCACCACCCGCTGCTCGGCGTTCTCGCGGACCGCGCACGTGTTGACCAGGATGACATCCGCCTGATCCGGTACCGGACTGATGGTATACCCGTGCGCATGCAGCAAGCCGGCCATGAGCTCGCTGTCTGCCACGTTCATTTGGCAGCCGTAGGTTTCGATGTAGACGGAGGTTGCCATGAGTCAATCAAGATAGTCCGACGGGGTGGGATCGGAAACCAAGGTGCACCGTCCCGCCAAGCCTGGCCGGGTGGCGGTATGCTACGGCGTAACCGACACCCCAGCGGTAAGAATCCAGGCCGTCTCGGAGAAGTCGGGCCCTTCGCTGCGCCACACCCGTTCGAGCGCCAGGTCCACTCCAGCCCGGAGGGCCGCAAACCGGGTCCCGGTCCCAATCGACACGCCGAACTCCCTGCCCTGTTCCCCGGTCACGAGCGGAAAGGGCAGCTGGCCGTAGCGCACGCCGAAGCGAATCGGCCGACGATACGGACGCTCCGGATCGCCCACCAGCTCACCGCCAACCGCGACCTCCCAGGTGTTCTGGGCCCCGGTGCCTCCGCGGGCCAGGAGATCGCTGTTCGCTGCGGACCAGGTCCGGTAGAGCACGTGGCCAGCCAGCGCGAGCTTGGGCCTCGCTTGCCAGCGGATGCCGGCGCCGAACCGATGTGGCAGGTCGATGGTGCCGAGCGACGTGGAGTCGCGGTCGGTGTGGGCCTTGGCGTCTGTCCGCGCCATCGCCGCCACCGCAAGACCCGGGGTCAGCTGCCCGAGGATGCCGGCCGAGACGCCCCAGCCAGTGTGCGACAGTTCTGCGCGCTGGCGGAATGACACGAAGCTCGAGTCCGAGAACGAACGGCGGATCTCGACCCGGGTGCCACCGGTGATGACGTGGAGGCCCATGCCGACGGACCAGACGTCATTGAGCTTGAGCGCCGCCCCGAGCTGGAGGTCGTTGAGCCCTCCGAGCGACGTGGTCGTGTCCCATATCCCAACGGGCTCTCCCCGCAACAACAAGGTGTCGGTGGTCGCGATCCGAAAATCCTGGTCGGTGTAGAGCGTGGCCGACCCACCGATCCACAGGCCGATGCTCTTGATGGGCCCGGCGACACGGACCAGGGGAAACCGGCTGTCTTTGAGCGACGCGTCCCCGACCGGATTGCTGGGCGATCGCCACTCCTGAAGCACGGTGAACCCCGCCGCCAGGTTTTCCAGCGCGGTGAGCGCCGCCGGGTTCAGGCTCGATTCGGCGTCGAACAGCGAGAACCCCCCACCCATTGCCATCGCCCGCACCGATGCGCCGCGTCCCGGCAGCCCAAGCCCACGCGTGCCGAACTGCGACGCCTGTGCCGACACGATGCACGGAACCAGCGCCCCGAGGAGAGTACCCAGGAGAAGACGCCGCATATCAGGGAACCTCGAATTCGAGCCGGCGGGCGTACGTGATACGGAGCCGGGGCACGTTCACGCCCGCACGCGTGGAGCCGAATGTCGCGGTCGTGAAGCTCCCCCCTTCGGGTATCAGCAGGACGAAGAACGCTTCCGGCGCGCCGTCCTCTCCCTGCCAGCCCCGGACGATGTCGGGGACTTCCACGCGCAGCGTGTCGGTGCTGCCGGCCGCGAGCTCCGCTTGCGATCTGCGGGTGATGATCGCGCCGCCGCAGAGGTTCGACAGATTGCACAGCGGGGACTTCGCCCCGATATCGCTCAGAATGCCGCGAACCTCGAGGGTGGCCGGGTCATTTGGCAGCCCCGGAAGCGGGCTCTCGGGAACAAACTCGAGCGTGGCCCGAAGGATCTGCACGGAGTCCTTGATCCGGGACGGCAGTGCGAACCGGATGAGCGACCGGGAGGACGGTGCGCCGCCGACCGAGAGCAGATCCGGCGGTGGGAAGCCCGCGGCGCTGGTCACGAATGTGTTGAAGCTGGCGACCCGGGCGATGCGCTGGGCCTGAAGCGCCGTATCGGCAATATCGGCGGTCACAAATGTGGTGAAGGCAGGAGCGAGCGAGCCACCCGTCTGGCTGCCCAGCCGGACTCCGGTCTGCGCTGGCCCCTGAACGCCGATGGCGATCGCGAGGATGCCGCTGTCGCCCGGGGGAATGGCCACGCGGGCGAGCAACGTGTCGGCCAGTGGCAATTGGACGCTTCCCGTCTGAATCGAATCCGGAATCGGAATGGTCCCCACCAGGTTGGCGGGGATGAAGGCCGCGTTGACGTCCGCCAGGGTGACCGCGGAATCGACCGTGCTCGGCAGGCGATAGAGCACGAGGCTCAATCCGGCAACGGTGCTGTCACGGGCCAGGAGGCCAACCGTGATGAGCACGGAGTCGACGGTGAAGGCACGAAGGGTGTCGCGCACCAGCACCGAATCCCCTCGTGAGGCGAAACGAAGGACGGCACGGGCATCGACGCCTCCGAGCTGCTCCGAAGCCAGCAGGGCGGATCCCGCACCTGCCTCGACATATCCGATGAACGTGCTGTCGCCCCCAGGAACCGGCGTCAAGACCGTATCGACCACCTCGGGCGCACCGCCGGGACAGAGCGCCGGGCAGGAGCCGGGCGCCGTCAGGTCTTCCTGACACGCAAGCGCCACCAGGCTAAGTAGCGCGCTCGCCGCAACAACGCGGGCGGTCCGAACGGACGTGGGACCGACGATCATTGGTCGCCGCGCGGTAAACGATCAGGCAGAAACGCATCGGGCAGGAGGTCTCCGAGCGTCCACTCGCGCCGCTCGGTGGGACCGACGGCCACGATCTCGAGATCCAAGCCGAATTCCGCGAGCATTTGGCGACACGCGCCGCAGGGCGAGGCAGGCGGGTCGACCGATGTGGCGACCGCGAGTCGCCGGAATCGATGAGCCCCGCTCACCACGGCTGCCACCAGTGCCGCACGTTCGGCACATATGGTGAGCCCGTAGGACGCGTTCTCCACATTGCACCCGAAGAACACCGTGCCGTCAACCGACTCCAGTGCTGCTCCGACCGGAAACTTCGAGTAGGGCGCATGCGCGGCGGCTTGTGCCCGCCGCGCGCCGTCCACTAAGGCATCACCCACGCCACACCTCGCTCAAGAACGACTTGCCGGCAGATAAGGGATCGACCCCCAGAAACTCGGCGACCGTCTGACCCATGTCGGCAAAGGTAGCCCGCCGTCCCAGATCAATCGCCGCAATCTTGGGGCCGTAGGCCAATACGGGAACGACCTCGCGAGAGTGATCGGTCGAGGGCGTCGTGGGGTCGTTGCCGTGGTCGGCGGTAAAGATAATGAGGTCGTCCGCCCGAGTTGCATCGAGGATCGACGGAATGGCCTCATCCAACTCGCGGAGTCCGTCCACGAATCCCTGGATGTCGTTGCGATGCCCCCACGTCTGATCGAACTCGATCACGTTGGCGAAGAGGAAGCCCTGGGCCATGGTCTGGAGCACATCGCGAATGAGACGATAGGCCTCTTGATTGGTCTTGGTATGGATGCTCTCGATGGCCCGGCCGGCAAACAGGTCGTCCACCTTCCCCACGCCCACCCGGGCAATGCCGGCTGCCGCCAATCGATCGAGCAACGTCACGCCGGGAGGCGCCAGGCTGAAATCCCTGCGATCGGGCGTGCGCTCCCACCGCCCCGCCGAGCCATGGAACGGTCGTGCGATGACGCGGGAAACACCGACCGGCGGTTGAAGCATGTCCCGCGCGATCGCACAGGCGCGGTACAACTCCTCCAGCGGAACCACGTCTTCATGGGCCGCTACTTGGAACACGCTGTCGGCCGACGTGTATACGATCCAGTCGCCGGACGCCACGTGCGCCGCCCCAAATTCCTTTAGGAGCGCCGTGCCCGAGCCTGCCTTGTTCGCGAGCACACCGCGACCGGTCTGCCGGGAAAATTCTCGAAGCAGGTCCTCGGGAAATCCTTTGGGAAACGTGGGGAAAGGCTCAGGTAGCACGAGCCCACAGATTTCCCAATGCCCGGTGGTGCTGTCCTTGCCCGGGCTCGCCGGCTCGCAGCTCCCGTGCGCGGCCTGGGGAGTGCTCACCGACCGGATCGACCCCAAGTCCGCGGTGCGTCCCAGGCCCAGCGCCTCGAGGTTCGGCAGTCGGAGGTCGGACGCCGACCGCACCACGTTGCCCAGGGTGTGGCTTCCCGAGTCACCGTACTGGTCGGTGTCGTGGGCCGGTCCGATGCCAAGTCCGTCCAGCACGACGATTGCAGCCCGTCGCGTCACTGTGCGGAAGAAGCCTGAACGAAGCGGAACCGGAGGGACGTGAGCGTCTGGGTGAGGAGCGCGTGTTCCTCGGCGTCGAGCTGCCCGGTGGTCTTTTGCTCCAGCATGCCGAGGGTATCGATCAGGGCTTGAGCCACGTCTTTGGGGTCGGGTGCACCCAATTGCTCGGCGCCCGGCGGGAGCTGGCCGTCGAGTGCGGCCTGTGCCTGTTGTGCCAATCCCAAGACCAACGATGCAAAGTGTGGATTCATGATCGGTGCCGGTAGAGTCGAGGTACCCGCCCTCCGAGGGCGGTCAGCAGTTCATACGAAATGGTTCCCGCTCGCTCAGCTTGCTCACTGAGGGAGACGAGTCCCCCGTAGACCGTCGCCACATCGCCACATTGGACCGTGCCGGCCGGGACCGCAACCATGGAGAGGTCCATGGTGACTCGACCTACGAGCGGACGGCGGGCGCCGGCCAATTCGACATCGGTCCGACCGCCCAGCACGCGGGGCACGCCATCGGCGTACCCAATCCCAATCGTTGCGATCTCAGTCGAAGCCGGTGCGGTCCAGGTCGCGCCGTAGCTCACCGTATCGCCAGCCCTGATCGTTCGCAGCGACACCACGGGAGCCTGCAATCGAACCGCCACCGCCGGCTCGTGACCGCCCACCGCTCCGCCATAAAGGAAGATCCCGGGGCGGACCAGGTCGCCCGAAAAGCGGGTGCCACGGAGTGCGGCGGCGCTGTTGGCCGCGTGAATCAAGGCCGGCCGCCGGGGCAGTTTTTGGAGCACGCTGTGAAACCGTTCCCACTGCGTGGTCGTCGCCGAGTCGTCGGTGTCGGCTGAGTGGAAGTGCGTGAAGACCCCTTCCCACCCGGGTGCCGATGCCACCAGCCGGAGCGCGTGGGCCAACGCGTCGGCGTCGTGCCAGCGCAGTCCGGCGCGAGCCATGCCGGTATCGATCTCGAGGTGGAATGGCCGGTCAGTGGCACCGATCCACGCCTCTAATGCCGGAAGGTCGCCGATCGCGGGGCGGAGATCGTGCCGGAGCACATCAGCGACGTCCTCCGGCACGAGCGGACTGAACACGGCGACAGGCCGATCGATGCCTGCCGACCGAAGTTCGGCCCCCTCGGCCAGCGTGGCGACGCCGTATCCCCAGGGGTCGAGCGACTCGAGCGCCCCGGCGACCTGGACCGCACCCAGCCCATAGCCGTTGGCCTTGACCATCGGCAAGAGGCGGCTCTGGGAAACGGAGGCCACGGTGTTCGCGTTGGCGACGATCGCGCCGAGATCGACATCCGCCCAGGCACGGGCGACCGGCCGCTGGTTTGACTGGCTCACAAGACGGCGCGTATCATATGGGCCAAGGAGGATAAATGCAAGACAATTCAGCGCTTGGGCGCGCCATGGCCCTGGTGGCCGACCTCCGCGAACGGTGCCCATGGGACGGGGCCCAAACGCGCGAGACGCTTCGGCCCTACTTGGTCGAAGAGGCGCTCGAGCTCGATGACGCGCTCGCCCGCGGATCGGCCGAGGAGATCCGGCATGAACTCGCAGACGTGTTGCTCAACGTCGCTTTCCAATTGGTGCTGGCGGAGGAGTCCGGTGAGTTCACGGCCGCAGACGTCGCCGAGACGTTGGAGCGGAAGATTCAGCGACGGCACCCGCACCTGTTCGACGGTGGGCCGAAGGAGTCCTGGGAGGTCATCAAACATCGCGAGCGCGGGCAGGATGGGAGCCTGTTGGACGGGCTGCCACCTACCTTGCCGCCGCTTCTCATGGCCCAACGCCTCCAAGAACGCGCCGCCGCCGTCGGGTTCGATTGGCCCGATACCGCGGGGCCGGCCGACAAGGTCCGCGAAGAACTCGCCGAATGCGAGGCGGAGTTTGCCGAGTCAGGCGACGCCGAACGCGGTCACCGCGTGAGCGAAGAGATCGGCGATTTGCTGTTTGCGGTGGTGAATCTGGCACGCAAGGCCGGCGTGCCCCCCGGGGTGGCGTTGGATGCGGCCAATCGCAAGTTCCGGCGCCGGTTCACCGCGATGGAGCGCCTGGCGGAGACGCGGCACATCAACGTGCATGCGGCGGGGCTGGAGGTGCTCGACCGGCTCTGGGACGAATCGAAAAACGAACCATGAGCCGCGGGGCGCGGCGGGCTCAGGGGTGGAGCCGGTGGATCTGGCGCGGGAAGGCGATGGATTCGCGAATGTGCGGGTTGCCGCAGATCCACGCCACCGTCCGCTCGACCCCGAGGCCGAAACCCGAATGCACGAAGGTGCCGTAGCGACGCAGATCGAGGTACCAATCGTAGGCCGCGGGGTCGAGCCCCTGCTCGATGATCCGGGCCTTCAACCGATCGTAGTCGTCCTCGCGTTGTGAGCCGCCGATGATCTCTCCGTACCCTTCCGGGGCTAGGCAGTCATTCCCCAGGACCGTCCGCGGGTCCTCCGGGTTTTCCTTCATATAGAATGCCTTGACCTCCTTCGGGTAGTTGTAGACGAAGACTGGCCGGTCGTACTGCTCGGCGAGTATCGTTTCGTCGTCGCCCCCGAGGTCCTTTCCCCACCGGATATCCGAGCCCAGCGCGTTGAGCCGCTCCACCGCCTCGCTGTATGACAGCCTGGGAAACGGCGGCGTTACCCGCTCGAGCGGTGCCGTGTCTCGCTCCAGTTCCGCGAGATCCTCGGCGCAACGGTCGAGCACACGGGCCACGATGCTGCTCACGAAATCTTCCTGCAGGCGCATGTTGTCATTGGAATCCGCGAAGGCGACCTCGGGCTCGACCATCCAGAACTCGGTGAGGTGCCGCCGGGTCTTCGATTTTTCGGCCCGGAACGTCGGGCCGAAGCAGTAGACCCTACCCAGCGCGGCCGCCGCCGCTTCCACGTAGAGCTGCCCGGTCTGGGCCAGGTACGCGCGGCCCAAATCGAAGTACTCCGTGGCGAATAAGTTCCCGGCATCCTCCCCGATGGCACCCGTCAGGATCGGGGTGTCGACCAGGGTGAAGTCGCGCTCGTAGAAAAAGTCGCGGATTCCCTGCACGACCTCGTGGCGCACTCTGGCAATGGCGACCTGTCGGCGACTTCTGAGCCAGAGGTGTCTATGTTCGAAGAGGTAGCTCGTCCCATGTTCTTTAGGGGTGATGGGGTAATCGACGCTCGGGCCCAGGACGGTGAGCCCATCGGCCGTCAGCTCGAACCCCCCGGGCGCTCGGGCGTCGGCACGCACCAACCCTGTAACCGCCAGGCTCGTTTCTTGGGTCAGGGATTGGAACACCTCCCAGGTCTCGTCCGTCACCTCCTTACGGGGCAGGACGGCCTGGAGATAGCCGAACCCGTCACGCAGCACGAGGAACGCTATCTTGCCGCTGGACCGGGTCGTTACAACCCACCCCCGAACGGTCACGCGTTCGTCGACGTGCGAGGATAATTCAGTGATTCGAACGACAGGCATGCCGTGCTCGCGCTGAAGGTTCGATGGTCCGGCGGCGGCTTCAGTCTAGCCGTGCTCCTGAGCCTCGTCAACGCGGCGTGCCTGAATTACCGCCCGAAGCTCCAGCCCATGCCGGAGAATGCCGGCACCATCCCCTTGGCAGAGCGCTGGAACGCCAAGACGGGGCGCGGCGCCTCGGGTGCAGTGGCCATGGTGGATTCGATCATGTTCGTCGGAGACGCCGATCGCCGGGTGTACGCGATCGACCTTGCCACCGGGGAGACGCGCTGGAGCAAGCGGCTCCCTGGATCGGTGTTCGGGGGCGTCGTCCGTTCCGGCGACACGCTCTACGCCGTGACCGACCGACCAAACAGTCGCGTCGTGGCCCTTCGAGCAGCAGACGGCGACATTCTGTGGGAGCACGATGCGGGAAAGCCTAGCGCCCCGATCACGCTTGCGGACGGTCGCATTCTCGTTCCGACGTTCGACGGTCGACTCGTCGGTCTCGACGCCAAGACCGGAGTAAAGGTGTGGGAGCGGCGGCTCGGCTCATCGCGCGCGGCGGCCTACCAGAGCGGGATCGACACCACGGTCTTTGCCACGACGGATTCGATCTATTGCCTCACCACGGGTGACGGCCACGTGCTGCACCGCGCCGCCTCGCCGGGGGCCGTGCTGGGTGGCTGGCGCCGCTCCGGCGAGCTCCTCGTTGCCGGCACCACAGACTCGCTACTCATCGGGCTCCGCCCGCGCGACCTGGCGATTGTCTGGCGAGTGGCGCTCGATGCCGCGATCCTGGAACCCCCGGCTGTGCACGGCGACACCGCATTCGTCGTCAGCCGCAGCGGGACCCTGTACGAGATCGACCTCGGGCCCGCTCCCAGCCCCCGGGCCAGAGTCATGGCGGCGCTCCATTCGCCGGTTACCGCCCCGCCCGTTCAGTTTCGCCAATGGGTCTTGGTGGGCGGAGCCGACGGGGTCATACGAGCCATCGGAGCCAACGGCACCGAGGACTGGCGCCTCGTCATGTGGCAACCCATCCGAATGGCACCGGTTGTGCTTGAGGACGGCATTGTGGTGATCGGTGGAATCGGAGATTTCTCTCGCTACCAGCAATAATGAACCGCGCCCTGCCCTTCCTCCTTGCCATGCTCGTCGTCGCCCCGACGTCGGCCGCCGCACAGATGTCGCGCCCGCTCGTCAAGTATGGCAAGTGGGTGGCACTGGCCGCCTCGATCGGGTTCAACATCGCGGCTGCCGATGCCCACAACGACGCCAACCGTTCCTTCGATCGCATCGATGCCCGCTGTGCGGCGCCGAATGCACTCCGATGTGAGCTCGAACAGTCAGGACGCTATATGGACCCCGTCACCGAACAGCTGTATCAGGAAACCCTGGCCCTCGACGAGAAGGCCACGCGCTGGCTCATCGCGGGCGAAGCCGCGTTACTCGGTGCCACCGCATTGTTCGTCTGGGAGCTGACGCGGTCCGTCGACTCGCCGCCGGAAAATGAGCCGTTCGCGCCCGTCGTCCAGCAATTCTCGAACGGGGTCGGGCTGGGGTTCCAGATCCGGTTCTGAATCAGCTCAGTCAACCAACCCGAAACAGTTCCATCGCTTTGGGGTAGCGGGCTACGGCCCGCTCACGCATGGCGCGCCCGGCGGGCTTTTGGAGTTCGGGGTCGGCCGCGATGATCTCGGATGCGAGGGCCCGTGCCTGGCCAAGCAGCTCGGCATCTTGCGGCAGGCGGGCATGGCGTAGCTCGAATCCACCGCTTTGCCGCGCCCCGATGAGGTCTCCCATCCCTCGCTCCGCCAGGTCCAATTCGGCCACCGTAAAACCGTCGTTGGTGGCGGCGAACGCCTCGAGCCGTGGGAGAATGCGGTCCTCGATCTGAAGAATGCAGTGACTCTCGGCCGCACCGCGCCCCACCCGCCCCCGAAGCTGGTGGAGCTGGGCGAGCCCGAACCGTTCGGGATGCTCCACCAACATGACGGTGGCATTGGGCACGTCGATCCCGACCTCGATAACGCTGGTGGCAACCAACAAATCGACGTTCCCTGCCCGGAAATCGCGCATGACCTGGTCTCGTTCATCAGGCTTCAACCGGCCGTGGACCAGGCCGACCCGCAAATCGGGCCAGCGCGCGGCCAGGCGCTGGGCCATGGTCGTCGCGGCGCGAAGGTCGGCGCGTTCCGATTCCTCGATGACCGGGAGGACCACGTATGCCTGACCGCCAGCCACGCAACGCTCCCGGACGAAGTCGAGCACGCGGTTCCGTTCAGCCGGCGTTCGAATCGCGGTGCGGACGTCCCCGCGTCCGGGTGGGCGCTCCCGAAGCGTCGAGATATCGAGATCCCCATAGAGCGTGAGGGCCAGCGAGCGGGGAATGGGGGTGGCGGAGAGCAGCAAGACATCCGGGGTATCGCCCTTGCCGATCAGCGTGGCGCGCTGCTCGACCCCGAAACGGTGTTGCTCGTCGATGACCACGAGGCCCAACCGGTGGAATGACACCGTATCCTGGAGCAGCGCATGTGTCCCTACGACGATCCGCGAGCGTCCGTCGGCGAGGCGCTCCCGCGAGGCTGCCTTCTCACTCGATGTCTGACGGCCAAGGATCAGCTCGGGCGCGATGGCGAGCGGCTCCAAGAGTCGCTCGAGCGTGGCAGCATGTTGCTCGGCCAGGAGTTCGGTCGGCGCCATCATCGCCGCTTGGTAGTCGTTCTCGACGGCCAGGAGCATGGCGAAGAGCGCAACGATGGTCTTCCCGGTCCCGACGTCGCCCATCAACAACCGGTGCATCCGGTCGGGCGCCGTCATGTCCGCGGTAATTTCGCGAATCGCCTGTCGCTGGTCGGCAGTCAGGCTGAACGGCAGGTGGTTCTTCAACCGTGAGGTAAGCTCACGGCGGATCTCAAACGCGATTCCACCGCGTGCCCGTTTGGCCACAGCGCGTGCCCGGACCAAGGTAAGCTGCAAATCAAACAATTCATCGAACGCAAGCCGACGGCGTCCTTGCTCGGCCTCGTCGAGCGATCGAGGCCGATGGACCGCCCGCAATGCGTCCGGCAGGGTCGGCAACCCAAGCCGGTGGCGCAGCGGATCGGGCATGTGATCATGACTCAGGGCGAGCAACGCTTCCAGATGCCGATCGATCAAGCTGCGAATGATCTTGTGGCTCAACCCCTCGGTTGCCGGGTACACCGGGAGGATCTTTCCCGCGTCTGTGCCTTCAGTGTCCTCACCGTCGGCGTCGCCCAAGACCACGAACTCGCGGGGAGCCATCTGCCGCCCATGATAGAACCGCACCGGACCCGCCACGAGGAGGAGTTGCCCAACTCGGATGCTCCGGTCGAGAAACGCTTGGCCCGGCCAGGCACATTCCAGCACACCGGAGTCGTCGCGGAGTACCGCCCGAAAGATCCGAAGGCCGCGCCGGGTAGGCTGCACACCCGTGTCGACCACGCGACCAACACAGGCCACATCGTCACCCACCCGTGCCTTGGCCAGGGGAGTGACCGTCGACGCGTCGACGTATCGATGGGGCAGATGCCACAGCAGATCCCGCGCGGTTCGGATGCCGAGTCGGCTCAAGGACTCGGCCCGGCGGGCACCGATGCCCTTGAGGAATTGGACGCTGGTATCGAGCCGGACCGTCACGGCCGGTCAGGCCTCCGCGAGCAGGAGATCGGCGTAGCGGCCGGGATCGAACGGCTCCAGGTCGTCCAGTCCTTCGCCCACGCCGATAAAACGAATCGGGAGGTCCAACTCGCGACGGAGGGCCACGACGGCGCCACCTCGCGCACTGCCATCGAGTTTGGTCACGATGAGACCGGTTGGGGCAACCGCATCGCGGAACATCTTTCCTTGCTGGACAGCATTCTGGCCAACCGTTCCGTCCAACACCAAGAGTGTCTCGTGTGGCGCTCCCGGCGCCCGGCGGGCCACGACGCGGCTCACCTTACGGAGTTCCTCCATGAGATCGTCTTGGGTATGGAGCCGCCCCGCGGTGTCGATCAGCACCGTGTCCGCGCCGCGGGCCGCCGCCGCATCCACAGCGTCGAATGCGACGGCGGCCGGGTCGCCACCTGGACGGCCGGACACGCAGTCTACGCCGAGCCGCTCCGCCCATGCTTCCAATTGCTCGATGGCACCAGCACGGTACGTGTCGGCCGCGGCGACGAGCACCCGCCGGCCTTCACCGGTAAGCCGGGCCGCGAGTTTGGCCAGCGTGGTCGTCTTCCCGACGCCGTTGACACCGACCAAGAGGACGACGGTGGCCCCGCCGCCTTCCGCTACCGCAATCTGCCCGGGATTGGGTGGGCCGGTTAACACGTCCACCAACCGCTGCCGGAGCGAGGCCTTGAGGTCGGCCTCCGTCTTGGCCTTCCCTCGCCGCACCTCATCTTCCAATGCCTCGGTGAGCTCGACGGTAGCCTGCACTCCGAAGTCCGCCTCGATCAGAATGCGTTCGATAGCCTCGAGATCGTCGGCATTCAAGCGCCGGACCAGGGCACCCACATCGGTGAGGGCCAGCCGTTTGATCCGCTGCCACACGCCACGGTTCTGTGACGCCCCGAGTCGTTTGTCGCTCATCGGAGCCCCAACCGGCGCCGAACGGTCCACTCGCCGACCAATCCCAAGATGCCCAGGCCGAACAGCCAGAGCGCTTCGCGGGCGGAGGCCCGGCCGGTCTGCCGCGTCACGCCGGCTGCGGCGCTGGCAAGCGTGGGAGGGCGCACCAGCCATTCAGTGGAATACTCCTCCACCCCGATCACATGCTCGGGACCGCCCGACGCAAAGTGGTAACGATATTCCCCCGGAGCCAGCCATACCTTCGCCTCGCCGATGCCGTCCCACCTGAGCGTGTCGGTCCTGGCACCAGCGGGCCCGCTCAAGTGAACGGGCAGGGCGGATGATGAGTCCCTCACCGCAGCACGGAACACCACGGGACGGCCGCGCTCTACCACCGCGTGCACCACCACGGCAGGGCCGCGCGCCGAATCTGCCCCGCCGAGGAGCCAGGTGGCGGCCGACGCCACGAAGGATCGGTACCCTTGCTCGCTGCTCCCTCCTCGAAAGGTCCAGCGCCAGAAGCCGTCTGCCCCAACCACGAGCCGTCTCCGCCGGCCGTCGTCGAAGCCCGTGACGATGCTCCGGGACGCTCCGCGCCGCCCCGCTTGGGCAGTCAGAGCGGTCCATCCGCCGGTTACCGTATCGATCGGCGTCACCTGTGTTGCCGGGGGAAAGGAATCGACGGGGAGTCCAAGGAAGGCTTCGGACACGGGAGAGCCGGGTTCAGGCGTCACGTACCAATCCCCCTCCAGCGTCGTCACGCCATTCTCGCCGCTTGGCCATCGCCACACGGCCCTGGTGCCCGGGCCAGGACCCAGACCCTCGTCGCGTCCCTTGAGGATCAGCAGGTCGGCCCCCAGGGCGGCGCGGCGCACGACCGACTCGGATACCAACCCGAGGTCGTGCATGCCATGCCACGCGCCATCGGTCACGCGGCTGTACCCGCGAACCGGGAGGTCAGAGACTTCCTTGAGTGCACGGTAAAGGAACTTCGCGTCCCAATCCGGCGGACTGGCCAAGATGACCACGCCCGGGGTCGGGACGATCTCGACGTGGTGGAGCCTCATGTCGGTGCGCGACTCGCTGTCCACAACGCCATCGAGTGCGATCGTGACCAGCTGCTCGCCGACAGGGAGCCGGGTGGTCGGCGCCCGGAGCTGGACTCGCGTGCGTCCGCCGGGCTCGATGTCAACGGAGGCTCTCGCGAGACGGATGGATCCGGCGCCCAACACCACGCCGATCCGTTGGACCTGGCTGGTTGGCGAAGCGAGAACCTCCGCTTCGAGCGTGAGCGTGTCGCCTTGCGTGACCCGCTCCGGCCCCCGAATTCGAACCAGGGCTACATCGCCTTCAGGCTCCCGGGCCAGCACGTTCACGCGGGCGCGGGCGAGGATGTCGGCAGGGATATCCTGCACATCGTCCAGCTCGCCGTCGGTATAGACCACGATGGACCGGTTGGTGGCAGCGGCGGTGCTGAGGGCGGGGCCGAGCCGCGACGTACCGCGCGCGCTCGAGTCTCGCGCCGGGCGCTGGTCGCCGAAGTACCACACGTCCGCGACACCAGACAGACTGTCCCGCAACGCCGTCCACCGCGCCGAGCCGGAGTAGCTCAGCGAGGCATCGAGCAGTGCGATCGGCGGGCCGGCCGGTCGGCGTGTGGCGCAGCTCAGGTTGAGGACAAGCACGCCGAGAGCACTCCAGGCGAGTGCCCGGAATGCCGCGGCAAGCCAGGCTCGACGACCGATGCGTTCCAGCCACCAGTAGGTGGCGACGGCCATCCCCACCGCACCGAGGAGAATCAAGACCAGCGTCATGGACTTAAGATGGCACGATGAGGAAGGGGATGCTTGCGGCTAACGGCGCCTGCCTCACTCAGCAGGGAGAGGCGGATCAGAAACGGCCGGAGCCGGCGCGGCAGGATTGATGAGTGCATCCAACCGGTCCCGCTCGCGCTCGAACGCGGCCCGATCTTTCTCGGGCACCGGGTCCCCGGTGCCGAGGTCAACTCGCCGGTGGTCCTTGGCCACACCATTCACTCGAAACTCATAATGCAGGTGCGGGCCGTTGGCCAATCCCGTCGCGCCGACGTACCCGATAACCTGACCCTGGGTGACCCGGGCGCCGGACCGCACCGCAACGCGCTGCAGGTGCCCGTACCGGGTCGTGATCCCCTTGGCGTGTCGAAGCTCCACTAGGTTGCCATAGGTGCTCACTCGGCCGGCGCGCAGGACAACCCCATCCGCAGTTGCGCGTACCGGCGTGCCACGGTCAGCCGCGTAGTCGGTCCCGGCGTGCTTCCGGATCCGGCCGAGCACGGGGTGCCGCCTGGCCGAGCTGAACCGCGATGAAACCCGGCGGAACTCGAGCGGAGCCCGCAGAAATGCGCGGCGTAGCGAGCGCCCCTGAGCATCGAAATAGCCGGTGGTACCATCCTCGGCTTCGAACCGGTACGCCGGCAGACGCGTACCAGTGACCGTGAGGTCGGCCGCGAGGATCCGCCCCAATCGCACTTCTCCTTCTTCCGACACGCGCCGCTCCATCAGCACACGGAAGTAATCTCCGGGCCTGATGTCACGCGTGAAGTCAACGGTCCAGTCGTAAATTTCCGCGAGGTTACCGGCCATGCGGATCCGCTCGCCCGATCCGAGCACGTCCTCCGGCACGTTCGCGTCCAAGGCCAGGTACAGGGCGTCGCCGATGGGCCCTTCGACTCGGACGGTTTCCGAGGACCATGTGATCGGTTCACTGCGGGACAGCCATTCCGCTCCCATGCGCTCATAGTGGAGCCGCTCCTCCGGGCCGCGGCGGACTGATATGCGGGAAGGGACCGAGTCGGTAACCAGCCGCCGAAACGAGAACACCAGTCCCGCGCGGGCGCGCCGCGGATCGAGGGTGCTATCCGGGTTGAACGCGCCGAAATCGAAATTCACTACTCCGTGCCGGGCAAACAGTTCGGAGAGTGTCTCGCCGGATTGCAGGGTATCGACCGTTTCGCGAAAGGCCTCGCGGACCAGGATGGGGGGGGCCACGACCGGTTTGCTCGAGAGCCAGGAGCCCGACGCCACCGCGAGAACCGAGGCGCCGAGCACCACCAACCCGAGGAACGCGGCCCGAGCGTACATCAGTCCATTTGACGGCGGATGAAGGTTGGAATCTCCATCTCCGAGATTTCACCTCCGGCCGGGTCGGCGGCGGGTCGTTTGGGCGCGACCTTGCCGGGAGTCGGCAGCGGGACCACCGGGGTCGCGTGCCGCCGTGGAGTCGGGAAGCTGAGCACGGCACCGCCCACTTGGCGGCTGACCGGCTCGCCGGTCACGGCCTTGTCGAAGCCGGTGGCGATGACGGTAACTCGGATTTCGCCCTGCATTGCGGGATCGGTGGTCGCCCCGAAGATGATCTCAGCCTCGTCGCCGGCCGCATCGTGAATGATCTCGCTGATTTGCGTCGCCTCGCCCAGGGTCAGGTCCTCGCCTCCCATAATGTTGATGAGCACGCCCGTCGCACCGGCGATGGACACGTTGTCGAGGAGCGGGCTCGAGATGGACTGTTGCGCAGCTTCCATCGCGCGGTTCTCACCGCGGCCGATCCCCGTTCCCATGAGCGCCGCACCGCCGTTTTGCATGATCGTCCGTACATCCGCAAAGTCGACGTTGATGATGCCGGTGGACGTGATCAGGCTGGCGATCCCTTGCGTCGCGTGGAGCAGGACTTCGTCGGCCTTCTTCAACGCGTCCTGGAACGGAATCCCCTTCCCGACCACGGCGAGGAGCCGTTCGTTGGGCACCACAATCATGGTGTCGACGTGCTTCCGCATTTCGGCGATGCCGGTTTCGGCCTGGCGCATCCGCTTCCGGCCCTCGAACAGGAACGGCTTGGTCACGATCCCTACGGTGAGCGCGCCCACGTCACGGGCCAACTGGGACACGATCGGGGCCGCCCCGGTGCCGGTGCCGCCGCCCATGCCGCAGGTCACGAACACCAGGTCGGATTCCTGGACGGTCTGGAGAACCTCGTCCTTGTTCTCCTCGATTGCCTGGCGTCCGATCTCCGGTCGAGCGCCTGCGCCGAGGCCCCGCGTCAGCTTCTTGCCGATCTGCACCTTGAGATCGGACTTCGAGGCCTGAAGGGCCTGCGCATCCGTGTTGATCGAGATGAACTGGACGCCGGCCAGTTGTTCCTCGATCATCCGGTTTACCGCATTACCACCACCGCCGCCGACTCCGACGACTTTCATCCGCGCCCGCTGTGCGACGCTCTCTTCCAGCTCGAAAATCATGGTTAGCCTCTCACGCCCGCATCAAAAGAAGTCCTGGAGCCAACGCTTCACCGGTCCAAACCACTTGTCGACGGCCGGCGACCGCCGCCCCCCGGTCCCAAAGCCGGTCTGCCACACCTGCCTCGCCCCGTAGTATACCAAGCCCGCGGCCAGCGCCATCCGTGGCGACTCCACGCTATCCGCCAGGCCGGTGAGTCCCTGCCCGGGCGCACCGACCCGCACGGGCATCGCGAAGATCTCTCGGCCCAGCTCCACGATGCCCGGCGTGAGCGCGCCACCGCCCGTCAGAATCACCCCGGCAGGCAACCGTTGGTGGAACCCCGCCTGGGCAATCTCGTTTTGCGCGAACTCCATCACCTCCTGCAGGCGGGCCTGCATGATGTGGGCGAGCACCCGACGGTCAGCCGCACGGGATCCTTGCCCGGGGGTGCCGGGAAGCTCGATGGACTCGCCCTCGGACATCCCCGGCTCGTAGGCCGAGCCGTGGTGTTCCTTCAGTCGCTCGGCGTCCTGCTGGGTCACCTGCAGCCCCTGCACGATGTCGGCCGTCACATAGCCGCCGGAGCACAGGAGCGACCCCGTATGGCGGATCTTGCCGCCCTGAAAGATGGCCACGTTGGTCGAGCCGCCGCCGAGATCCACCAACGCGCACCCCAGCTCGCGCTCATCAGTGGTCAGGACCGCCAGCGACGCCGCCAGGGGCTCGAGCACGAACTCGCCCACACGGTAGCCGGCACGTTCGACGCACTTGCCCAAGTTGTGCAGGATGCTGGACAAGACCGTCACCAGATACACCTCTGCCTCGAGCCGGGAGCCGGTCATTCCGATCGGCTCGTTGATTCCCGCCTGCTGATCGATCAGGTAGTCTTGCGGGATCGCATGCAACAACTCGTGATCGCGGCCATAGGAAATGTTGCTCGCCACATCATTGACCCGGGCAACGTCGGCCGTACGGATCTCGTCACCGGTCACGGACACGACACCGTGAGAGCTCTTCCCCGCCACGTGCTCACCGGCGATGCCGGCATACACGGTTCCCACTTCGACCCCCGCCATGCGCTCCGCATCTTGCATCGCCTTGACGATGGCTCGGGTGGTCTCTTCAATGTCTCGCACCACGCCGCGGCGGACCCCGCTGCTGCGCGCCGACCCCACGCCCAGAATCTTGACGAGCGGCTCTCTGGCACTCCCGGAGGCGTCCGCGATGACCCCAACGACCTTGGTGGAGCCCAAGTCGAGACCGGCGACGAGCCGCTGCGGCGCGCCGCTCACGCGACCCGGCCCCTGACGATGACCTGCCCGGCGAAGCGGGCGTCGAGTTCCTGGAATTTCCATCCTCGTCGCGTCAAGTCGCGCGCCACATCCATGGCTGCGATCAGTACCTCGGGTTCGGTATCGCTTCTCAGCCACAAGCGCCATTGGCCGAGGTCGAGTACGACATCACCGGCGCGGCGCGACGCCGCCGACACCCGGCTGAACAGATCGGGGTCGGCGCTTCGCACGCGGGCGAGCAGGGTGGTCAACACGGAATCCGTTTCAGCGATGACCGGCAAATCGGGCGCGGAGCGTGCCGGATCGAACGGCAAGGCAACGCCTGACACGTCGAGCAATGCGAGTCCATCCCGCGTGGGTGAGAGGGCTACCGGTTCGGCCTCGCTCACCACGACCCGGAGGGTCCCAGGAATCCGGCGTCCGATCCGGGCATCGATCACGCCCGGTATCTCGCGAATCCGATGCCCCGCCCGCTTGAAACCGTCGAACACGTTGGCGTCGGCCGGCAGTGCCAGCGCGTCGAGGACGATGTCGGCCGACAAGTGGCGAGCCCCCACGATCTCGATCCGGCGTACGTCGAAAAATCGAAAGTGTCGAAATACCTGAGGTGTGCCGAACCAGACGCCCGCGGCGACGGCCGCGCCGCCCACCACCCACCAGCCGCGCTTCACGCGACGGCCGGCCATTCCACCAGTTCCCGGCCCACCCGGGTGATGTCTCCGGCCCCGAGGGTCAGCACGACATCGCCCGATTGGATTACTTCGCGCACCCGAGGACCGAGGCGATCACGCTCCGGCTCATAGATCGTCCGAACCCCAGCGCGGGTGGCTGCATTGGCCACCTGTTCGCCGCTGACGCCCGCAACCGGCAGCTCGCGAGCGGCATAGACATCGGTTACCACCACGAGATCCGCGCCGCTCAACGCCTCGCCTAGGGCGTCCCCGAGCCGCTTGGTCCTCGAGTAGAGATGCGGCTGGAAGACGGCCACCAGGCGTCGGCCGGGGAACGCTTGGCGCGCAGCTTGGATCGTCGCCAGGATCTCCGTCGGATGGTGCGCGTAGTCGTCCACCACCACGACACCGCCCACCTCGCCCACCCGCTCGAAGCGGCGGCCGACTCCCTCGAACTCGGCAAGGGCCTCCAGCGCGAGCTCGAGTGGAGCGTCGAGCGCCGCAACAACTCCAACCGCAGCGGCGGCGTTCCGCACATTGTGGAGCCCAGGCACACGCAGTCGCAGCCGGACTGCTCCCCGATTCGGAACCGACAGCGTGGCGCTCGTTCCGGTCGGTGAGTGATCGACCTCGGTGATCGCCAGGTCGCCCCGGCCGAGTCCGAACGACCAGACCGTTCCTGCCAGCTGCTGTGCCACACGATTGGCGCCGGCATCGTCGGTGCCGGCAATGACCACCTCCGCCCGCTCGGCAAACCGGACAAAGGCCGACTCCATCGCGGCAACCGACCCGTACGAATCGAGGTGATCCGGCTCCACGTTCGTCACGACGGCAATGGTTGGATACAACTCGAGCAGCGCTTGATCGTACTCATCGGCCTCGACCACGTAGAGTTCCGGACTTCCGATCTTGACGTTCCCCCGCCAGGCGCGAACCCTGCCGCCGGTAATTCCCGTGGGCTCGAGGCCAGCGGCACTCAGTGCTTCCGTGACCATGGTGGTGGTGGTGGTCTTGCCGTGGGTTCCGGAAATGCCCACAACCCGTGATCCGGCAACGAGTTCCGCCAAGAGCCGCTTGCGTTGAATCACCCGCACCCCAAGGTCGTGCGCGCGCCCAAGCTCGGGATGATCCGACGCAACCGCCGCTGTGACAACCACCGCCTGCGCCCCATCCACATGTGACGGGTCGTGGCCTGTGGCGACTGGAATTCCGCGAGCGGCCAAATCGGCGGCGCCGGCCGGATCGAGATCACACCCCGTGACCGACATCCCATTCGCATGCACGATGGCGGCCAACGGGTTCATCCCAGCGCCGCCAACTCCCATGAAGTGCACTGGGCGCGGGTCCGAAGCGTCGAAAAGATTCATTACGAATGCGCTAATCTAAGAAGGTTCGGTAAGTTGCGAAACCCCAACCGGTTCCAAGAGCGTTCGCAGATGGGACACGATCTCCATGGCGGCATCCGGCCTGCCGCGCTCGCGGGCCGCCCGCCCCATTGCCTGCCGGGTTTCTGGCTGCGATTGCAGCCGTTCGATGGCCGCGCCGAGGCTCACACCATCGAGGCGTTCCTGATTGAGGTGCCACGCCGCTCCAGCCTGCTCCATGGCCGCAGCGTTTCTCGCCTGATGGTCTGCTGCCGCACTTGGCAACGGGATGAGCACACTCGGTAGACCCCAGGCACAGAGTTCCGCCACGGTGAGCGCGCCGGCCCGGCTGACCACAGCATCGGCGGCGGCGTAGCCATGCCCCATCGGGTCGAGAAAATCGATCACCCGGACGCGTGGTGGCGCGTGGTACCGCTTGAATCGATCCCAACCCGCACGACCGGTCACCCAAAGGAGAGTAACCCCGGCGGCTCCTGTCGCGTCGAGCCACGCGCTCACGGCCTGGTTGATGGCGTGCGCGCCCTGGCTCCCACCCGTCACGAGCACGGTAAATTCATCGTCCTCGATGCCCCATCGGCGCCGGGCGGCCGGGCGATCCTCGGGCGTCGGAGGCGCGATCGGATTCCCCGTCACGAAGAGCTCGGTGTGGGACCCGAGGCGGAGGTGCCGCTCAGCCTCGGGAAGTCCGAGATAGACGTGACGCGCCCGCGCGGCAAATCGCCGCGTGACCAGGCCGGGAAAGGCGTTCTGTTCCTGGATCGCGACGGGAACGCCTGAACGCAGGGCCCACCACACCACCGGGGCCGAGGCGTACCCACCGGTCCCGAGGACCGCCGCCGGACGCTCCAGCGCGAAAATCGCGCGGAGACCACGCCAGAGACCCGGAAGCACCAAGGGCCACCTGGCGTTCTTCCACCACTGACGGCGGTAGATCGGCTGGGCCGGCAACAGATGGTATCGGAACGGCCTCCGCCGCAGCAGTTCGGCCTCGATGCCACGGCGTGCTCCAACCAGCACCGGCTCCACATCTGGAGCCTGCTCCCGAAGCAGAGCGGCGATGGCCAGCGCGGGCATGAGGTGTCCGCCCGTTCCTCCCCCGGCAATGACGACGCGTCGTTCGCGACCGTCGGTGCGAGCCCCGGAGGAGCCGGTCACCGTGACCTGGGTTTGGGCGGCCGCCCTCGCCGCGCCCCAATGTTGATCAGGATTCCGGTACCGAGCAGCGCGACCACGAGGCTGGTTCTGCCGTGGGACATGAACGGCAGAGTCAGGCCCGTCGTGGGCATGAGACCGAGGGTCACGGCCATGTGCATGGCCGCGGTGACGACGACCGACGCGGTGATGCCTGCCGCGAGATACTGCCCAAACGGATCCGAGGCCGTCCGCGCGATCCGGAATCCGAGCCAGGCGAAGAGCCCGAAGAGCAGCACCACCAGTACGACTCCGAGAAATCCCCACTCTTCGCCGATGGTGCTGAACAGGAAGTCGGAGTAGGCCAATGGGAGGAAGCCCAGCTTCTGTTGCCCCTCACCGAATCCAACGCCCATGATCCTGCCCGACCCCATCCCGATCAGCGATTGCTGGATCTGGAGCGCGGCGTCGCTGCCACCTTCTCCGGGATTGAGAAAGGTGGTGAATCGTGCCAACCGGTACTGCGCATCGCGAATCTGGTGGAAGACCAGGAGGATGCCGCCCATGCCGAGCAAGAGAAAGTGGCCAATCTTGGCGCCCGCGGTGAACAGCACAATGCCTCCGACAAGCGCCACGAGCGTGGCCATGGACAGATCGGGCTCGAGCATGATCAAGCCCGACACCAGACCCAGGATCACGAGAAACGGCAGCACGCCTTTCTTGAACCGGCGCACTTGTGGTCCCTTCTTGGCCGCGAGCATGGCACACCACACCACGACAGCCAGCCGGGCGACTTCGGAGGGTTGGAAGCTCAGGACACCGAAACGGATCCACCGCCTGGCGCCGTGGGAGGACGGGGCGACGGCAGTCGTGAACGGCAGAACCAAGATCAGCAGCAGGGCAATTGTCGCCAGCAGGATCGGCCATGCCATTGCCCGCCAGAAGTGGTAGTCCACCCGGGCAGCCACCAGCAACAAGATGGTGCCGACCACCGCCCCTGCGAGTTGACGCAGGGCCAGACTCGAGCCGGCAAACCCCTGATTCCCCGACACGATGCTGGACGCGCCGTACATGCTGGCCAGTCCGAATACCACCAGGGCTGCCGTGACAATCAAGAGAAGATGAGTCTCCCAGCGGAAGTCGCCGGGGTGGACGATGGGACGTTCTCGGCTCACATGGCCTCCACCGCGGCGCGAAACTGGGCCCCACGCTCCTGGTAATTCTTGAACATGTCGTAGCTGGAGCACGCAGGGGACAGCAAGACGGCGTCGCCCGGACGGGCGAGCCGGGCTGCCTCGTCCAAGACGTCCGCGAAGGAGTCCACCCCGACCACCGGAACCGCGTCGGCGAGGTCGCGTTCGATGATCGACCGTGACTCCCCGTAGGCAACGACGGCACGGCACCCCTTCAAGAGCGGCACCAGCCGCGAATAGGGCTCCCCTTTGTGGCGCCCGCCCAGGAGCAGCACGAAAGGGCGGTCCAAGGCCGTCACCGCAACCGATGTCGAGCCAAGGTTGGTGGCCTTGGAGTCGTTGATCCACAGCACTCCGTTCACCTCGCGCACCACCTCGAGCCGATGCGGTAAGGGGCCGGCACGGCGCAGTCCCTCCGCAATGGCTTTCGCTGACCCACCCGCTCGAGCCGCCACCAGCACCGCGGCAAGCGCGTTGCTCACGTTATGATCACCGAGCAGGGTGAACTCGGTGCGCTCCAGCACCGGTCGGTCCCCAAGCATGAGCATCCGGTCCGACCGGCGATACCACGCGTCCGCTGGCCCGAGGAGACTCCAGTGCTGGTGAATGCCCGGTACGCCGCGAGCCAACCGTGCCACCGCGTCATCGTCTCCATTCAATATCCAGCAGCTCTTGGGGCCGGCGTTCCGGAACAAGAGTGCCTTGTCCGCGTAGTAGGCGTCGAGCGACGGATAGCGATCGAGGTGGTCGGGCGACAGGTTGGTCACGACCCCGATCGCGAGATCGAGATGCGGCGCGTCGTGAAGCTGAAACGACGACAATTCAACCGCCAGCCACTCGGGCGCGGGGTCCTCGAAGGCCACCTCGCTCACGGGCCGCCCAATGTTGCCAACGGCTTCCGCGCGGAACCCGCACGCGGTCAGCACCAGGGCCGTGAGCGTGGTGGTGGTCGTCTTCCCATTGGTGCCGGTGATACCGACCCAGCGTGTGCCTCGGAGAACCTGGGCTGCGAGGTCGACTTCGGCGAGGAGCTCGATTCCCGCCGCGCGCGCGCGCGCGACGGCCGGGACGTCGGGTGGCACGCCGGGCGAGACGATGACCGCGGCCGCACGCATGACCCGGGCGACATCGTGCCGGCCGAGGTCGACCTCGACTCCGTCAGCGCGGAGCGCCTCCGCGGCGGCCGCCAAGTCGTCGTTGGTGGAACTGTCGGAGGCGTACACCCGTACCCCGTGCTGCCGCAGCAGCCGGGTGGCCGAGGTGCCGCTCGCGCCGAGGCCCAGCACGGCAACCTCCGTGTCACTCGTTCGCCACCGGTCGAACATCACCTGAGCTTGAGCGTCGAAAGGGCCACGAGCGCGCAAAGGATGGCCAGGACGTAGAACCGGGTGACGACTGTTGTCTCCTCCCATCCGAGCTTCTCGAAATGATGATGCAGTGGTGCCATCCGGAACACGCGATGCGCATCGGCGTATTCCCGGCCCCGGGTGCGTTTGAACCACTTGTACACGCCAGTCTGCAGCAACACCGAGACCGTCTCCGCCACGAACACGCCGCCGATCAACAACAGGAGGAACTCGGACTTGAGGAGAATCGAGACGGTCCCCAACGCGCCGCCGATAGCCAGGCTCCCGGTGTCTCCCATGAATACCCGTGCCGGATGCGCATTGAACCAGAGGAACCCGAGCGTCCCGCCCATCAAGGCCCCGCAAAAGATGGTCAACTCTCCGGCACCGGGGAGGTAATACAGATTCAAATACGCGGTGGCGTCGGTCCGCCCGAGCAGGTAGGCAAACGCGCCAAACGCGGAGGCGGCGATGGCGGCCAGTCCGGTAGCGAGCCCGTCGAGCCCGTCGGTCAAGTTCACGGCATTGGTGCTGCCCGTGATGATAAACGTGACGAAGAGCACGAAGACCACGGGCGAGAAATTGAGAATCAGATATTTGAAGAAGGGGAGCGTCGTCCCAGTGGCGGGAATCGTCTCGCGCGGGACCAAGGGAAAGAAGAGCAACAACAGGGCAAGCGCCAGGCCAAACGATACTTGCCCGGCGAGCTTCCACTTGGCGACGAGGCCGCGTGGCTTCCCTTGCACGACCTTGAGATAGTCATCGACGAATCCGATGGCCCCCATCCACACGGTCGCCACCATAGCCACCTGAACGAACCGGTTGGAAAGCTGCGCCCAGAGCAGCGTCGGCACGATGGTGGCGACAATGATCAGAAGCCCACCCATCGTCGGCGTGCCCCGCTTCTCCTGATGGGCGGCCGGTCCGTCGGCCCGAATCACCTGTCCCACCTTCCGTGCTTGGAGCCGCCGGATGACACTTGGGCCCGCCAAGAAGGCCACCATCAGCGCCGTCACCGTGGCGCCGGCGGCGCGGAAGCTGATGTAATTGAAGAGATTGAAGATGATGTGCGTGCTGCTGAGCGGAGCGAGCCAATGATAGAACATGGAACCTCAGCGACGCTGGTCGGAACCGGTGAACAAGAACGGAAGTATACGTTCGAGCGCCACACCACGGGATGCCTTGAGGAACACCAGCTCGTTTCCGGTCAACCGCGCGGCCAGGGCCGGCCCCAGTTCTACCGGATCGGCAGCGGCCAGGAGACGGTCGCCAAGCCGCCCCGCATAGGCTGTGCTGGCCTCCACAAAGTCGCCAACGACGGCCAGGATGGCGGGCTCGAGCTCGACCAGCTGCCGCATCACTTCCGCGTGCAGTGCCGGGGATCGCGGACCGAGTTCCCGCATAGTGCCGGCAACGAACACCAGCGGCCGGCCGGCACGCATGGCACGGGCCGTCGCAATGGCCGCCGCGAAGGACTCCGGATTGGCGTTGTAGGCGTCGTTGACGATGGTCATGCCGCCGCGAGTCACGACTTCCGAGCGCCCGCCCGGGAAGGTCACCGATTCGAGCGCCCGGGCGGAGCGGGACCGATCCAGATCGAGCGAGCGGACCAATGCCCAGGCCAGCATCGCGTTCGCGGCAAGGTGCAGGCCGGCATAAGGCAGCGTGAACGTGACACCATCGACCGAGATCCGCGCCCTGCCATCCGGCCCGACAGTCACCGCTTCGGGTACAACGTCGGCATCCGCCACACCCGCGGTGAGGCTGCGTCGCGCGCGGAGTTGCACTCCGGCTGCCAGCTCCGGCGGCGCGGTGCCGACCACCGCCAGCGGCACGTCGCGCGCCAGCTCCAACTTCTCGTGAAGTACCATCTCGACCGACCCGAAGCCCTCGAGGTGTCCCGCGCCCACGTTCGTTATCACCGTCACGGTCGGATCGATGATGGCGCGATGCCGAGCCAGTTCACCCGGCTCGTTGGCGCCGGCTTCGAGCACCAGCGCCTCGGTGCCCTCCGGCGCCGACACGATGGTAAGGGGGACCCCGATGAGATTATTGAGGTTCTCCGGTGTTGCGTGGGTTACGAATCGAGTCCTGAGCACCGCGGCGAGCATCTCCTTGGTGCTCGTCTTGCCATTGGTTCCTGTCACCGCCACCACCGGTCCGTGGATCTCGTGCCGCACCGCGGCGGCGAGCGCACCGAGCGCGTGGAGCGTGTCCTCGACCTCGTAGCACTCGAGCCCGTCCACCGCCTGAGTCCCCCGGCGGACCACCGCACCCGTGGCACCGCCGGCGCGGGCCGCGCTTAGGTAGTCGTGGCCGTTGAATCGCGGTCCTTCGAGCGCCACGAAGAGCGCGCCGGGACGGAGCGCCCTGGTGTCCGTGGAAATCTCGCTGTAGCGCTGCCGGGTATCGGCTCCTCGGGGCGAGCCGGTGAGAGCTTCACGTACGAAGGCATCAGACCACCGGGTCACGCCGGCCTCAGCGCCTCGGTAACGATACGACGCTCGTCGAAGTCCACTTTGGTCGTGCCGATGACCTGGTAGGTCTCGTGCCCCTTGCCGGCCAGCACCAGGACATCGCCCTGCTCGACCTCCTGCAACATGGTGCGGATGGCTTCCGCCCGGTCCGTGATGCGGCGGTGTGGCGCGTTGCCCATGCCCCGCTCGATGTCGTCAATGATGCGATCGGGGTCTTCCCTTCGCGGGTTGTCCGACGTGACGACCGCATAATCGGCGTGCGTCGCCGCTACCTGCCCCATCATCGGACGCTTGCCGGGATCCCGGTCGCCGCCGCACCCGAACAGTGCAATCAGGCGCCCACGCGTCAGTGGCCGGAGCGCCCCCAGTGCCCGCGCCAGCGCATCGGGAGTATGGGCATAGTCCCGGATGACCGTGCACGGGTGCTCGGTCAATACCTCCATCCGGCCAGGAACGGCAGGCGCGTGCCGCAGTCGCTCGACGACCCGCTCGAGCGGCACTCCGAGTGCCACGGCGCTGGCAATGGCGGCGAGGGCGTTCGAGACGTTGAACTCTCCAAGCAAGGGCACCTGAGCCCAGGATGCCCCGAACCGTCCTTCCAGGAGGAATCGGCTCCCAGCGGCGCTCAGTTCGCGGGTGGGTGCACAGACATCGGCACCCCGCTCCAGGCCGAAGGTTACCCGGCGCCCGCGTCGCGGCAGCGCACTCCAGGCCGCATCGTCCCGATTGACGACCTCGACCCCGTCGAGTCCGAGGTGTGCGCCGAGCCGGAGCTTGGCGTTCAGGTAATCGTCCATCGAGGCGTGATAGTCGAGGTGGTCGCGTGACAGGTTGGTGAACACGGCGGCGGCAAAGTGCAGTCCGTCCAGCCGGCCTTGGTCGAGGCTGTGGGAAGATGCCTCCAGAACCACATGTGTCGTGCCGCGCCGCACGAACTCGGCCAGCGTGGCCTGCAGGTCGATGGGTCCGGGCGTTGTGAGTGTGCCGGCCGTGGACGGCACGGCAGAGCCCTTACCGTCGAGTGCTCCGAGGGTGCCGATGCTTCCCGCCGTGCCTCCGTCATTTAGGAGGTGGCGGATCAACGCCGTGGTCGTGGTCTTTCCGTTCGTTCCGGTCACGCCAATCAATGACAGGCGATCCGCCGGGCGGCCGTACCACGTTTCCCCCGCAATTCTGGCGGCCGTCCGTCCCTGCAAGACGATGACCACGGGTACCGGCACATCCAGCGTGCGTTCAGCCACGATGGCGGAGGCGCCCCGGGCGACTGCATCGGCGGCGAAGTCGTGGCCGTCAGACTCGGTGCCGCGCACCGCACAAAAGACATCACCCGGCATCACCGCTCGGCTATCGCCGCGCACTCCCGTGATGACGACCTGGTCCGAAGGAGCCGAGATCACCGGCCCTTCTCTCCGGAAAGCAGTGACGAGCTCGTCAAGCATCCGCCGTGTCATCTGGCCCACACGGTGACGATGCGGCCTCGGGCCATGACGGTCCCGGCGCTCGGCCAGGTGCGTTCAACGATACCGAGCCCGCGCAGCTGGACCTGGAACCCACGCTGATGGAGGGCAAGCACGGCTTCCCGTACCGGCAAGGCGACGACCTTTGGCACCGGTCGCGGCGGAGGGGCGGCGGAGTCCGCCGCGGCCGGGGGCCACGGAATGACGACCGGCGGAGCGCTGACGCGGCCTTCCGCCTCAGGTTCGTTTCGTCGCGGCCTCGGCCGAGGCCGACCCTGTGTCTCGGCCGGTGTGAACGGCAGGAGCCCCGCGGCCAAGGCATGGTTCAGCATGTCTTTGGTCGCCGGAGCCGCCGTCTGCGCACCGTAGTAGCTCCCGGCCCGAGGATTGTCGATCTTCACGACGACCACCAGCTCGGGATTGTCCTGCGGGAAGAGTGCGGCAAAGGACCCGGTGTATTCATCCACGTAGCGACCATCGCGGAATCGCCTGGCCGTTCCGGTCTTGCCCATGAGAAAGTACTTGCCGAGCTGGGCCCGTTCGCCGGTGCCGCCTTGTTCCACCGCGCCGCGCAGGAACTCCCGCAGCCTGGCCGCCACGGTCGGCGAAACAGCGCGGCGCACCGGCTCTGGGACGTGCTGGTAGATCACCTCGCCTTCCGCGTCACGGATTTCCTTTACGATCGCAGGACTCAGCACGATGCCGTCGTTCGCGATCGCGGCGTAGGCCACCGCCAGTTGGAGTGGTGTGACCGCGAGTTCGTAGCCCATGGCGAGGCTCGCTGGGGTCATGCGAAGCGTCCACTGGTGTGGCGGATAGAGGCGGCCTTCGGATTCCGAAGGAAACTCGATGCCGGTCCGGTTGCCGAACCCGAACCCTCGGAGGGTCTCGTATTGCTGTTCGGGGGTGAGCCGGGTCGCGAACTTGGCCATGGCCACATTGCTCGATACCCGGATGGCGTCTGCCAGGGTCAAGGGATGGACCCCGAGCTCGCGATGAGAGTCTTCGATCGTCCGGTATTGCGATGGCCGCGTCGGCTGTTCGACGATAGGCATTCGCCACCGGCCGTCGACCACGTTTTCGGTGTCGGTACTGTCCACCAGCCCTCGCATGAGCAACGCGGCCGCCGTGAAGATCTTGGCCGTGGAGCCCGGCTCGAAGGTGGTGTGAATGGCGGCGGGCGATGAGACGAGCCTGCCGTTCTGGGTCACACGCGACGCGAGGGCCAAAACCTCACCGGTTTCGGGATGGAGGAGGACCACGTCGCCGCCTTCCGCATCCGAGGCGGCGATGGCGTCTTCCAAGCCCCGTTCGGCGATGTCTTGAAGCTCGACGTCCAGCGTCAGGTAGACATCGTCGCCCGCAACCGGTGCGCGGCGCCGACGTGACGGCGACTCGTACCGTCGGCCGAGATGGTCCTTCAACACCACGGCCTCCCCGGGCTGGCCCTGGAGGAGCGAATCCAGCAAGAGCTCGAGGCCGGTGGCGCCAGTCCCCTCGGCGTTCAAGCGTCCCAAGATCGGGCCGGCGAGGTCGCCGGAAGGATAGGTCCGCTCGAGCCGCCGATGGAGGTGAATGCCGCGGACGTCCCGAAGCGGCTCGACTCTGGTGGCCGGAAAGGGCCCCGCTAGCCACCGATAGCGCTTCGATCCACGGATCGCCTGCTCCAGCGGGCGGGCCGCGATCCCGAGATGCTTGGCGACGAGGCGCGCCGTGCCCCGGACATCAGTCACCTCGTTCGGGGCAATCCCGACGGCGTATTCCTCTTGGGTCACGACGAGCGGCTGCCCATGACGATCGTAGACGGTCCCGCGGCGAGCGGGTACCTGCTCGGTACTGGTGCGCTGCCGTTCGGCGATGGCCGCATAATGACCGCCCCGCACCACCTGAATCTGGGCAGCCCGAATCACCACCGCCGCGAGGGCCAGGCCGAGGATGAACTCGAGCGCGCCGATCCGCGCCACCGACCGGGCCACTAGCGCTGGCCTTCCGTGCCGGTATCTCCCGGGGAGAAATTTTCCCACTCCGCGTCCGTCGGCTCGCGCAAACCCAGCGCCTTCTCGACCCGGGGCATCAGAACTTTCCGACCCGATGCCTGGCGCACCCGCCGAACGAACTCGGCGTGTTTGGCTTCGAGCACGACCCGTTCATTCCGCAAGGTCTCCAATCGCCGGGCGGTCCGGATCGCATCGCTCTGGCGCGCCACGACCACGGTGGTGACGACCAAGAACACCAGCAACCAGAATAGGACCCAGTATCGTCCTCTAAGCTCCATCAGTTACCCGGAACACTCTGAGCCTGGCACTGCGGGCCCTGGGATTTCGTGCGATTTCTTCCGCGGTCGGCCGGATGGGCTTCCGCGGCACCGCCTTCCCGTACGACCGGCCCCGGCAGGTACACATCGGCTGTTCGGTGGGACAGACACACGCCTTGCTCCACTCCCGGAAAGCATGTTTGACCAGGCGATCCTCCCCTGAATGATAACTGATCACTACCACGCACCCACCGGGGGTCAGGGCGTCACGCCAAACCGGAAGCGCAGTGTCGAGCTGGGTCAATTCGGCATTGACCTCGATCCGAACGGCTTGGAACAACCGCGCGAAGTCGCCCGGCCCGGATCTGGGGCCCAACACGGCCCGGATGGCGTTGACCAAATCATCGCTGGTGCGGAGCGGGCTGGTGACCCGGCGGCGCACGACTTCCCGAGCCAGCCGGTGGGCACGCCGCTCGTCACCATAGTCCGCGAAGATGCGGACGAGTCGCTCTGGGTCCGCCCGGTTGAGCACCTCGGCGGCGGTCGGTCCCTCGGGGTCCATTCGCATGTCGAGCGGCACGCCGGGTCGGAAGCTGAAGCCCCGGGCGGGATCATCCAGGAGCCGCGAGGAGACTCCGAGATCCGCGACCACCCCAGCGGGGTGAAACTCGGTAACGGCTCGGAGCGCCTCGGGCGATCCGAAACTGGCATGAAGGTAGCTACACGTGGAGGCACCCAATCGGGCCCGGGCGCGCTGCAGCGCCTCGGCGTCCCGGTCGATGCCCAGGAGCGCGACGCCATAGCCGAGCAGCGCCTCGGCGTAGCCGCCATCCCCGAGGGTGACATCGGCGACTCGCCGGGCGGTCCCGAGCGCTTCCAGCACCTGCGGGAGCATGACTGGGTCGTGGTGGCTCGTCACGAGACGCCGGGCACGAGGTTGATTACGACGACACCCCGCTCGCCAGTGGGGAACGGGGTGTCGTTGGAATGTCGGGAGCGGGGCTGACGGGACTCGAACCCGCGACTTCCGCAGTGACAGTGCGGCACTCTAACCAAACTGAGCTACAGCCCCCGGTTTCGAGCACCGCAATATAGAGAGCGGCTTCCTCCTGAGGAAGGCCCTCAACGGCAGTAGGCCGTGATCATGGACCTCACCCGCGGCTTGTACTGGCGTAGGTATCCATCGTAGACGCCCGTCTGCTCCGGGTTGGTCTCTCGGCCCAGTGAGAGGGCCACCTCGGACTCCTTCATCAAGGCATCCATCTGCCGGGCGATGTCGCACGACTTTTCTTGCTCCGCCTGCGGGTCGAGCTTCGGCACCTGCAGGAAGGTCGCGATACCGAGCACGTAGTTGGCGGTCGTGACGAGCTGGGTATTGGAAGACCCTATGAGCGCAATGGCCTTCCGAGTGATCGCCGCTGCCCCCTCCAGGTCCTGCGGCTCCCGCAGGAGTGGCAAGGCGCCGTTCGTCAGAATGACAGCGGCACTCTGTTTCGCCTGCTCGTCCTCACTACCCAGTACGAAGTCGATCAGCGGCATCGCCTCGGGCGCGCGGCGCGCGTCGGCAAAGGTCTTCATTACGGTCAATGCCGTCGGAACGCTGGTGGAGTCGATCTCGAGCAGGCGGGAGGTGACGGCGAGCGCGCTGTCGAGTTCTCCGACCAGACCGTAGCTCTTGGCCAAGAAGCCCAACAGATTGACGTTCGTGGGATACTTGTCGACTCCAATCCGGGCCCACTTGAGCAGCCGCGCCGTATCCGGCTGCTCGTCGGCGAACACCATGACCTTGAGGAAGTACAGGGAATCGGCCTTGGTCGAGTCGTTCTGGTAGACTTGCTCGAGCGCGTCGATCGCGCCGCCGAAGTTGCCGGACACGGCGTAGGCATTGCTCAGGAGGTCCCAGAGATCGGCATTGGTCGGATCGAGTTCCAGACCGTTCTTGGCGATGTCTACCGCCGCGCCAGGTTGACCGTACTGATTGAACAGGCGAATCGCGGTTTCCCGGAGCTGCTGGTTGGTCGGCGCGATCAGGAGCATTTGCTGGAAGGCGTCGATGACTTTGGCGCTGTCACCCGAGGCTTCGTACTGGGTGGCCAGGTCGGTCCACGCCGGCAGGCTCTGCGGATCCCCTTCAACCGCCTTGTCAAGCAGGGCAATCGTGGTGCTGGCGCTCTCCTTCTTGGCGATGGAGATCTGAGCCAGACAATAATTGGCAAGGCCGTGGTTCGGCACGCGCCGAATAGCCTTTTCGGCCGAGGCCGCGGCTTTGTCCGGCTTGTCGGCCATCTGGTCGATGCAGTCCTTGGCATCCTCGTACGCCCGAATCCCCTCGCGCAGGAGTTCAGCCGTCGCTTCACCCATGGCCTTGAAGGTCTGCCCGGGTTCGCGCGAGACCGACACCACCAGGCCCGCCTTGTCGTTGACACCGGCCAAACGTGCCGTCAGCGAGTAGTCGCCCCCGCCTCGGTGCGCCATGGCGGAGCTTATGAAGGTCCAGGCGCGCAACTCGTTCGCAAACCGCCGGGCGACCGGCGCGGCGAGAATCGCGTCCGCTGGGTAGCCCCACGTAGCGAGCGCCTCATTCATCTGGTCCCGGCCCACGATACGGAACTTGTTGCCGACCACCCGGTCCAGCCGTTCCCGGAGCCCGGTGCCGGCTTCAACCGCGGAGGCCGAGTCTTCGGAAGTGAAGACGTACGGATTCGCCACTAGGAGTTTCGGAGCCGCCTGGGAGGGCGACGCACGACCGGCCCCGGCCGGAATTTGGCCGACGGCGGGAGTCGCCACCGCACCGGCGAGTGCGGCCAAGACGAGTGAGCGGATCACGTGCATAGCCAATTGGCCTCCAGCAAGAAACGCGGGCCACCGGCCCTAGAGTATGCTCGCCCGAGGGAGAGCGGTAGCAGCCTAATGGGCGAAGAGGGATTCGAACCCCCGACTTCCTGCGTGTAAAGCAGGCGCTCTGAACCAGCTGAGCTATTCGCCCAACAACCCAGCTTTGGCGCCCGACGAATACGCCCTAGAGCGCAATGCCCAAGGGAAAGAGCACGCAATACCCGAGCACCAGGAACACCGCCGCCGCGCTTGCCTCTCCTGACACCAGGAGTCCGTACCCAACCCCTAATGATAGCAGTGCCGCGCCGAGGAGGAAAACGTTCCGGCGCGCGAGAGGGCCGCGCTCACGGGTGGCGGGCGGTTGCGAAGTGGGCATAATCGTTGACGATACCCCCCTGGTCGGGATCGGTCAACCAGGCGACAGCCTCCCGCCGGCCGCGTTCCCGATCCCACCATTCCGCGAGGCCCAACCATCTCACACCCCTCAAAGGCAACGGACGTGCCAGCCGGGAAGAGAGGCACATCCGCTTGTCACCCCTCGACTTGAGCGGCAATCTCAGGGCGGCTCTCAATCGCGATGTCACCTATCATGGACAGGAGGTGCTTCGATCCGGGCTAGAACGCCGCGGATTCCTCCTCTTCCGGTTCCGGAATGACCCACCCGTCGTCCAAGGCCTGGCGGCGCGGGAGGTCACGGCGGCGGCGGAGGAAATGCGCCACCAGGACCAGCCCGCCCAACAGGGTCCAAAGCCCGCCGGCCGCGAGCCAGGTAAGCAGATTGTAGCGCCGCCGGATCGCTTGGCTCCACCGCACCTCGAACTGATCCACCGTGAGCCCAACCGTGCTCCGAACCGCGCTATCGAAACCCACGCCGCCCTGGAGCTCCTGGAACAGGGGCGCAAGCTGCCCACCGCGGGTTCGCTGGGCCAGATCGATCACAGCCGTCGCCGCGAGCGCGTAGGCTGCCTCCGCAGTCGTCGGGGGTCCGCGCAAGGCTCGATCCAGCTGATCGAAATCGGGAATGCGCCCCCGGAGCACCGCCAGATTCACGTTCAGCTGTTGCAGCCGGTCGAACTCCCCAGCCGCCCAGGACGCGTACCCTTCGTCAAACCACAGTGGAAGCCGGGAACGCACCGCGTCGTGGAGGGCGAGGTGGGCGAGTTCGTGGCGCAGGACGGTGAATGCACTCGAGCCCCGCGACCGCACCATGATCGTTCGCGCGGCGGGATACGCGAGCCCAGCCGTCCAGCGGGGAAGCCGGCGGCGCGACAACGAGTCGAGATCGCGACCGGGCGCGAGGACGATGAGCCGGAGCGGCCCGGGTGATTGCCGTCCGAGGCCCGGCCATACCACCGGCCGGCTCGCGACCTCGGCGAGCGCGAGGGCGAGATCCATCTCCTCGGGCCAAGCCACCGCCGTGACCTGCCCGACCTGGACGGCGCTCGGCTGTTGTTGATGGACCGCGGCGGCGAGGGCGAGAGCTAGGAGGAAGGCGTGCGAGGGACATCACCTCCCGCTCGGACGAGATCGAGCATGTCCTGACACCGCTTCCCCCATGGATTGAACCGGTTGGTGGCGACGCCCGTTTCCCACGCAGCGACGGCGGCTTCCTGGTCGTCCGAAAACCAAAGTGCCCGTCCGAGCTCGTAGTGGGCCTCGATCAAGTTTGGCCCGAGATCGATGGTCTTGCGAAAGAAGGTGACGGCGTCCTCGTACATTTCGCGGTCTAAGTATACCAACCCAAGGTAATAGTGCGCGTAGAGCGTCGCCTTGCGATCGTTGTCCAGGCGGATGGCTTTGGACAAATGCTCGATGGCTTCGCCAAAAATTCCCTTCTTGAGGCAGACGTAGCCCACATTGATGCGAGCCAACGAATTTGCGGGCTCCTTCGACAACACCTTGGAGAAGGTGGCGAGCGCGTCGTCGTAGGTCTCGCTGAGCATCTGCGCCCAGCCGAGCAGCGAGCGTGCCTGCGAGTCTTCGGGCGAGAGACTGAGCGCCTTCGTCAGTGCCTGAATGGCACCTTCGTGGTCGCCCAAGGCAATGAGGTTCCATCCCTTGTCGATGTAGGTGGACGCGCCCAAGTGATCAGCCCGAATTGCCGGCCGGTCTCCGGAGAAGTGCGGGCTCTGCCGAGGGTCCGGCGTGCCTGCCACCTGTTTGTACCGCTCCACCAGCCCACGGATCGACTCCTTGACATCGGTCAACTCGAGGAGCGCCCCATCGACCAGCTTGAAATACGCAATGATGTCGCGCTTGAGCGCCTCCCGTTCCCCGGGTGAGCTCGCCTGCTCCAACCGCGCGGCGATCTCGGCTCCCTGGGTCCGCAACTGCGCCAGCCACTCTTCCGTCATCGGCTTACTCCGTGCTGTTCGAACTGTCGGTGGATTGCCGACACGCGAGTATTCGTTTCCCCTGCTTCGAGCCGTCGTCGACCGCATGCGCGCGGCGTGAGGCATCCGCCGGGCGATGAACCCTCACTGGTCCAGCTCGGCGCGACATCGTCCGCTACGAGAGTCAATGTCACGTCACAGGGCAGTGAGATCGCGACCCACGGCGCGGATCTCGATGCGGCCGCCATCGACCGAAAAACGAAGCGACCGGCCGAAGTCGCCGCCCGTTGCCTCACCACTCACCGGAATTCGCTCCGCCCGCAATACGGCCCGCGCCGCGGCCAGATTGCGCTCTCCCATTGGCATGGTCCGACCCTGCTGCAAGGCACCAAACATGCTTGCCCCGCCGATCAGCCGCGCGTGGAGCCGCCGCCGTCCGGCCCCGGCCTCAACCATGCCCTCGACGAGGAGGGGGATGGCGGTTTGGGGGAATTTGCCGGGCTTGCCACGCTCCCCCGTGAGCGACGGCGACGGAAGAAGAATGTGAGCGAGACCTCCAATGTTGGTCACGGGATCGTGCACCGCCACGGCCACGCAGCTGCTGAGTCCCAATGCAACGAGGATGTCGACACCGGCCCCCACCCGATACTCGGCGATGTCGACGAGGACCTCGTGTGGATCCGTCATGCGTCGTCGCGGATCACGATACCGATGCCAGCATTTCGAGATTCGACCGCGCGAGTTCGTGCCCAGCATTGAGTTCGGTAGCCCGCTGCCAATAGGCCTTGGCCTGCGCGAAGTCCCGTCGCTTGAACGAAATGTTCCCCAATTTGAAATAGAGATCGTCACCCAGATCGGGATTCAGTTTGATGACTCGCTCGTAGGCCGCACCGGCCTCGTCGTATTTGCCGGCCCGATACAACAAATCCGCCATGTTCTTCGAGATCTGCGGCAGCGTGGGCTCCTCGGTAAACGCGCGGTCGAGCTGCGTCTCGGCGCCGGCGATGTCCCCGTTCAACTCCAAGAGCACCGCGAGATTGTTGTTCAACACGGCGCTCGCCGGATAGGACGCCACTCCTGCCTGAGCCACCTCCAATGCCGCGGCCTGGTTGCCGGACCCGGCATGCGCCAGTGTCGCCGCCCAGTACCAGGTAGCGGGCGGATCCGCCTCGCCCATGAGTTCCCGCGCCCGGATCAGGCGCGCGGACGCCAGCGCGTGGTCTTCGCGCAGCAGTGCCGAGATCCCCCACCCCAGCATGATGCGCGGATTGTCCCGCGCCCTGTCGACGGCCGCCGCATAGGTGGCTTCGGCTTCGGTCAGCCGCCCGAGTCGCTCCATGGCGAATGCCAAGTTGTGGAGCGCACTCGCACGCGGTCCTCCCTTCTCCACCGCACGTTGGAACATCGCGATCGCTTCCTCCCACCGTCCGTGCTTGACAGCAATGAGTCCGAGATGAAAAGGTGCGTTCCCATCGGCGGGGCGCAGTTCCGCCACGCGCCGGAATTCCCTCTCGGCCTCCTCCAACATGCTGGCCCGGTAGAAGGCGATTCCGAGATTGCGGTGCTCCTCGATCCGCCCCTCGTTGGCCCGGCTGACTTCACTCGTGGCCGACGTGCCGACACGGTGAACGAAGCCGGCCGTGATCAGCCCGAAGAGTGCCTTGCCCACCTCGAATTCACCCATGCCGGCCGCGTCGATCAATTGGCTGACGTCGCGCTGTCCGTCGAGAAGGGGGAGCAACCGCTCTTGTTCTGGAGAGAGCGTGGCTGTCGACGCGGCGATCCGGCTCTCGCGGACTTCGAAGATGAGATCGAAGCTCGGGATCTTGTGTTGGATGAGACTCCACTCGTCGACCCGCCTGGCGCCCTCGAGCAGCAATGTTTCCGGGGCGATGGAGACGAGCACATCCTGACTTGCAGGCTGCACATCGACTTCGAAATTGAATGTTCCCGAGTTCCACGTGAAGAGGAAATAGACGGCCTCCTCGATTTGTAAGGCCACGTACTGCACCAATTCCTCGCGCGAAATCGCTCCGGTATCGACCAATATCTGGCCGAGCTTCTTGTCATCGAATGTGCCTTGCAGGTCGATGGCTTGCGCCAATTGCTCGGGGGAGATTCGACCGCTGTTCACCAGGATATCGCCGAGCCGATCGCGCCGGTTGACAATGGAGGCGTAGATGATGCGGCCGTTTCGGAAGTAGACGTAGCCGAAATTGTGGCGGTGGGCGACGGCCAAGCAGCCCGTCTTCTGGCCCATGGCCAGAAGCTGAATCACATCGGGAAGACTGGCCTCTTTGAGGCTGCCCTTGATGGCCATCAGCTCCACTCCTCCACTACCCGGTCACCGGCATCGGGCCAATGCCAGACCATTTTCTCGCGGCTCCGGAGGCCGCCGGCCACAGGCACCACAACACCGCTCAGCCGGGTTCTCTGCTCGCGGGCGGGCGGCGCCTGCGGCATTCCCTCCAGGAGCTCGCGGGCAAACGCCACCGTCGGCGTTTTCCCTTGGACCTCGGCGTTGTTGAGCAACCGGTGCACCAGGCCTTGCAGACTTCGCACCGACTCCGCCGGTCGATTCGCCAGGTAGGATGTCAGCTCGGGATCCACCAGACTGAGCTTGGCGGCCAGGAGTCGCTCGACGACGCGGGACCGGATGTCACGGTCTGGAGGAGCGAGGGCCACAACGAGGCCGCCCTGGAGGCGGTCCATGATGCCCCGGTCCAGCGCCAACTGCGGCAGGGGAACGACCGAGCTGACCACCAGTTGGGCGCGGGCCTCGAGCAGTGCGTCGAGCAGCTCCACCAGCTCGGCGCCGAGCGGCGGGTGGTCGGCCCACCGGTGGATGTCGTCGATCAGGAGCCCGGTTACCCCGCGATACCGTGATTGCCAGGCCGAGAGCCGGTTGGCCTCGCGCGCCGCCTCGAGGTCCGCGATGAAGTCGCTGGCGGTGAGACATGCGATCGTCGCGTTGGGTGCCTCCGCGAGCTTGTTGGCGATGCCATGGAGCACATGGGTCTTCCCACACCCGCTCGGCGCAACGACAGCGAGCGGGTTGTGACGGGTTCCCGGTTGGTCTATGACACGCCACGCCGAGCTGAGCGCGTCCAGATTGCCCGGCGCCTCGACGAGGTCCTCTAGGCGCCACATGCGAGAAGGCGCCGGAAGCGGATGCCGGCCTTGCCTCGCATGCTCGACCAAGGCGGCGGCGGCGGCCACCTGGTCCGGATCCCGGAACAACGGCGACCCGACCAGGTCGGGCGATACGGTCTGGGCTTCTGATTCGAGACCGCGCAGCCGTTCCACATCGGCCGTGAAAGATTCGAGAATCGCGTTGGGATCCGCTGGAAGATCGGCCTGGAGCAACGCCTCGAGGCGGCGAGTGCGGAATCCTTCCCCCTCCCACCGGAGGATGGCCTCGGCCACTCGACTTCGCCACGCTTCGAGCTGTCCGGCCACGGTGGTGGTCACATCGCTAAGAAAGGTTCCGAACTCGTCGGCGTGAGGCCGAAGACTTTGACCGTCACCGGCTGGACCGGTGGCCTCTGCCAGGCCCATGTCGTTGAGGAGTCCCCGGGCCGCCTCGACGGTGAGCGGCAGATGCGTGCGCCGCTGCACCTCTTGAAACTTGTCCACGAGAGCGAGCAGCTGTCGGAGATCCGATTGGCCGGCGCCGGCCAGCAGTTCGAGGATGTCCGGGTGGAACACCGCGCCGCGCTCCTGCACCCTGCGGCGCACGACCTCGAGCCGGGTCTCGGGCGCCGGGGTAGCTACATCGGTCACCAAGCCAGCGGCACAACGCCGTGCCAGACGCTCGTCCAATCCGTCGATCCGGTTCGGCGCCCGATCAGATGCCATGACGACCTGGTGATTCCGCTCGAGCACACTGTCGAGAACCCGGAGAATTTCCAGCTGCAGGTCGCGACGATAGGCGAGGAGGTGAATGTCATCCAGCAGCAGCACCTCGGCCTCGACATAGTGCCGGCGGTAGGCTTCCTCTTCGCCGGCATTCCTCGCAGTGGGCCAGGCAGAGGCGAAGTCCTCGATGCTCAGGTATTCCACGGTGCACGAGGGGTCGATGTCCAACACCGAGTGCCCAATGGCCATCAGCAGGTGGGTCTTGCCCAGTCCTGGCCCACCGTAAATGTAGAGCGGGTTATAGATGCGGCCCGGAGAGTCCGCCACGGCCCGGGCCGCGGTCACCGCAAGTTGGTTGGTGGGTGCCACCACCAACGTGGTGAAGCGACACGAGGGCTTGAGCAGCGAGATCACGCAACCCGGCTCCCCGCGGCCAGGCGCTTCAACACGAGCTCTGAAATGCCCCGCAATGTCTCAAACACGCCGTTCCCGCTCAGACAATCGGCGCCGAAGCTCTGGACCGCTCGAAAATTCAAGGCATCATCGAGTTCGTCCGGCCCGAGGATGAGATCCGCAGGGAGATCCTGCTTGTTGTATTGGTAGACGAGGGGCAATTCCCGAATATCGACACCGTGCGCGAGCAAATTCTCTTGCAGGTTCTGGAGGCTCTCGAGGTTATCGTCGAATCGCCGGGCTTGGCTGTCGGCCACAAAAACGATACCGTCTGCACCCTGCAACACCAGCTTCCGGGTCGCATTGTAGTACACCTGCCCGGGCACGGTGTACAACTGGAATCGTGTGACGAATCCTGAGATTGTCCCGAGCTCGAGCGGGAGAAAATCGAAAAACAGCGTGCGGTCGCCTTTGGTGGCGAGCGACACCATGCGGCCCCGGCGCGCTTCCGGAACCCGACCATAGATGTACTGAAGATTGCTCGTCTTGCCGGATCGGCCTGGTCCGTAATAGACGATCTTACAGGTGATCTCGCGGGACGTGAAGTTGACAAGCGACATATGCTACTGACCGAAAAGGGTTCGCAGGCTGGCGTTGAGCTCGTCCTCGAAATCTGATCCCAACACCCGGTTGCTTGGAGCTTCGGTCGGGGCCTGCTTGGCCAAGTCCGCCACGAGGCGCTGGAAGAACAGCTGAACCAGCCCGAGTGAACTCTCAGGCCCGAAGACCACGAGTCCGATCCACCGTCCTTGGGGCGTGTCGAAGCCGGAAAGGAACAAGCCGTGATGGACTCCCTGGTGCGCCAAGGCGCGAAAGGGCGGCGCGTCCATCAGACGCGCAAGCTCGTCGGTCGACGCCATGATCCCAGCGCCCAACGCCGCGGCAGACATGACGTCGAAGGCGCGCGTGAACCCATGCTGGGCCAGTACCTGGCCAGCCGAGGTCATCAACAGCGTGAGCCGCGCAGCCGACTCATCCAGGAACGCCGCGAGCGGACCTTCCACCCATGGCTCAACGGCTCGCATCAAATCCCTCGCTCCGCGACGTGGAGCATTTCCAACCGAGCCAGGCCGACATTGATGTCCGGAGCGCCAATCGTCACGACGAGCAGGTCGTCGTTGGACGGCACCGCGAGCACGGTCCCTGTTGCCGCCCGGAGGTGGATGAAGGTCGGCAGTCGTCGTCCCGCCGCTTCAGTGGTGCGCCGCAGCCGGCCGGCAAGGCTTGCGGTGAGCGCCGCGACCGGCGCGCCGTCCACACCGTCCATGGACGATTCGGCGACAACGAGTCCGTCTGAGACTGACACCAGCATGGCGCCGCGGACGCCGTGGACCCGGGTGATCAAGTCGAGTGCAGTTGCGAACTCCGGCATCACTGCAATCCCTCGAGCCAAGCCCGCGCGACCCCGGCCGCATGGTCGGCAACCACGCCCAGGCGTCCCAAGGGAACGCTCTGCTCCCGAACGAGAAGCAACAGAGTCTCCGGCGTTGGAGCCACCACGAACAGATGACCATCCGGCGACTCTGCAGCCAGGCTGATCCACGCCCCCAGCCCGAGTAGCCGGGCAGTGCGGGAAGCTTCCTGCGACACGCCCGCGAGGTGGGCCGAGACGGCATCGGCTACGTCGTCGCCCTCGGGACTGGTCAATCCACCACCGAGGCGAAGTCCCCTCGTATCGAGAAGCAGGAGGCCGTCCTCGGCTCCTTCCAAGCCCAGGAACAGCCGGGATGGGTCGGCACCGGGTACCACCGCCTGCTCCTCAGTCAGCACCGCCGTATCTGTCTCCCGTCCGGCCCCATTCCCTGCCGCCGCTCGGCGAGCGAGAGCCTCCTTGACCCGAGCCAGGGCTGTTTGGGCCCCATCATCGTCCGGCAGCTTCCGGGCGGCCGTCTCGAGGTGGGCCAATGCCCGGTCGAGCTCGCCAGCCACGAAATACAGGAACCCGATGCCTTTGTGCGCCCCGACGTGGTCCGGCTCCAGCCGGAGGGCGATGTCCCACTCATCGAATGCCAATTCGAGTTGACCGCGATCCCCGAGAATCCTGGCGTACAGGTCGTGCGCATCGGCCGATTCGGAGTAGCGCCCAAGGCCAGCCAGCGCCACTTTCTCGGCGGCGTCGAGCTGTCCGCGCTGGCGCAGGGCCTCTCCCAGCGGCAGGAAGATCATGCTGGCGGGATCGCTGACCAGCTGGGCCGTCATGGCCCGGATACTGTCACTCATGGCGCCCACGGACCGCATTATTCAAGAGCTTCGCCGCATCCTCCAGGCGATCGATCGTGTCCCAATGTCTTCGTTCGGCTGGATCCATGGTCTCCAAGCCCTTCCAGCGGTCCCACGCTCCCAAGGCGTCCCCAAAACGACCTGCCCCTGCAAGAGCCAGACCGAGCAGCCGAAGTCCAGGCCCCGTTTGACCTTGGAGGGCAAGCGCCCGATGAGCGGCATCCAGGGCTTCGCCGAATCGCCCGTTGGCAAGGGACACCCGGGCGAGGACGAGAAAGGCCTCCCCGTCGTCGGGATAGGCGAGGACGGCGTCCTGGGCCACGAGGTGGGCTCCGGCCAGGTCCCCAGCCTGGAGGTGGTCATCGGCCTGGGCCGACAGCACCTCCACTCCCCGGCCGGCACCGTTGCCGCCGTCGGTCGTCGCATCGCGGATGATGATGATGCCGGCCGACGCGAGTCCAAAGAGCGTCTTGGCGACGTCGAACTCGGGCTGTCGAACCCGCCGGGCCACGTCGCGAACCGTGGCCGTTCCATCGACGGCCGCAAGCACTTCCCACTCGAACGGGACCAGTTCCAGCGCGGCGGTGGCGGTGGCCTGTTCCGGATTGAGCCCCGGCACTACCCCCTGATGCGGAATCTTGGCGACGATCCGACTCCATTCATCGATTCGTCGCGCCGCCTCCATGAGCAGCGCCTCCGGTGCGATTCGAAACGAGGCTTCGGCCGGAGTCTGCCCCGGCTCTCCCTCCTCGAAGCGGAAGTATCCCTCGGACCAACTCATCAACTCGAAGACGACTTCCTCGACCTGCGCACGGATGTGTCGGTCGAGTTCCCGACGGGAAATCGCTCCGATCTCCACTAACAGCTCCCCCAAGCGCCGGCCTGGGCGGCTTGTCTGAAGGGTCCGTGCACGGACGACGTCTTCTTCGGCCACTTTCCCCGTCCGGATCAACAGCTCCCCGAGTGGATGCGGATTGGTCGCGATCATGGCACCCACCACCCACCCGTTCTCGAAGAACACGGTGCCTGCGTTTTCCCGCAGCTCGGACGTGACGTGCAGGACGCCGGTCTTTCGGCCCAAGTCCATGAGCTGGAAGACGTCGTCGATGTGGAGTTCTTTTAGCGGCCCTTCAATCGCCACCGTTCACTCCACTCGGCACCTTGAAGATTTCGGAGAGGTCCCGGGCCGACCGCATCCTGAGGCGGGCAGCCTGGGCGTACTGGCCGGCGGGATTGGATTGGATGGCCTGGTGCCAGGATTCCACGGCCTCTGCCAATCGCCGCTGCCGCTCCAACGCGAGCCCTCGAAAATACAACGCGTCGGCATGATCTGGCACAAACCTGAGGACGCGATCGAATGCCTCGATGGCACGATCCGGGCGGCCGTCGTCGAGCAGGCTGCGGCCGAGCAGCACCAGGGCCTCGAACTCATAGGGGTCGCTGGCCAGGACTTCGACCAAATAGCTCACCGCTTGACGCGGCGATTCGTGCCGACGCATGCCGTCCGCGAGTGCCAGCGTCGCGTCCATGAAGGTGGGGAGCAGATCCAGCGCCTGCGCATAAGCCGCCCGTGCCGCGGTCCAGTCGCGTCGGGCCTCTTCCAACTGGCCGACCTCATGCCACACCATGACCAGGTTGGGGTCCAGCGCGAGCGCGTGCCGGTATGCGTCGCTGGCCGCTTCCAGGTCGCCGAGTTTCACAGCTGCTTGGGCTTGCAGTTGGTAGAGTTCACCCCGTTCCGGGGCGGAGGCCTGCGCCGCCTTGAGCAGATCGAGGGCCGGGACCAGCTCCCCCACGCGCACGCGCACCTTGGCGCAGACCATCAAGGCGTCGACGCTTCCGGCTGCCATGGGTTCGAGATCGGACGCTGACTGCGCCGCTTCACCAAGACGATCGAGGGCGAGGAGGCTCTGCACCTCGCCAACCCGGGCGTCCAGATCGCGGTGATCCAGGTCGATCGCCTCGCGGTAGCGTTCCAGTGCCTCGCCGTGCAGCCCTCGTCTGGCAAAAATGTCGCCTAACAGCGCGGCCACTTGGCCAGCGGAAGCGCCCCGCCGGCGCGCTCGATTCAGTTCGGCCGTGGCCAGCTCCAAGAGGCCTTTGCTGATGTAGTCGCGCGCCAGGGCGAGCGACAGCTCACGCCCCGGCTGGGGAGCCGTGTCATCCGACTGATCCGCATCCGGCGCCAACGTCGCAAAGAGATCGTCGAGTAATCGCTCGTCGAAGACGAAGTCGTCCGGCAATTCACCCGCGACTTCGTCGCCCGAGAGCACCGGGGCCACAGAAATGGTTGTATGCTCGTACTGGAGGTCGATCGTCAAATCGTACCGCTGAGGTACATAGTACGATTCCAATTCGAGCGCATGTTTGGTTTCGCGCAGCGCACCGTCGAAATCGCCGAGCTGGCTCAAGACGAAGCTCAGGTTATAGTGGGCCGGGGCGTGCTCGGGGTCTGTCTCGACGGCTCTGGCGAAAGCATTCTTGGCGTCGGCGTATCGCTTCAATTCCATGAGAATCAGGCCCACACCGTTCCAGGCGACCGCATTGTCCGGATCGTCCGCCAGCGCATGCCGGTAGGCCTCCAGCGCGAGCTGGAAACGGCGACGCTGAAAGAGCAGCAGTGCGAGGTTGAGCCGCGCGGCGAGAAGATCCGACTTATGGCGGATCGCCGCCCGGAAGGCGTCGGACGCGGCATCGAAGTCGGGCACCTGGGCCTGGGCCACGCCGAGGTTGTTCCAGGCGAGGGCGTAGGTCTCGTCCGTACCGACGGCGCTCTGATAGGACTCGAGGGCGGCCTCTCGGCGGCCGGCCTGTTGGAGGCAGACGCCTCGTTCATTCCAGAGCTTTGGAGAGTCCGGATAATCCACCACCAACCGGTCGTACAATTCGAGCGCGGCGCTCAGGTCGCGCTTGAGCAGGTGGACCTCGGCCATGGCTTGGAGGACGAGCTGGCGCTCTTCCCCGTGTTCGAGGGCGAGCCGATACTCGCGGAGGGCCTCCGCATGGTATCCTTTTTGGCGGAAGGCCAGTCCCAAATTGTAGTGGGCAAGCGCCGTGTTCTCGGCAACCGCAAGGTCGTTCGCGTCACCCGGTGCGGCAGCGGACCGGCCCGCCTCGCTGCCCTCGTCAGGGCGGAGCGACAAGTTGGCATGCGCGCGGCCAAGGGTCGGGTTCAGCTCGATGGCCCGGCGGGTCGCACGCCGCGCCTCCTCATGCCGGCCGAGATCGCCATAGACGAAGCCGAGAATGTATTGGGCCTCGGCGTTATCGGAATTCAGGCTAACCGACTGCGACAGTTCGACCAAGGCTTGCTCGTTCAGCCCCCGGTTGTAGAGAGCCTCACCGAGGTAGAACCGTGCCACCGGACTCTCGGGATCGAGCCGACACGCCCGGCTGAACCACTCCTCGGCCCGGGGAATGTTGCCGCGCGCCTTTTCACACAGGCCAAGCTGCACGACCGCGCGCACGTCGTACGGATGCCGAGCGAGCAAGGCTTCGAATTCGGCCGCGGCCGCATCGTACTGTCTCAACGAGGCGTACACCTTGCCCAACTCCCACCGGGCGTCCCGGTCCTCCGGTTCGCGGCGCAGATGTTCCCGGAGTTCGGTGACTCGGCGATCGTAGTATCCGGTGCCGTGGTACGCCAGGCGCAGATTGTCCTGCGCCACCTGCATTCGAGGATCGAGTTCGAGCGCGTGAGTGAACTGGGCGATGGCTTCCGGAATCAGGCCTTTGCGAAAATACAGCACGCCCAGATTGTTGTGGCCGCCCGCATCGGATGGATCGACCCGCGACGCGAAGGCGCGGAGGATGGAGAGGTCGCGGTCGGACAGCGCAGAAACATCCATGCGCTACGCAAGGCGGACGGCGTCGAAGATGGCCTGCAAGGACGGGAGATCCGGCATGAGCATGAAGTGGCCCGTCACCTTTTCCCCGGAATCTCGCACCCTGAGGTCGGTCTCCACACACAGGACGGAATCACGCGCGTGCCCAAAATTCAAGGTGGTGCTGGTCAACACTGCCGCGGAATAGTCAATCACCAAGCTGGGAATCGATGGCATGAGCATCATGCCCATAAAATCGCTCAGCGCGTTGAAATAGGCGCTGCTGAGGATGTTCCCGACCTCCTTGAGACCCGATTGTTCCATGACGGCGAATGTCAGGGTGGACCCGCCGGTTCGTCGCAACAAGATGTCGCAGAGCTGCTTGGCGGCGCTCTCGGGAAAGACCAGGAGGGTGCGCCCCGTGAGATCGCCCATCATGTGCATCAACACGGCGGCTACGATGTCGTCCGGGCGTCCTACGAGCTGCCCGACCTCCTCGAGCGGGACAACGCGCACCGTCGGCACACTGATCATGACGGTGCGCTCAATCATTTGCGACAGTGCCGTCGCGGCGTGGCCGGCTCCGATGCTGGCAACCTCACGTAGCGCGTCGATTTCCAGATCCGTGAGCTGTCGCAGATCCGCCATCAGGCCTCCTTATACCACGGCTGCGGCGTCGAGAATCAGGGACGGTACTCCGTCCGATAGGATGGTTGCTCCGCTAAACACTGCCGGCGTGCCACTCGGTGGCTCGAAGGGCTCGACCACGATCTCCTCCTGGCCGAGGAGGGCATCGACCACCAAGGCGGTGCGCCGCGAACCGACCTCGAACACCACGCACGGTTGCCGTGCCGGGGTGGGCTCGTTGGGAAATCCTGCCAGATCGCGCAGCCGCACCGTGGGAATAACTTGATCGCGCAGAGTGAGCGCCTGCCGCCCGTCGAGGGTCGTGGCGCTCCGCGAGTCGAGGAACACCGTTTCCGCGACATGGGTCACCGGAATCACATACCGTTCCTGCCCGACCCGGGCCAGGAGGGCACGCAACAGGACGACCGTGAGTGGAAGCCGCAAGGTTACCGACGTTCCGTGGCCGACCTCCGATCGAATCTCGACCGACCCCCCTAACGCCCGAATGCGCGTGAGGACCACATCCACACCGACACCGCGCCCCGACACGCTCGTCACCCGCTCGGCCGTACTGAAGCCGGGGCGTGCAAGCACCTCGAGCAGTTGTTCGTCCGTCAACGAGGTCACGGGCTCAGCCACGGATCCCTCTCGCCTGGCCTTCTCCAGGATCGCCGCGCGGTCGATTCCTGCACCGTCATCGCGCACTTCGAACGTCACGCTATTGCGTTCGCGCGCCGCAATGAGCGATAACTGTCCCGCGCGCGGCTTCCCCGCCTTCACTCGAGCCTCCACTGACTCGATGCCGTGATCCATAGCGTTGCGGAGGAGGTGAAGCAGCGGCTCGCCGATTTGTTCCAGGATCGAGCGATCGACCTCGATGTGGCGCCCCTCCACGTTGAGCGACACTTCTTTGCCCACTACGCGCGACAAGTCCCGCACCATCCGAGGGAACCGATCGACAACCTCCGCAACCGGAGTCAATCGGGCCAACATGACCTCTGCCTGCATCTCCGACACCAAACGGGCCATCCTATCAATGGCCGCCGAGAACTCCCCACCGCCGGCGGCCGCCAGCGATGCCAGCCGGTTCTTGGTCACGACGAGTTCACCGATCTGATTCATCAGGGCATCCAGCCGGCGGCGATCGACGCGAACAGTCGGTGTCGACCGCTTGGCTGCGTCCCGTTCGGCGGGGCCTGGCGTCCGGCTCCCCGGTGAACGGGGAACACACGTGACTTCGAGCACGTCACCAACGGTTCGCAGCCGCGTCGCAATAGCTGCCGGCGCGGCGTCCGACGCCAAATGGAACCCAAATTGGCCCGTGAAGGACTCGCGCTCGAGTTCGCTGGCTGAGGGCGTGACTGTGCTGACGGCGCCAAGTGCTTCGGCCTCGCGGAGAAGCACCGCCGCTCGGCCTCCGCGCATCGGAGCGGCCGGATCGATCACGACCTCGACCCACATACCGGCAGGCGATGGCTTCGTCTCGGGTATCACGGCATCGCCCGATACCCGTTTGCGCGTGCGCGGCCTCTTGTTCAGCCGGGCCAGGAGGTCCCGAAAATCCAACTCGGCGTCCTGGCCTGCAACAGCGGTTTCGATACCCGCCGTCAGCGCATCCACCGTCTCGAGAAGAACATCGATGAGCGGGCGGTTTACCCGGCGCTCTCCCTGACGCACCGCGTCGAGCACGGTTTCCATCTGGTGGGACAGATCGGTGACTTGCGAATACCCCATCGTGGCTGCCATTCCCTTGAGCGTATGCATGGCACGGAAGAGGCCATGGACCGGTTCCAGCTCACGGGGTGCCTGCTCCAATTCGAGCAGAAGGTGGGCGCATGTCACGAGATGCTCGCGACCCTCCGTCAGGAACAAGTCCGTATACCGGGCACGGTCCATGACTCACCCCAACACGCGCTGAACGGCCTCGAGCACACGGGACGGCTGGAATGGCTTGACGACAAAGTCCTTGGCTCCGGCTTGGATCGCCTCGACCACGAGTGCCTGTTGTCCCATAGCGCTGCACATCAGGATCTTGGCGTCGGGGTCCAGGCGCCGGATCTCGCGAACGGCGTCGATCCCCCCCATTTCGGGCATGACGATGTCCATCGTGACGAGATCGGGCTTCAGCCGAGAGTACTGCTCCACCGCTTGGACGCCGGTCTCCGCCTCGCCGACGACCTCATACCCGGCTCCGGTGAGGATATCGCCGATCATCGTCCGCATGAAGATCGCGTCATCGCACACGAGGATGGTGTGGCTCACAGACTGCCTCCACGGAGAACGGGACACTGCAACGGAAACAACGCTGGAACCCGGTCGTTGGTCACGTCCCGGCAACCGGCGCCAGGAGGGATTCGATGCCGAGAAGAACGAACTGCGGGCCATCCTCGACCTGCACGACATGACCGTGCCCTGCGGCCGCATCGGTGGCCGCTTCGAGGTCCTGCTCGCGTACTTCGTACAGATCGTCCACTTGGCTGACCCGCAGACCGTACGAGTGTCCGGCGAGGTCCACCATGATGGTGACCCCCTCTTGCTCGGGCAGCGGTGCTCGGTTGAGTAGGCGGTGCCCGTCGATCACAGTGAGAATCCTGCCGCGGACGTTGACCAGGCCGTCCACGACCGGGTGTGCACCGGGGATTCGCGTCGCCGTGGCTGCCGGGAGGACCTCGCGAACCCACTCGGCGGGTATCCCGCATGCCAGGTCTCCAACCTGAAAGACGAGCACACGCATCGGGTCGGAACTAGCCATCTCTATTGAAGAAACGAAGATACCGAAGCGGTTCTCTTTCAGCAACCAGACTTGCGTCATCTGCCGCCACATCGAGCGCGGGCCTCAGATCGACCGGCCACTCGGACGTGAACACGAGTTCCTCATCGGTCAGCGGATGCCGGAAGCCGAGCAGCGCCGCGTGGAGTGCCTGGCGTGGCGCCGCTCGCTCGATAGCCTCCGCGGTCTTCCGATCGGGGCCCGAGATGCGCCGGCTTCCGCCACCACCGTAGACCGGGTCACCCACGATCGGATGCCCGATGTAGCTGAGGTGGACCCGGATCTGGTGGGTTCGGCCCGTCCCGAGTTCAACGCGGAGCAGTTCGACGGGGCCGTAGCGTGCGACGACCCATGCGGTGGTCTGCGCCGACCGGCCCCCGGCAAGCACCGTCATGCGCTTCCGATCCTCCGGATGTCGAGCGATGGGGCCATCGATGGTGGTAGGGCTTTGGGTCAGGTGCCCCCAGGTCATCGCCGCGTAGCAACGGGAGACCCGGCGGGAGGCCAACGCCTTCGACAAGCGCCGGTGTGCCTGTTCCGTCTTGGCCACGAGCATGAGGCCCGACGTGTCCCGATCCAGGCGATGCACGATGCCGGGGCGGCCCTCCGCCCCACCGGCCAACGGCGTCCCGCGCGCCACCAATGCGTTGAGCAACGTATCGTCCCAATGTCCAGGCGCAGGGTGGACGACGAGTCCGGCGGGCTTATCGATGACCGCCAGCGCCTCGTCTTCGTACACCACCGTGAGGGGAATCGACGCCGGCTTGAGCGTTGTCAGGGGCTCGGACTCGGCAACCTCCACCGTGACCTGCTCCCCGCGGATCAACCGGCGCGACGCGCGTGCGCGAACCCCGTCCACGGACACATGGCCTCCGGCGACGAGCCGAGCCGCACGGGTCCGGGAGAGGCCAAGTTGATCAGCAAGGAACCGGTCGAGCCGTTCCGTCGTCGCGACGAGCACCGACAGGTGGACGCCGGACGAGCCGGCGGGGGCAGGCGGGTTACGAGACGCTGGCGGACTCCGGCTGGGCCCGGCGAGCGTCTTCCCGCCAGAGGGAGATGGCCAAGGCGATGGCACCGAGACTCACGGCGATGTCGGCGACGTTGAATGTGGGCCACCGCAGGGTGCCGATGCCGACATCGAGGAAATCCACGACACCGCGGGCGCTTCGGATACGATCGATGAGATTGCCGGCTGCCCCGCCGGCCACCAGGCCCAAGGCACCCTGGCGGAACCAGTCACCGCTGGCGCCCTGGCGGGACATCCGCAGCAACACGATGACGGCTATAACGGCGACCGCGAAGAAGATCCAGCGAGAGTATGGACCCACGTGCAACCCGAAGGCAGCCCCCTGGTTATACACCAGGCGGAGCTGAAACCAGTCTCCTACGACTGGGGTTGCCGCTGTCCTGAGGAGGAATGTCTCGGCGATCAGTTTGGTCGATGCATCGAGCACCACGACCAGCAGCAGCACAACCCAGAAGAGGCGTCGCTCAGCGCCGCTCGCCATCCTCTTCCTTTTCCTTGCAGGTGATGCACAGACGGGCGTGCGGCAGTGCGTCGAGCCGTTCGAAATCGATCTCCGTACCGCAACTGTGGCACGTGCCGAATGATTTGGGCTCGCCGTACAAGCGCCGGAGCGCTTGGTTCACGTGCCACAAATACCGGCCTTCCTTCGAGGCCATCAGGAATTGCTTTTCCCGTTCCATCGCATCCGTGCCTTGGTCTGCCATATGGAACGAATAGGACGAAAGGTCGCCATCCGAGGACTGAAGGCTCGAGGCGAACGATTCGTCGTAGAATCCCAACTCCTTCATCACTCGCGCCCGCTCCTCGAGCAGGCGCTGCTCGATATGGGCCAGTTGCTTCTTCTTCATGCGCTCAGATGTCCTTAGTCGATGCCTCTTACTCAGTGGGCGTCGCGTGGGCCTTGAGGCCAACGATCGCACGTGTTTGATCGATGTCGATTTCCCGCTCGACGTCGGGCGCGTGGAGGGAGCCGCCGACATGGAGCTCGCGGGCCAATGTCTCCCCGCGAATGAAGGCCTCATGCGTCCGCACGGCTTCCAGCACCTCTTCGGGGCCCGCGATGCTCAGAGCGATCCGCGTCGTGTACTCGTAGCCGGCCTCTTTTCGGAGCCGCTGGATCCGATGGATCAACTCCCGTGCCACGCCTTCCCGGCGTAATTCGGGCGACAGGGTCGGATCGAGCGCCGCCACGCATTGCCCGCTGCTCTGGACCAGCCAGTCACTCACGACCTCACGCTCGACCACGAGGTCCCCAGGAAGATAACAGTATCGGGCCCCGTTCACCTCCACGCTCACTTCCTCACCCTCTTCCAGCTGACGCAGCTGCTCCGGGGTGAGTCGTGACACCGCCTTGGCGACTTCCGGCGTCTCGTTCCCGAACCGCTTGCCGAGGGCCCGAAAATTGGGCTTGCCCTTCAGGCGAACGAGATCGGCGTCCGACGCCACCACCCCCACCGATTTGACGTTGACCTCGGTTCGGAGCAGTTCCAGCAACTCGTTCTCGTACTGTCCCAACACGCCGGCCGGCACGGCAACCTGCATACGCGCGAGCGGTTGCCGTGACTCGGAGGCCGGCGGACTCCCTGCCGGCCCGGCCGAGCGAGACCAGCTGCCGGATGGCGGCCATGGCCTGTTCGAGCCCCGGATCACGTGCCGCTCCCGCATCGGGGAATCGTGCGAGGTGCACCGAGCCGTCCCCGAGCGCGCGGTGCAGCCAATCGCTCACGAACGGTGCGGCGGGCGCCAACAGCCGGGCCGTGGTGAGCAGGGCCTCGTAGAGGGTGGCAAGCGCCGCCGGATCGGGCGTGGTGTCGGGGGCCCAGAAGCGGTCGCGGTTGATCCGGACGTACCAGTTGGAGAGATCATCGACCACGAAATCCATCAGGGCCCGGAGGCCCGTGGTGACGTCATACGCCGCCCAGCTCGCGGTTACCGCCTCAACCGTTGCGGCAAGGCGGCTCGCGAGCCACCGGTCCACCAGCGGGCGATCGGACGGCGCCGGTGCCGGGCTCCAGTCGCCCGCGTACAGCGCAAAGAACGTGTACGTGTGCTTGAGCGTCTCGAAGAACCCACCCGCGACTTCGGCAATGGTCCGCGCGTCGAATCGTTTGGGCAACCACACCTGGCTCGAGGCGATGAGGTAGAGCCGCACCGTGTCGGCGCCAAATGTCTGGATAACGTCCCACGGCTCCACCACGTTGCCGCGACTCTTCGACATCTTCTGGCCGTCCGAGTCGAGCACCAGCTCGTTGACGACGACATTGCGATACGGCGCCTGCTCGAACGCCGTCACGGCGATCGCCAGGAGCGAGTAGAACCATCCCCGCGTCTGGTCGATCCCTTCACAGATGAAGTCGGCGGGAAAGTGTGACTCGAATTCCGACTCGTGCTCGAACGGATAGTGCCACTGCGCGTACGGCATGGCGCCCGAATCGAACCACGTGTCGATGACCTCCGGTGTGCGGCGCATGGTACCCCCACATGCGCACATCCAGGTGACCGAGTCGATGAACGGCTTGTGCGGATCGAAGCCCGCCGGCAGGGGCCTGCCCCACCGCTCCGACAACTGATCGTAGCTCCCGATGACCTCGGTGTGCTCGGGGTCGGCATCGCACACCCACACCGGCAGCGGCGTGCCCCAATACCGGTCCCGCGACAGGGCCCAATCCATGTTGTTTTCGAGCCAGGCCCCAAACCGCCCGAAGCCGACCTCCGGCGGATGCCACCCGACCGACGCGTTGGCCTGAGCATCCGGTCCGTGACCGCCGAGGTGCGAACGAACCACGAGTCGCGCGCATAGTAGATCAATGGCTGCGGCAGCGCCAGCAGTGCGGATACGCATGCTCGTACGCCTCGGTCGGTGCCACGTGCCGTCGTCTTCCAGTCGCTCGATGATCAGCGCGTTGGTTTCCTTGCCGTGACCTGCCGCCCCTCGAGGTCGGCCAGGCGGTGCCTCGGAATGGTCCCATCCGCCTGAACGGGATTGACGAACGCGAGACCGTGCTCGCGTTCCGGCGGCGTAGTCGTCGGCACCGAACGCCGGCGCCAGGTGCACCAAGCCCGAGCCATCCTCGGCCGAGACAAAATCGCCGGGCACCACACCGATGCGGCGTCACCCTCGGTACGGTCACCACATCGAACGGGCGGCGTACCGCGCGCCGACCAGGCGCGGCCGCGCATGGTCGACACCGCCCGCACGGCCGGTCGGCCAACGTCGCGGTGGGACCCACGTCGCCACCCGGGCCGCCTCGAGCTGAATGGCGCCGCCCGCTCGACGAGGATGAGCCGCGAGCCGTCCATGTACTCCACGTACCGAGGTCCGGATTGACGGCGACCGCGACGTTGGACAGGAGCGTCCACGGCGTCGTCGTCCAGACCAGCAGTTTGCGGGTGGGATCGTCCAGGAGCGGAAGCTGGACGTAGACGGAGCGGGTGGTGACGTCCCGTAGCCCAGAGCCAGCTCGTGGCTCGAGAGCACCGTCCCGCAGCGGGGGCAGTACGGCAGCACCTTGTGCCCGCGCGTAGCAGCCCACGGTCGTACAGCCGGCGCGAGCAACCACCAGACGGTCTCGACGTAGTCGTTCGCTGTACGTGACGTACGGATGGTCGTAATCCAGCCAGTAACCCGATCCGATCCGACAACCGCTCCCATTCCGACTTGTACGCGAACACGCTCTCGCGGCAGCGGCCGTTGAACTTCGCGACCCCGAACCGTTCGATGTCCTGCTTCCCGTTCAGGCCGAGCGCCTTCTCCACCTCGATTTCGACGGGCAATCCGTGCGTGTCCCATCCGGCGATCCGCGTCACCCGCTTCCCAGCATGGCGTGGAACCGGCAGATCAGATCCTTGATGGTCCGGGCGAAGACGTGATGGATCCCCGGACGGCCGTTGGCCGTCGGCGGCCCCTCGTAGAACACGAACGACTCGGCGCCGTCGGCGCGACGCTGGATCCGGTGAAACAGGTCCTCGGCGCTCCAGAGCGCCAAGAGCTCTTCCTCCAACTGCGCCTGGGTCAGCGCCGGCCATTTCCGGAAGGTCATGCCGCCCACCGCTCGACCACGCGTTGAATCAACCGCGTCAAGTTCGGCTCCGCCTTGGCGGCGACGGCGAGAATCTGCTCCAGGGAGACGGGTTCGAGCGCGTCGGGCAGGCAGCGATCCGTGATCAGGGACACCCCGAGCACGCGCAGCCCCGCATGGACGGCGACGATCACCTCGGGCACGGTGGACATGCCGACCACATCGGCGCCGACCGCGCGGAGCATGCGGTACTCGGCCGGTGTTTCGAGACTGGGACCCGGCACCGCGGCATACACCCCCTCACGGAGCGGGATGCCGAGCGTCACGGCCGCCTCGCGGGCGAGGCGGCGGAGTTCCGGATCGTACGCCTCCGACATGTCGGGAAACCGCGGGCCCGTTGCGTCGTCATTGCGGCCGACGAGCGGGCTGTCGCCCAGCAGGTTGATGTGATCCGTGAGCAGGACCAGGTCCCCGGCCGGCCACAGCGGGTGCATCCCACCGCACGCGTTGGACACGATGAGGACCTGGCACCCCAAGGTCCGGAGGACCCGGACCGGAAACGTCACTTGGGCCAGGTCATAGCCTTCGTAGCGGTGGAATCGACCCTGGAGCGCCGCAACGGGCTTCCCTCCGAGAGTGCCGAACAGGAGGCGGCCGGCATGCGACTCGACCGTCGGCACGGGAAACCCGGGAATTCGGTCGTATGGGACGGTGGCCGCAACCTCGATCTCACGGGCGAGCTGCCCCAACCCCGTGCCCAGAATGATGCCGATGGCCGGCTCGAAGGGTGTGACGCGGCGAACGGCGTCCTCGGCGGCTTGGACCGCGATGGTATCGACGACGACGGTCATGCCCTTCGCTGCACGGCTTCCGTCTGGGCCTCGGTTGCGCTCCGGATATTCTCTTCGAGACCCTCCACCTCGCCGAGGTGCCGCTCGAGCAAGCCGCGGAAGTTCGCCAGGAAGGCAGCAAACTGGCGCCGTCCCGCCTCGGTGCGCTCCCGGACCAGCCGCTCGTTCTGTTTGGCCTCGGCCAGGATTCTCAGCGCCTCGGTCTTGGCCCGCCGAATGATCTCTTCCGATTCGCTGTCCGCTTCTTTCGCGGCATCCACCCGCAGCTGCTGCGCCGCCAGCAGGGCCTCGTTCATGGCGCGCTCGCGATCGCGGAAGGCGCGCAACTGTTCTTGGAAGTTGCGCAGCCGCTCCTCGAGCTGCGCCCGCTCACGCAACAGGCGCTCCAACTCCTCCGAGACCCGCAGCTGAAAGTCCTCCACCTCTCTCGGGTTGAAACCCCGGAAGGCGGTGCGGAACTCCTGCCCCCGCACGTCGTGCGGTGTGAGATAAAACGCGTCGTCCTTCATGCGCTGCGTCCTCCAAAGAGCAGGGTCCCCAGGCGGATCATTGTCGCCCCTTCTTCTACCGCAACGGTGTAGTCCCCCGACATGCCCATCGACAGCTCCGGCAGTGCGTGCCCGCGGGACTGTGCCTCATCCCGAAGGGAGCGGAGACGCTGAAACGTCTGCCGCTGCACCTGCTGGTCGGTCGTGTACTCGGCCATCGTCATGAGACCTCGGACATCCAACCTGTCGTACCCGGCCAGCGTGTCCAACAGCCCAGGCAACTCCTCCGGCTCCACGCCTCCCTTTTGAGGCTCCCGCGAACAATTCACTTCGACCAATACGCGCTGCCGTGGTGCCTCCGGCGGGACTCGCCGCTCGAGTTCTCGGGCCAAGTCATTCCGGTCCACCGAGTGAATCCAGGCGAACCGACCGACCGCCCGCCGGACCTTGTTGCGCTGCAAACGCCCGATGAAGTGCCATTCGATCTGCACCTCGGCAAGCGCATCCTGCTTGGCCAGCGCTTCCTGGATCCGATTCTCGCCGATGGCATCGATCCCTGCGGCCACGGCGGCCCGGACGGCTTCCGGGCCATGCGTCTTGGTGACGGCTACGACACGGACCGGGTGCGACCATCCGCCCCGACGCTGGTGGACCTCCACGGCCCCCCGGACCTCGGCCAGTCGGATTGGGAGTTCCGGAAACGCCATAACCTATAAATCTAGGACTCGGTTCGGCCTAAATGAAGGGACACGCCCTAGTTCCTGCTCTCCTCCACTGGTGGCGAATCCACCCCCTGCAGCACCTCGAGCCGCATCTGCTCCAGCGCCGTCCGGAGCGCCGGGTTTGGGGAGAGCTGCGCCGCGCGATCGAGATTCCGGAACGTTTCGGGAATGTTGCCGGCGTCCTGGTACGCGACCGCGAGCTGAACGAACGGCTCGGCCAGACTCGCCGCAAAGCTCTGACCCGTCGGGTCGAGGCCGGCGGGTCCACGCGCGAGCAGGCTGGCGTAGCGGTAGGTCTCCCACGCCAGCCGCTCGGTGGTGTCTCGATCGAGGGCAATGCCCTGCAGGCCCACCGGCAGGGTCATCGCGGCCGAGTCGACCGGCACGGGCCGGACCCGGCGGACCAGTCCCTGCTGGACCAGATTTCGGTTGAGGCCGTAGAAATTCGTCCCCGCCGTGATCGACCATGCCAGGGGCCGACGTCCGAGGTTCTGTTGCAGCACCCTGAGCACCGTGACATCTGCCAGATAGAGCGGTGTTCCCGCGGGCACCACGGTGCGGATGGGACCAAGCGGGATCTCGACTTCGCGATCGAGCAACGTCCCCGGCGCCGCCGCCGCAATCTCGGCATCGGTCATGGTGTGAACCGGCCAGGTGGGCATGGTCCAGTTTCCTTCTTGCCAAATAGCCGGGGCACGAGCCGGGTCGAAGGGCCGGACTGGATTGTCCCGCACCTGGCGGGCGTACCAGGTGGTGTGGGACAAGGCGATGCAGACGACGGTCACGTCCTGTCGAATGCCTTCGACTTCCTGCGCCCACCACAGCGGGAACGTATCGTTGTCTCCGTAGGTGAAGAGAATGCCGTACGGCGGCACTGAGTTGAGCAGGTCATAGGAAAAATCCGCCGCCAATCGGGCATCGGGCCCGTGGCGCCGGGACGCCGCGCGGGCATTGCCCAACACCGGCACCAGGGCCAACGCCAGAACCGCCACCGCCAGTGCCCGCCCGCCTCGGCCGCGCCAGCGTCTCACAACCGAACGGGCCAGGGACGCGAGGCCCATGCCCGCCCAGAGTCCCCATACGGAGAAACTGACCAGGAAGAAGTAGTCACGTTCACGCACTTCGTGCTGGTCGAGGCCGGGAAAGAGGTCATACCGCAAGCTGAAGCCCGGCTTGAAGTTCATGTATGCCATGAGCCCCAACCCGGTCGTGAGCCAGAGGACGAAGAACAACCACCATGCAGCCCGGTCGGTGCGCCACTGGTCTCGCAAGCCCTTGAGCCCCAGCCCGGTGAACAGGAGGGTGGCGAACGTCCGGATGGGAAAGACGTCGAACAGCCGCCCACCCACCGACTGCGCCCACTGCCAATCGAAGTACTGCAGGTAGTTGAGCAGCTGCAGCCACATGATCGTGAGGCTGCGACCGGGGTTTCCGGGGCCGTGGGGAACGGTGGGGTCGTCGAATGGCGTACGGACCGGGTACTGCGCGCGTCGAATCACGGCCAGCAGGGATTCCCACGTGGAAGGGTCCGCTTCGTTCAGGACCGGACCCTGCCCCGCCCGGATGTAGAGGAAGAGATACGTCGTCACCCCGATCGAGGCGATGGCGAGGCTCAGCAACGCGAAGGGCAGCGCGTGGGCGCCGGCCGCGAATGCCGCAGCGGCAACGAAGCAAAGCCCGCCGACAATGATGAGGCTGGTGCTCCCGAGTCCGGTGCCGATGAGGAGCGCCCAGACTCCAGCGAGCACCGCGACCTGGGCCCACTCGGTCTTGCGGTGGAGCGGATCGCGCACCGGGTGCTGCCACACCGTGTAACCGGCAAATACGATCACCGCGGGACCCGCCAAGAGGGCAAGCAAGTGGTTGCCCATCGACACGCCGCCGAGGTAGATGATCAGGAGAAGCCACCGCGCCGCGCGCGGCGAGGGCCGCTCCATCCTCCACATGTGCGCGGCCCAACACAGGCCTGCGATGATGAACGTGGCCACTGCGTAGACTTCGGTCTCGTTGGAGTTTTGCCACACGGTAAACGTGAACGCGCCGATGACCACGGCCGCGGCCGCGCCGCCCAGCGCGAGGACCCGTCCGGCGCCTTGCTCGAGATCCGCCATTCGCTGCGCGAGCGTGTGATGGGCAACCAGAAAGAAGAGCCCCGCGCCGAGTGCGCTGAAGAAGGCACTCATCAGATTCAGCCGGTACGCCACCTCGCCCACCGGCACCAGCATGCGCCACACATGGCCCAGCATGACGAAGAGCGGCGTGCCCGGCGGGTGTGGGATGCCGAGGATGTGCGCCGCCGCAATCAACTCACCCGCGTCCCAGAACGTGACCGACGGCGCAAGGGTGAGGATGTAGCCGACGAATACCAAGAGAAAGGCGGCAAGCGCAGCAAGGTATGGAGGTCGCGGAGCGGTCACGTCGTTCATGAGGTGCGGTTCTCGGTCCAGGGGCAAAGAATAGACGGTTGACCAGCGTGCGGGATCACACCGCCGGTTCTCGTTGCGGTGCGCCGGCAGCCATGGCATGGGCCAGCAAGAGCGCGTCGCGCACGGTGCCCGGTTCGTGGACACGGAACAGCCGTGCGCCGCGCTCGTATGCGAGCGCACAGGCCGCGGCCGTGGCCACATCGCGCTGGTCGACGTCGCGTCCGGTCGCGGCACCCAGAAATCGCTTCCGTGACGGCCCGACCAGAATGGGCCGGCCCAGCACGGTGAGGGCGATGAGCTGGTCGAGGACGCGGAGGTTGTCTGCCGTGGCCTTGGCGAACCCGAGGCCCGGATCGACTACCACGCGCTCGAGCGCAATGCCGGATCGAGCCGCGCGGTCGAGAGCCGAGCCGAGTTCCGCGACGATATCCCCGAGAAGCGTATCCCCGTAGTCCGCATGATCGAGGCTGGCCATGTCCGAGATGGTGCCCCGCGAATGCATGAGGACGACCCCCGCCTTCGTGTCCGCCACAACCTTCGCCATGCCCGCATCCAACCGCAGGGCGGAGACATCGTTCACGATGGCGGCCCCGGCCTCGAGCGCGGCTTTGGCGACGTCCGCCTTGACGGTGTCGACCGAGATCAGGAGATCGGCGTGGCGTCGGGTCAACTCTTCGACGATAGGGACGACGCGGCGGCGCTCTTCGTCGACGGGTACGGCATCGGGCCGGCCGGGCCTGGTGGACTCCCCACCGACATCGATGATGTCAGCCCCGTTTTCCAGGAGTCGCTCCGCCTGCTCGAGCGCCGCCGCCTCGGTGGAGTAGCGACCGCCATCGCTGAAGCTGTCCGGCGTCACATTGAGCACACCGAGGATGACGGGCCGCTCGAGGTCCACCGGGCCCCGTGCCGTCTGCCACAACGTGGGTAGGGCGCTCCCCAGGGCACGACCGGTCACTGAGGCGAGCTCCGCCAGCTCCGGCGGGGCGGACCACGGCCGGGCGAAGGCGCTGAGGCGGGCCACGCTGCCTGCCACAATGGCCCAATCACCGCCGGTCACCACATCGAGCCCGTATGCCGGACCGCTCCTGGAAACAAGGTGCTCGAGCGTGGCGGGGGTCAGCCCGGTGAGGTGAACGGCGGCGCCGGTGATCCCGGACGCCGCCGCTTCGGCTTGACCCATCTCCCACCCATGGGTCAGGAGCAGGTCACGCACCGTTCGCGGATTGTGGACGCCGAGTGGCGTGGCCCTCACGCGCCGGCGGGCTCGGGGGGTGGTGTGCCGAGAATCGGCGGCGTCTTGGGCGCCGACTCCTTGGCATCATGGTTAGACGGAGGCGGGGACGGGGGCGCAGCCGGCGACGGCAGTGGTGGCAGGGGTTTGCCTTCACGCAGCAGCTCGAGATCCTCTCGATCCAGCGTTTCCCGTTCGAGTAGAGCATTCGCCACGCGCTCGAGCAGCGCGCGATTCTGGCTGATCAGCGTATGTGCACGGCGATACGCCTCATCCAGGAGCGACTTGACCTCGTCGTCGACCAATTGCGCCGTGCGCTCCGAAACCTCGCGCCGCTGGGCGAACTCGCGGCCCAAGAAGATCTCCTGCTCTTTGTCGCCCACGGCCATGACACCCACTCGTTCACTCATCCCGAACTGGGTCACCATGCGGCGCGCCAGATCGGTCGCCTGCTGGATGTCGTCGCCGGCGCCGGTCGTGATCTTGTCCTGGCCGAACACGATCTCTTCGGCCACACGGCCGCCGTAGGTAATGGCGAGCCGGGCCTGGAGCCACCGCTTGGTGTAGCCGTGACGGTCTTCTTCGGGCAGTGATGCCATCATCCCGAGGGCGCGGCCGCGCGGGACGATGGTGAGCTTGTGCACGGGATCGGCACCGGGAATCAACAGCGACACGACCGCGTGTCCGCCTTCATGGTACGCCGTGTTCTCCCGTTCGCCCTCGGTCAGCACCAGGCTTCGGCGCTCGACGCCCAGCATCACCTTGTCCTTCGCGTCCTCGAAATCTTCCATCTCTACCTGGGACTTGTTCCGCCGCGCCGCGAGGACCGCGGCTTCGTTCACCAAGTTGGCCAGATCCGCTCCGGCCATTCCCGGAGTGCCCTTGGCGATCACTTCGAGCCGTACATCGGTGGCCAGCGGGATCTTTCGCGTGTGGACGCGGAGGATCCCTTCCCGGCCCCGCACGTCGGGCGCATCGACCACGATTTGCCGGTCGAATCGTCCGGGCCGGAGCAAGGCCGGATCGAGCACGTCGGGCCGGTTCGTGGCCGCAAGGAGGATGACGCCCTCGGTCGATTCGAACCCGTCCATTTCGACGAGAAGTTGATTCAGCGTCTGTTCGCGCTCATCATGACCGCCGCCCAGCCCCGCGCCGCGATGGCGGCCCACGGCATCGATTTCGTCAATGAAGATGATACAGGGCGCGTGGGTCTTGCCCTGGTCGAACAGATCGCGCACTCGGCTTGCCCCGACGCCGACGAACATCTCGACGAAGTCCGACCCCGACATCGAGAAGAACGGGCGCCCGGCTTCGCCGGCGACGGCCCTGGCGAGGAGGGTCTTGCCCGTGCCCGGCGGCCCCACCAGCAACGCGCCCTTGGGGAGACGCCCGCCGAGGCGGGTGAACTTGTGGGGGTCCTTCAGGAATTCGATGATCTCCTCAAGCTCGACTTTGGCCTCATCGGCACCAGCCACGTCGGCGAACGTCACTTTCGGCGTGTCGCCGGTGAGGAGTTTGGCCTTCGACTTTCCGAAGGAGAATGCCCGGCTGCCGCCGGCCTGCAACTGCCGGAGCAGGAACACCCAGAGGCCGAAGATGACCACCCACGGCAGGGCGGTGATCAGCAGTGTCGTGATGCCGCTCCGCGGCTCGCGCGCGTTGATGGGAATCCCGCTGTCCTCGAGCCGCTTGAGGAATTCCTCGCTATCCGCGATGGGGAGCAGCACCGTGTACCGCTTCGCCTGGCGCTCCTTCTGCATGACGGGGGTCCGGAAGTCTCCTTCCAGGCGTTTCCCGTCCAGCACCGTCACATTGGCCACGTTGCCGGATTCGAGCTGCTTCGTGAACTCGGTGTACGAGAATTCCTGGGTCGGATTTCGCTGGTTGTTCATCACCTGGAACAGGGTCAGCCCCGCGAAAATGACGAGGAGCCACAACGCCAGGTTCTTGAACACGCTCGTCCAATTGGTACCGGGAGCTCCCGGGGTCTTCGGGCTCTTACGATCTGCCATGCGATCTATTCCAGTGCTGCAATGAACGGCAAATGCCGATAGTTCTCTGCGTGATCCAATCCGTACCCAACCAGAAACGCCGGCGGCGCCGTGAAGCCCACGAATCGGACCTCGGGCGGGCTGTCCGGGGCCAGCTTCTTGTCGAGCAGGGCGCAGATGGCGATGCTCTTGGGCTCGCGCTCCGTCAGCACCTTCATCAGGCGCTGCACCGTCTTCCCCGTGTCAATAATATCCTCGACCAGCACGATGTGTTTCCCCGCGAGATCGGTTTCGGGATCGTACAGGAGGCGCACCATCCCGCTCGACACCATCTCCGCGCCATAGGAGCTCGCCACGAGGAAGTCCACCTGGAGCGGACGCTGGATGTGCCGCACCAGATCGCTCAAGAAGATGAAACTGCCCTTGAGCAGCCCGAGCACCAGGAGATCGCCGTCGGGGTAGGCGGCCGTGATCTCGGTGCCCAATTCTTCCACTCGACGGGCGATCACCCCCGCGTCGTAGGCGATCGCCTTGATGGCTTTGCCACCGGTCCGGCGCAGCACGTCAGTCGTGGTCGGCGTCGACACGCACAGCCTCCGTTCCCGCTGCCGGCATGAGAGCGCCGGAGCGACACACCTCAGGAATCCAGACTACCTCACCCGCAGCCGACACGACCGGCCAGTCCCAACGGCGGCTCCGCGGCACGCGGGCCTCCTGAAAGCACCGCACCACCTGCCGACGGCCCACTCCCCCCAGCGGACGAACGCGCTCGCCCGATCGAGCGGGGCCCACCATGAGCTCCGTCGGCCGGAACCAGGCGGACCGGGCGGCACGCCGCTGTTCGACCGGCGCGGTGTCCGGGCGGCACCGGAGCGTCCAGTCACCCCATCGAAGATCGCCCTGCCTGGGCAGCGGGAGGACGGCCCGCGGCCCCGGGACCCTGCTGACAGCGACGACCCGTAACCGGTCGAAGGCGAGTTCCGCCCGCCACGCACCGCCTAGCTCGATCAGCTTCCCCGACGTCCCGCGGCAGACCAGCTCCAGGACCCGTGCCGCCCGTGTCCGCCCCAGGACGCACCCAACGCGTCGGGCGGCGGCTTGGAGCAAGGTCAGAGCCAAGCCCCTATCATACCGCGCCAGGATTGGGCCAGCAACGGAGCAGCCATCGGGCTCGGTCCGGATGTCCAATTCCGGCAATGCATCCAGCAACGAGTCCCATGCGGCGCGATCCGCCGCCGCCTGTGCTCCGAGCTCGAGCAGACGCGAGTCGATATCGGGCATGCGCGCCCGGAGCACGGGCATGAGCGACGCACGGACCCAGGACCTGAGGTGGCGCGTATCGCCGTTGGCTGGATCGTTCCACCAGGACAATCCCCGATCCACGGCGTAGCGCTCCAGTTCCTCGCCGTCAAATCCGAGCAACGGCCTCACGAACGGGCCTTGCCTGAGCGTCATCGCGGCAAGTCCCGCGGGGCCTGATCCGCACAACGCCCGCATCAGCACGGTCTCCGCCTGATCGTCCGCATGATGCGCCAGGACGACGATGTCCGCTCCGAGGGCCACGCGTTGCTGCTCGAGCCACTGGTACCGTCGCGTCCGGGCCAGGGTCTCCGTGGCGCTTTGACCGAGCGTGAGCCGCGCCCGCGCGAACGGGACGCCATACTCTCCGGCCAATCGCTCGACACCGTCGGCGACGCTGGAACTGTCCGGGTGGATGCCGTGATCGACATGCGCGACGGTCAGGCCGAGGTCGTGACTTTCCCGCGTGGCCATCAGGAGATCCAGGAGGACGACGGAGTCCCGGCCGCCGGAAACGGCAACGAGCGCCGGCCCAGGCTCGAGCTCCAGTGAGGCGAGCGCATCCCGGAATGCATCAACCAATCTCATTGTGCTGGAAGATAACCAAATGGCGCGGGCGATCGCCTCAGTGCAGCTGTCCTGGCGGGGTTCGAGCGTCGAGGACGAACTTGGGGATCTCGGCCTGAAATCGCGACCCGTCGGGGCGAACGAAGTCATAGGAGCCCTCCATGGCTCCCTCGGGAGACTTCAGGACCACGAAACTCTGATATTCGTGGACACCGCCGGGCTGGATGTCTGGCTGCTGCCCGACCACGCCTTCGCCCTGCACCTCGAGATCTTCTCCCACCGAGTCGCGAATCACCCACCGCCGCCAGAGCAGTTTGGCGGCGGCGGCCCCGGTATTCTCGATTCGGACGAAATACGCGAACACAAACTGTCCTTGATCCGGGTTGGATCGATCGGCCAGATACGCCGGACGCACCGATATCCGGATCGCGTCCGTCATCTTGTAGAAGAAGGGAGCGGACACGGTGTCGCGATTACTGCCAGTCCCACCGGCGGGTGACCCGGCGGGTCCAGGTTCCATACATGGGATTTGGCATGAGAAAAAATCGGCTCCCGAATGCCGCGTCATTGCCGGCCTCGGCCATGTCCTCTCCGGCCGCGGGGAAGTCGCCGAGCGCGTCACCGATGAAGGCGAGGATGCGAACCGGCCGGCCGTCCCAACTGCAGCGGCCCGTGCCGGTCACAACTTCACGGCGACGAACCGCCTTGGTGTCCTCGCGACTCGACCGCGGACAGAGCCGATCGGAATCCTCCCACAAGCCGACCCGCCGGAGGTTCTCGCGCGTGTCCTCGCGCACGGTCTCATCGCGGTTGGTGATCCAGGCGATGCGTCCTCCCGCGGCTCGAACGCTCCGAACGAACTCGCGCGCGCCGGGCACCGCACCCGATGCCCGCCGAGCGACATACGCGTTCCAGGTCTCGTCATCGAACGGGACCCAATAGGTCTCGCGCTCGAGTTCGTAGGCGGAATTATCCAGCGCCGTCTCGTCGACATCCAGCACGACGACCCAAGGCGTCTGATCGGAACTGCTTCGATTGGCTTCGAGCACGGCGGCGAGGGCGGTGCGATAGATCTGTCGCGTGAGCGTCGCGTACTCCTCGCTGTCGCGGACGTACTTCACGTGCAGACCGTGCAGGGCGGCCGGGGATTGCGCCGCCGCCGGATGCGCGGCGGGGCCGAACGACAGCGCCCACGCCGCGACCACGGCGCCGCGGATCGCTCGGTTCATGCCGGTCCTCCACTGGAGAATGGACGTTCGCATGCGATGGAACCTCGCCGCCCCAGGTGCCCAAAGACAAGGGTTCCGACTCAGCGGGGCCCGACCTGGCTAGAGCGGCACGGCGCCGCCATAGGAGACGCCCGTCAGATAGGCGACCTCTCGTTTCCAGGTCGTGAGGTCGTCGCGGGTAAACTCACTGAGGTGGGCGTGGCCGCAGGCGCGGGCGAGCGTCTGCATCAGGTGCACCGACGCCTTGAGGAATCGATCCAACCGCCCAGCCGCCTCATCGACCGCCAGGCGGGCCCGTAGGTGCTCCTTCTGGGTCGCGATACCCACCGGACAGTTGTTGGTGTGGCACGCCCGCATGCCAAGGCAGCCGATAGCCTGGATCGCGGCGTTGGCAATCGCCACCCCATTCGCTCCCAGGGCCAGGGCTTTGGCGAAATCGGCCGGCGTCCGGAGCCCGCCGGTTGCGATCAGGGTGACATCCGGGTGACCGCATCGATCGAGATGGTTTCGGGCACGCGCCAGGGCGGGCAGCGTGGGAACCGAGATGTGATCGCGGAAGATCAGCGGAGCGGCGCCGGTCCCGCCGCCGCGGCCATCGAGAATGATGTAGTCGACCCCCACCTCGAGCGCGGCATCGATGTCACGCTCGACGTGCTGGGCGGAGAGTTTGAATCCGATGGGGATCCCGCCCGTGCGCTCGCGGACTTCTCCGGCAAAATCACGGTAGTGGGCGATCGAATCCCAATCAGGAAACCGCGCGGGAGAAACGGCCGGCTGGCCCGGTGTGAGGCCTCGGACCCTGGCGATCTCAGGGGTGACCTTCTCCCCGGGAAGATGGCCGCCGGTGCCGGTCTTGGCCCCCTGACCACCCTTGAAATGAAACGCCTGGACCCGGGCGAGCTTCTCAAAAGAGAACCCGAACCGACCCGAGGCCAACTCGTAAAAGTACCGGCTGTTTTCCGCTTGCTCCTCCGGGAGCATGCCGCCTTCGCCCGAGCAAATGCCGGTGCCCGCCAACTCGGCCCCACGCGCCAGCGCCGTCTTGGCCTCTGCCGACAGCGCACCGAAGCTCATGTCCGAGACGAAGATCGGCAGATCGAGTGTGAGCGGCTTCTTAGCTCGCGGCCCGATGATCAGCTCGGTCCCCACCCGCTCGCCGTCCAGCTTCGGAAGCTTCCAGAGCTGTGCGGTCAGGAATTGAAGGTCGTCCCACGACGGTAGCTCGGACCGGGGAACTCCCATCGCCGCCGCCGGGCCGTGCGAGCCCTCGGGCAATCCCTTGTCGGCCAACTGCCTGATGTAGCCAACGAACGGCTCATCCTCTGTTCCGTGAGGGTCCTGGTATTGGCCTTGGTAGTCGTCTCGGACGTACGGCTGTGGATTGGCCCGCGCCCACGCCGCGATCTCTTCCTCGTCCACCACTACCATTCCGTCATCGATCCACGCTGTGAATTTCTGAAGACGCTCGGCGGTATTGTATTCGCTCACCCCGCTGTCGAACCGATAGTCCCAATTGTGCAGACCGCAAATCAGGTTCTTGCCCTCGATCCGGCCATCGGACAAGAGCGCTCCGCGGTGCAGACAACGCCCGTACAGGACGGAGACATCCGAGCCGTCGCGTATCACCACGAGATCCACGTTGGCCACCAGCGCGTGGGTCGGCTGCCGATGGCCGAGGGCATCGAACGGCATGAGGGAAAACATCTTCATCGATGGTCAACCACTCCTTCCATCACCGGGTGTGGCAGGTGGCTCCGAACGGCGCCGGCGCGGAGCTATCCCAATGGCCCGATCGTAGACCGGGCCGGAGAGAGGCTCATGGTGCGTCCGCGCCCAGGATGGTCCGGGCCGCACGGACAGCGGCGCGAAGGAAGTCGTGCACCGCGGTGGCCTGCCCTTCCGCCGTCTGGGAGACCAGATCGGTACCGGGCAACACGGCTCCCAGCCAACCTTCGGTGTGCCAATGCCCGTGAGGCAGCGTCGGCCGATCGGCATCGTTGGTGGGTCGGGGCCATGGATTCACGTACCAGTAGGGCTCGTCATAGCTTCCATCGCCCGGACTCAGACCGATGCCGATGGAGCGGGCATGCTCGGGATCCGAGCCCGGATCGAGCTGGATCAGCATCCCGATATCGAAGTGGTGGGGCCAGCAACGCACCGGGGACACGGTTGGTTCGTCGGCCTGAAGCCGCATAAGCATTCCGTGCGCATTACCGTACCACCGAACGAGCTCCATGAGGGCCGGGACAGGGTTCGCCCGAAACGGCTCACCCGAGGACACGGCATGGGTGGGCATGTCGTAGTCTCGCCGCTCGAGCGAGCGCGCGGCCGGCTCACCTGCGAAGCTTGCCACAGCATGCTCCATCCAGGCGTAGGCGTGGTCGAGGGTCCTCCCGTCCAACGCATATTCGGCGAGCGTTTCCCCAGCGTCGCTCATGAGCAGCAGGGTGAGATCCGCCGGGCGAAGGGCGGCGCGCACCGGGCCTGGCGCGCCAACCGGTTGACCCGCCAACACCCGGCCGACGGCGTCCCACTGGAACGAACTCTGACTGTCATCCGGCTGTGGGGTTCCAAAGGTGTGGCCGACCGCGGCCGGCACCTGTGCCGCCCAGTGCAGCTGGAGCCTGGCCTCGGTCAACGACCGGGGCCGAGGACGGCCAACTTGCTCCCAAGCCAGGGCGCTCACTTAGATCAGCTCCGGATCGGCGATGATCTCGACCAGGCTCGGTCCGTCATGCTCGATCGCGCCTGCCAGGGCATCGTCGAGCTCCTCCACATGGGTAACCCGCACTCCCATTGCCCCACACAATCGCGCGTATTCCGAGAAGTTCGGATTGTGGAGCGTGGTCTGCCAGACGTCCCATCGTCCAGCCCGTTGCTCCTTGCTGATCTTCCCGAGCTCGTGGTTGTTGATCAAGACGTGCTTGATGTTCATGCCGTATTTCACGGCCGTCGTCAGCTCGGCCATGTATTGCCCAAAGCCCCCGTCACCGGAAATGGCGACGACCGGCCGCCCGTGGAACCGCGGATCGTCGTCCTGGGTTGCGGCCCAGGCGCCCATCGCGGCCGGAAAGGCAAATCCGATCGAGCCGAGGTAGCCGGACATGAGAACTGCCTGACGGGTGCACTCGAAGTACCGCCCGAAGGAATAGGTGTTGTTCCCGACATCCACGGCGATGATGGCATCCTCCGGGATCTTGCGGTTCAGGGCGGCAAAAACCGCGGCGGATCCAATCCCCTTCCCGCGATGCTCCCGCTTCGCGTTTGGCCTTCTCCGCACGCCAGAGCGCCCATCGCGCTGCAACTTCGGGCCGTTGATCGACCCGATCGGCGCCGCGCGTCAGACGATTCTGGAGTATCGCGGCCGTAATGCCGATTTCGCCCCACACGGGAACGTCCACTGCGTGGAACTTGCCCAGCGCCATGGGATCGAAATCCACTTGGATGGTCGGCTTCTTGGGCGTGATCCCGGTGTGGTTGCTGAAGCTCGCGCCGAACACGAGCAGGCAGTCACTCTCATTCATGAACCAACTCGCGATCGGCGTGCCGCTCCGGCCGAGCACACCGCAGGCCAGCGGGTGGCGATCGGGAATGAGTCCCTTCGCTTTGAAGGTCGTAATCACCGGTGCGTGGATCTGCTCGGCCAGTGCGATGACCTCGGGCATGTGGAAGCGTGCCCCGTGGCCCACGATGATCACCGGTCGCTTGGACGATTCCGAGCAGGGTGACCGCCTGATCGGTCGCCTCCGCGGGCGGCGCGATCGTGCGAGCGGTCAGGCGACCCCGAGGCGAGCCGGCGGCGGCCGGCGCCGCGGCGTTCTGCACTTCGTCGGGAAAGATGAGGTGCGACACGCCGCGATTGAGCAGCGCGCTCTTGCAGGCCAGGTTCACCAGCTCAGCGTGCTTGCTGGTATGGCAGCGCAGGCTGGCTCCACTGCGCCACCTTCCCGAACGCTGCCGCCAGGTCGACTTCCTGGAATGCCCCGGGCCCGAGGACTTGCGTGTCGACTTGCCCCGTCAGTGCCAGCACGGGAGCGCGATCGACGTTCGCATCCCAGAGCCCGGTGAGCAGGTTGGTGGCCCCGGGGCCTGCGATCGACAGGCAGGCTGCGAGCTTTCCCGTGAGCTTCCCATAGGCCGAGGCCGCAAATGATGCCGCACCTTCATGACGAATTCCGATGTAGCGTAGCTGTCCGGCCTGCTCGAGGCGTCGCAATGCGTCCGCCAGGCCCAAATTGGAATGCCCCACCATTCCCCAGACGGTCGTGATGCCCCACGCAACCATCGTTTCGGCCATGACATCGGAGACCGTTCGCGCGTGGGGGCGCTCCTCGTAGAACCCGACGTAGATGCCGTCCTCTCGAACCTCGACCGGGTACGTCGCGACACCGTCGGAGTATCCGCCCGGTGGCTTGCCCGTCAGCGGATCGTAATCCCACCCGTGCCACGGACATCTGAGCCAGCCATTTTCGATCGATCCTTCGCCGAGTGGACCGCCTTGATGCGGACATCGATTGTCCAGCGCGGCGTACTGCCCCTCATGGCGCGTCATGCACACGGTTTGCCGCGCGCAGGTCACGGGTTTGACCCTGCCCTCGGCGAGCTCATCGTGGTCCAGAACCCGATGCCATACGAGGTCGGGGGATGGTGCGGGTAACGCCATCTATCGGCTCCTGTAGCTCTGGGCGATGGGGGACTGTCCCTCGCGCGCGGGAATCAGCGCCACGCGGCGAGGATGCCACCCATGATGTTGAGGTATACCAATTGGTACCCGGCATCAATGAGGAATGTTGCGAGCGGTTTCTCGGAGAACATGTTGCCGGTCAGCCCGATGGTGAAGGCGAATCCGGCCCAGAGCAGCGTCCCCAACCACATGCCTTGAATGAAGGTCGCGATGCCGGTGAGGGCGACGAGGATCGCGATGACCAATGCCATAAACAGGTAGGTGAGGAAGGACACCGCATAGGCGCGGCCGGCGGTCTGCTGCAGCTCCACCAGTTTCTCTTTGGAGTACCCGTGCGCCGCCGCCCAGGCCTTGCCAAAGGCAACCGGAGAATACCAGAGCGCCCCGAGTACGAAGGCGCTGATTCCAGCCACTATCACGGCGAACATATTGATCTGAGTCACCGGCATGGATTCCCCCCAGTTGCTCGGATGGGTTGGCAACATGGTTCACATGTCTGGGCGTGGTGCCCCACTCGCCCATCGTAGCGCTCAGGTGGCAGCAGGGCCAGGGTCCGGATCGTTAGAGGAAACCGGTGGAGACCCTATCCGGTTCCGCGCTTTCTTTGCTGACGGGTCGGGCGCTGAGTTACGTGGCTGCAGCCGGTGGGCGGAAGACCAGAACTGGCATGTCCGACCCGCGAATCACGCGATCGGTGACGCTTCCCAGGAGCATGCGGCGCAACCCTCGCGCCCCGTGGGTCGTCAGGGCGATGAGGTCGGCCTCGCGGCGACGTGCTTCGTCGATGATGAACGCCGCGGGGCTCACGCCGTAGACCGTTGCCGTTTCCACCTGAACGCCTTCTGCCTGAAACCGGGTGGCGCACTGTTGCAAGTAGCCCTCGGCCTGCTCCCGCCAAGGGGCGCGCGCCACGCCGGCGAACTCCTCCGCAGGCATGAATTCGGTCAGCGCCGGTGCCGGGAGGGTGTCCTCCACCACATGCAGCAGCGTGAAGCGCGCGTCGGTGAGCCGGCCAAGGTTGCGAGCGTGCTCCAGGACCGCCTCGGAAAAGGGTGACGCATCAAGCGGAATCAGGATGTGCCGATAGGATGGGTCGCGTGGCGCTGCCTGCTCTTCCGGGCGGATGAAGAGCACCGGCATGTGTACCTGACGCACCAGCTGGTCGGCCACCCCGCCGAACCAGCTCCGGGTGAGTGGCCCTCGCCCATGGGTCGCGAGCACGATCAGATCGATGGACTGCTTGGCGGCGAAGGTAGCCAACGCGACCGCGACGGGTCGGTCCAAGATCTCCGCAGAGAATCCTTGCCGGACCGCATATTCCGCCAGCGCACCGGCGGTCGGCGCCTCCAAGAGGGCCGATTCCACGCCCTGCGGCAGCTGCCGCCCTACCTTCTCCGCCATGCCGTCGAGGTAGGCCTGCTCGACCGGCCTGGCCTCGCTCGTCGCAGGGCCGCCGCCCGCGGAGCTGGGCACCCACGACGGCATGGGCTCGTGTACCAACACCAGGTGGAGCCGCGCCTTGGCCGCCCGCGCAAAGAACAGCGCATGCGGCAATGCCTGTTCCGCGAACGTCGACCCGTCGAGCGGCACCATGATATCGTGATACACTGGAGGTCCTCAGAGGTCAGGTGTGGAGCGAATGCCGCGCGTCAGGAGCGCGCGTCGCCTCCCGTCGGCACGACCGACTCGATCTTGGCAATCGCTGCTGCGGGATTTGCCACTTCGACAATCAGCTGATCGTAGCGGTCATCTACCAAATCGATGACGATAGTCCGCTCGGCATCACGGACGTCCCAGAAGATGCGTTTGCCGTCCTGATAGAAGGTTCCCGCGACGACCACGCCCGGAATGTGGGTGCCGGGGGCGCGGATGCCCTTCCACCACCCACCGGCGACGCTCGGGTCGGCTCGGGCACCTCGGATGTTCTCGAAGGGGATTTCGAGGCGACTCTTGAGGGACCAAAGCTTACTCCAGCCTTGGACATCGAGGATCAGCACTCCAGGTCCGAACGAGAGTTCAACCATTCCCGTCTGCTCCCCGGTTGCTCCCGACAGTGGATGTCAGGCGCGCCCTGGCTAAACCCGCCCTCTCATGTTCAGCCTTCCAAACCCGCCGGCACATGCTCCTTGATGGTCTCGACCGCAAACCGATTCACCAGCACGCGGATGTTGTTGCTCTTGGCATCGATCGGCAGGACGAAAAAAAACGGCCGATTCGGTGGGAAGCGGTTGGTGAGCCCCACGAAGCGCTCGCCATCGTGGAAGGTGACTTCGATTCCCTTGGCACCACGAAGCCGCATGTCTGCGGGATCCACAGTCAATGATTCCGAGTATTCGCGGTCTCCGTCGATATCGCGCACGAAGAACAGCGCCTTGAGCTTCGCCAGCTCGACCTCGACCATCGATTCATTCGTTTTGACATGGCACTTTGGCCGGTTCGGCGCGACGTCCAAACTCGTGCCCTTCACCAGTCGACCGTCGAGGAAATGTGCTACAACGTCGTTCTTCATTGTTTCAATGCCTCGCAGGATCCGATCAGGCACCATGATCCCCTCGAGACTGACCGCCGCTCCAGGGGGCTTCGACAAAGCTAAGGGCAACCGACGCGGGCGCCAGTAGCACCCCACGTCTCAGCCCCAAAGCTAACCAGGGACACAGCGCGTGAGCACTGTGCCCCTGGTTGGCACTAGTACGACTACTCCGGCTCCTAGCGAAGCGCGATTCCAAGCGACTTCACCGTGGCCACATTGAGATAGGGATCGACGGGCAGGCCCTTGGCACGCTGGTAGGCAGTCACCGCGCGCATCGTGCCGGTCCCAATCACGCCATCCACGCTCCCGGGGTCATTGGGCGGCAACAATTTCCCGGCCGCTTCCTGTTGAGCGGCCAGGCTGCCCGCTCCGACCAGGAGGTGGCCTCTGACGTCTAGGCCTGGATGAAGGGCGCTCCCGCAATCCTGATTGGAGACGCGGGAATCCGAATCCTGGACCAGGGCAATCGGCCCAGCGGCAGAGGCCGCGGCTGGAGACCACCGGCGGCGGGCCCGGCGCCGCGGATCCGAGCCCTCAGCGATGTGTCAGCGGCCCCAGCCCATCGCGCCGCCGAGGATGGCTGCGGGAATTGCGATTGCCAGCCAGCCCAAGAGTGCCGTGGCGAGTGCCTTGCCGGTACTGAAATCCAACGCCTGCCGAATGGCGATGACGCCCGCGACCAACACCCAAATAACCACGGCCGCCCGGACGAGACCGCCAACCAGTGGAATGACCGCGAGCACGACCAGCACCTGGGGGGCCTGGGCGAACCCGAGCGTCCGCAACAGCTCTCCCCACGTGGCGGTGCCGCCGAGGAGTTTGTCACCAATGAGGTAGGTAATGCCGGACCACACGAGCCATCCCAGCAATGCTGCTATCGCGCCCACGATGATGCCGGTGCCGCCGTGCCCGATGCCGCCGATGGCTTGCGCGATGGCGCCCAGCAGGACGACTATGGCCGCCTGGCTTGTCGCGGTGGTATCGGCTTCGACCTCCTCATACGTGGCAACGTTCAAAAACGCTGCGCCCATCATGCGATCGATGATCTGCGCCATGGGTCTCTTCCCCCGAGTGAAGGAGCCAATCAGACATCCGGCAACACCCGGACTAGCCGTGCCGGGTTTCGAAGGCCTGGTCAACCGACCGAGCCAAGTCGAAGTCGAGCGCCGTGAGGCCGCCCGCGTCGTGAGTCGTGAGATCGATGGTCACCCGATTGTACACATTCGACCATTCCGGGTGATGGTCCCGCCGTTCCGCGAGCAACGCCACCTGCGCCATGAACCCGAAGGCCTCGACGAAATTCGTGAACCGGAATTCGCGGTGCAGCTTCCCCTCGACAACCTCCCACCGCGCCACCTCGTTGAGTTGCGCCTGAACGTCAGCATCCGACAACCGTTGCCGTGCCATTGTGTCTCCTAGTTACGGGTCAGATGGGGGCGTGTCGAGACCCTCACCGGAAGTGCCGTCGTGCCGCACGCGATTGGCACAGAAGTGCCCGACATGTGTGGGGCCCCGACTGCCGCTCGACCAGTCCCCGCGGAATCCGTCCGCGGTGATCTCCTTGACGTACAGCGCCATGAAACCGCCGTCGAACCGGACCATGTCCCGCCGATTGGCGTCGGCGCCAACCCGTAGCGTGATGCTGGGGGCCGATTTGTTTGCGCCGGCCATGGTCTGCTCGAGCACCGCCACGCCGGGCTGCATCGGGTCCCGCCTCGTCGCGTCGCCGACGCGCACCCCACCGACCTGTTCGATTGCGGCGTCCAGAGCCCCATGGAGCGGCATCGTGGCCCCGCTCACCGGACTTCCGGCAAACAGCTCGAGCGACTGGAGAGCGCTATCCTGCGGCAGGAGATCGAGCGTGCCTTCGATGCGCCTGCCATCGAAGTCCGCCGACTCTCCAACCATGGCGATCCGAAACGACCCGGCCAAATCCCGGGCGTGAACACTCGAGGGCAGCTCGGTGCCGCTTGCCACCTTGGCGCACTCCCGGCCCTGGCCCGACTGGCGGGCCGCACAGCCGGCCAGCGAGATGAGCGATATGAGGGCCAGGTGCATTGGAACTGGTGACTTCATGTCATCCTCGCGTGGTGGTCGCGTGCCCGGAATGGGTTCAGCCCGCCGCTGGAAGATTGGCGAACCACCTTGCAGGTTGCGCAACGGACTCCCTAACATTAGCCGATCTATCCCTGAGGTGAAACACACATGCTCGCCGCCCTCCTGCCTTTCTGCACGCTCCCGTTCGCGCCCGTTCAGTCACCTGAGCCGGCAGCGCCGGACACCGTCACGATCCAGGAATGGCTCGTTCCGTGGCCCGGGACCCGGCCGCGCGATCCCTTCGTCGATCGGGACGGCCGGATCTGGTTCGTCGGGCAACAGGGAGATTACGTGGGCCTCTTGAACGAGGCCACCGGCCAGTTCCGGCGCTTCCCGCTTCCGGACGGAGCGGGACCGCACAACGTGGTGCAGGGGCCGGATGGCGCCATGTGGTACACCGGAAACCGCCAGGCCAATCTGGGCAGGCTCGACCCTGCTACCGGAACGGTCACCACCGTTCCCATGCCCGACGGCGAGCCCCGCGATCCGCACACCCTCATCTTCGACGGCATGGGCATCGGCTGGTTCACCGCCCAGCAGGGCAACGTCATCGCCCGATTCGATCCGAAGACCAACGATGTCACCATCGTGCCGGTCCCGGTACCGAGCGCCCGCCCGTACGGCATCGTGGTCGACAGGAGGAACCGGCCGTGGATCGCTACCTTCGGTACCAACGCCATTGCCACCATCGACCCGGAGACGATGAAGCTCCGTCTCTTCCCGCTCCCGAACGAACGGGCCCGGCCGCGTCGCATCGCCGTGACCTCCGACGGTATGGTGTGGTATGTGGATTATTCGCGCGGGTTTCTTGGCCAGTTGGATCCCGCCTCGGGAGCCGTCCGGGAGTGGGCCTCGCCGGGTGGCGCCGCCTCGCTGCCGTATGCCATGGCCGTGGACCATCTCGACAGGCTGTGGTTCGTCGAAACCGGCCCCCGGCCCAACCGCCTGGTTGGATTCGATCCGAAGACGGAGCAATTCTTTAGCGTGACGGCCATCCCCAGCGGCGGCGGCTCGGTGCGCCACATGGTGTTTCACCAGCCAACACGCACCATTTGGTTTGGTACCGATGCCAACACGATTGGCCGCGCCGTGGTTCCTTGACGGAGTTGTGCCGCTGATCGTGATGTGGGGGCCGTCATGGCCGTTAGGGTCTGAGCGGTCTTCCAGGCAGGGCGCCGGTGTGCTCCTCGTCACGGATCACCAGCATCCCATTCACCATCACATGGCGGATGCCGACCGGGTATTGGAAGGGATTCTCGAATGTTGCGCGGTCGGCCACGGTTACCGGATCGAACACGACGATGTCCGCATAGGCACCGGCTCGGATGCCCCCCCGATCTTGGAGCCGCACTCTGGCCGCCGGCAAGCCGGTCATCTTGTGCACCGCGGTCTCGAGCGGCATCACGCTTTGATCCCGCGTGTACCATCCCAACACCCGCGGGAACGTGCCGAACGACCGGGGATGAGGTGATCCTTCGGCGAGCGGCCCGTCCACCGCCAGCGCCGAGCCGTCGGAACAGATCATACACAGCGGGTGGGCGAGGATCCGCGCCGTGTTCTCTTCGCTCATCCCGAATCCCACCATTCCGGAACCGTTCCGGTCCAATCGCGAAATCTCGAGCAGCAATTGGTACGGATCGACCCCGCGCTCAGCGGCCAGCGCTCCGAGCCGCCTGCCCCTGGTCCACGCCAAGGTGTCCGATCGGGTCGAGGTGATCTGAACGGCGTCCCACGACCCGAGCCGAGCGACTTTGTTTCGGACGGCTTCCTCGATTTGCGGCCGCAGGGCCGGGTCGGCGAGCCTGGCAAGGAATGCTTCCGTTCCACCATCGCGGGACCACAGCGGAAACAGCGAACCGAGGCCGGTGCTGTACGCCACGTAGGGATAACGATCGAAGGTCGCGTCCACTCCGGCAGCCCGGGCCGCCTCGATGGCCCGAAGCGCCGGCTCGGCCTTCCACCAATTCGGCTGCCCCTGGGCCTTGAGATGGGAGATCTGTACCGGCACCCCGGCCCCCTGGCCCACGGCCAGGGCTTCCTCAACGGCGGCCAGGAGCCGATCGTCCTCGTTTCTGATGTGGCTGGCGTATGGGAGCCCGGACTTCGCGAGGGGTTGGGCGAGGGCCACGAGTTCGGCCAGATCGGCAAAGCCACCGGGCACATACTCGAGGCCGCTCGAGAGTCCGCAGGCGCCGTTGGCCACCGCGTCCCTGACGAGCACCACCATTCGATCGAGCTCGTCAGCGGTTGACGGCCGGTCCACGTCGCCGATGACCACATGCCGCACCGTTCCCGCGCCGATCATGCTCGCTACGTTGACCGCGGAGCCGGAGCGAGACAAACGCTGGAAGAACTCGGTCACGTCAGGGGGGCGATCGTCTTCACGCGGCGGGCCGTTGCGCCACGGCCCGAGTGACCCCCCGTCCTGCCCGATGATCTCCGTCGTGACCCCTTGGCGAATCTTGCTGTGGGCCCGGGGCTCGACCAGGAGTTCGAGATCGGAGTGCGAGTGGATGTCGATGAAACCGGGGGCGACGGCGAGGCCGCGCGCGTCGATGATTGTGCTGCCTGTTGTCTGAAGGTTGGTCCCGACAGCGCGAATCCGGTCGCCGTCGATCGCGACGTCGGCGCGGATGGGCGGAGCGCCGGTTCCGTCGTACACGGTCCCGCCGCGTATGACAACCGACGCGGTGGGAGCCGGCATGCGCCACGCCAATGCCGCGGCCGCTGCGGCGGTTCGACCAACGAACACCCGGCGAGTGAGCATCGCTACTCCTGCCAGAACGGCTCCCGTGGCTCAGCGGCTTCGATAGACCTTGCTCGCGCCGCTCGCGTCGAACACCAGCACGTTGTAGGGCTGCTTGACGTCGCTTTCCATGCCGGGCGATCCCAACGGCATCCCTGGGACGGCCAGCCCGACGGCCTTGGGGTGTTCGTCCAGGAATTCTTGGATGACATCGGCCGGCACGTGGCCCTCAACCACATATCCATCGACGATGGCGGTATGGCAGGACTCGAGCGCGGAGGGAACTCCAACGTCGCGCTTCATCGAGACCAGGGCCGCTTCGGTTACATCCTTCGCGTCGACGGTGAATCCGTTTGCGCGGAGGTGGTCGATCCATTTCGAGCAGCAACCGCAGGTCGCCGTCTTGTATACCGTCATGGAGCCGGCCGACGAGACCGGGAGGTTTGCGCTCGCCACCGCGGCGCTAACGCCAACGGCAAGCGCGAGAATCGCGCCGATTAGGAATGTCTTTTGCGACGACAGCTGCATGGCACAACTCCGTGAATGAGGGTACGGATCTTCAGTTGGGACGAATCTCGCCGGGCATGAGGCCCGCTAATGCACCTTCGGGCCTTGCCCCGATCGCCGTCCGAAGCTCGGGCGGCACGGTGCCCACGGCGAAGGGTGAAGGAAGATAACAATCCCATCCGATCGGCCAACAGGGACCGCGATGGCCGGCAGGGCTCCGGTTCATCATTGTCACGCGCAAAGGACGGCGTCGAAGAACGCCTGGAGTCTCCCCGCATCCAGTCGTCCGGCCCTCCGGACGCCGGAGCACACGTCGATCCCAAAGGGCTGCACGGCCCGAATCGCATCAGCGACGTTCTCCGCGCTCAACCCCCCGGCCAAGTAGACGGGCACCGGAACTCGGGACACGACCTCCCTGCTCAGGGCCCAGTCATGGATGCGACCGGTTCCACCCAGCTCCTTGATCGGCGCATCCGGTTGGCCGGAGTCGAGCAGGACGGCATCGACCAGAGAGGCGACCTCGAGTGCTTGCTCCACAGCCTCGGGTCCGGTGACATGGATGACCTGGACCAGCCGCAGCCGAGGAAGCCGATGCCGAAGCACGCCCAGTGTCTCAGACGGCACGCGGTCGCAGAGCTGCAGCGTGTTTGCGCCGGTCCGGGCCTGTTGGGCCGCGAGCGTTTCCAGATCGACGGCCGACGTCAGCAGAAACGTGTCGATCGACGTTGGCACCTGCGCCACGATCTCAGCGATTCGCGGTTCGGGAATGACCCCGGGACCACTCGGCATGGCGGAGACGAGTCCCAGGGCATGCGCGCCATGGCGTATGGCTAGGTCCGCCTCGGCCTGACTCGTGATGCAGCAGATCTTGATCTTGACCACGGCGGCTGCCACGTCCCGGCCCCCTTGGAGATACCACAGAAAGGTATGCGGCACGGCCCCAAGAAGCGCATGCGCCACTCCTTGAGGCCGTGGATGCTTCGAGACAACATTGACGTGCTAGTACTTCACCGCCCGTGGCAATTGCTTGGCGGATGAGACCCAGACACGGACCTGGGCCAAGGTCGGGACCTTGCGCACCAGCTGCCGCTTGGTGTTCACCTTCATCAGCCTCTGGTGCAAAGTGTCGGCAGTTCGCAACGAAAGATCGACCACGGTCGAGACGCCGGCAGCTTCGAGCAGCTCGACGTATTCTCGGCCCACCCCTCGAATGCGAAAGAGATCGGCGTGATTGACCAGCTGGAGGACCTGCATTTCCGTGAGTCCACACTGTGCGGAAATCTCCCTCCGGCCCTGTCGCGTCGCACCCTTCCCGAGAAGCGAATGGGTGGTGCGAATGCCTGCTGCCCGTAGCTTCCGCGCACCCTGCGGTCCAACACCGTCAATCGTTCCCAAACTAGCCACCGCACGAACCTCCTTCTGCGCGAACCACACGCTGCTCCAGGAACCAAGTCCTGCCACCCTAGAAGTTCACCTGGATGCCGCTCGTGAAGATGCGATCGGTATCCTTGAACCCCGGCTCCGGCAGGTTATCAAAGCGAATGACATATCCCAATTTGAGTGCGATCGACTTCGATAATGACGCGACGAGCGCAGTCTCGCTATTGACCCGGTAATCGTCCGACAGCTCGAAATTCGGCAAGAACTCCACTAGCTGGCTGATAAAGGCCGATTCCGAGAAGTTGTAGCGATAGAGGCCTGCGGCCCGGCCGGACGTGAAGTTGTTGTCTGCCGCACCGACGAGGGTCGAGCGTTGTTGGTTCAATGCGACGCCGGCCTCGAAGTCGAGCACGCTCTTCGGACCCATGAGCACCTTGTACGCCAGCCCCACGCCTTCGTCGAAACGGCGTGAGATCCCGGCGAATTTGTTGCGCTCCCAGCCGGCAAATGCGTACGCGGCCAGGCGCGGGGTAATGTCCCGGTCCACCCGCACTCCGGCCTTCCAGAGGCTAGTGCTCTCCGTTCCATCCGTCTTGCCGTAAATAATGTTGAAGAACTCGCTCAACACCCACCCGTCCGTCCGGTAGGTCAGGCGCTCGCCGACGTTCAAGGTGGTGACTTCGCTGTTGCCAGCCGTGTTGACAAAACCCAGGTCACCGGTGAATTGGACCGGCGGCGGGGGCTCGTCCTGCCCGCGAGCCACCGACGGGAGCGCACCCACCAAGAGGGCGACCCCCAACGCACATCCACGCACAAACTGCCTCATCATTCAATCTCCTTGTCGAACGTTCGTTGTCGATCCTCAATCGCTGTACGGACTCACGGCATTGCCGGTTGCCCGGCTCAGAGCCCCGCGTTGTCCCTGCCCTACGCACACTCCACCTTGCATGTTGCCCCGCGCGTTACGGTGAGCAACGTGTTCCAGCTGCCAGCGAATGTGGGATTGGGGGCGGTGCCGCGGTTGCATCGGACCTCAGATGAGATCCGATGCAACCCGGCCCCACTACTTCCTAGTTCTGACGGGTAAGCTCCACCCGACGGTTCTGCGCCCGACCCGCGCGCGTGTTGTTCGTGGCGACCGGCTTGTCCGGCCCATACCCTCGAGCCGAGAGCCGATTGGCACTCACGCCGTTCTGAGTCAGGAACTGCTGCACCGATTCAGCACGGGCTTGCGACAACCGCATGTTCAAGGCCCGGGAACCGGTGATGTCCGTGTGGCCACCGACCTCCACCCGAATATCCGGGTTGGCAACCAACGACTGCGCCACGGTGAGCAGGATCGCTCGGGCGGCATCCGTCAGAGCGGACTTGCCAGTCTCGAAGTTCACGCCCTCGAGAATCAAGGTGGTCTGCCGCTCCTGGAACAGGATCCGGCAGCCTACGGCGTCGACTTGGACCCCGGCGGGCGTGCCCGGGCAGCGGTCGCGGTCGTCGTTCACGCCGTCGTTATCGGAGTCCTGCGGAATCGGGCAGCCACTGGCGTCCACCGCCGTACCACGTGGGGTGTTCGGGCAGCGATCGGCCGAATCCACCACACCGTCGCCATCGGCATCCTTGGGCAACGAGCAGCCGTTCGCATCAACCGCGTCACCAGCCGGTGTGTTCGGGCAGCGATCGGCCGAATCCACCACGCCGTCGCCGTCTGCATCCTTGGGCAACGAGCAGCCGCGGGCATCGACGCGGTCACCGGCCGGCGTATTGGCACACTGATCCGTCAGATCGAAGACACCGTCTCCGTCGCTGTCGGGACAGCCGTTGGAGTCCACCACAGCGCCACGCGGGGTGTTGGGACACCGGTCGAACTCGTCGGTGATACCGTCACGATCCGAATCCCGTGGCCCCTGGCCGGTGAGCAGGCTCAAGCCGGCCTGCACGCCGTAGTTCCAGTTGTCGACGTCGGCGAAGATGGTGTCGACGGCCGGCGAGCTCATGTAGTCGGCGGTGATGTCCAACCGAATGGACACCAGTGCCACCCATTCCCAGCCGCACGCCTGCGAGACCGCCAAACCCGTCATCCTTCGCCTTGTACGACTTGCCGTATTCATTGTGGGTCCAGCCCCCGCCGAGCAGAAAGGCGGAGTGCTCGGCCGACCGGGAAGTTGTAGAGCAAGCGGGCGTGAATCGGCACTGCGGACAGATGTCCGCCGATCCCACCTTCACGCGGCAGGGACGAGTACGAGGCATCCCCTTCGAGTTCCAGATTCCGCGCGACGAAGATGCCGAGCCGACCACCGGCGCCACCACCATCCGCCACCTGCAGGGACTGGTCGAAGTTGGTGTAGCGACCGAAGAATCCCAGCTCGATCGTTCCTGCTTTCTGGGCTGCGAGCGGCGCAGCCAAGAACAGCACGGCTGCCCCACACAGACCAACCAAACGAGCTATCATTGCGTTCTCCTGAACGGGTTAGACTGGCCGCGAAGGAACCGTGGCACGAATCACCACACTGTGCCCTTCCGTACTGACTCGTTCCTGAATGCAGCATGAAGGGGCGTTCACTGACAGGCGCCCGACACTGTTCCGGCAACCCGCCTCCCGCCCGCGGCCCCGGGCGGTTTGCCCCTTAAGTTCATATCATCGCGGCTTTTTCGCTAGGGGGGTCTGCATCCGAGGGACTGACCCGGCCTCGCTACTGTGACCTCCGGACACGAGCGAACTCACCGCTCTCGGCAGGAGGGCAGCCAGCCCGGTCGCCACATTCTCCGGGGCTAGACCGGCTCCCTTGCCCAATGCCGCCAACCGTTCCTCCCCGAGAACCTGTCGGACCTGCTCGGCCGAAATCGGCCGCTTCACTCCGCTGCCGACCCAGGAATCGACGACGTCGCCAAGCCCCTGGTCATGAAATAGCTTGGTGAGGCCGGCAAGCGCGCCCTGCTCCGAACCGATCATCCCGAGCAGGAGCTGCCCGAGACTCGTGGGGTCACCTGTGTCTCCCGATGGCACTCCCATCCGCCCAGCAACTTGATTGAACAGGTTCTTCACGCCATGCCCCCGATTCGTTTGCCCAGTTGCCATAGCTAAAGGGCAAGCGCGGGGCCACCAAAATGGGATCGCCGTCAACTCATGTAAGAGAATACAGGAGAGGATGTTACCTGCATCATGTGATGTGATGGACGAAGTACGATGATCCGAATGCCGGACGGGCTTTCTGGAAATGAGACCGCGGGGGGAGCCTGACAGGCGCGAGGCGTGTTATGCGAGCATCTTCTCGGTGAGGAGCCTGAAGGCCTCCTCGACCCCTTCGCCCGTCTTGGCACTCGTCATGAGCACCGCGTGACCCTCCTTCTGGAGCCGGGCCAGCTCCGCGTCGGAAACCGCCCATTCCGCCTCGAGATCCCTCTTGTTGAGCAGCAGCACGTGGGGCACGACGCCGAGGGCAGTGCGGGCGGTCTCAACGAGCCGGAGGGCGGGTTCGAGCGTGGCCGCATTGGTCCCATCGGCGACTGCCAGGAGCCCGGCCGCGCCGCGCAGGTATTGGGGACGGAACGCCTGATCCTCGGCTTCGCCCTGCAGGTCCCAGAGCATGAGCCCGACGGTGTCGTTCGCGACGGCCACGACCTTGCGATCGATTTTCACACCGACCGTTTGATGGTACTTCTCGGAGAACAGGCTCTCGACGAACCGCCGCACCAGGCTGGTCTTCCCCACGCGGCTCGCACCCAGCATACAGACCTTCTTCTGAATGAGCGTCACGGCGATCCCTCGGAACCGGTATTGAGAATGATCGAGAATGAGGCCCGGCGGTATCTGGCCCGGACCGCGTCACCCGGATCGGTTGGCGGGGCGAGCGGCTCGCGCATGGCACGCACCTCTGCCCGGCCGACGCCGGCCGCCAGCAACATGGCACGGACCCGTTGCGCCCGCGCCAAGGCCAAGCGGGCGTTGGAGAGCGAGTCTCCCAGGTCGTCCGTCGAGCCACGCACTTCGACGGTCACGCTCCGGCCCCGGGCCCGCGCCGCCACGTCCAGCGCTCTCACCTGACCGGCGATCTCCTCGACGGCTTCCGGAATATTCGGGGTGTCACTGCCAACCGCAAAGAGTACCGACCGACGTTGGATTTCGGCCGCGAGGCCGCTCAGCACCTGATCCGAAACCTCGAATCCGACCACCCCCGGAATGGTCGGCGCAACGTGGCGCGCCCGGTCGATCCAGTCCGTCGGAGCCGACCCGGTCGCGATGAGGACCCCATCGCGCAAGGAAAGATCCAACCCGGCGGGCGGATCGAGGCTGGCCCGCGCGCGGCGCAGGATGAGGTCGGGCAGGAGCGAAATGTAGGGATCCCACCGGCTCTCTACCCGCTCGGGGTCGAGCCCAACCGTGTCGAGGAACATCTGAGGATCGGGTGCCAAGGCATCACGCAACCCGGCGACATACCGCTTCCCGTCGCGCTGCCCGACCTGAGTGACAACGACTCCCGGCTCGTCTTGGAGCCGAACCTGATAGGCATGCCACCGACGGCTCTCGATGATCCGGGGAATGGCCCACCAGGCAACGAGGAGCACCACCACCGAGATGAGGGCAAGCGCAAACCAGGGCGGCCGTGCGACCGGCTCGGCGAGCTTGGAATGAAGGCACTCCTCGAGGCGCGGGCGAGCGGTTGCAAAGGCGCCCGCATCGCCGTCGAAGGACTCCAGGGGCACGCGGTGAGTGGCGTGGATGTCTTCCAGCGCCGCCTCGAATTCCTCGCGCAACCCTACCGGGGCCTGGCCACGGATGACAGCCGCCAAGATCGCCTCTGGGCCTACTTCGACCCACACGCTGACATCGCCCACGCTCAGCGCATCGAATGTTTCACCCGGAGCCGCGTGGAACGAATCCTTGAAATAGTCCTGGATGACCGTGAGCATCGCGGCCACCATGTCCGGCGATTGGGCTTCGATGTTCTCCGCGACCACATGCTCGAGCAGGAGACTGGTCTCCTTGTGAATCAGGTACACCTGCTCCACCCGGTAGACCAGGCTGTGTCGGAGGGCGATCTCTCCGAACGACGTGCCGGTGCGGAAGGCTTCCCAGCGCCACCGGAGGCCTCGGGGGGTGAAGGTGTTGTTCAGGCCCTGGTTGATCGACTGGACGATTCCGGCGAGCGCGTTCGCGATGTATTTCCGGATCGCGGGCCCGATGACGGGAAAGATGGCGTCGGCGAAGGTACGCGGATCGCGACGGACCGTGTCCTTGAACGACTCCGCCACGATCGGACTCAGGGATTGCTCGAGGCGCTGATCCTGGCCTCGACTCAGGGTCACGGCGGACGGCAAGGCGCGCCCGACATCCTCCGCGTACTTCTCCGGATCGCTGAGCCGCTCGCGGAGCTCGACCACCTTGTCCCAGTCGGGGCCGCGGAGGAGTGTTCTCAGCTCCTCCAGCCGTCGCGCCTCTCCGAACGCTCCGTTGTCGCCGTCCCCCTCTGGATCGGGAATCTCACGCCCGTCGGTCAAGGTGTCAGCCTTTCTTTCGCCCATGATCCTTGGGTGGAGCCTCCTCCGCGAGCCGGAGCGCCATCTCACTCAGGAGCGCTGCCAACCCGGTCCGATCGGTCTTGCCCTGCCTCAGCTCATCCGCCTCACGTTTGAGCTCCAGGGTGAGGGCCGACACTTTGTCCTGAATCTCTCGGCTCAACGATTGTGCGCGCTCCTCGAGCTGGCCGCGCAAGTCTCGATCGCGCTCAGCGGCCTCGTTGGCGACGGTCGTGAGCTGCTGCATGGCGTGTTTTCGCAGCTCGGCGAGTTTGGCCACAGCTTCTTCCAGGGACGACGCCCGGCTCTGCTGTTCGGTCTTGAGGCTCGCCCCGAGCGATTCGAGTTCCTTCCGGAAGTAGGACTCGAGCGTGGACACCCGTTTGTCGAGGTCTGTCCTGAGATCGGCTGAGGCCTTAAGGAGCCGGTCCTCCAGCGCACGGAAACGCCGGTCGTACTCCTGCATCTGGCTGCCGAAAATGATGTCCCGGATCTTATCGATGTTCCCGCCTGCCCCGTCCTCATCAGACTCGGAGCGACGACTCGGGGCCTGGGACGAGGCCCGGCCTGCTTTGTGTTTGCTCGCAGTCATATTCTGCACCACCCTAGTGATGTGAGGTCTGCTCCGCTCGCCGGTGCGCCTACCATTTCTTCACGTCGCTCGGAGATTCACGGGCTCACGGTTCCTATGCGACTGGCGGCGGGCTCGGGACAGCCCTCCGGCCCGCGCGGGTAGCTAATATAGCGCGCCACGGAATTCTGCGAGGAAGGGATTCGGTCAGGCGGGGTGAATCGGAACTCAGGAGTAGCAGGGGCGGGACTCGAACCCGCGACCTCAGCATTATGAGTGCTGCGCTCTAACCACCTGAGCTACCCTGCCGAGCGCCACATCCTACCCCAGGCGCGGCGCCGGCGTCAAGGACCGGCGGGCTCCGCGGGTAGGCGGATCAGGTATTCCCCGTCACGGATTAGGCCGAACGATTCACGGGCAATGCGCTCTTGGGTTCGGGGGTCGGTATCGACCGCACGCGCCAACGCATCGAGGGAGTCGACGGCCCGGGTGAGCGAGTCGACGGCGGCCCGCTCCTCGGCCACTTGCGCACGAAGTCTGAGCCAGGCTCGCGTGCTGTATTCCCCTCCCTGCACGGCGAAGACCAGCCCGACAACGACGGCACCGAGACCGATGACGCGCGCCCGGCTCATAGGCGGAAGAGGCTCCGTCCCGGGTAGTGACCGACGTCGTCCAACTCCTCCGCGATGCGAAGCAGTTGATTGTACTTCGCGACTCGGTCGGTCCGACTCGCGCTGCCGGTCTTGATCTGTCCGACACTCGTGGCGACGGCGAGATCGGCGATGAAGGTATCCTCTGTCTCGCCCGACCGGTGTGAGATGACCGCACCGTAGGCGCTGGCCTTGGCGAGTTCGATACACTGCAGCGTTTCCGTCAGTGTCCCGATTTGGTTCACCTTGATCAGAATGGAATTCGCGATCCCGCGCTCGATGCCGTCACCCAGCCGCTCGACATTGGTGCAGAACAGATCGTCTCCCACCAACTGGACGCGGTCGCCGAGCCGTTCGGTGAGGATAGCCCAGCCGTCCCAATCATCCTCGGCCAGGCCGTCCTCGATGGACACAATCGGATAGGTATCCACCCATGACGTGTAGAGATCGACCATCTCCGCCGAGGACCGGCGGGTCCCGTCGCCCTTGTGGAATACGTAGGACCCGTCCCGATAGAGTTCTGAGGCGGCAACGTCCAGCGCGATGGCGACATCAGTGCCGGCTTGGTATCCCGCGAGCGCGATGGCCTCCATGACGGCATCGAGCGCGGCCTCGTTCGACGGGAGCATCGGAGCAAACCCGCCCTCATCCCCGACTGCGGTTGATAGTTTCCTGCCTCGCAGGACCTTCTTGAGGGCATGGAACACCTCGACGCCAATCTGGAGGCCCGTGGCGAAGGTGTCGGCTCCGAGCGGGACGATCATGAACTCCTGGGCGTCCACGTTGTTGTCTGCGTGGGCTCCGCCGTTCAGGATGTTCATGAGCGGCACCGGCAGGATGTGCGCCATGGGCCCGCCGAGGTAGCGGTAGAGCGGCATGTCACAATCGGCCGCGGCCGCGCGCGCCACCGCCAGCGATACGCTGAGGATCGCATTCGCGCCCAGCTTGCCTTTGTTGGGCGTGCCGTCCGCCTCCACCATCTCGGCATCGATCGCGATCTGATCCGTCGCAAGCATCCCCTCGAGGCGGGGGCCAAGAACCTCATTCACGTTCGTCACGGCAATGTGAACGCCCTTCCCGCCATACCGTGCCTCGTCGCCATCGCGCAGTTCCACCGCCTCATGGTCGCCGGTCGATGCACCGCTCGGCACGGCAGCCCGTCCGCGAGCGCCACTGGCCAGAACGACCTCGGTTTCAACAGTAGGATTACCGCGACTGTCCAGGATCTCACGCGCATGCACTTCAATGATGGTGCTCATGCTCTCATCGTCGGGATAAAGGTGGGAACGGTGCCTGCCGGGCGATGCCGCGGGGCAAGCTAGTGAGCCACTCCGAAGGGGTCAACGGACGCGAGTCCACGCCGAGAGGTCTCGGTCAGCCAAAGTGATCGAAGCCATCGAGCTTCTGCGGCACGCCCGCGAGCGTGCACCGCACTGCTCCGCCCGTGACGACGTCTCCGATTCGAGTGAGCACGGCCCCGCATTCACGCTGACACTCGTGCGCTTCCGCCGCGCCGAACTCCGGCGGCAAGGCCACCAACAGCTCGTAGTCCTCACCGCCCTCGGCCGCATAGCATTGGGCCTGTGCGCCCCGCTCGACCACCTCGGCGACCACCGACGAATCGACCGGGATCTGCTCGAGGTGGATGCGGAGCCCCACCTCGGACGCTGCCGCCACGTGCCTCGCGTCTCCCACCAGCCCATCGCTCAGATCGATCATCGCTCGGGCGCCGTGCGCCGCGAGCCACCGGCCGGAAGCCAGGCGGGGCACGGGCCGGGCAAATCGCTCCCGCGCAACCGGCACAGGCTCCCTCCCGTCACGCCACGCATCGAGGGCCGCACGGGCCCCGCCGAGCGTGCCGGTCACCCACAGCCCGTCACCAGGCTTGGCACCCGCTCGCGTGATGGGGCGTGTGGTGTGCCCGACCGCCACGACGTCGACGATGATAGCGGGGCCGGCGCTCAGGTCGCCTCCCAGCACCATGGTGCCGGCATCAGCCGCGAGCGCGCCTACGCCTGCCATGATCCGCTCCGTCGCCCCCGCCTCGCCCTTCGGCACGGCTACGCTTGCCAACAATCCAAGAGGCTCGGCGCCTTCCGCGGCCAGGTCTGACAGACCACTCGCGGCGGCGCGCCACCCGATCTCCTCGAAACTGAGCCACTCACGCTGGAAATGATACCGCTCGATCGAAAGGTCGGTGCTGAGCACCAGGAAACCATCGGGTCGGCGTACGACGGCGCAGTCGTCACCCGATTGACCCGCTCGATCACCCAGGAGACCGACGATGGCGCGAATGTGATCGAATTCAGAGCCGGGTCCGAGGGCAAAGTGCCTCACGGCCGCACCGCCTCCAGTCGCCACCGCACCAGGCCCCGCACCGTAGCCACCCACAGAAACTCATCGTCAACCGCAAGATCGGTCACCTCGCCGGGAAGGTCGCGACCCACCAGGAGTGTCCGTGGAGACGGCGTCGCGAGCGTGGCAGCGCCCACGCCGCGGTCGCCGGCGACCCACATGCCACCACGATCTGGAAGCAGGGTTCTGAGCCTTCCCAACTGAGGCGAAAGCAGCGGACCCAGAGTCCAGATGCCCGTGATGGGGTCGCGCCACATGAGGTGATCCGGGGTCAGCGCAACGAGCGTGTCGGCGAGCCAATCGAGGTCCACGACAGGCTGGCGCAGGCTCGGCTCGGGCCCGAGCCCCACAGGCCGCTCCAGATCCGGAGACTCCGGCAGTGCCAGGAACATCCCGAGACCGGTCCCAACCCATAGCGTGTCGCCCCCAATGGCAACGGCGAAGGCTCTGCCCGCGAAGTCAGGCGCTACCCGCCGGACCTCGAGCGAGTCGGTAATGACCGCGAGACCTCGTGCGGTGCCGACTGCGATCGTCCCGCGCCGGGCCGCGAGGGACAAGATGCGCCGATCGGGAATGCCGCGGCTTTCGTCGAACACATCAGCCGTACGACCATCGGTGCCAACCCGGACAACGCCGAGATCGCTCGCAACCCAGAGAAAGGCGTCGCGTCCCACCATGTGAGTTGCTTGGTTGAAGCGCACGCCAAACACCGCCGATTCGTCGAGCGGTTTGAACTCGGTGAGGCGTCGATCGACAAAGGTGATGGTCGCCTCGGACGAGACCGTACGATCGGTGGCGACCCACACTCCGCCCGGCCCGTCAAACACAGCACCGACTCGTTCGCTGGGCAAGCCGAACGAAAGCGGCGTCGGGATTGCCGTCCCTTCCTCTGCGTAGAGCAACCCGGCCCCCGAGGTGCCGAGGTACCAGCCTTGCCGGTCGAAGGATCGCGCGGCCACCGTGAATCGTGCCGTTCCCAACCGTGCCGTTCGCAAGACGGCGGCCTGATTGGCCTCGAACCACGGGTTCTCCCGCAGGACATCCTGCACGGTCTTGGGAACCTCGGGGTCGAGTGGCCCAGAATTCGGTGAGGCGATCATGCTTCCACGCATCACCTCGAACCATCCGCCAGACGTTCTGAAGAAAAGCCCGCGTCCGGGATTGGCGCGATCGAATGCGATGGTCAGCACCCGGGCGGGGATGAGACCGCGATCCCATGCGTCGATGTTGGTGTCGTAGCGGGTCCATCCGTTTTGGCTTGCCAGCCAGACCGAGTAATCGATGGGGTCGAGGAGGGACGCGAAAACCCCGCTGAGGTAGGACGGGTCCGGCGGGTCGAATGGCCCTTTCCACCGTCGCATGAGCGGTTCCCAAATGACCAGCGACGTGGGCGAGGTGACGACGACACGATCGGGACCGGCCGCGACCGACGTGATGGTGCTGAAGTCGCTCAGGATCACGCGGTCGTCCACCGACCAGAGCCGCGGCAGCCCCTGCTGCGCCGTGCCACGCACGAAGGGAGCGAGGAACAATCCGAAGATGAGAACGGCTCGGGCCACGCTAAGTCTGCTCCGGCCGCTCGAGCTCGAACAGCACGGGAGCCATCGACACGGATTCTTGGGCCTGGCGCCAGGCACGCCAGACTCCCGGCACGGCGGCGATCACGTCGAGCGGCCGAAGCGCTCGAGCGGTTTGGCTCCTGGCCGCAAGATCAGCGCTCCGCCCGAGTACTTGGGCTCCGAGTGCCCCGGCGTGGTGGGGCTCCAGTCCCTGAGCGAGGAAGGTCGCGATGAGGCCGGCCAGCACGTCACCGCTCCCGCCAGTGGCCAGGCCTGGATTCCCGGCCACGATCGTCTCGACCGAGGTGCCTTCCCGGGCCACCACTGTGGGCACGCCCTTGAGGAGCACAGTGGCATTGACGCTTCGGGCGGCCTTGGTGGCCGCCGCCCAGGGATCTACCTCCATTTCGGGCGCCAATTCGGGAAAGACCGTCCGGAACTCTCCCGGGTGGGGAGTGAGCACGAAGTGCTTCCCGTTGCTCGCACGACGGAGCTCGGGCAGCGCTCCTGCGAAGGCCATCAAGGCGTCCGCATCGATCACGGCGGCGGACGCGGCATCGAGGATTGGCAGGAGGAATTCGCGGCGGCCCGGCGCTCGACCGAGCCCGGGGCCGACCACAACGGCGTTCGCGTCCTGGACCACGGAGAGGAGCGCTTCGCCGGGCTGACCGTCGAAGTCGTGAACCAACGTCTGCAGATCCGGGTCCGCCGCCCGCACGATTTGAATGGTGGCATCCGGAGCGACGACGTGAACCAATCCTGCTCCGCCCGCGAAGGCTGCCCGTCCGGCCATGCGAAGCGCGCCGGACATACCCTCCGCGCCACCGATCACCACGATTCGACCGCGGGTTCCCTTGTGTGCCTTGGCTTCGAGACGCGGCAGCAGGCGGGCCGCGACGCGGTCGGTCATCACCGTGGGCCATTCTGCACGTGACGGTGGGTGACCGATGTCCACCACGACGACCGCGCCCACCTGATCCCTGGCAAGTGCATGCCCGCGCCTGAGTCCGCCGAAGGTGATCGACAGGTCAGCGCCGGCGCGCCCGTGGGTCGTGCCGTTGGCAAGATCGACACCGGTTGGGCCATCGAGGGCCACGATCGGCACGTTCAGGTCGTGGAGTCGCGCAGCCAGGTCGGCCGCGGGTGGACGTGGGCTTCCCTTGGCTCCGGTTCCGAGGATGGCATCGATGGCGAGCCCGACCCCGGGCCAGGGACCGAGGGGATCGACGACCCTTACTCCCTCGGCGCGGGCCAAGCCTGCCATTCGAGTCTGGAGTTCGGATCCCTGCCCTGCCAGCGGCGCCACCCACACCGGGATCCCAACGCGATGGAGCGCCCGGGCGACGACCCAGCCGTCACCGCCGTTGTTTCCGGTGCCGGCAGCCACGATGACCCCGCCGGCCATGATCGGGCCGAACCGTGCGCCGAGAACGGCGGCGGCGGCTCGACCTGCGCATTCCATGAGGGTGACGGGTTCGATGCCGGCGCGTTCGGCGTCACTGTCCCAGGCAGCGGACTCCGCGGGTGACAGAACGGGAATGGCGAGCATCGATTGGCGCCTGGGTGATCGGGCTCATGGTGGTCCGGCCGGCCATACGCCGGCGGGTCACCATCGAGCTACTTGTAACTCTGTCCGATGACTCGGCCGAGGGAAATCTCGCCGTTATCGATTCGGAGGTTGAACCCGCAGTCCGGATTGGTACAGACCCACGCCTTGTAGGTGATCGGTGCCCCATCGCGACCATAATCCGACAGGGGAATCAACCTACCGTTCGAGCATTTCTGGCACGCCGGCCAGTCTCGTCCCTCCATGCCTCCTCCCGGATCCAAACCGATGCTGGCGCTCAACCCCGCGGCACTTGCTGCCAGACGTGAGCCGAGCGGAACGCCTCGTCGAACTGGTACACATCAGCGAAGTCATCGATTTGATCTCCCGGCTGTGTGACTAGGAGACCGACCTCGACGAGGGTAAACACGATTTCACCAAAATCTACCGTCTTGTCGACGCCCCAGTATTCCAACACGTGGGGGGCCAGCAACCCGAATTGTTCCAAGGCGTAGTCCCGGCAGGCCCAGGACAGCTCGGTCCCGCTCACGTGGCGCCGAGCGGGCAGCTGGTGCTGGAGATATTCGATCGCCTCGAGCATGAAGAGATAGGCCTGCTCATGGAAGCGACCACCCCGCTCACGTATCTGGGTCAGGATGTCGTCGGCCAATTGCAAACCTATCACAGGACCTCCATGGGAAGCGACGTACTTGCAGCGAAGCTAGGGCGCTGTGGCCACTGAGGTCAAGCGATGGCCTCGACGCGATTGCGGTAGAGCGGGAATGCCGCGGTGAGCGCATGCACTTCGTCCAGCACCTGGGCGATCTGGGCGTCATCTGGAGTGGTCAACGCCCGATCGATCAGGTCCGCAACGCGAACCATTTCATCGGTCCCCATTCCGCGCGTGGTCAGCGCCGGGGTGCCGAGCCTGATTCCGCTGGTAACAAACGGGGACTGAGGATCGTCGGGAATGGTGTTCTTGTTGACGGTGATCGCTGCTCGACCGAGGATGGCCTCCGCGTCTTTTCCGGTCAGCCCCTTCGGGCGCAGGTCGACCAACATGAGGTGGGTGTCGGTCCCGCCCGACACGATCACGTAGCCGCGGCCGGCCAGCTCGGCCGCGAGTTTCTGGGCGTTGTCCACGACCGCCCGGGCATACGCCTGGAAGTCGGAGGTCAGTGCCTCGGCAAACGCCACCGCCTTGGCGGCAATGACGTGCTGCATCGGGCCGCCCTGTGTGCCCGGAAACACCGATCGGTCGATGGCCTTGGCAAATTCCTTCCGGCAGAGAATGATGCCGGACCGAGGGCCGCGCAGTGTCTTGTGCGTCGTGCTGGTGACCACTTCGGCATGGGGAATGGGAGACGGGTGAGCACCGCCGGCCACGAGTCCGGAGAAGTGGGCCATGTCGACTAGCAGGACCGCCTCTATTTCATCCGCGATTTCCCGGAACACCTCGAAATCGATGATGCGCGAATAGGCGCTGCCCCCGGCGACGATCAACCGCGGCCGCTCGCGCCGGGCCAGATCTCGCACCTGGTCGTAGTCGATCCGACCGGTAGCCGTGTTCACCCCATAATGGACCGCGCGCCAGATTTTGCCGCTGTGGTTGACGGGATGCCCGTGAGACAAGTGCCCCCCATGCGGCAGCGACATGGCCAGGAGCAACTCGCCGGGCTCGATGAGGGCCATGAAGGCGGCGAAGTTGGCCTGCGCGCCCGAGTGGGGTTGCACATTCGCATGCTCGGCGCCGAAGAGTCGCTTCACCCGATCGATGGCCAGCTGCTCGATCTGATCGACGATCTCGCAGCCGCCATAGTAGCGCTTCGAGGGGTATCCCTCGGCGTACTTGTTGGTGAGGAGAGTGCCCGAGGCTTCGAGCACGGCCCGGCTGGCGAAGTTCTCGCTGGCGATCAGCTCCAGGCCTTCTTGCTCCCGCCGAAGCTCGCGCTCGATCAAATCGGCGATGTCGGGATCGACATCCCTCAAGGGAGCGCTGTGGTCAAGGGTCATGGCTCAGCTCACTCCTGATCAATCTCGCGCACGCGGCGCTCGTGTCTGCCGCCTTCAAACGGCGTTGTTAGCCATGCGTGCAAGATCTCCACCCCTTCCTCCTCGCTGACGAACCGGGCCGGCAGGATCAGGACGTTGGCATCATTGTGCTGGCGGGCCAGCCTGGCAATGTCCGCATTCCATGTGACCGCAGCGCGAACCCCGTGGTGGCGGTTGGCCGCGTAGGACATCCCGAGCCCGGTCCCGCAGAGGAGGACCCCCCGCTTGGCCTCTCCCCGTTCTACTCGGCTTGCGACCGCATGAGCGAACTCCGGGTAATCGGCCGCGTCGGCGTTGTAGACGCCGAGATCGAGCGGCTCGAACCCCAAAGTCCGGAGCTCGGCCAGGAGCCTCGTCTTGAGCGCGTACCCGGCATGATCCGCACCAATTGGAATCGTCTCGCCCATGGATGGCAATATACGACTACGGTGCTGTTATCGTCGCGCGCGGGGCAGCCACATCTTCGACATGGCCCGGACCGCGAGGACGCGCTCCTCCGCCAGCGATCGGCCGCCTCATTAGACGGGATACCTTCCCGCTCCGCGATCGCAAAGATCTTCAGGATCGCGTCGTAGATCTCGGCAGCCTTCTTTTTCGATCGCTCCGAGGACCACTTATTGATCTCTCCCCATACATTGATCAACCCGCCACCGTTGATCACATAGTCCGGGGCATAGGAGATGTTCCGCGCCTCCAGCTCGGCGCCGTGCCGCGCCTCGGCCAGCTGGTTGTTGGCACCGCCCGCGATGATCTCGACTTTGAACCGGGGAATCGTGTTGTCGTTGACGATGGCGCCAAGTGCGCAGGGAGCAAAGACATCGGCTTGCTGATCGTAAATTGCCTCGGGGGCAACCGCGGTTGCCCCGGTCGCATCGACCAGCCGTTTGACCTTGCTGTCATCGACATCGCTCACGATGAGCTTCGTTCCCTCTTCGTGAAGGTAGGACGCCAGCCACCGTCCGACGTTGCCGCACCCTTGGATGGCGACCACGCGCTTGGCGAGGCTGTCCGATCCCCAGTGTTTCTTGGCAGCGGCCTTGATTCCGACATAGACGCCGTAGGCCGTGACCGGGGAAGGATCGCCCGAGAGGCCTTGAAGACCGGTCACGTGATTCGTCTCGAAATGCACGAAGTCCATATCGGCCGGGCTCGTACCGACATCCTCCGCCGTGATATAGCGGCCGCCCAGCGATTCGACGAAGCGGCCGTGGGTCCGGAACAGCGCCTCTCGGTCGTTGCGCTTGTTGTCGCCGATGATCACGGCTTTGCCCCCGCCCAACGACAGCCCGGCGACGGCGGCCTTATAGGTCATCCCTCGCGACAACCGAAGGACGTCGACCAGCGCTTCATCGGTGCTCTTGTAGTTCCAGAACCGGGTGCCGCCGAGCGCGGGCCCGAGCGTCGTGTCATGGATGGCTATGATGCCCTTGTAGTCGCAGGACGGTTCGTAGCAGAACACAACCTGTTCATGGTTCCGGGCCTGGATGGATTCGAACATGTCCATAACGGTGTATGCTCCCTGTGTCAGCCGGTTGCCGTGTATTCGTAAAAGCCGCGGCCACTCTTTCGCCCGATCGCACCGGCCGCCACCATCCGCCGAAGCAACGGGCACGGTCGATACTTGTCGTCTCCCAGCCCACGGTGTAAGACCTCGAGAATCGCGAGGCACACATCGAGACCGATCAGGTCTGCCAATGCAAGTGGCCCCATGGGATGGGCCATGCCAAGCTTCATCACCGTGTCTACCGCTTCCGGTGCTGCAACGCCTTCCATTACACAGTACACCGCTTCGTTGATCATAGGCATCAACACACGGTTCGACACGAAGCCTGGATAGTCGTTGACCTCGACCGGCGTCTTGCCCAGGTCGCGCGCCAAGTCCATCACCCGCGCGGCGGTGGCATCGCTGGTTGCGTGACCTCGAATCACCTCCACCAACTGCATGACCGGCACGGGGTTCATGAAATGCATGCCGATCACTTTGTCGGGGCGATGCGTATGCGCCGCGATCTCGGTGATCGAAATGGAGCTGGTATTCGTCGCCAGCACCGCGTCCGGTCCTGCGTGGGCATCCATGGACGAAAAGAGCGAGAATTTGACGTCCGGATTCTCGCTCGCCGCCTCGATCACGATGGCGCTTCCCGCGACCGCGCCGATCTCGAGCGAAGGACTGATCCGGCCGAGGGCCGCTTTTGCATCCTCCGCGGCCACCTTCCCCTTCTGCACTTGCCGGTCCAGGTTCTTCCGTATCGTGGCGATTGCAGCGTCGAGCGCGCCTTGGTCAACGTCCACCAGCTGCACGTCCCATCCGCTCAGCGCGAAGACATGAGCGATGCCATTCCCCATTGTGCCGGCCCCTACCACCGCTGCCCGTGTCATACCGTGTCCTTTCGTGCCCAGCGGACCGCAATCAGCGTCCCCGCCCCGAGGGCGAGGGTCGCCAGCAACCCGCCTTCCGGTCCGAAGCTGCCGCCGGTGAGCCAGCCCGGCCCTCCCGGGTGGAAGTCTACCGCAGGAATGTCGAACGGCACTCCGCTCACCGCCGCCCCAGACACGGCTAAGGTAACATTCCACCCGAGGTGGGCTGCGAACGCAGTCCAGAGCCCGCCGGGACAATAAAAGGCCGTGCCCAGAAACAGACCGGCCAGCACCACGTTGGCCACCCCTTGGGGAGTGACGTTTGGGTTGAGGGCGTGGGCCAAGCCGAAGATAATCGCCATCAGGATCACGGCCGGCGCGCGTCCGAAGAGCTTCGACGCCAGGACGAGCGGCACGCCGCGGAAGATGAGCTCCTCGCTCAACGCGGCGGGAGCGAGCACCACGAGCGTCTCGATCGCGCGCGTCATGAACTGCATGAGCGTCCCGCCGTCATCGACCCACCGTGCGCGTCCCACCGCGACCGAAAGCAGCACCGTCAGGGCCGCGGCGGCTACCCCTAACGCGAGCCCCCACCGCACGGGCCGCGCACTCCAATCGGCGCCCCGCCACCGCAGCGTCTCGAGATCCATGCCGAGGACCCTGACCCCGATCACGTACGTGGCCAGGAGCGCGCCCGCGGTCAACGAAATGCCCTGCAGCAGGATCTGCGCGGGGCCCGAGACCCGAAGCCATTCAGACCCGGACTGGAGTCCGCCAATCATCGCGGCGGCGCTGAGCCCCGCCAGGGCCATCGCAAGCACGAAGGCGACCACCAGAAACCCCACCGCCCACGCAAGCGCCTTCACGGGGTGCGCCTGGTTGGTCGCCACGGACAGCTCCTCACCGAGCGGCGAGATACGAGCGGACCGAAGGCATCACCCGAGCGATGAGGACGCCCGCGATCGCGATCTTGAGCACATCTCCGAGAAGAAACGGTAGTGAACCCCAGCGCCACGCCTGGGCCACATCGCCGCCGAGGATCGTCAGTTGGGCGATGCCGCCCAGGTGGATCACGGCCATCCCGGCAGCCGCCGCAAGGGTCGAGCGCCCCAATCGGCCTGGCGCGGCGAGGGCCCCAACGATTGCCGCGGCAATCGGGAACGCAAGCACATACCCTCCGGTAGGTCCGAGGAGATAGGCCGCTCCGCCGCCGGCCGCGAACACGGGCAGACCGGTCGCGCCCGCCCCAACGTAGCCGGCCAGCGCGCCGGCCCCGCCGCGCGCGCCGAGGATACCACCGACGACTAGGACCGCGAGCGGCGACAGCGCCATCGGGACCGGCGTTCCGGGCACCGGCACCGCGATGCGAGCGGCCAGGGCCACCACCACTGCCGCCACGACCAGGGCGAGGCCCCACCGTAGCGTGAGAGCCGGTGTCCGACCGGCCGTGTGACTAGCGCTTTCCAGGTATGCCATCGACTCCTCGGTCGGTTAAGATCGCTGAACGCTCAAGGCAACTGCGTTGCCGCCACCGAGACACAAGGTGGCCAGGCCCGTCGCGGCGCCCCGGTCCTGCATGGCGTACAACAGAGTGGTAAGCACGCGCGCGCCGCTCGCCCCGATGGGATGGCCCAGGGCAACCGCGCCGCCGTGCACATTCACCCGGTCCCAATCCCATCCCAGCGCGCGGCCGTCGGCCAGCGCCTGCACGGCGAACGCCTCGTTGGCTTCGATCAGGTCGTAATCCGAAATCGTGGTCTTCGACTTCGCCATCAGGTTCTTCACGGCCTCGATCGGCGCGAAGAAGAGCTCCTTTGGTTCCCCGCCGCCGGTCGCGTATCCGGTCACTGTAGCCAGCGGAGTCAGACCGTGCGCCTTCGCAAATGCAAGCGAGGTCACGACCAGGGCGCTGGCTCCGTCGTTCAGACCCGGCGCGTTACCCGGCGTGACCGTGCCGTCCTTCTCAAAGGCCGGCTTGAGCTTGGCCAGCGCCTCGATCGACGTCTCTTTGCGCGGGCTTTCATCCGCGGACACCACCGTGGTGCCCTTCTTGCCTGCAATTTCCACTGGAAGGATTTCCGCCTCGAACTTCCCCGCTTCCATCGCGGCAATGGCTTTGCGATGGCTGTGGTAGGCGAACTCATCCTGGTCGGCGCGGCTGATCGAGGCCTTGCGGGCGGTGTACTCGGCGTAGGACCCCATGTGGTTGTCGCCAAAGGAATCCCACAGCCCATCATGGATCATCCCATCCACGAGGGTCTGATTGCCGGCCTTGATGCCGCCACGCATGCCGTAGAGGTAGTGGGGCGAGGCCGACATGGCCTCTTGCCCTCCCGCGACGATGCATTGCGCGTCGCCCGCGCGGATGGCCTGCGCGGCCAGCATCACGGCCTTGAGTCCGGACCCGCAGACCTTGTTGATCGTGAGTGCCGGGATGGTGCCCGGCAGGCCGGCGTGAATCATGGCCTGCCGTGCGGGGGCCTGACCGCTGCCGCCTTGCAGCACGTGGCCCATGATGACCTCGTCGATGACCGAGCCGTCGAGGCCGGCCCGGGCCACTGCCTCCCGAATGACCATGCTGCCGAGTTGGGGTGCGCTGAATGAGGAGAGGCCGCCCAGGTATCGTCCCACTGGGGTCCGAACGGCAGCCAGGAGAACCGCTGTTGTCGCGTCGCTCACGGGGACCTGCCTTCCACCGGGTTCACTATGTGCTGGGTCTGGGAACAGCCCGCCCGGGGGGACGGCAGGCCCTGAATGGTAGCCCGCTCCGGGGCTCGGTTCAAGCAAGGCCCGAGGCGCTCGCTAGGGCTCCAAGGCGCGGGAGCGGACCTGGTCCGTCACCCGGGCGACGAAGGCGTCGAGCGCGATGATTTCCTGCTTCTTCCCGGCACCCCGGACCCGCACGGCCACGCTGCCGGCATCCATCTCCCGCTGGCCGATGACCGCCATGTAGGGGACCTTGGCGACTTCACCCTCGCGAATGCGGTAATTCAACGTCTCCGGCCGGTCGTCCAGATACACCCGGAGGCCGGCGGCACGCAGCGCCTCCGACACGCGCCGAGCGCCGTCTGCCTGACCATCCGAAATGGGGATCACCCGCACTTGTTCCGGCGCGAGCCAGACCGGAAATGCCCCGGCGAAGTGCTCGATCAGGGTTCCAATGAACCGCTCGAGCGTGCCGTAGATCGCGCGGTGGATCATGATGGGCCGGTGGGGCTGATTATCGGATCCGATGTACTCCAGCTCGAACCGTTCGGGGAGCTGGAAGTCCAGCTGGATGGTCGGCCCCTGCCAGGCACGGCCGATGGCGTCCAGGAACTTGATATCGATTTTGGGGCCGTAGAACGCACCGCCGCCTTCGTCGATCGTATAGGGGATCTCCTTGCGCTCGAGCGCGCGCTTCAGGATGGCTTCCGCCTGGTCCCATGCGGCGTCCTCACCCAACTTTTCTTCCGGCCGAGTCGACACCTCGAAATCGAGGGTGAACCCGAACGTGCGCCGGATCATGCGGTCGACCTGGTCGAGACAGAGGAAGATTTCATCTTCCGCCTGCTCCGGCGTGCAGAAAATGTGGGCATCGTCCATGCACAGGCCCCGCACGCGCAAGAGCCCGTGCAACGTTCCCGACCGCTCGTTGCGATACACGTTGGCCACTTCCGACAGCCGCACGGGCAGATCGCGGTAGCTCCGCTGCTTCGACGCGTAAATGAGCGTGTGCATGGGGCAGTTCATGGGCTTGACCCGATAGTGCACATGCTCGGCTTCTTCGTGCCCGGCCCCCATGGCCGGATACTGCTGGGCCTCGTAGAGCGGCAGATGGCCGGAGATCCGGAACAGATCCTCGCGTGTGATGTTGGGCGTGTATACGAGCTCATAGCCCGCCGCGAGGTTGTCATCCTCAACCGCGCGCGACAGCAACCACTTCACCATTGCTCCCTTGGGGTGCCAGAACACGAGCCCCGGGCCAACCTCTTCCTGGATCGAATACAGGTCGAGCTGACGCCCGAGCACCCGGTGGTCCCGTTTCTTGGCCTCCTCCAAGCGGTGGAGATAGCCCTCCAGATCCTCCTTGGTGAACCACGCCGTCCCGTAGATGCGCTGGAGCGACTGGCGGCGCTCATCACCGCGCCAGTATGCGGCGGCGGCGTGCAGCAGCTTGAAATGCTTGACTCGGCCGGTACTCGGGATGTGCGGGCCGCGGCACAGATCCGTGAACGGGCCATCGGTATAGATCGAGATCACCTCGTCGTCCCCGAGTTCTTCGATCCGCTCCAGTTTCAGGGCGTCGTCTGCGAATCGGGCGTTGGCCGTCTCCCGATCGACGACTTCCCGCAGGAAGGTGTCGTCGCGCGCGACCACCCCACGCATGCGTGATTCGATTTCGGCGAGATCCTCCGGCGTGAAGGGACGCGGAACGTCGAAGTCGTAGTAGAAGCCGTCCTCGATCGGCGGTCCGAACCCGATGCCGGCCTCCGGAAAGATCTCGCGAACCGCGGTGGCCAGAATGTGGGCCGAGGAGTGACGCAGCACCTCGAGGGCAGCGGGATCACGATCCGTGAGGATGGCAAACTCCGCATCTCCCTCGAGTGGCCGATGGAGGTCCCACACCGTCCCATTGACTCGCGCCGCGATCGCGGCCTTGGCGAGCCCCGCGCCAATCTGCCGGGCTACCTCGGCCGGTGTCGTCCCCTGCGGCACCTCGCGAACGCTGCCGTCCGGAAGGGTCAACCGAATACTCACGGCCGGCCTCCCACCGCGCCCGGGACCGAGCCGCTCTGGCTCGAGCCAAGAAACCAGAAGAACAGCACGACCCCAATCAGTACGATGGCCAGAACGGGCAGCCACCGAGCCCACTCCGTCGTTGTCACCCTCACCTTTTCCTCGGCCATCGTTCACCCCACGCCAGACTGGAAACCGATCTCTCAATTCGGTGCAGAACCGTGTTAACTTAACCGCAGAACAAAATCATATGTAAGAGGAAAGCGTGTACCGGAAAGAGCACCTGAGCCCGAGCCAAGCCGCCGGATGGTCCATCGCAGGATTTGCGGCGGGACTCATGGCCGGCCTCCTCCTCGGCGAGTGGTTTGGGCCGACCCCACCCCGCCGAGGCCGACGCGGCCCGTCCCGCATACCGAGCGGGCGCCGAGCAGCACGTCCGACGGCCGGCAAGGTGACCGCGGAGGCGCAGGCGGCGTTGGCCGGAGATCCGGCGTTCGCGACCCTGTCAGCCCGTGCGGTGGGCCCGCACACGGTGGAAGTGACCGGCTGGGTGGCCGACCGCGCCGCCCGGACCCGAGCCGCCCGACTGGTGCACAGCCTGCCCGCCGTCGACACCCTCATCAACAGCGTGCTGGTCCGGGGCGAAGATGACCAGCGCCGCATTCCCGACCTGAGGCTTACCGACCAAAGCGCATGAGCCACACGCTCCAGCGCGGTGCGACCATCGAGGGTGGGCTCCCCGGCATCGCGGGCAAGCTCTTAGGATCCGCCTCGCACTACGCACCAGGCGAGATCGAAGGCAGCCTGTACCACTGGTGGTCGGCGGCTCACTTCTTTGCGGCCGACCGGACGTCGCCACGGCCCCGCTACGTGATCATGATGCCGCCGCCCAACGTGACGGCCAGCTTGCACATGGGGCACGGCCTCAACAACACCGTTCAAGATGTGCTGGTCCGGTTCGAGCGGATGCGCGGCAAGGAAGTGCTGTGGCTTCCGGGCACGGACCACGCGGGGATCGCGACGCAAAACGTCGTGGAACGCCTGATGCTCCAGGACCACACGACGCGCCACGACATCGGCCGAGCCAAGTTCGAAGCCCGGGTCTGGGCACACGTTCGCGAGACCGGGGCCACGATTCTCGACCAGCTCAAAGCCATCGGTGCAAGTTGTGATTGGTCCCGCACGTACTTCACCTTGGATCCGCAGCTGTCGCGCGCGGTCCGGGAAGCCTTTGTGCGCCTGTACGAGCGTGGCCTGATCTACCGCGGCAACTACATCATCAATTGGTGCCCTCGCTGCCACACGGCGCTGTCCAACGAGGAAGCGGAAAAGCGCGATGTGGACGGCTCCCTCTGGTATCTGCGCTATCCGCTTGCATCGGGCAGCGGGCACATGGTCGTCGCGACCACGCGCCCCGAAACCATGTTGGGAGACACCGCAGTCGCCGTGCATCCCGACGATGAGCGCTTTGCCGCGATGATCGGCAAGACTGTGCGCCTTCCCGTGGCCGACCGCGAGGTTCCCATCGTAGCCGATGCCGGGGTCGACCCGTCGTTTGGCACCGGCGCCGTCAAAGTGACCCCGGCGCACGATCCCCTCGATTTCGAGATCGGACTGCGCCACAACCTGCCCGTCATCGACATCCTCACCCCCGAGGCGCGCATCAGCGATGCTGCCCCGCCTCGCTTCCGCGGCCTGGATCGCTTCGAAGCCCGGGCTCGTGTCGTGGCGGAGTTCGATGCAGCCGGATTGCTCGAAAAAGTCGAACCGCACCGGCACGCGGTTGGGCACTGCTACCGGTGCCACACGGTCATCGAACCCCGCTTGTCCGAGCAATGGTTCGTCAAGATGGCCCCGCTGGCCAAGCCCGCCCTCGAGGCCTACCGCGACGGCCGGCTGTCATTCATACCGGCACGCCGCGGCGACGATTACGCGCAGTGGATGGAAAATATCCGGGACTGGTGTATCTCGCGGCAGCTGTGGTGGGGCCACCGCATTCCGGTGTGGTACTGTGCCGATCCGGCCTGCGGAACGATGACGGTGAGCCGCACCGACGTGACCGCCTGTTCCGCGTGCGGCGGCGACGTTCGGCAGGACGAGGACGTGCTCGACACCTGGTTTTCCTCGTGGCTCGTCCCGTTCAGCAGCTTGGGGTGGCCGGACGAGACGCCCGATCTCGATGCGTTCTACCCCGGGAGCACGCTGGTGACTGCACCCGAGATCCTGTTCTTCTGGGTGGCACGAATGGTCATGGCCGGCATCGAATTCATGGGCGATGTGCCCTTCTCCACGGTGTATCTCCACGGCACCGTGCGCGACACGCAGCACCGCAAGATGTCCAAATCGCTGGGCAATGGAATCGATCCGCTCGAGGTGGTCGAGCATTACGGCGCCGACGCGCTCCGCTTCACGATGATCTCAGGCATGGCGGTCGGCACCGACCTGATCCTCGATCCCGACGACCTCGAATCGTCCTTTGCCGCGGGACGGAATTTTGCGAACAAGCTCTGGAACGCCGCCCGGTTCATCCTGACCAACATCGACGGACCGACCCGGCCACTCGCGGGGCCCGATCCAGCCGTGGTCCGGCCCGAGGAACTCACGCTGCCCGATCGGTGGATCATCGCCCGATGCCAGAGCACCGTCGTCACGGCAACGGAGGCGTACGAGCGGTTCAGGTTGAATGACGCGGCCAATGCCGTGTACCGCTTCCTCTGGTCGGACCTTGCCGACTGGTACCTCGAACAGGTCAAGCCGCGGCTCTACGGAGACGAGCCCGGTGGAGACGTTGCACGGGCCGTCGTGGTGAAGACCTTTGAAGTGGCGCTCCGGCTGCTCCATCCCATCATGCCGTTCATTACGGAGACCCTGTGGCAGCAGCTGCCGGGACACGCCGCAGGGGCGAGCATCATGCGCGCGCCATGGCCACTGCCCGACCCGCGGGCCGGCGATCCGGAAGCGGAACGCGCCTTCTCACTGGTCCAGGAATTGGTCGGTGCGATTCGGGCCATTCGAGCGGAGTACCACGTGGAGCCGGGACGCCAGGTGCATGTCCGCCTCGCGTGGCGAAATCCGGTGTTCGAGTCGGAGGGAGAGACTATTCGACGCCTCGCGAAGGTGGCCGACCTGAGCTTCGGGGAGCCGACCGACGAACCGGGCGCGCACGACGTACTGTCCGATGGCAACGGCATCTTCGTACCGCTGGGCGATGCGATCGACATCGCGCGCGAGTGCGCCAGGCTGGGCACGGAGATCGAGCGGCTCGGGAAACTGCTTGCGACCCAACACCGCAAGCTCGCCAATACACAGTTCGTCGAGCGAGCCCCGGCCCTGGTGGTGGACAACGAGCGCCGCAAACTCAGCGCGTGGCAAGAGCAGTCGACGGTGCTGGCGGAGAAGCGACGGCTGCTCGGCTGCGCATGACCTCACGGGCCGTCGGCGCAACCCTGCTCTTGCTCCTCGCCTGCGCCAAGATGGAGCCGCCGCCAGGCGGCCCATCCGATTTCCAACCTCCACGCGTCGTAACCGTGCGCCCAGACTCACTGAGAGTGCTGCCCGGCTTCGACGACGCTGCCGAGTTCCTCTTCGATGAGGTCATCTCCGAGGGAACGAGCCCGAATCAAGGGCTCGGCACCGGAGACCTCGAGCGTCTCATCATCCTGTCGCCCTCGGACGAGGTTCCACGCGTTGCCTGGAAGCGGAGCCGGATCACGGTCAAGCCGAAGGAGGGATGGCAGCCGAATCGGGTCTACCGAGTCGAGCTCCTGCCGGGCATCGTCGACCTGCGACGCAACCGATCCGATACGTCCGTGGTCATCACCTTCACCACCGGAGCTGCCGCGCCCCAGCACCGTCTCGTGGGACGCGTGCTCGATTGGACCCGCGGCCAGGCCGCGCCACGGGCGCTGGTGCAGGCAGAATTGCTGCCCGACCGCCTCGCATACCGGAGCCTCAGCGATTCAACCGGCGCGTTTGTTCTCGATCCGCTGCCCGACGGGGACTACGTGGTCGTGGGCGTGCTGGATGGGAATCGGAACCAGCGGCGCGATCCGCGCGAGGCGTTCGACACTGTTCGCGTGGGACCCGGCCAGACCGACGTGGGAGAAATCTGGACGTTCCCCCACGACACGATCGGTCCGCGGATGCAGAGCATCGCAGTGCGCGACAGCCTGAGCGCCACGATCACGTTTTCCCAGTTTCTGGACCCCGCCGCGCGCTACGACACGACGGCGGCTCGGGTCTGGCGGATGCCGGATTCGACCGCGATCGGCGTGACCGCTATTCGGACTCCGGCCGAGGACGACAGCGTCACCCGAGCACAAGCGGCAGTGGATACGCTGGCAGCAGTAGATACGCTGGCAGCAGTAGATACGCTCGCAGCAGTGGATACGCTCGAAGCCGCGGACAGCGCGGCCGGCCCGCCACTGGCACCCACGCCGACGCCGACGCCGCGGCGCACCGAGTCGCGGCCTGCGCTGTCCGATCGACTGGTGCTGCGAGTAACCACCCCGTGGATCCCGGGTGGCGCCTATATGATTGAAATGCTTGGCGTACGAAACGTGAATGGCGTCGCGGCCGACGCGTCGGCTGGCCTTCAAGTGCCGGAACCACCTCCCACTCCTCCGGCCCAGCCCGACTCGCTCGCCCCGGCGCCGGCGCCGCCGGGTGATTCCCTGCCCCCGGCCCAGCCGGATTCCGGGGCATGACAGCCGACGACGACCCTCGGCGGCGCCTCCCGTCGGTGGACGGGTTGCTCCGGGAACCATCGCTCCAGCCGTTGCTGGCTTCGGCGCCGAGGAGCGTGGTCGTAGCCGCCGTTCGCGAGGCGGTGGACGAGGCCCGTCGCCGAGGCGGTCCGGAACCGGTGAGTTGGGCCGACGACATTCGCGGCCGGGTGCTCCACCGTACCGCCCCCTCGCTGGGCCCGGTCTACAACGCCACGGGAGTCGTGCTGCACACCAATCTCGGCCGTGCCCCACTGGCGCCCGGCGCGATCGACGCCATGGCACGGGTGTGCGCGGGCTATTCCACGCTGGAGTTCGATCTGGAGAGCGGCTCGCGCGGGAGCCGCAGCACCCACTGTCGAACCCTGTTGGCTGAAGCCAGTGGGGCAGAAGCGGGCCTGGTTGTGAATAACGCCGCGGGGGCACTGGTCCTCGGGCTCAATGAGATCGCAGCCGGCCGCGACGTCCTCCTGTCACGGGGGGAGCTCATCGAGATCGGTGGCAGCTTTCGGATTCCAGACATCCTCAGGAAGAGCGGAGCCCGGCTTCGCGAAGTCGGGACCACCAATCGCACCCATCTCGGGGACTACCGCGACGCGCTCAGCGACGCCACCGGTGCGATTCTCACCGTCCACCAATCCAATTTTGCCCAACAAGGATTCGTCTCGTCTCCGGCCCCAGCCGACTTGGCGCAACTCGCCCACGAGGCCGGCTTGCCTTACCTGTACGACGTCGGAAGCGGTCTTCTTGCCGACCTCACACCCTGGGGGTTGCACCACGAGCCCAGGGTGCAAGATGCTGTGGCCGTTGGAGCCGATCTCGTGATGTTCAGCGGTGACAAGTTACTCGGCGGACCGCAGGCCGGGTGCCTGGTCGGGCGGCAAACGTTGATCGATCGCTGCCAGAGGAATCCGCTTGCTCGCGCCCTCCGTGCCGACAAATCGACGCTGGCCGGACTCGAGGCCACGCTGGCCCTCTACCGCGACTTTGAATCGGCCATTGGAGAGATTCCGGTCCTCCGGATGCTCACGCTCGATGCGGACACCCTCGAGGGTCGAGCGCTTGCCCTGTCGGATGTATGCCCCAAATCGCTCCACCCGACGGTCCAGCCCGGAGAGTCCGTGGTCGGCGGCGGCGCGTTCGCTGGCGCTTCACTCCCGACCAGCCTCGTGGTCCTCGATCCCGGACCGGGAGCCGCCACCCGTTTTGCGCGCGCGCTCCGTCTTGGCACGCCGGCCATCGTGCCGCGGGTGGTCGACGACTGTATCGTACTCGATCCCCGCACGTTGCCCGTCGAGTCATTCACCGAAGTCGGCGCCGCGTTGGCCCGAGCATTGGAAGTATGAGCGCGGGCGCGGCGGTCTTCCTGGATCGCGACGGTACCCTCATCGACGATCCGGGGTTCTTGGCCGACCCAGCGCTCGTGCGGCCCCTGCCCGGGGCCGCGCAGGCGATAGCCCGCCTCACTCAGGCCGGCCTCCTGCCTATCATCGTCACCAATCAATCGGGCATCGGCCGCAGACTCATTTCGGAAGACCAGTATCACGCCGTTCGCACCAAGGTGGAGACTGTGTTGTCCGGTGACGGCGGACGGATCGCCGCGTCACTGCATTGCCCTCACGCCCCAACCGTGACCGGCCAATGCGGTTGCCGCAAACCGGGCACCGATCTGTACCACGAAGCGGCCCAGCGCTTCGACCTTGATTTTGCGCGCTGCTGGTGGGTCGGGGACCGACTCACCGATGTGGAGCCGGCCCGGGTGCTCGGTGGCCAGGGCATTCTCATCCTCGGTTCGAACGACGCCCTCCTCGCCGCCGCGGAGGCGAGCGGATTTGAGACTGCCTCCGACATCCGAGCGGCAACGGATGCCATCCTCGCGCACCTGGCCGAACATGACTAGGCGGTACTTGGGCGGCGTCCTTCTCCGGCACGCTGGGTCCCTGTACCTTTCCCGGCGATGTCGTACCGGATAGCGGTGTGCGCGTCGGGCGGCGGCAGCAACCTGCAAGCGCTGCTCGACCGATTGGGGCCTGATAACCCGGCCGCCGTGGTATTGGTGTTGAGCGACCGCGCTGACGCCCGCGCACTCGACCGCGCGCGCGCAGCCGGCGTTGCCGCAGAGGTTCTCGACCAGCCAAGCGCCGCGGCGGAATGGCTGGATCGACTCGGCCGTCGAGCGATCGACCTCGTGGTCCTGGCGGGGTACCTGAAGTTGGTCCCAGCGCCCGTCGTGGCAGCGTATGCCGGCCGCATCATCAACATCCACCCGGCGCTCTTGCCGAAGTTCGGAGGTCACGGGATGTATGGCCGGCGAGTCCATGAGGCGGTGCTGGCGAGTGGAGATGCCGAGTCCGGTGCCACCGTGCATCTCGTGGACGAAGAGTTCGACCATGGAACCGTGTTGGCCCAGGCGCGGGTTTCCGTCGAATCCGACGACACGCCGGATTCGCTGGCGCGACGGGTCCTCGACCAGGAGCACCGCTTGCTGCCGGCCGTCGTGTTGGCCGCCGCCCGGGCCGGCCGGCCGGTCCCGCTCACCGAGCCAGTGAACCCGCAGCCGTAGGCGAACGCAAAATGCCGCGTGCACTCATTTCCGTCAGCGACAAGCGTGGGATCGTCCAGTTTGCTCGTGGCCTCGTCGATCTGGGCTGGGAGATCATCTCGACCGGCGGAACCGGCGCTGCCCTCCTCGCGGGCGACGTGCCGGTGACCTTCGTGGACGACGTCACAGGCTATCCGGAGATTCTGGACGGCCGGGTCAAGACGCTTCACCCTTCGATCCACGCTGCACTCTTGGCTCGCCGCGATCTCCACGAGCACGCGCTGACCCTCGAACAGCATGCGATCACGCCCATCGATCTCGTGGCCGTCAATCTCTATCCCTTTCAAGCAACGATCGCCAAGCCCGACGTCCCGTTCGAGGATGCCTTGGAGAACATCGACATCGGCGGGCCGAGCATGCTTCGCTCCGCGGCGAAGAATCACGAGTTCGTGATCCCCGTGGTGGATCCGCAGGACTACACCAAAGTGCTCGCCATGCTCAAGCAAGGCGATGTACCCCAAAATTTCCGTCGGGAACTCGCCGCCAAGGTCTTCGCCCACACGTCCGACTACGATTCGGCCATCGCCCGATTCCTGCCCGTAGAGTCAGATGGTCTGCCCAGTCGATTGGTCGGCGCCTTCGAACGGATGATGTTGCTGCGATACGGCGAGAACCCGGGCCAGCGTGCCGCGCTCTATGCGTCGGAGGAGCCCCGCGGCATTCGGGACATGAGTCAACTCCACGGCAAGGAACTGTCGTTCAACAACCTGCTCGACCTCGACGGCGCGGCGTGGGCCGCGTCCTCTTGGGCGGTCCGGCCAGCCTGCGTGATCGTGAAGCACACCACCCCGTGCGGCGTGGCGCTGGGAACGACCTCGGAGGACGCCTTTCGCAGAGCCTTGGCGACCGATCCACAATCCGCCTTCGGCGGCGTAGCCGCATTCAACACCGTGGTCGATCGGGGAGCCGCGGCAGCCATGACCGAGCTGTTCCTCGAGGTCGTCTGCGCACCCTCTTTCCATGAGGACGCGGTCGAAATCTTGGCGACCAAGAAGAACCTCCGGGTCGTGGAGCTCCCAGTGAGCCGGGGCGAGCGGGGATTGGACGCGAAGCAGGTGCGTGGCGGCTTTCTGGTTCAGGATCGGTTCATTTTCGACCCGAGCGAGGACAACTGGCGCATTGCCACCACCCGCGAGCCCACCGACCAGGAATGGAACGACATCCGATTTGCCTGGGCGGCCGTGGCACCGGTCAAGTCCAACGGGGTCCTGCTGGCCAAGAACGAGATGGCGATCGGGATCGGCGCCGGTCAAATGAGCCGGGTGGACGCGACCTACCTCGCCATTTACAAGGCGCAGCAGCAGCACCACGACGTCGCCGGCAGCGTCCTGGCCTCCGATGGCTTCTTTCCCTTTGCCGATAGCGTTGTGGAGGCCGCGAAAGCCGGTGTCACGGCCATCATTCAGCCGGGGGGCTCCATCCGGGACGCCGAAGTGGTGGCGGCGGCAAACGACAACGGCATGGCCATGATCGTCACCGGCCAGCGCCAGTTCCGCCATTGACGGTCGCGCCGTGAACGACCCGAAGCCATTCCCTCCCTACGGGTGGGCCGTCGGCATGGCGCTGGCCATCTTCGCCATCTACTTGGCCTCCTTGGCCCCGACAACCGCGTTCTGGGACACGAGCGAGTACATCGCCGCCGCGGCCGTGCTGGGCATTCCCCATCCGCCGGGAAACCCGCTCTTTACACTGACCGCCCACGTCTTCGGACTGCTGCCCCTTGCCGAGGCCTACGCGGTCCGTATCAATCTGTTCGCCGCCGTCACCAGCGCCGCGGCGGCCGGGCTGTGGTTCCTCGTCGCCGAGCGCTGGCTGCGCGAGATCGTGCCGGTCCGCTGGGCGCGGCTCGCCGCGGCCGCCGCGGGCACGCTCGTCGCCTCGACCTCCTGGACGGTCTGGAACCAGTCCACCGTGAACGAGAAGGTGTACACGCTGTCGTTGTTTTCGATGGCGCTCGTCATCTGGCTCGCGGTCCACTGGGGAGACGACACGCCGGGACCCCACCGGAATCGCTGGTTGGTGTTGATCGCCTATATCATCGCCCTATCCTCCACCAACCACATGATGGGCGTCCTCGCCGTGCCGGCCGTGGCGGTCTACGTGCTCTGGACCGATTGGCGCGCGGCGACCGAGCCGTGGGTTGTGCTCATGGCCGTCGCCTTAGCGCTCGCCCTGACGGGTCAGTGGGCCACTGTGGTCGGGCAACCGCCGAGTCAGTGGGGCGCACTCGTGTGGACCGTACCGGTCGCAGTGGGGTATGCCGTCTGGCGCGCGCCCGGAGACTTCAAGCGACCCCTTCTGTACGTAGGTCTCGCCGCCGTCATTATCGGCGTATCGCTCAACTACCTCTACCTCCCGATCCGCGCCGGGCAGTTCCCCCCGATCAATGAAGGCGAGCCAACGACATGGTCGAGTCTGCTGGCCGTCCTCAACCGAGAGCAGTATGCCAAGCCGTCGGTCTTCCTCCGGCAGGCGGACTTCGTGGCTCAGCTGGCCAACTACGGCCAGTACTTCTCCTGGCAGTTCGCGCGGGACTGGGGCAGCGTCGCCCGCGTCGTGACCGCGCTCTTCACGTTCCTGGGGCTCGGAGGACTCGTCAGCCTGCTGCGCCGGGACCGCCGTGCCGGCTTGGCCGCGGCCGCCATGTTCGGCACGCTGACCCTCGCGCTCATCTTCTATCTCAATTTCAAATACGGGTTCTCCATCTATCCGGACCGCGCCGACTTGGTGCGTGAGGTCCGCGAACGAGACTACTTCTTCGTTGGTTCGTTCGCGTATTTCGGTGTGCTGGTGGCGCTGGGCTTCGGCGCGGCGCTCCGGAGCATCGCCGGGTTCCTGGAATCGCGCCTGGCGGAGCGCACCCGCTGGCTCGCCGCGAGCCCGATCCTCTTGTTCGCGATCGTGCCCCTGCTCGGCAATCGCTTCACGGCCAGCCGGGCGCATGAGACGCTGCCGCGCGACGTGGCCATCGATTTGCTGGAATCGGTTGAGCCCTACGGCATCCTCGTGACGGCCGGCGACAACGACACCTTCCCTCTCTGGTATGCCCAGGAGGTCGAGGGCGTCCGCCGCGATGTGACGCTCGCCAATCTTTCCCTCATGAATACCGAGTGGCACCTGCGGCAGCTGCGGCGGCGCCCGGAGGTGCCCTTCGACCCTGACCGCTCGGTCCCTCTGTGGCGGAACCGGTCGTGGACCCAGCCGACGCGTCCGGTGTTCAGCATGAGCGAGCAACAGCTCGATAGTCTCCCGCTCCTTCTCCCCGTTCAACGCGGGAACGTGATTCAATTCGACAGCGTCCGCATCCAGTTCGGCGAGGATTACTTCGAGAAGCGCGACCTCGCGATGCTGGCGCTGATCCGGGACAACCTCGACCAACGGCCGATCTTTTTTTCGTGGAGTGCGGCGGGATACCCCGATCAGACCTTTACCCTCACGCCGTACCTCGTGACCCAGGGACTGGTGCGAAAGCTCATGCCGACCCGAGTGGTGCCCAGCGACTCGGTGGTCTGGAGCCAGGGTCTCGGGTTCATGGACGTGCCCCGCACCTACGAGCTGCTCTGGACCGTGTACCACTACCAGTCGGCCGCGCGCGAACGACCCCGCGGATGGATGGATCCACCCTCGGGGTCGATCTTGCAGCTCTATCAAGCCGTTTACGGCGGATTCGCGGCCACCCTGCGCCAGCTGGGCGATTCGGCGGGCGCGGCCCAGGCCGATTCGGTGGCGAGCGCCGTCCGGCGCGAGCTCGGCGGCCCCTGACCAGCTACCGCACCGGCAGCCAGTAACTGATCTTCAGCGCCAGGAAATTTTCGCCTTCGGCGCCGAAGGAGTCGAAGAAGGAGCCGAGCCCGGCGCGCCTCCGCGGATCACCGGAATCCGCTCGGTTCTGCTGCCACACCAGGAACAACGTGCTGCCGGGCCGCCATTCCCACCGCACCACGAGATTGCTCCGGAACGATAGGACATTGAAACTCGGCGCCAGCGCAAAGGTGTCGGATCCATCGGTCACCTGGACATAGGGATTGCCTTCGCTGTCCTCCAGCTCGGTAATCGTGGAGCCATCGGTACCATACAGCCTGAGGTCGTTGGTCCGCGCCCGGGCCAGTTCGCCGATGTCCGAGTACTGGCCGCTCGAGGCGAACGGCTCGGCGTAGAGTTCGATGGTCAGGTCGGGCGTCACCGTGTAGTTGAGGCGGAATTGCGCGGAGATGGTGCTTTGATCGATGGTGCCGAAGATGTAGCGTGTGCCGAAGGTGGCGGCGCTTCCACCGGCCCGCTGACTCACGTACTGACGGGTGTCGTGCAGCCGGAAGTATTCGGGCTCGACCGAGAACTGCCACCGGCTGCTGGGCCGGAACAACACCTCGCCGGAAAGAGCGTAGAACCAGCCCCCGATGTCATCCCAAAGAAAGTTGACGAAGGTCCGCCACTGCGTGTTGGAGGAGAAACTGCTGGACACCCCGCCGTTTATCCCCACATCGGTGGTCCGCTTCATGAGCGGGCCGCCCCGGGTCAACCGGTCACTCAGGGCCGAGGTCTGGAGTTCCACGCTCAAGTGGGCCTGCCAAAAATTGTGGAAGGTCAGGTTCGACTCGAGGTCGAACCCGGTGTATTGCCGAATTCCACCGAAGTTCCACCCGGCAAAATTGTAGAGCGAGACGTTGTACTCGCGGAATAGCCGACCGGGCGCGGTTTCCCGGTATCGCAGAAACCCGAACGCGTCGATATCATCGGTCGTCCCGAGCCTCCCGGCGTCGTTGATCTCGAAATCGGGAGATTCTGCCGAGGCCTCCACCCCGTAGAGCCAATGCTCGCCGCTGTTCTTGTCGAATTCGAGCGATGCAACGAAGCCGGTGAGCGAGGTTCGCGTGGGGTCCACGGTCACATGGTCCTGATCGGGCCGTTGGAAGAAGTGGACGCCGTTGCGCTGGATGCGGAGAATGGCCTCGGAGTCGCCCGCGACGTGGCTGAAGCCAAGGGAACCCCCGAGCACGTAAGCCCCACCATCCCACCTGAGATTCCAATCCACCCCGCCTGCCACTGCTTGCCGGGTCATCAGGTCCGCGAGCGGGCTTTCTTCATTGATATCGCGGGACACGGCAGTGAGGCTCAGCCCAACGGTAGACGCTGAAGGTCCGAACTCTTGCTGGGCGCGGAGTGCTCCGTACCCGGAGAGCGGTGCGATCCTGGTCCGACCGAACGTATTGGCGGCTTCGTCGTACGTGTCAGCGAACTCATTGCCGGTCAGCGCGGCCAACGTCGCGATTGAGAGCCCCGAGGCCAGTCGGCCCGTGATCTTGGCGGCGCTGAGAATCGTGGCCGCCGGCGGCTGGTCGACGAAGTCGCCGCTGGCCCTGCCACGCGGCGCCGCGCCGATGCGGCGGGAATAGAAGAAGTCGGCGCCGTCGCCATCGAGCAGCTGGCTGCCCTCGGTAAAGAATGGCCGCCGTTCGGAGAAGAAGGTCTCGACCGCGCTCAGGTTGACCTCGGCCGGGTCGGCCTCGACCTGGCCGAAGTCCGGATTGATCGTTGCCTCCAGCGTCAGGTTCGGCCCCAGTCCCATGCGAACGTCGCCGCCGACCCGCGTGGTAAAATTGAACCCGTCATCGAAGGGATTGTCTCCGCCGCCCTGCCCCGTCAGCCGGGCGTCCGACGCCACGTAGGGCATGAGTTCGAGCCGCCGGGATGGTTGGACCCCATCGATGCCGGTCAGTCGGCCGAAGCGGCTCGACCAGCCCGTCTCGTTCTTGGGGATCTGAACCCAGTACACGTCCTCGTTCCGGCTCGGGATATAGCGGTTCATGTTGAGGCCCCACACCTGCCGTTCGCGATCGGTAAACCGAAGCTGGGAAAACGGAATTCGCATTTCCGCAGTCCAGCCCGAGTCGCTGACGTGGGTATGGGCCTGCCACACCGGATTCCAGTTGTAGTCGCGGTTGTGTTCGCTGTCGGTGCCGTGATAGTAGTCGATGCGGACCCCGGTGGCGGTAATGCCCAACGTGTACGCGGTCCGGCGATCGTTGTAGCTGTCGATCGAAACGAGCAGCCGCTCCGAGTTGCCCGCGTTGTCCCGGCGGCTCATCACCGCGCGGATGTCGTCGCGGCCGAGGCTGTGCATGCGGGCGCCGATATAGAGCGCATTGTCATCGAATACGAAGCCGACTTCGGTATCGGTGGTCGCCGGAGTCCCTTCGTTCGGGTCCTTCTGGATGAAGGCGTTGGTGTACGATGCCTGTTGCCAGATCGGCTCATCCAGGTGCCCGTCGAGTTCGATTCTGGCTCCGTTGAGGCGCGTGGCGGTGACCTCTCTCGATGATGCCGTGGTTCGAGCCGCCTGGGGGGTCTGTTGCCCTGCGAGGTCACTGCCCTGGGCTACGCCGTAGACGAGCGCCACGAGGGCCGGCAGGACGGTCCGGCGGGCCGCCCCGATTACCTGGCGGATAGGGGTCGCTCGCCTCATCCGTTGTGACAGGAATGGCATCAACTGATCCCGGAAAGGGGTAGACGGCCTACCGGGCCGGGAACGCGCACGACTCAACCGTGCGTGCGCCCCGCGGACGGGTAATGGAAAGCCATGGCAACGTTGAGCTTCCATCACTACGAAGGCGCTTCGCTTCGGTTTCACAGCGGAACACCGAGCCTGACAGCTACTGCTCCCACAGGTACTCCGGATATTCACCGAGCACCGTGGCAGTTACGCTCCCTGAGCCTCCTTCGTCCCCAGGTATTGGGTGAACCACTCGGCGGCCACCTGGGCTACCCGCTCGAGGGCACCGGGTTCTTCGAACAAGTGGGTCGCTCGAGGGACGACCTCCAATTGCTTGTGGCAGGTCAGCCGGTCGAACGCGCTCTGGTTGAGATCGAGCACCATGTCGTCCTTGGCCCCGACGATGAGAAGGGTTGGTGCGGCAACGATGGGCAGTGCGTCCGCCGCGAGATCCGGACGGCCGCCACGGGACACGATTGCGCCGACCGGCGAATCGCGCCGGGCCGCGGCAACCAGCGCCGCCGCCGCCCCCGTGCTCGCGCCGAAGTAACCGACCCGTAACCCGCGAAGGTCGGGCTCGGCGAGTGCCCAGCTGGTCGCATACCACAGTCGCTCGGCCAAGAGCGGAATGTCGAACACCCGGGCCCGGTTGCCCGCCTCACGATCGGTAAGGAGATCGAACAGCAGGGTGCCAACCCCCGACCGCCTCAGCTCGGCGGCCACCATCCGATTGCGTGGGCTGAACCGACTGCTCCCACTTCCGTGCGCAAACAGCACCAGCCCCTGCGCCCCAGCGGGTACCGCCACATCGCCGCTCAAGCGAACCGGGCCGGCCGGGATGACAACGGGCCGTTCGAGCCGCTGCCGTTCGAGCGTCCTCATGATCGTTCTCTCTCCCAAGGCTGGCTGCCCACCGGGGGTCGCGCCCTCGAGGCCCGGTTGAGGCAGTCGGTTACGTCCGCATCGGTGGTCGGGGTGAAATCGCGATACCAGATGCTCACAGCGGCAAAGTCACGCGGGCGGAGCACACACACCACCCCGTCCGTCTTCGGGGCGAGATCATCGGCGCTATCACAAGCGCACACGGGGGCGCCGAAGATCACCCGGTCCGGCCCATGGGTTCGAATGGAGGCGACGGCCGCCGAAGCAGTCGCCCCGGTAGCCAAACCGTCGTCGATCACCAGCACCGTTCGCCCCGCGACCTGAATCGGATCACGCCCACTCCGGTACAGCCGCTCCTGACGCTCGAGTTCGGCACGCTCCTGCCGGATCACGTCCTCGATGTACCGCTCGGGGATGCCGTACGTGTCGACTACCGAACGATTGACCTCCGTAATGCCCGGCGCGACCGCGCCGATAGCAAATTCCGGATTCCCCGGTGCCCCGAGCTTCCGGACCACGATGACGTCGAGGTCCGCGTCAAACGCCCGCGCCACCTCATACCCGACTGGCACCCCGCCCCGCGGCAAGGCGACGACTATGGGATGGAACTCGCGATATCCGCCGAGCGCACGCGCTAGCTGTTGCCCCCCATCCACCCGGTCCTGAAACATGTGCCGTCTCCTGGCGGGGCCAATACTAAGAATGGGCCAGCTGGGATGAAAGGACCCTGAAGGCACCATGAGACCAACGCCACGCGCTGAGTGCGCGAAAGGAAAAGACGCAGATCGACTCAATCGCCCTCAGCGGTGCGCCGAGTCTCGAGGGCCAAGGGCTGATTCATCTCGGGCGAGAAAGGAACTTGCCAGACATCGTGGAGGCAGGCCACCGCACAGGCCTGGGGCGCAATTCGGAAAGTGCATCATATGGGCATCGATAATATGCTGTCTTTCAACGACTTACACTGCTTATCTCAGGCACTGCCTAACCCAGGGCGCAGGTGGCCCGGCTTATGCAAGTGAGACGATGTGAGCGAGCACACCGATGTCCGGATGCACTCCAGGAGTGACTCATGGACGCACGCAACATCGTCGAAACGGTCCAGGAAAAGCTCAGACAGGTTATCGCCGGCGCCGCGAGCGAAGGGGAGACCTACAAGTACGGGTTCCTGCTCCATCGGCGGGAGGACTTCGGGCAACTCCAGTTCGGGCTCATCACGCTGGGTGGTGAGAGCATGCCGCTCACCCATCGGATGCTGAACGCCCTGCAGGGCGTGGTGTGCTGGGTCTACGGTGAGGTGCCGGCCGGCATCGAGACGGCCGATCGAGACCGTCATGCCATGCACGTGGATGATGAAGGACGACCGGCCGACGCGATGGCGCGAACGCTGATGGTCACCCTGCTCACCCCGGACGGCAGCAGCCCGGATGCCTCGGCGCTCTGTCCTTCTCAGGGGACAATGACGCCCGTCACGCTTACGGAGCCGTTGCTTCTCTTGACCGCGACCCGGCCGGCCGGCTGGCCGCTGTAGAACCCATGAGGTCTGGGCGACCCTTGCCGCCCACCTTGAAGCAACTTTCATTGTTGGATCAAGCCTGCTTCCATCGCCGATCCCCATCTTCCAGATACGGCCGCAGTGTCTGCACCTCGTTACCGTGATTCGACCGGCGTATCTTGAGGTCGAGGTGCGTGGGTCCCTGCTCCACCCGTGGTCCTGCTCGACGACGAGGTCATGTCAGAAGCCTCACAGCAACCCGTCCCCGCTCCACACCGTGCCGCGCCGAGGCACCGATTCGTTGATCACCCTTCCGAAGCCCACCTGTTGGTCTACGGTGGTTCCTTGGCCGACGTGGCCGGAGAAGCAGGGCGCGCGCTGGCCAGCCTCACCCTGGGTGAGCCGCTTCCGGAAGCGACTGGGCCCTGGCGCGAGATCGAAGTGTGCTCTCCGGATGCCGTGGCCCTGCTGGTCGACTGGCTCAATGAGTTGATTTACCTGGCCGAATCTGAGCAGTGGATGCCGCTCGAGTTCGATGTGATCGAGGCCACCCACACCTATCTCCTTGCTCGCTTGCGGGGTAGAGCACTCGGCACGTCACCGAGTCTGGTGAAAGCAGCCACGCATCACGGAGCAAGGCTCGAGGAGACGGACGGCGCCCTCGAGGCCCATCTTCTCCTGGACGTATGAAATGATTCGCTATGCCTGACTACCAGGCAGTACGACAAAGCGGGTGGATGTTCGAAATCCCGCGGACAGCACGAGCGGACATGCGGGTCCCGGCCCGGATTTATGCCGACTCCGCGCTGTGGGATCAAATTTCCAAGGACCAATCGATCGAGCAGTTGGTGAACGTCGCCACGTTGCCGGGCGTCACGGGCTATGTCTACGCCATGCCGGATGTCCACCAGGGCTATGGTTTCCCCGTCGGCGGGGTCGCGGCCACCCGAGTACGCGATGGCGTCATCTCTCCCGGCGGGGTGGGCTATGACATCAATTGCGGCGTCCGGCTCCTCGCCACGGAACTCACCGCCGAGAGTGCCGGCGGGCGCCTGGAGACCGTCGTTCACCAACTGAGCCGGAGCATCCCGTCGGGCCCGGGGCGAAATCCCCGCTTCTCACTTGGCCCGGATGAGCTGGACCGGGTGCTGACGGAGGGCTGCCGCTATCTGGTCGAGCGAGAGCTGGCCACGCCAGACGACCTGGCCGTCACCGAAGCGACAGGCTGCCTCGCGGCCGCTGATTCGGACGCGGTCTCCGCCAAGGCAAAGACGCGCGGGCACGATCAACTCGGGACGATCGGGTCGGGCAACCACTTCGTGGAAGTACAGCAGGTGGACCAGGTATTCGACGACGCGGCCGCCGAGGCATACGGCCTGACTGATGGACGGCTCACCGTACTGATTCATACCGGCTCGCGAGGGTTGGGCCACCAGGTCTGCACGGACCACGTCCGGTTAATGGACCAAGTGATGGAGCGCTATGGCATCCACCTTCCCGACCGGCAGCTGGCGTCGGCCCCGCTCGACTCGCCGGAGGGCGCGCGCTATTTCGGGGCGATGTGCGCCGCCGCCAACTTTGCCTGGGTCAACCGGCAAGTGATTACCCATTACGTCCGCGAGGTCTTTGCCCGGGTGTTTGGCGAGGCGCACCGCCCCCGCCTCGTCTACGATGTGGCCCACAATATCGCCAAGCTCGAGGTCTACGACGGCGAGGAGCTGTGTGTGCATCGGAAGGGAGCGACGCGCGCATTCGGGCCGGCCTCTCCCGAGACGCCGGACCGGTATCGGGCCCACGGGCAGCCGGTCTTTATTCCAGGCAGCATGGGGACGGCCTCCTACGTCCTTGCCGGTGCCGATACCTCCGGCGAACGCAGTTTCGGCAGCTGCTGCCATGGCGCCGGCCGTGCGATGAGCAGGGGGGCGGCCAAGCGCACGGTTACAGGGGCCCAAGTCCGCCGTGAGCTTGAATCCCGCGGCATCGTCGTCCGTTGTGCCTCAAAGAGCGGGCTCGCCGAGGAGGCGCCCTTGGCATACAAGGATGTGGATCGGGTGGTCGATGTGGTCCACCGGGCTGGCCTAGCTCGGAAGGTGGCCAGGCTTACGCCACTGGGCGTGATCAAGGGGTGAGGCTTGCTGTAACGAACCTATTCTGACGACATCGAGCGAAGGAGTGACAGATGGAGCTTCCGCTGCAAGTCGCGACTCGCAACATCAGCCTCTCCATTTCCGAAGAAGAGGCAATCCGAAGCGAAGCAATGAAGCTCGACAGTATGGCGGATCGGATCATGAGTTGCCGTGTCATGGTTGAGACACCACACCGGCGCGGCAATGAGGGCATCCAGTATCTCGTGCGTATCGACTTGACCTTGCCGGGGCGCGAGCTGGTGGTGAAGCGACAGCCGCAGGCCGACCTCAGAACAGCCCTCCAGGACGCGTTCGATGTGGCCAAGCGGCAGGTGCAGGACTACACCCGGCGCCGGCGGGGCTTGGTGAAGGCCCCTCCGCCACCCAACCGAGCGCGGGTCCTGACGCTGTTCCCCTATGAAGGTTACGGGTTTCTCCAGGATGATTTGGGTCGTGAGATCTACTTCCACCGCAACAGCGTGCTCAACGGGAACTTCGAGAAGCTCGCCGAGGGCGCGGAGGTGCGTTTCGTCGAGGAGGAAGGCGATGAAGGACCACAGGCCAGCACCGTGACGTTGGTCCGGATGCCGGCAGGCCGGGAGAACGCTGCCGGCTACGAGTAAGGGGACCCGGGCTCAGTGATTCTCGATCGCAATCGGGCTATGTCCAGGGTCTCCAACACCGACCTCGCGCGGCCTCCTGCCTCCACGCACTCGGGCAGGGTCGGACGTCACTCCTCGATCGTATCCCGAGAAGCCGGTCGTTCGTCCTCTACCTTCATGGGCTCTTCAAATAGGCCGTAGCGGTAGACGAGCCCACGGAGGGTGGGTTCATCTAAGTCCCGAAAGAGGCGCATGGCCCACTCCAGCGCGTGCTCGTGCTTTGCGGGGGAGAAGCTGTTCTCGAGCGATGCGACGAGCGATTGCACCAGCTCCTCGTGGCTGGCTCCCGCAACCTCGGCCGACTTCGTGAGATGGCTCCGCTTGGTCTTGGACGCCGATTTCGCCACCATGAGTCCCTCCTCGCTGAGGTGGAACCGAGTTGCTCGAACCTCCTACAAGATCGCCTGTGGGCTCTAAAGCTGTCCTGAACCCAACCTAAAGACTCATTCAGACTGGGCAATCCTGGGTCACACCTTCAGGCACGCTTCACCAGGATTTCACCGGGCTTTCCCTAGTCTCAACCTCGGGCAGCCCGTGGCCCGGGGGGCGACGTGGGGCGTCCACCGCAAAGCCCTGCCCCACCGGCCGCCTGTGAGCTATGCTACGCGGCGACATTTCTTCGCGCGTCGGCCGGTGACCCCCGAGGACCTGAATCGGAACTGATATGCCCGCTTGGTTGGTGTTCCTGATCAGCGCTGCCACCGTGGCCGCCGCCGGCTCACGGTTAGCTCGCGACGGTGATACCATCGCCGAGGTCACCGGACTCGGCGGGGCCTGGGTCGGCGCGATCCTGGTGGCGGCCGTGACATCGCTCCCGGAGCTGGCTACCGATGGACATGCGGTCCTGCAAGGCTCTCCCGGACTCGCAGTCGGAGATCTCTTCGGCTCGAGCATGGCGAACATGGCCATCCTCGCCGTTGCCGACCTCCTGCACCGTCAGGGCCACATCCTGACCCGAGTCGCCGTCAACCAGGCGCTGGTCGGCGTGTTGGCGATCTGTCTCACGGTGATGGCCGCGATGGGGATCGTCACGCACTCGACCCCCACCTTCGTCGGCCTCGGATGGGCCTCCTTGGTGATCGGCCTCACGTACGTCGCGGGCATGCGGCTCCTGCACCGAAATCGAGAGGGTCCGCCCTTTCGCACCCCGGAGGAAGTGGCGACCGGAAAAGCCCCGCCCCGCACCATCGGGTCCGCGGTAATCGGCTTCGGCGTCGCCTCGCTGGTCATTCTCTTGGCCGCCCGGTACGTGGCGTCCTCCGCGGCAGATCTCGCGGAGCAATGGAACCTGACCCAGGGCTTCGTCGGGATGATCCTCCTGGCATTCACCACCTCCCTGCCGGAGGCCGCGGTGACCCTGGCGTGCATTCGGGCCGGTGCCTACAACTTGGCCGTCGGGACGCTGCTTGGCAGCAACTGCTTCAACATCGCCGTGCTCTTCCCATTGGACATTCTGAACGGCTCGGAATCGCTGCTGGCCCAGGTCCACCCGGCCCTCGTCATCGGCGCGCTGGTAGGGGTCTTGATGATGGGGATCGCCATCCTCGACATCCTCAACAAGTCCGAGCGACGCTGGTGGATCATCGAGCCCGGACCCGCGTTCATCTTGATCACGTATCTGGTGGGACTGTACTTGACCTACCGGATGAGCCATTGAGGTCGGTCTGGGGAGCGCGGCGTGCCTAGGCGGAGTGTCGCCCTCGTAAGCCGCGCATCTTCCGCCACCTGAGGGCGGCCTGGAGCCCGGTCGACACCAGGTACGCGACCCCGGCCACCACAATAATGGAAGCGCCTGCCGGGAGGTCGGGGCGGAATGACAGCGCCAGCCCGCCGACCGTAAACCCCATCCCCAGAACGATGGCCAGCAGCATCATGCGTCCCAGGGAACGGACGTATTGCCCGGCAATGGCCGCTGGGAGCGTGAGCAGGGCGATCACCAAGATCAGCCCGACCACCCGAATCAGCGTGACGACCGTGAGGGCCACCAGGGAGAGGAGTAGCAGATCGACGAACTCGACGGAGACGCCGCGGAGCAGGGCAAATTCCTCGTCGAACGCGACGGCCAGGAATTGCCGGTAGAGCAACAAGACCAAGACCACGATGATCAGGTCGAGAATCGCAATGAACAGCAGGCCTTTCGGAGCCACCATCAAGATGTTGCCAAACAGGTAGCTCAACAGGTCGACGTTGTAGCCCGGGGTCTGCGAAATGAAGAGAATCCCGATCGCCATGCCGACGGCCCACAGGGCACCGATCAGTGTGTCGACATGCTCGGTTCCGTGGCGGCTGACCCACCCCACGATGAGGGCTGCCGCGAGCGCGGCGATCAGTGCGCCGAGGATCGGGTCCTGGCCAAAAAAGTACGCGATCCCCATCCCGCCCAGCACGGCGTGGGCGATACCCCCCGCCAAGTAGCCGATACGCTTGACCACCACGTAGGAGCCCATGACCCCGCAGCCGATGCTCGCGAGGATTCCCGCCGCCAAGGCGTGCTGGAGGAACTGCTCGGTGGCAAGCGTTCGGAAGAACTCGCCCATCACAGCATCCTATGAGTGGTCATGGCCGTGGTCGATGAGCCGCACCGGCGTGCCGTACAACTGGGCGATGACCTCGCCGGTGATGGCGCCGGTGGGGTGGCACACCAAGGTCCGGTTCAAGCAGGCCACGCGATGCACGTACTGGGTGATGAACCCGACGTCATGAGACACCACAACGATCGTCATGCGCTCATTGAGCGTCCGGAATAATGTGAAAATGTCGGCCTCCGCCAACACATCGATGTTCGAGGTCGGTTCATCGAGAATGAGGATCTTGGGATTCGAGACCAGAGCCCGCGCCACCAGCGCCCGCTGCAGCTGACCGCCCGAGAGCATCCCGATCGGGTTGGCTCGGACGTCCCAGACCTGGGCCTCACGCATGGCGAGCTCGGCGGCGGCGTGATCTGCCGCTCGATAGCCGCCCAGCACCCGCGTGGCGCCGAGCCGCCCCAGGAGCACCATGTCTCGAACCAGGATCGGGAAGTCCCGCCGGAACGTCGCGAACTGGGGCACGTAGCCGATGGCGTGGCGCCCGTCTACCGGATCGCGGCCGAACACCCGCACTCGGCCCGCGGTGGGCCGGAAGAGACCGAGCATGACCTTGAGCAACGTGCTCTTGCCGCTGGCATTGGGACCCACCAGGCCAAGGAACTCGCCCTCTTCGACGGTGAGATCGATGTCTTCCAGAACCAGGGGCCCGCCGTAGCTGAACGACACCCGCTCGAGCTCGATCGCGGCACTCATGATTCGCGCAACGCCTCCGCCAGCCGCTCGGCCACATGCCGCACGTTGTTCACATAATCCTCCGCCAGCGGATCGAGCATCAGCACCCTGGCACCCGCCGCCTGTGCCACGGTCTTCGCCATGCCTTGGCTGTATTGGGCTTGGACTAGCACCACCCGGATATGCTCGACTCGAGCCTGGTGGATCAGGCGCGCCAGGGTTTGGGCGCCGGGCTCCTTCCCGTGGCTCGCAATGGGGACTTGGTGCAGTCCGTACTCCTCGGCGAAGTAGGCCCACGCCGGATGGAACGCCATGAACGTCCGGGTCGGGAGGTCACGAAGGAGGCCTTGGACCTCACCATCGACGGCGCTCAGGTCGCGGACGAACCGCTGGTAATTATGATCGAATAGCTCGCGGCGATCGGGCAGCGCCTCGATCAGGGCGTCCCGAATGGTCCCAGCCATGACGGCCACCAGCCGTGGACTCATCCACACGTGCGGATCCTGACGACCCTCATGGCCTGGATCCGAGTCTTCATCCAACGGCAACAGCTCGATCCCTCGACGCATGTCGACCAGGGTCATGCCGGAATATGCCGCATGCATCCGGCCGAGCCAGGCCTCCTCGAACTCCAACCCCATCGTGAAATAGATCTGGGTGCCGGCAAGGCTGGCCATTTGGCGCGGCGTCGGATCGTAGGTGTCGGGACTCTGACCCGGACCGATCAGCACCGACACCGAGACGGCCGGCCCGCCAATCCGATCCACGAAGTACTTCTGGGGCAGGATGCTGACCGCGACGGGCAGGGGTCCCGCTCGGATGGCATCAGAGGCCGGGCTGGAACCACAGGCCACGCTGCCAAGCCCCGCGAGCATCGCAATCACTCGGGACACTCTCGGAATCATGGCAGACCATACGGAGCGAGGAAGGCCGGGCTTCACGGCGCGGCAAGATACGGCCGAATGACGGGGAGGGACAAGGCCGCCAACCGGTTATTCGCTTGTATCCGCCCCGGGCCGCTCGCTACCTTCCACGTCAGGGCGTGGTGGCAGAGTGGTTGAATGCAGCGGTCTTGAAAACCGCCGTACCCTAACCGGGTACCGTGAGTTCGAATCTCACCCACGCCGTTCGTAGTGTCAGGAGTTCGATCGTCCTCCAGCAGTCGCGTCACCTTGGCTCAACTTCGCCGAAAACGGGCGAAATCAGGACTAGGGAAAACCCTAGTCAGCCCAACGATCGTATTCCCCGATTAGCCTGAGAATGGTATCGTGCATCAGTTTGGGTCGCGACAGTACCGAGACCCGCACGAGTTCATCATTTCGTCGGCGGAGGTGTCCAATGTTCAACCTGCTCACCACACGACACCGCGAGTGCTCCACCGAGCTCGCTATTCCTGGCCTCGTAGCAGGCATGGCCGTGATATTCGCCGGCTGCCGTGCCGAGCAGCCGGCGCAGCAAGCGGGCATGGCGCCGCCGAGTGCCGAGGCCGTTGCCCTCCATGCCATGTCGGCTCCCGAGGCGGCGGAGCTCACCCGGGCCTTCCGCGAATGCGAATCCGCCGGGGACGGTCATTGCCGGGTACTTCGACCGCGCGGTGCTCGACCAAGTGCTGAGCGAGTCGGGTGTCGCCGGCCTCAGGATCTATCAGGGGATGAACCCGGACGGATCACCGGCGTTGGTGGTGGTTGGTGTCGATAGCCAAGGGCAACGATCTCGAGGACGGGACCATAGCCGAGAAGGGCAGGCCGTGCCCGCCCTTTTGTAGCAGGCGTTCGGGCAATCTGGGCCAGTAGGGCTCGAGTTGTGGGCGATGCACTGATCTACGCGGTCATTCGGCGTCGAGTTCCTCGCGTTCGCGGCGATATTTGCCGTCCGCCGGCCGGTACCGCCGCCCTTATGCTAACCGCAGTCACCATGCTGACCATGTTCATGCTGGACGTGGTCATGACATGGCTCGGCAAGCGCGGCAGCCAGACTCTCTGGATCATCCACGCGGCCTTGCCGGTGATCACGGCGCTCATCCTGTGGAGCTTCTCCTACCTGCAGCTCCGCAGTCGTCCCGCGGGATGCCATGCGCATCGCCGCGGGGCTCTACGTGGTGGCCTGGCTCGTCATGACGGGGTTGCGTCGAGGATCTCGTCGCAGTTCAGCCGGTTCACCGCCCCGCTCCAGGCCCTCGTCATCCTGGTGGCCGCGGCCTACACCCTGGTGACCCGGCTCAGGAAGTCCAGCACCCCCGCGGCCGCCCCGTGGTTTTGGATCAGCATCGGGTGGCTGCTCTACTTCGGGAGCGGGGTGGTGCTGGATCCCGTGAGTGACATGCTCCTCGCCTCGAACTCCATGGAGTATTCTGCGGGCGACGTTCTACGTGAAGGCCGCCATCAATATCCTGGCATACGCACTCTTGACCCTGGGGGTTCTGTGCGGACGGTCGTACCTGAGATTTGGTGGGTCTATCTCGCCGCCGCCGGCACCGTTACGATCGTCGTCGTAGCGTTCGTCATCGCCGTCATGCTGCAGCAGCGACGGCATATGGCGTCGGTCCGTGCCTTCAGCGACCGCCTCCTCGCCGCCCAAGAGGAGGAACGCGCCCTCGTGGCCCGCGAAATCCACGACGACGTGCTCCAGCGGGTGGCCGTGCTGCTCGGCGAACTGGACGGCAAGCGGACGGCACCCCCGCCGAACCGTGAGGCCTATGCCCGATGGGTGGGCCAACTCCGCGAAGAAGTCGCCGATCTGGCCGACGACATCCGGAACATCGCCCAGCGGATGCACCCGGCCGTGCTCGACCATCTCGGGCTCGAAGCCGCGCTCGAGGCCTTGGCGCAGGACATGACCGGTACCGATGGCGTCCAGCTGGACGTGAACATCGACATGAAACACAAGACCACCGTCCTCCCCAAGGCTCTCACCACCAGTCTCTACCGCATCGCCCAGGAGGCATTGCGGAACGTGGCCCAACACGCCCAGGTCAACCGCGCTTCCCTGTCCATGACGGAACAGGACGGGGGTATTCGGCTCGTGGTGGAAGACCAGGGACGGGGTCTGCCGGAGGACTGGGAGCGGGGTGCCGGCGGGCTCGGCATCACCAGCATGAAGGAACGGGCGCGCCTGGTGAACGGGCAGGTTTCTGTCATGCCGGCTCGCGACCGGGGCACCCGGGTCGAGGCCTGGGTGCCGCTTCAGAGGCGGCCATGATCTACCACCCTCGAGTCCTGGTGGCCGACGACCACAAGATGTTCTGCGAAGGCTTGGTCGGCGCGCTCGAGCCCACCTACCGCGTCGTCGCCATGGTACACGAAGGCTCGCAGGTGCTGGACGAGATCGAACGCCTGAAGCCCGACCTGGCCCTGGTGGACGTGTCCATGCCCGGACAGAGCGGCATCGACGTGGCCCGGCGCATGAAGAAGCTCGGGTCTCCCACCAAGGTCATCATCCTCACCATGCACGATGAGGCCCTGTTCGCTCTCGAGGCCATGCGCGCCTCGGCTGCAGGGTTCGTGCTCAAGCATTCGCCGCGCGAGGTGCTTTTGACGGCCATTGAGAAGGCGCTCGAGGGCGAGACCTTCATGGACCCGGCCATGGCGGACAAACTCAAGGCGTATTCGCCCGGCAGCGACATGCAGCAAACGACCGGTGGGGAGGTGCGGATGAAGCCCTGGCTTCGTCTCACCGAACGGCAGCTGGAAGTCCTCCATCACCTGGTCCTCGGTTCTACCATTGCCGAGACGGCTGAGGCGCTTGAATTGACCGTCAAGGCCATCGAGTTCCATCGCAGGCGCATCAAGAAGATCCTGGGCGTGAGCACCACCCCGGGGCTGATCCACTACGCCGTGACCCACCACATCTTCGACTAACCGCTCGTCGCACGATGACAACCCTCGGGCACTCCGGGGCATCTAACCCTCTGATGCCCTCGTTGGCTCTCTCGACCCGGAGGTCGGTCCCCATGCGGTCACATGACGTGCTTCCATGCCTCTCAATCGCAGTACTCCTCGCCCTCATGGTTTCCCCAGCCACCGCTCAAGATTGGCAAACCAGCTGCGAGGGCCGTGAGCGGAATGCCGACCGGGGCCGGCATTGTCTGGTCAAGGACCTGACGCTCTCACCGACCGGCAGCCTCGAGGTCGATGCGGGTCCCAACGGAGGAATCCAGGTCTCGGGGTGGGACCGAGACCAAATCGCCGTTCGGGTGGTGGTCGTTGGCCACGCGAGAACCGACGAGCGCGCCCGGGCGGTTGCGTCAGAGGTCCGCATCGAGGCCGACCGCGGCTCGATCCGCGCCAAGGGACCCTCCACCGGCCGCAACGAAAACTGGTCCGCGAGTTACGAGATCTACCTACCCCGCAGTCAGGACTTGGACCTCGAAACCACGAACGGCGGAGTCGAGGTGAGCGATGTTCGCGGCAAGATGGCACTCGCCACGGTAAACGGCGGTGTCCACCTCAGGAATCTCGGCGGTGATGTTCGCGCTCGTACGACCAATGGAGGGCTCCACATTGAGCTCAGCGGCTCGCGGTGGCAGGGCGCCGGGTTGGACGCCCAGACCAGGAATGGCGGCGTTTCCCTTACAATGCCCGACGGCTACTCGGCCCGACTGGAAACCGGCACCACCAACGGTGGGCTGGAGATCGACTTCCCTGTCATGGTTCAGGGCCGGCTTACGAAGCGCTTGTCCGTGACGCTGGGTGACGGCGGCCCGCCGATCCGAGCGATGACAACCAACGGCGGGGTCCACATCGAGCGACGGTAGGTCCCGAAGGCGGTTCATCCCGCGTGCATCCACCAGGGCCGGCACAGCAGTGCCGGCCCTGGTGACAGGGTGGGTGATTGGTACCGATGACGCTGGGTCAAGAGACCTTGCCCCGGTCGGGCCGGGCGATCACTTTCCACGTCCCGAGGAGCGGTGGCCGAGAGGCTGAAGGCACCGGTTTGCTAAACCGGCATAGGGCTTATCCCCCTATCGAGGGTTCGAATCCCTCCCGCTCCGTTTCCGCCCGACGTGCCAGCCGGCCCTCGGGACCGTACCCTTTCCCGCCACCGGTCTTCCCAAATTCGTCCATCCATGTCCGCACCCCGCGTCCGGTTCGCACCGTCCCCCACCGGCTACCTCCACGTCGGCGGGGCGCGTACTGCGTTGTTCAACTGGCTATTCGTCCGGCAAACCGGCGGCACCTTCATCCTCCGCATCGAGGACACCGATCGGACGCGAAGCAGCGACGAGCACACCAAGGTCATTCATGACGGGCTCGTTTGGCTCGGCGTCACGTGGGAGGAGGGGCCCTTCTTCCAGGCCGACTATTCCGACCAGCAGCGAGCCCGCGCCCACCAGCTCCTGACCGAGGGGAAGGCCTATCGGTGCTTCTGCTCGGTGGTCGAGCTGGCGGAGCAGAGGCAGAAAGCCGATCGGCAGAAGGCCCCATTCACGTACGATCGCCGCTGCCATGCCTTGTCCGATGCCGAGATCGCTGCCAAGATCGACGCCGGCACGCCGTTCGCCATCCGGTTTCTCATGCCGAAGGAGGAGCTGGCGTGGGACGATACCGTGCACGGCCGGATCAGCTTTCACGGACGCGACCTCGACGATTTGGTCATCCTTCGAAGTGATGGATCTCCCATCTACAACCTGGCCGTGGTCTCGGACGACCTCGACATGGGGATCACCCACGTTATCCGTGGCGCCGATCACATCTCCAACACCCCGAAACAGATCGCGCTCTACCGGGCACTCGGCCGGGAGCCGCCGGTGTTTGCGCATGTGCCCATGATCCTGGGCACGGACGGCAAGAAACTCTCGAAGCGGCACGGTGCCACCGCCGTCGGAGACTACCAGGACCATGGGATCCTTCCGGAGGCCATGCGGAACTTCCTCGCCCTGCTCGGCTGGTCCCCGGGCGACGACCGGGAGATCCTCACTGAACGGGAGATGATCGACGCCTTCTCGCTCGAGTCCATTCAGAAGAAACCGGCCGTGTTCGACACAACCAAGCTGGAATGGATGAACGGCCAATACTTGTCCATGCTTCCCGCGGAGGAGTTGGTCGGACCGGTGCGGCGCGAGCTCGGGCGTATGCAGCTGCCCGACATCGCGGACGTGCTACCATTGATCGACGCCGTGAAGACGCGGAGCCGAACGGTGGTGCACCTGGCCGAGCAGATAGCCATCCGGCTGGACCCGAGCCGGGTCGTGCCGGACCAAAAGGCCGAGAAACTCAAAGGCAAGATGGGCCCGGCCTTCGACGCGAATCTTGGGTTGGCCGTCGCCGCGCTCCAGGAGCTATCCGCCGCCGAGTGGACGCCGGAACACCTCATCGACACCTTGCGACGGGTCGCCGAGTCAAATGAGCTCACGCTCGGAGACGTCATGCAACCGATTCGGGTTGCCCTCACCGGATCGACCGTATCGGAGCCAGTCAATGATCTGCTGTACGTGGTGGGGCGCGATTCGAGCCTCGAGCGTCTTCGGAACGCTGCGAAGAGGAGTACTGATGCGTAACGACCTCCGGGCGTCGGCCGGGCTCTGGCTGCTGGTGACGGCCGCGGCGTGCGCCCGCCCTGCCCCGGAGGCCCTTCCCGAGCCCGAGCCGCCACCGGCGGAAGTCGAGCAACCGGAGGCGCCGACGCCACCGATCAAACCCAACATCGATCCGGGTCCGATGATCGGGCCGGTTACCATCCCGAGGGACTCGACGCCTGAGCCCTCCATCGATTCCGCGCGGCTCGATCGTCCCGACGTCGCAATCCCCAGCGATGCCCCCATGAAGCCATCGATCGACTCGGCCCGCCTGGGCGATCCGCTCGCGGTCCCGATGGACCGGTCGCCGCCCAAGGCGGAGGCACCGGTTCGTTTGAGCTTCGTTGGGGACATCAGCCTCGGCACGACGACGCTGCCGGACGGGGTTCCTGCGGACAGCGGGCGTGGGCTCTTAGCCGCGGTGGTGCCACTGCTGACTGGAGACATGGTGGTCGGCAACTTCGAGAGCGCCGTGGGAGACACCGGCTCACCATCCAAGTGCCGGAGGGACGATGGAACCATCCGGCAGCAATGCTACGCCTTCGTGGCTCCGACGCACTTGCTGCCGCGCCTGGCCGAGGCCGGGTTTACCCACCTCAATTTGGCCAACAACCATGCCAACGACATGGGATCCGAAGGCCGGAGCATGGCCGAGCGTTCGTTGGAAGCGCTCGGCATTCGGACCTACGGCCCCCTGGAGCGCCTGAGCATCGACACGCTCTACCGGGCGGACAGTATCACCGTGGTCGGGCTCATCGGCTTCGCGACCTATCCCCATTCGTACAACCTGCTCGACGTCACGGCGAGCGAAGGCCTGGTCGCGAGCGTGCGACCGCTGGTGGACGTGCTGATCGTCACCTTCCACGGCGGGAGCGAGGGAGCCGACGCCGTGCACACGCCGGACGGTCCCGAGTTTCTGGGACGCGAGCCGCGCGGCGATCTCCGAAGGTGGGCGCGCGCGGTGGTGGATGCCGGGGCCGATGCCGTAATCGGGCACGGCCCGCATGTGCTCCGTGGGATCGAATTCTATCGGGGCCGCCCGATCGCGTACTCCTTGGGCAACTTCGCCACCTACCGGGGGTTCAATCTGTCGGGACCCCTGGGCATCACGGCCATCTTGGATTTGGAATTGGGGTCCGACGGCGCCTTCCGATCCGCCCGGCTCCAGCCGCTGTACCAGGTACCCCGGGCCGGACCGCGCACCGACCCCGCCGGCCGGGCCATCGCCCTGGTGCGGCGCCTCTCGACCGAGGACTTCGGGGCGACGGCGGCGAGGATCGGCGACGGTGGCGAGATCCTGCCGCCGCCCGAGGCCAAGTAGGCCGGTCGGTTACGGAACCGGAGGTTCTTCCGGCGGCGGGGCCGTGCGTTGGTTCCGCTCGAACTCCTTCTCACGCTCCTTCCGCTCGCGAATCTCCTCGATCACCTGCTTGAACTCCTCGAGATTATCCGCGCGTCGAGCGGCGTTGTAGATATCCGACCGCATGTCCATCAGGTCGTTGTAGCGGCGCGACTGATCGATGTTGCCGCCCTGGAGCGGCAAGAGCGCGAGCACGGCAGTGGGAATCTTGAGTCCTGCGATGTAGATGTTGCTCCCGTCGATGCCGAATTTCTTGCCGCCAATCTCGGTGGTCCACTTCGGGAGTGACGCCACCACCGAACCGGGCACGGGTGTCACCGAATCCAGAAAGGCCTGCACGATGGCCGTGACCGCGCTGTCGACCAGTTCTTCATGCGAGCGGGTAATCCGCTGGGCCAGTTCCTGCGGTGGCAGCGGGAGCGGGCGGACCCAGAGCCCGCCTCCGGCCAGCCTCGGAGCGATGCGTCCGATGGTACGGCGGTAGGGGCTCGTCTCGGTCACGGTCACCGGCGGGAAATCGTAGGCGACGGTGTCGGGCTCGGATATTTCCGCCGGAATGGCCACGCGCACCGCCGGCCGGCCCGCGGCAGGCGGGACCGCTGGGGCTCCGCCAAACGGCATGAGCACTTCGCGTCGCTCCGCCTCCGGCGGGGAGAGCACGATGATGTCGGGACTGGGCCTGCGCGCGATGTGGGGCAGGTGGCCCTCGGCCCGGAAGACGAGAATGAACGCGACGTGGATCGCCACACTCAGGCCGATGGCCCAAGGCGACCAGCGCCGCGATCGCGGCATCCACAAGTCAGTTGCGGGTTTCAACCGCTCCGCCTCGCACCCGGTCCAGGGCCCGTCCCAAACGCTGACTTGCTTCGGCCAGCCGCGCAAGACTCACCGTGAGTGCGATCCGGAAGAACCCCTCACCCGCCGGCCCGAATCCACTCCCCGGTAATACCAAGACGTCGCACTCCTCGAGCGCCACGCGCGCAAATTCGGAGGATCGGACTCCCGCAGGCAACGCGATCCACAGGTACATGGTCGCACGCGGCGGGTCGACCGCGAACCCGGCCGCCCGCAGGCTGTCGACCGCTGCGTCCCGCCGCTCGGCGAGGGTGCGCACCACGGGTTCGACGAACCGCTCCGCATGGTCGAGTGCCACCGAGCCGGCGCGCTGGATGGCGAGGAACGGCCCCGTGTCGACATAGGTCTTCACCTTGGTGAGACACGCGATCAGGTCGCGATTGCCGGCCACAAACCCGATCCGCCAGCCCGTCATCGAGAAGCTCTTGGACAGGCTGAAGTACTCCACGGCCACGTCCCGCGCACCCGGCAGCCCAAGCATGCACGGCGCCTCATAGCCGTCGAAGGTGAGGTCGCAGTAGGCGTTGTCATACACCAGCGCGATGTCGTACCGGCGACAGGTGGCGACCGCCCGCTCGAGGTACTCACGCGGCGCGACGGCCGCAGTCGGGTTGTTGGGGTAGTTGAGATACGCGATGGCCGCTCGCTGGAGCACGTCCGTGGGCAGCGTGTCGAGTTCGAGCAGGAAACCGTTCTCCGCCCGAAGCGGCACGACGTAGGGCTCGGCACCCGCCAGCACCGCCCCACCCAGGTAGGCCTGATACCCGGGCTCGGGAATGACGGCGACGTCGCCCGGCTCGACGAGGCCGAACGGCAGGTGGGCAATTCCCTCCTTGGAGCCGATCATGGGCAGGAGCTCCGCGACCGGATCGATCGCGACCCCAAAGCGCCGCTCGAGATATCGGACGGCCGACTGGCGAAACTCGGGCAGGCCTTGCTGGAATCCATACTTGCTCATGGCGGGGTCGGTGACGGCCTCCTGCATCGCTGCCACGACCTCGGCGGGCGGCGGCATGTCGTTGTCGCCGGCGCCCAAATCGATCACGTCCCTTCCTTCTTGGATCAGACGCCGTTTGATCCCCGGCAGCTCCGCCAGCGGATAGCCCGGCAACGACAGGAGTCTGGTATTGTGTCGCCTCATGTGACCCTTTCCGCCTCGACCGGATTGGTCAAGAGCCCCACCCCCGGGATTTCCACTTCCACCACATCGCCGGCCACTAGCGGCCCGACGCCGGCGGGTGTGCCGGTGGCCACGAGATCACCGGGCTCGAGCGTCATGATGCCACTGATATACGCGATCAGCTCCGGAATGGCGAAGTGCATGTCGGCCGCCCTCCCCCGTTGACGCTCCTGGCCATTGACCCGGCACACCACCTCGAGTTCTTGCCAATCCGTCTCCGGCCGGACCGGATCGCTGACGGGACAGAACGTGTCGAATCCCTTGGCTCGGGTCCATTGCCCATCGGGCCGCTGGAGGTCGCGAGCGGTCACGTCGTTGAGGCAAACGTACAATCCGATGGCAGCGGCCGCTTCGTCCGGGGTGGCCCGTCGAACCCGACGCTCGATAATCACGCCGATTTCCGCTTCATGGTCGACCCTGGCCGATTCGCTCGGAATAACGATGGGCTCGCCATTCCCAACGAGCGCACTCGGGGGTTTCAGGAAGAGGAGCGGCCGCTCGGGGACCTCGTTCCCCAGCTCGGCGGCATGGGCCGGATAGTTCCTACCGACGCACACGATCTTCGACGGATGCACGAGGGTCACCAGGTGGCTCCAATTCCGTGCCGGGCAAAGAAGTCTTCACACGCAATCAGCACGTCACGCCAATTCCCGACGATCTCGGTGGCTGGCGGGAGTCCCGACCGGATAACGTTGCCGTAGCGTTTCGTGAGGATCCGCGGGTCGAGCAGCAGTACAACTCCGACGTCCTGCCGCGAGCGAATCAGCCGCCCGAACCCTTGCTTGAGTTTCAAGGCCGCGTGTGGCACCAGGTACTGCCAGAACCCGTCACCGCCCTCTTCGCTGATGCGTTCGAGCCGTGCCGATGTGACCGGCTCGGAGGGCACTTTAAACGGCAGCTTGGTGAGCACCAGGGCCCGAAGGGCCCGACCCGGCACGTCCACCCCTTCCCAGAAGGAATCGGTGCCGAGGAGAATGGCGTTCCCCGCCTCGCGAAAGCGGCGGAGGAGCGCGTCGCGGGGCGCCTCGCCCTGAACCAGCAGGGGCCATTGGACCGGCAGTGAGGCCCGGAGCAAGTCGCCCACGCGGCGGAGCGCGGCGTGACTGGTAAACAGCACGAACATGCCACCATCGGAGGCCGCGGCTAGTTGCGCGACGATCTCCGCGGTGGCGGCATCATGACCCGATTCATCCGCACGCGGGTCCGGCATGTCGTTGGGGATGCCGAACAGGCATTGGCCGGTGAAGTCGAACGGCGACGGCAGTATTTCCCGCACGGTGACCGGCGACGGGGCCGCGGCCAGGCCCAGCCGGCGTTCCAGGAAATCGAAGTCACCGCCCGCGGCAAGGGTGGCGCTTGTGAGGACGACCGTTTCCAGCCGGTCGAAGATGAGTTCGCGCAGGATCGGGGCAAGATCGAGCGGGACCGTCGCCAGCCGTACGTGTTGGCCACGCTGCCCCCACCGCTCCATCCAGCGCACCACCGGGTCTCCGCCCGGCGCCGGACGGAGCGTGCGATTGAGTCCGTCCTCCTGGCTCTCGAGCCGGCGGTACAGTCCGCGCAGTTCCTTGAGCAACTGTTGCTGCCGTTCCGATTCCTCGCCTTGGGCGAGGCGGTCCGCGATTGTTTCGACCAGGTCCTTGATCTGCCGGAAGGCGCCGACCGCGCCGTCCAATTCGACGGCCAGACCTTGGGCCCAGATCTCGTCGGCCTGGAATTCGTCGGCCAGTCGGAGCGTCCGGCCCGATACATTCGCCAAGTGTCCCTGCAATCGAGCGAACAGCGCGTCGGCCATCCGCCGGGCGGTGGAGAGGGCCGGGATGAGGCGTTCCCTGAGGAGGTCCAGGCTGGCCCTACTCAGGAGATCGTCACGCGCAGCCAATTCCTGGGCGAGCGCCGGCGCCAGCCCCTTTCCATTCCGCTCGAATCGGCCGAGTAATCGTCGCACCCCCCAACTCGTGACCTGGGTCCCGAGATGCTCTGCCGCGACGTCCTCGAGATGATGGGCTTCGTCGAGAATGAGCCGCCGGTAGGGGGGCAACACGGCGGCTTCCAGCCAATTGTCCTGAGCCAGACGCACCGAGAGATCGGCGGCGAAGAGATGGTGATTCACCACCACCACGTCCGCTTCCGCGGCGCGCTGACGCGCCTGAAAGAGGAAACACTTCTGATACCACGAGCACTTGAGGCGGGTGCAGAGATCGGACTCCGCGCTGACCTCGTCCCATACTTCTGTTGCCGGGGTGAACGGTAGGTCGCTGAGCGTGCCGTCTGCCGTGTGCCCTGCCCATTCGACCACGGTGAGGAGTTCATCGAGCCGCTCCGGCTCGAGCAGCGTCTGCTGCGCTGACGCCGCCTGCTCCAGCCGCGCCAGACAGAGGTAGTTGCGCCATCCCTTGAGCAACGCGAACGTGGGCGTGTAGTCGGCGCACTGAAGCGCATCCTTCAGCAGGGGCAGATCTTTCCCAACCAATTGCTCTTGCAGGTTGATGGTGTTGGTGCTGATGACCGTGCGCTCGGAATTGGCCCGGGCCCATGCCAACGCTGGAACCAGGTAGGCGAAGGACTTCCCCACCCCGGTCCCGGCTTCCAGGACCTGCACGCCGCCTTCGTTGTAGCCGTCGGCGATGTAGGCCGCCATGTCGCGCTGGCTCGGACGATCCTCGAACTGGCCGAGCACGCGACTGACGGCGCCGTGCTCGGCAAGAGTTCCCACTACGTCGAAGGGATCGATCGCGTTGGTGACCCGTGGGACAGGGACTTCGGTCACGACATACAGTTCAGACGCGTCGTTATTGATGATGCCGAACCCGATGCCGGCCTCGTGGAGCCGGGCGGCGACACTCAAGTCGGCTTGCGACGGCTCGAGTTCTCCGGTGGGATGATTGTGGAGCAGCATTTGACCCCGGCTCGCGACACCGGGCAGGGCGAGCACCATGTCGGGCGTCCCCCGAGACACCGCATCGGCCGAGACGATGATCCCTTCGCCGTCGAGGTCGGCCACGAAACAGACCTCACGGCCACCGGCGCGACCAATCTCCGCCCGAAGACGGGCACACGCCGCGTGGGCAATTCGTTGGACCGGGCTCGGCAGGGGAGCAGACATGGCCCGGAATAGTAAGGGGGAGGCGGGTTGGGAGGCTATCGACTGCTTAAGGGAGTCGGAGTAGGGAGTGGGAAGTGCGAGTGACGAGTCAAGAAGTGAGGAGTAAGGAGTACGAGGTAAGGAGGACCCCGCTGCTCGGAATGACAACGCACGGAGTCCTACTCCCTGCTCCCCACCTCCCCATCTGGGTCCGCGTTCAGCCGGCCCTCACGTCTTCAACTCGCGCTTCTTCGCTGCCGGGAACAGGACGTTGTTGAGGATCAGGCGATAGCCGGGTGAATGCGGGTGGAGCGAGAGATCGGTTGGTGCATCACCGATCTGATGTTGGGGGTCTTCCGGGTCATGTCCCCCAAAGAAGGTCCACGTGCCCTGCCCCTGCTCGCCGTGAATGTATTTGACCCACGGCGTCCCTGCTTCCTCGGCAAGCACGGTCAGACTCGGCTTGAGCGTGTGCCGCGTGAAGGAGGTCGTCAGGCCGTAGAAATCGGGAATCACGTGACGATGGTTCTGGACCAACATGGTGGCAACCGGGTCGATCTTCGCACTGAAGCCGAACAATGTGTAGGAACCAAGCGGCTGCCGCAGCGCCGGTGAGTTGACCTGGTGGCCGTCGATGTCCGAGAACTGTGAGACCGTCGGGCTCAGCACCAGTCTTGCATCCCGAAATGCCAAGGCCTGGGTCCAGTCCATCTTCGCCGACGCATTGGGGTCCATCGGATTGCCGTCGGCATAGTTGGCCGCAATGTCGACGTCGGCGCTGGCGAGGGCCAGGTCGATGGTTTCGGTCGCCGTGCACATCGCAAACAAGAATCCGCCCTGATCGACGTACGCCCTGATCGCTTGGGCCACCGCGCGTTTGAGCGCCGGCACGGTCGGGAACCCGAGCTGCCGCATCATCCGTTGATTGCGATCCACCATGTCCGCGAGCCATGCCGTGCCGGCATAGTTCAAAAAGAACTTGGAGTATTGGCCGGTAAAATCTTCGTGATGCAAATGCAGCCAATCGTAGCGACGGATAGCATCGCTCAACACATCTTGGTCCCACACCTTCTCGAAAGTGATCCCGGCGTATTGGAGCGCCATCGTCACCGCATCGTCCCATGGCGGCGCGTTGGGTGGCGCGTACACCGCCACCTTCGGCGCCTTCTCGAGCGGGACGGCGTCCATGTTGGCCTCGGCGATTGCCGCCCGAATGTCCAACAATTCGCGCTCCGCGAGCGGCTCGAGCGTGACTCCGGCCAGTTGCGCATCGCGCGTGGTGGCGGAGTCGGCCGGAACCAGGAAGGCGCCGCCACGGTAATTGAGGAACCACTCGCCCTGCCCCCCGCGTTCGAGGAGCCGGAACGCGACACCGTAGGCCTTGAGATGGTCCGTTTGGGCGTCATCCATTGGCACCAGCCACCACGGGGCTTCGCGCGGCGGCACGCCGAAGGCGCGCCCAAGCGGCGAGAGAACGGCGAGACCCGCGGCCGTCCCATGAAGGAAGGTGCGCCGCTTCATGTTCGCGGAACCGCCCCACGCACCGCATCGAGCAGCCGCCGGGCTTGAGGCACCAGGGCGCTACCCGAATAGGTGATGATGAGATGTTCGAGGAGCTCGATCGCCTCCTCGACCCGCTCGAGGCCGACCAATAGACGCGCCAACTCGAGTTCGGCGGCCGGAGCCGTGGCCAGCGCATCGGCGTTGTCCGCCATCCGAAAGAGCCGCTCTGCCCGATCAGTGCGTCCACGTGCGGCCTCGACGCGGCCAGCCAGCAGATACACCTCGGCCCCACCAGCACCAAGATGGAGTCTCTCTGCTACGGCCAAGAGTGCCCGAAGCGCCGTCACCGTATCCCCTCGCTCCAGGGCCGACAGCCCTTGGCCCAAGGCTGGAAGGCTGTCGGCTCGAATCGGTTGGATGAGCGCGAGCAGCGCCGTTCTCTCCGCCGCGTCCTCGCGCGAGCCGGCAAATGGCCCCGCGGCCTGGAGTCGCTCGAACGCGCCGCGAAGGTCGCCGCGAAAGAGGCGTACCTTCCCCGCGACGGCGAGTCCCTCCACGGACTGATCGTGAGCGATGGCCGCCTCCGCGCGGTCCAGGTTGCCGGCATCAATCCATCGAACAGCGAGGTCGCGCCATGCGTTCGCCACGTCTTCCCCGCTCAGGCCATCCTGATGTCGCTCTAATCGCTGCTCCGCCTCTGCCAACTTCCCTTCGGCTGCGAGGATCTTGATGAGCGTGAGGGTCGCACCGGCCGCGAGGTCCGGTGGCGCCGCCTCGTCCTCAGCCAGTCCGGCCAGCATCCGGCGGGCGGCGGCGGCATCACCGCTCTCGGCGAACGACCGGGCAGCCTCGAGTCGAAGGCGGGCATTCTGTGGGCCGGCGGTCCGCTGTGCTATGGCCTCGAGAATCCTGGCGCGAACCTGTTTCGCTTCGTCCCCTTGCTGTCCCCGGATCTGCTCCAGGAACTGTTGGTAGGCTTGAACCTCGGCGTCGGCACCTCGAGGAAGGTTCCGTTCGAGAAGATGGAGCCCCGCCAACGGCTCGCCCCACTCTGCTTGGAGGCTGGCAGCTAACTCGCGCCCCACAGGTGCACGCGCCGCGTTCAGCGCTTGGAGGATTTCCGGGCGCGCCTTCGCGGTGGCCTTGCCGAGCGCCGACAGGGCCGCGCTTCGATACCCGGGAAGATCCCCCACGGCATGCACCCACTCACGGGATGCCTCGCCGTACTTCCCCTCGATTACCGCGAGTTGAGCGAGCTCCGCCGCCAAGGCAGTGGGACGCCCCAAACGCTCGCGTCCAAGGCGATACGCCGCCCGGGCCGCACCACGGTCGCGCTGGAGAAGCGCCGCGCGGCCCCACTCCCGGTACGGGGCCTCGTCGTCCGGCTCCACCCGAACCCATCGCTCGACCAGGGCCTTCAGGCTGTCGAGCTGCCCCAGCTCGGCCCACGCCCGCACGCCGATCCCATGCGCCACGGTGAGCGTGGGGTCGAGCGCGAGCGCGGCGCGAACGGGCGGTAGAATGTCCGCCGATCGGCCAAGCGGGAGGAGCGACCGCTCCATGCCGAGTAGGGCCGATACGTCGGTAGCGTGGGTGAGGAGGACGAGCCGATAGGCGTCAGCCGCCTCGGCGTACTTTCCTCGGCGTTCGAGTTCGAACGCGCGCGCCACCGCGGCTTCTTGCGCCGGCAATGTGCCGACCAGGCTCGAGGTGAGCAGAACGGATAGAACCAGATGCCGGGGCACAGACTGTCCACCGGCCCTGCTTCGCCACACCGGCGCCATGCCTCATTGCCTCCCGGCCGGCTCGGCCAGCCGGCGGAAGTACTCAACGACCAGGCGCCGTTCCTCGGGCGAGAATCGCTGCAGCTCTTCCCAGGAGGGAATCTCGGGCCCGCGCGCTCCGCTGTTCACCAGCGCCCTGAGCGCCGGCGGCAGCCGGATATTGTCTCCCGTCGCGGTTCGGCTCTGGCGTTCCTTCCGCTCGTCCTGTTCCCGCCCCTGTAGCGTGCGGCCGGCGTCCAACATCCGTCGGAACAGCCGTTGCTGGCGCTCGACTGTCTGCTGGTCGAGCCGACCGGCCTCCAGCCGCCGGGCCAGGTCTCGCGCCTCTTCCGCCAAGGCGCCGCTGTTTGGCAGCTGGCCGCTCGCGCGAATGCGCTCGAGCTCTTCGGCAAGCTGACGCTGCTCCTGCGCAAGGCGGCGCAACTGCTCGCGCAACACTCCTCCGCCGGCCAGCGGGATCAGCCCCCCGGCCCGTTCACCCAATTGGCCTTGTTGCTTGGCCAACTCGCTCAGGCGCTCCAGCGCTTCCGCCAGGCCCGAGCCCGTTCCCGCTCCGGTGACATCGCCCCGGGATCGTACCATCTGGTAGGCAGCGGCATTGAGCGCGTCGACAGCCTGGCCGGCCTGCTCGGCTGCATCGCGCACATTGGGCATGGCGGATGCCAGTCCCTCGCGGGCCCGGCGCATCTGGAGCTGGGCCTGAGCGAGCGCACCGGCAATGCCAGGAGATACCAGCGCATTCTTGCCGGAAGCCCGCTGCATTTGCTGGATGAGGTTCTCGACGCCCTCTTCGATGGCCCCTTGGTCGGCCAGCACGCGGCCGGGAGGTGCGTCAGACCTGATCGCGCGCTCCAACTCGAGCTGTCGCTCGGTCAGACGGCTCACTTCGGTGAGGCCGCGGTCGAGTGCCGCCGCGATCTCTTCCCGCCACCGCTGCTGCAACCCGCTCCGTTCGGCACCGATCCGATCTCCCAGCGGCTGGAGCTGCTGGAGTGCCTGGCGCCCAGACTGCTCGGCGGCCGGCCGGTCGCCCGATTGTGCCTGCTGCGCGGCATCAAGCATCTGTTGGGCGGCTTCCATCGCTTGCCGGACAAGATCATTCGCGTCGGTCAGCCCTTCGCGTTCGAGCGCATCGGCGAGCTGCTCCAAAACCTTGGCGAGTGAATCGGTTTCCGCGGCCAGGTCGCGTTCCTCCGCGGCGGCCTGCGTGCTGTCGGCCGATGCCACGTCGCTGTTCCACTGCTCCTGCCGCGCGGCCAACTCGCGGGCGTCTTGTTCGAGGTTAACGAGGTCTCCCTCCAACGCCGCGCGGCGGAAAAGGTCGCGGCTTCGCTCCAGGACCTCGCGCAACTCCCGTTGCGCCTCGGCCAAGCGCTCGAGCGCCTCGCGGGTGCGTTGGGCATTGAGCTCCAAGAGTGCCTGTTGCAGTTCCGCCAGCTTTTGCCGGATCTCGGGCGAGAGGGCCCGATCGAGCTGTTGCCGGATTTCCTCCAGTCGAGCCTGCCAGTCGGGATCGTCGAGCCCTGCCGCCTCCGCGGTCTCTCGCAACGCATCGAGGGCATCGCGCATTGCTTCAGCTTGGCGCACGAGAGCTTCGTGGTCCTGGGCCGCCGCCTCGGCTCGTTGCGCGTCCTCGAACGCCAGCGACTCCTCCTGCCCTGCGGTGCGTCCCTGTTCGCCGCGTGTCCGTTCCCGGCTCAGATCTTCCGTCCGTCGTTCGATGCGCCGACTTGCCTTCGCGAGCGAATCCAACCGCTGTTCCAATTCCGCGGTTGCCTCGCGGGTCCGGGCCCGTATTTCCCTGAGCGTCGGAAGCCGAAGGCGATACTCCCGCGACCGGCCGATGTTGGGGCGCGGCGCATTGTCCACGACCTCGACCAGGTACCGTACCGAATCGCCGGGCAGGAGGCTCCGGGCGCTCAAGTTGAAATCGTAGGACACGATTGCACGGTCGGGTTGCCCGTCGGGCAGGGGTACGCGCTCGAGGCGGGGCTCATTCACCACTCCCAGTCGGGAAATCCGCCGACTGGTGAGCCGGATCTCCCGAAGGCCATGGTCGTCACGGGCATCGACCACGATCGGTATGCGCAACGTGCTCGGCAGCAGGGTGTCCCTGCCGGGCACGGGCACGTCGACCGTCGGTGCGCTATCGCTCACCACGCGAATCGGAAGCCGAGGGATGTCACCACCCAGGCTACCACCGTCCGCGGTGTAAATCGCGAGACGGTACACCCCGGAGTTCCGCGGTACGAATTGCCCCTGGAAGGTCGACCCCGTCACGGTCAGCGGATGCGAGGTCGTGGCGCCAAGCCAGTTCGCCTCCGCGAGCATGGTCGTCGCCTCTCCCGACGTCGCCAACACGGTTCCGGCCGGCAGAAGCAGCGTGTCGCCTCCCGTGGGGAGCGGCTCATCAGCCAAGCCCAGGTAGGGCGGATACCGGGCCACCACGGACAGCGCGCCGAGGAACGCGGGCAACCTGACGCGGACCGTGATCGTTTCCGAACTTCGCGTGCCGCTCACGAGCCGCGCGTGGAGATCGCTCGCCAAGGGCCCAGTGGCCCGAGTGGCGTTCCCTGCTTCATCCAAGGCCACCGATTCGCTCCGCCACGCCTCGCCCGGCGACCGGGTCCACAGAGCCGCGCTCCGGCGTCCCACGGCCGCAAGCGCGAGGTCGACGGAGTGGCCACGGTCCACGATCGTGTCCGATGCCTGGAGCGTCACCTGAGCCGTCGTCCGATCCCAGGCCGCCTTCGGGCGCCAGAGTTGCGCGGCTGCTCCGCGAACCGGACCGGCGGAGGCAACCAACAGCACACCGAAGAGGAATAGCGCACCGGCGGCGGCGGCTCTGCCTCGGGCCGCCTGCGCCATCGGGGCGACTTCGCCTCGCCCGCTCTCGGCGAGCTGCCTGGCGCGATTGCGATCGGCCAGCCGGTACAGGTCGCCACTGGTTCCATCGACCGGAGGGACCAGGAGACCCGTGAGTCCCCCTCGACGCGACACCCCGTTTTCCTCGAGCACTCGGGCAATCGCTTCGAGCGCCAGCCGGCCACGGTGGCGCCAGCCGCGCACGACCGCCCCAAGCACGGCCAGGAGGGCGACAGCCCATCCGACCAGCACCCAGTACGGTGGATCGAACCAGCCAAGCCGAGCCAGCCACGCCGCGAGACCCAGGACGACGAGCATGCTGCCACACAAGCGGACCAGCCACGCCGCACCTTCGAGGGCTTGGATCGGGAAGATCAGCCGATGGAGGGTCGCCGCCGTCGTGGACTGTTTCATTCGGCGGATGCCACGGCGTACGCGAACAAGTTCACGCCCATGCGGAGCGCCGCCTCCCGGACTTCCGGCGGGTCACGGTGGACATCGGGATCTTCCCATCCGTCGCCGAGATCCGACTGATAGCTGTAGAACACCGCGAGGCGGCCGTCGATGAACAGGCCGAGTCCTTGAGCCGGCTTGCCGTCGTGCTCGTGCACCTTGGGAAGGCCTTCGGGAAACTGATAGACCACGTGATAAATCGGATGCTCGAGCGGCACCTCCACCAGCTCGAGATTCGGGTACAGCCGGATAAGTTCGCGACGAAGGGAGGCATCCATCCCGTAGTTATCGTCGGCGTGGAGAAAGCCACCTTGCTCGAGGTACCGCCCGAGCGTGCGCAACTGGGCGTCGCTCAGCCGCACGTTGCCATGGCCGGTCATGTACAAGTACGGCACGGTCCACAGGTCATCGTCGTCGAGGGTAACGACCTTCTCCCGTTCGGCGACGCGAAGCCGCGTGCCGGATCGAATGGCCTGAAGCAAATTGGGAAGGCTCGACGGGTTGGCGTACCAGTCTCCCCCTCCTTCATAGTGAAGCCGCCCGATGGTCATCTCCGACCCGGGGGCCCGGCCTGATATCGCCCCGCTCCACGGCCCGCTCGCCATAGCAACAAGTCCGAATACGGCAGCCCGGACGAAGGTGATCATCGCAACTCCATGACCAGACGATAGATCTCATTACGCGGCGCGCCGCTGGATTCGGTCAAGCGGCCCACCACCGAACGCCGACTCAGGCCTTCGCCGAGCAGTGCCTGAGCCTCGGATCGCAGGGCATCGAAATCCAGCGGTGGTTTCCGCTCCTTCCCCGTCCCATCGAGGAGGACCGTGATCTCTCCACGAGGCGGTGTCGCAGCATAGTGGTCTGCCAGCTCTGCGAGACTCCCTTCCCGTATCTCCTCGTGCACCTTGGTCAGCTCTCGGCAGACCACGGCCCGACGGTCGGGCTCCGCCACGGCGGCCAGCTCCGTCAGGAGCGCCGAGAGCCGCGGAGGAGCCTCGAAGATGACCGTGGTCCACTCTTCGGTGGTCGCACGCTCGATCAACCGGCGCCGTTCGGCACCCTTTCGCGGCAGAAATCCCAAGAACAGGAACCGGTCGGCCGGCAGGCCGGCAGTCGAGAGAGCGGCCGCAACGGCTGACGCTCCAGGAATGGGGACGACGGGGAGGCCGGCATTCCGCACCGTCCGGACCAGCGATGCCCCGGGATCACTGATTCCCGGTGTGCCGGCATCCGACACCACCGCGATGTCCGATCCGGCTCTGAGCGCCTCGAGGATTTGGCCGACCCGCGTCGGGGGGGAGTGCGCGTGGAAGCTCAGCAGCCGGGGCGTGGCCCCAATATGAGTCAGGAGCTTCCGTGTGTGGCGGGTGTCCTCGGCCGCCACGATCGGGACCGCGCAGAGCACCTCCCGGGCCCGAGCGGTGAGGTCTCCGAGATGCCCGAGGGGTGTCGCGACGACGTAGAGGGTCCCGGACGCGGCTACGGTTCCAGCGTCCACGGGATGGTATCGAAGAAACCGGCGGCGCGAAGCACGTGACGATGATCGCGGGTTGCTTTGCTGAGGAGGCCGGGCGCCGCCTCCGGCGAGACGATCTCGACTCCGTTCAGGAGCTCGTTGGACCAGGCGGCGAGTGCCCGGGTCAGGGCATCGGCCTCGATCGCGAGGGACCCCGCATCGTCCGATGCTTCGAGACGGAGATAGGTCGCTTCCGGGTGGAGGGCGACGACATCATCGAAGGCGCGTTGGGCGCGGGTCGACGCGTCATCCTGCACCTCCTCGCCGACGGCGTGGACCAGACGTTCCACCACCTCGCGATACATCCGAATCTGCGAGGGGAGTGCCTGGATCGGAACCGCCGGCGGCGGATGCAGGGTGGTCCCGGCGATTGCCGGTGAGGCACCACCAGTGAGCGGCGCGAATAGGCTCTCCAGGTACGACGGTACGGAGACATCCGCGGCGCGGTCGCAGAGAAACCCGCCACCGAACCCACCGTCGTCGAACTGCAAGTAATTCACGCGTCCGTTCGAGATGAATTCGAGAGTCCCGGAGAACCGCTCTTCCATGAGGGATGGGAACAGCGCGGCAGGGTCCGGCGGGTTCACGAAGCGGAGCGTGGCCGACTCGAGCGACGCGCCGTACATCATCGCAAGTTGGCTGGCCTCCGCCGTGGCGTAGACTCCCTCGCCCCGCTCCGCTTCCGCTTTGAGCCGCCGGAGCGACTCATCGATCGGGATGATGCCCCGCACTGTTGGTCCCAGTGTGGCGGCGTTCACCAGTTTCCCCTCCCGAAAGAAGAGCAGCACCACTTCCTCCGGCAGGTAGCCGGCGAAGTAGGCATCGACCTTCCCGTCCCGGCTCCGCGTCGCAAATGCGATGAGATTGTTCAGGTCGACAAATGCGAGACGGGTGCGCCGGAGCAGGTAACCGGCCGCCGGGAACACGATGTCGTGCAGTCTAACAGTCGATTGCAGCAGGCACGCGCTGCTTGGGCGCATAGACATTGGACCGGGGGCCGCCCTCGAGGGCGGCCCCGTATGGGACGCGGGCTAGGAGAGATGCTCCTTGATCTTGCCTTCCAACACCGACTTGGGGACCGCTCCGACCACCGTGTCCACGTGATTCCCATCCCGGAAGTACAACACGCTCGGGATGGACCGGACATTGAACCGCATGGCCGTGCGCTGATTGGCGTCGACGTCGAGTTTCGTCACTTTGACCTTGCCCGCGTACTCTCCCGCCAACTGGTTCAGGATCGGAGCAATGACTTGGCAGGGTCCGCACCAGGTGGCCCAGAAATCAACCAGGACCAATCCCGATGCCTGTTCGACATCCCCGGCAAATGAATCATCCGTGACGGCGACCGGCGCGCTCGATGCTGTGCTCATGTGTTCCTCATTTTTCGATTTTCTCGATCCGACGGGGCTCACCAGATGCCACCGTGCTGGTTACTTTCTACGGTCGACGCGAGACCCACTTACACTCCCACGAGGTAGCCGTGTCGGATTCCGCTCGCATCGCCCACGTTGGGGTTGCCGTACCCGATCTCGAAGCTGCGTTGAGCTTCTATCGCGACATCCTCGGGCTTGCTCCCCTTCCACAGGAGGAGGCGGACGGCGCCATGATCGCGTCGCTTGCGTTCGGCGACTCCCACGTCGAGCTCCTCGCTCCCAAGACTCCCGATGGGCCCATCGCAAAGTTTCTGGCGCGACGCGGACCCGGTATCCATCATATTTGCTACCGCGTACGTGACCTCGATCAGACGCTCGAGGCGTGCCGGGCACAGGGATACCAGCTCATCGATGAGGTCCCCAGGCGCGGGGCCGGCGGTCGCCGGATCGCGTTCGTGCACCCGAAGTCCACCGCCGGCATCCTGCTCGAGCTAACTGAGTAAGGAACACCGGTGGACGCGGAAAGTTCCCGGCCAGGCCCTCGACCGACGCACGCTACTCCCGACACGGCGCGATAGGGTTGCCTATTGCCGTGAGATCAATATTGCGGATGATCCATCGACGTGCGCCGGTCCGGACGACCTGGAACGGCACCTGGCGCACGCACGAGTCTCGCCGGATTTCGACCGTGAGGTCCCGAATGTCGTCGCCCTGTTGACTCGCCCGATTGGACGTAATCTTGAACGAGTCGTGACGCAGATACACCCGCATCACCTCGATCCGTTTGAGGTAGTCGGACGGGTCGTTCGTCTCGGCAGCCGAGCCCTTGGTCGTGCCCCAGTATTGGGACATCATCGCCAGGTTGCTGTCGCTGACGCTCTGCATGAACGTCTCGACGGCTGATTCGGGATTGGGGCTGGGCGGAACCTGCACCGAGCCCTGCCCACATCCGATGACAAGGGTGAGGGCGGCAAAAATCCAGCGCTGACTCAAAGGAACCTCGTGGGTGGTGGCCGACGTCGAAAGTAAACCGGGGGGAGAGTCGGATCAATGACTCCAACACGACTGTATGTGAATATCGACCACGTCGCGACGGTTCGCGAGGCGCGACGCGCCGATGAGCCCGACCCCGCACTCGCCGCTGCAGAATGCGAAGCCGGCGGAGCAGACGGCATCACGGTCCACCTGCGCGAAGACCGGCGGCACATCCAGGATCGGGATGTGATTGCGTTGTCGGAGCGCGGGCGGGTCCTCAATCTCGAGCTCGCGAGCAGCGAGGTGGTGGTCGCCCTGGCGTGCCGCCTCCGGCCGTATCAAGCCACGCTCGTCCCCGAACGACGCGAAGAAATTACCACTGAGGGCGGTCTCGATTTGACCAGGGACCCCAGCCGTCTCCAGGCTACCATCGACCGTCTCGCCGCCGCGGGGTGCCGCCTCAGCCTGTTCATCGATCCGGAAGAAGTGCAAATCGAAGCGGCGAAGTCGCTCCGGGTCCCCGCCGTCGAACTGCACACCGGACGCTACGCCAATACCTGGCAGCAGAGTCCGGCAGCGCTCGAGGAACTGCAGCACGCCGCCCGTTACGCGAGAGCCCTGGGACTGGCCGTGCACGCCGGTCACGGACTCACGTACCGCAATGTGCAACCCGTCGCACGGATTCCCGAAATCGAGGAGCTCAACATCGGCCACAGTATTGTGAGCCGCGCGATCTTTACCGGCATGCGGTCGGCCGTGGAGGACATGGCCCGACTCATGCACAGCGCGTAGCCGCCCAGTGAACGCCGGGCCGTTCTCACCACGCGTGGCGCGGTGTACTTTATGAGCGTATCGGACCCGTTCCCCGTCACCCCCCTCGAGGCCGCATGACACCTTCCCTCGGCGCCGCGGAGTTCTTCGCCCTCGAGGCCGGGGAGTACCTCGAGCGGCTGGGCACCCAGATCGCCAAGCCCGACGGGCCGGCCCCGGACGAGTTCATGCGGTTCAGCCGGGCCCTGCGCGGCTCGGCCCTCATGGCGAAGCAAAGCGACATCGCCCACGCCGCCGCCGGCCTCGAATCGGTCGCCCGGCAGTACCGCGAGGGAACGCTCAAATGGGGCCCAGCCGTCCGTGAGGTAACCGGGCAAGCGATCGAGGACCTCAAGCTCCTGGTCCGTGCCGCGGGCAACTGGGCAGAGGAGCACCGGAGCCGGGCGCACCGCGTGGGGCAAGCCCTGGAAGAGGTCGGCGGGATACCGGCGGCATTCAGCACGCCTCAACCCGACGCAAGCCGAGAAGCCGGTCCGCTCGCAATGAGCACCGGAGTCCGTGCATTCGTGGCTCGTGAAGGGGCCTTGATCGCCAGCGCGCTCGACCGCGCTGCCAATGCGCTTCGGGTCGAGGCCAGGGCCAAAGACCCGGTCAACACGGTGATCCGTCGTCTGCAGTCGTTGCGCGGCCTGGCCGAACTCGGCGAGCTGCCTCCCCTGCCTGAGATCCTGGATGGGATCGAGCTCGCGTGTACCGAGCTCGACCGAGCCTACGCCCCACCACCCGGCATCGCCGACGTGTTCGATGCCGCCGCACGTGCGGTAACCCGCATTTCGCGCGATGTCGCAGGCACCGGGCGAACGGCCAGCGAGTCCGAAGAGGGGCGTCGCTTTGCCGACCTGCTCCTCCGGGCATTCGTGGCAGAGGAGGATGTGGTCCCGATCGCCACGCTGGCGCCGGAAGATGGCGAGCCCTGCGTGGTAGAGCGTGGCACCGGCCGTGCCAGTGGGCGGGGCGAGTCGCTGAGCGCCATGGAAGTCACCGGCCACGCCGACCACCTCCTGGCAATCGCCCACGAGCTCGGAACTGCCGGCTCGAACATCGAGCGGGAGCTCAGGCTCTTCAGCGTGTTCGGCTCGCTGCGCGCCTTGAGCCAGACGTCGAGCGCGGCATTTGGCGGCGCCCTCCGGGACTTCGGTGCGGCCGCACGGTCCCACATCGCCCGCGGGCGCGCGGGCGCCACGCTGGATGCCTTTGCGGCGGTGCTCGACGAGGCCGGCCACCTGCTCCGCGACCATCACGAGGGGGTGCCGGATGCGGCGCAACTCGAACGGCTCGCGGCCCTCACCTCGCGTCTCGCCACCCTCGAGCCCACAGCACCACCCGCCGCACCGCCAGGCGAGATCGTGCCGATCAGCGCGCTTGCTCCGGACACGGAGGAGGACGTTCCGGGCCCGGCGGAGGATGTGCCCGCCATGCGAAGTGACTTGGCCACGAGCTTCGTGACCTTTGCACGGCTGATGCAACAGACCCCCGGGGTCGAGCCGTCTCTCGAGGCTTTCCTTGATCGGCCAACCGCCCGCCCCTCCTCGAGCGCGGTGGGCGAGGAGGTCGTTCCGATCTCGACGCTGCTCTACACAGGACCCGGAGCGCTCGACCGTGCCACGTTGGTCCGGGAGCAGATCCAAGGGCTTCTCGCCAAGAATGACGCGTGGGAATCGGTCAAGCCCCTGGTCGAGGAGTTGCTCGACCTCGTGCCGCTGGCGCGCGGAGTCGCGTCCTAGCGTGCCTGGCCCAGCCGGCGCCACATGACTGAGGTCCCAACGCCGACCAGGCCTCCGATCTGGCGGCTGGCTCTGGCTGTGGTGATTTCGCTCGCGCTCTTGGCGTGGGCGGTCAAAGGCGTGCACTTGGACCAGTTCATGGCCAACGTGCGCGGTGCGCGAATCCTCCCACTCATCGGCAGCGTCGTACTCGCCACCCTGACCTTTCCCGCAAGGCTGTTGCGTTGGCGCCTGTTGCTGCGCCGTCCGGACGGTGGCCCCTACCCCTACAAGCCATTGTGGCATGCGGTTGCCATCGGGTTCGCCGCCAACAACCTGCTTCCTTTTCGCGCCGGCGAACTACTCCGAACCTACGCTGCGAGCAGGCTGGCCTCGGCCCGACTGACCGCCGCGCTCTCATCCATCGCGGTCGAACGGGTTTTCGACAGCCTGGCGGTGGTGTTTCTCCTGACCGTCGCGCTGTTCCTTCCGGGCATGCCGGCGGACGTCACGATCTCGGGAGTGTCCATCACCCGCGCGGCGATGGCAGCGGGCATCCTCTCGGCGCTCGCCCTGGTCGCGGCAGGTCTGGTGGTGGCCTTTCCACTGGCCGCCGAACGGCTGGTGCACCGCCTGATCCGCGCCAAGGGGCTGGCCGACCGGATCAATTCGGTCATCGAGGGCCTGCGCCAGGGCATGTCCGCGCTACGGAGTCCGGGTCGGTTCCTTGGCGTGGCTGCGTGGTCGGTCGGGATTTGGCTCTTGAACGGCCTTGCGTTCTATGTGGGATTCGCCGTCTTCAACCTGCCGGTCAATTTCGCCGGAGCCCTGCTGCTCCAGGGTGTATTGGTCTTTGGCATTGCGGTCCCGCTGGCCCCGGGATTCGTTGGCGCGTTTGAGGCGGTGATCCGGGTCGTGCTCTCCCTCTACGGCATCCCACCCGATCAGTCCCTGTCGTTCGCCCTGACGTATCACGTCACCACCTTCATTCCCATCACCGTGCTCGGTCTCTGGTCCTTCGCGCTGACCGGCATGAGCCTTGGGCACCTGCGCCAGGACGCCCGAGCGAGCGAGTGACCGATCGCGCCTTCCGGATTGCCGCGCACGCGAAGGTCAATCTGTTCCTTCGGGTACTGGCCAAGGAAGACGACGGTTTCCACGCGGTCGAAACGCTCCTCTGTCTCGTCGACCTGGCGGATGAGGTCGTGGTGGCACGTGGCGGGGCGCCTGGTCGCGTGGCCCTGGAGGTGGAAGGACCCGACACCGGACCGGCAAACGAGAACCTGGCCGTCCGCGCAGCCAACATGGTGTTGGCTGCCACGGGCAACCGGTTTGGCATTGAGCTTCGCCTCACCAAACGCATTCCCGTCGCCGCTGGGTTGGGCGGGGGGTCGAGTGATGCCGCCGCGGCACTCCTGGCAGCCAATGCGCTGGCGGGCGGGGCCGTGCCGCAGCACGAACTCCTGCAATTCGCCGCCCGGCTCGGGAGCGATGTCCCCTTCTTCCTGACCCGCACCCCGCTGGCGATCGGCTGGGGCCGGGGTGAGCGGCTGTTGTCCTTGCCCCCGCTCCCGGCCTGTCCGGGGCTGCTCGTGTCGTCTCCAACCGGCATCCGGACCAGAGACGCCTATGGCTGGGTGGACCAGGTCCGCGCCGACACAGGACGGCGGGGCGCCATCGCCCTGACGCTGGACGCGCTCTCGACCTGGGGCGATGTGGCCCGCATGGCGGGTAACGACTTCGAATCCGCGGTGTTCGGGCGCCGGCCGGAGCTCGGTGACGCGTTCCGGGCGCTGGCGGAAACTCGGCCCCTGACGTGCCGTCTCAGCGGATCGGGGGCCACGATTTTCGGTCTGTTCCGAAACGAGCGGGACCGCGATGACGCCCGCTCGGTGCTGGGTCGGCGTCACGGCACCGTGACCCCTGTCCGGACCCTATCCGCGCCGTCCTTGGGCCCCGAACCGCTATCGAACGAGTGATCCTGCCCCGGCGGGCCCGGGGACGGCCGGGACCGTTTACCCCGCCAGCGGGATGGGTTACGTTCTACACGGTTTTCGCTGGCCCTTCGTCCAATGGCAGGACATCAGATTTTGGATCTGAGAATGGTGGTTCGAATCCACCAGGGCCAATGTCCACCGTCCCGGGCTTTGGTCGGTCGCGGCGGTTGACGCTCGACGCAACGGGTCGCTAGCTTTCTAGGCTATCTCATGGCGGACATCTCGCTGTCCCAGAGCCGAATGCTTCTCATGAGCGGAACGGCCAACCGTCCCCTCGCTGAGGAGGTGGCAAGTCACTTGGGTGAGTTGCTGTGCCGGCTCACCATCAAGCGCTTTTCGGACGGCGAGATTTTCGTCAAGATCGACGAGAATGTGCGTGGGAAGGATGTCTTCATCATCCAGCCCACCAATCCGCCGGCCGAGAACATGATGGAGCTGCTGCTCCTGATTGACGCGGCCCGGCGGGCAAGCGCGGCACGGATCACGGCGGTCATCCCGTACTTTGGGTACGCCCGGCAGGATCGGAAGGATCAGCCCCGCGTGGCCATCAGCGCGAAGCTCATGGCCAACATGATCACTCGGGCAGGGGCCGACCGGGTGCTGGCCATGGATTTTCACCAGCACCAGCTGCAGGGGTTCTTCGACCTTCCGGTCGACCACCTCTACGCGGCACCGGTCTTCACCAGTCACTACCGCCAGAAGGCGCTGAAGAACCTGGTGGTGGTGGCGGCCGATGTCGGCGGGGCCAAGATGGCCCGAGGGTTCGCAAACCGGTTGAACGCGTCGATCGCGATCATCGACAAGCGCCGGCCCTCGGCCAACATTGCGGAAGTCGTGAATGTGGTAGGCAATGTCGAGGGACGGGACTGCCTGATTCCCGACGACATGATTGATACGGGCGGGACGATGACCGAGGCCATCCATGCGCTGAAGCGGCTGGGGGCCCGCGACATCTACTGCTGCGGGACGCACGCGTTGCTGTCCGGACCGGCAATCGACCGGCTCGCGGCGTCCCCGGTGAAGGAAGTGGCGGTGACCAACACGATCCAGCTGCCGGCCGAGCGGAGGTTCGATCGGATCACGGTGCTGTCGATCGCGCGGCTCCTCGCTAAGGCGATTGGATATACCCACAGCGATCAGTCGGTGAGTTCACTCTTCGACTGAAACGAAGGACTGAATCATGTCGCAGAACGCACAACTCGACGTAGCCCGCCGCACGAGCAGTGGCAAGGGAGCGGCGCGATCGCTCCGACGCCTCGGCCAATTGCCTGGCGTCATCTATGGCCGCGGACGGGAGTCCCTGCCCATCACGATCGAGGCCGCGGCGCTCCAGCGGCTGCTGGCCCGCGGCGGCTCCTCGAGCACCCTGTTCGAGGTGTCCATCGACAGCGGCGAGCCGGTACAGACGTTGATCCGGGAACTCCAGCGCAATCCGTTGCGGCCCGAGCACATCCTCCACATCGACTTGTATGAGGTCCACGCCGGCGAGAAGATCGAGCTCTCCGTACCGATCCACCTGGTGGGAACGGCGGAAGGCGTCCGGAACGAGGGCGGCGTGCTCGACCATGCGCTCCGGGAGCTGGACATCAAGGTCTTGCCGCGCGACATCCCGAAATCGGTCGATCTCGATGTGACGGCGTTGACCATCGGCGATGCCCTCTACGTACGTGACATCCAACTGGGCGACGTCGAGATCATGAACGATCCGGATATCGCGGTCTGCTCGGTCGTTGCGCCGAGGGCCATCGAGGAGCCGGTAGCCGTCGAGGCCGCGGAGGGCATTGAAGTCGTGGCGGAGGGCGAGGCCGCGCCCGAGCCCGAGCTGATTCGGAAGCCAAAGCCCGAGGAAGAGACAGAAGAGCCGTAGAGCTGACCGCTGCGTATCATCGTGGGGCTCGGCAACCCCGGGCCGGAATACGCCCGAACCCGGCACAACGCCGGCTGGCGCCTGCTCGACCATCTGGTCGAGCAGTGGGGTGTGGGGTCCCTCACGCGAGGAGGAGGAGCACGCCAGGGCACGGCACGGCGCCACGGACATGAATGCCGTCTGATCAAACCCCTGACGTACATGAACCGGAGCGGGGCGGTCCTGGCCCCGCTCCGCGCGCATCCGGGCTTCGAACCGAGCCGCGAGTTGCTGATCCTGGTGGATGACGTGGCCTTGCCAGTCGGACGGTTCCGGTTGCGAAGCCAAGGCAGCGCCGGAGGTCACAACGGCCTGAAGAGCATCGAAGGCGCCCTGCTCCGGCAGGACTACGGGCGCCTGCGCATCGGGGTCGGGCCGGTGCCCGACGAGGTCGACGACCTCGCCGATTTCGTGCTCAGCCCGTTCCTGCCGGATGAGGAAGAGACACTCGAAGGTCTGCTCGATCCGATGGCTGAGGCCGTGGACCTGTGGTTGGCCCATGGTATGGAAGAAGCCATGAACACGTTCAATCGCTGACGGAGGAGTTGTGACCGACCTCGTTCAACTCGTGCAATACGCCGTGTATGCCGCCGGGGGCGGCCTGCTGGGCCTCATCATCGCGCTGCTGATCTATGGCTACATCAAGCGGCAGCCCGCTGGTTCCGAGATCATGCAGGACCTCGCCCGGTCGATTGAGACCGGGGCCATGGCGTTCCTCAGACGCGAGTACATGGTGCTGTTTCCCTTTCTCTTGATCGTCGCGGTGCTGCTCGGCCTCGCGGTCGGGCGAAACACCGCCATGGCGTACGTGTTCGGCGGCTTGTGTTCCGTCGGTGCCGGCTTCTTCGGCATGAAGGCCGCGACCAAGGCCAATGTGCGCACGTCGGAAGCCGCCCGAGACAGCGGACAGGCCAAGGCGTTGCGGATCGCCTTCAACGGCGGCGCCGTGATGGGACTGGCCGTGGCCTCGCTCGGCCTGCTGGGAATCGGGACCGTGGCGTACCTCGTGCTCGACGAGGCCATCGTGAGCGCCGAGATGTTCAAGAACTTCAGCGAGATCATCAGCGGATTCGCCATGGGGGCGTCTTCGATCGCGCTCTTCGCCCGCGTTGGAGGCGGCATCTACACCAAGGCCGCCGACGTCGGCGCCGACTTGGTCGGCAAGGTGGAAGCGGGAATCCCCGAAGACGATCCGCGGAATCCCGCCACCATCGCCGACAACGTGGGTGACAACGTCGGTGACGTGGCCGGCATGGGCGCCGACATCTTCGAGAGCTACGTGGGCGCGGTCATCGCAACGGTCGCCCTGGCCGCGACGAGTCCCGCGATTCCGCTCGAGTACCGGGCCAATGCGGTGGCACTGCCCATCACGATGATCCTCGCGGGCCTGGCCGCCTCCCTCGTCGGCATCGCCTCGATGAAGCTGCTGGAGCGCGGGTCACCGGCCAACGCGCTCAGGCTCACGACATTCATCGCGGCAGGGCTGTTCATGCTGGCGGCATACTGGCTGACCACGCAGCTACCCCTCGGCATGGCCGCGAAGCCGGCCATCGGTGCCTTCTACGCCGTGGTTGCCGGCACGGTCGCGGGCATCCTGATCGGCCTCGTCAACCGAGTACTACACGGCCGCCAAGCCCATTCGCGATATCGCGGAAGCATCGCTCACCGGCCCGGCGACCAACATCATCGCGGGCCTCGCGGTGGGGCTCAAGTCTGCGGTGATTCCCCTGCTGCTCATCTGTGCGGCCATCTACGTCTCCTATCAGTCGGCCGATCTCTACGGCATTGCCATCGCGGCGGTCGGGATGCTCGCCACCGTCGGCGTCACCATGAGCGTCGACGCCTACGGCCCGGTGGCGGATAACGCCGGCGGCATCTCGGAGATGAGCCACCTGGGTCCCGAGGTCCGGAAGATCACCGACAGCCTCGACGCCCTCGGGAATACCACGGCCGCGATGGGCAAGGGCTTTGCCATCGGGTCCGCCGCACTGACCGCGCTGGCCTTGTTCTCCGCGTTCGCAACCGCGGTGAGCCCGCCCGGCGAGGTGTTGTCGCTCGACCTGGTGAACCCCATAGTCGTGATCGGCCTCTTCATCGGTGGAACGCTGCCGTTCGCCATCGGCGCCATGACGATGACCGCCGTCGGACGCGCCGCGGCGGGCATGGTCGAAGAGGTGCGACGGCAGTTCCGAGAAATCCCCGGCCTGATGGAAGGCACAGGAAAACCCGACAGCGCACGCTGCGTCGACATCTCGACCCGCGCCGCACTGCGAGAGATGATCCTGCCGGGCGTGACGGCGGTCGTCGCACCGGTCGTGGTCGGCTATTTCCTCGGCGTTCAAGCGCTGGGTGGGCTGCTCGGCGGCGCCACGCTTTCTGGGGTGCTCCTGGCCCTGTTCATGGCCAACGCTGGTGGCGCCTGGGACAATGCCAAGAAGTACATCGAGAGCGGCGAACACGGCGGCAAGGGATCCGATCCGCACAAGGCCGCCGTCGTCGGTGACACCGTGGGCGACCCGTTCAAGGATACGTCCGGCCCGTCCATGAATATTCTCATCAAGCTCATGTCGGTGGTATCGCTCGTGCTGGCGCCATGGTTCGCGAGCCTGTAGCTGCATGCCGGAATCGGCTCTGGACGAACTGCAATCGGCTAACGGTCACGGGCTGATAGCAGTTAGCCGATAGCGTTTTTCCATGCTGCGCCTCGGCATTATCGGACTGCCCAACGTGGGGAAGTCCACCCTCTTCAACGCCCTCACGTCGGCCGGCGCACTGGTGGCGAATTACCCCTTCGCCACGATCGAGCCCAACACGGGCATCGTCCCCGTGCACGATCCGCGGCTGGATGTCCTCACGACCATCGTCCAACCCAAGGAAACCGTCCCGGCGACCATCGAGTTCGTGGACATCGCGGGCCTGGTCAAGGGTGCCAGCGAAGGCGAGGGTCTCGGCAACAAATTCCTCGGCCACATCAGAGAAGTCGACGCGATCGTCAACGTGGTGCGGTGCTTCGAGACCGACAGCGTGCAACATGTCATGGCCACGATCGATCCGGTACGAGACCGGGAGATCGTGCTGGTTGAATTGGGTCTTGCGGATCTGGCCTCCGTTGAAAAGCGGCTGGAGCGAACCACGCGATCCGCGCGCTCGGGCGACGAACAGGCGAAACTCGAAGTCGCCATGCTGGAGCGGGTCCAGGCGCTCTTGGCCGAGGGTAAACCGGCGCGAGCCTACACGCCCAGCGAGGATGAGCGTCCGGCGTTTCAATCCCTCAACCTGCTCACCACCAAGCCGGAGTTGTATGCCGCAAACGTGGCGGAGGACGATATCGCCACCGGAAATCCCGCGGTCCGCAAACTCGAGGCGGCCATCGCGCTATCCCATGAGCCGGCAGAGGTCGTCACATTTTCCGCGCAGATGGAGGCCGACCTTCTGAGCCTCTCCGAGGAGGAACAGCAGGAGTACCTCGACGGACTCGGTGTTGCGGAAACGGGACTGGACCGACTCACGCACGCCGCCTATCACTTGCTCGGGCTTCTCAGCTTCTTCACCACGGGCGAGAAACAAGTACGGGCCTGGACCATCCACCGAGGTGAAACAGCCTACGAGGCTGCCGGCGAGATCCACACCGATTTCCAGCGGGGGTTTATTCGGGCAGAGACGGTGTCGTATGACGATTTCGTTCGAGTCGGCGGATGGAAGCAGGCACGGGATCAGGGCTTGATCCGCGCCGAGGGCAGGGACTACGTGGTAGCGGATGGTGACATCATTCTGTTTCGATTCAACGTCTGAACTGGAGGGTCCGGGCACCGCCTTCGCCGCCGGCAAACGCCCCGGCGGCTATCCGCCGAGAGCCAGCCGCTCCCGCCACCCGCCGGAAAGAGCCGGGCACTCCGCCAGCCTCGCGGCGGCGGTGGGATCGTTCCGCCGCGCCTGGTAGACCCGGGCAGCCTCGCGGACCGTCCACTCGGGATAGGGCCGGCCGGTGAGCTCGGCCATCATGCCTGCTTCGAGCCAACCCTCGCGGATCACTCGGAGATACCAACCCCCGCGGCCAGATGATTCGACCCGCGCGACCATGTCGGCCACGCGGAACTTCCGGGCCAAGTTCTGACAAGGCTGCCGGGGCTGGGCCACCTCGATGATTACATCGCCAATGGCCAGGCGATCACCGATGCACACTGTATCCTCGGTCGACCCCGCGATCGTCAAATTCTCTCCAAAGGCCCCCGGAGCAAGCACCGCCAACCCGAGTTCCCGCTGCCAACTCGGGTAATGGGAGGCGGCATACGCCAGGAGGGCGCGTTCGGGCCCTCCATGATGCCGACGGTCTGCCTGCCCGTCACCGTCGAGTCCTTCGGTTCCCAGCCAGATCTTCCGTTCTACCGGGGACTTGTTGATGGCGCTGGTCCAGGGACGATCGAGCGGATTCTCCGCGTTCGGCACACCGAGCGCTTGGGGTTGACCGATCTGGATCGAGACAATTCGAATCGCCGGCTCCGTCATCACCCTCTCCCAGGCAGGCGCCGCTTGGCGCTCGACGAAGGCCCGGACACCTGGTCCATGACCTCGTTAATCCTGCATCGGTGCCTCACTCCGCCACCATCATGGAGGCCGGGGCAGCCTCGACACCGTCCCCCGTCTTCGCACAGGTCACCGCACCGTGCCAGCTCCTCGTGTGGAGCTCGCGAATGGCCTCGGTGGTCACCGGCCACTGATCCGGGAGGGCTGCCTCATTGCCCACTTGCGTCGACCCTCCCTCTCAGGGTCCCGAACGGGACCTAATCTACCCTCGAGGCCGTCCCCGAGCGCCGGACTTCCTTCGAGGTTCCTGCCCGCTTAAGTTACTCTGTTACCAACAGATTCCCTCCTCGGCCAACACCTGAAGCCGGGGCGACGAGACCAAAGGAAGGTGCTATGACCCGTCTATACGAGGCGGTCTACATTTTCGATTCCGCCCTCGACGAAGCCGCCATTTCCCAACGCCTGGAAGGGTTCCACACCGTGCTCGGGCTTCCTGAGAGCCCCGCGCTCGACCATTGGGGCAAGCGGACGCTTGCCTACCCCCTGCAGAATCACGAAACTGGCTATTATGTGATCGCCCGCTTCGAGACCCCTCCCGAGACCTTGCCCGAGTTCGAACGGGCCGTGAAGCTGGACGACAGCGTGCTCCGGTTCATGGTGGTTGCCAACGAAGGGAACCTGCGGCCCGAGGCCCCGGGTCAAGATGCAGCCACGAACGAAGCCAGCGCCTCGGAGGACGGTGACGAATGAGACGCCGACAAAAGACGTGTACCATTTGCGAGTCGGGAGTGCGGGTCGTCGACTACAAGGACGATCGGACCCTGTCACGGTTCTTGACGGAGCGGGGGAAGATCCTCCCCAGCAGGCTCTCGGGAACGTGCGCCCGGCATCAGCGACAACTGAGCACCGCCATCAAGCGGGCCCGCGAACTGGCATTGCTCCCCTACATCAAGGGCCATAGCGGCTGACCTCTGCCGGCCGTACGGATTCCGGACCTTCCCGGCTGCAGCTTGGCCAGGTCTTCGTCCTGGGTGGGTATGTTCTGCTCAGCTGGCCAGTGATGGTGGTCTTCTTTCTCGGACCGCTCGCTAGCCTCTTGATTCTTCGCCGTCCTACCTCGCGCCGCCAGTGGCTCTGGCTCGCCACGATCGCGGTCTGGGCGGCGGTATGGTTTGCCGAGCCGGGAGGGTTGGCGGATCAGAGCCTCCGGGCGGGTGGGATCCTGTTCACCGGAGCCTTCATCATTGCCGTGGTCCTGGGGCGAGGGTCTCTCCTGTCGCAGACCCTGTGGGCAGCCGCGGGGGCGGTGGTCGCGACCGGCGTCTGGTGCCGCTATCTCGGCATCGGCTGGTGGCAGATCGAACTGGCGCTCGAGGCCAAAGGGTGGGAGACCTATCGCATGGTCGCGGGCCAAGTGACCCGAGGGGCGCCAGCGGGCTCCGCAGTTGCCGGGGCCCTCGATCAGTTTGCGGCGGGTGTAGGGCCGGCGGCCATGCTCACCCCTGCCCTGGCGGTGCTCATGGCGGTCGCCGGTGGGAGTCTGGCCGTGCGGTGGCACCGGCGGATTGTGGGCAGGGCGGCCGAGGACTCGATGCCGTTTCGCGCCTTCACCGTGAGCGACCTTCTGGCCTGGGCGGTCATCGCCGGCCTGGGGGTGTACCTTGCCGACATGGGCCGGTCCTACACCGCCCTGGCGCTGAACGGGCTCGCGGTGCTGGCGGTGCTCTATGGCATCCGTGGGGCTGCCGTGGTGTGGGCAATTGCGCTGGAGCGCCGCGGGTGGCAGCTGGTAGCGCTCGCGCTGGTTGGTGGCCTCTTGCTATTCCCGTTCGTGGCCGCGAGCCTGGTACTCGTGGGCCTAGCCGATACCTGGATCGGATTTCGACAGCGCGCCAAGCGACTGTTCACAGGAGGAACTCCATGATCGAAGTCATTCTGCGTCAAGACGTCAGTTCGCTCGGGCGTGCGGGAGAGATGGTACGGGTCCGACCGGGCTACGCGAGGAATTATCTGCTCCCGAAGGGGCTGGCCTACTCGGCCACCGAGGGCAACAAGAAGCGCATCGCGGCAGAAACCAGAGCGCTCGGTGTTCGGCTCGCCGCCCAGAGGGGCGACGCCGAGCGCCTGGCTGAGTCCTTGCGGGCCATTACCCTCACGCTGCCCGGAAAGGTGGGCGAGGGTGACCGGCTGTTCGGGTCCATCACGGCGCAGGATGTGGCGGATGCGCTGGCGTCCAAGGGATTCGACATCGATAAGCGTAAGGTCGACCTCGAACACCCGATCAAGACGCTGGGGGATCACACGGTGTCGATCAAGCTCCATCCCGATGTGCCGGCCGGCGTGCACGTGACGGTGGTGCCGGAATAGGATTGGACCCGTGACCGTCGGTATTGCGTATCTCGACGGCCCTCGGCTGGCCCGCTCGCTCTTTGCAGCGTCTGAGTGGGTGGCAGCGGGACGGGAGGAGATCAACCGGATCAATGTGTTTCCGGTGCCTGACGGCGATACCGGCACCAATTTCAGTCTGACGCTCCGCTCGGTCGCCGACGCGCTCGAATCGCTCGGAGAGGCGCCGCTCAACGAGACGGCCCGCACCATGGCCCGCGCGGCTGTGATGGGCGCGCGGGGCAATTCAGGCATGATGTTGGCGCACTTCCTCCTCGGTGTCGCGGAGGCGCTCGACCATCTCCCGAGCGCGACGGTGCGAGAGCTGGCCAACGCCGTCAGACGCGGCGCCGAGCATCTCGACAACTCAATCGACGACCCGCGCGAGGGCACCATTCTCACTGTCGCGCGCCAAGCCGCCGAGGAGGCGCAGCGGGCGGCGGCCGACTCGCCGGACATCAGGCACTTCCTCTACAGAATGCTGACCCGCGGCAAGGAGGCCCTGGCAGCGACGCCCGAATTGTTGGCGGTCCTCAAGGAGGCCGGCGTGGTGGACGCCGGCGGCAAGGGATTCGTCCGGATGATCGAGGGCATGGTGCGCCTGGTCGATGGAGAACCGATCCAGCCCGTCGAACGCGTTTCGGAAAAAGAGCTCTCGGCCATGGTGCCGGCCGCCGTCGCCCTGGTCGATGCGGAACGGGACTATCAGTTCTGCACTGAGGTGCTGATTGAGGGCACGGAGTTCCCGCCCGCCAACCAGGTCCGCGCCCAGCTCCGCAAGTTCGGCGGGTCGATCGTGGTCGCGGAGGCCATGGACGTGCTCAAGATCCATGTCCACACCGATGAGCCCGACGCCGTCTATGCCCATGTGGCGCAATGGGGCACGATCACAAGCCGCAAAGCGGATGACATGCGGGCCCAACATCGTGGCCTGTCACACGAAACACAGCGCGCGGTCGCAGTGGTGGCGGACAGTTCTGCGGACCTCTCCGACACCCTGCTGGACCGCCATCAGATCGCGTTGGTGCCGCTTCAGGTGATGTTCGGGGACGAGACGTTCCGGGATCGGGTCGAGCTCACCCACGCGGAGTTCTTCCGTCGTCTCAGGACCAGTCGGACCATCCCCACCACATCCCAACCCACCCCTGCCGAGATCGTCCAGGTCTTGAGGGACGCGAGATCCGAGGCCGCGGAGGTGATCGTGGTCCTTCTCTCGTCGGCCTTGTCGGGAACGTTCCAATCGGTCCAGGCCGCGGTCCGAGCCGCCAAGCTGGAGGACATCCATCTGGTGGATAGCCGATCGGCCTCGCTCGGAGTTGGCCTGTTGGCCCTTCGGGCGGCGGAACTTGCCGAGTCCGGCTGGCCGGTCCCCGAGATCGTGGCCGAGCTCGAGCGCATCCGAAGCCGCTCGGGCATCCTCTTGACGGTCGATCGGTTCGACAACCTGCTTCGCTCGGGCCGGGTCAGCCGCGGCAAGGCGTGGCTCGCCGGGATGCTGGACGTCAAGCCCATTCTGGGCCTCGACGCGAGCGGCGCCGTGATTCCGGTCGATCGGGTGCGCGGTCGGGCCAATGTGCTGCCCCAAATGGTGGCCTTGCTGGACCAGCGCCTGACCCCCCGGCCGGAGCGCTTCCGGCTCGGCGTGGTCCACGTGGACGCGCCCGAGGTGGCCGAGGAGGTCAGGAACGCCTTGGTGGCCAGGTTCGCCCCTCGCGATTGCCTGGTGTCCCCCGCAACCGCCGCCCTGGCCACCCACGTGGGGCCCGGCGCCTGGGCCGTCTTCTACCAGGTCGAGAGCCCGGACCGGCAGCATGCCTAGCACGCCGCCGAGGAAGCCCGCGGCCCGCACCCCGGCTGAACGGTCCCCGCGATCGGCTCGGCTACCCGAGCCGATCGCCCTGGCAGTTGCGGAGATCGAGGACCGCAAGGGGCGGGAAATCGTGGTCCTCGACCTCCGACATGTGAGCGATGCCACCGACTTCTTCGTCATTGCATCTGGGACCTCTGATGCCCACGTGCGTGGCATCGCCGATGTGCTGGAGGAGCGGCTGCGCCATCACGGGCACCGGGCCCACCACATCGAGGGCGTTCGAGGGGGCCGGTGGGTATTGTTGGACTATGTGGATTTCGTGATTCATGTCTTTCATCCCGAGACCCGCGCGTTCTACCAGCTGGAGCGGTTGTGGGGTGATGCACCGGAGCTGCTGGCCAGCTCCTAAAGGTTTGAGGTCGCTCATGTCGAGACGGACAGCATGGTTGGTATTGGCGTGCGTCATCGGTTTGCCGGGGGTGGGCACTGCCCAATACTTCGGGAAGAACAAGGTCCAATACACCAAATTCGATTTCCAGGTCATCAAGACCGAGCATTTCGATATCTACTTCTACGAGCGGGAGCGGACGGCGGCCATGGACGCCGCCCGGATGGCCGAGCGCGCCTATGCCCGTCTCTCCCGCATCCTGAGCCATGAGTTCAAGGAGCGGAAGCCGATCATTCTGTACGCCTCGAGTGCGGATTTCGAGCAGACCAATACGCTCAATGTTGGGGAGGGCACGGGCGGCGTTACCGATTTCTTCAAGCATCGCGCCATTTTGCCGTTCACGGGCTCCTACTCCGAGTTCGAGCACGTGCTCCAGCACGAAATGGTGCACCAATTCCAATATGACGTCTGGAGCCGTGGCAAGGCTGGCTCCGGTCTCTCAACCATTCTGCGGGTCAACCCACCGCTGTGGTTCGCCGAAGGCATGGCCGAGTACCTCTCGCTTGGCGACATCACCCCGCAAACGGCCATGTGGATTCGCGACGCGGCGCTCGAGGGAGACTTGCCGACCCTGCGCCAGTTGGAACGGGTGTTCCCCTACCGATATGGCCACTCGATCATGGCCTACATTGGGCGGCGGTGGGGCGACGAGGCCATCGGCGCCCTGCTCCAGGGAACGGTGACCGGCGGCATCGAGGGCTCGTTCCGCCGGGTGCTCGGCGTGACGGTACTTCAGCTCATTGAGCAGTGGCGCGACGACGTCCAAAAGCAGTACCTCCCCGAGATCAAGGACCGGGTCAAGGCCCGGGTGGTCGCGTCGCCCGTCTTGACCGAGGAGCGATCCGAGGGCCGATACCACATCGCCCCGGCCCTGAGGCCGGACGGCTCCACCATCGCGTACCTGAGCGAGAAGGACTTCTTCTTCATCGATCTGTACCTGGCGGACGCGACGACCGGCAAGGTCAAGCGCCGCCTGGTCAAGTCCACCTTCGATCCCAATTTCCGGACCCTCCGCTTTCTGAAGGCAAGCATGAGTTGGTCGCCGGACGGCCGATTCCTCGCCATCGCGGCCGGCCGCAAGGCCCAGGACGACATCGTCATCATCAACGGGGAGAACGGCAAAGAGGTCGGGCGAATCAAGGTCGAGCTCAACGGCATCACCAACCCATCGTGGAGCCCCGACGGGGCGCAGCTGGTGTTCACCGGCTATGACGGCGGCATTTCAGACCTGTACCTAGTGAATCGTGACGGGACCGGCTTTCGCAAGCTTACGGACGACAAGTACGCCAACCTCCAGCCCGTTTGGTCACCCGACGGCAGGACCATCGCGTTCGTGACGGATCGCGGACCGGAGACGGACTTCGCCACGCTCGCCTTCGGCAACTTCCGCATCGCCCTATTCCATCTCGATAGCGGCACGGAAGAGGTGCTGCGTCACATGGATGCGGGAAAGAACATGAGCCCGCAGTGGGCCCCCGACGGGCGCTCCCTCGCGTTTGTGTCCGATCGGACAGGGGTTTCGAATATCTTCCTCTATGATTTCGAAGCCCAGGACATCTACAAGCTGACCGATCTGTACACCGGGGCCGAGTCGATCACGCCCGAGTCGCCGGTTCTCTCGTGGGCCGCCAACGCGGATCGCCTCGCGTTCGTGTATTACGAAAAGAACAACTTCGACGTGTACACGCTCGACAATCCGAGGTCGCTGAAGGGCGCCCCCTTCGAGCCGGGGGCCGCTCCACCACTAACGCCCGTGCTTGCCGCCGCACCGGATTCCGCGGCGGCTCCGCCCGGCGTGCTGGAGGCGCCGCCGAAAGTTCAGCCCCAGGTGCGCGAGGGCGGCACCATCTATCGGACTCCGCGCGGATTCCGTGCCGCGGGCCAGGTGGCAGCGGGGGTGGACTCGGTCCCGGACGCCGGCGGACCGATTTCCGTGGCTTCCCTGCTCGACTCGGTGTCCCTCAACCTGCCGGACACGAGCGAATTCTCAGTCGGGAAGTACCGCGCCAAGCTCAGCCCGGACTACGTGTCGCGGCCGTCGATCGGCTACAGCCGAGACACGTTCGGCAACGGGTTTTATGGCGGGAGCGCGATTGTCCTCACCGACATGCTCAACAATCACCAGCTGGCGATTGCGGCATTCCTGAATGGGCGGATCAAGGAAGCCCAGGTCTTCGTGGGCTTCACCAACCTGAGCCGGCGGCTGAACTGGCAAGTGGGTGTATCGCAGGACCCGGTATTCTACGCGGAATTGGATCAGCTGCGGGTGAATGACCCGGCACCGGGGTTCAACACGTTCGTGACCAACATCCGGCGGCTCATCGTCCGCCAGGCGTTTGCGCAGGGGTTCTACCCGCTCAATACCTTCCGGCGGATCGAGCTGGGCATGCGGCTGGTCAACATCGAAGACGACATCCTGGCACTCGAGGAGCCATACGACCCCCGGACGGGCTTGCTCGTCGCCGAGCCCCGCATTGTGGAACGATCCTTGGGCAGCACAAACTTCGTGCAGCCAAGCGTAGCCATGGTGTTCGACAATACCCTGTTCGGCTGGACGGCCCCATTCATGGGCCGGCGGTATCGGGTGGAACTTTCCCGTACCATCGGCGGCTGGGACTTCACCCAAGGGACCCTCGACTACCGACGCTACGACCGGTTGCCCGGGCCCTTCGTGCTCGCCACCCGCGCGCTCTACTTCGGCCGCATCGGGCCCGACGCCGATCGGTTCAATGTCTTCATGGGCTCGACGGATCTGTTGCGGGGCAACACGTCGGGCTCCTACTACCGGAACGAGTGCAACACCCTGGTCGATTTGCAGGCCGAGACCGGGTGCGCAGAACTCGACCGCATGCTGGGCACCCAACTGGCCGTGGCCAGCGCCGAGCTCCGGTTCCCCATTCTCACGCCGGACATGGGTTTTGTGCCGCGCGGTCTGCCACCCATCGAAGGCGCCCTGTTCTACGACGTGGGCTTGGCGTGGAACGAGAACAGCTCTCTCAAGTTCCGCCGCGAGGCAGGCGACGACCCGATTCGGGTCCGAACTCCCTTGAGCACCGCGGGCCTCGCCCTCCGCATGAACTTCTTCAACTTCCTGATCCTACGGGCCGATTGGAACTTCCCGCTGGACCGGAACATCGGGAATTACTGGACTTTGAGCCTGGGTCCGGCCTTCTAGCCGCAACCGACAGGTTTCGCGGGTCACGTCCGGCACCGTCCGGGCTGGCTGTGGCCCGCGTTCTCGTCTATCTTTTGCCGGTGCCGACACGATTTCTTCCGCTCGCCGCCTGCGGGCTCTTGACCCTCGCCGGATGCGGAGGCGAGCGGCCTGGGCAGTCCCTCGGCGACTTCGCCGCGCTCACCCCGGTTACCGCAAGCACCACCCTGCTCCGGATGCCCGACGATGGCGGGGTTCCGACGCTGTACCGGGCCCCCACGCTGGCCGAGGTCCCGTGGGCCCGCACACCCGACGCCCTGCCGGCCTTGCGCCGGCCCATCGGGACCGACCTGGACCAGCGGCTGGTGTTCGCCCTCGATCGCGACAAGCACATTGTCGGTCTGGACCTGGAGACCGGCAAGGTGAGCGTGTTTGTGGAGGACGTCTACGACGCCTTCCTGGCACCCGACGGTACGCTGTTTGCCGTTGGGACCGACAGCTCGGTCACCGAACTCCACCGCCGCACGCCGTCTCGGTGGGGCCGGAAGATGGTCGGTACACCGCAGCGCTTGTTCGGAACCCTGCAACACGATGTGGTGGCCGTACTCACTGGAGCGCCGCAGCGGCTGGCGGTCGTGCGGCCCGACACCGACCCCTCCGTGGTCGATCTGCCCGACGGCCCCACCGCCGTCAGCTCCTGGGGCGATCTCCTCGCCATCGCGGCGGACAGCACGCTCGTCGTACTGAACCCCAAGGATGACCGTCCGCCGCGAACCATCGACATCCCGGGCGCCGCTCGAGCGGTTGCCTTTTCGCCTGCGGGAAACCGGATCTATGTCTCCGGTTCCGCCAAGCGCCTGGTGGAAGTCGATCGGGACGCCGAGAAGACCATCGGCCGCATTTCGCTGCCCGGTGCTCCGCAGGCTCTCCGCTCGTCGCTTTACGGCGGGTGGCTGATGGCGCGTCCGGCAGGTGTCGATTCGATCTGGCTGGTGGACGTGGCGGCAGGAAAATACCTGGGAACGATCGCCGGAGCCTGGGCCGATGACCTCCCGGTTATTATCGGCGACATCGCGCTGGCCAGGCAGGGCGACGACGTCGTGGCGCTCGACTTGACCGACGAACTCTTCCCGGAGGTGCAGAGGATCGCGCATGGGGCCGTCGACTTCTACCTACCGCTCGGTTGGTCTCCCGAAGCGCCGAGCGGGCCCGACGAGACGCCCGAAGACGACCAGGCCGATGAGGGTGGGGACAGACCGCGCATCTACTTGCAAGTGAGCAGCTCGCAGAACCCCAAGTGGGCGGAGGATTTCGCCGCTCGGTTGAGTGCCGCGGGACTGTCCGCCTCCGTCATGGCTCCGCGCCAAGGCGACGAAGGGTATCGCGTTGTCATCGGCCCGTACCTCACCCGCGAGGAGGCGGACTCCGTGGGCCGCGAGCTGGGTGCCCCGTACTTCATCTACCAACCGCGCACGCCGTGACCGCGAGACCCGCTCCGGCCCACTCCCCGTGTGCGTCCGCTGACACCGAAACCGGACCCCCCCTATGAGGCTCACCAAGCTGGAGCTTTCCGGCTTCAAGTCGTTTGCCGACACGATCACCCTCCCGTTCGAGGACGGGGTGACCGCTATCGTCGGCCCCAATGGATGCGGCAAGTCGAATGTATCGGACGCCATGCGCTGGGTACTCGGCTCGCAATCGGCACGTTTACTCCGCGGCGCCAAAATGGAAGACGTCATCTTTCAGGGTGCCGCGACACGCCGGCCGATCAACGTCACCGAAGTCTCGCTGTACTTGGACAACACGGATGGCGACCTGCCCATCGCGTACCGGGAGGTTCAAATCACCCGCCGGCTGTCGCGCTCGGGGCAGAGCGAGTACTTGCTCAACAAGACCCCCGTCCGGTTGCGCGACATTCACGACCTGCTCCGCGGCACGGGCCTGGGGAGCGATGCGGGTGTCGTGATCGAAGCGAAGATGATCGACCTCCTCCTCTCCGATCGGGCGGACGAGCGCCGGTCGTTGTTCGAAGAAGCGGCCGGCATCGGACTCTATCGCGACCGAAAACACAGCACCGAGCGGCGGCTCGAGGAGACCGGAATCGATCTCCAGCGTGTGGAAGATCTCATCGCCGAGGTCCAAACCCAGATCAGGAGCCTGGCACGGCAGCGAGGCAAAGCCGAGCGCCACACCAAGCTGATGGCAGAAAAGCTCGCGGTGGATGTGACCCTTGCCCGGAAGAAGCTGGAACAACTGCGCCAGGCCGCGGCAGGCATGGAGGCACGGCACGCCGAGCTGGAGGTCTTGGTGCCCGAGGCTCGGGCGACGCTCGGAGCCCGGGAGCGGCATCGAGAAGCGTGCGCCGCTCGGCGCACGGCCAACGAGACGCAGCGCACCGAGGTCGCCCGCCGACTCACGGCCGCCTCGGTCGACGTGGGGCGGCTCGATGGAGACCTGGCGCTCGCACGCGAGCGACTGGCCAACGCGGCAGCCCGGCGTGAGCGCCTCGAGGCGGAGCGCGCCGACCTCGAGTCCCGGGCCCTCGTGGCCGAGCGGGAGCGGGAAACGGCAAGCCAGCACCTCCAGGAGGCCGCGCTGGAGCACGACCGAATCCATGGCGAGCTGACCACTCGAACCAGCGCGGAGGACGCGGTCCGCCAGCGCCTCGGTGAACAACGCGACAACGTGCGCCAGCTCGAAGAGCGCCTGCACCAGCAAGTGCAGACCCACCGCTCACTCGAGGGCGAACACTCGGCGCTCGAAGGGGACTTGGCCACACTCCGTGAACAGCTCTCCCAGGCGACAACCCGTCACTCCGCGACCGAGGCCGAGCTGGGCACCATCGAGCGCCGGCGGGCTGAGGCATCGAGTGAAGCCGACCGGCGGGTCGAGCGGGCGCGCGAGGCCGCCAGCGACGCGGAACGGGGCCGGCACCTCGTCGCGGAAGCGCGGGAACAGGAGGCCTTGGCCAGGGCAGACCGGAGGCGCGCCGAGGAGTCCTTGGCCCAGATCACCGCCCGGCGCCAGGCCTTGGAGGAATTGGAGCGCGACCGGGTCGGTCTCGCTCCCGGTGCGGCTGCTTTGCTCGGCGCGCGCGCACGCTTCGGCGATGCCGTGCTCGGACCCCTCAGCGATTTCATCCGGACCTCGCAAGACGATGCCAAGCTGGCCGAACGTCTTCTCGGTGAGTGGATGCACGCGGTCCTGATCCGCGATGCGGCTAGCCTGCCGGCTATCCAGGCGTGGCATGCGTCCTCCAAGGGCAGCACCGTGGTCTTGCTCCCTGCCGATCAGGTCCCGCCGGTTCCGGCTTCAGGCCAACCGCTCGACAACCGCCTCCACATCGAGGACCGGGCAGCGGCCCGGTGGGTCGAAGCCATACTCGGTGGGGCCGAAGTGCTCGATGACGCAGGCGAAGTGGTGCGTCATCCCACCGGGGCCATCGTGCTGTCGGCGCCCGCGGGGCCGACCGGTCCGCTTCAGCGTCGCGCCGAACTCGACGCATTGGTGCAAGTCGCGGCAGCGGCAACCCTGTCGCTCACCACCGCGGAGAGCACGGTGGCTGCTGCGGTATCGCGCATCACGTCCCGCGAAGCGGCGCTGGCCCAAGCAACCCAGACCATGGAAGAAGCCCGGGAGGAAGAACGCAGAGGGATAGCGACGCGGGAGGACCTCATTCGGCTCGCGGCGGGCCTCGAGCGCGAGCTGGCGACGGCGGAAACCGAGCTCGGACGAGTCGGAGAGCGCCTGCATCGTGCGGAGACGCGGCTGGCAGAGATCGATCAGGAACTCACGTCTGGTGCGGTTGGGCGAGCTCGACTCGAGGAAGATCTGGGTGCGGCCCGGGCCCGATTGAACGAACTCGAGACGGAACTGGAATCGGCCCGAGAAGGCCGCGTGCATTGGCAAGTTCAGATCGCCCACATCGACGCCCGACAACGCGCATCGCGTGAGGCAGCCGAGCGGCTGGCGCGCGAGCGCGCCGAGGCGGATTCGTCAGCCAAGGCCCTGACCGACGAGCTCCACCGGATCGACTCCGACACTGAGCGACTGACGGCTCAACAGGCCGAGTGGGAAGAGGCGAAGGCCGAGGGGCGTGTGGCCGTGTTGGAATTGGAGACGGCGACAGCCGAGGCGGAAGCGACATTCTCCGGAGCGGACGCGGAACTCACACTCGCGGAGGAGGCGCTTGGCGCAGCGCGTCGAGAGGCCGAAGCCCTGAACGAAGAGCTCCACGCGCTCCGTCTCGAGGCGGCGGAAGTGGGCGCTGAACGGCGTCGGATCACCGAACGAGTGGAAACCGAGTGGAAACGACCGCTCGACACTTTGAGTGAGGACGTGGAGTTGCTCGACCTCGACCTCGAGACCCTCGAGGCCGAGGCCGAACGCATTCGAGAAACCCTCGAAACGATCGGGCCGGTCAATCCCCTTGCTATGGAGGAGCACGCCGAGGAGGTCAAGCGTTTCGAATTCCTCCAAACCCAACGGGACGATCTCGTCTCGGCCCGGCGGTCGCTGCTGCAGGCAATCCGGGAGATCGACACGACGGCGCGCACCATGTTTTTGGAGACGTTCCACGCCGTCCAGCAGAATTTCTCGAAGGTATTTCAGACCCTGTTCGGGGGCGGCGAGTGCAGCCTCAGCCTGGCCGAGCTCGACGATCCGCTCGAGAGCGAAATCGAAATTCACGCAGCTCCGCGAGGCAAGCGCACCCAGCGGATCCATTTGCTCTCCTCGGGTGAGCGGACGCTGGTGGCCGTGTCCCTGCTCTTCAGTATCTATCTGACGAAGCCGAGTCCCTTCTGCCTGATGGACGAGGTCGACGCTCCGCTGGACGACGCGAATGTCGGTCGCTTCACCCGGCTCTTGGATGAGTTCAAGCAGACGAGCCAGTTCATCGTGATCACCCACAACCCCCGCACCATGCAGGCGGCCGACGCGGTCTACGGCGTCACGATGCAGGAACCTGGGGTCTCCAGTGTGGTCGGCGTGCGCCTAGGCGAGCACCAGGCGGTCGAAGCGGTCGCCTGAGAGCCGGGATCGCGCGAAAGGCCTCTTTCCAGCACGCGAGGACCGTGGTAGGCTTCGAGGGCTCGGGAGCCAACACTTGCCAAGCCGGCTCGAGGCCCCCACAATCGAGACGCCCACCGGGTCGAGGCCCGGCGGGCGTGTGAGTTGAGTCGTCCGATTTCGAGGTCGCACATGCTCGTGGTGATGCGTCATGGCGCCACCGAAGAAGATATCCAGCTGGTCGTGGCCCTGATCCAGGAAATGGGATGCTCGGCCAAGACGCTGCCGGGTGGACAGCGCACGGCCGTGGCCGTCGTCGGTAACGACGGCCGGCTCGACGGCACGCGCTTCGCCGCCCTGAGTGGTGTGCAGGATGTGATCCATGTGACACGGCCGTACCGGGAGGTCTCGCGCGAGTGGCATCCCGACCCCACCGTCGTCCAGCTCTCCGACGGGGGTGCCATCGGCGATCGAGAGGTCGTCGTGATGGCGGGCCCGTGTTCGGTGGAAAGCGAACGACAAATCTTGACCGTGGCGCATGCGGTGCGGGAAGCCGGCGCGACCGTCCTGCGCGGCGGCGCCTTCAAGCCCCGCAGCTCGCCCTACTCGTTCCAGGGCCTCGGCAGGCCCGGCTTGGCACTGCTGGCCCGGGCTCGCCAGGAAACCGGCTTGCGCATCGTGACGGAGGTCATGGACCCGCGTGAGATGGACGCCGTGGCCGAGGTGGCCGACATCATTCAGATCGGCGCCCGGAACATGCAGAACTATCCGCTTTTGAAGGGCGCGGGCCGCACCGAGAAGCCGATCCTGCTCAAGCGGGGCAGCGCCGCCACCATCGAGGAGCTGCTGCTCTCAGCCGAGTATATCCTGGCGGAGGGGAACCCCAACGTCATTCTCTGTGAGCGTGGCATTCGTGGGTTCGACTCGGCCACACGCAACCTGTTCGACGTGAGCGCCATTCCCGTCATTCGTGAGCTATCGCATCTGCCGATCGTGGCCGACCCCAGCCACGGGATTGGGCGGCGGAGCATGGTCCAATCGATGGCGCGGGCTGCCGTGGCGGCCGGGGCTGATGGGTTGTTGGTGGAGGTGCACCCCAACCCGGATCATGCCCTGTCGGACGGGGCCCAGAGCCTCCACCCGGCCCAATTCAGCGACCTCATGCATCAGTGCCGCTCGATCGCCGAGGCGATCGGGCGCCGCATCGCTGAGCCCGCGACCGTCCGCTCATGAGCCCGGCGTTGCCCATGGCCGTCGTGGCCGCCGCGCTCCAGGTTGCGGCCGCAGCACCCCAGTCGCCATCGCCGTGGCCCCTGCTCGAGCGAGCCGCGGCACAATATCGCTCCGCGACATCGCTTCAGTCGGAGTTCATTCAAGTCATCGACAACGCCATGATCGGCCGGTTCGAGAGCCGCGGCGAATTGTGGCAGGCCGGCGAGTCGCGCTTGTCCATGCGCTTCCGCGATCCGCCCGACGAGGCCATTGTGGCCGATGGTGCTTTCCTCTGGGTCTACACCCCAAGCACCGCGCCGAAGCAGGTACTCCGAATAGCGCTGGCCAAGACGCCGACCTACGGCGTCAACGTCATGAGCTGGATTCTCGACCGGCCAAAAGAACGGTACCAGGCAACCCTGCTCCGCTCCGAAGAGTTGGCGGGGCACCCGGTAGCGGTCATTGGGTTGGATCCCATCGACCGCGATCTGCCGTTCAGCGCGGCGGTCGTCTGGCTGGACAAGGAAAGCGCGTTGCCACGGCGGGTTCAACTCACAGAGCTCAACGGCACGAGCCGGACCATCACGCTCACCGCCCCGCGGCTCAACGCGGCGCTCCCCAAGGGAATCTTCGAGTTCCGGGCCCCGAGCGGCGTCCGGATTGTTGATCAGTAGGCCCGTCGGGGCCGGCGAGCGGCCTCAGCCAGGGTTGACGGCGTGGGCGCGGGTCCGGGGCAACAATCCGAGCAGCGCCTCGGTCGTTTGAGACTGGCGCAGGAGTCGGACGGCTTGCTGGAGCTGGCCGTCGTCCAAGGCTCGACGCCGCATTTCCGCCGCAAGCCCGAAATTATAGCGGGCGATCTCGTACCCGAGCTGACGATCGATGAGCGATCCACCGAGCCGAACCGTCTCGGTCTCAAGCTCGACCCCCGCATCCGCCAACCGACGCAGAATGTCGCGACGCATGTTGTCGGTCACGGCAAACTCCTCGGGCTCGACCGTGCCGACTCGCTTGAGGTCCAGCGCGGCCGCCGTGAGCGCGTCGTGAAAGAGCGCGAGATGGGGCGTGAGCACTTCGGCGAGTGCCTGCTCGGAATCGGGCATCGAGTCCCGCGGAATCTCCACATCGGGGACGATCCCTCCGCCACCCTGGAGCGTGCGCCCGCCAGAGCTTTGATACACCACCGGGCCAGTGTCCAACCTGGACGGGTGCGCGACCCCTACATCGGCTTCCGCCCGTTGGATCGACCGGCCGCTTGGCGTGTACCAGCGGGCCGTCGTAATCCGGAGCGCAACATCCTCGCCGAGCCGGAACTGAGTCTGTACCAATCCCTTCCCGTACGTCGGCTCCCCGACGACCAGGCCGCGATCGTGGTCTTGCACGGCTCCGGCCAGGATCTCCGCCGCGCTCGCCGACTGACCGTCGACCAGCACGGCGAGGCGGAGGTCGGGCCACTGTTGGGGAAACTCGTCGATGAAATCGTGGGATTCGCTCTCCACCCGACCCCACGTCACCAGCAGCGTATCCCCCGGATCCAGCAATAGGTCCGCCGCAGCGATCGATTCATCGCGCATCCCGCCTGGGTTGCCACGGAGATCGAGCACCAGGCTGTGCATGCCGGCCGCGGCGAGGCGCGCAACCTCCAGCCCAAGCTCCCGGGCCGAGTTCTCGCTCACGAAATCGTAGGAAATGTACCCGACGCCGTCATCGAGCATGATGCCTTCTTTGACACCACGACGGTGGATGCGGTCTCGCGTGACGGGGAGGGTGAGCGAAGCGTCGAGTCCGATACGCTTGACCGTGAGGACGACGGTTGTTCCGATAGGCCCGCGAAGGCTCGTCGCGGCTTCACGTAGAGTCCATTCGCGGGTCGGGACGCCGTCGATCGCGAGGATGCGGTCGCCGGATTGAAGTCCGGCCCGCTCGGCAGGCGAATCAGGGAGCGGAGCGACGACCATAATCGACCCGGCTCGCGCGTCGACTTGAGCCCCGATCCCGCCGTAGTTACCGGTCGACCGTTCGTTTGCGCGGCGAAATTCGGGTCCGATCAGCAAGACGCTGTAGGGGTCGTTCAGCTTCTCGACCACCCCGCGAGCCGCGCGCTGATAGAGGTCGCCCTCGCCGATGGAGTCGACGTAGTAGTTCGCCACCAGGTCCACGACGCTCTCGAGCAGCCGGGCCTGGTCGTAGACCGGCCGGTCGCTCGGGATCGACCCCTGCACCAACCAGGCGCCGCTCCCCAAGAGAATCGCCACGAACACACTGGCGGTGAACCACTTCCGCCGCATCGTATGCCCTCCAATTCAGCGCCCTTGCAAGGGCTGGTATCTCCTCCCGGATGGAGCAGCGTCTGGGCCCTCGGGCGGCATCACGCATCGCCATCCTCGACATCGGCCAGCGCTTGGGCGAGCCCAGCAGCAGCCGCATCGTCCAGACCCTTCGACCTCGCCAGCTCCAGCGCAAAGCGTCCCAGCGCGCGGTAGAGTGGCCGCTCCTCCGGTGCCAGCTCGGCCAGGTGGGCCACCACCGTCTCGACGTCGCCTCGCATGATGGGGCCGGTCAACGCAGCGGCCGGATTCCCCTCAGCCAGGTTGGCGCTCACTCCTCGGAGGAGCGGCACGTACAATCGCTGGGCCAGCTCCGGTCGAATCCCGGCCCGCTCCGCGACGCGACTCGCCAACGCCATCAGGGCCACCGTGTAGCTCGCCACGATCGTCGCACCGGCGTGGTAGCCCGCCTTCGCGCCGGCCGGGATCTCCACCGGGTTCATGCGCAGATCGTGGGCCATGCGCATCCCGATCTCGATCGCGCGCGGATCGCCTTCGATTCCGACGTACGCGCCGACCAGGCGTTCCGCCGCGTGGGACGGGCTCGCAATCGCCTGAAGCGGGTGGAACGAACCCAATGCCGCCCCGCTTCCTTCGAGGGCCCGAATGGCCCGCCGGTCGTGCCAGCCCGACACATGGAAAACAGCATGATCCGGGCCAATCGCGTTCTCCCCGCCGAGCCGTTGCGCAACCGTCTCAATGGCATGGTCTGGTGTGGCAATGAGCACGACTTCCGACTTCGCCAGCCGGGAGGCCCAGTCGTGTACCTCGATGGCGACGGGCAGCGCCAGGGTGCGCGGGGACCGGCTGAGGAGCACCACGGTGTAGCGGGCCTCCGCCATGGCCAGACCCAAGGCCTGCCCCATACGGCCCGCACCGACGATTGCGACGCGGTATCCGGTCATGCCACCCCCGAGACGGCAAGCGCCCAGGGTAGCGGCGTCACTGGCTGCTCCCTGGGCTTGGTGTACGGACGGCGGGAATGCCGCCGGCTTCTCCTCGAGACCAATATGCTATGGGTTCTTTCGGGCTTCTTGCTCCACCTTGGCCAGCAAGTCGCGGGGAGAGCCGGCTTGCTCGAGCAACACGAGGGCGCGTTGGAGTTGCAGGTCATTGGCCGCTCGTCTGCGAACTTCGGCGGTCCGGCCGATCACGTAGCGGGCAATCTCATAGCCCAATTGATCATCGATGATGCTCCGGGCCTCTTGGTACACGGTCGGATCGATGACGACGCCCCGCTCCACCAACCGCGCGGCCATCTGCGCCCTGAGGGCGGGCGTGATGGTGAAGCTCTCGGGCAGGCTCGCCCCGGAGTCCTTCAGCTCGAGCGCAATGCTCGTCAGAGCGTCACGGTAGACCGCGAGGTTGGCTCCCAAGTCATTGAAGAACGCCTGTTCCCCATCCGACAAGGTGTCCGCCCGTACGATCATATCGGGAACGATCCCGCCGCCACCGCGCACGATACGTCCCGCGTCGGTCTTGAACTCCGGCACGGCTGTTGTGTCGCCTTCCGGCCGCAGGGAGTCGGGCATCACGCCGTCATGGACTGCGGCAATCTCCGCCTGTCGCTCTTGATCCTCGGCGTCCCGTGCTTCCCGCTGAATGGTTCGTCCACTGGGCGTAAACCAACGCGCCGTGGTGAGTTTGAGTGCCGTGGCATCGTCCAACCGGAAGAGGGTCTGCACCAGACCCTTACCGAAGGTGGGCACGCCGACCACGAGCGCGCGGTCATGGTCCTGCAGGGCGCCGGCGATGATCTCGGAGGCGCTGGCGCTCCACGCGTCCACCAGCACGACGATCGGCAGGTTGGGCCAGCGCTGCTTGGCTTCGGCGCTGTAGGCGCGGGACGACCCGCGAGCCCGTCCCCGGGTTGAGACGATCTCCTGTCCGGAGTCGAGGAACAGATCGGATACCTTTACGCCTTGGTCCAGCAGCCCGCCCGGGTTGCCCCGGAGATCGAGCACCATCGATTTCATGCCTTGGGAGACGAGGCTGTCGATTTCCGCTTGCAGCTCATCGGCCGATGTCTCGCTGACCGCGCGCAGTCCGACGTAGCCGACACCATCACTCATCAGCATGCCGGGAGAGACGGAGCGCAGGTGGATGACGGCCCGGGCCAAGTTGAAAGGCAGCGACTCGGCGATCCCGGCACGGCGTATCTTGATGTCGACCGACGTGCCTTCTTCGCCGCGAAGCACGCTCACGGCCTTCTCGCTCGACCAGCCTTCGGTCGAGACCCCGTCCACCTCGATGATCTGATCGCCGCTCAGTACCCCTGCCGCTTCGGCTGGAGTATCGGGCAGCGGTGCCACGACCGTGATCCAGCCATTGCGCACATCGATCTGGATGCCGAGCCCGCCGTAGTTCCCCGTGGTCTGCTCCGTCAGGCGTTGGAAGTCCTCACCCTGCAACAGCACTGAGTAGGGATCCTTGAGGCCCTCGAGCATTCCTGTGGTGGCGCGCTGGTAGAGTTCGGATTCGCCAAGCGAGTCGACGAAGTAGTCGTGCACGTGGTGCAACACGTCGTCGAACAGACGAGCCTGCTGGTACACGTTGCCGTCGCTCGCGACGCCCCGCTGCAGCAGCCACCCTCCGGTAAAGAAGGAGACTGCGGCGACGAGTACGATGATGCCCCACCGATTCTTCATGATTGCCTCCGGCATGAGCGAGCGGGCCGCTCATGCCCGACTCTCAGGTTCGTTGCTTTTCTGTCCCTACGTTCCGACCCGAAAAAAGATCCGGCCGGTCCGCCACGAGGGCGTCCCGGGCGGCGGCAAAGAGCTGCTCGGGCGGCAGGGTTCCATCCAAATGTCGCACGCCGGGGCCTTCGACCGCCAGGTACGCCTCGATGACACGCTGGTGGAAGGCCTGATTCTCTAGATCCAGGCGGTCCAACGCCTGCCGGCCCTGCTGCTGCCGGGCCAGGCCGACACCGGGCGGTACGTCCGTGATCAGGGTCATGTCCGGCCTGAGCCCACCGGTTGCGGCCCGATTGGCCGCCAACACCATGTCCCGATCGAGGCCCCGACCGACGACTTGGTAGATCTCCGTCGACAGGTCGAACCGATCGGCCAATACGACGCCGCCCACTTCCAATGCGGGCCGGATGACCCGATGCACCAGGTCGGCCCGGGCTGCGAGGTAGAGGAAGACCTCGGCCAGGGGCGCGACGTCGAGCTGGGGGTCGAGCAGCAAACGGCGCGCGCCCTCCGCAACCGGCGTCCCACCAGGCTCACGCACGCGGACCGGCTTCAGCCCGCTCGTCTCCATCCACGCGGCCAGTTCGGCGACAAGGGTGGACTTCCCGGACCCCTCCGGTCCCTCCACCACGATGAAATAGCCGGGCACTTTCATCAGAGGGTGATGATCTTGCTGGCCGTGCCCTCTTCCATGCCTTGCCCGATCTGCTCGTTCACCTTGAGCATCACCTTCTCGAAGTTTGCCCGCGCCACAACGTACGCCTGGCCCGACGTACTCAGCTCCAACTCGCGCACCGCTTGTTCATAGGACTTGGTCATCTCCTGATCGGGCATCTGGCCACTCGAGACCGCCTGGTCCACTTTGGCCGCCAAGGTCTTGATGGCATCGAGCTTCGCCACGGTTTCTTTGTCCTCCCTGAGCCCGGCCTCCGCTCGCCGCAAAGTCTGATACTCAGGTGATTGACCGATCAGTCGTCCCAATTCTTTGGCTTTTTCCCAGATCACGGGCTGTCACTCCTGCGGGCCACGAGGTAGCGCGCGCGGTTGAATAGGTCGTCGAGGACGGCAACGTCCAGCCACCCATGCGCCGACGCCAGCTCGGCCGAACGGCCGGCGCGTGAACACTCCAATTCGATAACGATCCAGCCACCCGGCCGAAGCAGCCGGTGCCCCTCCACGAGGAGCCTGCGCGTGGCAGCGAGTCCGTCACTCCCGCTCACCAGCGCCTCTGCCGGTTCCCAATCTCGCACACTTCGGTCGAGTGTGGCACCCTCGGCGGCGCTCAAGTACGGCGGATTCGATACCAGCACGTCGAACGAGGCCTGCCTCAGCGAGGATCCCAGATCGTCCAATACCAACCCAATGCGGAGCCCGGTGAGTGACCGATTCTCGCGGGCCAGCGCCAGTGCGTCAGGCGAGCGATCGGTGGCTACGACGTCGTGGTAGCCTCCCTCGGCGGCGAGGCTCAGCGCGATCGCGCCGGTGCCGGTGCCGATATCGAGTGCCCGCCCTACCGGTACGCGGGTGAGCGCAAGATCGACCAGACCCTCGGTCTCGGGCCGCGGGATGAGCGCACGGCGGTCGGAGCGGAGCATCAGATGGCGGAATGCCGCCTGCCCGGTCACGTACGCAAGCGGCTCACCCGCCAGGCGCCGCGCCACGGCATTCCGGTAGCGCTCGATCTGTCCGGGCCCAAGGAGACGCTCCTCCCCCAGCAAAGCCGCACTCCCGACGCCCCAGACCGCCTCGGCCAGCCACCGGGCCTCCCGCTCAGGCGCGGTAATGCCCGCCCGGCGGAGGGCGGCCCCGGCCTGGCGGAGGAGGTCTCGGCATGGGGTCTCCACCTCACGCAACGGCCGACTCCTCCCGGCTCGCGAGCCTCAGCGCATCCACGATCTCGTCGAGGTCTCCATTCATCACTCCCGGCAGGTTATGCACCGAGAATCCAATGCGATGATCGGTCACCCGACTCTGAGGGTAATTGTACGTGCGGATCTTGGCGGACCGGTCTCCCGTACCCACCATGGTGCGCCGCTCGCGGGACCGGGCCGCTTCCTGTTCGGCAATCATCCGGTCCAACAGCCGCGCCCGCAACACTTCCATGGCCTTGAGCTTGTTCTGAAGCTGGCTCTTCTGGTCCTGCTGGGTCACGACGAGCCCGGTCGGCAGGTGGGTAATGCGCACCGCGCTGTCGGTCGTGTTGACGCTTTGTCCGCCGGGGCCCGAGGAACGGTACACATCGATCTTCAAGTCCTGGGGCTCGATTTCGACGTCCACCTCCTCGGCCTCGGGCAGAACCGCGACACTCGCGGCCGAGGTGTGGATGCGGCCCTGGGTCTCGGTCGTGGGCACGCGCTGGACCCGATGCACTCCGGCCTCACGGCGCAGCAAGCCGTAGGCGCCCTCACCGCGTACCGCGAAGATCACTTCCTTGAGGCCCCCGGCAGTGCCCTCACTCGCCGAGATCGGCTCGACGGTAAGGCCGTTCCGCTCACAGAACCTGGTGTACATGCGGTGGAGATCGGCTGAAAAGAGGGCAGCCTCGTCGCCGCCGGTGCCGGCCCGGATTTCGACGATCGCGTCCCGCTCATCGTGCGGGTCGCGGGGAACGAGGAGCTCGCGGAGCTCTGCGTCGAGCGCCTCGATGTCCCCGGTGAGCCGGGCGACCTCGGCTCCAGCCATCTGCGCCAGCTCCGGGTCGGGCGCGTCGAGAAGTTCCCGCGCCTCGGACAACTCCGCGGTCAATCGCTCGAGCCGCTCCGCAGCCTCAACGACCGGCGCGAGCTTGGTACGCTCGCGGCCGAGGGTCCTCAGCCGCTGATGGTTCCGGATTGTCGTGGGATCGGCGAGCTCTCGAGCGATCTCCTCCGCCCGGTCCAGCGCCTGGCGGAGTCGGGGGTCCATAAATCAGTCCTGGCCCGAGTCCGCCCCCGAAACGCCTTGGTACTTGCGGCGGAACCGATCGACCCGACCGGCGGTATCGACCAACCGCTGCTTGCCGGTGAAGTACGGGTGGCAGTGGGCGCACACCTCGACGTGGATGTTGTCCTGGGTGCTCCGGGTTTCGAATGTGTTGCCACAGGCACAGACGGCCGTGACCTTGCGGTAGATTGGGTGGAGATTGGCCTTCACTGCTCGACTCCTCGCGGTTCCAGGGGTCCGCCACAGGGGGGCAGGCGGACTTGCCGTAAGCCCAAAAATTTAGAAGACTTGAGTCTCGTCCGGAAGGGCTGAATTGACACGTCCCCTCTGCTTCCGCTAACCTTGCCTCCGACTCCCTCCCTCCGCCTGAGGTGGCCGTGCAGCAATCGCCTGTAGATGTGCTCCGGAAGGTCCCGCTGTTCCGGGACATGCCGCCCGATGCCCTCGCCCGGTTCGCGGCCCTGACCAGGGAGCGGACCTATCCCAAGGGCAGTATCATCGTCTTTGCCGACGACCGAGGCGACTCGATGTTCCTGGTGGCATCGGGCCAGGTCAAGGTGGTGTTGATCGGCGAGGATGGGCGTGAGGTGATCCTCTCAGTGCTCCAGGAAGGAAGCTTTTTCGGTGAGATGGCGCTGCTCGACGACGAACCGAGGTCGGCCCACGTCATCGCCATGGAGGATTCGGCCCTGTTGGTGCTCAGGCGGGAGGACTTCCAGGCCCAACTCCGCACGTCGCCCGAGGTGGCGATTTCGCTCCTCCGTGAGCTCTCCCGCCGACTCCGAAGTGCCGACCAAAAGATCGGCAGCCTGGTCCTGTTGGACGTGAACGGCCGCGTGGCCAATCTCCTCCTGCAGCTCGCGAAGGAGGAGGGTGGAGACCGCATCACCCGGCGTCTCACCCACCACACGATCGCCCAAATGATCGGGTCGAGTCGGGAGACCGTCTCCCGGACCATGCGGAACCTGGTGCAGCGCGGCGTCATCGAGGTGAACCGGAAGGAGATCATCCTCCAAGATCGCGCCTCACTCGCAGCCGCAGCCCAGCACGCGTGACCGCGGTCACGAGCCCGGCGTGACCATCGCTCGCGCTTCCTCGTTCTCCGCGCTCGATATTGGAGCATGAGGCTCCCGCTCCTGTGACAACCACGCTCACATTCTGGGGCACCCGCGGATCGATCCCGACCCCGGGACCGACGACCACGCGCTATGGCGGAAACACGGCGTGCGTTGCCGTCGGGTTTGGCAACGACCACCTGGTGGTGCTCGACGCCGGCACCGGCATCCGGGCGCTGGGTCAGGATCTCGTGCATCGGGGCTCGCGCCCGCATCGGGTCGACATCCTGCTGTCCCACACGCACTGGGATCACATCCAAGGTCTGCCGTTCTTCGAGCCGCTCCATCATGCCGACCGTACCGTCCGGATCTACGGGGCTCGACAGGGCACGGTCGCGCTCGAGGAGATTCTGAACTGGCAGATGGCGCCGGTCGTCTTCCCCGTGCCCATGCAGAAGCTCGCCGCGGACATCCGCATCACGGAGGTTACCGAGGGCGCCTTTGCGATCGGCCCGGTTCGGGTCGAGGCCATCCGGCTGCGCCATCCGGGGGTGACGCTGGGGTACAAGCTCATCTCCGCCAACGGGGGCGGCACCCTGGCCTATGTGACCGACAACGAGCTGGGCCAAGGAGGTGATTATGACGTGCCCGCCGACTGGCGGGCCCGCCTGGTTAAGTTTCTCCACGGGGTGGAGACCCTCATCCACGACGGCATGTTCACGGAGGAATCGATCCGCGCTCGTCATGGCTGGGGCCATTCGACACCCCGGCAGGCAGTGGAGCTCGCGATCGAATCCGGTGTCCCGCGCCTGGTGCTGTTTCACCACGAGCCGGCCAACGACGACGACGCCATTGATCGCTTGCTCACCGACGCGCAATCGCACGCACGGCGCGCCGGCACGGGTCTCAGCGTCGGCGCCGCGCAGGAAGGCGCAACCCTCACCCTCTGACGAGGAGCGAGCAGACATGAATCGGCGCCTTTCGCAAGCCGTTCTGGGCATTCTGGCCCCACTCGCCGTCATGGCGGCACCGCTAGCAGCCCAAGACGCGCGCCCCGGCTTCGCGGTGCTTCCCTTCTCCAATGGCGGGTCCTACGGGCAGGACAAGGAGATCTTCGCCGCGCTGGAGCGTGGCATCCCGGCTACCCTCATCGCCGAGCTCGGCCGGAATACATCGGTGCGGGTGGTCGAGCGAACCGAAACCCAGCGACTCCTCGATCAGTCGAATCTCGAGGAGTCGGGCCGGGTCGATGCGGCGACGGCCGCGCGGATCGGATCGCAGGTGGGCGCGCGGTACGCAATCATGGGAACGTTCATCGATTACTACGGCAATTTCAGGATCGATGCCCGGATCGTGGACGTCGAGACCGGTGAGATCCTCACGGTCGTCCAGGCCGGCCCGGCCGACCGGCAAGCGCTGTACGGCCTGCTGCGAGATCTGGCGGCAGGTATTCTGACCAAGACGGGAGTGCCGGGCGGGGCGGGCGGCGGGGCGGTCCGCGCGCTGCCTACCGAGGCCCTCACGGCGTATAGCCGGGCCCTGCTCTACCACGATCGTGGCGACACGGCCAAGGCCGCCGAGTTCTACCAGCGGGCGATCACGCTGTTCCCCGACTACACCGAGGCGAAGGAGGGACTTAGGAAGGCCCGATCCTGAAACTCGACTGAGAATCACCGGCCAGCGCGCCGGACTCCTTATAGGGGTCCGGCGCGCTGGGTTTTCACCTGGCGAATGAGAGAGTCTTCCAGCGCCCAACCGATTCGCGGATTGCACGGACCAGTAGTCGAACAGCCTCCATTTGACCCCGTAAGTCGTTACCTGCCATCGAGGTCCCGACCGGCACCGATTTTGCTAACTAACCCGTTGACAACCAACGGAATAGACGCGGTTGACAGCGACGTCGCACGTGTCGACCCAGCGCCCGGGGACCCGCATTGGCAACAGCTCATTCGAAGCCCGCCGGCCGAGCCGGATGGACCACCAGCCTGACATCCGAAGGGGCTCTCGGGTGAGGTCGCCCTGCTGGATTTGGGCGCCTCACAACCGGCGCCGGGCCTTTACCATCATCGAGTTGATGTCGGTGGTCATCATCCTGGGCATCGCGGTGGCGCTGGGCTACCCCAAGTACCTGGACAATGTGACCCGCGCGCGAAACGTCCGGGCAATCGGTGAGCTCGAAAACCTGACCTCCGAGCTCCTCGGATTCCATGCTGCCAACGGCGCCTTTCCCACCTCGCTGGCCGGCATCAGCCGCGGCACGCTGCTCGATCCGTGGGGCAATCCCTACAAGTACCTGAGCTTCGCGACAGTCCCGGTAAATGCGCGCGGCATCCCCCAGGGCTCACGCAGGGATCGGTTCAACGTGCCGATCAACACCTACTTCGATCTTTACAGCATGGGCGAAGACGGGGCCACTGTCCCGTCGCTCACGTCCGAGAAGGGCCGCAACGACATCATCGTGGCCCGCGACGGCGAGTTCATCGGCCTCGGCTGGAAGTACTGACGCCATGCTACGCACCACCACCTTCCTTCGCACGCGCGTGGCGCGCCGCATTCTCGGGCTCTTCATGCTGGGGGCCCTGGTCCCGGTCGCGGTGGTTGGTTTCATCGCCTATCAGCGGGTCGGCGGTCAGCTCGAGGATCAGAGCCGCGCCCGCGCGTTTCAGGCCAGCAAGGCCCAGGGCATGGCGATCATCGAGCGGCTGCATTTTCTGGAAACCGAACTCAGAACAGCCAACGAAGCGATCACGGCCTACCCGCGACTTGAGGCCGCCAGGCCATGGGAGACCCTGGCGGCCCTCAGGTCCCGATTCCGGAGCCTCGTCCTCGAAACGGCTGCCGGTGCCGTCCCGCTCGGCGGCAGGATCGTAGCACACCCGCCGACCGCCATGTCAGCAGTCGACAGCATCCACCTCGCAGCCGGCAAGGCGCTGCTCAAGGAGGACCGTCCCACGCGCACCCTCCTGCTCGGGGTGGCGGTGGACCCGGGCAACCTGACCCGAGGCGTCCTCTGGGGAGAGGTCGAGCCGGCCTATCTGTGGCGACCCGACCTGGTCGATCCCGATGCACACACCTGCGTGCTCACGGGAGCAAGCACGCTCTACTGCTCCAGTCCTCGATACACGCGGGGAATGCGGAGTTCATTACGCGATCAGGACCCGAGCACTGGTGGCACCTTCGAATGGCTCCACGAAAAGGAGCGCTTCCTGGCAGGGTACTGGCCGATCTTCTTGAGCTACGAGTACAGGACACCCAGCTGGACGGTCGTATCGAGCGAACCGAGCGCCCTCGCGCTCGCACCGATGGCCAACTTCAGGCGCACCTTCCCCCTGATCCTGGTCCTGACGCTGGCGGCCGTCTTTCTGCTCAGCAACGTCCAGATCCGACGCAGCATGGACCCGCTGCTCAAGCTCCAAGAGGGCACCAAGCGGATCGCCGCGAGCGAGTTCGATGTCCCGGTCGAGGTCACGAGCCGCGACGAGTTCGAAGACTTGGCCGCTTCGTTCAACGCCATGAGCCGAACCCTGGGCAAGCAGTTCAACACTCTCACCGTCATCAACCAAATCGACCAGGCCGTACTCTCGTCGCTCGACGCCGAGGCGATCATCGATTCGGTTCTGTCGCGCTTCGGCGAAGTGATGCCTTGTGACGCGATGAGCATCACGGTCGGCCCGGCACGAGACGGGGACCCGTGGAAGTACGTGGCTGTGGCAATCGTCGAGCGTTACCGCATTACCCGGGACATCCACCTGACCACTGAGGAAATACGGGAACTCGAAGAGAGCGAGGACCATCTGATCCTGGGCCGGCACATGGGGCTCAGGGCTTACCTTAACGACGCCAAGGAAGTCGCGAGCCGGCGCACCTGCTCCATCGCCCTCCCCCTGCTCCAAGTGGGCAGGCTGACAGGCATCATCACTCTCGACTACTACAACGCCCCCACCGTAGACCGGGAGGACCTGCTTCAAGCCCGCCGCTTGGCCGATCAGGTGGCGGTGGCCCTCTCCAACACCCGCCTGGTGGAGGACCTCGATCAGTTGAGCTGGGGCACCCTCTCCGCCCTGGCCCGAACCATCGACGCGAACTCGCCGTGGACAGCCGGGCATTCGGAGCGGGTCAGCGCGCTCGCCGTCCGGTTGGGCGGCGAGTTGGCCCTGACGCCGCGCGAACTCGATATGCTTCACCGTGGCGCGCTGCTGCACGACATCGGCAAGATCGGGATTCCCACCAGCATCTTGAACAAGCCCGCTCCGCTCACCGAGGAGGAGCGGCGCATCGTCCAGGAGCACACTACAGTGGGAGCCCGGATCCTGGCACCGATTGCGGCTTTCGCCCCGGCGATTCCAATCGTGCGGAACCATCACGAATGGTTCGACGGTGCGGGCTACCCCGACGGCTTAGCGGGCGAAGACATCCCGTTCATGGCCCGGCTCCTAGCCGTGGCGGACGTGTACGATGCTCTAACGTCCAATCGACCGTACCGCGCGGGCTGGACCCACCGGGAGGCAATCGACTACATCGACCACTGCGCTGCCACCCAATTCGATCCGGCAATGGCCGCCGCATTCATCGCCATCATGAAGGACGAGGCCCAGGTGGAGGCCCTGGTGCGACGCCAGACCGGATCCCCTGGATTGAAGATCGTGGGCTCCTCCCCTGCATCCGACCGGGTCACGGCACCGAAGAAGGCGGTGTCATGACGGCATCAGATAAGGCCGGTGCCGAGGCCATGCGCCGGAACGATCCAGTGCGTCCTGTCGACAGACCCGCGGCAACTGTGAGGCCGAGCACTACGTCGCGCGGCCGAGTGCTCATCATCGCGGCAGCAGTGGTGGCGATGGCCGTCGCGGCGTTCAGGCTCATGCCACCGCCGACGGAGGACATCCCGGAAGCGCTGATCGGGGTGTGGGAATCGGATGCCCCGGCCTACGCGGGCCGGCCGTTCGAGATCGAGGAGCGCACCCTCCTCTTCCGAACGGGAGACGGACCCTACGAGTACTCGATCCACCCGATCCGCCGCGTTCTGTCCGAGGACGACGGGATGCACACCCGCTACTTGGTCGAATATGTGAACCGTGGTAAGCCCTTCGAGTTCGTCTTCACGTATGCGCCGGGCCCCGAGGCAACGATTCGCCTCGCACATCAGGGCGACCAAGTCTGGAAGAAAGCACGAGCACTCCCGTAAGCCCGAGCACGACGGCACCAGCCGCGAGCGCCACCCAATCTCCCATTCGCACGTACCACGGTGTCACCGTCGATGTTGCGAGCTCCGCGGTTAGACTGGTCGCTACATCGCTCGACGTGCGAGCGGTCACCCGACCCAGCGGGTCGACCACCAGCGACGGTCCAGTGTTCGCCACACGGGCCACACCCATGCGCGTTTCGATGGCACGCATCACGAGATGTGCTGTGTGCTGAGAGCGGGCGTTGGTGCGCCCGGCCCACGCATCGTTCGAAAGATTGAGCAACACGTCCGCCTGCCGGCGTCGATAGGCCCGGGCCAAACCCTCAAAGGCCACCTCATAGCAGATCACAACACCGGCAGCCGTACCGGTGGGAAGGCGCATGATGACACCGTCTGCCCCGGGCTGAATCGCACCGCGTTCCGCAACGGGAACCAGGTGCCGTTTTCGATAGATGGGTCCGCCGAGGTGGCTGCCCGGATCGATCAGGACGGCACTGTTGTAGAGCCGCCCACTGAGTTCGTGGCCAGGGATGCGCTCGAGCGCCCCGACGACCATGGATACGTTTACCCGACGAGCCACATCCTGTACCACCTCGAGGTCTTCGGTCGAGCCTCGTTGTAGCGCCGCCTCGGGCCAGAGCACCAGATCTGGTCGCAACGCGGCCACGGCCCGCTCGGTCCGATCGGCCAGAGCGGCCACGGATGCGCTCCACTCGGCGGTATCCCGCTGAACCGCGAGTTTCTCATTCGACTGTACCAGCAGCACACGCCCCGCCCCGTGCGTCTCGAGTGATCGCGTGCGGAGCGCGCCGTAACCAAACGCCAGGAATATGGAGCCGATAACAGCCAGCGCGGAACGCCTACACTGCGCCGGTGAAGTGAGAGCGACGGCCACGAGCGCGTTCGCCGCAGCGAGCCAAAACGTGACGCCTCGGGCTCCCGCCACATCGGCCCATTGGACCACGGCGGGAAAACCGGTCAGCGAGGTTCCCAGTCCGAGCCAGGGAAATGCAATAGCCCCGTGATGACCGAACAGCCATTCCATCGTGGTCCATCCCGCTGCGAATACCAACCAGCGAGGCACTCGGGGCAGTCCAATCCAGGTGCGCACCACCCACCAACCGAAGAGCCCCCAGTAGAGCGAGAGCAGGACCACGGCCAGCCCGTACGCCAGTGCGGAATGAGCCGTGTACGGGCGAAGGGCGGCCGGCATCCACCAGTAAAGCGCTCCATTCGCGGCGAGGCCGGCAGCGAGGCCGTACCATCCTGCGCGCGCGGGACGCGCGTCACGGGCCGCCTGATCGAGCAGCCAATAGAGCGGTACCAACACGATGAACGAGGGAACGAACAGATGAAACGGCGGGTACGCGAGCACGGTAAGCGCAGCCCCCAGCAGGACCAACGCCCAGGGGCGGGTCACGATCGGAGTGGCCTACCCGGCACTGCCGGCGGGGGGCGCCGAACCGCCGCCGAGCGCGTGCCATGCCCCAAGCGCGAGGCCCATGTGGACTGGCAGGAGGAGTGCGATGACGTCGCCGTTCACCTGGTACATCGCGGGGAGCACCTTGAGCACAACCCCAACAAGCGAGAGGCCCGCGACGCCGACGGCCAGCCACCGGACCGCCGACCGAGGCCGACGGGCTCCGAGCGCTCCGGCCACGAGTGCTACCGCCAGGAGAAGGCTCACGGGGTTGGCGTGGAACAGATTCTCGTTGGCCGCGGAGGTGGCGTGGTCGGTAAACCACCAGAGGAAAGCCAGCATGATTCCCGCGATCCCCGTCAGTCCGCTCCACAGGATGGCGATAGTGAAGAAGCCGCCCCTCGCGAGTTTGCCCTTCGTTCCCCTCCAGCCGAGCAGGGCCAAGACGCCGCCCAGCCCCAGGCCAAGCAGAGCGAAGCCGGGCCAGAACCGCGGCAGCGCGGTTGGCTCAGGCAGGGCCTTGCTCTCGAACAGGGTCCGCTCCCGGAGCACCAACGGGCTCGATTCGCCTCCTTCGTTCACCGTAATGTTCCTCAGCGATTCCTGGAGCTGTACCGGGAGGAAGCCCGCTTCCCATACGGCAATGGGACGGTCGACCCGTTGGCCCAACCCGAGCATGATGCCGACGTAGGCCGGGATGTCCACCTGGAGGAGCCGCCGGGTGTGGCTGCGGTAGGTGTTTGAGGTGAGGACGCTTTCGGTTTGCATCTTGATGGCACCGCCCAGGACGCGGTCGAGCGCATCGCGCACTCTGGTCGAGCAATTGTCCCAGTAATAGTTGTAATCGTAGAACTTGTGCTGCTCCTGCCGGTTCCATTCGAGAAACCGTTGTAGCTCGGCGCGTTGCGCGGCTGTCAAATTGAGTTCTTGGACCCACAACGACCGATCCTGCCGCATATAGAACATGGCCGACCGTTCGGCGTCCATGCCATCCATCCAGTACCGCAAGTGGCCCTGGGCGAAGTGCAACAGGAAGTGCTCCTGCCGAAAATCGAACAATCCGTAGTTGTAGGCGACGTCGGTTCCCTGGGCTGCATCGTGGATCCAAATGGCGTTGTGGCCGAACCGCTCCCAGACCGCGGCACCAGGCCCCATGGTCATGAGGTAGACGGTGAGCGCGGCACCGGCCTCGGCATCCTCGGCCGCCGGGGCGGGCGGTTGGGCGTGGCCGGACGAGCCGAGCGCCGCCAGGGCCACGGCCGCCAGGCCGGCGCAGCGGATACTCCGCAGCCTCACAACTTGATGTCCCGGTTCTCTTCGGCGGATTGGTAGATCGCGTCGAGCACTTGGTGCAAGGTGACTTGGTCTTCCAGCGGCGGGGCCTTGGCCTGGCCACGGATGGCGGCGAGGAAGTGCGCCCACTCGGCGCGGAATGATGCCTGGTACGGTGTCTCGCGACCCCAGGAGGTCGTCGGCGACACGTTGACGGGCGCACCGTGCATCTGTTTCCACACGACGAACGGATTGATGCTCGCGGTCCCCTTGCTGCCACGCACTCCGGCGCCGAACCGTTCGCCGTCTCCGATGTGGTTCCAGGTCACGTCGAGAAAGATCGATGCCCCGTTCTCGCATACCACGAAGGCGCTACCGGAATGCTCCACCGAGCGTTCGCTCAGGCGGTTGAGCACCGCGCTGACCCGGGTCGGCACCGGGTTGCCCGCAAGCCAGAGTCCAATGTCGAGCACGGCAAGTCCGAGATCGAGCATGGCACCGCCCCCGGCCAGTTCCTGGCGTATACGCCAGCCAAGCTGCAGCCGGCTGGGCCTGAATACGTGCCAGCTCCCGCGCACGCTATCGACCTTGCCGAGTTCACCGCTTTCGACGAATCCGCGCACGGTCTCCACATCGGGGCGGTATCGCTGATTGGTGCCGACCATCAGGATGCGATCGCTCTTCTTCGCTTGGCGAATTACACGGTTCACCCCCTTAATGGAGGTGGCGAGTGGCTTTTCGACCAGCACGTGGAGCCCCGCCGACAGGGCCGATATGGCGTGGGACTCATGCAAATGGTTGGGCGTACTGATGACCAGCGCATCCAGCTCTTCATACCGCAGCACATCATCGATGTCGTCGAAGGCGTCGTTGATCTTGAATCGGTTGGCCACGGCGCGCGCCTTCGGGAGATCCGAATCGCACACGACCGCCACCTCCACGTCTTTCATTCGGCGGAGCGTGGGCAGATGGGCGACTTGGGCGATGGCGCCCGCACCGATCACCCCGACCCGCAGTCGTTCGGTCATGACCCGCTCCTCGTTCGACGATACCCGAGGCCGACCTGAAGCCCCAGGGTACTGGCGTCACTCGCAAGCACGCCGCGGCCTCCGATGTTGACGATCACCCCGCGCGCAATGGCCACATCCCACCCGGCCGTGAAGTTGATGCCGGCGCTGGTGTTGTCGAGCGCATCCTCCACGAAGGTGCCGTCGATGGCCGCGCCGGATCCGTTGCGGAAGTGCGCACCGACACCCAGACCGACGTACGGCTGCCACCGGCCCCACGTCCCTAGGAGATACTGGAAATCCAGATCGAGCGCCACGTCACCCCACCGTACCCGGCCGAGATCGATGGTGAAGTTCCCTTCGGGATCGCTCACGACGCCCGCCAGGGCCGACTCGAACTTCCCAATCTCGCGCGCCGTAAAGTCGCTACGGAAATAGGAGACGCCGGCCATGAGCCGGACCCGCGGCGCAAACTGCCCCAGGTCGACCCGAAGCCCGACCTGGGCCGCTCCTTTGAGCCGGCTGCTCGTGATGACCCCCGCTTCGACCTGGACACCGTTGAAGCGGAGGTTGTCGTATGAGAATCCTTCGAGAGCCTGCTGGGCCAGCGCCCCGCGCGCGGGAACGGCGCACAGCATCGAAATCAGTATGAAGAAGCGGAGACCGGTACGCATCAGTTGAGAGGCTCCAACACGGTAGATGGAAAATATGCGGCCAGGATCTTGGCGTAGTCTTGGCCGGCCCGAGCACGTCCAACGGCCCCCCACTGGCAGAAGCCGACACCGTGGCCCGCGCCCGCCCCGTCAGCCACCAATCGATCCACCGATCCCGTCCCGCGATCGGCAGTGAGAGAGAACTTCGTGCTCAACAACAGCTGGTCGGGTGCGGGACGGAGGACGCGGCGAATGTCGGGTCCGCGAACCTCGATCCCGGGGCCAGTCCGCCCGGAGAGCCGGATCGCGATCGCGGCCACCCGTCCCGACGGCGTATGCTCGGTCACGGCCACGTCGCGCACGGTGTGGATCTCGCGCTCGCTCACTTGGGCCACAGCCGGAAGGGACTGGCGGACGATGCGGGCCAATTGCGCGCCGGTCCATTGCTGCCGCCATCGAAAGCGGGGCGACAGGCTGCAATACGCTTCGCCCGTGGGGGACACGTCGGGCAGCGCCTGCAGGTACGGTCGTTCCGCCGCCCGAAAGACCTCGACCCCCGCTGCGGTCGTCCCGCCGCACGTCGAAGAAAAGAAGGGATCGATGACTTGCCCACGGTAGGTCAAGACCAAGTGGCGGGTTTGCCGGACGGCCTCCCAGGCCTGGGCGGTTTCGCTCGCCACACCGCCATAGATCTGATCTGCAACCGTCGGCAACAGGTCGAACCCATCGGCCGCCCGCTTGCCCAGATTACGCACCGCGAAGGTCCGTGACACCACGGCCTGGGCCAAGAGCGCGGGTAGGTCGCGTGGCTCGCGTCGTCCCATCTCGGCGGAAAGCACTCCGGCCAGGTACGATTCGACCCCGACGCGGTTGACCACTGTCAGCCCGCTCGTGCCGGCGAATGCCCAAAGCTCGCCGCGGTATTCCTTCCCGTCGAGCCTGACGAACTGCCCAGGCGTTCGAGGCGCGAGTACCAGGGTCCGCCGCGGCTCCAGCACCCGTTGCCCGTTGCCGTCGAACAGGGCGACACCGCCATGCTCGCGCCGGAGCCGCATGGTCCACCCGTCCGGGACGGCCTCGAGGAATCCACCGTCCGCATCGAGCACCACCAGCGCGTCGCCACCCCCAACCTCGACCCGGTCGACGCCGACCAGGAGCCCGACCCTCAGGTCGCGGAGGCTGACCACGGTGTCGGGCGGATTGGGGGCGTCGCTGGGTTGGGCGCGATCGGGCCCTGCAGGCGGAGCCGGGGCGGTGTCGGCCCGGGCCGGGCGGCCTCGGAGCGGCACCACCTCTTCGGGCTGGGGCTCGGCGGACGGGGCATGGCGGGTGCACCCCACCGCGGCGAGCAGCGCCAGCGCCGAGAATACGGCGGCAGGCCTCCACCGTCTTGGCCTCAACTGCGGAAATTCCCGAAGCTCAGTTCGACACCGTAATCGCCGGCCTTCAAGAACGCGATGACGCTCTGGAGTTCGTCTCGTGATGGGCTGGTCACCCGCACTTCGTCGCCTTGAATGCTGGCCTGTGCCTTCTTGAACGCCGGGTTGTCCCGAATCGCCTTGACGATCAGCTTGGCGGTCTCGGTCGGGATGCCTTGGGTGAGGGTCACGGTCGCCCGGACCGACTGCCCCGTGGCGGGCTGGAAGGCGCCAACGGTCAAGTTCTTGGTGGGCACGCCACGTTTGACCAGCTTGGCCAGCAGCACATCCACCAGCGCGCGCATCCGGAACTCGTCGTCCGCGGCCAGTTGGACTTCCGCCTTTGCTCGATCGAAGTCGAGGGTGCAGGATGTGCCGCGGAAGTCAAACCGTTGCTGGATTTCCTTCCGAGCCTGGTTGACGGCGTTGTCGACCTCCTGGAGGTCCGCGCCGGTCGAAACATCGAAGGAGGACTTGGCAGCCATGATGGGTAGCGATGCCGAAGGAGTAATTCCCAGCTCACCAGTGGGTGCGAGCCGGGCTGCTAGGCACAGTAATGAGGCGTGGGGTTGGACGGCAAGCCGACCGGGACTAGAACAAGAAACTCTCGAGCGCGCGGGATCGGCTGACGTGGCGAAGGCGGCTCAGTGCCTTTTCTTTGATCTGGCGCACCCGCTCACGGGTAATGCCGAGAAGGCTCCCGATTTCCTCGAGCGTCATCGGCTCTTCGCCGTCGAGCCCGAAGTAGAGCCGTAGAATCTTGGCCTCCCGGTCCTTGAGCGTACCCAGCACTTCTTGAATCGAATTGGTCAGGGCATGCTCGAACGTTTCCGAGTCCGGACCGGGGTTCTGGGTGTCGGGCAGATAATCGAGCAGCCGGTTGTCTTCTCCCGGTGTCAGCGGCGCATCAAGCGAGAGGTGGTTCTGAGAGATCGAGAGCGTCTTCTGGACCTCCTCCATGGAGATGTCCATTCCTTCGGCGATCTCCTTGGGCGTGGGCTCTCTGCCCAGCTCCTGCAGCAGGGCCGAAGTGCGCTTGCCGATACGATGGAGAGTCCCGGCCCGGTTCAGGGGAACCCTGACGATGCGGCTCTGCTCGGCGAGGGCTTGAAGAATGGCCTGGCGGATCCACCACACTGCGTAGGAGATGAACTTGATGCCTTTGGTCTCGTCGAACTTGCGCGCCGCGCGGATCAGCCCGAGGTTGCCCTCGTTGATCAGGTCCGCCAGGGACACACCCTGGTTCTGGTATTTCTTGGCGACCGACACGACAAACCGGAGGTTACTTCGCACGAGCGTGTCGAGCGCTTCCTGATCCCCGGTGCGGATCTGCTGCGCCAGCCGGACTTCGTCTTCTTGTTTGATGAGCGGGTACCGGCTGATATCGCGGAGATACTGGTCGAGCGATCCCTCATCGAAGGACGCGCGCCGCTTGCCGGACCCGACTTGGATGGGACGCATAATTACGAACGGAGATCCTGAGCGAGCGGCGCGGCGCGTGAGGTCATCGATGTCCCTGTTGTCCTGAGTGATGTGGAACCTTATTCACTCGACACCCGCAATGCAACGGCACCGACCGTGCGGCCGTCCTTCGGTGGACGACCCATCACCGTCATGTGTTCGAAATGCCACCTCGTGCGAGAATTTGCGCTGTCCTCATTGACGGTCAGTCGAGTAGGCTAGCCGCAGGTCCACGCCTGAACATGCCTGGCATACCCGATCCGGGGAAGGACCTCCAGCGCTAGAAGCGTCAGCCCCGCGAGGAGCGAGAGCAACGCCAAGATGTGCGCCTTCGGCAACCTCCGGCGCCACGTCGAGACCGCACCCCAGAGGCTCGACCCGACCACGACCCCGACCGCGGCGAGGTAGCCGTACAATCCCACGCCACACACCATGGCGAAGGGCCACTGGGTCAAGGCCACCGCAAGGATGGCCGTGAGACCGACGCGAGTCCATACGCTCAGGGAACCGCCGGCCGCGCGGGCGGGCGGGGCCGCAGAGCGCTGGGCGGCAGGGGCCGACCCCTGCTGCTTGGCAGCGGCCGCTGGGCCCGCCGGCGCGCTCTTGGCTGGCAGCTTCGAGATGGCCCTATCGACCTCCGCGAGCTTCTTGTCCCACTCCTCGAATTTGTCGCTCACGGCTGCCCCCGCGTGAGGCCGAAGCGCTCGATCTTCTTGTAGAGATTGGAGCGGGGCATGTCGAGGGCTCGGGCCGTCTCGGACACGTTCCAGCCATGCTCCTTGAGCTTCGCTTCCAAAAACGCGTGCTCGGAATCCTGCTTGAATTCATCAAACGACCGCGCCCCGTGTACCAGATCACCCAGCGCACCGGAGCCGCGCCCTCCCGACGGCGCGGGAAGAAAACGGTCGATATCGGCCGCGGTGACCGTCTTTCCCGGTGCCAGAATGAGCGCCCGCTCGACCGCGTTTCTGAGTTCGCGAATGTTGCCTGGCCAGGAGCGGCGCTTGAGCACGGCGAGGGCATCATCGTCGAGTTCTTTCTTGGGCACGCCCGCGCTTGCGCTGAGCTGACTCACGAAGTGGGCGACCAAGGCGTCGATATCCTCCAGCCGCTGCCTGAGCGGCGGGACCTCGATTTCCACCACGTTCAACCGGTACAAGAGGTCTTCTCGAAAACGGCCTTCGGCGATCTCGGCAGTGAGGTCCTTGTTGGTCGCGGCGATGACCCGGACGTCGACCGAAACGGACTCCGAGCCGCCGATTCGTGTGACCAATCCCTCCTGGAGCACCCGCAACACCTTTGCCTGTGCCGGGAGGGACATGTCGCCGACCTCGTCGAGAAAGAGTGTCCCGCCGTTGGCCTGTTCGAATTTGCCGGCCCGATCGGCAATAGCGCCGGTGAATGAGCCCTTCACATGGCCAAACAGCTCGCTCTCGATGAGTTCCGCCGGGATCGCGGCGCAGTTGACTTCCACGAAGGGTTTGCCCTTGCGGGGAGAGGCGTCGTGCAGTGCTCGGGCGACGAGTTCCTTCCCAGTTCCGTTTTCGCCGGTGATCAGCACGCGGGCCGCAGTCGGGCCCACCTTAGCGATCAGATCGTGGACGTGGCCCAGAGCCCTGCTCCCGCCCACCATGGCGTAGTGGGAATGCACCTCTTCCCGGAGCCGCACGTTTTCCTTCGCCAAGTCGTGGTGGGAGAGCGCATTTCGCAGCGTGACCAGCGTGCGGTCGGTATCCAGCGGCTTCTCCAGGAAATCGAATGCGCCGCGCTGCGTCGCTTCCACGGCGGTCTGAATGGTGCCATGACCGGAGATCATGACGATCTCGGCCGGGTGATCCAGCGCCTTGAGGCGCGACAGCGTCTCCAGGCCATCGAGGCCGGCCATCTTGACATCGAGGAAGACCAGGTGCGGCTTGAACTCCTCGTAGACCGTGATGCCCTCTCCGCCAGACGCAGCCGTGCGAACGTCGAGCCCCTCGTACTCCAGCACTTGGGACAACGCGTCGCGAATCCCGGGCTCGTCATCGACGATCAACACGCGGTGCTTCATGACGCGTCTACCCTCCGGTGGAGCGTAAGGCCCGACGGGCGAATCGTCACATCGACGACGCCATCCGGAATGATCAGCGGCAGCGCCCCGTCGGACGAACCTTCGACCAATCGCGACACGATCGCGGCCACCATGTTCGGAGGGAACGGGAACCCGCGCAGAGACAGTCGCTCCACCCGCCACTCGGCCCGGCCATTGCCCAGCGAGCGAACGGGCCCCTCAAGGGCCAGTTCCTCCCATGGTCGCATCACGGAGCCCAGAGGTCCCAGCATGTCGCGGGGAATGCCGGTGGTTCGCACCCGCCCGCTCACCCCGATACCCCCGTCGAGTAGCTCCACGGCCAACGAGTCGAAGTTCTCACCCACGAGGGGTGCGAGCATGCCGCTGAGCAGTGACGCGGTCTCCGATGGCGTGAGCACGACCGAATCGACACTCCGGCTCGCCAGCGAGCGCACTTTTCTGAGGGCGGAGACGCTGGAGGCCGAATCCGGACGCCCCACCGCGCTCACCGGTTCGGGATCGAGCGCGCGTCGTATCGCGTCTCCGATGAGATCACGATAGAGCCAGCCTGCGATGACGGCCAGCACGACGAGCAGGAAGGCCAGCGCCTTGATGATTCCCTTCATGCCGCTCTCCCTCCGGCCAAGTCGAGCGTCAGTTTCGCGGTGTGCTCCGCCCCGGCCCGTGTCAGGCGGCTCTCGAACAAGACGACCTGGACGGCTTCGAACGCCACATCCAATCCTATCCGGTCCAGCAGCTCCGGCGCCGTGTGAGGTAACGCGGCACCGGACTTGACCCGGCCCAACGTGATATGGGGCCTGAACAGCTTGCCGTCGGGTGGGTAGCCAACCGCTGCCGCCTCACGCTCCACCCGGTGCTGCATCAGCTCGAGGGCTGGGGGGCCGTCGACCGCGGCCCAGATGATCTTGGGGCGGCGAAGGCCGGGAAACGCGTCGACACCGTCGAGGTGGAGCGGCAGCACGGGCGTTCCGCGAACTGCGTCGGTCAATCGCGCGCTCACCTCAGCAACCGCGGGCTCGGGAACTTCGCCGTAGAACTTGATAGTCAGATGGAGGTTCCCCTCGCCCACCCATCGAACCGGCCAGCGAGTTCCCTCGAGCGTGGCCAACACACCGAGCAGCGCGCGGCGGGCGGGCGCTGGCATGGGAATGGCCGCGAAGAGTCGCATCACGTCCCGGCTGGTGCGGCGCCGGCGTCGAGCATCTTGCCGCGGCGATAGCCCGTGGGATCGAGTTCCACCTCGGGAAATCCAAGCGCTCGAAGCGCCGGAGCAATGTCTGCCCAGAGCGACCGGACGCGCGGGATGGCGTCGGAACTCACCTCGACTCGGGCGCGATCACCCAGATGCCGCACTCTGAGGTCGCCGGTGATGCCATGCGACCGCACCAGCGCCTCGGCCTGCTCCACCTGCATCAACCGGCCGGGCGTGATGGCCAAGCCGTACTGCACCCGACTCGAGAGGCACGGGGCCGCGGGCGCATCCCAGATTGGGATGTCCCGTGCGCGCGCCGCGGCCCGAACCATGTCCTTGGTCCAGCCGAGCTCCGCCAAGGGAGAGATGACATTGAACTCGCGCGCGGCCCGCATGCCTGGTCGATGTTCGGTTACGTCATCGGCGTTGGTTCCGTCGATGACGGTATCGAACCCAAGATCGCGGGCCAGCCGCCCCGTTCGCTGCCACAGCTCCGATTTGCAGTAGTAACACCGATCGGTCGGGTTGGCGCGGTAGTTCGGGTCGGCCAGCTCCGCCGTGTCGATTTCACGGAGGGGAATGGTATAACGCTCCGCGATGGCCCGCGCCGTCCGCCATTGGACCTCGGGATAGGAGGCGCTCCGGCCAATCACGGCCAGAAAGCGGTCGGCACCCAGGGTCTCGGTCGCGATCACGGCGAGGAAGGCGGAATCCACGCCTCCTGAATAGCCAAGCAACACTCGGCCCAACGAATCGAGCCGGCGCGCGAGCGGCGAGATGTCATGCATCATGGAAACGTAATGGGCGGCGAGAACAAGGGAAGGTTCCTGCGTGCCCGATCGGTGCGGGTAGAGGGTATCGGCGGGCAACGCCCTGCCCTACCTTCAATGCCATGCCGCGGTCGTCAACTCCTGACTGCCTCCCGATCACCCCGACCCTGTGCCTTCCCCTGTCGGAGCTGACCTATCGTGCCACCCGAGCGGGCGGGCCAGGCGGCCAGCATGTCAATCGCTCGGCGACCAAGGTCGAGCTCTGGTGGAACGCGGCCGCATCTCCCACCCTGACCGAGACCGAGCGAGCCCGCGTGCTTGAGCGCCTCGGCTCACGCCTGGACACCACGGGCCGGATCCGGCTGACCGCGGCATCGAGCCGGAGTCAAAAGCAGAACAAGGAGCGGGTCACCGAGCGGTTTCAGCACCTGCTGGCGGACGCCGTCCGCCCTCCCAAGACCCGGAAGAAGACCCGCGTGCCGAAACGCGCCAAGCGGGCCCGGCTGGAAGACAAACGGCGCCGCGCCAAACTGAAGGCAGAGCGCCGCAAGCCGAGTGACCACGAGTAGCCGTCTTAGGGCTGGTCCGCAGTCGGTTGGTGCTTGGCGAAGTCACCGGCCTTGATGATGCTGATCTTGGCCAGGTCGATGTAGCGCTGCATCGCCGCCAGGATCTCGGCAGACGTCAAGTTTGCGATTCGCTCCTCCATCGCAGCGTCGAAGCTGAGCGTCCGCCGGACGAAGAGGTAGCGCGACAGGAGCGATGCCAGTTCACTATCCTGCGCCCGGCTCACCTGCCGCGACTGGAGGTATCCCGTCTTTGCCGCCGCCACTTCTTCATTAGTGTAGCCTTCAGTCAGGACCTTCTGGATTTCTTCCTTGAATGCGGCTTCCAGTGCCTCGGCGTTTTCGGGGGCGTAGATGGCGAACCCGAAGAACTGCCCGTAGCGATCGACCGCGCTGGCGAAGAGTTGCGAGCCCACGCCGTAACTCAAGCCCTCTTTCTGCCGGATCCGGGTCGCCAGGCGCGAATTGAGGAAGCCGCCGCCGAGCATGTAGTTGCCCAGCACAAGGGCGGGGTAGTCGGGATCGTCATCGCGCAACCGCAGGCTCTGTCCTGCGACGAACACGGCGTTGGCCTTGTCCGGGGTCTCGAGGCTCCGGTTTTCCGCAGGCACGTCGACGTATAGCGACGGAATCCGGGTGAACGCGCTCGGACTCCGCCACTCCCCAAAGATCTGATTCGCGAGATCGCCGACCACCGCCGGGTCGAAGTCGCCCACCACGGCAAGCTCTCCGGCTCCGACGCCGTAGAAGTCGTTGTAGAAGCTCTTGAGCTCGGTGAGGGTCGTGTTGGTGATGGCGTCGATGCGCTCGTCGAAGGTCATGGTGTAGCTGGGATGGCCCTCGGGATAGGGATTGAGATGCCGATTCAGTGCCGTCATGGCCTGCGGAATCGGCTCCGACTTCTGTTCTTCCAGATTGGCCAGCAGCTCTTCCTTCAACGCGTCGAACTCGCTGCTGTCGAACGCCGGCTCGCGAAGCACTTCCCCGAGCAACCGCAACACGCCCGGCAGGTTTTCGCGGGTCGTCTCGATTCGCATGTTGGCGCTGGTGGCGTCGCCACTCACCGACACCTGGGCCTGCAGGCGGTCGAACTCGTCCTTGATTTCCTGGCGAGTGTGGGTGGTCGTGCCCCGCAGCAACATGCTGCCCGCGAGGTCGGCCGCCGTGGCGCGATGCATCAGGCTTGCCTCCGCACCGAATCGCAGGGTCGCTCTCACGACCACCGACCCACCCCGCGTGGTCTTCGGCAACAAGGCGAGCTTGAGGCCGCTGGGAAGCGACGACCGCCTCGTGCGTGCCTCGATGTTGGTGGGCGACGGGTCGAATTCCTCGCCGACGCTGCGGGTGGTATCACCACGGTAGTCGGCCACCAGATCGGTGATGTCGGGGATCGCGGGAATCTCGGCACGGTCCGGCCCCTCAGTCGGGATGAACAGGCCAAGGGTCCGGTTGGACGGCTTGAGATAGAGTGCCGCCACCCGTGCGACGTCGGCCGGCGTCACTGCCTTGATGCGATCACGATGGATGAACAGCATGCGCCAGTCGCCCATCGACGCCCACTCGCTCAACTGGAGACCAATCCGGCCCGAGTTATTGAGCGCTAATTCGATGTTCTTGAGCAAGGACGTCTTGGCCCGATCGACCTCCGTCGCCGTCGGCGCCTGGGCCGCGACCGACTCGACCACGTTGGTGAGAATCACCTTGGCACTGTCCAATGAGCCTTCGCGCCTCACCTCGGCGAATGACAGGAGCACGCCGGGCTCTCTCAATTGGAAGGCGAACGATCCGATACTCGCCGCCTTCTTCTGCTCGACCAGGGCCTGGTACAGCCGCCCGGACGGGCTGCTCACCCAGTACGTCGCCCAGCACGTCCAGCGCGGCGAAATCCGGATGCGTGCCGGCGGCACGTGGTAGACGCTCATCGCGATCTGCACGTCGCCCACGCGGCGCAGCGTCACCGATCGCTCTCCGTCCTGCGTGGGTTCCGCGGTGTAGGTGGGATAAAGCGGCGCGCCCGAGCGGTCGGGCCGCGGGATGGCGCCGAACTTCTCCTCGATGAGCTCCAGCGTCGTTGCCGGATCGAACTTCCCAGCCACCACCAGCATCGCGTTGTCGGGCTGGTAGTACTTCGCGGTAGAAGGCCTGCAGCCGCTCGATCGGCACGTTCTCGATGTCGGCACGGGCGCCGATCGTGCTCTTGCCGTAGTTGTGCCACAGGTACGCGGTCGACTGAGCTCCGCTCCATCAACACCCCGAAGGGGCTGTTCTCGCCCGCCTCGAACTCGTTGCGGACGACGGTCATCTCCGACTCGAGGTCCTCGGCCGAGATGAACGAGTTGACCATGCGGTCGGCCTCGAGGTCGAGCGCCCAGTCGAGGTTGTCCGTCGGTGGCCGGGAAGGTCTCGAAGTAGTTGGTGCGATCGTACCACGTGGTCCCGTTGGGCTGGCGCCATGCTCGGTCAGCTCCTGCGGAATGTCGGGGTGGTTGGGCGTTCCCTTGAACACCAGGTGCTCGAGCAGGTGGGCCATGCCGGTCTCGCCGTAGCCCTCGTGCCGCGAGCCCACGAAGTAGGTGATGTTGACGGTGACTGGTCGGCTTCGACGGGTCCGGGAAGAGCAGGACCTGAAGGCCGTTGTCGAGCCGTGTACTCCGTGATGCCTTCGACGGTGGCACCCTCGACCGCGCGGTCCTGCGTCCAGGCCGGCACCGCGGTCAAGGAGAGCGCCATGACGGCTCCGAGCATGGTGGTCGACACGGGTCTCCTAAGGAGTAAGCTCATCGTCTGCTGTCCTCATTGAACGGGATGACATGGCCGCACAAGAGTGTCGGATTCGGGGCGCGTCGTTGGCACGCTCCTCGCAGTTCCCGGGCGGGCGGCACCCAAAGTTAATCGTTGTCGGCGGGGGGGCGACGGTTCCTCGTCTCAGGGGTCCCGGCTCCGGCTCGGGACCCCACCTCCCCGCCACCTGCCCTGCGGAGTACTCCCGAAAATCGATCTGTCAGGTGGACTCGGCGCCGCAACGGGCGTTGCGGCAATGCCGCGCTCCACTTGACATTATGCGAGCAAAGTAAATATTTACTTTTGTACCAGCCTAGGAGCAGAATCCGTGGATATCTCTCCCGAATCCGGCACCCCGGCACCGCGCCACCCCACCCGGACCCGACCATACCGCTCCCGCCCGGAGCGGCGCCGGCAAATCGTCGACGCCACCATCGCCATCATCGCCGAACAAGGACTCGCGGCCTGGAAGACCGCCGAACTGGCACGCCGAGTGGGGGTGTCGGAGCCGACCCTGTTCCGACACTTCGCCAATAAGGAGGAAATCCTCTCCGCCGCCGTCCAACGCGAGGCCGAAGCCGCCAGGGAACTGGTCCGGAACTATCACGGCGCGGGCGACGCCTGGAACCGTGCGGAGGGCTTGCTGCTCACGATCGTCGACTACTTCGCGGCGACCGGGGGCGGGCCGATCGTCATCCTGACCGGGCAGGTCATCCGCGTCTCACCGGAGATCCGGCAGGATATACTCGCCACGGTCCAGCTGGTCCGTGACACGTTTCGCGCGCTCTTCTCCGAGGCGGTGAGCGAGGCCGGCAGCCCACCGGGCGTCGACCCGGACAACCTGGCCGACCTCGCCATCGCCATCATCCAATCGTCCGCCCTCAGGTACGTCATGTCGCAACGGGCGTATCCCCTGCGCCAACGCGCCGTGAGCATGCTCACCGTGCTGCGCCGCGCGCTCGGCGGAGGACGTGGAGGTTCGCCATGACCATTCGGCTCCACGCGAGTGCCGCATTTGCGGCGGTGCTCCTGGTGCGGCCAGGGCCCGGGTGGGACCTCGAGGCCCAAGCCGCCACCGCTCCCAACCGACTGACGCTCATGACGGCCGTCGAGCGGGCGCTCGCCGTGTTTCCGACCGTTGGGGCGGCCAGAGCGGGATACGACGCGGCCACGAGCAGCCTGGGCCAAGCCAAGGCCAGTTGGTTCCCTGCCCTCTACCTCACCGCCTCGGCGACCCGGTTCGAGGAGCCGATGATTGTCACACCGATCCACGGCTTTACCCCCGGTGCCACCCCGCCGTTCGACGCGACCCTGATCCAGGGCGCGGCCACGTTGTCGTTCACCCTGTTCGATGGCGGCGCGCGTGGCGCCAGAATCAATGCCGCGCGGCAGGCGGTCGGGGCGGCCCAGGCGTCCGTCGCCGGAAGCGAGCAGGAGTTGATCGCCTCAGTGGTCCAGACCTACGCCCAAGCGCTGGCCCAGCGTGAGACGCTCGCCGCGCACGACGAGCGGCTTCGGGCCCTCGTGACCGAACGGAGTCGGGCCGCGCAGTTCCTCGACGCAGGTCGGGGTGCAGAAGTCGCCGTTTTGCGCGCGGACGCGGCGGCGGCCGAAGCCACTGCGGTGCGGGTGTCGTTGGCCGCGGAATTGGACCTTACGGTTCGAAATCTCGCGCGGCTGATCGGCAGCCCGCCCGATTCGATTGCACCAGACGAGCTCTCGCCCGTCGACCTCCGCGAGTCGGATCTGCCGAGCCGTCCTGAGAGTCACACCCTGGCACTCGGGTCGAGCCCTGCGGTCGAGCGCGCGCGTCGCACCGTCGCCGCCGCCCGGGCCGGCGTCGGAGTGGCCAAGGGGGCACGCTGGCCGGCGCTGGCGTTGGTTGGGCGCTATATCGACCGCGGCAGCTCGCAGGGAAACTTCACCGGCGAGTGGGACGCCGGCGTTCAGCTGTCGTATCCCATCTTCACCGGTGGAGCCATAAGCAACCAAGTGTCCGAGGCGGAGGCGCGCTTGGCCGGCACGTCGGAAAAGCTTCGCCTCGCCGAGTTCGATGCCGCCGAACGGGTCGACCGCGCCTGGTCCCGAGTGGAGGAGACCCGCGCACGCGTGGTGAGCCTGATGGCCGCCGTTGCCGGTTTCCGTGAGGTCGCACGAGTGGAGAAGCTTCGGCTCGACACCGGCACGGGCATCCAGACCGACTACCTCACGGCCGAGGCCGACCTGCTGAACGCGCGGGCAAACCTCGCTGGAGCACAGTACGGACTCCTCACCGCGCGGGTGACCTTCGCATTTGCTACCGGCCAGCTCAGCCCGGCCTGGCTCTCGGCCAATTTGGAGATCGAACCATGACCGGCCCCAAACGTTTCATTCCCGTCGCGCTGGTGGTGCTCCTCGCCGTGGCACTCTGGTGGATCCTGTCTCGCAACCAGGGGCCCGGCGACAGCCTCATCGCCTCGGGCACCGTCGAGGCTACCGAGGCCCGGCTCGGCTTCCCCGCCACGGGACGTGTCGAGTCGATCATGGCTCGTGAGGGCGATGCGGTGCGTCACGGTGCCGAGCTCGCGCACCTGGACCGCCTCGAGATGCAGGCTCGTCTCGACCAGGCTCAGGCGAGCGTCTCGTCCGCGCGTGCCCTGCTCCGCGAGCTGGAGCGCGGGTTCCGCCAGGAAGAAGTCGCCCAGGCTCGCGCGGCGCTCGACGCGGCCAACCGACGGGTCGACGACGCGAGGCAGGCCTTCGACCGCACCAGGCGCCTGCTCGAGGGTGGGGCCGTAAGTCAGGAGGCGTTCGATCGGGCCCAGATTGCCTTGGACATTGCCGAGAGCGAACGGACCAGGGCCGCCGAGCAATTGCAGCTGATGGAAGCCGGGCCCAGAGGCGAACAGATCCAGGCCCAACGCGGCCGGCTGGCGCAGGCGGCGGCCGCGGTTCAGGCCATCGAGGCCGGGCTCGCCAACATGACCATCCGTGCACCGTTCGACGGTATCGTCACGGTCAAGCATCGGGAGCCAGGGGAGATCGTCGCGGGAGGCAGCCCGGTCATTACGGTCATGGACCCCGGCGACCGATGGGTCCGCATCTACGTGCCCGAGAACCGGCTCGGTGCCGTGGGGCTGGGCGCGTCTGCCACCATTACCTCCGACACCTACCCAGATCGGGAATTCGCCGGGGAGGTGATGTACATCGCGAGCGAGGCCGAGTTCACGCCGAAGAGCGTACAGACCAGCGAGGAACGCGTGCGGCTGGTGTATGCCGTCAAGGTTCGCGTCATCGGCGATTCGGCCCTGGTGCTGAAGCCCGGCATGCCGGCGGACGTGCGCCTCGCGCTCGAGAATCAACCCTCGTGACTCCGGCGGACGCGATGGTCTCGTTGGAGCGGCTCACGCGCCGCTTCGGCGATGTGACGGCGGTGGACGGACTCAGCTTCGCGGTCGCGCGAGGCGAGCTGTTCGGCCTGGTCGGTCCGGACGGGGCCGGCAAGACCACGACGCTGCGTATGCTGGCCGGCGTCCTCCTGCCGAGCGAGGGCGACGCCATCGTCAACGGCATAAGCATCGCGCGGAATCCCGAGGCTGCGAAGCCGAGCCTCGCCTATATGTCGCAGCGATTCGGCCTCTATACCGACCTCACCGTGCTCGAGAACCTCCACTTCTATGCCGACCTCTACGAAGTCCCGCGGGCGGAGCGCGACGCGCGGATGGAGCGGCTGTTCCGCTTTTCAAACCTCGGCCCGTTTACAGAGCGCCTCGCCGGGCAGCTGTCCGGCGGGATGAAGCAAAAGCTCGGCCTCTCGTGCGCCCTCATTCACCAGCCGACCATTCTGTTGTTGGACGAGCCGACGTTCGGGGTAGACCCGATTTCCCGGCGCGACCTCTGGTTGATCGTGCACGAGATGGTGGCGGAGGGCGTCACGGTGATCGTCAGTACCGCCTACATGGACGAGGCGGAGCGCTTCGACCGGGTGGCGCTGCTCAACGAGGGGAGGCTATTGGCCTTAGCAACGCCGACCGACATGCAGCAGGAACTCGACGGTCGGGTGTACGCCGTGGATGTGGAACCCCTGCGTGAGGCGCGCGACCGGCTCCAGCCGGTGGCGGAGGTGGAGCGGGCTGCGGTGTTCGGCAATCGGCTTCACGTGACAATGACTGGCCCGGACGGTGCATCTGCGATTGCGAATGCGCTTGACGACGAACGCTTTGCGGTCGGGAATGTCACGCTCATCGACGCATCGATGGAAGATGTCTTCATTCACCAGATCATACGGGCGGGCGAGGCGTGAGTCCGGAACCAGGTGCGGCTGTTCGCGTGGATGGACTGACCAAGCGCTTCGGTGATTTCGTCGCAGTCGATCACGTCACGTTTGACGTACGACCAGGGGAGATCTTCGGCTTCCTCGGCCCGAACGGCGCCGGCAAGACGACCACCATCAAAATGCTGACCGGTCTCCTCACCCCGAGCGAGGGAAGCGGCACGGTCGCGGGACTGGACATCGCGACCCAGGCGAATCGCCTCAAACACCAGATCGGTTACATGTCGCAGCTGTTTTCGCTGTACGCCGACCTGACGGTGGAAGAAAACATCCGCTTCTTCTCGGGGCTCTACGGCGTGGACCGCACGCGGCGCCTCGAACGGCGGGACTGGGTGCTCGACATCGCCGGCCTGACCGCGCATCGGCGGCGGCTCACCGGCCAGCTCCCGCTCGGCTGGAAACAGCGACTGGCGCTCGGATGCGCGGTGATTCACGAGCCGACGACGTTGTTCCTCGACGAGCCGACGTCGGGAGTCGACCCGATCTCACGGCGACGCTTCTGGGATCTCATCTACCAGTTGGCGGGAGACGGCACGACCGTCTTCGTTTCCACCCACTACATGGAAGAAGCCGAGTACTGCCACCGCCTGGCACTGATGAACCGCGGCGCGCTGATCGCGCTGGACACTCCCGTCGCGCTGCGTGAGGGGCTGCATGTCCCGATGCTCGACATCGAGACCAACGATGCCCCGCGGGCCGTCGCAGCGCTCCGCAACACACCCGGCATCCGCGACGCGGCCATGTTCGGCCGCCGGATCCACGCGACGGTCGACGATGCGACCGCCGCGCGGAGAACGATTGCGACCGCGCTCAAGCAGTCGGGCGTCGAGGTTGGCGGCATGGCCGACATCACACCATCGCTCGAGGACGTGTTCGTGGCGCTGGTCCGGCGCGCCGGAGGCGCCCCCGATGAGTAGGCGTGGCGGGGTGGAGCGAGTGCCATGCTGAGCCGGCGTCGTCTGGGCGCCGTGGCGCGAAAGGAGATCATTCAACTCCGTCGCGATTCGCGGAGCCTGACCCTCGCGTTTCTCTTGCCCGTGCTGCTCGTCGTCCTCTTCGGCTACGCGATCACGTGGGATGTGGATGACATCGCGACGGCGGTGGTGGATCAAGATCAATCAGCTCGAAGCCGCGATTTGATCGACGCCTTTCGCTCGTCGGGCTACTTCACCGTGACGCGTTCCCTCGAGCGACCCGGAGATATCGGCCCGCTGCTCGACCGGAGCACGATTCAACTTGCGTTGGTGATTCCACCCGACTTCTCAGCCGCGATCCGCACGGGCCGACCGGCCAAACTCCAGGCCATCGTCGACGGCAGCGATGCGAATACGGCGGGCATCATCCTGGGCTACACCCAAGCGGTGACGCTGGCCTATTCCTCGGCCCTCCGGCTCGAAGGGCGGGTGCGCTCCGTGCCGGCGACCACCGAGAGCCGGGTATGGTATAACGAGGACCTGTCCAGCCGGAACATGATCGTGCCGGGTCTCGTGGCGGTGATCATGATGATCATCGCCGCCATGCTCACCTCCCTTACCATCGCGCGGGAGTGGGAGCGCGGGACGATGGAACAGCTCGCCGCCACACCGGTCCATCGATTGGAAGTTGTAATCGGGAAGCTCCTACCCTACCTCGCGATCGGCCTGATCGATGTCGTGGTGGTGTCCGTGCTCGGCATCCTCTTGTTCGGGGTACCGTTCCGGGGCAACGCCGCCCTGCTCATGATCCTGGCGACCGCATTCCTGATCGGCGCGCTTGGGCTGGGGATGTTCATCTCGGCCGTGGCCAAGAGCCAAGTGCTCGCGACCCAGCTCGCCATGATCGCGACCTTCCTGCCGGCGTTTCTCCTGTCCGGCTTCATGTTCGCCATTTCCGTCATGCCGGCCCCGCTCCAAGCCATCACCTACCTGGTGCCGGCGCGGTATTTCCTGGTGGTCACGCGCGGCATCTTCTTGAAGGGTGTCGGCGTGGAGGTGCTCCGGGTACAGGGTCTCCTGATGATCGCGTTCGCCGTCGTGGGCTTGTCGTTGGCCACCCGCGTCTTCCAGAAGAGGATCCTGTGAGCCCCGGGTGGGCGGAGCGTGTGTTCGAGATGATGCGGAAGGAGTTCCGCCAGATCTTCCGCGATCCGCGGATGCGGCGCGTCATCTTTGTGGCGCCGATGATCCAGCTCATCGTATTCGGGTACGCCGTGTCGACCGACGTCCGCCACACCAGTACGGTGGTAGTGGATCACGACCGGACCCAGCGTTCCCGCGAGCTGCTCGAGGCATTCACGGCGTCCGGGTATTTCCGTATCGACCAGGCCTCCGCTCGTCCTCACGACGTGGTCTCGGCGCTCGATCATGGCGATGCGGTGATCGGCCTGGTGATCCCGCGGGGCTTTACCGCCGATCTCGAGAGCGGTGGAAGCGCGAAAGTCCAGGTGCTGGTCGACGGCACCAATTCCAACACGGCGCTGCTGGCCCGGGGCTACGCCGAGCGGATCGTGCAACAATTCGGCGCCCGCGTCACGGCGGCCGATCCAAGCCAGACCATCGTGCTCGACGAGCGGGCCTGGTTCAACCCCGACCTGGCCAGCCGGAACTACAATGTGCCGGCGGTGATCGGCGTCATCATCACGCTGGTGTGCCTCCTGCTCACGGCCCTCGCCGTGGTGCGGGAGCGGGAGATCGGCACCTTGGAACAGCTCCGGGTGAGCCCGCTCTCCGCCGGGGAGCTGATCGCCGGGAAGACCATCCCGTTCGGACTGATAGGCCTGGCCGACCTCGCCTTCGTCACCACCGTGGCGCTCCTCTGGTTTGGGATCCCGTTCAGGGGAGCGCTACCGCTCCTGGTTGGGAGCAGCGTGCTCTATCTCCTGCCGGCCCTGGGTGCAGGTCTCCTCATTTCGACCATCTCGAACACCCAGCAAGAGGCCTTCATGGCCACATTCCTCTTGTTCATGCCGACGATCCTCCTGTCGGGGTTCATGTTTCCGGTGAGCAGCATGCCGGAGGTGTTCCAGTGGTTGACGCTGCTCAACCCGCTGCGTCACTACCTGGAGATCATTCGAGGGGTGTTCTTGAAGGGCACCGGTTTGGCGGAACTCTGGCCGCAACACCTGGCCCTCTTGGTGATGGGGCCGACAGTGCTCTGGTTTGCGGCCCGGCGTTTTCGGACGGCAACCGACTAGCCCATATCCGCGTTCCAGATTTCCTCAAACCGCCCGATGAGGGCCGGATAAATCAGTAGCCGCCGGAACGGATCGATCATCGCCATATAGAACGATGTGAACCGGCTGACCGGCTTTACGTATGTGGCCCAATACAGGATGTGCCCGCCAGCAGAAGGTACCAGCGCAAAGAGTAGAAACGAGTGGACGGTCTGGTTGATGACCTCGCCCACCCCCTCGCGCTCGAAGCTGTAGAGCGTGGTCCAGAAGAAGCGCTTCGAGCCCGGCGCCTCGAGCGATCGCGCGCGATCATCGTCGGACAGGCGATTGAAGTAAGATCGGGCGGCGGCGTCCGCGACCTCTCGGTCCCAGCCGAACGCTCGCCCCAACATCGAGCGGAGGCCGAAGAGCGCCCGGGCCACCGGACCCGCCCCCGAGCGCGCCACATCAACGAACGCGTCGAGGACGTCCGGTACAGTGAGGCCCGGACTGCCACGGTGGAGCTGGATGCGCCACACGTCATGGAGCGGCACGTCGGACAGGAATTCGTGTGCCCGAAGATCGAGCGCGCGAAACTCCGACGTTGGCACGCGTGGGTGGGCAGGCAGCCTGGGCTTACTCCCTTGGATGCGAGGACCTGTTCCGCTGACCGCCGCCGTGGTTGCTTTTGCCGGCCGACGGGTGAATGGTGGGATCATGAAGGAAGTGATCCGCACCGTGTCGCTGAGCCTCGCCTACTCGATTCATACGGCCCTCGAGGCCGCCGGGATCGAGTCCGTGGTGCAGGGTGAGAACCTGATCGGCACGACCGCCCAGGGGGCGTCGGTCCTCGTGGTGCACGACGAGGACTTCGAGTCCGCTCGAGAGGTGCTGTCCGACTTCAACGCCGAGGGCTGATGCCGCTCAGCATCACCCGCCGGCTGGGACCGCCGGCGAGGCCTCATTCCACATCCAGCGATAGGTCTGCCAAGCACCGTCGGCCCCGCGCATGTACAGCACGGACCATTTGCCGTTCCGGGCCACGACGTCGGCTCCGGCAGCTGGCGTCGGATCGATATTCCAGGTGCCGTACGCGTAGGCGTAGTCGCCCATCGGGATGACTCCATCGACCATGGCGGTCTGTTGGCTCATGGCGGGGTCGTATCCCTCGACCATGATCGCGAGGATCGCGTCACGACCCTGGGTCGGCGGGCCGTCCGGCTGCATCAGGATGGCGCCTTCGGCAATCATCGGACCGTACGTCGCGTCGTCCACCGTGTTCCACGCCGCCACGAACTCGCCTACCAGGGTCCGGATCGCCGCCTCGTCGGCCGCTGAGGTGTCCGGTGCGGCTTCGGGCGTGCAGGCCGCGAGGACGAGCGCCGAGGTGAGGCCGAGCATCAGATTACGAAGTTTCATTGTCGCTTCTCCTACCGCGTAGCGGAGTGCCAACATGGATGTCGCGACCCCGTGGCCGACAAGCTGAGCCTGACGATCACGGGAGTCACGGCGGAGCCCGCGAGCCAGGGCAGCTCCCGGGGTCCGACAGTCTATTTACCGGCGAATCGGGAGGATGGCAAGCGAGGGAGTCACGAAGGGACGCCGCTCGAGGCTGGTAGCCCCGCGATGACTAGCGCACCGTCCTTCCAACTCCTCACTCCTCCCTCCCCGCGTCACACGCGCGCCACGCCCCGATCCAGGCTCCGGTACTGAATGGCCTCGCTCACGTGCTCCGTCGTGAGCTCCGGCACCGCCGCCAAGTCGGCAATGGTCCGCGCAATTTTTAACACGCGATGATAGGCCCGGGCCGAGAGGCCGAGCCGGGTGATGGCGGTCTTGAGCAGGGCGTCGATGCCGCTGGTGATCCGGCAGGTGCGCCGGAGGTCGCGCGGGGTCATGTGCGCATTGGCGTGGACGCCCTGCTGACCCTGGAACCGCTCGCGCTGCCGTTGGCGTGCCGCTTCCACGCGCTCGCGGATTGCGACACTCAACTCGCCGGATTGCTTGGCAGCGAGGTCTTGATAGGCAACGGCGGGCACAGAAAGGTGAATATCGATGCGGTCGAGCAACGGGCCCGACACACGGGACAAGTACCGCTCCACCGCGATCGGCCCGCAGCGGCAGGTGCGGGTCGTGTCGCCGTAATACCCGCACGGGCACGGGTTCATCGCAGCCGCGAGCATGAACCGCGCGGGATAGGTCAGGCTCATGGCAGCCCGGCTCAGCGTCACGACGCCGTCTTCCATGGGCTGCCGCATGACCTCGAGCACGTTCTTCCTGAACTCCGGCAGCTCATCCAGAAACAAGACGCCGCCGTGGGCCAGGCTCACCTCTCCCGGGCGCGGATGCGATCCGCCGCCGATGAGCCCGGCATCGCTGATGGTGTGATGCGGCGCCCGGAACGGCCGCACAGCCGAGAGTGCGTGGCCCGCCCGGAGCGTGCCCGCGACACTGTGGATTTTGGTCGTCTCGATCGCCTCTTCGAGCGACATGGTCGGCAGGATGGTGGGGAGGCGGCGCGCCAACATGGTCTTCCCCGCCCCGGGCGGCCCGATCATCAGGATATTGTGCCCGCCGGCTGCGGCTATCTCGAGCGCGCGCTTGGCGACATGCTGGGCTTTGACATCAGCGAAATCGACGGTGTCGGCGGCGCGCTCCCGCATGAGCGCCGCGAGATCGACCCGGTGCGGCACCAGCGGGCGCTGCCCGGTCAGAAAACCGCATACTTCGAGCAGGGTCTGCGCCCCACGCACTTCGAACCCCTCCACCACCGCGGCCTCGGCCGCGTTCGCCAGCGGAAGCACCATCCCGCTGAGGCCAGCCGCACGGGCGGCCAGCGCCATGGAGAGGGCGCCTCGCACGGGGCGGAGACCGCCTTCGAGGCCCACTTCGCCCACGAAGGCGTGACGCTCGAGCAGGTCGGGCGGGACCTGGCCGCTCGCCGCGAGAATCCCGAGCGCGATGGGCAGATCGAACGCCGAGCCCTGCTTCGGGATGTCGGCCGGGGCCAGGTTGATGGTGGTGCGCTTGAGCGGGAAGGTAAAGCCCGCGTTGCCCAAAGCCGCGCTTACCCGCTCGCGGCCTTCCTTGACCGCGCCCTGCGGAAGCCCGACGGTCGAGAAGGACGGCAGCCCGTTCGAGATGTCGGCCTCGACGTCGACCAGATAGGCGTCGATGCCGAGCACGGCTGCGGAAAAGACGCGTGCAAGCATGGTGGAGGAACCGGTGGCTGGGACATCACACGGTAAACCACGAACTGAGAGCACGCGAACCCTTCGCACGCATGCAGGCACGAGGGTGTGCACCCTCGCTGGTGGACCTGTGGACAGGTTCCCTAATCCTCCTCGCGGCGCGACATTTGGGAATCCCGTGCGAGGACGACCTCGTAGGGAACCAGCCCCATTGCGTCGACTCCGACCGGAGCATGGTCCGTGGCCCTGAGAGGCAGAGCGGCCGAGCAACTAAACCGCTTCCAATCGGTCCTGGGTGACCGCTACGCCATTGAAGGCACCCTCGGGACCGGCGGAATGGCCACGGTCTATCTCGCCCGGGACCTGAAGCACGGCCGCACGGTTGCGATCAAAGTGCTCCACCCCGAGTTGTCGGCCGGCGTTGGACCGGACCGGTTCCTCCGGGAAATCCAGATCGCCGCCAATCTCGTCCATCCGCACATCGTTCCTCTCCTCGAATCGGGCGAGGCGGGCGGTTTCCTCTATTACGTGATGCCCCTCATCGAAGGCGAGTCGTTGCGGCAGCGGGTCGTGCGGGACGGTCCACTGCCAGTCGGAGATTGTGTCCGCATTCTGCGGGACATCGCCGATGCCCTGGCATACGCGCACGCACACGGGGTTATCCACCGAGACATCAAGCCCGGCAACATCATGTTGTCGGGGCAGCACGCCTTGGTAACCGACTTCGGGGTGGCCAAGGCGCTCCGTGAGGCGGCACAGTCCGAAACGCTCACGACCGGGGGGCTCTCCATCGGCACGCCCGCCTATTGCTCGCCGGAGCAGGCGGTTGGCGATCCAAACGTCGACCATCGTGCGGACATTTATTCCTTCGGCGTGGTCGCCTACGAGATTCTGACCGGTCGGCCGCCGTTCGTGGATCTCTCCCCGCAGTCGATCCTCTCGGCGCACGTGACCAAGACGCCGCCCCCCGTAACGGCCCACCAGTCGGCTCTGCCCCCGGGTCTGGCCCAGATCGTCATGCGGTGCCTGGAGAAGGACCCGGCCGATCGCTATCAGAGTGCGGAGCAGCTGACGGCCCAACTCGCGATGCTGTCGACCCCGACCGCCACGAGGCCCCTGGCTGAGAAGCGACCGATTTGGGGGCGGCGAACTAGGATTCGCATTCTCGCGGCCGCTACACTCCTGGCCGCTGTCGTCGTCTCGGTTGTCGTGCTGCGCTCCCGCTCTCGACCGGCCCTCGACCCCAACATCATTGCAGTGACCCCCTTCGATGTGCTGGGCGGCGGTCTCGATACTTGGCGGGAGGGGCTGGTCGACATGCTATCGGCGAGCCTCGATGGGGCAGGTCCGCTCAAAGCCGTTTCACCATCCGCCGTCATCAAGGACTGGAGCGGGCGGACCGAGCCGAGGGCGGCTGCAGAGCTGGCTCGACGCCTTGGGGCGGGGTTGGTGGTCTATGGGCGGCTCGTTGCGGCCGGCGCCGATTCGGCGCGCGTGGCCGCCACGCTGTACGACGCCTCACTCAGGCAGATCATCGCCGAGTTCGGCTTCCGTGATGTCGCCGATCGCGTGGACCGGCTGGCCGATTCCGTCGCCTTGGGGATCATGACGGAGTTGAGCCGACGCCGGGCACTCGGGGCATGGCGCCTCGCCTCGCTCGGATCAGCCTCTCCAGCCGCCCTCAAGGAGTTCCTGCAAGGAGAGCAGCACTATCGACGCTTCGAGTTGGATTCGGCGCAGCAGCATTACGAGCGGTCGATCGAGCTGGACACGACCTTCGCGCTGGCGTACAACCGCCTCGCCTACACCCTCGGCTGGAGCCTCAGGGGTGACCCTGCCGTCTCCGCCTCCTTCCTCCGTGCCGGCGAGCTCAATCACGGCCTGGCCCGTCGCGAGAGTCTGCTGATTGCGGCAGATTCGCTGAGCGGAGCCTTGCGCGCGTTTTCGGGCGACTCGGCGAGCTGGTCCATGTGGCTGCGAGAACTCCGCACCGTGGAGATGGCAGCGCGTGAGTACCCCTTAGATCCGCAGGTGTGGTACCAGCTCGGTGAGACACGCTATCACCGCGGTCCGGAGGTTGGCGTCACGAGCGAGGAGGCTCGCGACGCGTTCGCTCGAGCGGTCAGATTGGATTCGGCCTTTGTGCCGGCCTACCGCCATCTGGTGGAGCTGACCTTGCGGCTCGACGGCCCGGAGGCCGCCCGAGTCGTACTGGAAGCCTATCTCGCGCGGGCGGGCCCGGGCCAGATCACCAATGCGGAACGCGTGACCTATGCCCTACTCGACCCGCAGACCGCCGAAACACTGGAGGTCGCCCAGATGCTGCAGGGGCTCTCGACCGAGGAGTTCTATCAGGTCTGGTACGACGTCAAGTGGTGGCCGGATACCGCTGAGAGCGCCATCCGGGTCGCTCGCGCCTGGGCGGCATCGGACGCAAGGCTGACCTTACCGCTCACCTTAGGACAATCGCTGGCGTTCCGCGGGCACCTCGCTGCGGCCTATGAGCTGGCGGGAGACAGTATCCCGGCGCTCTTCGCCGGGCTCGCCCGACTGGGGCGGATCCCGGCCGATACGGCGCGCGCGGTGTTCGACCGATGGCTCCGCGAGCGGCGATGGTCCGGGATCTATGCGGCTCTGCCCTCCTGGGCGGAGGCGCGCGATACCAGCTCACTGAAGATCGCCGCAACTTGGTGGGATTCGCTCAGTGCGGAGGGCCCCGCCGCCTTGAAGGCCGCCGCAGGATTCTTCGCCCGGGCGACAGAAGCCTATCTCACTTTGGCACGAGGCGATTCTGCTGGGGCGCTCGAACGCTTCGCCGTACTCCCCAACTGGCCCTGCTCCACGTGTTTTCACGAGCAACTGGCCCGGGCGCGCATTCTCGTTGCCTCGGGGGGAGACACCGAAGCCATCGAGCTCCTCGACCACATGCCGTTCCTCCTCGAACAGGTGCCGCCGGTCGAGGCGGTCATGGTAGCGCTCGAACGGGGCCGGGTGCATGAGCGCCTGGGTCACAGAGAGGAAGCCATCCGGGCATTCTCATTCGTTACGGACGCGTGGCGGAACGCCGATCCGGAACTCCGACCCTTCGTGGAAGAGGCGAATACGATGATCGAAGCCCTGGCTGGCGAGCGAGGACGCTAGATCTGCGAGGATGTCGGGCTGGGCACGCCGTGTGCGCCGTTAGCGGCGTCGATCTAGGATGCGATGGAAGGATCAGGACGCCGGTCCACGATCTCGAAGTGCTTTCTCGATGCGTAGACCTTGACACCGTAGTCGACGATCCAGAAATGTCCGTCGGGCGTGAGGCCCTGGGGACTCAGCCTATACCAGCGGTTAGGATCGATCCCACGGTACTGCTTAGAATAGAGGGCATGCACGCGGGCGTAGAGTTCCCGGCGATCGCCGTGCCTCCTCTCTGGCATCTACCACACCTCCGTCATGAAGAGCCCTGTGTCTGCGTGCGCCCCTGTCAGGCGCCGGCGGAACAGCCAAGATACACGCCGCGGCCCGAGAGACCAACTCGGGAAAACCCGAATGACCGCCGTTCTCACGACCTCTGAGCCGATTCCCTAATACTTGGAGATCATGTAGTCCACGCCCTTCGCAACCGTGCCCCGCCACGCGGCTTCGATCTCAGGAGAATAGTCGGGGTCGTACTGTCCCACGGTGGTGACCAAACTGTCAACGAACGGTGCATAGAGCGACGGGTCGATCGCAAGATCATTCCGGCCGTGCCGTTCGGCCACGCGCCGGAGCAGGTTCCGCGCCTCTGGGTCCGGCTTGTTGGGAAAGAGCAGCAGCAGGCTCAACGCGTGACGCAGCAGGTTGTGCTGCCGGCGGAAATCGGTGTGGGCGAACTGTGGCCTCGCCTCCGGACACACTGCAAAGAAATTCCGATAGAACGCGGGGATGAAGTCCGGCTCGGCGCAGCATCGCTCATAGCTTGCTCGCGCCAGGTCGGACATTGCCTTCGTTTTAGCTGCGCCGGTTGTCGATTGGTCCACGGCTCGACCCTTGGTTGGCTCAGACATCAGAAACCGTACTCGAGCGCTGCGGTCCAGACCACATCCGGGCGCAGCCCGTCGCGATTGAGCGGCCAGATGGCGTTGGTGATGATGCTCAACCCGGCCGAGGTCAGGAACTTGAACCCGAGCGAGGCGTTGACGAGGTCATCGCGCGTGTTCGGGATGGTCGTCGGCTGGATCACGCGCCGAAACGGCGCCTGGATCACCACCTCACCAGGCAATTGAAGGCGATTGGCTCCCACCTGGAATTCCGACACGATGTCCACCGCAAGCGTGGCCCAGGGCGCCATCAATTGATCGAATCCGGCCGTCGCCAAGACCGCGTCATTGGACAGCTCCCCTGAACGATACAGGTATCCCAGGTTGGCGTGAGGCGAAAACGCGCCGAACTGGGCTGAGAGAATCCCGATTCCCCGCAGGGCGAACTCGCCTGAGCCAAGAAAATCCTCGGCGGTGCCGGTGGCAAACCTCGCGTCGGCCAGCACGGCGAACTTCGCCCGCTGCGCCTCGCTGACCGCCACCTTCGCCCGGACCGCGAGGTCGCCGATGCCCGTCGCCGATCCCTCCACGAACCGTGAGGCAAAGAGATCCGGATTGTCGACGGTGCCACCGAAGAAGTGGGCGGCCTGATTGCCCCCAAAGGGTACCACCTGGGCCTCGCTGCGGCCGCGGAGCGATGTGGTGATGATCGGCAGGGCGACGCCGATATCGACCCGGTCCAGCAGGCCATACGTCACCACGAACGAGATCGCCCGGACGTTGATGTCCAGGTCGAGATCCATTTCGATGAAGTCGTTTTCGAGCACCGGGATGCCCTGGAGGCTACAATCGCCCCCGAAGATGCTATCGCACCCCGGAAAATCCGTGTTCGCGTGCGTGAAGTTGAGCCGGATGGCATCGAGGTCCACCCCGCGGAGGCTCTTGAAGTGAAGCGAGCTCACGCTGGCGCCGATCAACACCCGCCCGCGTCCCAAGGTCTGCGCGCGCTCCGCAAAGATCGGCCCGGCGGAGGTGGACGTCGGGACCGGCACGCCTGCCTGGAAGCGGAACGTCGTCCCGCTGCTGGTTGCGCTGATTGGAATGTTCGAGACGTTGGCCCCAAGCGAGGACGTGAGAAAGGAAATCAGGTTCCCGTTACTAGATACCGCTGACGGCACGAAATGCGCGCCGTGCGCCTGGACCGACGCAGGGTTATTAGGATCGGCCGTGCCGGCAAGGAAGAGTTGGTCCTCGCCGGAACCGAAGATGAACAATTCATTGATCTGATCGCGCAACGCCTGGGCCTGGATGGACGGCGCCAGCGTCAACCCGGCAAGCAGTACCACAACGTATCGGTTCATCATTGCGAATGTCGCTACTCCTCGGCGAAGACCATGGAGGTGAGCCGCCACACCCCGGCCACGTACTCGAGGGCGGCGCTGTAGGGAAACGTTCGCTCGAGATCGCGCGGCTCGTAATAGTGATAGCGGGCAATCCCGGTCGCGCGTGCGACACTACCCTGGACATCCAGTGCGCGATCCACCGTCAGCGCCACGGTGAACCGTGGCACGTTTCGAAAGAGCCCGGCATACGCTTGCTCCTGCGCCTGCGACATGCCCGGATAGACCCGGCGGAGCTCGGCGATATCCCGCGACTCGACCGCCCGACCAAAGGCCAGGATCGCGCGCTCGACGCCGCGGCGGATGTCCTCGGCCGTGGGCGGAGCTTCGACCGGCGCGGCCGAAGCCGACGGGCCGGCGGTGACGGTCACCGTCACCTGTCCGGCACGGCCGGAGCTGGATGCCGTAATGCGAGCGGTTCCCATGGCAACGCCCGAGACGCTGCCCGTCGGCGAGACCGACGCGATGCCTGGGGCGTCGGACGACCAGGCGATCGCACGGTCTCCGAGTGCCCGTCCCACGGCGTCCCTGAGAACGGCCATCAAGGCAACGCTCCCCCCGACCGGAATCGTCGGTGCGTTGGGGGTGATCTCCACTGTTGCGACGGGAGCGGGTACGACCACCAGGGTGGCACCTCGAGACACCCCTTCGCTCTCCACGGTGATGCGCGTGCTGCCCTCGCTGAGCGCGGTGACCACGCCGCCGGGGGACACGCCGGCAACCGCAGGATTGCTCGAATTCCAGGTCACGGTTCGTCCCGCCAAGGGCGTGCCGGTTGCGCTCTGTGGCTCCGCGGAGAAGACCCGGGTCGTCCCCACCACGAGCGTATCGAGCAGGGGAGCAAGCGCGATGGCGCGCACGGCGGAGCTCGCGGTAGCCGCCGGGCCACGTGGAGCAGCGGATGGGGACGGGGGCGGGGGCGCGAGAACCGTTATCGGGGCGCTGGCGAGCGCGGTTCCGCTCCGAGCGGTAATCGTGGCGCGGCCGGCAGCAACCGCGGTGACCATGCCGTTGGCCGCGAGCCGTGCAATCGACGGATCACTGGTCTCCAATTCGACCGTTGCCTGGGGATTGGGTCGCCGGCAGCGCCGACGGCCCGTGCAACGAGCCGGGACGCGTCGCCGGCCTGGAGCGTGAGCGATGGCGGGATGAGTTCGAGGCTCGCGACGACCGGCGATGTCAGCGGCGGCGCGGCGGCATCCTCGATCGGGACGACCGTGCTTCCGGGCGCCGCTGAGTCGAGACCGCGCGCCAGAATCCATATGGCAACGGCAAGAACGGCGAGGGCCGGCACCGCCCAGCGGAGGACCGAGCGCCAAGAGGGCCAGCGTCTGGCGCGATCCAGCGACTCGCCTCCGGCTCGGGCGGCCACCTGCCGCCTCGTATCGGGGACCGGGCTCGTTGGGGTGCGGATTCCCATGCTGATTCGCCTGGAGCGCCCTGCTTTGGCCAGCTCTGCCATTTCCTTCCGAACAGCGGCGCGCTCGCCGGTCGACGGGCTGCCAACCGCCGTCACCGCCGCCGCGACGGTGGGCCAGCGTCGTTCCGGTTCCCGTCGGAGCATCCGCATGACGGCCTGCTCGAGGTCGCGCGGACAATCGGGTCGAGTGTCGGGAATCGGCGCGGGATCCGCGGTGCACCGGAGATACATCAACTGCATCATGCTCTCGCCCATGAAGGGGCGGCTCCCCGTCAACATCTCGTAGCCGACCAAGCCGAGCGAGTATTGGTCCGACGCGCCGGTCACCTCGCCGGCGGTGCACTGCTCGGGACTCATATACGAGGGCGTCCCGACGACGCCGCCGGTCCGCGTGATGCTGTCCGCGGCCGAGACCTTCGCGATGCCGAAGTCCGTCACGATCGCCCGGCCTTCCTCGTCCAGCAGAATGTTCCCGGGCTTGATGTCCGCGATGGATGACGCCGCGGTGGTGAGCGTATTCGAGCGCCTCCCCGACCTGATTGAGAATGGCCTGCACCATGGCAACCGGCAGCTGCCCGCGTTCCTCGATGACGGAGTCCAAACCCCGCCCTCCGACGAACTGCATGACGAAATAGAGCAGCGACTCGTGTTCCTTGACGGCGTAGATCGGGATGATATTGGGATGGGTGAGCGACGCCGCCGTGCGGGCCTCCCGCTTGAATCGCTCGGCGGTCCCCTCGCCCGCAAGCAAGGCGGGAAACATGACCTTGATGGCCACCTTGCGATCCAGGGCGAGGTCGTGCGCCAGGTAGACCACCGCCATGCCACCGCGACCCAACTCCGCGAGGATTTCATAGTCCCCGATGGTCGCATCGCGGAGCGCGTGGAGGATGGGGTCATCCTGCCGCGTGACAGGCACTTCCGTCAGCCGCTCGGTCATGCCCTGGTCCGGAAACAGCGCATTCAATAACCTATGAATTTGATCGGGATTGCGCCATACCAGACCGGGCGAGCGCCGGGCGTTGGCCGCCACGTAGGGGTGATTGCTAGGGCGCGCGAATTGTGGATCGGAGCCCGCTAAGGGATGCGGCGGCCCGCAGAACCAGCAGACCATCTCTTCGCCCGTCCGGCGTACTCGGTGACCAGTACGTGTTCGAGATTGCCGGCTGATTCACGGAACCCCCTGCTCTTTTTCAGATACGCATCGAAGAACGCCTGCACGATCGCCACCGATGTGACCAGGCCCACTCGAGGGTCCACCTCGTAGTCGAATTGTCCCGGGGTGACTGTGGGAAAGTCGGTTACCGAGTTATGGCCGAAGGTCTGGAGCTCGACCAGGAACACGGTGTTCGTACGACCATCAATCAGTGTCTGGTAATTGTCCTTGGCGTACGGAAGCGTCCCGCTACTGACCAGCATGGCAACGGGCATGTCCAGTCCATTGAACCTGGCGCGCCGTGGAGCGATGCCCTCCATCGAAATGTATGCCTTGATACTCGGGTTCCGTTCCGCCAATGCACCCGCAATCCGCCCGCCCAATGAGTGGCCGAATATCCCGACATTGTCGAGCTCGATCTTGTTGGTAAATCGACTTGTGGGATTCTCGTCATTCAACTGACGAAGATTCACGAGTGCCAGTTCGAGATCGAGACGCCCCATCTCGGCCGGCGTCTCGAAGAATTCGTCGACCTTCTCGTACGGCCCGGCCATCAGGTCGCGGGAAGGTCGAAACGCGGCGTTCGGTTTGACGATATAGCCGTCCGGATAGATGACGTACCCGATTTCCGGCATATCCACGGCCGCGACCACATATCCATTGCTCGCGAGCGCCTCGGCGATCGTCGTGTAGCCAAATCGTTCGACGCCCCGGCCGGGACTGATCAGGACCAGCGGGCTTGTCGATACTCTTCTCGAAAACGCCGTCCGAAGTTTGCTGTGTCCCTCTACGTGACGATAGTCCGGAGAGAGGGCCGAATAAGGTGCACGTTGCGCTGTCGAGTCGTCCTCTCCTGGGTACCAGAGTTGAACGACGATCTGCCGGAGGTCGTCCTCAAATGACGAAGACCTGTGCGTGCGAGATTGATCTTCCCAATGAAATGTGACCGTTCCCACAGGATACGGGCCCGTCGGGAACGGTAGTCTGATCGAGTCACGCTGCGCGATCAGAGTGCTCGGCAACCCACACACGAGGATTAGCGCACAGATGGCAGCATGTTTCATGCAGGAGCTCCACGGATATTGTGCTGGTTGGTTCCTCACGAGGCACCGAGCCTGCGACGGGGCGTTGCACGGTGCATCCGCTAACCTACGAATGCGCTCGGGATTTTGCCATACCAGGCTGCATCAGAACAGCGCAGGCAGCCAGTGAGAATCGTGAGCCGTCAGGTACCCATGGTGGGAGGACCCTGCCTGGTTGCTCCCAGTGGGGGCATCTGCCCTGTCGACGTCTCTCCAACGGGGGCTCGAAGTCGGCCCACCGACGGATGGCCGCCGGATCCTGCAACGATTCCGATGAGCGGCGAATCGTCGAGGAGAGCAGACACTTTTTGGAGGTGCTCGTGACGCGATGGCGGGGAGGCGGTCAACATAGCTGGTGGGTGGGCGTTCTCTGGCTCGCGGCATCGTGCGCCAGACCGGCGTCCGACGGTCCGGCGCCACGGGCCTATGATCTGGCCTCCGCCTTCGATTCGGTCGCCGCCGAATCGGCCTGGCCTGGCTTCGACCCCCGGGCCATCCCGCTGGCCGTGTACGACGGCGCCACCACATGGATGTTCCGCCATCCACATGAACTCGCAGGGTTTCATCCGGTCGATAGCCTGCCCGAGACCCAAGTATACCGCGGCCAGCACCACCTCATGCGGGCGAATACCAGCCTCGACTGGGACGGGATACCGACAGCCACGCTCCTGCTCGACACGCTCAGCAACCCTTCACCCCGGGCCTGGTCGCGTGTCGCGGTGCACGAGGCGTTTCACGTCTTCCAACGGGTACGCTACCCCACCTGGGGCGGGAACGACGTGCACCTGTTCGTGTATCCGATGACGGACACGCTCAACCTGGAGCTCCGGCGGCTCGAGACCCTGAGCCTTCGCGCGGCCATGCTGAGCCCCGATCGCGACGACGCGGCCTGTTGGGCCCGGGCGGCGGTCCACGCCAGGAAGGAGCGCTTCGGATTCCTCGACTCGGCGTCGGTCGCGTACGAACGCGGCACCGAAATGCTCGAGGGCCTGGCGGAATACATCGGCGCGCGTGCCAGCGGGACCGCGATCTCGGTCCCGGCCCCGAGTTACGCCCCGGAGGACGTGCGGGCCAGAAGCTACGCCATTGGCGCGGCCATGAGCGACCTGCTCGATCGCCTGGACCCGGCATGGAAGGCAACGCTCGCCGCGCATCCGGACCGGCACCTGGACGAGTTGCTCGAGCGGGCCGCGGCGAGACCTGAGAGCCGCCGCTTCTGCGGGCCCGTGCCCGAAGACCTTCGAGTCCTCAAGACGGCCGCGCGGGCGGACATCGCTGACCTCGGCGCGAGGCTCAGGGCCCGCCGCGAGGAGTTTCTGACTGCACCCGGGTGGCGACTCATTGTTGAAGCGGCCAACGCGCCACTCTTCCCGCAGCGGTTCGACCCCCTGAACGTCCTGCGCGTCGCCGACTTGGAGGTGCTGCATTCCCGACACCTCCAGCTTGGCAACGAGACTGGAACCATCGAGATCTTGAACCGGTCGGGTCTCACGCTCGGCGACTCCGGCCATCCGCTCTTCGCCGGCGTTCTCAGGTTGACCGTCACCGGCCTGCCCAGGTCTCCAACGGTCCGGGACTCGAGTGGCGTTGTGATCGTCGAGGGGGATGGGATGGTGGCGCGCTTCCGCGGTGCGCGGACCGAAGCGGGAGATGGTGTGACGGTGATACGGCTAGGAACTGAGTAGGGCCGCAGTGGGTAGGACGGTAGACCCTGTATCCTACCATCCCACAACCCTACTTACCTACCAACTCCAAGAGGCTCTCCGCGTCCACCGTCACCTCGCCATAGCGGGCCACCCAGTGCAGGTGGGGGCCGGTGACCCGACCGGACGCGCCGACGGCGCCGATCTGCTGTCCCTTGGAGACCAGATCTCCTTGCCACACATCGGTGCTGCTCAAATGGAAGTAGGCCGTCACCAAACCGGCCCCATGGTCGATATAGACTGCCTTCCCGGCCAGGTAGAAATCCGCCACCAGCGCCACCACGCCATCGTTGGCGGCGTAGACCGGAGCACCCATGTCGCCGGCCAGGTCGACCCCCATGTGCCGACCGGTCACCTGGCCGTTATACAGACGGCCGCGGCCGAATTGTCCGGTCACCCGGCTCTCCCGAGGGCGCACGAACGGTCCAGTTCCAAAGCCGCGGTGTTTGGTGGGCCTCGCGAGACACCTGGCGTGACCGCGCTCGCTCCCGCTCGACCCGTGCCGCGAGTGCCTTGTCGAGCGGGCGGCCAAACTTGGGCGCCACGGTCAGCCGCTCCATCGGCGCGTTCCTCGGCCGAACCGGAAGGCGAACGCTCACGGTGTCGGTCCGATCGGCATAGCGAACGGTGAGGGACACCGGGTAGCGCTCCGCGGCATCGATGGGGAGGCCTGCGAGAGTCCAGTAGGAACCGGTCGAATCCACTTCGAAATGGAGTTGCTCGCCCGCGACCACGCCGGTGACCTGCAGCACGGTCGAACCGGACACCGGCCGCAAATCCAACCGGACGATGGAACCCTGAACCAGGGAATCGGGCTGCCAACTGATTCCGGCCGGCATCTCCTGTTGGGCGGCGAGGGTCGTGGCCGCGCCAATCGATGCCGTCGCGAAGACGGCGCTCGACACCGCGCGATAGACTAATTTCCTGTTGAGCAGATCCATCGAGTGACGTTCCTCTCTCACAAACCTGGGCCGGGACTGTCACGGAAACTAATCGTCTAGGCCAGAACCATGCCGCACGACGCGACGTCTGATCGGAACCTTTCACGGGCCCGCCAGTTGCTCGCCGGGGCATCGCACGTATTGGTGCTGACCGGGGCCGGTGTGAGCGCGGAATCGGGCGTGCCCACCTTTCGCGGCGCGGACGGGTTATGGCGGAACTTCAAGCCCGAAGACCTGGCGACGCCCCAGGCCTTTGCGCGCGACCCGGGTTTGGTGTGGGAGTGGTATGCATGGCGGCGGGGCCGGCTCGCCGAGTGCCAACCCAATGCCGCACATGTCTCCATCGCCCGATGGATGGCGTCCAGAACCGGCGTCACATTGGTGACCCAGAATGTGGACGGTCTTCACCATCGAGCGGCACGGATTGCGTCGGTGGAGGGGGGTCGACCGCTGCCCGATCCGATCACGCTGCACGGCTCGATCGTGCACGACCGATGCACCCGGTGTGACTACCGTGCCCCGGCTGGGGCCTGGGAGGGTGCGCCGCCCAGGTGCCCGGCATGCGCCGCGCTGCTCCGTCCGGATGTGGTCTGGTTCGGCGAGGTCTTGCCGGCCGATCAGCTCACCAACGCCGCCCGCGCTGCAACGGCGGCCGAGGTGTGCCTGGTGGTCGGAACCAGCGGGGTGGTCTACCCGGCCGCCGGCTTGGCCTACCAGGCGCGCAGCACCGGAGCGATGTTGGTGATCGTCGATCCCGGACCCACGGCGCTCGATCGCGACGCCGAGATACTGCTGCGAGGTCCCGCAGGCGTCATCGTGCCCCACCTGCTCACCTGACGACGCGCCCGTGGCGCGCACCATCACTCCACGAGCCGAACGACGACGGTGGTCCCCTTCCCGACCGCACTGGTGAGTTCGATCGTGCCCGCCCCAGCTCTCCACTACGCGGCGCGCGATGGCGAGGCCGAGCCCGGCACCGCTGGTCGTGGCCGAGAAGCGAGGCTCGAACACCCGTGGGATGAGATCAGGTGGAATCCCTCTTCCATCATCCGACACTTCGATTCCACCCGGACCGACCCGCACCGTGATTCGCTTGGCCCCGGCGTTGCGCGCATTCTCGAGCAGATTGACCAGCACTTCTTTGACTTCATCCGTTCTGGCTGGTCCGCGCGCGTCTCCACGCACGTCCAGCCGGACCTCCGTGCCGTCTCCACCCGCCAACTGATAGAGCTGCACCACCTCGCCGGCGACGGCCGCGAGGTCCACCTGATCCAGCGGCGTGGCCTCGTCCACCGGGGCAGCGAACCGGCCGAATGCGCGGGCGATGCGATCGAGGCGATCGATCTCCGCCAGGATGCGGTCCGACGTTTCGCTGAGCGTCCGATCGAAATCCGCTCCCCGGTCGGCATAGACCCGCCGGAGATGTTGGATGCCAAGCCGCATCGGGGTCAGCGGATTCTTGATTTCGTGCGCTACCTGATGGGCCATCTCACCCCACGCCAGGATCCGTTCGGCACGCGAGGCTTCGGTGATGTCGTGGAGGGCGAGCACCACGCCGCCGGGATCCTGCCCGAGCGATGCGAGTTGGAGGCTGAAGCGCTGCGTCCCGATGTCGAGCTCGGTGCTGCTTCCGGCTGCGGAGGGACGGCGTCCGTACGCCCGGACAGCGGCCAGGACCGGCGTCCACTCCACTCCGAGCAGCGATTCGAATCGCTCGCCGGCGGGAAGGGCGACCCCAAACAACTCGCGCGCCCTCGGGTTGGCGATGATCACGTCGCCCTGTGGATCTAGGCCGACCACGCCCGTGGCGACGGTGGCCAACACTGTCGCGGTTCGCTGCCGAGCGGCTTCGAGCGCGGCCTGACTCTGGCGAATGTCCGTGGCCATCCGATCGAATGCCCCGAAGACCGGCTCGAATTCCTGTAGAGGAACGGTCGCAGGAAGCGGCACAGCCTGACCCTGTCCTATCGCGAGCGCGGCGCGGCGAAGATCGGCTACCGGGCGCGACAACGCCCGGGCCGCGACCTGCGCGCCCAACAGTGCCGCTGCCAACCCCGCGAGGGTGGCGAGCAGGAGCACCAGCGCCAGATCCACCTGCCGCTCCTCCAAATGCGGCTCATGGGTCAGTTGCGGAGTCCCTAATGTTCCGAAACCGCCGGGCGGACCGGACTGTGTCACCCGGTATGCCACCCGCTCCGCCAGGCCGATTCCTGCTCCGTCGCGATTGGTCTCCAGTTCCCGCCCGAAGGCGAGGGTCGCGAACACACCCGGGTCCATGAGAGGCGCGACGACCGCGAGTTCCTGGAGGATCGGGGCGCTGGTCGCCACGAGGGCTCCGCCCGAGTAGGCGAACAGTTCGGCACCCAGCCGCTGGCTCAGGCCTTCGACCGCCGCCGTCGCCCGCTCGGGCTCCTGTGACAACAAACTTGCCCCAGTGGCCGTGACCGCAGGATCACGTAGGGTCCGGATCGCCAGCAGGTCTGCGCTCTGTCTCGCTTCATCCTCCAACCGCGCGAAGCTCCAGGCCGAGAACCCGACAGCCGGAACAATGAAGAATCCGGCGAGCGCCGCCCCCAACCGGACCCGAAACGATCCGCGCCACGTAAGCCACGCCGGCCGGCGAAGCGTTGCTCCGTCGATCAGCTCGGCCAAGGCCCAGATGATCCAAAGCGCGACCACGTCCAACAGAACCACCAATGCGCCACGCACCAGCACGGGTGTGGCACCGCGCAGGTCGACTTCCGCATGCACCCTGCGGTGACCGCCCGGAAGCTCTACCGACTGCTCAGCATGGACGACCCACCCCTCACGCCGCCACCGCATCTGCCGCGCTGCTTCATCGGACACCCCTGGCGTGGGCGGCGAGATCGCCAGCTGATACAACTCGGATTGCTCGTCTTTCGGTGTAAGAAGCTGGCTGACCCGGCTCGGGCCGATGAGGCGCGTTCGCGGACCGAGCGTGAGCGACACCACGGACAGCGAATCGGTGCGGGCCAGCAGCAGATAGTGAATGCCAGGGGAGCGACGCACCTCGGTAATCGTGCGGATGGAATCGGCGGGCATCGCCCGCACGAGCTCCTGTCTGAGTCGATTGGAGACGTCGGTCGAGTCGAGCGAGAGTTCACCCTCGAGCGTCCCCTCGTTGGACCAGATGGCCAGATGCGCTGGATAGCCCTGACGTCGTGCCGAGGACGCGTGCCAGCGAACAAACAGCGCGGCCGGCCTCGCCCCACCCGGAATCGGGTCGGCCGCGAGTTGCTCCGCGAAATTCTCGAGCAGCGGGAGCGCGAGCGGGTCGGGTTCCACTCCCAACCGTGTCACGTCGCGGCGGGCTACTTCGAGCCGTCCCTCCAGCACTGCCCCCCAGGTAACGAGAGCGCTGGCACTGCCGGCCACGAGCGCGATCGAGGTGATGGCCGCGAGACGCGGGGCCGGCATGGCCGCCAGAAAGAGCGCAGGAGTCCAGAGGAAGGTGTACCACGGCGGCCATCCCCCCCGCGGGCTCCAAATCAGGATCCCCACCAGCGTCGCGAGGAACGCGAGTCCGATGCCCAAACCGACCCGGACTCGCCAGCCACCGCCGGCTCCATTCGCCTTGCCACGGAATAGGGCCGCCGCAATGACGATGAGGGCCGCGGAGGTCGAGAGCAGCACCACCTCCCAGACGAGCCAGAGTCCCATCGAGACGCCGTTCGCTGGGGGCGTGATGCCTCGACCCAACTCGCGCACCAGATAGGGTGCGGCAAGAAGGCTGGCGACACCGACCAGAATGCCGAGGGGATGGCGTGGCAGCGCGCGGCGCCAGAGGGCAACCCCGGCGATGGTGACGGCAATGCTGCTCAGCAATAGCACGCCGGCGGAGGAGGAAAAGGGGCCGAGTGCGGGGCGGAAGAACGTTGCCGGCGAGAACAGCGATTCCAATCCCAGGGCGGCGCCGACCGGCGATCGGATCGCCACCCACAGCGCGGTCGCGATGGCGAGATAGCGCAGCAACGGCGTCTCGCCCCAGCCAAGAGCCAGGAGAAGCAGCAGCAGGAGAATCGCAGCGACAACGGCGCTTCCCCCTTCGAGCGTCTGACGTCTCGTTTCACCCTGCTCGGGCGGAACCGGCTCGACGCTGAAGAGGAGGCGCGGGCCGGCGGTCGTCGGCTCCGCGTAGTCGAATACATCGGGGCCCGGCGGTGCCCGACCGGGAGGAAAGACCTGCAGCCCGACGCCGGTATTCCGATGGAACAGCTCGGCTAAGCTCCGGCCATGCTGTGGAACCGCCCTGTGGGCCCACACCAAAGTGGAGACCACAGCCACCCGTCCATTCGTGGAGTGGCGCCGGGTCTCGAGAAACAGGTAATATCCGTTCCAGCGGGTGGTGATCGAGTCACCACTAACCTCGGGTCGAAGCCGGTAGCGTCCGGCCCACGCCCACGGAGCCCCGGTGGGTTCGAGGATAGCGACACCGAGTTCGGGGCCGCGCGCTGGGACGGCGTCGGCCAAGCGCGCGAACGCGTCACCCTGATCCAACTCGGCTGCGTCGGCGGCGATGGCAGCGAGCTGGATGGTCTGGAGGAAGGCCGCGCGAAGTTCCCCGGCTAGACGCCGGGAGGCATCCGTCACGCGCTGCTCGCGCAGCTCGGGCCAGCGGTGCTCGACTGCGCTCAGCCGGTACTGCGTCACGGCCAGCGCCGCCAAGAGGGCCGCGACGACCAGTGTGAGGAATCGCCCGCGCCAGCCACGCTCGCGACCGAGCACGAGCACCGCCGAGACGCCGAACCCGAGCGCGAGCCAAACCCAAAGGGGTGCCGGCTGCCGGAGCCATTCCCCGGCGACCAACGCCAGGGCAATGAGTAGCCCAGGCCACCATCGAGAGCGATGGATCACGAATCCCGTCCGTTACGAATCAAGGAAATGCACCCGACCGACGTGCGTGCACGGATCTCGCACCGGCCGGCGTTGATCATCCCGGTTGGCAGCACCGAGCAGCACGGGGCCCACCTGCCGCTCGGTACCGACACCTTGATCGTGGACCGCCTGGCCGACGACCTCTCGGCTCGGTTCCAGATCCTCCGGGCTCCCGCCATTGAATTTGGGGTCAATGTGACTGCCGGACCTCCCGTGGGCGGGGGGGCATCGCTCAGGCGCAAGACCCTCCACCGATTCATGAACGAACTTATCGAATCTTGGGAGGAGGGGGCAGGCATCCGAGAGTTTTTCATTCTGACCGCCGAAGGATATGAACCTCACCAGGAGGCCTTGAGCACCGTGGTTGTCACCAAGGCACAGGTTCAGGTCATCGATGTTTTCGCCATGCAGTTCGGCCATCTCCTGGAACGGCCCGGTGGTCCAGTACACGGTGGGGAGCTCGACACGTCGCTCCTGCTGTTCATCGCTCCCCATTTGGTGCGCATGGAGGTCGCGCAGGATACCGAGATGCCGGCCAAGACCGCTGCCAAGTACAGCCGGGGTGGGAGGATGCGACGAGCCGTCGGGCTCCACAGCGGGATTGGCCATCCGAGCTTGGCCTCGGCCGAGAAGGGTCAGGCGCTCTATCAGTTTATGTTTGAACGTGTGGCGGGAAGATGTTTCATGCCGGAGAGTCGATGATCGTCGTGTTGCTGCTCCTCCTCGCCGTTCCTCTGGGGACGGCCTCGGCTCAAGCCCTCGACCAAGGCACCTTGTCGATCCGGCAGGACGGCCGTGAGGTTGGGCGTGAGCAATTCGTCCTCCGCCAGGGTCGGGGCCGCGGTGACGGACCTGGCACGACCCTCACCTCCACCGCACGATTCAGGAGTGGCGACTCGGTGCGGACGTTCGTTGCCGTGCTTCAGCGCACGCCTGCCGGCTCCATCGCCGCATTCCAGTATGACCTTCCTCCGACGTCGGCCACGCGACGCATTCTCGCCGCGACCGATGGAGGGCGCCTGACGGTACGCAGTCTGGGCGAGCACATGGAGGCGGCCCGCCAGTGGCCCGCCACTTCTTCCATGGTGCTCCTCACGGACAGCGTCTTCGTGCTGTACGCCGCCGTCGCCGACCTGGCAACATCCGGGGGCTCGAGCCTCACCGCCGTCTTTCCCCGGACCGGAGCCAGGATCGGCTTCACCGCAACGCGGCTCCCGGGGAGCCGTCCCACCGAAACGATCGTCCAGCTGAGCGGGGGTCTCACCGGCACGGTCACGCTCGATGCGGCCGGCCACCTGGAGCGGCTGGACCTGCCCAATGGTATTTCCGTGGTCCGACGGCCCGATTAAGCCAGACACACTCGGGATCGCTACCTTCCTCGAGCCCCGGCCTGGCCAGACTGGTGCCGCTCCGTGTCCCAAGGTGAAACTTGGGTCCGAATTCGGCCGTATGAGTCGGTGGCTCACCGAGCATCCACCCACCTAGGGGAACCCGATCCATGTGCCGCTGGCAGCTCTCGTTTGCCCTCGTCATCGCCTTGCCCGGAGGGGCCCTCGCCCAGGATACGCTGGTCATCCCGGAGCGTCCTCCGGTCCTCGCCTCCCTTACCCTGGCCGAGGCCTTGGCAGAAGCCCGTGCGAACAGCCCCGGCTACCGGCAGGTGTTGAATGATGCCTCGCCCGCCTCCTGGGCGGTCCGGAATGCCTGGGGCAGCTTGCTGCCGTCAGCCAGCGTTTCGAGCGGCATCGGATATACCGGAACGGGATCCTCACGATTCGGCGGCAATCTCACGAACGCGACGCCCTCGATCCTGAGCTCGAGCTACACCGTGGGACTTCAGTGGCAGCTCGACGGGCGCGTCATTTCTGGCCCCGGGCTTCAGAAGGCCAACCGGCGTGCGGTCGAGGAAGACATCAACAACGCCGGGGTGTTGCTCGAAAACGACATCACGGATCAGTACCTCGCGGCGCTCCAGGCAGCCGCCCAGGTCGAGGTGGCGCGGCAGCAGGTCGCGCGCAATCGGGTATTCCTGGAGCTGGCGCAGGCCAGACTTGCGGTGGGACAGGCGACCCTGTTGGACGTTCGCCAAGCGGAGGTGACCCAGGGTCAGTCTGAGGTGGCGCTGCTCGAGAATATTCAAAGCGAGAATGCCGCCAAGATCGAGCTGTATCGACGAATGGGCGTCACGCCTCCCGTGCCGGTCGACCAGGTTGGGTTGACGGATCCGTTTCCCGTGGTTCCGCCGGAGTACCAGCTGGACGAACTTCTGGAGATCGCCGGGGAACAGAACCCGGCGCTTCGCGCCCTGGAAGCACGCGAGCGGGCGGCGGCCTGGTCGGTCCGATCGGCCAAGTCGGCGTTCCTACCGTCCCTGTTTGCGCAGGCCGGCTGGAGCGGGTTCTCCCAGGAGTTGACCGATCGCAATGCGCTCATTCAATCGACCCTCTTGGGCGCCCAAGGCGCCGCGGCCGATTGCCAGTACCAAAACGACATCCTGACCCGGCTCACGTCGCCGCACCCGGCGGGCACAGTGCCCGACTGCAATGGCGCCACGGGGCTCAATGCCGGCGGCACGGCATTGGACCCGGCGCTCGAGCAGCAGATCGTGGATGCGAACGACGTGTTCCCATTCGATTTTACGGCCCAGCCGTTCCAGGCCAGCATCTCGATCTCGCTCCCCATCTTCACCGGGTTCGGCCGGTCGCTCCAGCTGTCGCAGGCCAAGGCAGCGCAACAAGACGCCGACGAGAGTCTCCGGGCCGGCGCGCTGCAGGTTCGGGCCCAGGTCAATACCAGGTTCCTTGCCTTGAAGACCGCGTATCAAGCCATCGCGGTCCAGGAAAAGAGCCGCGTCGCCGCGCGGGAGCAGCTCAGGCTGGCCCAGGATCGCTACCGACTCGGCAGCGGCACATCGCTCGAGTTATCCGATGCGCAGAACGCGGTCCAGCGAGCCGAAGGAGATTACGTAAACGCCGTGTACGCTTACCACCGGGCCCTCGCCGCGCTTGAAGCCGCGGTGGGACGGCCGCTCCGCTAAGAGGAACATCATGTCCCGTCGTGCCAAGCTGGGAATTATCGGCATCGTCCTTCTGGTCGTTGTCGGCGGCATCTTCGCCCTGAGCGCTGCGAAACGCGGCAGTCGGGGGACCGAGGTTCGCTATGAAGAGGTGACCAAGCGCAATCTCGTCGCCACGGTTACGGCCAGCGGGAATATCGAGGCCAAGACCAAGGTCGACATCAGCGCCGACATCACCGGACGCATCACCCGGATCGCGGTGCGGGAAGGCGATGCCGTCAAGAAGGGCGACTTCCTGATCCGAATCGATCCGTCCCAATACGAGGCGGCGGTGGCCCGCGGGGAGGCGCTCTTGGCCACGGGCCAGGCCTCCATGGTGCAGGCCAAAGCCAACCTGGATCAGGCCGATCGCGCCCTCCAGCGGGCCAAGAGCCTCAAGGCGGCGGGAAACTCCTTGATCTCCGACCAGGATGTGGAAATCGCGCAGACGTCCTATGACGTCGCGGTGGCCAATCACAACGCGAGCCGTGCCCAGGTCGAGCAATACCGGGCCGGCCTCCGCGAGTCGAAGGACCAGCTGGCCAAGACCCGACTCACGTCGCCGATCGACGGCCGCGTCGTGCGATTGGCCGTCGAGGAGGGCGAGGTGGCCGTTCCCGGCACCTTCTCCCGCGAGACCGGCCTGTTGATGACGGTCGCGGACTTGTCGGTCATCCTCGCGACGATCAAGGTGGACGAGACCGACGTCATCCGGCTGGAGATGGGCGACTCGGTGGAAGTCACCATCGACGCCTATCCCGACACAACATTCGTCGGGCGCGTCACCAAGATCAGCAACAGCGCCCTCTTGACGGCCACACAAACGGCCGCGGGATCGTCCGATCGCGCGGTGGATTTCGAGGTCGAAATCACGCTCACCAATCCTCCGCCGGACATCCGTCCCGACTTGAGTTGTACGGCCCGGATCGTCACCAATATCCGTGACGAGGCGTTGAGCGTTCCTATCATTGCCTTGACGGTCCGCGAACATGAGGTGGTGCCCAACGAGTCGGTCGATCGGGACACCACGGGTACCGGGAAGAAGAAGGACACCGAGGGGGTGTTCGTCATCCACGATGACCTCGCCCAGTTCGTGCCGGTCAAAGTGGGGATCGCGGGCGAGGAGCACTTCGAAGTGCTGGAAGGCCTGCGCGAGGGCGACACCATCGTGGCCGGCCCGTTTCAGGCGATCCGCGACATGAAGGACAGCACGAAGGTCCGGAATACCCCAACCGGCGCCCGGGCCGAGTGAGCGCGATGTCGGACTGCGTGATCCAGACGCTGGATCTCACCCGCGAATACGTGCTCGGGTCCGAGCGGATTCACGCCCTGCGTGACGTGACCCTCGCGATCCGGCGCAACGAGTACGTCGCCATCATGGGACCGTCCGGCTCGGGCAAGTCGACCCTGCTCAATGTGATCGGCTGCCTCGATTCGCCGACTGCCGGCGAATACTGGCTCAACGGGCAGGAGGTGTCGCGCATGGGGGACCTGGCGCTGGCCCGGGTCCGGAATCGCGAGATCGGCTTTGTCTTCCAGACCTTCAACCTGCTGCCCCGGGCCACGGCGCTGCACAACGTCGAGCTGCCCTTGGTGTACGGGGGCAACACGTCGCGTGAGCGGCGCCACCGCGCGGGGGAGGCCCTCGAGCGCGTGGGCCTGGCCGATCGCATGGATCACCGGCCCAACGAGCTGTCCGGCGGGCAGCGGCAACGCGTGGCCATCGCCCGCGCGCTGGTCAGCCGGCCGTCTATCCTGTTGGCCGATGAACCCACCGGGAACCTCGATAGCGGAACCAGCCACGAGATCATGCAGGTCTTCCACCGGCTGCACGCGGACGGTCAAACGATCGTCCTGGTGACACATGAACTCGACATCGCCGCCCACGCCGAACGGGTGGTGACGCTCCGGGATGGTCGTGTTGCCACCGACGAGCGTACGCGGAGCGCCGCCTAATGCGCCTCATCGAGGCCATCCGCATGGCCTTCCAGATGATCCGAGCGCAAAAGCTCAAGAGCTTCTTTTCCCTGATCGGCGTGCTCATTGGCGTCATGTTCCTGATCGCAGTCTGGTCAATCGTATCGGGCATGAACGACTACGTCGAAGACCGCATCGCCAACCGACTGATCGGGGCCAACTCCTTTCAATTGCGCCAGCGACCCAGCATCACCACCGGCAACATCACCCGTGAGGAGTGGCTCTCCTGGCGGCGCCGGCCCCGGGTAACCGTCGCCGACGCCGAGTACGTCGCCGCCCGCATCCAGACGCCGGTCCGCACCGCCAAATTCTGCCAGGATCGGGTCAACATCAGCTATGGCGGGAAGACCGCCAAGGACATCGATCTCATCGGGACCGAGCCCGAGTACTTCAATATCCGCGACTACGCGATCACCTCCGGGCGTGCCTTCACCGTGCAGGAGATGCGCGCGGCGCGTCCGGTCTTGGTGATCGGCGACCTTCTCGCCGAACGTCTGTTCGAGGGGGCGGACCCGATCGGGAAGGCCGTGAACGTGGGCGGCATTCACTACCGCGTGATCGGCGTGGTGGAGAAGCAGGGCACGGCGTTCGGAATCTCGATGGACAAGTTCGCCATCATGCCGTACACCTCGCAGGGTCGTCGGCTGATCTGCCCGATCAACGTGCTCGACGAGCTGCTGGTCAAGGCCGACAACCCGGCCAGCATGGTGGTGGCGATGAATGAGGTCGAGGCGTTGATGCGGGGCCGGCGGCGACTCAAGCCGGACCAAGAGAACAACTTCTTCCTCCAGACGGCCGAGGGTGCCCTCGAGGGCTGGAACAAAGTCTCACAATATCTCTCGATCGGATTGCCGCTCCTGGTGGGGATCAGCCTGGTGGTGGGCGGCATCGTCATCATGAACATCATGCTGATGTCGGTCACGGAACGCACCCGGGAAATCGGCATCAGAAAAGCCCTGGGCGCCAAGCGGTCCGACATTCTCAGTCAGTTCCTCGTCGAGGCCGCCACGGTCTCCACTGTCGGCGCGGCCTTCGGCATCGTGCTCGGGATCACCCTTGCCATGGTGGTCCGGGCCTTGAGCCCGCTGCCCGCCGTGGTCGTCCCCATGTCGATCGTGCTCGGCGTGAGCCTTGGCATGCTGGTCGGGATCGTGGCCGGTGTCTACCCGGCCTACCGGGCGGCCAGGCTCGACCCGATCGTGGCCCTGCGGGCGGAATAGGAACGAGACGCCATGTCCTTCTTTCGGCTCTTCGAAGGCGTCGGGATCGCGCTGACTTCGATCTGGAGCAACAAGATCCGCGCTTCGCTCACCATCCTGGGCATCGGGATCGGTGTGACGGTGGTGATCGGCATGGCCTCGGCCATTACCGGCATCAACCAAAGCGTCACCAGCATGCTCGAGTCGGCCGGACCCAAGACCTTCTTCGTGACGCGCTTCTGGTCAGGCGGGATCACGATCTCGGACGGCTCGGATGAATTGTCGCCGTGGCGTCGCAATCCGTGGATCACGGTCGACGAAGCCGACGCGGTGCGACAGCTTCCGCTGATCCGCGACGTGACGGTCCAGGAGGGTACCTCGGGGCCGGTCAGCTATGGCACGACCAACTTGACCGACGTGAGCATCGCGGGCTTCAGCCCCAGCTGGATCTACGTGACCGGTGGGGAAATCCGCGCCGGCCGGAGTTTCACCCAGCTCGAGTACGCGGCGTCCGCGCGCGTCGCGGTGATCAACGATAAGCTGGCCGAAACGCTGTTCCCCGGCCTCGACCCCCTCGGACGGAAGATCAAAATCTTCGGTCAGCCGTTCGAGGTCATCGGCCTGCATATCGAGGCCTCGTCGTTGTTCGGAGGCGGAGGTCAGGCGCGCCTCGCCATGCCGCACACCACCTTCACCAAGGTGGCCGACTACTGGAAGGGATGGATGGAGATGGCCGTCATGCCGACCGAGGAAGCCACGGTCCTCGAAGCGCAAGACCAGGTCATTTCCGCCATGCGAAGCGTGCGCGGACTCAAGCCGCAGGAGGACAATAATTTCGCCGTTGTGACCCAGGATCGCTTCCTCGACGCCTTCAACAACATCACCCAGGGCTTCTTCCTGGTCATGTTCGCGCTCTCCGCCGTGGCCCTCATGGTGGGGGGGGTCGGGGTCGTGGCCATCATGCTCATCTCGGTCACGGAGCGGACCCGGGAGATCGGCGTGCGCAAGGCGCTCGGTGCCACGCGCCGGGAAATCATGTTCCAGTTCCTGGTCGAGGCCGCCACCCTGACCCTGGTCGGCGGCATCTTCGGGCTGGCGTTAGGCGCGTTGCTCGCGAGCGGGATTCGCCACTTCACCCCGATTCCGGCCGCCATTCCGCTTTGGTCCATCGTCCTGGCGCTCTCCGCCTCGGTCATCACGGGCGTGTGCTTCGGGCTCTACCCGGCACTGCGGGCCTCCAAGCTCGACCCGATCGAGGCGTTGCGATACGAGTGAGCCGGCGCCAAGCTTCACCATCTCATGCCCTTCTTCGAAGCCTGGCGCCTCGCCTTCCAAGTCATCCTGAGCAATAAGCTCCGCTCATTCTTCACCCTGCTCGGGATCATCGTGTCCGTCGGGTTCCTGGTGGCCGTGGTCGCCATCATCCAGGGCATGAACGCGTACGTCAAGGAAAACATCGCCGGCGCCGTGATCGGCACGAATGCGTTCCAGGTGCGCCGCACCCCCATCACGGTCGGGCTGCTCGACGACGACCAGGTGCGAGCCATCCAGCGCCGCCCCCGCATTACCCAACGCGATGCCGTCGCCGTCGGCCGGGCACTCCCGGAGGCGCGCGCGGTGGCGCTGCAGTCCGGATGGCCGACGCCGGCAAGCGATGTGCGGTATCGCAACCAAACCGTCGGCGATGTGCTGGTGTTTGGGGTGACCCCGCCGTATCAGATCGTGCAGGATTACGTGTTCGCCGCCGGCACGCCGCTCACCGACCCCGACATCAGCGAACGACGCTACGTCTGCGCCCTGGGGCACGACGTGGCGGACAAGCTGTTTGGCGATCCGGCCATGGCCATCGGCCGGAAGGTGCGCGTGGCCGGCCGGGAGGTGACGGTCAAGGGCGTGATCGCCAAGAAGGGACGGGTGCTGGGTCAGTCGTTCGACGGGTTCGTCCTCTTGCCGCTGTCGACCTTCGAGTCGATCTACGGCCGGCGGAAGACCACGGTGATCTCGGTCAAGATGGCCGATGCCGAGGCGGTGGAGCCCGCCATGGCCCGGGCCGAGGAGGCGATGCGTCTGGCCCACCGGCTCAGACCAGGTGAGGACAACGACTTCACGGTGGACAAGGCCGACGCGCTGGTCGAGTTTTGGCGGAACCTGACGCGCGTGCTGTTCACCGTCATCCCGGCGGTCGTCGCCATCGGCATCGTCGTGGGCGGGATCGTCATCATGAACATCATGTTGATGAGCGTCAACGAACGGACCCGGGAGATCGGCATCCGCAAGTCGCTCGGCGCCACCCGGGCCGACATCCGGCGCCAGTTTCTGGTCGAGGCCATCACCCTGTCGACACTCGGCGGCGCGCTCGGGGTGATGGCCGGCTGGGGGCTCGCCACCGTGGTGTCCACCGTCAGTCCCCTGCCGGCCAGGATCACGCTCTGGTCGGTAGCGGTGGCGCTCAGCCTCGGTGCGGCAACCGGCATCCTGTTCGGTGTGTACCCCGCAACCCGCGCCGCCCGACTCGACCCGATCACGGCGTTGCGGCGGGAATAGGCCATGATCTTCCATAACCTCGACGAAGGCGTCCGCCTCGCGCTGGACGCCCTCCGCACCAACAAGCTCCGCTCCGCGCTGACCATCCTCGGTGTCGTGATCGGGGTCACCACCGTGATGGCCATGGCGTCGATCGTCCAAGGCGTGCGGTCGCAGATCTTCAATACCATCGAAGTGGCAGGTCCCACGACTTTCTATGTCGTGCGGTACTTCTCCCAGACACCGCTCAACCCCGACAACCTGCCCTACGAGGTCCGCATCCGTCCGGTGCTCGACCGCGACGATCTCGACGCCGTCAAGCGGGTGTCCGAGATCGGGTATGCCGGCCTCTGGATTCAGCTGTTCGAACGGCTGGAGTACCGCGGGGTCAGGACCCAGACCATGACCATATTCGCCGCGGACGACCGCTACATGGACATCCAGGGCGGCACGCTCCTCAGCGGCCGGTTCTTCTCGCGCGCCGAGTTGGCGGGGCGCGACGTGGTGGTACTCGAGACGCTGGCCGCCGAGCGGCTGTTCGGCAGCCGCGACCCGCTCGGCGAGGTCATCCGGATCGGTGGCAAGGCGCTGACCGTGATCGGGGTGTACCAGAAGCCGGAGAATATCTTCGAGCCTCCCAGCCAGGAGACCGCCGGGATCATCCCGTACGAAACGGGGCGCGCCAAATTCCGCTACGACGAGACCAACGCCCTCTTCATCGCCGTCAGGCCGAAACCGGGAGTGCCGGCCGACCGCGCGCAGGATCTGGTGACGGTGGCGCTCCGCCGCGCGCGACAGCTCCGGCCGGGCATCCCCAACACCTTCGACCTCATCTCGCAGGACCAGATCCTGGAAATGGTCAACGACCTCACCTCGGTGTTCTTCCTCATTATGGTCGCCCTCTCCAGCGTGGCCCTCATGGTGGGCGGCATCGGGGTCATGGCCATCATGATGGTGTCCGTGACGGACCGGACCCGAGAAATCGGAATCCGCAAGGCGGTTGGCGCGACCCGCCGGGAGATCTTGTGGCAATTCCTGGTCGAGGCGGCCACCTTGACCTTGGTCGGTGGGCTGCTCGGCATCGCCCTCGGCCTTTCGGCCGGGGCCCTGCTCAAGCACACGCTCGGGATTTCGGCGGAAGTCCCACTCTGGAGCGCCGTGCTCGCGACGGGTGTGAGCGTCGCCATCGGGTTGATCTTCGGCATGTACCCGGCAAACCGTGCCGCACGAATGGATCCGGTGGAGGCTCTACGTCATGAGTGAGGACCAGAACGCCATGCCTGTCGACATTCTCGCGATCGCCGCGCACCGGGACGACGTCGAGCTGACCTGCGCCGGCACCCTGCTGCGCGCGGCCGACCAGGGGTATTGCACCGGCATCCTGGACCTCACGGCGGGAGAGACGGGAACCAGCGGCACCGCCGCCATCCGCGGCCAAGAGGCCGACCGCGCCACCACCATTCTCGGGCTGACCGAGCGCCGCAATGCCGGGCTTCCGGATGCGGGCCTTCACAACACGGAGGAATCCCGGCGCATCGTGGTCGAGGCCATCCGTCACTTCGCCCCACGGGTGGTCATTCTCCCCTATCCGGTCGGGCGGCATCCCGACCACCGCGTGGCGTCCGAACTCGGGCGCGACGCCTGCTACTTAGCCGGGCTCAGCCGCTACGATGCCACGGGCACGCCGCATCGGCCGTTCAAGATCCTGTACGCCCTCGCCTACCGCGAGGACCCTGTAAAGCCCACCTTCGTGGTGGACATCACCGACCAGTTCGAGCGCAAGATGGCCGCCATCCGCTGCTACGCGAGCCAGTTCGACGGCGCCGTCGCGGCGGGCGAGATCTTCCCCACCGGGCAGGATCTCTACTCCCTCATCGAGACCCAAAACGAGCACTACGGGTCCCTCATTCGGACTCGCTACGGCGAACCCTTCGTGACCGACGAGACCATGGCGGTCGACGACGTGGTGCGGCTCGACGTGCAGAGCATGTAACGCCGCACGCGGGTTATCTTTCTTTGTTATGCCTGAGACACCCGTTTACCTCGATCACGCCGCCACAACGCCGGTCCGGCCCGAGGTGCTCGAGGCCATGCTGCCCTACCTCGGCCGCGAGGCCTTCGGCAATCCCTCGAGCGCCCACCGCTTCGGGCGGCAGGCCCGCGCGGGGGTCGAGCGGGCCCGGCGCCAGGTAGCCGACGCGCTCGGCGCCGACCCGCGAGAGGTGGTGTTCACCTCCGGCGGGACGGAGGCGGACAATCTGGCAATCCTGGGTACGGCGCAGGCAGCGGCCGCACGCGGGAAGGCCATGCGGGTTGCGGTGTCAGCCATCGAGCACAAGGCCGTTCTCGCAGCCGCACACGAGGTCGAACGGCTCGGCGGCACCTGTGACCTCGTGCCAACCGGCCGCGACGGCGTCGTCGATCTCGACGCGCTCGACCGGGCCCTCGAGCAGCGCCCGGCCGTGATGTCCATCATGTGGGTGAACAACGAGACGGGCGTCATTCAACCGGTCGAGCCGGTGGCCCAACGCTGCCAGGCCCGTGATGTCTGGTTTCACACCGACGCGGTCCAAGCCATCGGGAAGCTTCCGGTTGCGTTGGCGGGATTCAGTTCCATCCTCCTGGCTCTCTCCGGGCACAAGCTGGGCGCTCCAAAGGGCGTAGGCGCGCTGATCGTCCGCGGCCAACCGGATATTCACCCCCTGATTCATGGCGGCGGTCAGCAGTCGGGTATCCGACCGGGTACGGAAAACGTGGTCGGCATCGTCGGGCTCGGGAGCGCCGTCGCGCTTGCCGTGACGGAACAGGCCGCCGAGGCGAGCCGCATCGAGAAGCTGCGTGATGAGCTCGAAGCGCGCCTCCGGGCGTCGACCCCCGACCTCGTCATCCTCGCTCAGGCCGGCCCGCGTGCACCGCACATTCTCCAGGTCGCGGTCCCGGGCACCGACAGCGAGGCGATGCTGATGCACCTCGACCTGGCCGGCGTCGCCGTGTCCAGTGGATCGGCCTGTACCACGGGGTCGGTGGAGCCGTCACATGTGTTGTCGGCGATGGGCGTGCCGACGCCGCTCGCCCGTGCCGCCATCCGATTCAGTCTTGGCCATGAGTCGACCGACGACGATATCGCCCGCGCCGCAGCCGTGTTTCCCGGGTGCGTTGGCAAAGTCCGGCGTTTGGCCGGGGTGCTCGGGCATGCCTGAGCGCGTGCTCGTTGCCATGTCCGGCGGGGTCGACAGCTCGGTTGCCGCCGCCCGGCTGGTCGAGGAAGGCCACGAGGTCATCGGCGCCACAATGAAGCTGTTCTGCTACGGCGACACGGTGCCCGACCGGCCATGTTGTTCGCTCGATTCGATCACTGACGCCCGAGATGTCGCGCACCTGCTCGGCATTCCGCATTACGTGCTGAATCTCGAGGATCGGTTCAGTCAATTCGTCATCCAGAATTTCGTGGACGAGTATTCCCGCGGCCGGACTCCGATTCCCTGCGTGCGGTGCAATTCGTTCACGAAGTTCCGCGACTTGCTCGCCCACGCCGATGCCATGGGATGCGATGCGATCGCCACCGGGCACTACGTCGTCGCAGACCGGGGTGCGCTCTACCGCGGCGACGACCCCAACAAGGATCAGAGCTATTTCCTCTGGGGCATTGATCGCCAGGTGCTGCCCAGGATGCGCACCCCGGTCGGTCGGATGACGAAGGAGGAAACCCGAGCCTACGCACGCAAATTGGGCCTCGGCACCGCGGATAAGGTGGAGTCGGTCGAGATCTGCTTCGTCCCCGACGGCGACTACGCCCGAGTGTTGGAGCAACATCTGCCCGCTGACGCACCGGCGTTGGCCCCGGGCCCCTTCGTGACGACCGGGGGGCAGACGGTGGGCCAGCACGACGGGTACGCCCGGTACACCATCGGCCAGCGACGCGGGCTGCCCGGAGGGCACTCGGAGCCACGCTACGTCGTGGCCATCCGGCCGGAGGATCGCGCCGTCGTGATTGGGAGCGCCGAAGATTTGGCGGGACAGCGCGTCACATTGGAGGAGGTCAACTGGCTCGCGCCGCCGCTCGAGCCCGGAGCGGAGTGCCACGTCCAGATCCGGTATCGGTCCCGTCCGGTTCCGGCGACGGTGCTTTCCCGCGTGGATCACTCGCTATCGCTCGCACTCGGCGCGCCGGCGCGAGCGATAGCGCCGGGCCAATCCGGTGTCCTGTATGACGAGGCCGACGGTGGGCGCGTCCTTGGTGGAGGGATCATTGCCTGAGCAACGTGTACCAGAGGGCCCCCGGACATGAGGGGCGTCATCCTGCGACTCCTGGTCAACACCGTCGCGATCTTCGCGGCGGTGAGCCTGCTCCCGGGCATCGATTTCGACCGTGGGCCACTCAGGTTCTTGGCGGTGGCGGCCCTGCTCGGCATGGTGAACAGCCTGCTGCGCCCGGTGCTGGCCGTCCTCACCTGCCCCTTGGTCCTCGTGACGCTAGGACTGTTTACCATCGTCATCAACGCGGTGCTGCTTCAGCTGACGGCGTGGCTCTCCGATCAGCTGGGGTTGGGCTTCCACGTTGCCGGCTTCTGGGCGGCCTTCTGGGGGGCGCTGGTGATCTCCTTCGTGAGCACCTTGCTGTCGCTGTTCGTGGGTGGGCCCCGGAAGGTTACGGTGCGGACCCACTCCTGGCACTCATGACGAGCGCGACCGATGGTGGAGGGTTGACCGGATGACCGATGTTCGCCCGCAGGCATTGGGTGAGGTTGGCCAGATCGATCTCCGCGACCCCACGCTGTTCGCCAATCGGGAGTTGTCCTGGCTCGAATTCAACCGTCGCGTGCTCCATGAAGCGATGGATCCCCGCACCCCGCTGCTCGAGCAGCTCAAGTTCATCGCCATCTTCAGCAGCAACCTGGACGAGTTCTTCCAGGTGCGGGTGGCAGGCCTGCGGCAACAGGTGGCGGCCGGGTACACCGAGCGGACCGCGGATGGCTTGACGCCGGGCGAGCAACTCCAGGCCATTTCCCGCGTCGTGCACGACCTCCAGCGCCAACAGCTCGGCCATCTGCGCACCCACCTCCTGCCGGCGTTGGAGAGCCATGGGATCCGGCTCATCACGGACCTCTCGGAGCTGTCGAGCCGCGAGCGCGCTCATGTGGACCAGCATTTCCGGCAGGTGGTCTTCCCCGTGCTGACCCCGTTGGCGGTCGATCCCGCACACCCGTTTCCCTACATCTCCAACCTGAGCCTGTCGATTGCCGTCACGCTCAGGGGACCGACCGGCGAGGAACGTTTTGCGCGCGTGAAGGTTCCCAAAATCCTGCCACGCTGGGTACCGCTCACCACACCGCACGACTTCATCCCGCTCGAGTACATCATCGGCGAGAACCTGCCCGCGCTGTTCCCGGGTGTCGAGATCCTCACGTGGCACCTCTTCCGGATCACCCGCAATACCGATCTGCAAATTGATCACGATGAGGCGGAGGATCTCCTGAGCTTGATCCAGGAAGAAGTCCGCAATCAGCGTTTTGCCGAGGTGGTTCGGATCGAGGTGTCGCCGACCATGCCGCAGAATCTACGCACCCTCCTGCTGCGTGAGTTCAGCGAGGAGCAGGACCCCGGCATCCTGCTCCCCAACACCGACGACATCTACGAGGTGCCGGGTCTGCTCGACGCGGCGGATCTCATGGAACTGGCGGGAGCGATTGGCATTCCGGAGTTGCACGACCCGCCGTATTTCCCGACAACCCAGGCCCGACTCGCCGACCCCCGCAGCATCTTCGACATCATTCGAGACGGCGATCTCTTCCTGCACCATCCGTACGACAGCTTCACCAGCTCGATCGAGCGCTTCATCCAGCAGGCAGCGGACGATCCGGACGTGTTGGCCATCAAGCTGACGCTCTATCGGACGGGAAACGACTCGGGCATTCCGCGGCTCCTGGCACACGCCGCCGAGCAGGGGAAGCAGGTCGCGGTCCTGATCGAGCTCCAGGCCCGGTTCGATGAAGAGAACAACATCAGCTGGGCGCAACGGCTGGAGGACGTCGGCGTCCACGTGTCGTATGGCGTCGCCGGGCTCAAGACCCACACCAAGATCTTGTTGGTGGTGCGGCGTGAGGGCCAAACGATCCAACGTTATTTGCACATCGGAACCGGGAACTACAACGCTCGCACTGCGCGCCTCTATACCGACTTCGGACTCCTGTCCGACGACCCCGATCTCGGGGCGGACCTGACAGACCTGTTCAACGTCCTGACCGGGTTCGGCCAGCCCACGAGCTACCGCAAGCTGTTGGTGGCGCCCCGCGGCATGCGGGAGCGGTTTGTGTCCATGATCCGTCGGGAGATCCATCATGCGAAGAGCGGACGCAAGGCGCGGATCATCGCGAAGATGAACGCGTTGGTGGACGCCGAGTTGATCGTCGCCCTGTACGAAGCATCCCGGGCCGGGGTCGAGATCGACCTCATTATTCGGGGCATCTGTTGTCTGCGTCCCGGCATCCCGGACGTGAGTGACACGATTCGTGTCATCAGCATCCTCGGCCGATTCCTCGAGCACTCCCGCGCCTTCTATTTCCACAATGCCGGCCGGGAGGAGGTCTACATCGGGTCGGCCGATTGGATGCCGCGCAATCTCGACCGGCGCATCGAGGCGGTGGTTCCCCTCGATACGCCGCAGCACCGTCGTGCCGTCCGGGACTTGTTGGAGCTGATGCTGCAGGACAACCGGCAGGCCTGGGATCTTCAGGCCGATGGGACCTACCGCCAACGGCGCCCGCCGCGCCCCGAGGAGGAGCGCGCCACCCACCGGATGTTATTGGAACGGCACCGCGCGGCGCAGGCGGAAGATCCCTTCGCGTAGCGTCAGCTGTCGGGTGATTGCTCGAATTGCTGTAGCAGCGCCGCCTGCTCTTCGGTGACCTTCTCCGGCAACCGGACCCGAATCTGGACGAGCTGGTCACCCTTCCGCCCGTTCTTCTCGATTCCCATCCCCTTGATCCGGAACTTCCGGCCAGGTTGTGTGCCCGGAGGGATCCTGAGCACGATCTTCTTCCCGGCTAGCGTGCGCACCCGGAGCTTGGTGCCGAGGATGGCCTGCACCATGTCCACCGGGATCTCGCAGGTCACATCGAGCCCGTCACGCTGGAAAAACCGGTCCGGTTGGACCTGGAACGTGACGTAGAGGTCTCCGGCCTGACCGCCTCCGCCCGCCGCCGGGTTGCCGTGGCCCTTGAGGCGGACCTTGGTTCCGGTGTCGGTGGCGGGCGGCACGGTGATCATGATCTTGCGCTCGACGCGCGTCTCACCCGCGCCCTGACATTTGGGACAGGGCTGGGCTGGCAGCTTGCCCCGTCCCCGGCATGCGGGGCATGGCCGGTTCACGGCAAAGCCACCCTGACCGAATGAAACCGTTCCGCGGCCGCCGCATTCCTGGCAGGTGCTCACCTTGCTGCCGGGGGCGGCGCCGCTCCCACCACAGGTGGGGCAATTCTCGGTCATCGGCAGGGTAATCGGGATCTTCCCACCGAGCGCCGCCACCCGGAACGGAACCTCGAGCACGGTCTCGATGTTCTCGCCGCGACGTTCCTTGGGTCGGCCACGGCCGAAGATCGACGAGAAGATGTCCCCGAGGCCGCCCAGGCCACCAAAGTCGAAATCTTCGTACTCGACCCCCTGGCCTCGCGCAGTCCCGCCAAACCCAGGCTGGGCCCGGCCGCCGGCCCCGGTGAACGCGCCGAACCGACGCATGCGATCGTACTGTTTGCGCTTCTCGGGATCGGACAGAACCGCGTGCGCTTCCGATACCTCCTTGAAGCGCTCGCCCACCGTGGGATTGCCCAGGTTCGCGTCCGGGTGGAACTGCTTGGCCAGGCGCCGGTAGGCCTTCTTGATCTCGTCCTGCGAGGCGCTGCTCGAGACGCCGAGTACCTGGTAATAATCCTTCGCGGCCACGCCCGCCTCTAACCTTGATCCGTGTAGACTTGAACGCGAGCCGGCCGGATCAGGTTGCCTTTGAAGCGATAGCCGGCCTGAAACGTCGCGGCAACGTGATGGTCGAGTTCGGGCTCGGGCGGTGGAAGCGCGGCCACCGCTTCATGCTGGCTCGGGTCGAACGGGGCGCCATCCGAATGGATCCGCTCGAGGCCTGCCCCTTCCAGCTCCTTCCTGAGCTTCCGATCCACCAGCACCAGAGCCTCGTGCAGGGTATGCGCCGGCTTTGCGGTTTCCGATTCCGCCAGCAACCGATCCAGATCGTCCAGCACCTCGAGCAGCCGATTGGCGAAGGCACCTTGGGCGCGATCGCCCAATTCGAGCTTCTCCCGATTGACCCGCTTCCGGTAATTATCGAACTCGGCCGCCAGGCGCGCGTGGCGGTCCTGGAGCTCATCTAGCGTTTCCTGGAGGCGCTTGACCGCCGCGAGTGGCATCTCGAACGGCACACCGTCCGCCGGCTCGCCATGCTCCGACCTCGGCGGGGCCTCCGCATCCGGGCTCATTACCAGTTCGTCTGGTGCCAGCAGGTCTTCAGCCACTGGCCCCTCGTCGAGCGCGGCGTCCGGGCCGTCCGCGTCGTAGGCAGGCGGGTCGTGGGGCGGATGGGGGCGGCGTTTCTTGGTCACTAGTCGTCTTCTCCTGATGTATCAAATGGACTCAGGAAGATAATGGCAAACCACATACCAGGAATGCCGGTCACACTGGCAGGCGGAGGAGCAGTTCGTACAGTGTTCCTGCCACCGCCCGCTCCCGGATCTGCCAGCGGCTGCCATGGTAGATGCGATGGAGTGCGCCTTCCTCCGCCCCGACGGAGAGCCCGATCCACACCGTCCCGACCGGTTTCTCGGCCGAGCCGCCGTCCGGGCCGGCGATACCGGTGATACTGAGCGCAATGTCGGGCAGGAACCGCGCCCGGGTGCCCTGGACCATGGCTCGTGCCACGGCCTCACTCACCGCCCCGTGGTCGGCGATCAGCTCCTCAGTGACCCCGAGGAAGTCGGTCTTCACCCGATTGTGATAGGCGACGACACCGCCGATGAACACATCGGAACTCCCCGGTACCGCGGTCAGGCGGCCGGCGAGCAAGCCACCCGTACAGGACTCCGCCACGGCGATGGTCAGCCCGGCCCGGCGCGCGCGGTCGAGCACTACCGCGGCGAGGTCGGTCGCGCCCTCGCCGTAGCAGTGGTCGCCGGCACGCCTCCGGACCTCCACTGCGGCATCGCGAAACCGTTGCTCCGCTTGGGCCCGGGGCGCGTTCCAGGAGGTGAGGCGCAGGTCCACGCCGGCAACTTGTGGCAGATACGCCAGGGTGACGGGCCGAATGACGTCCTCGATGTCGCCGAGCCGGTCAGCCAGCATGGATTCCGCGATGCCGGCGGTCCGAAGCACGTGCGACACAATCGGCGCCTGAGCTCCATCTTCTGGGGCCAAGCGTGGACCGACTTCGTGCTTGGCCAGCTTCCGCATCTCGTGCGGGACGCCGGGCAGCATCACCACGAGCCCGAGGGGACCCTCGAGCCAGAGACCGGGGGCGGTGCCCCAGCGGTTCGGCAGCACGGTCGCGCCCCGCGGAATCATCGCTTGGGAGCGATTACTGCCGGACGGCTCACGGCCGACGCGGCGATATCGCGTGAGGAGGTCGTTCCACACGTGCTCGTCGAACGTGACCGGCGCGTCGAACAGCCGGGCCACGACGTCCCGGGTCAGGTCGTCCTTCGTGGGGCCCAGTCCGCCGACGGTGATCACTCGGCCGGTTCGCCCGAGCGCCTCATGCACCGCATCGTGAATGCTCGTCACCGTGTCTGGCACGGTGGTTCGTCGCACGATCCGGATTCCGTGCGGCGCGAGGATCTGGGCGAGGTCCGCGGTGTTGCTATCGACGGTCAGGCCGAGCAGGAGCTCGGTGCCGATGGTAACGAGTTCGAGGTCCAAGAGCGCTAGTGCGGGCGTGAGGAGAAGAGGGCGCGGTAGCGGAAGACGTAGACCACGAATGAGTATACGGTCAGGAGTGCCGCCGTCCCGAGCGTAATGGCAACGAAGCCCCCATGAAATTCGTTCCAGAAGTTGGCCACGCTGTTGCCTTCCCACCCCAGCGGGCGGCGGGCATCGCGAAAGGCGAACCAGGCCATCATGGCCCCGATGAAGATATTCTGAAACGTGGTCTTGAGCTTGCCGGCCGGCCCGGCGGCGATGACCACGCCTCGGCGTTGGGCCCAGGCGCGGAATCCGGTCATGGCAAACTCGCGGCCGAGCAGAAGGAAGCAGACCCAGAGCGGGATGCTACCCCAGATCGGGATGCCATAGAGATCTTGCCGGTGCTTGGATATCCAGTAGATGGGAACGAGGGCCGCGACCAGGAGCAATTTGTCTGCGAGCGGATCCAGCACTTTACCGAGATCGGTGACCTGATTTCTGGAGCGAGCCAGGTACCCATCCCACACATCGGTCACCGCGACCAAGATGAACACCACGAAGGCGATGAGCTTGGGCCAGTATCCGTCAATGAAGGGGAGCAGGGCGATGACCGGTGTCATCGCGATGCGGATGATGGTGATGATGTTCGGCAGGGTCCACATGGGGAACCCCTTACCCTAGAGTCTTGATGACAAGCTTGCTCAGCGCTTTGAGGGTGTCGAACACGCCGTCGCCACTGGTTGCGACCGATTCGAAATAGGGAGCCCGCTCGACCCAGTGACCATCGACCTGCTCGATGAAGAACTCGCCTTCGTGCAGCGGATCCGGCGTCAGTCGCTGGCGGGTAACGTCCTCCACCGGCCAGCCCGGGTTGATCGCCGCCTGGAGCTCCTGGATTGGAGCGGCGTTCGGCAAGTCCCGTTTGTTGTACTGGATGACGAACGGAATCTGCGTGAGGTCGTAGCCATGCTCCGCCAGATTGGAATAGAGATTCTGCATCGACTCGATGTTGGCCTCCATGCGCTCGATCTGGCTGTCGGCCACGAACGCGACGCCATCGACGCCTTTGAGAATCAACTTCCGCGATGCATTGTAGTAGACCTGCCCGGGCACCGTATACAGGTGGAACCGCGTCTTGAAGCCGCGGATGGTTCCGAGATCGACCGGGAGGAAATCGAAGAAGAGGGTTCGCTCGGTTTCGGTGGCGAGCGAGATCATCTTCCCCTTGGCCGTCGGCGCGATCTTCGAGAACACGTGCTCCAAGTTCGTCGTCTTCCCGCCCAGCCCGGGGCCGTAGTAGACGAGCTTGCAGTTGATCTCGCGGGACGCGTAGTTGATCATCGACATGAGCGGCTCGTCTCCCTATTCTCCGAAGAGCCTGTCGATTTCGTCTTCTGCATCGCCGACAAATCCAGACTCGACCCGATTGGCACCGGCTTCCTCCCGCGCCTGCATTTCGATGAACACGTGATTGAGCGACCCGACGGCCGATTTGACCCGCAACTTCACCAATCCCAACGTGGTTTGATTGTCGAAGAGCACCACCAGGATCACACGGCGGGCAATGTCAGCCAGGTACATCGAGTCCTTCTCGCCCTGGTGAAAGAGGGACCCGAACTCCGGCTCGCCGATCAGGCGCGCCAGTTGGTCGTTCGCACTGAAGTCCGCCGCTGTGAGGGACGCAAACGCGAGCGGATCGAAGGCGGTCTGCTCACCGACCGTCGCGATCATCTGCCCGTTTCGGTCGACGATGAGCGCGGTCCGGGCCCGCGATACCTGCAAGAATTCGTTGAGGATGCTCGTAATCCGGCGGGAATCTTCCTCCCGGAACGACCAACTCGAGGCGCCCGTTCTGTCTTGACCCGTCACCCGAGTCGCGCTTCCATGCGTCGCAGCACGTAGCCCGCGCGGCGGCGCAGCAAGAGTTGGGGTTCCCATCGCAGGTAGTCCCGAAGCGTCGCCAATGCATCCACCCCCGGGTGGCCGGCGAGGAACCCGATGGCGGCCAGCCGCCGAAGTGGACTGGGGTGGAACAGGTCGCGTCGGTGGCGCACGAGGTGCTGCCGCGCGAACAGCCACCCGGTGGCGATGCCGGCCACTGCCCCGGCGGCGACGAATGCCGCACGCGGTCTCACGACCGGACTTCCTCGCGGGCCAAGAGCGCGTGTGACAGGGTCACGCCATCGACGTACTCGAGATCGCCGCCCATGGGCAGCCCTCGCGCCAACCGAGTGACCTTCACATCTGAGCCCGCCAACAACTGCTGGATGTAGGTTGCCGTTGCCTCTCCCTCCATCGAGGGGTTCGTCGCCAGGATCACTTCTTGGACCCGGCCGCCTCGTACGCGCTGGACGAGGGGATCGAGCCGGAGCGCATCCGGGCCGATCCCATCGAGCGGTGACAAATGGCCGCCAAGGACGTGGTAGCGCCCACGGAATTCAGTGCTCCGCTCCACTACTTCCACCCCCGAGGGTTCCTCGACCACGCAGAGAAGCCCGTCATCCCGTCGCGGGTCGCTGCAGTATCCGCAGCGTTCGTGCTCGGTGGGCATCCCGCACTCAGAACAGGGCGCCACCCGCTCGGCCACCGTCTGGAGGCACTCGGCCAGCCGCACCGTCTGTTCGCCCGGCTGCCGCAACAGATGGTAGGTCAACCGCTGGGCCGTCTTCCGGCCGATGCCCGGCAGCCTCGCCAGTTCGGTGATGAGATCCTCGATGACGCTCACAGCTCAAAGTTGCGGTGCGATGGGCAACGACTGCGCCTTCCGCATTTCCGCCTGGAGGATGTCGGCGGCGCGCCGCTGTACCTCGGACATGGCGGCCAGCACCAGGTCAGCCAGGAATTCCGCGTCGTGATCGGCAAACACTGTTTGATCGATGTCGAGCGTGCGGATCATTCCTCTGCCGTCCGCCGTCACCCGTACCATGCCGCCTCCGGCCGAGGCTTCGATGGTCCGGTCGGCAAGCTCGGTCTGGAGCTGCTGGAGCTTACCCTGCATCTGTTGGCCGAGCTGGAGAAGCTGCTGAAGATCTGCCATTGGTCTCGTCGTTTCACGCTGAACGGACAAAAGTAGGCCGGCACACCAGCCCGGACAAGCAAACCGGGTGCCAGAAGGTCGGCTAGTCTACAATCTCTAAATCTAATGCATCGGCCGCCGCATCCAGGGCGGCATCTGCGGCCCGGGTGGCCTTGAGTCGTTCGGCCTTGAGCTGGGCATCGGACAGCCGCCGAGGCCGTGCACCCTGCCCTGCCTGTGGCTTCGAACCCGCCGGCGCGGCCTCCGTGCCACCGGCCGTGACCGCGACCGTCACGGCCTTCCCCACGTGGGCCGCCAGGAGCGCTTCGACCTGCCGCACTTGGCGCTCGAGCGTCTCTTGGAAAATGGGATTGATGTCGGCCATCTCCAGCGTCACGCGGGACCCCGATACCGCAACCGGCCGCGCCGAGGCGAGCGCTTCGCCCAGAAACGGGCTCTTGGTCCGCGCGGTGGCGACCAAGTCGCTCCAGTGGCCCGACAACCATTCCTCGCTCAGCTGGCCCGTGGGAGGAGCGTCCGGGTCGACAGTGCCCGGGTCGACGGCGGGGATTGGCGCCGGCTTGGCCGACCCCGTGTCTGGCCGAGGATGCTGCGGGGCCGTGGAACCCGACTCTCCGGACAGGACCTGGGCCAGATCGACGATGCGATCCAGCAGAGCCCAGCGCAGCAGGAGGGTCTCCACGATGAGGCGCGGATTGACGCTTCGCCGGATGCTGGTTTCGTCGTCCGCGAGCAGCTTGAGCATCCGGATCAGGTCGCCCGCCTCGAACCGCGGCGCGAACCGGGTCGAGCGTGTCTCGCATGGCGTCGGTCAGCTCGTTCGGCGTTGCGCCGAGTTTGACCATGAGCAGGGCACGGAGCGTGTCGGCGGCTCCGGCCATGAACTCCCCGAGATCGACGCCCGCGTCCATGAGCCGGTCGACCAGGGGAAAGACGAGGCCCGGTCGACGATCCGCGACCGCGTCGAGCAACTCGGCATAGAGCTCGTCATCCACCGCGCCCAACACATCCCGCACCCGCTCCGTCGTGACGGCGCCTTCTCCCAGGCTCAAGCACTGGTCCAGCACCGACAGCGCGTCGCGCATGCCGCCATCCGCCCGACGGGCGATCAGGGTCAGCGCGTCGTCCTCGGCCGCGATGCCCTCGGCATCGACCACCTCACGTAGCCGCTGCCGAATGGCCGCCGGGCCGATGCGACGGAAGTCGAACCGCTGCAGCCGAGACAGGACCGGTGCCGCCGTCGACGCGATCTTCTGCGGATCGGTGGTGGCGAAGACGAACACCACGCGCGGCGGCGGCTCTTCGAGGATCTTCAAGAGCGCGTTCCAAGCCTCGCGGGTCAGCATGTGCGCTTCGTCCACGATGTAGATCTTGTAGCCGCCCTCCTTCGAGGAGGCATACATGGCCCGCTCCCGGAGATCGCGGGCGTCATCGACCCCGCGGTTGCTCGCGGCATCGATCTCGACCACATCCAGGCTGGTGGAACCGGTCCAGATGCGGCGGCAGCCGTCGCACTCTCCGCAGGGCTCGCCGGGGGCGGCGCGCCGCATCGGGCCGCTCGCAGTTGAGGGCCATGGCGAGGAGCCGGGCGGCGGTGGTCTTCCCGACGCCGCGCGGGCCGGTGAGGAGGTAGCCGTGGCCGACCCGGCGGTGCTCGACCGCACCGCGCAGCACGGCCGCGACGTGGTCTTGGACCAGGAGATCGCTGAACTGTTTGGGGCGGTAGCGACGGGCGAGCGCGATGGTCATGGGCGCGAGCGGCGACTCGGGATGATGAGGAAATGCCTCAGGCACCCCGAAGCGACACCGGACATCGCTTAGCGCTGCTACCGGCGAGGTCCTGACGCGGTTCACGCGCCGGCGCCCTTCGGACCTGAGGCACCGGGAATATAACCCGCTGGTGCAACGAGGGAAAGATGCTGAACTGGACGCCCCCAAGGGCTCTCGAGGGGACGAACGGCAGCGAGGCCCCGAGTCAGTTCCTCGGGAAGTGAATCGTCGCCACGATCTCCGCCTCGGCGTCGGTCGATGGTCTCTGCTCGAGAGGGCGAACCAGCACGGTGACGTTGACCAGGGGTGTGTCCTCGACGACCACCGCTTCGAGATTGAGCAACGCAATCGGTCGATCGGCAAGGAGCCGCATGGCCGTCTCGAGGGCCTGCCGGTTGGGACACTCGACGATTGCGGCACCCACCGTCACCGAGCGCTTCTCCTGGGCCTCGAGTGCCGTTGGGGCCAACAGCAGGAGCATGCCCAAGGTCAGGACCGCGAAGCCGTGGCAAACTGCGGTACGAGTGGCCATCCATCCTCCAAGGCGAAGGATTCAGCCCCAGCCGACGGGCGTCGTTCTCCCAGGTCTCCTGAGAAGGCCTCGAGCTAACTCATTACCACCCAAGGCGATAAATCGCCTCCTATTACCGACAGGCCAACAGGAACAACCGACGAAAGCCAATACGCTGACTAGGGTTTACCCTAGTCTATATAGTACAATGACTTAGAGCATTTTTCCTGCCAACTACTATCAAGTAATTCGACATTTCATGAGGGGTGTGAGGCACCTGGCATATGGATTGCTCAGGAGCTAGGGAAGTGCCTAGGTGGGGACACCCTAGTACCCCATCATGATTACCTGAACCACGAGAGAGGATGACCAGCATGAGGACCTTCTGCAAGGCCGCTTTGGCCCTGGCGCTCGTTGCAGGCTTTGCCACGGCCACCGCGCAGGCCCAGAACTCCGATTTCATCACCGCCCGAGCGACGGTGCTCACGCCGCTGGCGGTGGTAGGGGACGCGGACCTCGACTTCGGCAATGTGTTTCCGGGCGTGCCCGTGACGTGGCCGTCACCGATCCGACCGCAGGACACTTTCCCGTCACCGTGAACAGATAACGTGGGTGCTGGACATCACCTTTGCGCCTCCGACGGACTTGGTCTTCGCGGCCAACGTGCTCCCGATCGCAGGCGGACCGGTGTGCACACACCACGACTCTGCGGCCGGCGGCACGGCATTCACGCCATCCGCGGCCGTTAGGTCTCCGGTTGAGCACCGGTGCGACCCCCGGCGGAGCTCACGTCTTCGTTGGCGTACCGTGAGCCCCGTGCGCCAGCCAGCCCGCCGAGCGATCTACACGGCCCCGGTCACGATGACGGTGGTCTACAACGGGACCGCAGCGGTTCCATCTGACACCAAGATCGGTGGAGGCCCGAAGCTGGGGCCTCCATCGGTCCCCGCTAGGTTCTCGGAGACCGATCCCGTGAAGATGCTCGCGGTCGCTGCCGCCCTTTCCCTCCTGCCGCCGAACAGCTCGGCGCTCCAGGGACGCGGCCCCCCACTACGAGTGAAGGGACAGCAATCGCTCGCACTTACACGTTGCTCCCGGCGTGCCCGAGCAGGTTCCACAGAACCGACCCTGCGAGAAGCGGTCAGTTAGAGATTCGGGGCGCGAAGAATGCGCAGCTGATGATCGAGTCCGGAAGCCTCAGGAGATGAACGGGCCCCAATGGGGCGGTCATACCCCTTGTATCGGCCCCGACGACGCTGGCTTTGCCGGATCCCAGCGACGGGCAGCGAACAGGGATCCGATCCCAGCGCTCCCTACACGGCGATCCTCCCCACAACGGGACGGCCCGGTGTTCATCGGTGGGACGGCCCAGCCACGTGTCGAGCCAGCCCGCCGGGAACTACCGGCGACGGTCACCCTCATCGTTGCGGTCCCGGGACATGAGAGACCTCTTGATACTCGCAGTCGTACCGCGTGCCCGCCCCGCGTGCTCGGGCCCAAGGGTGCTGGTGGCGCGCATGCCACCTAGACGACGACCAGACACGGAAGCGAACCGCTCCAGGCCTACAACCCGGACTGAGCCTGTCGAGGTCCGGCTCGACGACGTTCGGATTCCCGGTCACCGACTCAACCGGCCACCGACGCTCCGCATGATCGAATCACCCGACTCACCCACCCCTCGGCGCTCGGACGTGATCCAAGCCTTTCCCCGCCGTGTCACGATCGCCGCCGCGACGGTGCCGAGACCATCCGGCTGCTGGCTCGCCCGCCCCAGAATCTCGAGGACGGGAAGTACCTGGACGCGGCGATCATCGCCGCCAAGGGAGGACAGGTGCCTGTGTCCGGTGTCGCGGGGGAAGCGACCTCGGTATCCAGGTCGGTCCACGCTCGAGGTGCGGACGGTCATCGCGCTGAGCTACCGGAAGGGAAACGTGACGACTGGCCTCGCCGTGTCGGACTCGCGGGCCCAGGTGCCTGGGATCGACCTCCCGCTCGAGATCGGGATGAACCTCGAACGCCAGGGCGAGGGCGTGTTCATCGGAACGCTCAAGTGGCAGCTCCAGAACGCCGAGGGCCAAACCGAGGCGGAGTCCGACGGTGCCGCTCGCCGTCACCACACGCCGGCCCCGAGGCTTCGCTCTTCCGTAGGTAAGCTCCCAGCAGGTCGCTACACCCTCGCGACCGAACTGGTGAGCGAGCGAGACGACCTTCGTCGGAAATACGGTGCCGCCGCCGATTGAGCCGCCGCACCGTAGTCGTCGTCGTCGTGCCGTGATCCGACCCGAGGGGCTGGCCCGGCTGTGGGTGTGCACGGGGGCATTGATGCTGCCACGCCTGTCCGCGTGCCAGGGCTCCTCCCTGCGCGTGGCAACCGCACGTGCCACCGTCGTCACGCTTGAGCATCACAGTGAGATGGGGACTGTCCCACCTCGACTTGGAACCGCGCCGGGCGGCGTCTCCCGCCACGACCGTGCTCCCCCTACGGATGCGAGCCGCCGGACCCCTCCCCCGGTGACGGGCAATCCCACGCTTCATGACGATGACCTCCACCCTGCCGACAGTGCTGCCAAGCACCACGGGCCCGCCCGGCACCACGCTCCCCCATCAGTTCTGGACCAACCTCGGCCCGTGGCTAGGCAGCAGAACGACCCCGCCGCCGGCATCCCCTCGATCCATCGGTTGTCACGGTCGGGCGCCTGGGTCCGCCGCCATCTACCGTTCACGTACGTGTGGCTCGGCGGGACCTGACACCGTGCCCAGCCCAGGCGACGGTCTTACACCGGTACGGTCGTCCTCACGGTTATCCACCGAGCCCCACGCCGACGCATGCGAGTCTCCAACGGGCATCGACCGGTTCTGGTGGCGCTCGGTTGGACAATCGCCGGGTCCATCGCCATCGAGCGCGAGTCCGCCGCGGCCTGCCCAGTGCCGAGCCGGTCATCATCGAGTCTCCGCCTGGGACTACTGGTGTCCCGGACCGTGTCGGGATTTCGGGGTGGAGATGACGTGCTCACCCGCGACCAGTTCCTCGACCTGGCCGAGGTGAGCTACCAGTCCATGACGACGGGCGGCTCGAAGCCAGGTTCGAACCGAGTGGGACCGACTTTCTCATCGACGCCCGGCGATACAAAGTGCAGATGGCGGACCGTTCATACAAACCGGCCCGTCGCAGCTCTCGTGCAAGACGGCGAGTACTACGACGCAACGGGTCGCCGGGGTGCCCGGGGCTTCGCCTTCGATGTCGACTGGTCCGAGTCGCGGGTTACGTTGATGGACGCTGACGGACTGCCCATTGCCCGGCGATACACGCGGTAGCACGCTCGCAATGCGCTGCTCCGTCGCGATGACGGCCTCGAGCCGGACCTCACGCTGGGACCGTGCGGACCCGTGGGATGGATCGGTCATGGACTATCGTGGCCTCCTGCCGAGCGACGAGCCGCTCGCCGGGAGCCAGTATCGGATGGGCCTCGGAACGATGCCTTCGGCGGATCACTGGCCCTGACGGCCGAAAGTGAAGGCCGCGCGGGCGAAGGTCGTGTTCGCGTCCGGGCCCGGGTCCGGGTGCGGCAAGACGACCCCTGGCTCAACAACTCCGCGTGGGGGACGGATCGCGACCGGTCCGAGGTTCCGTGGGCTGCGCGGTGTCCTCGCGCACCACGACTTCCCCGTTCCTCCGTCCTCATCCTGGGCAGCATCGTCGACCGACGGCCGGTCGATCCGGGTGGCAGGTCGAGGCATACCAACAGGTGGCGCCTCGTCGCTGCTTGCAGCTCCTCGTCGGAAGACGGGATGACGGGTTGAGTCTCCGGCTTCAGACGGTGGAGAGACCCCAGTCATTGATCCGCGTCGCCACATGGTCTGGTGAGGATACGGCGTTTCAAACCCCACCCACCGTGGCGTGAGCCTTGGAGCCCTCCTACCGAAAGGTCGGTGGGGGAATGTGGCACGGTGGCACGTGCGCACGCGCGGGCGCTCGCGCGGGCCAGGTGAACCTCAACGTCGACTCCGCCACGTGGTGCGACACCAACGCCCCCACCTTCGGGTCGGTGCTCCCACCGCTGCCGCTCGCGCGACACGCTCCCTGGGCAACCTCCATGATCTCGGACCTCTCGCTGCAGCAGGCCCAGCAACGGATGGACACTGGAGGTGGAGGTCGAACAGAGGCGTTCGGGCGAGGCATGGTCCGTGACGGAGCCGTCGGCGAATTCATCTCGCATGCCGCCGAGGTCGTGGGTTTGCCCTACACACCACCGCCCCGCCGCCCCACGTCGTCGGCAGAACGGATCGACCAGTGGAGTCCTCCGGAAGAACTCGACCGCCCGAACCGGGAGAACCGCGCCTGGTAACTTCCGAGGGAAGCCCTCAATCGGCTCCCACACTGCGAGCGGACCTCACCCGCGCCACCCTGGGCGCATCCGCGCGAGCGCATGGGGTGCACTTCCTCCCCCTTCGTCGCCGGGAGCTGGGATCGGCCGAGCGCGAGCCCACAGCCCCTTCGAAGGGCTTCGCCGCACGACCGCACCTCGCTGCCCCAACCTCGGCGTGGGCCCGGTCGCTCGGCAAGATTCTGGGTTCGGACCGACCTCGAGGTTGAGACCTCGCTTCGCCCGATGCGGGCCGGCCTCTCGGCGACCCGGTCCCTCGGGTTGGGAAGCCACATCGAAGGCGGCGTCCGGCGGCAGCATGGCGGAATGGGAACGACGTTCGCACTGGCCCTCACATCTGAGTTAGCCTCCCATTCTTCATCCACGGCAATCAGCGCACCCGGGGGGGGCAAGATGACGGGCTACCAGCTCATGCGCGGATCGGCAGTCTGGAACCAAGCGGCAGACCGGATGGAGTTCTTTCCTAACCTGTCGGTCGACCGTAGCGGCTCTTCGGGCAGAATGTTCTCGACGAAAATGCGAACGGGTTACAGGACCCAGGAGAAGACGGCATTGCCAACGTGCGGGTGATCGTAGGGTCGAGCATTGCACGAACCGACTCGACCGGCCGCTTCGACCGATGGGACCTGGTGCCGTTCGAGCCCCTCATCGTCCAGATCGACTCGCTGAGCCTGCCCAATCCCCTCTTCGTCTCGCAGTACCAGGCGGTCAGCATCGTGCCAAGCCCGAATTCCTATCGGGTGTTGGACCTTCCTCTCATCGAAGCGGGGGTACTCGAGGGACGCGTGCTCCGTCACTTCGACGGTGTCACCGTGCCCGCCGGCTCCCTCATCCTCCTTCTCACGAACCTGAAGACCGGCGAACGCCGGGAAATCTCGACCTTCAGCGATGGTGAGTTCTATGCCTTGGGTGTACGGCCAGGCGAGTACGAGATGAGCGTGAGCGAGGGTTTCCTGGACGCCTCCGCAGAGACCACGGAGCCAATTCGGCTCCGGGTCCAACCGACCTCCGGAGGGGCTAGCCTCCAAGGCATCGAGCTGATCATCCGACGCCGTGACTGACCGGCAGGTCTACCGGTGCTATAGCCGGCAGGTCTACCGGTGCTATAGAAGGAACCGGGTTGGTTAGCGGTCTGAACCGCTGGCGCCAGAAGTCCGCCGCGGTGGGGAAGATCTTCTCGGTCACGCGAACCCCGACCGGGGGGTGGGGAGTAGGGAGGTAGCTGATAGCGGGCGGGGGGGCGGTTGGGGGAAGGGTCAAGCCAGCATGGCGCGCTGCTCGCGCTGGAGCGCCCGTAGCTTCCAGGTCTCCGCCACCACCCCGCCGAGCAGGAACACCAGCGCGGTATACCAGACCCACAACACGAACAGGATGATGGCACCCACGTTGAACCCGACCGAGAGGCGTTCGGGTCCCGCGGCCCCGTTCTGCATGTACCACCCGAATACCTGCTTGGCCAGCTCGAACGCCACCGCGGCAAAGGCGGCGGCCACCAGCGCCGGCCGCCACCCCAACGGCCGGCTGGACGCAAATTTGTACAGCACGAAGAAGAGGGAGAGTGAGAAGCCGTAGGCCAAGAGCAGCGCGAGCAGGCGACCCACGCTGGTCACGAAGAAGTGGAAATCGGGCACCGCCTGCTGGCTCCGCAGCTCGAGGACCCGAAGCCAAGCGCTGAAGGCGGTGTTGGCGACGAAGAGGCCCAGGGTCACGAACACCATCACGACGTCGCGGGCCTTGCCCAGCAGATAGCTCCGGATGATGCCGCCGCGGAAGGTGCGCCGGCCCGACACGTCGAAGATGTGGTTCAGCGCCGTGCGCATGCCGGCAAACAGGCGGCTGCTGAACCAAATGAACAACGGAATGGCGTAGAGCGAAATCTGGCCGCGGTAGGCAGTGACGAGCCGGAGCCGCTCGACGAAGACCTCGAACGGGTCAGTGCCTTGCACCGCCTGATGCGGCGGCATGAACGGCTCGACCAGGCGGTCCAGCGGCGGGGCCGGGCCGCCGGTCAGCACCTGGATCATCATGGGCAGGATGATCAGGAGGAGGAGGATGAACGGTGCGGCGGTGAGCAGCGCGTCGAAGCTCAACGCGCTGGAGAGAAAGAAGATGTTGTTTTCGTCGGCCGCCTGGAGGGTCCGGCGCAGGTAGCCGCGGACGGTGCGGTGCCAGCCCCCCAGGCGAAGTTCGGTCAGGTCACCGGCTCCACTTCCTCAGCCGACTCGGCCTCGGGCTGACCACGGCGCCGCGCCCGTGCGTCCTTGAGCCGCCGCTCGAGCTCGTCCCGTGCCGTCGACCCGGCACCCTTGACCGCGTCGGTCAGCTCGCCGGCCTGGATCTTCAGGTCTTCGACCCCGTCTTCCACATACTCCTTGACCCGGGAACTGCCATCGGCCAGCCGATCCTCGAACTCATCGTATTTCTCTTCGGCCAGGGCGCGGAACCGGCGAGCCTTGCTGCGAATCTGCCGGCGGGTTTCCGTGCCGCTGCTGGGCGCAAAGAGGAGGGCGAGACCCGCGCCGATGGCGGCCCCCCAGAACAAGTACTTGAGCGGCGCTTCCTGTTCACGAACGACGTACACCACGTCGTCGTGGTCGTCTTGGGCTTTCATCCCTACTCTCCCGCGTCTGGATCGTCGACGGCCACGGCCAGAACTGGCTTCAGCGCCGCATGGTGCTGCACCGGCGCATGGATGTGGCGATCGACGAGCGTGGCTGTGCCGTTCACGTTCAATTGGTCGAACAGAAAGCTAAACGTTTTCTCCAAATCTGCAGCTATCGCCTGACGGATATCGGCCGGAAGCGACCACAGCTCTTTCTTGAACGGGCCGATCGCCTTCTTCCGGGTCTTGTAATAGAACTGAGCATCGGAGTCTTCCGGCTTGCGCTCGCCGGCAGTGTGCTCGTCGAGCCACTCGTGGATCCGTTTGCTCAGGTCTGCCGGCAGCTTGGGATGGTCGAAGATGATGTTCTGGAAATTGGTGGCGAGATGGATTTCACAGGTCTCGACCCGGGGGAAGTTGCCGAACGCGGTACTCGGCAGCGTGCTGGCACCATGCTGCACCGCGCCGGCCAGGCCATACTCCGTCCGGGCCACCTCGGACAGCGCCTCGAGCGCCTCGATGTCGAGCTTGACGTCGGCAATGGACCCGTCGGACAGCACGACCCCGCCATGGCTGGTTCCGGTCTGGACGGAGATCTTGCTGATCCCCTCGGTCGCGTCCCCCAAGGCGCGGTTGTAGCCCTGCATGAAGGCGTGGAGTTCCTCGACCGTGCTGTTCTTCTGCCCGACTTCACCGATCTCCGCTCCGACCGACACGGTGACGCCGTCGGGCTCGTGCTCGCGGATGAAGCGGGTGATCTCGACCGCGCGCTCGAAATTGGTGCGTTGCTGCTCTTCCAGCGTCGGCTTCGACAGGTCGACCAGGGTCGAGGTGTCGACGTCGATGTTGTAGAAGCCCGCGGCGACCTCCTCGGCAATCAGCTTCTTGACCTCACCGACCTCGCCCTCCGGATCCTGGGCGTACTTCTTGGCGTTGACCTGGCAATGATCGCCCTGGATGAAGAGCGGCGAGGTATACCCCTCCCGGAGGGCCGCCGCGATCAACACCGCCACGTACTCGGACGGACGCTGGGCGGTGTAGCTGATTTCCGATCGCGCGATCTCGAGAATGATGGCGCCGGCTTGACCGCGGCGGGCGGCCCGGAAGACGGCCCGAGCCACATCGTAGGTCATGGCCCGGACGTTGATGGCCGGCACTGTGAACCCGCTGCACTCCCCGCGGCCGCGGGCCATGTACAGCTCATTGATCGAGGCCGGGCGGGCGCCGGTCGACTGGCCCAGCTCCCAGAGCAGCCACCGCGCCGCCTCACGCTCCGATTCGGAGCCGAATACCGCTTGCCAGACCACGCGATCCGTGGCCTCGGACTGTAGCTTGGACGCATCGCGCAGCCGCACACCACCGGGAACGAGCGAGACTGCACCAGCGTACAGGTCAACGACTTGCTGCATTGGATCGGTCATGTCGCCACTTGCCTTGGAAGAATCCTCAACCCATCGTGCAAAATTTAGACCGGGGACGGACCCCGGTCAAACGAGCTAAACCTCATCCCCTGGAGGAATTGCGTCACCCTGGACCGCGTCGTATCCGGCGCGGCCCAGGGCCCCGAAGGTGAGCCGTTTGCCCAACTCGACGCCGGGCTGATCGAACGGATTGACGCCGTACCAGATCCCGGCGTATCCGGTTGCCAGCTGAAAGAACATGAGCAGCTCGCCCATGATACTCGGCGAGAGCTCGGGCACCCGGATCGTGAGACTCATCCGCCCCGCCTGCGCCAGCGCCCCCGCCGTGGCCCGAGCCTCCACCGCGAGGAGCTCGCCCAGGGTGTGCCCGCCCAGATAGGCCAACTCGGGAGGGAGACCGGGCGGGTCCGGGATGGGAAGGTCGGATCGAGGCCGATCGACCACGATGAAGCTTATCGCCTTGTCGAACGGGCCTTCCATGAAGAGTTGGACCTGACTGTGCTGGTCGGTGGCACCCACCGCACCCAGCGGTGTCGGACCGGCCCACACGTCCTGACCACCGCGACTGAGCCGCTTGCCCAGGCTTTCCGCCCAGAGCTGCCTGAACCATTCGGCAAACCAGCGCAGCCGGTCGGAATACGGCATGAGGACGTGAATACGGGCGCCCAGATCGTGATCGGCCGCCCAGAGCAGTGCCGCGTACAACGCGGCCGGGTTGGTCTCGAGTGCGTCCGACTCGGCCCGCTCCACCGCCCGGCGCGCGCCCTCGATCAATTGCGACGGGTCGATACCAACCAGTGCCGCCGGCAAGAGCCCGACCGGTGACAGAACGCTGAAGCGGCCGCCCACGTTGGCCGGAACGGCCAAGGCCGGGATCCCCTCGTCCGTGGCAATGCGCCGGAGCGCACCCGAGTCGGCGTCAGTGGTAAAGACGAGGTGGCGGTACGCGGCGTCGTCCAAAGCATCTTCGAGCCACCGTCTGACCACCAGATACTGGGCCAGCGTCTCGGCCGTGCCGCCCGACTTGGAGACCACGTTCACCAACACGCGCCGGGGGTCGATGCGCGCGAGCGTGGTCGCGACCGTATCCGGATCGATATTGTCCAGCACGGTCAGCTTCGGGTAGAACTCACGCGCCTCGTCGTCGAGCTCGTTCCATCCGGCCGGCTTGAGCGCCTCGAGCAGCGCCCGAGCGCCGAGGGCTGAGCCCCCGATCCCGAGCACCAACACGTGATCGAACGCCTGGCCGAGGCCCTCGGCGAACTCGGTGATTTGGGTGACGGTCGACCCCTGGTCGACCAAGTCATAGAATCCGTACTCACCATTCTTTCGGCGGTCGCGGAGTTCCGCCTGCACCACAGGGAATCGTGCGGCCAATTCGCTGAGCCGTGGTCGCGGCAACCCGTGGCGACCGTCCAGGCGATCCGCGAACATCCGCCCGTAAGAGATGCGCATCAGCTGACCTCCACCGTCAGTCCGTCGTAGGCCGGTGAGATGCCGGGCGGCAACGCCGCTTCGAGCTCGGCATGCCCGGTCTCGTGGGTGAGATGTGTCAGATAGGTGTGGGCGGCGCCAAGGTCTTGCGCGGTGCTGACGGCTTCGGCGATGCTCATATGGGTCGGATGCGAGCGCCACCACAGTGCGTTCAACACCAGCACGTCGAGGTCCCGCAGCGCGGCCCGCTCACGGGTTGGTACCGTCTTCACATCGGTCACATAGGCCACGCGACCGATCCGGTACCCGAAGACGCGCATGTTGCCGTGGGCGAACACCAGCGGAAGAATCGATTCGCCCGCGACCTCGAAGGCCTGGCCCGGTTCGACGGCCTCGGGAATCAGCCGAGGCTTGCTCGTGCCCGGGTGCGCCTCCATCGAATCGTCGAAGATGTAGCGGAAGCCCTGGCGGAGGCGATCGAGCGTCTCGGCCGGTCCGAAGATCGGCATAGGCTTCCGGTCGCGGACGGTGAACAACCGAAGATCATCGATCCCACTCACGTGATCGGCATGCTCATGGGTGTAGCAGACCGCGTCGATGTGGTTCAGTCCGGCAGCGAGGAGCTCGAGCCGTAGTTCCGGCGGGGTATCGAACAGAATGGTGGCCCGCGGCGTCTGGATCACCGCCGAGGCCCGCATGCGCTTGTCACGCGGATCGACGGAGCAGCACACCGGGCACCGACACCCGATCTGTGGCACGCCGAAGGACGTGCCGGTACCGAGGAACGTGAGCGTCATCCCCACCTTACACCGACTCGATCTTGAGGAGATTGGTGGTGCCCGGCATGTCGAACGGGACCCCGGCCGTCACCACCACCTGATCACCCTCGCGCGCGAGTCCGCGAGCGAGAATGCGCTCGCGCGCCACGGGAAGCAGGGTGTCGTAGGTTGGATAGTGATCGACCAGGACCGGCACGACTCCCCAGACCATGGCGAGTTGGCGGTAGGTGCTGGCCTCGGGTGTCACCGCGACAATCGGGACCTTGGGGCGGTACTGGGCCACCGTCCGGGCAGTGAAGCCGCTGCTGGTGAAGCAGACGATGAGCGGGACACCGAGCAACTCGGCCGCGGCGACCACGGCGACCGCGATGGCATCTTCAGCCGACGTCCGGGCCGCGACCACCGGAACCTGGGCCCGGTCCTCTCCACTGCCCCGGCGGCCGATCGCCAGGTCGAAGGCAGGACTCCGACCCTGCCGGTAGCTCTCGACCTCCCGGGCAATCCGGTCCATGGCCTCGACGGCCAGCGCCGGATACTCGCCGACGGCGGTCTCGGCTGAGAGCATGACGGCGTCAGTGCCATCGAGGATGGCATTGGCCACATCCGAGGCCTCGGCTCTGGTTGGTCGTGGGGCGTGCACCATCGACTCCAGCATCTGCGTGGCGGTGATCACCGGCTTGCCCTGGAGATTGGCGGCTCGTATCAGGCGCTTCTGCACCATGGGGACCTCTTCGTAGGCCAGCTCGACGCCGAGATCCCCGCGGGCCACCATCACCACATCGGACGCTTCGACGATTTCGTACATGTGTTCCAATGCGGTGTCCTTCTCGATCTTCGCGACCAGCTTGACGGTGCTCGGGACCACACTCCTGATCTCCTCCACCTCGTGCGGCCGCCGCACGAAGGAAATGCCGATGTAGTCGACCCCGGAAGCCACCGCGCGGGCGATCTCTTCCCGGTCGGAGTCCGTGACCGCGGGCGTGCTCACCTCGGTCCCGGGCAGGTTCATTCCCTTGTTCGAGGACAACTCCCCACCGTGACGGACCTTGGCCTCGACCTTGTCGCCGACGATCCGGGTCACCTCGACCGCGAGCAGTCCGTCGTTCAGGAGGATCCGCGTGCCGGGCCGGACATCCTCTGCCAGCTCGCGGTAGGTGGTAGGGATCTCGCCCTGGGTCACCTCGCCCTCGAACCCGAACACCACCGTGCTGCCGGGCACGAGCTGGATCGGCTCGGGCAGGCTCCCCACCCGGATCCTGGGCCCGTGAAGGTCCACCAGGATTGCCCCGGCTTCCTTTCTGGCGGCGATGATCCGCTGGGCGTCGGCTATGAGTCGCTGGCGGGATTCCGGGGTGCCGTGGGAGGCGTTGACCCGAAAAACGTCGGCGCCACGCTCCAGCAACTCGGTGATCGCCTCCGGCGTGGAGGTTGCCGGGCCCAGGGTGGCAACGATTTTGGTGCGCCGAACATTGGTACGGTTGGGCAATGAGCCATCCTCACGCATGAAGGAAGTGAGACGGAGCTTAGCCAGAGGTCAGGGCGGGATCTTTAACTTTTCCACATTCCATTCGTCTTGGCTGGAGGCCGGATTTTCGGGCTCGAAATCGGCCGCCAACATGATGTGGAAAACCATTTTTCTCCACAGCGAACGATCTGGAAAACCAGAAAAACATAGGCTGAGCCGCTGAGGAACAGGCCCTACGGTCCTATCTTGTTTTCCACTCGAAGTGGGTTCTCTAACATCTTATTCCACAAAGCGTTGAGGAATCGGTCTGATGTTGAAAACTCGGTGACGCCACTGTCGCGTTGGCTTGGACCATCAGGGCACTGGGTCCACATCGCTATTGGCGCTCGAAGACCAGTGTTGCTCCACCTCCCCAGAAGGCAGGACCCAACATCCTGATCGGTGAGGACTTGAGTGCTTTGGCCAGGTCGTCCTTGCCCTCAATCCGGAGTCCGCCAACCATCGGCTGGCGCCAAACCGGCTCTCTGGAGAGCCGGGCCAGCCAGGTCGTTCCGCGGTTTCCTTTGAGCCACCACACCTCGTGCCCAGGTTCCGCTGCCCTGGTCGAGTCTCCCCCGAGATGGCCAATCCAGGTGACCCTGGTCTTTCCAATCTTGAGCCCGTGCATGTCCTCGCCACTCTCGGAGTCTTCCCCCACCACCTCGTCGATCTCCCGGAGGCGAAGCAGACTCCCCTCGGCCGCTCGTTTGATCCGGTCGTTGCCCGTCAGGAACTCCGACACGACCCACAGGCTATCGGTCCCGTTCTCCTCAGGGGTTCCGGCGATGGCCCACATCCCAACCATTTGCCGAGAGCCGGACCCACTTTGGCCATAGCGACGACCGTCCACTTCGACGACCGCGGCGCCATAGGTACAGAGGGCCGAGGGAATCCAGTCGCGGTAGACCGGCTCCGCATCGATCATGCTCCGAAGTGCCGGATGGAGTTGCGCAAACCGAGCCGCAGCTACCGGCTGAAATCCTTTGGGAAGCCGTTTGTCTGCCGACGCGAGTTCGATGAGAAAGTCGACGCAGAAACTGAGCTCCAGACCCTCGAGACGCCATTCCGGGCCGGAAGGGCCGTCGGCTCCTTGTGCGCTCAAATTCCCCGGGTTGAAAGCCACGCCCGAAACCACACCAATCAGCCCGAGGGCGGCCGCTCCTACCCCGACTCGCCAACGCATCATGAGCCCCCAATCGCCCGGGCCAGCGCCTCGTCGAGCCGCTGGCCTGGCCCGTATCCCGTGTAGACGATGGTCCCCCGCCGATCGACGATCACCACGAAGGCGGTCGCCAGGACTCCGTACGCCCGCTGGCTCACGCCTTCCGTGTCGTACAGAACCTGATACGGGGGATCGTGCTTGGCCACGTACTCCCGGACTCTCGCCGGAGTTTCGCCCACGGTCACGTTGATGCCAAAGAACTTCATCCGATCGCCATATGCCCGTGCTGCGTCCCGCACCTTCGGCAACAGCGCCTGGCACTGCTCGCACCAGGTGGCCCAGAACAGGAGGAAGACGGGCTCATGACCCACATAATCGCCCAAGTTGACCGGGCGGCCATCGAGATCGTTGATGCTCACAACGGGTGCCGGCTGGCCGGCCTCGACCTCGGTCATGTCTTGCGCGCGGGCCACGCCGGCGAGGGGAAGTGCCGCGGCCACCAGGATTAGGAGCCGATTCCGAGAGGAGCCCGTCATGAGTACCGGAACCATGCTACCCGCGGGCGTCGGCTCGCTCGCGCGGCCGGGCCACAGAAGCCGGCTCGGCGGCGGTAGCGTACCGAGTCGCCACGTAGTCATCAAGAATCGCCAGAAACTCGGGAACGATGTTGGCTCCCTTGAGCGTGACCGTGAGCGCGCCGTCCACGTAAACCGGCGCCTTGGGGTCCTCGAATGTTCCCGGGAGCGAAATGCCGATATCGGCATGCTTCGATTCTCCCGGGCCATTCACCACGCATCCCATCACGGCAACCGTCATCTCTTCGACGCCCGGTCGCTCGCTCCGCCACACCGGCATCTTGCGGCGCAGGTACTCTTGAATGTCCTGGGCCATCTTCTGGAAGAACGTGCTGGTCGTTCGGCCGCACCCCGGACAGGCCGTGACCTGTGGCGTGAAGCTTCTGAGCCCCAGTGACTGCAGGATCTGCTGGCCCACTCGCACTTCTTCGGTCCGATCGCCGCCCGGCGCTGGAGTGAGCGAGATCCGGATCGTATCGCCGATGCCCTCTTGGAGCAGCACCGCCAGCGCGGCGGTGCTGGCCACGACACCCTTGGCGCCCAGCCCTGCCTCGGTCAAGCCGAGATGGAGCGGATAGTCGCATTGCCCCGCCAGGATGCGGTAGACGCTGATGAGGTCCTGGACGCCGGATACCTTGGCGCTCAAGATGATCCGATCGTGCGGCAGGCCGAGCGCCTCAGCGAACTCGGCCGACCTGAGCGCGCTCAAGCTCATCGCGTCCATGGTGACGGCCCGGGCATCGCGCGGCTCCGGCCGACGGGCGTTCGCGTCCATGAGCTCGGTCAGGAGCTCCTGATTGAGCGATCCCCAGTTCACTCCAATTCGGATCGGCTTGTCATTAGCGAGCGCCACCTCGATGATGGTCCGGAAATTCTCATCACGGCGTTTGCCCCCGACATTGCCCGGATTGATCCGGTACTTCGCGAGCGCCCGGGCGCAGTCCGGATACCTGGCCAGAAGGAGATGCCCGTTGTAGTGGAAGTCGCCGATGATGGGAACCGAAACCCCCTGCTGGGCCAGTGCACCGACGATTGCCGGCACCGCCTGGGCGGCCGCATCGGTGTTCACCGTTACGCGCACCAGCTCGCTGCCGGCTTCGGCCAAGGCCGCCACCTGGCCCGCGGTGGTCGCCACGTCGGCGGTATCGGTGTTGGTCATCGACTGGACCACCACCGGGTGGTCGGACCCGATGGGCACGTCCCCGACCCTGGTGGTCACGGTCTGACGCCGTGTGATGGCAGGCATGGCGGGAAATATACCCCGGCCACGAGAAATATCGGTGTCCGGTTTTCGGTAGCGCGAGCCGGGCCGGGACTCTAGCTTGACGCCATGACAGCGCTTCCCTCGTCCCAGACCTTATACCGCGCGGTGGCCGAGCGGGACGGCTCCTTTGAGGGGTTGTTCGTGGTTGCCGTGCGAACGACCGGCATCTTCTGCCGTCCCACCTGCCCGGCGCGCACCCCGCTCCGGACCAATGTAGAGTATTTCCGGCATGCAGAGGACGCTCAGGCCGCGGGGTATCGCCCATGCAAACGCTGCCGGCCAACAGACGTGTCGGGTGAACATCCCGCGTGGGTCACCGGACTGCTCGAACGGCTCGAACGGACCCCGGCCGAGCGGATCACCGATCGCGATCTGCGGGCGATGGGCATCGATCCGGTCAAGACGCGCCGCTACTTCCGGCACCATTTTGCCATGACCTTCCACGCGTATCAGCGTTCGCGCCGGCTGGGCATGGCGCTCGACTCCATCAACCAGGGCGGCGATCTCATGCATGTCGCGTTCAACTCGGGGTTCGAATCCAACAGCGGGTTCCGTGAAGCGTTCCGTCAGCTGTTCGGCCAGCCGCCGGGCCGGGCCCGGGGCGCGCGCCATATTTCCGCCTCCCTGGTCACGACGCCCATTGGTCCATTCATCGCGGCGGCAACGCCAGAAGCCGTCTGCATGCTGGAATTCGGCGATCGGCCCGCGCTCAAGACCCAGGCGGCGACGCTCACGCGTTGGTTCGACCTGCCGGTCGTTCCCGGAACCAACGACCCGCTCGAGCGGCTCCGTCGAGAATTGGACGAGTACTTCACTGGTCGGCGAACACGGTTCACCGTGCCTATCGCGATTGCGGGCACACCGTTCCAGCAAGCGGTGTGGGAGCGTCTCCTCGCCATACCCTTCGGCGAGACCACGACCTACGCCGCGGTTGCGGCGGACATCGGGCGAGCGGGAGCTCAGCGTGCCGTCGGCAAGGCCAACGGCGACAACCGGCTGGCCGTCGTCATACCCTGCCACCGGGTGATCAACAGCCAAGGGAAGCTGCACGGCTACGGCGGGGGTCTCTGGCGGAAGCGGTTCCTGCTCGAGCACGAGCTCAGCGTCCGCCAGAAGCGGGAATCGAACGGCTCAGGCGATTGAGAACTCCGCCTGGTCGATCGCGGCGAGGTCGTCCGGGTCGAGCGCGAGCGTCGAGGCCGCCAGGCTGTCGAGCGCATGCGCCACCGTACGTCCTCCTGGAATCACGATGACCGAACTGCCCTGAGCCAAGACCCAGGCCAATGTGACCACGTGTGCGGAAACTCCGTAGTGCGCCGCGATGGGCTCAAGCGCGGCGTGGCTCGGCAGCTTCTTGTTGAGGCGTCCGCCGCCGACCGGGCTGTAGGCCAGGAACCCGATGCCGTTCTTCCCGCAATACTCCACCACCCCGTCCCGCAACGCCTCGCGAAAGAATGGATTCAGCCGGTTCTGAACGGTCTGGATCGGTACGATGCCCCGCGCCTGGTCGATCTCGGCCACCGACACGTTCGAGAGCCCCACCCACCGGAGCTTCCCTTCCCGACGCAGCTCGGCGATGGCCTCGACGCTTTCCGCGAACGGCACGTCGGGATCCGGGGCATGTAACTGATAGAGATCGATCCGCTCGACGCCCAGCGCCCGGAGTGACTGGTCGCATGCCCTACGCAGGTGCTTGGGCCGACCGTTTCGCTCCCACCGGCCCCCGGGCCTGGTGAGGCCGCCCTTGGTGGCGACGATGACCGACTCTGCCGGACCCCGCCACGAAGCGAGGGCCTTCGCGATGAGTTGCTCGTTGTGTCCGATGTCCTTGTGGCTGGTGCAGTACACATCGGCGGTGTCGATCAGGGTCACACCCGCATCGAGCACGCCCCGAATCACGGACAGGGAGGTAGGCTCCTCCGGGCGGCCCTCGGTCGAGAGGGGCATCCCGCCGAATGCCACCGATGTGACATCGGGAGCGTCAGGACCCAGGGAGCGAAGCGCCAGTGGAATCCGTTGAGCTTTCATTGAGCCTCGTGGTGGAAGCGCCGGGTGATTTCGACGGTGGACGGGACGCTACACAACGCCCGCAGCATGCCAGGGAGAACGTTGACCCGCTCCACTGGCCATGGCAAGGTCCTTCTCGTTACAGCTTGAAACTAATACGACGTGCGTTGCGTAGGCCCATACATCCCCTAGCCCGAGGATTCGAATGAACACGAGGTCGCTCATCCTGGCCGCGGTCGCGTTCTGTCTGGCGGCCATCCCCACGTCCGCGGCGGCTCAGGCGGACACCGCTCCCGACTCCCTGGCGCTGGCCCAGCAATGGACCATGTGGTTCTACGCCGGCGACGTGGATAGTCTCGTGGCCTACTACGGCGGCGATGACGACCCCGCGGAACGGCGCGCCAGATATGCGGAGATTTCTCTGATGGTGGCCGAGCGCGCCGGGTTCGAAATGGAAGTGATCGAGGAGAGTTGGAAGAAGCGGAACGGACAGACGCAGTACTGGCGGACGGCGAAGTTCAGCGGGATGGACGAGCCGTTCTTAGTCCGCTGGATCTACTCCGAAGGCAAGCATCTTGGGATGGGCCTGGGGCCGGCCAGCCAGGCGCCGCCGGTGGACGAGGACTGAGGGAGTAGGGAATAGGGAGTGGGGAGTAGGATGGCGCGCACCCTACTCCCCACTCCCTACTCCCTACTCCCGCCGTTTGAACACCACCAAAAACACATCCTTCCCGCTGGTCATGGTCGAGACGATCTCGCCGTCGATGATGCGGTCGAACTCCCAGCCGTCCATGGCATGTTGATTCAAGAGGTCTTCGAGGTCGACCGGTTTGAACCGCCCGCCTAGGATACTCTTGTGCTTCTGCTCGACCACCTTGTAGCTGTACATCAGCCGGTGTCCTGCCGCTCGCGTCGGCCAATCCGCGCAAGCAAATCAACCACCCGCCGTTCGATCTCGTCGCGCACCGTGTTGAATGCGTCGGGCTCGAGGTCTTTGGGATCGGGAATCGGCCAGTCCTCGCGCTGCCTCGCCGGGATCCAGGCGCAGTCGTCGCCGCACCCCATGGTAATCGCGTAGGCAAATTCGCCGGGCGGAAGGTCTTGGGCACTGGTAGAGCGGTGCGTCGAGAGGTCGTACCCCACCTCCTGCATTGCCGCGATGGCGCGCGGATTCACCCGGCCCGACGGCCGGGAGCCGGCGCTGTAAGGCTCGATGACCCCCACCCCGTGCATCCGGGCAAAGGCTTCGGCCATCTGGCTCCGGTTGGAGTTCTCGACGCAGATGAAGGCGACTCGTGTCACCGATCCCCTCGTGCGAGTTTCATTCTTCGGGCGCGTCCGACGCAGGTAAGCGGGTCAGCTTCAGGTCCTTGCCCAGTCGATGTTTGCTCAGGAGCACGATCTGCCCGGTGTGCATGCCGAAGTGTTCCACCACGTGATAGATGGCCGACCCCACGGTCATGTTGAACCCCTGAATCCGCCGCGGCTCGACCAGCCTCGACGTGTCGAGCACGGCCAGGACCGCATCCGCCTCCCGTACCGTGGCCGACAGCCGCTCGAGCAACCGCTCGACGGCTATCGGAGCCCGCTGCGCAAACTCCTGGTCGCGGTCGCGCAGGTCGGGCGCCCCGCCGATGCCGCTGATGATCCATTGGCGCACGTTCCCCGCCAAATGGAGGACCAGATTCCCGACGCTGTTCGAGGCTTCGTTAGGTCGCCACCACACGTCTTCTTCCGACAGTTCGTCGAGGCAGCGTTCGATCTTCGGGAAGAAGTCTTCACTCAGGTAATAGCGTGAGCGGGCTATGAACGTATGAGCGAAATCGGTCATGGATTCTGACTCCGTTGGTCGGCCCGGATCATGTTCACCCCACGCCGAGTGGTGCGAATCTCCGTACCTGAGATCGGTACGGCGCATCGGCCATGGGGGCCTGTTCAGACGTCCTTGAATCCTACCGTATTGTGCGTCCCGTCACAAAACGGTTTGTAGGCGGAATGGCCACAGCGGCAGAGGGCACACTTTTCGAGCCCGATCTCGGCCTCCGCCCCATGTGGCACCACGTGATGGGGCCCCCGCAGAATCAGCGGGCCATTGGGGCTCACGGTCACGGTGAGCGGGGCGTGGTCCCCGGCCTCGGCGGGCATGGGCGTGCGGCCGAGCGCTCCCTCGTCGTGGAATCCGGCCGCGGCATGCGACCCATCGCAGAACGGTTTCTCCTTCGATGCGCCACAGCGACAGAACGCGACACGTGTGTCCTCGAGAATGACGCTCCCGTCCGGCCGCACGATCTGAATCTGACCGCGGGCATACAGCGGCCCGTCCGGCACCAGCGAGATCGTGTTCTCGGTGCATCGGGCCATTCGTCCTGGCCTCCATCCAGACGCTCGAAGTGGAGCGCGCCGGTTGGGCAATGCGACACGGTCTCCGACACCTCCGCCGGAGACGCATGCTCGGGCTGGATCCATGGCCGCCGGTCCGGGTCGAACACCGTGCCGAGCCGCCGGACGCACTCGGCGGCGTGAATGCAGCGCCGTCGGTCGTAGGTGACCTTGATGTGTTCTGTCGTGTAGTCCCGGATCTGTCCACTCATTGGTCATCCTGGCGAAAGTCGACACAGCAGTTGGGGCGTTGCGAACCGTCGGGCAAGCGCATCGGCTCCTTACTCGTCTCCCCCGACGTGGGGTACGCGTTGGAACTGTCGGCGCACCCACTCGAGGTCGTTGGCGCTCAGATCAAGGGTCAGTCGGGCGGCCGCATCGACCTGTTCCGGATTCCTGAGACCGACCAATGCACACGCGGTCGTGGTGTCGCTGAGAATCGATGCGATGACCGCACTTTCCACCGGCTCCGCCATGGTGCCGAACCGCCGTTCCACCGCCGCCCTGGTGGCGATCAGTGCCTCGATGACGCCCGCATCATTGAATCCGTCCACCCGGTTCCGGACGTCCCCCGTCTCGAACGTCGTGGGTGACCGATACTTCCCGAGCAAGAGCCCGAGCTTGAGGGGTGAAAAGAAGGCGACCCCCGCGTCGTGCTTATCCACCCAGGCGGCGAGTCCGGAGCTGTGATAGCTGTCGTCCACCACGTTCCGGTAGATCTGGACGGCGTCCGGATCCACCCGGTCGGCCAGCCGGGCCACCTTGGCGTTGTCCCGATCGGACAGGCCGATGAAGCGGATCTTCCCTTCGTCCCGGAAGCGCCGCACCAGATCGATGGCGTCATCCAGATACCGGTCGCCGGGGCCAAAGTCACAGTGATGCAGGTAATAGAGGTCGATCACGTCCACCCGGAGATTCCGGAGTGAGCGCTCGAACTGGGCCCGGATCTGCTCGGGGTGGTAGGCGTGTCCGTACGGTCCGGCATCCCAGCCCACCTTCGAGGCCAGGAAGATGTCGGCGCGCGGCACCTCATCCCACAGCGCCCCGATGATCGTTTCGGACTGCCCGTCGCCGTACACGTCGGCCGTATCCCAGTGGAAGAGCCCCAGATCATGGGCGCGAAGTAACGCCTGGCGCGCGAGGGCGTCATGGTGCCCACCCCAACCGACCGGGACACCATCACGAGTAAGCGGTCCGCCGTGGGGCCACGTACCCACCCCGATTGCGGGAAGGTCGAGACCGGTTCGTCCAAAGCGGATCGTGTTCATACGCTCTCCTCGAGGCATCGCCTGCAGAACGCTACGATCGAACGGTCCAGTACACACCCAGTCCAAGGGCGGTGATCGCCACGACTTGGAACGCGGCGATGGCCGCTCTCGGTGCGCCGAGCGGTGCCAGGAACGCGAGCGCGACCATTGCGGCCAGCGCCACGGCGAGGCTCACCAGCCGGCGTCCCGCCTGGCGGTGGCGCCGTACGGCCTCCGGCGGGGCACCTCCACCCAGCTCCGCCAGCACGTCCCGCTCCTTCTTCCAGCGTTGATAGCCTCGACGCACCACCTCGACCGACAGCACGGTAAAGACGATGAAGAGGACGACGAAAAGCCGAGGCTCCACTCGTCAGTCCTCAGGTCCCGTCGTTGAGGTTCGCGAGCTGGGCCTTCAGTTCGGACAACTCCTCGAGCCATTTCCGACTGATGGCGAGGTGCCCGGAGTGTGAGAGCAGCGGGTTGGCCTGCTCCACGCCGCGAAGCTTGGCCTCCAGTACTTCGATTCTGGTAGTCAGGTCTTCTCTAGTCATGGCCATGATCGTGTGCGCCTCCTAGAGACAATCTCATCGAGACGCGAGACCGCGCAAGGCATCGTCACAAAACGAAGAAGGGCCCTGAGAGAGCCCTCCTTCGTTCATTCGCTGTCGAACTCCAGTGGCGTTACGGGCGGATGTTGAACCCGTTGGACACCGCCTGGGCCGCATCGGGCGAGCTGAGCGGCAGGTCGGTCGTCGTCGCCAGCAACCGGTAGCCGCCGGTCTTGTCGATCGTGAGGCCGGAGAAGGTCACCTCGCCATTCACATCGGTGGTGCCAGTGCACGTCCCGATCTGCCCAACCACGGTGCATGACGGGCCGCTCAACGTGGCGTTGACGCTGTTGTTCACGTTGATCTGGACCGTGACGCTGAGGTCGATGAAAGGGGTATTCCCATTGCCGAACGCCCGTACCACGATGTCTTTCAGCGGCTGATTCAGGAACCCGTCGACTGGCTGCGTCGTGAAGGCCAGGTTCACTGCCTGCGCGTTGACCACCGCGAACTTGCTCAGGTCGCCGAGCGAGCCGCCGGTGCCGCCACCGACTTTGAGCGCCGAGGCGTAGAGCGGCCGCGGGCTGGCCCAGTCGAACGCGTTGCGCGCAAACTCGAACAGAGGAGAAGTCGACCCACGGTCGAGTGCCGCGAAGTCATCGCAGGGAAGGAAGCTGTCCAAGAAGACGGCGTCTGCCAGAAGAAGATCGTCGCCGTATTACCCTGCTCGCGGTGCTGCACCCGATTGACCGGGGCGTTCACCGGATTCGGCACGCACATCCCCACGACGCCCTTGCCGTTGCGTGTTGTCGAGAGCCGCATGGGGCACCGTGGACCACTCGTATCGGCCGCCGACGATCACCTCGTTGCTGGTGAAGATGTTGAGCGGCGCGGCATAGACCAGCCTCCGACCTCCGAACCAAGTCGTGAAGCTGCTGCCGGCATTCGGCGAGAGCCCGGAGAAGCCATTGAAGGTCACGCAGGCCGACGGATCGTCGTTCGGCCCGCCGCGGACGCACAGTGCACCGCCACCGCCACCGACGACGTCATCGAGCGCCGCGGTGAAGTCGACCGCTTTGAAGGGTGCCGGCTCCATGCAGGCGAGGGTCTTGTTCATGAAATCCGACCCATTCGCCGCTCCCCCATCGATATGGGAGGGGCTGCCGGCAACCTTGGCCTCGACCTGGCTCTTCGATGATCTCGAAGATCTGGAAGCCGATGGCCCTGGCCCCGTTTGATCCTGCCCCGGCACTCTCCATCTCTTGGATCAGGCCCTTCACCGTCCGGAGCGTGGTCGACCCGTTCTTGAAGTAGGCCGGTGCCGCCTTGGTGCGGAGATCCTTGAAGTCACACGCCACGTCGGTGCCTGGCGCAATGACGAACTGTGGCTCCAACAACTGTGGAACCGTCGGGCTCTCGTCGCTACAGGCAGCGACGGCCCCCGCCACGAGTACAGCTGCAACAATTTGCATTCCGCGTCGCATGCGGCCCTCCAAGGTAGACGCAGGTATGAACGAGGGGATTCCCCAGTACGAGGGGCTATTGCCTACCAATGTATGGTGTCGTCGGAGTTTTGCTAGAGCAGCTAGGATCCTACCAGATCCCGATACCGAGGGTCGGACCGGAGATCCTTGAACCACCACGTCGAATCGCGGGCCCAGGAGGCGCGCTGCCCCGGATTGGATGCCAGGTACACGCTAAGCAGGTCGATGGCCTGGTCTTTCTCGCCCAGGAACGTTCGGACGATGGCCTCGAACCAGGCCAGCTCCCGAGCCGTATCGATTTCCGCGTCCGCCCGTGACCGGACCGCAACCGCCCGCGCGCTGTCCGGCAAGCCGGCGCGCACCAACGCCATCGCCACGAACATGCCGGCCCGCTTGCGCCGGAACTCGCGGAGATTTTCGGCGCTCTTCTCGACGTACTCATCGACCAATCGCCAGAGCTTGGGAACATCCGGCGTCTGGCCCCGTAAGGCAAACACTCGGATTTGGCACTCGACGAACCGCGGGTCGTCGGGAAAGCGGCGCCTTCCTTCCTCGCACCATCGCGTGGCCTCGACCGCCTCATCGAGATCGAGTGAGCTGGTGAACAGCCGCCAGATGGTGCGATCGACGTTGCTCAGGTAGGGATCCGCTTCGTAGGCACGCTGGGCCTGGACCTTGGCCTGGGCGGTCTTGCCCTGGTTCATGAGCAGATGGCTCAAGGTGGTCAGCGCCGACGCCTGCTGTGGATTGGCCCGCACCGACGCCACGAGATCTTGCTCCGCCAGGGACAATTCCTGCTCGGCATCGGGCACGAGATTCAGGAGATAGTTCAAATACCGGAACGTGCCTCGAAGCTCGAGGGCGTCAGGGTCGTTCGGTGCCAGCGCAAGCGCACGGTCGGCGTGGACCAGACCCTTCTCGATCCACTCGGCGTAGTGCGCCTTGTCGAACCCTCGCGCCAGCTCTCGGGCCCGCCGGTAGTCGATCCAGCCGCGCGCAATCTCCGGACTCGCCCACTTGTCGTCCAGCGACGCAGCTTCCGCAAAGAGCGAGTCGGCGCGGGAAAATTCCTGCGACGCGGCCTCGACGTCTCCGGCATCCAGAAACGCCTGTACCCCCCGCTCCAGCCGCTCGGCCTCCTGGGCCTTCTGCCAGGCGGCGAGATTGCCGGTGCCGCGCCGGCTTTCGCGAATTTGGACCTCTTCGCCCAGCCGGCGTCGGAGGAAGGCCGACACCTCCCGGCTCACGTCATCCTGGAGGGCGAAGGTCTCGTCCTTGTTCCGTTCGAGGGTCGTCTTGCCGATCTCGGCACCGTCGGCCGCATTGACCAGCGAGACGTTGATCCGGAGGCGATCACCCGACTGTTGAATGGTGCCCTGGACCAAGGTCCCGACGCCGAGTGCCCGCGCGATGCTGTCGGGAGACACCCGCTGACCCTGGTAGGGCAAGACGCCGTTCCGCGAGATCACCTTGAGCCCCTGCACCCGACTCAACTCGCCGATCAACGCCTCGGTGAAACCGATCGGCCAGATACCCCAGATTGCGGTCGGCGCTTTGATCATCGAAGTAGAGCACCGCGATGTTCCGCGGGTCGGGCCCGGTCTCCTCGAAGAGCGTCCCGTCGCCGCCCCCGAACAGGCCGAGTTGCCAGGCGGCGACGGCCCCCAGAATCACGAGGAGCCCTCCGGCACCCATGGCCAAGGCAAGTTTCGACAGCCCCCGCTTCTTCGGCAGCTCCACCGTGGGGCGGGCCGGCACAGGTACCGTGACCGGAAGAGCAACGCCCATGCTCATCCGGTGCTCGACAGAGCCCAAGGCCTCCGCGAGTTGAAGTGCGGTCTGGAACCGGTCGGCCGGGACCTTTGCCATGGCCTTCCCGATCGCGGCATCGACCTCATCCGGAACGGTGTTCCGAAGCACCTTGCTGCTCGGGATGGCCTCCATCGAGTGCTTGGTCATGAGCGCGATCGGCGTTGAGCCGAGATAGGGCGGCTCCCCGGTCAGCAGCTCGTACAGCATGCACCCGAGACTGTAGATGTCGCTCCGGCCGTCGACCCGCTCGACCCCGGCGGCCTGTTCCGGGCTCATGTAGAGCGGGGTCCCGATGGCCATGCCCGATTGGGTCAGCCTGTCGTCGCCGGCCTCCTCGACGGCGCGCGCGATCCCGAAGTCGGCCACCAGCGCATGATCGGCCATGAGCATGATGTTCTCGGGCTTGATATCGCGATGGACGACACCCTGGGCGTGGGCGTAGCTCAGCGCTTCCGACACTTCCCGGATGATCTTGAGGGCGTCGGGAATGGTGAGCTGTCGCTCGCGATCGAGCCGATCGCGCAGCGACTCGCCCTCCACGAACGGCATGACGTAGTAGAGGGAGCCATCCGCGTCGCCGGAGTCGTACAGTGCCAGGATGTTGGGATGCTGGAGGTTCGCCGCGACCCGAATCTCTCGCAGGAAGCGCTCCGCGCCGAGCGAGGCGCTGAGTTCGGGCCGAAGGACCTTGAGAGCGACGTTCCGCTCGTGCTTGACGTCGCGCGCCAGATACACGGTGGCCATGCCACCTTGCCCGATCTGGTCAAGCACCTCGTATCGCTCGGCCAGCGCCGTGCGGAGGCGCGTGAGGGGATCGTTGTCGGCCGGGTTGTCGGGCATCGGCTAATTATACGGCCCTTGGAGCCGCGGGCGCGAGTCGAGGCGCCTCGTCAACTGCCGAACGGTGTGCCCGCCTTCCGGGCGACTCCCCGGACCCTGGCCCGCACCAGGGCGGGTGCGGGACGGAATTCGGCTCGAATCATCTGTTCCACGAAGAAAGCGATCGTACAGAAGAGCGGTCAATCTGCCCACCAGACCCCCGGCTACCCAAACATCGGAGGGACACGCCTGCAACACCCACACCCCGACCAGCCTACTGCCCTACTCACCACCCTGCTTCAACATCAGGTTCCTCCCGCAGGAGCCGCACGACGTCTTGACCGGCAGTTTGAATGGCGGCTTCCCGAAGCCGATGAAGAGCTTCGTCTGACTATGGCAACTCGGACAGGTGCCTGAGGCATCGAGAAACACCTCTCGCGCCCGGGCATTTCGAACGCCAAAATAGATGCCCAAGACGAGGAGCGGAATACCGGCCAGGTGCATCAGGGGTACCGGTAGGATCAAGAGCGTAAGAACGGCGGCGACAGCCACGGGGATGCCCCCTCGAATCAGTCGACGGCCGAGGGTGACATGACCGACGTGGGCCTCGGCCGGACCGATCGGCCCACTACCCCATTCCGTGAGTTGCAGAACAACGGTGCGGCCCGCTGCCGGCTCAGCCGACGCGGTGACCACAGGACGCCGCGGAATCGAGTTCCAGTGACTCAGGCACCGAGGTCGTTGAGCAGACGCTTGAGGAACACCTCTTTGGCTTTGAGCCGCTCTCGGAAGTCCATGGAGTCGGTGTTGGAGATTTCCATCCGGAGTTCCGACACGTAGTTCGCCAGGACGTCGTGGAGCATCGACGCCTCTTCGGGTGTCAAGCTGAGTTGCACGGATCTCCTCCAATTGGTGCGGCACAGGGTGGCGTATAACCCATTGGAATAGTAGGGGAATGTTTCACGTTTCCGCGAGTGCGCGCCACCCCGTCCCTCGCCAGATGATACCCAGCAGCACCAACGTCAGGCCGAATGCCCCCATGCCCCACACGGCGCCGTGCCACACGAAGGTTTCGACCGCCCACCACCCTTCTCCCACTCGCGCGGCTCGCCACCCACCGAGAATTGCGCCGGCTGCCGTCGCCAACATGACCATGAGTATCAGGAGCGTCCGGGTACGTGGAGAGAGCCGGGGTCGGGTCAGCTCCGGAGCTGGCGCGGCACGAATCCAGCGCATCGTCCACCAGGCCAACAAGCCTAGCCCGCCGATTGTGCTGGCATGCTGCAACACGTTGTACACCCGGAGCGTCTGCCCAAAGACCTGGCCAACGGCGGTGTTCAAGAAGGGAAAGATATCCATGGCTGGACCGCCGAAGTGGGTAAAGGCATCCCACAGCGGGTGGGTCAGGGCGCCGACCATGAGCGACAGGACAACGGCCCAAACGGAGGCACGCGGCAGGCCCGGCTCACGGTCCACCAACGGCCAGAGACGCTGAGCTATCCGTTCGGGCAACAGGGCGACGGCGGGCTCTTTCGCGAGGACGTGAAAGGCCACGTAGGTGACGAGCCCAACCGGTAGGCAGAACCAGAGCAGCCCCAGAAAACTGTGCGTTCCGCCGCGGGCTTCCATCACGCTCACGGTCCACGGCACGAAGTAGGCAAAATCCGGGGTCAGGCTTCCGATGACCAGGGCCGAGAGAACCCCGGACCCGCCAAGCAGGCGTCGGAGGGGGATGGCGGCAGCGGGGTGTGCAAGGGTGAACGGCATGATGGTGGAAAGCTAATCAAGATCCGTGCCCACTGGCCGCCGAGCCTTGCAGGAAGGCCGTCTAGTAGAATGTGGTGCGAACCACCGGCTGAAACAGCCCGATGGCGTGGGCACAGGCTGGATCGACCGGGCATCGGCCGCAATCCGGTGCCGTCATTTCCGGGCAGCGCCGACGGTTCTGGAAGAAGAAGTAGTCGACTGCCCCCATCGACCGGCCACTGACTCCCTGCAGCCGGGTCATTGCACGATACGACGCGTGCCGAACGGCCCACTCGTCCGGGGCCGGCACCGTCTCCCTGCCTTCGAGTTTGCGCAACAGCTCCTCGTCATCGATCCGGATCAGTCCCATACGAAGACAGCTCCGCATGACGTGGTAATCCACGATTGGCGGCGTGGTCTCGCCGGGGATGTGTTTCAGAAAGCGCTCGGGCCGCTGCTCGAGAATGACGGCGAGCAGCGCGGACTTTTTTCGGAGCGGGTCCTCCTTGTATCCGCCCACCCGATCGAGTGAGGACAAGAAGCTCTCGAGCGGCGCAGGGCATGCGTTGGCGTGCTGAAGAACCGAGGCCGGGGTCCACCCTAGCGCGGTCATGTCGCGCCCAAACGAGCGTGCCGCCTCGACTCGAAGGTCGAGAACCGGAAGCGGGCTCGCCCCCGAATCCGAGCGGGTGTGAGCGGCGAGGGCGGGGCGATCGAGCGACGCCTGCGCGGCGGGGGTCAGTCCCTCCGGATCGTCCTCCATCCAGCGGCGGTAGGCCGCCCAGAGATAGTCACTTCCTTTGCGCTCGATCCCACCCACGCTCGCGACCATCGGCGCGGTGTAGCGCCCGCCCTGCTCGTTCCAGAATCCAAATTGCTGGAGTGTGGCCGCGAAAAAGAAATCCAACGCAGCCGTGTGTCCCGGCGGTGGAAACAGCTCGCCTGTGAAGTCGAACGGTTCGACCTCCGGAAGCGAACCGATCAGACGGCCGATCCGACCCGCTTGCGCTTCATCTACACGAACCCGCGGGTCGTCCGGCGGGGCCGGCGTCGGCGCGGCGCGGAGCAGAGTTTCAGGGCCCACGCCGGTAATCATCTCAGCCGCGGCGGCTACACCGTGCTCCGCCGCAATGACCGGATGAGCATTGTGCGCCAGAAAGGCCAGCACGGTTCCGCAGAATGTGTCGCCGGCGCCGGTCGGATCCAACTCGCGGACAGGGATTGCCGGTATGTCGGTTGCATAGTCGCCAAGAATCACCCTGGCCCCTCGCGGTCCACGAGTGACGAACAGGACTTTGCCGGACTGGGTGCGGGCCCCCTCGACGGAACCGAAGAGACCGACGGCTTCCGACTCATTGCAGAAGAAGATGTCCGCCAATTCCATGATTTCGCGAACGACAGGCGCATGATCGGTCACGGCGCAACCATAGGTACCGCACGCCACCGTCCGACCAATGGACCGCAGGTAGGTAACGAAAGCGAGTTGGCTTTGGGGGTCGGTCAGCCCGATGCAATAGACCAAGTCGTGACCCGGTTCGAGCCCGGGTAGATCCGCCGGCGAGAGTGCTGCCTCGGAGCGCCAGTAGATGTTTTCGATATTGGAGTATCCAGCCCCGTGGTGCGCGATTTCGAACGTGGGCAACTCTTCAGGCGTCACCTGGGGCCCGATCCATTGAATCCGTTCCGCCGCGGGGCCGAGTTCTGGCGGCATCGGATTGGGCCGGGGGCCGATCATGGTGACCCGCACTCCGGCCCGATGGGCCGCGAGCGCAGTGTAGAGCCCCGCCCCGCCGGCCGAGCGTGCCGTTCGTCCTCGGAAGTGCAGGATATCGAGCGAGGCACCGCCGATCACGAGCAGGGATTTCGTCATTGTGGGGTTGTCACCCGGCTGAGGACTCGAGACGGGCATGACGCGAGGTCTTAGCCGCCGCAGAGCCGCTCCGGAAGCCCGCCCGATCCGGCCGCGCCCGGTTCGAGGGAGAAGTATTCATCGAATCGCATGGACTGTCCTTCCGGCACGTACTCGCCGTTCCCGGCGAGCTGCCGGTAGCGGCCCTGGTATTGGCCGCGGGAAATCCGGCCCAGCATGTCGATCAGGCGATCGATCTCCTCGGTGGTGTTGTAGCACCCGAAGCTCACGCGAACCATCCCGGGCATGTTGGACTTGTCGCCGGTCAGGACCTGCGCGCGCCAGGATGCCGCGTCCGCTTCGCTGAGCTGGAGCAGATGCACCACGTAGGGATGGGCGCAGAAGCAGCCGTGCCGGACGCCAATCCCGGCCTCGTAACCAAGGATGGACGCCAGGAGCGCGTGCGACACGCCCTCGAGATTGAACGGGATGGCGCCCACCCTGGTGTGTGCCAGCGCCGGATCTCGGTCCCCGTAGACCACCGCCCCTGGCACGTCGCGAAGCCGCTCGAGACAATGGCTCACCAGCCGGGTCTCATGCTCGGCGATCGTGTCCATCCCGACATCCATCAGGGCCGCCGCGGCCGCGGCCATGGCCACCGCACCGACCACATTGGGGCTCCCGGCTTCCTCGCGGTCGGGAACATCCGCCCAATGCACCTCGTCCAGGGTTACCACATCGACAGTGCCCCCACCCTGGTATTCGGGCGCGCTCCTGAGGAACACCTCTTTCGGCCCCACCAACGCCCCGGTCCCGAACGGCGCGTACATCTTATGTGCCGACAAGACGACAAAATCGAGATGCTCCGGATCGTTGTCGGGCCTCATGTCGATCCGCCGATGGGGCGCGAGCTGAGCGGCATCCACCAGAATGCGTGCGCCCGCCGCATGGGCTTTCCGGGCCAGTCGATGGATGGGCGGGATGAGGCCGCTCACGTTCGAGGCCCCGGTCACCGAGACCAGGGCGACGCGGTTCCCATACTGCGCCAATTGCCGGTCGAAGTCGTCTTCATCGAATCGGCCATCCGGGGTGGCCCGGACGTGGACGACTTGGGCCGTACGCCGCCACGGGAGATCGTTGGAGTGGTGCTCGAGCTGCGACGAGAGCACGACCGCGTCGGAGGACAGCGCCAACCGGTAGGACAGCTTGTTGATCGCTTCGGTGGTGTTCTTGCCAAAGATGACAGTGTTGCTGGCCGGGTCGGCCCCGACGAACCTGGTGAGGATCCTGTGCGCGTCATCGTAGGCTTCGCTGCTCAAGCGGGACTTGAAACCGGTCCCCCGGTGCACGCTGGAATAGAAAGGCAGGAACCGCGTCAGCGCATCCATGACGTCCACCAGCGGCGGCGTGCTCGCGGCGTTGTCGAAGTTGACGTACGGCCCCATCCGCCCGTCGAGCAACGGGACTTCCTGCTCGACCCCGAGGATGCGGCTGCGTAACGTGGTGCTGGCTGGGTTTTCAGTGCTGCTCACGGCGTCTCCTCGGGTCCATGACCGTGCTCCTGCTCGGCATCGGGAGTCGGGACGCTTCTGCCCTGGAAGATTTCGTGAGAGCGGCCCGACGGCAAGGACGGAGGAGGTCACCGCTCCCCCGATCTACCCTTCATATGGAAGAAGAAAGGCTCGTGCTGGCCTCGAGAGCCAGCGCGAGCCAGCGCGCCCGGAGGGACTCGAACCCCCAACCCTCGGATCCGAAGTCCGATGCTCTATCCAATTGAGCTACGGGCGCCGATCCCCCGAAACAGTAGAGCGAGCCAGGCCTCAACTCAAGGGGTGGCTCGCGGATGCGGATCCGCTACGGCCTCCGCCAGCGACTGCGTGGCTGGCCGGCCGTGGGGAGAGGCACCAGCCCACGGGACTCGGGCTCGGGCCAGACGGCCTCCCCGCGACCCTCGGCGGGCTCGAGTTGCACTAGCCGACGGTCCCGAAGGAGCCGGGCGCTGGCGGACCTACCCGCCTGCAGATAGCGCCCGAGTGTCTCGCCGGCTTCATCCAACAGGCCAGCGGGAATGCTGCGGCTGATCACCGCGACCGATCGTTCCGCGAAGGCCGGGTGGTCCAGGCACCGGCCGAAGCGTGCATCCTCGACCGGCCACACGCGTTTTCGGCGATAGGGCAGCGGGGCATCGGGGTGCTCGCGGAAGAAACTCCACACGGTGTAGCCCCGGGCGTCGGGGCCTTCGTCACACAGCACCGTGCAGATATGCCGGTCGCCGTAGAGCTGCCGCCACCGGGCATACGTCGCGAAGAACTGCTCCCGATCCATCTGCGCGACGATAGCGAGCCGCCGCAAGTCGCCATCGGTAAGCCCAACGGCCGTGTCATTGAGCAACGTCTTGGGTACTAGAGCCATGCGCGAACCACCTGGATGATGCCGATGACGACCCCCGGGACGAGGAAGAGCGCCTCGACCAGGAACCAGACATACTCGGCCGACGCGGCAGGGCTGTCACTGGAGCGCATTTTCGGGAGGAGCTCGCCGATGCGTTGTGCGAATGACAGCATGAGCCAGGCGCCGGCGCCAAGAAATACCACCACGATCCAGCGACCAAAGAACGCGAAGGTCGGCTCCGACCAGAACGTCACCACCATCAGCGCCACTGCGGCAATGGCCATGAGGCTCGCCAGCAGATGCCACCATGGCCGCCGCCGGCCCAGATCGAGGATCGAAGAGAGCACGGCAACCGTGCCGAGGGCGCCAAGGTACATCGAGGCCCACCATGGCAGACTCGAGATACGGCCTCCTGGAGATGAGTCGAATGTCGGAGCCAATTACAATGCGCCGAAACCCCTTCCGGCGCTAGGGCGGGAATCTGGCCACACCAGGCATTCCCGCCCCCGGGCCGCGCTCCAGGGCCCGGCGCCCTACCGAAGCGCCGGGAGGGCCGGTATGCCGACGGCCTTCACGATATCGAGGGCCTCCACCTTGGTGAAGCGCCTGGCGAGCAGGGCCTCGTAGTAATTCCGCGTGAACTCGGCCAGGCGGTCGGCCGTTTCCTTCTGGCTGAGCACCTCCAGGGTCAGATCAATCGCCCCCAGCGACATCTGCCGCAGCATCGGGGCCATCTGCTCCATTTGCGCCTGGAATTGTGCCTGCTCCTGCGCAGTCTTCCGATCGGCTTCCTGCGCCCTCACGAACCCGGGTGATGCCATGACGGCGAGCGCCGCGATGAGGACCAACTTCCCACTGCCCCACCGACACTGCCTATTGGGCGAGCACATAGAACACTCCCGCAACGAGGGGTAGATACGACCAATCGCTCTTCGGCACCGGTGCCTCCGAGGCGACACGATCAATGATGGTGGAAAGATATCGCGGGGCGGCCGCGTTTCGGTCAGTTCGCCGAGGAATCGAGCGCGACCAGGGAGCCCTTCCACTCGGGACGGCGGTCCTTGAGGACCGAGAGCGCGATGCGCAGGACCGGCGGAGGGAGGGTCGCGGCCAGCGGCACGTCGAGCCGGTCCCGCCGACTCCAGATCTCGGCGAGTGAGAGCCCGCAGTCTTCCTGGAGCACCGCACCGGACAGCGGATCGCGCACGATGCGAAGCAAGGCGGCCTCGACGGCGGGGTCGTCATGACGGCCGAGTTCGATGGCCGCGTCGTCGCGATCGCTGGGCCGGGCGGCGCGGTCAAGCACCAACCGGACGAGTTCCTCGGTGGTGAGCGCCGGAGGCGTGCCCTTGAGCCTGTCGAGCAATCGGCGAACTCGTCCACTCATGGGACCTCCACTCTGGTCGAGGCTGAGGATCGGCGGCCGCAAGATGCATCCGGTACCCAAACATGGCTAGGGCGAGGAATCCACCCGCCGATGGTGCCATCTCAAATCCGCTAGACCCCTTTCATCCCGGAAAGACCTCGAGCGCAACCATTTCCCGGCCTCGATCCCTGTGCACGTAACACTGCATGCCGCACGGGACGAGCCCGGCGTCCCAAAAGACCCGGCGGTAAGCGGAAGCGGTGCGGCGGTGGAACCCCTGGCGATCGCCCTCGATCTCGTCCGCTCTGGTATAGGCCTCGAGGCACGCGACACCGCCGACCAACTTCACCACGGTGTCGAGCCCGCGGACCAGCTGTCGTCGGGGCAGGTAATGCAGCACATCGGAGCACACTACCAGGTCGAACGGACGGTCGAGCCCGCAGGCCTCGAGTTGGTCGAAGCTCCCCAACCGGATATTGCGATGGCGCCCATAGCGCTCCACGACGTACGGACTTCGGTCGATGCCGGTGTAGGCGGCCTTGGGGCGGAATGTGGCCAGGACGCGTTGCCACCGTGCCTCGCCACACCCCACGTCGAGCACCGTCCGGATCGGGCGCTCGAGGACGAACTCGGTGAGACTCACGATGAGCTGCACCTTGCGTCTCAGCCCTGCCGGGGAGCTGATCCGGTGGCGTGGGTCACGGTACCACTTGTCGAAGTAGCGGCGATCGTATCGCTTGGTCCGAGGGGGCATGAGGACTACCCCGGTTCCTCTTCCGCCGGGTTCCAGTGCTCGTCGGGGCTCACCGGCTTCGGCTGGTCCGGACCCAGGTTCTGGGAGTCGATATCGGCCTCGATGAAGTTCTCGGGCGGGATGGGCGATCCTGCCAGGCGGCGCAGCATCGCGAGCTGCCCGGCGTGGGTCATGGCATCGGACAAGGGACCCTGGAGCATCCGTTCCGATGTGGTGTCCCGGAACGGTGTCCCTCGTTCCAACTCAACCCCGAGTGCCTGTAACATCTCGTGGAAGCGAGCCACCTCGTCTTCGAACCGGGGCAAGCGGTTTGGCCGGTAGGTTCCACCGATCAGGTGCGTGCGGGCGTAGCCCAGGACGCTGGTCATGTGACGCAGGAGCTCGTGCGGGGTCCGGAGACCCGGGGCGGCCCGGAAATCCGGGAAATCTGCCGGGGCGCCCTTCAGGGCCTTTTGGGTCCGGTAGGCCAAGGCTGCGAGGAAGTGCTTGAGCAGTTGTCTGTCCGGATTCATGACGCCCGTTCCAAAAAAAATACCTCACTACCTCTTCGCCGTGACGATCGCCCGTCAAGTGAGGAAGTAGATCTGCTCCAGAACACGGTGCATGATCGACGGGATTGCGCCGAATGGCAATCGGTCTGTGCAAGGTGAGCCCTACGGTGCGGATTGGGAGGATCCAGTGGCCAGCTTGGCGGCGCTAGGTGTTCGTCGCGTCGGTCTTCCGAGCCAGCAGTCGCTCGGTGAAATCCAGCCGCTCGTGGGTTTCGGCCTGATCGTGCTGGAGTCGCAGTATCTCGTCGTGAAGCGCGTCGAGTTCCTCCTGCACGGCCGTCAACTGATCCCGGCCGATCCCTGCCCTTCCCTCGATTCGCCTCGCGATGGCGCGGCCGATGTCGGTCTTCCCCAAGATCCAGACGCCGAACACCGTGACCGGAATCAGCGGAATCAGGAGAGCGAGCACCCCTTCCATCGGCTACCGATCCCGGTTCTGCCGGAGGACGGCGACGAGGGCGAGAACCACCGTCAGGATGCCGATGCCGACGAGCATCCACGAAACCGAAGCTCCCCCTCCCCCTCCCTCTCCCGCCCCCCCTCCTCCGGCCCGTTGCAGGAAGGCAAACGCCCCAAGGCCGGCAAAGAAGATCCCCAGCACCACCGCGATCGCCGCGCGTTGTTGGCCGGTGCCACCACGGCTCACCCCGGATCCTTCCGCCGCCATCCGCACCGCCTGACGCACATCCTCCGACGTTGTTCCGGGATGATTCTGCTGGAACTCGCGAATCGTTTGCGTCAAGCGCTGGCTCAGGTCTCTGGCCCGGATTGACACCTCGCGATCGGTCTGCGGAACGGGCACGAATGCCAAGACTCCTCCTCGGTCCTCGACCCGTAGTGGGACAAAGACAGCCGATTAGACGCCGAGCGCGGATGCGGCGCGCTCGTATTCGTCGGGTCGGACATAGACGACGTAGCCGTAGCTACCATGGCCGTCCGCCACGCCGCTCGACGCATAGACGTTGACGTTGGCCTCATACAATCGGGCGTGAACGCCTGCCAGGGCACCGAGTTCGTCATCACCCTGTACCAACAAGGCACGATGCGGCCCGTCGAGCTCGAGCCCGGCTTTCTTCGCGGCATCTTGCATCTTCAGGGTATCGGCCGGAAAGAGGGCGAGCTGGGTTTGATTCGGTCCCGTCGGCACCGCCGTAAAGGCCAAGAGACTGATGCCCAGATCCGCCAAGGTGGAGAGGAATTTGTAGGCCTCGCCGGGACGGTCAGTCACGGTGGCATAGAAGTAGTCGGCACGACGAATAGAGCTGGACATGGGCTCCTGCGCTTTCCTTGACGATTGGGACCAATAGCCGGGGCCGCCTGAAGGAAGAATGAAATGCTAGTGAGAGGCGTGCAACCCCTCAGCAGATCCCATCCACCAGGGTGTCGGGTCGGGCGCGCGGGCTTTCTCGCCAACCGCTCGTGCGACCTACTCGATGGGGTCCGCCTTTGGGTGCCACCTCGCCATTCGGCTCAGCATGAAAGGCGTGAACCGGCGGTGAAATGGACGAATGATCGCAAAGTAGAGCCGCCCGATGCCACTGCGGTACTTCACCGCGGTCGACACCCGGAGGCCGGTCGCCGGAAGCCCGCCTTCGAGGATGTAGGAGACGTGATAATCCAGGCCCGGCGACGAACCGGAGTACACGACCTCCCACCGGCTCCGGGCAATCTCCTCACCCTTCTGGAAGGCCGCCGCACGAAGATCGTCCGCGTTCTTGAATGACGTGGTCCGCACCGCGACATGATAGGAGTCGAGGTAGTCCGGCTCAGACATGGTGGCGGCGAGGAGGCTGGTCCGAGGCAGCCGCAACTCGCGTACGCCTCGGAGGTACCCCAGGCCGCCCAGCCAGAGCACCAGGCCGATCACCGCGCCAATGGTCGCGATGACGGCCTGGAGGGTCCGGCGGTGTTTCCGCTTCATGAGGGGAGATTACACCGACATCCCCGGAAGAAACAGAGCCAGTCTCAACCAGCGGGGAAGCCGTGCGCGCTACTGCTTCGTGGCCTTCCCCTCTTCGAGCACCGCCCAGTCCGCGTCGCCCATCGAAGCCTCCAGCCGGAAATCATAGGAGGTCGGTGATTTCTCCGTCGCGATCGCCCGGAACCTGACGGGCGTGCCCTCCATCATGATCTCGGCTGTCCAGGTCCAGACGGCGCCGGCTATGCCGCCCTTGACGTAATACCCTTCGCCCCGGCTGTTCAGCCCATACATGACGTACATCTGCTCGGCCCGATCGTAGCCTATGACGGAATGGCCGGACACCGGTCCCGTCGGCGAGGTGCCCTTCGAGTCGCAGATCATATGGAACCCACCCTCGAACCAGCGGCAGGTCTCGGTCATCGCAATCTTGCCACCCGGCCCCATCGGCGACGGCATGGCCTCGCCTTGGTAGTCCCACGTCCCCTCGTAGTAGCCGATCCTCGCCTGCTCGGCGCCGGGCGCGGGCATCTCTTGGGCAATCGCGGGGCCGGCAAGCATGCCGAGTGCAATCGCTGCTGTCAATGCGTGCTTCATTGGTCCTCCATGCAGTAGTATCGGGGCGTCGTACAAATGACGACCCCCTATGATCACGTCTGAAGCCCACAAGGGCAAGCGGTCCGCCTCACCAGAAACTCGGCCGCCTTCCACCAGTGGTCTAGGGAGAACGACCTCGGGCCGGCGGCATCAAGAAGTCCACCCCGATACCGGCATGATCCGATGGCCAAATCGTACCCAGTGGCCCCGGCAGTCGTGCCGCCGGGACCACGCCAACTAACGTGATCTGTCCCATGACCGCCTTGTTGGCATGCCCGACTCCGCGAACGAAGACGTAGTCCAGCCGCTGGTCGAACGCCGGGATGTGGTTGGACAGGTCATCAGCGTGACAGCACGTGTAGCCCACGACACCGGGCCTGAGGGCACGCCAGACATCGGTGAGACCCGCCCCGGTCAGCACCTCGTACATCGGCGAGCCCGGCATATCGTTCAGGTCACCCATCAGCACGGCGGGCGAACTCGGGCCGAAGGAGGCAACCAGCTCACCGACCTGTAGGGCCCGCAATTCGGGGAACCCGGGCAAGGAGCCGGACTCGAGGTGGGTACTGGCAAAAGTGTACGCGGCACCATCAACCAGGCCCGTGACGGTTACCCACCCTCGTTTGATATCCAGTCCCGGAGCGACGATCCCGAGGTTGGCCGCGAAACTCTGTTCGACCACCGATGTGACCGCGACGCGAGCTGGGTCCACCAACATCACATCGAAATCCACCAGACTGATGCCGGGAAGCGGCACGGCCTCGATGTTCTTGATCGTGGCCGCCGGCACATAGTTGAGACCTCGATCGCTCAGCGCGGCGTCGAGGCTGGCGAGAAAGTCCTGGTGGATTACGATGGGAAGACCAAGGCCTGTCAGATCGATGTCGATCTCCGACACCTCTTGAAGTCCGACGACATGAGGGCGTACCCGATCGATTTCTTCGGCGATGGCGCGGGCCCGGGTCGGAAAGTCGGTCCGCTGGATGATCTCGATCGCCGTGAGCAGCGCCGGCAGGTCGTCGGCTGGATCGGTGCTGGCGAGTGCGGCAATCACGGCATCGACGTCGGCGCCAACGTACAGATTGCGCGTCATCACGGTCACGCGGAGCGCGCCATCCGAGGCCGCGCTGGCCCTGGTATCGACACCTTGGTTCTGCTGTGAGGGCTCGAAGACCGAGTTGTCGGAACATGCCGCCACGACAACGAGGCTGAACGCGGTCAGGAGCGCAGAGATTCTTCGCATGGGGTCCTCCTGCACGTGAGAATACGCTAGTACTCCCACACCCCATCGTTGAAGCCAGCGTGAAGTCCTCGCGAAACTTTCTTTAGAGCGAGAATCAGGACAGGGATGGTCGGTAATGTTCGAGAATGAGGCGGACGGATTCGCCGACACCCGCGGCGCTGAGGCTCGCATCGGGCTTCCCTAGAAGCGCTCCCCGCGGGCCTCGCGCGCCTTGCTGCCGACCGCACGGATACGCGACCAGATGGTCCACATGAAAAGGAGAATGCCTGCGACCTGGGCCAGGCTCGCCATCACGACCACCCATCTGAGCCAGACCGCTTCAACGGATACCTTGGCCACCTCACCGAGAAACCGCCCCGCCGTCCCGCATAAGAGCAACCAGTAGGCCGCATCGATCAGGCCCGGCCGGTAGCGGGTGTCGTCCCTCTCCGGCCGCGGAAAGATCCAGAGCGCCACACCCAGAATCATGAACATCATGAATCCGACCAACAGAACGTGGGTGTGCGCCGCAACCAGATAGGGCGAGGGCCAGCGTCCGGTCACTTCTCGCCGCACCACCATGGAGAGCCCCGAGATCAGCCCGGCGGCGAGAAAAGCGACGGCCGTCTTGATGTATCGGCGTACGGTCGTATGCATGGCTGCCTCAGGTCAACCGGCTGTCTGTTTCCGCACTACCCAGGTCGTCATGGATCGCTGGTGATGCACCAGGGTGGTCTTGAGCGGGTCCGCGAGCTCTCCACCCAGCCGTTCGGTCGCGTCGAGCAGCAGGGCCTCGTCCATCAGATAGCGCTCGCTCCCATCGGGCAACCTGTAGCGTCGCCCTCCGATCGGATCCAGCAGGTGCTCAGACCCGATATTGGATGCGAGCCGGCAAAAGAAGAGCCCGCCCGGTCGGAGCACGCGCCAACTCCCTCTGAGCATGGCCCAGAAATGTTCATCATCACGAGCAAAGTGAAGCACCGCGTTGCTGATCACCACGTCGGCGATCTGGTCCGGAAAGGTCATGGCTTCGATGGGTTCAACGCGGAAATTCTCCGGCGGTATCCTAGGTGCGAACTGGGCTGCCGACGCCTGAAGTGCGCCAATCGCGTCGGCGCTCGTGTCGGCAGCCAATACCCGGTAGCCGGCCCGCATGAAGTAGATGAGGTTTCGGCCCGAGCCTGAGCCCGCATCGAGGACGGTCATACCAGGCACGATTCGTCCCCGCTGCAGTTGGTCGAACAAGTAGATGTCGATGCCGTTGAAGTGCTCGATTGGGTCAATCACTGAACGCGTCAGCCGGTTTCGTCCTCCGAAAGCTCCAGGAATTCGACCGGAGCCCCGTTCTCGACAATGAATGCCACCCGGACCCCCGGCGAGGGGCTGTTCGGGGCTATCAAGATCTCCTTGCCGACCAACGCCCCATCCAGGTCATGAACACGAAATGCGACGTGCGGCACGGTCTTCACCAACTCCGGCAACGGGCAATCAGAATCGAACCGCATCCATTCGATCCCGTATTCGCTGGTGTCGAACCCCGAGACACGCACCTTGTATGCGTCGAGATATGTCTCGCCGTCGCGCGGGACCGTCGTCGGGATTCCGATGTGATGGTATTTCATTGCCGTGGTGTCCAAGACAGCTATTGGCTAACTGAGGGATGGTAGCGGCACCTGTAGTCGACATTCCTGCCTGGTCCTCGGCTAAAGCCGAGACTCGGCGGCTGTCACTAAAGTGACGGTACGCGTCGAAGGATCTGGCGAAGCGAGCACGACAATACACCTTCTCCACGGTGTCGCCTACGATCCTACTCCCCTTACCTCCTGCCCAGTAGCTGTCCCCCTCTCCCCGGCTCATGACGCCTGCCTCCCCGCTACCGATCAGCCGGCGACAACAACAGATCCTGGAAATCGAAGCTAAAGTCCACGGCGGGTGACGCGGGCAGCATCTTGACCCGGTCGATCGATCCGTCGGGTTTGAGTGCGAAGGTCACGTAGGCGTCCGCCCGCAGTTCGCGATCCCACCACCGGGCCACGAAGGTGTCGTATTGGTAGTGCACCAGATCGCCGACCAACGACGGCGTGTGGCCGAAGCGAATCACCAGCTTTCCGTCCTGCTGGCTGATTTTCACATCCCCATACCATGGATCGGTGAAGGTCCCGGTGTACCCGGCCAGCGGGAGCGACGGGCGTGACGTAGAGTCCCGCGCCGATGCCGCACGCTGCTCGGCCGCCTTGACCATAAAGTCGCTTCGGGCCGACACGGCCCGATACCCTGCGAGCCAATCGGTGGGCGGTGCCCCGAGGTAGTGATCCAGAATGCGGTAGGTGATCGCTTGGAACGCCGAGCCCGATTCCTGGTTGGTGAGGACGGAGATGCCGAGTTTCAGGTCCGGTACCATCGTGACCTTCGACACATAGCCGGGCAGGCCTCCGGTGTGGGTCACGATCTTCCGGCCGCGATAGTCGTGTACCCGGAATCCCAGGGCGTAGCCCTCGAAGTTCGATCTGAGCGCCGCCAATTCCGGCGGCTGATTCCGAATGGGGATTGGCGTGACCATGGCCCAAAGCTGGTGCGTGGTGAACCGAGAGAACAGCCGTTTGTCTTTGGCCACGCGTCCCGAATCCAGCTGTACGATCAGCCACTTCGCCATGTCGACCGCGCTTGCGTTGATGCCGCCGGCCGGATTGGTGTTGTCGCTCGCGAAGGGTTTGACCGGCCGGACCACCCCCTCGACCCGGGCGTGCGGTGTTCCGATGTTGCCCCCGCCCGACGCCTCGGCATGTCGCACGTTGCTGCCGGTCATGCCGAGCGGCTGCAGAATCCGCGAGGCGACGAACTCCTCCCAGGTGAGCCCGCTCACCTCCTCGATGAGCTCGCCCGCAATCAAATACAGCACATTGTCGTAGGCGTACGCGCTGCGGAAGCTGGTCGTGAGTGGGATGTATTGCAGCCGACGCGCGATTTCCTTGCGGCTATATGTTGAGGGCGGCCACCACAACAGGTCGCCGGCGCCGAGCCCGAGGCCGCTCCGGTGAACCAGGAGGTCGCGCACCGTCAGCTCGCGCGTCACGTACGGGTCGGAGAGTTGGAACCACGGCAGATAGCGCCGGACCGGTGCGTCCCACTCCAGCTTACCCTCCTCCACCAAGAGGCCAATGGCCGTGGCCGTAAAGGCCTTGGTGTTAGAGGCGATCCCAAACAGCGTCCGCGCGTCGACCGGGGTCTTGTCGCCCAAGCGTCTGACCCCGTAGCCTTTGGTCAAGATCGGCTTCCCGTCTTTGACGATGGCCAGGCTCACGCCGGGAACCTCGAAGGCCTCCATGACTTGCGCCAGATAGTCGTCGAGCCCTGGGGGGAGCGCGTCGGGCGCCGATTGGGCCAGGACGGACGTCGGACCGAGCAGGGCGAGAACAACGAAGAGAATTAGGCGAGACGGACGCATCGGGTCTCCGGTAATGGTGGCTATTGGCTATTGGCTATTGGCTATTGGCTATTGGCTAGCCGAGAAGCTAGTGTGCGTGGTCGACCCCTGATAGCTCGGCATTCCCGCCTGGTCCGCGGCTTCAGCCGCGAGTAGAGGGCCATTCCTCACTACTCCCCTACCTCCGACTTCCCCACTTCCCGACTTCCCGACTCTTCTCCTCCCAGCAGGTCCAACACTTCCGCGTGCAAGAGACCGTTGGTCGTCACGAGGCTCCCGCCATAGACATCACGCGCGCCGCCCAGCGTTGTCGCCTTCCCTCCGGCTTCCTCTACGATCACCTGAATCGCGGCCACGTCCCACGGGTGTACGCCAGGGTCGATGGCCACGTCGCCGGCGCCTTCGGCCACCAGCATGTGCTGGTAGAAATCGCCGAAGCCACGGCTTCGCGCCGCTCGATCGAGGAGGTCGCGCATGCCGGGCGGCGGGAGCGTCTCGCTCGACCCACCGAGTCCGGCGTGGAGCAGATGGGCTTCCGACAGCGCGCTGACGTTCGACACTGCGAGCCGCCGCCCTGCGGAGGAGGCGCCGAGCCCTCGACCAGCGGTCCACCGAGCGCGCAACGCGGGCGCGGACACGACCCCTGCCACAACATCGCCTCGATCCTCGATGGCGAGCAAGGTGGCAAAGATTGGAATTCCGCGCACGAAATTCTGCGTCGCGTCGATCGGGTCGATGATCAGGCGCGTGTCGCCGGAGGAAACCGTCTCGCCTTCTTCCTCGCCTACGATGCCGAGGCCTGGCTGATGCTCGAGGGCATAGGCCCGGGCCATCGACTCGATCGCGCGATCCGCCTCGCTCACAGGGCTTCGGTCCGGCTTGGCCTCGACGCGAAGTGTTACCGAGCGAAACAGCCGGAGTGCAATGTCATCGGCCTGATCTGCAATCCGCTCGAGAAAGGCGAGCCAGTCTGCCGGCGGAACGCCGGCTGTCACTGGGCCCCGGCGCTGATGCCCAGAACTTTCCGGCAATGGGGACAGCAAAACACCCGATTGACCGCGAAGAATCCGCGCTTCACCTGGATCAGCCGTTGCAGCAGCATCTGGCAATGCGGGCAGATTGGGTCGATGTCTTCTTTGTCGATTCTCACCGTGCCTCCTTCGAGAGCACTCCGAGGGGCTACGTCAGTAAGGTAGGAAGGCGGTAGGTGAGTGGGTAGGCAGTTGGGTGGGTGGGTACGTGGGTGGGTGGGTACGTGGGTAGGTGGGTACGTGGGTAGGTGTGTAGGTGGGTAGGTAGGTAGGTTGGTTGGTTGGTTGGATTCCACCGCCCACTTCCTACTTCCTACTTCCCTGCATCCTACCTGCCACTTCCTACCCCCTACTCTCCTACCACCCTATCTTCCTTCGATTCCACATCTTAGGACCCGCGCCCGTGACCGACCTCCAGCACCGCCTCCAAGCCGCCCTGGGCGACGCCTATCAGATCGACCGCGAGCTCGCCCGCGGCGGCATGAGCCGGCTGTTCCTTGCCACCGAGGTCTCGCTCAACCGCAAGGTGGTGATCAAGCTGCTCCCGCCCGAAATGGCGAGTGCCGTGAGTGCGGCACGGTTCCAGCAGGAAGTCAGCGTGGCGGCCCAGCTCCAGCACCCGCACGTGCTACCCGTTCTTGCGGCCGGCGCCCAGGACGATCTGATCTACTACGTCATGCCGTACGTGTCGGGCGAGTCCCTCCGGCACCGGCTCGAAGACGGCAAACTCCCGGTTGAGGACGCCGTCCGGATCCTGACGGAGGTGGCCGACGCACTGGCCTACGCCCACGAGCGCGGCATCGTCCACCGCGACGTTAAGCCGGACAACATCCTTCTCCAGCAGGGTCATGCAGTCCTGACCGACTTCGGCGTGGCCCGCGCGGTCGAGGAGGCGCGGGACGAAGGTGGAGCTCGGCTCACCGAACTCGGGATGGCGGTGGGGACGCCGGGCTACATGTCGCCCGAACAAGCGGCCGGCGAACGCAACGTCGATGCCCGGGCCGACGTCTATGCCTTGGCCGTGGTCGGGTATGAGATGCTGACCGGTGGAGCGCCGTTCGGAGGGGCGACACCACAGGCGGTGCTCGCCGCCCATCTCACCCAAGAACCGCCGTCGGTCCAGGAGCGGGAGCCACGAACCCCGCCCGCCGTGAGCGCCGCCATCGCGCGGGGATTGGCCAAGGACCCGGACCAGCGCTTCCAGACCGCGGCCGATTTCCGCGATGCCCTCAGGTCCGGGTATTCCGTGGCGACCGGGCCCAGACGTATGTCGCTGGGCAAGATCATCACGACAATGGTCGTCCTGGTCGTGCTGGGTTCATTGGCGTGGGCACTCAGACCGAAGGGCTACCGGGTAGAGGGCGACCCCAGGCAGAGCCTCATCGTGTTCCCCTTCGAGAACAGGACGGGTGACGCCTCCAAGGACTATCTGGAGGAGGCGTCGATGAACCTCCTCGGCCTCGCGGTGGGACACTGGGAAGACATGCGGGTGTTCGACGACGAGCGTACCGGCTCGCTGCTCCGCCGGCGCCAGATCGGTTCTCCCAAAGACATCGACTTCGACGCGGCCCAGGCCATGGCCCGCGACGCGAAGGTGGGCACCCTGGTGCTGGGCGATATCCGCCAGGAGGGCGACTCACTCGCCATCGAGGCCAAGGTCCACGACGTCAAGACGGGCAACAGGCTGTCGACCGAGATCGTCCGCGCCGGCTTCGGGGCCGACCCGCGCCCGCTATTCGATTCCCTGGCCGCACGCATCCTCCGGGTGAGCGGCGCCCCAGCAAGCGAGCGCCCCGACCTGGTGAGCCAGACCACCGGGTCACTCGAGGCCTACCGCGAGTACCTGTCGGGGGCCCAGGCCATCCAGCGCATGCAGATCGACTCGGCCAAGGCCCACCTGAACCGGGCCGTGACGCTGGACTCGACGTTTGCGCTCGCGTATCTCAGGCTGCGCGACGCCGATGGCTGGGCCGGTCTCGAGGGAAGTCCGGCTAACAGGCGCGCCCTGATCGCCAAGGCCCAGGCGTACAGCGAGAATCTCCCCGTCCGATTCCGGCTCTTGGTCCAATACTATCAGGCCTACGAGAACGGCCTGCTCGGCCGGGCGCGCGAGATCGCCGGGCAGATGATCGCCCGGGACTCGAGCGACGTGGAGGCGTGGTACCAGCTGGGCGAGGCTCATTTCCACGACACGCCGGGCAGCTTCCCGCACTCCGACAGCACGGGCAACTGGGGCAAGGCGCTATACGCCTTCCAGCATGCCCTGGCGCTCGATTCGGGATACACCGTTGCGTACCGGCACATCATTGATGTCTTGGGAAGCTGCGCGGCTGACGCTCCCTGGATCTGTCTGCGCGATTCGACGGTGTACGGCCGACCGGAGCAGCTCGTCAGACAATTCGGCCAGGAGACTGTTACTCGAATGCGGCAAGACGCGCGGAGCGACCGACTCGCGACCGCGTACGCCTGGGTGGCCGCCGTGCCGTCCTCGATCAACGCCCGGACCCAATTGATTGGCCTCTTGATGTCGGGCCAGCGATACACGGAAGCCGAGGGACAGATCGAGGGGCTGCGGGCGGCCGGCCAGGAACTTGCGGCCGGGGCGTTGGATGGCCAGCTCGATTTCCTGCGGGGAGACTATGGGAGCGCGGGCGTCGAGATACGAGATGCGCTGGACGCGCGGCCGACCGCACTGCGTGAGCTGCTGGCTGGCGGCGCGGTGGATCCGGGGGAGATGCTCTACCCGTTGATCGGCGCCGGCATGCGGAGCCGGGCAACGGCGATGACCGAGGAGTTGTTCGCATTGGTGCCGGGAGACTCGATCCCCGGACCCGGCAATCGGATCTATCCCAAGCGGTTGATGCTTCAGTTCCTCGCTTTCGGTGCCCTCGTCTCGGACGGGGGTGGTCCCAACACGACTCGTGCCGGCTTGCGCTATATGGACAGCTTGGCGGCGTACTATCCGAGCGGAACCGCCGAGTTCGCCGACCGCCTGACTCAGGCGGGAGGGACGATTCTCGCCGGGTACTTCTCCGAGCGTGACACGACCCTGCTGACGCGCTACATCGGTCTCATCGACACGACCCGCTCCCGAACGTGGAAGGCCATGGCAGCCCACGTGGAACTCGCCCGCGGTGACACCGTGTCGGCCCTCGCGCGCTACGACCGGAACTTCGTCCGCCGGGATGACATCGAACTCCGGGACGAGTACGGCTGCGCCCGCCTCTTTGCCTGGGCCGATCTTCAGGCGCGCGTGGGGAACGCGAAAGCGTCGGTGGATGCCTACGCGCTGTTCGACACCGAGGCGTCCGGTATCAAGTGTCCTGCTCTCCATGTGCGCTCATGGGCCGAACGGGGAGCCCTCCACCAGCAGCTCGGCGACAGCGCTAAGGCGATCGAGAACTACGATCGGTTCATCCGTGCCTGGGCTAATGCCGACGCGACCCTGCAACCCCAGGTCGACCGCGCCCGGAAGTCCGTGGCGGCGCTCAGGGGAGAGACGGCGCCGGTGGAGGGACAATAAGGCGTGAAGACGGGAGGGCGGAAAGACGGGAAGGCAGAAGGACGGGTGACGTTCAGGCCCAACGTCTGCCCTGACCTGCACCCTACCCCCGAAGTTTCGCCTCACTCCTTACTCCTCACTCCTTACTCCTCACCCCATCCTCCCTCCTAGCCAGCCCTCCAATAGTCCTCCATCTTGTCCCTCCATGTCGGATCCGAACGACCGCTCTCTCGACCCCCAGCAGACCTTCGACCCGCGCGGTCCGTCGACACCGGGCACGTCCCAGACGCTCCCCGAGGAGTTGCTGCAACTCTCCGTATCGCGCATTCGGATCGTGAGCGGCCTCTTCTTCATACTCGTGCTCGTGAGCTGGAGCCTGTCGATCGGCCTCCGCGGAAAGGTTGCCGAGGAGTTTGGGAGCCTGGCCCAATGGGGGCCGCCCACGTTCATGGTGGGAAGTTCCGCCCTGGTGTTTGGACTTACCTATCTCCGGCGACTTCGTGCCTCCACCCTACTCTCCATCGGCTGGGCCTATCACGTCGCGGTCAGCCTCAGTTGGTCGTTCAGCCAGTTCTTGGGCGTGTTTGACTGGATACCTCCGGAACAGATCAACGTCGATCAGTTCGGAATGTCGGGTGTTGGCATTTGGATGGTGGTCTTCGCGGTGTTGGTGCCGGCACGACCACGGCTCGTTCTGATCGCTCTCCTCGGTTCGGCGGCCGCGGTGCCGGGGACGTATCTCCTCGTCTCTGGCGACGGTGCACATGGAGCCGGTCTCCGTCACTAACTTCTTCTTGGTGTTGATCCTCCCTTACCTTTTCGTCGGGATTGCCTCATACGTAGCCTCCCGCACGCTCTACCGACTCCGTATCGACGCGATCAGGGCCAAGCAACTCGGTGCGTATCGTCTTGATACGCTATTGGGGCACGGCGGCATGGGCGACGTGTGGCGCGGAACGCATCGTCTGCTCGCCCGGCCAGCCGCGATCAAGCTGATCGCCCGCGAGGCGCTGACCTCCGATCCCGCACTAGCCAAAGCCTCCATTGCGCGCTTCGAGCGGGAGGCGCGTGCGACCGCGAAGCTGCGCTCGCCACACACGGTGGAGTTGTACGACTATGGCGTGGCGCAGGACGGAACCCTGTATTACGTGATGGAGCTGCTCGATGGCATCGATCTCCAGCGCATGGTGGAGCAGGAAGGGCCACTCCCCCCGGAACGAGCATCCACGTCTTGACGCCAGGCCTGTGCGTCCCTGGCTGAAGCGCACCACCACGGCCTGGTGCATCGAGACATCAAGCCTGCCAACATCTATCTCTGTCGGCTCGGATTGGAATGTGATTTCGTCAAGGTGCTCGATTTCGGCCTGGTGAAACACGTGGCGGCCATGGAGCGCAGGACCATGGCAGACCATCTGACCCAGGCCGACATGGTTCCCGGGACGCCGTCCTATGTTGCGCCTGAGATGATTCTCGGCAAGGCGGTGGATGGCCGGGCGGACATCTACGGGCTCGGGTGCGTCGCCTATTGGCTCCTGACCGGACGACCTGGTGTTCGAGGAGCCGACGGCCCTCGCCACGTTCACCGCCCACGCCAGCAAGGAGCCGACCCCGCCCAGCGCGCGTGCCGAGCACGCACATCCCGCCGATGCTGGATCACCTGGTCCTCGCCTGTCTCGCCAAAGATCCGGCGGATCGGATACAGACCGCGGAAGAAATGATTGCGGCGCTCCGGCGGATCGAAGTCGAAAGCCCGTGGACCCAGGAACGGGCGCTAGGCTGGTGGGAAAGCTTCGATCAACGGCGAACAGCGCAATCGGCTGCAAACGCCTAGCCGACGGTACTTCCTCTCACCACCTCCTCTTCTCTTTACTCTTTACTCCCCCCTACTCCTCACTCCTCACTCCTTACTCCTTACTTCTCACTCCTTGCTCCCGCCGTCTCGTTCCGCCTTCCGTTTTTCGAACAGATCATGCCACCCTTGCGCAATGGCCTTTGCCGATCCCAGCCCTACCGCGACGGCGAACGCCACACCAACGGCGCCGAACGCGATGAGAAACCCGGCGAGAACAATCTCACGAGCGAACCCGAGCTGCCAGAGCGCGAGCGCGGTGACGATGGACAGGAGCACGCCCTTCAGAATCTTGGCAATGAGCCGCGCGTGCGCCACCTCTTCGTCTTCGAGAACGCGCTCCAGGCGGTCCGCGAGGAGGCTCGAGACGAACACACCGATACCGACAATCAGCGCGACGAGACCGAGGTTGGGGAGGAGCACCACCAATTGCTCGATGGCATTGGAGAGAACCGTCAAACCCAGAATCTGCAAGGCGTTGTCGAGGAAGAGCAACACGACGAGCAGCATGACGACATTGCCGATCAATTCATACAACGCCGCCCGCACGTCGCCCTTGGCGAAGGCCGCCCGCCAGCCGAGTTTCGCTCCAAGCCGGTCGAGCCTGCCCCAGATGAGGACGCGAACCACGGCGCGCTTGACCAGCCACCCAACCCCGAGGCCGAGCGCGATGACCAACAGTCCGGCCGCGAGCGTCGGAAGGTAGTTGGACACTCCCTGCAGGAAGTCCGACACCGGGCTCTGAGCTTGAGGCTGCACCTGTACCTGCATCGCTACCTACTCCTTCCAAAGAAGAGCTGCTCGAACTTGCGAACCCGATGCTCCGCTACGTTGCGGACGACCACGATAGGGGCCTTCTTTGATTGGGCGATCTGCGCCGGTACCGTCTCGCCCAGGATAGCCTGCAGCGATTCCGCAGTGGGGGCACCCATCATCACCAAGGTTCCCCGTTTGGTCGCTTGCCTGAGACCACGGGCAACGTCGCGCCGCTTGAGCACTTCGAGGGGTTCTTCGGAGCCCGCTGCCGTCAAGGTCGCTTGGGCGTCCGCCACCTGCTTTTCCGCCTCTGCAGCACTGAGGTGACGTTCGACAATGGTCACGGCCCGGATCGGGGCGCCAAACCGCTCGGCAAATACCGACGCGAGCTTGGCTGCCAACCGAGAATTGGGACCTGTTGTCACCGGCAACAGGATTTGCGATATCCCTTCCGGACGCACGGTGCCGTAGACCACACCGACCTGGCAGGGGGCATCCTGCAACACCCGATCGACTGCCGTTGCCACGATCCGTTCGAAGATGGACTGCGTGTCCGGTTGCCCCATGACCAGGAAATTGCATTTCTCGACACGAGCCGTCTCCACGATGCCATGGCTCACTCGATGAGAAATCGACACGACGGGTCGAGCGACGATGCCCCGAGACTCGGCGTACTGCACCGCTCGTTCCAGCATCGCCTCGAGCTTGCGCGCCGCGCGGCGACCGGAGAGCAGACTTTGCCCCTCGGGGACCTCGGCCACGGATAGGACCACGATCTCTCCGCCGTGACGCTTCGCGATGGCGATCCCAACTTCCATCAAGGATTCCAACGTCCGAGGTGTCGAGAGCGCCACCAGAACACTGTACTCGTGCCGCTCGATCCGCTCCATCCACACGGTTCGCTCGACAAAGGCTTTCTCACGCTTCCGGCTGTACTGGGTATACACAATTCCACCAGCGACGATCCATCCCCCCACCGCCAGCAATGCCATCGGATAGCGAATGAACAGGAAGACGGTCAGGAACAGCATCGTCCCGACGGCCAGCAGCGGCACAAACGGCACGAAGGGAACCTTGAATCCGCGGTCCAGGTCGGGCCGAGTCTTCCGGAGCTTGATGAGCGCCAGATTTACCAAGACAAAGAGCAAGAGAAACATGACGTCGGCCGCGGCCGCCACTTCTTCGATGGGCAGGGAAACGGCCATGACCATGATGAGCGCCGCCGAGAAGAGAATGGCGACATAGGGCGTGGCCCGCCGGCTGTGGATGCTGCCAAGGACGGGGGGGAGGTTGGCGTCGCGGGCCATGGCAAACGCCACCCGGGACGACGAGAAGATGGTCGCGTTGAGCGCCGACAAGGTGGAGAGGAGGCCACCGACGAGAATGAGAATACCCCCACCCACCAGGAACTGGTCCGCTGCCCGTACCAGCGCTATTTCGCCTTCCTGACCGAGGTAGTCCGTGACCGCAATGCCCCCGGGGGCTTGCACCCCCCCGACGGCGACAAAGGCGACCAACAAGTAGATCGGGACGACAATCGCCAGGGAGAGGAACACGGCGCGAGGGATGTTTTGCCTCGGGTTCTTTACCTCTTCGCTGGTTTGGGCGATGATCTCGTAGCCTTCGAACGCGATGAACGTGAGACCCATGGCCGCGACCACGCCGCCCCACCCCTCAGAAAGGAAGGGCGTGAACGCGATCTCGACGCCGCCTCGCTTGGCCATCACCAACAGGCCGGCGACGATGAAGGCCAGGATGATGAGAACCTTGCCGACCGTCACGACATTGCCGGCTTTGCCCGCTTCCGACGCGCCCCGGTAGTTGATGTACGAGAACAGCATCACGGTCAGAATGGCGAGCCATTTCTCGATCGACATGAAGCCCACGGAAATATCCGGGGCCCCCACGGCATCGAGCACCAGCTTGAAGTAGGCGCCGAATCCCAGCGCGTAGAGCGAGCACGCGACGGCCTGGGCAAACCAGGACATCCACCCACTCAGGAATCCGCTGGGGTCCGGAAGGGCCGTCTTCACCCAAGTGTACCCGCCGCCGGCGCTGTGATAGGAACTCCCGAGCTCGGCGTACGCCATGGCGGTCAACAGGGCCACGAACCCATTCAATCCGAAGACGAGCAGCAAGGCTGGACCCGCCACGCCCGCCGCAATGCCGGTCAGCACGAAGATGCCGGCACCGATCATGGCCCCGACACCGATCATCGTGATGTCGAGGAGGCGCATCTCGCGGCTGAGACGGACTTCAATAGCCACGGGTAGTCCCTTGTGATGGTTGAGGCCTTGGGTGCGCCTGAACACCCCCGTCACCGTGCCAAACCCTGCACCACCAACCCCGAAGAATGCACTTCATAACCCGAATCGCACCCGAAAACAGCTCGAAATAGCAGGAAGAATGGTGCAGTGCAACCAATTGTCCGCTGGACCTCATGCCCCGGAATGCTCGGTTGGCGGCCTGAAACCGGGCTTCACGCCATCCCAGCATCCTCCCGCGAGGCTTCGGTGGACCGTCTGTGATTCGACCATGATCGCCAAATTCCTGGACCAAAGCGCACATTATTGACCGAACCGGACCCGAACACAGGTCGCAAACCGCGAGCTGTCGATGACAGGATCCATGTACGTATCCGGTTGGGCGAATATTGGCCACAGCATCCGACCGAGGTTAGGCCGGATCGCGTTCCGCGCCACGTCCGACGGCTACGGTGATGGCCCCACCTGTTGGCGGGCCGTAGGCCTCGAGCTGTGGCGCAGCACCGTCGGGTCGCGCCGTCACCACCAGCGAGACGAGGGGTGAGCGCCTGAAGCTGGCGATTTCCCTCAGGCCTACATGCGGGTCACCGTCTGGGTGAGTGGAGTAGCTGGCCACGACCTTGAACCCGAGGCCCCGGGCCTTCCGAAGCGCCTGGCGATAGTCGGCGCTGGTGAGGACAGAAGAGAACTGCCCCCCGCCACCGTCGGTGCCCGGGCGTACGGCGCACAGCGCCCGAGCGGACAGGACCACACCGCTCGAATGCCCCAACAGGAACCCTGCCGCGCGGCGCGGCGCGGCACCCCGCATCTCCTGATCGAGTGAGGCGACGACGCTCGCGTCAATCAGAAGTTCGACCGGCGTGGAAGAGACACGAAGAGCCATTGTGGAATTGACCGCCTGGGTTCAGAGCATTTGAGGGCTCCAGCCGCCCTACCTCCCGTCTTCCCGATTTCCTACTTCCTACCACCTGCTCCTTCCAACACCAGATTGAACACCGACGAGTCGATCTCGATGAGGGATCGAAGTTCCTCCCCTAGCGCGATCGAAACCCGATCGCCATGACGGGCCAGCCGCCGAAGGAGCCGCTTGAGGTGCTGGACCTCGGACTCCTGCAGGGCATCGATTCGAAGCGTAATGGACGCCGTGGTGCGCTTCAACACCGCCTCGAGGTGGCGACCCGCCTGGTCGAAGAAGCCCCGGTCGAGCCAGCCTTTCACGTGGACCGACAGGTTGGCGGCTCGGTGTCGGACCTCGTCCAGCGACACTTCCACCGCTCCCAGCTGAACCTGGCGCTGGAAGGCACGCTGGATCGACTCGAGATAGGCCCGGGCCCGCTCGCTGACTCGTCCCACTTCCGGATTCAGATGCCGGTCCACGTAGTCCCGCATCGAGAGGCCGACGACCCAATCCTCGATCACGAGCGGCAGGAGGCGCGGGCGCAGGTACGGCAGGGATCGCACGAAATGAACGATCCGCGAGACGCCGCCTGCCAGCACCCCGTGTATCACGATACGCTGGAGCTTGGCCAACCGATCGCGTATGGGCTCGACGCTGCCCCCGGCCGGCCGGGTGAGGTGGCGCACCTTGTTTCTGATCCGGGTTGCAATCCCGCGGTTGCTGAGCAGCCGCCCGTACAGCGTTCTATACGCCTCGATCATCTCGGCATATGCCATTCGCTTCGGGATGACGTTGGTGCTGAGCTTAGTGTTGTCGGAGTCATTCGCGTCGTGAATGAGCCGCCCCTCCCGCTCCAATCGCTCGTAGAGCGGCGTCTTGGGCGCAGCGGTGAGGAGCCCGATCATGGCCGCCTGGATGCCGGACTCGGTGATGAACTCGAATTGTTTGTCGAAGGTCTCGAGCGTGTCGTGATCGAAGCCCACGATGAACCCGCCGAGTACGTCGAGGCCAGCAGCGTAGACCCGTTGCACCGCAGGCAGGATCTCTTGCCGCGTGTTCTGATACTTCTTGGTCTCTTTCAAGCTTTCGACATCGGGCGATTCAATGCCGATGAAGACCCACTTGAAGTTCGCCCGCCGGAATAACGCGAGCAGCTCGTCGTCCTGAGCCATGTTGAGCGAGGCCTCGGTGCCGAACTGGAACCGATAGGCGTGCTCCTCCTGGTAGGCGGCCAGAAACGCCAGGAGTTTCTTGGCTGCCGGCTTGTCTCCGATCAGGTTGTCGTCCACGAAGAAGACGTTCCGGACGTGCTGGTGCCGCAGCAGGTCGAGCTCGCGCCCCACCTGTTCGAGGGGCTTGGTGCGTGGACGACGTCCGAACATCACGATGATATCGCAGAACTCGCAGCGGAACGGACACCCTCTCGAAAATTGGAGAGTCACCGATTGGTAGAGCCGCAGGTTCAAGAGATCGAACCGCGGCGCCGGGGTATCCGACAGCGCGACGACGCCGGTCTCGTGATAGAGCGGCTTGGTCTTGCCGGCCGCGAAATCCCGGCAGAACTCTGGCCAGATATACTCCGCCTCCCCCGCCACCACCGTGTCGGCCAGCGTCTCGTACCGCTCCGGACAGAGCGAGGCGAAGCTGCCGCCGGCCACCACGTGATAGCCCTTGCTGCGGTAGAAGGTGAGGAGCTCCCGCTGGCGCGGGAACTGGACTCCCATGCCGCAGATGCCGATCAGGTCGGCCTTGGGGTCGAGCGGGATGGATTCCACGTTCTCGTCGACGATCCTGATGTCCCAATCCTGGGGGCAGAGGGCGGCGAGCGTCGCGAGGCCGAGCGGCGGGGTCGGGGCCTTCTGCTCGCGGAGCACTGTGTCGAGTGCCCACTTGAAGCTCCAGAAGCTTTCCGGGAACTTGGGATTGATGAGGAGCAGGCGCACGCGGGGGCCTTTGGGATGGGGCGGTTGGGGGTCGCGGCTATTGGCTATTGCCCATTGGTCATTCTCGAAGGCCGACGCCTCGAGCCGCGGTGCTTCTCATGAACATCCGGCTCCGGGATGCAGCCGGGGCCGGGGAGCCCGCCCTCTGGAACACAGCCGGGACCGGGAAGCCTGGTCTCGGGAACGCAGCCGCCTTTGGGCTCGATCAGGTGCTGCAGGGCATGAAGTGAGTAGCGCCGCCTCTGCATGAGCACGTAGACCTCCCCTTCTCGGCCCCCGCGTGCCGGCCCGGAGGGGTCGGCTGCCGCGCGAGGGCTAGACTTTCAAAGTACGGGCGGAGAGTCCAGCGCGTAAGGGGATCGGAGCCGTTCGGCGTCGACGAGCGCCTGAGATTCTGCGTGAGTACCAAGAAAAGGGGACGCCTCCCGAGGCGCCCCCTCCCGACCGATCCGGTCACAGGGTTGGGGGACGGTCCCTGACCCGCCCCCGGAACTCAGTCCCGGTCGATCGTTAGCCGCACTCCGAGTAGCCGCACACGATGCATTTGACGCAGCCCTCGGCAAACTCCAGCTGGCTGCCGCAGTCGGGGCAAGCGCCGGGCAGGAACTCCTGCATCCGGCTCAAGGCCATCTGCTCGAAGCCTTCCGAGACCACTTTCTCCACGATCGGCGTCTCGGCCGTCACCGCAGGGTCTTCGTCGGCCAGCAGCTCCTGCTGAATGCCCTCATGCTTCTCCTGCATCCACTTCTCGATGGCGATGCCCACCGCGTCGGGCACCGAGAGCACCTTGGCCGGCCCGAGTCCGATGGCGCGGTCAGAGCTGATGCCGCGGAGCTGGCGGTGGAGCTCGGCCATCGGGATACCGGAACGGAGTGCCAGGCTCAGGAGCCGGCCAATCGCCTCGACATCGGCCATCAAGGCCCCGCCGGCCTTGCCGAGCGACATGAAGACCTCGAACGGCTGCCCCTTGTCGTCTTCGGTGATGGTGACGTATAGGGTGCCGAGCGGGCTCTCGACCCGGCGCGTGGTGCCGCGCAGCAGATCAGGCCGGGACCGCTTCTGCCGGCGCTGCAGGTTCTCGGCCTCGAGATCGTGCACCAGCTTGCGGAGCCGCTCGTTCTCGGTGCGGACCTCGGCCAATTCGCCCAAGAGGTCGGCCACCACGTGCTGCGCCTCCTCCCCGCCCTTCACCACCGTCTCGAGGTCGTGCCGCGCCTCGGCATGGCCGGTCTCCCGCGCCTTGGCCTTCACCTGCTGGGCCGTGGCGCCGGTCGAGAGGACCTGCAGGTCGCGGCTCCCGTCACGATAGACCGTCACACCCTTGCAGTTGAGCCGAAAGGCCAGCCGGTAGATTTCCTCGACGTAATCCTCGCTGGCGTCGCGGGCGAAGTTGCAGGTCTTGCTGATGGCGGAGTCGTTGTACTCCTGGAACGCGGCCTGCATCCGAATGTGCCACTCGGGTGCGATGTGGTTGGCGGTCACGAACACCCGCTTCCACTTGCCCGGCACCTCGTCGTAGTCGATGTGGCCGCTCTCGGCGATCTTCCGCATCAACTCGTCCGAGTACCAGCCCTCGTCCTGAGCGATCCGCACGAAGTCCTGATTCACGTCCGGCATCAAGACGCCGGCTTGGTTCCGCATGAATGCCACGGCAAACAGCGGCTCGATGCCCGAGCTGCACCCGGCGATGATCGAAATGGTCCCGGTGGGCGCCACGGTGGTCACGTTGCAGTTCCTGAGCCGCCGCATCGGGCGGATCCGCTCGCCGGCCGGCCCGCGGGGGCTTGTGGCGTCCGGGCCCCAAATCGAGTTCTCCCACTCGGGGAAGACGCCGCGAATCGAGGCCAGCCGCTCCGACTCCTTCTTGGCCTCGTCGTCCACGAACTTCTGCACCTGGCGCGCCAGATCGACGGCCTCTTCCGAGTCATACGGAATGGCGAGGCGGACCAGCACGTCGGCCCAGCCCATGATCCCGAGCCCAATGCGCCGAATCCGCTTGGCCAAGTCGGTGATTTCGGGCAGCGGATAGCTGTTGGCGTCGATCACGTTCTCGAGAAAATGAGTCGAGAGGTGCACCGTCCGGGCCAGGCGGTCCCAGTCGATCTTCCCGTCGGCAACGAACAATCCGAGGTTGATCGACCCGAGGTTACAGACATCGTAGGGCAAGAGCGGCTGCTCGCCACAAGGGTTGGTGGCTTCGTATTCCCCGAGATGCGGCACGGGGTTGTAGTAATTGGCCCGGTCGATGAAGAAGACTCCGGGTTCACCCGTCTTCCACGCCCCGTGCACGATCTGACGCCACACCTCACGAGCCTTTAGCTGGCCCACCACCGCCTTGGTCTTCGGGTGGAGGAGGTCGTACTCCAGGTCGTTCTCCACAGCATCCATGAAGGCATCGGTGACGCCGACCGAGATGTTGAAGTTGGTGATCTTGGTGGTATCGGACTTACAGGTGATGAAGTCGAGGATGTCGGGATGATCGACCCGGAGAATGCCCATGTTGGCACCACGACGGGTTCCGCCCTGCTTCACGACATCGGTGGAGGAGTCGTACAACGTCATGAACGAGACCGGGCCGGAGGCGACGCCCATAGTGGAGCGCACGATGTCGTTCTTGGGCCGAAGCCGGGAGAAGCTGAATCCGGTCCCGCCGCCCGACTGGTGGACCAGGGCCATGGCCTTCAGGGTGTCGTAGATGCCGTTCTTGCCATTCGCCAGGGTGTCCTCGACCGGAAGGACGAAACAGGCCGAGAGCTGCCCCAGCGGCCGTCCGGCGTTCATCAGGGTGGGCGAGTTGGGCATGAACAGCCGTTCGGCCATGAGCCGATAGAAGGCGTGGCCCAACTCCTCCACGGCACCGGCACTGGCCCCGTACAGCCGGTCCGGGGCGGCGATGGTCTTGGCCACCCGACTGAAGAGGTCTTCCGGATGCTCGGTAGGCTGCCCCTGCTCGTCCTTGATGAGATACCGCTTCTCCAGCACGGTGATCGCGTTGTCGGAGAGCTGAGCCGGGGCGGAAGAGCTACCGTGGTCCATGGAAGAGCCTCAGAGTGCGGCGAAGAAGGGGGTTCCCGCCTGAACAGACGGTGTTTCTTGAACCCCGCCAACTTCAATTGTTGGAGAAATATACGTAACTGTAACCAGAAAGACGGATTGGCAAGCTAGGGCAAGAATCTCAACAATACAATAGCGTGCGAATGGTCCGACCAGACAGGACGCAACAGTGTCCACATCACAAAAATGTCGGAAGGGGAGTAGGGAGTGGGATAGTAGGGAGTAGGGTCACTCAAACTCATCTGCCGGCTCTCACTTTCGCGCGCCCCACTCCCTACTCCCTACTCCCTACTCCCTACTCCCTACTCCCGGGTACTCCCCCCTCGCATGGCCACGCGCCAGCCTCACATAGTGCTGCCACCCTTCGGCCATGCGCTGGGCCATCTGATCGTCCACCTGACGGACGATCCGGCCGGGGACACCCATCACCACGGAGCGCGGCGGCACCACCATCCCTTCGGGCACCACCGCGCCTGCGGCCACCAGGCTTCCAGCCCCGATCGTGGCCCGATTGAGGACCACACTACCCATGCCGATCAGGCAGTCGTCCTCGACGCTGCAGCCATGCAGGATCACCCGGTGCCCCACCACCACCCGCCGGCCCACCGTGCACGGGATGTCCTCGTCCACGTGGATGACAGCGCCGTCCTGGATATTGCTCCGCTCGCCAATCACGATGGGCTCCATGTCGCCCCGGACCACGGCGTTGTACCAGACGGACGCCTCCTCACCCAGGGAGACGTCACCGACGACGACTGCGCCGGGTGCGATGAAGGCGGTGGGATGGACTGAGGGATGGCTGGCTGGCATGGGCGGTCAGACGGAAAGTCGGGAAGTCGGAAGGTCGGGAAGACTGACTCTAGCAGGTTCAAGCGGCAGGAGCTAGACCCTCGTTACGAAACACATCCCGCCTTTCCCGCTTTCATCTTTCCGCCTTTTCTCCTGTCCGCCTACCGGCGGACAGGAGAAAACTCCCACGGCGTCCAGGCATCGACCGGCACGCCACCCTTGGTCGCCGGCTGCCAGGAGAGGCTTTGGGCAAACCCACGGGCTGCGGCCTCGAACACCCGCACGTCTGATGGCCGCAGGCCTCGCACTTCGGCGACGCTGCCGTCCTTCTTCACATGAACCAGGAGCCGCGTCGCCCGGGGGGTCCTCGCCGCGGAGACGGGAATGGGGATCTCGGTGGCGGACAGAGGACGGGGGCCTACATCGAAGCAGACCTTGTCGACATTGTACCCGAGGGTGGGGCCGGTGCAGTGCGGCGCGGCCCGGGTCGAGATCGCCTTGGATTTGTCACGCACCGGCTCGCCGAAGGCTGAGAGCTGAGGCTCGTAGAGCACCAGCTCGTTGGGCCGGATGGTCACCGTGTCGGTGTAGAAATTGTGCCGTGGTGCGATCACGGCGATCACGTGGGCGCCGACCGGTAACTTGGTCGTCGCCGTCATCGCCTCGCGCTCATCGATGTGGACCTGGCTCCCGGCCGGGAGATTCCGGATTCGTATCGCACCGCTGTCGCGTGGCGCAGGCGCCGAACGTTGGGCGGGCGGAGGAGATGGCCGACGAGCCACGGGCTGGGCCGTGGGAGCCGAAACCTGGGCCAGGGTGCTGTCCACCTTGGCAGCGGCGGAATCCACGATCGGCCCACCCGCAAACTGGGAAGAATCCGCTGCCACCGGCTCAGCGAGCGAGGCCCCGGAGGCCGGCTCGGCGAACGGACCCACCTTGAAATGATAGGCCGCGGCACCGCTCCCGCCGAGGAGTGCAACGATCGCGAGCCACACCCAGCCCAGACCAGACGAGCGGTGCTCGGCCATCGCGACCGGCGAGCGCGACGCCACCGGTCGCGCCACCGGGCCCGAGGGCCGCGCCGGGGACAGCCCGCCGAGTGCTGCCACGTTCGGTAATGGCGTGGTGGGGGCAGACCGGATAGTGGCCGATGGCCCCGAACGGGCCGCAAGCGGGCCGCTGGAGTGAGCCCCGGAGGCACTGGTCCCGGCCCCCACCCCCGCCATCCCACCGGTGCCCGCCGCGACCGTTCCCCCCAGCTCGGCGATCAGCTTTTCGCAGCTCTGGTAACGCTCGCCCGGCTCTTTTTGGAGCATGCGCCAGATGATCTCGTAGAGCCGCCGCTCGTCCGGAGAGGACAAGGTGGGCTTCGGGACCGGATCCATGATGTGACGGTACCCGATGGCAAAGGCATCTTCCCCATCGAACGGCACCCGGCCGGCCAGACATTGATAGGCCACCACTCCCAGACTGTAGATGTCGGACCGACCGTCGAGGTCCTGGGCCCGCGCTTGCTCCGGACTCATGTAATGCGGCGTGCCGATCGACATCCCGGTGCCGGTCAGCCGCTGTCCGCTCACGGCTTTGGCTATCCCGAAGTCCGTCATGATCGCGGCGCCGAAATCGTCGAACATGACGTTGTCGGGTTTGACGTCGCGATGGACGATGCCGCGCATGTGGGCATAGCCGAGCGCGCCGGCCGTCTGGATCAGCAAGTGGCGGATCTCATCGGGTTCGAGCCGACCGCGCTCGGCCAGGAGTCCCGAGAGCGATTGGCCGCGCAGCAGCTTCATGACGAAGTAGGCCACCTTCCCGGAGTGGCCGACGCGGTAGATCGGGATGATGTTGGGGTGCTCGAGCCCGGCGGATGTGCGCGCCTCGCGTTCGAACCGCTCAACGAATTCCGGATCGAACGAGAGCGAGAAGGGCAGCACCTTGATCGCGACCTCGCGCTCCAGACGCTTCTCCTTGGCGCGATACACGACGGCCATTCCGCCGCGGCCCAACTCCGAGATCAGCTCGTATTCTTCAGCCAGGGCCTCGCGGACCAGGTCGATTTCCGCGACGTCGTATTGGAGGATGGCCTGGATCGGGGTCGTTGCAGCAAGCGAGAGTCCGCACTCGGGACAGGCCTTCCATTCGCGCTGGACCTCGGCGCCGCAGCGAGAACAGTTCATGAGGCGAACCTAGGGCAAAGCGCGTGCCAGAGTCAAGACAGGCGCGGACTTAGCGCTCGTCGATGACGAAAAAATATCGCCGTTCGGCCGTGGCGCCGCCGGGCCTTTTCGCAGTAATGGTGAGAACGTATTCGCCGGGCTTCAGACCTTCCACATCGATCGTGCGGCGCGCGCGGACGAGCCGACCCATTGCCGTCTCGGAGAACCCCAGGCGGATCTTCTTGCCGCCCCCGCCGAATATCTTACGGAAGAGCCCTCCGCCCTCCTTTTCGACCTTGATCTCGGTCTCGTAGGGCTCCTCAGGCGTGAGACCGTACACCTCATAGTAGAGCTCGATCACAGCGCCTTCACTCACAACACGAAACGGATCGAAGAAGAGGGTGTCGCGAGCAGGGCTCACCCAGGAGAGACCCATCTTGCGAGTGCCCACCACCAGGTCGCTCAGGTCGAGCGCCTCGCCAGGGATGCGGACATCGATCGCTTCACGTGGAAAAACGCCGCCAACATCTCCTTGGCTCAGTGCGAACCGAAGGGTGTACGACCCAGCCGGCAGTGGGATAGCCACGTGTCCAAGCAAGTTGTCGTCCGGACCCAGGGCACGCGATGCCACCATGAGTGAGGTCGTGTCCACGCGCGCAACTGGAGCACCGGCGCTATCGAGGACCGCGAGCCTGAGATGAACGGGATAGAGCCACCCGCTCACCAATTGGGTGGGGACGAGATCCCCCGCCGCGATCGCATAGGCGACATGAAGATTGTTGCGTCCCATCTGGGCGCCGGCGACCAGAACCTGTGCGAACGCGCTGATCGGCTTCGCGAATTGGAGCTCGTAGGAATCCGTCGTGGTTGCGACGTCGATGTCTTTCAGAGTCTGCACGCGCAGATTGGTAGCGTACATCGGTGCGCTCACGCCTGCCGAGACGGCCCTCGGAGCCCACGTGAGCAGGAACTCTTCGCGGGCTGCGACAGGCATGCGGAGCGGGCTGTCGACCAGCCGATAGTCGTCGGGATCCTCGCGCCCCACGAAATGGAACGCTCGCATGTGCTCTGCGATCACGTAGGTCCACGACTCCGCACCGTACGTTGCCGCGGCCGGCGTGACGTGAATCTGCCGAGTCAGCGGCGGCCCGTGTCGAATGTAGATGACGCCACGGTCGTCAAACTCCCTGCTTCCACTGCGATATCGTTCTCCGTAGTCATAGACCCGCCTGAACGGCCCGAGACGAAAATAACGCCTGGCGTATACCAGCCGCCGGTAGTGCTCCGTCACCCGCTCGCCGTCGGACCGAAGGTCGGCCGCGTCGCGATTGCCCCAAAACTCTCGGAGCAAGCGGGCGCGCCCCGCCCCATCGAGGGAATCGAACTCAGCCAGCTCACCGTCGGTCGCGACGGGCGCGATATCGCTTCGGTAGAGCGCGGCCAGTTCGGGGTCCTCCCAGGCCGCCCCCTCGAGGTACTGCTCCAGCGCCTCGGTCTGACCCAGCGCCAGCCTGGACCGGGCGATCTCGAGCAACGCGAGCCCTCGGGTACCCCCGAGCGACAGATACTGCTGGAACGCCGCCAGCGCCGAATCGAGATCGCCGAAGGCGCGTTCGACTCGGCCGCGATAGAGATGATAGTCCGGATCGGCGATCTCACCGGTGCTCGCGGCGCGGCGGAAGGCGGCGAGGGTGAGATCGGGCCGGCGGTTCAACCGCATGCTGTCGGTCGTCTGCGCCAGTTCGGTAAGCGCGGGCACGAACCCCGGGTCGACCTGGGCGGCGCCTGCAAAGGCCGTCACGGCCTTGGTGTCTTGATCCTTGCCGAGCATTGCCTTCACACCGAACAGGAGCGAGCCGACGCCACGGCCCAGCTCGCGCTCCGCGACGCCGAGACCAAGTAGTGGGTACGGCCAATCGGGCTCGAGCTCGGCGGCCCATTCGAACTCGGAGGCCGCATCATCGAAGTGGGACTTGTCGCCGAGCATCCCGAGCCTGAGCGCCAGGAAGCCGAGCCGAAGGTGGAGGATGGGGTTGTGACGATCGAGCTTGGTTTGTTCGATCAGGCTCGCTTCGAACCGAAGCAGGGAGGCGGTGTCGGAGGCAGTGGCGAGCGAGTCACGGAACAGCTCGAGAGCTTGGCGATCTTCGGGAGCTTGTGCGGCTGCGGTCCCGTTTGGCCACCAGAGCGCGCCTACGGCGAGCGCGAACGCGAGAACGGCGAGCCCGCCTAGGGCGCGGCGACAACCCGGAACGCCTGTTGTCGGCGTTCGGTGCGGCCCTGGGCATCGGTGACCGTGACTTCGAGGGTATACTGCCCTGCTTTGAGCTTACCGAGTTCGATCGTGCGGCGGCTCCGCACGATCGGCCCGGGCGCCTGCTCCTCGAACTTGATGCTGATCTCCGCGCCGCCGCCGCCGAACAGCTTGCCTATACCCAGAAAGCCACCTCCTCCGCTTCCCTTCTTGACGGCCAACTGGGTCTTGTACGTCGCCATCGACTCGAGCCCGTACACCTCATAGTAGAGTTCGAGTAAATCGTTGGAGCCGAACACGGCCTGCGGGTTGAAGTACACCGAGTCGACGGGCGTCGGGAGCCAGAGGAGGGTGCTCCATTTGGCACCGAGCACGGGGTCGCTCAATGCAAAGGTGGTCCCGTCCGCCCGCACTACTTCGATCGTATCGGTCGGGGTCACGAGGCCCGCATGCTCTCCGTGCTGGACTGCGAGCCGATAGCGGAGCTTGCCGGCCGGGGCATCGACCGCCACCCGTCCGACCAGGTACTCGTGCTGGGGCACGGGATTGCCGGCCAGGAAGAAGCGCGTCGTGTCGCATGCGCTGACGACGTTCCCCGCCGAGTCCTGCGCAACGAAGAGCACCCGCACCGGATAGAGAGTGCCCGCGCTGGACCTTCGTTCCCTCGAGTGCCGATCCCGGAATGGCAAACGTGAGCTGCAGCTGGGGCCCGTTCTCGTCGTGGCCGACGGCGAGCACCTGGGTCTCGCCCCGAAGCGGCCGGGCGAACGTGAGCTCGTAGCTATCGGTCGAGGTCCCGACCTCGATACTGGTCCGCCCCAGTGACCGCTCTTCGGCCTGGTACCGGTTGGTCCCGGCAAATCCCGACGACTGAATCCGGCCATAGATCGGCGAGAGTCGCTCGCGCGACAGCAGGAGTTCGGTCGCCACCGGGTCGCCGGAAACACCGGTACCCCGCAGCGTCACCGTTGCCGCATTGCCCAACACATCGAACAGGCTCTCGACCAACTTGTAGTCTTGAACGTCTTCACGTGCGATGAAGTGGAAAATGAGGTCGCCATCGGCCCGCTCGTACCGCCACGATTCGTTCGGCTCGACGTCACGGCCCCGATACGATGCGCGATCCGTGGGCTCGCCGTGGCGGATATAGATGATGCCGCGGTCGTCGAAGTCTACGCTTTCGGACCGATAGCGTTCGACGATGTCGTAATGCCGGTTGGTACTCGCGAGCGCGAAGTTCTGCCTGGCGTAGAAGTAGCGGCGGTAATGCTCCCGCAACCGCTCGCCGTCGCGCCGCAGATCGTGCCGGTCCCGGGTCGTCCAGAATTCCTTGAGAAACTCGGCACGCTGGTTGCCCCAGGTCCGATCGAACCGATTGAGGTCCTCGTCCGTCGCGATGAAGGCCAGGTCTTTGCGATACTCGCTCACCGATGGCGGATCATCATAGGCTGCGCCATGCAGGTAGTCGCGGAAACAGTCCGTCGCGCCGAGCAGACACTTGGTCCGGGACCCTTCGAGCAGCCCGAGCCCGGGCTTGCCGCCGACACGGAGATAGGCATTGAAGGCGGCGAGTGCAGAGTCGAGACTGCCGGCCTCCCGCTCCACTCGGCCACGCTCCAGCAAGACCTGGGGCACGGCCCCCGCGGATGTCGCCGCCGAATGCCTGAGTGCCGCGAGGGCGACGTCCAACTTGATATTGACCCGCTGCTTGAGCGCGGTCCGGGCCAGCTCGACCAGGCCAAGTGAGAACGCGGGATCGACTTCGGCCGACTTCGCAAAGGCGTCGGCGGACCGCGACAGTGCGTCCTTGCCGAACATCGTCTTGATGCCGGTCACGAACGAAATCTGGGAATCGCCAACGCCGTACTCGGCCAGGCCCAGCCCATACCACCCGTAGGGCCACGTGGGCTCGAGCTCCGTGGCCCATTCGAACTCGGCGGCGGCATCGTCGTATTGCAGGGCGACCCCGAGATTGGCCAGTCGAAGGTTCAGAAACCCGAGCTTCAGGTGAAGCAGCGTGTTGTTACGGTCGTCAGTAGCCACCCGGACCATCGCCTGCTTCAGCGCGAGGAGCTGGGTCGTGTCGCGCACGGCGGCAAGCGAATCACGGAACTGCTCGAGTGCTTCGCGTTGGTCGAGGAGCTGGGCGGCGCATGGCCGCGCCGTGACGGGGGAGAGCACGAATACACACGCAGCGAAGCCCGGCAGGATAGCCCGACGCAGGCCTTGGCCAATTCTGTGATGATGGTTCGAATGAATCATGCGTACTGGCATTTCTCGCGGCGCGTCAGAACGGTTGGCGGGCTGGGCCACAGCAATATCCCGACCGCCCCGTGCGTTCGACCCCTATAAGGTATAGCACCAAGATCCTCGCGGGTCCACGACTAGGGACGCCTGAGCCAATCACCTGCGCACATGCAGCGGGCCGTGTGCCCTCCGCTCAGTCGACCACGGCAATTGTGGCGTCCTGACGCCGACTCGTACCGGTCGATGGGTCGGTCACCCGGACCCTGAGACGATACTGACCCGCTCGGAGCACACCCAGGTCCACACGGCGGGTTACCCGAACGATGGGCGCGTCGGTCAGTTCGCTGAAGCTCAATGTGATGTCCGGAACCCGGCGTTCGAGTGCCGTTTCATCATCGCCGCTTTCGATGGGCACCAACTCGATATCCGTTTGGTACTGAGAACCGGACGCCATTCCCGTCATTTCGTAGTACACGTCGACCGTGGCACCAACCGGGTAGGTGTTGAGGGGATCAACCGGCACCGTGCCACCACCGGTCCGCATCCGGAGCCCCAAACCGTCGCGCCCAAGCACCAAATCACTCAGGCTCAGACGCGGGCGACTGAAGTCCGGTAGGTCGATTGCAGGAAAGGCCGCGGAACCACCCGCTTCACGCTCGTCCTGGCTCACAACCAACCGCACGTTGTAGCGCCCGACCGGTAACGGAAACCCTACGAGTCCGGTCAGGTATTCGCCCCGACCGAGGCGTGTCTGGTGCCGCACGAGCCGAGTCGAATCGCTGGCGGTGATGAGGCTGTCCCGCTCCGTACTCACCAGAGTGCGCACTCGCAGGCGGTACGTCACGGGGACCGCCTCAGATTCGGGCTCCAGCTCTTTGCCCGGTATCGCGTACGCCACGACGAGCCTGTTCCCGCCGCCGTCGGGCATGCTCAGCGCGTAGGCGCGCGCTACCGGCTCCAGATTCCGACGGAAACGAAGGGTGTACGAATCGGTGGTGAGACCCACGGCCATGTCATGCCACCCCCGTGTTGCTGCCCGCTCTACCGACGCCCGCGACCCGAGGGTCAGGAAGCCTGAGTAGAGGCCCGCACGCGAGGCCAACACGTTCGGTGTCAAATCGGGCAGGACGTACAGGCAGTAGTCGCTGGCCCCGATGGGTTGCATGAAGTGGAACATGAGGGGCCCGCCGGGCCGCTCGTATTGCCACGACACATTCGGCCGCGCGTCCTCGCCGGCATAGGACGCGGTCTGGTCGGGGTCGCCGTGTCGTACGTAGATGACGCCGCGGGCGTCGACCAGCTCGCTACCACACGCTCCCGCCGTGACCGGGTTCTCACCGCGCCGGAGCGCCAGATCGACGACCCCCTGCCCCGGCGTCTCGCCCGGCTCACCCCGCGGCGCCGCAGGCTGGTCCCCGCCGGGACCCTGCACGACCACGCCGGGCTGCAGGAAGGTCGAGACCGGCGGATCGTACAGGGCCGGCAGGAACTCGAGACTCCCGATTCGCCGGAAGGTTCTCACCGCGTAGGTCTGGCGACTTCTGTGTTCGGCCAGCCGCTCACCTGGGCGCCGTCCGGCAGCCACATCGCGCCGAGTCCAAAAGTGAGTCAGCCATGCCCTGAGCGCGCCTACCTCCTCGAGATCGTACGAGGCAAGCTCGGCGCTGTCGGCAACCCACTCGATATCGGAGCGGTAGAGCTTTCGTGCCTCGGTGGAGACGATGTTTCCGGCCCCGTCGAAGTAGGCGTCCATCCCGTCCCGGGTGCGACCAAGGTCGTAGAGGGCCTGGGCCGATTCGAATCGCGCGATCGCCGGATCGCCTCCGGTCGCGACGTAGGCCTGGAGTGCGACGATCGCCGAGTCGCTCGACCCCACTTCTCGTTCGAGCCGTGCCCGGGCTAGGTGGACGGTCGGGCTGGTTCCCGCCGCCGACTGAGCCGCCCGGCGAGCCGCCGCCAAGGCCTCCTCACGCTTGGGCTTGATCTTCTGGGCAAGCGTGACTTCGCTGAGGAGAGCGATGGCGGGCACATAAGCCGGGTCGGCCTGAGCGGCTTTCGCGAGCGCATCGGCGGCCTTGGTTCGGTGGTCCTTGCCGAGATGCTGACGCACATTCTCCGCGGCCGTCTGCGGCAGGTAGCTCAGGCCCAGTTCCGCGAGGCCGAGGCCGTACCAGGAATAGGGCCAGTCAGGCGCAAGCTCGGCGGCCCATTCGAACTCGACCGCTGCGTCGTCGAAGGCCGTTCCGTCACGGCCATGCGAGACACCCTGAAGTTGGCCGAGACGAAGCCCGAGGAATCCGAGCTTGAGGTGGATGACCGGGTTGTCTCGATCGCGTTTCGCGACCTCGATCAATCGCTCTTCCAGTGCGGTGATCGCCTCGGCGTCGGAGGACAACGCCAGCGAATCGCGGAATTGGTCGATCGCCGCGCGATCCGAGGGGCTCTGCGCGGCGGCCGACCCAACAATCAGCATGAGGAAGGCGGGCACGGCCCGACCGGCCGCGGTGATGCGGCTGCCGCGCCACGATCGCACGATCCGGCGGCGCACCCATCGATGGGACATTGTGAACATCATCCGGTATGGAGACGACACAGCGGGAGAGATCTCCACGTACCCCTGGGGTTACCCTGGCGGCCTACTCTCCTTGGCCCGCTCCTTCAAGAAGGCCTTGATCCCCTCGAACACGCCCCGCGCATAGAGTCGCTGTCCTTCGTCGGACCGGAGCGCGGCTTCCTGTCGCGGAAGCATCATGAAGAGCCCCTCGGTCAAGACGGCGGGCATCCAGGTTGGCCGCACCAGCGCCAAGTCTCCACGGCCGACGCCTAGGTTGGGCAGTCCAAGCTCGCTGACCAGCTCGCGCTGGATTGCGAAGGCGAGCGGGATGCTCCGCGGATGGTTGTAGAACACGCTCGTGCCGTTGTTGGTGAACGGGTTCACCCCGTCGGGCAGGGCGTTGTTGTGGATAGAAATCAGCAGCTCGGCGTCGATCGCATCCGCGAGCGCTACCCGCTCCCACAAACTGACGGCGCTATCGGTGGTCCGTGACATGACCACCGTCGCCCCGTCCCCTTCCAACAGCGCCTTCAGGTGGCGCGCGACCGCGAGATTGGCTTCGGCCTCCCGGAACCCCGTCGGGCCCGTCGCCCCGGCAGGTGGATGCCCCGGGTCGACCAGCACGAGCCGCCCGCGCAACGGGTGCGACTGATCGATCGTGGGAGGGCGGCGTATCTCCAGCAGAAGGTCGTTGCCGTTCCACCGGGCCCGATAGCCCCAGACCGGCTGCGCCAGCCGAAATATGATCGTTACCTCATCCGCCAACGATTGCTCCCAATCGACGTGCGCAACCAGCGGATCGGTTCCACCGTAGCGTATCCAATCAATGTCGCCGTACGCGCCATAGAACTTGATGACAATGTCCGATTCGGTCTCACTGACCCGAAACGGCACCCGATCGCTGAGCGGGATGCGAGCGGTCACTTTACTCGCTTCCGGAAACAGTGTCATGGACCCGACACGAGCGTGGAGCGAGGTCCGGCCCGGGGGTAGCGGCTGTGCGTCCTCCACCGCAACCCAGGCGTCGGCGCCGCGCGAAAGACGTAGGCGCAGCATGCTATTGATCCGGCCCACGGCGGCCGCACGCGTCCCGGTCGGGAAGAACCAGTGGTACGTGGCACCGGGCGCCGCGCGCCCGACGGTCAGGCTATCGGTGTCGCCAACCCTGGCGGTGTCGTCGTCGAACTCCACCAGCACTGCATCATCGAGCGGCCTGATCTGCACCGGCCAGGGGACCGACACGGTATCGCTACCGTGAATGACTTCGATCACGGGCATGACGGGCGTCGCGGTATCACGCCGTGCCATCGGGCACGCCCGGCCCGGGGAATGATGCGGACACCGGCCGGTAGCCGGGGTCGGACCCACCATCGGTCCTGGGTCTCCACCAATCGTCTCCCCCGTAATCGATCCCACGTAGCGGTCGGCCTCGAGTCGCGGCCGCAGGTTCATGGTGTCGCGATCGAACGCCCGAATACCCCAGGCAAGGTCGGCCAACCTGGGATCCGGCATCAGGGAAATGCGTCGACCGTCCGCCAGCCTGATAGCGACAGCCGATCCTTCAGACGCGCGTACCGAGACGAGGAGCGGCTCCTGCTGCGGCCACCACACCGCGCCCTGCGGAGAAATCGAGCGGGAATCGATCCAGGGTGCCGTTCTGGGAGGAATGAAGGCGGGCCTCCGGCGCGCGACATACTCGAGGCGGGCGGAGTCTGTCGCTGTCTTGGCGAAGAGCTCGAACCGCATCACACTGTCGGGCGGAAAGGGAATCCAGGCGAGCCAGGCGCCGTTCGGCCAGACCGGCACCGGATTACCGTTGATGGTCAGCGACGCGTCGCCGGTGCCGGTCGAGCCAAAGATGAAACTGGAGTCGCCGGCGACCACCCGGTCCTGGAGAGTGGGATAGATCACGCGGAGCGCAATCGGACCCTTTACAACCGGTACTCGCGGGAGCCGGTCCTCCAACGCCGCGAGGCTCACCGGTGCGAGGCCCGCCGAGGGCTGCGGCAATGGCGTCAGCGCCGGAGGCGGGGTCAGCGTGGATTGCGAGGAGGCGCAACCCGCAAGTACGATAGTCAGGGCTGCCAGTGCACGCGAATGGGTCATGAGTCCACAAGGTAAGCAAGGACTAGGACTTACGCTACGTGATAGGTTGACGCTCCGGCGTGCGAGCCCTAAATTGTCGCCCCGGCGCAGGGATCACCGTCAAAGAGCGGCCGCGGGCTCTCGAGGCCCCGGAGGTCATGTGAAACCCAATCGAGCCACAGGCACGGAACCACCTGTCGGCGACCCGCAAGGTCGGGACGGCCGAAGTCGGGGCCTAGCCTCGGGGCCGCTCCCTCGCTACGCTACGGCTGTGGAATCGAATAGCGCCCCCACCACCATCTTAGACCACCAGGCAGGTCTTCCGTTCCTTGCCGAGGTCCCGCCCGTGGTGCCCGACGCCACTCGCGTAGCCATTCCGATGCGCATCAACTCTCCCGGTCACGGAAGGCGCTGAGGTCGTGTCCCGCCAGCGCGATCCCGATCCTGGGCCCACACCGGGAGCGGTCCATGTCTCGGTCTTCGGCAAGACCGACTTGGGCCGCACGCGCGACCATAACGAAGACACGTTTCTGGTAGCCAACCTGAGCGCCCCGTCAGCGAGCCTCAAACCCGAGGTTCGCGAGCATGAACTCGGGCCCCGTGGCTCGCTTTGTGTCGTGGCCGACGGCATGGGTGGGGCAGCGGCAGGCGAACTCGCGAGCGCGATGGCCGCGGAGGCCATCTACGAGCACATGTCGAGCGTGTGGCCCACCGACAACGAGGCCTCGGCCCAACGTTTCGCCTACCGCATGCGCGAGGCGCTCGAGCTCGCCAATCACCGTATCCACGGGCATGCGCGCGAGAATCCCGACGTGCGTGGCATGGGAACCACCGCCACGGTGGTCGGTATTCTGGGCCAGAGCCTGTATCTGGCCCAGGTGGGCGACAGCCGTGCCTATCTGATTCGTCGTGGCCAGACCACCCAACTCACCAAGGACCAGTCCTTGATGCAGCGATTGGTCGACGCCGGCGAGCTCACGGAGCAAGAAGCGGAAGACAGTCAGCGCAAGAACATCATTCTTCAGGCGCTCGGCCCGGAGCCTCGCATCACGGTCGATCTCACGTATCAGGACCTGCGGCGCGAGGACACACTCGTGTTGTGCTCCGACGGGCTGAGCGGACAAGTCAAGCCGGAAGAGATAGCGGAAGTGATCGGAGCGCATCCCGACCTGGCCCAGGCGTGCACAACCCTGATCGCGCGAGCCAACGAGCGCGGCGGGCCCGACAACATCACGGTCGTCGTGGTGCGTTTGAGCGGGGAGGGTCTGCCCGCGGCGGATGAGGGATCGCCAGCCGGCCGAAAAGTCTTCGAGCTGGAAGGCGAGGACGACATCGAGACCGAGGAGCATCCCGCCGTGATCGACGAGCCCGAGCCGGTGCTCAGCCCGCGTCGTTCGGCGATTTCGTTTATGTGGGTCGGTCTCATCTTGGCCCTGATTGCCATCGTGCTGCTGGTTCTCCGATAATGCGCGCCCGCTTCACGTTTCTCTCCGGTGGCCTCTCGGGCGAGAGCACGACGTTGGACGGTGCTTATCTCAGCGTGGGCCGCCAGCCGTCTTCCGATCTCCGCTTCCATCCCGAATCGGACCTCCAGGTCTCGGGTCATCACGCGACCATCTTTCAACGAGGTAGCTTCTTCGTCTTACGGGATGCGGGGAGCGTGAACGGAACGTTCGTCAATGGTGTCCGTCTCACGGCCGACCACCTGCTGGCCGACGAGGACGTCATCCAGTTCGGCGCGAGAGGCCCGCGCGTCAGGTTCGAGATCGTGCGAGAGCCCGCCGACCACCACCCTGGAAGCGTCCGACTCGCCGTCCCTCCGGTGCGAATGCGCCAGCGCTCACCCGCGCGCCGGGGACACGCGACCCCATCCTACGCGCTCCCCCGGTGGCGCCCGACCCCAGGAACGCACACGCGCATTCGTGCCGAAGTCGCACGCCAGACGGCCCCGCTGCGCCGCGTGACGTATGCGGCCGCCGCCGTTGCGGCGTTGTCGGTGTCCGCCTTGGTATGGCAGCGCGTCAGCCAGAATGTGCGCTTCGAGGCCGATCGCCAAACCTTCTTGGCCCGCGCGGATAGCCTCATGCAGGAGATGGGATCGCTCACCATCAACATGGAAACGCTCCGCGGCCGATTCGACTCGGTGCAGGCAGAGGCCGCACAGTTGCGCGACTCCGTGAGCCGACCGGACCAGGACCCGGAAGACGTCATGCTGCTCCGTCGCCGGCTCGAGGATGCGCTCGCGCTCCAGCGGCAGCTCACGCTGGCCGCCGCGTTGGACCTGGAAGCCATCGCGAAGGCCAACCAGGCGGCGATTGGGATCGTGCTGGCCGCGTTCCCCGGTGGCACCAGGGTCACGGGCACGGGCTTCGGCATCAGGTCGGACCGGATCGAGGGTTTGGTATTGACCACCAAACACGTGGTCCTCGGAATCGATGGCTCACCGGCGGAAACCTTGGACATCGTGTTCGAGGGCTCGACTCGTGCCCTGCACCTCGAGGTGGTGGCGGTCCACCCCGACGTCGATATCGCCCTGCTTCGGACGAGCGCGCGGGGTGCCGTTCCGGCAGTCGCATCGCTCCAATGGCGCGAGCCGCCGGTGGCGGTCGGGGACGCGGTGGCGACTATCGGCTACCCGTTGGGCTTCGACCTCCCGATGGGGGGCGAGTGGGAGCAAGTCGGCATCACCGCGACGGCATCACCCGGGTCCGTGACGCGGGTCCTCCAGACTCTCATCCAATTCGACGGGTTTGGCGTCGAAGGATCGAGTGGGAGTCCGGTGTTCGATCGCACCGGGAGCGTGGTGGGTCTCGTTTACGGAAGCCAGGCGGGTGGTCGAGGGCGGATCCTCTACAGCGTTCCGATCGTGTATGCCCTCGAACTCCTCGACGGGATGCCCTGACACACGCGTGCCGGGCGGCTCCTGCTAGGCCAGGAGCAACCAGCCCACTGCCAGCGTCCCACCCAATATCACGGTCACCCATACCACCCAGCGCCCGGCATCGCGCGCGAGGTTGTCGAGCGCCGTGAGGCCGGTGCGTGACCGGACGGGCCCCCAGGCGCCGCCCGGCCTCACGCGGGCATAGAAGCGGTCGAGCACCTCGGCCGGCTCGGGCCGGGTGAGCAACATCACCGGAATCCAGACGGCCATGGAACCAAAGGTCGTGACCATGAGTCGCTGCCCGAAGGTCAGGGTGACGAACAACGAGCCGATCGCCACCGCGAGCCCGGCCACCATGGCGGATATCTCGGTCCACGCATTGACCCGCCACCAGAACCACCTCAGCAGAAGCACTGTGCCCGGCCCGGTGCCGATGAGGATCACGAACCGGAACACGGTGCCTACGTTGTCCATGAAGAAGGAGACAGTCGCAGCGGTGATGGTGAGCAGGACGGTGGCCACCCGCGCCAACAGGATCAGCCTCGCCTCGTCGCGCTGGCCGCTGAATCGCGCATAGAGGTCGTGGACCAGGTAGCTCGCACCCCAATTGACCTGCGTGGAAACCGTTGACATGAACGCGGCCACGAGGCTCGCCAGTACCAGACCCAGCACGCCGGCCGGGAGGTAGCGGACCATCAGGAGCGGATAGGCAAGCTCGGGATCCTCGAGACCCGGAAGCACGACCAGCGCCGCCAACCCCACCAAGACCCAGGGCCAGGTCCGGATCAGATAATTCAGGATGTTGAAGGCATGGGCCGCCTTGGTCGCTTCACGTTCGTTGGCCGTCGCGGAAAGCCGTTGGACGAACATCCCGCCGCCATCCGCGTTTCGAAACGACCACCACTGGATGCACAGATAGCCTACAAATGTCGAGATCGGGAGCAATGCGTCCTGACCAACGGGAACGAGCGAGAGTTTCTCGCCCTCGCCCATGGCGCGCAGGCTGTCGGTCAACCCTCCGAGCCCACCCACCTCGACCAGCGCGAAACCCATGACCAACAGCGCGCCACCCAGCGCCAGGAAGAACTGGAGAAAATCGGTCGCGACCACACCCCAGAGCCCCGATGCAGCCGTGTAGACCAGGACGACGAGCACAATCGGCATAATGGCCCAGAGACGGTCATCGCCCGGGAGGTTCGGCAAATGATCGAACACCCCCAATCCGACCATGACCTTCCGCATGGCCAGCATCCCGTAGCCAATCGATATGCAATTGAAGGGAACGGCAAACAGAAATGCGCGGGCCGCGCGGAGTGCCGCCGCCGGCTTCCCGCCGTAGCGGAGTTCCGTGAGCTCCATGTCGGTGAGAACATTGGCCCGCCGCCAGAGCTTGCTGAGCAGAACGGCAAGGAGAACGTGCGCGAAGGCGAAGCTCCACCACTCCCAGTTGCCGGCGACACCTCGTCGGGCAACCACACCCGCCACATACAGCGGGGTATCGACATTGAAGGTCGTCGCCGCCATGGACGTGGCCGCGAGCCACCAAGGAATGGCCCGCCCACCCACGAAGAAATCGACCATGCTCTTGGTGCCGCGCCGGGCGAGCCAGAGCCCAAGGAACAACGTGCCGCCCAGGTAGGCGGCAACCACGCTCCAATCGAGTGCCGTCACCGAACCCGCTCGCGGATCCAGCGACCGGCGGCCTTCTGCAACGGCCGCTGGCGATGCCACGCGAGCAGGATGGGCGGACCTTCCGGAACGTGAGCCGCGAGCCGGGGGTGTCCGAAGAGAACGACCAAGGCCGCGGTCGGCACAGCTGCGCGGAGTGCCTCCTGCGCGGACGGGCCAAAACCCGCTCGGCCCTTCCATCCCCGCGGCTCCGCGAAGGCGAGCACGACGCGATCGCCTCCCGGCCCGATCCCCACGCCTTCGGCCTGAAGGAACTTCTCGACCACATCGCAGGGCGAAACTTCTACCGGCCCGTCGGCATCATCGTCTACCACGACGAGTTCGAGCGGCTCGGTGAGCGCCGGCGGGGCGCCGCGCAGCATCGGCCGCTCGAGCAGTGCGGCCGCCATTTCCTGCACGTCACTGAACGGGCCCGCAGGCCGCGAGGTGACCGATCGCGCCGAGCGCTCGAGCGCCTGCTCGTAGCGGAGGTAGGCATCGTGCAACCGGCGTTCAGGAATTTCGCCCCGCGACTGTGCCTGATGAATGGCGTTGGACACCGCGGACAGGTCACGCGGGTGCAACACGAGATCGCACCCGGCGCGGACGGCCTGGACGGCCGCGTCGGCCTCGCCTTTGGCACGGCAGGCACCCTCCATGATGAGGGCATCGGTTACGATGAGCCCATCGAAGCTCAACTCGTGCCGGAGATCGTCGAGAATCAACTTGGAGAAGGTTGCGGCGCGCCCGCTGGGGTCGATGGCGGGGTAGCTCACGTGGGCGGTCATGACCGAGGCAACATTGGCTTCCACCGCAGCGCGGAAGGGCACCAGGTCCGCGGTGCGCATGTGCTCCCAATCGACCGGCACCACCGGCAGCGTGTCGTGCGAATCGGACAGGGTGCGGCCGTGCCCTGGGTAGTGTTTGACACAGGCCAACGCACCGACCCCTTGGCACCCGTCGACCCACTCCCGGACACATGTCGCCACGCGCTCGGGGTCTTGCCCGAACGAGCGGGTCTGCACGATCGGGTTTTCCGCGGCCAGGTCGAGATCGCCGACGGGTGCGAACACCCAATTGATGCCCACGGAGCGGGCTTCCGCCGCGGTGAGCGCGCCGGCCCACCGGCACACCTCACGCTTGCCGAGCGACGCGAGTGCCGCGGGCGGCGGGAGCTCCGTGAGACCTTCCACCTGCTGCCCGGCGCCGCGTTCGAGATCGGCGCCGATCAGGAGCCGGCGCCCGGCGCGCTCGCGCAGCTCCTGAACCAAGGCACGCACTGCCGGCACGGTGCCGCCGAAGATCATGAACCCACCCACGCCGAGCGAAATCGCCTCAGCAATGGTCGAGCGCTCATGGGCAAAGCCGGTAGCGGAGCTCCAGCGGAGCGCGGGAACGATGAGGCGCCCGGGAATCATCGTGGCGTGATCGCGCCCAGCACGCGGCGGCCCGTAGCCCCAGTCGCGGCCGGCAAGTTTCCCGCCGCACCCGCAAGCGTGAGATACCCAAGCAAGGCGAACGCCACGGCTTCCTTGGCATCGCCGGTGAAGAAGAGGTCGTCGAAGCGCAGCATGGTAAGCGGACGACCGGTCGCGTGCCGCAGGTGCTCAGCCAACTGCTGCATGAGGACGGGGTGGCGCGATCCGCCTCCCGACACGACCACTTCACCCGCATCCGGCACCCATTTCGCAACGGCGCGCGCAATCGACTGCGCGGTGAGTCCGACCGCGGTACGCACCGCGTCCGGACCGGGCACGCGCTCGGTGAGCGCCGCGGCGTATTCCGCACCGAAGCGCTCGCGCCCGGTACTCTTGGGCGGTCGGCGCTCGAAGTAAGGATCGAGCAGCAGCTCGTCGAGCACCGCGGTGTCGACGGTCCCTTGTGTGGCCAGAACGGCGTCCCGGTCGTAGGGCAGGCTCGGGTCCACCAGCCGCGAGGCGGCATCGATCACGGCCATTCCGGGGCCGGTGTCGAATGCGAACGCGCCCTCCGTCATTCCCCGGCGTGGAACGAACGTCAGATTGGCCATGCCTCCGATATTCAGCAGTACGCGCGACTGGGTGTCGCTACCGAACAAGAGCACGTCCGCGACAGGCACCAAGGGCGCACCCTCGCCGCCGGCGGCAACATCGCGCGCGCGGAAGTTGTGCACCACAGTCGTGCCGAATCGCTCCGCCAGCACCGCGGGCTCGCCGAGCTGCCAGCTGACCACCGGCGGCTCGTGCCAAATGGTTTGGCCGTGAAACGCGATGAAGCCGAGTTCCCCCCCGGTCAGTCCGCTGTCGGCGAGGACCGCCTCAACCGCGTCGGCCGCCCATTCCGCCGTCTGCACGTGCAGGTGTGCCAACTCGCGCGCCGTGGCTTGGCAAAAGGCGCGTTCGAGCGAAGCCCGGGCGGCATCATCGTATGGGTGGCTTCTGAAGTTCACGAGTGATACATCGGTCGTATCGGCGATCCGGACCAGGGCGGCATCGACACCGTCCAACGAGGTGCCCGACATGAGTCCCACGGCGAACGTCGGGAGGGTCGTCACGGCGAGGCCGCCGGTCGGACGGGAGGCGGATCGCCCAATAGCAATCGGAGCCGCCCATCGTGTGTGGCCAGCAGGCTCTCGGCCTCGTCCCGGGCCACCTTGAGCCGCACCATGACAATCGCCGTCTTGACGCTCCCACCGGCGGCCTCGATCGCCTGCCGCGCGGCGGCCCGATCCACCCCGGTCGTCTCCATGACGATGCGCTCGCCGCGATCGATCAGCTTGCCGCTCCAGGCCTGGAGGTCGACCATCAGGTTGCCATAGACCTTGCCCAGGCGAATCATGGAACCGGTGCTCAGCGTGTTGAGCACCAGTTTGGTCGCCGTGCCCGCCTTCATCCGGGTAGAGCCCGTTACCACTTCCGGGCCGACGGGAATCGGGATGATGAGATCGCAGGTCTGCGCAACCGCGTCAGGTGCGTCGCTCGACGTGACGAGGATGGTCGTCGCGCCAAGTTCCTTGGCGCGCGCGAGCCCCGCGCCGACATAGGGCGTCGTGCCGCTGGCCGCGATCCCAACCACCGTGTCCCGGGCCGACACCTGGCGTTCGTCCATCGCAGAGCGGCCGGCCGCGGTATCGTCCTCAGCCCCTTCGGCCGACCGCACCAGGGCCGGTGGGCCGCCGGCAATCACTCCCAGCACCATGGCAGGGTCGGTCCCGAACGTCGGCGGACACTCCGCGGCATCGAGCACGCCGAGCCTCCCGCTGGTGCCCGCGCCCAGGTAGACGAGCCGGCCGCCGTTGCGAAATGACGTCTCGATCGACTCGATAGCCCGCGCCAGTTCCTGGCGCGCCGCCGCGACGATGCCTGGCACGGTGGCGTCTTCGGCGGCAATCAGGTCGACGATCTCGAGCGGGGACGCGGTATCGATCCCAGGCGTGCGAGGATTCCGGCGCTCGGTCAGTCGCGGGTCGTGGTTAGCTTCTGTCACAGTTGGTGAGGAGAGGCCATCTCCGTGAAGGTGGGCTAAATTAGACGGCGTTGGACGCCAGGATCAACCTCCGGCATTCCCATACGACCGAACCCCGTACCCAAGGCGGAGAGCGCCGTGCACCTCCCTTCGATGGCTCGCATCTCTCTGGTTCTCGCCCTCGCGACCGCCTGCGCCGCCCCTCTCTCGACCGGGGTCGATGGTGCATGGCCCCTGGCGGGAACGGCCCGGGTCACAGACGCGCCCCGCGCCATGGTGGTGTCGGGCAGCCCGATCGCGAGTGCTGTGGGCCGCGACATTCTGGCCGCCGGCGGCAACGCGGTGGATGCGGCGGTGGCCGTGGGCCTTGCCCTGGCGGTGGTGCATCCCTCGGCCGGCAACCTGGGCGGCGGAGGGTTCATGGTAATCCGGATGGCCGACGGGACGGTGCGGGCGCTCGACTATCGTGAGACCGCCCCGCTCGCGGCCACGCGGGACATGTATCTCGATCAGGGCGGCGATCCCACGGACCTGAGCATTACCGGCCATCTCGCGGCGGGAGTACCGGGCTCGGTGGCCGGCATGATGGAAGCACATCGCACCTATGGGAGGTTACCGTTCGAGCCAGGTCATCGCACCCAGCCATCGAGCTCGCGGCCAGCGGGTTCGAGATCGACAGCTTCCGCAGCCATTCGATCGACTCCAACCGAGAACGGCTGTTCTTGTTTCCCAGCTCGCGCCTGGCGTTCCTGCCCGATGGCCGCGCACCGCCTCGAGGGATGAAGTTCCGGCAGCCGGACCTGGCCCGCACACTGGAGGACATCCGCGTGCGTGGCCACGACGGCTTCTACCGGGGACGGGTGGCGGATCTAATCGTCGAAGAAATGCGGCGTGGGGGCGGCCTCATCACGCACCAGGATCTCGCCGCCTACCGCGCGATCTGGCGGGAGCCGATCAGGATCACCTATCGCGGCCATACCATCTACTCCATGCCGCCGGCCTCCTCAGGCGGGGTGACGCTGGGCCAGATTCTCAACATCCTGGAGGGATATGAGCGGCTGCCTCCCTTCGGATCTCCCGAGTTGATCCATCTGGAGACGGAGGCGATGCGCCGGGCATTCACCGATCGCAATACGTATTTGGGCGATCCGGACTTCGTCGAGATGCCGCTCGAGCGTCTCCTCTCAAAATCCTATGCGGCGTCGCTGCGTGCCGAGATTGCGCCGCGTCGCGCGACGCCAACGGAGAAGTTCGATCCGTCGCTTCGCACGGGCGAGAGTACGACCCACTACTCAGTGGTCGATGCCGACGGCAACGTGGTGAGCTGTACCACGACGCTCAACAACAGCTACGGCAGCGCCGTCACCGTGACCGGAGCGGGCTTCCTCTTGAACGACGAGATGGACGACTTCGCGACGGCTCCGGGCCGCCCCAACATGTTCGGCCTGGTCCAGGGCGAAGCCAACGCGATCATGCCGGGCAAGCGGATGCTGTCCGCCATGACGCCGAGCATCGTGCTCGATCCCGACGGCGAGCTCTTCATGGTGGTTGGCACGCCCGGGGGCCCGCGCATCATCACCATGGTGTACCATGTGATCTCAAACGTGATCGATCACGGGATGTCCCTGTCGGAGGCGGTCACGGCACCGCGTACCCACCATCAGGGACTGCCGGATTCCATCCGGATCGAGCGCAACGGGTTCACGCCAGGCACCATCGCCGCGCTCGAGCGCATGGGCCACGCGGTGACCATCCGGGGCTACTCCGGGGACGTCGAAGCCATCATCCGAACGGCGCGAGGCTGGCAGGGGGTGAGTGATCCGAGGCTGGGCGGAGGGGGAGCGGGATACTAACGGGAGTAGGGAGCGGGGAGTAGGGAGTAGGGGGTAGGGAGTGGGGGGCAGGGGGTAGGATAGCAGGAGGGCTGGGTCCGACCTGGCCCCAGCCCTCCGTCGCATGATACATCCTACTCCCTACTCCCCACTCCCTAGTTCACCACGACGTCCGAGGTCAGGGTCACGGTGATTGCCGCGCCGGGCGGCACCACCACGTCGCGGTCGTAGGTCTCGAGTGCGCGGGCGGTGCCCGCGGCGGCTCCCACGGCGCCACCGATGACGGTGCCCTTCTTGCCGCCGATGATGCGTCCGGCCACGGCCCCGATGGCCGTACCCGCGCCGACCTTGGCGACGTCACCCGCCTGGACGCCCCGACCCTTGAGATACTTCTCCACGTAGTCGACGCTTCCACGCACCGCGTAGGCTCGGCCGTCCACCATAAGTTGCGTCGGCTCGAGCACCAACACGCCGGCGGTATCTCCCTTGTTTTCCGACGGTGCAATGGCCTTGACCGTAAAGCTGATCTCGGCGCCTGCCGGCACCACGATTCGGCCTCGCTCGTCCTTGAGATCGTTCGATGTCCGAGCCACGAACACGTAGCCGGGCTTATGGGTCCGGGACGTGAGGGTGTCGATCGCCGTGGCGTTGACGACTGCGCCGGCCGGAATGGTCGCGGCTGAGCGCGTCGGGGCCGGGGCCGGTGGCGCCGCGGGAGTGGGCGTCGGGGTGACGGCCTTCCGCTTCGGCGCAGGGGCCGGCTGGGCGGCGGGAGTCTCGGCCGGGACATCGGCCAACTGGGCGGTGGTATCGACCGGAGCCAGCTCCAGATCCCGGCTCAGGCTATCGGCCAGCGCCATGTCGCTGTCCTTGTCGGCTCGGCCGCACGCCGCCACGGCGACGAGCGCCACCATGAGCAGCATTCGTTTCATCATGCCTTCCTCCATCAGGTGCGTGTATAATCACTGGGCCTAAGCCCACGTATCCAGTGCCATGCGCGAATTACGAACTGTCCTTCCCTACCTCCGTCCCTACCGGTGGACCTTCGCCGGGGGACTCGCGCTCGTCCTGGTCTCCAACTACTTCCTCACACTAGGTCCAAAATACCTAGAATTGGGAATCGATGCGCTGGAACAGGGCAATCCGTTCGCCGAGGTCCGCCGGGCGGGCCTGCTCCTGATCGCTGTCGCACTGCTGGGAGGCGTTGCCCGGTACGGCATGCGGGAGCTGCTCAATAGCGGCAGCCGGAAAGTCGAATACCGCATTCGTAATGCCCTCTTCGAACATCTCCAGCGCCTATCCAGTGAGTTTAGCGACCGGTTCGCCACGGGCGATGTGATGGCCCGCACAACCAACGATCTCCTCGCAGTCCGCATGGTGATCGGCCCGGCCATGATGTACCTAATCGATACCATTACCCGGGGCGCACTCATCGGGCCGCGGATGATCGCGATCAGCCCCAAGCTCACCCTGCTGACTATCCTCCCCCTTGCCGTCCTGCCCGTTGCAATGATCGTGCTCGGCCGGCTGATTCACGACCGCAGCATGAAGGTCCAGTCCCAGTTCGCCACCCTTACCGACCATATCCGGGAAAACTTGACCGGGGTGCGGGTCGTTCGGGCCTATCGGCAGGAGGCGGCCGAGATCGCGCACTTGGGGCGGCTGAATGAGGAGTACGTGGGGCGCAACATGGCCCTGGCATCGGTCCAGGGGGCTTTCCGGCCGCTATTCACCTTCCTCGGAGGAGTGAGCGCCGTGGTGGTGCTGGCAGTTGGCGGGCGGCTGGTCATCGGCGGCAGCGTGACGGTGGCGTCCTTCATCGCCTTCGACGTCTACCTCGCCATGCTCATCTGGCCGCTCATTGCGCTCGGCTGGGTGGTGAACCTGGTGCAGCGCGGTGCCGCGTCCATGGGCCGCATCAACGTCCTCTTTCAGCAGCAACCGGCGATCGTTTCCCCGCCCCACCCGGTGCCGCTTGCCCCTGCGCGCGGCGGGCGCGCCATCACCTTCGACGGGGTGTGGTTTCGCTATCCCAACGCGCACGAACGCGGCTGGGTGCTGCGGGACATCTCGTTCCACGTGCCGGCTGGCCGCTCGCTCGCCATCGTCGGCCAAACCGGCGCGGGCAAATCGACGCTGGTCGACCTGCTGGTGCGCACCTACGATCCCGACAAGGGAAGGATCCTGCTGGACGGCGTCGAAGTCCGCGATCTCGCGCTCGAGGACCTGCATGGCGCTATCGGGTTCGTGCCCCAGGAAACGTTTCTCTTCAGCCAAACGCTTCGCGAGAACATCCTCATGGGCACCGACGATGCGAGCCGCCTAACCGACGTGACCGAGACAGCCCAACTCGGTGAAACGATCGCGGGTCTGCGCGACGGGCTCGACACGATGCTCGGCGAGCGGGGCGTCAACCTGTCCGGCGGGCAGAAACAGCGCACCGCCATCGCCCGTGCCCTCGCGATCGACCCGCCGGTCTTCGTCCTCGACGATGCGCTGAGCGCCGTCGATGCCCACACCGAGGCGAAGATCCTGACAGCCCTGCGCGGCGCCTTAGCGGAACGGACCAGCATCGTGGTGTCACACCGGCTCGCCGCAGTGCGCGAAGCGGACTGGATCGTGGTGCTGGAAAGCGGCTCGATCGTCGAGCAAGGAAGGCACGAAGACCTGATTGCCCGCCGCGGACGCTACTGGAGCCTGCTCCGCAAGCAGCAGCTGGAGGAGGAGCTGGAAGAAGCAGGGAAGTAGGAAGCAGGAGGGTAGGAAGTAGGGAAAAACGTCACTACCCTCCCACGGTCCTACCGTCCTACCTCCTGCCTACAGCTGCTCCCGCAAGAACTCCGGCGTCAAACCTTGGAGCCAGCCTGCCAGGCGGGTGAACTCGCCCGACACGAGCAGCACGCCCACGATGATCAGCAGGACTCCGCTGGCGCGCTGCACCCACGGCAGGTACTTCCGGAATCGTTGGAACCAATCGAGAAACGCCTCGACCGCCCAGGCGGCGACCAAGAACGGCAGTGCCAGCCCCGCCGAGTAGACGGCCAGGAGCAGAGTACCACGGCTCAGGTCGGCCTGGGTCCCGGCCAGGGTGAGGATTCCGCCAAGGATCGGACCGATGCAGGGTGTCCACCCCGCGGCGAACGCCATGCCCACCAGCAGCGTTCCGAAGTACCCCAGCGGTTTCTGCTCGATGTGGAGGCGACTTTCGCGCTCGAGAAAGCCCAGGCGGAAGATGCCCAGGAGATAGATCCCGAACAGGATGATGAGCACACCACCCACCCGCTGCAGCCAGACCTGGTGGTAATTGAGCGCGCGGCCCAGGGCCGTGGCGCCCATGCCAAGCAAGATGAAGACGAGCGAGAATCCGCTGACGAAGAGCAGCGAGTGGATCAGGGCGACTCGCCGCCGGGAGGTCATCTCGTTCAGGCTGAGGCCCGTGATAAAGCCGAGGTACGACGGGACTAGGGGCAGCACGCAGGGCGACAGGAAGCTCAACAGCCCGGCGACAAACGCCACGAGGATACTGAGGTTGCCGGGCTCGTTCACGCGAACGCTGCTTTCACCAAAGGTGAGCCGTACAGGCGACCCGTCGCGGGAGACCAAATCGCCCTCGAACGGCGTCGCGCGCTCAGTCGGTATCGGGTGGGGCATTTTCCTGGAGCGGGAACCAGCGCTCGATCGGGATGCGCACCGGTGACTCTTCCTCGAGACGGTGCTCGGCCAAGGCAAGAATGTCGTCCAGGGTCTCGACCACTCCGGACCCGACCTCCGTGACCTCTGCCGAATAGGTACCGCGCTCCTTACCCTTGAGTTGGTGCATGTAGCGTGCGGTGTAGATTCTACGACGGTCGCCGTCAACCCGGGTGAAGACCGCCGTACCCCATTGCCGACCCTCGTGCATCATCGGCCGGAACACCCAGAGCCCGTCCATTTCGGCGACCGGCACCTGTTCGGCCACCAACGCGGCCAAGCGCATCCAGCCCTCCCCAACGGTGGGCTCGTCAGCTGTGGTCGTGTGCTGCATACTTGGTCAGCATGAGAGAATCGCATCCTGAGCGGGGAAATCGCGCGTGAACTCGAAAGGCCGTCAACATACGGCAGGGGAAGGTATGGCTGGGTGGATCGGTATTCAAGGACAGAGCGTCAGCCGAGCGGCTCTGGTCTGGCTTGCGATCGCCGCTTTCCTTGCCGCCCTGCCGCTCACGGCCCAAGAGCCACAGGCGCCCGATTCCGTGCGAGCCGATTCCGCTGTCACGCTTCCCGCCCTCACCGTCACCCGGGCGCCCGAGCGCATCGCTCGGGTTCCGCTGGCGGTTGCACGGCTGGATCGCGATGCCTTGTCCAGTGGCCGATTCACCGTCACACTGGACGAGGCCTTACCCGAGATACCCGGCGTTTCCGTGGCCAATCGCTACAACTTCGCGCTCGACGAGCGCATTTCGATCCGCGGCTTCGGGAGCCGGGCCAGTTTCGGCGTTCGCGGCATCAAGATCGTGCTGGACGGCGTACCCCAGACCCTGCCCGACGGCCAGAGCCAGCTGTCGAACCTCGAGCTCGGCGCCATCGACCGGGTGGAAGTGATCCGCGGTTCGGCCTCCTCACGCTACGGCAATGCCGCGGGCGGTGTGATCGCATTCTCCTCACGCCCTGCCCCACTCGTTCCGGTCTCCCAAGCCTTTCGACTCGTTGGCGGGGCATTCGACACCTGGAAGTGGCAGTCCAGGACGACGTTCCGGTCGGGGCCTGCGAGCGGCACCCTGTCACTGTCCCGGCTCACCACCGACGGTACTCGCCAACACAGCCGAGCGGACATCCGGAAGGCCAATGCCACGTTCGAGTGGATCGCCTCAGTCCGCACCGCCTTCGGACTCACCCTTGCGCTAAGCGACAGCCCCGATGCCCAGAACCCGGGCGCACTGACGGCCGCCGAATATGCTGCCAATCCCGACTCCGCGGGCGTGAACAGCATCGTGCGTGATGCGCGAAAAGACGTGAGCCAACAGCAACTTGCCCTAACGGTGAGACATTTCGACGACGCCGGCCAGTATGCCGCCACCCTGTACGGCATCCACCGCGCGCTGTTCAATCCCCTAGCCACCAACGTGGTGATCGACCTGGGCCGCTGGGCTGGCGGCGTCCGCCTGGACGGCAGCCGCCGGATGGGCCGCGCCACCGTGTCCGCCGGGCTCGATGTCCAGCGCATGCGCGACGATCGAGTGAATTTCCTGGGCGACGGCATGGGTGCGCCGACCGACAGTGTGACCGTGAACGAGATCGAGACGGTAACCGAGATCGGACCCTTCGTCCAAGTCGGCTGGGACCCGGTACCCGGGCTCCATCTCTCGGCTGGACTCCGATACGACGACGTGACCTTCCATGTCGACGACCGGCACCTGACCGACGGCGAGGACCAGAGCGACCGGCGCCGGATGTCGGCCTGGAGCTGGCACGCCGGGGCCAGTCTCCCGCTGCAGACGAATTTCACACCCTACGCCAATCTCTCCAGCTCGTTCCAGACACCCACGACCACCGAGCTGATCAATCGTCCCGATGGAAGCGGCGGGCTCAACCCCGACCTCGATCCGGAACGCGCGGTGACCGTGGAGCTCGGCGCACGTGGCCGGATCGCGTCGTGCTGCACCTACGAGGCGGCGGTGTTTCAGAGCACCATCCGGGACGCCATCGTTCCGTTCCGAGAAGTACTGGGACGCACATTCTTCCAGAATGCCGGCAAGACACGGCATCGAGGCATCGAGATCGGGATCAGCGCCGTGGCCCTGCCGGGCCTCAGGCTGTTCGGCTCCTACACCTTCGCGTCATATCAGTTTCTGGAGTATCGCCTAGTGGATCAGGCGACTATCGACACGCTCGACGGCAACCGCCTGCCAGGCATTCCGCGGCACTCCCTACGGCTCGGCATCCGGGCCTCTCCCGTCCAAGGTCTCGCGATCGATGTTGATCATACGTTGAGTTCGTCGCTGTTCGCCGATGACGACAACAGCATCGAAGTCGATGACTGGGGTGTGGGCGTCACCAACCTGCGGGCGAGCCTGTCTCGCAGCCTCGGCGATATCGTCCTCGCCCCGTTCATCGGGGTCAACAACCTGTTCGACCGCGCCTATGTTGGCTCGGTGACGATCAATGGCTTCGGAGGTCGGGTGCTCGAGCCGTCACCGGGGCGAAACGCGTATGTCGGGATGGAGGTTCGGTGGAGGGACCAGTAGGCGCGAAGCGAGGAATGGCCATGAGTCGGTGGAGTCTCGGGCGGGCTCTGTTGATGGTCGGGGCCGTGGCCTGCTATTCCCCACCGCATCACGCCGAGTTTGCGGTCGGCATGACCCGGGCGGAGGTCATCGGGCGGTTCGGTGAGCCGGAGCGAAAGGACACCCTGCGAAAGACCGACGAGTCCATCTGGGGAGCCATCGAGTCGTTTTGGTCGGAAGTACCAATGGGGAGCGAGGTCGAGATTTGGTTCTACTCCACCCCGGTCGAGGTAGCCGACGGCGCCGAATCAGGAGCCGCGGAAGGCACTACCGAACTCTACTTCGTGGACGGGTCCGACACGGTGAGCGGGATCGGCTTTGCGCCCCGGGGGGCGGTGTTCGAGAGCGACTCCTGAATGCGTCGCGAGCATACTCCTGACAGACTCACCGTTCGTTCGACCGACGAGTTCTTCCGCGGGCTCACTGCCCGGGACGGTAGGACCGAACCAACTGGGCCGCGATCTCCGCTTCGGTAAACGCCACCCGCTTGAGCTGTCCCCGCGTGTACATCTCCGCCTGATCGGTGTGATGCGGCGAGTCGGGGTTTGAGCTCTCGCCGTACGCCAGGATCGAGTAGGCGCGCGGGCCGTCGCGTCCGAACTCGACCGCCAGCACCCAGCCGTCGCCGCCCCGAACCTGCTGCTTGCCGTCCGGGGCGTCCTCGAACCAGAGCACCCGGAAGCATCCGAGGCTCCCGGAGCACCCGCCCACCGGCAGGTCCAGGTCGCCGAGCCGGACGCGGTGCACGTCGCCCCAGGCAACGTCGTAGCTCCCGTATCGCCGGGTGGTCTCCTCCACCGCCCGCGCAAAACTCCGGGCCGCTCGCTCCGGCTGGGCAAGCCCGGCCGGAGTTTGGAGTGGCTTGGCGGCGCTCCACGGCGCGGTGATCAGCTCACGCTCGCGTTCCCGTCGCGGGCGGGTATCGCCGGAATCCGGAGTCATGTATCGGTAAACCCATGTCTCAAACAGGGTCGAGCCGCGTGACTCTGGCGACACCGTGTTATCCCAGCGCTCGAGCAATGCAGCGGCTTCAGCAACTTCGGCGGACGGATTCGACGCCCGCACCGCGGCTAGTAGGTCTTCCTTGAAACGCTCGGCGGCGAGCATGCGATAAGAATGCTTGAGCCGCACCACGTCTTCGAGGCTCACCTTCCGCTGTTGGGCGACGAGCTTCAGGCTCAACTGGCTGCGGAGGCTGAGGTCGGGGCCGGGGAAATCGGGCGGAGGAAACCTGGACGAGTCGAGCGGCGCCTCGAGGTTGGTGAAGTGAAAGGGGTCGTTGGCGTTCTGGATGTAGCCGCTCCGCGGATTGAGCACCTGCGGCAACGAGTCGAACGGAACGATCCGAGTCCAGACTTGGCTCGTGGTGCGGACCGGAACAGCGGCCGTGTCGTCTCCCGATGGAAGCGGCCGGCGCGGTAGCGTCGCATTCCAGACGTAGAAGATGTTCCCGTCGCGGTCGGCGTAGGTCAGGTTCGACTCGGTGTGGGCGCGCATCCGGACCGCCGCCTTCCACTCCTCGAGGTTCCGAGCCTGCATCATGCGAAGGAACTGCTCGGTCTTCCGATACTCACCCCAGGCCGGTGACCGCACGACGTAGACCTTGCCGTCGCCCGCTCGACATGACCGGACCCAGCGGTGAGCGCCAGAACTCCCGGGTCTCCCTCGACAGGCCGTTCCCGATCTCCACTGACGGTGACCACTCGCGCTCGAACGGGACGGAGCCGCCGTCGAACAGGTAGTGGTCCGCCCGGTCGGGATCGACATCGAGCGCGTAGATCTCCTCGAGGTCGGGATTGTTGTTGGTCGTCGCCCAGCCGAGGTGCTCGTTGAAGCCGCCGTCGAAGTAGAGCGGGTACCCGACCCGGAAGTCGCCGTAGAAGTTGATCACGCCGGGGACGGTGATATGTGCTTCGTAGTAGCCGGCGTCCCAGTTCAGGTGCGGGTTCCGGAGCAGGATCGAACGGCCCGAAATCGTCCGGCTCGGCGCGAAGGCCCAGGCGTTGGATCCTGCCCCGAGCGCGCGAAGCGAGTCCGCCGCGCGGAGCCGGGCACGCTGAGCACGCAGGAACCGAGCAGTGGCCGGTGCGATAGTCTCATCCACCCAGAGTGCTGCGACATCGTGCGGCGTGAAGTCATGGGGCATCCACACCGGAAATTCGTCGGGGTGGGTTTCGACATAGCGGCTTGCGCCGGCCGCGAATCCCTGACACAGCTCGCGCGTGGCCGGCTCCAGCAACTGAAAGGTCTCGACCGCTCTCGCATGGGATTCTGCGAAACGCGAAATCGGAGTCGAGCGAGTCACGGCCGAAATAGCGGGCCAGCTCACCGCGCCCGCGAAGCAGATTGACCGCCACCCGCGCGCCGTAGTCCTCGAGCTGGACCCAGGCCATCCCGTAGCCGAGTGCCGCGAGGTCCTCCGCCAGGATATGAGGAACGCCGAACGCCGTGCGCCGGATTTCCACTCGTTCACCATACGGACGGGCGTCTTGGGCCGTGACCGCCGGGGCACCAAGTATGAATAGACCGAGAACCACCAGAGAGACGATTCGCATTGAGGCTCCGTGCGTGGGGAGCGGCGACAAACGGATCCGAGAAGGAATCTGTCGCCTCACGATCGACGAGGCAAACATGGCGCATCTCAGCGGATACCCTCATAATTGGGTTCTTCGATCCAGCACGAGGGTCGCACACAACCTGAGGGGCGGCGATGCCTTCCGAGCCCATGGATGAGATGGCCGGCCAATGGGAAGACGAGGTCGAAGCGATCGAGGACGCGGACCTCGAGACCGAGGCCGAGGTCGAGTGCCCCTACTGCGGCGAGACCGTCTCAGTAGGAATCGATCCAGGAGGCGGTACCACGCAGCAGTACGTGGAGGATTGCCCGGTCTGCTGCCGGCCGTGGCGGCTGCGGGTGGCGTACGACGTCGACGGAGCGGCCGAGGTATGGGCGGAGGAGACCCATTAGCCGGAAGGCGCGGAGGAACCGACCATGACGCCGGTCCCGGAGTCAGTCGCTCAGTTTCTGGCCGGAAGCCGCATTGCGGTTGCCGGCGTTTCCCGGAATCGAGGCCAGGCGGCCAACACCGTCTACCGAAGACTGAAGCAGGCCGGCTACGACATGTTTCCCATTAATCCAAAGGCATCCGAGGTCGAGGGCGATCGGTGCCACCCTGATCTCATGTCCGTGCGGGGGTCAGTCGATGGTCTGGTCATCGCGACCCATCCGAGTGTCGCGGTCGAACTGGTCCAGCAGTGCGCCAAACGCGAAGTTGGCCGGGTGTGGTTTCACCGCTCCTTCGGCCAGGGCAGCGTGTCGGATGAGGCGGTGACCGCGTGTAGAGAACTCGGCATCGAGTGCATCGTCGGCGGCTGCCCGCTCATGTTCTGTGAACCGGTCGACCTGGGTCACCGCTGCATGCGATGGTGGCTCCAGCGAAAAGGCCGTGTTCCGACGTGATCCGCTCTCGCGGCCGGCGGCACCCATCGAAATTCAAGAGATCGAGCGCCACCTCCAAGGAGCTCAGCACGCGGCATGCCTAATCTCGCGGATGGCATCGTCTACTACATCGTCTTCCTCTTCTCCACCACGCTCCATGAGGCGGCGCACGCATGGGCCGCCAAGCGCGGCGGCGATCTCACGGCCTACCACGGCGGTCAGGTCTCGCTCGACCCGCGCCCCCACATTCGCCGCGAGCCGTTGGGCATGGTGGGCCTGCCGATTCTCTCAGTGCTGATCTCCGGCTGGCCGTTCGGATTCGCCAGCGCGCCGTACGATGCCAACTGGGCCCGGCAGCACCCCCGGCGGGCAGCCTGGATGGCGCTGGCCGGACCGGCCGCCAACCTGCTCTTGCTCCTTCTTGCGGCACTGGTCATCAGCGCCGGCGTCGCGGCCAACATCTTCCACTCGCCTGAATCGGTCTCGTTCGGACACGTGACCGCTGCTACTGCACAGGGCCCGATGGACACCGTGGCCTTCGTGCTGGGGGCCTTCTTCTCGCTCAACCTGGTGCTGTTGCTTCTCAACATGTTGCCGTTCCCGCCGCTCGACGGGAGTGGTGCCCTGGTGTTGGCGCTTCCCAAGTCGACCGTGCCGCGGTACCAAGAGTTGCTCTGGGGCAACCCTGCACTTGGCTGGGTCGGAATCCTGGCCGCCTGGTACGTGTTCGACTATGTGTTCCAACCGGTCTTCCTGCTCGCGGTGAATCTGCTCTACCCCGGCGTGACGTACGGATAAGAAGGAGGGCTTGACCGCCCGTAGCGCATTGGCCATATTGGTAACCATATGGTTACCATTTCCCGGCGGCTCGATCGCACCTTTGGCGCCTTGGCCGACCCTACACGGCGGGCCATCCTGGCCCGGCTTGCCGACGGGGACGCCACCGTCGGAGAGTTGGCGCGGCCATTCGCGGTGTCGCGTCCGGCCATCTCGAAACACCTGCGGGTGCTCGAGCGCGCCGGGCTGGTGCGGCGGGCCAGCGAAGGACGGATCAGCCGCTGCAAGCTGGACGCCACCCCCATGGGGGAGGCGGCACGTTGGGTCGATCGCTACCGCGCGTTTTGGGAGGGGAGGCTCGACTCGCTGTCACGGTATCTCGGGCAGAAACTATCCACCACGAGGACGGAGCAGGACACATGAACACCGACACGAGGACGTTCCTGCAGGTGAGCAGGCTGATCAACGCCGACCCCAATACCGTGTTTCGGGCGTGGACCGAGCCCGAACACCTCAAGCAGTGGTCCTGCCCCGAGAGCGCAACGGTGGTAGATGCCCAGGTGGATCTTACGGTCGGCGGAGCCTACCGGCTCCGCATGCAGGGCGGAGACGGCGCGGTGCATACAGCAACCGGACGCTATCGGGAGATCGACCGCCCACGCCGGTTGGTGTACACCTGGGACTGGGAAGAAGAGGATTCCCGCGTCGGGGAGACGCTCGTCACGGTCGAGTTCACCGACCTCGGCGGAACCACCGAGGTTGTCCTGACCCACGAGCTGTTCCCAACCGCCGAGGCGAAGGCCGGCCATGAGCAGGGATGGACCAGTTGCCTCAACCGCCTCGAGCAGCTATTTGGCAGGGTCGGCTGAGAAACCGGCGCGGACCCCTGCGGGGGGCCTGGTTAGGCCACCTCGTCCCGCCGGTCATGGATTGATGGACCTGGTCGCTCCGCTGATTATGAGTGAGCGGGCCTCTGGCAACGCCCAGATCTCTGGATCCGGCCCGTCGAGTGGACCCGACCGCGGTACCTGAACTCCGTCCTCCTTCATGCGTTCCCGGAGCCTGCTCCACCATCGCTCCGTAGCCGGATGCGCCACCGACCCCTCGCTCCGGTAGCGGTTTCCGATCCACTCGAAGCTCGACATCCCAATATCCTCGCCTTGGGGGCCGGCGGTGACGGCGTTGAACCATATGACCCCGGGATGCCCCGCCCCGAAGAACGGAATTGTCCGGTCGCTCGCGGTACTGCGCTCTTTCCAGCCCAGTTCCGGATGCTCGATCCACCGTTCGCGTTGCCAGGCCCTGCCGGGTACCAGAGGCAGCGGCCCCGACGGTTTGTGCCAGAGGGCGATTCGGTCGAAGTGCACGCCGTCGAGCGACGGACGCGCAACCCATCGCTTGGGACCGGCCGAGACGATGAACTCGATCTCCGGGTCCTCGGACAGCCAGCGGACGACCTCGGCCAGGTCGCTCTCGGTTGCGTAGAACGGGATCCACGGCATGAGCTGTCGGCCGCTAGCGGGTCCAGCCGTCGAGCCGCGGGGTCACGATGTATCCCTCCCGCCACGTCCCATCGACCAGCGCCGGCGCAATGCCCGCAGCGGCGGCCCGCGTGCCGTCCTCGAGCTCGACGCCAAGGCCGCCGAGTCCGCTTACCATGGCCTGAAGCTGGTCATGGGTCGGCTCTGCGGCGAGCCGGAGCCCGAACCGTTCCGCCAGGAGGACCGCCCGGCTGGACACATCGTCTGCCGTCGCCTTGGCCTTGGACGGCAGGGGAGCGATGCCGAGCGCACGCCAGGCGGCAAAGGGAAAGGACTCGACCGCGACCCCGCGCGATGTTCCTACCAGTGCCAGTTGCTGAAGGCGGGGCCACGAGAGCCCGTCGAGATAGTCGAACACCGCTATCGAGAACTCCACGAACGGGCCGTACGGGGCCGGCTTCACCTGCCCGGGAAGCCCCGTCTTGGCCGGCGTGTTGAGCTCTCGCTCACATACCCTGGAGTGCTCGAGACTATTGTCCGGCGCCTTCCATCCCTGCGGTCCGTCCAGCAGCACCACCCGGGCACCCAACTCGGCGGCGAACTCGGCGATGAACATGGCGCACGCATCGGGCGACGGCGGGTCGGCCAGGCCGGCATCTCGCAAGGACACGAACGTGACGTCGATCATATCGTCTCGCTCATCCAGCACGGCTAGACCGATGTCGTCGTAGTGCTTGTAGGCCAGGTCGATGGAGATGATAGACATGAGGTGGCGTGTGGTAGGAAGTAGCGAGTGGGAGATTGGGATGTGATGCAGGATTAGGGCATCGGGAACCAACCCGCCCGCTCCCGTGTTCAGTGATTGAGGCAGTCCCTCGAGTTCTTCAACAACGGAGCGAACGCCCATGCCAGATGACCATCCATCGCGCAACGCCTTTCGACTGAGTTGGGTCGGTCAGATCATCGCGGCCGCGATCCTCGGCCAGAGCCTCTTCTTCAAGTTCACCGGCGCTCCGGAAGCCATCTACATCTTCGAGCGCTTGGGGGTCGAGCCGTGGGGACGCTATGCCACCGGCATGGTCGAGTTGGTCACGGTCGTGTTGCTTCTCATCCCGCGCACGGCGGGCGTGGGAGCGCTCTTGGCGATCGGGCTCATGGTCGGTGCCCTGGGAAGTCACCTCACCATATTGGGTATCAACGTGCAGGGCGACGGCGGGACTCTCTTTGGAATGGCCATTGTCACCCTCATCGCCGCCGTCATCGTGGCGCGCATTCGGCGCAACGAGATTCCGTTTTTCAGGAAGTAGGAAGGTAGAAAGGTAGGAGAGTCGGGACACTGAGGGGCGAAGGGCAGCCGGGCCTCCTCCTTCCTACTCTCCTACGCACTCCCTCCGGTCTTCTTCCTCGTCACCACCTTGTAGCCGATGAAGGCCGCCGCACCCACCACGAGCAGGACGGGGATCAGGCCGATCGCCTTGAGAAGGAGCACGCCGCCGAGGACCACGGCGCCTGCCTGCACCCAGCCGATCAGTTGGCCCTTGGTCTTGGCGTTGTCGAGATCGGTCCGCGTGTACTTCACCGGGAGATTTTCGGTCATCGGTCGCTCCGGTCTTCAGGCTCAGCAACGAGCCAGTGATTTCCTCCTCACTCCCTACTCCCTACTCCCTACTCCCCACCCTCATCCCATCCAGAAGCCCTTCCGGTGCGAGAAGCCAAGCGTCTTCCGGCAGGCCGGGCAGAAATAGACGGTCCGCCGCCCGAAGAACTCCTTCAGTTCCCGATAATTCACCTTCCTGAGCGTATCATCGCAATGGGGGCAGACGGGGTCGACGTCGTCGCGCATCTCGAGGTTGAGCATCTGCATTGCCTCCCAGGTTCGTGATCCCACAATGCAAGATGCAGACATCTCCCGAGAGACACCAGCGGATTGGTGGCTAGGGGAGACAATGCCACTGAGGCCAGCATGGCGGGAACCGCCTACTCCCGGGGGTATTTGATCGATTCCTCGAGTGCGGCGATCGGCTCCATCCCCTCAGCAGCCACGTTTTGAAACGGAAGGAGCGTCTTTCGTCCCCTCGCGGGCGGCCGAGTGCTTCAGTATCTTTGCTTCCCTATGCGGAAGACCATCGAACGGATTACCCCTGCCCTGGCCGCCAATTACGCCATCGAACGCGAAATCGGACGCGGTGGCATGGCGACTGTCTACCTGGCCCACGACGTGAAGCATGGCCGCCAGGTGGCGCTCAAGGTGCTGCTGCCGGAGCTGGCGGCGGCGGTGGGAAAGGAGCGGTTCCTTCGGGAAATCGCCATCGCCGCCCAACTGATGCACCCCAACATCCTCCCGCTCCACGATTCGGGCGAGGCCGACGGGCACCTGTTCTACACCATGCCGTACGTCGAAGGCGAGACGCTGCGCCAGCGGCTCGAGCGCGACAAGAGCCTGCCGATTCCAGAGGGCGTCAGGATCCTGCACGAGGTGATCGATGCGCTGGCCTATGCCCATGCGCAGGGCTTTGTGCATCGGGATATCAAGCCCGAAAACATCATGCTCACCGGCCGCCACGCGGTCATCACCGACTTCGGCGTAGGCAAGGCCGTCACCGCCGCCGGTGACACGTCACGGCTTACCACCGTCGGCACCGCCCTCGGCACCCCGGCCTACATGGCGCCCGAACAGGCTGCGGGCGAGGTCGACATTGATAACCGGGCCGACATCTACGCCCTCGGTGTCGTGGCCTACGAGATGTTTGCCGGCGCGCCGCCCTTCACGGGCGCCACCGTGATGCAGGTCATCGCGAGCCACTTCAAGAAGATCCCGGAGCCGCTGGCCAAAGTGCGGATGACCGTCCCGGCCGGCCTCGAGCAGGTGGTGATGAAATGCCTGGAGAAGAACCCGGCCGACCGTTGGCAGCGGGCCGAGGACATGCTCCCGCTGCTCGACCGGGTGCTGGCGGCGGCTGTTCCAGCCGGAACGGGCGTCGGTGGACGTCGATCGAATCCGCTGGTGAACGCGAGCTTCGTTTTGCGTGAGGACGTGTGCCGGAAGCTCTCCCGTGAGCGGCTCGACCCCCGCATGATCGGCGACCGGATGCACTACCTGGACAACCAGGTCGAGTCCGGTGTACTGGTGTGCTACCTCCACGGCATGTGCCGCGATCAGCAGGCGTTTGCCGGCATTCTCGAGCGCTCGCCCTATCGCGGTATTGCGCCCACCCAGTACGGGTTCGACCGGACGGCCCCGCATCGGATTCCGCTGGCAATGGACGATCACGTCACGCTGATGTTGGAACTTCTGCGCAACGCGATCGAGCGGCTCCGCCCCGCTGTCACCATCCTGGTAGGGCACTCGTCGGGCGCCGACCTGGGCTTCGAGATCCTATCAGCCCAGCCGGACCCGCCCGTCACCGTGGATGCGTTCCTGTCGTTGGACTGTAACCTGAACCACGACACCTGTTTCGTGTCGCGCGTGCTGGCCAACCTGTCCACCGATGAGCCGGCCCACATCATCGACGAGCTTCAGGCCATGGGTACCCAGGCCCGCACCCTGCAAGAGTGGATCGACATCCACTCATATCTCGTGGAGATCTTCCGCAAGTTCCACGACGACATCGAGGTGCTGACGGGATACGCCCAACAGGTCGTGCGGCCCTTCCCGGGCAAGGATCCGGCTCGCTTCGTCGAATGGTATCGAGCGGCCGCCGAGCGGGTACGGCATCTGGCGTGCGTCTTCTCGGACTCCAGGTCGAGCAATTCCGTTGTGCAGGATCTCAAGCTCCAGAACCTCGACCGCGGCATCTTCGGCCCGCGCTACCGGGAAGGCTCGATCGTGATCGAGCACGGCGCTGGGCACTTCGACCTGGGCGATCCCGAGCGCCTGCTGGCGTATGTCGAGGCTATCGTGAGCGCCGTGCCGTAGTTGCCGGGAGCAGTGGCCCCTCGTTACCCGGCCGAGTAGCGGACGACGGTCAGCTCCTTTTCACGAAACCCAAAACCGCCAGCACGGATCGTATCCGGAACGATCTCCCGCCGGTGCTCCACCCGAGCCGCCTGATCCCCCTCCCAACACGCGAACAGCTCGATAATGGCGCCATCCTCCAGCGCGCCCGCCAGGTACTCGCTCATGTCGCGGAGGGTCTTCTGCGTGAGCGCTAGCTCCTCTGGGTCATCTTCGGCGTCGGGGTACTGCCCGTAGTTGAAGCCGCAGCCGCAGATCGTGTGCGACCCGGCATAGTAGACATACGGCTTCGTGAACTGACCGCGCACCGCCTCGTCCTTCTCCCCCGTGAGCTCGGTCACGTGGAAGCCCCGGGCGTGCTCGTCCCATGGGATCAAGGGCAGCGGGCGGTCGGCGGCCAGGTAGACGACGAGGCACATGGGCTATTGGCTATTGGCGAAGTGAAGGGAAGTAGGGATGTAAGAAGTCGGAAAGTAGGAAGAAAGACGACCGATCGGCGGTGGCGCCTACCTACTACCCTACCTCCTACCTCCTACGTTACCTGCTACCTGTCCAGCACACCTTGCCTATGGAAATCGGAGGTGCCACTTGGGGATGGCCGCTCCGATGAGGGCGCCTCCACCCGCCCCTGCCAAGGCGCCACCCAGTCCCAAAGCCGCGACCACGGTCCCGGTGTCGGCGTTGCAGTCCTCGTTGTTGCAGATGACTTCGCCGAGCAGGAGCCCGTACCCGACACCGGCCAGGAGGCCGACGATGCCCCCGATGATCGCTCCGGTCTTGGTGGCACGCCCACGGACCCACAGCTTGTCGATATCCGAGCTACTCAATTGGGCGAGCCCCAAGTCGCCGGCCACCACGAGGCTGTTCTCCGCTCGCCGCGGAGAATGCCCCCTCGAGTCTCGCGCCGCCTGGCCGCTCGATCCGAAGCCGCTGGCCCACATGAAGAGCCCGAATCACCGCCCGGCGCTCCGCCGAGACCCCCGCAGAATCCTGGGCAGCCAACGAAATCCACGGACTGAGGAGGAGGCCTGCGAAGAGTGCGAGTCCAGGCCAGGCCGCGGGGTGGTTCATAGCGAGTCTCCAGAGTACGTGAGGTCGACGGTTCCTAACCGGGAAACTCGCTTCAGGGCGTCCCCTGGGCGTGACCTGGGTAGTGGCTATTGGCTGTTGGCTCAGTGAAGGGGAGTAGGAATGTAGGAAGCCGGAGAGTAGCAAGAAGGACAATCGATCGGCGGTGTCGCCTACGACCCTACTACCCTACCCCCTGCCTCCCACGTCAGCTGTTAGCTGTTTCATCCCCTCACCCTCCCCGCAACGCCCGCCAAATCGGCTTCCCAAACACCATCAGACAGGCCCATCCCGCGATGACACCGGGCAAAAAGGCCGCGGCGAACAAGTACATCTCTCCGGTGTGACTGGCTTCCCGCCACACGAAGTAGATTCCGGCCGGCACGAACAGCACGCAACTGACGGCAACCAGCAAGAGGCCGATGGTCTTCTGCGTGGCGAGAAACAGCACGCCCACGAGGAGGCCGAGTAGCAGGATCGCGGGAATGGCCACATGCCACTCGATGGCATACCGGTAGAGGGAAACGAAGAGGGCCAGGCCCATCACCGACGCGATGTTCAGGATGATGGTCCAGCGCACCAGACCCATCCGCGGCCCGCTCCAGTCCATTTTCGACTTCCCCTCGTACCGCTCGAACATGGCGTGGCCGGTCAGGCTCGCGAGCAAGAGCAGGGCGGCGCCCAACGCGATGCTCTGCTGCGCGAGCGGTGCGCCCTTGGGCAACCCGAAAGTGAGCACCACGGCCCAGGGCAGCACGGCGACCGCGCCCGCCAGTGCCAGCCAGCGGCTCCAGAACGTCTCGAGCGCGAGCCCGATCGCGGTAATGACCAGCGGCGCCAGCAGCACCCGCGTGACTAGCACCAGCCGAGGATTGACCCCGTAGGCTCCACGCTCCAGGGTCACGATGAGCCCGCCCAGCGCTACGAGGGCGAGGATTGCCACAATTTTTCGGACGAGGACCATGGTATCACGCGTTCTATGAGTCGAGCCACTCAAAGCGACGAGTGCCACATACAAGTAACATCGCCGACTGGCCTGGGCACTTCAACGCTTGGCTCGCGTGAGGCTGTGCTCTCTCAGCGTCGCCGCAACAACCAGACGGCGCCCACCACGTCCGTTTCCAGCACCGCACACTCCCGTTCCTGCCGCTCCACATACTGGGCAAGGGAGTCGGCCGCATCCGGATAGCGCCTCGCGAGGCCCTCGGCTCTCTTCCTGATAAGTGCCGTCTGCCTCCGGTTCACTTCCCGAATGTCGTCAACCGGCACGATCACCTCGCGCATGATCTCGTCTCCGTGCGCGGTCAGCAACCTGAGAGTCTCGTCGTGGGGCACGTAGCTCTCATGGCCCGGATCGCGAATCCGTTCCCCTCCGGCCAGGAAGCCGTCGTCGATGACCAGATAGCCCCCCGGGCGAACCGACCGGCGCAGAAGCCCTACGAACTGATCCACGGTGCCGAGGATGGAGCCGAGTGCCGCGTAGATCACGATATCGAAATCCCGATGTCGTGTCAGGTCCTCGCGCAAGTCACCAAGCTCGAACCGACACCGATCCGAGACGCCGTAGGCCTCCGCCTGGCTTCTCGCCTCATCAATGAAGGGCTGGAAGCCGTCGATGCCGAGTACCCGAAAGCCGAATTGGCGGGCCAGGGTGATGGCAACGGCTCCCTTGCCGGACCCCGCGTCCAGGACCCGGGTCGATTGTGGAAGGCCGAGCGGACCAAGCAATGCTACGATGCTATCGAGGGACGCACCCAAGGTCCACAGATCGGCCAGCAGCTCGGGAATCAAGGGCAACAGCTCGGGCGTCGTTTCGAGGGCCTCGGCGACGTCGTGCTCGAGCCGCTCCGTCACCGTGGGTCGATTGAGAACGCGGTGTTACCGATCCGGCAGCTCATAGTCGTTCCGTTGGGCTGGGTCGTCCGACAGGTACTGCACGAACTCCCAGTCGTTGCCCTCAGGGTCGTAGAAATACACCCGAATCCGATGCGGATGGGCGTTGGCCACGGTCGACTCACGGTAGCCGGCCGCTAGCAGCCGCGCGCGAAGCGCCCGGGCATCGTCCACCTCGAAGCCCAGGTGGTTCACGCCGGCCTTCCCGGTATAGGGCTCCCAGCCCTTCCCTCTCTTGGCCTGGTTGAGCGCGACGTAGGCGTCGTCGTTCCCGACGTGGACCCACCGGTCCTTCGGGTTGTCGCTCCCGCCGCGGATTCGGAAATCCGGACAGGCGGTCTGCAGGAACCGGATCATCCCGTCGATGTCGCGCACGGCCATGTTCGCGTGCTCGAGCTTGGGTCATCCAAACCTCCATATCCGGGTCCTGCCTTCAGCTGGCAGCTCCTAACCCTTGGCGTCGCACCACCAGATACGGCGTGACCAGCTGGACGACCAGGACCAGGATCCAGAGCCGCCCCTGGAACACACTGTAATCCTGAAGGAGTCGTTGCCATGGCTCCCCCTGACCGAAGCGGAAGTACCCGATCTCGAACGCGACGGTCATGGCCACCCACAGGGCACCGATGGTTAGCGCTTCGGTGATCGTGGGGCGCAGCCGACGGATGAACCAGACGGCAATGCCTCCTATGACACCGGCGGCAATCAGGCTCCCCACCTGGTGGGCCGCATGGTCGCCGAGAGCCGGTGCCAACACGGCCTGTCGGAGGCCGCCCACGCTGAAGGCGACCACCCCGAACAGGAGCCAGACCACGGTGGAACGGATATACACGCTAGGCACAACCGGCTGACGACTATCGGCTATCGGCTATCAGTCGGTAAACTAGCTCGGCCAGAGCCAGCCGAACATCCCGGCAGTCAGAAGCGCGTACACCAAACCATCGATGGTCGACTTGAGCGTGGTGCTCGTCTTCCGCTTGAACCAGATGGTGTTCTGCCAGAGTGCGAGTGCGTAACCCAGGAAGGCCGACACGCCCACGAAGCGGAAGACGGCCAGGTAATGCGCCCCCGGCCCGAGAGCCCGGCCGGCGATGTACGCGGCGAAGACCCCTATGACGATACAATAGACAAACCAGGCTACCAGGCTCGATCCCATCGACGGCGGCCCGCTCGGGTACACGGTGAGAAAGGCGATGGGCCCGCGCTTCATCTTGTCGATGAACTCCGGGGCCTTCCGTTCTTGCTTCGATGCCGGACACGGCAGCACGTAGTCGCCCGGCGGCACGTTGGCCTTTCGGATCGCGTCCATGACCTCGTCTTCGGCCGGCACCTTGTCGAAGTCCTTGTCGTGAAACGGCAGGACGGTGTGGAAGAGAGAACTGACGATGAAGACCAGGACCGCCGCGAGCAGGATCGGGAGCCACAAGGAAAGCACCGGAACGATGGTTGCCATGCTGACCTCCACATGCAGGGGGAGAAGACTGGCTGCCTGGGAGCCGATAACCTACCGCCCGGAAAGGGTTCCCACCACCCAGCGGCTGGCCGCGGGCGGACCAGGCGTCGATGCGAAGGAACCCGGATTGGGATCCAGTGGAGGCTCACGCCCTTGCGGCAGCCGGGTCTCACCAGCCATCGTGCATGGCGTGCAAAGATGGGCGCGCCATTACGTCTCTAGAACGAATAACCCGACACCCCCCAACTCCCTGGGAGACAGCATGACACCCGTTCGATGGTACTTTGCAATTGCTCCCATTGCTGGTCTTTCATTGGCCCTCGCGGCCGCGTTGCCGGGAACCCGCCGATCACTCGACCCGAGCCAGGACGTGCGGGCCCACTTCGAGTACTGGACCCGTGACGGCGGTGTCTGGCTCACGTCGAACGCCGCCTACCGCACGGTCGCGAATCAAGAGCCGAGCCATTACGGCACTACCTATCAGCGAGCGCTCGGCGGAGTATCCATGACCGGGTGTTTGTGGGGTGAGCACAATGGCAAGCGGGTCGGCACGTATTGGAACTTCTTCAGTGGGTGGGATCCCATCGTCCAGAAGGTGATGATGTATCAAACCGGCGGTAATGGGGTTACCGGCATGGGGTACGAGGAACTTGGCGTCGAAGGCCAGCCGGACGTAGCCGAGCAACGGTTCTTCGCGACGGATAGCACGGGCCAGGAGCTGTTCCGGATCAAACACCTGACCACCAAGGTCAGCGCCGATACGTTGAAGACCGAGAGCTTCGACTGGGTGGAAGGCGAGTGGGAGGCGCGGCGCGTCTACACCTGGGTACGGCAGCCGGGGGATAGTACGCGGGGTTGTTGAAGGGCCGGCCAGTGGTAGCCAAGCGGTGTGCGTCAGCCCCGACGGTCCAGTAACTGCACGATCCGCAGCCTGGTACGCCGGTGATGCATGATGGGGTAGATGTTGAACAGAAGATTCACAACGGTGTTCTCGAGCGCCAGATCCACGCGGCCGATCGACGCGCGATGGAGCGCCAGCCCGACGAGTGCCACGAAGAACGGCATATGGAGAGATTCGAACACACAGGTCTTGTAGTAGAACGCGCGGGCAGCCCCGACTGACGTGCCCGATAACGTATACGGAGCCATGCGGCTTCGGGTGAGCCGCCGGACCCGGATTCCGCCGGTGGGAATCAGGCTCCCGAAGAGGCCCACACCGAGGAGTCGGTAGAGCCTGCCCCCGTGCCAGCGTTCCAGGGCATTCGGCCAGAAGAAGCTGCAAGCCGCTCGCCGCAGGCGCCCGCCGGCGGGCGCTAATCGGCCGAAGGCACGGTACAGCCAAGCCCAGCCGTCGGATTCCGGAAAGGGGCCGAGTGCCAGGCGGTGCCGGAGATCCATACCCCCTACTTCACCACCATCAATCCCACCCGTCCGCCGAATTCGTCCGGGACCCAGGGCGCCCCGGCGGGAATGGTCCAGGTATCGCCGTCGACGATGAGCTGGTACTGATGGAGTCCCGGAGCAAGTTGAAGATCGACGGACCACGTGTTCCGGCCAACCCGTTCGAGTGGCACCGGGATCCAGCCATTCCAGTTGCCCGCGATCTCCAGCCGCTGCCGGACGGCATTCGCATATCGGACGGTGATGCGACGCTGGCCGTCCGGCAGGGCTTCGACGCGGAGTGGAGGGCGTGGAGGCGTGGTGGACCTCGTCACACCGGGAGCCCGGACACTGCCCAGCAGCGACAAACGGATGCCCAAGGTCCCAAAGACGCCGTCGGTAAATCCCATCAGGTCCCGCGGATACCGACCCACTGCGCCGTCGACTGCGACCCATGGTGCGAAGACGTAGTGCATGCGGACTTGTCCCCAGGGGTCGTCCGATAGATCGCCCGCGCGAGCGCCGCCGACGAGAAAGAGAGACAGACCTCGATGGCGTGCCTGGAGCGTCGCCGTGAAGTCGGCGTAATCTGCCGTATCGCTCATGGTGGCGTTGCCGGCGGCTTGGAGGGAGACCGCATCGGTCACTCGCGCTTCTATCGTGAGGCCGACCGATCCGATCGGTAGTGATGCTCCGTCGAGGCGTCGCAGCCCGCCTGCCGTGCCGACGACGGCGGCAGTGAATGCACCGCTGCCAAACCCGACCAGCGGACCGACCGATGCAGTCCCGACCCAGGTGTCACTCCCCAGCTGGTCCCATTCACCTCCCCAGTAAAGTCCGGCGGCGAAGCGCCGACTCGATGTCACGAAGACCGAGCCGCGACCCACGATTTGAGACACGGTCTCTCCCGAGGTGAAATGGGAAAGCCCCGCATCGAGCACCGCCGAGGCTCGCCGCGAAGCCAGGTCGAGCCGCATCCCCACGTGGCCCGCCGTGCCCGACACGGAATCGGCGTACCGTGCATGAAGGCCACCTGCTTCGACGGTGAGATCTTGGCCGTCGAGGGAGGGCGGCCTCAGGCCGGCCACTCCCCCGATCATGAGAATGATGAGAATGCCGCGGTTCACGGCTTGCTGGCTTGCGTCTTAGTCCCTTGCTTGGAGCCAGGCATGCCAGGTGGGCGGCCCCCTTGCCCGCTGGTCCCGGCACCACCGGCGCCTCCGCCAGGCGGAGCAAGCATGCCACCCTGCATGATGCGCTGCCCGATGTCCGCCATGCGTTCCCCGCGCGCCGTGGCATCGGCCACGGTAGAGGGAAACTCGAGGACGTCTTCCGGCCCGTGGCCGGTCCGATAGGCATCGCTCACCGCCCGCACCGCCGCCGCGGCAAGGAGCCCCTGTGCCGCGAGCGACGCGGCGACGGTGAGTCCCGTTCCCGCGGCAGCCGGATTGGGCGCCGACCGGACGACTTCGCGAATCTGCTCTCTGGTCAGGCCCCGGCCCAGGGCCTCGGCTGCCCCGGTAATCACCGGAGCGGAGGCATCGAGTCCAGCGTCTCGCACCACGTTCCGTCCCTGCTCGAGCCGCCCCACGAGCTGCTGCAACGCGGCGAGTACTTGCTCCTGAGAGACACGGCCGCGTTTCGCCCAGCCTTCGAGGGCCTTTGACTCGAGCCCTGCAGTCGGCAGGGCGTCGGCCTGGGCAGATGCCACAATCTGAGCGACCTGATTGGCAAACTCGGTGGGGGCACCGCGCGCGACGAGCTGCTCGCCAATACCAGGCTCTTGGGCGGCTGCCGGTGCTGCGGCCGCAGCGAGCAGAGCCCCCAGACCGAGGATGGCGACAATCCAGGTCATCCGCTTCATGAGCGCACCACTCCTCTCGATCCTACGACGATGACGCTGTTGACTTGCCCGAAGCCATCGTCCACTTGCGCGTGGGCCATCGGATCCGGGAGCCAGTGCTCACCGTCGATAACGAACGAGTATTCGTGCCGACCCGGTCTGAGTGGGATGGTCCCGCTCCACACCCCGGTGGCAGTGTTTTGCCGAAGCTCGATGCGATCGGAACTCCACGCGTTGAATGATCCAGTGAGGGTCACCCTCGAGGCTTCGGGCGCGCGGAGTTCGAACCGCACCAGTACGGTCGGCGCTGCATCGGCAGCAGGAGGGCCGGTACGCGGCAGGAGGAACACCATGGCGGCACCCAAGGCCACGAGGGCAATCGACGCCGCGGCCAAGAGTGCCGGCCGGATGCGGATCTGATTGGGCTGGACCAGCCACTGCCAGAACGATTTCTCCTCGTGGGACAACGCCCGAGCTCGGACTACCTCCATGACGGCGGCATCGACACGGGCATCCGGGGCCTCGACACCGGCCCCGTACTCGAACAACGCCTTCGCGAACCGATCGGCGTCCTCGATGTCGGGCTGCGCCAGCCCCTCGACGTGCTCGCCGTCGAGGTAGCGCTGAACATCAGGATGGAATCGATCCCTGCCCGTCATACCACGCCCTCCAGCCGTCGCTTCATCTCATCACGCGCGCGGTGCACCCGCATCTTGAGCGCATCCTGTCCCACATTGAGCAACTCCGCCATCTCGGCGTACGAACGTCCTTCGATGTGCTTCATCACAAAGGCGATGCGCTGCTCCTCGGTGAGTCCTTCGAGTGCGGCTCCGATCGCCGTCTTGATCTCTCCCCTACTCAGCTTCTCGTCGGCCGCCTCGCTCGCCGGATTCGAGATCGTCTCGAGCGGCACGTGCAGCCGGCGGCGGCGGCGGGCGTTGTGGCACTGGTTGGTCACGATGCGAAACACCCAGGCCTTGAATTTGTCCGGCTGCCGGCAGGAGGCCAACGAGTCATAGGCCTTGATGAAGGCCTCCTGCAGGGCGTCGGCCGCCTCGTCGGTATCCCCTCCCAGCAGGGCCGTGGCGTACCGCCCAAATTGTGCGCGATAACGCTCCACCAGAATCCCGAAGACCTCTGCCTCCCCCGCGAGAACCCGGCGGACCAGCTCCGCATCGCCCATGCACCCGTCCCTCATAAGAGACTCTCGCCAGGCCGAGAAGGTAACGGTCCTCCAGGGGCCTTTCCTCCGTTACCTACTCCGCCTGTCCTGTGTCTGTATAACGAGAGGTCGGTATGCTCTCGATGAAAACTCTATGAAGATGCGAGGATAAACCATGAGAACCATGACCTTGATCGCGACGGCGCTTCTCCTTGGCGCCCCGACGATTGCCGCGGCCCAGCAGGGCCAGCAGCAACAACAGAAGCAGCAGCAACAGTTGCAGCAGCAGCAACAGTTGCAGCAACAGCAACAGCTCCAGCAGCAGCAACGCCTGGGCGAGATGCAGCAGCAGATGGAGCGGCTCATGACGCAGGTCCGGCAGACCAACCAGCTGATGACCCAGCAGCGCGTGAGGCAGGAATTCCAGGACATGGGACAGCAGATGGAGCAGGCAGGGAATCAGATCCGCTCGATGCTCCGAAACATGGAGCAGCTGCACAAGGATCCCGCGTTGGCGGGCGACAAGAACCGGCTCGGTGAGATGGAACAGCTCCAGGAGCGGATCCGGAACATGGCGCGGGAAATGGAAGAGGCCCACAAGGCCCTGAAGGCCATGGCGGTGTCATGAGGATCAGCGCATGGGGATCGGCGCTGGCGCTCGCGGTTCTGTCGGCCGGGGTGTGGCAGATTACCCAGGCCCAGACGGTCCACTACGAGGGCGGGGTGTCGGTCTCCAGCGGCAACTACATCTTCACCGAACGGACCACCAGTTGGACGTTCACGAATGGCCTCGCGCTCGGCGCGGGGCCATTCACCTTTCGCGCGACGGTCCCGCTCTATTCCCAGAACACCACGTTGGTCGCGGGAACGGGTAGCGGCCCGGTGCCCACTGGGGGGTCCTCCAGCGGCATCGTCGCGGATTCGGTGGCGGCACGTGGGGGCAAGAGACAGAGCGGCATGGGGCAAGACGTGGCAGCACCTGCGATGCTCCTCGCGGCAGGGCCCGTCGATGTACCGAGCTCGGCCATGACCGGGTACGAATTCGCCGCGGGCGATCCGCTCGTCAGCATGAGCATCGCACTGACCGGCGCATCGCCGGTAGGTCTCACATTCGGTGCCGGGGTCAAGCTCCCCCTCACCGACACGACCAGCTTCGGGACCGGCGAGTGGGACTACGGCGGCACCGCGTCACTGTCCTACCGCCTGGGCTATACCAGCTCACTCGGCGTCAATCTCGGCTACTGGCACTTGGGCGACCTTCCCAACCTCGAGCTGAACGACCCCCTGATGGGATCGGTCAGCTTCGCGTACCTCTCGCCGAGTGGATGGGGGGGCCTGCTCTCCGTGTCCGGGTCCACGTCCGCGATCTCCGAATTCGCGGCTCCGGCATATGCGGGAGCCACCATTACGCGGGTCAGTGGCGTCGGGACAGTCGGCCTCCACGCAAGTGTCGGACTGACCGAGTCGGCTCCCGATTTCACGCTGGGGGTGAGTTGGCGAGTGGCGCTGATGCGGTAGGGGTAGCCGCCAGCTGTTGGCTGGCTTCCCTACCCATCCCACCCCGCGCTATCAGCTATCGGTCTCTCCTTACTCCTTACTCTTTACTTGCCCGACTCCCTACTCCCCACTCCCCACTCCCTCGCTCACCCCCACTGCGCCTCCCCCACGCGTTGCCACAACTCCTGGGGCGTCAGGCTGGGCCCGCGGCAGACCAGCACCGGCACATCCTGCTCCTCAGGCACGCCCCACGGGTTACGCACCCGCGTCGCGACTTCGAGCGATTGGCAGGAGATAAACTCGATTTCAGCCGGTTCCACCCCTAGAACAATGAGCACCCTACCCGTCCGAGTTCCTGGGCCGAAGTTGAAGAAGCTTCCGGCCAGACTGATGACCGGCGGGAGTTTGAGCCGGCGGCCGTAAAGATCGAGTGCACCCGCTTCACCGTAATTCCCCCCATAGAGGACGGCGTCCGCTTGCTCGTCCGGTGTCAGGGCCTGGAACACCTGAGCCACTGCCTCTGCCTGCTCCTTCCAGCCGAGCATGTCGGCGTAGTCCTGAGGCAACGGAAGGATCTCACCTCTGTTGGTTGTGACGCCTGCAGTGATCCCGGTGGCCTTGGCGTAGCGCGCCATCGGCTCCGGCGGCAGGACCGGCAGACCGAACGGCAGCGTGCCGAGACCGTACCCAACCATGAGGAGGGAGATCGTCCAGGCAAGAGCCGACCTGACTCGAGGTTGCGACAGGCGGTCTACCCACACGGCGCCGGCTGCGCAGAGCACGGGATAGATCGGGCCGACGTAATAAGACTTCCCCTTGGCGAGCGTAAAGAGCACGAACGCCGCCGCGGCAATGAGGCCCAGGGAGCGGTACCGGCGGAGAGCCGGGTGCACCATGAACGCGATCAGGCCCACCCCGGCAAGCAGAAAGCCGGCGGGGCCCCACAGGGCCTGGCCCATGACGAACTCTCCGAAGGTCATGCGGGCCAGCTGCATTTGGTGGAGCCCCTCCATCTGTTGGGCGAGGGGAAATCCAAGGGCGATCTGACCAATCACGCTCGGGGCTCCGACCACCAGTGCGATGCCCGCCGCAATCCAGGGCCAGGGGCCCAGGAACGCTCGGCGGCGGCGAGTGAGCAGGAGACCGATGAGGACGGCGAGCCCGAAGAACAGGATCGAAAACTTGCTCAGGAGTCCGAGCCCGCCCGCCGCCCCGAGCAGGAGCCACCACTTGGGCTCGTCGGTGTTCTCGAGTCGCGCCAAGGCGTAGAAGCCGAGCATCCACCAGAGCTGATCGAGCACGACCGGCTGGAACAGGTTTGCGGTGCGGAGAAAAAGCGGATTGAAGATGATGGCAAAGGCGGTGAGGACCTGCGCCAGCCGGCCGCCGCCAAGTTCTCTTACAATGAGGAGAGCGAGGAGCAGCACGACGCTTCCCGCGATCGCGGGAACCATGCGGAATGCGAAGAGTGATGTCCCGCCCACTGCTCGGACTGTTTCGGACAGGAGCGCGATCAGCGGCGGAAAATCCATGTGGAAGAGTCGCAGGTGGGTGCCCATCGCGAAGTAGAGGAACTCGTCGCGGTGGAATTCATATGGCGTGATGAGATTGGTGACGACGTGGATCGAGAGCGTCATGCCGATTAGGACGGTGATGAACCGCCAATCGATTGGTGGTTGGACAGACGGGCGGACGGCAGTCATTTCTTGCACTCCCCAGCGTGCTCAAACGGCCAAGGCGCTGCTAGTCTCGAGGCGCAAGGTCTGAGGCAATTATTCCGCCGGGTAATGATCCGCATCCGCGTAAGTGATCAGCCACTCGGCGCCGCGCCGCTCCCACACGAGCGTGGTGGGTCCACGGAGGATGAGTGTCGCACCCGAGGCGTCCACTAAGCTGTCGCGGAAGGTGAAGGACACGACGGCTGCGTCTCTGCCGAGCACCTTCGTTTCCAAGTTGTTGAAGCTAGGATCCATGTACTGGAAGGACCCGAGGTTGTCGCGGATCGACTGGACGGTCGATTCATACCCCGCGCGCACCCCGTCGTTGTACATGTAGAAGTCGGGCGCGATGTGGGCGACCACGCGCTCTGGATCCATCGCCCGCTGGGCGGCCTCGAAGGCGCGGGTGGCCGAATCGGCGTTCGCGGCGACTGCCTGGCGCTCGGCGTCGGTGAGAGACGCGGGCTGGGCAGGGATACACGCCGCGGCGAGGGCAAGGGCGACGAGCGGGAGAAGTGGAGAGGGTCGCATGTGCGCTCCCGGTTGCTATTGGCTATTGGCTTTTGGTTGCTGAGAAGCTAGTGCGTTGGACCAATGGCTAATAGCCAATAGCTATTCGTTGTCATCCCGATCCAATCCACTCCTCACTGCCACCGCCCCCATCCCGATCGTGATCACCGGAATCATGAGGTAGGTGACGCCGATATCGGCGATGTACTCGGGAAGCGTCATCTGCATGGGGCCGCCCAAGAGCATGAGCGGCATGTCGATGAGCAGGCTCATCATCAGCCAGATGAGCCCGATCAGGATGCCCTCGCGCAGGGGCTGTCGAGTCACCTGGCGCAAGTAGGTCACACCGAACAGAACCGTCGCGAGGCTGATCGTCACCGGCATGATCGATTCGAACAACGACCGGGACGACTCGTGTATTGGATAAATCACGAACGCGACGGCAAAGGGAATGAGCCAGACGAGGAGGCCGAACAAGAGGGCACGCTTGATGGAGGTCATAAGCTGCTCCATGGAACGCGATCCAACCGTGACTCACGAATCGGAAGGCACGACTCCGATAGGGTCAAGATGCCCTCCCATTGTGTACCCCGCCAGGCGGCCGAGCATCATCACCCCGATCACCCCGACTACCGGAGACGTCCAGAGCCCCGGGAAGTAGCCGCCCGCGTTGAGCGCCAGCAGCGGATGGGCCACGAGGTTTGCGGTCATGCCAATGGCGAAGAACCAGGTCGGGAAGAGCGCGGCTCGGACGCCGGCCCGAAGGCCGGCAGCCGAGAGCGCCCACACGGCGATCCAGCTCACGTTGAAGCTGACGAAGAACTCGGCCGACCAGGGGCTCAAGCCCAACAGCTCGGGCCACCGGCAGTGAAAGCCGGTGACGAACTCCTCGATAAAGTGGAGTGATTGGGCCGCGACCCCGATCAGGAAGAGCGAGATCAGCCGATCGCGCGCAGCCGAGTCGGTGCGAGGGCGTCGCACGAGCGTGAGGCCGAGTGCCACCAGCAATATGATCTGGAGCGGAATGAGGCCGAGGAGGATGCTGCGCAGGCTGTCGGGCATGGGGTAGGAATGTAGGACCGGAGGAAGTTGGAGAGTAGGCGGAAAGGCGGAAAGGCGGAAAGGCGGAAAGGCGGAAAGGCGGAAAGGCGGACCAGAAGCTAGCTGATCGGCACCTTCCCGCCTTCCTTTCTGGCCGCCTTCCCGTCTATGACGTCGCCGTCACCCCTCCCTTCACGTGCTGGTCGAACCACTGGAGCATGCGCCGCATGAAGTCGAGCTGGTGGGCCCGCTCGAGCAGCCCATGAGGTTCACGGGGATAGAGCAGGAGCCCGGTGGGCACGCCCTTGATCCGGAGTGCCGTGTACATCTCGATCGACTGCTCCGGATGCACCCGGGAATCGGCCAGCCCGTGGCCCACCAGGATTGCCGTCTTGGTCCCATTGATGTGAGCCAAGGGCGAGCGGTCCCAGGCCAAGCCGGGATCGTCGAACCACCAGGTATCCCAGTGCACCATCGACATCTCGTAGGGGATATCGGTGGTCCCGGTGAAGGACGCCCAGTTGGAGATGCCGGCAAAGGTGATCGCCGCCTTGAAGCGGTCGGTGTATTTCGTGCCGGCCCAGGCGGAGAAATATCCGCCGTAGGACGTGCCACTGATCCCCACCCGATCCGGATCGACCAGGCCCTCCGCAGCCAGATGATCGATCCCGGCAATCACATCCTTGAATTCCTTGCCGCCCAGGTCACGATGGTCGGCCTTGGAGAACGCGACCCCGCGTCCGCCCGAGCCGCGGTAGTTGGGCATGAGCACCGCGTATCCGTTGGCGGCGAGGTACTGCGCCGGATAGAGCCCCCGCGTGGTCCACCCGTCGTAGCTGATCCCTTCGGGGCCGCCGTGCGGAAGAATCGCCAGGGGGTATCGGGCACCCGGAACCTTGTTCAACGGCCGCACCAAGACACCTTCGATGTCCCATCCGTCGGCGCCCTTCCAGGTGATGGTCTCCTGGGGGGCCAACTCCACTCGAGCGAGCCACTCGTTATGCGTCGTGACCCGATTGAGCCGTCCGTTCCGTACGTCACCAAGGTACACATCATCGGGGTGTTGGGCGGTCTGGACCGAGGTTGCGAAGCGGCGCATCCGGGAATCGAAGCTCACGCTTCCCATGATTTCGGCGCCGCCTCCGGCCATGGTGGTTGGTGTCCCGCCACCTGCCGGCAACGAGAACAGGGTCTGCTTCGTCCCCGTCGCGGCGGTGAAATAGATCGTGTTGCCGTTCAGCCAGCCGAGTGATTGGGCGGAGGCTTCGAGATTGGGTGTGAGATTGACCGGAGCGCCACCGCTCTTCGGCACCACGAAGACACTCTGGGCCAGCGGATCGTTGAGCGACACGGCGCCGATGAAAGCCATCTTCTCGCCGTCGGGCGACCAAGCCATGTCACCGAGCTTGCCCTTGGTTTCGGTCAGTTGCCTGAGGTCACCACCCGTGGCACTGGTCACGAAGATCTGGCGCCACATGTAGCCAGCGTCGATGTCGGTGGTCTGGGTGAGCTGGAGGGCCAAGCCCTTCGCATCCGGCATCCACGCGAAGCTCCGCACCATCTTGTCCGCCGGGGTCACCACCCGAGGTTCTCCCGATGCCAGGTCTTCGATCCAGAGCCGCACGTACCGGTCGCCTTCGCCGGCCACTTGGACGTCGTCGCCCTGTTTCCGCCGGGCGATGGCCTCCTTCGATTCCGGCTCCAGGGCGGTGAAGGCGATGGAACGACCGTCGGGCGCCCAGTCAAACCCCATGACGCCGAGCGCCGAGTGGGTAAGCTGCCGCGGCTCACCGCCCTCGGCGGGAACGCCGTAGACCTGCGTCTTCCCGTTCTCGTCGAGCCGGGCCGTGAACGTGAGCATCGCCCCGTCAGGCGACCACTCGGGCCCGCCCGCGCTCTGGGGGGCGGTCACGATCGCGCGCGGCGTGCCGCCCGTGGCCGGGACGATCCAGAGCTCGCTTCGGGAGCGGCCGAACTCCTCGTCCGCGGTGCGCGGCTTGGTCAGCGTGTAGGCGATCTGGTTCCCGTCGGGGCTCAGGGCCACCGTGCCCACCTGCTCCAAGGAGACGATCTGCTCCGGCGTAATCGCCTGGGCCAGGAGCGTTGTCGGAGCGGCAAGCGCTATGAGCGCCAGCAGGGCTAAGGCGGTACGTCGAGTGCGTACTCGGTTTCGAATCATGTCCCACATCCTCGTTTTGATGATCAGCGGCCATGCGCTAACGGCTAACGGCGAGACAAAAAGGATATCGCTGTTAGCCGATGGCCGATAGCAGACAGCGAGTGGCCCTTCATTGATTCGCCTCCCTCAGCTCCCGGCGTACCCGCTCGAGATCCAACTCCATGACCCACACGTCGAAGTTGTCGGTCCTCGTGCTGGTGAAGGCGATCTTGGTCCCGTCCGGTGACCATCGGGGGGTACCGTCGTGCGCCGGATGCGTCGTGAGTCGAATCGGCGTTCCGCCTTCCGCGGGCATGATCCACAGGTCGAGGTTCTCGTTCTTGAACGAGGCGAAGGCGAGCATCGACCCGTCGGGCGAGAGGTCCATGTAGCGGTAGACGTGGCTCGAGTCGGAGGCGAGTTGTCTGCGCTCGTCACCGGCTACCGATACGGCCCAGATGGAGGATTCCTGCGACTCCGCCGCGCGCAAGTACACGTAAATCTCCTCGCCGTCCAGCGACCAGCAACCTGGAAGGGGAAGCGTGCCTTCTTGGCTGAAGACGACGTTTGCCTCTCCTGTTCGGACGTCCAAGACCCAGAGGTTCGACCCCTCCCGAAACGCGATGCGCGAGCCGTCGGGAGACCAGTTGGGGTTCCCGCCCCGCCAGATGGGGATTGACGCAGGGACAACTCGGATGGCGTGCCCTCCGGTGGCGGCCACCAGCTTGACGCTGTTTCCTGTGTCGGCATCGAACACGATGTGATTCCCATCGGGCGACCAGTCGGGATGCTCCCCGATGTAGCTGGTGAGCTGCCGAGGCTTACCTCCTGCTACCGGAATCATCCAGAGACCGGTGATGCCGAGCGTATCGTCCCGCATGCCCATCGAGTACACGAGGGTTTGTCCGTCGGGCGACCAGGAGGGGAATCCCTCTTGTGCCACATGGTTCGTGAGCCGTCGTATCGGGTAGGGCTCCTGGGCGCGGAGTGCAGGAGTGAAGAGAGGGACGATTACTGTAAAGGCAATGAGTCCACGTTTCTTGAGTATCATCATCAACTCCGGTCTATTCGAACCGCTGGAGGCGGTTCATCTGCCCAGAGCAGACGCTATCGCAAGGAGCGTGAAACGCCGATGAAGTTGGGCTGAAAGAAAGGGCGGGAAGGCGGGAAGGCGGTCCAGAAGCTTGCTAGTACTCCACTTTCCGTCTTTCCCTCCTACCACCTTCCCGCCTCGTCCCTCACTCCTCACCGATCCTCGGCTAAAGCCGAGACTCGGCTGCTGTCGCTAAAGCGACGGGGACCTACTGACCTACCTCCTACTCACTACCTCCTCCTCACTCCTTACTCCTCACTCCTCACTCCCTACTCGTCCGTCTCCCGCATCTCCTCCGCCAGCTCCTTGATCTCCGTCAGGTCGCGCACCATCTCGCTCCAGCCGTACCAGAGCGCGTAGTCGGGACTCGCGTGGAACGTGCCTTGGAACGTGCGCATGCGGTGCTCGAGAAACATCACGAACAGCTTCTGCTCAATCGTGGTAGCCGCGTCGTGGAAGGTCAGGAGATCGGGGAAGGCGTAGGCGTAGGCCTCGGGCTTCTCGAGTAGGCCATCCTTATAGAGCCCGGCTACGATCCGGATCGCCTCGGCCATCAGCCGGTCGGCCTGGCGGATCATGTCGTCGCCCTTGTCCAGCTCGCCCTTGGCGAAGTTGGCTGAGTGGCATTGGCCACAGGTGGCGAGCATCTTGTCGCGCTCCCGCTGCCAGTCCTCCTGGGTGAGCCGAGCCACGTCGGCCGCCTTCACCACGTCGAGCCGAGCGGTGGGGTTGCCGTCGGGATCGAGCACGCCCAGCCCTTGGAGAATGGTGGCGCGGTCGGCGGCCCACTCTGGGTCGTCGGGCATGGGGAGCCGCACGGCCAGGAACCCCCACGCGGTCCGGACCTCGTGGTTCCCCTCCTGCATGTGGCATGTCTGGCAGGTGGGAGCTGCGGCCGTCTCGGGCAGGATGCCAATCTGCTTGAGGAGAGCACGTACCCCGTGCTTCGAGCCCGAGTACATCTCCCACTGTGGGTGATCGAAGCCCATGTGACAGGTCTGGCAGGCCTGGGGCTGCCTGGCTTCCTTCACCGAGAATAGATGCCGGGTGTGGCAGGCATCGCACGAGGCCACCCCGAATCCACCGCCCTCTTCTTTGAGCGTCGCGATTTCTGCCTCGGTCTTCGTCCCGATCTTGTGGCACCCGCCGCAGCCCTTCATCCCTTGGCTCAGCGCCATGGGCATCCAGTGGGTGGTGGGCATCGCGTTCAAGGCGGCCCACGCGGCAGCATGTTTGCCACGCTTGAACTGTGCAACCCGATCGGTGTGACAGAGGGCGCAAGTCTCCGGGGTGGGGATCTTGGCCAACGCGACCGTCTCGGCCGAATTGTGCTCGCTGCCGTGACAGACGGCACAATCGACGCCGCGGGTGCCGTGCTTGCTGGCCTCCCAATCGGCCACGATGCCGGGCGTACCCTGCCCGTGACAGTCGCGGCAGACCGAGGACTGAGCGTGGGAATCTGTTGGAATGGAAAGGAAGACGAAGGCGAAGACGGCCACCCCGGACAGGAACTTCACGCGGACCCCCTCGACGAGCCATGAATGAGATTGTGGTTGATAATGTAAGGCCAGGCGGGATGGCGGGAAGAGGGGGGAAGGCGGAAACAAGCTATCGGCTATCGGCTATCAGCTATCGGTCCTCCTTACTCCTTACTCCTTACTCCTCACTCCTTACAGCTACATGCTTCTCGAGCCACGTGCCAACCGTCTCTCGCATCCCAGGAGCGATCGAGGGCCAGTGCCAATTGCCTGCCGCATCCTGCCCCGCGCCGACTTCCAGCCGATGATCGGCCCCGGGATAGGCATGGATCTCGACTCGTTCGGGTGATGGGAACAGGTTCCGAAGTTTGTCCGCGTTTTCCACCGGCGGTGTGATCCAATCGGCGGCGCCGTAGAGCAACAAGACCGGGAGGTCGAGCCCCTCACCACCTCCGCCGGTTGGAACGCGTGGTTCTCGCGCCACCACGCGAGATCTGCTTCGGAGCGGGGTTGATCCACGTACTGGCCCCAGTCCTCGGCCTGGGCTCGCTCGACGGCCTCTTGGAGCAACGGCCACCCCTCGCCTGTCCGAGCTACGTAGAAGTAGAGCCCCGCATAGGCGAGCGCGTTTTCGATCTGATCTTCACTCTTGCCATCGTCGCGCATCCCATACTCGATCTTCTGCAGCTCCTGGTCCCTGGGCGTGCTGGCCGCAGCCGAGACGAGGAGCAAGAATGCAACGTCGCCGATCTCGGAGGCCGCGGCTTCCGAGATCCATGCGCCCTGACTCGATCCCTTGAGCCCGATGCGACTGGGATCCACCTCCGACCGCGCCTTGAGGAACTCGACTGCGGCGACGACGTCCTCGGTGAGTCGGCTTAGACCCGCACCGTATTCGCCTCCCGAGGCACCGATACCACGCTTATCGTAGTACAGCACGGCAAGTCCCTGCCGGACGAACAGGTCGGCCCACGAGCGATACGCCCAGTTGCTTTGACCCTGGCGCCCGGACCCATGGACTAGCACGACCGCAGGATGCGGCCCCTTACCGTTGGGGACCACGAGCGTGCCGACAAGACTCACCTCGCCGCTCCGAAACACGACCTCCTCCCGCGTGGACGGCGGCGACTGAGCCCGCCAGAGATCGAGGGCCAGCGTTTCGTCGTCTAATTGCTTCTCGGCACGCACTCGATCGCCCTTGGGCTCAACCGACAGGGCGCCCAAACCGAAGGGAAACTCTACCAAGACGCCATAGCGCGTAGGCGTCGTAGGCACGGGCTCCCACGCCATGACCAGGCTCGGAATGTCGAGCGTTGCGACCAGCGAATCACCCGAGGACTCCACGTGGAAGCGGATCGGCATGTCCGCCCCCCGATAGCGCAGGGCGCCCTCCCAGTGTCCAGCGACAGGGTTACCCTGTGCCGCGGCGGTCGCGGCACCAGAGACGAGGAAGACCAGCGAAAGAACGAGACCCGCACCAAGACGAGGGGTCTTCGTGAAGGCGGGAGAACGGGCGGAGTCGCGGCTCATGGTGGCACCTTGGGAGACGGCATGGGAAGTCTGCCAGGACCCGGCCAAGCGGCTCCTGAGCGGACACGATTCGTCCTTAGATGCAGTAGGGCGTCCAAGGGTTGCACGGGGGTGAGCGGTTGGGCGCCGAAAGAGATTGTCATCCCGAGGGCGTGGAGCGCCCTAGGATCTCGTCCGCCTGGCCTCGAAGCGACGGTTACCTGCCGCCCCAGCCCCTCCCTCCTTACCATACCAATACTCCCTACTCCCTATCCTTTCAATCACTCCGCATCACTCTCTTGCCGTCGCTGCACCGCACAGCCAGTCCGGTGTATCCGGAGGTCGGCGGCCGGTGGGAATCGTGCCAACGGTAGGTATCACCTGAGAACAGAACCAGATCTTGGGCGACGGGTTCACCGCTATCAGTGCGTCGTGTTTCGCCTCGGACTACTACCCGAATCATGTATTGATTGTACTGCTGAATGTCATACTCGGTGACAGCGTGCTCCTGCCCCGCGGAGTCGATCCAGGGGTACGCATGGGTGAGAATCATGACCGAACTATCGAGGGAGAAGGTGATCATATGAGGATGCGCGCATTGATCCTCGGCAAGCTCCCAATCCCAACTGCCGGCGACGCGGTCGAAGATAGTGGCCGATTCCCACACCTCATAGCCCCGCCAGGGCTGCAACCACCAGAGCAGGGCGACAAACAGCAGGCCCGGTATGCCGAGAAGGAGGGCGAGATCGCGGCCGAAGGTGGACCGGGTGGTGCGAGGAGGATCAGGAAGTGGCTGCATACGAGTGGGTTCGGTTCAGGCCAGAATTCCATCGGGCTCATGAAGGACCCGTGAAAGGAAGGCGAAGAAACTCTCGGTGTTAGTGCTTTCGCCGTGCGCTGTCTCTCCTTGACTTGCAGCAGTAGGGAAAACCCTAGTGCTCGTGACACCCCGGCATCGCTCTTGAGAGGATTCGGCATCGGGAGCCCTCGGCTAAAGCCGCCCTAAAGGACTTCCTCCGGTCGAGACTCGGCTGCTGTCGCTAAAGCGACGGGGGCCGTGCGGGCCCCTCCAACCCACCACCCTGCTATTGGCAATTGGCTATTGGTCCTCCTCACTCCTTACTCCCTCACTCCCCACGTCTCCCGCATCTCCTCCGCCAGCTCCTTGATCTCCGTCAGGTCGCGCACCATCTCGCTCCAGCCGTACCAGAGCGCGTAGTCGGGACTCGCGTGGAACGTGCCTTGGAACGTGCGCATGCGGTGCTCGAGAAACATCACGAACAGCTTCTGCTCGATCGTGGTCGCCGCGTCGTGGAAGGTCAGGAGATCGGGGAAGGCGTAGGCGTAGGCCTCGGGCTTCTCGAGTAGGCCATCCTTGTAGAGCCCGGCTACGATCCGGATCGCCTCGGCCATCAGACGGTCGGCCTCGCGGATCATGTCGTCGCCCTTGTCCAGCTCGCCCTTGGCGAAGTTGGCCGAGTGGCACTGGCCGCAGGTGGCGAGCATCTTGTCGCGCTCGCCGCTGCCAGTCCTCCTGGGTCAGCCGAGCCACGTCGGCCGCCTTCACCACGTCGAGCCGCGCGGTCGGGTTGCCGTCGGGATCGAGCACGCCCAGCGCCTTGGAGAATGGTGGCGCGGTCGGCGGCCCACTGCTGGTCGTCGGGCATGGGGAGCCGCACGGCCAGGAACCCCCACGCGGTCCGGACCTCGTGGTTCCCCTCCTGCATGTGGCATGTCTGGCAGGTCGGAGCGGCGGCCGTCTCGGGCAGGATGCCGATCTGCTTGAGCAGAGCACGTACCCCGTGCTTCGAGCCCGAGTACATCTCCCACTGCGGGTGGTCGAAGCCCATGTGACAGGTCTGGCAGGCCTGGGGCTGCCTGGCTTCCTTCACCGAGAAGAGTTGCCGGGTGTGGCAGGCGTCGCACGAGGCCACCCCGAATCCACCGCCCTCTTCCTTGAGCGTCGGATCTCGCCTCGGTCTTCAGTCCCGATCTTGTGGCACCCGCCGCATCCCTTCATGCCCTCGCATCAGCGCCATCGGCTGCCAGTGGGTGGTGGGCATCGCGTTCAAGGCGGCCCAGGCGGCAGCATGCTTGCCGCTCTTGAACTGTGCGACCCGATCGGCGTGACAGATGGCACAAGTCTCCGGGGTGGGGATCTTGGCCAACGCGACCGTCTCGGCCGAATTGTGCTCGCTGCCGTGACAGACGGCACAATCGACGCCGCGGGCGCCGTGCTTGCTGGCCTCCCAATCGGCTACGATGCCGGGCGTGCCCTGCCCGTGACAGTCGCGGCAGGCGGAAGACTGTGCGTTGACGATGGTCGGAGATGAGAAGGAGAAGAGAACAAGGGCGAGAACGGCGAACATGGACGGGAACTTCACGCGGACCCCCTCGGCGAACCCATGAAATTGAGATTGTGATTGGTAATGCAGCGACCGAGGCGCTGGGTCAAGGGTGGAGCCGGCCGAATTGCGATTGGTGTGATCGGAGAAGGGAGGCTATCGGCTATCAGCTAACGGCTATCGGTCCCTCTCACTCTTCACTCCTTACTCCTCACTCCTTCCTCCCTCCCCGGGAAGCCGGGCGCGGAGGAGCGTACCGTCGTAGTACGCCATCAGGTAGAGTGACCGGCTCTGGGGATCGACGTCGAACGACCGGACGCCGATGGCCCCAGGCACCTGGATACGAGAGCGGATCGAGCCGTCCGGGCCGAGAACAATCAATCGCGCGCCCTCGTCCTCCGGCATCCGCAACAGGAGCCAGAGGTTCTGGCCCTGCTGCCGAGCTGCGGTCACATAGCTGAGCGAATAGAGACGGCTGGGGTCGGGGTCGGCGCGGTTCTGCTCGAAGAAGCGGTCCTTGATCAACTCGAACCCGGGATCTTCAATCGGTGCGGTCCAGAGGAGCTCGCCCGTGCTGCTGTACCGCTGTACCTCACCTTCTCCCGCCAAGACCAACCAGGCGCTCAGGTCGGACGCGAGGGCCGGCACAACGATCGAGCGGAACATGGCGGGCACCTTCCCGTCTGCAATCTCCCGCTTCACCGCGACGAAGTCGGTCATTTCCGGCACTGCGGCTGGAGGCTGACCCAAGCGACGCACTTCCGTACCGGCCGGATCAAGTAGCACCGCGAGCGAGCTGTCGTGACCGCCGGTGCTGACCAGCATGTGAGGCCTGCCGCCGTCTCTCGAAGCCAGGGCCACGGCTCCACTAAAGGTGATGGGCGGCAGGAGAGACGTGCCGAGGAACACGCCGGCCGACGTCACCAGCTGGAGCCGACCGTTCATGCCGTCCACGATGAACAACGTGTCTCCGATCGGCGTAAGCGACCGAGGCACTTGGAACTCCTCCGGCCCCGCGCCGACCCGCCCGATCTCACGCACCGGCTGCCCCGTAGTATCGAACACGAAGATGCGCGACGCGCCGACATCAGTGACGAACAGAAGGCCATCCGACCCCAGCGTGACCTCGGACGCCCGGTCGAAAAGCTCCGTCTCCATACGAACTAGCGTGTCGACCGAGGAGATGATGATCTCAGGGGTGATGGCGGGGGGTTCGGTGCAGGCGGCAATGCATAGCGCAAAGGTGGCGTGTGCGGCCTGCCGCACGCGTGTGGGATATCTTCTCAAACCGAGTCTCCTACTGCCGAGCTGAGCCGATCCAGTGGCTGAGCGACAACGGCAGCATCTACACCGCCCTCGCGACGGAGTGGGAAGCGGAACGCTTGAACCTGCACCCGATCACGACGCCGGCCTATAGCCCGCAGTCCAATGGGATGAGCGAGGCGTTTGTGCATACGCTGAAGCGGGATTATGTGGACGGGGCCGACTGCTCGAGTGCGGCGGCGGTGCTGGGACAGCTCCCGCAATGGCTCGAGGACTACAACGAACATGCGCCGCACTCGGCGCTGGGGCACCGCGCGCCACGGGAGTACCGGCGCGAACGGACCCCGAAAGAGGCACAGCTGCTAGACCCCTAAGTGTCGCATGAACCGGGGGACAGAGCACGCGCTCGCGCTAGGCCCGCATCGGAGGTTGGCTAGGATGGGTCAAGTGTGATTCTCTAGGCTAGTGAAAACCCTAGCCGTTTAGCGGTCCACTCCCTTGGTTGCACAATCCTTAGACGCGCAACCTGCAAACCTACAACAAACTCACCGGATCCCGGTCGATCACCACCCGCACCCCACCCTTCCCCGCCAGCCGCTCCGCCGCATACCGCACCACCCGCCCAATCGCCTGAGAGTCTCCCTTCCACACCACGTGCCAGCGCCACCGGTCCTTGATCTTGGCCAACGGCGCGGGCGCGGGGCCTAGCACCGTGACGGGCAGGTCCTGCTGCTGCACCAGCGCAGCCGACCAGTCGGCCACCCGCGCGGCCTCGCGCCCCACCGCTACGTCATTGGTGCCGGACATCAGCACGTTGGCCAGCGCCACCTCCGGTGGATACGGTGGGCTCTTCCGGGTCTCCAGCTCCTCGGCCAGGAAGCCCTCGACGTCGTGGTCGACCGTGTATCGTAACGCATGATGATCGGGCCGCCGGGTCTGGACCAGCACCCGCCCGCCCTTCGGCCCCCGCCCGGTTCGTCCCGCCACCTGCGCCAACAGCTGAAAGGTGCGTTCGGCCGAGCGAAAATCTGGTAGGTACAAGGCCGTGTCGGCGTCGACCACGCCCGACCAGCGTCACGTTCGGGAAGTCCAATCCCTTGGCGATCATCTGGGTGCCGAGCAAGATGTCCACCTCGCCGCGCTCAACGGCACCGAGGATCTTGTGGTGCGACCACTTGGTACTGGTGGTGTCCAAGTCCATTCGGGCAAGCCGAGCCTTGGGGAAACGCTCGGTCACCATGCGCTCGAGTTGTTGGGTGCCAATGCCGCGCATCCGGTGAATGGCGTGGCTGCACCGGGGGCACTCGGAAGGGATCGGCTCCTCGCGGCCACAATAGTGACAACGCAGCGTGGAAGGTGCCGTGTGAACGGTGAGCGAGATGCTGCAGCGGCCGCACATCCACACCTCGCCGCAGTCGGGGCAAATCAAGAACGAGGCGAAGCCGCGGCGGTTGAGCAGCAGCATGGCCTGCTCGCCCCGCTCCAGGGTCTGGACCACGGCCCGGTCCAGCTCTTCGCTCCACGGGATGGGGCGGGCCTCGTTCACTAGCGGCTCGTGCTTCAAGTCGATCAGCTTGACCTCGGGCATGGGGCGCATACCCACCCGATCGGGTAGGCTCAGCCGTATCAGGTCTTTGTCTAACCTTGCCGCAGTATCGAGCGAGGGCGTTGCGCTACCATAGATCAAGCGCGCGCCTTCCAGCCGGGCGCGCACCGTTGCCACCTGCCGTGCATCGTACCTCGGCGTCTCGCCGTTCTTGTAGGTGGCCTCGTGCTCCTCGTCGATCACGATAACACCGAGATCTCTGACAGGCGCGAAGACCGCCGATCGAGCGCCCACCGCCACCATCCGTTCGCCCTGACGGAGTGCCCGCCAGGCGTCGGCCCGCTCGCCCTCGGATAACCCGCTATGGAGCACCGCCACCCTGTCGCCGAAGACGCCGCGCACCCGACTCACGGTTTGCGGCGTCAACCCGATCTCGGGCACCAGCACGATGGCCCCCCGTCCCCGCTCGAGCGCTCGCCGGATCACTTCCAAGTACACCAGCGTCTTGCCGCTTCCGGTCACGCCGAACAAGAGCGCACCCTCGCCGGGGCTCAACGTTTCGAGTCTGCTGATCGCGTCGACCTGTGCATCGGTGGGCTCGGGCGGTGGCGGGACGCCTGCCTGACCGGCGAAGGGGTCGCGCAGGGTCTCGACCTCTTCCACCCGACTCAACCCATGGCCCATCAGGGCCTTGATGACACCATCGCTGAAGCCGAGCCGTTCCTTTAAGTGAGGCACGGGAGCAGAGCCGCCCAATTCCTCGAGCGCCTCGTACAGTTGGCGCTGGCGGGGACGCCCCTTGAACAGCGTCTGGCGCTCAACGAGTGTCGGCTGCTCAGGCGCGAGCACCAGCACTCGCTCGGTCTGGGGCCGGACGCCAATCTTGGGCGGCTCGACGCGAAGCTCCACCGCACCCACCCGCGCCAGCCGGTCGGCCGCGTCCCACACCGGCTTCCTGAATTTCTTGGCCGCCGCACTGACCGATGCCTCGCCGCCCTTGTCCTCCACCCACCTGAGCAACTCGGCGCCGAAGCCGCCCGGCACCCTCGATGAATCGACCACGCGAAGCATCACCTTCGACGCACCCCACATGCCACCGGGCAACACCGCCTTGAGCGCCAACCCGATAGGCGCCGCGTAATAGCCGGCCATCCAGGTGGCGACCTCGAGCAGCTCGGTCGTGAGCGCCGGCTCGGGGTCGGGCGTGCCCAGGATCGACTTCAGCTCGACTTGGCCCTCAGGCTCTGAAACATCGACCTTGACCACGACGCCGATCACCTCGCGGCTCCTGACCGGCACCACAACCCTGGCGCCGGGTGTTACCCGGTCGCCAAGGGTGTCGGGAATGCGGTAGGTGTAGGGCGCGGGTATGGGGAGCGGGAGCGCTACGTCGGCATACCCGGGAGCGGTCATGGCTGGGCCACTCGTGCGTGAAAGCGTCTCGAATGCACTACTTGCCTCTCATTCCGGCGCTCGCACTCATTGGCCGGGAGACCCGCTCAAGCCGGCGCGCGGCCAGCCTGAAGGACCAGCTGGCATTCAGGCTCAAGTTACTCCAGGCAGTTGGGCCGGTTCGCTCGCTCCACCCACCGCACCTTTCCGGTGGTATGGGGCACGAGGACCATGTCCACCGGGGCTGCCCGCTTCATAAAGGGTGAGCACAACCTCATGGTCCAAACGACCGCAATAATGTCGCGATCTCGCACCGCAAGGCTGTCAATCCGGATCTCGTCGGGTGGTGAGCCATAGCTCGACACAACCAGCACCATGTGGCGGCTGAAATCGACGCGAGGCTTGAGCGGTGGCGCACCATAGTTACTCGTGGCGCGGGCCCAAACCGCATCCCACTCCATGCTATCCCGCACGACGATCCTTCTAGGCGGTCCCATTCCACTACTCCCGCTTCGGTATACCCGAGCCTCGGCGTCCACCGGCTGCGCCAGCACCGGTTCATTCGTGACCGGCTCGGGCGACTGCCATCCATCACCCGGTTGAGGACTTGCGCAAGCTCCCAAGAAAACGGCGACACCCAGACAACAACTCGCCACTCCAGCGACGCTCTTCGGCTCAGCGTTCGCAGATGGTAGGCACTCTAGGGTCGTTCGGATTGCCACACGTCCCTCCGAGGCGTTTGAGACTAGGCCGGTCATCTCTTGACTTGGAACCAGTGGGAAATAAGCGCTCGTCTCAAAGATACCATCGTTGCGCGTCGGCGGGAGTTCCGTCAGCCATCATGGCAAGCGAGTGGGCTCCGGCATTGCTACATAGTCCGGAGTATGGACCCACGGCTTTCGTAAGTCGCAGGATCGCCACAGAAGCATGCACCTCTCACTGCTGACGCTGTCAGAGAGTGAATGGCGGAGATCCGAACCCACTGGGTTCGTAGACGTTCCCGGCATTCGGAGCCATCTGGCCTCTCCCGCGATCAGGCGGGCTTGTGGCAGCCCAGTTCCCGCCGTAATGCACTTCGACTCAGTTCCTGGACAGCCCCGCTCTCAGCGGCGAAATCGTCCCTCCGCCACCAGTGAAGACGCATGCTCCGCTCAGATCGACTGCTTGGCGGGTTGGCTGACCGCTGGCGAGGTCGAGGAAAGCATACGCACAGCTCTCGGAGGATTGAGAGCTGCTGACGAAGAAACCATTGATGGTAGTACCACCTTGCGTCGTGATCGTCTGGGGGGTGAAGGTGGTACTGCTCGAGGTAGCATAGACGTCGAATACTCCTTGTGTTCCGTCTTCGCTGAGGGCCATGCCGACCACACCGCCAGCTGAAATCGACCCTGGAATGGACCATGGCAGGCGGGATGGCGTCGCGTTCTGCCTTTTCTGCACTGCCCAGAAATCCGTGTTCACCGCTCCATTACTGGTGCTCGTGTACGATGACGTGCACAGTTGTGTCTCATGTCCATTCTGCAGCTGGGACCACGGACAGGGAGCCGTTGGAGGCCCCGAGCTCGTCGTGCTCGAGCTGGACAGGGTCACCGCCACGTAAACGGAATCACTGAAGGGCGAGAATGAAGGAGTGAATCCTGCTGAATAGCCTGTGCCCACAAAAACAGAGTCAATGCACCGGTACCCCGTGAAGACCGGGACACTGTCGCTCGTGAACTGGGCAAGCAGACGGATGCATTGTGCCGAGGAGGATAATGGCGGTAGGGCAGCCGGTACGGTGGCGAGATGGACGGTGCTGCCCGAATACACGTCGAAGATACCGACGTCCATGTCCGGCCCCGCGCCACCAGAGGGTTCCAGGACAGCCATACTGTCGAAGCCGTGGGAGATCGCGAGCCACGAGTACGCCGTCCCTCCCGGCAGCCCGTCCGGCAGGATCGACGGGTCCGGAGCCGGCGTCCACGTGCCGTTGCTGTAGAGGAGGCTGTGTCTCGCGCCGAACGATCGGAGATCGATCCGGCGTCCGCCGTGATGTACGCGTGTCTCGCTCAGCGTGTCCGCCAGGGTTGCCAGAGGCTCCGGAGGATCGCCGGGCACCCGTTCGGCGAAGACCTGCCCGCCGACGGTCCAAACCCGATTGCCGCAGAGGGGGGCACCGGGCCGACGCGCAGCCATCCTGAGGGTCTCGTACGCGTTGGCAAGGTAGTGGGTTCCACCGATTGGGACCGTTCGATTGCCTTGCTGTGCGCCATCGATGATGAGGTTATGAAGCTCAACCGCCGTAAGAGTAGGGTCAAAGGAGAGCAACAGGCCGGCGATGCCGCTGACATATGCAGCCGAAAATGAAGTTCCATTGTCGCTCTGGAGCTGACCAACGCTGTCGAGAAACACAACCTGCTTTCCTGGAGCGACCACATCCACCAGGTTCCCGTCATTCGACCCCCCCTGGGCGTCTACATAGAAGTTTCTCTGATCGTCGCTGCCTCCCACAACGAGAATGCGGTTAGCAGACAATCGACCTACCGCATTCGCTCTGGGGAACCCACTAAAGGCCGCATCGACCCGGTCGTTCCCGGCAGAGACGACAACTAACGGTTCATGGCCCTGCAACTGAAGGGACAAGAGAGCAAGTTCTAAGTTGTTGCCGTACACGGTTAAGAGAAGATTCCTCTGGGGGGTTAACGTCACGTTGGGGTTCCAGTCCTTGCCCAACGAAAGGTTGATGATCTTTGCACCATCCCTCCCTGCCTGCTGGAGCTGCTGCATCGCCAACCTGGTCCAGGCGAGGGAATTAGGTCCTTGGCTGATGTACCCGAAATCGTAGCCGCGCACGTCACCCTTCCACATCATCCCTGTCATGAGGGAGTCATTGTTTCCTGTCGCACCGAGCGCACTAGAGACATTCACTCCGTGCTCCCCTGCGGAGGTGACCCCGGGCGTCATGATGCTCAGGTTACCGAGGTCGGGCAGACCAGCCTTGAAACCACCATCGACCACCGCGACGACCGTCGAGGAATCTCCCACACTACACCCCCACGCGAGGGGTGCCGCTATCGCCTCCAGGGCCCACATCATGCTCGCGGAGGACGCCGAATCTGGGGAAAGCTTCCAGCTCTGCCACTGCGCGCCGTCGTTGGGCTTTCGCCAGTGAAAGTCAACCGCTACTTCGTACGTGGCCAGAAGAACTTGGGGAAGTTGCTGGAGCTGGTCGACCGCGTCGATGAGCCCTTGGCCGGCCGCGGTGTCGGCGATCTGGATGTAGTAGTCTCCCTCACCTTGGGAGGGACGGTAGCCTCCCACGGCAATTCCGCCCACCAGCGCCACGGCCGCTTCACGGTCCGCCTGCGTGGCAGACGGGAAAAACTCCACGATTACAATGTTCTTGAGAAATGGTGCTGGAATGGCGGTGGAGTTCGACACGACGTTGGTGTCGCTGTACACCCAGGCGGGCAAAGTGTCCGGCGCCTGCGGCGGCACTGTGGAGGCCGCCACCGTCAGAATGAGCGCTGGCGGTGTGTTGCTCGGTTGATTGACGTCCCGAGAGTGGAAGAGAACGGTCCCAGACTGGCTCTCGTCGGCCTTCTTGACGATCCAGCCGTGGTTGGCCGTTCCACTGAGGAAAGCCGCTACATCCTGCGTTACCTCAAACGATACGACCCCTGTCTGACCATTCGTGATCAGCGCCTGGGCGGTTACCGAGGGTTCCCATGGGGGAGCTCCGGCCATGTCCCAGGAGGTAGCGGGGCAATCCGGCTGGCTATTCGTGACATCAGAGTCCGCAGCACAATGCCATGTCGCTCCCAGCTCTGCCCAACTCTGGTTCATGCGGTGGATGTCGATCGTACCCCCGGAAGGTGGCCAGTCGTCGTTCTTGTCCGACCTGATAGTCAGCTCGAGCGTCGCCGATACGAGGGTACCGGTCCCGACGGCGGCCTGGATCGCCGCCTGGTCGAAAAGGACCAGCGCCCGGTTGCGGCCAGCCTTACGGAGACGGAGCCTATGCAGGTTTCCGAAATTCTCGTCGGGCTTCCCTTCGTTGATATAGGTGTCCATGCTCGCGAACGCAGTGTCACTCGTAGCCACTGCCGCGAAGGCAACCCCCGGAATGTCGTTATGCGTAGAGGGTTCGAATTCATCGCGACACGCAGCGATTGCCAGCACAGTCAGACTGAGCAAGACGAGCCGATGAGGGGATCGTGAATGCATGGAGTCTCTCCGGCCTAGAACGGATTCCAAGGTACGAACACGTGTGTGCGACACAGACCACAGCCAAGGTATCAACCAACTCTCAACCAACTCTAAACTGGGGATGTGAACATCATATGGCCTGCACGCGGAGCCACGTCAAGCGCCGAAGATCTCCACGAGAGTCGACTTTGAATGGACTACTAGGGAAAACCCTAGTAGATATGAAGAACTGCTAGGGAAAACCCTAGCTCGACACAGTGGAGGACAGAAATTCGGACTGATGAAGAGAGAATCGCGGTGGTGAGCGCTGCCTCGGTAAGCTTCCCCGCTACGCAGACACTTGAAGCTGGTACTCCAGGATGCTCGTGGGCCTCGGGAGAAACGTGAGGGGCGGCACCCGCCCGAGGCTGTCGTGGGGCCGCTCCATGTTGTATTGCCCCCGCCAGGTCTCGCTGATGGCCCGGACCTCGGCCAGCGAGGTGAAGACGTGGGCGTCGAGCACTTCGGCCCGATAGCTCTGGTTGAAGCGCTCGATGAAGGCGTTCTGCGCGGGCTTGCCGGGTTGAATGAAGTCGAGGACGATACCGCGAGCCTCGGCCCAGGCCGCCAACGTCACCGCGATGAACTCCGGTCCGTTGTCCATCCGCAGGGCGGCCGGGGGCCCGTGCCGCGTGATCAGCTCGTCCAGCGCCGCCTGTACGCGGCGGCTGGGCAGCGAGAAGCCAGGCTCGATCGCCAAGGCCTCCCGGTTGCCGTGATCCAGCACAGTGAGGATCCGGAAGACGCGCCCGTCGTAGAGCGTGTCCCGCATGAAGTCCAGCGCCCACGTCCGGTTCAGCGTTGGTGGGGCCATGAGGGGCACGCCCGGCCGCCGCGGCACCCGCCGCTTCGTCCGGCGCGCCCGGTTGAGCCGCAAGGCGCAGTACACGCGATGCACCCGCTTGTGATTCCACGGGTGCCCCTGGTTGCGCAGCCAGGCGTAACACTTCCAGAAGCCCCACCGCCCGTGCTGCGCCACCACGGCCGTGAGGGCCGCCACCACGGCGGCGTCGCGCTCGAGGGCAGGGACTGGCGGCCGGTACCAGGCCGCCCGCGCCAACCGCACCAGTCGACAGGCCCGCACCACCGAGATCCGGCTGGGCCCCCACCAACTGGGCCTCGATCGCCTGCCGCTTCGCGGACGGCGTCACGACTTTCGGTTGAGCACATCTTTGATCGCAGCGTTTTCCAGCGCCAGTTCGGCGTACATCCGCTTCAGCTTCGCGTTCTCCACCTCCAACTCCCGCAAGCGCCGTAGCTCGTGGGTCGTCGCCCCGCCATACCGGGCCTTCCAGTTGAAGTAGGTGTTCCGACTGATGCCATGCTTCCGGATGATCTCGGCCACCGGCACCCCAGCCTCCCCCTCCTTCAATACCGCGACGATCTGGGCCTCCGTGAATCGGCTCTTCCGCATGCCTCGCTCCCTTCCAACCGGGCATCCGAAAGTCCACCTTCAACTGTCTACGCGATAGGGGAGCTTACCGTACAGTACCATGTCCACTGGGGCTACCTCCGTCCTGAATGGCGAGCAGAACCTCACAGTCCAAACGACCGCAATGATGTCCTGGCCCTGAGTTCCAAGGCTGTCGATACGAATCTCGTCGCCGATTGGGCCAGCACTCGACGCTTCGATCAGCGCGTGCTGGCTGAAATCCACCTGGGGCGTAGCAGGTGCTTCGTGTCCTCTCGTGGCGCGGTTCCAGACAGCCTCCGCCAACGCCGCGGAGCGGTCATCGCCGCGACAGGCCGAGGCCCGGTCCGGTGGGAAGCGTGACCTGGCCGCCGTCGATGTTGGCGCCGATGAAGGGATCGTGAGCGAGCAGTGCGGCGCCGTCCAGGTCGACGATGTCGACCAGCGGGGTGAAGTGCGCCGCCGAGGTGATGCCGATCGAACTCTCCATCATGCACCCGACCATCACCATCATCGCGTTGGCCCGCGCCACGTGAATGATGCGGATGGCCTCACGCAGGCTGCCGCACTTGGCCAGCTTGATGTTCACGCCGTCCACCCGGCCCACCAACTTCGGCACGTCGGTCGCCACCAAGCAGCTCTCGTCAGCAAAAATCGGGATGGTCGAGTGATGGCGCAGCAGCGAGAAGCCCTCGAGATCGTGCGGCGCCAGGGGCTGCTCCAACACGGTCACACCAAACTCCTGCAACACCGGCAGCATCTGGATCGCATTCTTGACGGTCCAGGCGGCGTTGGCGTCGACGCGGAGTTCCTTGTCGGTCGCACTCCGGATGGTCTCGAGGATCTCGATATCGCGCGCCTTCCCCGCCCCGAGTTTGATCTTGAGGATGGGATATTGCTCGGCCTCGAGAACCTTCTGCCGCATCATGTCGGTCGTATCGATCCCGATGGTGAAGGTCGATTGGGGCGCCTTCGCGGGATCGAGTCCCCACAATTGATACACCGGAATGCCCAGCCGCTTGCCCACCAGATCGTGCAACGCCCCCGAAAGGCCGGCCCGGGCGGAGGGGTTGTGCCGCTGCACCGCCTCGATAGCCCGCTCGGCTTCCTCGAGGTTCATCGGGTCCTTGGGCAGCGCGGTCGCGTACTTCTCGAGTGCGGCAAGCACCGTCTGCGCCGTCTCGCCGTAGTAGGCGCTGGGCGTCGCCTCGCCCCAGCCCTCGACGCCGTCGTCGTCGATCAGGCGGATCCACACATTGGGGTAGTCGCTCTTCCCGCCGCGGGCGATGACGAAGGGATGCTTGGTGCGGAGATTCAGGATTTCGGCTTCTAGTCGCATCGGCAGTAAGGAGTGAAGAGTAAGGAGTGAGGAATGAGGAGAGGAACGGGCGGTTCGGCGGATCGCTCATGCCTATCGTTGTTCGAACCGCCCATCCGCCCGCCGCCGTAGATACGCCCCCTAGCCGAGCGCCGCTATCCGCCGATCCGCCGATCCGCCGTAGTATACCCCTAACCGAGCGCCGCTATGTGAGCGGCTACACCCTCCGCCATCACCGCCGGGTTGTAGCCGCCTTCGAGCAGGCTCACGATTGGGACGTTGGGCAGTCGTTCGCGGAGCCGGGTCGTCAGGTCGGCGTAGTTCTGCGGTATCAGGGTAAATCCACCCAGCGGATCCCCTTCCATGGCGTCGAATCCGGCACTGATGAACAGCATGTCCGGGTCCCAGCCGTCGGTGGCGCGGACGATCGCGTCCCACAGGTCGCCCACATACTGGGCGGCCGACAAGCCGGGCGGGCGCGGCAGGTTGAAGATGTTGCCGACACCGCGCTCCTCGGCCATGCCGGTGCCGGGATAGAGCGGATGCTGGTGCAGCGAGATGTACCGGATGGTCTCGTCACGCTCCACCAGCGCCTGAGTGCCGTTGCCGTGATGCACGTCCCAATCAATGATCAACGGCCGCTCGCAGCCGGCGGCCTGGGCTCGGCGCGCGCCGACCACCACGTTGTTCACCAGGCAGAACCCCATCGCGGTCGTGGCCAGGGCATGATGTCCCGGCGGCCGGATGGCGCAGAACGCATTGCCGAGCCCCTTCTGGGCATGGTCCACGGCAGCCATGACACAGCCAGTCGCGCCCAGAACGGCGTCCCAGCTAGCCGAATCGACGAAGGTGTCCCACGTAAGCATAGCCCCGCCCTCCGCGCTCAGCGTGCGGAGCCGCTCGAGGTAGTCCGCGGGATGCACGGCGAGCAGCGGCTCGATGCCGGCCGGTGCCGCATGACGTACGTCGGCCGCGAGGTCGGATTCGAGGCGCCGCAGGATGGTGGCCAGGCGGGTCGGGGTCTCGGGCTGGTCGGGTGCGGGATCGTGCCGGAGACAATCGGGATGGGTGTAGACGGGTACGGGTGAAGGGCTCACGGCATCACTTGTCGTTGACTAGGTCGCGGAGTGCCTCCGCTTCTGCCTTCAATTCTCGCCGCGCCTCCGCAATATCCGCCAGCCGCTTCTGATGGGCCCGCCAATAGACGAGGACACCGGCGGCCGCCAGGCCGAACACGGCGCCCAACACCAGGAGCGCTCCGCGGTGGCTCCAGAGCCCTGCCAGCGTGAGCAGAATGGCGTCGATCAGCAGGAAACCGAAGGCCAGGAGGGTGAGCGGCCGGGAGGCGGGATGGGCGCGCGTCATGCCAGCACCAGCGGTCAGCGGACCGGACTCCGGCGCCGGCGTAACACGATCAACCCGGCATTCGGGACCACACCAGCGTCGCGCAGGGAGACGCTCTCGTCCAGGATCGAGCCGCCGCGATACTTGACCTCGAAGATGTCGGCCGGCTGGTCCACATGAGTCAGCTCGAGCGCCCGCTGTTTTGCCGCCGTCACCGAGGTCGCGGCCGAGAGATCGAGCTCGACCTCGTCCCATGCCTCATGGACCATGATGCGGACCAGCATCGTGTCGCCGCTCATTGGACCGTTTCCCCGGCCGCGGGCAGCGTCGATAGGAACCGGTCGAGCGCCTGGTCGAACAGGAGGGTCGACGCGCGGACGTAGGTCTCGCCCCGAGCCTGGTCCTCTATTGCGGCGATGGCGATCTCCTCGCCTCCCTGGCCGCGAAGCGTCAAGTAGGTCGGCCCTTCCTCTTCAGGGTAGGCGGCATTGTGCGGCACCCTCTCGGCGAAGAACTCCTTGGCCCGTTCGATAACTTGGGCGCTACTCAACGGGGTATGTCTCTCATAGACCATGATGTCGGTTCCTGAATGATGTCAGCGCCGCCAGATGGCGACGCCGGTTGGCTGAGCCGGTATTGCAATGCTCGCGACCACGGTGCGAGACGCAAGATCGATCATGTCGACCGCGCCGGGATCGGACCCGATGGACTCGCACGAAATATAGGCGTAGCGATGGTCTGGGGAGTATGCGACCCCATGCACGATCGGCTTAGAGGTCGGGATCCGGGCCAGCTCCTCCAGCGTTACCGCGTCGAGCATGCTCACGCTCTGTTCTTTCTTGTTGGTGACGATGACGTAGCGCCCGTCGGGCGAGGGCTCGACATTGTAAGCCCCCTTCCCTACGTGGATCTCTCGCGTCAGCGTGAGCGAGGCGGCGTCCCACACCTGGAGCGTGCCCTTCTTGTTACAGGCCACGTAGAGCGTACGATCGTCGGAGGACACCGAGACGAACGTGGCGGCGCATTCGTTCTCGAGCCCGGTGTGTTCGCCGGCTCCACTCGCCATCGCATGACCCCCGCCCACTTTCGCACGGCGGAGCACGTCGAAGGTCGAGACATCGAGCTCGACGATCTCGTCCGAGTGCATGCATGAGACGTATACCCGCGTGCCCGCGTGATTGGCCTTCACCCCGTGCGGCATGTCGCAGAGCATGAGGTCGGTGATCTTGGTCATCGACGGCGTGTACACGACCGAGACGGCGTTCAGGCGTGGGTGATCACCATGGAAATCGGAATTAGCCACGAAGGCAAAGCCACCGTCCGGGGTCAGGGCGATGGTCGTCGGGAACATCTCGACCGTTGCCCGCCCGATCAGCGTGTCCGCCGTCGCGTCCATCTTCCAGAGGGTGCCGAAGGGCTGCCCGTGGGCGATGGTCACGTAGTAGAACCGGTTGTCGGGCGAGACGGCCAGGTTGTGTGGCCCGTCGATGTCGGCCGGCATGATGCCAAGCGGCACCGTCCGGTCCAGCGTGAGCGCGTCCACGCCGGGCCGAATCCAGGTGACCATATCACCCGATTCGCTGACCACGCCCACGAGATAATCGGACTCCCCGGTCTGCGCCCGAAGTGACGTCGTGCTGAGCAATACCAATCCCACCGCGAACAAACGTCTCATGCATGCTCCTCACCCAAGAATTGGAAAGCGGGAAAGACAATCGAACTCCGACCTTCCGCCCCATCTGTCATCCCGAGCGCAGCGAGGGATCTTCCTCACCTGACCCAGTGGACCGACATGCGCATCCGCCAGCCAGGAGCACAAACCAGCGAGATCCCTCTGGCGCTAACGCGCCCTCGGGATGACATGATGAGGCAACCCTCACTCCTCACTCCTTACTCCTTACTCCTTCGCAGCCTACTCCCGACACCCTGCTCCCTGCTCCCTGCTCCCTTCAGAGCTTCCCCTCCACTATCTCCAAGATCTTCGCCTCTCGCTCGATGGCTTCCGCCTGGATCCGCTGGCCGCGCGCGAGAAGATCCTTGATTGTTTCGTGGTCTGCCAAGTTCTTGGCGTTGATTCGGACATTCAGGAACGCGCCCATCACCGCGGCCCGGGCGCAGATGGCGCCGACGCCGGCATCCGAAACCGATGCGGGCAGGCCCTCGCGTGCCATGGCCTCGAGCAGATTCATCGACTCGAGCGCCTGCTCCATGATGCGGAATGGCACTCGAATGGCACCCACGGTGGCATCCCGGATAGCGGCGCTTCGCTCGGCCCGTTCCGCGTCCGTGGTCTTGGGTAGCCGCATGGCTGCCAGGACGGCGTTGAACGCTTCGGTATCCTGGTCGACCAGGCGGACCAGCTCCTCATGGTGTGCCTTCCCCTTGACCGCCCAATTGGAGAACTCTTCCCAGCGCTCGTCCCAACCACGCTTGTGGGACGACAGGTTGGCCACCATCGTGCCCAGCGCGGCACCCAGCGCGCCCACGGTGGCTGAGACCGAGCCGCCACCCGGGGCGGGTGATTCCGAGGCGGTTTCTTCCACGAAGGCCGCGACCGGGAGATCCACCAGCAGCTTCCGGTCCGAATCGGCGAGCAGGTATTCGATGATCTTCTCCTCCGGCTTGAAGGGACCCAGGTCGTCGAGGCCGAGCGACTTGACGGCGATCTTGATCAGCTCGCCGTCCGAGACACCCAGCGAGCGGTGTTGCTTCTTGAGATAATATCTGCCGGCATCGAGCATCGCACGGAGCGGCACTAGGCCAACGATCTCCGAGCCCGTGACCCGGAGCCCGCGCGCCGCGGCCTTGGCGCTTGCCTCGTCGAAGGCCACGTGCATGGGCGTCGTGTCGATATCGGTCAGGTTCATCGAGATCTGGGCGATGCCATACTCCTCGATGTACCAACCGATGGCCTTGACCCCCTCGAGCGTCCCGGGCGTCCAGACCCTCTCGCCCTGGGCATCGAGTACCGGGGCGGAAGCCGGCTTCCCATCCACCGTCTTGACGCGTCCCTTTTCGCGCACGTCGAACGCGACCGCATTGGCCCGCCGGCTCGAGGTAGTGTTCAGGTTCACGTTGTAGGCGATCAAGAAGTTCCGCGCACCGACGGCCGTGGCGCCGGACTTGGGATTGAATGTGGCAGGGCCGAGATCGGGCTTCCAGTTGGGATCGCTGAGCTTCTGGGCCAGGCCCTCGTACTCACCGGCGCGCACCGTGGCCAGGTTCCTCCGGTCCGGCGTAAGGGCCGCGTGCTCGTAGCAGTAAATGGTGAGCCCCAACTCCTCGCCGAGCCGCTTGGCCAACGCGCGAGCATAGACGACTGTCTCATCCATCGAGATGCCCGACACCGGCACCAGCGGGCACACGTCGGTCGCACCGAAGCGCGGATGCTCGCCCTTGTGCTTCGTCATGTCGATCAGCTCGGTGGCCCGAGCCACGGCACGGAAGGCCGCCTCGACCACCGCATCGGGAGGCCCCGCGATGGTGACCACGGTCCGGTTGGTGGCGGCGCCGGGGTCCACGTCGAGCAGCCTCGCACCATCGACCGTCTCGACCTGGTCCGTGATCTGGCGGATCAGGTCCAAGTCGCGCCCCTCGGAAAAGTTGGGGACGCATTCGATGATGGGACGAGATGTTGGCATGGGGCTATTGGCTATTGGCTATTGGCTATTGGCTATTGGCTATTGGCTATTGGCTATTGGCTATTGGCTATTGGCTATTGGCTATTGGCTATTGGCTATGCGAGAAGCTAATACTGTCGACTAATAGCTAGTAGCTAGTAGCGCTCACCCCTGCTCAACAGCTCCCACAGCCGCCTCATACGGCTCGCTCGGCCTGAGAAACGAGCGGAGCCCCGGGCGGCGGCGGAGTACCAGGATCAGGTCGCCATCCTCCGCCCTCGCCTCGCCCACCAGTATGGTAAGGAACGCGGGCAGCGTCATATCGACCGGCGGCACGACACGGTACTCCCTTCCCTGCCACTCGAACTCGATCTGATCCGGCAGGTCGGACACGCGCTGGTCTATGAAGATGTCGCCTTCGACTTCGTACACACCGGGCGCGAGTTGCTCCCCGTCCAAGTAGAACCCGGGATCAAACAACTGGCCGTCGCGCCGAGCGAAATTCTGGTCCGCGGCCCAGTCATAGGTCTCGAGTCCGTATTCTCCGGCGCGTCGTTCCAGATGATGACGCAGCTCGTGGGTCAGCGTCTCCCACGCCTCTTCTTCCCAATCGAATTCCGGGTTCAACTGGGCCAGGGCCGCAAACGAACCGTGGTACAGCACAATCCGGCTGCTGTCCGCGTCTTCGTCATCCTCCATCACCACCAGCAGCGGCACGCACTCGCCCATGGTGAACACGTCGGGGCTCTCCGGATGGGGCACCGCCCGGGGCGAGACGGTAATGTCGGCCACGCCCCTGAGGTAGTCAGGAGGAATGGCCTTGGTGAGGCGAGTGACCAGGGCTTCGAATTCGGTGAGGATCACGTGGCTAGTAGGTAGGTGGTAGGAAAGTGGGAAGGTAGTTACAAGCGTCCTACTCCCCTACACTCCTACCTCCTATCAGACTGCCTCCAGCGCTTGCTCCAAATCTGCCAAGATATCGCTGTAGTGCTCCACCCCCACCGACATGCGAACCATGGCCGGCGTGACGCCCATCCGCAGTTGATCCTCCGGGGGCACGTCGGCGTGGGTCATGGTGCCGGGGTGTTCCGCCAGCGACTCGGTGCCGCCCAGGCTCACGGCCAGCTTCACCAGCTGGAGCGCGTTCAGGAAGCGGAAGGCGCCGGCCTCCCCGTCCTTCGACCTCGAACGCGATCAGCGAGCCGGGCCCGACGCACTGGCGACGGTACACCTCGAACATCGGGTCGCTCTCCCTGAGGAGGCCGAGGTAGTACACCGAGGTCACCTTGGGGTGATCGTCCAGGAAGTCGGCCACGTAGCGGGCGTTCTTCATCGGCGGCGGTCATCCGCATCTTGAGCGTCTCGAGGCTCCGCATGCAGCAGCCAGCCGGTCCACGGCCCGGCCATGGTGCCCATGAACGTGCGGAGCACGCGGATCGGTTGGAGCATCTCGGTCGAGCCCAGGCACGCGCCTGCGATCAGGTCGCTATGGCCGCCGATGAACTTGGTGGCCGAGTAGATCACCACATCGGCGCCGTGCTCGAGCGGGTGCTGCCAGAGCGGGCCCAGGAAGGTGTTGTCCAACATCACGACGGGGCGTTGCTCGCCCGTCCCCATGCCGTGGATCAGGTCGGACATGCCCTGGATGTCGACCAGGGCGTTGGTGGGATTGGCTGGTGTTTCGATCAGGGCCGCCGCCACCTTGCGACCAGCGACGCGTTTGGTGATCTCGGGTGCCAATGTCGCAGCGGGAATGCCGGCCTGGAATCCGACCGGCTCGATGCCGAACTCGGGCAGGACCTGGGTGATCAGGTACTCGCTCCCGCCGTAGAGCGGCTCGCTGTGGACCAACACATCTCCCGGGCGGCAGTAGGCGAGAAGGCTGGTGGCGATGGCGGCCATCCCGCTCTCGAAGGTGATCGCGGCCTCCGCCTCGTCCCACAGCGTGAGCCGATCTTCCAGAATCTCGAGATCCGGATTGTTGAGCCGGCTGTAGATGAGGCCCGGCTCCTCGCCCGGGCCCAGCTCCCGAAGCCCATAGGCCAGCTCGAAGAAGGCCTTGCCCGCCTCGGCCGACTCGAACACGAAGGTGGAGTTTTGGAAAATGGGGCACTTGAGTGCCCCTTCGGAAAGACGCGGATCGAATCCATAACTCATCATGAGGCTCTCGGGCCTCAGCGATCGCGAGCCGATGGATCTTTGTTTTGGGTTGCGCAACGGTCTGCCCTCCGGTAAAAGGGCCATTGGCTATTGGCTATTGGCTATTGGCTATTGGCTATTGGCTATTGGCTATTCAGCAGCAAGATAATCGCACCCGACTAATAGCTAATAGCCATTAGCTGATTGTTTTTATTTGGTATCGACCAAGCTACCTCCCACCTTCCCCTTCACCCACTCCACCACCCGATCGAGCGCGACCCGCTCCTGTTCCATGGTGTCGCGGTCGCGGACGGTCACGGTCTGGTCGTCCATGGTCTGCCCGTCGATCGTGATGCAATACGGGGTGCCCGCCTCATCCTGTCGCCGATAGCGCCGGCCGATGGCCCCGCTGTCGTCGTAGAATGCGGGCAGTGTCCGCTGGAGATCGTCGTAGAGCCGTTCCGCGATTTCCGGCATCCCGTCCTTCTTCACCAGCGGGAACACCCCGGCCTTGATCGGGGCGAGCCCGGGGTGGAGTCCCAGGACCACGCGCTTCTCGCCCTTCACTTCCTCTTCACGATACGCGTCGACCAGGACGATCAGCGCGACGCGGTCGGCGCCGGCCGACGTCTCGATGATGTAGGGGATGTAGCGTTCGTTGGCCGCTTGGTCGAAGTACTCGAGCTTCTTGCCCGAGTGCTCCTGATGCGCCTTCAGGTCGAAGTCGGTCCGGTTGTGGATGCCCTCGAACTCGTTCCAGCCGAAGGGGAACTCGTACTCGATGTCGTACGCAGCCTTGGCGTAGTGGGCGAGCTCGTCTGGCGTATGCTCGTGCAAGCGGAGCTTGTCGGGCGTGAGGCCGAGGTCGTGGTACCAGGCCATGCGCCGTCGCGCCAGTGCTCGAACCACTCCTCGTCGTTGCCGGGCTTCACGAAGAACTGCATCTCCATCTGCTCGAACTCGCGGGTCCGGAAGATGAAGTTCCCGGGCGTGATCTCGTTGCGGAACGCCTTGCCGATCTGGGCGATGCCGAACGGCATCTTCTGCCGCGAGGCTTGAAGCACGTTGAGGTAGTTGACGTAGATGCCCTGCGCCGTCTCCGGCCGGAGATACACCACGGCGGCCGATTCCTCGACCGGTCCCATGAACGTCTTGAACATGAGGTTGAACAGCCGTGGCTCGGTGAGCGACCCTTTGGTGCCGCACACCGGGCACTGGGCATCCGGCGTCCCTGGGGTTCCCTTGATGGCGGGATCGTCGGCCCGGAAGCGGTTCTTGCACTGCTTGCAGTCGACCAGCGGGTCCGTGAACCCCGACACGTGGCCCGAGGCCTCCCAGACCTTCGGGTGCATGAGGATGGCGGCGTCGAGTCCCTCGATGTCGTCCCGGGCGTGGACCATGGCCTGCCACCACCGCTCCTTGACGTTCCGCTTGAGCTCGACGCCGAGGGGGCCGTAGTCCCAGACGGAGCCCAGCCCGCCGTAGATCTCGGATGATTGGAAGACGAACCCCCGCCGCTTGGACAGCGACACGAGCTTGTCCATGAGTCCTTGTTCGGCCATGGGTCTTGGTCTCGGGTGGTGGGTCGTAGGGAAATGCCGGCCGCCGGCGGCTCAAGATACCCCAGTCGGCCGGGGCCAGGCAAGCTAAGCCATTGGGATTGTTGAGCGTGGCCCAACGGTCGTTGAGCGGGCGGGTTGGACGACCGGTCTGTGGGGGCGCTGGAGGAGGGGCGCTTGGCCTCGTTCCACCTCCTCCCTCCCCGGCCTGGCCCCAGTTGTCAATGTCCAACACCCCGCCGAAATCTGCCTCGCACGGTCCCACTTTGCATGGTGTCAAAGAACTGTCAGATTATTGTATATCAACACCTTATACTGCCTCATCCGCTGGCTCAAAGCTTGCTCTCGAGTGTCGTCGAACAAGACATGCGGGGATTCGGGCGGTGCCGAATCCCTGGGCTCCGGGTGCGCCTCGAGCCCACGGTTGCTGATCCCGCCACCCCCGCGCCTTCTGACGGAGCAGTGGAATGGACCACAGACACCGAATCCTCGCCGACCGACGCGGGTTTACCCTGGCGGAGTTGGTGATCATCGTCGTCATCATCGGCCTGGCCGCGGCTATTGCGATCCCGCAGCTCGATATGGAGGCCTACAAGGTGAACGCCGCGGTGCGCGGCGTGTCCAGCAAGCTCAGCTCGGCCCAGCGGCTCTCGGTAAGCCTGCAGCACAACGTGGTCGTTGCCTTCGACGCGGGCAACAACCGGTTGCGGATCCACGAGGATGCGGACAACGACGGCACGATCAACGGGACGGAGCGGGTGACGTCACACCCGCTGGAGGACGGCGTCACGTTCGGGCTCGGCGGCGCCGGCGCCCATGTCTTTGGCGGCGCCCCGATCAACTTCACCCGCACCCAGGACGGCATGCCGGCCATCATCTTCCGCCGCGACGGCTCAGCCAGCGAGTACGGCGGATTCTACCTGATCACGGCCAAGAGTATGGCCGCGGGCGAGGATCACGACGTGCGGGCCGCCGAGATCGTCCGTGCCACCGGCAAGGTGACCTGGTACCGCTACGGTGCGAGCGGGTGGACTCGAGGAGACTGATGGACCGCCGCGGCTTCACCGTGATCGAGATCGTGATCTCGCTCGCCATCCTGTCGGTGGTGATCCTCGGGCTTGCGCGGTTTGCCGGGGAATTCCTCCACGCGGTGGGTACTTCCACTACGCGCACCGTGGCCGCGTCGGTGGCCCGCGAGCGGTTGGAAGAAGTGCGGGCCGATCCGACGTATCCCCTGCCCGGCGCCTGGGTCGGCACCGCGATCGGGTTTCCGGATTATCCCGCCATGACCCGCATCACGCGGGTGACTCGGGTCACCGGGACCGCTCCGGTGCGTGACTACACGGTCGTCACCGTGAAGGTGACCGAGCCCACCATGCGGCGTCCCGGCTCAACGGTGATGGACACCGTCAACGTGACCGCGGTCGTGGCGCGTCCATGACGCACGCCTCCTCGCGTCGCCCTGCGCCCCATGGCTTCACGCTGATCGAACTCCTGATCGCGCTGGTCCTGGTTGGGATCATCATGGGTACGGCGCTCAATCTGTTCCGCTCGCAGAGCAGCAGCTTTCGGGTCGGCAGCACCAAGATGGAGGCGATCCAGAATATGCGCTTCGCGCTCGGAACCATCGATCGCTCGCTGCGTACCCTGGGCAGCGGCACCACGGCCAGACAGCCGATGCTGGTGTACGGCGCAAACGACGTGATCGTGTTCAACGCCAACTTCGCCACCGACACGGCCGATGGCGACGCAGTCTACGTGAATCCCGATCTGCCACCCACTGCAGCCCTCTCGATGACGACCGCGTCGCTCATGACGATCTACGGCACGGCCATTACCTACCCGGACACCAACTACTACTGGGGAACGAGCGGCACGCCGAGCCGGGCCGAGACGATCATGTTCTACTTCGAGCCTGACCTGTCCACCCCGAATCCAAGCGACTACGCCTTGATGCAGCGGGTGAACGATCTCGCACCGGAGCTGATTGCCCGAAATCTCGCGCCGTATCCGAGCCGGGCGTTTTTCGAATTTTGGTATGACTCGACCCTGGCGAGTGGGAATCGCGTGTCCCGCCAGATGCCGGCATCGATGATCCCTGTGCGGCACCTGGCCCCGATTCACGGAAGCCCGGCCGACACGGCGGCGTCGGCCCTGGCAGACAGTGTTCGGATCGTGCGGGTGAACTTCGTGGCGACCAACGGGCTCACCGGGCCTGAGGCTTCAGCCCGGACGGTCTCGACCATGATCGCCACTCCCAACAACGGCTTGGTCAAGCTGGCCACATGTGGCTCGCGCCCGATCTTGTCGGGGCCGCTCACCGCGAATCCAAATGCACCCGGCACCCCGCCCTCCGTGCAATTGATTTGGCCGCCGTCGGTCGACGAGTCCAGCGGCGAGACCGACGTGACCCAGTACAACGTGTACCGCCGAGTGATGGCAGCGACGGATTGGGATCTGATGGGGACCATCCCGCCGGGCCAGAATCCCTACAACATCACCAGTGGTAACGGATTGGTGGCCGGTCAGACGTACGAGTTTGCGGTGGGGGCACAGGATTGTACGCCCAGGGAATCGACTCTGATCCAGAGTGCCGCAACCTTCGTCTCGTTCTAGGTCCGGTGGAACGCCAGTGGGAGTGAACGCATGATCGAACGAACCCGACATGGCGAACGCGGGATGGCCCTGCTCTTGAGCCTGATTCTCGCCGTTGTGGTGACCAGCATGGCGATCGGCATGGTCCTCATCGCCCAGAACAACAGCCTGGTGTCCAAGTTCCACGCCAACGAGGCCATGATGCAGGCCGCCGCCGAGGCGGGCCTCGAACAAGCCCGGGACACCCTGAACGGTACCCCGGGATTGATACCGCCCGGCGGCGGCTTCACAACCCTCGAGACCAACGCCCAGGCCTATGATGCCGATGGGAACCCGATTCCCGGGTTCACGCGGTCGGTCTACGCCGGGCTGTCGGGGAACATCACCGGCCAGTACGGCGTGTTTGCCAGCGTCATCTCGGTCATCAATAGCCCGCGCGGCGCAGTGGTGGTGCGCCGGGCCGAGCTGTCCCAAGAGTCCTTCGCCAAGTTCGCGCGGTTCGACGATGTGACGACATCGAGCATTCGCTTTGCACGGGGAATCCAGGTGTTCGGCCCGCTCCACACGAACGGCGTCCTCTACGTAGACGCCGCCGGCGGGCGGCCGACCTTCCACGCCGAGGTCACGACGGCCAGCACCATCTCCGTCGCCGCGAACGGCGACTTCCTCAAGGGATACACCGAGAACGTTCAAGTCATTCCCATGCCCACACCCACCGCTCTGGCGACGCTCAACACCTACGCCACGGCGGGGCAGACATCATTCACCGGCGGTGCCCTCGGCACGACGATCTACAATCCCAACACCCGGATCGAGTTCATCCCAGTCGACCTGAACGGCGACGGGGATTTCAGCGGGGAGGACGAGGGGTTCATGCGGGTGTTCCAGACTTCACTCACGACCCCGCAGGCCCTGGCGTACGTGACCGGCCGCCGCTGGCCCTCGGTCCCCGCCGGGACCGTCGCGAGCGAAGACCCCAATATGATCTCGGCGAATTGTGGCGGGACGTGGTCCGTGGCCGACGGGGGCGACGGCGACTGGTGGACGGCCGACTCCATCTACGCCAAGCGGGCCGGTACGACCGCACAAAAACAACTGGCCGTTCGCAACGCGCTCCGGAGCGCAGCCCGGCGGTGCTTCCTCGGCGGAGACCCGCGCCTCTACCCGGATTCGACCTTTCGGGCCAACGACACCTACGGCGGGTGGGTGGCCTGGCCTGGCTGGGGTGGCGTGCCGCCTGCCGCCATTGCTGCGGGCATCCTGCCGAACGGCACCCCCGTGGGCGCAACCATGGCCCAGTACCTCTGGCCCGTGACCCGGTACTACAACCCGAACTTCAAGGGCGTGGTGTACGTGAACGGGAGCACCGGTGTGAGCGGACTCGTGCGCGGCAGGGTCACGGTGGCCGCAAGCGGCAACGTCATGTTGGCTGATGACCTGACCTACGTGACGGCGCCGGGAAGCGATCCCGATTGTGCGGCCGACGCCCTTGGCGTCATCAGCACTCAGTTCTTCATGCTGGAAGACAACAGCGTGAGCGCCCCGTTCATGGTCCAGAACGCCTACATCACCGGCTACGACGAGAGTCCCGATGAGGATCTCCACGCCGCGGTCTTGACCCTCAACTCGATTCAGACGGAAAGCGTGTTCAGTGGCTCCACCAACTCGGAGGTGTGTGTCGGCATCCCGATCGGGCGGGGCTGCTTCAACATGGTAGGCTCTGCCATCCAGGGCATCAACGGCTCCCGGATGGCCGGATCGGGCACCGGGTGGAACCCGCAGTGGACCTACGATCGCTGCATGTTCATCGCACCGCCGCCGTATTTCCCAACGACCGGGCGCTACTACAAGAATCGGTACTACGAGCTGGACCCGGCCGGCTTCAACGTGGCGGCCTGGTTCGCGGCAAATCAGTAAAGAGTGCAGAGTAAGAAGTGACCAGTGAGGGCGGAGGGCCTACGTCCCTGCCCCCTGCATCCCGGCCATTAATTGGCGGCCCGACTCCCCGAGGGAGCCGGGCCGTCAGACTTCAATGATCTGATCCCGCCGCGTGCCCACGCTCACGTACCGGATCGGAGCGCCGGCCAGGTCCTGGATCCGGTCGAGATAGGCCCGGGCTTGGGCAGGCAGGTCGGCCATGCGGCGGGCGCCGTCGGTAGGCTTTTCCCAACCGGGCAAGATCTCATACCGGGGCTCGACCTGCTCGAGCGCCGCTACCTGAGCAGGCAAGTCGTCCGATACCGCCCCGTCGACATGATATCCCACCCCCACCGGGATCTCCGCGAAGCCGTCCAGCACGTCCAGCTTGGTTACCGCCAGCCCGGTGAGGCCGTTCACTCTGACCGAGTACCGCACCACCGAAGCGTCGAACCAGCCGCAGCGCCGGGGGCGGCCGGTGGTGGCGCCGAACTCACCCCCGGCCTCGCGCAACCGAGTGCCATCCGGATCGTCCGCTTCGGTCGGGAGGGGGCCGTTCCCGACCCGGGTGGTATAGGCCTTGACCACCCCCAGCACCTGATCGATGGCCGTAGGCCCAATGCCCGCGCCCACCGCCGCGCCGCCCGCCGTGGTGTTGGAGGAGGTGACGTACGGATAGGTCCCGTGGTCGACGTCGAGCAACGCGCCCTGGGCGCCCTCGAGCAGCACCCGCTCCCCGGCCTGGAGCGAACGGTGGACCAGGAGGCCTGTGTCGGCGGTTAGCGGCTCGAGCCGCGGTCCGATTCGCTCGAGGAGCGCAAGATGGTGCTCGAGCGATGCCCGCTCCGCGCTCCCCATCGACTCGAGCAGCATGTTGGAGCGCTCCACCTGCGCCGTCAGACGCTGGAGGAGCCCGGCCGGGTGAATGACGTCACCTACGCGGATGCCGCGCCGGCCGGTCTTGTCTTCATAGGCCGGGCCGATCCCGCGGCCGGTGGTGCCGATTTGCTGCCGCTTTTCGCTGGCCGCATCGAGGAGTTTGTGATAGGGCAGCACCAAGTGGGCCCGGTCGGAAATGAAGAGGCGCCCCCTGGTCTCGATGCCGCGCGCGGTGAGCGCATCCAATTCGGTAAAGAAGGTATCCGGATCGAGGACCACCCCGTTGCCCACGACGCAGCGCGCCTTGGGACGCAGGATACCCGATGGAATCTGGTGGAGGATGAACTCAGTGTCGCCGATCACGACCGTATGGCCGGCATTGGCCCCGCCCTGGTAGCGGACGACGAGGTCGGCCTGCTCGGTGAGGACGTCGACAACCTTGCCCTTCCCCTCATCGCCCCACTGGGCACCAACCACCACGACACAATGGCTCTTCGGGTCGAACATGAGTTTCCGCCGCGATCAGGAGGACGACTTGCGAGATCGAGCCTTGGCCCCGCGGCTCGACTTCTTGGGCGGCGCGTGCTGCTGGGCAGAGAACGCCTCGGCGGTCTGGGCCGTGATGGTCTCTTCGTCGCGGAGCCGTGCGATTTCGGAATCGAAGGTGCACATGCCGCTTTCTTCGTCGTCGGCGGACATCAGCTCCTGGAGTTCGAGCAGCGTGCCGTGAGTCCGGAGCCAGTTCCGCACCGCGTCGGTGGCCACCAGCACTTCGAACACAGCGACGCGACCGTCCCCCGACTTCCGTGGAATCAGTTGCTGGGCGCTCACGCCGATCAGCACGTCCGCCAACCGGGTGCGCGCCATATCCCGGTCTTCCGACGGAAACATGGCGAGGAGCCGTGACAGGGTACTTGGGACGTTGGGCGCCGAGAGAACGCCGATCACCAAGTGGCCCATCTCCGCCGCCTTGATGGCGGTCTCCGCCGTGTCGCCGTCGCGGATGTCTCCGATGACGATCACGTCCGGATCCTGGCGCACCGCCGATCGCAGGCCCGCATTCACCGAAGCGGTATCGATGCCGACGTCGCGCTGGGTAATACTGCTCTTGAGGTCGCGATGGAGGAATTCGATCGGATTCTCGATCGAGACGATGTGCTTTTCCGCGGTGCTGTTCAAGTGGTGGATCATGGCCGCCATCGTGGAGCTGCGTCCGCTGCCGCTGGAACCGCTGATGGCAATGAAGCCATGGGGTTGCTCCGCCACCGTCGCCAGGACCTCGGGGACGGCGAGCGACTCCAGGGACGGCACGGCGAAAGGAATGACCCGCATGACGATCATGAAGGAAGAGCGTTGGCGGAGCAGGTTGACTCGAAACCGGCCAACGCCGGGCATGCCCCACGAGCAATCGTAGTCCTTGAGGTGATCGATCCGGCGGCGGTCTTCCTCGTGCGGAATGAGCATGAGCGCGATGGCCCGCGTCTGATCCGGTGTCAGTCGTTGCTTGGTGAGCGGCACCAGTTTGCCGTCGATGCGCGCCCGGAAGACATCGCCTGCCTTGATGTGCAGGTCCGAGGCGCCTCGCTTGACGGCGACTTGAATGATCTTCTGAACAGGATCCTGTTTCATGCGGCTGGTTCCAATCGCGTCAAGAATCGTGGGATGCGGCGACCGGGTGCGGCGGCATGAGCCCGATCAAGGCGCGGGCCCGGTCCAGCGTATGCCGGGCGAGGACCCGGGCCTTCGCCGCGCCCGTTGCAAGGAGATCATCCACCTGGTCGGGAGCGTTCGTCAGCTCTTTTGCCTTGGCCCGGATTGGCGCGAGGGTACTCGCCATGTTGTCCGCCAGGACCCGTTTGCAGTCGAGACATCCCCATCCGGCCGTGCGGCACTTCTTCGCTACTTCCTCGACCGTCTCCGGCGGCGAGAAATGCTGATGAAGGTGATACAGGCCGCAGATCTCAGGAGTGCCGGGGTCCTTCCGCGTGACTCTGGCCGGGTCGGTGACGGCCGGCCGGAGCCGCTGCCAGATGACGTCCGGCGAGTCGAGGATCCCGATGGTGTTGCCTTTGCTCTTTGACATCTTACTCCCGCCGTCGAGCCCCATGATCCGCTTCGCCCGCGTCAACAGTGGCTGCGGCTCCGGAAAGTACGGGTCGTCAGGGGAATACTCGGCATTCCACCGCCGTGCGATCCCGCGTGCCAGCTCGAGATGCTGCACCTGGTCTTCACCTACCGGTACGAGGTCGGCGCGGTACAGCAGGATGTCGGCCGACATGAGAATCGGGTAGTTGAGGAGCCCGGCCGGAATGCTCTCCAGCCCGGCGGCCTTGTCCTTATACTGGGTCATGCGTTCTAATTCACCGACCGGGGTGACGGCATTGAGCAACCACATGAGCTCGCTGTGCTCCGCCACGTGCGACTGCACGAAGAGGGTCGCGCGATCGGTATCAATGCCGGACGCGAGCAGTCCGATCGCCATCTCCCGAGTGCGTTGACTCAGGTCCCCACGCGCCTCGTGGACGCCGGTCAGGGCATGCAGGTCCACGATCGCGTAGAAGCAGTCGTATTGTTGTTGTAGATTGACCCAGTTCTGGACCGCACCGAGCCAGTTACCGATGTGGAGTTCACCGGAAGGTTGGATTCCTGAGAATATTCGGGGCATCACGCCAAGCTACCTAGCCCGCGGTGGACGTGCAAGATGGTATCAACCAAAGACTTACTCGGCATCGCCTGCCGGGCGGCGCGCGATGCCGCAGAATACCTCCAAAGCGTGTCTCGCCCGCGCGACCCGAAGGCCTGGGGCACGAAGGGCCCGTCCGATTTCGTGACCGAGGTGGATCGGACCGCCGAGCGTATGATTGCGGAGATCCTCCGCGCCTCGACACCCGAGGCGGCCATCCTGGGCGAGGAACTCTCGCCCGAAGCGCTGTCGGCGCCGCTTACCTGGGTGGTCGACCCGCTCGACGGGACCACGAACTTCCTGCACGGCTATCCCGCGTATGCGGTGTCGATCGCGGCAGTCCAGGACGGTCAGGTCGTGGCCGGAGTAGTCCTCGATGTCGTGCGAGACCTGCTCTACCAGGCACAGGCAGGCGCGGGCGCCTGGCTCGACGGAAATCGCTTGACCACGTCCGCCATCGCGCGCCCGGAGCACGCGCTCATCGGAACCGGGTTTCCCTTCAAGCACCGCGACCGTTTGGAGCACTACCTCGTGCAATTTGCCGACATCCTGACGGCATCCGGCGGGATCCGGCGTGCCGGGTCCGCGGCCCTCGACCTGGCGGAGGTTGCGCGGGGAAGCCTGGACGGGTTTTGGGAGCTGGCCCTCGCCCCGTGGGACATCGCCGCCGGGGCGCTCCTCATCAGGGAGGCAGGTGGCCATATTACCGACCTCCGAGGCAGCGATATTGCAGTAGCACACACCGCCGTCGTGGCCGGCAACCCGGCCATCCATCCGTGGTTGCTGGAACGGCTCGCCCAGACGGCCCACCACTTACCATCACCGTGAGCATGCGATGACCGACGCGGAGACGCCGACTCCTTCCGACGTGCTGGCCCAAGGACACTCCCTCAGGCAATGGAGCGATGCGATTGCGCAGGCGACCCCTGCCCCTGGTGGCGGGTCCGCCGCAGCCATTGCGGCTTCCTTGGCCGGAGCAGTTCTGGTCATGTGTCTTGGTCTCACGGTAGGCCGGAAACGGTTTGCGAACGTCGAAGCCGAGTTCGCAAAGCTCAAGGAAGAGGCGGATGAGATCCGTGAAAACCTCATTCTCCTGGCGGAAGAGGACGTGGTGGCCTACGGCTCCGTCATCGAGGCGCGAGCCTTGCCCCATGCCAACCCGGACGAATCATCCCTCCGTCTGATCAACCTCAATAATGCCCTCCTGGGAGCGGCGGACGTCCAGTTGGAGGTCCTCAGGCTCTGTCGGAACCTGGCCGCTACGTCGCGGCGCGTCTTCGAGGCCGGAAACCCGTCGGTGCGGGCCGACGCGGCGGCGGCGATCTTCCTGGCTGTTGGGGCGGGCCGCGGGGCTCAGTACAACGTCGAAGCCAACCTTGCCGGCCTGGGATGGGGCACGGAATTCGGCCTGGCGGAGGCGGTAGCCGACGGCGGCGTCAGACCGGAGCGGGTGGACGCCACCCTCAATCAAGCGGCGCAGTTGATGCTCGAACTCGGGCAGGAGGAACGGCAGCTGGTGGCCCAGCTCAGTCGTGGCCTTAGACCGTCGTGAGAATCCGCGGCCCGTCGCGGGTAATGGCCACCGTGTGCTCGAAATGCGCTGAGAGGCTCCCGTCTGCCGTGACCACGGTCCACTTGTCCGCCAGGGTCTTGGTGGCCGGATCGCCGGCGGTGATCATCGGCTCGATGGCGACGGTCATGCCTTCGAGCAGCCGCCGTCCGCGTCTCGGGGCGCCGAAATTGGGGATCTGAGGTTCTTCGTGGAACTCGGTACCGATGCCGTGCCCCACTAACTCCCGCACCACCCCGAAGCCCGCGCCCTCCGCCACCTGCTGCACCGCATACCCGATGTCGCCGACGTAGTTACCATGCCGTGCCTGGACGACACCGGCTTCCAAACAGCGACGGGTGACGTCGAGAAGTCGAACAGCTTCAGGGGTCACCTCGCCCACGGCAATGGTGGTCGCGGAATCGGCGTGTAATCCCTCGAGATAGACCCCCACGTCGACGCTCAGGATGTTGCCCTCCCGAAGCACCCGCTCCGGTGAAGGAATCCCGTGGACGATCTCCTCGTTGAGGGAGGTGCAGAGGGTCTTGGGATAGCCGTAGAGCCCTTTGAACGACGGTGTCGCGCCAGGGTGGCTTCGGATGAAGGCCTCGGCGACCTGATCCAGATCCTCCGTCGACCGGCCGGGGCGGCACTCGGCCCGGACCAGCTGAAGCGTCTCGGCAACGATCCGGCCTGCCCGAGCCATGATCTCGACTTCACGCGGCGACTTGATAGTGATCATCTACTTGCCGACGACCGCGCGCACCCGCTCGGCGATCACCTCGACCGCGCCGACCGCCGGGACCCTGTGTACCAGGCCCCGGGCCTCGTACCAGTCGAGCACCGGCGCCGTGAGCTCGCGGTACGCTCTCAGCCGGTTCCGGATGGCATCGGGATCGTCATCCGCCCGTTGTTCTACCGTGCGGCGTTTTGCCAGGCGCGCCAGGATCTCTTCGTCGGTTACCGAGAAAAAGATCACGAAGTCGAGCCGCCGGCCGAGCGAGGCGAGCAGCAGAGCCAGCCCCTCCGCCTGGGGCACGGTTCGGACCACGCCGTCGAAGATCACCCCGTGTCGCGCGCCGGGCTTGGCCAGCTCTTCCTGCATCACGCCGAGGATGGTGTCGTCGCTCACCAGGTGCCCCGCCTCCATGACGGCCTTGGCCTCCCGCCCGAGTGGAGTGCCCTGACGGACAGCCTCCCGCAGCAGGTCGCCGGTGGCGAACTTCGGAATGCCCAACCGGTCTGCGAGGATGACTCCCTGGGTGCCTTTTCCCGCCCCGGGCGGGCCCAGCAAGAGAATGTCCATGAGCGTCCTATCCCCGTCCCTGGTGTGCCGAGAGCAAACGGCGGCGGTGAGCAGGGCCGCGCGCACGCAGGGCCCCGCTCACCGCCATGTCATACTCGGCATCGCTAGATGTAGCGCGGCTGCCGGCCCCCGCGGAAGCGGACGCGTCCACTGCGCATGAAGCCGTCGTACCGTCGCAACTGGCGATGCTGCTCGATTTTCTCGATGGTATCGAGTAACACGCCGACAACGATCAGAACGGACGCACCGGCAAACTGCGCCTGGATGCCCAGGCGCTGCGACACGAAGATCGGGATCAGGGCAATGGCTGCGAGGAAGATACCGCCCGGGAGCGTGATCCTGCCCAATACCCCGTCGATGTAATCGGCGGTGGCCGCCCCTGGTTTCACACCGGGAATGAACCCGCCCTGTTTCTTCAGGTTCTCGGCCAGATCCACCGAGTTGAAGATGATCGACGTGTAAAAGTAGGTAAACAAGATGATCATGACGGCGAACAGAATGGCGTAGGGAATGCCGCCGGGGACGAAGAAATTCGCCACTTCACGGAGAATCTCGTTATTGGTGAAGCTCGCGGCGGTGCCGGGCACGATGATGATCGTTTGAGCGAAGATGATCGGCATCACGTTGGCTGTGAGGAGCCGGATCGGAATGAAGCTCTTCTGCCCTTCGCGCACCCGTCCTCTACCCATCACCTTCCGCGGGATTTGGATCGGAATACGCCGCGCGGCGATCGTCATGGCCGTGACCGAGGCGACGACCGCCACCAACACCAGAAGGAAGGTCACCGCGGCCGCAATGGACACCACTTGTCCGCTCACGAACCCGAACAGCTGGAGTCCGCCGGGCCACACCCGCTCGAGAATGGAGAACGTGATGAGCAGGCTCATCCCGTTGCCGATTCCGTGCTCGGTGATCTGTTCTCCCAGCCACATGACGAAGATGGCGCCGGTCGTGAGCATGAGCATCATCACGATGCGGGAACCCAGCCCCGGGTTCTGGATCGCGCCGGGGATCGACTCGGTGAACAACGCAAAGGTATAGGCCTGCGACGCCGACAGGATCACCGTGAGATACCGAGTCCACTGGGTGATCTTCTTCCGCCCCTCTTCCTCCTTCTGCATCTTGCTGATGGTTGGCACAACGCCGCCCGCCAGCTGGAAGACGATGGATGCGGAGATGTAGGGCATGATGCCCAACGCGAAGACCGTGGCCCGGGACAACCCGCCGCCCAGCATGTCGTACAATCCGAAGAACCCCGCCGCCGCGGAATTCCTGATATAGTCCGCCAGGGCCTGCACGTTGACGCCGGGAGCGGCAATGTGCGCGCCGACCCGGTAGATGAGCAACACCGCCAAGGTGAACAGGAGCTTCTTCTTGAGCTCCGGATCGATCGACATCGTGGGAAGGCGGGGGCTGGTCACCTACTCCTCGACGGTCCCACCCGCCGCCTCGATCTTGGCGCGAGCCGATTGAGAGATGGCGACGCCGCGAACCGTGTAGGCACGCTCGGCGTTCCCGGTCGCGAGAATCTTGGCCGGAGCGCCCAGCTTCCCGATCAGCCCGGCGGCGTGCAGGGTCTCCGGCGTCACGTCCGTGCCCTCGAGCCCGGCGAGCCGAGCGATGTTCACCGGCTGGGCTGGGACCCGGAACGGGTTGGTGAAGCCCCGCTTCGGCAGGCGCCGGTAGATCGGCATCTGCCCGCCTTCGAATCCGGGGTTGGTGTACCCGCCGGTCCGGGCCTTGTGGCCCTTGTGGCCGCGCCCCGCAGTCTTGCCCAGGCCCGAGCCCGGGCCCCGCCCGACGCGCCGCCGTGGCTGGGTGGCACCCTTGGGCGGACGCAGATTGGAGAGCGTCAGCTTCTCTGCTTTGGTATCCTCGGCCATCAGGTCTCCTCGATCGGCGTCACCTCGACCAGGTGCCGCACCTTATACAACATGCCTTGAATGGAGGGCGTGTCATCGACTACGACTCGCGCCTGATGATGCCGCAGTCCAAGCGAGCGGAGCGTTCGCCGGAACGTCTCCGCGTGCCCGATCCCGCTCCGGACCTGTTTGACCGCGAGCTTGGCAGCGGTCTTCTTTGGCATCCTAGACCTCCTGCCGGGAACGGTAGTGGATTTGCTCCAAATCGACGCCGCGCTCGCGCGCGATCTGCGCCGGTGACACCAAGCCAACCAGGCCATCCATCGTGGCTCGCACCATGTTGTGCGGATTGGCCGACCCGAGCGACTTCGTCAGAATGTCTTTGATACCCGCGCACTCGAGCACCTGTCGGACCGGCCCACCGGCGATGACGCCGGTCCCGGTCGTTGCGGGCTTCAGGAGGACGCGGCCGGCGCCATGCTGGCCGACGATCTCGTGCGGGATAGTGGTCCCAGAGCGTGGGATCGTCTCCATGCTTCGCCGTGCCGCCTCCACCGCCTTGCGCACCGCCTCGGAGACCTCGTTGGCCTTGCCCATGGCGACACCCACCTTGCCATCGCCATCGCCAACCGCCACCAGCGCGTTGAAGGAGAAGCGCCGGCCACCCTTCACGACCTTGGCTACCCGATTGATCGTGATCACGTTCTCGACGAGATCCGAGCCTCGATCCCGATCGCTGCGATCCCGTCGGCCCCCCCGTCCACCGCGTCCTTCCTGGGACCTGCGCTGACTCGGTCGCTTCTTGGGCGGCGCGGCCACGGCGGGAGATTCCGCCTCCGTCTTCGGCGCCGTTTCGGGTTGTTCCGCCGCCGCTGGCACGGACTGCGCGGCCGCCTCCTTGGCGGGCTCGCCTGCTGCCGCGTCCTGCTTCGTCTGCTCGTCAGCCATTAGAACTCCAATCCTCCGGCCCGCGCGCCTTCGGCAACGGCGCGCACTCGGCCATGATACTTGTAGCCTCCGCGATCGAACACCACTCGGCTATGGCCGGCGGCACGGGCTTTGGCGGCGAGCACCTCGCCGACGGCGCGGGCCCGGGCCACCTTGCCGGAGCCATCCACGGTCACGCCCTCGCTTTGGTCTGCGACGCCGAGCAGAGTCACGCCCCGATCGTCGTCGACCAGTTGGGCGTAGATATGCTTCAGTGAACGAAACACCACCAACCGGGGCCGGTCGGCCGTCCCCTGGATCCGCTTCCGCACGCGGAGCCGACGGCGGTACCGCCGTTCCTGTCGTGTCTTGGGTGCGTGAATCGATCGCATGATTACTTCGCTCCTGTCTTTCCGGCCTTGCGGCGGACATGTTCCCCGCGGTACCGGATTCCCTTGCCCTTGTATGGCTCGGGCGGCCGGACCTTGCGGATTTCCGCCGCCACCTGACCCACGAGTTCCTTGTCGGCGCCCTCGATCTTCAGCATCGTCGGGGCCTCCGCCGAGATGGTGATCCCGGCGGGCGCCTGATACTTCACTGGGTGCGAGTATCCGACAATGAGGTCAACGCCGTAGGGTTTGGCCTCCGCGCGGTAGCCGACGCCCTGGATCTCGAGGTGCTTCGAAAACCCGCGCGCGACACCCTCTACCATGTTGTTCACCAAGGAGCGAGTGAGCCCGTGGAGTGCCCGGTGCCGAGTCGCCTCCGAGGGCCGAGTCACGGTGATGTGGTCGTCCGCGTACTCGAGTGCCATCTCGCCCGGGAGCGTCCGCTCCAGCGTGCCTTTGGGGCCTTTGACCGCCAGGCGCGACCCCGAGAGCTCCACCGTGACGCCCTTGGGGATCGGGACTGGCCGCTTACCAATTCGCGACATGATGCACCTACCAGATGTAAGCGACGAGCTCGCCGCCCAGGTTCGCGGTCCGGGCATCCCGGTCGCTCATGAGGCCCTTCGGCGTCGAGACGATGGCCATCCCCAGCCCGTTCTTGACCCGCGGGATTTCGCGGCTCTTGACGTAGCGCCTGAGCCCTGGGGTCGAGACCTTGCGCAGTTCCCGGATCACCGGCACCTCGTTGTGGTACTTGAGGTAGAGCCGTAACGAGCCCCGTCCCCCACCGTCTTCCAGCACCTTGAAATCGGTCACGTAGTGATTGTCCCGGAGCAGCCGGGCCAACTCCACTTTGAGCTTCGAAGCCGGGACATCCACCCGGCGATGCCCTGCGGAACACGCGTTCCGAATGCGCGTCAGCATGTCCGCGACTGGATCTGTCATCGTCATTCGATCACTGCCCCCTTACCAGCTAGCCTTCCGCACGCCCGGAATTTCCCCCTGGAGGGCGAGCGTGCGGAAGCAGATACGACACAGGCCGAACCTGCGGAGAAAGGCGCGTGCGCGCCCACAACGTGCACAGCGATTCACTGCACGGACCTTGTACTTCGGCGTACGTTTTGATCGCTCGATCCAACAGGTCTTGGCCATAATGTCCCTATGTGTCCTCAGTGTCGTCTACTGCGTTATCCAACACGAATCGGCGTCTCGCTGCGGAACGGCCATCCAAACTCCCGAAGCAGCGCCATCGCCATGTCATCCCGCCCGGCCGTCGTCACGATCGTGATGTCCATCCCGTGGATCTTCTCCACTTTGTCGAAGTCCACTTCGGGAAAGATCATCTGTTCCTTGATGCCGATGCTGTAGTTGCCACGGCCATCAAAGCTCTTGGTCGGCAGGCCGCGAAAGTCGCGCAGCCGCGGCACCGCGAGCGTCACGAACCGATCGAGGAACTCGTACATGCGCGCCCCGCGGAGCGTCACCCGGGTTCCGATGGGCATCCCGGCCCGGAGGGCAAAATTCGAGATGGCCTTCTTGGCGCGGGTGACGACGGCCTTCTGCCCCGTGATCCGCTCCAGCTCGTCCACCGCGGCCTCGAGCTGTTTGGGGTTCTTCGGCGCCTCTCCCATGCCCACGTTCAGCACGATCTTGGCCAGCCGCGGCACCTGCATCGGGTTGTCGAGGCCGAACGCCTGCGCCAACCGTCCCCGCACGACGGTCTCGTAGTGGACCTGGAGGCGTGGCTTGCCCTCACGGGCCTTGGGCTTGGCCTCGCGCTCGGCGCCGCCCTCTTTGGCCTTCGCGCGCTTTCCCGCCGGCTTCTCCCCTGCGGGGGCCTGTTCCGCTTTCGGACTCTGGGTTGCCATACCTATCTATTCCTCGGGATCGAGTCGCCCGATTTGGTCGCAATGCGCTCGACCGTGCCGTCCTTGTCGACACGGCGACGGACCCGGGTGGGCTCGTTGGTCTTGGGGTCGATGAGCATCGCCTTCGAGTGATGGATGGGCGCCGGCATCTCCATGATGCCGCCCTCGGTCGTTCCCGTTGGCGCGCGGTGCCGTTTGACGATGTTCACCCCTTCGATGGTGATCCGGCCCGACTTGGGATGGGTACGCATTACGCGGCCGCGCTTCCCCTTGTCTTCCCCCGAGATGACCTGCACCATGTCGCCCTTGGTGATCGACATCTTGACACGGATCACCGGGCGTTGGCGCTTGCGCTTGCCCTTCCGATAGACCAGTCGATTCACTTACAGCACCTCCGGAGCGAGGGAGACGATCTTCATGTAGCGCTTGTCGCGCAGTTCCCGGGCTACCGGGCCGAAGATGCGGGTCGCGCGCGGCTCTCCCTGATCGTTGATGAGGACCGCCGCGTTATCGTCGAACCGGATGTACGATCCATCCCGTCGGCGGGTTTCTTTGGCAGTACGGACGATGACCGCTTTCGCGATGTCGCCCCGCTTCACCTGCCCGGTCGGAATCGCGTCCTTGATGGCCACGACCACCTTGTCGCCCAGGCCTGCGTAGCGGCGCTTGCTTCCACCCAAGACCCGAATGACCAGGGCTTTTCGGGCCCCGGAATTGTCCGCAATCTTGAGAATGCTCTCTTGCTGAACCATGAGATGCTCCGCGCTACTTGGCGCGCTGGACGATGTCAATCACCCGCCACCGCACCGTCTTCGACAGTGGCCGGGTCTCCATGACGCGAACCGTATCGCCCGTCTTGGCACCGTTGGTATCGCGCGCCTTGATCCGAGTGGTGCGAGTCATTTGCTTCCCGTAGGTCGGGTGGGCAAACTGCCGCGTCAGCTCGACTGTCACGGTCTGTTGCATCTTGTCACTGGTTACCACACCGGTGCGGACCTTGCGTTGCGTCCGGGGCGCGGATGTCTTGGCTGCGTCACTCATGCGTCGTTCCTTCCACTTGCCCCGTTCGTTCACGAAGCACGGTCTTGATCCGCGCGATGTCGCGCCTGATGGTCCGGAATTGGAGTGGGTTGTCGATCTGCTCGGTCGCCGAGCGGAATCGCAACCGGAAGCGCTCCTCAATCAACTCGGCCAGCTTTTGGCCGAGCTCTTCCGTCGACAGTTCCCGAAGGTCTCTGGCTTGCACTGGGTCAGCCCTCCTCGCGCCGCACGAAGCGGGTCTTTACCGGGAGCTTGGCCGCGGCGAGCTCCATGGCACGCCGTGCCACCTGCTCGGTGACCCCTTCCACTTCGAACAGCACACGGCCGGGCTTGACCACCGCCACCCAGCCCTCGGGGTTTCCCTTGCCTTTGCCCATCCGCGTCTCCGCCGGCTTCTTGGTAATGGGCTTGTCCGGAAAGATGCGGATCCAGACTTTCCCGCCGCGCTTCATGGCCCGGCTCATAGCCACCCGGGAGGCCTCGATCTGGCGATTGGAAATCCACCCCGGATCGAGCGACATGAGTCCGTATTCTCCGAAAGTCACCGTGTTGCCGCGACGGGCGATGCCCCGTGTGCGGCCTTTGAACATCTTCCGGAACTTGACTCTCTTCGGCGCGAGCATCGGCCTTAGGCTCCTGTGCTGTAGGTGCGCCCGTGGAGGTCTTCCACGATCTCACCCTTGAAGATCCATACCTTGACGCCAACCGTGCCGTAGGTGGTCTTTGCCGTCGCCGTCGCGTAATCGATGTCCGCGCGCAGCGTGTGCAGCGGCACCCGGCCCTCGTGATACCCTTCCGTCCGGGCGATTTCCGCTCCACCCAGCCGACCGGAACACCGCACCTTGATGCCCGGCGCCCCCATGCGCAGCGCCGATTGGACGGCCCGCTTCATAGCCCGGCGGAACGAGATCCGCATCTTGAGCTGGTGCGAGATATTTTCCGCCACCAGCTTGGCCGACGTCTCGGGACGCTTGATCTCTTCGACGTTGATCGCGGCTTCTTTGCCGGTCAACTGGGCCAGCTCATCACGCAGCTTGTCGACCTCGGCGCCCCGCTTCCCGATCACCACGCCGGGCCGGCCGGTATGCACGGTAACCGTCACCTTGCCCGGCTTGCGCTCGATGTGGATCTCCGCGATGGCCGCGTGTCCGAGTCGAGTCCAGAGATATTTCCGGATCAGCTCGTCCTCTCGGAGGAACGCGGGCATGTCCCGGGCCGTTGCGTACCAGCGCGACCGCCAAGGCTTCACGATGCCCAGCCGAATGCCGAGCGGATGCGTCTTCTGCCCCATCAGTCGGTCTCCTTGGTTGCCACGCGGATTACCACGTGACTGGTGCGCTTCCGAATAGGCGTGGCTCGGCCCTGTGCCGCGGGCTTGTACCGCTTGAGGGTTCGCCCCATGTCGATCGACGCCGATGACACATAGAGCTGGTCGAGATCGAACGGCTCGATTGTCCCGGATCGCCTTTTGCTCCGCGTTGGACACGGCGGAGCGCAGGGTCTTCTCGATCTGCTGCGCGGCAAGCTTCTTGTTGAACTTGAGGATCGCGTAGGCCTCGTTCACGTTCTTGCCGCGAATCAGGTCGACCACGAGCCGCATCTTCCTGGGAGACTGGCGCGCCTCCCGCTGAATCGCATGCCCGGCAGCCATCAGGTCGGCTTCACTTTCTTGTCGGCGGCCAACTTGCCGCTATGGCCGCGGAACAGGCGCGTGGGGGCGAACTCGCCCAGCTTGTGCCCCACCATGTTCTCGGTCACGTACACCGGGATGAACTTGTTCCCGTTGTGCACCGCAAACGTGTGGCCCACGAATTCCGGCAAGATGGTGCTCGCCCGGCTCCAGGTCTTGATCACCCGTTTGTCGTTCTGCTGGTTGAGCGCCTCAACTTTCCGCGCCAACGAAGCCTCGACGTAGGGTCCCTTCTTTACGCTTCTCGACATAGTCTCAGTCTCATTCCCTGCCGGTTACTTGGTCGCCTTGCCGCGCTTGCGGCCGCGCACGATGAGCTTGGTGCTTGCCTTCTTATGCTTCCGCGTCTTGCGCCCTTCGACCTTGCCCCACGGCGAGGTCGGTGGGCGGCCGCCGGAGGCCTTGCCCTCGCCACCGCCGAGCGGGTGGTCCACCGGGTTCATCGCGACACCGCGAACCTTCGGCCGGCGTCCGCGCCAGCGCGTCTTTCCGGCCTTTCCGGCGCTGAGGAGTTCGTGCTCCGAGTTGCCCACCTCGCCGATGGTTGCCAGGCACCGCTCATGGACCCGCCGCATCTCGGTGGAGCGCAGGCGCAGCGTGACGTAGTTGCCTTCCTTGGCCACCACCTGCACCCCGGCACCGGCCGAGCGGGCCATTTGGCCGCCCTTGCCGACCTTGAGCTCCACGTTGTGCACCGTCGTCCCGAGGGGCATCTCACGGAGCGGCACCGTGTTGCCGATCCGGATGTCGGATCCGGGCCCGGAAACGACCGTGGCACCCTGCTCGAGGCCCTTGGGGTGCAGGATGTAGCGCTTCTCGCCGTCGGCGTAGACCAGGAGCGCAATCCGAGCGCTTCGGTTGGGATCGTATTCGATCTCAGCCACCCGGGCCGGGACGCCGAACTTGTCCCGCTTGAAGTCTATTCGGCGGTATTGGCGCTTGTGGCCACCGCCACGGTGGCGCATGGTCAAGTGGCCCCGGCTGTTGCGTCCGCCGGTCTTTCGCAGCGGCTCGACCAGCGACTTCTCGGGCGTGGTCCGGGTGATCTCGTCAAAGCCCGACACCGAGCGGAACCGCGTACCCGGCGTCACCGGGCGAAACTTGCGAATGCTCATGCTCAGCTCTCGAACACGGCGATCTCGTCGCCGTCCTTGAGGGTCACCACGGCCTTCTTCCACCGAGGCTTGGCACCGATGGTCTGGGCGCGGAAGACGGACTTCCGCCGCACCTGCATGGTGCGCACGTCAGTCACGGTCACGTCGAACAGCTTCTCCAAGGCATCGCGGATCTGGAACTTGTTGGCCTCCGGATGCACCTCGAAGGTGTACTCACGCCGGGCCTGAAATGCGGCCGAGCTTTTCTCGGTGACCAGCGGCCTGACGATGATCTCGTGAAGTGCGGGCATCAGCTACTTCCCTTCTTCTTTTTCTTCGCGACGGTCTTCTTCGCCGCTTTCTTGGCCGTCTTCTTCTTGGCCGTTGCCGTTCCACCCGCGCGCTTCTTGGCGGCCTTCTTTGGCGCGGCCCGCTTGGCGGTCTTGGGCCGGGCTGCCTTTTTGGCCTTCTTGGCCGGCGTCGGCTTGGGCTTCGGCTCGGCCGTCGGCTCCACCTCTTCGCCACCCTCGGGCAGCGCCGCCTGTTCCACGACCACGGTGTCCGCCCACAAGACGTGATACGCGGTCGCCTCGTTGTACGGCATGACCTCGATCGAGGGGAGGTTCCTCGCGCTCAGATAGACCGGCCGGTTCATGCCGTGGGTGAGCACCAGGAGCTTCTTATCCGTGGCACCCCACCGATCGAGCAGCGCGACAAAGTCGGCAGTCTTCGGCGCCGCCAGTTCCCACCCTTCGACCACCGTGAGCGCCCCCTCGGCGGCACGCGCGTTGAGCGCGGAGCGGCGGGCCAGACCACGGACCTTCCGTGGCACCGGTGTCGTGTAGTCGCGCGGGGAGGGTCCGAAGACCGTCCCACCACCCCGCCACTGGGCCGACCGAATGCTGCCTTGTCGCGCACGGCCCGTCCCCTTCTGTTTCCAGGGCTTCGCCCCCCCGCCGGAGACCATGGACCGGGTCTTGGTCTGATGCGTGCCTTGCCGCTGGTTGTTCCGGAAGGCGCGGACCGACTGATGCAGCACGGCGTGGTTCACCTGACCGTCGAAGTACTCGACCGGTAGGGCGAACGCTTTGCGGCGCTTCTCGCCGGACGCCGAGTAGAGTGGCGCCTCAATCATGACGACTCCTGCCTCCCTGCTTGGCGATGGTCAAAATGCCGTTGCGTGCGCCGGGCACCGCGCCCCGAATGAACAGCAGGTTCTGCTCGGGATCGACTCGCATGATGGTCAATCCCAGTTCGGTATGCCGCGCTGCGCCCTGATGCCCCGGCATCCGCTTCCCCTTGAGCACGCGGGACGGGTTGGTGCCCGGGCCGATGGAGCCGGTCCGCCGGTACCGTGTGTTGCCGTGCGACGCCGGGCCGCCAGCGAAACCGTAGCGGTGAACCACACCCTGGAACCCCCGTCCCTTCGTGGTACCAGTCACCTTGACCCGGTCGCCCGGAGCGAACAGCTCGACGGTGACCTGGCTGCCGACCTCGGGCGCCTCGCTCCCCGCGAGCGGAAATTCCTTCAGCACGCGTGGCGCGCGCTCGAGCTTGGCCTTCTGGGCGTGCCCAAGCTCTGGCTTCGTCGTGCGCTTGGCCTTGCGCTGCCCGAAGCCGAGCTGCACCCGGTCGGGATGGACCTGCACCACCGGACAGGGACCCGCCTCGATCACCGTCACCGGTGTCACGGTGCCGTCATCCGCGAAGATCCTCGTCATGCCGAGCTTGCGGCCGATCAATCCTGTCGTCATCGCTAACCGACCTTGATTTCCACGTCGACCCCGGCGGGCAGATCCAACTTGGTCAGCGCATCCATGGTCTGCGGCCGGGAATCCTGGATGTCGAGCAGGCGCTTATGCGTCCGGAGCTCGAACTGCTCGCGACTCTTCTTGTCCACGTGGGGGCTCCGGAGCACGGTCCAGCGCTCGATTTTCATCGGCAGCGGGATGGGCCCCGACACCTTGGCCCCGGTCTTCTCGGCGGTGCGCACGATATCGGCCGCCGCCTGGTCCAGGACCACGTGGTCGAATGCCTTGAGACGAATGCGAATCTTGCCTGCCATGTTCAATACCTTGGCTCTGGGTCAACGGTGGGCCTTCCTACTCCCGACCGTCCTACACCCTACTCCCGCTATTTCAAGATCTTCGTGACCACGCCGGCGCCCACCGTCCGGCCGCCTTCCCGAATCGCGAACCGGAGCCCCTCGTCCATCGCGATCGGCGTGATCAACTCGATCGTCATCTGCACGTTGTCCCCCGGCATCACCATCTCCACCCCCGCCCCCAGCTCCACCGACCCCGTCACGTCCGTCGTCCGGAAGTAAAACTGCGGCCGATAGCCCTTGAAGAACGGCGTGTGCCGGCCCCCCTCCTCCTTCGTCAACACGTACACCTCCGCCTCAAACTGCGTGTGCGGCGTGATCGACCCCGGCTGCGCCAGCACCATCCCTCGCTCGATCTCCGTCTTCTCCACCCCCCGCAGCAACAACCCCACGTTGTCCCCCGCCTGCCCATCGTCCAGCAGCTTCCGGAACATCTCCACCCCGGTCACCGTCGTCTTCTTCGTCGCCCCAAACCCCACCATCTGCACTTCCTCCCCCACCTTGATCTTCCCCCGCTCGATCCGCCCCGTCGCCACCGTCCCCCGCCCCGTGATCGAGAACACGTCCTCCACCGGCATCAGGAACGGCTTGTCCACCTCCCGCTTCGGCTCCGGGATGTAGCTGTCCAGCGCCGCCAGCAGCTCCGCGATGCACGCCGCCTCCGGCGCCGCCGGGTCCCCGCTCGCCAACGCCTTCAACGCACTCCCCTGGATGATCGGCAGATCGTCCCCCGGGAAGTCGTAGCTCGACAACAGCTCCCGCACCTCCAACTCCACCAGCTCCAGCAGCTCCGGATCGTCCACCATGTCCACTTTGTTCAAAAACACCACGATGTACGGCACGTTCACCTGCTTCGCCAGCAGAATGTGCTCCCGCGTCTGCGGCATCGGCCCGTCCGCCGCACTCACCACCAACACCGCCCCGTCCATCTGCGCCGCCCCCGTGATCATGTTCTTCACGTAGTCGGCGTGCCCCGGACAGTCCACGTGCGCATAGTGCCGATTCGCCGTCTGATACTCCACGTGCGCCGTCGCGATCGTGATCCCCCGCTCCCGCTCCTCCGGCGCCTTGTCGATCTGGTCGAACGCGATGAAGTCGCTCAGCCCCGCCTTCGACTGGATCAACGTGATCGCCGCCGTCAACGTCGTCTTCCCGTGGTCCACATGCCCAATCGTCCCCACGTTCACATGCGGCTTCGTCCGCTCAAACTTGGCTTTGGCCATGGCGTGCGTTCCTCGAATCGGTCCGTATTTGAGTCCGTCTTCGGCTATCGGCTATCGGTCCATCCATCACACTACTCATGCGGTCGGCCTATCCCTTGCTGATGATGGCGTCGGCAATGCTCTTCGGCACCTGGGCGTAGTGATCGAATTCCATCGTGTAGATCGCCCGTCCCTGGCTCATGCTCCGCAGCGTGGTGGAGTAGCCGAACATCTCGGCCAGCGGAACGTGCGCGGCCACGACCTGCGCGTCACCACGTTGGATCATCCCGCCCACCCGCCCGCGGCGGCTCGCGAGATCCCCGATCACGTCGCCCACATACTCGGACGGGGCCACGACCTCGACCTCCATGACCGGCTCGAGGAGGATCGGCCCGGCCCTCCGAGCGGCCTCCTTGAACCCGATGGACCCGGCAATCTTGAATGCCATTTCCGAGCTGTCGACGTCGTGGTAGCTGCCGTCGACCAGGCTGACCTTGATGTCCACCATCGGGTAACCCGCGAGGACCCCGCTCTCCAGGGCTTCCTTGATGCCGGCCTCGACCGGCTTGATGTATTCCCTCGGAATCGAGCCGCCGACGATCTTGTCCTCGAACGCGAAGCCCTGGCCCGCCTCGGCCGGCTCGACATTCAACACCACGTGGCCGTATTGGCCCTTGCCGCCCGACTGGCGCACGAACTTGCCTTCGACTTCCCGGACGGCCTTGGTGATGGTCTCGCGGAACGCCACCTGCGGCTTGCCGACGTTGGCATCGACCTTGAACTCGCGCCGCATCCGGTCGACCAGGATTTCGAGATGGAGCTCCCCCATCCCGGCGATGATGGTTTGACCTGTTTCCGTGTCGGTCCGCACGCGGAATGTCGGGTCTTCCTCGGCCAGCTTCTGCAGCGCCTGGCCCAACTTGTCCTGATCGGCCTTGCTCTTGGGCTCGATCGCCACGTCGATGACCGGATTCGGAAAGCGCATGGCCTCCAGAATGATCGGCTTGTCCTTGTCACAGAGGGTGTCGCCGGTGCCGGTCGACTTGAGGCCGATGGCCGCGGCGATGTCGCCCGCCATGACCTCGTCGATCTCCTCCCGCTTGTTCGCGTGCATTTGCAACAGCCGGCCGACGCGCTCCATTTTGTCTTTGACGCTGTTGTAGACGTAGCTGCCGGACTTGAGCGAGCCGGAATAGACCCGGAAGAAGGTGAGCCGCCCCACGTAGGGGTCGGTCGCCACCTTGAATGCCAGGCCCGCAAACGGCTCGTCATCCGACGTGATCCGCTCGGCCAAAGTCTCGTCGTGCAGCGGGAGATGCCCCTTGATCGCGGGCACGTCGAGCGGATTGGGCAGAAAGTCCACCACGGCGTCGAGCAGGGCCTGCACCCCTTTGTTCTTGAAGGCCGCCCCGCAGAGCACCGGCACGATGCCGCCGGCCACGGTGGCCTTGCGGATGGCGCGGCGGATATCCTCCTCGGAAAGTTCCTCGCCCGCGAGGTACCGCTCCAACGCTTCGTCGTCGTGCTCGACGGCGGCTTCCACCAGTTCGTGGCGCAGCGCTTCCACTTTATCCTTCAGCGCGTCCGGCACCGGGCCTTCGACGTACTTGGTACCGAGCGAGGCGTCGTCATAGACCCGCTCCAGCCGCCGCACGAGGTCGATCTGTCCGGTGAAGAGCTCGCCCGAGCCCAGCGGGTACTGGATTGGGAAGGCTCGTGCGCCCAGCCGCTCACGCACCATGGCAAGGCAGCGATCGAAGTCGGCGCCAATCCGGTCCATCTTGTTCACGAACACGATGCGGGGTACGCCGTACCGGTCGGCCTGCCGCCACACGGTCTCGGTTTGGGGCTCGACCCCGCCAACCGCATCGAGAATCGCGACGGCTCCGTCCAACACCCGGAGGGACCGCTCCACTTCGGCGGTGAAGTCGACGTGACCAGGCGTGTCGATGATGTTGATCCGGTATTGCACGTCGTGCCGACCCCAGAAACAGGTGGTCGCAGCGCTGGTGATGGTGATGCCGCGCTCCTGCTCCTGCTCCATCCAGTCCATGGTGGCCGCGCCCTCATGGACTTCACCCATCTTGTAGCTCTTCCCCGTGTAATACAGGACCCGCTCGGTCGTAGTCGTCTTCCCGGCATCAATGTGCGCCATGATGCCGATATTCCGATAATGACTGAGCGGTGTTTCGCGCGACATATCCTCAACTCTATCCTGCGAAAAAGCGGGGCGACCGAGCCCCGGCAGTCCGGGTGGTATCGCTCCGCGCGTCATCCAGGCATTCGCCTGACGATGAGGAGCCAGCCGTGACCCCACGCGTTGTGCTTTCAGAAGACCAGAGGTGACGCTGCTCCGCGTCACATAGCCCGATGTGTCACTACGTCGACGGGCTCGCCTCCCCCGCCGGCTCAGGGTTACTTACCAGCGATAATGAGCAAACGCGCGGTTGGCCTCGGCCATCCGGTGCGTGTCTTCCTTCTTCTTAATCGTGTTCCCCTCGCCCTTCGAGGCCAGGACCAACTCTGTCGCGAGCCGGTCTTCCATGGTGCGCTCGCTCCGCGCCCGGCTGAAGCCGATGAGCCACCGCATGGCTAGCGCCGTCCGACGATCGGGACGGACCTCGACCGGCACCTGCAGCGACGCACCACCCACCCGCCGACTCTTGACCTCGACGGCCGGCTTGGCGTTGGACAGCGCCTGCTTGAACACCGCCACACCCGCCTGCCCGGTGCGCTGCTCGATCAAGTCCATCGCGCGGTAGAAGATGCCCTCGGCCGTGCTCTTCTCGCCGCACGACATCAGGTTGTTGATGAACTTCGACACCGTCTGGCTGTCATACCGCGGATCCGGCGGAACCTGACGCTTCGTGGCCCTCGTTCGACGGCTCATGATCCGCCCTTCGGACGCTTGGCCCCGTACTTCGAGCGACTCTGCTTGCGGTCGTTGACCCCGGCCGAGTCGAGCGTGCCCCGGATGATGTGGTACCGTACCCCCGGCAGGTCCTTCACCCGGCCACCCCGGATGAGCACGATCGAGTGCTCCTGGAGATTGTGCCCCTCTCCCGGAATGTAGGCCGTCACCTCGAACCCGTTGGTCAGCCGCACGCGCGCCACCTTGCGAAGCGCCGAGTTCGGCTTCTTCGGCGTAGTGGTGTACACGCGAGTGCATACTCCCCGCTTCTGAGGATTGGCCTTGAGCGCCGGCGCCTTGTCCTTGGCGCGGAGCGGCCGGCGGCCTCGGCGGATGAGCTGGTTGATCGTCGGCATACCATTCCGTTTTACGAGCTGGACACAAGGCTCAAAAGTCGACAGCACGGTAAGCTAGAGCCGTCCAGGGGCCCGGTCAAGGGAAGAATCAGGAGGGGAGAGGGGGGTTGGCGGCGGCCGCCCTGAGGCGATGGCTCGACTAGGGGACCCCCCAGGTATAGGATTCGGGCGGAAGGCTTCCGCGCCGCCCCATTGGGAGGGCTTTCTTAAATGAAGGGATTCGTTCACCTGGCCCTCCTCGGGCTCGCCGCCTGCAGCTCCCCGGCAGCGCCTCGGGACGACACCACTCCGACCCCTCCCTCCCCGTCGCTGAGCCAAGCCAATCTGCTCGAGCACCTCGGCGCGCTGGCCGACGACAGCATGGCCGGACGCCAGGCGGGATCCTCCCAGGAGACCCAGGCTGCGGCGTACCTGCGCGATCATTTCATGGCTTACGGCCTCGGACCCGGTACCCCCGGGTACCTCCAGCACTTTCAACTCCAGCAGGGTCGGATGTCGCAAAACGTGCTCGCGATCCTGCCCGGGCACGGGAGCCTCGCCCGGCAGTGGGTGGTCATCGGGGCCCACTATGATCACGTGGGATTCATCCAGGTTGGACCGGACTCCGTCCTGGTCTACAACGGCGCCGACGACAACGCATCGGGAACGGCCCTGCTGTTGGAAATCGCCCGCTCCCTGAGCACGTACGTGGCCGGCGGCAACATGGCCGGTCGAGACCGGCGCTCGGTGCTATTCCAGGCCTATGGCGCCGAAGAACTCGGATTGGTTGGTTCCACGCATTTTTGTGGCCAGCCAACGATCAACATGGACAGTGTCGCGGCCATGCTGAACCTGGACATGGTGGGGCGCTACGCTCAGAACGGGCTCTGGACGATCGGCTCCTCCTCGTCAGCCGATTGGATGACGATGCTGAACGATGCGGGCGCAAGCCAACTGGCGACCCACGGGGACAACAGCCAATTACTGGGGGCCAGCGATCAGTATTGCTTCTTCATGGCGCAGATACCGGTGCTCTTCTTCCATACCGGGCTTCACGGCGAATACCACACGCCCCGCGACGATGTCGCGCTGATCGACACCGATGGGATAATGACAGTCGGCAGCCTCGCGACGCGCGTCCTGACCCAGCTGCTCGTCCAGGAGACTCCGCCGACCTTCTCCGCTCCCCTCACGAGTAACCTGGCGACGAAGCAACGGAACTAGCCCAGGTCGCGTAACCAACTCCTCCCTACTCCCTACTCCCTACTCCCTCTCTCTCCTCCCTCCCCTACTTTCTTCGCATTATGTGCGGCATCGTCGGATACCTCGGGCATCGTGAGGGGACGGTCGCGCTGGCAACCGTGCGCGGCCTGCTCGATCGGCTTGCCCACAGGGGGCCTGACGATCTGGGCTTCCTGGTCGACTGCCCCCGCGAGGGATCGACGGCGACCATCGATCGCGACGGTCGACGCACCTCACTCCCACACGAGGGTACGGGAGCGTCGAACGAGGCCGGATCCGCATCAGGCACCCTCGTCCTCGGCCATCGGCGCCTCGCCATCATCGATATATCTTCGGCGGGCCATCAGCCGATGCTCACCGCCGACGGCCGCTATGCGATCGTGTTCAATGGCGAGATCTACAACTACGTCGAGCTGAGGGACGAGCTGTCGTCGCGGGGACATCGATTCCGCTCGCGGTCGGACACGGAGGTGCTCCTGGCCGCCTATGCCGAATGGGGCCGGGCGTGCCTGCCCCGCTTGGTCGGGATGTTCGCCTTCGCTGTTTGGGATCGGCGCGACCGACGACTCTTCCTGGCCCGCGACCCCTTTGGCATGAAGCCCCTGTACTACACCCTGCGAAACGGCGAGTTCGCCTTCGCGTCCGAGATATCCGCCCTCCTGCAGCTGCCCGGCACCGATCGCCGGGTCGACCCACACCGACTCTACGACTACCTAGACCGCGGCATCACCGATTTCGGCGAAGCGACGCTCTTCTCGAGCATCCGGAGCATGCCGGCGGCCCATTGGGCCGAAGTCCGCCCGGACGGCCCCGGCATGACTGAGCCCAGCTGCTATTGGATGCCGGACCTGGACTATGAACGAGCCGTCTCGCGCGAAGCGGCGGCAGCCGAGCTCAGGGACCTGTTCCTCGAAAGCGTCTCGCTTCATCTGCGCAGCGATGTTCGCGTCGGCACCATGCTCTCGGGAGGCCTCGACTCCTCGGCCATCGTCATGGCGATGCGGCATTTGGGTGGCCCGCAACTCGATATTCACACATTCAGCTATATCGGCGGCGCCGGCACCGTGAGCGAAGAACCTTGGATCGATGTGGTCAACAAGGCATCCGGGGCCGTGAGCAGTAAGATCCACCTCGATCCGGGGGAATGGGTCCGGGAATTCGACCACCTCATCGAATCGCAGGATGAGCCGTTCGGCACCATCGCCATCTATGCCCAGAACCGCCTATTCCGCCGCGCCAGTGAAGCGGGTGTGCGGGTGGTCCTGGATGGGCAGGGAGCGGACGAACTCCTAGGCGGATATCGCTACTTGTGGTCGGCTCGGATGGCAGAGCATCTGGGGCGCGGCCAGATAGGCCAAGCGGCGCGCTTTCTGAGGCAAACCAGGGCCTCGCGCCAGCCCTGGGATCCATCGGCCGGCCACACCGCCCTGTGGGGTCTCGCCATGGCCCTGCCGGCCTGGCTCGGTACCGCTGCCGTCAAGGCCTCCGGGCGCGGCCAGCGTCCCTGGATCGACCGCGCGTGGTGCCGAGCTCACGGCATCGGGACGCGGAACCTCTGGTGGGTGGGTGTCGGCAAGGAAGGGATTCGGCGCACCCTGTGGCATTCGATCAGCGAGAAAAGCCTCCCCACCCTGCTGCGCTACGAGGACCGCAACTCCATGGCGTATTCGGTCGAGGGGCGGCTGCCGTTCCTCACCACCAAACTCGCCGAATTTATCCTGTCCCTCCCAGCCGAGTATCTGGTGGACGCTTCAGGCACGAGCAAGGCGGTATTCCGGGCTGCTATGCGGGGCCTGGTGCCGGACGCCATCCTGGATCGGCGTGACAAGGTAGGGTTTGCCGTCCCCATTCAGGCGTGGATTCCCTTGGTCCCGAACCTGCCAGGTTTGCTGGCGGAGGCCGGTCGGATTCCCGCGGTCAACCGACGAGTGGTCGAGCGCTTGCTAGTGGCGGTCCAATCGGGGCAACCGCTGTCGGGATTCCTGAGCCGGATTTCCAAAGGCGATCAGCTGCGCAACAGCTTCTTGGTCTGGCGGCTGGTCGGCCTCGCGGCCTGGGCCCGGCACTTCGAGGCCGAATTCGATTGAGATTCCCCGAAAAGGTTGACCCCGCCGAGACCGCGTGATTACGGTTCGCCGGGTTTCGAACCATTTCATCATACTTCTTCGAGGGAATTCCCGACCGCACCGTGAGCACACTGGCAGAACTGGTTGCAACCATGCGTCTCCAAGAGCTTGGCATGTCCGCCGTCAGGGCCGGGCTCTTGCTCTTGCCATTCTTGGCGGCGATTGTGGTGCTCGAAGGTCGGGCCGGGGCGGATCTCGCCCGCTACAAGACGAGAAGCTTCCTGAACGACGTGGTATATAGCCTCTTCTACCGTGGCGCCTTCTACCATATCTTGATTTTCGCGGCAGTCGCCAACGCCTTCGAAGCGAAACTCCAGTTCCTCAAATTCGACCTCCTGGCGTCGGCGCCTCTCTGGCTCGCATTGCTGGTATTTTGGGTGGCGGGCGATTTCCTGCTCTACTGGGTCCACCGGCTCCAGCACAGCGTGCCGCTCCTTTGGGCATTTCACAGCGTCCACCACTCGCAAGAGCGGCTGACCACGCTCACGCAATATCGTCGGCATCCATTCGACCGGTTGCTGCTCGATGTTGCGCTGTTCGTGGTATTCGTGTTTGCCCTCGGCCTTCCAACTCGGTCGTGGATGCCGCTTTACATTTTGGCGACCTCGCTTCAGGCGCTCCACCATACGGAGCTCAACTGGCGGTTCGGTCCGCTCTACCGCATCGTGGTCAGCCCCATCTTCCACTCGGTGCATCACTCGGCGGACCCGAAGGACCACAACAAGAACCTGGGACAGATGCTCAGCCTCTGGGACCACTTGTTCGGCACGGCGGCCGCCCACGCCGAGCGTCCGGAACGCTACGGGGTAGATGGGCTGGATATGCCGGAGTCGTTGCCGCATCAGTTGGTGGTTCCGTTCCGGCAGCTGGTCCGGCGTTCGGTGGCCGCGCCACCATCCAAGACCGCCGAGTCGTTTTCGGGCGGGCGCCGTCCATCTTGACAGTCGTACCACATTGACCATGACAGAGTTCCACATCGTCACTGACCAAGGAGCCCGCGGTGAGCATTCGATACCGGCGCAATCCCAACATCGAGGGATCGCCGATGCTGGAAGAGACGATTCTCCTGAACCCGTCAAGCAAGCAATTCTGCGTCCTGAACGAGACCTCCACGCTGTTGTGGAACTGTCTCTCCTCCCCCAGCACCGTGGAGGAGCTGGCAGCCGAGGTGTGTGAGTCGTTCGACGGTGTCGACGTGGCGACCGCCACCGCCGACGTCCAGCGCGTCCTCGAGGAGTTCCAGCGACTCGACCTGATTGTCGAGTCATCGTGATACAGGGCGGCCGGTTCGTTGTATCATTGTTTGACAGTCGTCGGGCGGCAAGGAATCCAGGCTGGCGCCCGAGGTGAAAAGTTCTTACATTTACTTGTTCGATTTCCCCCTAATCGTTGGAGTTATCGCATGGCCGAACAGAAGATGCAGTCGGAGTCGACTCGGCGCCGTTATGTGGCCCCCGCAGTCAAAGTCATGGACGAGGCCGAGGTCTTGAAGGCGTTCCAGATTACGAGCGCCGGCGCGTCCTGGTGGGGCTGAGGGCCGATTCGAACCCTCGGATCGCCCATGATGTGACGCACGGCCAGCCCAACCTGGCGGGCGCGTCAGACGCAATCTCCCAGTGGTGTAGCCAGTCGATTGCGGTGCAGGAGCAGGAATCGGGGAGGCCCCTCACGGGCCTCCCCGATTGGTATCAGATCGGGGACGGCTATCTGGGCATCCAGTCCGAGGACGAACCGCTCGGTGAGCGGTTCCGGGAACTCTACGCCGAGTGCGTCGTCCCGGGCCCCGATCGGGCGGACCTGCCAAGGGTACTCTGCCAGGTGCGGCTGCTCGAACGATTCAACGCCGCGCTGGTCAGCTTCGAGGATGCCGAGCCGCTCGACCTGGTGGACTTCACGCTCGAGCTGTTCGGCGAGCGGGGATACACCGAGGGGCAGCCGCCGTCCGCCGGATGGCGCCGGCTCGATGCTCCCGGCCCTGGGGCTCCCTTCGCGTTCTCCGGCCCCCACGCTCTGGCCGATCGCGACTTCCAGTGGCAGTCGCTCCTGGGCAATCTGGCGCTCAACCGACTGCTCAGACGCCAGCGCGACCTCCTCTTCTTTCATGCCGCCTCGGCGAGCGTCCGGGGCTCGGGAATTCTCCTGGTGGGGCCGAAGGGATCGGGGAAGACGACCCTCTCTCTCGCATTGGCGGAGCGCGGACACGGGTTCCTGGGCGACGAGATCGCCGGAGTCAGGGTCGGCACGCTGGACCTGATCCCAATGCGCCGGTCGGTATCGATTCGCGAGGGCCCGCGCCCGCGTGCCGTGGACCGGCTGGTCGAGCAGGGAGGACTGCGCCACGAACAATTCCCCGACGGTTCCCGCCGCCTGCGAGGCGAGGTGGCCAGCCTGTTCCCAGGCGCCGGTCACTCCGAAGCGCCGGTGCGCGCGATTATCTTCCTGCGGCGATTCAGCGAGACAGCCCACCTCGAAGGGTTCAGCCCGGGACGCGACCACCTGTCGCTCCTGACGCCGCTAGGGTGCACGTTGTGGGGTGTGCCACGGGCCTTGCGAATCATGCAGATGCTGCGTCTCATGTCGAGCACGCGCTGTTTCTTTCTCGACGTTGGCACGCCAGATGACACTACGGACCTCATTGAAGCCCTAGGAGATGTGTGATGGGATACAACACGATTCGCGAGCGAGCCGACGCCATTGGCACGTTTCGTTTCATCAGCGTCAACCTGATGGAAACGCTGGCCCGTTGGGTACCGCTCACCCCGGAGCTCGAGGCCAAGATTTTGTTCGGCCGCCACATCTGGGACATGGCCCAGCAAGCCGACGGGTTGGGCCAACGCACCAGTGAGCTCAGAGCGCCGCTGCACTACAGCGCCCGGCCCACCGACGCCTACATGAAGGTGCTGGACACCCTCGCCGGTCTGACCGACACGGCGGAGCGGGCGGAGGCGATGTATGCCGGGTTCCTGCCGGATCTCGAGCAGCGCTATCAAGCCTATCTCGACGGCACCAACCAGATGCAGGACGAACCGTCCGTCCGGGTCATCGAGCGGGTGCTCAGCGACTTCCAGCGCATGCAAGCGGACTACCGGCAATTCCGTGACCAGCGACCGGACCTCCGGCCCAAGGACAAGGGCTGGAAGAGCCGGTTCGAGTCCATCGCCAAGGCGCCGGCGGATTTCATCGCCTTCCGCCCCGCGCCGCCACAGACGCTCGAGAGGGTCTCGTCGTGAACAGTGCACCAACCAAGGAGATCCGCGGCTTTGTCCTCGCCGCCGATCCGGCACGGGAGGAGTGCTTCACGGTCGTCAATACCGACGACGAGATGCACGAGTGGCCCGACATGTCGGAGATTTCCCGCCGTGAGCGGATCCACCGCCACATGAACAATGAGACCGGCGCGATGGAAATCGCGGCGCAGGCTCTGGTGGACTTCCCGGAGGCGCCCTGGGGCCTCCGCATGAACCTGGCGCGGCAGGCCACGGATGAGGCCCGGCACGCCGACCTCCTGCTGAACCGGCTGGTGGAAATGGGCGGCGCGAAGGGCGAGTTCCCCATCGCAAACTTCGAATGGGGCGTAACCAACATGCTGGACAACCTGCCGGGCCGCCTCGCGGTGCAGAACCGCACCTTCGAGGCGGGGTTGATCGATCTCCTGGGCACGCTCCGGGACAAATGGCGGAAGGAAGGCGATCATGCCACCGCCGACATGCTCGAAAGCATCCTGGCCGACGAGATTACCCACGTGCGCTTCGGGAACCGGTGGATCAAGCGCATGACCGAGGAGAATCCGGCCATCCTGCTGAAGGTGGCGATGGCCGTACGCTTTCTGGGAAAGGCGATCGGCTCCATGCAGCTCAAACCAGGCGAGACCAACGTCGTCGGGACGGTGTGGACCGAAGAGAAGCTCCGCCCCCCGGCGGTCAATATCGAGGATCGGCTCGAGGCAGAGTTTACGATGGATGAAATCAAGGAAGTGCTCAGCCAGGCCGGATTCCGCACCATCATTCCATCCGCCCTAAGGTGAACACCATGGCATCGACGATCCACCCGGCACTCGACCCTGCGTTCTTCGGAGAGGGTCCCGCGCGCGACGAACGCTTTACCGTGAAGGAAGTCTGGGTCGACATGGTCAACCTGCCGGAGGATGATCCCGAGTGGAAAATGGAGTTCTTCCACCGGCAGATGAACGAGGAATGCAACGTCCTGGAAAACGCGGCCAGCAATATCACCGACTTCCCGGACGCCGACTGGAACATCCGGTATTGGTTGGCCCGGCAGGCTGCTGATGAAGCGCGTCATGTCGACACCTACCGCGAGCTCCTCGAGGCACGTGGCGGAGAGGTCGGCCAATACCCGGTGATGAACTTCCAGTACCGGATTCTTCGGAAGATCGATACGCTCGTCGGGCGCCTCGCCGTCCAAAACCGGACCTTCGAGGCCGACGGACTGGATGCGGTCACGCACGCCATTGAGGAGGCCCGACGGGACGGCGAGGACAAACTCGCCGAGATGTATGAGACCCAGCAGGCCGACGAAGTGCTGCACATCCGATTCGCCAACGACTGGATCAAGGAGCAACTCGGCAAGGATCCGCGGAACGTGCTGCACATGTCCCGCGCCCTCACCCAGGGTGCGCGCGCCTTCGAGCAGGTCTTCGCCAAGGGCGGCACCAACGTCGTGAAGTACGGGGTGGCCACGGAGGCGCGGCTCGAGGCGGGCTTCGATCCGGGCGAGGTCGAGGTGGCGGTCCAGCAGTCCGATGCCCGCCGGGCCGCAGTACGGGAGCGACTGGGAATCGATTGAGACCGCAGCTAGCCGCCGGGCGAGTCGTCCTGGCCGGCGGCGGCGGGCCGGGTCCCGAGCTTCTCACCACGGAGCCGCCTGAACCCATGGCCCAATCGAACGGTCCCCGTGGCCCACCGCGTGGCAACGGCAACGTCGATTTTGAGCAATAAGCGAAGGATGGCGCCGGCGGCGCTTGCAGCCAGTCGACGAACGGAGCCGGCCGGGACACAGGCGGGCACCGGGTGCCAGTCGGTTCCACCCGCGCACTCAGTCACCACCCCGAGGATCACGTCTTGGTGCACCGGCGCATCACAGAAGATCGTACCATCGCCCCGCGTGACCCAATAGTCCTTGGCCCGTCCCGTTCCCCGTGCGACGACTCGGTGTCCTACTAGGGTGCGTCCCGTGAAGAAGACCACGACTGCGCCGATCGACCATTCCGACACGTCGCCGCACCGGATGCGGATCCGAGTCCCCGCCGGCATCGTGGCACCCATGCTCGCCCCGACAATTCGCGATTCGATTACTTCGTTCGAGCGCTTGAGCAGCGAGGCAACAGCCCGGACCTCCGACGGCTCCACCACCCGGACTCGAGCCGCCGCAGGCGCGTCGTCCGGCCTCACGTGGCGCACCTCGTTCTCCATGGGCGTCGATCGATCGGCCGCGGGGTCACTCAGACCCATCGGTGTGCATGGGCCAAACATATCCCGCCGCCCAACGATCCCACACCCCATGCGTCACCGCACCGGCTTGATCGTGCGTCGCGTTGCCCGAGACACAGTCGCCCACTGATGAAAATCGCGTTCTTCGGCATGGGCGGCGAGTATTCGGCTGAGCACTTACGGTCGATCGTGGATGAGCATCGCGTCGTGGCCGTCATCCGCGCGGCTTCCTTCGCGCGAGGATCGCGAGTTCGCCGGCGCGTCGCCGCGGCCGCCCGGGCACTCAGAATTGGCACCCCGGACGTCCTCACCGCAGTGGCCAGGGAGCATGCCATCCCGTGTTGGGCGGCACGCTCCGGCAACGATATCCGCATCGTCGAACGCCTCGAGGAACTCCAGCCGGATCTCTTTTGCATCGCGGGGTATCGCTGGATTCTCCCGCCCGCATTCCTCGCGGTGCCGGCGATCGGTGCCATCAATAGCCATCCGTCATTACTGCCGCGGCACCGGGGAGTCCTTCCCTTGTTTTGGATCTACTATCAGGACGATCGCGAGACTGGGGTGACGGTGCACTGGGTGGATGAACATGCCGACACCGGCGATATCCTCCTTCAGAACGCTATGCCGCTGCCACGGGGGTACCCCGTCGAAGCCCTGAACCGACGGAACGCCCATGAGGGCGGCGCCCTGCTGCGGCGGGCCCTCGAGGCCGTCGAGCGTGGGACAGCCCCCCGGATTCCCCAAGACCACCAGCGAGCCACCGCCGCTCCGATGATCGGGCCCGGAAGCCGCATGGTCGATTTCGCCGAGTGGGATGTCGAGCGAGTGTGGCACTTTCTGGCGGGCCTGGTCCCCCGATTCCATGAGCCCCTGCTCGACGACATGGGCCAACCCGTAGAGTATGCCAGCGTGCCGGGATTCCGCCACCAGACGGTGGCCGAGCGCGCCGGGACGGTCGCGCGCACCGCAGACGGCGCCCTGCTCTACTGCAAGGACGGAGTGGTTCACCTGAGTGGCCGGGTGCCGGTCCTGCCCGATACCGGCCCCACGAATCATCTTTGATCGCAGCACGACTGCGGAGGGCGACGGTGCAAGAGCGGCGCATTCCAGATTTCATGGCGGAGAGTACCATCCCGCGCTGGGTCAAGAACCTGGTGCCGGCCCTCGGCTGGGTGGTGTTCCTTCTCTCGGCGGCACGGGTATGGTGGACGGAACATACCGGACGATCATCGTACACGCGTCGGCGGGCCGTCAATGCGCTCGTGGTGTTCACTCTGGGAATCAGTATGGCAGCAGGACTCTCGCGACGAGAACTCTGGCCGTTCTCGGCCTGGTCCATGATCCCCGACGTGCGCTCGCCCGAGGTCGGTCACGCCCGCGTGTTCGCCATTGGTGCGAACGGCCAAGAACACGTCGTCGATTCTCGATCCTGGCATCCGCTCCAATGGGAAGAACTGATCGCGTGGCTCGATCTCCGATTCACCACCCTGACACCCGCGGAGCAGGATGAGGCGAGCCGCTGGCTGCTCGATCGTGCCAATGCAGGGCGAGTCCAGGCACGGCAGGGCCGCCGCGTGGGGTATCTCCATCGATTTCTCGGACCGCTCACCGCACCGGAGCACATGCTGCATCCCACCGTGTGGTCCCGGCCGGATGATGCCCCTGCCGAGCCGTTCGTCGGTGTGCGGGTCATTCGGGAATGGTGGAATGTCGATGAAGGCCGGACCGAGCTCGTCCGAGAGGTGCTCCACGAATTCCCGGAGCAGACGCCATGACAGGCGTGGCTCCCAGGGGCTCGTCCTGGGATTGGTTCTGGTTCCAGCACGCATCTGCGCTCAATCTGGCAGTGGCTCGAGTGCTGGTAGCGGCCCAGGCTCTTTGGATCCTCCTCTCCCGCGACTACCCAGCCATTTCCGGGCTACCGTCAGTCTTCTGGTCTCGGGTGGACCCGAGCACGATGTGGCGGTACCTCGTCTTCCCCGGTCACCCGGAACTGGAGCGTATTCTCCTCGTCGTGGCGCTCGTCACGCTCGTCGGAGCGTTGGTAGGTATCTACGCCCGCGTGTGCTGTGCCATAGCCGGGATCCTGCTCTACCACCTGGCGCCACTCGAAGGGATCATCTGGATATCGACGCCGTACGTTCGCGGTCTCACCATTCCCGTCTTGGCTCTCATCCTCCTTTCCCTGTCGCGCTGCGATGACCGCCTTTCCCTCATTACACCCGGCCGAAACCGCGAGCCGAGCCCAGGATTGGCCTACTCGTGGCAGCTTCGACTCATCCAGCTGCTGATATGCGAAATCTATCTCTTCTCCGGCTGGTCGAAGATCGTGCGGACGGGATTGGACTGGGTGTCCGCCGACAACATCCGGCGCTGGATTCTCTATCTGGTGCAGGACCCCGAAGTGGCCCGCTTCCAGGCGCTTGGGCTCTGGATCGCGTCGCATCCCACGATTTGCCTCGGAATCGCCATTGGCGCACTCGTCCTCGAGTTCGGATTTGTGTCCGTCATGTTCTCGTCCATGGCCCGGCGCTGGTTCGTGCCTGCCGCGCTGGCATTCCATATCGGTATCGCATATGCGATGAATTTGACTTTCGTCACTGCGCTGCTTCTGCTGATCTTCGTGAACTGGGATTGGGTGTGGCTCAAGGCGTTGAAGCGCCCGGCAGGCGCTCCTCGAGTCCCGCTCCACGCTGCTGTGCCGTGATTCGACTTCATCCGACATGAGCGGATCGCCCCGCGGAGCACTCCGACTTCGCGAACTGGCTCTGCGAACGCTGAGTGGCCTGCCCGCCGGACCCACGTGGCAGCCGGCACTTGCCTGCTCACCCGCGACATGGCACGCGTTCTTGCGTGCCGAGCGTTGTGCCATCCGGCTCGAGCGATGCCTGGAGACCACGGGTCATCTCCCGCAGCTTACTTCGGAGGTCCAGAACGCGATCCGCGAGCGGGCCCTGGACGAGCAGACCCGGGTCCTCTCCGCACGGAGCCAACTGCATGAGCTCGGGCGGATCGCGCTGGAGCGAGACTGGCGCCCGGCCGTGCTCAAGGGCGGGCTGTCCGCGCTCGTCGGCCCCGGGCCGGTCGACCTCAACGACGTCGACATCCTCCTACCGGGGGCCGCGGCGGGGGCCCTGGCAACCATCCTCGATGAGCGGGGCCACGGCGCCATCTTCAGCACCGCCCAGCATCTCGGTGCCCGGATTACGCCCAATGCCCTGCCAGTCGAGATTCACCTCAGCCTCGACGCGGACGGCACGCCACCCGCCGAGCGAGTGTGGCATGGGCTCACGCCGGTTCCCGGCTGTTCCGGCCTGCACGCGCTCGCGCCGGCTGATCATCTGTGGCATGTCCTCCGGCATGCCGTGGTGGACCATCCGAACCGGCGGGGTCGGTTGCGGGACGTGATCGTGGTGGCCGATGCGGTCGCAGCATGCGGGGCCGAGGAGCTGACCGGGCTGAAGACACGAGTCGATCAACACGAGTACGCAACACCACTCGGCGACGTCCTTGCGATGGCGCACGCAATGTCGACGGGTGTTCCGACCGCCGATCGGTTCCGCCACCTGGCGCTCGCCCATTACCTGGTGAGGCAGCTAACACGGAGACTTCCGGTCTCCGCGGCCCGCGCCAGAGACCTGGCCGAGTGGACCTTCGCGCTGCTGCTGGGCAGGCGGGAGCGCCGAGCGCTCTGGATCCATCAGGTGTGGCAACGGACCCTGGAGCCGTCCCCCTACCGCTTCATTGCCTGGCTGGAGCACCGGTTCCCTCGCCTGGGGCGAGCCTGGCGGGTATCCGTCAGAGCGGCATATCGGGCTCTCTTGGTCGCGAGCGCGCTGCCGATTGCCGGCGCGGTCAAGCTGATGGGTTCCCGAGATCTGCCCGCCACGCGGACGCCGGAAAGCAGCTGAGACTCACTCGCACGACGTGTGAGGTCCTCATTCGCTTGTCCTGGTGCCGCTATCACGCACAGATTGCAGGCCGGAGCGCGCACCCATACCACCTATTCCGGACGTGGAGCGGTCGATGGCACAACAGAGCCCGGACGTAGCCGGCACTGATTGGATCGAGGAGCTGAGCGACGAACAGTGCATGGAGATCTTCTGGCTATACGTGGATCCTCCAGAACCATTCCTCCAGGCCTATCCTCCCGAATTACTCGGTGAGGCCATGCGCTTTGCCTTAAAGGCGGTTGCCACGTCGTCGAGTGGTGCCGGTGACGCGGGGTGACTCCGCTCGAAGTGAGCGCCTAAGCTTGCGCCCCACCCTTCGCCGAGCTCACGACACACGGGCTCTGCCAACGCATTCACTCGAAAATATGCTCCCTCCGTGCAAGACATCCGAGGGCCAGTGTCGAGTCTGACGGCAATCGCGGACATGGCCCGGCTCGTGGTATTCCTTACCTTCGTCGTTTTGGCGGTACGCGCCGGCAGCCTGCTCGTCCGCTCGCCGGGTGAGCGGCGCAGGGGGGTGGGCCTCCTCGTGGCATTCTCCGTGGTGGTGAGCATGGCGGTTGGGGCGATGCAGCACGAAATGTGGCCCTTCACTCATTGGCCGATGGACAACGAGTATTTCGTGGCTGAGTATTCGGGCCTCCGTCCCGTCGTCGTCGACGACAAGGGTGTCGAGCACGACTTGGACTTGCGAGCGCTCTATCCCATCGACTGGATGGACCTCCATACCTGGCTCGAGCGGACCCGCCGTCGGAATCCGGAGGCATTCGCCCAAGTGGCCCCCTGGCTCCTCGACAAAATCGCCAGGGCACGCGGAGACCTGGACGCGGGCCGTCGCCTTCCTGGCGACCGGGGGCCGTTGGCCGCGCGTCCCCGGCTGGTGCTGCCGCCGGTGTGGACGCACGGCGACAGTATGAGCCCGCTCGACGTGAAGGGGCTCAGGATCTACCAGTTTCACGCCAACCTCGATGAGCCTCCACAAGCGGCAGCGGACCAACCGCGCAGCCTCGTCTTCGAGTACATCGCGCCATGAGTGCGCGATTGCTAGGGTGGCTGAAACACGAGTGGCAGCGACTGTGGTACACGCCCGGCGCCGCCGCAAATCTGTCGGCGGCGCGTATTATCATCGCGGCACATGCAATGTGGGTTGTCTGGTCCTGGGACATAGCGGCGCTGTCCGGTATTCCCCAGGGATTCTGGTGGCAAGCACGGCTCTCGGCCCAATGGCGCTTTCTCATCTTCCCGGGTCACCCCGGGGTGGAACAGATCATCGAGGCACTCGCGCTCGTCGCCCTCCTGGCCGTGCTCTTGGGGCTCTGGACACGCGTGGCAGCGCTGGCGGCTGCGGTGATGCTGTACCACCTCGCGCCGCTCCAGACGTTCTTGGTCGAAACGGACCCTCACGCGCGGGGCTTCACTATTGCGGTCCTGAGCCTGGTGGTGCTCTCGGCGGCCAGGTGTGCCGACGTCTGGCGAGTAGGCCGTCGCACCGGTGGCGCGGCGTCCATCGCACCCCACTGGGAGTACACCTGGCCGCTCCGCCTCATGCAGCTCTTCGTGGCGCAGATCTACCTGTTCGGGTTCTGGGGAAAGCTGTATCACCATGGACTAGGCTGGTTCAGTCCGGAACAAATCGGCCGTCAAGCCGTGCTCTTCGCCCACATCGTCCCCGGGCACCAGGTCAGCAACCTGGGATCGCTCGTCGCCGGGTCTGCCGTGCTGACGACACTCGGGGCGGTCGCCGTATTCCTGTTCGAGCTGGTATTCGTGACGACGCTCTTCTCGAAGATGGCGCGCCGTATCCTCGTCCCGGCCGCCGTGGGCTTTCATCTGGCCATCTTGTTGAGCATGCAAATCTTCTTCGTGAGCATGTTCCACTTGCTCTTGTTCGTGAATTGGAGTTGGATAGCCGCCAGGCTCGGTGGGCTGCGACTGGCGGCACGCCCGGCGGGGCCTGTTTGAGCCAACAATGAAGATTCCTTCATGGTTTCTTATGCCATTATTGCTGGCCTTAGTTTAAGATTCGTAAGGATTTACCCGGCTTCATGAACCTGGTAGCAGGCCGGGCCTTCACACGTGGTTGAGCGTCACTGCGACTGGGGCCTTCCACGAGCTAGAATGTGTGTGGCCCGGGACCTGACCTGGCCACCCATCCACGACTTTGGCACCGGAACACCCATGAACTCCTCCGCCTCCAACCCTGTCGACTCCGCGACCGCCATCGTTCTCGAAGGACCCCCGACCCAGATCCGGGTCCCCGAGCACACGGTCGAGATCGTCTCCGACTCGGGCGAGGGCGCACAGAAGTGCGGTCAGCTGTTCGGTCGCACGTCGGCCCGCATGGGGAACGGGGTGTGGACGGTCGAGATCATCCCCGCCGAAATCCAGCCGCCGGCCCGCACGCCCGGCAGCGCGAGCGGCAACCGTATCCGTATCGGCACCGAGCCGGTTACCAACTGGGGTGACGCCGCCAACGTAGTGGTGGCATTCAACGAGCAGGTGTTGCTGTCCCGCCATCGCCTCGACGCCTTGGCCGAGGACGCCATCATCCTGATCGAGAGCCAGTGGGAAACCCACGAGGATCCCACGATCCGCGAGGAGTGGCAGACGGCCATGGAGGAGCTGGGGCAGCGCTCCTACCAGTTTATTCGGGTGCCGATGGAAGAGGAGTGCCAGAAGATCCTGGACATCCCGGCACGCGGTAAGAACATGTTCGCGCTCGGGCTGTTGGCCGGCGTGTATGGCCGGGACGCCGACATCCTCCGCATGCTCATCGCCAATGAGTTCCGAAAGAAGTCACAGGAGGTGATCGACACCAACATTGCCCTCCTGGAAGCTGGAATCCGCTGGGCTGAGGACCACCTGGATTTCCGGGTTGAGGTCCCCATCGCCAAGAGCGAGAGGGCCATGGTCGTCATGAACGGCAACCAAGCCGTCGGCCTGGGCGCGATCGCGGCGGGCATGGAACTCTGTGCCATGTACCCCATCACCCCGGCCACCTCGGCGTCGCACTACCTGAGCGAGGTCTTCGAGGACTTTGGCGGCGTCGTCCACCAGGCCGAGGACGAGATCGCGGCGGTGGGAGTTGCGATCGGAGCCTCCTACGCGGGCAAGGTGGCGTTCACCATCACCTCCGGCCCGGGCTTGGCGCTCAAGACCGAGTTCCTTGGCCTTGCCGTCATGACCGAAACGCCGCTCGTGCTTGGTGGATGTGCAACGCGGCGGGCCGAGCACGGGACTGCCGACCAAGGTCGAGCAATCGGATCTCCTGGCCGCCATCTTCGGGCAGCCCGGCGACACGCCCCACGTCGTCCTCGCCCCGGCCACCATCGAAGAGTGCTTTGCCTGCATGATCACGGCCCGGCGCATCGCCGAGGCATTCCGCTGCCTCGTGATGGTGCTGTCGGATGCCAACCTGGCCACCGGGGTTCAGCCCTTCCTTCGGCCGGAGGTGACCACGGAGTGGATCGCCGCTCCGGTCGACCTGAGCCCCGTTCCGGAGGGCACCCTGCCCTACCAATGGGATCCGGAGGCCGGGCTCTCCCGCCGGATCATTCCCGGCCAACCCGGCGGGATGTTCACCGCCACCGGCCTGGCCCACGACGAGCGGAGCAAGGTCGCCTACGGCCCCGGAGTGAACCAGCTCGGCTGCGCCATGCGCAGTCGCAAGCTGGCGGTCTTTCAGAGCACGCTCCGGCCTCCCACGGTCCGTGGGGATGACGCCGGCGATCTCTTGGTCGTGGGCTGGGGGAGCACCGAGGGGGCCATCAATGAAGCGGTCGATCGGGCACGAGCGGAGGGCCTCGCGGTTTCCTCGCTCCACCTCCGCTTCCTCTCGCCGCTCGAGCCCGGCCTCAAAGATATCTTCCACCGGTTCGGCAAGGTCATGACCGTCGAGATCAACTACAGCGACGAGCCCGACGATCCGTTCATTACCGACGAGAATCGACGCCGGGGGCAGCTGGCCTGGCTGCTCCGGGCAACGACGCTGGTCGATGTCGACTGCTGGACACGCGTGCCGGGCGAGCCACTCCAGCCCAAGATGATTCACCAGGCCATACTCGCCCATCTGGCGAAGGGAGCCACGTCATGATCGAGGAGGGCTGCTCACTGCTGGGGTGCGGAACGGACGACGATCGTTCGTTCACTATGGACGACTATGCCGGAGCCACGGCGCGCTGGTGCCCTGGGTGCGGAGACCACGCCGTCCTCGCCGCGGTCGAACGCCTGTTGGAAACCGAGCAACTGCCGCCCGAGCGCACCGTGTTCGTGTCCGGCATCGGGTGTTCCAGCCGCTTCCCCCACTACCTCCACACCTACGGCTTCCACGGCCTGCACGGCCGGGCGCTTCCCGTCGCCACGGGTGTGAAACTCCGTCGCCCCGACCTCCACGTCTTTGTGGTCATGGGTGACGGGGACTGCTGCTCCATCGGCGCCGGGCACTGGATCCACACGACCCGGTACAACCCGGACATGGTCGTGCTGATGTTGGACAATGGCGTGTACGGCCTGACCAAGAACCAAACGTCGCCGACCTCGCCGCAGGGGCAACCCAGTAATACTCAGCCCAGGGGTGCCTATCTCCCGGGCCTCAATCCGATCTCCACAACACTTGGCGTCACCAATGCCTCGTTCGTGGCCCAGACCGGTGACTGGATTCCTGAGCATCTGTTTCAAACGCTCTCGGCGGGGTTCCACCACCGCGGCTTTTCCTTCATTCGGATCCTTCAGCGGTGTCCCAAGTTCACCGAGACGCTCTTCTTGGACGCCGTCCGCGACCCGAAGAACGTCGAACTCCTCGTACATCCGAACGGAATCGTGGCCCCGGACGTCGAGGCGCTCTACCAGAACCATGTCGTCCACGACCCTTCCGACCTGACTGAGGCACATCGCCTGGCCCAGGTCGACGGGAAGGTGCGCCTCGGCATGTTCTATCGGAATGCGAGCTTGCCGGTGTACGAGGAGGTGCGGCGCGAGCACCTCCAGTCCGCAGAACAGAAGCTGGCGTTGCTCAACACGGAGCTGGATCGATATGCCGTCTGACGACCGCGTGGACCTCGTCTTCCAGGCCCTGGCGGGCCAGCGCGATGCCTTCCTTGCCGCCCTTGGAACCACAGCCGACCAGGTCGACCACTACATCGCGAACCGCGGGAATTCCAATGGGACCCGGGAGCGCATGACGGTCGAGCTCGGGCCGTTTGCCGGCAGCCGCATCGATGGCGAACGGTTTTCGTCCCTGTTCGCAACCGCGTCGTTGGATGGGCGGCTCCTCAAGACGATCCAGAAGGCCCGCGACACAATCCGCGATCTGGCGGCGCTCGATCGGGACCTGTTCCTCGTGGACGTGCCGTCGGGAGGGAACCTCACCGCGACGGTCGGCCAGGCGCTCGAACAAATTGGACGCGCCTTCGGTGCTGCTCGCGCGTTCGATCAGGCCCGGTCCGGAGGAGCGGCGCGCACCACGCGGGCGCCGAGCCTGGATGGCTTCGCGTTCCCCGAGTGGAGCCGGCGCGAGCGTGCGCTAGCGCCGCCGCTGGTGGTCACGGTCGACGGCGCCGATCTGCGGACCGGCGGCGTGGCGGAATTCCTGGATGGATCGCAGAAGCTCGTCCTGGTCGTTCGGGGAGAGGCCCCCCCGGCCCCGCTGGTCCGTCTAATCACGCCGGGCACCTTTGTGATGCAGACGCACGTGGTGAGCGGCCTAGACCGTTTCGCTGCCTGGGACGGACCGGGAGTGGCGGCCCTCATGCCCGAAACGGCGGCCGTGTTCACCCACGATCCGGCAGCGGGCGCGGCACCGTGGCAGCGGCTCTCGATCGGATCGGTACCATCACGGGAACCGACGCGCTCCACGGGCGGCTTGAGTCCGCGTCAGCAGGCCGAGGAACTTCGGCAGTTGACCGCCATGGCAGAAGCGGCCAAGCCCAGCGGTCCGGCCCGCGGCGACGCCTCGGTCGGAGGCCTTCCGGCTGGAGCCCCGGAGACCGCAGCCGATCCGGTCGACAAACTCGCCGCCTGGCTTCTGCAGCAGGCCGATCTCACCGACGTGAGCTGACTGGAGCGTCCATGGACCTTACGACGGTACTGGTCTCGGTCGCCATCCTGGGCGGAGTCGGCTTGGTCTTTGCCACCCTCATCGCCCTTGCGAACCGCAAGTTCTGGGTGTGGGAAGACCCCCGGATCAATGCGGTGGCCGACATGCTCCCGGGCAACAACTGCGGCGCCTGCGGAAAGGCGGGGTGCCGGGCATTTGCCGAGGCCCTGATCGACGGACAGATCCAACCGGCAACCTGCACCGTGATGGGCCCCGACCAGGTAACGGACATGGCTTCCTATCTGGGGGTGGATGCGGGCGAGGCCACCAAGCGGGTGGCCCGGCTCCTGTGCGCGGGCGGCTGCGACGTCGCCCCGCCGCAGGCCGAGTACCGGGGGCTCCAGACCTGCAAGGCGGCCGCGGCGGTCGCTGGCGGCGGGAAGGGCTGCTCGTGGGGCTGCCTCGGCCTCGCGGACTGTGAGATCGCGTGCGACTTCGACGCGATCTATATGAACGATGCGGAGCTTCCGGTCGTGATCCCGGAGCGCTGCACGGCATGCGGCGACTGCGTGGAGGCCTGCCCGAAGGACCTGTTCACCTTGATGCCCGTCGAGCAGATGCTCATCGTGCAATGCAAGAACCTGCTCGAGGGCGACGAGGCGGAAGCGGTCTGCCAGGTCGCCTGCACGGGATGCGGCAAGTGCGCGCTGGATGCGGCTCCCGGACTGATCGCGATGGTGAACGGCTTGGCCGTCATCGACTATTCTAAGAACAGCCTCGCCACTCCTGCAGGCGACGGCACGGTGTCCCACGGGTGCGATCGTGTGGGTTGACGGCGCTCAGACCTTCGAGCGCACCCCGACAGCTGAGAGGGCATACGCGTGATTTTCAAGAAGAAGACTCCCCCGACTGCTTCACCGAAGTACCCCGGCATTCCCACGGCGGTCGACGGCACCAGCTCCATTGTCGAGATGGAAACGGCGGCCAGCGAAGGAGCCGGAGCGTATCCGATCACCCCGTCGACCCAGATGGGCGAAGGCTGGGCGGCTGCCGTGGCCGAGGGCAAGACCAACGTCAACGGCCGACGGCTCATCTTCTTCGAGCCCGAAGGTGAACACGCCGCGGCCGCGGTCACTGCCGGAATGAGCATGGCAGGACTCCGCGCCACCAACTTCTCCAGCGGCCAGGGCATCGCGTACATGCACGAGTCGCTGTACGCCGCGGTCGGGAAGCGCTTGACCTACGTGCTGAACATCGCCGCACGGGCCATGACCAAGCACGCGCTCAACGTGCACGCGGGGCACGACGACTATCACGCGGTGGACGATACCGGGTTCTTCCAGCTCTTCGCCAAGGACGCGCAAGAGGCGGCCGATCTGAACCTGATTGCCCACAAGGTCGCCGAGCTGTCGCTCAATCCCGGCATCTGCGCCCAAGACGGGTTCCTCACCAGCCACGTCATCGAATCCGTCCTCATGCCGGAGCGCGAGCTCGTCAAGGAGTTCCTTGGCGACCCCTCCGACATGATCGAGTCTCCCACGCCGGCGCAGCGATACGTCTTCGGTGACCGCCGTCGCCGGATTCCCGAAATCTTCGATCTCGACTACCCGACCATGACGGGCGTCGTGCAGAATCAGGACAGCTACCAGCAAGGTGTCGCGGCCCAACGTCCGTTCTATTTCGACCACCTGCTGGCGCTTACCGACCAGGTCTTCGCGGAATACGCCGCCTTGACGGGCCGGCAATACGCGCGGGCCTCGGGCTATCGGTTGGATGACGCCGAGTTCGTCATCGCCGGGCAGGGCTCGGTGGTGCCCAACGCCGAGGCGGTGTGCGACTATCTGCGCGAGACCCGCGGACTCAAGATCGGCATCCTGAACGTGACGATGTTCAGGCCCTTCCCCGCGGATGTCATCACCCACTTGCTCAAGGGCAAGCGGGCCGTGACGGTGCTCGAGCGGCTGGACCAGCCGCTCGCGGTCGATCCACCAATTCTCCGTGAGATCCGTGCGGCGATGAGCAAGGCCGCGGAAAATTCGCGGGGCAACGGTTCGGCCCCGTTCCCGGGCCTAGCCGCATGCGGCCCGTCCGAGGTACCGGCCTTCTACGCGGGGTGTTTCGGACTCGGCAGCCGCGATCTCCAACCGCACGATCTCATCGCGGCGGTCGAGAACATGCTGCCTGGAGGAGCGAACCGGCGGCAGTTCTATCTCGGGATCGACTTCATCCGGCAGGGAACCCGACTGCCCAAGCTTGAGATCTGGCAGCAGGAACTTTTGGAGACCTACCCCAAGCTGGTGGAGCTGTCGCTCCCACCGGCGGACGGCGTCAACCTCCTCCCCAAAGGATCCACCGCCATTCGCATCCATTCCGTGGGTGGCTGGGGGGCGATCACGATGGGGAAGAACGTCGCCATGACGGCCTCGGAACTCCTAGGCATGTACATCAAGGCCAACCCCAAGTACGGGTCGGAAAAGAAGGGCCAGCCGACCACGTTCTATGCGGTGCTCGCCAAGGAGCCCATCAGGCTCAACTGCGAGCTCAAGAATGTGAACGTCGTGCTCTCACCCGATCCCAACGTGTTCCGCCATTCCGATCCCCTCGCGGGGCTCGCCGAGGGCGGCGTCTTCGTGATCCAAACCGACCGGTCTCCGGAGGAGTTTTGGGCCAGTCTCCCGGCCACCGGCCACAAGGCGATCAAAGACCGCGGCATCCGGGTGCACTTCCTCGATGCGTTCAAGATCGCCATGGAAGAGGCATCCGACCCCGATCTCCGGTACCGCATGCAGGGTGCCGCGTTCATGGGGGCGTTCTTCCGGGTCTCCGGACTCATCGAGCGCGAAGGGCTGGATGAAGTCAAGCTGTTCGACGGCATTCGCGCGCAGATGTCCAAGAAGTTCGGCAGCCGAGGCAAGCGGGTGGTGGAGGACAATTTGCGCGTCATCCGGCGCGGCTTCGATGAAGTCCAGACGCTGGACACCGCCGCTTTCTCAGTGGCTGAAGGCGAAGTTGGTGCCCCGCCCGTCATGCCGGCCATTCTCGACGGCACCAACGTACGGCCCGGCATGGGCAACCCGGGCAGGTTCTGGGAACAGGTGTGCGCCCTCTATAAGACGGGTGACGACGGGATCGCTGATCCCTTCGCGGCCATGAGCGCTATTCCGGCCGCTACCAGCACAATCCGCGATATGACCGACATCCGGTTCGAAGTGCCCAAGTTCATAGCGGACAAGTGCACCGGCTGCGCCCAGTGTTGGACCCAATGCCCCGATGCGGCCATCCCGGGTGTGGTGAGCGAAATCGATGAGGTTATTCACGCCGCGATTGCGAGCGTCTCCAACGGCCGGACGTTCGATCGGCTGCGCCAGATCGTGAAGCCGCTTTCCATGGAGTCACGTCGCATTCTCAAGGGTGTGTCCTTGACCAGCTTTTCCGATGTGCTGTCGACCGCATACCGGACCGTGACGGACAAGCTCAACCTGTCACCGGAGCGCCGCCGCGAGCTCGATGATGAATTCGCGCCGGTCTACTCAGCCTTAGTCGAATTCCCCTTGGCCAAGACCGGACCGTTCTTCGATCTGCCGGAGTCCAAGGAAAAGGGAACCGGCGGGTTGCTCTCGATCACTGTGAATCCGGAGGCATGCAAGGGCTGTAACCTCTGCGTCGAAGTGTGCCCCGATCAGGCATTGATCACCATCAAGCAAGACGAAGAAGTCGTCGATCAGCTGCGGCGCACGTGGAAGGTCTGGCAGCACCTGCCCGAGACCAACGATCGCTACGTCAACATCGCGAGTCTCGAAGAGGGCATCGGCGTCTTGTCATCGCTCTTGCTCAAGCAGAGCAACTACCGATCCATGGCGGGTGGCGACGGCGCCTGCATGGGCTGCGGCGAGAAGACCGTGGTGCACTTGGTCCTCTCGGCCGTCAACGCGCTCATGCTGCCGCGGGTGAAACGCTACGTGGAACGGCTGGACGGGCTAATTGCCCAGCTCGACGCCAAGGCACGCGGCATTCTCGCGTCGGAGGTCGATCTGGACGGCGTGGCACGGATTCTCGACGGCGGAGACATCCCGCTTCAGGGTGAGAAGAAGGCCGTGGTAGAGCGGATCTCCCGCATGCTCCGCGATCTCAAGGACCTGAGGTGGCGCTACACCGAGGGGCCCAGCGGCAAGGGACGGGCCACGGTGGGAATGGCCAACTCCACCGGCTGTTCCTCGGTCTGGGGCAGTACGTATCCGTACAATCCGTATCCGTTCCCATGGGTCAACCACCTCTTCCAGGATGCGCCCTCGATCGCCATCGGAGTGTTCGAAGCGCACATGCGGAAGATGGCCGATGGGTTCGTCGCGGTGCGCCGCGCGGAGCTCGAGCTGGCCGACCAATATGACCCCGCCGAGCACGAGCGGGAGTTCACCCGGTTCGAATGGCGCCAGTTCAACGAGGATGAGTTCGATATGTGTCCGCCGATCATCGCCTTGGGCGGCGACGGCGCCATGCTCGACATCGGATTCCAAAACCTGTCCCGGCTCCTGGCGTCCGGCAAGCCGATCCGGGTCGTGGTGCTCGATACCCAGGTCTACTCCAACACCGGCGGACAGGCCTGCACCAGCGGGTTCCTCGGGCAGGTCAGCGACATGGCCGCGTTCGGAAAGGGACAGCACGGCAAGGAGGAGACCCGCAAGGAGATGTCGCTCATCGCGATGGCCCATCGCAACGTCTTCGTGCTCCAGTCGTCGCAAGCGGCGTCGTCCCACTTGATCGGCGGCGTCCTCCGCGGTCTCCAATCGCATTATCCCTCGGTGTTCATGCTCCACTCTCCCTGCCCGCCGGAGCATGGCCTCGGCGACGACGCCTCGACCAAGGCGGCGAGGCTGGCGCTCGAGACCCGGGCCTACCCGGTCTTGGTGTTCGACCCGGCGCAGGGAACATCCTTCCCCGAACGGCTATCGCTCGACGGCAACCCATCGATCCGGGACACCTGGCCGGAGTACGACCTCAAGTACCAGGACGAGGATGGCAACGAAGCAGTCATGACGCTGCCGCTGACCATCGCCGACTGGGCCGCCACCGAAACGAGGTTCAAGAAACACTTCAGCCCGTTGGCTCGGGATGCCGAAGGGGAGTATGTGCCCTTCCATGAGTATCTGGAGCTGGCCCCGGAAGAACGGGAGGGTCACACCCCATTCATTTATGTCCACCAGGACGGCAACCGGCTGGGCCGGCTCGTCGCCTCGAATGAGATCGTCCGGCTGGCGGAGGACCGTCTCGAAGTCTGGTCCCAACTCAAGCAGCTGGCCGGGCTCGAGGCGACGGAGGAGGTGCGAGGCTTAGTCGAGGAATCGGTGGAACAGGAATTCGCCGCGAAAGTCGAGGCCCTTCGCGCAGAGTACGAAGCGAAGATCGCCGACCTCAAGACCCGGTATCCGCGGGTCATCGCACGGCGCATGGCGGAGGGCCTGGTCCGGGCGGGCAACGGCCAGCGGACCGTGGCGGATCTCTTGGCACAAGTCCAGTCCCAACCCGGCTTGGCACCATTGCGCCTCGAACCCGGTGAGAGTGACCTGCGGGCCGCACCGGCGGCGAGCGCCACTGCCGCAGCCGCCCCGGTCGCCGTAGCTCCGGCTTCGGCGGCCGCGCCGGCCGCCGTGGAGGAAGAGGAAGAAGAGGGCCTGGTGCTGGGGCCGTGGATCGACTCGGCGCGGTGCACCACGTGCGACGAGTGCACCAACATGAACAAGCGTATGTTCGCCTACAACGACAAGAAGCAGGCATACATCAAGGATCCGAAGGCCGGCACGTTCAAGGAGCTGGTCATGGCCGCAGAGAAGTGTCCGGTACAGATCATTCACCCGGGCACGCCGCTCAACCCAAAGGAGAAAGACCTCGCGAAGTGGATGAAGCGGGCCGAGCCTTTCGCGTGAGGCCCTGATGCCGTACCAACTCAAGTTCCGCCATGGGGTCCATCCGCCTGACCTGAAGGAGCTTACCGGAAGCATTCGCATCCGGCGGGTGCCCTTCCCCGAGGAGGTCATCCTTCCGCTTCGTCAGCACACCGGCAAGCCGGCGAAGGTCATCGTTCGCCCCGGTGATCGGGTGGAGCGTGGCGATAAGATCGGGGAGGCGGACGGGTATATCTCGGCGCCGGTCCATGCCTCGGCCACGGGCGTCGTGCGGGACATCGACCTCTGGCCGCACCCGGATGGTTCCTACGCCACGGCCGTGCGCATCACCGTGGAGCGGTTCTCCGCCCAAGCGCCGCGTCCGCGCATCATCCCGGACTGGCGAGGCCTCACAGCCGAGCAGTTGGTACGCGCCGTCCAAGACGCCGGCGTCGTGGGTCTGGGTGGAGCCGCGTTTCCGACTCACGTCAAGCTTACCCCGCCGAAAGATCAGCCGATCGACGTGTTGGTGATCAACGGCTGCGAGTGTGAGCCGTATCTGACCACCGATCACCGGACCATGGCGGAGTACCCCGATCGGGTCCACCTCGGCATCCGGATCATGATGCGGTGCCTCGGGGTCGAGCGTGCCATGATCGGCATCGAGAAGAACAAGCCGGATGCGATCGCGGCCATCGAGGCCGCGCGGCCGCGCGACCTCGATATTTCCGTCCACCCGCTCACGGTCAAGTATCCGCAGGGCGCGGAGAAGATGCTGATCAAGTCCCTGCTCGACCGGGAGGTCCCGTCGGGCAAGCTCCCAATGCACGTCGGTGCCGTGGTCCAGAATGTCGCTTCTGTCGCGACCATCGCCGAGGTGTTCGAAACGGGACTCCCGTTGATCGAGCGCATCGTCACCGTGACCGGCCACGGCGTCATGGAGCCGGCCAATCTGATCGTGCCGGTGGGAATGAAGACCCGCGACCTCCTGGACGCCTGCGGCGGACTCACCCCCGACGCGAAGGAAGTCGTCTTTGGCGGGCCCATGATGGGGGCGGCCGTCGCCGACCTCGACGCCCCCGTCCTCAAGGGCACCACCGGCGTGGTGGTCTTGACCGAGTCGGACTGCCGCCCGGTGGCCACCTACCCGTGCATCCGCTGCGGCCATTGCGTCGATGCCTGCCCGGTGTATCTCAATCCGCAACTGCTCGGCAATTTGGCGATGGTCGAGCGGTACGAGGACATGGAGGCGAACCGGCTGGCCGATTGCATGCTCTGCGGCTGCTGCAGCTATACCTGCCCGTCGAACATTCCCCTCTCTCAACTGTTCCAGGCGTCCAAGCTCGCGCTGCGCAAGCAGAAGGCCGTTGCATGACGACGCCCCGACTTCTCATCGCGGCGTCGCCCCATATCTCCGGGCGCGATAGCACGCCGACGATCATGTGGTCGGTAGTCGGGAGCCTCGTCCCGGTCATTGCCATCGCCACCTACTATTTCGGACCGAGCGTCCTGCTGGTGCTGGTTGGCGCCACGGCAGGTGCCCTCGTGACGGAGCGGATCTTCGGTCAACGGGGCGCCATCGGCGACGGCTCGGCCACGATCACGGGTCTCCTGCTCGGGCTCTCGCTTCCCGCGGGCTTACCCGTCTGGATGGCATTTGTCGGCGGCGCCTTCGCGATCGCGTTCGGCAAGTTGATCTTCGGGGGCCTGGGGCAAAACGTCTTCAATCCGGCACTCCTCGGGCGCGCCTTCCTGCAAGCGGCCTTCCCGGTTGCGCTCACGACCTGGCCGATCGCCCCCCAGTCGTGGTGGCAGTTCCGGGGAGACAACCTGGCCCTGCCGTTCGCGAGTCCCCGCGTCGTCGATGCCTTGACCGGCGCAACACCGCTCGGCCTCATGAAGTTCGAGCAGACGCCCACCGGCCTCTGGGACCTGATGATCGGAGCCACCGGTGGATCGCTGGGTGAAACGTCCGGCGTCGTGATTCTGCTGGCCGGCGCCTATCTGGCGCTCCGCAAGCACCTCAACTGGCGGATCCCTGCGAGCATCTTCCTCACCGTGGCCCTCTTTGCCGCGCTTCTCCACACCATCGACGGGGTGCGGTACGCCGGTGCGATGGCCATGCTCTTTTCCGGCGGCCTCATGTTGGGTGCGGTGTACATGGCCACCGATATGGTCACATCTCCCGTGACGAACGCCGGATGCTGGATATTCGGGGTCGGGATCGGGCTCCTGGTCGTGGTCATCCGGTATTGGGGTGGGTTGGCCGAAGGCGTCATGTACGCGATTCTGCTCATGAACGCGATGGTGCCGTTCATCAATCGTGCGACCCAGCCACGTCCCTTCGGGGCGCGCACCAAGCGGCCGGAGCCGTCATGACGCCTCCAACGCCGCCGACCGAACGGCCCAACGTGGCTGCCGGACGTCTGCTCGCCACGCTCGCGGGGGCGGGGGCAGTGGCCGGGCTCCTCATCGTCTTCGTGTTCGGCTGGACCCAGCCGACGATTCAGGCCTACAAGGCACGCATGCTTCAGGAGGCGGTGTACGAGGTGCTGGAGGCACCGGACCACTACGACACGCTCTACGCCTATGCGGGCGTACTGCATGACAGCCCGCCCCCCGGGGTCGGGCCGCGGGACAAGGGCCTAGAAATCGTCTACCACGGATACCGAACGGATGGAACGAGCATCGGATATGCCATTCCGGCCGGGGAGCCAGGCTTCCAGGATGTGATTCGGCTGATCTTCGGCTACGATCCTGAAACGGGGACGATCCTCGGCATGAAGGTCCTGGAGAGCAAGGAAACGCCCGGCCTGGGGGACAAGATCGAGAAGGATCAGGATTTCGTCTCCCAGTTCCAGGGCGCCGGCTCACCGCTCAAAGGCATGAAGGCCCGGGACGTGACCGGCACCGACCCACATGAGGTCGCCATGATCACGGGCGCCACCATCTCGTCGCGGGCGGTAATCCGCATCATCAACAACGCGCTGGAACGTCTGCAACCGGCATTTCAATCCTCGGTTGCCGAGCGAAGCCCATGAAAGAAACGACACGGCAGGCAGATTTTCTGCGCGGGGTGTGGCGGGAGAACCCTGTCCTGGTGCAGATGCTTGGACTCTGCCCCGCCCTGGCGGTGACCAACACGGTCGCCAACAGCATCGCCATGGGCGTGGCCACTTTCTTCGTGCTGACCGGTTCGAGTCTTCTGGTCTCGACCTTCAAGCGATTCGTCCCGCACGAAGTGCGGATTTCGACCTATATCCTCGTCATCGCCACCTTCGTTACGATCGCGGACATGGGGCTGGAAGCCATGGTGCCGACGGTCCATAAGGCGCTCGGCGCATTCGTCGCCCTCATCGTCGTCAACTGCATGATCCTTGGCCGTCAGGAAGCCTTCGCCTCCAAGAACCCGGTCGGCCGATCGCTCCTCGACGCCTTTGGGTCCGGCATCGGTTTCATGATCGCCATGCTCATGATGGGCTCGGTCCGCGAGATTCTCGGCAACGGAACCTTCCTCGGAATGAGCGTGTTCGGGTCGAGCTTCGAACCCTGGGTCATCTTCGCGTTGCCGCCCGGTGGGTTCCTCACCCTAGGCTTCCTGCTGTTGGCGCTGAGTTGGGTCCAGCGCAAGCGAGCGCTGAACGCGGCAATCCGTGAGTGGCCGGAGGGCGTGGCCCAGAGGAGGACCGCATGATGGGCGACCTGATGTGGATCCTCGTGTCCGCGATGGTGGTGAACAACTTCACGCTCGTGCTGTTCCTTGGACTGTGTCCGTTCATGGGCGTCTCAGGGCGCATCGAGACGGCCCTCCGGATGGGGGCGGCCAATATTTTCGTCCTCACGATCACATCGATCTGTGCCTGGTTCCTGAACACGTTCATTCTGCCGCATGCGCCGTATCTGCGGCTCATTTCCTTCATCGTGGTGATCGCGTCGTTGGTACAGATCGTCGAGATGGTCATCAAGAAGGTGAGCCCGACCCTGTTCCGACAACTCGGGATCTATCTTCCGCTCATCACCACCAACTGTGCCATTCTGGGACTCGCGATCTTCCAGACCAATCGTGGCTACGGATTCTGGCAGGGGCTGTTTTTCGCCGTTGGGGCGGGACTCGGTTTGACGCTCGCGCTGGTCCTCATGGCCTCGATCAGGGAGAACACCGAGTTGGCCGAGATTCCCGACCTTGCGCGCGGGACCGCCCTGGTCCTGATCATCGCGGGGAGCTTGTCCCTCGCGTTTATGGGCTTTGCCGGCCTTCTGAGTTCCACATGAGCATCGTCATCGCCGTCTTCGCGGTCGCCCTCATGTTCGCGGGCTTCGGCCTGCTCCAGCGGGGGGCGCCCACGTCAACCCACTGCGATACCTGCACGACCGGAGACTCGCCGGCGTCCTGTCATCACTGCGGCTGTGCCGCTCGTCCACCGGAGTCACCATGAACGGCCGTGAGCCCGGAGTGCCCCACCACCATCCCACCCGGCGCGATGTCCTGCGCATGGGCCTCGGTGCCTTCCTCGTGTCGGCGGTGCCGTTTTCATGGCACCGACGCACGCTGGTCCGCCGGACCGTGCCCGTCATGGGTACCATCGCCGAGTTTGCCGTCCTGACGTTCGACCAACGGCTGGCGCAGCAGGCCATCCGTGCGGCCATCGACGAGCTGCGCGCGGTGGAGCGCACGATGAGCCGGTTCGACCCCTCGTCCGATATTGGTCGAGCCAACCGCGGGGCAGCAGCAGACGGCGTGCCTATCAGCGACGACACGGCCCTCGTGCTCCAGGAGGCGCTTCGCTGGGCGGAGGCGAGTGACGGGGCGTTCGATCCGTGCATCGGCAAGGCGCTGGAGCTCTGGGATGTCATGCACCGGCACGCACCGCCGCCGGCCCGGCAAGTCCACACGCTGGCCGCGAGACAATTCTATCGGGGCATGGATGTCTCGCGCTGGCAGGGAGCCGCGGCTGTCCGCTTCACCACCGACGATATTCACGTCGATCTTGGCGGTATCGCGAAGGGATTCGCGGTCGACCGCGCGGTGGCTGCGCTCCGGAGCCGTGGCATCGATCGGGCGCTGATCAATGTGGGGGGAGATCTCTACGCCTTGGGTCGGGCGCCGTCGGGCGACCCGTGGAACATAGGCATCCGTTCGCCGCTCGATCCCTCGCGCCTAGCCGGGACTCTCGAGCTCACCGATGCTGCGGTGGCAACGAGCGGGGACTACCTCCAGTACTTCCAGTACGCGGGGCGCCGCTACCATCATCTCCTGGACCCTCGGACTGCGGCACCGCGCCTGACCCCGACACACAGCGTGAGCGTCTCGGCCAGCTCCTGTATGCACGCGGACGCCGCGGCGACCGCGATCTTCGGCATGCGGCAGGCCGACGCTGAGCGCATCTTGGCCGGCCGCGGGCACAATGCGAGGATCGTGAGCTCGCTCTAGCGCTGCTTGGCTAGCCGCTTGTCCCCAAATCGGTGAATACGGCCTCGGTGAGGAGCTGGGTCTCGTTGGCCTCGTGCTCCTCGAGCTGGCCACACAGCCCCGTCACCTCACGAAACACCTCCGCAACCGGCCCATCGAGGCAGGCTTCGGCCCGCTCGATGATCCCATTTACCGCAGCGAGCATGGCGACGTGTTCGTCGAAGAGTTTAGTGAGCCGGTTCAAATGATGGGGAGCTGACTCTCCAATCGCCTGTGCCAGCCCCTCTTCGCCTTCTTCGAGCTCGAAGTGCTCTTTCAATTCGGCGCGCAGCTGGGTGAGCTGGGGAATCAGCAGAGCGAGCTCCGTCGTGTGCCGAAGCTTCACCAGAGCCTGTCGGAGGTCGTGGTGATCCTCGGCAATTTGTCCCTGGGCGCGCTGCATCCGGTCGGGATGGGGTGCGGATGGTTGGGATGGCATTTCGGTGCGAACCTCCGGATTGAACGAGGGGCGACGGTCGAGATCACCGTACGGAATCATACTCCCCATCGGCCGAGACCGCTACGGAATGCGACAGTCCCTCAACGTCGCGGGGGCAGGCCGTCCGTGGCCTGCCCCCGCGATACCGTGGACCCGCTGCCGGCTCAGCTTGCCACTGCCGCCGACACGATTCCCATCTGTTCCGGCGTCGGTTCCTCCACCGGTTCCGGCGGCGGCGGCGGTTCGAAGCCCGCCGGCGGTTCGATCTCGATCTCGGCATACCGGTAGATGCCGGTTCCGGCCGGGATGAGGTGGCCGATGATGATATTCTCCTTGAGGCCGAGCAGATCGTCCTTGGCTCCGCGAATGGCCGCATCGGTCAGCACTCGCGTGGTCTCCTGGAACGAGGCCGCGGAAATGAACGACTGCGTCGTCAAGCTCGCCTTGGTGATGCCGAGCAGAACGGGCTCGGAGGTCGCCGGGGTGTTTTTGCGCTTGACGGTCCGCTCATTTACGTCGCGGAAGAGCAGCCGGTCGACGGTCTCTCCTTCCAGGAAGTCGGTGTCGGCGGGAGCGCTGACACGCACCTTTTGCAGCATCTGCCTGACGATAACACCGATGTGCTTGTCGGCGATCCTGACTCCCTGCAACCGGTAGACCTCCTGCACCTCATTCAGCAAGTACTCCTGCACCGCCCGTGGTCCCTTGATACGCAGAATGTCGTGAGGATTGACCGGGCCTTCGGTAAGCCGGTCGCCCGCGCGCACCCGGTCGCCTTCATGCACCCGCAGGTGCTTGCCGGCGGCGACCTCGTACGTTTGCGCCTCGCCTTCGCCCGGAGTGACGAAGATCTCACGCTTGCCGCGCTTGATCTCTCCGAACGATACCGCGCCATCGACCTCAGAGATCGTCGCGGGATCCTTGGGACGGCGAGCCTCGAACAATTCGGCCACCCGAGGCAGACCGCCGGTGATGTCCCTGGTCTTGTACGCCTGGCGCGGGATCTTGGTGACGGTCACACCCTTCATGACCTTCACGGGGTCGGAAAGGAAGACCGTCTTGTCCTTGCTCTCCTTCTTGCCCTTGCTTGGCCAGGCGACATTCACGCCGACCTCTTCGACGTGGAACTTCGAGGACCACGGGTTCCCCGTATCTTCCAGCTTCATCGCCCGGCTCACCTGGTCGGTGGGCGACCCCAGAATGATGCGTGACCCTTCGGCGAGGGTGTATTCCTGCGGGTTCTTCCGGTTGGTGCTATACACCAGTACCGAGGGATGGAGCTCCCGATCAGGATCGGCGCTCACTACGAGAGACCGGAGCCCTGTCGCTTCGTCCAGCTCTTCGCGCAGGGTGACGCCGGGAACCAGGTCCTTCCAGCGCAGTTTTCCGTCCAGCTTGATGATGCTCGGATCGTTGTACGGATCCCAGGTATACAGAATGGTGGCACGCCGGTCCCCGTCGCCACGGATGGCTTTGTCGCCTTCCTTGACGTGCAGCACCGCCCCTTCGGGAACCGGGTACCGGTTGAGGATCCGCTCGGGGTCGTTGGCGTCGACGACGATGATGCCTTCGCGCCGTTCCTCTTCGGCGGATTCATCCTCACGCGTCAGCACGACACGGATTATGCTCTCGGAATCGTCTTCATGCCGGACCGGGAGGTCGGCGTATTCCAATCCCTTGGTATAGTGCACAATTCCGTCCAACCTGGCTCGTCGCTCGGCTTCCTCGGCAATACGGGCGGAGGTTCCGCCGATGTGGAAGGTGCGGAGCGTGAGCTGCGTCCCCGGCTCACCGATGGATTGGGCAGCCAAAATGCCAACGGCCTCTCCCATGTCCACCATGTCCATGGTGGCGAGATTCCGCCCGTAACACATCCGGCACACACCACGCCGGGACTCACACGTCAAGACCGATCGAATCGCGACCTTATCGATGCCGGCTTCGTCGATCGCGGCGGCGATCTCTTCCGACACGAGCTGGCCCGCATGCGCGAGCAGTTTCGGATCGCCGTCCTCATCGAGCTCATGCGGATCGAACACGTCTTCCGAGATCACACTGCCGAGAATGCGTTCGGCCACGGGCTCGATCACATCCTCTCCCTCCTTGAGGGCCGTCACGTCGAGGCCGAGGATGGTCCCGCAATCCTCTTCGGTAATGGTGACGTCTTGCGCCACGTCGACGAGCCGACGGGTGAGGTATCCCGCATCGGCCGTCTTGAGGGCCGTGTCGGCCAATCCCTTCCGGGCTCCGTGGGTCGAGATGAAGTACTCGAGGACGGTGAGGCCTTCCCGGAAGTTCGACTTGATCGGACTCTCGATGATCTCCCCGATGCCGCCGGTGAGTTTCTTCTGGGGCTTGGCCATCAGCCCCCGCATGCCGGCCAGCTGCCGGATCTGGTCCCGGCTTCCCCGAGACCCCGAATCGAACATCATGAAGACGGGGTTGTAGCCGCCACGCGAGGTCCGCATATGGTTGATCATCGCGTTGGCGACGTCGTTATTGGCGTGCGTCCAGGCGTCGATCACCTTGTTATACCGCTCTCCGAAGGTGATCTGCCCCGTGTTGTACGCTTTTTGGAATCTCCCGACGCGCTTATCGGCCTCTTCAATGAGGGTGGCCTTCTCTGCCGGCACCTCCAGATCTTCAACCCCGATCGAAATGCCGCCCATCGTCGCGAACCGGAACCCGAAATCCTTGAGCCGGTCCAGGAACAGTACCGTCTCCGAGAGCCCCGCGCGTCGATACGCTTGGAGCACCAGTTCGGACAGCGTCTTCTTCTTCATCAGGTCATCGCGGAATCCCAGCTCGGCCACGAGCTGCCGCGGCAGAATATTGTTGAACAGCACCCGGCCGATGGTGGTCATGACCCACCGCGGATACGGGTCCTGGGCTTCGTGCGGTGGCACATACCAGAACCAGATGGCCGAATTGTATCCCACAGAACTGCCGAGCAGCGCCATCTCCAGTTCTGCCGGGCTGCCGAAATGCCGAGCGTCCTTCCAGAGCTCCGCCTTCACGGCCACCCGCTCCTCGCCCTCGGCCGCTGACAGCCGCTCTTCGAAGCCCGGCGGCAACTTAGTCAGGAAGTAACAACCCAACACCATGTCCTGTGACGGCTCGGCCACCGGCCGGCCATCGGAGGGCTTGAGGACGTTATTGGATGAGATCATCAGCACCCGCGCTTCGAGCTGGGCCTCGAAGGACAGCGGCACGTGCACCGCCATTTGGTCGCCATCGAAGTCCGCATTGAAGGCCGCGCACACGAGCGGATGGATCCGGATGGCCTTTCCTTCGACCAGGACCGGCTCGAAGGCCTGAATACCAAGCCGGTGGAGCGTCGGCGCACGATTCAGAAGCACAGGGTGGTCCTGAATGATCTCTTCCAGGATCTCGTAGACTTCCGAGGATTCGCGCTCCACGATCTTCTTCGCACGCTTCACCGTCTCGGCGATGCCCTTTTCCACCAGCTTGTGGATGATGAAGGGCTTGAACAGCTCGACGGCCATGGCCTTGGGCAGCCCGCATTGATGGAGCCGGAGCTCCGGGCCCACCACGATGACCGAACGGCCCGAGTAGTCGACTCGTTTCCCGAGCAGATTCTGGCGGAAGCGGCCTTGCTTTCCTTTGAGCATGTCGGACAACGACTTGAGCGGCCGCTTCCCTCTGCCCCGGATGGCCTTTGAGCGCCGGCCGTTGTCGAACAAGGCGTCGACGGCCTCTTGCAGCATCCGCTTCTCATTCCGCAAGATGACTTCCGGCGCACGATGCTGAATCAGCTTCTGCAGCCGGTTGTTGCGGTTGATGACCCTGCGGTAGAGATCGTTCAGGTCACTGGTCGCAAAGCGCCCACCATCGAGCGGAACCAGCGGCCGCAGATCAGGCGGGATGACCGGCACGACGTCCAAGATCATCCAGCTGGGATCATTGGGCAGGTCGCCGGAGTCGCCAGAGCTCAAGAACGCGTCCACGATCTTGAGCCGCTTGAGCATCTGTTTCTTCCGATGCTGGCTGGTCTCGGTCGCGACCTTGGCGCGAAGATCTTCCGCCAACTTCTTCAGTTCGAGGCGGCTCAGGATCTCCCGCACTGCCGGGGCGCCGATGTCGGCCTTGAACCCGTTGTCGCCGTCGGATTGGGCCTTCTGTCGGAGATCGAGATACTGGTCCTCATCAAGCAACTGATGCAGCTCCACCTCTTGCTTGCCCGGATCGATGACGATGTAGTTCGAGTAATACACCACCCGTTCGAGGTCCCGGAGCGTCATGCCCAGGAGATTTCCCATGGGCGACGGGAGGGTCTTGAAGAACCAGATGTGCGCGACCGGCACGCTCAACTCGATGTGCCCCATGCGCTCGCGCCGAACCTTGCTCAGCGTTACCTCGACACCGCACCGGTCGCAGATCACTCCGCGATAGCGAATGCGCTTGTACTTGCCGCAATGGCATTCCCAGTCCTTTACGGGGCCGAAGATGCGCTCGCAAAAGAGCCCGTCCTTTTCCGGTTTGAACGACCGATAGTTGATCGTTTCCGGCTTGGTCACTTCGCCCCACGACCACCAGGTGCGTTGGCCCTGCAATTCAAGCCGCTCGCGTTCCTTGGTATCCCGGGGCCCCCGGATTTCCTCGGGGGAGGCGATCCGGATGCTGATATAGTCGAAATTCGAACCGTCGGGCTCGCGTCCGCTGCGAAAATCAATCATGGCTACCTCGTTACTCGTCGCCGTCGGCGGTGGTGCCGAGCGTGACCTTCAACCCCAGGGCCTGGAGTTCCTTGACCAATACATTGAAGGATTCGGGAATCCCGGGCTCCGGAAGATTCTGACCCTTGACGATCGCTTCATAAACCTTACTGCGGCCGTTCACATCGTCCGACTTGACCGTCAGCATCTCTTGAAGGACGTGGGAGGCGCCGTAGGCTTCGAGCGCCCAGACCTCCATTTCCCCGAACCGCTGACCGCCGAACTGCGCCTTTCCGGCCAATGGCTGCTGGGTGACCAGCGAGTACGGGCCGATCGATCGGGCGTGGATCTTGTCATCGACCAGGTGGCTCAACTTCAGCATGTAAATGGAACCGACCGTCACATCGCCCTCGAATTCCTGCCCGGTACGGCCATCACGAAGCCGAGCCTTGCCGTACGGCAGCAGACCGGCAGCGCGCATCAATTCTTCGACCGACGCGTCGATGTCGCCTTTGCCTTTGGATTCGAGCGCCTCGGCCAATGCAGGGTACCCCCCCGTGGTCAATGCGTCAGCCAGTGATGCCTCAGCCTTCGCCTCCAGCTCCTTCATGGCCTTCTTGGACGGCTGGCCGGTCACTGTTGCGTCGTCCGCCTGCTCGACCCAGGCCTGGTGGAAGGCGAGTGTGTGCCGTGATTGCTCCTGCTCGCGGGCGCCAAGATCCTTGGCTGCCTCGACGAGGAACGTGCGAACCTGATCGTGCAGCGCGCGGGTCGAGGGTGCGGCACTCGCATCGGCCAACAATCCAATGCCGATGTCTTCCATGGCCGTCTTCTCCCCGTGCGGCGCCAGCCGCTTGAGGTCGTCCACCATCTGGGTAATGACATCGCTGGTCGGCTCGGGGGCGGGCGCTCGAAGATGCAGCGCCTGGGCCGCCCACTTGCATCCAGCGAGCCGCAACAAGGTGCCCACCTCGGCTTCGTCGGCGCCGCGGAACACCGGCGTCTTCGCCTCGAACCCGAGCAGCTGCGCACACCACCCCAGGTGGGTTTCCAGGATTTGGCCGACGTTCATACGGCTCGGCACGCCGAGCGGGTTCAGCACGATGTCGACCGGTTCCCCGTTCGGTAGGAACGGCATATCCTCTTCCGGCACGATCCGGGCGACGATGCCTTTGTTGCCGTGACGGCCCGCCATCTTGTCGCCAACGCTGACTTTGCGCTTTTCCGCGATATAGACCTTGACCAACTGAATGACGCCCGGAGGCAGCTCATCCGGTTGCAGGATCTTGTCAATCTGGTCCTCAGCCTTCTCCTCGACCTTGGCCCGCTCGGCAGCGGCCGTATCGATCGTGGCCCTGATGCGGTCGTTCGCGGCTGTATCGGCCACCCTCAGCGTCTTCAGGTCGATCTCCGTCAGATCGAGGTCCTTCAGCATCGCGCCGGAAAGTTTGGTCCCGGCCGGATAGAATTCCTCGACCGTACCCGCCTTCAGCATGAGGGCCACCTCCTGGCCTTCCAGGAGGTCCGCCAGCTCCTCCAACATCGCGGTGCTGATGCGAGCCTTCTCGTCGTTCTCGATCCTTCGGACTTCCCCGATACGCTCGCCACGATCCTTCTCAACAACCTGATCTTCGATGCGGCTGAAGATCTTGACGTCGATGATGACACCCTTCATACCAGGCGGCACCTTGAGGGAGCTGTCCTTGACGTCCTTTGCCTTCTCGCCGAAGATGGCCGTCAACAGCTTTTCCTCAGGCGAGAGCTCGGTCTCACCCTTCGGCGTGATCTTTCCAACGAGAATGTCCCCGGGAACCACGTGGGCCCCGATCCGGACGATGCCGCGTTCGTCGAGATCGACCAACGCCTCATCCGAGACATTCGGGATTTCGCGCGTGATCTCCTCCTGGCCACGCTTCGTATCGCGGACGTGGAGCTCGAGTTCCTGGATGTGGATCGACGAATACACGTCGTCCTTCACGAGGCGCTCGGACAGGACGATGGCGTCTTCGAAGTTGTGGCCGTACCACGGCATGAACGCCACAACGACATTGCTGCCAAGTGCGAGTTCGCCGTGGTCGGTGGCGGGTCCGTCGGCAATGATTTGATCCTCGGTAACGGTATCGCCGACCTGGACGAGGGGCCGCTGATTGATGGCGGTGTCTTGGTTGGTGCGCCAGAATTTCTTCACGCGATAGCGGTCGTGCTGGATCAGCCGCGAGAGGGGCGCCGAGCTGGGCTTGGCGCGCTTGCCACCGGCATCGATGAGAATTTCGTCTGCCGTCACGCGCGTCACGATTCCCCCACGGCGCGCCACGATCACCGCCCCCGAGTCGCGCGCCACCTTCTCCTCCAACCCGGTTCCAACCAGCGGCGCCGAGGGGAACAGGAGTGGCACGGACTGACGCTGCATATTGGAGCCCATGAGGGCGCGGTTGGCGTCGTCATGCTCGAGGAACGGAATGAGCGCGGCCGCGATGGAGACCAGCTGCTCCGGCGCCACATCCATGTACTCGATGTGCTCCGGCGCGAGCAACGGATAGTCGTCGCCCTTCCGGGTCAGCACGAGCGGATTCTGGAAGGTGTTATCCGGGTTGAGCGGGGCGTTCGCCTGCGCAACCGCGTACTCTTCCTCCTCGCTGGCCGAGAGCCAGTGGATCTCATCGGTGACCTTGCCGTTCTTGACCACGCGATACGGCGTTTCGATGAATCCCAGATGATTGATCCGGGCATAGGTCGAGAGGCTGGTAATCAGGCCGATGTTCGGGCCTTCAGGCGTCTCGATGGGGCACATGCGGCCGTACTGCGAGTAATGGACGTCGCGCACCTCAAAGCCAGCGCGCTCCCGCGTCAGACCACCCGGCCCTAGGGCCGACAGCCGCCGCTTATTGGTCAGTTCCGCGAGCGGATTGGTCTGGTCCATGAACTGCGAGAGCTGTGACGATCCGAAGAACGCCTGGATGACGGCCGAGACCGTCCGCGCATTGACAAGATCGTCCAGCGAGATCTTCTCGGGATCGCTGTTGATGCTCATCCGTTCCTTGACGAGCCGCGCCATCCGCGACAGACCCACCGAGAACTGATTCGCAATCAGCTCGCCGACCGACCGGATTCGGCGATTGCCCAAGTGGTCGATGTCATCGGTGTAGCCGCGACCCTCGCGCAAATGGATCAGGTAGCGGATGATCGCGACGAAATCGTCTTCGGTCAGGACCGTGTGGTCTTCCGGGGACACGGTCCCGAGCCGCTGGTTGATCTTGTACCGGCCCACCCGGCCGAGATCGTACCGCTTCGGGTTGAAGAAGAGTCGCTTGAGCGCTTCCCTCGCCGTTTCGAGATTCGGAGCTTCACCGGGCCGGAGGAGCGAGTAGATCTGCTCCAGCGCCTCGGCCTCGCTGTGCGTCGGATCCTTGCCCAAGGTGTTCTTGATGAGCGACGACTCCGCCCGGCCGGATGGCAGGAGTACTTCGACCTTGTGGACGCCGGCCTTGAGCAGCGTCTTCCGCAGCGACTCTGACAGCTCCGTCCCGGCGTCGGCCAGGACCTCGCCCGTCGTCGGATCGGGTACCGGGGCCGAGAGAATCCGGCGTTCCCGCTCTCGCGTGGTGGTGGGCTGTTCGATGCTGCGCAGATCGATCGTGGCGTAGCCCGCGAAGATGACCACCTGCTTCACGCCTACGTGCCGCACGGCGTCGAGCCGTTCGGGCGTGAGCTCGTCACCGACGCCGGCGAGCGGATCGCCGTCCGGCTCCTCCGGATTCGGAATCGGCTCGGCCAAGAGCGCGCCGATCACCTCTCGGCGCTCGTGGCGTGCTTCCAACTTCCCGGTGATGTCGATGGTCTTGGTGGCGAAGAACAGCCGGAGGATGTCGGCATTCTCCCCATGGCCGAACGCCCGGAGCAGTGCCGTCGCCGGGAACTTCTTCTTCTTGTCGATATGGACGTAGATCACGTCATGGATATCGATCGTGAATTCGACCCACGAGCCGCGGAACGGGATGATCCGTGCCGAGAAGAGCCGCTGCCCATTGGGATGAATGGACTCCTCGAAGACCACACCCGGCGACCGGTGCAGCTGACTCACCACCACCCGCTCGGCCCCGTTGATCACGAAGGTGCCGAGCGGCGTCATGATCGGCAGTTCGCCGAGATAGACTTCCTTCTCGATCGTATTCTTGAGGCGGCGTTGCCCGTCGACCTCCTCGAACACGTCGAGACGGAGCGTGGCCTTGAGCGGGGCCGCGTAGGTCATGTCCCGCTCGATGCACTCCTCCACCGAGTACTTCGGCTCGCCAAGCGCGTAGGACAGGAACTCCAGGGAGTACTTCCCGTTCACGTCCGTAATCGGGAAGAGCTCCCGGAACACGCGATCGAGCGACACGTCCTGCCGGTCCGCTTCTGCCTCAGGAATCAAGAGATTGCTGAACGCCTGAGTCTGAATGTCCAGCAAGTGCGGCATCGCCATGCCGCTTTCGCGCTTGGAAAACGTGATGACCGGTCGACTATTCGGCATTAGTATGCCTCACCCAGCACAAAGGGCCCCGGCTGGCTCCGCCACCCCCGGCGGAGTCCACGCGGGGCTCATGATCGATCGAGGTCCTGCGGTGCAGTCTGAGTTCCATTCCGTCTCACTGAAGTGCGCCTCGAAGTAGCCGGTGAACCCGCTTGGCTCACCGGACACGCTACGGCGCTACTTCAGCTCGACGGTCGCGCCCTGCTCCTCGAGCTTCTTCTTGATTTCCTCGGCCTCGGCCTTGGAGACGCCCTCCTTGACCGGATTCGGTGCGCCGTCGACCAGGTCCTTGGCCTCCTTCAGGCCGAGGGTGGTCAGCTCGCGGACGACCTTGATGACCTGGATCTTCTTGGCGCCGACTTCCTTCAGGATGACCGTGAACTCGGTCTGCTCCTCGATTGCGGCTTCGGCCGCACCACCCGCCCCAGGCGCCGCCGCAGCTGCGGCCACCGGGGCAGCGATCGTGACGTTGAACTTGTCCTTGAACGCCTCGATCAGGTCGGCCAGCTCGATCACGGTCTTGTTGCCGATGGCTTCGAGGATTTCGTCGTTACTCAGCTGCGTCGCCATGCCTGTATCTCTCCGTACGATTAAGAAGCCGCGCCTCGCTGCGCGCGGAGCGCCTCGAGGGCGCCAACCAACTGATACAGCAGTCCGTTCATGATGCCGGCGAATTGGCCAGCGGCGCCTGCAGCGCCCCGGCGAACTGCCCCAGCAGCTCGTCACGCGACGGCAGGGAGGCGAGACGCTTGATGTCCGCCGGCGTCATGGTCTTGCCATCCACCAGCCCGCTCTTCAGCGCCGGCCGCTCGTGCTCCTTGATGAAATCGGCAAGCACCTTGGCCGCAGTGACCGGGTCGTCGCCCGCCAGCACGAGCCCGTCGGCCCGGCCAAGTGCTCTCGAGCCCGGATACCTGGCGTCCGCCAAGGCCCGCTGCGCCAGCGTGTTCTTCACGACCGCGTACCGACGCCGGCCGCCCGGAGCCGCCGGCGGAAGTCCGTCATCCGCAGCACCGTCAGCCCGGTGAAGTCCGTCAAATAGAGGTTGGGCGACCGCTCCAACTCGCTCCGCGAGGGTCTCGACCATCGCCTGGCGTTCGGTCTTGCTCATCGGTACCCCGCCGTATCCAGTCGCACGCCGGGCCCCATCGTGCTCGAGACCGTGGCCGACCGGACGTAGGTGCCCTTGGCCGCCGCCGGCTTCGCCCGGACGATCGTGTCCATGAACGGCGACAGGTTCTCCACCAACTGGGCGCCCCAAACGACACCTTGCCGATCGGCGCGTGCAGGTTGCCGGTCTTGTCCACCCGGAACTCGATCTTGCCGGCCTTGATCTCGCTGACCGCCTGGCCACGTCCATCGTGACCGTGCCCGCCTTCGGATTCGGCATCAGCCCGCGGGGGCCGAGAATCCGGCCCAGCTGGCCGACCTGGCCCATCACGTCCGGCGTCGCGACGATCACGTCGCACTCGAGCCAGCCGTCCTTGATCTTCTGGACGTACTCGACACCGACGAAGTCGGCGCCGGCCGCCTCCGCGTCCTTGGCCTTGTCGCCCTGGGCGATGACCAGCACCCGGACCGTCTTGCCGGTGCCGTGCGGCAGCACCACGGTGCCGCGGACGACCTGGTCGGCGTGCCGCGGATCGACGCCGAGCCGGACCGCAACGTCCACGGTCTCGTCGAACTTGGCGAAGGACGCCGCCTTGACCAGGTCGACGGCCTCGGCGGCGAGTAGACCTTGGCTCGATCCACCCGGCCAGCGCCGCCGTGAATTGCTTGCCCGTGCGGCCATCAGTCCTTCACCTCCAGGCCCATCGACCGCGCCGTCCCGGCGATCATCCGCATGGCGCAATCGATGTCGGTCGCATTGAGGTCGTCCATCTTGATCTCGGCGATCTTCCGAGCTGGGCGCGCGTCACCTTGCCGACCTTGTCGCGATTCGGCTGCCCGCTTCCCTTCTCGATTCCGGCTTCCTTGAGCAGCAGATTCGGCGCCGGCGGCGTCTTGGTGATGAAGGTGAACGTGCGATCGGCATAGATCGTGATCACGACCGGAATCACCATGCCCGCCTGGGTCTGGGTCTGCGCGTTGAACTGCTTGCAGAAATCCATGATGTTGACGCCGTGCGGACCGAGCGCCGTGCCCACGGGCGGCGCCGGGTTCGCCGCGCCAGCCGGGCACTGCAGCTTGACGACGGCCGTGACTTTCTTCGCCATGTTACTCCTCGTAACGTCGGGGCATCTGGTGCGCCGTCGACTCCCGCGTTCACCCGCGCGGTCGCGGGGGGCCACCCGGCCCACCGTCGTCTATACGTCACCGGCGCGCACCCTGCGCGTCGGCTCAATGGCCTCGCAACTGCAGGTAATCCAACTCGACCGTCGTCGGCCGCCCGAACAGGCTGACCGACACCTTCACCTTCCCCTTGTCGGGGAGCACTTCCTCGACCGTGCCGCTGAAGTCCGAGAACGGACCTTCGATGATCTCCACGACCTGGCCGACCAGGAACGGGATCTCCTCCTTCGGCGCTCGTCCTCGGCCGTCTCCTCGACGATGCCGAGCAGCCGGTTGACCTCCTCCTGCCGGAGCGCCTGCGGCGTCCAGCCGGTCCCGACGAACTTGATCACGCCCTGGATGCTGTTGACCACGTGCTGAGCGCTTCCTGGCTCATCACCATCTCGACGAGCACGTAGCCCGGATACAGCTTCCGCTCGACCGTGACCTTCTTGCCGTTCTTGATCTCCACGACTTCCTGCGTCGGGACCAGGCCTGGCGGATCAGCTTCTCCTCCTCCGGCCGCGGGTCGTCCGCGATGCGGCGCTCGAGCAGCGCCCGGACCTTGTTCTCGTGGCCCGCCGTCGTCTGGATCGCGTACCAGCGGTACTCCATGGCGATCACCGCGGCAGATCGCCGCGACCCCGTCGATCAGGATCTTCTGGAGCAGCCAGTCGAGCAGTCCGATCAGCGACGCCGAGGAGCACGGCGAAGCAGGATGAATCACCCGCGTCGCCTCGACCAGCTCGTCCCGCGTCGGCCAGGTGACCTTGCCGATCTCGGCCCGCACCGCCGCGAGGAAGTCGCGGAGCGCATGAGGGCGTTGCCCTGGGCAACCGCGGCATCGCCGCGCGCGACCTTCACCTTTGGCCATGGCTACTTCGACTCCTTGTGGGCGCGGTGCGTGCCGCACCGGGGACAGAACTTCTTCCACTCCACCCGCTCCGGGTGCTTCCGCTTGTTCTTGTCGTGAAGTAGTTCCGACTCTTGCAGTCGGTGCACTCCAGGATCATCTTGTCGCGCGGCATGTTGGCTCCTCTACTCCCGACTCCCTATTGCAAGATCTTCGTGACCACGCCGGCGCCGACCGTCCGGCCGCCCTCGCGGATCGCGAACCGCAGCCCCTCTTCCATCGCGATCGGCGTGATCAACTCGATCGTCATCTGCGATGTTGTCGCCCGGCATCACCATCTCCACGCCCTCCGGCAGCTCCACCGACCCCGTCACGTCCGTCGTCCGGAAGTAGAACTGCGGCCGGTACCCCTTGAAGAACGGCGTGTGCCGCCCGCCCTCCTCCTTCGTCAACACGTACACCTCCGCCTCGAACTTCGTGTGCGGCGTGATCGACCCCGGCTTCGCCAGCACCATGCCCCGCTCGATCTCCGTCTTGTCCACGCCCCGCAGCAGCAACCCCACGTTGTCGCCCGCCTGCCCATCGTCCAGCAGCTTCCGGAACATCTCCACGCCGGTCACCACCGTCTTCTTCGTCGCCCCGAACCCCACCATCTCCACCTCCTCCTGCACCTTGATGATCCCCCGCTCGATCCGGCCCGTCGCCACCGTCCCCCGCCCCGTGATCGAGAACACGTCCTCCACCGGCATCAGGAACGGCTTGTCCGTCTCCCGCTCCGGCTCCGGGATGTAGCTGTCCAGCGCCGCCAACAGCTCCTCGATGCACGTCGCCATCCACGCCGCCGGTCGCCGCTCGCCATCGCCTTGATCGCCGACGCCCCGGATCACCGGCACGATCGTCGCCGGGGAACTCGTACTGGCTCAGCAACTCCCGCACCTCCAGCTCCACCAGGTCCAGCAGCTCCGCGTCGTCCACCAGGTCGCACTTTGTTCAGGAACACCACCATGTCGGCACGTTCACCTGCCGCGCCAGCAGCACGTGCTCCCGCGTCTGCGGCATCGGCCCGTCCACCGCGCTCACCACCAGGATCGCCCCGTCCATCTGCGCCGCCCCCGTGATCATGTTCTTCACGTAGTCCGCGTGCCCCGGACAGTCCACGTGCGCGTAGTGCCGCTTCGCCGTCTCGTACTCCACGTGCGCCGTCGCGATCGTCAGGATCTTGGTCGAGTCCCGCCGCCCCTGCGACTCCGACGCCTTGGCGACCTCGTCGTACGACGATGTACTTCGCCCAGCACCCGCTTGTCCGACTGACATCTTCGTCATCGCCGCCGTCAACGTCGTCTTCCCGTGGTCCACGTGCCCGATCGTGCCCACGTTCACGTGCGGCTTCGTCCGCTCAAACTTTGCCTTGGCCATGACCAGTGCTCCCTTGCGTCTGGTTTCTAGTTGCGGCGGTCCGGCGGTTCCCAGCCGATCCCCGGCGACCGCCTCCGGCGGTCCGGCGGTCATCACGAACTGCCATGCCGACCGATCCGCCTCCTCCAAGCTCGCGACCGGGATTGAACCGGTGACCTCATCCTTACCAAGGATGCGCTCTACCAACTGAGCTACGCGAGCGACCGTGGTGTCCCAAGCGGGCGACGGGACTCGAACCCGCGACCCTCAGCTTGGAAGGCTGATGCTCTACCAACTGAGCTACACCCGCGTGCCCGCCAGCCATGGTGGGGGTAGGATTCGAACCTACGTAGGGCGAAGCCCGGCAGATTTACAGTCTGCTGCCATTAGCCACTCGGCCACCCCACCGTGCACCTGCGACGCTACTCGACACGCACCCCGTCACCGGCGGGGTCCATCGCGTCCCTGACATCCGTCCTGCCACAGCTGGAGCTGACGAAGGGACTCGAACCCTCAACCTGCCTGATTACAAATCAGGTGCTCTAGCCATTGAGCTACGTCAGCAGCCCAAAAATCGACAGACCCGTATAATACCGGGCCTGTAAGCGCCAGTCAACTGGATAAGCGCCGGAAATATGGTGGGATAGGCCCGCTCAGGGCCGGGGGGCAATCAGCCCCGCCCGAACCACCTCGACCCCGCCGTCCTTGGTATCCCGGACCTCGAATCCGTGCTCACGGAGCAGGTCCCGGATCCGGTCCGCCTCCGCGAAGTCGCGGGCCTTTTTGCGCTCGAGCCGCACCAGGGCCCATTTTCGGGCCCAGTCGGCTGCCTCGGCCGTTCCGGTCGGCGGCTCGGCGGGTGGGCTGGATAGCGCGTGGCGGACTCAGCCGCCTGCGGCGTCGGACCCAGCCAGGCTGACCCTTTCCACCGCCTGGGCGCAGTCCGGCGCCGCGTCGGCCAGCGCCCACGCCCCCAGTGCCCTTGGGCCGGGCCGGACCCCCTCATCCAGCAGCCGATTCCCCTCGCTGGCGAAGTCGAATAGCGCGGCCACCGCCCGCGGCGCGTTGAGGTCCTCATCCAGCGCGGACTTGAATGCGTCGCCGAACCGGCCGGCAGCCTCCTCGAACGGCTCGTGGCCCTTTCCCGCTCCGCTCCGAGGCCTCAGCCAGCTTCCGGCCGAACTCGCCGAGCCGCCGCGAGCCCTCCCGCGCCGCATCGAGCGCCTGGTCGGTCAAATCGAGCCGCTGGCGGTAGTGGGTCTGGAAGACCAACAATCTCACCGCCCCGCTGCCCACTCCCTCCTCACTGAGATCTCGCGTTGTCAGAATGTTGCCGAAGCGCTTGGACATCTTGGTGCCGCGCACGTTGAGGAACTCGCCGTGGAGCCAATACCGGGCGAAGTCTTCCTGCCCGGTGTAGGCGCAGGCCTGGGCGATCTCGTCCTCATGATGCGGAAAGATCAGGTCCACCCCGCCGGCATGGATATCGAGCACATCCACCCCGTACTGCTGCCCGACCAGTTCGAGCGCCATGGCCGAGCACTCGAGATGCCACCCTGGGCGACCACGTCCGAAGGGCGCATCCCAGGCGGCTCCCACCTGCTCGTCCGTGGGGCGGGCGGCCTTCCAGAGCGCGAAGTCCCGGGCGTCTTCCTTGGCGTACTCGTCGGTGTCGACCCCCGTCCGGCTGCCGCCCGAACCGGCGCCGGCCTGGAGCTGTTGGCGGTCCAGCTGCGACAGGCGGCCGTAGGCCGGGAAGCTCGCGATCGTGAAATAGACCGAGCCGTCGTCCCCTCGGTACGCGTGCCCCTTGTCGATGAGGCCCTGCACTAACCGTATCATCGGCGCGATGAACTCGGTGGCGCGGGGGTATTCGTTGGCGGGACGGATTCTCAAGTAGTCACGGTCGGCATAGAAGGCGTCGATAAACGGCTGGACATGCTCACGCAGCGATGTTCCAGCAGCCGCAGCGGCGTTGATGGTACGATCGTCCACGTCGGTCACGTTCATGATGTGATAGACGTCGTACCCGCTCGCCTCGAGCCACCGCCGGAGCAGATCCTCGAACAGGAATGTCCTGAAGTTCCCGATGTGGGCAAAATTCCAGACGGTCGGGCCACAGGTGTAGAGCGATACTCGGCCGGGCTCGAGCGGTTCGAACGGCTCGAGCCTGCGAGTGAGCGTGTTGTAGAGGGTGAGGGACATGAGTCGGGAAGCCGGTTAGTCAGGTAGTCGGGAAGTCGGGAAGTCGGGAAGTCGGGAGTGGAACGAAAGATACGTCGGTTGGACAGTCGGGAACTGGGAACTCGTGGTCCCGCGAGCTCACTCCTTACTCATTACTCCTCCGTCCTCCCTGATGTTCGGCAGCCGCAACTCCCGCCGCACGTCCTTGAGAAGCTGGGAATCCACGGGGAAGGCGTTTTCGAACGTCACCCGCGCCGGATCAAGCTTGGCCGCCCGAACATAGGCGTCCCGGTACCGGGTGGCCAGCTCCGGCGCCCGGACATCGAGCAGCATTGCCCCGCATCGTACCGCGGCCCGGCTGCTGACGCGCTCGGCGGTCACGCGGTCGTTGCCAGGCACGCCCTGCCGCGCCACTTCGCGACTGGCGATGGGATAACAGAGCTCGCGGACCGCGGCAAACAGCACAACCTCCACGTCATCCAGTGCGAGCGGCATGCCGACGGCAACGACATTGTCGCCCGGATCATCCGGCTCGCCCAGGAAAATTCGGCCCTCCGGCCCTATTGCCGGCGAGGCGATCACCACGCCTCGGTCGAGACGACGATCCATGAGCCAACCTTCGAGGGCTGGCTCCATGCGCTCCTGCCATTGCCGCTCGACCGCCGCCAGATAGGCATCCCGTCGCGGTGACTCCGCCTCACGGTGCGCCCGGAGAAACACCCGCCACTCCTCTTCGAGGGCGGCGATGAACTGGCCGGCGATCTCGCGCTGGTTCTTCTTCTTCAGGACCTCGGACAGAACCCTGGCTCCGAATTCTTCTCGCGTCTCTCCGCGAGCGGCGGCAGCTAATGCAGCAAGCATAGGCTCGGGTTCGGGCGAACCGAAGTAGAGCGGCAGGAAATGAAAAATCTCAAACGTGCTGTCGGTGGCGAACGCGATCCGGAAGTAGGATCGGAGTCGATCGAGCGTCGTCGGATACAGTCCTTGGGCTTCCTTGGCGCTCTTGATGTGCGCCGCGTAGTCGGGGGCGTAGAGTGGGAGCGGCGCAAGCCCGTCATACCCCACCACCGCGAGGCCATGATACCAGAGATCGACGTGTGCTGCCGAACGAACCACCCACCCGGGGCCACCACCCACCTGAGGGACGGCTTGTCCAGGAAGCGGCGTGGGACCAGCGACGAGCACGCCGAGCGCGAGGCCTATGATGCTTGCTTGCTTCATTGATTCAGATCCTCACTCGAACACCCAGTCATGGGTTACTCACACTCTCCGTTGCCACCCGGTGCAGCAGCTCGGCGAACGTGGCCGTCCGGCGGGCCCGCTCGGCCCAGAAGGTAGCGATGGAGCCCAAGCAATCGGCATAGCCAAGATGCAAGCCGACCCAGCGGTCGGCCTCAGCCCCGAGCCACTCCATCATAGCGGGTGCATCCTGCTCCAGGAGTGACCCCAACACGAAGCGCCTCCCACCGGCTCGCACGCCGAGTCCGACTTCCCGCCCAGCCCGCTGGAGGTCGGTGCGCGTGAGGATGATGCCGCACCTGACCGGAGCCACGAACGCCGACACCAGCTCCTCGAGGCTGGCAGGCTCCGCGTCGGGAAGTCCCGGGGCCTCGCGCAGATGGAGGGGCAGGTCCGTGGGAACTCCGAGGCCTGAGGCCTCCGCCACCAGTGCCGACTTGAGCAGGCGCCCCCAGTCTCGAAAAGGGCCCGGCCCAATTTCGATCACCTTCTCGAGAAACGCAGGCTGCCAACTCAGGAGGTGCTCGAAGAGGAGGGCGGCCCGTGCCCTGCCCAGCGCCGCTTTGCGAGTCAGATCGGTCTCGGCCTCTTCGAGTTCAGCCAGACGTACATAGAGTCCGAGAAGGGCCGTCAGATGATCGGGTTCGGTCGGTGGTGCATGGCCGAGTGCCCGCCAGAACCCCCGAACCCGATCCTCGGCTTCACCACCCAGCATGCCCTCCGCGCCCAAGTACACGGAGGCGTAGGGGACGAGCTGGAAGACGAATAGGTCGGTGTGTTCGGCCGCGCTCGGCGGCCGATCGAGGCTCAGGACCCGGGCAAGTCCCGCGGACTCTTCGCTGGGGGACTCGGCAAGAACGGCAAGCGCTCGAAGTAACTCCATCCGCTAGGAGGAGCCTGGCCCGACGCCCGCTCGGTGTGTCGGTTCCGGCAGGCGGAAGTGTTCCTTCGCGGGCTTCAGAGGCCGGAGCAACCAGAACGGCCGGCGGGTACCCTCCGGCGAATGGGTATCAGCGGGACGGGCCTTCTCCAACCAGCGCCGGTACATGTCACGCGCCAGATCCGTGTCGACGGCGATGTCGCCATAGGCGTCGCCGGGATCGGCCTTCCGGATGCGAACGGCCTGATGCCAGCAGTGCTGCCCGGAGACGGGATCCGGATGCACGGAGAACGTGAGGTTTTGATGTACGCCGACATCGGTCCACCAGATTCTGAGGGTATCCGGATCGGACGACGCGAACGGTTCGACACCGCGCCGGCGCGTGAGACCCCAGCTCGCACCGCGGTGATCCAAATTCACCGTGGCCATGAGCTGCCGCTGCCCGGCCTCGCCGAGTTTCCACCGACCCATGTGGTGACTACAGGCAACCACACCGGGGCGGATCCCCTCGGTCACCCAGGCCTTGACCACGAAGTGCCCGATCTCCGTTTCCACCCGAACGAGGTCGCCGGTCGAGAGGCCGAGGCGGCTCGCATCGGACGCATGGATCCAGAGTGGATTGGTGTGCGCAATCTCGTCGAGCCACTTGGCATTGGCGCTCCGGGTGTGGATGTGGACCGGGAGCCGGAAGGTGCTGATCAGCGGCATCTGATCCGCGGCCAAGTGGTCCGGGTGGATGTGGCTTTTGAGATAGGTGGGCAGGGCCGCTTCGGGCCAACCCCATTCGGCCAGAGTGCGTGAGTAGAACTCGAGCCGACCGCTTGGCGTGGGCCAGCCGCGCAGAATCTTCCCGTCTACCGTCACCCCGACGGGGCGGCGGCCTTCGGCGTCAGACTCGGGCGACGGATGCGGCACCACATTGGGCGATGGCGGCTTGGGCGCCTTGGTGTACACCCGGCCGAACTGGTCCTCGCGGATGTCCTGGAGGTCATCGCGGGGAACGTCGTAGGTGTAGACGGGGCCGACGCGTCGCTCGACCTCGAACGCGCCGTAGCGGCGCATGTAGTCGAGCGGGCTCAGGCCCTCGGCGGCGGCTCGCTCCGGCAGTCCGGGAACCGAGTGCTCGAAGGCGTAGGCGTAGTACTCGTCCACCGAGAGCTTCTCGCCGGGGCGCTGTTTAGAGGCAACGAACTGGCGGATACCCAGCGCTCCATCGGGATCGATCCGCCAGGTGAGGTCGATCCAGAATTCGTTCTCTTCCCAGACTTCGCCCGGATTGACCTCCCGCGTATCGGCCACCCGCTGGCCCATTCGTTCGCGCAGCGTCCGCAATACCGGCTGGCGGAATCCGATCCATTGCGCGTCGTGGGTCTCGTACGAATGCGTGTCGTGCCGCTCGGAGCTATGGCCCATCGGCAGCACGTAATCGGCGAAATAGGCCGTTTCATTCCACGTGGGAGTAAGAGCGACGTGCAGCCCGATCAGGTCCGGGTTGGTGAGCACTTCGATCCATGAAAATCCATCCGGATTGGTCCACACCGGGTTGTACACCCGCGTGAAGTACACATCGACTCGCCCTCTCCCCTCCTTCAGAAAATGGGGCAGGAGGAAGGAGAGTTCGTTCATCGCCAACGGGTATTCCACCGGCCACGTCAGCTCGTTCCAGGTCTTCGGGTGAGGCGGCGTGTGAATCGGCTTGGGGACGAACTTGTTCCAGGCGTTGGGGAAGGTGCCGCCTTCGCTCGCCACGGCGCCCATGAGGGCGTTCAACAAGAACAGGGTGCGGGACACCTGCCACCCTCCTTCGTTCCCGGCCGCGGCACTACGCCAGTTGTGCGTGGCGAGCCGAGTTCCGGCGGTGGCGATCACCTGCGCCACGTCTTCGATCACCGAGGCATCGAGCCCGGATTCCGCAGCGGCAAACTCGAACGTGTAGTCGCGATACAGCTCCTTCAGCACGCGCTCGAAGTTGTCGAATGACGGCTCGAGATCGTCGCGCTCGCAGGCCAGATACTCGTGCCAGTTCCACCACTGCCGCACAAACTCTCGGTTGTAGAGATCGTGTTGAATGAGGTAGTTGGCCACGGCCAAGAGTACCGCAGCCTCGGAGCCGGGATACGAAGCCAGCCAGTGGTCCGCGTGGGTCGCGGTATTCGACAGCCTGGTGTCGAACACGATCAGCCGAGCGCCGTTCTTCTTGGCCTCGATGACGCGCTGGGCGTGTGGGTTGAAGTAGTGCCCGGTCTCCAAGTGCGCCGACACCAGCACCATCACCTTGGCATTGGCAAAATCCGGGCTCGGCCGGTCGTAGCCCATCCAGAACTGGTATCCGGCCCGACCGTTGGAGGAACAGACATTGGTGTGGGAGTTGTGCCCGTCCACACCCCACGCGGCGAGGATCCGTTCGGTGAACCCATCCTCGCCGGGACGACCCACGTGGTACATCACCTCGTTGTGGCGATCTTCCTGGATCGCCCGGCGAATCCGCCCGGCGATGTCGTCCAGCGCCTCATCCCAACCGACCTGCACCCACTTCCCCTCGCCCCGCGCGCCGGCGCGCTTGAGGGGCACGAGGATGCGGTCCGGGTCGGTCACTTGGGTAATGGTGGCCGGACCCTTGGCGCAGTTCCGCCCCCGGGAGCCGGGATGCTCCGGATTGCCCTCGAACTTCCGTACCTGAAGCGTCTCCTTGTCCACGTAGGCCAGCAGTCCGCAGGCCGATTCACAATTGAAGCAGGTGGTGGGGACCAGGCTGTAGCGGCGTTCCACCCGCTCGGGCCAGGCCCGCGAATCTAATTCCACCCAATCGTCCCACCGCTCTTTCGGCGGGAAGGACGCCAGGTGAATCCGGCTTGGCCCGGGGTAGAAGGTCTCACCGCGCCGTTCGACATCTTCCTTGGCCGCGCGGACTCGGTCGCTTAGCTCTCTCGGCGTCATCGTCACATCCTCACGCGAGCGGGACGGATTGCCCGGCCTGCACGTAGGCGTGCTCGTGGGCCAGCAGTCCGGCCAGGGCCAGCGGTGCGGCCGCCATCCCGATCCACGGCGCCAGGACCCCGCCGGCCACGAGCGCCACCCCAACCCAGAAGAGCCGGGCGTAGCGGCCGCGGATCATCTCCCACGCGGCCAGCTTGGCGTGGGCCGTGGGATGGGTCATGGTGCCTTCCCCCAGCACAAACAGGAGGTGAATCAGGCTACTGATGGCGAGCACGGCGAGCAACGGAATGAAGGCGCGAGGCGCCTGGCTCGGTGCGAGCAGCAGCACGGCGGCCGAACCGGCCAGCACGGCTTGGACCGCCAGGTGCGGCACGAGAAGCGGGCTCTGCCAGAGATCCCTGGCCTTTGCCTGAGCAAAGAGGTAAGCCGTGTACACCGCGGTGAGGAGGGCGAGCGGCACGCCGGCCAGCATCAGGAACCATTGGAGCTGTGGCAACGAGATCACGCTGCCAACGAAGTGGGCCGCGAGAACGGCTGCGTAGCCAGAGATGACGATCCCGCCGCGCACCAGCCAGCTCTTCGGCTGGGCGTGAGTGAAGAGATAGTAGAACCGCTCGGGGTGCTCGAGGTCCCAGATCAGGAGCAGCCCCGTGAGTGCGAGGAAGCCGCCTCCCATAATAGGGGCCACCCACTGCCACAGTGCACTCGACGCGGGGATGATGTTGAACGCCACGAGCAGGAACGGCACCAGATAGGCGCCCGCCGCGATGCCCTTGGTCCACGTGTACAGGCTGACGCGCCAATCCCACGGCATCGTGTGCGGAATATCGTAGGCGAGGAGCGCGGCCGCCGAGTTGTTCGGCTCGGCGGGGTGGCCGGAGACCACCGAGTGGGAACCGGCGGCCTGCTCGCTCCACATGAAGAGCCCGCCGGCGGGCCGGCGGGCCGCGATGGGATCGAGCGTCGCTTGGTGCGCGCCATTGTAGAACAGCTTGGGGCGGGTCGCTTTCTCGGGCCGCCGTACTGCCACAGGCCCGCGCATCGCCAACTCGGCCACGCGCGACCCCGGACTGTTCAGGTCGCCGATCAAGATCGCCTCCGTCGGACACACCACCACGCAGGCCGGTTCGAGCCCCACGTCCAGGCGATGCGCGCAGAAATTGCACTTTTCGGCGGAATGATCCTCAGGATTGATGAAGATGGCGTCGTAGGGACAGGCGGCGATGCAGGCCTTGCAGCCGATACAGATCGACTTGTCGAAGTCCACGATCCCATCCGAGCGCTGATGCATCGCCCGCGTGGGGCAGGCCGTGACACACGGAGGATCGTCGCACTGGTTGCACCGCGTCACCTGGAAGGCGCGACGCGCCTCGGGAAACGTGCCGACGTCGACGTACTTGACGTAGGTTCGGTTGACGGAGAGGGGAACTTCGTTTTCAGACTTGCAAGCGGTGCTGCATGCGTGACAACCGATGCAGCGGGTGTGATCGATGACTTTGCCCCACTGAGTCGGATTACCTCGCTGTGCCGCAACAGCTGCTTCCGGCATCACAAAGCTCCCGAGAGACCCGGCTGTCCGGGATTGGTTCGAGGGCAATTCCGCTTGGGATGCCCAAACATGAACGCGGCCCGCGCCTGGCACAAGAAGAGTGAACCGTGGGTACACCTGTTGCTCGACCGAGTTCGACCTCGCCGATCAGCTGAGGACTCGGGATCCGTGCAGCATGACACAGCGACCAGCCGGATCAGAGGACGAGACCCAAACCCGATCAGATGAACAGAGGTGAGTCGGCGCCGAAGACGTTGGTGAGGATGCGCCGAGCCTGGGGTGGGATGCCGGCCATCTCAATGGCCAAGCCCGCTTGCTCCGCCTCCTCGATGACGTTCTTCAGCGCAATCGCACCCGAGTAATCGATCCGGCCGACCTGGGCGAGATCGACGACCAGCCGCGTGGCCGCGGGATGTGCTGCGAGCTGGGTGATCAGCGCCTCCTCGAGGCCCGGAGCCGAGGCGAAGAACAGCACCCCATGAGGCGTCAGGCGGAGTGTCTCATCCTCGTAATGCGTCCCGATATGGACCGAGAGTTCTCTCCAGAGGTGGATCAGGATCGCGAGTCCAACGCCCAGAAGCACCGCCCGTTCGATTCGCGGGGCGAGGATGAGCGTAGCGGCGAAGGTGACCCAGGCGACCAGGGCTTGGGGAAACGAATAGCGCGTCAGCTTGGCGAGTTGGCGCAACGTGATCAGGTTGAGCACCGCGGCGATGATGATCCCGCCGAGCACAGCGCGAGGAAGCGGCGCCAACATGCCGGCTACCGGCAGGAACGCGAGCACGACCAGGCCCGTCACCGCACCGCTCCAGCGTGTCTTTCCCCCCGCCATGCGGTTGACCGAACTCCGCGAGAACGAGCCGCCCACCGGAAATGCGGCCGAGAAGCCCGATGCGAGGTTCGCGACACCCTGACTCAAGAACTCCCGGTTCGGACTCCACCGCTGCCGGTCCTGCGCCGCATAGATGCGCGCGATGGCTGCGGGCTCGGCGAAGCCTACCAAGGCGATCACGACCCCGGGCAGAATCAGGGACGGCAGCGACGACCACGGAAGATCCAGCGAGAACGGGGGCAAGCCCGACGGTACCAACCCCACCACTGGTCCGGCATAGCCCGCCAGAAGGCTCACGCCAACCCCGATCGCGGCGGCGACCAGGACACCGGGAAAGAGGGGATGGAGCCTGCGCCCGACGAGGACCACGCCAACCGTCACGAGGCTGAAGAGGAGTGCGGCCGGTTCCCACAGATGCACCTGATACAAGGCCCACCAGGCCTTGCCCAGGATCCCGGTTCCCTCGGCCTGGACGCCGAGCGCGGTGGGCAGCTGGGAGGCGACGATCAGGATCGCCGCCGCATTGGTAAAGCCGGTGAGGACTGGGCGCGACATCAGATAGGCGACCCAGCCGATTCGGAAGAGTCCGAAGATGGTGCGGACTACCCCTACCACCAGCGCGAGCAAGGCGGCGAGCTTCACGTACTCCGCACCGTATGGCTGGGTGAGCACCGCCAGCGCTCCCAGGGTCAACAGGCTGGTCATGGCCGTGGGGCCGGTCTGCAGATAAGGAGAGGATGCGAAGAGCGCTGCCGCGAGCGGCGGGAGCATGGCGGCGTAAAGCCCGTAGTACGCCGGGAGCCCGGCCAGCTCGGCGAAGGCCAAGGACTGGGGAATCAGCACCATGGCAACGCTCACGCCGGCGATAACGTCGGCCATGCTGAATCGGGCTGGTTGAGCGGACGTGGCAGCCTGCAGTTCAGGCGCTCCTTCTGAGGAGAGGCGGGGAAATATATCTTGATGGTGACATACTCTTGTTATCCTTCGCGGCATCCGCCACGACCATTTGGGCATGCCACACAGCTGCCCCGCCCTGATCCTCCACTCCTCCACTCTCACCAGGTGGGACCATGCTGGAAACGCACGACAACAAGTTGACCGAAGAATCGATCCGCGAGCTCATCCGGGAAGAGATCCAGCGAGCCTTCAAGAAGGACCCCGCCAAGAAGCAGGCCTGTCTCATTTCCTCGAAGGGAACGCTCGACTGGGCCTATCCCCCGCTCATCCTGGCCACGGCCGCGGCCGCGACGGGCATGGACGTGTCGATCTTCTTTACCTTCTACGGCCTGAACGTGATTCACAAGGACTTTGAGCGGAAGCTCAAGGTCTCGCCGGTCGGCAATCCGGGCATGCCGATGCCGGTCCCCATGCCGGACATCGTGAGCTCGCTCCCCGGCATGACCGCGATGGCGACAAGCATGATGAAGTCGAAGTTCGCCAAGAAACACGTGGCGTCAATTCAAGAACTCCTGGACGTGGCCCGCGAATCCGACGTGAAGCTCATCGCGTGTCAGATGACCATGGATGTATTCGGGTACTCCCAGGACGACTTTATCGAAGGTGTCGAATTCGGCGGCGCGGCTGCATTCTTGTCGCAAGCGCGCAAGTCGCACCTGACGCTGTTCATTTGAACCAGACCCTTCGGAGGAGCGGCTGTCATGGCTGATATCAAGGAAGACGTCGTACTCGACGCGCGAAACCTCTTGTGCCCGATGCCGGTGGTCAAAGCCGGCAAGCAGATCCGCTCGCTCACGGACGGCCAGATCCTCAAGATTCTCGCCACCGATCGCGGGTCGATCGCCGACTTCCCGGCCTGGGCCGAGGACACCGGAAACGAGCTCTTGGAATGGCACGAGGAGGATGGCGTGTTTGTCTTCTTCGTGCGTAAGGTGGAAGAGGAGGACTGACCATGATCATGAAGCAGTTCCGGTTCGAGCCCCTGGCGCAGGCATCGTATCTGATCGGGTGCCCGCGGGCCAAGGAGGCCGTCATCATCGATCCGATCGACGACATGGGCGCGGAGTCGTACGTGCTCGAAGCCGCCGACCTCGGGCTCACCATCACCGGCGTCTTCGAGACCCACATCCACGCCGACTACATCTCCTGCGCCCGCGAGCTTGCCGAGATGAACGACGTGCCGCATTACCTGCACGAGTCGGCGGCCGATTTGGTGAAGTACGGCTTCACATCGTTTACGGACGGTCAGGTCTTCGAGATCGGCGGTGTCCGGATCACGACGATCCACACGCCCGGTCATACCCCCGAGCACACGTCGTTTGTGATCACGGACACCGCCCGTTCGAACGAACCCTGGTGCGTCCTGACCGGTGATGCCTTGTTCGTGGGCGACGTCGGCCGGCCTGATCTCCTGCTGGGCGATCAGGCACTGGACGTCATGGACGAAGCAACCCGGGCGGAGACGCTGTATCGGAGCGTGAAGGACAAGTTGTTTGCCCTGCCCGACCACGTTGAGGTCTACCCCTGCCATTACGGCGGTTCTACCTGCGGTGGCGTCAACATGAGCGGTAAAGCGGCCTCGACCATTGCCTTCGAAAAGCGGTTCAACCTAGCCATGCGGAAAGAGACGCCGGCCGAATTCGCCGCGTTTGTCAAAGAGACCGCCAAGCCGTTCCCCGACGATTACGCGCGCATCAAGTCCTACAACCTCGGCCTCATCTCCAAAGACCAGATCACGGAGGCAGCGGTATGAAGCCCGGCGAGGTCCAAGACGCGGTCGCCAATGGTGCCGTCGTCCTGGATATGCGACCACCCAAGCCGTTCGCGAAGGAGCACGTGCCCGGCGCGGTCAACTTCCAGTTCAATCGGGCCGATCTGGCCGAACGCGCGGAGATGTCCCTTCCACACGACCTGACGTACCTCATTCATGCCGAACCCGACCCGATCGCCAAGGTCGCGATGGGAATCCTGAGCAAGGCCGGCTTTGCGGTCGAGGGCTATCTCGAGGGCGGCCTCAAGCAGTGGAAGGCCGACGGGCTTCCCACCGAGGTCCTGCCTCTCTTGACGGTGGATGAGCTGAAGAATGCGCTCGACCGCTACCACGTCGTGGACACGCGGGAAAGCTTCGAATTCCGGTTCGGGCACATCCCGGGCTCGACCTGCCTGGAATGGACCGAGCCGTGGGCCGCGATGGAAGCGATCGAGAGTGACAAACCGCTCGCCTTGGTATGTGGAGACCAGGTGAGGAGCGCCTATGTGGCATCGGTCATGCAACGCGCCAAGATGGACGCGGCCCTCGTCTTCGGCGGAATGGTCGACTGGCTCGAACGGGGCTATCCCGTGGAGAAAAGCCCGAAGAAAACAAAGGCGCCGAGCCCGTAATTTGCGCCCAACGCGCCAGCCCCTGACATGACGCGCCCGGCCCCGGCCGGGCGCGCTGTTATCTGGTGCCAACCGATTCTGTGCGCCGCGATTCGAGGTACCGTTCGCGCGCGGCGAGGATTGCCTCGATGAGAGGCTCGCTCGGGAAGCGAATGGGATCGGTCGCCGGGAGGCCGGTTCCCGCCTCGGCCTGCTCACAGGCGCGCCGAGCGGCCTCTTCATCCAGACCCTGGGTGTTCATCGCAATCGCGATCACTCGCGTGGGAGCGACCGGCGTCGCGAGCGATTCATACCAGCGGATGTAGTCGGCCAGGGGCGGGATCGGGAACCTGAGATCCTTCCGGAACTCGCCAATGAAGCGGCGACCGGCCTCGTGGCAGAGAATGAGCGCGTCCGGGCACGAGCCGTGAAGCAGCCCCAGCGTCACCCCGGAGTACCCCGGATGGTTGATGCTCCCCTGCCCTTCCACCATGACGATGTCCGCATCCACGCTGCCCTCGAGGGTAATCCGCTCCGCCGCCCCCGCAATGAAGTCGGCCACTACGGCATCGACCGCGATGCCCCACCCTTCAAGGAAGATCCCCGTTTGCCCGGTCGGCACGAACCGGGTGCGGACGCCCCGCTTGTTGAGAACGCGGGTCAGCTGCAACTGACTGGTCATCTTGCCGACGTTGCAATCGGTCCCAACGGTCTGGATGACAAAGGGCTCGAGATCACGCGCGCGCCCGGATGCAACCTCCAAGTCGGGCGGCGGGCGGCGCACATCGTGAATCGCGGTCCCGGCGCTCCGGGCTCGTTCGGCCAGGGCCGGATCGTCGGCTAGGAAGGTGTGGAGCCCGCTCCAGATATCGCAGCCCGCATCGATCGCCTCGAGCAACCAGCGACGCCATTCCGCCGGCAGACGGCCCCCGACGGGGGCAATCCCGATCAGGATCGTGTCCGGCCCGAGCGCGAGCCCCTCGGTCATGCTCGCCACCACCGGAATGGCCCCGCCGAATCCCAGCACCGCCGCCGCCGTGCGACCAGCGGTCTCCCGGTCGACCACGCCGACGACCTGATCCGGCTGATAGCGGATGATGCAGTTGGCCGTCTTAGACGTCATCGGGCCGAAGGCGCCGTCGGCCAGGATCAGGTGCTTGGGTGCCGGCATAGTGCTCTTCTACCTCGAGGAAACGGGGCGACGACCGAAAAATGCAGAGGCCGCCCGAAAACGGACGGCCTGCTGCGAATCCATGGGTCCGTCGTTCTCAGGCTGGGGCGTCGTCGTCCTCGACCACTTCGGCGTCCTCCACGTCCCCATCGCCGGCCCCGAGTTGTCTCGCGGCCTCGTCGGCTCCCGGCGCCAACAGCCCCATCTTCTGCTTCAACTCGAGCAGCTGCTGCTCCTCGTTGCCGTGGTATTCCAGGGCGCGGAACTGGTCCTCGAGCGTGTGGTCCTCGAACTCGGCGTTCAGCTCCGCCGCCGCCAGTGCCTTTCGTTCGGTCGCTTCGATCTTCTCGGCCATGCGCTCGAAGGATTCGAAGGCGCTCTTGTCCGACAGCCCGGACATGGTTTCCTGGATGCGTTGCTGCGCCTCCGCTCGCTTCGACCGCGCGATGAGGATGTTCTTCTTGCGCTTTGCCTCTTCGATCTTGTCGTTCAACTGCCGGAGGGACACCTTGAGCGCCTCGGTTTCGACCTTGTGACGCTGCCAGGTCTCATGCAATTGCTGGGCCCCCTGCAGGTGCTCGTTGTACCGCATCAGGGCCTGCTTGGCCAGGTCGTCGCGACCTTCTTGGACGGCCAACATGGCGCGGCGCTCCCAGTCTTCCGCCTGCTTCCGCGTGCTCTCGGCATCGGCCCGCAATTTCTTTTCGTCGGCGATCGCTGAGGCCACCTGCTGCTTCGCCTTCGCCAGCTGGCCCTTCATGTCCACGATCATCTGATTCAGCATCTTCTCGGGATTCTCAGCCCGGGAGATGAGATCGTTGATGTTCGACCGGAGCAACTGGGACATACGGTCAAAGAACCCCATGGGCTCGCTACCTTTCGCGGAACGTTGCCAGCGCGCCCATGTGCGAGGCTAGCGCCAGCGTCATCGAATCAAAACTGGACTCGAACTCGACGTAGTCGAGGTTCTCGAGCTCGAGCGTATCGGTGAGCACGATGTGGTCCCCTTCCAGACCGTAGGAGCCATGGACCAACTCGTTCGCATTGAACTCGAGGAGTTGCCGATAGAGTTCGGTTCGTCGGGGCTCCTCGGCCGGAAGCTCCATGACCCGTACCCGGAGGATCACCACAGGGGGCGCGTAGTGCACCACCAACTCCGTCTCTTCCGGTGTCTGCACCACCCACAACCCGGGCTTGACCTCGTTCGGCGACAGGGCGCCGCCCTCGAGCCGGTCGATGTAGGACTGAACCTCTTCGCGAGTTATCATCCGTTCAACCCCTCCGCCTGACGCATCGTCATGCCGCGCCTGGTGCGGCGAATGCATAATGTAAGCGCGATCGCCATCGTTGCGAAGTCACCCGTCTGGGCCGCCGCCGTGGACCCTCATGACGACACCTCACGGCCCGAGTTTCGATTGTTCTCGCTGCTGAGCCAGCAGCCGTTCGGCAAACTCCATCCGTTCTTCCAGTTCCCCCATACGCAGCTGGCGGTCTTCCAGTTCCGCCACACGAGCCTCGAGCTCCTCGATGTGGGCTGCATCAGCGACGCCCTTGTGTTCCAGTCGCCGTCCAATGGCGCGCGCAATCGGCCAGAGAATCACGGTGAACGCGAGGATCGCCAGGAGAATGGCCTCGATCGGCGGCCCTCCCGTCGACACGAAAATCGGCGGAATCTCGGGCACCTGAACTTGCACCTGCCACAAGCAGATCGTCACGGCAGCCTCACGCTCCTCCCGGAAGCTGCTCTGGCTCGTTCTGCCGTGCCAGCATGCGCTCGGTAAAGTCGACCCGTTCGTGCAGCTCCGCCACATCGGCCCGGATGTCATCCAGCTCGGCCAGGATCTCGGGATCGTGCTGGGCGATCGGCCCACCCCGGATCCGCTCCGCCAAGGCTCGCCCGACCGGGCTCATCGACAACCCAAACAAGGTCAAGCCGCCGAAGATGAAGATGATGGCGACAACGCCTTCCATATCTGGGCCTCTCTTCGAGAAGTCTCGATCCGGCTGCAGAGCCAGTACGGAGGCCCTACCTGATTTGTTTCAACTCGGAACACTCCGAAAATGCGCCCGTCGGCCGAGGCTGGTCACCGCCCCGCGGGTCTGCTACACCAGTTCGACCTCGGCGATCGCGCCGAGCGACAGGGCGATCTCCGTCTCCTCCATTCCCGCGGGTCTCAGGTACACCTCATGAGCCGCGACGTGGGTGTCGAGGCTGGTCGGCACGCCCGTGATCTCGGTTCGGTCGGTGGTGATGATCCGGACTGGCCGGTCATTGCCCCCGGCATACCCCAGGAGGGCGACGATCTCCTGGTACGTCATGGGTCACCTCCCGAGACTGGCGCCGATGCACAATCTACGGTTCACGGAGGGAGGGCGCGACCCCGGCCCGGGACCCGCCGGACCTCGTCGCGGTGGAGGGTTACCGCCGCGAGACGGCGCCATCCCCGTTCGGCCCTGTGGGGCGCAACTGCGCCTCGAGGTAGCTGGTGATTTCTCGAAAGAGATGCCGCTGGCTGTTCCCGCCAAAGATCCCATGGGTCCGGTTGGGATAGATCATGAGGGAGAATTGCTTGTCGGCCGCGATCAACTCGTTGATGAGCGCCTCGGAGTTCTGAAAGTGGACGTTGTCGTCACCCGTCCCATGCACGAGCAAGAGGTTGCCGCGGAGTTTGTCCACGTACGAGAGCGGCGAGCCGCGATCGTACCCGTCCGCGTTGTCTTGGGGCAAGCCGTTGTATCGCTCGGTGTAAATGGTATCGTAGAACTTCCAGTGGGTCACCGGCGCCACCGCCACGGCCGCGTGGTACACGTCCGGATGCTGGAACAACGCATTGAGGCTCATGAACCCGCCGTAGCTCCACCCCCACATCGCCATGCGAGTGCTGTCGACGTAAGGCCAGCGGCCGACGATCCGGGCGGCGGCGGCCTGGTCCTGGGTCTCGACCACACCGAGCTGGCCATACACGATCTTGCGCCAGTCCCGCCCCCGAGCTCCCGTGCCACGGTTGTCGATGCTTGCGACCGCGATGCCCTGCTGCGTCAGCATGAGGTGCCACAGATATCGGGAGCCTCCCCAGGAATCCCGGACGGTCTGGGATCCGGGCCCGCCATAGACATAGAAAAGGACGGGATAGGCATGCGTGGCATCGAACCGCGGCGGTTTCATGATCCAGCCATTGAGACCCACGCCGTCTTGAACGTCGACGGTAAAGAACTCGTGCGGACCCCGCTCGAGCGCAGCGACCCGGCCCGCGAGCGCTTCGCTCGCGGCGAGTGGCCGCATCGTTTGATGATCCGGCAACCGCACGAGGGAGATCACGGGTGGGGTATCGAACGTGGAATAGGTGTGAAATGCCCAGCGTCGATTCGGCGACACATTGTACGAGTGGCTGCCTGCCTGGTTGGCCGGGGATAGCCGCTCCGCCTTTCCCGAACCGGCGAGTTGGGTTCTGAAGAGGTATCGCTGAGCTGGATGATCGGGTGAAGCGATGTAATACAGCCACCGCTCGTCCGGATCGACGCCGATGACATTGAGCACGTCGAAGGCGCCCGGTGTCAGGAGCGTGGCCCCCGAGCCATCCCGCGAGATCGCGTAGACGTGAGTCCACCCATCACGCTCGCTCACCCACAGGAACCGCTTTCCGTCATCCAACCAGCGGAAGTCGTCGACGGTCTCGACCCAGGAGCTGTCGCGGTCCGCCAGAATGGTCGACACGCGTCCGGTCGCAGCGTCTCCCAAGAGCAATTCATTGGTGTTCTGGAGCCGGTTAAGCCGCTGCATCACCACTTCGGTGGAATTGGCGGCCCAGTCCATCCGGGCGAGGTAGTTGTTGCGAGGATCTCCCGGCACGTCGAACCATCGGGTCTCGCCGCCCGCGGCGGGCACGACCCCGATCCGGCCAGCCGAGTTGACCTCGCCCGCTTTGGGGTATTGGATCGGGATGACCTGCGCGTACAAGGAATCGGTCGTATTAATCAGACTGAAGTCCCGCACTCCTTCGGCATCGAGTTGCCAGTATGCGATCCACTGCCCGTCGGGGCTCCAGCGCCAGCCATCCCGAAGGCCCAACTCCTCCTCGTACACCCAATCGAACGTGCCATTGATCACGGTCCGCGACCCGTCCGCGGTGAGCTGGGCAATAGTGCCGGTTCGGAGGTCCTCGACGTACAGATTGTTCTCCCGCACATACCCCACATGCCGGGCATCCGGAGAGAACTTGGCGAACATGAGCGTGGATGGCGCTGCAGGGCCGCCGATCTTCCGCAGTTGGCCGCTGGCCCGCTCGAGCACCCAGTAATCGCCTCGGGTATTGGTACGCCACACCCGCTCCGAGTTGGTAAAGACCAACAGCTGCTCGCGATCATCGGACCACTGATAGTCGTCGATCGCGAGCGGGACCGAATCGCCTGCCGGGGTGAGGCCGGCGGTGGACACGAGCACGGTTTTGGTCCCCGTGCGAGTGTCGTACTGGACGATGTCCTTTCCCGGTCCGCCCGACGCCGGCTGCTCCAGGGTGGTATACGCCGAGCCGTCCATGATCCATCGCGCGGGCCCGAAGCGCTCGGGCGCAAACTCCCGGGAGCCGAAAATGCGGTCGACCGAGAGGAATGCGCTGTCGGCCGCCTGTGCGGTGGCCGGAGGGGCGGAGACGGCGAGAACCAGCGACGCGAGAACGAGAACACGGGCTTTCACGAGCACCTGCCAACGATGGGGTAAGGAAGATGGTCGGAACATAGAGAGAGATGGAGTGATCGGCTACGCGCCCGCGGTCTGCAATTCCAAGCCCAGGGCGCGCGCCACATAACGCCCGGTGTGGGACTGAGCGATGGCTGCCACGGCCTCCGGCGATCCCTCCGCGACGACGCGACCTCCGGCATCGCCTCCTTCGGGACCCAAATCGATGATCCAGTCGGCTGTTTTGATCACATCCATGTTGTGCTCGATGACGATGACGCTGTTTCCCTTGTCGACCAACCGGTGGAGCACCTCGAGCAACAGCCGGACGTCTTCGAAATGCAGGCCAGTGGTTGGTTCATCGAGGATGTACAGGGTCCGCCCGGTGTCACGCTTGGCCAGTTCGCTGGCGAGCTTGACTCGCTGTGCCTCGCCGCCGGAAAGTGTCGTCGCCGACTGCCCCAGATGGATGTAGCCCAAGCCGACATCATTCAACACCTCCAACCGGTCGGCGATGCGCCGCTGGTTGACGAAGAACTCCAGCGCCTCGGCCACGGTCAGATCGAGCACATCGGCGATGCTCCGGCCTTTGTACCGCACTTCCAATGTTTCCCGATTGTAGCGGCGGGCCTTGCACACCTCGCACGAGACGTACACGTCGGGCAGGAAGTGCATGGCGATCTTGACCAAGCCGTCGCCCTGACACGCCTCGCAACGCCCGCCCTTCACATTGAAGGAGAACCGGCCGGGGCCATAGCCCCGCATCTTGGCCTCCGGCAGCGAGCTGAACAGTTCGCGGATCGGGGTAAACAGACCGGTATAGGTCGCGGGGTTCGACCGCGGCGTCCGGCCGATCGGGCTCTGGTCGATGTCGATGACCTTGTCGAGTTCTTCGAGACCCTCGATTCGCGTATGGTCGCCCGGCACGACCTTGGCCCGGTAGAAGTGACGTGCCAGCGCTCGATAGAGGATGTCGGTGACCAGGCTCGATTTGCCCGACCCCGACACGCCCGTCACCGCGACAAACAGGCCCAAGGGAAAGTCGACCGTGAGATTGGCGAGGTTGTTCTCTTTCGCTCCCATCACACGCAGGAGCCGACTCGACGAGGGTCGGCGCCGCTCGAGGGGCACCGGAATCCGGAGCTCGTCGCGGAGATACCGGGCCGTCAGGGACGAAGGATGCGACAGCACCTGGGCGACATCACCCTCCGCAATCACTTCACCCCCGTGGCGACCGGCGCGCGGGCCCAAATCGATGAGATGGTCCGCGGCCTGAATCGTCTCCGCATCGTGTTCCACCACAAGTACGGTGTTCCCTAAATCGCGGAGCTCGCGCAGCGTCTCGAGCAACCGGGCGTTGTCACGATGGTGCAGTCCGATGCTTGGCTCATCCAGGATGTAGAGCACGCCCACGAGCCGGGATCCGATTTGCGTAGCCAACCGGATGCGCTGCGCCTCACCACCGGACAGGGAGCTGGCAGACCGCCCGAGGGTGAGGTAATCGAGCCCCACATTCCGCAGAAATCGCAGCCGATCGCGCACTTCCTTGAGGATCGGGCCTGCCACATCAGGGTCGAGCCCGGGGCGTCCGTTCTCCCGCAACGGAATGGATTGGAAGAACGCCAACGCCCGGTCGATCGACAGATCGACGACGTCCCCGATGCTCACGCCATGCACCAACACGGCCAGGCTCTCGGGCTTGAGACGCTTGCCGGCGCACTCGGCACACGGTTGCTCGACCATGTACTCATCGAGCGAGGCGCGAATCGAATCGCTGGTCGTCTCCCGGTACCGCCGCTCGATGTTGCTGAGCACGCCCTCCCACTCGCTTTCGTAGTTCTCGCGTTCCTTCCCCTTCGCGACAGCAAACCGGAGCTTTCGTCCGGGCACGCCATGGAGAATGGCCTCGGTGGCGGCGTCCGAATGCTCGGCCCATGGGGCGGCCAGATCGAACCGAAACGCGCGGGCCAGGGTGGGCAACACCACCTTGCGGAGATAGCCGCTGGGCTCCCCCCACGGGAGAATCACGCCCTCGAGAATGGAAAGGCTGCTATCGCCGAGCACCAGACCGGCCGCCAATGTCTTGCGAGTGCCCAGGCCGTGACAGGACGGACACACCCCGTAGGGCGAATTGAACGAGAACAGCCGCGGCTCGAGCTCAGCCAAGGAATGGCCACACGCGGGACAGGCAAACTGTTCGGAAAACAGCATGGATTCCGCGTCTGCTTTGCCTGACCCGCCGCTCGGGCCGGTCCGCACGATCTCGACGATCCCTCCGGCAACGCTCAGCGCGGTCTCGATCGAATCATGGATCCGCGAACGGTCCTGGGGTCGGGCCACGACCCGGTCGACCACAACAGAGATGGTGTGGTTCCGCCGTCGATTGAGCTTGGGAATCGCATCAAGGTCATGCGTGGCCCCGTCGATCTGGACGCGCACGAAGCCACGCTTCCTGATATCGTCGAACAGCTCCCGGAACTCACCCTTGCGGCCCCGCACCAGTGGCGCCAGAACCTCGAGCCGAGTCCCCTCGGGCCAACGGAGGACCGTCTCCGCAATCTGAGCGGCATTCTGCCGCTCGACCGGGCTCCCGTCATTGGGACAGTGCGGAATGCCGACGCGCGCCCACAGGAGGCGCAAATAGTCGTAAATCTCGGTAACAGTGCCGACCGTAGAGCGCGGGTTGTGCCCGGTCGTCTTCTGCTCGATGGAGATGGCCGGCGAGAGTCCTTCGATGGCATCCACATCTGGCTTTTCCATGAGGCCGAGAAACTGCCTGGCATAGGCCGACAGCGATTCCACATACCGGCGCTGACCCTCGGCATAGATCGTATCAAAGGCGAGGGACGACTTACCCGACCCGGAAAGGCCCGTGATGACCGTCAAGCTGTTCCGGGGAATGGCTACGGAGATATTCTTGAGATTGTGTTCGCGCGCTCCGCGAACCCGGAGATATTCTTGAGGCATAGCCTGGTAACGTAGGAGGGGTCAGACCCGGAAACAACTCTGGCTGGGAATTTGCACGCCCGGGTCTAGCAACGAGGGCTATCCCGTTGGGGGAACAGAAGATCAGGGCCTTTTCCGCGGCACCGGGCCGGCGGGACGGATCCCGGTCTACCGGCTTGCAGGTGGGGGAGGCAAAATGCGACGATCCCGTCGCGCCAGACGCGCTCGACACGCCAAGGTCAGCTACGATTCAACCGGCCAACGCTGGTCCGGACCGGCTGAACCCAGTGACGTCCCGCCCGACGACGGCAGAGAGGCTCCCCCCGGCCAAGGCGTGCCTGGGGCCTCCGCTCCCGCCGGAGTGGCCGATGCGGCCGTTCGTGAGGACCCGGCCCCACAGGAGTTGTTGTCGGCAGACGATCGGGTGGTCGAGCAGTCGCCGGCCCTAGCCGAGCTGACCCGAGCGCTGGGCGAGCGGCCCGACGACGTGGGGTTGCTGGTGGCCCGCGGCGCGCTCTTCGCGAGCCGCCAGGAATGGGAGCCGGCCCTCGCCGACCTCCGACGGGCCGTCCGGCTCGCGCCCGATGCCTGGAACGCCTGGGACGAGTTGGGCCTTCTCTATTGGCGGCGGGGCCGGCCGGCCGAAGCCGCCGACTGCTTCCGGCGACTCACGGCTGCCCGTCCGACGGGGCGCGGCTATCTGTTCCTCGGCAAATCATTGATCCAGGCCGGAGACTTGGGCGGCGCCCAATCAGCCCTGGAGCGGTCGGCGGAAATGGATCCAGCCTGCAGCGAGACGTACCGGCTGTTGGGAGGATTGGCGGACCGGTTCGGGCACTCGGAGGAAGCGTCCGCGTATTATCAGCGGTCGCTGGAGCCTCCGTCACAATGATCGAGGTCGTGGTGGGCGACCTCGCGCAAATCCGAGTCGATGCCGTACTCAGACTCTCCACTGATGCACTCGCGCCGGTGGGTCCGGTGACCAATCGTCTCGATGCGGCCGCCGGGCCGGACTTCGTCAGACATCGAACCACGCGGGAGCCACTCGACATCGGCGCGGCGATTGTGACGGGGGCCGGAGATCTCGCGGCGCAGTTCGTCATCCATGCGGTGGTCCATACCGACCTCCATCGTACGAGCCGATCCACGATCGAACGCGCGTTGGTGTCGGCCTGGCAGCGGGCCACCGACTGGGGGCTCCGCACCCTGGCCGCCGGTCCGCCGGGCATCGGGGCGGGGCTCGAACCCGCGGACGCGAGCACGCTCCTGATTGAATCGTTCACCGCACGGTACACGGGCCTGTCCGATCCACCCACGCTCACCATCGTAGTCGAGGATGAAGCGGAACGCGCCCGCATCGAAGCAGGACTGAGGACCGTCCCCTGAAGCGCCGCATCGTCGCCGCCGCCATCGTCCTCGCCTGGCTGGGGTCCCTCGGCTGGCTCGTCCAGCGGGAGTATTTCCCAAACACCGGGTCAGCCGCGCAGACCTTTGTCGCGACCCTGCCACCAGGCGCCACCTTTTACGCCATGTGGAGCCGCGACCGGCAGATCGGCATCGCCTCGGCAACGGCCGACACGGTCGAGGACGGAATCCGGATCGTCGCTCGCCAAGATCTCGATCTCCCGCTCGGCGAGGGACCTCGCCGAGCCATCTTCTCGAGCAACGGCCACTACTCCGAGGATCTCCGCCTCCAGTCGTTCTCGAGCCGGCTTTCGGGCGAGGCGGGCGGCTACCTACTCGAGGGCACGGTGGAAGGTGATTCCCTGCTGCTCCTCTCGTTTACGAGTTCCGCGGATTCGCAACCTGAACAGCATCAACTGAACCTGCCCGGTCCCATCCTGCTTCCCGAGGCCGTCTCGCTCTCCATCGCGCGCCAAGGACGGCTCGAGGTGGGCCGCGAGGCGGACGTCGCCGTGTTCGATCCCGTGCGTTTGGCGCTCTACCGCCAGCACCTGACCGTCGCGGCGGAGTCGATCCTGGTCGTGCCGGATAGCGCCGAAGTCGACCCAGTCAGCGGCTTATGGGTGCCGGCTCACTTGGACACCCTCAACGCCTGGCGCTTGGACACGTGGGACCGAGGCATCCCGGTGCACGCCTGGGTGGACCAGCGTGGATACGTCATCGCGTCCAGGAGTCCGCTGGGCGTACGTGTCGAACGGTCGGCGTTTGAAATCGTGCGGGGTAACTACCGCGGCCGCGGGCGAGCGGCCATCGCGACCGACGCGATGGCTCCGCGCGGCACGCCGCTGCCCCAAAGTGCACTGGACCCGAGCCCGCCGACCCATCGTGCGGTGCGTCTGGCCGGCGCCGACACGGCGGGGCCGGACTGGAAGCGCCTGGGCCTCGATGGCGCGGCACAGACCCGCCGCGGCGACACCATTCTGCTGCATCCGGTAGACGCCACCGTGCCGGAGGTCTCGGCCGACGAGACCCAGTGGATGGGGCTGGCCGCGCCCATGCTCGCGCTCGCCGATCCGCGGGTCGAAGCCCGGGCGCGCCAAATCGTCCGCCGCACCAGGGAGCCGCGCGCGATCGTGGAGGCGCTGGTCTCGTGGGTATCCGGAAATCTGCGCGTGGCACTGGACGGAGTTCCTCAGAGCGCGGGGCGGACGCTGGATCGACGTCGTGGCAGCACGAGTGACATCGTCCTCGCGTTTGTGGCGCTGGCGCGTGCGTCGGGTCTTTCCGCACGTCCCGTGGCGGGATTTCTCCAGGCGGGGCAGAGCTTCCATTATCATGCATGGGCCGAAGTCTATCTCGACCGCTGGCTACCGGTCGATCCGGTCTACGGGCAGGTTCCCGTGGATGGGCGTCACGTGCGTATCGTGGTGGACGGTTTGAGCCGGCCGCTCGAACTGGTACCTCTCGTGGCCCGCATACGGCCTGAACCGGCGACCAAGGGCGATGATTCATGATTGAGCTGCACGACCTGACCAAACGGTATGGCGACTTCACCGCGGTCGATCACATCGACCTGCACGTGCCGGCCGGGAGCCTCTTCGGATTCGTGGGTCCGAACGGCGCCGGGAAGACGACCACGCTTCGCATGATCGCGGGCATCCTCCGGCCGACCAACGGCACGGTCACGATCGGGGGCCACGACATTCACCAAGAGCCGCTGGTGGCCAAGGCCAAGCTGGGATTCATCCCGGATCGTCCGTTCGTCTACGACAAGCTGACGGGCGGCGAGTTCTTGCGGTTTGTCGCGGCACTCTACGGCCAAGACGGGGACGCGGTCGAACGCCGCATCGACGAGTTGCTCGAACTGTTCGAGCTGGCACCGTGGAAGGATGAGCTGACCGAGTCGTACAGTCACGGCATGCGCCAGAAGCTGATCATCTCGAGCGCCCTGGTTCACCGCCCGGAGGTCATCGTGGTGGACGAGCCGATGGTGGGACTCGATCCTCGCAGCGCACGGCTGCTCAAAGACCTGTTCCGTCAGTTCGTGAAGCGCGGCGGCACGGTGCTGGTCAGCACTCACACACTCGAGGTAGCCGAGGCCGTCTGCGACCGGATCGCCATCATCCAGACCGGACGCATCATCGCCTCCGGCACCATGGACGAGCTGCGCACTCAGACCGCCTCGGGTAACCTCAGCCTCGAGGACCTGTTCCTCCGGCTGACGGGCGGGGCGGCAGCGCGGGAACTCGACATGATCCTCGGAGATTAGTGTGGGCGCCATCATCGCGGCGACGCACGTTCGGCCCCGGCAACCGAGCCTCGCGACCATCCTGACCCCCAAATGGCGGAGCGTGCTTGCGCGCATCCGGCGGCGGGACTCGGGCACCAGCACCAGGATCCTCCTCCTGGCACTGGTGGGGCTCGGCTTCTGGTCCGCCATCTTCGGCATTGCATTCCGGGTGCTGCGCTACTTTCGCGGCGTCGCCGATATCGGCAACCTGGTCGCGGCAAAGATCCTGGGCATCATCCTGCTCGCCTTCCTGGCCATTCTCCTGCTCTCGAACCTGATCACGGCGCTCTCGACGTTCTTCCTGGCCAAAGACCTCGATCTCATGGTCGGCGCGCCGGTGGAAGGGTTCCGGTTCTACTTGAGCAAGCTGAGCGAAACGCTGGTGCATTCGTCGTGGATGGTACTCCTGGTTGCGATTCCCATCTTCACGGCCTACGGCTTCGTGTTCGACGGCGGCCTCTTGTTTCCGTTCGTGGCCATGGCGGCCGTCGTGCCCTTCCTCGTGGTCCCCGCGGTCTTGGGGTCTGCGCTAACACTGTTCCTCGTCAACATCTTCCCCGCTCGCCGCACTCGTGACCTGTTGAGTCTCATTGCGATCGGGGCAGCCGGCGGCGTGGTCCTCCTGCTCCGGGTCATCCGGCCCGAGCAGATCGCCCGGCCGGAAGGGTTCCGGAACCTGCTCGACTTCATCACCCTGCTTCGTGCCCCAACCAACCCCTTCTTCCCCAGCGAGTGGACGGCGCAGATGGTGATGAACTGGCTGCTCCGGCTGGCCGACCCGCTGCCGATCCTCTTACTCTGGACCACGGCGGGCGCGGCCGTGGTCTTTGGCGCACTGATACACCACGAGTACTACCTGCCCGGGTTCTCGAAAGCACAGGAGGGCGCCGACCGGTTCGTCCGGGGCCGTGCCTGGCAAGGCCTGGCCGACCGCATCCTCGGCGCGCTGCCGACATCGAAGCGCGAGTTCATCCTCAAGGACCTGCGGCTCTTCTTCCGCGACTCGACGCAGTGGAGCCAACTCATCCTGCTCGCCGTGCTGCTGGTGGTGTACCTCTTCAATATTCAGGCGCTCCAACTCTTCTCCGGGGAGAAGGTCCCGTTCTTCCTGGTGACTCTCGTCGTGTTTTTGAATCAGGGATTGGCGGGCTTCGTGCTCGCGGCCATCGCCGCACGCTTCATCTTCCCGTCGATCTCGCTCGAAGGCCGTCAGATGTGGCTGCTGCGGTCGAGCCCGCTCGATCTCCGCGCCCTCATGTGGAGCAAGTACTGGATCGGCACCATCCCGCTCCTGGTGTTGGCCTTGATCCTGACGATCACCACCAACGCGCTGCTGCAGGCGTCCGGGTTCATGATGTTCATGAGCATTGGCACCATCATCCTGTTCACCCTGGCCGTGAGCGCGCTTGCGCTGGGGTTCGGTGCCCTCTATCCCCAATTCGAGACCGAAAACGCGGCACAGATCCCGACCAGCTTCGGTGGGTTGGTGTTCATGATGACCACCATCTCGCTCCTCGGGCTCGTCATCGTGGTCGAGGCCATCCCGGTCACCGGCTACCTTCGGGCCCGCCAAGCCGGCATGGCCCCCGGCCTGACCCCGGAGCTCGTGCTCACGATGGTCGTGGTAGTGGCGGTGTGCGCCATCGCGACCCTCGTGCCCCTCAAAATCGGGCTCAAGCGCATGAGTGAGATGGAATTCTAAAGGGGAGTAGGGAGTAGGGAGTGGGACCGAGGAAAATCGCCTACTCCCCACTTCCTACTCCCTGCTCCCTGTTACATCCTCCCCGCTTTCGCGCCGCCTTCCGCAACCTTCCGGTACCAACGCTTCGCGCCCCAACCCCTACCTTGGGCGCCCGTCACCGCACCACGCGCGTGACGGGCTTCTCGAAACCCAAGGAGGAACCATGTCACGGAGGCTTTGGCCGGCAGCGGGGTTGGTGCTGTTGGCCGCAATTGCGTGCTCCGAGAACCAGGCCTCGGGGCCCACCATCCCGGCCGACGAACCGACGGCGGCGCTCGCCAAGGGGCCCGACCAGGCCAAGCTCGAAATCCTGGCGCGGCGTTTCGCCGTCGCGCTCGCGGACGACGCGTTTCGGCTGGACCTCAAGGCTCAGCTCGATGCCTCGCCCATCGTCGAGCACAAGCTCCACTTCCGCACCTTTCTCCAGGGACGCGGTCAGGCCGCGCTGCGCCGGGTCGCGGCCGCCAACCGCATGAACGAGGTCCAACTCCAAACCGACGTGGACGCGGCCGTGCCGGTCGAGATCTATCTGCCGGTGGCCGAGCACCGCGCCCGGTGGACCGGGGATGCGAACATCCTGGTGGCCACCGCGCTCGACGATGGCGATGCACCCGTTGCCTTCGACACCCGGGGCAAGCGCACCGTGCTGGATCCGGACCGGCCTCCAGCGACGCCGGTGCTGGCGCTGGTGCCGGTGGAGACCTCCTTCACCCGCACCGCCGGGGCCCAGTGCCTGGACTGCGATCCCCCACCCCCCGGCGGGGGCGGGGGCGGGGGCGGGGGCGGGGGGGGCAGCGGCAATCTGCTCATCCGCGACCTGACCCTCACGTATGCCCAATTCAACAAGGATTTTGAGGGTTGGTTGAAGGGGAAGCCCGAGTTTGAGATCCATATCATGGGCCCGGCGGCCCGAGGCGACACGACCAAGCTCAAGAGCTACCAGTGCATCGGCGAGCACGCCCCGCCGGGATACACCTGGGACATGAACAGCCTGACGTGGACCGGCGCGGCACGGCTCTACACGGCGGCCCAGATGGACGCCTTCGAGCAGGCCAACCCTGGCACGGCATTCCTGGTGTTCGTCCTGGAGGACGACGATGCAGCCTGCGAAATCCGAACCGACGAAGACCGGTCGGGCGCGGTCTTGAAGGCCTTGGGACAAGTCTACAAGGACTACAAAGCAGCCAAGGACCAAAGAGTGCTCACGCCCACCGGGGCGACTCGCATTCTCACCGCGGCCAAGTCCGCCGCCGATTTCCTGTCGGCGCTCCACAGCTTCTTGAACTCGAATGACGACATCGTCGGCTTTGCAGTGGAGAACGGAGTCACCGGCCTGTCCCACCCCGTCGCCAACTGGGCGGTGCTCGACGAGAGCAAGCAAAACGGCTGGGTCAAGCTCGAAATGCGTTAGCAACGGGTTACCGGCAACCACCAATCGGGAGGCTCCATGATCAGACGGTCACTGTGCGCGCTCGCGCTGGGGATTCTCTATGCACTCCCCGTTCCCGCGGCCGCACAACAGGGGGCGTGGAGTCTCTCGGCGGAGGTCGGTTGGGCCGGAATATCCGGCGCATCGCGCGACCTCCAGACGGGGGCGGCATTCCGCCCTGCCAACGACCTCGTGCTCGGGCTGGCCATCGCGCGCCGGAGTGGCGCGTTTCACCTGGGGCTCGTGCTCCGGACCCAGCAGAGCGACCTCACCATTGCCGACTCCCAAGTCACCATCATCACCAACGACCTTGGCTTTAGGCGATACGAGGTGGCTCCCGAACTTGGGTTCAGACTCCTTCGAGTGAGCCGCTACGCAAGGATCACCCTGGCCGCCGGGCCGGTCATCGACCTCTGGCGAGTCACCGAATCCAAGAGCCGCAGCCGGATTGGCGGCAGGGCAGCACTCACCCTCGAGAGCCTGGTTGCAGACGGCGTGAGCGGAGTAGTCCGAGCGGAGGGCGCCGTGACCGGCTCGATGTTCGACGAGGGTGAGCTGCCGCCCGAGTTCACCAGGCGGCGGACGCTCAGGGGAGTGGTGACCGTGGGGATCAAGTACTCGTGGAACTGAGATCGCTCGCCAGACTCAGTGGTCCGGCGAGCGATGAAAGAAGCAGGAGTCGTCAGGCTGATTGGAGCGTCAGGCCGCAACCTTGGTTCCGCAGTTGCCGCAGAACCGGGCGCCTGGCGTGAGCGGCGCGCCGCACCCGGTGCATGCGCCGGCCCCGTTCAGCGACCGTCCGCACGACGAACAGAACGCTGCCTCGTCTTCGGGGCGCGGGCCGCAGGTCGGGCAGACGACGCCGTCCGCCACGCCGGCTCCGCCGCGGAGCGCTCGGACGCGCGCCGCAACCATCTGCTCGATTTCATCGGGGCCGGCGCCGGCCCCGGCCCCGCCTTCCTCGGCCCGCATCGCGACCAGCGCTTCCGCCGTGTAGGTCTTCCGCAGCTCATCGTAGTCCGCGTCCGACAGCTTGCCGGTCTCCCGATCGAACTCGATCTCGCGGAGCGCGGCCAGCGCCTGCCCCTTCGCGGTCTCCTGGGGGTCGGGCGGCTCATAGATGGGTGGTGCCGGCGGCGCGGGACGTATCACGGGGTCGAGCACGAACCAGAGCGCGAGCAAACCTACCATGCCGGCGGCCAGCGCTTCCAACACCATCAGCCGTCCTCCCTGAGCAATTCCTGGCGCAGGCGCTCGAGCTCATCCGGACTGCCATTGATCCCTGGCGGCATCGATGGGGCGCTCGCGTCCGCCACCGGAACCACCACCTGTTCCCTACGCCTCTTCAGGAGATGCGCCGTCAGCAGCAGCCCGGCTATGACCATGACGATGCCGGGCACGAGATAGCCAGCCAGATTGAACCCCTCGGGCTTCGGCGACATCAGCACCTCGTCACCGTACCGGGCGACGAAGTCGTCCATGATTTCCTGGGCGGTCTTCCCGTCGTTGTGGAGCGCCAGGATCTCTCGGTGGAGCGCCGGCGACGTGGCGCACGAGAAGTCAGTCGTGCGGCAGGTGTAGATGTCGAGGTTACACCCGCAGGTACAGCGAAGGCCTTTCTCGAGCTCCTTGATGTACTCGTCGTTGTCCAGGTCGACCGTTGGGGTGCGCTCTTGCACCGCGCCAGGATTGTAGAGCCGGCCCGCTTCCTCCTGCGAAGACGGGGCGGCCTCTTGGGCGCCCAGCGCGCCGGCCAGCGCGAGCATGAATAGCGGCAGGAGGCCGCGCCGGAGAATGTGATGCGCCGAGAGACGTCGTGTCATGTTACACACCCACCGGTTCGGGACGCTCGGCTGCAGCCGATGGAATGGGCCGGATCGCTCCCGCCTCGGATGGCCACATGGTGGTGATCCCGCCAATGATCAACAACACCCCACCGAGCCACAACCACACCACGAGCGGATTGATCGTGAAGCGGAATACCGCCTCCTCCGTCCCCTGCACCGCGCCGGCATAGACTACGTACAGGTCTTCCTGGAGATTGTATCGAATCCCGACTTCGGTAGAGGGCTGGAACTGCGGCCGGCCGAAACTATCGACGTGCTGCCGCTTCTCGGAGTTGATCAACCCGAGCTTCTTGCCATCACGCGCGACTTCGAGCGTGGCCACGGAGACGACCCGATTGAGCGCTTCGTACTGCGAGACGCCGACGTGGGTGAGCGTGTAGGTGTGCCCGTATGGGCTCCGAATGTCGGCGCTCTCCCCGGGCTTGAGGGTGGCTTCCTGATCTACCCGGAATGCGGCGCCGGCAAACGCCACAAAGTAGAGCAGAATGGCCACGTGCACGATGTAGCCGCCGTAGCGCCGCCGATTCCGGCCGAAGAGATGGTAGGTCGCGGCGAGGTACGACTCGCCGTGAATCCGGTGCCGGGCGCGAGCGCCGCGATAGAACTCCTGGACCACCGTGCCCAGCACGAAGCCCGACAGGCTGAGGGCCATGATGGCGTAGAAGTTCCGCATGCCGGCAAGGAGCAGCGCGGCCACCACGACCAGCCCGCTCGCGACGGGCCACCGGAATTGCCGCTGCAGATTCGACGCCGACGCCTTGCGCCACGCGATCAACGGCCCGATGCCGGTGAGTGCCAAGAGGAACAGTCCCAACGGAATGTTCACCTTGTTGAAGAACGGCGGCCCGACCGTGACCTTGGTGCCCTGCACGGCCTCCGACAGGATCGGGAACAGCGTGCCCCAGAGCACCGAGAAGGCGATGCCGACCAGAGCCAGGTTATTGAACAGGAACGCCGCCTCCCGGCTCAGCATCGACTCGAGCTTGACATCAGGCTTGAGCAGCGGCCAGCGAAGGTAGAGCAGGGCAAAGCTCGCCACCGATGAGAACACGAGGAACCCGAGGAAATAGTAGCCGACGCTCGACTGCGTGAAGCTGTGGACGCTCGAGATGACGCCCGAGCGGGTGATGAACGTGCCGAAGATGCTCAACAGGAACGTTCCGATGATCAGCCCTAGGTTCCAGCGCTTGAGCATACCGCGCTTCTCCTGGATCATCACGGAGTGCAGGAACGCCGTCATGGTGAGCCAGGGAAGGAAGCTCGCGTTCTCGACCGGGTCCCAGGCCCAGTAGCCGCCCCAGCCCAGCTCCACGTAGGCCCACCACATGCCAAGCGTGATGCCGATGGCCAGAAACAGCCAGCTGAGGAGCGTCCACTTCCGAATGGCCAGAATCCATCCCGTGTCGAGCCGTTTCGACAGGAGCGCCGCAATGGCGAAGGCAAACGGGATCGTGATGCTGATGTATCCCAGGTAGAGCATGGGCGGGTGGATGATCATGCCCACATTCTGGAGCTGGGGATTGAGCCCATTCCCGTCCGGCGGTGTGAACGGCAGCCGCTCGAAGGGATTGGACGAGAACAGCATGACGACGACGAAGAAGACCGTGACCAGCGACGTGACGCCTGCGACGTATGGCAGGAGGTCTGCGTACCGCCGCGATGTCAGGAACTGCGCCAACGCGCTGAAGGCCGCCAATACCACGGCCCAGAAGAGGAGTGATCCCTTTTGCCCGGCCCAGAAGGCGGAGAAGAGGAAGTAGCCCGGTAGGTTTCGCGATGTGTAGGACGCCACGTACTCGATGTTGAAATCGTGCTTCAGCAGCCCGACCATGAGCGCGAACGAGGCCACCAGGAGGCAGGCGAGCAGCGCGTAGGTCGATCGGTTGACGCTGGCGGCCAGATCGGGCCGGGTACGCCACTTGCCCGAAAACGCGATGACCACACCCCACAGCCCGACCAGAAGCGCGGCCCACAGCGAAAAGTGTCCGAGGAGCGTCATGGATCAGGCCTCAGGCTCGGCCGTGTCGTATTCCGCTTCATAGCGAGATCCGCACTTGGCCAGGAGGGTCGTGGCGTGAAAGACCCCGTCCGTGCCCAATCGGCCCTCGACCACCACCTCGATTTCCTGCTCGTCGTTGAAGGTGTCGGGCGCCAGGCCCTGGTAGATGACCGGGTAGGACGTGGTGCCATCCGTCACGCTGAACTCGACGGTCTGGGTCGCCGCATCGCGCTCGATGGTGCCGGGCACGACCCGGGCCCCCATCTTGAGCCCGACACTATGGAACGTGGGATCCTGGGCAGTCTTCTGCGCCAACTCGGTTGGGGTCAGGAAGTAGACCCCGGTCTGCCGCACGCCTTCAAAAATCAAGAACCCGACGCTGCCGACGATCAACACAGCTCCGAGAAAGAACTTGGTTCCGGCCTTCATGTATCCTCCGCTCGCGGGCTCGATCAATTCCGACTCGTTCGCCCTGCAATATAAAATGGTCGGGGCTCATCCACCGGCCGCCTGCGCCTCCTGACGGAACGACTCCAGAATGGCCGGATGCTCGCCATACTCCCGCCGGCCGACGTTCATTTCTGCATCGTAGTTCTTCAGATACCCCGCATACTCCTTGGCCAGCGCCGCCTTGTCAGTCGCCAGCTTCGCCGCTGTGCCACGAATCACGAAGCCGAACAGATGGGCGGGGACCTGGGCCGAAATCGTGTCGGCCAGGGCCACCGCCTGTGCCGCACCGCCGGAATGGAGGTGGATCATCGCCGCGTGGTACCGCGCATCGGCATCGCGGTCGGCTTCCGGAAGCATGTCGTACGCCTGCAGAGCCATCGGCCCGAAGTTGGACACCGTGTTCGGGTCTCCGCCCTCTGCCGCCCGCATGACTCGATTGTAAAGCCGATCGAAGCGCTCACGCGGACCCATCGCATTCAAATCGGGCAGGCCACCCGCTCCCACAGCCGCACCAGCGGCAGGCGCCCCGAGAGGGTCCGGGGTCCGGCCCGAGGAGCTCCGCGAGACCATGATGAGGAGCGCGGCGAGCAGGCCCACCGTCGCAACCGCCGCGATGATCCAGGGAGTGCGGTCGGTCCGGCCGACGTGGGCGACGGCGGCACCCGATGCCGGGGCGCCGCAGCCAGGGCAGAACTTGACGCCCTTCGGCAACGCCGCGCCACATCCGCTGCACGAGCCTCCGCCAAGACTCGCCCCACACCGGCTGCAGAACTTCCCTGCTGCGGAGGCTCCGCACGCCGGGCACGTACTGGACGTCGTCATGCCACGCTCTCCTCAATGAAATGCACGATTCGTGAGGGGGGAATTCTACTCGGAAATGCCTCGGCGTGGCAGTCAGCAAATACGAGGAAGTTGATCACCGGGAAGGAGGTCGACGATCCGGCGCCCGCCCAGGCCGGTGTGGAGCACGACGAAGCCGGTATGCTCGTCGACCACCTGGCCGATCCGGGTGGCATCCCGCCCCAGCGGGTGCGCCCGCAACACCTCGAGTGCCTCAGCTTCCCGGTGTTCGGGCACGAAGGCGATGAGGACACCTTCGTTGGCCACATACAGCGGATCGAGCCCGAGCATCTCGCAGGCCCCCGCCACCGGTCCCGGAACGGGAATCGCACCCTCCTCGAGCGCCATCCCGACCTTCGAGGCGGCCGCGATTTCGTTGAGCGCGCTCGCGACCCCGCCGCGCGTCGGATCGCGCAGCACGTGCACGTCGGTGCCCACGGCTTGCTCGAGCAGCCGGACCAGCGGATAGAGGGAGGCCGAATCGCTTTCGATGGGCGCGTCGAAGGCGATCCCCTCGCGTACCGCCATGATGGCCATGCCGTGGCGGGCGATGGCTCCGCTGACGAGGATCACGTCGCCGGGGCGGGCATTGCCGGGAGCCGGGCGGAACGAGGGGCCCAGCCGTCCGATACCTGCCGTATTAATGAACAATCCGTCGGCCTTGCCCCGCTCGACAACCTTGGTGTCGCCCGCCACCACCAACACGTCCGCCGCGCGGGCACTTTCAGCCATGGCGTGGATCACCCGGTCCAACACGTCGAACGGAAGCCCCTCTTCCAAGACGAAGCCCGCGGACAGGAACATGGGCCGCGCCCCCATCATCGCCAGGTCGTTCACGGTCCCGTGCACGGCCAAGGAACCGATGTTTCCGCCGGGAAATTCGAGTGGGCTCACGACGAAGCTGTCGGTGGACACCGCAATATCCACTCCACCCAACGTGACCACCGCGGCGTCAGCGAGTTGATCGAGTGCGGGGTTCCCGAAATGAGGCAGGAAGCGTTCGCGCAGGAGGGCAGCACTCAGTTTGCCACCCGACCCGTGACCCAGTTGAACCCGGTCGGTCGCCTCGAAGGGAATCGGACAATTCAAGCCTGATGCCACCGACACGTCTTCACTCACGGCGCGCTGCCTGATGCTGATCCGCCCGGAAACGTCCGTAGTTGTAGTACGCCGCGCAGGCCCCCTCGGTCGACACCATCGGCGCGCCGAGGGGCCGTTCCGGAGTGCACAGCGTGCCGAAGGCTTCGCATTCGAATGGCTTGATCCGGCCGCGTAGTACGTCCCCGGCGCGGCATGCTTCGGGCTCGGTGACGTGCAGCTCCCCCAGCCGAAATCGCAGTTCCGCGTCGAAATCGGAGAATTCGGGCCTGAGACCCAATCCACTCCGCGGAATGGTGCCGATGCCACGCCATTGCCGATCCACCGGCTCGAAGACCTTGGCCACGAGCTCGCGCGCCGGTACCGTGCCCGCGCGCCGCACCGACCGCACATACTGGTTCTCGACCTCGTAGCGCCCCTCCTCCAGCTGCCGGATCGCCAGGTACATGCCCTCCAAGAGATCCAGCGGCTCGAACCCGGTGACGACGATCGGCACCCGGTAACGCTCGGCGATCGGCTCGTATTCGGTCCATCCCATCACCGTGCACACATGGCCCGCGGCCAGGAATCCCTCGACCCGGTTGTCCGGCGACTCGAGAATGGCCGTCATGGCCGGCGGTACGGTCACGTGCGACACCAGGACGCTGAAATTCGAAACATTGAGCTCGCGGGCGCGCCAGACCGCCATGGCGTTGGCCGGCGCCGTCGTCTCGAATCCCACGGCGAAGAACACCACTTGGCGATCGGGGTTGCTTCGGGCCAGTTCCAATGCATCGAGCGGCGAGTACACCACGCGCACCTGCCCGCCGCGGGAGCGGACCTGTTGGAGGTCACAGGTGCTGCCAGGCACCCGTAACATGTCGCCGAACGAGGTGAAAATGACGTCGGGGCGGGACGCGAGGTGGAGCGCCTTGTCGATCTGCTCGAGCGGTGTCACGCAGACCGGGCAGCCGGGCCCGTGAATCATCTCGATCGCGGATTCCAATAACTCGTCGATGCCCTGCTTCACAATGGTGTGCGTTTGACCGCCGCACACTTCCATCAGGACCCATCGCCGCGTGGCCGTGCTCAAGATCCGATCGATGAGTCTCCGGGCCAAGGCGGGATCGCGATACTCGGTGAGGAACTTCATGACGGCGTCTCGTCGAGCGTCCCGAGCCCTTGCTCTGCCACCTCTTCCATCCATTCGAGCTCGTCGAGCTGGCTCATTTCCTTGAGCAGCTCGTAGGTCCGGCGTGCTTCCTCCTCATCGACTTTGCTGATAGCGAAGCCCACGTGAACGATGGCGTAATCGCCGGGCTTCACTTCATCTCGGACGTAGGCCAGACACACCTCTCGGCGCACCCCGGCAAAATCCACCGTGCCCATGGGAAGTCCGCCGTCATCGCGAATGTCGATGATGCGACCGGGTATGCCGAGACACATTGGGGATTCCCTCCTAGGCGGCGGACTCGCGGCGCAGCATGGCGGCTGCCGCTGCCGCCTGGCCATAGCTGATCGCGCCATCGTTCGGGCTCAGGAGGCGCGGTACGAGCACCTCCAGTCCGCGGGCCGCAAGATCGGTGCTCACCAACCTGAGAAGCAGGGCGTTCTGAAAGACTCCACCGCTCAACACCACCGTGCGCCGTCCAGTCGCATCGCCGGCTCGAAGCACGAGTCGAACGGTAGCCGCTGCAACCGTTGCATGGAAATCCGCGGCGAGGTCCTCCACCTCTGCGCCACGCTGGCGGCGCTCACCGATGGTGACGAGCAGCGGGAGCGGATCCAACACCCAGCCGCCCGCTCCATCGTCCTCGAGCCGGTAGGGGAGTTCGTTTCCGTTCCTCCGGCCCGCCACGGATTCGAGTTCCATCGCCGCCTGTCCTTCGTACCGCACGCGGTGGCGCAAGCCCAATACGGCGGAGGCCGCATCGAACAGCCGGCCCATGGAAGAGGCCATCGGGCTATTGATGCCCCGATCGATTTGTCGGCCGGCGAGTTCGAGCTCCGCCGGGTCCACGCCGCGGAAGGCAAGGGCAAAAGCTGCCGCTGCCCCATGATCGAGCGAGCGATACCCCAACGCCGTCCGCCACGGAGCCCGGACCGCCCGCTCACCACCGGGAAGCGGCGCATACGTGAGATGCGCCAGCCGACGGTACCCGAGCAGGTCGGCCTCGAAGATTTCCGCCCCCCACACCTTCCCGTCGTCACCATAGCCCGTTCCGTCATAGGCCACCCCGATCACCGGCGCGGTTCTTCCATACTCGGCCATGACGGCCGCGACATGGGCGTGATGATGCTGAATGGCCAGGACACGGGCACAGTCCAATTCGTCGGCTACGCGGGTCGAGAGATACCCGGGGTGATGGTCGCGAACGACGACCTGCGGGTCGATGTCGAACAGGCGGCGCAGGCGATGGAGCGTCGCCTGGAAGTGTTCGAGCGTCTCCAGGTTTTCCAGATCTCCGATATGCTGGCTCACGTACGCCCGCTGTCCGTGCACCAGGGTGAGCGTGTTCTTGAGGTGCGGACCGACCGCAACGAGCGGGACCGGACTCGCGACCGGGAGGTCGAGCGGGAGCGGCGCATAGCCACGAGCCCGGCGCAGGAATATCGGATGTCCGTCCACCAGCCGAACCACCGAGTCATCGTAGCGTGAGATGATTTCCCGGTCGTGCAGCAGGAAGCCGTCAGCGAGGGTACGGAGCCGCACCAACGCTTCGGCGTTCCCGGTAGCGATGGGCTCATCGCTGACGTTGCCGCTGGTCATGACCAGCGGGCGGGCGACGGCGTCGAGCAGGAGGTGATGCAGCGGCGTGTAGGCGAGCATGATCCCGACACGGTCGAGCCGCGGGAATACCTCCCCGGTGAGCGGGGTATTGGTCGTGGGAGCCACGAGCACGATCGGGCGCGCCGACGACGACAGGAGCCTGGCCTCCTCCGGCTCGATGACGGCCAACTCACGGGCATCCGCCAGGGTTCGCACCATCACGGCCAGGGGCTTGGCTTCGCGCCGCTTGCGCTGTCGGAGCCGCACGACCGCCTTGGCGTCGGTGGCATCGACCGCCGAGTGGAAGCCGCCGAGCCCGCGGACCGCCACGATCCGTCCGCTGGTCGAGTAGACGGGCCGCGTGCTCGATGGCATCGAGGCCGTGCGACGTACTGGCTGGGAGTCTCGATGGCGCTGAACCAGACCTGGGGGCCGCATTCGGCGCAGCTGTTGGTCTCCGAGTGGTACCGGCGGTCGGCTGGTCGTTTGGTACTCGAGGAGACACGCGTTGCACTGGGTGAACGCACCCATGCTGGTGCGCTCCCGATCGTACGGCATGGTACCGATCACCGTGTAGCGCGGCCCGCAGTCGGTGCACGTGATGAAGGGATAGCGATACCGCCGGTTGGTCGGATCGAACAGTTCGGCTTCGCACGCCGGACAGATGGCCACGTCGGGAGAGACCGGCTGGCGGCGGTTGGCCTCGGCCCGGCTCGTGACGAACCTGGAACTCCGTCTCCCCTTCGGGCGGCTGCGGCTCCGTCGTTCACCCGTTCGATCCTGGCGAGTGGAGGGGCGTCGGTTTCCAGGCTCTCGAGGAATTGCTCCAGCGCGGTGCTCGGGCCTTCGACTTCGATTTCCACGTCGCCCGACGCATTCCGGACCCACCCGCCCAGCCCATGCAGGAGCGCCAGGCGGTGGACGAAGGGACGGAAGCCCACACCCTGCACCACGCCCGTCACATGCAGCCGCACCCGCTTGACGGGTGGAGCGGGGGCGGCGCTACTCATGCCGGGTTGCCCGTGAGGCGTCCGGCTTCGGAGGAACGCGAACCACTGATCGAGTCCTTCGCCGGTGAGCGCCGAGGTGAGGAAGAACTGGAGCTCCGGGTTCACCTCCCGGGCGTATGCCAGGGCTCGGTCGACGTCGAACGGGACGTACGGCAGCAGGTCGATCTTGTTCAGGACGGCGTAGCGTGATTCCCGGAACATCTTGGGATACTTGAGCGGCTTGTCCTCGCCTTCGGTGACGGAGAACACCACGATCTTGGCATCTTCGCCCAGGTCCCAGCTCGCGGGGCACACCAGGTTGCCGACGTTCTCGATGAAGAGGAGCCGCGTGTGGTCGAGGTCGAGCGCATCGAGCGCCGTGGCGACCTGCCGGGCGTCGAGGTGGCACGCGCCGCCGGTCACGACGGCCTGCACCAGGCCGGTCCGTATGGCGGGCCAGCCGGTCCGCGTCGTTCTGGGTCTGCACGTCGCCGGTGACGACCGCAATGCGCAACTCTTCGCCCAGCGCCGTCGAGCGTCCGCTCCAGCAGGAGTGTCTTTCCCGAGCCCGGAGACGACACCAGGTTGAACGACGTGACACCCGCGCGCGCGGAGCCGCTCGCGAACCGCTGCGGCCAGCTCGTCGTTCTTCGCCATGACCCGCTCGCGCACTTCAATCGTCCGGACTGCCATCGTCGACCTCCACATAGCTGACCCGCAAGTCGGTGCCATCCAGGCGCGTGATCGCCGGCCGGCCGTGACCGAACGGCGGACTGGACAGCAGAGCCTCGAGACAGAATTCCAGGTTGTCGACCTCGACGCCGGCCTGGTCTCCGACCTCGACCCCGACCTCGACGACCTGGGATAGGTGATCCGCCCCGACGTGTGCCTCGGTGATGCGGCACACCTCGTGAGCGAGGCTCATCTCATGCATGCAACGAGGCGGCGTGTTCCCGGGCTGCGTGCCCCCACGCCTCGAGACGCTCGACGACCCGGGCGAGGACGACGTCCATCTGCTCTGGATGAGCGGGCTCAGGCCGATGCCCATTTCGACCAGCGCCGGCTGCAGCCCGATGGCCACCGTGTCTCGTGGGAGGGTACCGCGGAATTCGGCCAGGGCCAAGACCTCCCGGAGGTCGATCTGGTGCGGGGAGAGTTTGGCCGACAGGAACATCGGTAACTGGTCCCGTTCGAGTACGATACAGGTTCCCGGCTCGGCGCCGGTGTTGATGGCGTCCACCAGGAGGAGCCGGCCGGCCGATTCGATGAGGGGCAGCAGGTTCATGCCCCAGGTCCCGCCGTCCACCAGCTCGACGGGGGGATCGAAGGACCACCGCTCCCTGAGGATCTCGAGCACGACGAGGCCGAGCCCGTCGTCGGCCATCAGGGGGCTGCCGAGCCCGATGACGGTCGTCGCGGCGGCCACGTCACTCCTCATACGGCTGCTCGAGTTTGTGCTCATCCACGTACTGGAGGTCGTCGCGCACGAAGCGTCCGCCGCTGACCATCGAGGAGATCCGCCCTTCGCGGTGCAACGCGTCGGCCCGGACGGTGAAGTAGATGTGGACGGGCAGGAAGATCACGAAGAACCAGGTCAGCACGTGGTGGAGCGAAGCCGGACGATCTGGGTCCCGCCGAAGAGCGGGCCGACCCAGGCGAACAGCGTGTAGAAGAACCCGCCCGGGTTCGACAGTCCGTACATCGCGAAGCCGGTCACGACCTGCACGATGGCGATCAGATACAGTAGCGAGTAGGTGACCTGCTGGAGCGGGTTGTGCCCCAGGTAGTGCGGAGCCCGTTCCGGTTCGATCAGGAGGTACTTCTTCGAACACCTCGCACATGTTCTTCCAGCTGCGTGGTCCGCACACGGAAAGAGCGCGCTGCCACCGCTCGAACTGGTTCCCGATGAACAGCCAGTAGACCCGGACGATGGCGGTAGCGACGAAGATCGCCGGCCGCCGTGAAGTGGATGAAGCGGATCCAGCCCATCAGGAATGGTCGCGGCGCGTCGCCCGAGCTGGTCAGAAGTACGGCCTGCCGATGTAGAGGCCGGTGACGACCAGGACGGTGACGCAGCACGGCGGAGATCCAGTGCATCGCCCGGAGCGGCCAGTGCCAGAGGTACACCCAGCGACGGCCGGACCTTGTCTTGGCGGAGCGGCCAGGGCGCCTCGCCCCCGGGCCACGGTCGTTGTCGTGCGTTGGTCATTGGACCTTCACCTCCGTCACGAGCTTCCCCTGTGGCATCGAGCACGTGGACGCCGCACGCCATGCACGGATCGAACGAGTGGATGGTCCGCAGGATCTCGATCGGCTGCTCCGGATCGACCAGCGGATGGTTGTCCATCAGCGCCGCCTCGTAGGGCCCGATCTGCCCTTGCGCGTCCCGCGGCGAGCAGTTCCACGTGCTGGGCACCACGCACTGGTAGCGCGAGATCTTGCCGTCCTCGATCTGGACCCAGTGGCCCAGCGCGCCGCGCGGCGCGTCCAGGTAGCCGTAGCCCTGGGCCGTGGCCGGCCAGGTGGTCGGGATCCCACGTGTCGCCGTTGAAGGTCTGCGGTGTCGCCGCCCTTGATCCGGCCAACCAGGTGGTCGTACCAGGCCTTCATCCGGCGCGCGAGCAGCACCGTCTCGATGCCGCGCGCCGCCGTCCGGCCCAGGGTCGAGAACAGGGCCGCCGGGCCGACGTCCAGCCGGCCGAGCACCTCCGTCACCATCGCCCTGTACGTCCTCGTGTCCGGAGGCGTACGCCACCAGCATGCCGGGCCAGCGGCCCGACCTCCATCGGCAGTCTCGTCGTACCGCGGCGACTTCATCCAGGTGTACTTGTCGTCGTCCTGGAGGTACGTCCACGGCGTCGGCGGGCCGGTGTACTTCGGCCTTGGTCTCGCCGTCGTACGGGTGCAGCCCCACGTCGTCGCCGCCTCGATACTCGTACCACGAGCTGCGTGATGTACTCCTTGACCTTCTGCTGGTCGTAGGGCAGCACCTCGCTCAGGTTCTTGTCCGAGGATGACTCCGCGCGGGAAGTAGTAGCGAGTCGGTGTCGCGGATGTCGCCCTCCGGGAACTCACCGCAGGCCAGGATAGTTGCCGATGCCGCCGCCGATGGCGGCCCACTCCTTGTAGAAGCCGGCGATCGCCAGCAGGTCGGGCCAGTACACCTCCTCGACGAAGCGCTGGGCCCGCTTGATCATGTCCTGGATGTCGGTCAGCCGCTCGGCGTTGATCGTGGCCGTGTCGTCGAGGTTGATGGCCGACGCCATGCCGCCGACCAGGAAGTTCGGGTGCGGGTTCTTGCCGCCGAAGATCGTGTGCAGCCGGATCACGTCGCGCTGCCAGTCGAGCGCCTCGAGATAGTGCGCCACCGCCAGCAGGTTCACCTCGGGCGGCAGCTTGTAGGCCGGGTGGCCCCAGTACCCGTTGGTGAAGATGCCCAGCTGGCCGCCGGCCACGAACTTCTTGAGCCGGTCCTGCACCTCCGGCGAAGTAGGTCGCCGAGTTGTTGGGCCACGGCGAGATCTGGCGCGCGATCCGCGCGCGTCGCCGCCGGATCGGCACTCAAGCGCGCTCACCACGTCCACCCAATCCAGGGCGTGCAGGTGGTAGAAGTGGATCACGTGGTCCTGCACGAACTGCATCCCGTGGACCAGGTTGCGGATCAGGTTCGCGTTGGGCGGGATGCGGATGTCGAGGGCGTCCTCCACGGCGCGGCAGGACGCGACCGCGTGCACCACCGTGCAGACGCCGCAGATCCGCTGCGTGAAGGCCCAGGCGTCGCGCGGATCGCGGCCTTCCATGATGATCTCGATGCCGCGGAACTGGGTCGATGACGCCCACGCATCGGCGATCCGGCCGTTCTCCTCCTGCACCTCGATCCGCAGGTGACCTTCGATCCGGGTGATCGGGTCGACGACGACCTTGGTTCTAGCCATTCTGCCCTCCCTCGTCGCCCGACGGCGTGTCGATGACCGGAAGCTCTCGCTGCTTCTTGCCTGCGCGGACCTGTTGCACCCCGGTCGCCGCCGCATGGGCCACCACGCCGGCGGTGGCGCCGACGGCCAGTGCCGCACCGAGGAGGTCGACGTTCCGCTCGACGCCGAAGCCCGCGATACCCGGCAGGCGATCGTAGAACGGGGTCATCGTGTCCCAGAAGCCCCGCTCGGTGCACCCGATGCACGGATGCCCGGCCCCGATGGGCCAGTTGGTGCGGGTGTTCCACTGGAAGATCGGGCACGGCGAGAACGTCGCCGGTCCCTTGCAGCCCATCTTGTAGAGGCACCAGCCCTTTCGGGCCGCCTCGTCATCGAACTCCTCGACGTACTGCCCGGCATCGAAGTGCGCCCGCCGCGGGCACTGGTCGTGGATCCGCGCGCCGTAGGCGAACAGCGGACGGCCGACGTGTCGGTCTTGGGCAGGCTTCCGAACGTGAGATAATGCACCACCGTGGCCGTCACCACGTCGGCGATCGGCGGACAGCCGGCGATGTTGACGACCGGCTTGTCGGTGACGAGCGCCGATACCCCGACCGCGCCGGTCGGGTTTGGCCGGGCCGCCTGGATGTTGCCCCAGTGCGCGCAGGCGCCGACGGCGATGACCGCCGCCGCACCGGCGGCAGCCTCCTCGAGGATCTCCTTAGCCGTCCGCCCGCCGATCGTGGTATAGATGCCGCCTTCGTTGAGCGGGACCGAGCCGGTGACCAGCAGCACGTACTTCCCGGCATTGGTTTCCATCGACTGCTTGAGCGCGGCTTCCACCGCGTGGCCGGCGCCGCCATGAGGGTGTGCTGGTAGTCGAGCGACACGAGGTCCAGCACCAGATCGCCGATGGTGGGCTCCGACGTTCGGAGCACGCTCTCGACGCAGCCGGTGCACTCCTGCAGCTGGAGCCAGATGACGGTCGGCCGTGTCGTCGCCTGGAGCGCGTGCGCCATGGTCGGCGCGGCCAGTCGTCCGACTCCGAGGACGACGCACAAGTCGCCGCAGTAGGTGAGAAAGTCTCGGCGCGATACGCCGCGGCTTTCGAGTTGCTCGCCGAGGGTTTCACCCTCGGTCCACGGATGGGATGTGGGGAGATACATGACCCATGCCTCCGGCCCAAGACGGTAGGAGCACAGCTGGAGCGATGTGCCGACGGACGCGAGGCAGCAACCGGAATGGATACAGGAAGGTCACAGCCTCCGGCGCTGGTTGCTCAACATGAGGAAGTTTTTATGAAGGAAGTCTTAATTCCGAGTTAAGTATTCCGGCTCAGAGGCTTGGTCTCCACCGCGTTCATGTCCAGTACAGGACGCCTCGAGCAGAAGCCGGATGCCGAAACTCCGCGGTGCGACGGCCGCATCGACCAAGACAGCGCTGGAACACCTAGGCTCGAGGGTTCCCCACGAGCCCAGGCCCCATGCTGGACAAGGTGCAGTGTCGCAACGGATTCCGTTGCGGAACCCGAAGGGAGTCACCTACTATTAGGTCGCTTTCACCGGGGATCGTCCTGTTCCCCCACTTTTCACCTGGTCGGCGCGATAGTTGCCTCTCCCGTGCCGACCGACATCGATCGAAATGCAGCCCACACCCCCTGAAAGGAACGCACGGAGCATCATGGATGCGAATGGGCCGGGGTCGAGACTGACGTTCAACGGGCTCTTGCTCGCCGGGGTGATTCTCTCCATGGCCATGGCGGCAGGCATTGCGGTGTTCCTCTATCTCCTGCCTGGAGGCCACCTGCAACTCCCCGAACTCCAGCCGTTCACGCAGGTGGCTCGCGAGGCCGACTTCCCCGTTGGCGCCAGCCGGGTGGTGAACTGGGGGGACAAGATCATCCTGGTGGTCCGCCGCGGCGACCAGGAGTACTTCGGGCTCCAGGGCACTTCGCCCACGGACGGTTGCATTCTGGAGTGGGACGCCGCGTCGCTCCGTGTCGTCTCTCCGTGCACGTACGTGGTCTATGATGTGCGCGGCAATGTGGTCGCGGGGCTCACCACGACGCCGCTCAGGCCGTACCCGGTGTACGTCCGCGGCGGCGTCATCTACGTGACGACCTGATCGCCATGCCCAATCGACTGCGCAGCTCCATGTCCGAATGGCTGGGTCAGCTCTGGGCCGATGTGAAAACGAGCACCGACTCGAGCCTGCTGAGCGTGGTCCGGTGGCTCGGGCTGTTGTACGGCCCGATCGATCGCCGCCTCCCGATCGACCAGGCCTTCCGGAAGGCCATGACCCATCGACTGCCCGCGCACGTGCGGTGGAAGCACGCGCTCGGCAGCATCACTTACCTCCTCTTTGCCATTCTGGTGATCACGGGCGTGCTGTTGTCCTTTTACTACCGTCCGTCAGCCCAGGAGGCCTATCCGAGCATTCAGCACATCGTCTCGGACGTGTCGTTCGGGTGGCTGATCCGTGACGTCCACGTATGGTCGGCCAGCCTGATCGTCCTGGTGGTGCTGGCCCATTTGGCCCGGGTGTTCTTCGAGATGGCCTACAAGCCACCGCGAGAAACCAACTGGTTCATCGGCATGCTGCTCCTCATTGTGATCGTGGCCTTCGGAGCAACCGGGTATCTGCTTCCGTGGGACCAATGGAGCTATTGGACGGCGGTGGAGGTGCTGGCGAGCTACGAAAAGATTCCCGTGGTCGGCTCCCTGGCCACGGCGCTCTTGACAGGCGACGTGATCGTGTCGGGAGCCACGCTCAGCCGTTACTTCGCCCTCCACGTGATCGTGTTGCCCTGGATCGCGTTCGCCCTGCTGGCCTTCCATTTTGCGTTGGTCCGCCGCCACGGTGTGGCACCGCCGGTGGACGGCACGGTCGATGAGGCGCCGGGAAGGCCATTCTATCCCGATCACCTTTCGCGGAGCTTCATCACCGCTGTGGTCGTGGTGGCGCTGGTCATCACGTTTGCCGTCCTCTTTCCGCGACCGGTTGGCGATCCGGCGAACCCGTATCAGGTGCCCAGCGACTTAGTGACGACCTGGCCCCCGGTGAGCGTCGGCCTGGCGGTGGTGCGCTATCTAGGCCCCTGGGGAGTCGTCGGATTCGTCATCCTCGGGCTCGCGCTCGTGTTTCTGCCGCTGTTCGACCGCGACCCCGAGCGTCACTTGCGCAAGCAGCCGTTGCCGCTCGCCCTTGGAATCGTCTTCTTTGCTGCGCTCCTGGTCGGCTGGGTGGCGGGTCGGCAGATTCGCTCCGTCAGCCCCGCCGTGGCACCGGCGGTCCAAACACCGGGCGAAGTCGGGGCACCAATTCCCGATTTGCCGCGGCCGGCAGATACCACCGACACGACCCCGGAGGCGCCATGAGCATGCTGGGGGTGACCCTTGCGACGGCCGTGGTTGCGAGCGCTGGCTGGGTCACTCCGTCCGCGCCGTCCCTGGGAGTGCAGGCCGGCCAAGACACGATCTACAGCTGCCTCACCTGCCATGCCGACAAGCGCCGGAGTTTTGCGGCGGGGGTCCATTCCGAACGGGGCATCCGATGCGCCGATTGCCACGGCGGCAACACGAAATCCCTCGAGACGGCCGGCGCCCACCGCGGCATGAAATTCAATCCGAGGAACAAGATCGCCATCGCCGAGGAGTGTTCGTCGTGTCACTCGGACCCCAACCAGATGCGCCAGTACGGCCTGCCGGCGGGGGAGCTCGCGGAGTTCCGGACCAGTCGCCACGGCCAGGTGTTGCTGCAAGGGAACGCCGATGCGCCGACCTGCACCGATTGCCACGACGCACACACCATCCTGCGGCCCACCGATGCCCGGAGCAACGTCTATCCGACCAACATTCCGAGCACCTGCGCCGCGTGTCATTCCGATGCGGGGATGATGCAGAAGTACGGCCTCCCGACCGACCAGTTCGCCAAGTACCGCGCCGGCGCCCATGGCGTGGCGGTGTTCGAACAGGGCAACTTTGCCGCACCCACCTGTATCGGGTGCCATGGTTCCCATGCAGCACTGCCACCGGCCATCACGGAGATTTCCACCGTGTGCGACCGGTGCCACGTCCTGCTCGGTGCGGAGTTCCACAACGGGCCGCATGGGAAGGCCGCGAGCGCCGGCAAGATCCCCGGGTGCCTGGCCTGTCACAGCAACCACGGCACCGAGCCGGTGCCGCCGGAGGAAATCGCAGCACTCTGCACCCGATGCCATACGGGCGACAGCCGGGCAGCGTTGGTCGGAGTCGAGATTCAAACCCAGGTGGTGCGGGCACGCGAGGAGCTCGTGCTGGCCGAGCATGCGATCGCCGAATTGACCCGCCAGGGCCGCCGAGTTAGCGATGCCAAGTTCCGGTATGAGACGGCGCTCACCGATTATCGGGAGATCGCCAAGGTCCAACACAGCCTCGACCTGGAACTGCTATCCGACTTGGGGCGACGGGTGGCGTCGATCTCGAAGGAGGTGCGGGAGACCGCGGAAGTGAGCCGGGAACGGCGCTGGGAGCACCGACTGATGTTGGTGCCGGTGTGGTTCCTTGCGTTGGCCGCCATCGTGCTGGCCGGGTTCCGGCTGGGGCGACCGCGGCAGAAGGGCACGGACAGCAATGACCACGCCTGACGAACCCCAGGAGAAGGTGAGTTCCAGCGCTCGCGGGCTGTCGGCCATATTCCGCGCCCGCCCGCTGCGCCTGGCCATTCAGTTTGGCATTCTGCTGGTCATCCTTGCAGGCGTGGGAACGGTCGGCTTCGTGGAGTACAGCGCGCAGCCGGGCTTCTGCAACAACTGCCACAACATGGTCCCGTACTACGAGTCCTGGAAGACGTCCTCCCACAACTTCGTGCCATGCATCCAGTGCCATTACGCGCCCGGCATCAAAGCGGAGGCCATGGGCAAACTCCAGGCGGCAAATCAAGTCGTGAAATACGTGACGGGCACCTACGGCCTCAGGCCGTGGGCCGAGATCGAAGACGCCGCGTGTCTCCGCTCAGGCTGCCATGTGACCCGTCAGTTGGAAGGGGAGGTCAGCTTCGAGGGCGTCCGCTTCGACCACTCGTCTCATCTCGGCGAGCTCAGGCGGGGGAAGGACCTCCGCTGCACCAGCTGCCACTCGCAGATCGTGCAGGGCCAACACCTCACCGTGACGGCCTCCACCTGCTTCCTCTGCCACTTCAAGGGCCGCCCGGCCGGCGACCCCATCGGCGGTTGCGTCGGGTGCCATCCGACACCGCCGCGGGTGGTGTCGCCGGCCGGTTTCACCGTCGATCACGAGGATTACGTCCGCGACCTGGTTTCGTGTGTGTCCTGCCACGACAACGTCACGGATGGCTTGGGCACGGCCGAGCAGTCGCGCTGCTTCATTTGCCACAACGAACCCGAGCGGATCGAGCAGTTCGGCAATACGACGGTGATGCACCAGATCCATATCGCGGAGCACAACGTCGAGTGCGCCCAGTGCCACCTCCCGATCGAACACCGGGTCTTGTCTCACAGCGAGACCTTCGACCTCGACTGCCGCTCGTGCCACAAACAAACGCACGATCAGCAGCGGAAGCTCTATGCCGGAATCGGTGGTCACGGCACCGAGGCCATGCCGAGCTCGATGTACTTGGCCAACGTGTCGTGCAAGGGGTGCCACGAGCTGACGACCCAGGTGAAGGGACACGAGCAGGTCTCGATGGCTGGGGAAGCGGCGTGCTTGTCATGCCACGGGACCCGCTACGCCAACATCCTGCCCGCCTGGCAGAAGGAGATGAACCGGAAGGTGGACCGGGTGGCCAGCGTCGTGCGAAGTGCCAAGGGCACGCGCGGTGCCGCGTCGGTCCGGACCCGGGCCGCGGTCGACTCGCTCTTCCAATTGGCGGACGACAACGTCGCGCTGGTGCAGGACGGCAAAGGGGCACACAACATCGCCTTCGCGGACGAACTGTTGCGCCAGACGCTTCAGTTTGTGCGCCAGGCAGTCACTGCCGGCCGGCTGCCCTACACAGTGCCCACGGTGGACCTCGGACCGTCGGTGACCGCCAACGTCTGCCTGCAATGCCACCTGGGCACGGAACGGAAGACGGTCGACTTCAAGGGCACATCGTTCAGCCACGAACGGCACGTGCTGCGCGGCGGTCTGGCCTGCACGGCCTGCCACACACCCATCGAGGACCACGGCAAGACCCGGCTCGGGTCGGCGGCCGACTGTCAGTCCTGTCATCACCGCGCGGCGGCGCAACCGCTGGACTGCGCCCGGTGCCACCAGGGGGGTTCCGGCGCGCCCGAGGGCACGATCGCCACGGCCGGCGGCGATCTCTTCCCGCATCAGACCCATCTCACCGCGGACCTCAGCTGCGCTACCTGCCACAAGGCGCCGAGCATGAAGGCCACGGACCTCAACTGCGAATCGTGCCACGACTCGCATCACCAACCCAAGGCCACCTGCCTCAACTGTCACCGGCCGGAAGACGGCGTCAAGGCCAAACACACGAAGGCGATCGCGCATACCGTGGCGTGCGTCCAATGTCACGGCGAGGCCGTGAAGAACCTGACCGGATGGAGCCGGCAGGTCTGCACCACCTGCCACGTCGATCGCGTCGACCACAACGCACCCTTGCCGTGCGATGGATGCCACCGGATGGCGCCGCAGGCAGCGCCCGCTGCCGACTCGACCCGTGCGACTGGGCAGTAAGCAGCTCCACAGCATGATCAGCCACTACGGCGCCCGGCTACTCGTCCTGGCCGGCGCCTTGGTGGTGACGTCCCATGGAATAGAAGCGCAGACCCCTCGGGCCCAAGCCCGCGCCCGGCCGGCCTCGTCGGTCGACTGCCAGAAGTGCCATGGCGACCGGCAGTTCTTGATGGGGAAGGTCCCGCAGTTAGGCCAGCGGGCTACTCTCTACGTCACAGACTCGATTCTCCGAGACACTAAGCACGCCGGCCAGACCTGTACCGATTGCCATCCGGGCTTCGACGCCGGGTTTCCCCATGCGGCACCTGCCAAGGCGGTGCCGTGCGCGGGCTGTCACGAAACACAGGGCGCCGACTGGGCGGAGTCCATCCATGCGGTGGACACCAATGGCGACACCCCGACCTGCGTGTCGTGTCACGCCGCCCATACCGTGTACGGCGCCGACGACCGGCGCTCGCCGACCCACGCGCTGAATGTGGCGGAGCTCTGCGGCAGCTGTCACGCCGACGAGCACATCATCGGGACGTATTTCTCGGGCCCGGAAGGAGCACAGGCGCGCGAAGCCGTGGCGCAATACCACACCACGGTCCATGGGGTCGCACTCACTCGCGCCGGTCTCTTGGTCTCAGCCACCTGCAACGACTGCCACCGGGCACACAAGGTGTTGCCGGCCGACTCGGCTGAATCATCGGTCAATCGCGCCAACGTCGCGGAGACTTGCGGCGCCTGCCATCTCGGCATTCTCGACGTGTACATGCAGTCGGCGCATGGCACCGCCTACGAGACCGGCGTCCGCACCGCGGAGGGACGAGAAGCTCCGGTGTGCGTGGAGTGCCACAGTTCACACGAGGTGGTACGCGCGGACCAGCCCGATTGGTTCCTGGGCATGGCGGACAAGTGCGGGTCGTGCCACGGTGAATTGCTCGAGACCTACCTGGGGACCTACCACGGCAAGGTGACCCGGTTGGGCGGCGGACTGACGGCCAAGTGCAGCGACTGCCACACACCCCACGACATGCTGCCCGCCACGGACACCGCATCGTCGGTGTTCCCCACCAAGCTGGTGGCCACCTGCTCCGGGTGCCATCCGAAGGCCAACCAGAACTTCGTCAGGTACCACGCCCACGCCGACGAGCATCAGCGGAACCGATATCCCTTGATGTATTGGACCTGGCTCGGGATGACGTCGCTCCTGGTCGGGGTGTTCAGCTTCTTCGGGCTTCACACCCTGCTCTGGCTCACGCGCCTGGCTATCGACGGGATGCGATCATCGGGCCGCTCGCTCATGCCCTGGGCGTGGCGCTGGGTGACGCGCGCCATCAGCGCCTCCCATCGGGGGCCCGGGCCCTACCTCCAGCGGTTCACGGTGCTCGACCGCACGCTCCACGCGTTCGTCATCGTGTCGTTCTTCGGGCTGGTCATCACCGGCATCCCACTTCACTTCTCGTCCTCGCCGTGGGCGGGCACCTTCGTCAAGGCCATCGGGGGCTTCCAGACCGCCGGGTTCATCCACCGCTTCTGTGCCATTCTGACGTTCGGGTACTTCCTTACCCACATCGCGACCCTCACGGTCCGGGCCTTTCGGAGCACGAACAAGCAGGACCTGCTCTGGGGACCGAACTCCATGGTCCCGCAACCGAAAGACATCCTCGATATCGTGCAGCAGTTCCGGTGGTTCTTGGGCCTCGGTCCGCGGCCGAAATTCGATCGGTTCAGCTATATGGAGAAGTTCGACTATTGGGCGGTGTTTTGGGGCGTTGCCATTATCGGGGGCTCGGGGCTCCTGCTCTGGTTCCCCGAGTTCTTCTCGCTGCTCTTCCCCGGGTGGATCTTCAACGTCGCCACCATCGTGCATGGCGACGAGGCCCTTTTGGCGCTCGGCTTCATCTTTACTATCCACTTCTTCAACGTGCACCTCCGGCCGGAGAAATTTCCCATCGACGTCGTCATCTTCACCGGGAGCGCGACCGAACAGTACATGGAGGAGGAGCATCCGCTGGAATACGAGCGGCTGAAGGCCGAGGGCCGGCTCGCGAGTTTGGAAGTCGAGCCCCCGTCGACCGTCTTCTACGGGTGGTCGATCATCCTGGGCTTCATGGCGTTGGCGCTCGGGATCAGCCTCATCGTGCTGGTGATCTGGTCGGTCCTGCAGTGAGTCGGGGGGTCGGTCGGTAGGTAGGTAGGTAGGTAGGTAGGTGGGTAGTCTCGGCGGATTGCACAAGCCCGCCTGGCTGGCAAGGTCCTTGCAAAGTAGACTTCGTGCTCACACCTTTGAGCCTGCGCCGGATTCGCTCCGGTGGCCGTGTAGACGTCCGATTCTCGATAGTGAGGCTGACACGATGAAGAACCTGTTCCGTCTGGTCCCAATCGGGGCGATCCTCTTGCTCACCGTGGGCGTGGTGCCCGCTTTGGCACAGGCGGCCAAGCCGCCGGCCGTGAATCACGACCTGGCGGGGCGGGATCAATGCTCCATGTGTCATTCGGGCGCCATGCCCGACATCCCGGCCGCACCGGCCGCAAGCCACAAGGGCCTGGAGGTCAAGACCTGCCTGTGGTGCCACGCGCCGGACGCCGCCATGCTGACCAAGGCCCCAACGGCCATCCCTCACGCTCTCGAGGGCCGCGACAAGTGCTCCATGTGCCACTCCGGGGCCGTGCCCGATGTGAAGGCCATGCCGGCCGATCACAAGGGGCGCGTCGATACCGACTGTACGGTGTGCCACAAGCCCGCCTGATCCTGTAGCGGGACCGTATTTGAGCGACCCGCGGGGCGTCCTGTGTACAGGACGCCCCGCGGCCATTTCTGGACATCCGGCTGGCACCGTTGCGACACCATGAAGAAAACATGAAGACTGTCGTAAGGGACTCTAATCTCCCTTTTCGTCTGTCGAAGAGGTCCGTAGTTTTACGCAGCGTTTCACGGCTTCTTCATGGTGACCGCTGCAGATTGAGTCCCATATCAGAGTACGGTTCTCCGATTTCGAAGTGCAATGAGGGTCACCTCAATGGGTCTCCCCCCGATTCGGGTGGAATCCTGAATGGCCATGGCAATGGAGGTGGATGTGAAAGCAAGACTCGTTCGTATCACACATGCCCCGCGCCGGACGCGTGGTGTATGGCTCGCGCTGGCTTTCGTGGGCGCGATGACCGTGTTGGCCGCCTGTACCGACACGGAAGTCGTGTTCCGCGACCGGGAAATCTTCAACCCGCCGCCTGATGCCACCTTCAACTTCCTGGGCTACTTCGACAAGGACGCCAAGCTGACCGCATGCGGCAACTGCCACGTCGGGCAGCAGGCCGGGTGGGAGCGGACCGGCCACGCGGACGCGTGGGCCGGCCTACAGTCGAGCGGTGGCGCGCAGGTATTCTGCGAGGGCTGCCACACCATCAGCGAGCTCGGCAACGCCCTGGATCAGCCGGCCGGCTACAACCTGGTAGCCGACGAGGCCTACGAGGACGTCCAGTGCGAGAGCTGCCATGGCTCGGGCTATGACCACGTTCAGGATCCGGACGCCACCCAGCCGTTGGCGCCGATGTCGGTAAGCACCGGCCTCACCACCGGATGCGGCGAATGCCACGAAGGGGCGCACCATCCGTTCGTGGAGCAGTGGGAAGAGTCGGCCCACGCACTGACGCCCGCCTGGGCCGTTAGCTCGGGCACAAGCACCACGCCGTCGTGCATGGAGTGCCACGAGGGCAAGACGGCGATGGCGGTCAAGTTCCTCGAGACCGATAACTATATCGAGAAGAACAACGGGCAGCCCGAGCACATCGTGTGCATCGTGTGCCACGACCCGCACGGCTCGCCCAATGATGCCAATCTGCGCGCGCCGATCAATGTCGCCTCGACCCAGCACCTCTGCGTCACCTGCCACTCGCGAAGAGGCACACCGTGGTCCTCGCACGGGCCACATGCCGCCCAGGGTCTCCTGGTGCTGGGCCAGAACGTGGGGTACATCCCGACCGGGTTCGTGTATGACACCAACTCGATCGCCTCGACTCACGGCAGCACGGCCAACACCAAGCTCTGCGCCACGTGCCACGTCAACTTCTTCGACGTGACCGATGCGGCCACGGGCGACTTCCTGCTCACCTCGGTGGGCCACACCTTCGAGGCGATTCCCTGCCTCGACGCACAGGGCCTGCCGACCACCGGAACCTGCGCCGACAATCAGCGCCAGTATGTGGCCTGCACCGGTGCCGGGTGCCACGTAGGCGCCACCAACGCCCAGATGGCAGCCCGGTTCGGCACGCTCCGCGAGAGAGCTGGAGTTCCTGCTCGACCAGCTGTGGGTTGACACTGATGCCAACCACGTCATGGACGCCACCGACGCGGGGCTCCTGCCGCAGGTAGTTGCCCAAGGCGACTCGACCCAATTCGATCCATCGGGATCGGCGCCGATGACCGTGGCGAAGGGTGCGATCTGGAACGCGTTCCTGGCCTATACCCATACCAGGGACAACTGGGAAAGCTTCGACGTGTTCGGCCAGCATATCGGCACCCACAAGGCCAGCGGTGAAGGGGTGCACAACCCGTTCCTGCTGAAGGCCCTGCTCATCGCCTCGATCAACGAGGTGAGGTCGACCTATATGTTGCCCGGCGTACCGATTCACCGTCGACGTCGCGGGTCCGATGCCGCCTGGTGTGCGGCGGATCCGCTGACTGGGGGAAGGGCGACACGACACGGGTCAAGGGGGAACCGCTAGGGTCGCCTAGTTGAAGCAGTGCACGAGCGGGCGGGATTCACTCCCGCCCGCTCGTGTGTATCATCATAGTCGAGACGAGTTCAATTTCGGCGCCCCGGTCTCCGGGAGGATCCCGTGCGAATGACCGTCGTCACTCGGACCCACAAGACCACCACCGCTCTGGTTGCCCTGGCATCTCTCGGCGCCATCCTGGCCTCCTCACCCGCACCCGCACGCGCACAGGAATGGCGCGGACGCGCCTCCACCCGGGCGCAGTACGTCGAGCTCAGGCCGTACCGGCTCGACAGCGTGCCCATCGCCAACACGGCCCTGGTGGGCGGGCGGAGCACGTTCAACGGGCGGCTCGTGACCTGCGCGCCCGCGGCCGCCTACTGCTTCTTCTACGACTCAGACGAGGTGGTCTCGACCGCCCCGCTGGTGCAGGACCTCGACCTTTCGGTATGGGGATTCGGCGTCCAGGGCCTCAGGGTCTACCTGAGCACCCGGCTTCGTGCGTCCCTGGGCGACGAAGAGTTCTGGCCCCGCTCGGACGACCATTTCGACCTGATCCAGGGCTACGTGGAACTCAAGCGAGACCGCTACCGCTTCCGCCTGGGACGCGACTTCCAGATGAGCGGCCTCGGGTACTACGGCTACGACGGCGCGTCGGCCGAGGTGCGGTTCCGGCCCGCCCGCATCGAGCTCGAGGCCTACGGCGGCTGGGGCCTGGCGCGGGGCCTGGCAGAACCGGTCACGTCGGATGCCCTCGCCTCGCTCGAGGAATTCCAGCCGCGGCGCCGGAACTACCTGTTCGGTGTCCGCGCCTCGGCGCGGCCGATCCCGAACGGGTCCATCGAGGCCATCTACCAAAAGGAGATCCAAACCAACCGCTCCACCATCGCGTCGGAGCGGGTCGCTGTCGATGCCTCCTACCGGCCCATCCGTGACCTATCGATCGAGGGCCACGCAGACTACGACCTGGGCACGGGATGGTGGGGTAAGGCGGGTGCGACAGTAGGATGGTCGCCCATCTCCAAGCTGTACGTCGAGGGGCGGCTGTTCCGCTACCGGCCGGTATTCGACCTGCAAACCATCTGGGCCGCCTTCAGTCCGGTGCCCTACACCGGATACGGCTTGGCAGTGGGAATTCAACCACGGTCCGATCTCTCGATCCGTCTGGAGGGCGAGCGACGCGACTATGCCGACACCGAGGCGGAGGTCCCGTTCATCGTCACGACCGACCGCACCTGGAAAGCGGGAGCGTCGGCTAACTGGCGCGCCACCAGGCAGGTTGACGTGCAGGGGTCCTATTATCTCGACTTTACCTTCGGCTCTGCCTTGAGCGCGGGTGAGGCGCGGGTGAATGTCCGCCCGCTCGACCAACTCAGCCTCGGTGCCCGATTCTCGGCCTTTCAGCAGCTGGGAGAGTTCCGCGTCGGCGAGGGCCGGGTCTGGAGCGTGGGCGGCAACGTCAAATACGATTCACCGATCGGAACGGTGTGGGGCGCGGTGGACCGCTACCGCCACGATCGCCGGGACCCTGAATCCGGCTTGCCCGATTGGAACCAGCTCAGGGCATCGTTCGGCCTCGCGTTCTACATCGGCTCGGAGCCAGGGAGGCGGCCATGATCATCCGTTTGGGAACCGCAGCCGCCACCGTCATGCTGGGCCTGGTGGCGTGGAGCAGCGGAGGCAGCGGGACCAGCGCGCCCATCGCGGAGAGCGCGTTTCCGCATCTCAAGCACCAACATCTCTTCCCGACCTGCGAAAGCTGCCACAAAGTGGAGGCGGGAGCGGTCACCATTCCAGCGGCCTCGTTCTGCGGCGCCTGCCACAACGGACAGACCCAGCCGCGGGTCGATTGGGAGGGCCGCAGTCGCACGCCGAGCAACCTCAACTTCGACCATGCCACGGTCATCGCGAAGAAGAAGGCGGCCCTCGGCATGGACTTCAAATGCGCCACCTGCCACCAGAAGTCCGGCGGTGAGGCGATGGACATCCAGCGCGTTTCGGTGGGGGGCTGTCTCGGGTGTCATGCGGCCGGAAAGACGCACGAGGTCGATGCGCCGTGCGCCACCTGCCACGTGCCGTCGTGGGAGGCGCAGTGACTACACCGGGGAGGAGATCCTCGCGTTCCCGAAGCCTGGCCGACCATGGCGACAACTTCGTGCTGGAGCATGGCCCGTTGGCCAGCGACAACGCGGCGCGGTGCGCCGTGTGCCACTCGCGCGATCTGTGCAGCACCTGCCATGTGAACGCCGCCTCGGTTCCGGCAATCCAGTCGCTGGAGTCCGATCCCCGGGTGGCGGAGATCGTGTCGAAACGCCCGGTCACCTATCCGATCCCGGCATCGCATGGTGCCAGCGACTGGCAGGCAAGCCATAGCGAGTCGGCACGTGCCAACATAGCGACCTGCGCGACCTGTCACACCCAACAGAGTTGCCGCACGTGCCACGTGTCTCCCCTGCCCGATCCGATTCCGGAATTGGCTCCGGGCCGGGCAAAGGCCTCGAGCGTCCACCAGGCACAGGGCGTTGTCCTCGTGCGGCAGCCGCCCGTCGACCCACACGGCCGGGTTCGCAGAAAACCATAAGGCGCTTGCCGCCTCGGCGACCACCACGTGCACCACGTGCCACACGCAGGACCAGTGCATCACCTGCCACTTGGGATCCGAAGCCCTGAGCACCCCGGGAGAGCCGGTCGGGCGGTACCACCCGGAGAATTTCGTCCTGCAGCACTCGGCCCCGGCTTTCGGTCAGGATGTGGAGTGCGCCACCTGTCACAACCCGGAGGCGTTCTGCCGCGACTGTCACACGGGCCAAGGATTGGCCACGAGCGGACGGATCGACACCGGGTTCCATAACCGGAAGTCCACCTGGATTTTCGGGCACGGCCAGGCGGCACGGCAGGGCTTGGAGACCTGCGCCACCTGCCATTCCCAGCGTGACTGCCTCCAGTGTCACTCTGCCTTGGGCGGACGGCGCATCAACCCGCACGGGCCCGGGTTCGATGCCGAGACGATGAAATCGAAGAGCCCGGTGATGTGCCTGGCCTGCCACCGGCAGTCGATTTTGGACTAGGAGAGGTGGTGAAGGCCCTGGCGCTCAGTCGGCCCGGGCCCAGGAGAGGGCTGCCTGGACGGCCCGATCCCACTCGGAGGAGAGGCGGTTTCGGGTTTCCGCATCGATCGATGGCTCGAAGCGGGTGAAGTGACGTCCCTCGAGGAACGCATCGATACCGGGCCACACGCCGAGCGCCAGCCCGGCCAGAGCGGCCGCCCCGGCCGCCGTCGTTTCGATCATGTCCGGCCGCTCGACCGGAACCCCAAGCACGTCCGCCTGGAACTGCATGAGCCAGGAATTGGCGACCGCGCCACCGTCCACGCGAAGCGCGGGGATGGTGACGTGGGCATCGCCGGTCATGGCCTGGAGCAGATCCCGGCTGCTGAACGCCATGGCTTCGAGTGCCGCGCGCACCAGGTGGGCCGTGGTGGTTCCGCGGGTGAGCCCGGTAATGGTGCCGCGGGCGGCCGGCTCCCAGTGAGGCGACCCCAGGCCGACGAAGGCCGGGACGAAGTGCACCCCGCCGGTATCCGCAACGCTCCTCGCCAGATGCTCCGACTCGCCGGCATCGGCAAGCAGACCCAGGCCGTCCCGCAGCCACTGAAGGGCCGCGCCCGCAATGAACACGCTTCCCTCCAGCGCGTACGCGGGCCGGCCGGCCGCATCACAGGCGATGGTGGTAAGCAGCCCGTGCGAAGAGACCGGGCGGTCCTGTCCGGTGTTCACGAGGAGGAAGGCACCGGTCCCGTAGGTGTTCTTCGCCAGGCCCGGCGTTACGCATCCCTGCCCAAACAGCGCGGCCTGCTGATCGCCCGCGACCCCGGCGATGGGAAGCGCGGCTCCGAACGTGTCCGGCCCACACTCTCCGACGACACCGCTCGATGGCACGACATCGGGCAACATGTCGTGGGGGATGCCGAACAGCGCGAGCAGTTCCGGATCCCACGCATGGGTCTGCACATTGTAGAGGAGCGTGCGGGAGGCGTTGGTGTGATCGGTGGCATGGCGCGCGCCCCCGGTGAGCCGGGCGATGAGCCAGCTATCGATGGTGCCGGCGGCCACCTCGCCCCGACCGGCCCGAACCCGGAGTGCCGGATCGCGCTCCAGCAACCACGCGAGCTTGGTAGCCGAGAAATACGGATCGAGCAGGAGACCAGTCCGCTCGCGGACCATGGGCTCCACGCCGGTGGCGCGCAGGGTGTGGCAGAGCTCGGCGGTCCGGCGATCCTGCCACACGATGGCTCGGGCCAGCGGCTCGAGTGTGGCCCGATCCCATACCACCACGGTTTCGCGCTGGTTGGTGATGCCGATGCCCACCGGCATTTCTCCGGCTCCGGCTACCGCCTCGCGCGCGGCTTCGATCGTAACCCTGAAGATTTCATCGGGGTCGTGCTCGACCCAGCCGGGCTGCGGAAAATGCTGGGTGAACTCGCGGTAGCCGCGAGCCAGTACCCGGCCGTCCTGATGGATCACCAGGGCCGTACTGCCGGTGGTTCCCTGGTCGAGCGCGAGTATCGAAGCCATCGATCACTCAATCCGAGGAGGGACAAAAGCGGACTTGGGTCACCAAAGTTAACATCATCTATCTTTCAGTCCGGTGCCTTGCCCGGCCTGTCGTAGATACCAACACTCCAACACCCCAGCCACGGTGTCGTCATGCCATTCTCTGTGATACAGTTCGAGACCAACGAAGGGATCGCCACCCTTACGATCAACCGCCCGGACAAGCTCAATGCCTTGAATGATGCCGTGATCGAGGAGCTGAGTGATGCCGTGGCCACGATCGAAACCGATGACACAATTCGCGGCGTGCTCGTCACCGGAGCCGGGCCCAAGGCCTTCGTTGCCGGGGCGGACATCGCCGAGTTGGCCACCCAGGGACCGCTCTCGGGAAAGGAGCGATCGCTGGCCGGTCAGGCGGTGTTTCGCCGCCTCGAACGCTGCGGCAAACCGGTAATCGCCGCGGTCAACGGGTTCGCATTGGGTGGCGGCTGCGAGCTGGCCATGGCGTGCCATTTTCGTTTGGCCAGCGAGAATGCCAAGTTTGGCCAGCCGGAGGTCAAGCTGGGCATCGGCCCGGGATACGGCGGCACGGTTCGGCTGCCGCGCCTGGTCGGCAAGGGCCGGGCCTTGGAGCTCCTGCTCACGGGCGACATGATCGACGCCCAGGAGGCCTATCGCATCGGTTTGGTCAACCGGGTGGTGCCGGCCGACGAGTTGATGCCCCAGGCCGAGAAGCTGTTGCGGCGCATTCTGGCAAACGGACCCATCGCGGTCCGGCTCTGCCTCGAAGCCGTGGACACCGGGCTCGACTTGAGCGTGGATGAGAGTTCGCTGCTCGAGGCCAACCACTTCGGCCTAATCGCCTCGACCGAGGACATGCGGGAGGGTATGGCGGCGTTCCTGGAGAAGCGGTCGGCGGCCTTCAAGGGGCGCTAGATCGACCCGAGCGAGGGGACCGCAGCGGCTCCAATTTGGGTCGGGATGCTGCTAATTTACAGGGATGAGTTTGGGATCGAGCGTGCCTCTGGGCCGGCTGGGCGTGGGGGCCCTCTTCGTCGTGGCCCTGTGGTCGTCGGCCTGCGTGGACCGTGAGCGGCCTTCGTTTCTCGGTCCCAATAGCGGCCTCGGTCCGGTCGTCGACATCCAGGTGCCGAGCCAGGATACCACCGTTGTTCTTGGCTCCAACGTCCTGGTGGCGGGACTCGCGGTGGATCTCGACGGGGTCGACGTCGTGATCTTCGACGTGATCGGGGCGAATTTCACGCTCCCGCCACTCAACACCGACGCCGACACGGTACTGTTCAGCTTCACGGTACCTACCAGCGGACTCGCGGCAGGAGACACCGTCACCGTCGGCATCTTCGGCTTCGACCTGTTAGGCGAGCGCGGTGACACCGCCTTTCGGCGCGTGGTCCTGCAGTAGTGTGGCTGGAAGACGTGGTGGTGCGAGGGTTCCGCAACCTGGCGTCGATGGAATTGTCGCTGCCCAAGGACGGTGTCGCCCTTCTTGGAGCCAACGCCCAAGGGAAAACGAACCTGCTCGAGGCCGTCTACTACCCGGTGTTGTTTCGCTCCTTCCGGGGAGCCGCGGACCGGGAAGTCGTCGGATTTGGAGGTCCCGGGTTTCGCGTTGAGAACCGGGTCCGGCGCGACGGCCGAGCCGGGACGATCTCGGCGGATTTCCGGGTCGCACCGAAGCGGAAGCGGGTAGAGATCGACGGCACGGAACCGGAGCGCATGCTGGAGGGACTGGGCCGTTGGATTGCCGTGGCGTTCCTCCCATCCGATGTGGTGCTGGCCTCCGGGTCAGCCGCTGAGCGACGTCGGTACGTGGATCGGCTGCTCTGCCTGGCCGATCGCGGATATCTCACCGCACTCTCGCGGTACCGGGCGGTCCTGGCTCAGCGCAATGCGGCGCTCCGGACCCAGCGCCGCGAGGTGGTGCGCGCCTTCGACGTAGCCCTCGCCGCGACCGGGGCAGAGATCGTCGCGGGCCGCGCCAGATGGGCCGGCCCGGCGGCGGTGGCGTTCGCGAGGGAGTTCGCGACACTCGGAGAAACGGCGAGCGTCGGCATGCGGTACCGCGGGCGGGAGGAGCTGTCGGCACTCGAGGCATGGCCCGACGCGCTCGAGGCCTCCTGGAATGTCGATTCCCGCAAGGGAACGACCACCATCGGGCCCCATCGCGACGATCTGATTCTCGAGATCGACGGACGGGCGCTCCGGGAGTACGGCTCCACCGGCCAGCAGCGTAGCGCCGCGATCGCGCTGAAGCTGGTCGAACTCGCCACGCTCGCCGAGGCGACCGGAACCGAGCCGGCCCTGGTACTGGACGACGTGTTCGCGGAGTTGGACGCGGACCGGCAGGAACGGTTGGTCGAACGCCTGCATCGTGGTGAGACCCGTCAGGTGTTCGTATCGGCACCGCGTCGCGACGAGCTGCCACGAACGCTCTCCCTGCCGGTGTGGACGGTCACGGAAGGACGAGTCACATGCTGAGTTTGGTGTCGAGGCGGCTGGCGGCATGAGAGAGAAGCGGCCGGTTACCTCCATTGGGGACGCGCTGGCGAGTTTCTTCGCTCGCCGCAAGTGGACCAAGCGATTGGACCAGGTGCGGGTGCTCGACGAGTGGCCCGAGCTGGTCGGCAGCCAGATTGCGGCGGTAACCGAACCGGAATCCGTGAGTCCGGATGGCGTGCTTCGGGTCCGGGTGGCGACGGCACCGTGGGCGACGGAACTCGGCCTCATGACGCCGCGGATCCTGGCGCGGATCAACCAGGAACGAAAGGGACGCATCGCCGGTATTCGCTGGATTCCCGGGCGTATCAGCCGGCCCCAGCACGACGACCATCACGCACACCCAACGAGGTAGCACTTGCCCAAGAAGACGGCCGTGAAACCGAAGAAGGCAAAGAAGGGCTACGACGCCGGGTCCATTCAAGTCCTCAAAGGACTGGAAGCGGTTCGCCGGCGGCCGGGCATGTACATCGGCTCCACGTCGGAGACCGGCCTCCATCACCTCGTCTACGAAGTGGTGGACAACTCCATCGACGAGGCACTCGCGGGCTTCTGCGACCAGATCCGGGTTACCATCCACTCCGACAATTCGGTCACGGTTGCCGACAACGGCCGCGGGATCCCGGTCGACCTTCATCCCGTCGAGAAGATTCCCGGCGTCGAACTCGCCCTCACCACCCTCCACGCGGGCGGCAAGTTCGACAAGTCGTCCTACAAGGTGTCAGGCGGCCTGCACGGCGTCGGCGTGTCCGTCGTCAATGCCCTCTCCGAACGGCTCGAGGTGGTCGTCGATCGGGACGGGCACAGGCATCACATGGCGTTCGCACGCGGCAAAACCGCCCAGCCGCTGACGGTGCTCGAGAAGACCAATGCCACGGGCACCATCGTCCGCTTCAAGCCCGATCCGGACATCTTCACCGTCCTGGAGTACCACTACTCGACCTTGGCCGACCGGCTGCGACAACTGGCGTTCCTGAACGGCGGCATCACCATCACGCTGGTGGACGAGCGGGAGGAGTCGCCCAAGGAGGAACGGTTCCATGCCAAGGGCGGTCTGGTCGAATTCGTGGGCTGGCTCAACCGAAACAAGAAGCCGTTGCACCCGAAGCCCGTGTCCTTCTCGACCGTGAAGGACGATGTCGACGTCGACATGGCGCTGCAGTATGAAGACGGCTACAACGAGAACATCTTCACCTTCGTCAACAACATCAACACCCACGAGGGCGGTACCCACCTCACGGGATTCAAGTCGGCGCTGACCCGCACCATCAATGACTCGGCGAAGAAGTCGGGTGCGCTCAAGAAGGAAGACTTCACCCTGTCCGGCGAGGATGTCCGGGAAGGGCTCACCTGCGTCCTTCACATCAAGGTGAAGGAGCCGCAGTTCGAGGGACAGACCAAGACCAAGCTGGGCAATTCCGAAGTCGAAGGGATCGTTCGCCAGGTGATCAACGAGCACCTGGGCAATTACCTCGATGAAACTCCATCGGTGACCCGGGCCATCGTGAGCAAGGCCGTCAGTGCCGCGCGAGCGCGCGAAGCCGCTCGCAAGGCGCGCGAGCTGGTGCGCAAGAAGACCGGCCTCGAGAATGCAGTGCTGCCGGGGAAGCTGGCCGATTGTTCACTGGACGATCCGACCCTGACCGAGCTCTACCTCGTGGAAGGTGATTCCGCGGGCGGCAGCGCCAAGCAGGGCCGTGATCGGCAATTCCAGGCGATCCTTCCGCTGCGCGGCAAGATCTTGAACGTCGAGCGCGCGCGGATCGACCGCATCTTGAACAATGAGGAGCTACGCTCGATCATCACGGCGATCGGCGCCGGCGTCCACGACGACTTCAAGCTCGAGGAAGTCCGCTATCACAAGATCATCATCATGACCGACGCCGACGTGGACGGCGCCCACATACGAACCCTTCTCCTGACGTTCTTCTTCCGCCAGATGAAGGAGCTGATCGAGGCCGGCTACATTTACATCGCCCAGCCACCGCTCTACCGAATCGCGACGAGCAGCAAGAACGCCTTCTATGCGTACGATGAACAACAACGCGAGGAGCATATCAAGCGGCTGAAGAATGGCGATGACGGTAAGACCAAGATCAACATGCAACGCTACAAGGGTCTGGGCGAAATGAACCCCGATCAACTCTGGTCGACCACCATGGATCCCGAGAAGCGGACTGTTCTCCGCGTGACCATGGAAGACGCGGTCGAGGCGGCCAAGTTGTTCGAAGAACTCATGGGCGATGACGTCGAACCGCGCCGGCTCTTCATCGAGGCAAACGCCAAGTACGTGAGCAACCTCGACGTCTGACGCCGTCCCGATCGGGGGCACCCACCACGACGAATCCCCTGCGAGCATGCTCGCAGGGGATTTGTCGTACCGTCCGGGCGACCTCCCGGCCGCGCTACGAACTCGGTGGCTGGCGTGGCCCGCCGGAGGGAGGCTCCTCCGTACGACGGCCCCCTACGATGATGCCGACGAGCCCGACCACGAGCGCCAGGACAGCAGCGACAGACGTAATCCGGAGCACGAGCCGGAGCCACGTTTCGAACCCACTCAGCAAGGCGAGAATGAAGATCAAAATCGAGGTCGTCGCCAACACGACGCCCATGATGAACAGCTGCACCCATTTTTGCCGCTTGGCGTAGCGGGCAAGGGGGAAGAAGCACTCCGGGCAGATGGCCCCGCTCGGCTGGAGCCAGATGAAGGACCACCGCTTGGCGCTATCGCCGGCAGTCGGGGGCGGAGCCCCGGAAACTGGTCCGGTCGAAGGAACCACGTTCTTGCCGCAGCCCGGGCATTTGACCGTGGTCCAGGCCGAGCTGATGCGATCGGTAACAGTTGGCATCCGCACCTCCATCCGGGTCTCAGGATGGGTGGCGGCCGAAGGGGGGAAGCCGCTCGCCCAAGGACTCAACACCGCCTCGAGCTCAGCTCACACTGCAGATCCTACCCCGTTGGATTGGCAGTGTAGCCGAGGTACGTCAACACGATGATGTACACAATGGCGCCGATGATGATCCACGTGAACACCTTGCTTGACTCGCCGCGTGCGCCTCGCCGGTCCAGCACCGGGACGAGCAGCAGCAGGAGGCCTGCGAACGTGAAGCCCAGGATGCCCACCACCTCGCCCTCGATGCCGAGGATGTGGGCCGGCAGGTACTTGAGGGTCTGGAACATGAACATGAAATACCATTCCGGCTTGATCCCTGCCGGGGCCGGCGCAAAGGGATCCGCCTTGCTGCCCAGTTCCGCAGGAATGAAGGCGGCGAGCGCAGCAAGGATCGCGAGCGCGACGAGCCAACCCACCAAGTCCCGAAGCAGGAAGTTCGGGACGAACGGCATGGCACGGCGCGAGCCACCCTCGCGCTCCACGCTCAGCGGGACGCTCATGCCGTGCTTCTGCACCAAGAACAAGTGGAGGCCGAGAATCGCGGTCGTGGCTGCCGGCAAGACGGCCACGTGGATCGCGTAGAATCGTGTCAGGGTCGCACCCGTCACATCCGTTCCGCCGCGGGCCACGCGGAGGAGGAAATCGCCGACGATCGGAAAGGCTCCCGTAATTTCGGTCCCGACCCGGGTGGCGAAGTAGGCCAACTCGTTCCACGGGAGCAAGTATCCTGTAAAGCCGAACGCCAGGGCCACCCGAAGAGCGCGACACCAGAGTACCAGGTGAGGTCACGCGGCGGCCGGTACGCCTTCACGAGCAACACGCTGAACAGTGGAGGAACAGCGTGACGATCATCAGGTTGGCGGCCCAATGGTGGATGGAGCGTACCAACCAGCCGAACGTCACCTCGGCCATGAGGAACTGGATCGACTCGTACGCCTCTTCGGCGCTGGGTCGGTAGTAGAACAGGAGGAGCACGCCAGTGCCGAAGCTTGGACGATGAAGAGGAAGAGGGTCATCCCACCCAGGTAGTACCAGATGCGTGTGCCGATGCACCGGCACGTCCTTCTTCTTGGCAAGCTTCCGCAGGCCGTCGAACCCGATACGGTCTTCGAGATACGCCCCGAGCGAGTCCAGCCACATGCGCATGCGCGGCATGTCAGGCGCCCTTGCTCACGACGATCTGATCGCCGCGCACGTTCACCACGAAGCTCTCGAGCGGCTCAGGCGGCGGTCCTTGCACCACGTGACCGCTCAGGTCGAAGTGGCCATTGTGACAGGCACACCAGATATGGCCAATGTCCGGCCGGTATTGCACGATGCAGCCGAGGTGGGTGCAAGTAGCGGAGAACGCCCGCAAGTCGCCGGTAGCCGACCGGACGAGAATGCCCGGACGGCTGCCGAACTTGAAGATCTTGCCCTCGTTCGGCTGGATTTCTTCAGGAGGAAACGGCAGTGTCACCGTGCCCGCCGCGGATTCTCCGGCCTCGGGAGGAACGATGTAACGGCCGGCGGGGTACATGATGGCCGCAACCAGCCCCCCAACGCCGGTGCTGAGCAACCAGGTGGTTAGCGTTCGGCTCATCAGCCACTCGACGAATCTCCTGCGTGGTTGGCCGGGGGACTGCCCAAGCTCGGTCATGCACGTGTCCTCGAGTTAGGTCGGTGGACGCCTTGCGGTCGATTTCGCGGATGCGGAGCACGAGCCCCGCAATCAACAGCAGGATGATGCCCACCGATACGGCCAGCCCGGTCCGCCGAAACCGAAGCTCACCCATGGCCCGATCCCCCCGGGCAAAAGCAGTGTCGGTAATCACCAGCCCCGCATTGACATGGGCCGCGACGGAGTCGACCACGAAGGCATGCACCGCGGCCCGGGCTTGTACCAAGGCCGTCTGCGCATCCATCGAGGTCGAACAGGGCCTGGCTCACCTCGACGCCCGGAATTCTCCGCCCGCAACAGGAGCGAATCGGCTCGGTGCGCAGAGAGAATCAACGAATCGAGCAGCGAGCGCATGGCCTGGATCTTCTCCACCGCTCGCCGACTCGGGCTTGTGGCACTTGACGCAGGCCGCTCCCTCACCGAAGCCGAGCAGCTCGTCACTCGCGCGCGCAATATCGCATGATTGTTGTGGCAGGCGGCGCACCCGGGCACGCCCAGCATGGGGAACACCTTGCGCGTGGAGGCTCTGCGCGAAGTAGTCCGCCATGACCGAATGGCATTGCCCGCAGGTGTTGCCCACCCAGGACACGCCAGGCGGGGCCGCGCCGTGGTTCCCGTGGCAGTCGTTGCAGGTCGGAGCGGAGAGATCGTGCTGCTCGCTGAGCATGGTCCAGTGGACGCTCTGCTCGTACTTCTCCTGCTGGTCCGTAGGGATGCCGTACGGAGGCCATGTAGTCCGCGCTCGCGTGGCAGGCGCCGCAGGTCTCGGCGACCTTCAGCGGGTGCACGCTCGAATTCGCATCTGAGGGCGGCCGGATGGTATGCGCCGGGTGGCAGCCCACACACGTGGCCACCCTGCGTATCGCCCTCTCGCATCAACCGCTGGCCGTGCACCGACGTCAAGTATTCGCGTTCTTGGTCGACCCGGAGCGACGGATTGTACTGCCGCATGAACTGCGCGTCCGAATGGCACCGGCCGCACAGTGAGGCAAGCTGTTCCCTCTCGGGCTTGCCGATGTACCCTTTGGCCGGATCCATTGCGGCCATGCCGGCCACGGTCGGGTCGCCGCCGTGGCAGGCCACACACCCGAAGCCCTTGGCCGCGTGCACGTCACCCGTATAGGCCTTGACGGGGTCGGACAGGCGGGCATCGGGAAGGATCTCGTGGCAGGTGACGCAGGACCCCTTCTCGGGAGCCTGCGCCAGCAAAGCCGGCGGAAGCGCCGACGCCGCCCCCAACACGAGAACGGCGATGGCGATGGGGCCCCTCACTTGGAGCCTGATTCGATGAAGAACGCCGCGATGTCCGCCATTTCTTCCGGCAGCAGTGTTGGCCAAATGATGCGTCCCTGGGCTTGGCCGGTCATGACCCGGCCGTGGTTCCACATGGCGGCGATCACGGCCGTGGGCGAGTCCAGCCCCTCGATCGTCGTCAGGTCGCCAGCGTCGTTGCGCCCTTGCCCACCCAGCGCGTGGCAGCCGAGGCAGCCGCGGTTCTGAACCAGGCGTCGCCCCGCTGTTGGGTTGCCCAAGCGCTGAAAGTAGCGAATCGAGTAGAGGTAGGCCACGATGTCCGCCATCTGGCTTACCTCGAGCTTGGGCACGTCTGTTCCCCGGACCCGCATGGCCCGAAGCATGGCCGGTGCCTTGTTCCATATCATCGAGGAAAATTCAGCCAGGCTCGGCGGCCGGGCCCGGCTGGCCAGGTCCGGAGCACTCCCACCACCCTGGCCCCGAATGCTATGGCATTCGAGGCATCCCTTTTCGACAAACCACTGCCGACCCAACTCCGCGCGACCGGGGAGAACATACATGGGGCCTTCCGGCGGGCCTGGAGCGGCTTGGCGCAGATAAGCGATCAGATCGGTCAACTCGGAAGCCGTAAACGACGGACGCCGGATCTTGAGCGTCTGCATCGCTTCGGCCATGGCGGGCCCATGGTTCCACATCGCGGTGGCAACTTGAATGAACGAGCCCATCTGGCCCAGGTAGTCCAGGCTCGGCCCGACGACACCCCCAACACCTGCCACTTGATGGCAGCGAACACACTCCTTCTCCGCGAAGAACTGCTTGCCGCGGTCGACGTTGCCGGGCTCGTCGAAGTAGTTGATCGAGGTGAGAAAGGCGATCAAGTCGCCCATCTCACGGGGGCTCATGTGGGGCGGCTCGATGCCTTGCGCTCGCATCTGGGCCACCATGCTGGGGTAGTGATTCCAGAAGCCCGAGGCCAGGTCGTAGAACGTGCGCAACTCGCCAACGCGGCCGAGGTCCGGGGCGGTGGTACCGCCGAGACCATTGATGGCGTGGCAGGCGGAGCAGCCCTTGGCCCCGAAGACCCACGAACCGGCCATGGCGTTCTGGGCCGGCTCCTGGGCCGATCCCACCGACTGAGGGAGCAGGATGAGGCCGGCCACGGCGACGGCCACCTGGGTTGATCGGAGGGTCATCCGGCGAAGGCTCAGCATAGCATTCGGTTTCATAATCTCACCACTTTAGGACACTTCCTGCAGCGGGCTGGACCCAATTGGCCGGCCGGCTAGCGCTCGCTCGTGGGCTTGGACCATGACACTATGGCTCAAAATGGGTCGAGCGCAAGACCCAAGGCCATTGGGGCCCAAGCCTCACGGATGACTCATCTTAGCCCTCCGCTTGTGAACGAACCCCGAATTCCTTGTGAAGCCTCAGGGCGCCGCATCGGCCGGAGCATCCGCCCGATCGGCCCGCTCCAATTCCGCCAACGCCCGCCGGGCCAAATCCCGCTCCGGTTGGAGGGCGGGGTCCGGTTCGTCCCAGAGTTCGAGAAACTTGCGGTAGTACTCCATTGCCCGCGCCCGCTGGCCCAGGGACTCGTACACCGCGGCGCGCTGGGCGTAGGAACGCACTAACAGCAGCCAGTCGGCGTCCGGTCCCGCCTGGACCGCCGCCGTGTATCTGAGGGTATCCATAACGGTGTAGTACTGTATGGCCTCCTCGGGCCGGCCCAAGGCTTCGGCTGTTCGGGCCATGGCGGCCACGTGGACCGGCGCCTCGGAGGTGTCAGGTTTGGCAGCCATGAAACGCCGCTCCGCGAGATCCCGGTCACCCGCCACCATGGCCGCCCACGCATCGATGCCGGTATCGCGGCCGTCCTCTGCCAGCTCGCGCCAAATCCTCACCTGCGCCGTGTCGCCCAGGGTCGCGGCACCCAACAGCACGGGCCAGCGGAGGCCCTGCCGAATCCTCACCTGCTCCGAATCGGGGAATATCCGGATCAACCCGGCCACTGAGTCGAGTGTCCGGGTGAGAAGCTGTCGGGACACGGCATCGATCGAGGCCGCGGCCCGCAACCGGGTCGATAGCCCCGCGAGATCGAGCCGGGCGAGGCGTTCAGAGTCCGCGCCGAACTGCCTCGCAGCTTGGTATCGTTGATCGGCCACGCGGCCCGCCTCGGCCACCTGCCCCCGAAGCAGCCGATAACCCATGATCGGTCCCGTGATGACGGCCCGCTCCGGTGGCAGATCTCCTGACCACTGGGGCTGGGCCAGCAGCGAATCGCCGTGGGCCATCGCCTGATCGAACAACTGCCCCTCGAGCGCCCAGCTCAGCTGAACGAGTTCAATGGGCACCGTCCACTGTGCCCCCAGCCGCTTCGCCTCGGCCAACGATATCAAAGCGCTATCGAATTGCCGGTCCACCGCCAAGTTGTTCGCCAGGAAGAAGTGAGGCTGCCCCTGATCCGGAGCGAGGCTGATCCACCGACGCAGATGGTCCCGAGAAATGACGCGGGCCCGGGCGCGAAGCGAGTCCAGAACCTCGGCTGAGTATCGGATCTCCAACGAGTCGTCCCGAACCGTGATCAGCGAATCACCAACGTAGAGCACCGTGTAATACCGCACCGGCCGACCTTGCCGGCCGATCGTGTTGATTGCACCCGGCGGTGGCTCGCTGAACGCCGGGAGTCCCGGCGATTCTTCCTGCGACGCGAGCAACAGCAAGTTCGAGACGGCCGGATACACGCCGTAGTCGCTTGCGTCCAGTTCGAGCGCTCGGCGGAAGCCCTTGAGGGCGACGCCGGGGGACGACGGGTAGTATTCTTTGCCGGTGGAATCGGTCCTCAGGGTCAAGTCCATGAGCGAAGCCGAGGCGAAGCCGGTCCACGCGTCCACCACGGTCGAATCCTGCGCCAGCAGCTCGCGGTAGAGCGACTTGGCTTGCTCGAAATCCGCGTTGACGTAGGCGTGGAACGCCTGGATCAAAAGACGCTCTTTCGGCGGGCGCTGGGTGGAATGCCGGAGCGCGCTATCGGCCAGTGCGATAAACGTGGGTGCCGGAGATGTCTGCTCGAAGAAACCGGTAACCGAGCTCAGCTGGTAGTAGGCCAGGGCAAAGGACGAATCGAGATCGACCGCCCGCCGGAATTCGTCCCTGGCGCCGGTAATGTTCCAGCGGCTGGTGGCCTCGATACCCCGGATGTATGCCCGATAGGCATCAATGGACTTGGTAGGCGGCTCGACGTCGAGCCGTGCCGACCGTGGAGCACCGGCAACATCGAGCAACTGATTGGCCAGGCTGTCGAAGGCCATGGCCAGCGCCGTATCGGAGCCGGCCGTAGCCGACGCGGTCGAGAGCCGATTCCCCGTCGCCACGTCGTACACGTTGGCCGTCAGTTGAATCTCGTCGCCGAGCTTGATGACCGACCCGACCGTCGCGGTCCACACGCCGGCGGACTTGGCCAGCTTGATCGCATCGCCGCTCGAGAGTGGCTGGTCTTCCGCCACCTCCTCTCGGCGCGCCAAATCGAGCAGTCGCTCCGACTCCACCACCTGCAGGTCTTGCCAGCGCCCCAGCGACCGCGCCAACAGCTCGACCCCCCCGAACCGGAGCCACTCGAGGTCCGGGTCTTGCCTCGTGTTATCGAAGAAGCCGATCAGGATCGACTGGCGCGGATCAACCCCGTCGGGCACTCCGCCACCCCGCCCCATCAACAACACACCACCCAGTGCAATGACCGCGACGCCGCCGAGGGCACCGAGAGCATATCGCCGCCATTGGCTCGCCGAGCGCCGGGCTGGAACCCGAATCGGCCCGGTTGCGGCAAGCCCCGTCGCCGCCAACCTGTCGGTCACCTCGTCTGCGGAGGCAAACCGATCCTCCGGATTCCGAGCCAGCATTTGCTCCACGACGCTCTGAATCACCTCGGGCGCATCATCGATGCGCTCGCTGAGCGGGGTCACCTCGTGTGTCAAATGCGCGATCATGTAGTTGCGGGTCGGGCCGACTTCGTACGGATAGGCCCCGCTCAACATTTCGTAGAACAGAATGCCGAGGGCGTAGATGTCGGACGCCGCGGTCAGGTCGTGCTCCCCCGAGGCCTGCTCGGGACTCATGTAACGCGGCGTTCCCATGGCCACGCCTACGGCGGTGAGCTTTTCCTGATCCGCCGCCTCGCCGGGCGGGGTGTCTCCTGGGGCCACAATGCGGGCAATGCCGAAGTCAGTCACCAATGCGCGTCCGGACTCCCGCTCGATGAGCACATTTTCTGGCTTGATGTCGCGGTGGATGATGCCGCGCCTGTGCGCCGCACTCAGCGCGGCGAGGATCTCGCTGCAAATCCGCACGGCCTCGCCTGACGGCAGGCGGCCTTCCCGTTTGAGCCGTTCCGCCAGGTTCTCCCCTTCAACGAAGGCCATGGAGTAGAACGCGAGCCCGTCCGCTTCGCCCACGCGAAAGATCTGGACGATGTTCGGATGCTGAAGCTGGGCAACGGTTTCGGCCTCGCGCTGGAAGCGAGCCCGGAACAACGGGCCTTCACCCAGCATGGGGTCGAGCACCTTCAAGGCGACGTGGCGATTGAGGGATCGTTCGCGGGCCAGGAACACGCTGGCCATCCCCCCCCGCCCCAGGGGGCGGATGATCTCGTAGTCCTCACGCAGGGCGGCGGTGAGGCGCTCGAGCAGGGCCGAAGGCGAGGAGTCAGGCACGCTGGAAGTTAGTGACCCATGGCGGTGCTGTTAAGGCTGATCATCAGGGCCTGGGCGCTCCGGGACCCCAATCATCGCCCACGAAACCATCTTCCGGGCTCACATCGCGGCCCAGGTCCCGGACTTCCTGCTCGGCCGCTTCGAGGACTTCCCGATCGACATCCTGCGATCGGTGCGCTCGACGGGCTCTACTCGTGCCCGGTTCTTCGCCGCGGCGGACCAGCCAGAGGAGGAGCCCCACGAATCCGATGAGGCCGAGGATGGCGCCGAGGCTCATGCCGGAGACCCGGGCCAGGACTCGACGCCTTCTGCCGTGATCCGGTGGGAGATGAGTGGAATTGCGCTTGCCGTTTCGCCAAACGAGATGGCGGAGCGAAGGATTGCGCGGCCGACCTTGAGGTCGGTGTCATGCTTGGCGTGAATCGTAGCGATGGGTTGGCCTCGCTCGACTCGATCGCCCGGCTTGACCGTGATCACAAACCCGACGCCGTGGTCGAGCACGTCATCCATCGCGAACCGGCCGCCTCCGAGCGAAGCGATGCCGCGACCAATGGGGCGGGGCTCGATCCGGCGCACCACACCGTCTTCGGGGGCTTCGAATACCCCCTGGACCGCCGCGTGGGGCAGCAACGAGGGATCATCGACGACCGCCGGGTTGCCGCCTTGTGCCGCAATGATCTCGGCAAAGAGGGCCGCGGCTCGTCCCGAATCGATGGCAGCTTCGAGACGCGAGCGCGCCGCGGCGGCATCTCGCTCCACGCCGCCGACCTGGAGCATGGCGACCCCCAAAGCGTAGGTCACCTCCATGAGATCGGGCGGGCCCTCACCCCGCATGGCCTCGATGCATTCCTTCACTTCGAGGGCGTTGCCGGCCGCCATGCCCAGTGGATGATCCATGGTCGTGAGGAGGGCGATGGTGGGGCACTGGTGCGCCTGACCGATCGCGATCATGGTCTGCGCCAGCTCGGTGGATCTCGGTAGATCGGGCATGAAGGCCCCTGCCCCGGTCTTTACATCGAGTACGAGGCCGGTCAGGCCCTCGGCCAGCTTCTTCGACATGATACTCGCGGCAATCAGCGGGATCGAATCGATCGTCGCCGTTACGTCGCGCAATCCGTAGATCTTCTTGTCGGCCGGTGCGATCTCGCCGGTTTGGCCGATCATGGCACATCCGAGGCGACGGACCTGTGCCTCGGCTTGGCGGAGCGACAGATCGGTGCGGAAGCCGGGGATGGACTCCAGCTTGTCGACGGTGCCTCCGGTGTGCCCGAGGCCGCGCCCGGAAATCATGGGAACAGCAACCCCGCACGATGCTACCATCGGCGCGAGGATGAGTGACGTCTTGTCGCCAACGCCGCCGGTGGAGTGCTTGTCGACCACGGAAAGGCCAAGATCCCGGAAGTGGAGTCGGTCTCCCGAGTCGCGCATCAGGGCGGTGAGCGTCAGCAGCTCGCTGTCGGTCAATCCACGAAACCACACCGCCATGAGGAAAGCGGCCATTTGATAATCGGGAATCCGACCGCCAGTATAGGCCGTGATGAGTTCCGCCCACTCGTCCGCCGAAAGGGCCTCGCCGTTTCGCTTCCGTTCAATGAGTGTGGGTACCTGCACCCTCGTGGTTCCCTCGCGTGCTCGATTAGTATTGATAAATGAACGTGAACGGCACTTGCCATCTGATGACAAACCTAGCAGTGGCTCTGCTCCTGTGGACGCCCGTTCAGGCCCAGAGCCCGCCACTGACTGCCACCGAGCACATCGCGCTCGGGATCGCCGCTCCGGAAGGGATGGATCCCGAAGCGGCGCTCCGGCACTACCAGGCGGCCCTCGCGCTGGATTCCCTCAGTTACCAGGCGACCTGGCGCGCAGCATTTGCCCTCCTCAACATCGGCAAGCGCATCCCGGACGAGGAGAAGAGCCGGTGGCGCGATTCGCTGTATTTTGAAGCCGAACGATTGGCCCGGCGAGCAGTTGAACTCGAGAACCTGGACCCGCAAGGCCATTATGTGCTGGCCTTGGCGATTGGGCGAACGTCACTCACCAAGGACGTCAGGGAGCGGGTCATGTTGGCCAGAACCATTCGCGTCGAGGCACTCAAGGCCCTCGAACTCGACCCCGAGCATGACGGCGCCTACCACGTCCTGGGCCGCTGGCACTGGGAGATCATGCGCCTGTCGGGGTTCGAGCGGTTTTGGGCCAAGAACGTGTTCGGCGCCAAATTTTTCAGCCTGGCGTCGTGGGACGGCGCAGTGGAGAATCTCGAGCAGGCCGTCAAGTTCAACCCAACCTACATCTACCATCGCCTGAAGCTGGCGGAGCTCTTGGTGGAGCGCAGCCGCTACGCCGAAGCCACCGCGCAGTTGGAGATCATTCCCACACTGCCCACCACCGATTACATGGATCCGAGCTACCGGGCAGACGCTACCGCACTCCTCGCTGGCATCAATTCCCCCGAGCGGCGCTAACGCGACAGGGGGCTGGCCTCCATGACGTCGTCGATGATGTCCCGCGCCCGGCCACTGGTGCGGGACACCGCCCCGCGGATCTTCCGCCGCTGGCGCCCCAGCTCTCGCCCGGCATCTTCGCGCACATGGTCGATCTTGTCCTCGGCCCGTTCCCTGAGGTCCCTGACGCCGCGCCCGATCCGGCGCCGTGTGCGCGAGCCCTTGTCGGGCGCGAACAACACCGCGACCGTCGCCCCGACCAGCGCGCCAAGCACAATCCCGGCGGCGAAACCGGCCGCGACCCGAGGATAGGTCTCTTCTTCGACGAACTCCGCTTCGTCCTCGAACTCCTCGTCGTCCGGGTAGGACCCATCGCGTTTGCGTGACATTACCCCCTCCAAATGCCCAGGTGAATCGCCAATTGCCGGGTGTGTACCAGGTGGCACCACCGCGCCTCCTGGAAGCTAGCGGCTTCCCGATCCAAACGAAACGCGCTTGACCCCTTCGGGGTCTCTCGCGACATTCTAGGCATCCCATGACCCCTGTCCCGGACTCCATCACATGACGTTGCCGACCCCTTCCATCCAAGAGGAAGCCGAACGCCTCGGTGCCCGCGTGGCCGCGCTGGAACACGAGCGCAAGCACCTGTTGGCAGTCATCGAGATCCTCGAAGAGATTGCGGGCTCCCTGCACTTCGTCGACATCGTCCAATCGATCGCCCGCCGGCTTGGCGAGGCGTTCGGCCTAGATCGCTGCTCGATCTTCCTCGTGGAGCGGGCCGAGAATACCGTCCGCCTGGTTGCCAGTTATGAAGATCCGAGCATCCGGAACTACATCGTGGACGTGGATCGCTATCCCGAGTTGAAGCAGGCGCTCGAAACTGGTGAGACGGTGTTCATTCCCGATGCCGCGAGCGCCCCGACGCTGCGGCACATCCAAGGAGCACTGGCCAACCGCCGGGTGAAGACCATCACGGTGGTGCCGATTACCTATCGTTCGGCGGCCATCGGCGCCATTTTCCTGCGCACCTTCCGAGACGGGCCGAGTTTCTCCGACGCGGACGTTCGATTCTGCCAGGTCGTCGCAAACCTCACGGCCAAGGCACTCCGCAGTGCCCACCGCTTCGAGAAACTGCAGGAAATGAGCGGGATCGATCCCATCGCCGCCGGCAAGGATCGCGAACGCGTCGCGCTGGTCGGCTTTCTCCGTCGGCTGCTGGACCGCCACGCCGAGCAAGAGGGTCCCTGGGAAGAGGGCATCCTCGGCAAGGCCAGCGCCGAGGAGATCGACCGGTTGGTCGGCGTCGCAATGGCCGTCATCGCCCAGGAGGCGCAAAGCCGGTGAGTGCCGGCTCCGGCGCCCAGGCGGCGCGCCGGGTCGCCGCGCTTCGCACGCAGATCAATCGGGCGAACCACGCCTACTACATCCAAGACGCGCCGGAGATCTCCGACGCCGAGTATGACCGCCTGTTCCGCGAGCTGAAGCAGCTCGAGGACGAGCATCCCCACCTCAAGACTCCGGACAGTCCAACCCAACGGGTCGGCGCTCCGCCGGCCACCGCCTTCACCAAGCATCAGCACGCCCGCCCGATGTTCTCGCTGGCCAACGCCTTCGACACCGAGGAGCTCGGTGAGTGGCAGGCCCGGAATGCCCGTCTGGCGCCGGCGGTCCGCGACGCCGGCTACGTCACCGAAATCAAGATCGACGGGGCCGCGGTGAGTCTCACCTACGCGAAGGGCAGGTTGGTGACCGGAGCAACCCGCGGCAACGGGGTCGTGGGCGAAGACATCACCGCGAATTTGAAGACCATTCCGGACGTCCCCCTTGCCCTCAAGGGAGGCCCTCACCCCACGGTCATGGAAGTGCGCGGCGAGGTCTACTTCCCGCTTGCCTCCTTTGCCCGGCTCAACCGCCAGCGTGAGGCCGACGGTGAGCCGCTCTATGCCAACCCTCGCAACACGGCGGCAGGCAGCCTCCGTCAACTCGACCCTGCCATCACCCGGAAGCGTCGATTGCGCCTGTTCGCCTTCCACGTGGAAGTGATCACCGGGTCGCTCGGCTTCGCGTCGCAATGGGAAGTGCTGGACGCGCTCGAGGCCTGGGGATTTCCCGTCGAGCCACACCGAGCCCGGTCCGACGATCTCGCCGATGTGATTGAAAAGATCTCCGAATATGAGGCCTTGCTTGCGACCCTGCCCTTCGAAGCCGACGGAGTGGTGGTCAAAGTGGACCAGCTGGCCCTGCACGAGGAGCTGGGCATCATCGGAGGGAGGGAGCCGCGCTGGGCCATCGCGCGCAAGTTTGCCCCCGAAGTCGCCGTGACCCGGCTCCGTGAGATCAAGATCAACGTCGGACGGACCGGGGCGCTCAACCCTTACGCGGTGCTGGAGCCGGTGGAAGTCGGTGGGGTGACCGTGACCAATGCGACCCTCCACAACGATCAACTCATCGCCCAAAAAGACATCCGGATCGGTGATTGGGTCGAGGTGGTTCGGGCCGGTGAGGTCATCCCGCAGATTCTGGGACCCATCAGGGAGCGCCGCGACGGGTCGGAGCAGCCGTTCCAAATGCCGACAGCGTGCCCGGCCTGCGGCACGCCGACCGAGCGCCCGCCTGACGAGGTCATGCGGTATTGCCCCAACGTCTCCTGCCCCGGCCGCATCCTCGAGGGCATCGTTCACTTCGCCTCGGGCGGTGCGATGGACATACGCGGCCTGGGATACGAGCGGGTGAGGCAGCTGCTCGACGCCGGGCTGATCGAGAACGTGGGCGACCTCTATCAGCTGAGCGTCGACCGGCTGGTGTCGCTCGAGCGGTTTGCCGACCAATCGGCCACCCAACTCGTCGAGGCCATCGCCGCATCGAAGCGCCAGCCGCTATCGGTTCTGCTCTTTGCCCTCGGGATCCGGCACGTCGGGAAACAATCCGCCCAGCTCCTGGCCGGACGATTCCCGACGATGGACCGCCTGCGCCACGCCTCTCGCGAAGAGATCAGCGATGTCCCGGGAATCGGCCCGACCATAGCCGACGCCGTCGCGGGGTTCTTCCGGGATCCGAAGAACCTGCGCCTGCTCGACTCCCTTGAGCGAACCGGCCTCTCGATGGAGGAGCCCGGCGCCGCCCGCAAAGCAGGGCCGCTCAGCGGCAAGAGCTACGTGCTGACCGGCACGCTGCCAACCCTGAGCCGCAGCGAGGCGACCAAGCTGATCGAGGCCGCGGGCGGCAAGGTGATCGGCAGTGTGGGCAAGAAGACCCACTGCGTGGTGGCGGGAGAATCCGCAGGGAGCAAGCTCGACAAGGCCCGCGCGTTAGGCATCGAAGTGATCGACGAGGCGATGCTCTTGCGCCGCGTAAACCAACGTTCCTAGCTTACGGCAACCTGAGCCCGAAAGACACCCATGAACGCATCTCTCTTGCCTCGGCACCATTGCGTCGGCCTGAGCAGTCGAGCCTTCCATGTGCTACGCTCCAGCCTGGAGCGAGACAACGGGCTGCAGACCGCGGCCTACCTGCAGGAGGCGGGGTTTGCCTCCGGCGAGGACCTCTACAATGCGTTCGTCAGCCGGGTGCGCGATGTGTACCAGGTTGATTCACCGGCCGACCTGGACTTGGCGTTCCTGAGCGAAGCGCTCTCCGCTCATTTCGGCGAGTTCGGCTGGGGGTCGTTGCGGTCCACGCCGCTCTCCGCCGCAGTGTTGGCGCTCGATTCCGACGACTGGGCGGAAGCCGCGCCGGAAGGCGGCGGTCAATACCCGTCCTGTCATCTCACCAGCGGATTGCTGTCCGACTTTCTCGGCCGGATGTCCGGCGAACCCGTTGCCGTCATGGAAGTCGAGTGCCGATCCCGCGGAGACGACCGGTGCCGATTCCTCGTGGGCTCGCCGGACAGTCTCGCCGTCGTCTACAATCGGATGGTCCAGGGCGCGAGTTACACCGAGGCCGCCCGATCGTGGGAGGCGTCAGCTCCTGAGGAGCCGGATATCGCCTGAGCCCGTCTCGACCTGAATCCGACCCTTCCCATCGCCAATCTGGCCACGGACGCTGTCCCGACTGTACTTGCGAATCGTGACGGGGAAATCCGTCTCGATGTCTCCGCTGCCTGTTTCGAAATCGACTTGCGCGCTTAGGTCTCCGGGTACGCGAATCTCCACATCCCCCGATCCGGTTTCAATAGTCAGATTATCGGGTGCCTGCGTCATCGCGAGGGTCACCTCACCGCTCCCGGCTTCGATAGAGACGCTCGCCGCCCCCACGTCCGACAGCGAAACATCGCCCGACCCCGATTCCACATTCACCGATTGGGTGGTGATTCCGGACCCCTGAAATCCTCCCGACCCGGTCTCGACAACCAGGCGGGGCCCGCGAACCCCGAGCGCGACGACTTCGCCCGATCCCGTATCCACCGACAGCTCACCTTCGATGGTGCGGACATCGACCGCGCCGGAGCCGGCATCGACGGTAAGGCTCCCGGTCACGCCGGACACGGTAACCGGCGCGCTCGCGACATCGATCCGAAGATCGCCCTTCACATTGGTCACCGTCACTTCGCCCACGGCCAGGTAGAGCCCCACGCGCTTCCCCGGAGGGATGGCGACCGCGAGATCCGCGGCGGCGTTCATACCGCTGCCGGATCCGGCGATCACGACCTCGTTTCCTCGGTCCCGACCGCCATCGCCAAAGGTGCCGTCTCGCCGTACCTTCAGAGAGGTTCGCGACCGGGTTCCCAGGCTCGGGGCGACGATTCGGTCGGATGGATAGACGACACGCAACGACTGCCACCGGCCGCCATCACGTTCGATGGCGCCGGTTTCGACCGCGAGTCGGCCTGCGTCGGAACCGCGACGACTCACCTCGATGGCGACGTCCGATCCCCCGCCGCCGGTAACCGTCACGCGGCCCACCAGATTGTAGATTGCGACCGCCTCACCTGAAACGAGGTGACGTTCAGGCGCTTGAGCCTCGAGGGTGAAATGGGCGCCCAGCGCGCCGAGGACAACCACACCGAGACATTGACGGATACTCGACATGACACGGACTCCTCAGTTGGTATTCGAGCAGTTAGATGGCAAAAGCACTCCAATGGTTGGAATGGCACGGCGCGGCGGCCGTTCCATCCCCGCGATGCTGCTCGCCTTGGCCGGGCTCACTGGGGGCCAGCTCGCGGCGCAGGACCGCGCCCATACAGCCGACCTCGTGGTGCTCAACGCCAGGATATATACCGCCGACCCCGGCAGGCCGCGCGCCGAGGCGCTGGCCGTCGCCCAGGGGCGCCTGGCCTTTGTGGGGAGCCGGCTCGAGGCCGAGGCTCTCGTGGGGCCAGGGACCGACGTGTGGGACTTGGGCGGGGCCACGGTCATCCCCGGGATGGTCGATGCCCATGCCCATCTGGTCAGCCTGGGAACCGCTCTCCGGACGGTGGACCTGGTGGGCACGCGATCGTATGACGAAGTGATCGCCCGGGTCGTCGAGCGTGCCCGGGACCTGCCTCCCGGCAGGTGGATCGAAGGCCGCGGATGGGACCAGAACGACTGGAACGTCACGGCCATGCCGACGCTCGAGCCCTTGTCCCAAGCCGTCCCGGATCACCCAGTCTACCTTCGTCGCATCGACGGTCATGCGGCGCTGGCGAACGCCGCGGCGCTCCAGCGTGCCGGCATCACCCGGGATACACCCGATCCCCGAGGGGGGAGCATCTTCCGAAACCCCGATGGCACCCCGACCGGCGTGCTGCTCGAGGACAATGCGATGGAGCTGGTGCGGCGGGTGATCCCTCCCCCAACGCCGCGGGAGCTGGAGGAACGCATCCTTCTCGCGATTCGCACGGCCAACCAGAACGGCCTGACCGGCATCCATGACGCGGGCGTGGGAGCGGATACCATTGCGGTGTATCGGTCGTTGGCCAAAGCAGGCCGGTATTCGCTCCGCAACTACGTCATGCTCAGCGCGGCCGACTCCGCGCTCACTCGCCTACTGCGCCAGGGGCCCCAGCTCGGCCTGTACGATCGGCTCTGGATACGCTCGATCAAAGTCTCGGCGGACGGGGCGTTGGGCAGCCGGGGGGCGTTCCTGCTCGCGCCGTACACCGACGAGCCGGCCACGCGTGGCCTGCTGCTCGCCTCGCGTGACAGCCTGCAGCGTGTCGCCACCCTCGCCCTGGCTCACGGATTTCAGTTGAATGTCCATGCCATCGGTGACGGTGCCAACCGGGCCGTCCTGGATGCCTTCGAAGACGCGCTCCGTGAGCACCCCACCGCCGACCACCGGTTTCGCATCGAGCACGCCCAAATCCTGAGTCCCGAGGACATCCCCCGATTTGCCCGCCTTGGCGTCATCCCCGCCATGCAGGGAAGCCATCAAACGAGCGATATGTACTGGGCCGTCGACCGCCTGGGCTATGCCCGTGCGATCGGCGCCTATGCCTGGCGCAGCCTGCTCGACAGTGGAGTGATCATTCCAAACGGATCTGACTTCCCGGTGGAATTCGTCAATCCCCTCATCTCGTTCGCGGCATTTGTGTCGAGGCAAGATCGAGATGGCTGGCCGCCCGGCGGCTGGTTCGCGGCTCAGCGCACGTCGCGTGAAGAGGCGCTGTACAGCGTGACGCTCTGGCCGGCGATGGCCGCCTTCATGGAGAAGGACACCGGCTCACTCACACCAGGCAAGTTTGCGGACTTCGTGGTACTGGACAGGAACATCATGGAGGTTCCGGTAGACCAGATATACCAGACCGGAGTCCTGCGGACCGTCGTCGGCGGGAGTACCGTGTTTCAGGTTGCGGACTGACCGGCGGTGACCGATTGGCTAGCTGCCGCCCTGGATCAGGTGGGCATATTCAGGACGGAGCACCAACTGATCGCCTTCGATGATCTCCCGGTCCCACGGCAAGAGGATGAGCTTGTCCGTCTCGAAGGCATAGAAGTCCGGCTCATACGGGCCGGTCCGGAACGATACCGCGGTCCGGATCTCTTTGGGATTCAGCGCCGCGACCTCGTTCAGGGCCAACTTGATCGTGTCACCGCTGTTACAGGTTTCATCGACCAAAAGGACGCGGCGCCCACGCACGCTGGCGGGCGGGCCGGCAACGAGCTGTGGCGGTGCGCCCGGCTCATGCCGGGTCAGCGCCATCGAGGCAAAATCGCGCTGGAGGATCGAGGCGACGACCACTCCGGGAATGACCCCTGGTTTGGCGATGCCAAGAACGACCTCGGGGTCATACTCTCGGCTCACCTTGAGGGCCAGGGCTCGGCAGACCTCTCCGAAGAACGGCCAATCGACTTCCATGATCCCGCGCGAGCTATCTGAAGTGGGGCACACGCTGGTGGTCTCCGTGAGGATGCTGGCTTCTCGAAGCTAGTCGGGCCCCCTGGCCGCGGCAACCGCGTTGCGGGCCTCGGGCGGTTCTTACTATCTTAATGACTAATGCAGACTTACGTCTCCCACCCTATTGGGCCGGGCCGCTGTCGATGAGTTTCTGGCATCGGCTGTTTGGGCGCAGCGGCCGCAGGACCCTTCGGCCCCAGCGCCTCGACTACCTGAACGAAGCCCTCGCGCTGGAGCGACAAGGAGACTACGAGGCGGCGCTCACCTCGTACCGCCTCGCGCTCCGAGACAATCCGTCGGATCTCAGGATTCTCCAGAACATGGCCATCGCCTTCACCAAGACGGGGCAACCGGAGGAGGCCATCCGGCATTACCGGAAGGCGCTGGGGCACGACCCGACCTTGGTAGGCGCCCATTACGGGGTAGCGTTCCTCCTGCTCAAGCGCGGCGAGACGGGGCAAGCCACGTCTCACCTTCGGGCATTCCTCGGGAACCCCCCCAGGGGCCCCGACGCCGAGCGCTGGATCCAGCACGCGGAGAACACGCTGAGACGAATCGAGGCCGCGCCGACCGCAGCGGAAATGTCGTGAGGCCTCAGCCCTATCTCTGTCTGACCGCCGTACTCCTCGCCTGCAGCAACATCACCGAGAGCAACGGTGTCATCTCCCTCGAGGTCCTGGCACCCGTCAGCCCGTCCGTCGAAGTTGGTGATACCCTCCACCTGACGGCCAGGGCGCTCGACCGGGATGGCAACGAGGTTGCATCAGCTCCGATCGTCTGGCGCACGCCGGATACCACCGTGGCCGTGGACAGCACGTTGGGCATTGTGACCGGGCTGGTGGGGCCCGGAACCGGCCGGGTCCAAGCACAGGTAGGGAGTCTTGCCTCGAATTTCGTGACGGTATCGGTCATGGCCCGGCCCGACACGCTCGCGGTCGTTGGACCTGATACGCTCCGCATCGCCACTGGCGACAACACGTCGCCGGCGCTCGCAACCCAGCTGAATACCTATTCCGGAAACGATACCGCCACCGTCACGGGTGGGACCATCATCTACGAGATCATCGAACCAGTGTTTCCGACTCCGGCGGACCGAACCGTGGAGTTGCCGGGCGGTGTGGTACTGGATACCGTGACGACCGGATCGGACGGGATGCCGAGTCCGGCAGTGACCTTGAGCCGTGTACCGGGCGTTGCGCAACCGGACAGCGCCATCGTCGAGGTGCGGGCGTTCCGGACCCGGGGCACGGTGCCGGTGCCCGGTTCGGGCCAGCGCTTCATAGTCCGGATCGAGCCCTGACAACCTTGGAATCGAAGTCCACGGTCGGCCTGTTGGTACGGAGCCCGGCCCTTCATTGCCAGGAGGCCGATTGCCGCCTACTCCAGCCACACTGAACGATCTCTTCTTTCAGAGCATCGAGCGATACGCCGCTCGTCCCGTCGCGATGCGCACCAAGGTAGGGGGGCGTTGGGTCGAACGATCGTACGCACAGCTGCGCCACGATGTCGAAGCGACGAGCCGCGGGTTGATGGCACTCGGGATAACGCCCGGCTCCCATATCGCCATCCTCTCCGGGAATAGGCCGGAATGGGCGATCGGCGACTATGCCTGTCTCACGGCGTGCTGCGCCGATGTGCCGATTTATCCAACCCTGCCCGCGCGGCAGGTCGAGTATATCCTCACCGATTCTGGTGCGGTTGCAATCTTCGTCTCGGACACCGAGCAGCTGGCCAAGGTGCTCGAGATCCGCGACCGCATCCCTACCCTGCGGCACGTCATTGCATTCGACCCAAACCTTGCCGGCGAGGGCGTGCTCGGGTTCGACGACCTCATGGCGAGGGGCACCGCGACCGGTTCCACCCAGGAGTGGGAAGCCCAAGCCCGCACGGCCACCCCGGACGACCTCGCGACCCTCATTTATACCTCCGGGACGACCGGAAACCCCAAGGGGGTCATGCTCACCCACGGTAACCTGACGGAGAACGTCGTGGCGGGGCTCCAGGCCCTGGACCTGAGGGAGACCGACGAGTGTCTGTCCTTTCTGCCACTCTCGCACGTATTCGAGCGCATGGCCGGTCATTATTGCATGATGGCCGCCGGGGTGGTGATCAATTACGCCGAGCGCATCGACACCGTGTCGAGCGACATGCTCGAGCGCCGGCCGACGGTCATGCTGGCGGTGCCCCGCCTGTACGAGAAGATCTATGCCCGCGTGGTCGAGGCGGGCATGTCAGGCTCCACGTTCAAGCGACGCATCTTCTTCTGGGCAAAGCGGACCGCGGAACGCTGGGTCGATCTGTCGTTGGGCGGGCAGCCCATTCCCACGGCCCTCACCGTGAAGAAAGCGATCGCAGACCAACTGGTCTTCGCCAAACTCCGGGCACGAACCGGAGGGCGCATTCGCTTCTTCGTGTCAGGGGGTGCGCCCCTGTCCGCCGACATCGCGCGGTTCTTCCACGCGGCCGGCCTGCCGATTCTCGAGGGATACGGCCTGACCGAGACATCGCCCGTGATTGCGGTCAACACGTTTGCGCATACCAGGCTCGGGACCGTTGGTCGGCCGATCGTCGGCGTGGAGGTCAAGATCGCCCAAGATGGCGAGATTCTTTGCCGGGGTCCCAGTGTGATGCGGGGCTACTATCGGATGCCCGAGGCGACGGCCGAGGTTCTCGAGCCGGATGGCTGGTTTCACACCGGCGACATTGGCGACCTCGACGCCGACGGCTACTTGAAGATCACCGACCGGAAGAAAGATTTGATCGTCACATCGGGCGGCAAGAACATCGCGCCGCAGCCGATCGAAAATCTCCTCAAAACCAACCGCTTCGTGTTGAATGCGGTGATGTTGGGTGACGGACGGCGGTACCCCATCATGCTCGTCGTGCCGGAGTTCGGCGCCCTCACCGCGTGGGCCGACACGCAAGGGATTCCCACCGAGGATCACGACGCGCTAATAGCGCTTCGTGAAGTGGGGGACAAGATGGAGGGTGAAATCAAGAAAAGCCTCCGCGATCTGGCGCAGTTCGAGGTGCCGAAGAAACTGCTGCTGGTCAGCGAGGACTTCACGGTCGAGAACGGGCTCATGACGCCGACCCTCAAGGTCAAACGCCGCGCCGTCGAACAGCGCTACGCGGAGCGCGTCGAGGCGCTCTACGCCGAGCCGGTGGGCGGCGAGCACGACATTCTCGGTACCGCGCGGGAGGAATGACGGCCGGTCAGGTCGGAAGCCCCACCCAGACGCCTCCGGCGCTCGCAATCACCTCGAGGCCCCCAACGGTCGGAACGGGCCCTTCACCCACCACCCGGAGCCCGGGCAGCAGCACCCGCCGGGCCTCCGCGAGCCAGTGGGGCTCGGCGGCGTAGCCTGAGCCGAGGACCACAGCCCGAACCGAGCGCGACTTGAGCGGAATGGAAATGGCTTCGAGGACGCTGATCGCCGGCGTCTCCCGGGAGTGCACGGGCGGATTGATGCTGGCCAGGTGCACCCCATCGATCCGATCCGCGAGACCGCGGCAGAGGGCGTCAGCCACGCCGACCAGCGCCACATACCCCCCAGGGCCGGACAGCCCTACCAGAGCCTCGAGCGCCGTGGTGGTCAGCACGGAGTCGGTCACGGCGACGGGTGGCGGTGCATCGAAACGGGCCACGCCATCCGCAATTGCGTAGGTCTTGCCACACACCGGGCAGCCGAGGCGTCCGGATTGGACCGACCGCTCGGCCATCGTGTCCGGAAGCAGCACGAGGAATTGCTCGGCATGGTCCGCCGGGCAGCGCAGTAAGTCAGTGAGTTCGATGAACAGAGCGGTCTCGACCAGGCAGCGGCTGCTCGCAGCCTAGGGCTTGAACACGACCCAGGTCAGTTTCCCGGCCTCGACCACAACCTCACGGTAGACCTGACGGCCCGCTATCTCGGTCCCCAGGACGTAGGTCCCTTCCGGCACATCACCGATCGCGAAGTTCTCGAGATACAGTGGATGGGGGTGCGCGTGGGTGCCGTAGGTCTCCACAAAGGATAGCGGCGTCTCCGGCGGCTCCAGCTTCACGATGCCGTAAATGCGGGCCTGGGCTACCAACCGGCCGGCGTGGTCCAACACCTGCCCGGCAACAGTGCCCGTTCCCGGCAGCGGCTTCAACCAGAGTTCGGGATTGGTGGTGAAGGCCGGGAAACGCTCGAGGGAGTCGACGATTGATCGGACATCCGTGGTCGGGGCCGCATGGATTTCCAGATGGAGATGGTCGTTGGTGGCCCGGCCGGTGTTTCCGACCATGGCAATCACGTCTCCGGCGCTCACCCGCTGTCCTCCCCGCACGCGAAGCTCCGAGTTGTGATAGTAAGTCGAGAAGATGTGGCGGCGCGCACGATCGGCGCTCAGCGTCGTGTCGTGTCGGATGGCAACCGTGAGCGCGCCTGCCTCCGCCGGCCCGGCATAGGCCACGACCCCGGAGCCGATGGCACGGACCGGTGTGCCGTCGGGGTCGTTGAATTCGACGCCCTGGTGTTCCTGGAAGTTGCCGCCCATGGTCGACCCGTACCGGTAGGTCTGATCGATCTTATCGTTGTATTCCGGCGCGATCGGTCGGATGAACCAGTTCGTCTGGGGCCACCGGGGCGTTCCGGCGGACGGCGCTCTACGATTGATACACGGCACCGTGTCGGCAGCGGGGCGGAGTCCGCACGGGCGCCCTTTGATCAGGGCGCCACCGATCAGGGCACCGTTGAGCGGAGCAAACGGTGCAAACGAGAGGCGCTGAGATTGCCACTCCCCCGCTCGTCCGCGCCGCAGGCGGACGTTGCCCCCGAGCGCCGAGATGACGAGGCCGCGCCGCGTCGCCGATATGCGTTGCACGTATTCATTGGGCAGGAGCCTGAGCGCGGTGTCGGCGGGCCCAAGTGAGACGGGTCCTGTGGAATCCACGATGGCGGTCCACGAGGTCCCGTCGTTGGTCGTGAACTGAATGCCGTCGGCGGTTGCTACCCACGTCGTATCACCGGAGGTAACGATTCCCGACGGAGCAACATACTGCCACTCCGGACCGAGTTCTTGAAAGGTCCAGTTCCGCCAGGTCTTGCCGCCGTCGAGTGACAGTCCCCAGCCATTACCGATCGTGCCGTACCAAATCTGTCCCCGGGGCCCAAAGGCGATCGCGTGCACGAAATCCCACGAGATGGACGTCGCCGTGGTATCGTGGCGGATCGCTTCCCACTCAGTGGAGCCGGGCCGCAGCGCGTAGATCCCGTGCCCATAGGTCCCGACCCAGACGCCGTTACGAGGATCGGTTGCGACCTCCAGCACGTGGAGACCGAACCCGTCCGGGTCCGGCAGCGCGGGAAGTGAGGCCTGGGACTGGGCCTGAGCCGCCAGGGAGACGAGCAGGCCGAGGACGGCGAGGGGTTTCATGGTTCCATTCAACATGGGTGCGGGCGCATGGTCAAGCCGGGCCGAGTCGGAGCCAGTCGACCTGCACGTGGGGGGGCCGGGCGGCGACGAAGGCGATCGCCTCGGCGACATCGTCCGGGCGGAGCATGCGGGCACGCGGGATGAACCCGTCGCGGTGATCCGGATCGACCGGGTCCCACGCGGCGGTATCGGTTGGCCCCGGAGACACCAGGCAGAACCGAATGCCGCTGCCCCGATACTCGGCGACCAGCGTTTCGTGAAGCCCACGGAGGGCGAACTTGGAGGCGGCGTAGGCGGCGTTCTCGGGAAACCCCACATGGTCCGCAACGCTCCCAACGTGGATCACAACGCCTCCCGCGCGGCGCATGGCGGGCAGGAAGGCCTGGGCCACCGCGAACGGCACCCGCAGGTTGGTGGCGATCTGGGTCTCGAGATCCTCCGGCCGCGTGTCCTCGAAGGGCCGGAGGAGGAAGGCCCCGGCGTTGCTCACCAGGATGTCTGGCGCGCCCCAGTCGTGGAGCACGGCCTGAGCGGCTCGAGCGAGCGCACCGGCATCGGTCAGGTCACACGGCACATCCCAACACTGTTCGTCCAGCCGGGGGGTCAGGGAGCGAGCGAGGCCGACGACCCGCGCGCCCCGAGCCCGGAGGAGCTGGGCGGTCGCGGCACCGATCCCGCGGGATGCGCCGGTCACCACGGCCATCCGGTTGGTCAGGTCGCTCACTCGCTGAAGATGCCCCCGTGGGCCAGGCTCAGAAACTCCTCTCGGGTCTTGGGATCGTCCCTGAAGATGCCGCGCATGGCGCTGGTCACGGTCTTGGAATTCTGCTTCTGGACGCCCCGCATCATCATGCAGAGGTGGGCGGCTTCGATGACCACGCCGACGCCGCGCGGATTGAGCACGCCCATGAGGGCATCGGCGATCTGGTCGGTCATCCGTTCCTGGACCTGGAGCCGGCGGGCGAAGATGTCCACCAACCGTGGCAGTTTGGAGAGTCCGACGATGCGTCCGTTGGGGACATAGGCCACATGGGCGCGGCCGAAGAACGGCAGCATGTGATGTTCGCAGAGTGAGTACAGCTCGATGTCGCGCACCATGATCATGCTTTCGTGCGCCTCCTCGAACACCGCGTCTCCCACCGCGTCGGCCACGGACATGGTGTAGCCCTGCGTCAGCCAGCGTAACGCGGCATCGACCCGCTCCGGGGTCTTCAGGAGACCCGGGCGCTGTGGATCCTCACCCAACGCCAGGATCATCTGGTGCACGTGTTCCGAGATGGGCAGCGGCATGGAGGTCTTGCGCTCACGCTCCTCGATAATCGACATAGTTCCTCGGGGTTTCCCAGAGTCGCACTCGGACCAAATGCCCGGCCGGAAGCCGGGGCGCGATCTGATCCCAGCAGAACACTGCAATGTTTTCCGCGGATGGAATATGGTCCCGGAACCAGGGGACGTCCAAATTGAGATTCTTGTGGTCGAGGACCTGAGCAACCCGCTCATCGACAATGGCTTTGAGCACGCTGATATCGAGGACATAGCCGGTTGCAGGGTCGATGTCCCCCCCGACCGTTATCTCGAGCTCGTAGTTGTGTCCATGATAATTCGGATTGTTACACGCGCCGAACGTCTTCCGGTTCCACTCGTCGGACTGCGCGGGGTTATGGAGCCGGTGCGCGGCATTGAAGTGCACTCGGCGCGTTACGGTGCAGGTCGGCATCGCGCCTCGCTGGAATGAGAATGTGGATACGATACGAACAAAAAGCGCCGACCAGGACGATCGGCGCAATCTGGTCGAACGGCAACGAAGAGGATTATTGAAGCCCGGATCGAATTGCTTGGCACCCTCGCCTAGACATCTGCCTTCCCCCGTAGGGGCATGACATCAACCTCGGTATTCGGGCCCGCGATCGGACTGTTGGCTCAATAATTGTGTCTCCCCATTACCGTTCTGACAAACTAAGATATGACCCGGGTGGCAACGCGTCAATAACATCACTCGGACTGTCCTATGAATGCGACACTCGCGATTGCTCTCGTCTGCCTTGCGGCGTGGGTCGTGGTTGGCTTCGTCGTGCCAGTCGGGATCGGCGCCGTGCATCTCCTGCTTGCCCTTGGCGCCGTACTCCTGGTCCGATGGTGGGCCCTGCGCGCGTGACGCGTCAGATCTCCCAATTGGAAAACACGACCCCCGTCCGCGGCAGGACTTCGCCGTACGATTCCAGCGTCATCCGCAAGTCGGTCCAGTGTGTCTGGAATCCATGATCGAATACCAGCCGGTATGCGTCGGCATACCGGGATGGGCAGCGAATGCTGACGCGCCGCATACGGGCGGCATGACAACGGGCCTGCACGTCAACGACGAGCTGTTCGAACACCGCAAGGTCTGCGGCGACCACCTTGAGCACCCGCAACTCGTCGCGAGCGCGACCTTCAGCGAGCGGCGCCGAATGCCACAGGGCGTACCCGGTGACGGCACCCTCACGGGTTACGACGGACGTATCCCCGATGCCGAGCCGGGCGGTCAATTCGATCTCACGGGTGTAATCGGTCCCGCGGGCAAGCGAGTTGGTCAGGCGGCGACATTCGGACACCACCGCCTCCTCGCGCTTACCAAGCGACGATAACAACACTCCCGGCGCCCGCTGGCGCCGCACCACGTCCCGGACCACCGTGATGGTCAGATGGCCGGGGATGAAGCCGAGGCGGCTGTAGAAACCGATGTTTTCGACGGTTCGCGGCATGGTCTCCAACCCGATGGTCGAAACCCGCTGCCGCATGAGCCAATCGATTCCCGCTTGCACGATTTGCTTGCCGAGCCCTTCACTCTGGCGGTCCGGACGCACCGCCAAGGGTCCCATCCACCCCTCGGAGCCCGACCGGTGGACCACATTGAACGCGATAATCTGCCCGCCGGCGTCGCGCCATAGCATGGCACCGTCGGCAGCGTCCTCGATCGCATAACGCCAGATCTCGGGATTGAGACGCGGGACGCGCACGCCGGCCATCCCATCGCGCCGGTATCGGTCGGTAAACGAGCGCGAGAACAGATCATTCAAGGGCTCAATGTCGGCCACCGTCGCTGGACCGGGCCCCTGCACGAGCTGCCGCTTAGGCCGCGGCATGGGCCAACTCCTCGGCGGCGGGTTCCCTCACGACCGACACGCCCCGTGACGCATCGAACTCGACCCGAATCACGCGATCGAATCCTTCGTTGACCGATTCGATGTGCGTGATGAGGATGACCTGCGGGAACCGGTCGGCCAGGCCCCGCAGAAGCTCGACGACGGCCGCGCGTCGTTCCTCGTCGAGCGAGCCGAAGATTTCGTCCAACACCAGGAGCGAGAGTGGTTGACCCGCGCGCTCGGCGATCATCTGACTGATCGCCAAGCGGAGCGCCAAGTTGGCCACGTCCTCTTCCCCGCCCGAGATGACGCGCTTGGCCTCGCCATCTTCCAGGATCGTCGCCACATAGTCTTCGTCGAGCTCCAAGTCCGAATACCGACCATTGGTCAGCTCTCGCAGGAACACCGAGGCCAGGTCTGACAGCTCCGGCCGGAGTGTGGCGTTGAGATCGGTGCGAAGATCGGTCAGGGCGCGGTCGAGCTCTTGGTAGAGCAGAAGATCGGCAGCCGCCTGCTTGGCGCGGAGGCTGAGCTCGGCTCGCTCGCGCCGGCGCCGCTCGACGGCTGCGACAGCCTCTTCCGCGGCCGCCAGCTCCGTCCGTGTGCGGACCACATCTTTCTCCGCCTCGTGGCGCCGTGTTCGCGCCGCGTCCAGCGCGGCTTGTGTTGCCGCGTAGTCGGCCTCCTTGAACCCGAGACCCGCAAGCCGCTCCGTCAGCTCCTTGAATTCCGTCTCACGCTGGCTCAGCTCCCGCTCCGCCTGCTCCGCTTCGACAACCAGGCCTTCCGCACGTTCCGCCGTCACCTTCATGCGCTCCGCTTCGAGAGCGACGGGCTCGAGGGCTTTCAACTGATCGCGCACGGCCTGGTGGCGTTCGTGATCGTACACGGTCGGGGACGAGTCCAGCAGCGCCTTGACCTCAGCCATCTTCACCTCGAGCGCCTCCCGCTCCTTGGTGAGGACCGGGAGTTCGTCGACCAGGTCCGCCAATCGCTGGACCTCGACCTTGGCATCGGACGCCTCTCGTTCAAGGGCATCTCGACGCTGCTCGGCCTCTTGGACATCCGTCGGGACGTCGGCGAGCTGCTCGATCCGCTGCCGGTAGAAATTGCCGTTGTTTCGAATGGCCTCGAGTTGCCGATCGAGTAGTCCCAACACCACTTCATAGTCCTGGCCAAGCGGCCGCGAACATGTGGGACAGGCACCCTCGGCACCCGCTTCGAGAATACGCTCCCGCTGCTCGGTCACATCCTTGTACTGATCGAGCAGGGTCTGGCGCTTGGTCTGGGCTTCCTGGGCGTCACGAACCCACACGGTCCGCTTGGACTCGGCCTCGGCCGTTGCGCTTTGACCTGCAACTTTCAGTTCTTCGACGCGGCGCCCAGCGGCCTCGAGGGTTTCCGGCGGGGGAATGCGTCCGAGCCGCTCCCGCACGCGCTCGAGCCGGGCCTGATTGTCCTGGCGCTGCGCTTCGTAGCCCTTGCGGGCGGCGAAGCGGTCCGCCTGTTGATTGAGCGCCTCGAGCTCGGTCCCCAGTGGGCCGAGCACGTCGAGTTGCCGCGTGAGATCAGTCAATTTCTCTCGCGCGGCGAGTGCCTCGATCAACTGCCGGTCGAGCACGCTGAACTTTTCGCGGGCAGCGTCGACATGATGTTCGGCAACGCGGCGCTCGCCGTCCAAGGACAACACCGTCTCCCGGAGCTTCTGGACCGTCTCCCACCGTGGCATCATGTCGGTCAGATGCGCTTCGGCCTTGGTGGCTTGGCTCTCCGATTCGATCAGCGCCTTCTTGGCGGCCGTTCGTCTTGCCTGCGCCTGATCATCCTCGGCATCCAGCTCCGCAGTGTCGCGGAGTCCTGCCTCGAGCAATTCATGCCGGGCCTTGAGGCCCGATCGTGTCACCTTGAGCCGGTCCTGCGCCATCTTCAGCCGCTCGTAGCCCAGCACACGGGACAAGAACCGGGCGCGATCCGGGGCCGACATCGCGGCCATGACGGCCAGTTCCTTCTGCCCGGTGAAGTAGGTGTTGAAGAACTCCTCCCGCGTCATCCCGAGGCACCGGGTCAGTTTCTCCGTCACCGTGCCGATCGAGTTTGCAATCGGCGCGGGCTCGCCGTCCTGATAGAGCTCTGCGGTGTTCAGGCCTCGGATGACCCGGTACTCATGCGGGCCGAGTGTGAAGTCCAGCTCGACTCGAACCGAAGACCGTGGCGGCGCCCCCCGGCGACGGAGCGAGTCTCGCGTACCGCGCGCCGCTGGCGTGCCGTAGATAGCGTAGGCAATGGCCTCGAGCAGGGTGGTCTTTCCGGAGCCGTTCGGACCGACGATGCCCGTGAGCCCGGCGCCGAAGGCAATCTGAGTATCCTCGTGTTGCCGGAAGTTCAGCAAGCGGAGCCGGTGGATTTGCATGCTACTCGGCGAGCTCGCGTTCGGTTGCTTCGATGAGGTCCAGGCCGGCCCGGACGAAGGCGGCCCGATCGATTTCAGCCGGCAGCGGACGACGGGTGAGATAGTCTTCCACCTGCTCCGGCAGCGTTTGCCGCCGCCCCGGGCCACCCACCCCCACGCGCCGGGACGCTTCCGGGCGACGCAGGTCGAGGTGGAAGTGCAACGCCTCAGCCTTGTAGGATCGGATCGCCGCATGATCCAGCTCACGGGCGACGTGGCGCGGCACGTTTCGCACGACCAACCGGACGATGTTGCCATCCAATCCCTCTGCGGGGGCCCGGACACGCGCCTCGATGTCGGCGCTCAACTGCTCGGCACTCCGGCCGGTCGCATCGAGCGGATCGAGATCGATGAGATGGCGGACACCGGGCACCGGCTGGCGCTCGGCCCGGACACGAGTGCCATCGAGCTCCACCAACAGCCACCCTTTGCCGCGGAGGCCGCGCTCGGACTCATCTCGGAGCTCGCCCCACGGGTTCATGGTCACGTATTCCAGCGCTCCGGCATACCACTCGTTCGCCGCAACCTCATGCTGGACGTGATAGTGGCCCAGGGCGACGTAACTCCACTCCTTGGGCCCGATGTCCTCCTGGCGGAGCAATGCGCCCGCCTCGTGCAGCATGCTCGCGCGATTGACCGGCAGTACTCCCTCGATCTCGCGGTGCAGGACCAAGACCTGATGCTGCGCACTCCCGTCGGGACGCAACACCGGCCGCTCCGAACCCATGAGCGCCTCATACGAGACCGCCAGGACCGAGAGATCGAGTTCGGCAAAGTGAAGGCGCAGCGGCTGCTGGGCGGCCACGTGCACGCCCAGTTGGGTGTAGAGCTCGAGGATGGAACCCGTTTCGGCCGACCGGGGCGTGTCGTGATTGCCGCCCACCAGAATCACCGGCGCGTCCGGCAAGGTTTCGCGCAGACGCTGGAACTGATGAAACGCGAAGAGGATCGCGGCATTACTCGGACGGACGGAATGAAACAGATCGCCGGCGATGATCACGACGTCCGGGCGGGCCCGGATGACGCCGTCCACCGCGGCACGGAAGGCATTGGCGACGTCCGTTTCGCGTTGATTGATCCCGGCGGGAGTCTGCCGATGGAACTGCCGATATCCAAGGTGGATGTCGGCTAAATGAGCGATCTTCACTAGGGGAGAATGGCGCGTCCCGGCGCCCGAAGCAAGCCGATTAGGGCGCGTACGGATCCGAGCTGCGCTTGACCGCGGGGATTCCCCTCTGAGGCGGTGCGACCTCGAGCGGTACGGCCCGGCCCAAGCAGGAACGGAAGAAGGCCAGCACGTTCTCGGGACGGGCCTGCCGGGTAGCGTGGACGGCCCGCCGGACATCGACGTCGCGCCGCCCCTCAATGAGCCCCGCCAGATCGGCCGCGGACAGGTGCCGGTCCAGTGCCTGGAGCTGCCGGCGGACGGCTTCGGCCAAGCTCAGATCCTGCTCGGGCGGGAACCGCTCGATCCCGTCCCGGCCGGTCATGACGGCGGGTCTGGGGAAGCGCACGAAGATGGGCTGGGTGAAATGGGGGTGGCGGACCATGAGTTCGCCCTTGGGCATGGTGGCGAGCTTGCTCTTGGTGGCCGGCGTGACGGTGGAGTACCCCGGTGTCGCCAACTCGTCCATGTCCATCCGACCGAAGATCGACGTGCCGGCGTTGCCAACCACTCGGCGGTGCACTTGCGATCGGAACTGTTGCGCGGAGAAGAGGGCCAGTCCCAGATAGCGGCCGCGCTCCGACAAATCCAGGAGCATCCTCCGCACGTAGGTGTCCGGCCCATCCGCGGGCGCGTACTTGTTCAACTCGTCGACGAAGACGATGATATGATCGACGCCCAGATCGCGGCGTTCCAAGTGCTCCCTGAGTTTGGAAACCACTCTGGCAAAGACCAGGTCCTGGGCTAACGGGTCGAGGCCTGCCACATCGATGCAAAGCACGCTGCGATCCTGGAATTCGCCCCACGGGAGGTCGTTCACCACGCCGTCATCGGTCACCAGGCCCTTTGATCGTGTGCTGATATTGCTGAGGCGATTGCGCACTTTGCGGATCGTCGCCAGGTGGTGTGTACGCCACACTTCCCCACGACCAAGCGCTTCGGCGTAATCGAAAATCGCGCGGAAGAAATCGTTCAGGTCGGCAAACGTCTGTACCCGAAACGGCTCTTGCCGTAGGGTGGTGTCGACGTACTCCTTGCCGACCACGCGATCCGCCAGGAAATCGATGAACGCGTCCGCCTTGGCATCGATATCATCCCGATTGAGGAGCACCTCGGCGAAGTCCAGCACCTCGCGGAGCCCCCAGACCAACGGTTCCGTGTTGCCGGATAAGGCCCGGTTGGTGCGGAGGGTGTTGAGGTTGACGCCATCGGCCTTATAGGGCGCGAAGTAGCGCACCGACTGGAAGCACTCCGCCTCGAGGTCGAGCTTCGCGTAGAGCTCCAAGTCCTCGGCGGACAGCTCGCCCGGTTGATCGAGGAAACAGAGGTCCGGACCCTTCACGTTGAAACACACCGCGGCCACGCTGCCCTTATGCGCCGGAAAGGTCTGGAAGATGCTCGTCAACAGGAATTCCACGGCACTGGTCTTGGTCGCGAGGCCCGACACCCCGGAGATATTGAGATGCGCGGCTTCCGGGCCGAGCAGGAAGTCGGCGTCGAGATACACGGGAGCACGCAGGCCCGCCGCGTGGTACACGCCGATCGGAAGCTTCGTCGCCCGCTCTCCCTCCGTGTAGGCGTCCATGCGGAGGGCGGCGATCACGTCGATGTCGGTGGCGAGGAACACGTCGCCGATCGGTACGGGTTGGAGCGGCTCGGCAGGCTCCTGGCGGAGGACCGCGGCGGCGTACAGTCGGATCTCGGCCCGCTCGGTCGGGTGGGCATCGACCGCCGCGGGATCGCCGTCGGCTCCGATGACGTCGTCCAGCGGTGTCATGAGATCGGAATACGCGTACCCATCGGTCACCACGCCATAGACCAATCGCTCGACCGTCGCAACTCGCACGATGGCCCCAATGCCGACCGGCGATTGCCGCGCCGTCCAGAAATAGAATTGATGCGGAGTAGACGGCTTGAGTTCCGTCGCCACCACGCGACCGACCGGAATCACTTCATCCTGCTCTCGTGACATTTGTACTTCTTTCAGACCATACGGGACTTGAGATATACCTCAACATCGTGAATGCCATACAACAAGCGATCCCATCGTGGATCCGGTGTGCCGATCGGTGCGCGCTCCGCCACGAGCCAACGACCGATCTGATCGGCCGCGTCCAACGCCTCGCGGGTTGGAGCGGTCTCGACCCGGATCAACCCGTGAAACAGATCCCGGCCTTCCCACGGCCAGAGCCTCAAGGCCCAGGAATATACCGGAGCGACTGCGTGGGACTGGGGCGCGAACACCGACGAGCGGTTCCCATATGGCAGTTCCAGGTACACCACTTGGTCCCGGCCCGCGAAGGGCAACGTTGCATGGCTCTTCGAGACCCCGATCATGCGCGCTGCGGCCGCCCACTGCGGGCTCTCGGCCAGCGAGCCGTCTACCACCAACCACCCCTCATCCTGTTGCCGATAGGCGTCGCCCACTCGGAGTTCCAAGGCCCCCCGCTCCCGATCGATCGCGCGGCGGGCCGCCTCGAGGTCCACCACAGGATGTCCCGGCTCGTCGTCGGGCAGCACGACCGGTCGCGCATCCTCGAGCAGGTCCTCGACCGCGCGCAGCACGTCGGGCCGACCCAGCATCAGCCGCTCCTGCTCCCATCCTGCCGTCGTGAGGCGGCGGTCACGGCGCACCCGAACCGCCGCCGCGACCCGGGCCTCCACCAGTGGCGTGCTGCCGAGGTATCCGACGATGTGGTAGCGCTGGATGCCGTCAAGGAAGGCCACCAGCCCGGGCCAGGCCTGGGCCGAGCCCACGGCGTGAGTTCTGAGCTCCGGGTCCTCGATGAGCCGCGCAGGCTGAATCGTTGCCTCAACAACCCGGCCTTCGCTTGCCTCCGGTAGCCACGTCGCCGGGCTCAACCCGCGCTCGGCCATCGCGCGGCGAAGCAGCGTGCTCTGCCCTCGCCTGACTCGGACTGCGGTGCGATTAGGTGCCACGTGACCCTGCAAGATGCTGAATGAACGGGATGACGCGTTCGAGCGCGGCCTCCAGGTCCACATCCGAGACGGCATAACTCAGCCGCACCCACCGATCGTCTCCAAAGGCGGCACCAGGAACCAGGGCCACGCCGTGCTCTTCCATCAGCCGCTCACAGAAGGCCTGCCCAGTCTGAACCGGGCCCTCGAAACCGTCCACTCGGAAGAAGAGATAGAACGCGCCGTGCGGCTCAACGAATTCGACGCCCGGTGCCTCTGTCCGGAAACGCGTCACGAGCGATTCACGTCGGCGCGCGAGCTGGACCACCATTGCCTCCACGGCCTGGTCGGCCCGTTCATCACTAAACGCGGTCGCGGCGGCCCACTGCGCCGGATGATTGGCACCGGTGGTGGTGTGCGACTGGATGGCCGCCATTGCACGCATGACGTCCGGAGGCGCGAGCGCCACGCCGATGCGCCAGCCCGTCATTGCATGCGCCTTGCTCGCTCCATAGGTAATCACCACTCGTTCGAGCAGCTCGTCGGGAAGATCCAACAGCGACGGCGCCGGACCCGACCCGTAGTGTATCCGCCGGTAGATCTCGTCGGAAATGATCCAGATGTTCCGGCGGTGCGCCCACTCGGCGATGGCGCGCAACTCGCTCAACGTGTAGACCGAACCGGTTGGATTACAGGGTGAATTGAGAATCAGGCCACGGGTCAGGCCGTCGGCCTGCCGGTCCAAGTCGGCCACGTTCACCTTGAGACCCCACTCGACGTCGCCGGGAACGAGCACGGGCTCTGCCCGCGCCAGGCGCACGATTTGGGGGAAGGACACCCAGGCCGGCGCCGGAATGAGGACCTTGTCCTTGGGGCCGAAGAGGGCAAAGCACGCATTGAAGAGCGCCTGCTTCGAGCCGGTGCTGACGATGATATGATCAGCGTTGATGGGACGGCCCGCGCTCAGACGGGACAGGTGCAGAGCCACGGCCGCTCGCAGCTCGGGAATTCCGACGTTGGGGGGATAGTGGGTCATACCACGCTGGATGGCCTGAACGCCGGCCTGCGCGACGACGCTCGGCGTGTCGAAATCCGGCTCGCCAACCGAAAGATCGAAGACGTCTTCGCCCGCGGCCTTCCGGCGAGTCGCCTCGTTGGAGATGGCGACCGTCTGAGAGGCCGTGATGTAGGCGAGGTTTGACGAGAGCGGATCGGGCATGGGCATGAGCCGATTGAGGCCGAGTGAAGGAGAATTGGCGCTCGAAACCTCCTCGGTCGCGCGAGGAGTGTCAACTCCATCACAGAGGCGACCAGGTAGCGGCGGCGCGGGCACTGACGTAGCTTCATCGCGCACTCGCGCGACTACGGCTTTTTGACAACCGAGGTGGAGCATGACGGATAGGGAATCGATCCCAACGGGATCGGAGCGCGCGGCGCTCGATCGGATCGGATGGCAGCTGGAAGAAGCCTTCGCAGGTGATGCCGTGCCGACCATCAGGCGAAAGCACAATTTGGTCGTGGTTTCCCCGCCGTCGGCAGCGTATGCCGCCCCTGCTCTCGCCCTGCTCGCGGAGCGACGCCAAGCGGCCACGCCCACGTCGCTCGTCCTCGCCCACCCGACTATGCTCGAAGAGCTGGCCTGGCTCCTGGCCCGGCTTGCTCCCACCTCGGAATCCTCTTTCCTCGCCATTCCCGACACGCCGCGGACCAGGATTCCGAGCGACCAGCCCGTCCCGATACTCCTGACAACCCCCGCACGCGCCCGCGAGCTCCTCGCGCGCTCGATGCTTCGAGCGAGCGAACTCGAGACCCTGCTGCTTGCCTGGCCCGAGGTCTGGGAGGGCGATGCCCTCCTGCAGGATCTCATGGCTGACGTCTCAGGCGACTGCCAGCGGTTGATCTACACTGCCGCGCCGGAGCGAGCGGCGGCCGTGATCGAGCGACATGCCTGGCGGGCTCTCACCGTTGGGATGAGACCCGAGGACTCCGTTCCCTCACCTCCTCCCGTCCGGACCGTCTCGGTCCCGTGGCATCGCAGGGGCGAAGCCCTTCGGGACACGCTGGCGTTGCTGGATCCGGACCGGTGTGCCGTGTGGACCGCGACGTCAGCCGCCCGGGAGGAGGCAAGGCTGGCACTGGCCGGGATGATGGCTGGGGTGACGCTGTTCCACGACGACCCTCCCGAGGCCGAGGTCGTGGTCGCCTATGATTTGCCCACGCCACGCCGGCTCAGGGGGTGGGCGGCAACCGGTAGCCGAGTCTTGTTGGTGCCGCCAATCGCGGGGCACTACGTCGAAGCGCTCGGGGTCGAGGACCGGCCACTGCGGTTGCCCGGAGCGCTCGAGGCGGCCCGGGACGAAGCGGCAGCCCGGCGCGCCTCGGTCGCAGACCTGATCGCTCGGACGCCGCTCGACGGGGCAGTCCTCACGCTCGCGCCGTTGTTCGATCGGTTCGATTCTGTCCGGGTGGCAGCGGCGCTCTACCACCTTTGGAGCGAGGCACCGCAGGCACAGGCGGCAGCACCAGCCGCCGCCACGGAGCCTGTTCCGGCGACGACCCGGATGTTCGTGTCCGCCGGCCGGAAGGACGGGATCACGGTGGCCGACCTGGTTGCAGTGCTCACCAAGGAGATCGGGGTCGACCGGAAGGTGGTCGGCCGGATCGAAGTCAAGGATACCCACGCGCTGGTCGAGATTCCGGCCAGTGACGCCGAGGCGATCATCGCAGCGATGAATGGCAAGCTCCTCAGACGCAAGCGGGTGAGCGCCCACCTGGATCGCGCGCAGAGTCGCCGCCGCTGAAACGCCAACGGGCCACCCAGCGGGGTGGCCCGTATCCCTCAACAGAGGGTGACGATGGTGAAGATCGGCCCTAGCGACCCTTGTTGACCGCCTGCTTCAGGGCCTTGCCGGCCCGGAACGCTGGGACGGTCGCTGCCTTGATGGTGATGGTCTTGCCGGTTTGCGGGTTCCGGCCCTGACGGGAGGCGCGCTTGCGGGTCTCGAAGTTGCCAAACCCCGGAAGCTGGACCTTGCCACCCTTCTTCAGCGTCGACGTGATGATACCGTTCTTGGCGAAGAAGGTATCGACGATCTCGTTGGCGTGCGCCTTCGAGGTGTCGAGCTTCTTCGCGACTGTTGCTACCATTTCCGTCTTGTTCATGAGAACTCCTTGAGATGGCGAGCGGACACGATGGGATCGCAATGCTGCGGCAGCGGGAAACCCGCGCCACACCAGCAATATCGCGAGGTTGCCAGCCCCATGGCAAGCGTCTGCTTGACCGGCGGCTCGTCACGCGCTAACCTCCCGCGGCGCTCGAGCGGGGAGAATCGACCGATGTACCACGGCAGTCATCCCGGATGGATCGAAGTCGTAAGCGGGGTGATGTTCAGCGGCAAGAGCGAGGAGTTGATCCGGCGCGTCCGTCGGGCCATCATCGCGCGGCGGACGGTTCAGGTCTTCAAATCCCATCTCGACGCCCGCTACGCCGGCCTGTACAGCGTTACCAGCCATGACGGCCGGGAATTCGAAGCGACCCCCGTCGATACGTCATCGGAAATCATGCGTCTGGTCCGACCGGAGACGCAGCTCGTCGCCATTGACGAGGCACAGTTTCTCGATATGGGAATCGTGCCCGTAGCGACCGACCTGGCGTCCCGCGGGGTGCGAGTCATTCTGGCGGGCACCGACACGGACTTCCGCGGCGAGCCCTTCGGGGCCATGGGGCATCTCATGGCCATCGCCGAGACCGTCGATAAGCTCCAGGCCATTTGCGTGGTCTGCGGCGACCTGGCGTGCCGGAACCAGCGGCTCATCGACGGCAAGCCGGCGCCGTACAACTCCCCCACCATCATGGTGGGCGGACAAGAGGCCTACGAAGCCCGCTGCCGGCACTGCCACCGGGTGCCGGCCCGGGACGAGAGTCAGACTGCCCTCCTCTAGCCGGTCCGGATGCTGAAGGTCGGCCTGACCGGAAACGTGGCGGCCGGGAAGTCCGTCGTGGTCGATCAGCTGCGCGGGCTTGGCGCGATCATCATCGATGCGGACCAATTGGTGCGGGAAGTCGAGCAGCCCGGCTCGCCCCTGCTCGGGGACATCACAACCCAATTCGGCTCGGAGATGGTGATGCCCAACGGGCAGCTCGACCGGGCCAGGCTGCGCCGTCGGGTCATGGGTGATCCGGCCGCCCTGGCCGATCTCAACGCGATCATCCATCCCGCCGTCGAGCGACTGCACGGTGAACGGCTGGCCGAGGCCGAGGCCAGCGGGGCTCGGATCGTGGTGAGCGACATCCCGCTCCTGTTCGAGGCGGGATGGGAGGACGAATTCGACGTCATCATTCTGGTGGATGCTCCGCCGGCCACCCGGCGCCGGCGCCTGGTCGCGTTTCGCCGCCTCACCCCCCACGAGGCGGATCGTCTTATCGCCTCGCAGGATCCCGCCGACCGGAAGCGGCGGCGGAGCGACATCGTGATTGACAACGCCGGGACCCTCGAGGCCCTCGAGGGCCGTGTGCGGGAGGTGTGGGACGCCCTCGTCACCAAAGTGAACGCGGGCGCTTGATTTCGGCCTCGCTCCCACGTATTCTCTCCCCCGCAAAACCAAACCGGGAGCGCGCGTGTCCAACGTGCCGGATGATCTCCTCTATAGCGAGGAGCACGAGTACGTCAGAAAGATCGACGACGACCTGATCGAAATCGGGATCACCGATTACGCGCAGGGCGAATTGGGTGACATCGTGTTCGTAAGCCTGCCCAAAGTGGGAGAGGAGTTCGACCAGGGGCAGGTCTTCGGCACGATCGAGGCGGTGAAGGCGGTGTCGGAGCTCTTCAGCCCGGCATCTGGCGAGGTCACGGAGGTGAACGGCGCGATCGATGCCGACCCAGCGGTCGTCAACGCGGACCCGTACGGAGATGGCTGGATGGTTCGCATCCGGCTGAGCGCGCTGAGCGAACTCGACGCCCTCCTCAACTCCGAGGCATACAGCCAGCACATTGGAGAGTGAGCACCCCGCGGTGATCACGTCTGGCACGAACCAACGCCCCGGGGGACCAAACCTCGGGGCGTTTGCACACAAGGACGCAGACCATTCATGGCAACGACGACTGAAGAAACCGGCCGTTCATCATCAGCGCACTCCGGGTCGGAGGGGGCCACGCCTGCTCCGCGCGGCGACGGACGGTTTGTTGACCGGCATATCGGACCGCGCGAGGACGACGTCCGGCGGATGCTGGACGCGATGGGCTACGACTCGCTGGACAGCCTGATCGACACGCTGGTTCCGGAGGACATTCGCGACCGTCGCCCCCTCGATCTGCCGCCCGCGCGGTCCGAGCAGGAGGTGTTAGCGGCGCTCCAGCGGATGGCGTCCCAGAACATCGTGTTCAAAACGTACATCGGCATGGGGTACTCGGATTGCTTCACGCCGCCGGTAATTCAGCGCAACATCCTGGAAAATCCGGGATGGTACACGGCCTACACCCCGTACCAGGCAGAGATCGCACAAGGCCGGCTCGAGGCCCTGCTCAATTTCCAGACGATGGTCTCGGATCTGACGGGGCTCGAGGTCGCCAACGCGTCGCTGTTGGATGAGGCGACAGCGGCGGCGGAGGCCATGACGCTTTCACATGCAGTTTCCAAATCCGACGCTCATCGGTACTTGATCGATACCGGCTGTCACCCGCAGACCATCGCTGTGGTCGAGACCCGAGCCGAGGCGCGTGGCATCGAGGTAGTCGTCGCGCCGCCGGCCACATTCGAGTTCGACGCGTCGGTGTTCGGCGCGCTCGTGCAGTACCCGTCGACCGAAGGGAAGGTCGAAGATCTTCGAGCGGTATGCGATCGGGCGCACGGCGTCGGCGCGCTGGTCACTGCCGCCACCGACCTGCTCGCGCTCGCCCTCCTCGTGCCTCCCGGTGAGTGGGGTGCGGACATCGCGGTGGGAAATTCGCAACGGTTCGGCGTTCCGCTGGGATACGGAGGGCCGCACGCCGCCTTCTTCGCCACGCGCGACGACTACAAGCGGCAGATCCCAGGCCGGATCATCGGCGTGAGCAAGGATCGCAGTGGCCAGCCCGCGCTGCGCATGGCCCTCCAGACCCGCGAACAGCACATCCGCCGCGACAAGGCCACGAGCAACATCTGCACCGCCCAGGTGCTCCTTGCCGTGATTGCCAGCATGTATGCGGTGTACCATGGCCCCGAAGGAATCCGCCGCATCGCCGAGCGGGTGCACCAGCTCGCCGCCAGATTCGCCGAGGGTGTCAAACGACTCGGCTATGAAGTGGCTCACGCGGTCTTCTTCGATACCGTGGCGATCGACGTCGCCGCCGGCCAAGTCCAGAAGATCGTCGCGGCCGCGCGCGAACGGAACATGAACCTCCGGGAAGTCTCCGCGACCCGCCTCGGTGTCGCCTTCGACGAAACCACGACGGAGACCGACCTCTCGGACCTCCTCGCGGCGTTCGCTCTCGGGCGTCCCGCGGATGTCGACCTGACCGATGTACCCAAGCGTATTCCGGCAGCGCAGCGCCGAACCACATCTTATCTCACTCACCCGGTGTTCCATCGGTATCGCAGCGAGACCGAGATGTTGCGCTACCTGAAGCAGCTCGAGGCAAAGGATCTGTCACTCACCGCAGCAATGATTCCGCTCGGATCCTGCACCATGAAGCTGAATGCCACCGCGGAGATGGTGCCGATTACGTGGGCCGGCTTTGGAGGGCTGCATCCCTTCGCGCCGCGGGAGCAGGCTCAGGGCTACACCGAGTTGTTCCGGGACTTGGAGGCCCAACTGGCCGAGATCACCGGCTTCGACGCCGTCAGCCTGCAGCCGAATGCCGGCTCGCAGGGGGAGTTCTGCGGCCTCCTGACGATTCGGGCCTACCATCGCGCCCGCGGAGAGCCCGGTCGCATCACCTGCCTCATTCCGCAGTCCGCCCACGGCACCAATCCCGCAAGCGCCGTCATGGCGGGAATGACGGTGGTGCCGGTCACCACCGATCCGGGCGGCAACATCGACATGCAGGACCTCCAAGCCAAGGCCGAAAAGCACCGGGACACGCTCGGCGCGCTCATGGTGACGTATCCCTCCACCCACGGCGTGTTCGAAGCCGGGATCCGAAGGGTGTGCGAGATCATCCATGCGAACGGCGGTCAGGTCTATATGGACGGGGCCAACCTGAACGCCCAAGTGGGCCTCTGCCGTCCCGGCGACATCGGGGCCGATGTCTGCCACTTGAACCTGCACAAGACCTTTTGCATTCCTCACGGCGGGGGCGGCCCCGGCATGGGACCGATCGCCGTGGCCTCGCATCTCGCGCCGTACCTCCCCGATCATCCCGTTGTGCCGCTGGGCCGGGAAGCGCCGTGCGGAACCGTATCGGCGGCGCCGTGGGGCAGCCCGTCCATCCTCCCCATCTCCTGGGCATATCTGGCCCTCATGGGTCCGGACGGGCTCACGGAGGCGACCCGGATTGCGATCCTCAACGCGAACTACATGGCCCACCGCATCAAGGAACACTTCCCGCTGCTGTATAGCGGGACTGCCGGGCTGATTGGGCACGAGTGCATTCTGGATACCCGCCCATTCAAGAAGTCGGCCGGAGTCGACGTCGAAGATGTCGCCAAACGCCTCATCGATTTCAGCTTCCACCCGCCAACCGTGTCCTTCCCCGTTCCGGGAACTCTCATGGTGGAGCCGACCGAGAGCGAGCCCAAGCGGGAACTCGATCGATTCTGCGACGCGATGATCGCCATTCGGCAAGAGATCCGGGAGATCGAGGAAGGACGCGCCGAACCGGGTAACAACATCCTGAGCTACGCGCCGCACACCATCGCCGACGTCATTTCAGATACGTGGGATCGACCCTATTCCCGCGAGCGTGCCGGGTATCCGAGCGCCGAGACTCGCGAGCACAAGGTGTGGCCTGCTGTGGGACGGATCGACAGCGCGTACGGCGACCGGCATCTGATCTGCTCGTGCCCGCCGCTGGAGGCCTACGCAGAGGTCTAGCGAGTGATCGGCCAGGCCATGCGATGCCACGTGCTGGTGGAGGCCGACGGCGAGCCGGGTTGGCGCAACATGGCGTTGGACCGGGCCTTGCTCGATCTGGCCACGGAAGACGGCGGCGCCTATCTGCGGCTGTACCGGTGGCAACCCCACTGCCTTTCCTTCGGGCGGAACGAGCCCGCCACACGCCGATACGATCGCGAGCGTATCCGACGGCTCGGGCTGTCGGTGGTCCGCCGTCCGACCGGTGGCCGGGCAGTCTGGCACGCTCGCGAGCTGACCTACGCCGTGGCGGCGCCGACCGCGAAGTTCGGCACGCTGAAGGACGCCTATCAGGAAATCCATGGCGTGCTCGCGGAGGCGCTGGCCCAGCTCGGTGCCGCGGCGTCGCTCGCCCCATCACCCCGAGGCAGCGCTGGGCTCGATGCGGGACCATGCTTCGCCCACCCGGCGGGGGGGGAGATCATGTTGACCGGGGGTAAGGTGGTCGGGAGCGCCCAACTGCGTCAGGGCGAGGCCTTCCTGCAGCACGGCTCCATTCTCCTCGAAGACTCACAGGAGACGGTCCGCGAGCTGTTGCTCGATGCGGACCGGGCGCCGTCCACCCGCGACACACCGCTTTCCGCGGAACTCGGCCGACGCGTGTCGTTTGACGAAGTAGCGGAGGCCATCCATTCGGCCCTGGCCGGATGGCGCGGGCCGTGGACGGCGGCGGATGGAGCGCGCACGCGTCGTCTTCGCGCGTCAGCGGAGCGGTACACCGGTCAGTTCCGCGATGAGGCGTGGACCTGGAATCGGTGACCCGCTTCTCACACCCACCCCGCTGTCCCCCTTATCTTCTTATCTTTCCGACGACCACTCGCGCCTGCGCATCCTCTCCTTGAAGGATCGCCCGATGGCCTCACGCTCCCGCGCGGTATTCAGCACAACAATCGTAGTCGGTGTGCTCGTTTTCGGGTCTGAACTCGCCTGCGCACAACGCTCCGCGACCATCGTCATCGCCACTGGGCAGGAGGCGACGCTGCCAATCCCCACCCTGATCTCAGGGACGGGGAATCAGGACGTGGCGGATTTGCTGTTTCTCCGGCTTGCCGCTTTGGGACCAAGCCTTCGCACCGCCGGCGATGAAGGCTTCGTGCCCCAGCTGGCCTCGAGCTGGCAACGCCGCGATTCCGTGACGCTCGCCTTCGATCTCGATCCCGCCGCACGGTGGCACGACGGCGTCCCGGTCACCGCCCGGGATGTCGTGTTCACATTCACCCGCGCGCGCAATCCCGCCACCGGCGGACATCTCGCACCCGCCATCCGGCACATTGTCTCGGTGTCCGCGGAGGGAGCCCGCCGCGTCGTGATCACATTCGACCGCGCCTATAACGAACAGCTGTACGATGCCGTGTTTCATGTTCAGCCGCTTCCGGCGCATTTGGTCGGGACGGTGCCCGATTCCTTGTTTGCGTCGTCCGACTTCGCCCAACAGCCCGTCGGCAACGGACCATATCGATGGGGACGGCGGGTGCCGGGACAATTCGTCGAACTGACCGCCGTGGCCGATCATTTCTTGGGCCGGCCTCACATCACTCGGGTCATCTTCCGTGCCGCCGAGTCGCCAGACGCCCGCCTGATCATGTTGTTGAGCGGTGAGGCCGATGCGTCGGAGGGCGTGGTCCCGCCGCTGTCCAATCTCGAACGACTGGGCCGGCACAAGGACATCCAACTCCACACGGTCCCGGGAAGCATCGTTGGATATCTCCTCTTCAATCAGCGCTCGCCGGACGACCTCAGCCGAGCCCATCCGGTGCTGGGCGACGCCCGGGTTCGCCACGCCATCACCTTGGCCCTCAACCGGCACGCGATCACTCGGTCGTTGTTCGGCGACTTCGGAGACGTGCCCAACGGCCCTACACCACAAATCTTCTGGATTCGGGGGTTAGCGGGCCCGGCCGAGGCACGCGACACGGCCCAAGCGCGCCGGCTCCTGCGCCAGGCCGGCTGGCGGGACAGCGATCGGGACGGGGTGCTCGATCGTGGCGGCAGGCCGTTGGCGCTCACGCTCAACATCCCCGCGACGAGCGCCTCCCGGCGTCAGATGGGGCTCGAGATTCAAGAGCAGCTCCGTGGCATCGGTATTCGGGTCGAACTCTCCATCCTCGCCATTCCAGTGTTCATCGAGCGGCGCAACGCCGGACGCTTCGACATGGAGATCGCTGCCGCGAGCATGGATCCGACTCCGTCCGGGATCCGCAACAGCTGGTCGTGCCAGAGCGTCGGCGTGCCCAATGCGAACGTCGGGGGCTACTGCGATCCTCGCGTCGATTCTCTGATGGCGGTGGCGCTGACGACTTCCGCCGATCCAGCTCCGCTCTGGAAGACCGTCCTCCTGCAGATCCGTGACGACGCCCCGGCCGCCTTTCTCTACGCACCCGCAAAGGTCGTCGCCATTCACCGCCGCTTCGGCACCGTAACCCTCACGCCGTGGAGCCCGTGGTCTACGATTTACCAATGGACCGTCGCTCCCTGAGGCGCGCGGGCAGGGCTTTCGACCACGCCGTGGCGCGGTGAGGCGCTGGATCGCAGGCCGGACGGCGCAGGCGGCCGTGACCATCGCGGTCGCGGCCGTGCTCATGTTCGTTTTGATGCGCGTGACCCCCGGCGATCCGCTCGCCCGGCTGATGGGTGACCGGCCCATGAGCGCCGAAGAAGTTGCCGCCCTCCGGGCGCTCTATGGCCTGGACCAGCCGATCCCGCAGCAATTCACGCGCTTCGTGAGTGGCCTGGCCCGAGGGGAGCTCGGCGTGTCGATCGAATACCGCATCCCGGTCACGACGCTCATTCGTCAACGGCTCCCCGCCTCCCTCCTGCTCGGCGGCACGGTGCTGGTGTTGAACTTCACCCTCGGCATCTGGCTCGGTGCCCTGCAGGCCGTCCGCCTCGGCGGACGACTCGACCGATGGCTGTCGACGCTGTCGTTGGCCGCATTCGCAATGCCGTCCTTTTGGCTGGGCCTGATCCTCGCCTGGCTCGTGGGCATCCGGTGGCACATCCTGCCGGCCCTCGGCATGATCGACCCCCTGCTGCCGCCTGATGCCGGGGTCGTGGTGCGATCCCTCGATATTCTCCGCCACCTGGTCCTCCCTGCACTCACGCTGTCGATCGTGAGTATCGCGGCCACGATGCGCTACCAACGCACTGCCATGATCGAGGCGCTGCGCGAGCCCTATATTCGGACCGCCCGCGCCAAAGGGTTGTCGGAGCGGCACGTCATCTGGCGGCACGCCTGGCGGACGGCCCTGTTTCCCGTGATCACTCTGTTTGGACTCTGGCTTCCCATCGTCGTGACCGGTTCGGTCTTCGTCGAGCATGTATTCAATTGGCCGGGGCTGGGGTCGCTCACGGCCAAGGCGATCTCAGGCCGAGACTACCCCGTCATTATGGGAGCTTCGCTCCTGGCGGCGGCGTTGGTTGTCGGAGGTGGATGGCTGACGGATATGGCCTACGCCTGGCTGGACCCCAGGGTGCGACACGCCACATGAGCACTGTTCGGGAGGTGTTGCTGCATGCGGTCTCGTCATCTCGAGGCCGGCTTGGGGTCTTCGTGTTAACCGGCCTCGTGGTTGCGGCTGTCGTCGCTCCGCTCTTCTTGCCGGATCCGCTGGCCCAACCCGACATTCTCGCGGGTGCCAATCGGCCGCCGAGTGCCGCCCATTGGTTCGGAACCGATCAACTCAGCCGCGACGTGCTCGCACGGGTCGCGACCGGAGCCCGCATCTCGCTGTCGATTGCGTTGGTGGCGGTTGCGCTGTCGATCACCTTGGGCGCCGTTGTGGGATTGGTTGCCGGCTATTGGGGTGGGTGGGTCGATGTCGCTCTTATGCGGCTGGTCGACGGCGCGCTGGCCATTCCGCGATTGTTCGTCCTGTTGCTCGTCGTCGCTGCGTGGGACGCCATGCCGCTCGCCGCGTTCATCGTCGTACTCGGCACGACCGGGTGGTTTGGCACGAGCCGACTGGTTCGGGGCGAAGTGCTTCGGATCAAGCAGGAGCCGTACGTGCACGCGGCAGAGGCGCTGGGCGCGAGCCGCATGCGGATCGTGCTCCGCCACCTCCTTCCCAACGCATCCGGACCGCTGCTCGTCGCGGCGACGCTCGGCGTGGGCAACGTGATCCTGCTCGAGGCGGGGTTGTCCTATCTTGGCGTCGGCGTCCGCCCGCCAACGCCAACATGGGGCGGCATGATTCTGGACGCCCAGGAAACCCTGTTTGTCGCGCCCTGGGCCAGTGTCTTTCCCGGCTTCGCGATCGTCGTGACCGTATTGGCCGTCAACATGTTCGGCGACGCGCTACGCGCCGCCACCGATCCGCGGCTGGCATGAACCCGCTGCTCACCGTTCGCGACCTCCGGATCAGTTTTCCCACCGACACCGGGACCTCGACTCCGGTCGATGGCGTCACTTTTGCGCTGGCCCGCGGGGAGACACTCGCTCTCGTGGGGGAGTCGGGTTCGGGGAAGACCTTGACCAGCCTGGCCCTGCTGCGCCTGGTACCGTCGCCCGGACGGATCGAGCCCGGCAGCAGCCTCCGATTCGGAGATCTAGACATCCTGGCCATGGACCCGCGCGCGCTCCGGTCGATGCGCGGGAAGCACCTGGCTATGGTGTTCCAGGATCCCATGACGAGCCTCAACCCGGTATTCACCGCGGGTGCCCAAATCATCGAGACGATCGCGGCGCATGAGTCGGTAACGCCAAAGGCCGCGCGCGACCGGGCACTGGCATTGTTGCGTGAGGTTGGCATTCCCGATCCGGCCAGTCGAATCGATCAGTATCCCCACGAGATGAGCGGGGGCATGCGCCAGCGCGTAATGATCGCGATGGCGCTCGCGACCGGACCCGAGGTCCTCATCGCGGACGAGCCGACCACCGCGCTGGACGTGACGGTGCAGGCGCAAATCCTGGAGATCCTCGACCGACTCCAAGCGAGCCATGGCCTGGCCATCCTCCTCATCACCCACGACTTGGGCATTGTCGCGGGCCATGCGGATCGCGTAGCCGTGATGTATGCCGGGCGCATCGTGGAGGAGGCCGAGACGGGCGCGCTGTTTTCCAAACCGACCCACCCGTATACCCAAGGCCTCCTCAACTCAGTTCCGCGGCTGACGGGCCCGCGCCGACCGCTAGTTCCGATTCCCGGCGCCGTGCCCGATCCCGCCCATTGGCCGCCGGGCTGTCGGTTTCATCCCCGCTGCCCCAAGGCGATGCCCCGCTGCCACGTGGATGACCCGCCACGTTTGGAAGCGGGCCACGGACACCATGCAGCATGTTGGCTCGTGGAGGAGGCGCCCGCATGACTGCCGCCGATCCGTTGCTCGTGGTCGAGAACCTCGTCAAGTACTATCGCGGGGTGAGCATGCTGCGTGCGGCCGGCGCGCCGGTGCGTGCGGTGGACGGGGTATCGTTCGAGGTTGCGCGCGGCGAGACGGTGGGGCTCGTCGGCGAATCGGGCTGCGGCAAGTCCACCATCGGCCGAACCATCCTTCGGCTCGAACAACCCACATCCGGACGGGTCTGGTTCGATGGGCACGACGTCTTTGCTCTCCCGTCACGTGAACTTCGAGCCCTCCGGCGACGCATGCAAATCGTGTTTCAGGACCCATACGGCTCGTTGAACCCCAGGATGCGGGTGGGCCGAGCCGTGGCCGAAGGCATCGAGATCCACAGGTTGGCTCCGCGCGCGGCCATTCCCGAACGGGTCGGACAGCTTCTTGCCGAGGTCGGTATGGGCCGCGACGCCGCCGAAAAGTATCCCCACGAGTTCTCCGGCGGACAGCGACAACGCATCGGGATCGCCCGCGCGTTGGCCGTGGAGCCTTCATTCCTCGTGTGCGACGAGCCGGTTTCGTCCCTCGACGTGTCGGTTCAAGCCCAGGTGATGAACCTACTCGGAGAATTGCAACGAACACGGGGGCTGTCACTGTTGTTCATAGCGCACGATCTCGCGATCGTGCGCCAGCTGGCCCAGCGCACGCTGGTCATGTATCTGGGACGAATCGTCGAGAGCGCGCCGACCGAGTCGCTGCTTACGGCACCGCGACATCCCTACACCCAAGCTCTCATTTCGGCGGCCCTCGAACCTCATCCCACCGAATCGCGCCGGCGCATCGTCCTCGGCGGCGAGCCTCCGAGCCCCTCGACCCCTCCAAGCGGGTGCCCGTTTCATCCCCGGTGCTTCCATCCGCGAAAAGATACGCGCTGTTCACTCGAGCAACCCGTGCTGCGCCAAGTCGGAGACTCGGTAACAGCCTGCCACTATGCCGAGTGATACCATTTCCGTTGGGCATCCGATTATGATTCAGCGGTGCCGGTTGTCCCCCCCTACCCGGTGATGTCGCATGCCCGTTCCACTGCTCCAAGTCGATGCCTTTGCCTCCGAGCCGTTCACCGGAAATCCGGCGGGCGTGTGCCTGCTGTCGGAACCGCAGACCGATCGTTGGATGCAACAGGTTGCACAAGAAATGAACCTCTCGGAGACGGCGTTCCTGCTGGAGAACGGTGACGGGTACAATCTCAGATGGTTCACCCCGGAGCTCGAGGTCGATTTGTGCGGGCACGCAACACTGGCCAGCGCGCACGTGCTCTGGGAGTTGGGTCGGCTGAACGCGGGTGCCCAGGCTCGCTTCCATACTCGGAGCGGTCTCTTGACCGCCGCGCAGGCGGGCGAGTGGATCGAAATGGACTTCCCGGCACTTCCCGCGGAAGCGACACCGCCGCCCCCCAGCCTGGCCGAAGCCATCGGCGCGACTCCCACCTACGTAGGGAAAAGCAAGTTCGACCTCCTGGTCGAGGTCGAGAGCGAAGAGATCCTGACCGGCCTCCAACCCGACTTCGGCAGGCTGGCCACGATCCCCGCTCGCGGCTGCATCGTGACCAGCCGCACCTCGAGACCGGGGTTCGATTTCGTCTCTCGCTATTTCGCTCCCGCCGCCGGCATCACGGAAGACCCGGTTACCGGGTCGGCGCATTGTTGCCTCGTCCCCTATTGGGAAAAGCGATTGGGCAAGAGCGCCTTCATGGCCTATCAGGCCTCGGCGCGGGGCGGCGTGCTCAAGGTGCGGCGCAACGGCGACCGCGTCATCCTCGGCGGACAGGCCGTCACGGTGCTCCGGGCGGAGCTCTTGGCAGACCTGCCGGTTCATGCTGGCGAGCTACGCTGAGTCCTTCCTGATCTTCTGCACCGAGTCCCGGCACGAGCGAGCGGCCCGGCAAACCAAATCTGGCTCGACACGGACCGCGTAACGCCAGCTGCTCATTCTCCGACGTGTCAGGACAATCTGCTGCACGAACGCACTGAATGACCCGCGGGGCGGCTACACATGGTAGCCGCCCCGCCTTGTGTGGTCATTCATTGGTGATGGGCGGCGAACCCTCCTCCACCGGCTCCACCACGACCGGCTCCGGTGTGTCTCGCCACCGCACGATGTCTTCCTGAAAGAGCTGGGCCAAGAACTCGAGGTCGACGTCTTCCTCCACCGCGCCCACGACGTGATCGGTCACGCGGGCTAGGTTGGTCGCGGCTTTCTCATAGGTGCTGTCGACGTCCAGCGCCCTGCCGAAGGCCTTGGCGGCCGCGCCGGGATAGCCGCTCCGTTCGAGGGCGATACCCAGGTTGTTGTGGAACATGGCAATGTCGTCGCGGAGCTCGACCGCACGGGCAAGTGCCGGCACCGCCTCGTCGAACCGTCCCGCTTGGATCAACACAAGGCCCAGGTTGTTCATTGACCAGGCATCTTGGTCGTCCACCACGAGCGCGCGATGGTAGGCCTCGAGCGCCGCATCGCCATCTCCCAGCTCTCCGTACGCCCGCCCGATGAGGCGGAAGGCGCTGCCCGACGAGGGATTCAATTCCGCTGCCTGCTTGGCCTGGACCAGCGCGTCCGCCGGACGGTCCTGGTCGAGATACACGCGAGCCAGGTTCACCAGGCTCTTTTCATGGGCCGGATCGATTTCGAGCGCAGCCACGAATGCCGCGGCCGCGTCGTCCAGGCGTCCGGACTTCCAGGCGGACAGCCCCTGCATGTAGCGACCCCACGCGTTATCGGGGCGGTCTATCGCGTACGCGGAGAACATACCGAACGCTTCCTCGTATCGCTTGTCTCGATAGGCTGCCTCGGCCTCATCGAAGGAGACCGGTCCGGTGAACACGGGAGCGGTCGGGGTGGTGGTAGACGCCGCGGGCATGGTCGTGGTGGTAGAGACTGGCACCATTCGAGCCTCGCTGCGGCTTTCCACCGAGGTGGTCTTGGCCGAATCGTAGCCCGGGACGTCACATCCGCTGGCCACAATTGGCACAGCGAGAAGAAGTGCGACGGCAGCACGGATAGGGTGGGTCATGGTGTCCTCCGGATTGGGCCCCTCTGGGGCGGGTGAACTGGACCGACGTGGTCACCCGGCTCTAGAGGCAAGCAGGTGGCCACCCAGCCACGGACCGGAGTGCGATGCCGTAGTGTGTTGATTTATAATTATTTATGAGGTGAGAGCCAGCGGTCGCGACAGACCAGAACCAGTGGGATGTGTCCGATCAGACACGGCACGATCAACCCTTATGTGTCCGAATCGACACTTTATTTGTTCTTGGTCAGGTTGTGGCGGCGCATGATCTTGAGCAGGCTCGCGTGATCGGCGAGCCCGAGGGCTTCGGCGGTTTGGGTGATCCGCCAATCGTTCCGCTCGAGCGCCTCAACCAGAATCCGCCGCTCGGCTTCCGCCTTGAGTTCCTTGAAGGTCTGCGGGGAGTGCGCCGTGTCCACCAGGCCGACCGATCGAAGCTCGGCAGGCACGTGTGCGGGCTGGATCACCCCGCCATCCGCGGCGATGATCATGCGCTCGACGATATTGCGGAGTTCGCGCACGTTGTTGCGATGCCAGTCATATCGCATGAGCGTTGCCAACGCGTCGGGCGTAATGTTGACTTTCCGGATCCCAAAGCGCTCGCAGATGGATGCCAGGAAATGCTCCACGAGGTCGGGAATGTCCGAGAGTCGCTCACGCAGCGTCGGCACGCGCACGATGTGCACATTCAGCCGGTAGTAGAGATCCTCTCGGAACCGGCCGGCCGTAACCTCCTCTTCGAGGTCCCGATTGGTGGCAGCCACCACGCGCGCCCGTACGGCGACGGGACGCGTCCCCCCGACCCGCATTACGTCGCGCTCCTCGATGACCCGGAGCAGCTTGGCCTGGACCTGGGGCGCCAGTTCCCCGACCTCGTCGAGGAAGAGGGTGCCCTTGCCCGCACGCTCGAACGCGCCGATGTGGAGCCTGTGGGCGCCGGTGAACGCGCCACGTTCATGACCGAAGAGCTCACTCTCGACCAGGTGTTCCGGCAGTGCGGCACTGTTCACTGCAACGAATGGCTCACCGGTATGCGGGCCTAGGCGATGCAGCTCGCGAGCTACGAGCTCCTTTCCCACCCCACTCTCGCCCACAATCAGTGCCGGACTCGGCACGGCCGCCAACCGGCCAATGGCTCGCCGCAATTCCTCCATGGCGGGACTGCCGCCGCGAAGCGGTGTGTCGTCGCCGAGGCGGCGGCGCAAAATGGACAGTTCGTCGGCAAGCTTCCGCAGGTCGAGGGCGTTGACCACCTCTCGGATCACCTTTGCCATCGGCTCGGATTTGTCGATGAAGCTGTACGCGCCGAGCTGCACGGCCTGGACACACCGATCGTAGTTGCCAGTGCCAGTGTAGACGATCACCGGCACAGCGTTCCCGCGGTCCTGGAGAACCCGTAGCACCTCGAACCCGTCCATGCCCGGCATCTCGAGATCGAGAATGACGCAATCGACATGTTCACTCTCGAGAACCTCGAGCGCATCGGCCCCGCCCGCAGCCGTTCTCGTTTCGAACCCGCCGAGACGCTCGAGGTCGTAGGCGTACTGCTCCGCCATCGCCTGCACATCATCCACCACCAGTACCACACTCATCGGTCCTCTCCTCGGCTCTGGCCCTGGGTGGAGGACACCTGCTCCACCGCTCTCGGAAGGTCGACGGTGACCCGGGTGCCAACACCCGGCTCGCTCTCGATCTCGAGCCTGCCACCCAGATCGCCAACGAGGCGGCGCACGATGGATAGACCCAACCCGGTGCCTCCCGGTGTCGTGGTGTAGAAGTCTTCGAAGATGCGCCCCAGTTCTTCCTGCGTCATACCCCGTCCCGTATCGGCCACCGTGAGCCGGACGGCACCACCCGGAAGGGCGTCGGGCGATGGGGCGGCGGATACGGTGACGGTACCGTCATCGACCAGGCTCGCGATGGCATTATGGACCAAGTTCTCGAGCACACGTTGAACCACCACCGGATCTCCGCGAACCAGCGGCAGGGCTGCCGCGATGTCGGCCCGGACCGCTCCCACCCCAAGAGCCTCAGTACCGGCGATGACACGGTGCACGACAGCCGCCACATCGCATGACGCGGTGGCCGTAACCGGGGAGAGCTTGGCGTAATTCGCAGCAAGGTTTTCCAGGTACGACAGACTGGCATCGAGCGTTCCCTGCCGTTTGATGAAGACGTCCGGCAAGGTTGCCGGCGCATCTCGTACGACGTCGATGAAATGTCGGATGACATTTCGAATCGGCGTCAAACCATTCTTGATGTCGTGGTTCACTTGCCGGGCAAACTCACCAACGGTGGCGCGCCGTTCTGCATCGCGCAGCCTGGTTGCGCTCGCTTTGAGCCGAGCCGTCATGGCACCCAGGAGTCGCGACAAGGACCCGACCTCGTCGGTACGCTCGCTGGTGAAGTCGACATCGAGGTTGTCGAGGTCGACATGCGCGGTCTTCTCCGCTAAGTCGGTCAGCGGGCGGCTGAGACGGGCGGACACCCACCCGGCAACTCCGAGCGCCGCAAGACTGGTCACGAGGAGTGCAACGAGGAACCACAGGTCCACGGCGCGGGTCAGCTCCTGCAGCGAAGCGAGCGAATGGGTGATGCGGACGTGTGCCTGCGTGACGACCCGCGGTTCTTCCGGAGCGGCGGCGGGAGCCAAGTACACCACCGGCACCTCACGGACTATTTGCCACGCGGCAGGACCATCCACGGTGTCCGAGGTGTCACCGGATCTTGGAAACTCGAGCGCAACGGCCAGTTGTTCATCGTCATTCCATCGATCGATGAGCCGCCGCTGAACATCGACGCCGCCGACCAACCCCAGGTCTCGCCCGCCGAGCCGGAACGCCGTGGCCTTCGCAATGACCGTGAACCCGCTGGCGGCGGTCCGCATGGGAACGAGCACGGGACTCGTGTCGGCCGCGGCAACTTCGCTGACCAGGGCCGGCTCGGGCCGGTCGTACTCGTTGCGGAAATGGCCCGAACTCAGGATACGGCCGTCCCGGTCGAGCACCAGCAACATATCGAGTCCGGACTGACGCATCGCTATGCCTGCGTAATCCAGCAGATAACCTCGGGCGCCGGCATGCCCCTGAAGTCCCTGGCGAAATCGATTGTCCTCGGCGAGCAACGCGGCGAGCGACTCGATCCGCTCGCTTACCGCCCTGCCCTGCTGCGCCATGTCCTGCTCCAGCATCGTTACCAAGAGCTCCACTCGCCGGTCGTACTGGGCCACGAGACGTTCGCGGACCAGCCGCCGAGTGCCGACGGCGAATACCAGAAGTGGAACGAGCACGACGACGAGGAAACCCGCCAGGACCCGAGCGCGAAACGTCATTCCCGGCCCGCTTCCGAGAACATTCGATGGTCGAGCCGAACAGTACCGTCCCAATCCACAGCCATGAGAGGAACGCCGCTTCGAACCACCAGGCGGCCACGCGTATCCACCAGCGGCACGATGGTGCCGGGGTCGAGCCACGGGACCTTGTCGTGAAGCGCCGCCGCCGCGCGGCACGGCTGGTACACCGCACGGGGCAGCGGGAAGACGTACCCTCGATCCCGGCCCGCGCTGAGCACAATGTCAAACTCGGTAGGACCAAGCGGGGCCGCGACGACATCCGGTCCCAAGGACGCGACCGGCCCGGTACCCGGACGAGATGATCGCGCCAAGACGATCAACCGGGCGGCAAGGCCCGTGGCTGTCAGGTCGCGGCCCAAGGTGACGAGGCGTGACGGGAGGGTCCGTGGGTCGACGCTGGTCGGTGGATACTCCATGCCGCATTCGCCAAGCTCCTGCCACCAGAACGGTGCGGCTGCCGCCCGGCTTTCGGCCAGCACGGCATCGCGAAGCTGTCCGCCGAGGACGCCCGTGCTGGCCGAGTCGACCGGCGCCGCTGCTGGCGACGCCCACACATAGGTCGAGGTCCAGGGCAGGGCGACGGTGGAGAACTCCGGAAGCGATGTTGCGTATTCGGTGACGGCCGGCTCAGAGGTGATCAGGATGTCGACCCCGCTGTCCAAGAGGTCGCGGGCATCCCGACCCTGCCCTTGGATGATCTCGACCGCGGGCTCGGCGGGTCCGTCCCTGACGAGTGCGAGCCCTCGGCCATGCTCAGCGGCACCGGTGGATTCCGGCCGGAAGGCACCGGTGCCAAGCGGCCACGTGTGCCCGGCAACTTGCCGCGACACGGCCAGTCGAGGATCGGCGAACCGGACCGGCTCGAGCGCTGGTGCATCCTCCAGCGGGACGAGGACCTGTGTTGGACCGAGGCCAGCCGACCACACCCCCTCGCGTGCCAGACTCGCCACGACATCCTCGGCGGTGAGTCGGGTCCCATTCCAGAACCGGGCATCGGACCGCAGCACGAAGACCCACTTCTGCTCGACCGTGTCGCGCGTCCACGACTCGGCCAGACCGCGATACACCCGACCGGTGCAGTCGACGTTGACCAGGGTCTCGTAGAGCTGCGCAAAGATCAGGCGTTCGGCGTCGTTGGTTGCGCGAGGAGCGTGTTCAGCGGCGATGGACCCATCGACGGCGAGCCGAAACGGACGTCTCTGGGTTCCGCGCGGCGTGAGGCACGTGGGGGATGGATTGAGTGAGGGGAATGAGCCGGACGGTGCGGGATGAGCGCTCGCGATACAGCCACCCGCGGCGAGCGCAAGAACCAGGAGGCCAACGAGGCTAAGCTGCCCGGGACTGCGCGCTAGAGGCCCATGACCTTGAGCGGGGCGCTGCTCTGAACTGGCCGGGAGCGGCCGAGCTGACCGATGAGGTTCTGACCCCAACAGTATCCGCTGCCGGTGGTCGTCACCCCACACGTATGATCCAATCCCACGGTAATGCCGGTGAATGTGAGGCCTCCGCTGACCTGGATCGGCTCTTGGCTCGAGGGACCGATGTCGTCGCCCAGCTTCCCGTAGGTGTTCAAGCCCCAACAATAAGCGCTCGCATCGGTCGCAATGCCGCACGCGTGATCCCTCCCCAGGGCGAGGGCCTCGAACTTGTGGCCCCCGATGACCGGCGCAGGGACCGCGATCGCCGTGTCGGCCCCTCCACCGTTGCCAAGGCGCCCGCCCGAGGCGGCGCCCCAACAAAAGGCATCCCGGTCGGTCGACAAGGCGCAGACGAACGACTTGCCAACATAGATAGCCGTGAACTGGTGCCCGCCGATGACCGCCACCGGGGTCGCGCTCGTTCCGCCCAATACGCCACTGCCGAGCTGGCCCCACGTGTTATCGCCCCAGCAATGCGCCGAATTCTGGGTCGAGACGCCGCAGGTGAATAGCTGTCCCGCGGCAATCGACTTGAATTGTACAGCCGTGGCAACCCCAACGGGCGCCGCCTGGTCTTGGATATCTGCATTTCCGAGTTGGCCCTTTGCACCCTCACCCCAGCAGAGCGCCTCGCCCGCCAGCGCGATTCCGCAGGTGTGGCCGTCGCCCACGCTGAGAGTGGTGAACCGAGAGCCACCGAGGACCTCGTCGGGTGTGGTGACCCTGCCTTGGCTCATGCCGTTACCCAGCTCTCCCGCGTGGGCCGCCCCCCAACACGTCGCCCTCCCATCCTCCAGGATGCCGCAGGAGTGATTGCTGCCGACCGCGAGCCAGCGGTAGCCAATGCCTCCCTCGACCTGCACGGGTGAGCTGCTGTTGAGCGTATCTCCAGCGCCAAGCTGCCCCAGGGCACCCCAGCCCCAGCACCGGATGATCCCGGCCGTGTCGAGGAAGCAGGAGTGGTTGTCTCCGGCTGCAACCTGAGGAGTGCCGAGCAGACCGATCCCGGTGGGTCCCGACGAATTGCCGCAGGCGGCGATGGCGCCCAACATTACGATGAGCCCGAAAGGACGGGGGAAACGGTGCATGGTGTCGTTACTCCTTCGTGCCGGCGGACAGCAACGGATCGGCTCCTCAGTCCTCTGGGCGGGGCGGGACACGTGACGGCCCAGTAGCGGGATCTGGAAGAGGGGACGATTCCGGGGCCGCATGGTTGACACCTCGTGCTTCGCCGGCCGGGCCAGTCGGGCCCGATTCCCAAATTGATTCCCGGCCGGATTGCTGTCAAACGCAAGCGGAGCCGGCGAGATCGCCGGCTCCGTGCGCGCCATCGGAAACCCTGACGGGGTTACGGCAGCAATACCTTGTCGATCACGTGGATGACGCCATTCGAGGCCTCCACGTCGGTCTGAGTCACTTGCGCATCGTTGACCAGGACACCGTTGGAAGCGTCGATGGTTATCGACTGCCCCTGCAGGGTGGTCGCGGAGGTCAGGTTGACCACATCGGCCGCGAGGACCTTACCGGAAACCACGTGGTACAGGAGGACCTCGCTCAGCGCCTGCGGGTCCTGCAGCAGGGCATCGAGCGCACCGGCCGGCAGCGCATTGAACGCGGCGTCGGTGGGTGCAAAGACCGTGAAGGGGCCAGGTCCGGTCAACGCCGACTCGAGCCCGGCGGCCTCGACGGCCGCAACCAGGGTGTTGAATGAGCCGGCGGCAACAGCCGTCTCAACGATGTTCAGCTGGGCCGGCGCGACCGGATCGTCGTCGCAGGCGGCGAGGCCGAGGCTCAGCGCGAGCACGGCGGCTGCAGCGGCACGCTTGGTGGAGAAGACTGACATGTTGTTATCCTCCTGAGATTCAGTAATCTGTTGTGTAACAGCGACTTATAGACTCAGGCCGATCATCCGACTGGCTCCTTGTCCAGTCATTGTACAACAACAATCGCCTTTTGTCAATAGTTTGTCAAGGTAATAGTTGGACATTGCGTGGGCGCATCGACCCATGGGCTCGGCCACGGAATGAGCCGGCCGGTTGGTGGGAGGCCGCGAGAGGGGCCGGCACGAAGAACCGTCCCCGTCGCCCGCTCGCAAGGCCCATGAATAGGCCGTCACGGCCGCCCGCTTGCCCGCTCGGCGGGTGGCAGTTATTAACCGCAGCGGAATCCCGCAGCCCGGCCGGGCTGGGGGTCTCCGAGAGGATTCACGCGCCTGGATTGGAGGAGCGATGTTGAAGGATTTCAAGGAGTTCGCGATCAAGGGCAACATGGTCGACATGGCCGTCGGCATCATCATCGGGGCGGCGTTCGGCACGGTGGTGAAATCCGTGGTGGACGACATTCTGATGCCGATCGTGGCCACCGTATTCGACGCACCCGACTTCAGCAACCTGTTCGCAGTGCTGCGGAACCCCACCGGCGAGACATTCACCTCGGTCGCGGCCGCACGTGAGGCCGGGGCAGCCGTCCTGGGCTACGGCCTGTTCATCAATGCCCTGATTGCGTTTCTGATCGTGTCGTTTGTGCTGTTCATTGTGGTCAAGAACATGAACAAGCTCAAGAAGCAGGAAGAGGCGGCCCCTGCATCCCCACCGCCTCCATCGGCGGAGGAGAAGGTCCTGAAGGAAATCCGCGACCTCCTGGCCAAGCGGGCCTAAAACCCCCGCCTCGCGCAGCATCGGACGAGCCCGCCGCCCAATCCCGGGCGGCGGGCTCGTCATTTCGAGGGGCCCCGGGGCCTGCGGTTGTACCAGGGCTCGAAAAGGGGGATACTTCAAGGTTCCTCGAATCCCCGTGCCCGGTGCAATGCCCGAAGAACGTCTGCTCGTCCTGGTCGTCGATGATGAACCCGCCATGCGCGAGGTCGTGGCCATGCGGCTGGCCGACTGGGGGTACGACGTGTGTGTTGCCGCCGATGGTGAGGCGGCCGCGCGGCTGATCCGAACGCGCGCCCCCGACCTGGTCATCTCTGACGTGGTCCTTCCCGACATGACGGGCCTCGACCTGCTCGCCAATCTGACCGCAGGAGACCCGACCCGACCGGTCATATTGATGACGGCCTACGGCACGGTGGAGCTTGCCGTCGACGCGATGAAGCGAGGGGCCAAGGACTTCCTCACCAAGCCGTTGGATTACGCCAAGCTGAGGGCGGTATTGCAGGCCGCCGGTCGCGACATCGCGCTACGGGCCGAGGTTCGCGACCTCGAGCAGGAGCTGGCTCGACCAGCGCCCACCGGCGCCATTATCGGGAAGAGCGGCGCCATTCAGGACGTCCGCGACCTGATTGAACGGGTCGCTTCAACCGACGCCTCGGCACTCGTTACCGGGGAGAGCGGCACCGGCAAGGAACTCGTGGTCAGGATCATTCATGCGTTGAGCGCGCGTCGTGGACAGCCGTTCATTGCCATCAACGCCGCGGCCATGGCCGAGAGCCTGATCGAGAGCGAGATCTTCGGCCACGAGAAGGGCGCATTCACCGGCGCGATCGCCACCCGGCAGGGCTGCTTCGAGCTGGCTCATCAGGGCACGCTCTTTCTGGACGAAATAGCGGAGATGCCGAGCGCGCTCCAGCCGAAGCTGCTGCGGATTTTGGAGGACGGAAAGGTGCGGCGGCTCGGAGGCTCCCAGGAACATCATTTCGACGTTCGGGTGCTCGCCGCCACCAACCGCGAGCCCGCAGCGGCCGTAAAGGACGGCCAGCTTCGCGAAGACCTCTTCTACCGGTTGAGCGTGTTCACCCTCCTCGTCCCTCCACTCCGGGCGCGGCGGGAGGACATCCCGCTCCTCGCCCAGCATTTCATCCGCCATTTCAACGAGAAGCATGGCCGCGCCATCGAGGGGTTGCGCGATGAGGCGCGCGAGCGGCTCGTGTCGTATGGCTGGCCCGGCAACGTTCGCGAGCTCAAGAACGTCATCGAACGGGCCATCGTCCTGGCCGACGGCTGGATCGAGGTGACCGACCTGCCGCCCTACTTCATCGACGTGAATGGCGCCGGGCCGGAGCCCGACGCAGCGGCGACGGAAGCGCTGGCCGGAATGAGCTTGGCCGAAGTGGAAAAACGACTCATCTTGGACACGCTGAAGCGGGTCGGGCACAACAAGGCGGAAGCCGCCCGGAGACTCAAGCTGGACGTCAAGACCATCCGCAACAAACTCAAGTCGTACGGGTTGGGCTGAGGTAGTTCCATGAAGGTCGCGACCCGACTCACGAGCGGCTACGGGATTCTCATCGGCCTCCTGGCGTGCGTCCTGGTATATCAGGCCTACGTCATCTCGCAGGCGGTGCGCACAAACCAGGAACTCCTCACTAGCTCGCGGTTGACGCTGGCCGCAACGCAGCAGCTGCAGCACCTCGATGATTACAACGAAAATGTCCGGAAATACCTGGTAACCGGAGAGGCCGGGTATGCCGAGCAGGCCACCGATGCGCTGCGAGCCTTTGGGACCACGCTGAGCCAGCTCCGCGCGCTTTCGCTCTCGCCCGCCGAGCGTCAGGAGCTGAGCCGCCTCCTCGACATCTGGGCGGCGTATGGCGGAACCGGCGCGAGAGAGCCCGACGCGCTCGAGCGCTCGAGCGACGGCTTTCCGGAGCTCCGGAAACAAACTGGGCAGGTCAACGAGGCGGCCCAAGCCGCCATGGTCGACGAACTCGAGCGCACTTCCGCGGCGGCGCGGCGCACCCTCCTGATCGCGCTCTTCGGGCTGGCGATCGCGTTGTTGCTGAGCCTCCTGATCGCGGTCCGCATCGTCCGGTCCATCACCGAATCCTTGCGGCATCTCAAGCGAGGCACCCATGCAGTCGCCCAGGGCGACTTTGCATACCGCCTCAACCCTTCGCGGGATGATGAGTTCGCGCAAGTAAGTGCCGACTTCAACGTCATGATCGCGCGACTGGGCGAACTCGACCAGGCAAAGAAGGACTTTGTCTCGCATGTTTCGCACGACCTCAAGACGCCCTTGGCCAGCATGCAGGAGGTAAACCGCCTGCTGCTCGAGGAACTCCCCGGCGCGCTGAACCAGAAGCAACGGCATCTGGTGGAACTCAATCTCTCCAGTGCGAGCCGTCTCTCCGACATGATCTCGAAACTGCTGAAACAGTCTCAAATCGAATCTGGCAGCCTCCATTACGAATTCGTGTGGCAAGACCTGGGCGACCTCATCACGACCATTCTCGCCGAGTTCAACGGCGCGGGGCGATCGGGCCGACGCATCACGGCCGACCTCCCCAGCACGCCCGTTGTGGTCGCGTGCGACGGGCCGCACGTCATTCAGGTCGTGCAAAACCTGATCGAGAACGCCATCAAGTTCTCCCCCGAGGACCAGCCGATCCGGGTGTCGGTCGCCTATCATGCGGAGATGCCGGCCACGATCGGCCCAGTAGTGCGGGACCAGATTCGCAGCGCGACCGGTGGATCGGGGTACGTCCTGGTTGCGGTGATCGATCACGGCCCGGGAGTGCCGGACAGGGAGAGGAACGCGATCTTTACCCAGTTCTATCAGGGTCTGCATGGCCGGAAGGCAGCGGGCAGCGGCGTCGGCCTGGGCCTGGCACTCAGCCGGCGCATCATCGAGGCCCACGGCGGGGCTATCTGGGTTCGCGACCATGCCCCGTCCGGGAGCGTCTTCGAGTTTCTGCTGCCCGAGGCCTTCACCTCCGACGCCGCGACGGATTTGTTTTCGCACCCGGCCAGCCCAGCCAAGCGGGTGCCGCGCGCGGAAGTCGCATGAGGCACGCACTTCTCCTCACGGCGGCTGTGACGCTGGCGGCGGCTGGTTGTACCGCGAGTGCACTCGACCGGCATTTCGAAGCGGGGCAATACGAGCTGGCGGCACGCGCGTACGAAGAAGACCCGTCCGTGGCAGGAAGTGATCGCGCGTTGTACCGGCTGGCCTTGAGCTATGCCGCGCCAGGGACTGCCGTATCCAACCCCGAACGGGCACGGGCGCTGCTCGCCCAAATGGTGACGCGGTTTCCCCAGAGCCCGCACCTACCCGCGGCCAGGATCCTGGCCGGTCTGCTGGGAGACATGGTCGACCTCAGCGACCAGGCGAAGGTCGAACGCCAGCAACTCGATTCGCTGCGAGCCGTGGTTCAGGGACTCGAGGCCACGCACACCGCGCTTCAGGACACCATCGGCGCCAACCGACGCCGCCTCACCGACCTCCAAGCCGAAGTGAAGCGTCTGCAGGCGGAGGTCGAGGCCAAGGACGCGGTCCTCCGCCGCCTGGAGGACGAACTGCGGCGGCTCAAAAACATCGACCTGGGCCGCCCCACCAACTAGCCGCAAAAAAAAGCGGCTGGGCCACAAGGACCCAGCCGCCGCACCACGAGTCTCACCTACGCCTGGACGTACTCTATGCTCAACCCTCGCCCGACTCGGGTGCTACTCCTTTGCTTTTTCGACTTCCTTTGCCTTCTCAACATCCTTGGTCTGTTCCGCGGCGGCTTTGACCTTGACCTTGCCATCGCACGCGCCTTCTGAGCCCGTGAAGCCGAGCTTCCACTCGCCGGCCACGGCCTTGCTGGTGTCTAGCGACAGGATCATGCCCTCGTCCGCGGTCTTGACCTCCTTCACCACGATGCCGCTCTCCTCGCTCGCCATTCCACCCGTGAGGTCCCCGATCCCTTGCGACATGGTGACCTTCAACATCACCGGCTCGACCTGAACCGGGATCGTCTCCTGAGAGAAGGAAGCGCTGCAATGCTCGGCCATGGCCTCCTGGGCCACGAGGGTGGTGCTGCCGACCATGAGTGCCAGTGGGGCCAACAGTGAAACGGCAATACCCGAAGTCATCCTGCTCATAATAGTCCAGCTCCTTCGTCCTAGATGTTGAACGACCAGCCGAGGCCCACCTACGCCTCGGGCACATCTACAGGTAGAAGCATTCTCCGTACCACCCCGCCAAGAATTGTGAGTGTGTTGGCGGGCAAGAGCTTAGCGATGTGCACGGTTGGTCGCCCTCGTGACCGGCAGGGAGCCCTTCCCCGACCACGAGTCGCAATGGAGGAAACCTTCCCGGTCCCAAGCAAGCCGGGCGTGTGGCCGAATTGGTGGGGAACTGGTTGTGTTCTGGAGAATCAGGCGAGCGCGATGGTCGCCGGGCGGTCACCCAGGATCGTCCAGACGAACCCGTCGCCGACCCAACACCACCCCGGAATCCACCGAGCATCCGGCAGCCGGACGCGGAACGCGGAACGCTGGTCCCAGGCCGCGTGCGGCCCAATGGGTACTTCGACGCTGACGGCCCTGGCATCGAGACGCATGCCTTCCCCCAGCACCTTGAGCGCGGCTTCCTTGGCACTCCAGATGAGCGTGACGACCGTCGGACGATCGACCGCCACGGTCCGAGCGACCCGCTCCCGCTCCGCAGCGGTGAAGTAATCCGCGACAAACCGTTCGGTGCGTGGTTCAATCCGCTCCACATCACATCCGAGCGCGACGTCGCCAACGGCGGCGGCGGCCAGGCCAACTCCATCGCTATGGCTTATGGAGACGCTCACCGGAACCGTGACCGGGCCCGAGAGAACGCGGGCACCGGGTGCGCCGGTTTCCTGCGCGAGAATTTCGATGTCGGGCGGCTCGATTTGCTCGTCCTGCAAGCAGGCGATGACCGCCCGTTTCGCGACCCACCGGCCAAGCCGCCAGTCCGACCGGCGCTTGGGCCAGCGGAGTCTCGCCTCGACCGACCGCTCGAGAGGGGAAAGCCACCGGTCGCCGGCGGGAACCTTCCCGGCTCGTCCAGTCACCAGCGTGACCACCGTGCCGGGCCCGGCCGTTGTACGAATCGTCGCTTCCATCAGGCCTTGAGCGCCTGGAACGGGGCGTTCTCAACCCGGCCCAGCGGGTTGGTCCGGTATCCGCGCAACGACAGCAAGACACGACCGGTCTTGTCGGTCACGTCGACGTCGAATGCTCCATCGCCGGCTTCCTCGACCAGCGCGGTTGAACCGTCCGGTTCGCCGTTGGCCGCACGCCGGAACTCGAGGCGTTCGATCCGGCTCGGCAGGCCCATGCGCTCCGACTGCGCGATCTCGGCAAGACCAGCAGTCTGAAATGCGAGCTCCACGAGCCGCGGCGCGACAATGGTAGACCCGCCAGCCGGCTCCTGCCCGGCGGGCAGGCCGCGCGCGAGCTGACCGGCCAGGACGTCCTTGGCCCGCCAGGCGTTGCCCACCACGCGATAGGAGGGGCCGTGGAAGTAGACATGGTAGATCGCATCGCTTCCTACCACGGCGTCCGACACCGGCGGCACGCTGCGTAAGCGTGCCTCGTCGGGCGGCTTCGCTGTAAGCCGGACGGTGCCGGTGAAGTGGGTCGTGACCTCGGGCTCCGTCCGGCCGTGCAGCTGCCGCGACCCCTCGAGCCGGCAGTTGGCCAGGATATCCTTACCGTCGAGGGCGTACTGAACCTTGACCGTGACGGTGCGCGCCTCGCCGCGATAGAACTTGAACGGCTGCAGAAACTCGACGCGCTCGAGGGCGCCGACGAACCGGTCGGGAAATCCGACGAGCGCGGCCTCGGACATCGCTTCGAGCCCCATCACACCCGGCAGCACGGCCGTGCCGTCGATCTGGTGGTCCCGGAGAAACGGCTGGGCCTCGGGGTCGAGCCGGGTCTGAACGACGAGCCCGCCGTAGGGACCAAACGATTCGACCGTTCCGACCATGAGCCCAGCCGCCGACGACTCGGCTCCGCCCAGCATTACGTCTCTGGCCTGGGTCTCGTCCAGCATGATGCCGAGGCCGTCCGCGATCACCACCTCTCCCCGGGTGCCGGCGGTCAATTCCCGACGGACCACGGGGATTCCAGCCTCGGGCGCCAGCATGTCGATCCCCGCCTGCTTCATGATGGCGGGTATGGACCCGCGCGTGGCCATCCCGATGTCCGCCCATGCCGTCCAATCAATGGCAATTCCGCGGGTATCCGGTCTGGTGCGGCGTAGTGCCGACATGGCCTTGCAGAGCATGTCGTTGGCCGCGCTATAGTCGGTCTGCCCGGCGTTGCCGAAGCGGCCGGCGATCGAGCTGAATACCACCGCGGCACCCAGCGGGGCATCGCCCAAGCCTCGAAGCAGGTTGAACCACCCGTCGATCTTGACGTCGAAGACGAGGTCGAACTCACGAGGCTCCTTCTTGGGAAGGGGGCGGCTGACCTCGAGCCCCGCCGCATGCAGCAGCACGTCGACCCGTCCACTCTCCTGGACGACTTCGGACATCACCTGTGCCACCCGATCGACATCCCTCAGGTCCACCGCGCGATACCGAGCGTGTCCTCCAAGCGCTTCGACCGCACGAATCGAGGCGAGCGCCGCCCGGGATCGTTCGATCCGCGTGATCTCCTGCTCCACCATGGCGGGGGTCACGCGCTCTGCCGATCGCTTCAGGCGGTCGAACAGATCCCGCTTGAGCCCGTCACGATCCGACTCGAGCCGCTGGAGGTCGGCATCGTCGGGATTTGGTTCCGGAGTAAGGTCGAGTAGCCAGAAGATTCCCTTCGAGGCCGCCGCTAAGTCGGCCACGATGGCGGACACGATGCTTCCAGCCGCGCCTGTGACAACGAATACTCGATCGGCACCGCTCAGTTGGTCACCAAACTCAATGGCCCGGGACTCGAGACCCACCGTCCACCGATGGCCATCCCCGTAGCCGATTTCGACGATACCCTTGTCGTACAGAGTCTCGTCAATCAGCTGGTCGGCCACGGCTGTCGTCTTCCGCGACGGAGCAAAATCAACGGCCTTCACCAGGCACTCGGGCCTTTCTCTAGCAAACGCCTTGGTAAAGCCGACAACCGCACCACCAATCGTGTCGGTGGCGCCGGCTTCATCGTAGCCGTGCTTCCCGCCGAGCCGCGTGGCTGTGATGAGGAACAGTGGCTGATCATATAGCGCCCGCATGAGTCGGAACAGCGACTTGATCCGGCAGTTGATGGCAACCAACCTCGCCTCGGGATCGAGCAGGTCGGCATCACTCACCGGGTCGAGCGCCGGCAGCCAATACACCCCATTGATAGGACCGTCGGCGGTCCACTCGCCGATTCGGCGCTGCAGATCCTCCGGATCGGTACAATCATCCAGGACCAGAGCCGTCACCCCGCGCTTGGTCAGCTGCCGGACCAGAGCCTTCCCCACGCCGCCCACGTCCAAGGCCACGAGTACTCGGTCGCCTGCTCCGAGCTGAACGCCGGTTCGAGTGAATCGCGAGGCCGGCGGCCGCAGCAGTGCAACCGGCACGCGGCGCGGCACCGCCTGCGCCGCCGCTTCCGAGCCTGCGTATACCGGGCCAGTATGCACCGTGGTTGCGCTTGGCGGTACGATCGCTGAGTCCGAAGAAACGACCGGTCTTGCATCGGGCGGGGTCCCGCTTCGCAGGTCCGGCCGCTTCTCGAACACGAACTCGATCGCGTGCGCTAGGGTTGGATAATCGCGGAGCGCCAGCGTTTCGTCCCGCTCGATGCTGTACACCTCCCGGATGGCGGCAAACATTTCCGCCTGCTTCACCGTGTCGATACCGAGATCGGCCTCGAGATCGAGATCGAGGTCGAGCATATCGGGCGGATACCCCGTCTGTTGGGCCACGATCGATAGCACGCTGTCGCGCACCACACGGTCGGAGTCAGGTAATGCGACGTCTTGCTCCACCGGCGGCGCGGCCTGCAGCTCCGCCTTTGCATCGGGCCTGGTTCCCCGGAGGTCGGGACGCTTCTCGAACACGAACTCGATCGCGTGCGCCAGGGTTGGATAGTCGCGCAGCGCGAGCGTCTCGTCACGCTCGATGCTGTAGACCTCCCGGATGGCGGCGAACATTTCCGCCTGCTTTACCGTGTCGATGCCGAGATCGGCCTCGAGGTCGAGGTCCAAGTCGAGCATGTCCGGCGGATACCCGGTCTGCTCGGCCACAATGGCAAGGACCCGCTCCCGCACGCTGTCAGCTTCGGCGGCAGCGGGTCGAGCCGTGGAAGTTGGCTGAACAATTGGAGCTGCTGGAGAAGCGGCAGTGGCAACGCCACTCTGCTTCAGGTCGGGACGTTTCTCGTACACGAACTCGATGGCCCGCGCGAGGGTTGGATAGTCGCGCAACGCGAGCGTTTCGTCGCGCTCGATGCCGTAGACCTCCCGAATGGCGGCAAACATCTCCGCCTGCTTCACCGTGTCGATGCCCAGATCGGCCTCGAGGTCGAGGTCGAGGTCGAGCATGTCGGGCGGATACCCGGTCTGCTCGGCCACGATCGCGAGGACCCGCTCCCGGATGCCATCCGACGGGATTGCGACGAGTGGCGGCGCGGGGGCGGCCGACGGAGATGGTACGGTCGTGGCAATGGGAGCAGCTGCCCCGACCTGCTTCAGGTCGGGACGTTTCTCATACACGAACTCGATTGCCCGCGCGAGGGTCGGATAGTCTCGTAAGGCCAGGTTCTCATCTCGTTCGATGTTATACGCATCCCGGATGGCGGCGAACATCTCGGCCTGTTTCACGGTATCAATGCCGAGATCGGCTTCCAGATCGAGATCGAGCGCCAACATGTCCTTTGGATAGCCGGTTTGTTCGGCGACGATCGCGAGAATTCGTTCGGCCACTCCATCCGCGCCGGGCACCTTGGACGCTTCCGCGCGCACAGGCGGGACGGCCACGGCTGGAGCGGCTGCAGGCGGGTGGACCACAGCCGCCGACCGGGTCACCAATTCGGGAGCGGGAACATGGGACAGAGGACGGACCGGTGGTGGGCCGGCCTCACGAACCGGCGCACCGACGAGCGGCAGGTCCGGCGCACGCCTGAGCGGCTTGCGCGCTGGCTCTCGCTTCGGTGGTCCCTGATCTTTGACCCGCAAGGTCCGCCGGACGACTTCCAAGTTTGGCGCATCGTATCCGGTCACCCGGGTCAGCCACTCTTGCCATGCTGGGGGGGCCGCGATGCGGTGCTGGTAGCCCATGTCACCTGGGGAGCGCCTCGCCCCATCCGGCGGCGGCGTCCATTTCAGGAGCATCATGCTGATCTGCGATCCAAATCCGGCACCCAGCCTGAGCGCGTACATGACGGGGTAGCTGCCGCCACGGCTGAGATTGAGTGCCCCAAGTGCCGGGTCGATCTCGCGGAAGTTGGCAACGGGCGGGACGATGCCGGTCTCCAGCATCCTGACCGCCAGGGTGTCTTCGATTCCCACTCCCATCGCGTGGCCGGTGAATCCCTTGGTGTTGGCGATCACGATCGAATCGGCCACACCGCCGAACACGTGCCTGAGCGCTTCCACTTCTGCGCTCGCACTCCCGCCGCGGGCCGGCGTGTAGGTCTCGTGGGAGACGAACACGGTCTGCGCTGCGATCTGATGCCGGGACAGGCCCCAGCGGCGTTCGACACCGGCGACCAGCTCTTCCATCACGCCGACGATGTGATCGACGTCGAGGCGGCTCCCGTGGAAGGCGCTGTTGGCGGTGATGGTCCCCAATACCTCGCAAACCGGCTGGATCCCGCGCTCCGCCGCAGCCGCCAGGTCTTCCACCACCATGGCGGCGGCTCCCATGCCTATGATCATGCCGTGCCGGCGGCGGTCGAACGGCAGGGCCGCATCTTCCACCCGCTCGTCGGTAGCAGCAGCGCCCGAGGCCAGGAAGCCGCTCGCCATCCAAGGCAGCAGCGCGTCGGTGGTGATGTCGTCCGCGGTCAGCACGATGGCGCGGCGGCAGCGTCCCGCCTGGATCCAGTCCTGGGCCAGTGCCACCGCTTGCGTGCTGGTGGCGCAGGCCGAGTTGGTTTGGACGTTGGGGCCGCGGGCGCCGATGTATTCGGCGAACTGCGAGTGTCCCATCGTGAGCACCTGGAACAAGAACCGGCGGTCGAACTCGAAAGGATTGGCCTCGATCTCACTGGTCAACGCTTCGATGCGTCGATCCAGTTCGGCGATGGCGGCAGCATCGTCACGTGCCAGGAGGCCCGTCCGCAACGCCTGGAGCTCGTCACGCCGTCCACGACGTGAGCGATCTTCATGATAGGCATCCATGGCCGTGGCAAGGGCATCGATTCCAGGGAACGCCGACCCGAAGATGACTGCGGTGTCATCCCGCATTTCCTCGGGGAGACTCCAGCCAACTGGGAGCATCGATCCGGTAGTGGCGGTCTTGTATCGCCGGACGAGAGGAATGCCGGCATCGCGCAGGGCTTCGATCCCCGCCGCGATGGCCAGGCGGGTAATCCGATCGAGCGCCTGCACCCGGTCTTCGGGAAAGCCGTACTCGCCCGCCAGGTCGAGCTTCCCGCCGATGCCGGCGAGCTTGATGACGCCGCTGGGGTCGTTGACCGACACGAAGTTGGCCTCGCCACCCGCTCCCTTCACCAAGCGTGTGACGTGCATGTCGGCCATGGTACGGCGGAATCTGTCGGGAATGTTCCCGATCAACACCTCCCCGCCGAGAATGCGCTCGAGGTTGGTTTCTTCGAAGACCCGCTCGGTGCCAGGGAGACCGAGTGATGCCCCGGTGATCCCAACTCGGACCTGTCGCGCGGCACCGCCGGAGTAGACCTCGAAACTCTGCTCGAGAAAGTCGGCAAACATGCGGCCCAAGGTCAGGAGCCGATCTGGAGACTCGGCATCTCCGACACGCGGCAGCTGAGGAACGGCGGGCGCCGCGGGTATGCCTGCACGCGCGTGAGCTGAAGCCGGACGCGGTGACACGGCATGAATCTCGGGCACAGGCTCTTCTGCGCCACGTCCGAGGCCTTCCGCATAGAGTCCGCACAGCGCGCGGTTGAGCGAGGCAACGTCTCCGGTTCGAGGATGATTGGTGTAGAACGCGGCGAAACCGGCGCGCTCACCCAGCACATCGTCGGCCAGGCCGTACAGGACGCGCTTCGGACCCAACTCCACGAACACTCGGGCGCCTGACTCATAGAGCGTGTTGAGGCCCTTCACGAATTGCACCGGCGACCCGATCTGGCGGCCCAGGAGTTCGATCATCTGCGGCTCTACGCCCTGACCCATGGGATAGAATTCACCGGTCACATTCGAGATGGTTGGGATTGCGGCAGGCCGAACGCCGAGCCCCGTCAACACGTCGGTGAGCGGTGCCGCTGCCGGCTCTACGATCTTGGTATGAAACGCGTGACTCACCGGAAGCTGTGCGACACGCAGTCCTTCCGCCTGAAGTGCGGTCATCGCGGCCTCGACCGCCTTGGTGGCCCCGCCGATCACGCATTCCTTCCTGCTATTCAGGTTGGCGACCACGACGTAACCCGGCGTGTCCCGCAACAGCGCTTCGACGCGGTCAACCGGTCCGAACACGGCAGCCATGAGACCGTTGTCTCCAAGGGACAGTTCGGTCATCGCCTTGCCGCGCGCCGCAACGGCGGTCAGGGCACCGGCAAACGGGAGTGCCTGAGCCGCCACCAATGCGCCGTACTCGCCGAGGCTGTGGCCCATCACCATGTCGGGCACGATGCCGTACGCGTCGAGCAGACGAGCGAGCGCCGTATCGACGGTGAGCACGGCCGGCTGAGTGATGGCCGTTTGACGGAGACCTTCGGCCGCCTGGGCCGCGAGGTCCTCATTGGTTGGGTCGACGAAGATGCAATCTGTGAGCGGACGTCCAATCAACGGTTCCATCGTCCGATCGGCCTCGACAAACGTCTCGGCAACGATGGGTTCCGTGGCCCGGAGCTCCGCCAGCATGTTCACGTACTGCGAGCCCTGGCCGGTAAAGAGGAAGGCAACCTTCCCGGGCGTACCGCGTCCGAGGTACACCCCCTTGTTGCGAAGCGCCCGCCACCTGCCCTCCTGTCCCTCCTCGAACGCCTGCAGCGCCTTGCCCGCCAGATCGCTCAAGTCAGCCGCATCGCCGTAGTCGATGGCGAGTCGGACGGGTGCCGCGAGGTCCCGTGCGAGCGGCGCCTCGGGCGGCGGTGCGATTCCTCGATCCGCCTCGGCTTTGATGAGCCGGAGCCGGCTGGCAATCTCGGCTTCGGAGGAACCACCCACGACCATCGCTCCGCGAAGCGGAGACTTGAGTGCCGCACCTGTCTCCGACGACCCGGCGGTGAGTCCGGCCGAAGCCACCAATGTCCGCTCTCGCGCGAGCCGGCCCGGCACGTACTCCTCCAGCACGACATGGAAGTTGGTCCCCCCGAATCCGAAGGCGCTCACGCCGGCGCGGCGTACTGACTCTCCGTTGACCCCAGGCTTTTCCCACGGTTGAAGCTCGGTGGTGACGCGGAACGGTGAGCGGACGAAGTCGATTGCGGGATTCGGCGCGTGGAAGTTGATGTTGGGCGGCATGAGCTTGTGGTGCAGTGCGAGCGTTGCCTTGAGGAGGCCCGCGGCCCCCGCAGCCGCCTTCAAGTGACCGATGTTGGATTTCACGGATCCCAAGGCGACGGATTGCGCTGGCAAACCGTGACGTTGAAAGCACTTCCGTCAGGCTCTCCACCTCGACCACGTCTCCGACCTTGGTCGAGGTCCCGTGCCCTTCGACCAAGTCGCCTGCCTCGGGAAGCAGGCCCGCGTCGCTCCCAGCCCCGGACCACGGCCAACCGCTGGCCGACGGGATTGGGGGCTGTGATGCCCTTGCCCCGTCCGTCGCTCGAGCCGCCGAGCCCGCGGATCACGGCATAGATCGGGTCGCCCGCACGTTCAGCGTCGTCGAGTCGCTTGAGCAGGAAGCACGCAGCACCCTCGCCCATGACGAAGCCGTCGGCTCCCTCCGCATAGGGGCGGGTCCCGGTGGCCGAGAGTGCTCCGATCTTGCAGAACTTGACGAAGGTCGACGGGCTCATGTTGGCATCGATGCCGCCGGTGAGCACGGCGTCAAAGTCGTGCCCGTTCAGCCCTTCGACCGCCGCGTTGACGGCGGCCATCGCTGAGGCGCAGGCGGCGTCGGTGATGTAGTTCGGGCCCTTGAAATCGAACAGGGCGGCCAAGCGGCCGGCGACAATATTCGCCAGCTCGCCGGGCATGGTGTCTTCCGTGATGTCTGGGATCCGGGCCTGAACGCCGGAACGCAGTTCGTCGACGACGGCACGTTGCACTGCCCCGGGCAATGCTTGGAAACTCTTGGACCCGGTCAGTTCCGCGGCGATTTCCGGAAAGAGCACCCGCATGGCCGTCATCAGGTGATAATCCCCGCCGAGTGCGTTGCCCATGATCACTGCGGTGCGCTCTTTATCGAGGGCGCGGTCGGGATAGCCGTAATCCGCCAAGGCCTCCCGGGCCGAGACGATCGCCCACTTTTGGGCGAGGTCCATCACCTCACTCACCTTCGGTGGAATAGGCAAGCGCCACCCGAGGGGATTCCACTCGAACTCCCGTACCCATCCGCCGATCTTCGAATAGGTCTTGTCCACGGCCTTGGGATCGGGATCGAAGTATCTCGCGACATCCCAGCGCTCGATTGGGACCTCGGACACGCTGTAGCGACCTTCACAAAGGTTGGTCCAGAACGACGCGGCGTTCGGTGCGTCCGGCAGGACCGCTCCCACCCCGACAATAGCGATTGCCCTGTCAGCCGTCGATTTCATACTTTCTCATAGCCTTCCAACATCGAGGATTCGCGCGTGACAACCACGCTGTCGACTCAAGCCTCATACCGCCGATACAGCCGTTGCGCCAGACGGTCCATGTCGTCCACCAACCCGGCCTGTGCTGAATGGATCGCTCCAGTACCCAGCAAAGCCTCGAATGCCGCGAGCTCCGCCGACGGCACCCCGTCCGCACCAAGCACCCAGCGTAGTCCTTCGGAGACAACCGCGGAAGCCGCTTCGCGCGCATAAATACGACTGGCCAATGCCAGCGACTCCGGGTCCAGTCGCTGGTCCGCCTTCGGCGGCAGCGCTCCGTTCGCCGCGGCCGCCGCTCGCCGCGCCAGCGCTCCCGCCGCTTCCACCCGAGCAATCAGCGCACCCAGCCGGAACAGCACGTGTTGATTCCGGGTGAGCCGTCCGACCCGGGCGCGCTCCAGGAGGTGACCAAGGCCATCCGCCGCGAGCGCAGCCACATCAGCGCCCACGCCCGGGCTGCACGCGGCCAGCTCCCGCAGCCGGGTCGCGTCGTCATGATAGTGCTGCCCGCGCGTCTTCAAGTGGGTTTGCCACCGATCGCGCGCGATGGTCATCTCCATGATCTCGGACGTGCCTTCGTAGATGGTGGTGATGCGGACGTCCCGCTTGATCTTCTCCACGATGTACTCGCGCGTGTACCCGTACCCACCGAGGGCCTGGATCGCCGCCTCCGCGGCATCGTTTCCAGCCTCCGTTGCGATGTACTTGGCGATGGCACCCTCGGTATTGAGACTGCCTTCGCCACCGTCCAGCCGCATGGCGGTCTCTTCGATGAAAGCCCGGCCGGCCTCGAGCCGGCATGCATGCGGCACGATCAGCTTGTGGGTGTAGCCCTGTTTCCCGGAGAGCGGGCCGCCCGCCTGGATTCGGGTAGTGGAGTATTCCAACGCACGGTCGAGTGCGGCCCATCCTGCCCCAAGCCCGAACGCGGCGACCATCAGCCTGGTATATCCGAACACCAACTGCGCCTGCACCAACCCCTGGCCCTCCTCCGTGCCGATGAGGTTCTCGGCCGGAATACCGACGTTGTCGAAGAAGAGCGCCGCCGTATTGCTCGAGCGGATGCCATGCTTGTCTTCGGGCTTGCCGTAGGTGAACCCCTCAGCGCCCTTTTCCATGACGAACCAGGTCGGTCCGCCGGGCGCCAGGGCCAACACGCTATACAGATCCGCGAAGCCGCCGTTGCTGATCCACATCTTGGCGCCGTTCAACCGGTAGCCGGTCACTGTCCCGGCGTCCTCGATGCGCGCCGCAGTGGTGCGCAGCGCGCCCAGATCGCTTCCGGCCTCGGGCTCGGTCGCGCCGTAGGCCATGAGCAGGCCTTCTTCGGCGATACGGGTCATCCAGCGGGCCTTCTGCTCGTCGGTGCCGCCCCAGAGAATCGGGTCGCTGCCGAGGAACGTGGCCAGCACCCCGGTGGCGACGCCGAGGTCGATGGATCCCATGAGCTCACAGACGCGGTAGACATCGAACGAGCCGCCTCCCATCCCGCCGTAGGCATCGGGAATAAACAGGAGTTGGATGCCCAACTCGCCGCACATGGCCCGGATCAGCGCCTCCGGAAACTCGTGGGTGGCATCCAGTTCCAGGAGCAGCTCCTGCGGCAGGTTCTGATCGGCGAAATCCCGGATGGCCTCGAGCGTCATGTCGAGGGTCTCCCGATCGAGTCCCTGAACGGCTCCAGCAGAAGTGCTCATGGCGATGCTCCGAACAAACGTAGGGAGGCGCGAGGCCGCAAACTCACGGGGACGAGCCAATTGAGAGAGCAATAGTCCCCAAAGTTCGCGCGATAGGATGAAGCAAGAATGAAGCGAGAAGGAGGCGAGGGCTAGACCATGGCAGGGAAGCCCCGACTGCTGCCTTACCTCATGTTGCCTGGTCGCTGCCCGGAGGTCATGAGTGCGGAATCCCGTCGTTCGGACCTGACCGCTTGTCGTGCTGGATCAGGGCAAGCCCGACGAAGAGGAACACGACCCCGGCAAAGATGAGTGTGCGGGAGCCGGAGCTCGGTAGGCCGAACACTGAGATGACGAGCTTCGCGATGAGCAGGAGGATGCCAAGGGTTGCAGCAGCCCGTCCGACCCGCGCTTTTCTCGTGATCTGCTCAGGCATCAGAATCTCCTCGTTGCGGGACTCTGGGACACCACCGATCAAGGCTTCGTTTCAAGCTACCGCCGCCGGAGCGGAGAATCACCCCCGGAGCGGTGGCAGCCGGCCCCTTGCATAGATATTCCGATAACTGTATATAAATGCACTATCGGGCGCTCGGGCCCGCCAGGACACGACCATCGACCCGCGGGCCATGACCGATACGACCGACAAGACTCGCCGCCACCGTACCATCCTCCAAATCCTGGGGGCGACGCCGATTGCGAGCCAGGATGATCTCGCCGCGAAGCTCGCGGCGGGGGGCATTCGAGTCACCCAATCGACGCTGTCGCGGGATCTCAAGGAACTTCGCGTCACCCGGGTCTCCACCGGCGACAGCTACCGCTACTTGCCGGCCGGCGGGAATGGTGGACCGCACACGGCCACGCCACCGGAACAACTCCGCCGCCTCGCCGCGAGTGAAGTCACCGGTATCGACGCGAACGAAGTGGCGGTCGCCGTGCACACGTTGTCGGGCCGGGCCCAGGGCGTGGCCGTGTACCTCGATTCCCTCGCCATGCCCGAGATTCTCGCCACGCTGGCCGGAGACGATACGGTGATCGTCCACCCCCGGCGCGTCAAGCAAACTGCAAAGCTGAGGCAGCGTCTGGCATCGCTGCTCAGTGTCGACTAGTCCACTCCACTCCACCAACTCTAGACCACACCGAGACACGCTCATGCCCAAGTTCGTTCTCGCCTACTCCGGTGGGCTCGACACCTCCGTCATTCTCAAGTGGCTCCAGGTCCATTACGACGCCGAGGTGGTCACGGTTAGCGCCGACCTCGGGCAGAAACGCGAGTTGGTCGGGGTTCGGGAGAAGGCCCTCCTCTGCGGCGCCAGTGCCGCCTACGTGGAAGACCTTCGCGAGGAATTCGTTCGCGACTATCTGTGGCCGGTTCTCAAGGCGGGAGCGCTCTACCAGGAAGTCTACCCGCTGGGCTCGGCCATCGGCCGTCCCCTCATTGTCAAGCGACTAGTGGAAGTGGCCCGCGAGGTCGGGGCCGATACCATCGTTCACGGGTGCACCGGCAAGGGGAACGACCAGGTGCGCTTCGAAGTCGGGGTCGCGGCGCTGGCGCCCGATCTGCAGTGCCTGGCACCCGTCCGGAGCTGGGAGCTCAAGAGCCGGGAGGAAGAAATCGCCTGGGCCAAGGCGCACCACATTCCCGTCACGGCGACCAAGAAGTCGCCCTACTCCATCGATGAGAACCTCTGGGGCGTCTCGATCGAGGCGGGCAAGCTGGAAGACCCATGGGCGGAACCGCCACACGACTGCTGGCAGATGACGGTCGATCCCGAGCGTGCCCCGGCCACGCCGGAACCGGTGACCATCGCGTTCGAGCACGGCGTACCATCAGCGCTCGATGGACGGGCACTCGGGGGCGTGCAGCTCCTCAACGAGTTGAACGAGCGCGCGGCCGCACATGGAGTCGGACGCATCGATATGATCGAAGACCGGGTGGTCGGTATCAAGTCCCGCGAAGTGTACGAGGCCCCGGCCGCCGTGACCCTGCACGCCGCGCGGCAGGCGCTCGAGCAGTTGACCCTCGACCGCGAGACACGGCGCGCCAAAGCAGCCCTGGGGCAGGAATTGGCTCGTCTCACGTACGATGGCCTCTGGTATTCGCCCCTTCGGGAATCGATTGCCGCCTTCGTGGACCAGGCCGTGCAGCCGGTCACCGGGGAGGTGAAGGTCACACTCCATCGCGGCCACGTGACGCCCGTTGCGCGGCGCTCGGCCAACGCCCTGTACGATCCGGCACTCGCAACCTACGCCGCCGGTGACGCCTTCAACCATGAGTCCGCCCGCGGGTTCATCGAGATCTTCGGCCTGCCGAGCCGAGTGGCCAGCACAAAGCGGCAGAGCCTCACGGCTCCGGTCCCGAAGCGCCGCAAGGTGGCACTCGCGTGAGCGATCTTTGGGGCGGCCGCTTCCAAGAAGAACTGAACGACACGCTGCGTCGATTCTCATCATCGCTCGGCGTCGACCGCCGCCTCGTCTTGTACGATCTCACGGGGACGAAGGCCCACGCTGCCGCACTGCAGGACGCCGGCGTGTTGAGCTCCGCTGAGTACGACACCATCCTCACCGGCCTCGCGCAGATCGCCGCGGAAGTCCGGGCCGGAACCTTCCCACCCGCGGCTGACGCGACACCGCTACCCGAGGACGTTCACAGCGCGGTGGAGGCCCGGCTGGTCGCGTTGGTTGGAGAGACGGGATACAAGGTGCACGCGGGGCGAAGCCGAAACGATCAGGTCGTGACCGACGTGCTGCTCTGGCTCAAGGATGCCTCGTTCGAAATCGAGCGGGCGGTCCGCGACGTCCAAGACGCCCTGATGACCAAGGCCGAGGAATACCACGCGGCCATCGTTCCGGCCTATACCCATCTCCAGCGGGCTCAGCCGGTGTTGCTGGCCCATCACCTCCACGCGCATTTCGAGGCGTTGGAGCGCGATCTCGGAAGACTCCGAGACACGGGCCTCCGGGCCGACCGCTGCCCGCTCGGCGCGGGAGCCTGTGCCGGATCGTCGTTCCCGCTCGATCGGCACGCCACGGCTGAACGGCTCGGGTTCGCAGCGGTGTCCGGCAACTCGATCGATGCCGTAGCGGACCGCGACTGGGCCATCGAATTCGTCTCGGTGTGCGCCCTCATCATGACCCACCTGTCGCGTCTGGCCGAGGAGGTGGTCTTGTGGTCCTCAGAGGAATTCGGCCGGGCCCGGCTGGCCGATGCGTGGAGCACGGGCTCGTCCGCCCTGCCCCACAAGCGGAACCCGGACGTGGCCGAGTTGGTCAGAGGCAAGGCGGCCACGGTGGCCGGTGATCTCATCACCCTCCACGGTCTCCTCAAGGGGCTGCCGCTGGCCTACAACCGGGATCTCCAGGAAGACAAGGCGCCACTGTTCCGTGCCGCGGACACGACTCGGGATTCAGCCCGAGTCATGGCCGGCGCGATCGCCTCCATCGAATTCAAACCGCCACGCATGGACGGACCGGACTTCTCGACTGCGCTCGATCTGGCCGAAGAGCTGGTTCGTCGCGGCGTCCCGTTCCGCACGGCGCATCATGCCGTCGGCCGGCTCATTCAGACTCTGGAAACATCCGGTCGAGGCCTGCCGGAGGCCACCGATCAAGAGTTGGCTGCGCTTGGCGCGGCCGGAATCGACCGACGATTGCTTACCGCCCAAGGGAGTATAGAATCCAAGCAGACATTCGGTTCCACGTCTCCCGCGGAGGTTCGGCGGGAGGTGGAGGAAGCCCGGTCGGTGCTCGCACGTGGCCGGGCGAGTGCGGCCTCATCCACGGCACTTCATCAGAAAGAACAGAGCCGATCATGACGACTCTTACCGACACCAAGACGACCGCTGACTTCATCGCCGAGGTCGACCACTACGGCGCCCACAACTACCACCCGCTGCCGGTGGTCATCGGCCGCGGGGAGGGCGCGTGGGTGTGGGACGTGGAGGGCAACAAGTTCCTCGATTGCCTGGCGGCCTACTCGGCCGTGAATCAGGGACATCGCCATCCCGCCATTCTGCAGGCCGCCCGTGACCAACTCGACCGGCTCACCTTGACCTCCCGCGCGTTCCACAACGACCAGATGGGGCCGTTCCTCAAACTGTTGTGCGAGGTCACGGGCTATGAGAAGGTGCTGCCCATGAACACGGGGGCGGAAGCGGTCGAGACGGCCATCAAGGCCGTGCGGCGCTGGGGCTATCGCGTGAAGGGCATCCCCCGTGAACAAGCCGAGATCATCGTGTGCCACAACAACTTTCACGGGCGCACCACCACCATCATCTCGTTTTCGGACGATCCGGGTTCGCGCGGCGACTTCGGCCCCGCAACACCTGGATTTCCGGTGATTGCCTACGGCGACGCCGAAGCGCTGCGCGCCGCCATCACACCGAATACCGCCGCGTTTCTGTTCGAGCCGCTCCAGGGTGAGGGCGGCGTCATCGTGCCTCCGGATGGGTACCTCGCGGCGGCGGCCGACATATGCCGGGAGCACAACGTGCTCGTGGTGGCCGATGAGATTCAGACCGGGCTGGGACGGACGGGCAAGATGTTCTGCTGTGATTGGGAAGGCGTGCGGCCCGACGTCATGGTGGTGGGCAAGGCCTTGAGCGGCGGCTTCTATCCGGTGTCGGCCATGCTAGCCGATCGGGCGGTGATGGACATGTTCAAGCCCGGGGACCACGGCTCGACCTTCGGCGGGAATCCGCTGGGTGCGGCGATCGCGCAGGCCGCCCTCCGCGTCATCGTCGATGAACGGCTCCCCGAACGCGCGCAGGAATTGGGCAGCTGGCTCATGGCAGAGATTCGGAAGATCGGTTCGCCACATGTCGCCGAGGTGCGCGGCAAGGGCCTCATGATCGGGATCGTGATCAAGCGCGAGTCGGGCCCGGCTCGACCGTTCTGTGAAGCGCTCATGGAGCGCGGCATCCTAGCCAAGGAAACCCACGAACAGGTCATTCGTTTGGCACCGCCACTCGTGGTGGACCGGGCGGACCTCGAATGGGCGCTCCAGCACCTCCGGGAAGTGCTGACCCGACCCTAGCCGGTTTCCGCCATACGCAGCGCAACCGCAAACGGGACCGAGCGACGCGGCTCGGTCCCCTGCCCCGCGAGGCACGGGTGAGAATCCTCAGAGGGTTCGACGAATTTCTAACGCGCACACCGCGGCGCACAAAGATTGCGGCGGCTCTGGCCCTCATCGCCGGCATCGGCCTGATGGATTACGCGGCCGGTCCGGAGATCATTTCCATCCATCCGCTCTATTTCGCGCCGATCGCGATCACGGCCTGGTACGTTGGGCTCCGACCCGCCATCGTGCTGGCCATACTGGCCGCGGGAACCTGGGTGCTCTCAGACAGTCTCTCCGGTCACGACCCTTCGCACGCGGTTATTCCCCTGCTGAACAGCATCGTGGCGCTCGGAGCCTTCGTACTGATCGGTGCCCTGCTGGCACTGATCAGACGCCACCTGGCCCGTGAAGAGATGCTGTCCACCACCGATCCGCTGACCGGGCTGGCCAACAGCAGAGCGATCTACGCGCAGATCGACCGCGAGTTGCGGCGTGCCGGCCGCTACCAGCATCCGTTTTCCGTGTGCGCCATCGACCTCGACAACTTCAAGGCGGTGAACGATGCCCACGGACATCTCGTCGGCGACGAGGCCCTCAAGCAGGTCGCCCAAACACTCCGGACATACACCAGATCCACCGATACCGTCGCGCGCTTGGGCGGGGACGAATTCGTGATCTTGTTCCCGGAAACCGATGCCGCATCGGCTCGCGAAGTACTTCAAACGGTACGGACCCGCCTGCTCGAAGCCATGGAGCAGAACGGATGGCCCGTCACTTTCAGTATTGGCGGGGTCACCTTCGAATCACCGGCCCCAAGCGTCCAGTCGGTCATCAAGGCGGCCGATGACCTCATGTATGAAGTCAAACGAGGCGAGAAGGACTCCTGGGCCCATGCGGTGTACCCACCTGCGATGCGGTCAGCCCACGCTCGGGGCAAGAGGGCCACGGCCAGGAAGGCGTGAGGCTCACCTCCGACTTCCCTCGATCAACTCACCCAACGACGCGCTTTCCCGTAGGCGCTGGTACCAGTTCATCGAGTAGAACCAGTCCTCGAAAAAGCCGGTAATGTCGCTGGTGGGCACGGCCTGCTGAAACGCCGTGACCAAGTTTGCCGTTGTCCCCCCGGAGTCTCGGTACAAGCGCAGGTAGGTTCCGATGGCATTGTTGAAGGCCTCGGGGCCGATCAACCGGTTCAGCGCGTAAAACGCGAGCATCCCCACACGATAGGACAGGTCCGTGAGCGACGCCTTGCCGTAATCGATCAAAGGCGTCGCTTGATAGGTCGGGTTTCCGTCGAAGCGGGTGACGATCGTCCGGGCCGCGTCGTCCATAAACACGTCCATGTCGGGCCACCCATCCAATTCCGCCGCCATCCTGCGTTCGAGGAAGGACGCAAGCCCCTCGTTCCACCGGGGCGACGGTACGTCCAGATCGGGCGCGTTCCACAGGTGGGAAAGCTCATGATAGAGTTGGCGATACTGGGTGCTGTCGTTGAAGGCCTCTCGCGTCTGGATGATTCCGGCGGCCAGGCTGGCTTGCGAGCCGAATCCTTCGGGGATCTCGATCACGGTGATACCCGCATGCGACTCAATCGTTCCGAACCACCGTCCGAGCAGTGCCCACGCCGCTTCCAGCCGGCCCAGCATGCGCTTGGCCCCCACCGAGTCGGCCGGGAAGAAGAACACCGTGGCGTTCTGACCTTCGAGTACCTGGTACGGCGCGATCGCGATGTTGAGGAATTCAACCGGCTCGATGTTCCGGTAGTCAAACGTGGTTCGGCCGTTCGCGAGGGTGCGCTGGATCAAGCGGCCGCCCGCCGCAACGGTCAGGCCCTCGGGCACCGTGATCCGAGCCCGGAAGCTGAACGGGGTTCGTGCAACGGCGCGATTCTGCTCCCATGACGGGACGCCGAGCACCGGAAATGCCAGGGCATCCTCACGGATGATGGTGAACTCCCGCTCGATTCGGTCCTTCACATACCGCATTCCAGTCTCGGTGAGTCCGGCCAAGTACCCGCCGTAGCCTACCCGCACGCTGGTGCGTTGCCCGGGTGCGAGCGGGGCATCGAGAACGACCGTGATGTGATTGGCTTGATACTGTGGCCAGTCCGCCATCGTGACGATGTCTTGGGTGAAGGCCAGTGCGCCCCCGGCCTCGTCGGTCACTTCCGAGACCGTCATCAGCCGGTAGAGCAAGAGCGGAATCAGCGAGACTGGCTCCTCCGACGTGTTCTCCACCGCGAGCGTTGCGGTCCCCGCGAGCCGTGCGTCCTCATAGTCCACTGATAACGCCAGACCCAGGTGGGTGAGGCGGATACCAGCCAGATCCGGTCGAGGTGCGGCTGGCGGCGCGGGCCTTCCGCCAGTGACCATCAAGGCGGCAATCACCAATGGTCTCAGCATCGCCATCCTCCTTCGGTGGGGCTATCCATCTCCCGCGGCAAGCGTTTTCAACTTGGGCTCAGCGAGGACCCGCGCCAACGCATCGACCAGGCGCGAAACGTCGGCGACGTCGAAAACCATCGGCGGCTTGATCTTGAGCACATTGCCGTGCGGTCCGTCCGTGCTGAGCAACACGCCGCGATCGCGCATGCGGTTGGCGATGTAGGACGCCTCCCGACCGGCGGGTTCGCGGGTCGCGCGATCGCGCACCAACTCGACGCCGAGAAAGAGCCCGGCTCCGCGGACATCACCGATGATCTCGTGCGCGCCTGCCAATCGACGGAGTTCGCCCTTCAGCATGTCGCCCACGTCCCGGGCGTGCTGCTGCAACCCCTCCCCCTCGATCACGTCCAGCACCGCCAATCCCACCGCACAGGAGACCGGGTTGCCGCCAAACGTGTTGAAATACTCCATGCCGTTGTCGAACGACGCCGCAATCTCGGGCGTGGTCACGACCGCGCCGAGTGGATGGCCGTTCCCGATCGGCTTTCCCATCGTGACGATGTCGGGGACCACTTCGTGCGTCTGGAAGCCCCAGAAGTCCGAGCCCACCCGTCCGAAGCCCACCTGCACCTCGTCGGCAATGCACACGCCCCCGGCCTCCCGGATCAACCGGTAACTCTCGGCCAGGAACCCTGGTGCCAGCACGATCTGTCCTGCGCAGCTCGGAAAGGACTCCGCGAGGAAGGCCGCCACATGCCGGCCTCGCTTTCTGGTCTGGAGCGTGGTCTCGGCGACATGAGCGGCATACCGCCGGCCAGCTTCTCGAGGGTCGGTGTACAGTCCCCGGTAACAGTCGGGCGTCGGTACGACGTGGACGTGCGACGGTGCGCCTGCCCCGCCCAGGCCGTTGAACTTGTAGGGACTCAGCTCGATGAGGCCCGTGGTGTTGCCGTGGTAGCCGCCGTCGATCACGACGACGTCCGTCGCTTGGGTGTGAGCCCGCGCCAGCCGGATCGCCAGCTCGTTCGCCTCGCTGCCGGAACAGACGAGGTAGCAGACCCGGAGCGGCTCGGGCAACGTCGAGAGAAGGCGCTCCGTGTAGTCGATGATCGTGTCGTGGAGATAGCGGGTGTTGGTATTGAGCAGTGCCGTTTGCCGCTGCGCGGCCTCGACGACCGCCGGATGACAATGGCCGACATGGGCCACGTTGTTCACGGCATCGAGGAACTCCCGGCCCAGATGATCGTACAGGCACTGCATGCGCCCCGACACGATCTTGAGCGGCCGCCGGTAACTCACGCTGAGCGTCGGACCCAGGTGCCGGCGCCGCACGTCTACAATCTCGGCGGGGCTCCGTCCGGTATCCGGCGCGGGGAGCCCGTCGATGCGGAGCACGTGATTGGGATCGGGACAAAGTGCAAGCCAAAGTGCCTGGTCCTTGGCCGCGGCGACACCCGGGAAGTTGCCGGATTGGTCGAGCAGGTCGGTGATGATCTGGAAGTGGAGGTGTGGCGGCCACCCTCCGTTGACCGTAATGTCTCCGATCACGCCAACCCGCTCGCCTTTGGCGATGCGCGTCCCCGGCCCGAGCGCGGTGAGGGACTCTTCGCTCAGATGCCCGAACAGCGTAAAGAACTCCGGAGCATCATCCGGTTGGTGCCGAAGAATGACGGTCGGGCCGTAATCGAGCGGCACCCGATTGTTAGCCACGCTATGCACGGTGCCGTCGAGCGGAGCAAGTACCGGCGAGCCGGGTTCGAGGAAGAGGTCCACGCCCAGATGCACGGTGCGCCACTCGTCCACCTCGCTATTGGGCGGGCAGAACTGCGGTGCCCGGTAGAGCCGCCGCGCCTCGTTGTAGCGCCCCACTCCGACCCGGGCCCCTGCTGTCCGGATCTGCTCGGTGACCGCCCGAGCGAGGCTGGCCTGGTCGAACGGGTCGGCCACGTCGATAAACTGGTAGCTGCCGGGGGAAAGATCGAAGACGAGCACACTGCCGGAGTCCAGGCCGGGCTCGATGACTGGTCCGATCCGATCGGGGTTGGCGTCGAGCCACTGGACTATCTCCAGGGTCGCCGGGCACGGGTGCATTCCGGTCGCCTGGCGGAAGGCATACGTTGCCAGTCGAGGGCAAATGTCCCGCCAGCGTCCCAGGGCGTCCCAGGCCGGTGCCTCCGAAATGGAGAGATAGGCGTTGTCGGGATCCTGCCGTCGTTGATGCGCTGCGAGGCAGACACTCACCGCGAGCCGAAGCGCAATCAGGTCATACAGCAACCCGATCTCTTGCTCCGTGAGGGGATGGCTCCCGTGATACCCCGCCACCACATGGGCCGCAGCGGCCAACGGATCGGCCTTCCCCAAGATGGCGTATGCCGCAGCGACCGCGGGCTCGATGACCGTTGCGGTCTCGACCATGTCGCCGAAATCGATGATCCCGGTCACGGTCTCTCCGGAAGCGGAGCGAGTGACCAGGATGTTGTAGTCGTTCCCGTCGTTATGGATGAGACTTTGGCGGAGCGTGGGGAGCACTGGGGCGACGATCGTCTCGAAACGCTGACGGAAGTGCCGCACCAGGGCGAGCCTCGCGGGATCCCTGATGAGCGCTGCGTGACGATCGATGACCGAGCCGGCGCGTTGGAGATCCCAATGCAATTCTCGCTGTAATGCCGGAAGGGCAAGCGCCGAGAGCCCGTGGTCGAGCCGCCCGAAGAACGCGCCCAGGCTCGACAGAAGTTCGGGCGTGTGCGGTGCCACATCCGCCAAGAGCAGACCAGGCACGTACGACAGGAGACGGGCGAGGCGGGTGGTCCCGTCCGCGGCACGGACGGCGGCAATGCCGTCGCCGGCCGTGGTACGAAGCGGTTGTGGTGCCCCGATCTCCGGAGCAACCCGGGCCACATGCTCCAGCACCGTGTTCTGTGCGGTCAGGATCTCTGTGCTGTCATTCGGCCCGGCAATCTTGAGCACGTACCACGGACCCGCCGGCGCGCAAAACAGAAAATTCTGGTCGCGTTCGCTTGGAAGCTGTCGTGGCGGAGCGTTCACACCGTAGTGTTCGCGGGCAATCGCCCGGGCGTCGTCGAGTGTGAGCGGGACTGGCTGGCTTCGGACCGTCGTCATGTGCATGGGCTCGAGTGGGGCTACATGGACGGGTGGCTTGATCAATATGTCGCTGGAAAGGTAACGCCAGTCGGAGTCAGCTGAGCAGCCCCTCCACCCCACACCCGTCCGGGTTGCGCGCCCAGCGCCCATCGACCTCAAGCCGAGCGAGCCGGTGGCCGCAATGGCACTGGCACTAGTCATGGTGGCAAGAGGTGGTACCCTACATCGTGTTCTGGTCGCGGCGAGCAGCCTACAGTAGGTCTCCACGTCGTAGGCGCTTCCGTTCACCAAGCACCCGACGAAGCGGCAAGAGTAAAACGCGAAGTCGCGCCGCACCCCGAGGCCAGGCGGAGATCGTGCCGCAGCAATCGTGCATCTTCGGCGGCCGTATGTCGTCCCCAGGATATCCCGCGGTGGAGAGATGTATGACCCGACCGACGAGAGGGCTCTCGGCGTGCCTGGTGGCAGGGGTCCTCGGGCTGGCAGCCTGCGGAGGCTCACTGGACCCAAACGAGGCCGATGGTGCGCTCAGGTCGACCCTTGTGCTCGTGGCCGAGCGCGTCAATTTCCCGGCATTCCCAGTGCTGGGCGGTGACGGCCTCACGGCCATGGCGATCCAGCAAGTCCTTGCCGTCGGAACCCTCCCCCGGAGCGGCGACTCGGCCACCGGCTTCACCGATGAGATCTCCGACCCGGCATACACCGCGGTAGCCTTCCTGATCGATCAGGACGTCATCACTCCTCAGGGCATACGGTTCGTCGAGTCGAGCCTCAACGTGTTGGGTTGGTCGGGGCTCGACCGGAATCGGGGGACCGTCGAGTCCTTGCTCGCCGTAGGCGCCTCGAACCGGGTGGCGGCCTTGGCATCGGGGGAGAATGTCTTCGCCAACGGCTTCTACTACTTCGCACCCACCAACAGCATCTGGGAGAACAGTACGACTGCGACGTTTACTGTGTCGACGCTTCGGTCGGACACACCAAGTCAGCCATGCCGAGCCCCTGCACTTATGGATGTGGAGTGTCAGGTCTCCCGCTCGGTTGGGCATGCCGCCGGAGCGTTCGCGTTCTTTGCCAAGGAAGTGTCGTCGAGCGCGAATAGCGTATTCGAATTCCGTCGTACCGCGTTCGACTTACCCGTCACTCACCTACGGATTGTGGATACGCTGCGGTTCAGAGACCGATGCGCCATGCCCGGGTGTCCGCCGACCAGCTAGGTCCCCCCTCTATAAACCCAGGCATCCTGCGCAGGCAGGGACTCAAGCCGCCGCCTGCATCGGCGCGGGGACTTCCTTGGTGGGATAGAGCCCCTTGCTCGCGACGTGGCGGGTCACGAGGGCATCGAGGCCGTGCATAAAGAGCAGCAGAGATGCGGCGCTCACGATCTTTGCCTCTAGTGCTATTGCTCCATTGACAGCCACGAGCAGGAACCAGAGCCATGCCAAGACCGCGGCCGCGATTTCCACGCCGCCGAACAGCTTGTGGCCCAGGTAGAGATCTCCGAGCCCGGGAAAGAGGAAGGACAGGAGTGTAGCCTTGACCCGCGATTTGAAGCCGGCGTGACAGACGGGGCATTGGCGTGGGTGCCCTTCCACCGGCTGGTGACAATGAGGGCACAAGTTCTCGAGGTCCATGGCCTCCGCGCGATAGCCTCGGAACTCCATCTGCTTGCGTTTGATGAACTCTCGCAGCCGCCCGCGGTCCTTCCGCGGTATATAGGAATACAGCCGCGTCTCTTTGCTTCGCATCTTGAGCCTCACCCCTCCGAGGCGCGGCCACGTGAGGCGATCAATGGCCAGGTACCGCAGCTGAGACCGAAAGGTATGCGGCCGGAGCTTCCGGTCGATCTGGAGTAGAAGAATCCGCTGGTCCGTCAGGATGATGGCCCGCCGGTTGATGGCATAGGCCACCCATCCGAGGAAGTACGATTCCCAGAACGACACGCCGTTGCCGACCGTGACGAAGTGCACTTTCTCCCCGGGCTCGAGCATGACGCGCAAGGTCGCGTCGATCTCTTTGAGGAGCTTCAGTTTCTTGGCCGAGAGCCGGCGGGAGCGCCAGGTGTCGTTATCAAAGAGGGTGGCGAAGACGTAGGGGTCGTCCTCCGCCCGCCGGACCAGAAGGTCCTGGAATCGACTAGCGCTGTGGAGTCGTGGATGCATGGACGCGGTCGCGGGAAATCGATGATCGAGACTGAACCACGATTTTCCGGCGAGAACTGTGCCAGCCAACGAAAACGCCGCTCGACGCGGCGTTTTCCCTATTTCACCGGCATCCCCAGGTCGAGGGGTCAGGCCTTTTGCCCCGGCACGGGGCGATTGTCCGACCGGACCAGCGCCGCGTCAGCGATCGACCCGGCCCTGAAGGATGCCGTCTCGGATCCGGATCGCCTTGAGCGACGCCGCGGAATCCTCCCGGACCGCGTAGGAGACGGAGGTCCTGAACCGGAGGCCTCCCTTGAAGGTGAGTTCCTTCCCGTCCCGCCGGACCACGATGTCGATCGGGGTGCCGTCCGGTTCACGGGCGTACCGCTCCCGAAACCGCGAGATGGGTGTCCCCACGGTGATTTCGCCAACGCGCACCAGGTAATCTCCGGGCCGAACGCCTGCAGCGTCCGCCATCCCGCCGGGAATGGTGGCGGTGATGCGGATTCCGTTGGTGTCCTGGTCGAGCGATACACCGATCCACGGCTCCCGGAGCGAGTCGGCCACGAGCCTGAGGCCCGCGAGCGGTAGCACGTCGTCCCACGGGAACCGGTCCCGGCCGTCGACGTACCGGGCGTTGAATTCAGTAAACGACTTACCACCGGCCGCGCGACCGACCACCTGCCACCACTCATCGGTGGTGAATCCGGCGCCGACCTTGTAGGTGGTCTGATACAGGCCTCGCATGACGTCATCGAGGGACGATCGATTGTTCGACGCATCACGGATGAGGATGTCCAGCAGAAACCCCGCGGCCGATCCCTTGTCGTAGTAGATGAAGGCGGTGCCGTCCCGCGGCTCGATCCAGGTCGAGAGCGAGGCATCTTCGAGCGCGACAGGCGGGGAGGTCTCCTCCGACCGGACCTTGCCGGCGGTAGTCTGGTAGAATCCGTCCTTCGGGATGATCCCTCCGCGAACCAGTGCTAAATCGGCGTAGTAATCGGTTATGCCCTCGCTCACCCACAGGAGCGGCGTCGGTTGCGCCCGGCCGTAGTCGTAGGGTACCAACTCCGCGGGCCGCAGGCGCTTCACGTTCCAGGCGTGATACATCTCGTGGGCCACGATGGACGGCAGGAACGGGCTGCCGATGGCCTGGGTGACGTAGATGCCCAGGTGTGAGTTCTGGTGCTCGAGCGCGCTCGCGCCGGGAAAGCCATCGTCGAAGACCATCTGGATGGTATAGGTGTCCCACGGCACCTCGCCATACACCGCTGCCATTGGCGGCACCATCCTCCGGATCTGGTCCCAGAGTCTGTCCCGCGCCGCTCCCGCTAAAGCGCCCGCCGGATACGTGGCAAGCCGATACCACTCGCGGCCGACTTGGGCGCTGTCCAGGTCGAACCGGCCCACGAAGGTCGGCATGTCCACTAGGTCGTGGTAGTTGCCGGCGGTGAACGTGGCGGGACCCATCGAGGTCATGCCGGTGGCAATCTGCCATCCCTGAGCGGTGGTGATGGTGACCCGGGCCGGGAAATCGAGCGACGCATCCTCGGGGTAGAGGAAGAGGTTGGTGCCGTTGAAGTAGGCAAAGTCCGCGGCGGACCAGGCCATGCCGGTGTCCAGCGTGTCGGCCCGGTAGTCGAAGCCCACCGTGACGGTCTGTCCCCGACCGGGAAAGACCCGCCAGGTGTCGTAGTCCGTCATGTCCCACTTGACGGGGCCAGTGGCGGTGCGGGCGGAGAAGTTCGAGACGTTGCGGGCGAAGTTGTCGAGCTCGTATGAACCCGGCGTCCACGCAGGGAGGGAGAGGCGGACTGGTTTATCTGCACCTGAGCGAAACGACATTTCCACTTTGATGGTTCGGCTCGCCGCGGTAGTCGAGTCAAAGGTCACAGCGTAGCGGACATCGGAGATCGAAGCTGGAGCCTGGGCCCAGGTGGACTCCGCCGAGCCTGCCAGTGCCACGATGCCTACGACCAGACCCGTCGCCCAGCGGAGATCGAATTTCGCTGCCATCTGACCCCTCTCTTCGAATGAGTTCACGTGTCTGCACGGCCTCCACCATGTGCCGACATGACGGTGAAGCCTGACAAAAGGTTCCGGGGTCGCGGAGAACGGAGGACGCGGCATCCGACAGCGGGCTGCGAGTGCCGGTTAGAGGCCTGCCCGCCGGAGTTCATCGTCGACGATGTTCACGATCGTCTCGTACGGCTGCGCACCGCTCAGGAAGCGGCCATTGATGAAGAAGGCAGGAGTTCCGGTGAGGCCAAGCCGAAGGGCCGCATCGAGATCAGCGGCGACCTCGGCTGCGTATTTCCCCGAATCGAGGCACTCGTCGAACTGCTGGACGTCCATCGCCACTCGTGCCGCCTTCTCCTTCAGGTCCTGGAGTCCCAAGGCGGGCGGCTCCCCGAACATCGCGTCGTGCATTGCCCAAAACCGGTCTTGTTCGTGGGCGCAGAGCGACGCCTCGGCGGCCTTCTGGGCGTGCCGATGGATGCTGTTCAACGGGAACTGTCGAAAGACTAACCGCACCTTGTCCCCGTAGGTTTCCTCCAGCCGCGCCAGACTGGGCAGGATCTGACGGCAGTACGGGCACTCGAAGTCGGCAAACTCCACAATCGTGACCGGCGCGTCCATCGGACCCTTGGAAGGGAAGCCGCTCGCCTCGACCTCGGCCCGCTCGGGCTCGAGATAGTCCTTGACCGGATGTTTCTCACGGAGCGAGGCCAACAATGCCCGGGCGGCACCGGCCCGTTGCTCTTCCTTCAGAAATTGGCGGATGCGAGGCGCAATGCTGTCCTTCGCAACACCGATCCGGCGGGCCTGGTAGAAGGAATCCACCACGTGATCAGACGGCTCCACGACACGGCCTTCCACTTCCTTCGCCCACAGTTCGTCGGTCGTGATGCCTCGAGACTCGGCTTCGACCTCGAGGAGCATCCGGCCGATGGCCTCCTCGAGACCCTGTTCGAGAAGGTCGTGCCGCTGCCGCGCGAGCTGCCTGAACGCACCGGCATTCACCCCCTCAATGTCGCCCACCGTGATGCGCTTGCCTCCCACCACGGCCAGCACCCGGTCCTGGCCCGTCCCTCTCCCTGTGGCGTAAGACAGGAACCCAATCGCGACCGCGGCCGCCGTCAGGACCAGCAGGAGCTTCCACGCAGCAATGCCTCGAGACGCTCGGTGTTTCATGAAATCAGCGGACTCCTGAAGTGCGGGATGAGGCGGCGCGAAGATGCTTGCCTTACCGCGGGCACCCAAGTTACCGGCGGTGCCAAGCGGGGAGCAAGCAACCGAGGGGAGAGGCCCCGAGAAGGCTGCACCGGGGAACGGAGCGGTTCGGAAAGACTGGGTTCGGTTGCCGGAGCCCGGGGTGCATGATCACGATCGCGAAACAACCGCCTCCGGCAGCCTTTCGTGAAAGATTCATGAACTTTGCCTGAAACTCCTCGCCAGTCGCTTGCAGGATTTCGACCCGAGCTTCAAATTTTGAACTGTTGGTCAAATAATCCCGATCCGGGAGTTCCCCTATGGCTAGCCACGGCCATTCAGCCATGGTGTCCCCCCGCATCCGCGAGAAGCGGCGGCGGCGGCAGGCGGAGATCCTCCACGCAGCGCTGCGCGCCTTCCGCGAGAAGGGATACTACGCCACCACCCTCGATGATATCGCCGAGCGACTCGACATCCGGAAGACGGCGCTGTACCACTACTTCCCCGACAAAGAGGCGATTCTCTACCAATGCCATCGCGAATCCCTCGCGGAGGTGGACCGGTTCGTCAAAGACGCTCGCCAGCAGTTCACGACAGCCGACGAGCAGTTGCGCTACATCATTCAGGAGCACGTGCGGGTGATGACCGAAACCCTGGAGGGCTCGCCCCTGGCTTTCGAGGTCACCGCACTCTCGGACGAGCGACAGCAGGAGATCATTCGCGCCCGCGACCGCTACGAACGCGGGCTCCGGAAAATCATCGAGCATGGAATCCGCGACGGCGAATTCCGCTCGGTCAACTCGAAGATCGCCGTGTTTGCGATCCTCGGCGCCATCAACTGGATCGCCCGCTGGTACCAACCCGAAGGTCCCATCCGCACCGCTGAACTGGGCTGTGGATTCGCCGATCAACTCGTCGGAGGACTGAGATGCCGACCGCAACCCTAGACCGCTACTTCCCGAACCGCGACGCCGCCACCTTCTCCTTCCAAGAGATTCTCTACACCAAGCGCGACGGCGTCGCCACCATCACCATCAACCGGCCGAAAAACTACAACGCGTATTCCACGCCCGCTCTCGAGGAGCTCGCCGCCGCGTTTCGCGATGCGAGCTTCGACGACAGCGTTGGCGTAATCGTGTACACGGGTGCCGGCGACCGCGCGTTCTGCACCGGCGGCGATGTCAAGGAATACGCCGAGAAGTACGTGGCAACACCGCGTGACTACTGGAAGTACATGGGTCTCTTTCGCGCCTATATCGAAAGCATCCTCAATACCGGGAAGCCGGTGGTGGCACGCTTGAACGGCATGGCCGTCGGGGGCGGCAACGAGAGTCAGCTCGCCTGCGACCTCACCGTGATGGCGCAGCACACCTTCATCAAGCAGGTCGGCACCCACGTCGGCTCGGTGGCCTGCGGCGGCTCGACCCAATGGCTCCCAATCGTCGTCGGCGACAAGCGGGCCCGGGAAATCCTCATGCTCAACGAGCCTCTTCCGGCACTCAAGGCGCTCGACTGGGGACTGGTCAATTGGGTGGTCCCGTCGGTGAAGCGCGACGACGCCTGGATCGACGAGGCCACCGCCCAAGAGATCAAGCAGGCGCAGCGAGGCGAGAACGGGTATTCGATCGACCTCTCGAAGCTGGACGAGTTCGTGGCCGAACTCGCCAAGAAGCTCTTGGCATCGTTCCCGGAATGCACCCGCTACACCAAGCAGCAGGTCAACTTCTGGAAGGACCTGGCCTGGCACTCCACCGTGCGGCACGCGCAGGACTGGCTCTCGCTCCACTACACCTGCTGGGAACCTGCCGAGGGAATGCAGGCCTTCGTCGAGAAGCGCGGGGCCCGCTACGACCTCCTGCGGGAACGGGCCGCCGAAGGCCGGTCGTCCGAAACACCCTGGGGTTCGCCGATTCGGTCCTGTGACGGATGCAACGCCACCAACCTGCCGGCCGACCTCACCTTCTGCGGCGTATGCGGCCGACGGCTCTCGTAACCGGCGCGGGCCGCGGCATAGGGGCGGCCGTGGTGCGCGCCCTCGCCCGGGACGCCTGGGTGGCGGCCCTGGACAAGGCGTTTCCCGAACCTGGTGGCCCGGCCGCCCGCGAACTCACCGTGGACGTGACCGACCCGACGGCGGTTGCCGGAGCGATCGAGCAGATCGAGGGCGAGCGCGGCGGACTGGACTGGGTGGTCTGCGCGGCCGGCGTCATTCGCGACCGGGTCAGCTGGAAGATGTCTGACGAGGACTGGGCACAGGTCATCGCCGTCAATCTGACCGGCACGTTCAACACGGCCCGTGCCGCCGCTCCCCTGCTCCGCCGTTCGCCGCGCGGGCGGCTGGTCTTCATCAGTTCCATCAACGGCATCCGGGGCCGGTTCGGGCAGGCCAACTACGCCGCATCCAAGGCGGGGCTGATCGGGCTGGCGCGCTCCCTCGCCCTCGAGCTGGCGCGCAACGGGGTCACGGTCAATGTGATCGCACCGGGCTTCATCGACACACCGATGACGCAATCCCTTCCCGCCGAGGTCGTGGCCCGTGCCGTGTCCCGCACCCCGCTCGGACGGCTCGGCTCGCCCGATGATATCGCCGCGGCCGCGCGATTCCTGTGTAGCGACGAGGCGGGCTTCATGACCGGCGCCGTGCTGCCGATCGACGGCGGCCAACTCCTGGGGGATACCGCATGACGGGCACGCTGGTTGAAGGAACCGCGACCGACGGCATTGGCCGCATCACGGTCAACCATCCTCCGCTCAACATCCTCACCCGCGACGTGTTGACGAAAATCCGGGATGCGGTCGCGTCGCTGGCAGCCCAATCTGATCTCCGAGTCGTGGTGCTGGCAGGCGCGGGCAAGCACTTCTCCGCCGGCGCCGACGTGGGCGAGCACCTGCCGCCCGACTTCCGCGACATGATCCCCGAATTCCTCGAGACCGTCGCCGCGATCGAGGCCTGCCCCGTGCCCGTGGTAGCCGTGGTGCACGGACGCTGCCTGGGTGGCGGCTTCGAGCTGGTGCAGGCCGCCGACATCGTCATCGCCGGGGAGAGCACCGTCTTCGGCCAGCCGGAAATCATGTTGGGTGTGCTGCCCCCGGCCGCCTGCGTCATCCTCCCGGAGCGCTGTCCGTACGGCGCCGCAGCGGAGATCGTCTTCACCGGCGATCCGGTCTCGGCCGCGCACGCTCATGCCATCGGGCTGGTACAGCGGGTGGTGCCGGACGACCGGCTCGCAGCCGAGGCGACGGCCCTCGCCGAGCGTATTGCCCGGCACAGCGGCGCAGCGCTCCGACTCGCCAAACGGGCGCTCCAGCGAAACCGCCACGCGACGCTCGATGCCGTCGGCCAGCTCTACATGGATGAGCTGATGGCAACGCGAGACGCCGTGGAGGGGCTCACGGCCTTCCAGGAAAAGCGCACTCCGGTTTGGAGCCACCAATGAGCACACGGCCTGCCGTCATCTTTCCCGAGTGGCGCGACACGCCGCTCGGACGAGCTGCTCTACCAGTGCCGCGAGCTGGTGGAGGACACCGACTTCCCCACCGTCAGGCGCTGGCGCGGCGGCGGCGGCAAGGTTCTCGGGCACTTCCAGGTCTACTTCCCCGAGGAGATCGCGCACGCCGCCGGGATGCTGCCCTTCAAGGTGCGTGGCGCCCCGATCGAGGCGACGCAGGCCGACTCGCGCTTCGGCTCCTACCTCTGCTCGATCCTCAAGACCTCGCTCGAGCTGGTCGCTCAGCGAGCGGGTCGAGCTCGACATGTTCGTCACCCATCCGATCTGCGACGCGGCCCGCAACCTGGCGCGCGATCTGGGGACGGAACTTCCCCTACCCCTGCCAGATTCTCTACCTGCCGCAGAACGCCAACTCGGCACACGCCGCCGAGTACCTGCGCGGCGAGTACGCCGCCTGCGCGGACGCGATCGAGGCCGTGGCGGGCCGGCCGGTCACCGACGACGCGCTCCGCGCGCTCGATCGCGGTCTTCAACGAGAACCGCGCGCTGCTGCGGCGAGCTCTATCGCCTCAAGCGCGAGATCCCCGTGGCTCGTGTCGGCGGACGACGCGTACGCCCTCGTCGCGGTCGGCGGCCTCGTTCCGCGCGAAGAGCACAACGAGCTGCTCCGGACAGTCCTGCCCCATGCTCGCGGCGCCGGCAGCCAAGCGCCAAGACAAGATCCGAGTGCGTCTTCGAGGGCGGCTTCTGCGAGCAACCGCCGCTCGACCTGATGCGCATGATCGGGCGCTCCTGCTACGTCGTCGACGACGACCTGCTGATCGGCCTGCGCTGGATCGTCGAGGACGTGCTCGGTCGACGGCGACCCGCTCGACAACCTCGCCGAGGCGTACCTCGAGCGATCGTCCTACAGCCCGGTGCAGCACGACCTGCGCAAGCCCAAGGAGCGAGATGCTGCTCGAGCGCATTCGCCGAGTCCGGGGCCGACGCGGCGATCGTGATGGCCGCCAAGATGTGCGAGCCCGGGCTCGAGGAGCAGGTCGCCTACACCCAGCGCCCTGGACCAGCAAGGCATTCCCTACTTCGTGAGCGAGTTCGAAGAGAGCATGACCAGCTTCGACCACCTCGAGATCCAGCTCGAGACGTTCGTCGAGAACCTCCTTTTCGCACTGAGCCAGGCGAGACTCCATGGCCGACACGCAGAGCGAGCATCCCAGCACTCGTCGGACGCGGCAACCGCGACGGCGCCCAGCTCTTCCGGCAGTGGTTCGCCGAACTCGGCGCAGGCGCGCCGAGCGAGGCCGAGGCGGCCGCCTACGTCTTCGTCATGGGCAGCCTGGCCGAGCTCCTCGCAGGCCTTCGACCTTCCGATCGTCTTTCCCGAGATCAACTCGCTGCAGACCGCCGTGCGCCGCGTCGCGCACGAGTACCTGGACGAGGCCGAGGACTACGGCTACTCGCCCGACATCTGCGGCTACGTCAAGGCCGACGTCGCCGTGCAGCTGCGCGGCGGCGCAGCATCCCGATGGGGCGGATCCCGAAGCCGGCCCTCGCGGTGCTACACCAACGCCTGCAACACCTACATCAAGTGGGCCGAGATCTGGGAGCGCATGTACGAGATCCCGATCTTCACCCTCGACGTGCCCGGCACGCGCGGCCGGGCGGCCAGACCTGGCCCGGCGACGGCGACTTCGAGAACGACCGCCGCTACGTCGAGGCGCAGATCGCGGAGCTCATCGCGCTCTGCGAGAAGGTCACCGGCAAGCACTTCGACATCGACCGGCTGCGCGAGGCGATGGCTCACGCCAACACCATGAGCCGCGGCTGGAAGCGGGTGCTCGAGCTCAACCGCAGCCGCCCGTCGCTCTTCAACGCGCTCACCGACGGCACCATCTACCTCGGCGTCGCCAACGGCTTCCGCGGCACGCCGCGCGGGCGCCGCCTACTTCACGGATCTGGTCGAGGAGATGGAGTACAAGGCCGCGCACGGCATCGGCACGCTGACCGACGAGCAGTACCGCCTGCTCTTCGTCGGCGTCCCCTGCTACCCGATCTTCCGCCGCTTCAACGAGCTGTTCACCGAATGGGGCGGCACGTTCGTCAACTCGACCTACCTCTGGTTCGCCTCGGGCGGCTCGAACCTGGGCTTCGAGTACGACCTCGAGCGGCCGCTCGAGAGCCTCGCCGAGGGGGTGCTGATCAGCGTGCGCGACGCGATGGACAGCATGTTCCACCAGACCGCCGATCCTCGACGGCATGATCGACGACTTCGGCGCCGACGGCGTCGTCTACCACCCGATCAAGAGCTGCCGCACCGTCTCGACCGGGCTGGCCGACAGCCGGCGGGCGCTGATCGGACAAACGCGATATCGCGAGCCTGTTCATCGAGTCCGACATGATGGACCGGCGGGTGGTCTCCGAAGCGCAGATCAAGAACCGGGTCGACGCCTTCTTCGAGGGCCTGGCGACCCGCAAACGACAGCACAGCCGGCGACGCCGGACGCTGAAGCCGAGGAGACCATGGCCTACGCAGCAGGAGTCGACGTCGGATCCACCCAGACCAAGGCGGTCATCATCGACGAGGCGAAGCGCGATCGTCGGCCGCGCGCTCATCGATACCGGCGCCAACGTGGTGCGCGCCGCCGCAGTGCGCGTTCGAGCGAGGCGCTCGCCGACGGCAGACTCCGCGAAGAGGAAGTCGAGTACGTCGTCGGCACCGGCTACGGCCGCTACAAGGTCACCTTCGGCAACACCCAGGTGACCGAGATCAGCTGCCACGGGCGCGGCGCGGTGCACATGTTTCCCGAACACCCGCACCGTGGTCGACATGGGCGGCCAGGACACCAAGGCGATCCGCGTGGCCGCCCACGGGCGAGATCGTCGACTTCTGCATGAACGACAAGTGCGCGGCCGGCACCGGGCGGTTCCTCGGCGCGGCCTCGAGCGCCCTCGACATCCCGCTCGAGCAACTTGGGACCAACCGCGCTCCGAGGCGAGCGGCCCGTCAAGATCAGCACCACCTGCACGGTGTTCGCCGAGTCGGAGGTGCTCTCCTGGCTCGGCAAGGGCAAGAAGATCGAGGACATCCTGCTCGGGCGTGCATCAGTCGATCGCGTCGCGGTCGGTCGGGCTGTTGCGCCGGGTGGGCATCGAGGACGAAGTCACCTTCACCGGCGGCGTCGCTAGGAACGTGGCGATGATCGAGGCGCTCGAACGAACGCCTGGGCCTCAAGGTCAACGTCAGCGAGGAGTCGCACTTCATGGGCGCGATCGGCGCCGCCCTCTTCGCGCTCGACCGGATCCTGGCCAGCCGCGCCCCTGCCAACCTGACCCACGGAGCGGACTAATGAATACCGCCGGCATCGACGTCGGGTCGACCTACACCAAGGCCGTGATCCTGGGGCCCCTTGGCCACATCGTGGGCCAGGCGATCGAGCCCACCGGTTTCAAGCTGGCGGAGGTTGCGAAGCGGGTACTCCACGACGCCGCGGCCGAGGCCGGCGTCCCGCTGGACCGCATCGCCTACATCGTGTCGACGGGATTCGGCCGCCACCAAGTGGACTTCGGCCGACGTCCAGGTCACCGACCTCACGGCCGCGGCCCGCGGCGCGACCTTCCTCTTCCCCGGCACCCGCACCATGCTCGACGTCGGCGGCCAGACGATGAAGGCCAGCCGACTCGAGCGACGACTGCAAGGTCAAATCGTTCCGCTTGAACGACAAGTGCGCCGCGGGCACCGGAGCGTTCCTCGAGAAGACTGCGCGCTACATGGGGTTCAGCACGAAGGAGATCGGGCCGCTGGTCAGCACCTCGAAGACGCCGGTCCCGATCTCCGGCGTCTGCGCCGTGTTCGCCGAGTCGGAGGTCATCAACCACCTGTCCGAGGGCATGCCACCGGCCGACATCATGCACGGCGCCATCGTGTCGCTGGTCGGGCGCTCGGTCCAGTTGATGAAGCGGGTTCGGATGGAGCCCGAGTTCACGCTGATCGGCGGCATCCTCCGCTTCGAGAGGATGGTCGACTGTGGTGCGCGAGCAGCTGGGCTCCGAGGTCAACGTGCCGGGCAACGACTTGGTCCAATTCACCGCCGCTCTCGGCGCCGCGATCCTCGGGCAGCGGCGGGTCGAGAAATTGATGGAGACGGCCTCCGCCCCCGAAGTGGGGCGCTTGGCGCGCGATGTCTGACAACGACTCAGACCTCGCCGATCGCCTGGGATTCGTGGTCGAAGCGGAGGCCCGGCGGCTCCTCGCCGACTCCGCCTTGACGGCCGACCCGGAGCTCGTCGCGGCCGGATGGGAGCGCCGGTTCATCGCAGACAAGCAACGCGCGGACGAGGCCATGGAGCTCTATCGAAGCCTGGGCTACGAGGTGTGCGCCAAGCCGCTCAGGAAGGAAGAAGTCGGACCCGACTGTGACGATTGCCAGCTTGTCATGCTGCTCAACTTCACGACGATCTATACCCGGACGAAGCAACCGGGGGAGGAACCATGAAAGCCGCGGTGTACCACGGGCCGAACCGGCCGCTCGACCTGACCGAGGTGCCGACGCCGAAGCCCACCACCGGCGAGGTGCTCATCAAGGTGCATGGCTGCGGCCTCTGTCACACCGATCTCCACTATCTCGAGCATGGGGTCAAGACCTTCAAACCGCCGCCGATCGTGCTGGGCCACGAAGCCGCCGGCGTCATCGCGGAGCTCGGAGCGGGGGTGGAGACCCATGCGGTCGGCGATCGGGTGCTGATCCCGTCGGTCTATTCCTGCCGCCAGTGCGAGTACTGCCGCAATGGCCGGGAAAACTTGTGCGAGCGTTTGATCATGCTGGGCAACCATGTCGACGGAGCCTACGCCGACTTCGTCACCGTGCCCGCGGCCGTGCTGGTGCCCGTCCCAGCCTCTTTGCCCCTGGAACGTGCCTGCGTCATCGCGGACGCGCTCTCAACCCCGTACCACGCCGTCAAGAACCGGGCCCGGGTTCGGGTCGGGGACACCGTGGCCGTGGTGGGCTGTGGCGGCCTCGGGCTCAACGTGGTCCAGTGCGCCACTGTGGCGGGCGCGCGAGTGATCGCCATCGACATCAACGACGAACACCTGAAAACGGCACGCAGCCTGGGGGCGGTCGAGACTATCAACTCGAATGAGGTCGAGCGCGTCGACAAGCATGTGCGCACCCTGACCGACGGCGGTGTCGACATCGCGTTCGAGGCCATCGGCCAGCCTGCCACGATCACATTGGGCTTCAACCTGCTCCGCAAGGGCGGCCGGCTCTGTGTCATCGGGTTTGCCCACGAGCAGGTGCCCCTCAACGCCGGAAAGCTCATGTTCTACGAGTTGGAAGTGGTCGGCAGCCTCGGGTGCGGCGGCGGGGAGTACCCTGAAATCATGAAGCTGGTCGAGACGGGCCGATTGACCCTCGACCCCATCGTGAGCGGCACCCTGCCCCTCGAGGATATCAACGAGGGCTTCGACCGCATGCGCCAGGGGAAGGGCGTGCGGTGGGTGGTGACACCATAGGGAGGGAGTAGGAGGTAGGAGGTAGGAGGTAGGAGGTGTAGGGGGTAGGGAGCGGGGAGTAGGGCGTAGAAGCTGGTGACATCAAACTGGGACGCGCCATGATGCCAACATCAGATCCACTCAGCCGGTTCGAGGACGAGCATCATCACGCCCTCGGCGAGCTCGAGCGGCTCGAGCGGGCCGCCGAGGGGCTCGAGGACGGGGAAGATCCCGCCGAGCACCTCGAGACGATGCGCCAAGTGCACACCTTCCTCTCGACCGCGGTACGCGAGCACAACGACAACGAAGAGCGGGCCCTGTTCCCACTGCTGGGAGATGATGCGCCGACCGGCATGTTCGCGGACGAGCACGTACAGCTCCGCGACCTCGAGCACAAGCTCAGTACGGCTTTGGACGGCGAGCATCCGGTCGTTGAGGCCCCCGTCATCGCCCACGCGCTGGTCGATCTGCTCCGCGCCCACATCGACCGCGAGGACCACGTCCTCTTCCCCATGGCCCGCCAGCTGCTGGGCAGGGAGGGCTTGGCGGCGGTGGCCCGTACCCTCGGCATGTAGTCAGGCGCTCTCATCGGGCACCTTGCCGGCCGGTCCCGGTCATGGTAATACCGAAGGCAGAATCACCCCACTCGCTACGGTGGCCGGCCATGCGTTGCCTTCTTTCCCTCGGTGTCCTCGTCTCAATGTTTCCGGGCACCAGTATGGCACAGACCACATCCGCAGTCGATGTGCGCATCGATCAGATCATCCGGAGCGTCTCCACGGAGCGAATCGAAGCGGACATCCGGACCCTGGTGGGCTTCGGCACGCGTCACACCCTGTCCGACACGCTGTCCGATACCCGGGGCATCGGCGCGGCGCGGCGCTGGGTCAAACGGGAATTCGAGGTCATCAGCGCTGCATGCGGCGGATGTCTGGAGGTCTCGTTTGTGGGTGAGGTCTTTCCCGCCGGAAGCAGGCGGCTCCGCCCCGACGCGGAGACCAACATCGTCAACGTCGTGGCCGTTCAGCGCGGCACCACCGATCCCAACCGCGTGGTCATCATGAGCGGTGACGTCGACAGCAGAATTAGTGATGGGATGAACGCGACCGATTCCGCACCCGGGGCGAACGACAATGCGAGCGGCCTCGCGGGTACGCTGGAGGCCGCTCGGGTCCTGAGCCGGATGCGGTTTCAGGGCTCGATCGTCTATGCGGCGCTCTCGGGTGAGGAGCAAGGACTCTATGGCGGCGGCACGGTAGCCCGCTACGCACAGGAGCGCGGGTGGGATGTCATCGGAGTCTTGAACAACGACATGATCGGTAACATCGAGGGCGTGAACGGAAACGTCGACAACACCACGGCACGGGTCTTCTCGGACGGCACGCCACCCACCGAGACCGACGCGGAGCGGCAGCGGCGGCGCTTTACCGGGGGCGAAGTCGACGGGGTCTCACGCCAGCTGGCACGCTACGTCGACCGGATAGCGGACCGCTACTTTCCGACGCTCGACGTCATGATGATCTACCGGCTGGACCGTTTCGGCCGGGGCGGACACCACCGCCCCTTTGCCGACGTCGGCTTTCCGGCGGTCCGGGTCATGGAGACCAACGAGAATTACACCCGGCAGCACCAGGACATCCGGGTGGAGGACGGCATCGCCTACGGCGACGTGATCGAGGGGGTCGATGTTGCCTACGCGGCCAAACTCACCGCCCTGAACGCAGCCACCCTGGCCTCGCTGGCCGGGGCTCCGGCTCCGCCGCGGAACGTCACCATTAGCGGGGCGGTTCAACCGGCCGCGCGCCTCGAGTGGGAGCCGCCGGAGGAAACTTCCGCCCTCGCGGGTTTCCGGGTCTACTGGCGGGCGACCGATTCGCCTACGTGGGACCGGAGCGCTTGGGTGGGCCTGGCCACCGAGCACACGTTCGAGGGCCTGGTCATCGACAACTACTTCTTTGGGGTTGCCTCCGTCAGTGAGGATGGGAGCGAAAGCGTGGTCGTGTTCCCGCGAGCGGGGCGCTAGCGTCATGCGTCCCGTCGGCCGGGCTGTGCACGAACGGCGCGCCAGGACGTCCATGGTCTCAGCAGCGTCCGGACTCTTTTCCAGAAAGCGCCTCAGCATGCGCCACCGGATCGGCAGGTCCGTAAGGTGGATGAGCCTCCTGGCGCTCGCCTGTACGCACGGCGAGGCGTTTACGCCGGACGTGCCGAGTGCCAACCAACCGCTCCTGCCGGGCCAACCTACCCGCCTCACCCTGAACCCGCTCATCGATCTCGACGCCTCCTGGCTGCCGGACGGGTCGGGCATTCTCTACTCCTATCAAGTTCCCGGCCGCTCCGACCGCGATCGCTGTCTGGGCATCCTGCCACCGGATGGCGGAACGCGCCGGCTGGAAATCTGCGACCCGCAGCCGGAGACCTCCGACACCATCGATGCCTTCGGTCCGTCCGCCGTCTCGACCGGCGGACAACTGGCCTATGTAGTATTCCGCGCCCGCGCGAGTGTTCACACCCCACAGTTCAGCTCCTCACTCCTGCTGGCGCCGCTGTCCGACGCACTCGCGACGGCGGTGCTCACAACCACTCCTTACACGCTGCCGACCGGGCAATTCCACGGGGCCATCTCCCACCTCGCATGGCTCGACGACTCCCGGCTGGTGTATGTCGGCCAGGACATTTTCTATATCCGCTTGCCGGTCGGAACGATCGGCACGGCGCCGGACACGCTGCCCACCGGACGCGATATCGTGGTGGTCGAGCTCGGCGGATCGAGCCCGCAATTCTCGGCCGAACCCAACACCGGCCTGGCGTCATCGGTTACTCCAGGAGAGAATCCCAACACCATCTACTACACCGTGTCGGGTGACTCGCAGGTGTACCGAAGGGACCTCGGCAGCGGCGCGACGACGGTGATTCACGACTTCGGCACCGGCACCATCGTGCGCGACGTCTCGGTGAAGGGGACCACGCTGGTTGCCATCGTCGGCGGCCGCGTCGAGTTCATCGACGATCCCGTCCTCGGCCCGGTCCAGCCGGACGAGGGCGGCGTGCTCACGATGGTCGATCTCGCAACCAGTACCGAGACCGTGCTCGACCCGAGCCCCACGGTGGTGTACCGGCGTCCCGCGTTGTCACCCGACGGCCTGAAACTCGTGGTTGAGCGGTATCAGGTTCTTCCGGGCAGCGTCGATCGAAGAGCGGACCTCTACTTGTTCACGCTCCCGTGATCGGGCCGCGCATCGGTCTGCTGCTCGGGCTCGCGGTCTTCCTGGGGACCACGCCTATGGCAGCGCAGGCCAGCGGTGCCATCGGCGGGCGGGTGCGCGATGCCGGCACCACCCAACCGATCGCGAACGCGCAAATCACCATCGACGAGGGCGGGCGTGGGGCCGTCACGAGCGCCGACGGCCGGTTCCGCGTCCGCGTGATCCGGAGCGGCATCCACACCGTCCGCGTCCGGGCCATCGGGTACCGGCCGGTTCGGCTCGACAGCGTGCTGGTCCGCGGGGGGAGACCACGCACTCGACCTGATGCTCACGGCGATGGCCATCGAGGTTGAAGAGCTGGTGGTCCAGGCCCGGCCCGATCCCGTGCTCGACCCGCTGGCTACGTCGGCCGAGCAGAAGGTGACCGCGGCCAACCTGAGGGAACTCCCGGTCACCACGCTGGAGGAAGGCATCGCGCTCTCCGCCGGCACCGTCGGCGAGAGCTACCGCGGCGGGCGGCTCGGCCAGCAGTCGTACATCGTGGACGGCGTCGGGGTCAAGAACCAACTCGATGCATCGAGCGGTCCGCTCGGCGTCCGCATTCCGCCCGACATCCTCACCGAGGCATCGCTCGTCACCAACGGCTTCTCGGCCCGGTACGGCCAGGCGCTTTCCGGCATGATCAACGTGGTGACGCGAGACGGCGGCGAGCGGTGGAGCGGCCGCGTGCTCTACGAGACCGACCGGCCACTCTGGCAATCGTGGGACTTGGGGCTCGACCGCGCCGTGGTAACGGCGGACGGCCCGCTCGGCGGCGGGGTCCGCGTGCTGGGCGCGATCGACATCTCAGGCCGGCTCGATGCCGACCCGGTGAACGCGCCGCGGCCGGCCGATCCGCGCGACCCACGGTTCGATCGGCCGTGGATGCTGCCGCACAATAGCGGCGAGCAGATCGATGCCGTCGCGAAAGTGACCATTCCGGCGGGTGGCCAAAACACGCTCCGCTTCTTCGGGCTTCACTCCGAAGACCAACGTCTGCTTTACGATCCGTTGTACAAGTACGATGTCGAGTTGTCACCGGGCCGACGGACCGTCGGGAATCTCCTGACCGGCCACTTCCAGCATGCCTCGGGCGCGAGCGCCAAGCTGCCGTTTGTGGTCGATCTTCGGGCGAGCTTCTACAACCGGACATTCGTACGTGGCACCCTTCAGGACTCGGTCGACTATCGGTTCGGAGCCATCACCGGCCAACGGTTCCACTTTGTGGGCGAGGACATCGCCAGGGCCCAGGACACCGTCCGCGCCGTGTCACCGATCCCGGGGCTCCTCCCCCCCGACTTGAGCGACCGCACCCCGTGGGGCGTGTCGGCCTTCTTCCTGGGTCAGGGCTCCCGCGGCGAGATCGCCTGGAATCGGTTCCGCGAGTTCCGCTCACAACTTGACCTGACCCTGGGCGTTGGAGCGACTACCGACATTCTGGCCGGTGGCGAGCTGGTGACCCAGCGGGTCCAGACCTTCCAGCGGGTGCAGGGCTACGAGCCGGTGGGCGGCGCGGTGCCGCCCGCTACGGCGTCGAAGCTCTCACCGCTGATCGGCGCCGCCTACGCGGAGGGTCAGGTCCGCGTGGCCGATGTCGCGTTTACCGGCGGCCTGCGGTACGACCTGTTCGATGCACCAGGCGCCAAACTCCCGGGCCAAAATGTCGGCGCTCGCCAGCGGCTGAGTCCTCGCGCCGCCGTCTCGACCGTCCTAGCCGGCGCCACAGTGGTGGCGAGCTACGGTCTCTTCAGCCAGCCGCCCGACTTCCAGTTTCTGGTGGACGCGGCCTTCGATGACACCACACGCACCGGTCGCTTCCGCCGCGGCAACCCCAACCTCGGCTTCGAGAAGGCGACCCAATTCGAGCTGAGTCTGCGCGCGCGACCGCGGGAACATTTCTCGCTCCGGCTCAACGCCTTCGTCAAGCGGTTGGAGGGCTTGGTAGCATCGGTTCCCTTGGGGGTGAGCGCCGACTCGTCGGTGTTTGGCAACACCGACGTCGGCACGGTGAAGGGCGGCGAGATCATCTTCGAGCGCGAGCCCTTCGACGGGTTCGGCGCACGGGTCACCTACACCCTGCAACAGGCCACGGCCACGTCGACGTCCGCCTTCCTACTGCGTCAGGCCGCCGTCATCGATCCCACGAGCGGCGACACCGTCTTTCCGGCCCGGGTCGAGTTTCCGCTCGACTTCGACCGGCGCCACGGACTCACCATCATCCTGCAGGGGAAGATCCCTGAGACCGTAGGCCCGGTGGTGGCCGGCATCCGCCCCCTCGCAGGCCTCGAGTCCGCAGTGATCGTGCGCTATGGTTCGGGGCTTCCCTTCTCCCGGACCAACGCGGCCGGCGATTCCTTGGTCGGCGTGCCAAACGACTCGCGGCTCCCATCGCAGTCAACCATCGACCTCCTGGTCCGCCGGTCGATCCGTTTGGGGGGAACGCAGGGGAGCATCTACCTCGACATGCGGAACGTCTTCAACCGGCAAAACTTGGTTGCCGTCCGGCGCGACACGGGAGAGCCCGAGTTGGACGAGCAGGGCATCAAGGACCTGGCCGAGGCGGCGTACCAGGAGCACCCGGAGGCGATCCCATATGAATCGCCGCGGTACCGGGCCCAGGCGGATCTCGACGGCAATGGGTTGATCGAGGGACAGGACGAGCTGTTGCCGCTGTTCGAGGCGGCCGCCCGGGACTTCACCCAGCCGCTCTTCGTTTACGGACCGCCCAGGCTGGTTCGGCTCGGCATCGAGATCGCGTTCTAGCTGTGCCACCGCCACAATCCAAGGACTGAAAACGGTAGCTCGCGCACCATCTCGAGGCTGGCAGATTCGCCAGGAAACTTCTAGCTTCGTGCAGCCGTGATCAGGCTCTGATTGGAACCGCAACGGGGATACGCGATGCCAGCTCTACGTTCGAACCTCCGCGCCGTGCTTCTCACCGTCATTCTGGTTGTCGCCCTCATCGTCACCACCGTGTTGATCTATCAAGGCGAGAGCCCGCTGCTCCGCTCTGGTCTTGGTGTGGCGCTGCTCGCCATCATCGTGTGGACTTCGACGCAGCTGCCGAAGGCGGAACGGACCAGCTGGACCACCCCGGAGGGACCGAGGCGCCGTTTTCACCAGCTCCGGAGCCAGACGGTCCAGCTCCTGGCCGAGATCCGGCGCCTGAACGGGATTGCCGAGGACGAAAAGCGCGGGTTCCGCGATCAACGAACTGCGGAGTTGGAGATGGAGGTGATCGAGGCTCGCATGCGGGAGTTGCTGGGCGGCGTTCGGGCGGCCGCCGGGGTGACAGCTCCCGAAGACCGGGACCAAAGCAGCGAAGCACCTACACCGGCCGAGGCGCCCTAGTTACCGAGACAGTTCCTTCCAGGACCCCTGCACCACCTTGACCCCGCTCCCACCCAACCGGGCGGTCGCCTTCTCGAGTGCGCACCTCGAGTAATGAATGGCCGAGCCGTCGTGAGTCTGCTGACTGCCGTTCAACGCGTTGGAGCAGAGGATGGCGCCGTACAGCGTGGCCCCGTGCTCCCAATCGCACCGGGTCGGGGTGATGATCAGGCCGTAGAATTGCAGGCCACCGGTTGTCTGATCCTGGTCGAGCCGACTGTCGACCAGTAGGATCCCTTGTCCCGCGGAGTTGCCCGCAAGCCTGAATTGGACGTCATTCGGGCTCGAGAAGTGGATGATCGGAAAGTAGTCCGCGCAGGGCGATCCGGGATTGAGCGGGGCGCCCCAGTTATTCGAAGCCGAGGTCACGCACTGCCCGTCGTCCACCACCGGACCGACTGACATGGTCACGATCGAGTCAGTGTAGGTCTTGTCGGCCATGGCCACCAGGTCGGCGTAGGTGTAGGAGCCGAACTGAGAGAACCGGGTGTCGTCCATGGCGGAGTCGACCCGGATCGTGGGATTTCCCATGAGGGCCCCTACGCCCTGCGTCACCGAGGTTCCGGCCGCCACCTCCACCGCCGGCACGGCCGGACCGGCCGAGTCGCAGGTCCAGCCTGGAGGATTGGTGTCGTTGCCGTCGATGCTCGCAGTGGTATCCTCAACGAGACTGATGGTGCCCCGAGTGGTCAGCGCGGCTTTGGGCAGGAGAAAGCCCGGTTGAAGGAGCGCACCGATCTTTCGCTGGCCTTGCGGCGGCCCATCACTGCCCTCGACCGTCAGATTGAAGAGCTTGTCCCCGCCATCATCGACCCGGTGAAACACCGCCCGGTAGGCTGCGCCGTTGTCCGGCAAAACTCGCCATCCCAAGTCGGCGCTGTCGCCGGGGCTCGGGGTCAGGGTATCGTAGCGGGCCGAGTCCCACTCGGCGATGACTTGATGGGCGCCTGCCTCGGTGGCGTAGAACGCCTTGGTCGACTGGAGCGATCCGCCACCGGCCTCACGCTCCCGTCCGGCCGTTTGCATCGACGTGACAGCGATCACCGAGAGCACCACCAAGGCAAGCAGCACGATGGGCAAGGCCATGCCCCGCTCCGATTCCCGCGAATCCGAGCGTCGTCCTTGGCCGATTCGGTTGGCTAGGATGTGCATAGGCTGCTGTCCCCGCTTTGCAAGATTCCCGCCACGACGACTCCTAGCGGGAACCGGCCTTGTTCGGCCCATCCATCCACTTCCCCATGCTGCGCTCTGCGAGCGCTCAGCGTTGCTGCATCACTCTGTGAGATCGACCCAGGTGCCCGAAATGGGTTTGAAGCTGCCGGACCCGCCGGCAGGCGAGAGTTGCGTGCCACCGTCCGGTGCCTCGTAAGTGACGATGCCCGATCCGTCCTTTAGTATCTTGCCGGCCACGAAGATCCCGTGGTTGTCACCGCTGTTGTTGAAGCTCAGGGCATTGTCCGGCGCCATTACCTGGAGCCAACTCTCGCGCGAGTTGGTCAGGACCCATTCGGCGTTGGCGCCGCCACAGCCGACGAGCTTGAAGTTGGCCGCCGGGCCGTTCTGGTTGACATAGCCGCTTCCGCCGATGGTCAAGTTGCCGCTCACATAGATCTTCACGGATGCACCGGGGGATACGGCGAGGCCACCGGACCCGTCGACAAACACATTGTGGAAGGAATACGTGCCCTCCATGAATGTGGTCGGCGTAGATCCGGTTATGGTAAGGTCTCCCGACATCGGGTCCAGGGTCACACTCTGCCCGATCGGTAAGGGGCCGTATTGGCCGTAGGAGGGGCCGTCGGTATCCTCTTGGAACTGAGTGGTACTGGTCGGGCACGCCACGCTGGCAAAGTTTCTCGATGGCACCCCCTCCTTCACTATGCCCGAGACCTGGGAGTGATCGGAGACCGTACCCCCCGCATAGGCATTCCCCGTCACCGGTGCTTCCATGCTGATGCTGCCGTTGGCGGCCACGTCACCGATGATGTCCGACTGGGTGTGCACTATTCCCGTTAGGGAAAACAGCACGAACTCGAACTGCTCTTCAGCCGCCACCGTGACCGACACCCGCCGGCCCATCCCCGAAATCATCTCTTCGGAGGTGATCCGGTACTGCTTGCTGGTGCTGTCGCCGAGGTGGTAAATGATGGCGTGATAGACCTGTCCATTTTCCGGGATGAGTTGCTTCCCGAGAGAGAGGCTATCGCCGGCACCGGCCAACGCGGTCATGGTGTCGTAGCGGGCCGAGTCCCAACTCGCTATCACGGAATGGAGACCCGCCTCCGCGGCATAGAACGCCTTGGTCGTCTGGAGTGACCCGCCGCCGGCCTGCTTCTGCTGCCCGGCGATCTGAATCGAGGTGACGGCCACCACCGAGAGCACCACCAGAGCCAGCAGCACCATAGGCAGGGCAATACCCCGCTCAGACTGACGCGTGCGGATGGCTGGTGGGCCGTGGCGCATGTAGGTCACGATATTCTCCCGCTTCAGTTCCGGATCGACACGGCGAACGCCGTGGAATCATGTCGTTCGGCCACTCCGGCCCCGGTCCTTACCCGCCGGAAGCTCTGGGCCCGGATGGCGATGCCCACCCGAGCCACTTGGGCACTGTCTGTCGTCTCCGCGCCTGCCGCATTGAAGTAGTGGAACACCAGCCCGCTATCGGCCGGCGGCATCAGGGGCCCGGTCAGCCGGTCGTACGACTGCGCACTCATGAGCCGCCGCCCCAGCCACCACCGCCCACCCTGCTGGAAGATGCCGTACTGAGTCCGGCGGAAGGCGATCATGTCCGACCCGATGCCGATGCCTGCCGTGTCCCCCGGAACCACCTCGATCACGAGGTCGGGTGTCGCCGTCGACGGCGCATTGCAGGCCGCCATGCCCACGGCGGCCGGATTGGTCCACACCGCCGCGACCTTGAGGCTCTTCCAGGTGCCGCTCGCCGGGCTGTAGGCCAAGACACTGTCGTCGACCGTGCCCTGGAAGGTCCCGGTCGGCATGTCGAGGGCGTAGCGCGGCAGCGTGTTGTCCTTGGCGCACGCGACCGCATTGCCCTGGACCGCCCGCACGGTGACCGAGAAGGCTCCGAGGCCGGTCAGGTCACCGCGCGAGGCCGAGGCCGCTCGGAGCTGATCTCCCAAGAATGCCGCGGCACCGCGGACGGTCTCGCTGGCATCCACGGTCTGCTGCTGCAGGTCGTAGCGGCGGAGCTGTGAGATCATCACTCCGAGCACCGCCGTCATGACGATCATGCCGAGCACCAGGGCCACCATGATTTCGGCCAGAGTGAACCCCCGGGCCGAGCGCAGGCCTCGCGGCGAGCTCATGAGCGGGCACCGGTCACTTCGAGACATAGGTCACGATGGTGTCGGCAAAGGTTTGCGACATGACCTGGCGCTGGACCACCACCACCACGTGGCGCGGATTGGTCCCGGTGACCGTCCAATTCACGGCATGCCCCTGGACGGAATCGGTGCCGGATTGCGACGTGAGCGCGTCCCAGCCCAGCGAGGTCAGGGAGTCGACCTTGCTCTGCACCGCGGTCGCGGCCGAGGTCGATTCCTGCCCGGAATTCAGATTGCGAGCGGACACCGCACCCGTTGCGGCAACGCCGAGCACCACGATCGAGAAGATGGTGATGGCCACCAACACCTCGATCACGGAGAATCCCCCGGTGTCTTTTTGCCGCTTGGGCGCGGGTGTTCTCATCGCAAGAGTTTCCCCAACAGCGTCATTTCGACCGTCTTCGAGTACCCCGGGAAGGAGAAGGTGACCGTCGCGTCTCCCTCCTCACAGGCGCCTACTGTGGTAGCCAGGCCTTGTGCGTCGTAGCAGAGGAGGGTCCGGGTGCTGGACATACTAGCCGTCGGATCCTGGATCTGCCGTACCGGGCCGACCGTATCGATCACACCGCCGGCCGTGCTGGTGTCGACCTCGATCCAGAAGCGGGCCGCCGCGGCATCGATGTGGAGCTCGGCGACCCGGCCCCGCCGCACCGCGGTCGCCTGGGCGAGCGATTGGGCCGCGATGAACTCGTTCACCACCGACCGCCAACTCATCGACCGCCGCTGAGAGGCCATCCGCGGCACGGCAATGAGCGCCACGACGCCGATGACCACCATCGCCAGCACCAGCTCGGTGAGACTGTAGCCCCGGTTTCCCATCAGGCTCCCAGAGTCAAATAAATAGACACTTCCACGCAGGTTATTCATGGCACGCGCCGTGCCAGTATGCGTACAAGCACTAACAATCTGGTATACAATAACTTAGAGTTACTTGTATAGCGACCAAACTACACCAGCTTGCCTTCAGAAAGCCGCAATGTGAGAGCGGTCAACCCAAGTATCAACCGGCTCGTTCTTTGACAGTCACTAACCTGTTCGACCGCTGGGTGTTAGCTATGATCTGTCCCCAAAATCACGGGCTTTGGCAAGGATTTCAGGGGCGAGGTGTCCATCGGCCTAGTGTGTCATCGCCGCGTCAACTTTTTGTGATGTAGATCACGTCGAGCGACATGCGGGCTGCGCTCCATGATGGGCGGTCGGTCGTTGACCGATGGATTTGGGAGCGACGGGAAGGTTATCAGACGCGCTCGAGGCATTGGACCCGGCACAGCCGCGCGGAGGGAACGCAGTCCTAGCGGTGGGGCCTCCACACCAGCTCGGCCTGGTTTTGGAACCGGATGAGCGGCTCGGGCCCGGGCTCGTAGTAAAAGGCCAGCTCGAGCGGGGCATCCTCCGTCCCATACTGGATCTGGATGAGGCTGGCATCCTCCGCTCGCCCTCTGCGCCGCACCCGGGTGATGGGGTGGATCTGGAAGTCCGTCTCCCCCTCACCGACCTGGAACACCAAGGCATCCTCGGCGATTTCGAAGGTCCGGTCGGCGTACCCGGCGGCGGTGGTCTGCCAGATACCTACGAGGTCGGGGGGCAGGGACTCCAGCCGGGTGGGAACGATGGACACCATCAGAGCGGCAAAGGCTACCAGACCGCTGGCCGCCAAGGAGTAGGACCAAATGCGGCGGCGGCGCTGCTGGGCCTTGGTGAGCACCGGCTTGGGGCGGTCGGGTCCCCAGACCACCACCGATACGAGGTCCAGGATCCGCAGATAGAAGTTAGGAATGTACAGGTACTCGGGGTCTTTCCATTCCTTCTTACCGAGCAGGAACACCCCGCCCAGCCTGTGGAGGAAATCTCCCAGGTCCCATTTGGCCGAAAGATCCCCATCGGCCAGCGCAACATACGGCCCGGCGGGCTCGGGCTTCTCGTCCTCTTCTTCCTCGAGGAAATCCAGCCAGCCTTCGTCGGGTGCCATGGTGGTCCTCGGGGCTCATCCGGGAATGCTCGGGCTCCAGAAGACGCCCACATTAGGGGTCCAAAAACGCCTGATTTTAGAGCAGGAGATGTGCCAGAGCGGCTGCCCGCTCGCTCGCTGTGCAAAGGGTCTCGAGCAGCCCCCAAAGCCTTTGCACAGTGCACGGGAGGGATGTCTAAGGCGCCGTTGCCCCGACCTCCGCAACGAGGTCGGGAAAGAACCTGGAGAAGTCGCGTTGCAGGGCATCATAGTGCTGGTCGAGATCGGCCACGGCAGCGGCCAGGTCCACGTCCCGCTCGAACCGCGCCCTGAATCGGCGTGACATCCGTTCCAGGATGAGGCCGATCCCCTCGACCGAGCCATAACTCGACAGCCAGTCCTGGGCCGCCATGCGCTCGGTGACCCATCGCATGGCCGGCGGCATCAGGTGGGTGTGATCGGCAAAGGTCTGGTAGACGTGCGCGATGAACTGAGGCAGAGGGTCAGGGTGATAGCGATCCCAGGAGACCGACAGGAAGTGGTCATAGAACACGTCGATCAGGATGCCGGAGAAGATCCCATGTCGGCCGCGGATCCGGCCCTTGCTCTCGCGGAACACCGGATGGCGGTCGGTGTAGATATCGACCCGGTGGTGGAGGGCGGCGCCTGCCCGAACGGCGGGGTCAAGCTCGTCGGTCGGCGGCCCTACTCCGCGAACCAGGTCGGGCAGGAGGTTGCCAATGAGGGATCCGGGGGAGTCGTCCGCCAGATAGAGATGGGCCAAAAAATTCACTCGGCCCGAGTCCCCTCACCCCCACCCCTCCCCATGGCGGCCGCTCGTCGGTGCTCGGCCAGATCGCGCTCGTCCAGCTTGGCCTCCCGGGTACTCCACCGGACGAACACCGTCAACATGGCGAGCCAGATAATGGGATCGCCGGCCTTCATCAGGAGCCCGGCTGCCTGCTGGTCTGCACCGGCTGCAATTCCCTGGACCCGGGGCGCCAACTCATAGAGCGCATAGATCGGGAAATCCGAGAAGACGAAGAACCCGGCGGGGACGGTCGGGACGATGGTAGTGAGAAAGAGATATCCGATCTTCCAGGGTTCGCTGAGCCGTCCGGCTTCGGGTCGGGGTGCGAGCACCGGCCACCACATGATCAACCCGGCGAATAGCCAGGCAAGATCGATGGTTAACGAGCCGAGCTGCGACCGGCGAAAGCCGTCGACCACGGGCGGTAGGTGGGTCACCAGGAGCACGGCGTTCACGGTCACGAGTGCGGCGATCGGTCGCGCGAAGAAGCACAGGAGGCGCCAGGCCGTGGGTCGGCGCTCGAGCACGAGGGGCAGCCAGCGCGGCAGGCCGAGCAGAATGAGCGGTGGGGCGACAAAGGTGTAAAGCAGGTACTGGACCGTGTGCACGCTCAGGAGATAACCGGCGCCGAGCGCACCGAGCGGCCAGTCGGTTGCAATCCAGAGTGCCAGAATCCCGAAGCCGAACGACGCCATGCGCCCGGGGTGCGCCGACTGTTCATCCGGTGCGGTGTGTCGTGGCCCCAGCGTGACGATTGCGGCGACGTACAGCAGGACCAGCGCCGCGACGAAAACCCAGACCCCGGGATAGGCCTGCCAGCTCCAGGTCCACGCGACATCCCGGGCCGAACACCACCAGGTCACCCGGCGTTCTCCTGGATCGCCAGCGGCCGGCGTACCAACTCGATTTGTGGGAGGACCGGCAGGCGCACCTGGGTTCTTCCGGCGCGTTCGAACTGGAGCCGGATGGTCACCGAGTCTCCCGGCGCGAGCGGCACGCGAAGGTCCTCCAGGATCAGGTGGAAGCCGCCAGGTTCGAGCGTCACGGCATGGCCCGGCGCGATAACGATTCGCTCGACGGGCGACCTTCGGCCCAGGGGGCCGTCGAGTACTTGTGACAGCAGCTCGATCCGCGCCGCGACGTCGCTGCTGGCACCCACCAGGGCGTCGGGCTCGGTCCCGATGTTCTCCATCGTGAAATACGCCATGGTCAAATGATCCACCATGGGCGCGGCCACGTAGCCGTCCGAGATTACCAGGTCGCCAACGCGGACGTTCGCCTGCGGCGGGCTGTCATCGGCTTCACGTGCTCGGCAGGACGCCATCGCTGCGACCGCGACCAGCACCGTCACGATGCGACCGGCTCCCAGTCGCAAGCAGCTCACCGCGCCTCGACCAGCTTGGGCAGTTCGCGCATCCAATCCGACTGGCGGGTGCCGAAGGGGAACACCACATGGGCCGAGTCGTCGCGGGTGAAGGCCAGGACATGGGCGGCGTGGCTAACCAGATACCTCGACTCGTCAATGTCTTCCCGGATGGCCGGCGCGAGCCGGTACGCTCGCTGCAACTCGACGAGCTCACCGGGCGTGCCGGTGAGCCCAACGAAACTCGGGTCGAATTGATCGAGCCACTCACGGATGTGCTCGGGGGTATCGCGCTCCGGATCGGTAGTCACGAAAACGACCTTGATCGCGGACGACGCCTCGAACGGCAGGCGATCCAGTACCGCGGCCAAGTTCGCCATGTGGACCGGGCAGACGTCGGGACAATTGGTGTAGCCGAAGAACAGCAAGGTGACGAAACCCTCGGTCTCTTCGACGAAGTGATACGGGGTCCCATCGGTGGCGGTGAGGGTGAACGGGACCTTGGGCACCGGCTCGGCCAGGGCCACCGCACCACCGCCCGCCGGGTCGGCCGGCGCGCCGTCGTTTCCGCGGCACGCGGCGTTCCAGCCGAGGGCAATCGTGCCAGCCACGGCGAGGGCCGAAGCCGCCCGGGTACGCGATCCAAACCACATCACGCGCGTAATGTACCAGGGTCGGCAGCGGAGCGCCCTCTGGTTACATTGGCGGCACAGCTCAAGAACACGAAAGGTCTGCGACAGCAATGCACTCCTTCACCCCCCGGCTCATCAGGCAGGTCACCCGAACGGGAGTCCTTCTGCTCGTGGTGGCGTCCTGCGGGCCCGGGCCGCTCGACCCAGGCACCACGGGCGGGCAACTGCTTCCCGGCACCGAGGGCCTCGACTACCTCGGCGGACACCCGTTTTCCATTTCGCCCGATGGCCGATGGCTCCTCTTCTCCAAGCCAATCGTCGACGCCGCCGACGGAGCGGAGGATCTCGAGTCGTTCACGCTGCGCCAGCTCCAGACATTCGTGCTCTACGACGTGACCCTCCTCGAAGGAACCCCGGTTGGGCTGAGCGCCGGGGCTCGGGAGCTCGTCGCGAGCGGAGCGGCCGTGTTCCCCGACGGAGGATGCTGGATCCCGGACGGCGGCCGCGTGGTGGTGCACAACGAATTCGGCCGCTACCTGGGGATCGATCCGGCAGCCGATCAGCCGGAGTGGCAGGCCATCGAGAGCGAGCCGTTTGCCTACCGAGGGCCGTGCTCCCGTGACGACAAGGCCTGGCAGGAGTCCGAGACCGTCGGGCCCTTTCACATCGCCCATGCCCGCGGCAGGCTGGTCATCATCGTTGACGCCCATGACCCGCGAAAGGTCTTCGCGATGCACCGCGCGCCCAGGTTTCCGGGCATGAAGCTCTTCATAGGGGACGTGCGCCTGTCAGTGGACGGCTGGCGGCTGGCGTATACCGTCACGCCGCATTTCGGCAGCTTCGCGGGGAACTCCCGCGGGTTCGTGGTGTCCTTCGACGCGCCGCCGGATCATCCCATGGTGCTGGGGTCGCCAGTCCATGCCATCCGGTGGGCCCCGGATGGCTCTACCATCTATGCCGACGTCGTGCACGACGGACAATCCGCCATCTATCGCTGGCGCCTGCCGCGGCATGGCGATGCTAAGCCACTTCCCGTCGCCACACGCTGAGAAAGCTCTGCATAGATAGCCAAACGGGCGCCACCCTGTGGCGCCCGTTTGGCTTGAAGCCTTGATACGAAGGTACGTCTACTCGATGCCGGCCATGAGCCGCTTCACTGGGCGACTGACCAGGAGCGCGACGACACCAGCCCCTCCAGCAATCAGCGCTACGGTCTGGAACAGCTGATCCGGCGGCAGCGTCTCGATCCGTCCCGCCACCAGCCCGGCGATCAGGTTCCCCAGCGCTGCGGCGATGAACCACACGCCCATCATCTGTCCCACCCGTCCCTTGGGAGCGAGCTTGGTCATCGATGAGAGCCCTACCGGCGACAGGGCGAGCTCGCCGCAGGTGTGGAGGAAGTAGGTGACCACCAGCCAGGCTGGGGTGACCGGGTTTTCCACCGTGGCCTGCGCTGCGCCCCAGGAGATGACGAAGAAGCCGGCCGCCAGGCCCATCAAGCCGAGCCCGAATTTCAAGGGAATCGACGGGTTCGCGTCCCGTTGGGCCAGCCAGGTCCACAGCCAGCCGAACACCGGGGCCAGAACCACAATGAAGATCGGGTTCACGTTTTGGAGCCAAGTCGTCGGCATCTCCCAGCCGAAGAACACCCGGTCGGTCAGATCTCGAGCGAACAAGTTCATCGACGAGCCCGCTTGCTCGAAGCCGGACCAGAAGACGGCCGCCATGAGGAACAGCCAGAAGATCACCATGAGTCGCTTCTTGGTGGTGGTGACCTTCTCCCCGCCGGATGCCAGGAATCCTATGTTCATGACGATGAACAGGCCGAGCACCGCGGCGATGGCGTAGCGGCCGCCTACCGTGGTGCCGAGCGACGGGACCAGCCCGATCACGAGCACCACGAACACGGCCAGCAGTCCCGCAGCCCACTTCGCGCTCATGATGAGGTAGGTGAAGAAGAGAATGGTGAGCAACAGGATGCCGTATCCGAGCCACGTGGCGAATCCCTCGAGCGTCACATCAATGGTGCCGCCGATGGCGAGAAAGGCAAAGAGCGCGGCGATCGCCGCCACGATGCCGGCCACGAAATAGAACGTCCGGCTCTTCCGGGCGGTCTCGGCTGAGTCGCTCTCCGGCAGATAGCCCACCTTACCCAGGTACTTGTCGCCGCGCTTGTACTGGATGAGCCCGAGAATCATGCCGAACCCGGCAGCGGAGAAGCCCCAGTGCCACTGCACGTTCTCACCCAGCGTGCCGCAGACGAACGGCCCCAGGATGGCGCCGAGGTTGATTCCCATATAGAAGATCGAGAACCCGGCGTCCCGCCTCGCACCATGCTGCTCGGCGCGGAGATGGGCCTCTTCGTCGTCCCCGGCAGCCTCAGCACTGGGGTACAGATCCCCCACCATCGTGCTGACGTTGGGCTTGAGCAACCCGGTGCCGATCACGATGAACATGAGTCCCGCGAAGAACGTGGGAGTTTCGGGCAGCCCCATCAGCGGCCCCGCCATGGTGAAGTGGCCGAGGGCGATGATGCAGCCGCCGACGAACACCGCCCGGCGTTGGCCCCAGAGGTTGTCTGCGACCCAGCCGCCGGGAAGGGCCAGCAAGTAGACCATGGACGTGTAGAGGCCGTAGACGGCCCCGGCCTTGGCCGGGCCGTACCCGAGGCCGGGGTTGGCTATGGCGATCGGTGCGGTCATGAACAAGACCAGGAGCGCCCGCATCCCGTAGTAGGAGAATCGCTCCCACATCTCCGTGAAGAACAGCGTGGCCAGGCCGCGTGGGTGGCCGAAGAAGGTCTTCTCGCTGATCGTCGTCGTTGTCATCGCTTGGTCGTCCCCCTGAGGGAGCTATGGGCTGTGAAACGGACGCAACATGTCATGCACATCGTCTGCGCGACACCCAGCGGTGCCGGTCACGCATCGCCACACCCAGCAATCGGCGCGGCGGGATCTACTTCTTGTCGCGGTTGAGCTTGTCCTTGAGATGGGCAAGCTGGGCTTCGACCGCCTGCTCCTTGGCGTGCTGGTCCAGTTCGGAACCGAGCAACTCGTTGCGGAGGTCCGTCTCGGGGTTGGGGGCACCGGCGGCCTCCAAGTCACGCCACGCTCGCTTGACGCTGTCGCTCACGTCCTCCGTTGGGAGACCAAGCTTCGCATCCTTCATGCGCTGCGCCATATCCGCGACTTCACGCTCCGCTAGCGCCAACTCGTCACGTTGCGCCGCCAGTTTTCGCTCCAAGACCGCGACCCGCTCCCGGTGCTTGGCTGCGAACTCCTCGGCGATCTCGGCTGTCTCTCGATCAGAAATGTCTGCCGCGAGGCGCCCGCGGCGTTCGGCATCCACCAGATGCTTCCGTTCCCGCTCCAGATTCCGCTCCGTCTGCACCAGTGCTTCGCGCATCTGGTGCACGCCGGCCTTGGCGTCGATTAGGGTATCCCTGAAGCGGGCAAGCTGTGCCCGGGTGCGGGATAAAGGGTCGTCCTCTGCCAGCAAGCGCTCGAGACGTTCCCGCAGACCCTCAAAGACCATCAGGATTTCCTGACGGTCTTGGCATAGAATGGCGTGAACACCCGTTCGACCTTGGTCGATTTGCACTTCGGACAGCCCACCCGAGCCCGCTCATGCTCCGCGAGGGACATGAAACGATCAAAGTCGTGGCCACAGGCAGTGCAATGGTACTCGTACAAGGCCACAGCAATATCTCCAGTCTGTGAGGCTCAAGTATGTTAGGGTTCCCGTTCGGGGGCGTCAAGCGATGCCGGGCCGGGAACCCGGCATCATGATATCTTTAGAAAGCCTAGCGGTGCCACAACTTACCGAGGATATCTGCCATGCGACGCCCTTACGTCTGGGCCGGCGTCACCATCCTGGCCATCGCCGGCTGCGGCGGCCGAGAGGGCCCGGGTCGCGCAGGCTGCGGCATTGCCGCCCTGGCGGGGCCCACGCTGTTGCTCTCCGAATTCAATACACCCGATCAAACCCTTGGAGGTCCGCCGGCGACCCTGCCGGAGACCCTCGTGGCCAGGTTTGCGGTGGGTCCGGCCTACCCGGCCTTCGTGGGCCGGTCGGATTCCGGCTGGGTGATCGGCGTGGAGGGAACCTTTCCCGAGAACACCGATCCCGAATACGGCGTGCTGGTTCTCAACCCTGATGGAACGGCCCGGGGGCTCATGGTATACGAGGGCGCCAAAGTGACGGGGGCACCCCAAATCGGGCAGGTCTCGATCGGGTCGAAACTGGTCCCGCTCATTGGCATCCAGCTCGATTCCGTCAAGTTCGAGCAGCCGGGCTGCCCCTTCTTCCCGGACAGCGTCCTTCCGTGAGGCCCCCGCGGATCGCCGTCTCGGGACGAGTGACCGATGACGGCGGGAAGCACCGAACGGGGGTCAACGTCGACTATGTTCACGCGGTGGCGAGCGCCGGTGGGATGCCCTTCCTGCTCTCCCCCCTCATGGACATCGGCCACACTATCCACGCGCTCGACGGATGCGATGCCCTGATCCTCTCAGGCGGAGAGGACGTCGACCCGGCACGATACGGGGCCGAACCCAGCCCCAAGTTGAAGAAGATCGATCGCCGGCGCGACGAATTCGAACTCATCTTGTTCGCCGCCGCCAGGGAGCGCCACCTGCCCACCCTCGCAATCTGCCGCGGGCTGCAGTTGGTGAACGTTGCGCTCGGCGGCACATTGTGGCAGGACCTGCCCAGTGAATTCGGCGGTCCGCTCAACCACGACATCGGCGAGCGCTGGGACGTGAGGAGCCACGCCATCACCATCCATCCCCAGAGTCAGCTGAATGCGGCGCTCGAGTGTGACACGCTCGCGGTCAACTCCTTTCATCATCAGGCCATTCGAGACTTGGCGCCCGGCCTCGCCGTGTCAGCTGAATCGCACGACGGGGTCATCGAGGCCGTCGAGCAGCACGACAACGGCTGGCTGCTCGGCGTCCAATGGCATCCTGAGAGTTTTTGGCGGGATAGGGCCGCGCCGGACATGAGCCTCTTCCGGGCATTGGTTGGGCAGGCAACGAAGTAGGAGGCCGACTGCTCGGTTGTCGGTTAGTGGAGGGGATCCAACCCGGAAGCCAGCCGCCCAGGGAAATGGAGCTGGGCGCTCAGCTCGTTGAATGCGCTCCGCACCGCGGAGAATCGGTCGGCCGCCACGTCGAACACCCGGTCGAGGCCGGAGTCGGTCCGCCAGCTCGTGGCGGGCAGCCAGTCGGTAGCCCCGTTGACCCCATGACTCGTAGTAGCTTACGTCGGGCCCGCCCTTACGTCGTTGCCGCGCCGTGATGTAATCGGGGAATACGCCTGCCACCCAGAGAGCGTAGTTCCCCAGATGGGCCATCACCTTGAATTGGCGGTTTCCCTGGGTCGCCTCCAAATCCGAGACGATGTCGATGAGGTAATGATGTTGGTGGTCGTCGTTCCAATCGATCCGCCAGGCGCGGTCGCGCTGGCCGAACGTGGACAGCATGGAGGCGAGATAATCCGCCAAATCCCTGTCGTCGATTCCTGAACGGAGCAGGGCGTGCCGGACCAGGACGTAGAAGAGCAGCGGCTGCGATGGGACCATGAGGGTCGGGAGCGCGAGCAAACGCTCGACGAGTCCGGGTTCGTCCAACAGGACATCCGGCCCCTCGGCCACGAGGCGACGCTCGAGACTCGCGCGCCTGTTCGCCGAGCCATTGCTGAGAACCAGGATGACCAACTCGACGTCATCGCCGGTCAGTCGTCCCCGAGTGTCCGCTAGGATCATGCGGTGTTCCTCCGAGGCTCCCCCGCACTCCGGTACCCTGTGCCGCTTCCATAGAGACTATACTGCCTCGATAGGCACGCACACGACGTGCCAGCACGACACCGGGGAGCGAATTGGTACAGCCAGCGGGCCACACCCACGTTCCCCTCCGAAAAAGAGGCTTGCACCTCCTTTCACATGATGGCTCGAACCGCGGAGACCAAGAGCCGGCGCCCAAGCTGCGAGCAACAGCAGCGCGGGCATCCGCCGACCACGCAACGCCCAGGCGAGTCGTGAGTATCCGCGTCGTGCACGTGGCTTCAGGACGCGAGTGGCGCGGCGGTCAGCGCCAAGTCTGGTTCACCGCGCGCGCGCTTGGCCACCTCCCCGATATCGAACAGGTGGTCGTCACGAGTCGGGGCTCGCAGCTTGCGCGGCGTCTCGAGCAGGCCTCCATCCCGGTGCAAACGCCGGGTTGGACTATGGGACTCGATCCTCGCGCGCTCTGGGCAACCTTATCGGAGTGCCGCCGCTCCGATATCCTCCACGCCCACGATTCCCATGCCGTGATCCTGGCCGGGCTGGCAGCTCGACTCAGGGGTTGCCGGTTCGTCGCGACCCGACGCACGGCGTTCCCGCTCACCAGGCCAGGCTTCTGGAGCCGGGCAGATAGGGTGATCGCAATATCGGAGGCCGTCGGACGAATACTCAGAGAGAGCGGCGTACTTCCTGATCGCATCACGGTCATCCGCTCGGGAATAGACCTCGATGCACTCCGAATGCTGCAGCGGATCGATCCCAGGACGCTGCTCGGCCTCCGACCCGATGCACAGATTGCCGTGGCCGTTGGGGCGCTGGACCGCCACAAGGGGCAGGACATCGTCATCGCGGCTGCGGCGGAGACCCGAGCCCGGCTGCCGAATCTCCACTGGATCCTGGCAGGCGAGGGTGACCGACGGGCGGCCCTGGAGAGCCAGATCCAAAGTCTCGGCCTGGGCGAATATGTCCATCTTTTGGGACATTTTACCGACGCGGAGGCCCTCATTGGCGGCTCCGACGTGATGGTCGCCACCCCTCTACAGGAGGGCCTCGGCACCTCGATCCTCGACGCGATGGCCATGGAAGTCCCGGTTGTGGCGGTAGAAGTAGGCGGAATCCCGGAGTTGGTGGGCGGAGGGGCGGGACTCCTGGTCCCTCCGCGGTCACCCGCGGACGTGGCGAACGCCGTGGTCCGGATCTTGACTCAGAGTGATGAGTGCCAAGCAATGGTGCGTCTCGCGGCCGAGCGCGTCACCGACTTCACCGATGTCAGAATGGCCGAGGCGCTCGCGTCCGTGTATCGTTCGATGCAGAAAGAGGTTGGCGGCCCATGATCTATGTCTGCATACCGTGTCACAACGAAGCCAGCACCGTTGGGGTCCTCCTCTGGAAGATCCGAAAGGTGTTCGACGCATTTCCACGCGAATACCAGCTCCTGGTGTGTGACGACGCCTCGACCGACGCGACCACCGAGGTGCTCGAGCCATACGCCAAGGTCCTTCCGCTGACGATCTATCGGCAGGCCACTCATCGCGGATACCCCGCCGCAGTCGAGACTCTGTTCCGTCACGCCGTCGATCTGACGGACAAGCCGAAGCGCGATTCCCTCATCTTGCTGTCAGCCGATTTCACCCACGATGCCGAGACCATTCCCGACTTGGTTCGGCGAATGGAGAGCGGGGCGGACTTGGTCGTTGCCGAGGCGGAGTTGGCCGGGGCGCCATCGCGCGCCTACCGCTGGGTGCGGCGCTGGTCGCCGCGGCTGTTCCGGAAGAAGGTCGCGGTGCCGGGCGTCTCCGATTTGTGCAGCGGCTATCTTGCCGCACGTCTCTTCACGGTTCGGAGTCTCCTGCAATCCGTTCATGGACAACTGCTCATGTTGGACGGCTGGGGGGCCAACGCGGAGCTGGTGGGCCGGCTTGGGGCCTTTGCACGCCGGGTCGAGACCGTTTCGACCACCGAGCGGCACGATCTCCGCCAGCGTCCATCCCGCATCCACCCATGGAAGACGGCCCGCGGACTCTGGCGCCAGAGCCGCGAGCTCGTCATTCCCCAACCCGCCAAACTTGAGCGGGCCAACGGCGCGGGCAGCACTCGGCGGCCGCCGAAGTCGGCGGTGACATCATGACGGGACTCGTGCTGTTGCTGGCTCTCCAAGGCGCAGGCGCCACTGCCGGTTCGCCGATGCCGGAGCAGGCTCGCACCTATTCCGACTATCCGTTTGCCGTGGGAGAGCGGTTCGAATACGACGCCAAAATCGGCCTTCTGAAGCTGGGCGAGGGGTACATGGAGGTCTCCGGCATCGACACGTTGCGAGGAGTGGAGACGTTCCGCTTCGAATTCGGCCTGGAAGGCGGTGCCCTGGGCTTCACGCTACGGGACAAGCTCCAGTCGTGGAGCGCCACGGCAGATCTGGTCTCCCTCAGGTTCCATAAGGAGCTCGAGGAGGGCAAGCGCCTCCGCGAATATACCTACGAGATTTTCCCCGATTCGGGCCATTATATCCAAGTCGGCAAGGAAGGCGTCAAACCGACCCCGAAGAAGCCGCTCGATGATACGGCCTTCTTGTATTTCATGCGGGTCACGCCGCTCACCCTGGGCAAGACATATCGGTACCACCGGTACTACAACGACAGCGAGAACCCGCTAGTGGTGAAAGTGGAAAAGCGGGAGATCATGAAGCTACCCAACGGAGAGAAGGTCGCCTGCCTGGTCTTGCATCCAACGATCGGCGACCAGGGCATGTTCTCCAAACGCGCCGATGCGCGTGTCTGGATCACCGATGACGAGCTTCGGATTCCGGTTCAGATTCGCTCGAGCCTCGATTTCGGCACCATCACGCTCAAGCTCACGAAGGTAGTGTTGCCCGCCCAACCACGGGCGGCGTCTTGAATCCTCAGTAATCACCCACCACATCGCCCCCCTGTTCCGAACGAGGAGACTCGCCCAATGAGACTACGTCAAGGAAGGCAATCCTCCTGGCGCGCGCCGGCGTGGTGTCGAGCGGTGCGCAAGATATGGAACATATGACCTCACCTAGGAAGACTGCACCCGGACGGCATAGTCGATACTGGTGGCTTGCGTTCGCAGTCTTGTTAGCCTGGGCTGGGGTCGCGACTTGGGTGGTCCCTCGACTCATCGAGGCGGCCTATTACGGCCGGAGCCTCGGGTTCCTTAACGCCATCATAACCGGTCAGGCAACCAACCCGCTCGAGACATATCTCACATTCTGGAATTCCGTCGCTCGCCCACTGACGATGGGCCTCGCTGCCCTGGTCGGGCTCGGGTACATCCTGCGACGTTTCGGGCCCCAGATCAGAGACCACACGTCCCGCATCCTCGCGGTCGGGCCCGCCGTCCCCATACGGCGTCGAGACTTCCTCCTCGTGGCCGTTTGTTTTGGCCTGTTGACCGGCGGCGGCGAGGCCTCGTACGCGGCTATTCGGCAGTGGATCGAGCATCGGCCAAGTTGGGATTATTCGTGGGACGTGATCTGGATGGCTCCGGTGGCAGGGGCGATTCTGTTTGCGGCTCTCGGTCTCATGATGTTGGCAGGGCTCGCAATCGCCCGTCGCCGCCCAACCCTCCAATTCTCATTCTGGGTGGCGTTCTACGGGGTCTTCATCCTCCTGCGTGTGTGGTTGCCCGGTCTGATGTACTTCGGCAGCGTCCTCTTGGCGGCAGGGATCACCCTCCAGCTTCTGCGGTTCACGCGCACTCGCGGAGGAGGCTTCCTGGGCACTACCCGGTGGGTCACCGCCGGGCTCGCCGCTATAGTGTTACTCCTGGGGTCGGCCCAGCGTCTCTCGAGGTGGAACTCGGAGCGGCGAGCGCTTGCAGGTCTCCCTGCATCCTCACCGATGCGGCCGAACATCTTGTTGCTCATCCTCGACACCGTGCGTGCCCCGAGCATGAGCCTTTACGGGTATTCCCGCCCCACCACCCCGAATCTCGAGCGACTAGCAGACCGCGCCGTGGTGTTCGACCACGCACTGGCCACGGCCTCGTGGACCCTCCCCTCACATGCGACGATCTTTACCGGGCGACTCCCCACTGAACTCTTGGCCGACTGGAGGGTTCCTTTCGGTCCGACGCACCTCACCCTCGCCGAGTACCTCTTCACCCAGGGTTACGAAACTGCAGGATTTGTAGGGAATTTGATCTACACTGCTCGGAGTTCTGGCTTGAGCCGGGGCTTCGTACATTACGAAGACCACAAGATCTCGCTGCCCCTACTGGTGGAGAGTTTTGGGGGCTTGCGGGGCTGGAGACGTCTCCTGCTCAGGTTATTTGGGGACGAACGATCGGAGTGGGGACGCGAGGTGAAGAGCGCTCCCGATATAAACGAAGCATTCCTGACCTGGCTTTCCAATCGCTCCGCCCGCACTAGCACGCCATTCTTCGCATTCCTGAACTACATGGATGCGCACTCACCGTACCGACCCCACCGGCAGCTGACGGGGGGATCTTCCTCTGCGCCTGTATGGACGAGGCCCAGCGGTGCGTTCGGCGACCCCCGTATGCTGGCCGTATTACGGGAGCTCTATGAGGGGGAGATTGCCTTCCTCGACCTCCACCTTAACAAACTCCTCCAAGAACTGGATGCCCGGGGCCTGCTGGAGAATACCCTGGTAGTCATCACCTCCGATCACGGCGAGGAATTCGGTGAGAATCAACGCTCGGCGGAACATGGCAGGAGCTTGTTCCTGCCTGTACTTCGGGTCCCGCTGGTCATCGTACATCCACGAAAGGTCCCGCAAGGTCTCCGAATCACGCGGCCTGTAACGACCGCTGATCTCCCAGCCACAATCCTCAGGCTCGGAGGCATGGCGCCGGCCTTGCCCGGGAATCCTCTCTCACGTTTCTGGGATTCAGGCGGTCAGGAAAACCAGGCCGAGCAAACGCCACTGCTGGCCGAGCTCCGCCCTGGACCCTGGGCTCCGTCGTGGGCACTCGTGCAGAGTGGAAGGATTGTTTCGCTGGTGAGTGGAAGCCTCCACTACATCCGGTATGGAGATGGTCAGGAGGAACTCTACGACATCGTCGCCGATCCATGGGAGAGGAGCGGACTCGACCTCACAACGGCGTCCGACACGCTGGATTGGTTCCGGCGCAAGGTCGCTGCCACAATTCAGACAACGGGCTCGGACTCACGCCAACATGCGAGTGGGAACTGAGGCAGCACTGGTCGCCAGATTGCTGCAGCGAGCGCCCGCACGGAACCGTGCGGGCGCTCGTGCCTCGGAGTCGGTTTCTTCAGGCGGATTTCTTGCCCTTGATCATGTCCTCGACCTTGTCCGCGCTCCGCGGGCTGATCAACCGGAGAATCAAGTAGAATACGAACCCGATGGCCGCGAACACGACCACGGTCCAGAAGAGGCTCCACACGATGCCCAGGAGCCCGAACGCGACCTTGACGAGAAACAGCGCGACCACTGCGAACACCGCGTATCCGACCAGATTCCGTAACATGGTATCTTCCTCCGAGGTATGCCGTCGATCCGCAGTACGGCTCAACGTTTCAAAAAGTTTCGTTTATCTGTAAATGATTGATAATAAACAACCTATGACCATAGATACGATGCCGGCCGGTCGGGGGGACGTCGGCAGGCTGACGCTTACCGCTGCCCTTTGTCTGTCGGCGTGGCTTGCCGGCGGAGACAATGTCGGGGCGCAGGCTCGCGTGACGGTGGAACGGGAACGGGCTGCCTACCAGGCGTGGGTGGAGACCGCTCCCAACTCGCCCATGGCGGCCCTGGCGCAGTTCCGGCTCGACCGGCAGGTGGTGCTCGGACCCGCCGAGAGCGACGTACCTCTGCCTGGGCTCGAGGCGCACACGCTGGAAGACGGACGGGTGGTGAGACTCCGAGGACCGGCCGGACGCCGTTCCCTGCCACGGAACCGCCTCGTGGCGCTTGGCGCCTACCGGATGGTGTTGAGCGGCGCCCGAGGCCGCACGGTCGTGACCGTCTACGATTCGACGACCAAGCCCAAGCCGCTTTCCTATTACCCATACGATTCGAGCCTGGTGTTCACTGGCACCCTCGCGCCGCCGGCGAAGGCGCGGGCAGTTCGCGTGCTGGCCGTGGACGGGGTGGAAGTGGAGGCCGCGGAGGCCGGCACCTTCCGGGTGCCACTTGGGCCTGGTGGCACCGATCTCACGGTTCGACGGGTGCCCGACCCGGGAACCGAGGAATCCGAGTTGGAGATTTACTTCCGAGACGAGACCAACGACCAGGGCACGTATCCCGCAGGTCGCTTCATCTCGCTGCAGCCCACGAACGACGGCCGCTACATCCTGGACTTCAATCGGGCTCGGAATCCTTTCTGCGCGTACAGCTCGGTCTACCCGTGCCCCATCCCGTGGTCGGGAAACGCCATACCGGCTGCCGTAACCGCGGGCGAGCGTTACTCCGGAGGCGGACTCCAGCTGTCACCACCAAACGCCCCATGATCCAGGCGCTCTTGTCCGTCATTGCCCTCTGGACATCCGCGGGGCCGGCCTGGGAAGGCTCCTGGCGGGCGGCCTTGGATCTGGCGGGCGGGCCGCTCCGCTTTTCGCTCCGGATCGAGCGGGCAGACGCTGGCTACGAAGGCGAGCTGTGCAACGGATCGAACTGCAACCTGCTCTCGGGCGTTCTGGTACGGGGCGACACGGTGCGATTCGAAATCGCCGACTACGCCGCCGCCATCACGGCCGTTCGCCGCGGAGACTCGCTCATCGGCGCCTACCACAACGTGGGCAGCCGGGGCCCGCGGACGATCCCGTTTCGCGCGTCACCCGGCACGTGGCCGGTGACACAGCCGCCGGCGGAGCTGGTCGGCCGGTGGGACGCAACCTACCGGGCTGACGGCCGCGAGAGTCCGCGGGTATTCGAGTTCCGTGATGCAGCCACCGGTCTCGAGGGAACGATCATCTCGAACTCGGGCGACTACGGGCTCTTTTGGGGAATGGTCGATGCGGACAGCTTCGCAATGTCGCACTTCGACGGGTCGTTCGTGTACATGCTCACCGGCCGTGTCACCGGCGATACCCTTCGGGGGATCTTTCACGCCGGGCTCCGTACTCAGACGCCGTGGACGGCGATCCGATCCGGAAGCACACCGCACCTGACACCGCCGACCGAGGTGACGGCGGCCGACACCACGGCACCGTTCACGTTTTCGTTCCCCGACATCTCCGGTCGAATCGTGTCGAACACCGATGAGCGGTTCCGGCACAAGGTCGTGCTGGTCGATGTCTTGGGCACCTGGTGCCCGACCTGTCACGACGCCGCCCCGCTGCTGCAGGAGCTCTACGATACCTACCACGATCGCGGGCTCGAGATCGTGGGATTGGCGTATGAGGTAACCGGAGACCCCGCAATCGACGGGGCGCTGGTCGAACGCTATCGCGACAAGTTCGGCATCACGTTCCCGATCCTGCTCGCCGGCATCAACGATACCGAGCTCGCCGCCGAATCGCTGCCGCAGTTGCGCGGATTCACCGCGTTCCCGACCGCAATCTTCCTGGGTCGTGACGGGAAGGTACGCCAGGTGCACGCCGGGTTCTACGGCCCGGCGACCGGGGCGCAGCACACCCGCTTGGTGCAGGAATTTCACGCGACGGTCGAGCGGCTCCTGGCCGAGCCATAACCTTCCGCCCCTCTGACGGGACGGCTATCTTGCCCGACCGGATTGCCCTCACCCGCCACCCCGGAGGTTCACTGCAGTGGCGCTTCCGCTGGTTCACCTGACCCGCGTACCGCAACCCTCGAGCAGCCCGCCACGCAAGCCGGGCTGGCTCAAGGTGAAAGCGCCCGGCGGCCGCAACTACGCCGACATCAAGGCGCTCATGCGCGAGCACCAGTTACATACGGTCTGCGAGGAAGCGCGCTGTCCCAACATCGGGGAATGCTGGGAGCACAAGGCGGCGACGTTCATGATTCTGGGCGACGTCTGCACCCGGAATTGCGCGTACTGCGCGGTAGCGCACGGAACACCGGCGCCGTTCGACGCGGCCGAGCCCGCTCGGCTGGCGGAGGCCGTGGCCGCAATGGGGTTACAGCACGTCGTCATCACATCGGTCGATCGTGACGATCTGCCCAACGGCGGCGCCGAGGCCTTTGCCGCATGCGTGCGTGAGATTCGGGCACGGCTGCCGGAGGCCTCGGTCGAGGTTCTCATTCCCGATTTCAAAGGATCCGAGCGTGCGCTCCAGATCGTCATGGATGCAGCACCGGATATTCTCAACCACAATCTCGAGACCGCCGAGCGCCTCTACCGCCTTGCCCGCCCGGGCGGCAATTACCGGCGCGCCCTCACCCTGCTCGAATCGGCGCGTCGCATGGGAGGGCCCGACGCGCTGACCAAGTCGGGCATCATCCTGGGCATGGGCGAGGAATGGGACGAGGTCGTGACCTGCATGCACGATCTCCGGCGGAGTGATGTCAACATCCTCACTCTCGGGCAGTATCTCAGGCCGTCCGATGGGCACTTGCCGATCGCCCGATACTACACGCCGGACGAATTCGCCGAGCTGCGAGACATCGGGCATAGCATCGGCTTCCGGCATGTCGAGGCAAGCCCCCTGACCCGCTCGTCCTATCACGCGTGGGAACAGGTCGACAAGGCCAAGGCGAAGGTCGGCTGAATGGCACGGACGACGGCGCGCAAGCAAGAGAAGCCAAAGGCAGGAGCCCGTGTCACGGCGGAGGAGTGCCGGTCCTGGCTCCGGCAAATGTTGGTGATCCGACATTTCGAGGAGAAGGCGGGCGAAGCCTATACGCTCGGAAAGATCGGCGGGTTCCTTCATCTCTATATCGGCCAAGAGGCGGTCGCCGTGGGCTGCATGGCCGCGCTGCGCGATGACGACTACATCACCGTTTCCTACCGCGACCACGGGCATGCCCTGGCGCGCGGGATGACGCCGCGTGCAGTGATGGCCGAGTTGTTCGGCAAGGCGGCAGGAGGGTCAGGCGGCAAGGGTGGGTCGATGCATCTCTTCGATGCCGAGCGCCGGCTCCTCGGTGGGCACGGCATCGTCGGCGGCCACATTCCCATCGCGGCGGGCATCGCCTTCGCATGCAAGTACCGCAAGACCGACCAGGTGAGCGTGTGCCTCTTCGGCGAGGCAGCGGTCAACATCGGCTCGTTCCACGAATCGCTGAACATGGCATCGCTCTGGAAACTCCCGGCCGTGTTCGTGGTCGAGAACAACGGATACGGCATGGGCACGGCCCTGGCGCGTGCCAGCGCCATTATGGATATCTCGCACCGTGCGTACTCCTACGCGATGGAAACCGAAGTGGTCGATGGGCAGGATATGCGTGCCGTGAAGGATGCCATGGACCGGGCGGTCGAGCGAGCGCGTCGCGGCGTGGGGCCAAGCCTGCTCGAAGCGCGGACCTACCGGTACGTGGGGCATTCCATGTCGGATGCCGCGCACGGGACCTATCGCACCAAGGAAGAGGTCGAAGAATACCGCCAACGCGATCCGATCGGCGTGCTGCACGCATACATGACGACGGAAGGCTTCATCACCGACGAGGAGTTCACGGCGCTGGATGCCGAGGTGGTGGCGGAAATCGACGATGCGATCGCCTTTGCCGATTCGGCACCCGACCCCGACCCGAGCGCCCTGTACACCGACGTCTACGCCGAGCCCGCGTGATGCAGACGTTGACCTACCGCGACGCCCTCAACCAAGCACTCCGCGAGGAGATGCAGCGCGATGATCGCGTCTTCCTCATGGGAGAAGAAGTGGCGGAGTACGACGGCGCGTACAAGGTATCCCGCGGGCTGCTCAAAGAATTCGGGTCCATGCGTGTGGTGGACACACCGATCGCCGAACTCGGCTTCGCCGGCGTCGGAGTTGGAGCCGCCATGGTCGGGCTCCGGCCGGTCATCGAGATGATGACGTTCAATTTCGCCTTGCTCGCCATCGACCAGATCGTGAACAGCGCCGCCAAGATGCGGTACATGTCCGGTGGCCAAGTGGGGGTGCCGATCGTGTTTCGGGGCCCGGGCGGTGCCGCACTCCAGCTCGCCGCTCAGCATTCCCAGGCATTCGAATCCTGGTATGCCCACATTCCCGGGCTCAAGGTCGTCATGCCAGCAACGCCGGCCGACGCCAAAGGCTTGTTGAAGAGCGCCATCCGGGACGACGATCCCGTCGTGTTCATCGAAGGGGAGATGCTCTACAACCTGAAAGGCGACGTCCCGGATGGAGACTACACCATCCCGATCGGCGTGGCGGATATCAAGCGCGCCGGAGACGACGTGACCCTGGTCTGCCACTCGAAGACGGTTGGCGTGGCTCTCAAGGCTGCCGAGCAGCTGGCCGAGGAGAACATCTCGGCGGAAGTCGTCGATCTTCGCACCATCCGGCCGATGGATACCGAAACCGTGCTGCGGTCGGTCGTCAAAACCAACCGCTGCGTGGTGGTCGAAGAGGGATGGCCCTTCGCCGGCGTGGGCGCCCAGGTGGTGGACACCATCCAGCGCGAGGCCTTCGATCACCTCGACGCCCCGCTCTTGCGCGTCACGGGAGCCGACGTCCCCATGCCATACAACAAGGCCCTCGAGCGGGCAGCGAAGGCCGACCCGGCACAGGTCGTCGCGGCGGTCAAGACCGTCCTCTACCGCGAATAGCCATGGCTACCAAAATCGTCATGGAGGCGCTCTCGCCCACGATGGAAGAGGGACGCCTCGTCGAATGGAAGAAGCGGGAAGGCGAGTCGGTCACCACGGGGGACGTCCTCGCGGAGGTCGAAACGGACAAGGCCGTGATGGAATTGGTCGCGCGCGCCGACGGCGTGCTGTTGAAACAGGTGATCGCGGCCGGCACCACCGTGCCGGTCGCCGACCTGGTGGGCATCATCGGCGAGCCGGGCGAGGATATCGCGGCACTCGTGGACGGCGCCGGGCCCAAGCCACCGCCGAAGCAACCCGAAGCCGTCGCCCCTGCCGCTCCTCCTCCTGCGCCGATGCCGCAGGCCGAGGTTTCTCCCGCTCCCGAGACCCGCGCGCCTGTCAGCCCACCGATGGCGGCGCCCGGCCAGCGGATCAAGGCCTCGCCACTGGCGCGCCGCATCGCGACCGAACGAGGGCTCGACCTCGCTGCCATACGGGGCTCAGGCCCCGAGGGGCGAATCGTCAAGCGAGATCTGGACCGCCAGCCGGCGGCGACACCAGGCGCAAAGGCCGCGTATCCCAGCGCCGGGTTCACCGATGTGCCGCTCACCATGATCCGGAAGGCCATCGCCACCCGGTTGGCACAATCGATCGGTCCCATCCCGACGTTCTACCTCACGACGGAAGTCGAGATGGACCGGGCCTGGGAGGCTCGGGAGGCGCTCAAAGCGCTTGGCCCCGAGGGCAAGGTTTCGTTCAACGACATCATCCTCAAGGCCACCGCCTTGGCCCTGCGTCAGCATCCGTCGTGCAACGCGTGGTGGCAAGGCGACCATATCCGGCTGTGGCACGAAGTCCATGTCGGGGTGGCGGTCGCTGTGGAAGATGGGCTGATCACGCCGGTCATCCGCCATGCGGATCACAAGTCGCTGCGCGAGATCTCGAGCGAAACGCGAGACTTAGCCGATCGTGCCCGCGCCAGGAAGCTCACCCCCGAGGAGTATACCGGCGCCACATTCTCCGTTTCGAACCTCGGCATGTTCGACATCGACCAGTTCACGGCGGTGATCAACCCGCCCGAAGGCGGGATTCTGGCCGTGGGAAGTATCATCGAGAAGCCGGTGGTCGTGGCGGGCCAGGTGGCGGTCGGCCGGCGCATGCGCGTGACGATGTCGTGCGATCATCGCGTGATCGATGGCGCAACCGGAGCTCAATTTCTCCAGACCCTGACCGTGCTGCTGGAGAATCCGCTGGCGATGGTGTGGTGAGAGGGAGTAGGGAGTAGGGAGTAGTGCGTGAGGGGGTGTCGAGTCGCTTCAGCGACAGATGCCGAGTCGCGGCTTCAGCAGCGGACAGGGTTGGGAGCGGCAGGTGTGTTGGGGTAGGATGAGTACCGTATTCTACGCGAGGGATACCCGTGGCCAAACAGTTCGATGTGATCGTGCTCGGCGGCGGACCCGCCGGTTATGTCTGCGCCATTCGAGCGTCGCAGCTCGGGCTCTCGACCGCGGTGGTGGAGAAGGACAAGCTGGGCGGTGTTTGTGTCAACATCGGATGCATTCCCACCAAGGCGCTGCTGTACAGCGCGCTGATGGCGAATACCATCACGCACGATGCCAAGGCGCTCGGAATCGACACCGGCTCCGTCACGACCGATTTCGGTGTCGCCATGAAGCGCTCGCGCCAGGTGTCCACGCAGAATTCCAAGGGCGTCGAATTCCTCATGAAGAAGCACAAGGTGACGGTGATCCCCGGCACCGGCTTCCTCCTGCCCGGAAAGCGGGTCCGAGTGGGCGCTGAAGAAATCGTCGCTAGCAAAGCGGTAGTCCTCGCCACCGGGTCTCGGGTCAAGGGTCTGCCGCAGATCGGCCTCGACCTCAATGGCAAGACCATCATCAGTTCGGATGAGGCGCTGTTCCTCGAACAGGCGCCGGCCTCAATGGCCATCGTCGGGGCGGGGGCGGTCGGATGTGAGTTTGCCGACATCTTCAACGCGTTCGGCACCGCGGTCACGCTCATCGAGGCCTTGCCGCGCATCCTGCCGCTCGAGGACGGCGACTGCTCGGACGCGCTGACCAAGAGCTTCAAGAAGCGAAAGATCGCGGTGCATGCCGGCGCGTCGGTCAGGTCGGCGGCCGTCCACAAGACAAGCGTCACGCTCACGTTCGATGCCGGCGGCACACAGCAGGAAATCGAAGTGGAAAAGGTCCTGATGGCTGCCGGGCGGGCGGTCAACACCGAAGACCTCGGCTTGAAGGAAGCCGGGGTCGAGCTGACCAAGCAGGGCTTCATCAAGGTGTCACGGGACACCCTCGAGACTACAGCCCCTGGTGTATATGCCATCGGGGATGTCGCGGGCCCGCCGATGTTGGCGCACAAGGGGAGCCGCGAAGGAGTCAATGCAGCGGAGCGCATCGCCGGCCACGCACCGTCGCCCATCACCTACGACAACGTGCCGAGCGTCACGTATTGCCATCCCGAGGTGGCGAGCATCGGCCTGACGGAAGATGCCTGCAAGGAGCAAGGCCTCGCGTATCAGGTCGGCCGCTTTCCCTTCAGCGCAAACGGCCGCGCCCGCACGTCGGGGCACACGGAGGGATTCGTGAAGATCATCCGGGGCGCCAAGTATGGTGAGATACTCGGGGCACACATCGTCGGGAGCGATGCCTCCGAGATGATTCACGAACTCGTCGTCGCCCGGGAAAACGAGTACACGGTGGAGGAGGTGGACCTCGCCATCCACGCCCACCCCACCCTGTCCGAGGCGATCGCCGAAGCGGCCCTCGATTCCATGGGACGGGTCATGCACATGTAGCGCGACGGGCAGAGATTACCCCGTACCCATGCCCCGGCCCTCCCGTCACTGGGAGGGCCGGGGCATTTGCGCCCCCGCTATCTTCCCCCCCATGCCAACTGACCCGAATCCGGCCGGTCCCGTGGGTGAGCCCAGGGGCCGAGGCCTCGTCGGATTGGTCGCGTCCACCCTCGGACTCGCCATTCTGCTGGGTATCGCCATCATCGGCGCGTCGCTCTGGGTCGTGGTGACGCTGCAGGCCGGGAAGCCCCCCAGCGACGTGCCCGATACGAGCGGACCGGCCTTCACGGTCCTGGTCGGAGGCACGTTCCTCGGGGCCGCCGCTGCGGCGGGTGTGACCTGGAGCCTCCTCCAGCCAATCGGCTCGGCCTACCGGCGTGGTACTCTTGCCATGGTCAGCGCGTTCGCGACACTCGTTGCCATGTTGCTCGCGATTCCCGCCCACCGGCTGCTCGGACCGCCGGGTCTGGTCGGACTGGTCGTCCTCTCTGGTGTCGGATGCGCCGTCTTCGGACGACAGGTCGCCCGATGGGGACGGCGCCATGGCTGAGCCGCTCGCGATCTACCGCCTCGGCCGCCGGGACTTCGCCCAGGTTCTGCACCTTCAACGAGCGCTGTGTCGAGCCCGCCTCGCGGGTCATCTCCGGCAGGACCTGTTGCTCCTGGTGGAGCACCAGCCGGTGGTGACGCTCGGACGCGGGACCAAACCGGACAGCCTCCCCACAGCGCCGTCTGATCTCGCGGCGCGGGGTATCGCCGTCCACGAAGTCGAGCGCGGCGGCGATGTGACCTATCACGGCCCAGGTCAACTGGTGGGTTACCCGATCCTCGATCTCCAGGCACACCGGCCCGATCTCCATTGGTATCTGCGCACCTTGGAAGCTGGGTTGATCGACGCCTTGGAGATCCTTGGCGTTGCCGGAGACCGAGTGGAAGGGTTGACCGGAGTGTGGGTCGAGGGCCGCAAGATCGCGAGCATCGGCGTCCACGTGAAGCAGTGGGTCACCTTCCATGGCTTCGCACTGAACGTGACCACGAGGCTCGACGCCTTCGACCTGATCGTCCCCTGCGGCATCAAGGATGTCGTGATGACGTCACTGGCACACGAACTGGCGTGGAGCGACAGTCCGACCACACTGTGGCAGGAGACCGAATCGGTCGTGGCCGGCTCGATGGCACGGGCGTTCGGGCTGTCGCCGCTGGAGGCCGATGCGGCAGAGCTGGGTGGGATCGAAGGGCGTTTCCAGGAGCCGTCACCGGCCAACCACACGGGGGTGGGATGAACCGTTGCCTTTCGGGCCAGATCCCCTCATCCTCCGTGTCATGCGCGAGACTTCGGAATCCGGCACCATGAACTCGGCCGAGGGGACGGTCACGCAGATTCTGCAGGCCGCGTCGAGTTGGGCCAGAGAGGCGCCGGCCTCGCTCACGCCGGCGATCCGCGCGGTATGTGTCCGGCTCGCCGAGATGGTGGCGGACCAGCGGCATTACCTCGTTCCGTTGCCGGAGCCCCAGCAGGCGGAGCGCAGAACGATGTTGGAGTCGGTCGCGGGGCAGCTCAGGAGCCGGCCAGTGATTGGCGGCATCGAAGAACACCTCGAAGCGCTTGCCGAACTGGAACTGCGCTCAACTGGGTCCTGGGCCACCGTCCCAACGGCCCAGAGCGAGTGGGTCACGACCTCCATCCAGTATCTGGAGAGCTGCGCCGCGGCATTGCCGGCGGCGGAACGGCCCGACGCCTACTGGGCCGACGACGTGGTAGCGGGCATCATTGCCTCGGTGCGCGCCGTGATTGGGGTGGACGATCTCGCGGCGCGCTACGGGCCCCCGCCCGAGGCGGGAGGCGAGGGCGATCGGGAGGAAGAGAGCTACTCGCCTTAGGCCGCTCCGCGTTCCGCCAGGAGCTCGAAGAAGCGGCCGAACACGTTGATACCGTCCCACACCTGATCCAGGTCGATCTTCTCGTTTGGTGCGTGGAGGCCGTCGTCCGGCAGGCCGACCCCCGTGAGCAGCACCGGCGCTCCCCGGGCGCCCAGTTGAGACACCACCGGAATCGAGCCGCCTGAGCGTACCGCGACCGACTTCCGGCCAACCACTTCTTCGAAAGCTTGATCCAACACCGCGAAGGCGGGCGCTGAGACGTCGATCTGCACCGGATCGGCCCCGTGGATCGCGCGCACACTCACCTCCGCCCACGACGGAGCCAGGCGCTGGACGGCCGTGTCCAGCTGCTTTAAGACCTTCCCGTATTCGAGTCCGGGTACCAGGCGGAGGCTGACCTTGGCGGTAGCCTGGGCTGGAATGACGGTCTTGGCGCCCTCGCCGGTGAATCCCCCCATGATGCCGTGAATGTCGAAGGTCGGCAGCGCCCAGAGCCGCTCGAACACCGAATATTCCTTGAGCCCGGTGAGGGTTTTCGTGGTGGTCTCTTTCTCCATGAAATGTTTCTTCTTGAAGGGCAGGCTCTTCCAGGCTTTGAGCTCGGCTTTGGTCGGCGGAATCACCGATTTGTAGAGCCGGGGAACGTTGATCTTCCCTGAGTCGTCCTTGAGCTGGGATAACAGGCGGACCAAGGTCTCGAGCGCGTTCGGCACGGCACCGCCGTAGAGACCGGAGTGGAGATCGCTGAGCGCGGTCCGAACTGAGATCTCGGCGTAACACATCCCTCGAAGCGCCGTATAGACGGCGGGGATGCCCGGCGCGTAGTACCCTGCGTCGCAGACCAGCACGGCATCGACTGCGGTACGCTCGGGCTGGGCCTTGAGCAGATGCTCGATGGCCTCACCGCCGCACTCTTCTTCTCCCTCGAGGATCCAATGGACGTTCAGCGGAGGATTTCGGTTGACGTCGCGCGCGGCCTCGTACGCCTTGAACAGACAGTACACCTGTCCCTTGTCGTCGACTGCGCCCCGGGCGTACAGCTTGCCATCGCGCACCGTCGGTTCGAACGGGGGTGAGTGCCACTCGTTCAATGGATCGGGCGGCTGCACGTCGTAGTGACCGTAAATCAGGATCGTCGGCTTCCCCGGCACTTTCGGGCTCTCCGCCCACACAATGGGGTTGCCCTTGTTCTCGATGATCTCAACCACGGGACATCCCAAGGTCCTGAGCTCGGTCGCAGCCCAGCTTGCCGCGCGGCGGCAGTCGGCCGCGTGGGACGGCAACGTGCTGATGCTCGGAATGGCGAGGAATTCGGACAGTTCTTTGAGCATGCGATCCCGCTCACGCTCGACGAATGTTGCATCCATGAAGGGTCACCAAAAGCGGAAGGTTTTGATACGGTAGTGAGAGGAAAACTACACCGAATCGGCCCCGGCGCGAGCCTCACGCCCGGGGCATTCGGTCCGTTGGCTCAGGGGCCTGCGGGCCGTATACTCGAATACCCGGTCCTCGGAGGCGAGCAGACCATGGCGCATATCGAAGCGATACAGGGCGATATCACCCGTGAGACGGTCGATGCCATCGTCAACGCCGCCAACACCACGCTCCTGGGAGGCGGCGGGGTCGATGGAGCCATCCACCGCGCGGCGGGTCCGGAACTGCGCGCCGCGTGCGCCAAGCTCGGAGGCTGCCCCACGGGCGAGGCGCGGCTCACCGCCGGGTTCCGGCTCCCGGCCCGCTACGTGATTCACACGGTGGGGCCGGTGTGGTCGGGTGGCACCAATGGCGAACCGGATCTCTTGCGCCGCTGCTACGAGAGCGTCCTCGACCTCGCCCTTCAGCACGGCGTCCGCAGCATCGCGTTGCCGTCGATCGGCACCGGTGCCTACGGGTATCCCATCCGCCAGGCCGCAGCCATCGCGGTCGACACCACCCAGCGGCTCGTTCGGCCACGCAGCGGGTTCGAACTCGTCCGGTTCGTGTGCTTCAGCGCTGGGGACTTGGCCGTGTATCAGGAATTACTGGAGACCCACGAGCGGCCGTAGAGTCGAGCGCCCGCTCCAATCGCTGATACGCCTCGTCGCCGATCGCACCCGATTCGAGCACCTCGAGTTGGCGAACCGCGTCCGCGATATCCTGACCCTGTTGTTGGAACCAGGCCTCGAAGAGATCGAGTCTCGTGCGGTAGATCCGCGCGGCGATGATCCGGGCGTTGTTGATGGGGCGTTCAGTGAGTGGGCCGATACGATAGGTGCGGAACCTCGGCGCGAGGGAGTCCTGGAGTTGCTCGCGGGCCCATCGGGCCACTTCTGAACGTCCGGCATCGAGGGCGGTGGAGTCGGCGCCACTCCCGTAGATCGAATCGAGCCGCCGACTGAGCTCGTAGTAGTAACCCGACAGCAGGACCTCATCGTGCCAGCGGCCAGCCGCGCGTTCCGCCCGGGCCGAGTCGCCCCGGCTCCGGTAGAAAGACTGCGCCGCGCGGTATCCAACCATTTGCGCGAAGCTCTCGTTGAACGGTGTGGCGCTCTTCACGTACAAGGTGTTGTGGGCAATCTCATGAAACACGAGAGCCGACAACTCGGTGGAGTCGCGCTCGAGCGCCGTGGAGAGCAAGGGATCGTTGAACCAGCCCAGCGTCGAGAATGCCGCGGACGGCCGGAGATAGGTGTCGTAGCCCCGGCGTTCCATTTCTTCGGCTGCGTCCCTCGCCATGTCGAAATCGAAGAATCCTTTGTACGGCACGCGCCCGACGATCGGATACTTCCAGGTGTGCGGGCAGAGGCAGTCCTTGGGCGAGGCCGACAGCACCATAAGCAACGTATCTCGCCCCACGTCGGCGAAGGTCGTATAGGTCTTCTTCGCCTCGAGCCCCAGTGCGGCGGCGTAGTCACGACTCTCGAGCACGAGCGAGAGGGAGGCGCGCGTGTCGGACGCGATGCTCGAATCGCGGATGAGGCGCTCGATGGGTTGTCGAGCCTGGAGAATCCGCGTTTCCTCGAAGCCGGCCCGCGTGAGGTAGCGGACGTCGTCGCTCACCACGTACGCGGTGCCGTACCCCACGAAGAGTGCACCAACCAACACGAGAAAGATCATCGCCGCTTTCCTCCGTCGTCTCATGGGGTCCACCGGGCGCCGAACCGATGGAGCCCGGCGCCGAACACGCTCTGGTCCTGATAGGCCCAATCGAGGTGGAGCCGCCCCAACTCGACCCCCGCGCCGTAGGCCCATCGCGAGAATCCCGTCCCGCTTGGTTGGGCTCCGTTGCCCAGCCGTCCCACGAGCCCTACCCCACCCAGGACGACGCCGGTCTCCAGCCCCCACACGGTGCGGCCGCGCTCTCCTTCCGTCCAGACACCCTCGAGCGTTCCCAACAACCGAACCGTCGATTGTGGATCGACGAAATTCAAGGTAAAGCCCAGATGCGTCGTCGTGGGCAGCGTCAGGAGCGGACCGGAAACGGCATCTCGGCCGAGATTCTGCACGCTCACGGCCAGCGCCATGATGTCGAAGACGGCCACGGTCAAACCGACATCACTCGTCACCCCCTGGCTCAGCGTCCCCGCGCTGTCCTCGACCGTCAGGTACTTGAGCGAGGCGCCGACTGCCGTGAGGCCGAATCGATAGACCGCTGAGGCCACCCACAGGTCGTTCAATGGAACCGCGGCGGTATCACGGAGTCTGAGCCGTCCGTAGCCCGCGCCAAAGTCGAATTGCCCGAGCCGGACCGCGAGGGCGGCCGCGCCGAAGGTGGAGCGATCCGGGTGGTGCTCATACGCGCCCTCGGCACTCAACGAGCCGATGGTCGCGATGCCGGTGGGGTTCACGAAGATGCTCCCGGCAAAGCCCACCACGGCCACGCTTGCCCCGGCCATGCCCGCGCTCCGCACGGAGCCGGGGAGCCGCAGGATCAGCGGAGCGGGAGCCGTCTGGGCCGGGAGCCACGCAGGTAGCAGCACGAGGCCGGCGAACGCGGCGGCCCGCACCAGTCGCGCCGAGCGCGTGGGGTGGGGCCGTCTCCGCTCGACCCGCGGAGCCTGACGTGGAAAACTCGCGTCAGCGAATGCGCACCACTCCATAGCGCGCGGCGATGGTCGAAGACAGGGGGGCACCCGCGCCATTCCTCAAGCGAAGTTCCAGAGAATCAGCGGACGCGCTTTGCGTGACCACAATGTGCCGTCCGCTGCCGCTCCGCAGGGTCCCGGTGCGCGTGTAGGTCCCGTTCGCACTCTGGTCGGGCACCAGCGGATAGGGCCGCGGGAAGGTGCCGGGCGCCTGTTGATTGAGCGAGGCGAAGGTGCTCCGGAAGTTCCAGCTCTCGTATTGCAGCCGCGTGCTCTGCGGCGTGAAGCCCGTGAGATTGTCCAAATAGTTGGCGAGCTGCCATTCTGGAACGAGCGTCGAGAACGCGACCCCCGTCGCGGCCGCGACGTTGGCCGATCCGGCACGGGTCGTCTGGACCAGGGCGCGCGTCAGGTTGGCGCCGTTGGGGTCGGAATCGAAGTGATCGGCAATCCAGCGGATGAACAGCCAGTTGGCGCCCCGCTCCTTGAGCGTCCCCGTGGAATTCCCCGGCGTAATCAGAAAGGTCGCTTCCGGATCTTCCAAATAGTCGTACGCATTGCTCACATTGCCGGTCAAAAACTGAGAGAATCGGTCGGGAGCGGTCCCGAGGGCGAAACCGTCCGGCAACAGCCTCCCACCGAGTTCCTCAGCGAAGTGCGACAGTGCCTCGTTGAGCCAGGTGTCTTCCGCTTGTCCCGAGCGCACCAGCACCCGTTGGTTGAAACTGATCATGTGGTGGAATTCATGAATGAATGTCGGCGGAAGAATGGATGCGACGAAGTTCTTGCTCACCGTGCAGGACGGGTTGGCAGGGTCGGGAACGAACCCGTAGAAGACCTCCCCCCCATTCGAGTTGGCCATGCCGGGGAAGAGATCCAGGCCGAAGAAGAAGCCCAGGATGACGCTGCCGGTGGAATTGCAGTTACCGCTCAACGCGTTCACCGCGTCGGTCAGGAGGATGATGGCAACGTTGTTGGTGTCGAGGTCCGATTCGGCACCGAAGGCGGTGCTGTCGATGGTGTACATGTTGACCGCGCCGCCGTCGAACAACATCCCCAGTGAATCGATGTCCGCCTGGGTGAGGCCGCCGGCCGGTACCGTGTCATCCAGGTAGATGGCGCCCCTCGGGCCGACGTACTTGGCGGTGGCCGTGACGGTGATGAAGCTGCTGCACGACGTCTCCGCACACACCTGGAAATCCCGCTGATCGCCGACGGGCGGCGGCACCGAAAGCGCGGTGCTGACCGCTCCCCTCGAGAACTGGGCGCGGGGGTCGCGTGCCAGTTCTCGCTCGCGCTGCCTGAGGCTCAGGTGGAATCGATCGGCCGGAAGCGAAGGTCGGAACGCCCGGAGGGCCGGCGAGGGCAGCGCCCCACGGGCAGCCGTTGCCACCCCTGCCGCGGGCTGCCCCGTCAGGGTGTAGGCCTCGCTGATACCCGCCGGAGTCTCAGTGCCGGCGGTCGATACCGCCACCACCAGGTGCTCCGCACCGCCGACGCCGGCCGAGGGAAGCTTGAGGCAGCCGCCGGAGGTGAGCGGGTCGACCAGGACGTGGGCCCCGGCCGCCAGGGCAGAGGCGGGCGTGGTGGCACAATTCAAGGCGGGGGGCGGTGGCGGTGGAGCGACGGGATCGGCTCCGCCGCAGGCGGCCAGCCAGGCGGCCGGCAGGACAATCACGAGGGACAGACGCTTCACGACGAGGGCTCCGAGGTGGGAGGCTGGGAACGCGGCCGAACGCCGCAAGATATGGTATTGCAACGCCTTTTGACAATCGTATTGTGGCCGGGTAGCTTGATTCAGTGACCGTGATTTCCTGACCCTCCCGGGCCCGACAGCGAGGTTTTACGTCGGCCTCACCGGGAGGGATGTCCTTCTTCGGTACCCCAGGCCCCGCCCCTGCCGGCGCAGCAACCATGCCAAGGCGAGGGGCACCGCGGCGGCCCGGGCGGCGGGTAACCCATGGCGTTCGTCCACCTCCATACCCATAGCGAGTATTCCCTGCTCGACGGGGCGAACCGGGTCCATGACCTGGTCGATCACGTCAAGCAGCTGGGGATGGACAGTCTCGCCATCACCGACCATGGCAACATGCACGCCGCCTGGACCTTTTACGAGGCGGCCAAGGCGAAGCAGATCCGGCCGATTCTGGGCTGCGAGGCGTATGTCGCGTTCGGCTCCCGCCGCGAGCAGCAGAAGCCGCCCTGGGCCCCAGCCCCCTACAGCCACTTGGTCCTTCTGGCCAAGAACAAGGTCGGCTATCACAACCTGGTTCGCCTCACGTCGATCGGCTACCTGGAAGGATTCTACCGCCGCCCCCGGATCGACCGGGAGGTGCTGGCCAAGCACGCAGACGGACTCGTGTGCCTGGCCGCGTGCCTGTCGGGCGAGGTTGCGTTGTACCTGCGCCAGGGCGCGTACGACAAGGCGAGAGACTCGGCCCGATGGTTCGCGCAGACCTTCGGGCCGAACGGTTTTTGGTTGGAAATCCAGAAGCACGGGATTCCCGACGAGGATGTCGTCGCGGCGGGCATGTTGCAATTGGGCGACGAACTCGGTATCGGCGTGGTCGCGACGAACGACGCGCACTACTTGCGGCGCGAGGATGCAGAGGCCCACGACGTGCTTCTCGCCATCGGCACCGGGAGCGACCTCGACGATCCCAACCGATTCCGGTTTACCGGACAGGAGTCGTACGTCAAATCCGAATCGGAAATGCAGGCGCTTTTTCCGGACCATCCTGAGACCCTGGCAAACACGCAGGACATCGCGAATCTCTGCGAATTCACTTTTGAAAAGCAGTACTTGGTTCCGCAGTTTCCGCGGCCGGCCGAATTCGCATCGGACGAAGATCTCCTCGCCCATCTCGCCACCCGCGGCGCGGCGGACCGCTATGGCTCACCGGCGGCGCCTGCCGTGGAGGAGCGCCTCCGCTACGAACTCGGCGTCATCAATGCCTCGGGATACGCCGGGTATTTCCTGATCGTCCAAGACATCATTGCGGCCGCGCGCGAGCGTGGCATACCGGTAGGACCGGGCCGCGGCTCGGCCGCGGGCTCACTCGTGGCCTATGCGTTGGGCATCACGGACGTGGACCCGCTCCGGTTCGATCTCCTGTTCGAGCGGTTCCTGAACCCCGAACGGATCTCGATGCCGGACATCGACGTGGACTTTTGCTTCGAGCGGCGCGGCGAGGTCATCGAGTATGTCCGTCAACGGTACGGCCGGGACAGCGTCGGCCAGATCATCACCTTCGGGACGCTCAAGGCTCGGGCGGCCATCAAGGACGTCGCGCGCGTCCTCAAGCTGCCACCCGCCGAGGCCGACAAGATCACCAAGTTGATCCCGTCCGGCCCGGCGTACAGTCTCACCATCCCGGAGGCGGTGAAGAAGGTCAAGGAGCTGCGTGGCCTCACCTCGCGCGGCGAGGTGTACCGTCGGCTGGTCGATCTCGGTGCGCGCATCGAGGGCATTGCCCGCCACGCGAGTGTCCACGCGGCCGGTATCGTCATCGCGCCTGGCCCTCTCCATGAGTACGTCCCCGTCTGTACCACGCCCACCAAGGGCGCCGGCCAGAGTACCGGCGGCGAGGACGCCATCATCACGCAGTACGACATGCTGGGGCTGGAGAAGGCCGGGATGCTGAAGATGGACCTCCTCGGCCTCAAGACGCTCACCGTCATCCACGACGCGGTGCAGATGATCGAACAACGCCATGGTGAGCGTATCGCGATCGGGAAGCTCCCGGTGGATGATGCCGACGTCTACGACTTGCTCCGACGGGGGCAGACGGCAGGCGTCTTCCAATTCGAGTCGCCGCTGGCGACGGACATGCTCCGCAGCATGAAGTGCGATCGATTCGACGATCTCGTGGCGTGCAACGCGCTCATGCGCCCGGGGCCGTTGGACACCGGGATGCATACGGTGTTCATCCGCCGCAAGCTGGGCCACGAGGAGGTGACGTACCCGCACGAGACGCTCCGGGAAGTGCTCGAGCCGACCTACGGCGTCATCACGTACCAAGAACAGGTCATGCGCATCGCCAACATCCTCGCGGGGTTCAGCCTGGCGGAAGCCGACGTGCTCCGCAAGGCGGTCGGGAAGAAGATTCCCGCCCTCATTCGTAAGGAGCTCGGGCGATTCGTGAAACGGGGGGTGGAACAGGGGCACACGCGCAAGCTGATGGACGACATGGCCAGCCAGATCGAAACGTTCGGCCGATACGGCTTCAACAAGTCACACTCGGTCGCGTACTCGATGCTCTCGTACCAAACCGCCTGGCTCAAAACGCATTACCCGGCGGAATTCATGGCCGCGCTCTTGTCCTCGGAAATCGGCAACACCGATAAGGTGGTCCAATACATCAACGCCGCGCGCGACATGGATCTCGAGGTGTTGCCGCCGGACGTCAACGAATCAGGCTTCAAGTTCACGGTGGTGGGCACCCAGCGGATCCGGTTCGGCCTCGGGGCGGTGCGGAATGTCGGTCAGGGGGCAATTACCTCGATCATCGAGGGTCGCGGGGGCGGCGGCGCGTTCACGTCGCTCCGGGATTTCATCGGCCGCATCGATGTGAGGCAATGCAACAAGCGGGTGCTCGAATCGCTGATCGCGGCCGGCGCCTGCGATACCCTCGGTGGGCACCGGGCTCAATTGCTCGCCGCGAGCGAGACCGCCCTCGCCGAGGCCCAGCTGCTCCAGCAGGAGCGCGAGGTGGGGCAGGCATCGCTGTTCGGCGAGGGATCGGCACGCGCTGCTCCCATCCAGCATGCGCTGCCCGACATCCCCGCATGGGAGGAGGCCGAGCGGCTGACGAAAGAAAAAGAAGTGCTGGGATTCTTCATTTCCGGCCATCCGCTCGAGAACTTCCGCCATGAGGTGGAGCTGTTCGGCACGCGCACCGCGGCTACGCTGGGCCAATGGAGCGAGCATCAAGTCTCGATTGCGGCGATCGTCACGGTCGTCAAGCGCCAGATCTCGAAGAAGACCGGCAAGGAGTACGCCCGCCTCACGTTGGAGGACTTTCACGGTACGGCGGAGGCCATCGTGTTTCCGGACACCTGGGCCAAACTGAATCAGGTCGTGGTCCAGGACGCGGCCATGCTCCTCGTCGGTGGCTACAGTGCCCGGGACCGTGGAGAAGACAGCGCGCCGTTCGTGGTAGAGGGCGCCAGACCACTCGAGGATCTGCGCACCTCCGGCGCGGTCGGCGTCACGCTGCGGTGGAGAACCCCCGAAGCGCCACACCCTGAGGCGGTGCACCAGGCCGTCGCGCTCATGGCGGCGCATCCGGGACCGGGGCCGGTCTATATTGAGTGGAGTGACGGGAACGGGGAATCGCTCCGATTGCGGTCACGGCGGCTCCGCGTCACTCCAGAGGAAGACTTGATCCATGCGCTCCGCGATCTCTTCGGCGTGGAAGCGGTCCACATCGTGAAGGCTGGCTGATATGGCTTCGTCGCTGTACACGCTGGAATTCGAGAAGCCGCTGGTCGAACTCGAGCGGGAAATCGAGGACCTCACGCGCGTCGGAACCGAGCGCCACATCGACGTGGCCGAGCAAGTGGATCAGTTGGAGAAGAAGCTGTATGCCCTGCGTGACGAGATTTACAGCGGGCTCTCTCCGATGCAACGCGTCCAAGTTGCCCGGCACCCCCGCCGGCCGTACACGCTCGATTACCTGAGCACCATCTTTACTGACTTCATCGAGCTCCATGGTGACCGGACCTATCGCGATGACCTGGCCATTGTGGGCGGGTGGGCCAGGTTGACGGGCGATACGGTGATGGTGATCGGGCACCAGAAGGGCCGGGACACCAAAGAGAACTTGAAGCGGAACTTCGGTATGCCACATCCCGAGGGCTACCGCAAGGCGCTGCGCCTGATGAAGCTCGCCGCGAAGTTTTCCGCCCCGGTCATCACCTTGGTGGACACGCCCGGCGCCTACCCCGGCCTGGGAGCCGAGGAGCGCGGGCAATCCGAGGCGCTGGCCCGGAGCATCTTGGAGATGGCGGCGCTGCCGACTCCATCCATCTGTGTGGTGATCGGCGAGGGCGGCTCCGGCGGTGCCCTGGCTCTAGGGGTGGCCGACCGGATCTTGATGCTCGAGAACTCGGTGTATTCCGTCATCTCGCCCGAGGGGTGCGCCGCCATCTTGTGGAATGACGCGGCCCAGCGCGAACGGGCGGCTTCGGCCTTGAAACTCACCGGCGACGACTTGCTTCGACTCGGCGTCATCGACGAGATCATCGCCGAGCCGACGGGCGGGGCCCACACCGATCCGGAGGCGACGGAGGAAGCCGTGCGCGAGGCGCTCATCCGCCACGTCACCGAGCTCAGACGCACCCGTCCCGATAAGCTCGTGCGCCGACGGGCCAGCAAATACGCAGCGATCGGCGCGTTCAGCGAGAGCTGATGCCCCAGACCGTCGAAGTCCGCTTCAAGGGCACCCGCCGGGACTTCTTCGTCTGGCCAGCGGCGGACGACCCCCTCCGGCTCAAGGAGGGGGTCATCGTCGAGGTGGAGCGCGGCCGCGACTTCGGTTGGGTCAGCGCCGTCGGCGACGTGGCGCTCAAGAAATGCGGTGATGGCTGCAGCGGGTGCGACATCGGAGCCAAGCCCGCGGCCGACCCCCGGAACGTCCTTCGTCGCGCCAGCCAGCAAGACATCAAGACCGCCAACGAGCTTAGACGCATCGAAGAGGACATCCGCCGCAGGGTCATCGAACGGGTGCGCAGTCACAATCTGACCATGAAGGTCAGCGATGCAGAATGGCAGTGGGACCGCCGCAAGCTCAGCATCTTCTTCACGGCGGAGCATCGCGTCGACTTTCGCGCGCTGGTTCGCGACTTGGCCGCGCAGTTCCGGACCCGCATCGACCTCCGACAGATCGGCGTCCGGGACGAAGCCGCCCGGTTGACGGGCATCGGGCGCTGTGGCCGCGAGTACTGTTGCTCGACTTGGTTGCCCGAGCTCTCACCGGTGAGTCTGAGCCTGGCCAAGGACCAGCACCTGGCGCTGAATCCGTCCCAAATATCAGGCGGCTGCGGCCGTTTGCTGTGCTGTCTCAAGTACGAGCACGACTTCTACGTCACGACCCGGAAGCGCTTCCCCAAAGAAGGAAAGGACCTCGCGACCGAGCGCGGCAAGGAGCGGGTCGTCGCGGTCGACATCTTCCGCGAGCGGGTGTTCCTCCGAAGCGCCGACCAAGGGCCGCGGATCGTGCCGCTGGTCGCGCTCCAGGAGGAAATCGAGCGCGCGCGGGCACACCCGACGACCGGTGCCGGTCCGGCGGCGGCGGCGGTGGCCCCGGCTCCCGCGCCGTCGGCGCCTCGAGCGGCCGAAGCGCCCGCCGAACGGCCGTCCGAAGCGACGCCACCCCACGAAGCACCGAAAGGACGCCGGCGGGGACGAGGGCGAGGACGCGGGCGGCGCCGGGGCAGGAAACCACCCGGCTCCACCCCGGGGGACGGGAGCAAGAGTGACTAAGTTCTACGTCACGACCGCCATCGATTACGCCAACGGCGATCCCCACCTGGGCCAGGCTCTGGAGAAGGTCGGGACGGATGCCATTGCCCGGTACCGGAGACTCCGTGGCGACGACGTGCACTTCGTGATGGGAATGGACGAGCATTCCCAAAGCGTGGTCCAGGCGGCGGAGGCCAACGGCGTGTCGCCCCAGGCGTGGGTGGACCGCATGGCGGACCGATTTGCCGATCTCTACCACCGACTCGACTGCAGCTACGACGACTGGATCCGGACCACGGAGCCGCGGCACAAGCGCGCCGTCGAAGCGCTTCTCACTCAGATTCGCACGCACAACCCCAACGATCTCTTCGTCGACACCTACGAGGGACTCTACTGCAGCGGGTGCGAGGAGTTCAAACAGGACAGCCAAATCGCCGACGGGCGTTGTCTCGAACATCCCTCGCTCGAGCTCGCGGCAAAAAAAGAGGAAAACCACTTCTTCCGGTTGAGCCGCTACGGCGACTCGATGCTGCAGCTGATCCAGTCCGGAGAGTTTCTGGTCGAGCCCGCGATCCGGCGCAACGAGATCATCCGGCTCCTCGAGGACGGGCTGCAGGATATCTCCATCTCCCGGGCCCGCTTTCCCTGGGGAATTCCCTTCCCCGGCGATCCGGATCACACGGTGTACGTGTGGTTCGACGCGCTCATCAACTACCTCTCCGCAACCGGCTTTCCCGACTCCGGGTACCAGCGACTGTGGCCGGCCGAGCTCCACGTCATCGGCAAAGGCATCACCCGGTTTCACTGCGTGGTCTGGCCCGCGATGCTCGCGAGCGCGGGCCTGCCCCTGCCGCGACAGATCTGGGCGCACGGCTACATCCAGTGGGAAGGCGCCAAAATGTCGAAGACCGCGGGGACGGCCGTGTCGCTGGAGTCGGCTATGGAGCGCCACGGCACCGATGCGCTCAGGTACTTTCTGCTCCGGGAGGTTGGCTTCGAAGCGGACGGCAACTTCACCTGGGACCGGTTCGACGAGCGCTACGTAGCCGACCTCGCGGACGGACTCGGCAACCTCGTCTCCCGAACGCTGGCCATGCTCGATAAGTATCGCGGGGGCATCGTGCCGCCGTCCCCGAACGGCACGTCGCTCGATCAGGCCGGGCTCGATGTGCTCGAGCGCTACCGAGCTCGGATGGACGCCCTCGACCTCCGGGGCGGGTTGGAGGCGGCGTGGACCCTCGTGGCCCGAGCCAACCAGTACATCGTCGAAGTAGCGCCCTGGACGCTCGCCAAGGAGGGCAAGGACTCGGACCTCGATGCCACCCTTGGGACCCTTGCAAGATGCCTGTATCGCCTGGCACTCATGACTGACCCCTTCATGCCTGCCAAGACGGCCCGGCTCTGGGAGGGGCTCGGCCAGACCGGGGGGGCGAAGCGAACCTGGGGGTCCGGCACCGCCCCACCGGTTGAGGGCAGCCCAACCCGGCGGGTTGAGGTCCTATTCCCCAAGGAAACTCAGGGCTAAAGTATTTGACAGTACAAGAGTTATACGGGGTGGGCCTCGCCTTGACACACAAGTTGCATCGGGTGATACTCCACCCCGAGCGAGGACCGGCGGAGCCCACCTTGGGCCCAGAACCTGCAGACTCAACCAAGCAGATCTAGCCTGGCGGACTCTTGATGGCCCAGCGGCGTTGGACATTCGTAATCGTTCCCCACGGATCGGGCATTTCGAGGAATCTCGAGGTCTCGACGTCGGCGCTCAAACTCGCGGGCGCATTCGTCGCGGCGGCCGTGATGGTGGTCTTGGCCCTCGGCTTCGCGACCGTCACCCGGTCGTTCGACCTGGCCCGAGCCGACCGGCTCGAGGCCGAGAATCAAGCCCTGGCCGCGGAAATCGGGCGGGTACATGGCCGGCTCACCGACCTGGCCGACACGCTGCAACAGATCGCAGAGCGCGACGATCAGATCCGCGTCTTGGCCAACCTCGATCCACTCGATCCCCAAGTCCAAGCGGCCGGTATCGGCGGCCCCCGAGCAACCGAGCCGTCGCCAACGGCCGAAATGGGTGTGCTGGGTCGGCAAGCCGACCTGGTCCGGGTCGATCTGGACGGTCTGATTCGCCGGGCGAACTTGTTGGCCAACTCCTTCGCCGACGCGGTGGACAGCCTCGGATCCCACAAGAAGCGATTGGAAGCCACCCCGTCGATCCTGCCGACCGTGGGCTGGCTCACGAGTCACTATTCGTCCAGTAGACTGCACCCGATTCTCAATGTTGCGCGGCCCCACGTCGGTATCGACGTCACTGCGCCGACCGGAACGCCCATCGAGGCGCCAGCAGCCGGCGTGGTCACCTATGCCGGCGAGAAGACCGGGTACGGCAAGATCGTGATCATCAGTCATGGCTTTGGCGTGGAAACCCGGTTCGCCCACGCATCCAAGCTGCTGGTGCACGAGGGGCAGCGGGTCGTCCGGGGAGACTTGATCGCGCTGGTTGGAAAATCTGGGCTCGCGACTGCGCCGCACCTCCATTACGAGGTGCACGTGAATGGTCAGGCCGTGAACCCGCTCAAGTATGTCTTGCCGGACATGGTCACCGACTAGGCAAGCCGGAGCGTGCTGGAGAGGAGCCCCTTCCGAGCAATCGGGAGGGGCTTTGTGTTAGAACTCCACCCGCGGTGCTTCGGCAGCTCCCGGACTGGCCTCGAAGTACTCCCGCGGGGTGCGCTGCCTCGAGATCATGGTGGTGAGGTTGTAGGGAAAAGTCCGAATGAACGCGTTCACTTGCCCTACGGATTCGTTGTAATCCGTGCGAGCCACGGCGATGCGATTCTCGGTGCCTTCCAGTTCATCCTGTAACGCCCGCCGATGACCGCCTTGGCCCCCACGCCCGGGCCCGCCCAACGGTGACCGCGACATCGACCGGCGTAGTCCCCGATCGTGGGAAGCGTCACGACCGCGATCTCCGCGCCGGTCGTGGATTTCAATGCTGCGATGCGGCCTTCGATGTCACGGGTACTGGCCGGATCCAGCACCCCCGCCACATCGGTCACGTAGCCAGTCGGCCCGGCCGGAAACAACTGCTCGATCCCCGAACGCTGCGCCAATGCCGAGGCACGCGGCACGAGTTGGAGGAGAATGCTGAGGGCGATTAGCTTTCTGCGACTCAACGTGGCTCTCACTGTGCAGCCCAAAGGGTGATCGTGCAACTCAAGAGCAGCTTTCTCATCCCAGCCGTTCTGGTGTGTTCGGCCTGTGGCGGTCCGCGCGACGTGGCGGTCCAAGTCTTGATACCCGGTGCCGATTCCGCGCTGGCTCCAGCGGTGGACCTTCCCATCGTGGCCCTGCCGTACAACCGGGACAGCGTGCTCGCGAGTCTGGAGGCCAGGGCCGGTCAACCGCGCCCGCATACCGCCGCCCTGGACGACCTGTTCGCCCAGTACCGGAAGCCCTTCGCGGTGTACGCCGTGGCCACCGCGCGAGGCCAGGCGTTTCACGACACCCTGACGGCCATTCGCGCCACCCTCGACACGATCGCCCGCTCCGCTCCCGAATACCAGAGCCTGTATCGGCGCTTCACTGTGGTCACCGATTCGGTTGCGGAGGCCGATCGCGCAAGCAAGGCCGCCAGCGACCGGTTGGCCCGGGCGCGGCGAGAGCTCTCCGGCCCGATCGAGAGCCTGAGAACGGACGTCCGCGCCTGGGAAGATAGCATCTACGGCGGCTACGATACCTTGGTTCAGAACCTGGCCAACGCCTCGATGCGTGAGCCTGCCAGCGATACGACCGAGGCCGGTGGGTGGGCCACCTTGCGATTGACGCCGGGGCGCTGGTGGATCTACGTGCGGTCCTGGGACGCGCACGACCCCAACGCCGAGTGGTATTGGAACATTCCCGTCACGCAGGACACGATCGTCCTCGATCCTCGCAGCGGGCAGCGGCGACCCAAGTACTGAGCCGCTCACCGCCCCTTCCCCCAAAGGCAGAACCCATGAACGTGAAGAAGAGCATGCTCGTCGGCGCATTGTCCGTGTTCGCTGTTTCCGCCTTCCTCTGGCCCGCCGAGGAAGCGGAAAGCACCCGCCGACCGGTCTCCGCGGTCGTTGGCCAGGACGACCCGCTGGCCTCGCGGTCGAAGGGCAGCCCAACGGCGCCTGTTACCGTGTACGAGATGTCGGACTTTCAATGTCCGTACTGCAAGCGACATGCAATGGAGACATACCCTCTACTCGAGCGGGAATACATCGACACGGGCAAGGTCCGGTGGGTCTTTGTGAATTTTCCCCTGCCGATGCACCCGAACGCGGCGCCGGCAGCAGAAGTTGCGATGTGCGCGGCCCGGCAAGGCAAATTCTGGCCGGTGCACGACCTCCTCTTCAAGTACCAGGAGACCTGGGCACCGCTCAAGGAACCTGGAGCGTTCATGCTCGCGCTGGGGGATTCGGTCGGCGCGGATCGGGTCGCCCTCACTTCGTGTGTTCAACGGAAGACCTCCCGACCGATTGTGGAGGCCGATGCCATGGGAGCCGCCCGCTCGGGCGCGAACAGCACGCCGACCTTCTATATCGAGGGCGGGTTGCTGGTCGGCGCCTATCCCGTCGAGACCTTCCGCCAGATTCTCGACTCGGTCTACGCGGCCAAGACCAAGCCCGAGTAACGAACGAAGGGAGATCGCTCAGAGGGCGAGGAACACGTCGTACAAGGCGTGGGTCCAGGCCGTGACGCCGAATCCTCGCAGGAGGTAGAGCCCGCTAAAGAGTACCCCGGCTATGGCACGGAAGGTAAAGGAGCCGAGAGCGAACGGGTCGCCGTACGGCCCGATGTAGTGAAACCAGGAAAAGACCAGGGCTCCGACCAGGACGGCGAACACCGCCGCCCCGCGGGACGACCACCCCACGACAACGCGGCCGAACACCGCCAGCCCCGACACCAGGATGACCCGGAAGAGCAGCTCCTCATAGAGCCCGGCACCGAGGGAGATCATCAGCTGGGTGGGGAGATCGAATCGCGAAAATTGCACCAGTGAAAGCCCCGGAATGCCGCTGAGCAGGAGCCCGGTAAGCACGGCGGCGACGCTCCCGAAGGCCAGGGCGTAGCCAACCGACTCGCCCGTCATGCCGAGCAGCACCGTGCCCTTCGGCCACCCGGACTTCCGAATATCCCGCCACACCAGAACAGCGCCAGCACCTACCAGCACGACACCGAAGGTGATCAACCCGCCGCGGCCACCGAAGGTGACAAAGAGGCTCTTGAGCAGGACGTCCGCCCCGTTGCGGACCCCGGTGAGGCCGTCGCCGGAAAGCAGAACCGCCAACGCCTCGTACGCGAGGAGGAGCGGCAAGGCAAACGTGAGGCTATAGCGCGGCGCTCGCGTGAGCTTCCAGTACGACGTGGCGGTTGCCTTCATGTTGTCATCGGCGTCTGAGTTCCTCTCACAAATATTCCGGCGCCATTGACGCCGTTCCGGACCACCGGCCACATTTCCCGTTCATGCCGCACACGTCACCATGGTATCGCGCGGGCGCCTACGTGGCATCGCGCCTCGTTCCCGCCGCTGGGCTCTTCGTTCCCAAGCTCCGCCGCGGACACGAGGACCGGACCGGCCTCGTCGCGCGGCTGGAGGGTTGGGCTCGACAGAACAGAGAGACGGGCCGGCCCCTGGTTTGGTTTCACGCCCCGTCGGTCGGTGAGGGCCTGCAAGCCGAGAGCGTGATCACCGCGTTCTCCGAGCGCCATCCGGAGTGGCAGGTTGCCTATACCTATTTCAGTCCCTCCGCCGCGCCATGGGCAACGCGTCTTCCCGTCGACGTGCGCGACTATCTTCCGTATGATGTACCTGCAGACGTCGAACGCGTGATCGCCGCGTTGTCTCCGAGTGCCCTCGTATTCACCAAACTCGATCTCTGGCCTGAACTCGCAACCCGGGCTGCTGCCCGTGGAATCAAGGTGTTGTTGGCCGCGGGTACGGTTCGCCCCGGCAGCGGCCGCCTTCGCTGGCCGGCACGCGGGCTGCTCCAGCCTGGGTACGCGGTCGTCGAGGCCGCGGGCGTTATCGCCGCTGAGGACGGTGAGCGCCTGGTCCGCCTTGGGGTTCCGCGTCGAGCGATCCACCCGACGGGCGATCCGCGCATGGACAGCGTGGACCGGAAGGTGCGCGCAGTTCCTCCGGACGAGCCGCTGCTCAGGATGGGCGACGGCGCTCCAACCATGGTCGCCGGGTCGACGTGGGGAAGCGACGAGCACGTCCTTCTGTCCGCCTTTCGGCGCATTCGGCGGGAACATCGAGGGGTCCGACTGATCCTTGTCCCGCACGAGCCGACCGACGGGCACCTCCGACACCTCGACTCCCGCGCAGTACGACTCGGTCTCGCTCCCCCGGTCCGATTGAGCTCGCTCGAAGGGTCGCCTGACGAGTTGATCGTCGTCGACCGGGTCGGAATCCTGGCCACACTCTACGGAGCTGGAAGCATGGCATACGTGGGTGGCGGCTTCCGGCGCGCCGGCCTCCATTCCGTCCTCGAGCCGGCGGCCTGGGGGCTACCGGTTGCCTTCGGGCCGAGGTGGCGGGAGAGCCGGGATGCCCGGCTGCTGGAGCGGGCGGGCGCGGGGCACCCGGTCGCGTCGGAGGTTCCGACTCGTGCAGCCGATCAACTGGCGACGATTTGGGCGGAGTGGCTCACTGACGCCGCGGCGAGGGATGCCGAGGGCCAGCTTGCCCGGCAGGTGATCGATCGGGAGCTCGGCGCGGCCGAGCGGACGGTGGATCTCATCGATCGCGCCATGACGGGGTCCGGCTTAGCGAGGGACCGCTTGCCGCTCAGCGCGGAACGATGACCCCTTCATAGGTCACGGCACGCGGGACGATCAGGCCGAGTGTGATGGCGGATATCAGAATATCGCTCCAGCGGCTTCGCACTTTGATCTTCAAGTCCGCAACGCCCTGCCCGTCCAGCAACTGGGCGGCCAAGGCTCTCTCGATCGAGGGCTGTGACAAGCTGACCAATCCGAAGAACCCGAACGTGGCGCGCGATGTCACGCGGAACGCTTCGCCGGTAGCCGGTTGGCCGGCGGGTGACGCCATGGTGACGGGGACGCCGAGCTGGGATGCGTCGAAATGGACGGCACAACCGCTCAGCGACATCGCAAGGACGAGAGCGGCAAGGGCGCGCTTCGCGCGGCGCCAGGAGGGGGCCTGGGAATCGCTAATCATGGCGTCAATGATAATCGATCCGCGGCGCGGCGCGATGCCCTTCCCGTCAGAGACCGGGAAGCCGGAAATTGTAGCCGGCGCCGACGCTGAAGACGGTGGGTGCGCCACCATCGACGTTCACGTAGTCGGCCGCAGCCCGGAAGCCCAAGCCATTGATCAGATTGAAGTCGATGCCGCCGCTCAATCCGAACCGGGTATCGGTGTCGTCCTCCAGCACGTTGTCGCCGTATACCCGGGAAATCTCGAGTCGGGGGGCGAGCCATGGTTTGATGGCCACCGCGACGCTGGGGATGGTGAGCGTGAGTCCAAGTCCGATGGGCACCCGCAAATTGTTGACCCCGTCGGCAACTTCGGCGAAGGCCACGCCGGCCTGGAGCGTTGCGGCAAGGGGAATGAGCGGCCCGCCGAGCACCTTGAAATTGGCCGTGCCGCCGACCGAGGTGAAGTCGCGGTCGGAGCTCTCGATGCCGGACCGGGCCACGCTGGCTGAGAACCCCAGCAGGCCGATTCCGAGGGTCGCGGTGGCCCCGTATGTGGTCTTGAGATTGGAGTCGTCGTTGGGAAAGCCGACGTCGCCCATGATGCCGAGGCCGGTGCTTACCCCGCTGTTGAACACCGGCAGACCGTACACCTGCGCGTGGACGGTTCCCGAACCCAGCAGGAGGGCGCCGATCACAACCGCTGCAATGCGTGTCCGCTTCATGAAAACGTACTCCTCAACCGTAGGTGACCGTGGGTGGTGCTGGGAAATCACTGGAGCCAGGCCAGGCTCACAGAGATCCCGTCGTAGTCGCCGAGGGCCCCGCCGACGCGCAAGTCCAGATGTTGGCTGACCCTGATGTCGACCCCCAACCCCACCGAGAACAGGACATCTTCCCTGTCACCGAACGTCGGCGTGAGCAGGGGCTCGAAATATGGGACGAAACTCACGGCGGATTCCTCGAGGTCGATCCGCCGGCCGAGACTGAGTCCAATCGGGATGTATCCAATAGAAGCTTGATCGGACAGGGCCGCGCCAACGCCCAGCACCAGGGCACCGTCTAGCGGCATGTCTTCGCCGTGCGTCAAGACCCGCACTCGGTAATCCACGCCGAAGAGACCGGCAGTTGTGCCATCGGTATCGAGAATGCCGGCGCGGAAGCCGAAGTCGTGAGGCTGGCGGCCAAACCGATAAAAGCCTTCGATGGCGACACCCTCGCCCGGATCGGACAGGGTCGCGCCAAGTTCGTTGGTCCGGGCGGCCCGGTACGGCGCCAGAAAGGCCGGCGTGCCGGTGGACTGACCCCAGGCGGGGCGGGTGCCGGCCAGGCCAACCACCAGGACTGCGGCAAGAAGGAGCTTACCCATCGAGCACCTCTTCGAGCTGCTCCGTCACCACGCGCACCGTGTCGTCGACCACCTGGAGAAAGCCGCCGTGCACGGTAAACCGATGCTCCGTGCCGGCCTGCCGGACGACCAGGAGTCCCGTGCCCAGCAGAGTCATGAATGGTGCGTGCCGCGGCAGAATTCCCACCCGCCCGTCATAGGCCGGCGCGACGACCGCGTCCGCCGGTCCATCATACTTCGACGCCTCAGGCGAGATGACGGTGACGTGCATCAGTGCTTCGCCAGCGTTTCGGACTTTTCGATGGCTTCGGCGATGCTGCCGACCATATAGAAGGCCTGTTCAGGCAGGTGATCGAACTCTCCGGACAAGACCCGCTCGAAACTCTCGACCGTCTCGTCCAGTTTGACGTACTTTCCAGCGAAGCCGGTGAACTGCTCGGCCACGAAGAACGGCTGTGACAGGAACCGCTGGATCCGGCGGGCCCGAGCCACGATGAGCTTGTCTTCTTCACTCAACTCGTCCATGCCTAAGATGGCGATGATGTCCTGCAGCGCCTTGTAGCGCTGGAGCGTGCGCTGGACGCCAATGGCCACGTTGTAGTGCCGTTCCCCGATGAATTGCGCGTCGAGAATGCGGCTCGAGCTATCGAGCGGATCGACCGCGGGATAGATCCCCAACTCGGAAATTGCCCGCGAGAGCACCACTGTCGCGTCTAAGTGGGCGAAGGCCGCGGCCGGTGCCGGATCGGTCAGGTCGTCAGCCGGGACGTAGATCGCCTGGACCGAGGTGATGGATCCCTTGGTGGTGGACGTGATCCGTTCCTGAAGGTCACCCATCTCGGTGGCCAGCGTGGGCTGGTATCCCACCGCGCTCGGCATTCGGCCCAGGAGCGCGGACACTTCCGAGCCCGCCTGGGTGAACCGGAAGATGTTGTCGATGAACAGCAGCACGTCCTGCCCCTCGACATCGCGGAAATACTCCGCCACGGTGAGGCCGCTCAATCCCACGCGCAATCGCGCGCCGGGCGGCTCGTTCATCTGACCGTAGATAAGCGCGGTGGAGTTGATGACCCCGCTTTCCTTCATCTCCAGGTAGAGGTCGTTGCCCTCACGGGTCCGTTCCCCGACGCCGCAGAACACCGACTTCCCACCGTGCCCCTTCGCGACGTTGTTGATGAGCTCCATGATGATCACGGTCTTGCCGACGCCGGCGCCGCCGAAGAGTCCGATCTTGCCGCCCTTCACGAAGGGGGCGATGAGGTCGATGACCTTGATACCCGTCTCGAAGACCTCGGTCTTGGGTTCGAGGTCGGTGAACTTCGGCGTCTCGCGGTGGATGGGCCAGCGCTCGTTCGATGCAGGGATCGGCGCCCCGCCGTCTACTGGTTCACCCAGGACGTTGAGAATCCGCCCCAGCGCCGCCGTGCCGACCGGTACCGTGATCGGACCGCCCGTATCGATCACGTCCATCCCACGGACGACGCCATCGGTACTGCTCATGGCCACCGCCCGAACTTGATTCTGGCCGATGTGCTGCTGAACTTCGGCGACCAGCTTGACTGGGAGCACGCCGCTCGAATCGTCCAGCTTCAGCGCCGTGTAGATTTCCGGTAGGTGTTCGGGCTCGAACTCAACATCGAGCACCGGCCCGATGACTCGCACGACCTTGCCGACATTCTTGGTGCGGGTTGCGGTTGTCATGTTCGCTGGTTCCATCCCTCGTAAAGTGTCTTATTGCTCGAGCGCCGCGGCGCCGCCGACGATCTCCGCAATTTCCTGGGTGATTTGCGCTTGTCGTTGCCGGTTGAACGTGCGCCGGAGCACGTCGAGAATCTCGCCGGCATTGTCTGTTGCGTTCTTCATGGCCGTGCGGCGAGCGCCTTGCTCCGACGCGGCGGTCTCCACCAAGCCGCGGAAAATGACATTCCGCACATAGAGCGGCAACAGCTCGCTCAGGAGCTCATCGGGCCCCGGCTTCAACAGGTAGTTGGGGTGGCGGGCTCGGGCTGCCGGCGGCTCCACCGGCAGCACGCGGAGCGTGGCGGGTGGCGTGGAAATAGCGCTCGCGAAGTGAGCGTACACCAAATCGACGCGGGCAAGCTGGCCGTCGGCGTACGCCCGGATCAGCCCCTCCGCCACCTCGGCCGCGTGGGCCGACGTCGGCTTGTCCCCGATATCAATTCGTGCGGAAGCCAGCGGCCGCCCGATGTACTTGAAATAGCCGATGCCCTTCTTGCCGATGGCGTGAAGATCGACGGTATAGTGGACCCGTTCGAGCGCCTCCATCCGAGCCTGGGCTTCCCTGATCAGATTGGCATTGAAGCCGCCTGCCAGGCCCCGGTTGGAGGTCAGCAGAATGACGGCAGCCCGGGTCGGACCACCCTTATCCGGCGGGGGCGGCCGGCGCAGGAGCGGGAAGCGCTCCTCCAGCTCGGGGGTCACGAGGTCGGCGATGGCCTGGGTTAGGGACTCGGCGTACGGCCGCGCGGCGACCACGCGACTCTGAGCGCGCCGGAGCTTGGACGTGGCCACCAGTTCCATCGTCCGGGTGATCTTCCGCGTGTTCTGGACGGAGCGGATCCGCCCCTTCAGCTGCCGGGCTTTAGCCATGCGCGGGGTCGAAGAGCGGCTTGAACGCCTTGATGGCGGCCTTCAGTTGGCTGGTGATTTCCTCAGTGAGTTCCTTCTTGGTCCGGATCCCGCTGAGTACGTCCGGATGGGTGGCATCGAGGAAGGCCAAGAAGTCCTTCTCCCACTTGCGGATGTCCTCGACCTCCACATCGTCGAGGTGACCGTTGGTGACGGCATAGATGACGACGACCTGCCGCTCCACGGGCACAGGCTCATACTGCGGCTGCTTCAGGATCTCGACAGTTCGGGCGCCGCGTGCAAGCTGCCGCTGCGTTGCGGCATCGAGTTCGGACCCGAATTGGGCAAACGCCTCGAGCTCGCGGTACTGCGCCAGGCCGAGCCGCAGCGGGCCGGCCACTTGCTTCATCGCCTTGATCTGGGCGTTCCCGCCGACTCGGCTCACGCTGATACCGGCATCGACCGCCGGGCGGACGTTGGAAAAGAACAGATCGGTGGTGAGGAAGATCTGCCCGTCGGTGATCGAGATGACGTTGGTGGGGATGTAGGCCGACACGTCGCCCGCCTGGGTCTCGATGATGGGCAGCGCGGTGAGTGACCCGCCGGGCTTCACGATCCGGTCATCCAGCTTGATGACGTTGGGATCTTCGGAGATCTTCGCCGCCCGCTCCAACAACCGGCTGTGGAGATAGAAGACGTCACCAGGATAGGCCTCACGGCCGGGCGGGCGGCGTAGAATCAAAGACAGCTGCCGGTACGCGGCGGCTTGCTTCGACAGGTCATCATACACGCACAGTGTGTCTCGCCCCTCAGCGTACATGAAGTGCTCGGCGATTGCACACCCGGCGTACGGCGCGATGAATTGGAGCGGTGCCGGCTCGGACGCGGTGGCAGCGACCACGATGGTGTAGTCCATGGCACCCGCGTCCTTGAACTTCTCCACCACCGAGGCCACCGTCGAGCGCTTCTGCCCGATCGCCACGTAGACGCAGATAACGTTCTGGCCCTGCTGGTTGATGATCGTGTCGACCGCGATGGCGGTCTTGCCGGTGCCCCGGTCGCCGATAATCAACTCCCGCTGGCCCCGGCCGATCGGAATCATCGAGTCGATGGCCTTGATTCCGGTCTGTAGCGGCTGCTTGACCGGTTGCCGCACCACGATGCCCGGCGCCACCATTTCGACTTGGCGGAACGCATCGGTGTTGATCGGCCCGCGGCCGTCCACCGGGCGTCCCAGCGCATCGACCACGCGGCCGAGCATGGCGCGACCGACCGGCACCTGCAGCAGCCGGCCGGTGCAACGGACCTCGTCACCTTCCTTCAACTTCAAGTAATCGCCAAGAATAGCGGCGCCGACGTTGTCCTCCTCGAGATTCAACACCAACCCCGTGACGGTCTCGCCAGTCGCAGCCACGGTGAATTCGAGCATTTCGCTCGCGAAGGCGGAGGTGAGCCCGTAAATCCGGGCAACACCGTCACCCACTTCGAGCACGGTCCCGACTTCGCTGGTGTCGACAGAAGCCAAATCTGCAGCTTCGATTTCACGCAGCAGTACGTCTTTCAGTTCGCCTGGACGGAGGACGGAATCGGTGGCCATAGGCTCTGGAAGCTAGGGTGTATGCGTTTCAGGGTTAGATTGTGAAAATTATCACAATGCGATTGGCCGAGCAACCCACGAGCGGTGACCTGCCGTAGCGCCCGGCTCGGTTATCTTCTTGCCAATGAAAGAGTTCTCTCCCATCCCCCGGTACCTCGCCGTCCAGACCAGTGCGCTGGGCGACCGGGTCATCCAGTTGATGCTGCGGGCGGGAATCGGCGAGGGCCCCATTGTGCTGGGCATCGCCGCGATGGTCGGCACCGCGGTCGGCTTCAGCACCCTCATCTTTTACCGTACCATTGATCTCGCGGCCCAGGGCGTGGCACAGGTGCCGCGTTTCCTGGGCGTCCCGGTTGCGCTGGGCGCCATCGCAACCCTCGCGTTCGGTCTCTGGCTGGTGCGCCTCCTGGTCCGCTACGGGACCCGCGATTCACCCGGCGAGAATATCCCCGACGTGATCCACGCCGTGGCCCGCCGCGGCGGAGTGGTGCACTCCCTACCGGTGGTGATCAAGACCGTTGGCGCAGCGATCACGCTGGGAAGCGGCGGATCGGTCGGTGCCGAGGGCCCGGTCGCCGTGCTCGGCTCCGCCCTGGGCAGCCGGATCGGGCGCTACTTCAGGTTCCGGCCCAACCGGCTCAAGCTCCTGGTCAGCTGCGGGGCGGCGGCGGGCATTTCGGGCGCCTTCGGCGCGCCGATTGCCGGCGTCTTCTTTGCGCTCGAGGAAATGGTCGGCGGGTTCAGGACCATGGCGCTGGCCCCGCTCGTGGTAGCCAGCGTGGCCGCGGCCGCGGTAACGCGCATCGGGCTCGGCGAAGACCTGGTCATCAGCATTCCCAGGGAATATTCCATCGGCCCGACCCGCGACCTCTTTCTCTACGCCCTGCTCGGCATCCTGGGCGGCGTCGTGGCCACGATCTACGCCCGCGGGGTGTGGCGGATTCACGACTGGATGGAACGGGTGCCGCGATGGGCCCGGCTGGTTCTGGCCGCGGTGATCATCGGAACCGTGTCGAGCCAATTCGAGCCCGCGCTCTGGGGCCGCGGCCACCAGACCCTCGACCTCGGCCTGGCCTTGGGCCAGACCGCGACCCTGCTGTTCGTTTTGGCCTTCGCCAAGATCATCGCCACCGGATTGACCCTGGCTGGTGGCGGAGTCGGCGGCGTGTTCACACCGGCCCTGGTCATCGGCGGGACGTTTGGCGCGGCGGTCGGTATCGCGCTCCAGCAGCTCGTTCCCGCCATCGGCATTCCGCCGATCGCGTTCGGCCTGGTGGGCATGACCGCCGTGGTGAGCGGCGCAACCCATGCGCCCCTCACCGCCATCTTCATGGTCATGGAGATGACCAACGACTACGGGCTGATTCTCCCCCTCATGCTCGGGGGCACGTTGTCCTACGTGGTAGCGCGGGCGCTCCACCACGAGTCGATCTATACCGAATGGCTCGCACGGCGTGGCGAACGGTTCAGTCACGGCACCGACGAGGGTGCGTTACGCCGGCTTACGGTGGCGGATGCCTACAAGACCGATCCGGCCATCATCTATGCCGACGCAACGCTCGAGAAGACGATCCCCATGATGCGGCAGAGCCGACAGCTCGAATTCCCCGTGGTGGACCGCGAGAACAGGGTGGTCGGGATTTTCACGTCCCAGGACCTGAAGCGGGCCCTGTCGGACCGCACCATTCCAGGCTCGACCCCGATCCGCGAGCTGGCACATCCGTTCAGCGAAGGCGTGACGATCGACGACGATCTCCTCACCGCACTGCGACGGCTGGGCGCGCGCGGCGCGCAATTGCTGCCGGTGGTCGACCGGATCGGGCCCTATCATTTGCGCGGGGTGATCGGCCGCGAAGAGATCTTCGCGGCGTACGAACGCGAGGTGGGAGAACTCTAGATCCGGCTCCGGGTCTTCCCGCGCACGAACCGCCGCAGGAGTTCTTCCGGCGTGAGTTCGCCGAGCTTCGCAGCCGGGACGCCAACCACCCGGCGCGCCGTGCGGCTCAGATGGCTGGATGATGTGAAGCCGAGCAGCCGGACGACCGTTTGGATGGCGTAACCCGGATTGCACAGCAGCTGAGCGGCACAAACCGTCCGGGTGAGGTCCATCAATCGTTTGAGATTCGGCGCTCCGCCCGCGCCGACCTGCCGTGAGAGGTGCTCCCTGCTCACCTTGAACCGGCGGGCTAATTCGTCGGTCCCCATGGGCCGCTCGACATCTTCGATCAACACATCCCAGACTGTTCGCTGGAGCGGCTCGGTCAGGCGCAGAAGCCTCGGGGCCGCGGCCAGTCCGCTCCGTCGCGCCGCCGTTAGGCTGGTTCGACTGAGCGTCTCACCGAGGATGGCGTCGTCCACTCCTTCGACCAGGGCTCGGGCTATCCCCGCCCGGTAGCACGCGGACAGCAGGGCGCCGTCATCGGGCCGGAACCCCGCATATGCAATCATTGGGATGGTCGGGAACCGCTCCCGAAACCCCGCAACTTCCGAGAGGCTCGCACTCGTGGGGGCGAGCGTGACGGCGTCGACCAGGCGCTGGTCCATGAGCCGATGGAGCGCGCGAAAGCTGCGGCAGGAGACAACCTGGGGACCGCCCTTTGGAACGCTCCGGCGCAGCGCTTGGACCTGCCGACGGGTCGCGAGCAGCCCGGCGATGGTCGGCATGCTCAGCCTGTCGGAGCCCGCTTGGGTCGGCCGGCACCCACGGCCACGAGCGTGCGTGCCATTTCACCGGCGCGCTTGAGCACACCCCGGGCATTGTCGTAGCTCAAGTGGCGGAGCGCTTCCTCGAGGGGATACCAGCGGCATGCGGTGATGCCTTCGCCGACCTGCGGGTCGGATTCGGCTGCGGGGCTCTCGAACAAGAAGAAGTGACAGTACTTGTGAATCCGCCGGCCGCGAAAGCGGAAGTGCCAGTCGATGATCTTGATCGGGCCGTGCAGGACGAGGTCGTTCAGTCCGGTTTCTTCGGCGGTCTCGCGCAGCGCCGCCTCGGCCGGCGTCTCGCCGTCCTCCAGATGCCCTTTGGGAAAGCCCCAGTGGCGGTAGGAATCCCGAATGAGCAGAAACTGCGCAGGCTCCTCGGGACTGCGCCGAAAGATGATGCCCCCGGCGCTGACTTCCCGATCGACGTGCTGCTTCGCCATCTAGAATACCGAGAACTTGAAGTAGCGCCGCGGATTGGCCTGGATGTCCTCGAGCAGGTCACGGAGCGTGCGCACCGTGAGCGTGGCTTCCGCGTACAACGTCGAGTCCGACGCCAAGAGCCCGAGCGTGCCTGACCCGCTCTCGAGCCGGGACATGATGGAGTCGGTCGCGATCAAGACCCGCGTCAGGCTGGTTTCGTGGGCGCGCGCCGCCTCCATGAGGGCGCGGAAATCCGCCGACGCCCGCCGCAGGTCCTCGCTCGACCCCCGCGCCGAGTTCATGATGTCGGCGAGCTGTCGGTCCGCGGTGGCCGAGTCGAACCGCTCGGCCGCGAGCCGGGCACCGCGTGCCGCCGCCGCAAAGTCCGCCGATCCGCCGCTCAGGTCGAGTGCCATGGTATCGAACGAGGCCATCTTGCCTCGTGTGAAGCGGCGCAATTGGTCGGCTACATCGACGAAGTCCCGGATGCTGCTCCGCAATTCGTTCACGGTACTCGAATCGAAGATGGCGCCGACCCTGCCGGTGAGGAGCGCGATGTCGTTGGCGATCCGGCCGGCTTGCGCCGTGAGCTTCCCGATATCCGGCAATGTCGCGCCCGGCCAGACTCCGCCGCCAGGCGCGGCGGCCTCGGTGAGCAGTGTATGAATGGCGGGGTCTTCCTGGGGTGCGTCGAGGGTGATGATCGTGGCCGCCCATTCGCCGAACAGGCTGGCCGAAGCGGCAATGACGCCAGGGTTGGCCGGAACATCGACCGAGCGGTCGACCCGGAGGTCCATCTCGACCCACTCGTCTTGGCCGAGACGAATGGCCTCGACCCGCCCGACCCGCACGCCGCGAAGCGTCACCGGTGCCCCGACTCCGAGTCCCCCGACGGTTCGGAACCGGGCGGTGTGGATCTGCACCTGCCCCGCGAGCCGGCGTTGTCCGAGCCAGATCGCCCCGCCGATCACCACGACGAGCCCGGCCAAGATCACGGACCCGACCACCAACTCATTGGTGCGCTTCATGGCCCAACTCCAGTTCTCGGGGCCGGCCCCGAGACGGCCGGGGCGTTGGGTCGCCCCTCGATGAACTGCCGGACAAGAGGGTCGCGGGTCGCGCGGATCTCGTCCACCGTGCCGACTTGTCGGATGGCGCCCTCATAGAGCATGGCAATGCGATCCCCAATGGTATAGGCGCTGCGCATGTCGTGGGTCACCACGACGCCGGTCGCCCCGGATTCTTGGCGCACGCGGATCATGAGCCGATCGATGACGGCGGACGTGACCGGATCGAGTCCCGTCGTCGGCTCATCATACAACATGTACCGCGGCCCCAGTGCGATGGCACGCGCAATGCCAGCCCGCTTGCGCATCCCGCCTGATAACTCGGCGGGCAGCTGCAGGCGCGCGTCCTCGAGCTCCACCAACCGGAGGCTCTGGGTGACCCGGTCCTCGATTTCCTCCTGGCTCAGCCCGCGACGGGCCAATCCGAGCAGGATATTCTCCTCGACCGTCATCGAGTCGAATAAGGCGGCGAACTGGAACACGTACCCGATCGAACGCCGCAGCTCGGCGAGGCCATCCCGGTCCAGCTCGTGCACGACCTGTCCGTCGACGACCACGCGCCCCTCATCCGGACGCAACAGCCCGACGATATGCTTGAGCGCGACGCTCTTGCCGGACCCCGAGAACCCCACGATGACCGTGGTCTGGCCGTCGGGCACCTCGAGCGAAAACCCGTCCAGCACCTTGCGCGGTCCGAACGACTTGGACACCCCGTCGAACAGTATCATGGCCGGCGCATCAGAGCAGGACGATCGCCCAGAAGGCGTCGAGCACCAGGATGGACTCGCAGCCAAGGACCACGGCGCGAGTAGCGGCGCGACCCACACCCTGGGCTCCACCGGTGGCGCGCAATCCCTGCAGGCAGCCCATGAGTGTCACGGCCAGGCCGAAGCTTCCCGCCTTCACCAGCCCGAACCAGATGTCTTTGAACTCGTAAAAGAGCCGCAGGCCCTTGAGGAACTGCGGTGTCGACAGGTCGAGGAGATTGACGGCGGTGATCCACCCCGAGGTGACGCCGATGGCCACGGCGAACGCCGTGACTACGGGAAACATGATGCCGCCGGCCAGGACCCGCGGGACGATGAGGAACGCATTGGTATCATAGGCGAGCGTCTCCAGGGCATCGACCTGCTCCGTCACCCGCATGGTCCCGATTTCGGCAGCGATGTTGGCCCCCACCCGGCCGGCGAGCGCCATGCCCGTGAGCACGGGTCCCAACTCCATCATGATCGTCTTGCCGACCAGGGAACCCACGAAGTAGAGCGGCACTGCCCCCGTGAAGGTGTACGAGGAGAGCAGCGCCAACACGATGCCGGTGAAGACGGCAATGAAGATGGCGATGGGGACCGAGTCGACCCCCAATCGTCGCATCTGGGGGACGACCAGCGGGGCCCACGTTCGGACATCGGTCAGGGCCCGAAGGGAGTCAATCGCGGCGCGGCCGACTCGCTCGATTGCTCCACCCACCCCGGCGCCCCGGACGGCCAGAAGCTGTTGCACGATTTGCAAGGTAGACCGCGCCCGAGAGGGTGTAAAGAGAGCGGTGGAAGTCTGCTTGACACTCTTGGAAGCCACCGCTAGCTTCCCCGTCTGCCGCGGCGCAACTTATTGTGGCGCGGCAACATACTGGGGGGCGTAGCTCAGTTGGGAGAGCGCGTGAATGGCATTCACGAGGTCAGGGGTTCGATCCCCCTCGCCTCCACTCCAGCGGCCCGGAGCCGGGTGCCCGGGCCACGATCAGCGGTTGCGCCGGCCTGGGGCAATGGGCTAGAATCCAGGCCGCGATAATGCGGGAATAGCTCAGTTGGTAGAGCACAACCTTGCCAAGGTTGGGGTCGCGGGTTCGAGTCCCGTTTCCCGCTCTCGCATCGGAATCATCGCGGGGTGGAGCAGTCTGGTAGCTCGCCGGGCTCATAACCCGGAGGTCGTGGGTTCAAATCCCACCCCCGCTATTGACAGGTAGGACGGTAGGGCGGTAAGACGGTAAGTAGGCGCCGTCCTGCCACCGTATCGTCCTACCGTGTTTTTGGGGCGGTTAGCTCAGTTGGTTAGAGCGCTACGTTGACATCGTAGAGGTCACAAGTTCGAATCTTGTACCGCCCATAGCGAAAGGAAGGCACGCACGTGCACGGGAAGGACCGGGCCACGAACTCGGTCCTTTTCGCTTTCCGCCCAGCCCCCGGCCGCGAATGTCCCAACCGATCGCCACTGGACTCGTCTGGGCGCTGTCCCTCTACGCCATCGCGGGCGTCATCTTCGCGATTCCCTTCGTCATCCGAGGGGTCGGGCGCATCGATCCGGTCGCCCGGTCCGGCACCATCGGATTCCGCATCCTGATCATCCCCGGCACGATCGCGCTCTGGCCGCTCTTGCTCAGCCGGTGGGTCGGCGGCCGCAGGCAACCACCCAGCCAGCGCACCGCCCATCAACGCCCCACGACAGGCAACTCGATCGAGACCGCACCGTGATCCGATCCCATCGGCGGCGCCATCTCTGGATCTTTGCGATGCTCGCCGTGATCCTGCCCCTCGCGCTGGTGGCGGCGATCGGCGTCAAGCGGCGCGCCCCCATTGTCGATCGGGTACCTCGGGTGCTCAACCAACCCAGCCTCAGCACGTGGACCGCCATCGCGGGCACCGAAGCGGAGTTGGTCGATCTGCACATCCACCTCCGCATGCTCACGTCCGACTCGCTGCGGTCGCGCCTCGGCGTCGAGCTCACACTCACCGAGGCACTCCGCGAGCCGGATGTCGCGGTCTATTGGACAGCCCGTACCGGTGCGGCACCCGAAACGCTGCCACGGGATGCGGTCTTCCTGGGCACCATCGGGAACGCTGGCGCCCAGCGCCTCGAGCTACCGTCCCAAGCGGTGGCAACCCAGGGCAGTCTCGTCCTTTATAGTGTGGCGCATGGCACGGTGCTCGGCGCGTTGACCGTCTCTGAACCCCGCCCGGGGCCATCCGATGAGTGAACGCTACCGGGCGGTCGGGTGGACCCGTCAAAAGCGGATCTACGACGCCATCGTCCTCGCCGGCGCCGTCACCGTGCTCGGCACCTTTGCCGCGGCCACCGTCGCGTTCCAGCCGGACGCCACTCTAGAGACCATCCTGATCCGCGGGCTCGGATTGGTGGCCATCGTGCTGCTGCACGTTATCGTCGTCATCGGGCCACTCAGCCGGCTCGACCCCCGGTTTCTTCCGCTGCTCTACAACCGCCGCCATCTCGGTGTCACGACATTCTCGTTTGCCCTCGCACACGGCCTGTTCGCCATCATCCAGTTCCATGCCCTGGGCGACGTCCATCCACTGGTGAGCGTCCTCACCGGCGACGGCGAGTACGCCGCACTCACCCGCTTCCCGTTCCAACCGCTCGGCTTGGCAGCGCTCGGCATCCTATTCCTCTTGGCGGCGACGAGTCACGATTTTTGGCTGGCCAACCTGACGGCGCCGGTCTGGAAAGCCCTGCACATGCTGGTGTACGTAGCGTACGCGTTGGTGGTCGGTCACGTGGCGTTCGGAGCCCTGCAAGCCGAGGCCCAACCCGTGCTCGCGCTGCTCCTCGGAGTCGGCATGGTTGGGGTGGTGGGGCTCCACCTGGCCGCCGCAGTCCGAGAGCGGCGGGTCGATCGCGATATCAGGTCAATAACGTCCGATGGCTATGTCGATGTCTGCGCGGCAGGCGAGATTCCGGAGAATCGGGCGCGGGTGTTCGCAATTGGTGGAGAGCGGGTAGCGGTGTTCCGCACCGACGGTAAGATTTCCTGTGTCTCCAACGTGTGCCAGCACCAGAACGGGCCCCTCGGGGAGGGCAGAATCATCGACGGTTGCATCACCTGCCCCTGGCACGGGTATCAGTACTATCCTGAGTCGGGCCAGTCGCCCCCGCCCTTCACGGAGCGGATTCCCACGTTCAACGTGCGAGTGATTGGCCAACGCGTGCTCGTCGACCCTCATCCCAATCCGCCCGGAACTCCTGTCGTGCCGGCAACGTTCCCCAAGTCATGAGCCATCATCCGCAAAATGAGTTCTATATCGGATACGCGGATCGCGCACCTGCCGGGATCGCTCGATTCGTCGGCCGGTGGACTGCTTTCCTGGCGGTGATCGGGGCCTGCGCCGCATTGCTCGTGGCGGGGAGCCAGCAGGGCTTCGACGCTGCCACGTTCGAATTCGGTCAGACGCGTGCATTTCAGGGCCTGATCGCGACGAGCCCCTACCCCGCGCTCCTGGTCGAACGGCCCGGCAAATCGGTATCCCGCTATCACCTCGTCGCGCCGGGTAAGCACGGCGCCGACGCGCTCGTCCACGACCTCGACGGCCGGCCGGCCGAACTCGCGGGCTCACTCATCTATCGCGACGATCAAACCATGATCGAGGTGGCCGCGGGGTCGGTCGCGCCCGGCAGGCCTGAGGATAGCCCCGTTGGTTCGCGGCCCGAGCCGGAGGTCCTCGGCACGGTGACCCTCCAGGGTGAGATCGTCGACAGCAAGTGTTTCCTCGGCGTCATGAACCCGGCGACCTGGACGCCACATCGTGCCTGTGCCGTCCGCTGTGTCAGCGGTGGTGTCCCGCCGATGTTGGTGGTGCGCGGTTCCGCCGGGGTCGTTGCCTACCTGTTGCTGGCCGACGCCCAGGGCCGGCCGTCGGGAAAGGCATTGCTCGACCTCATCGCCGAGCCGGTAGAGGTGACCGGGCGGCTCGAACGTCACGACGGCCAGCTCTTCTTGTTCGCCGACCGTTCCTCCTATCGGCGAATCTCATGACCCAACCGCGAATCCCCGTGCAATCCAGTCCGCACCGCCGTCAGGATCCGGCAGTGAACATCGGTGTGGCCGGATACCCGGTCGCCCAGAAGGCGCTGCCGACCTCGGAGCACGCTAGTGGCGGGTACACCCTCCGGTTTGCCCAATCGCCGGAGGAACTGGAGGCCATACTCAAACTGCGGTTCGAGGTGTTCAATCTCGAATTGGATGAAGGGTTCGCCGAATCGTACCACACGGGCAGGGACGAGGACGAGTTGGATGCACGGTTCCATCATCTGGCTATCACCCACAAGCCCACCGGCGCGATCGTAGGTACCTACCGCATGCAGACAGCGCAGATGGCTGCCGCCATGGGAGGCTTCTATTCGGCGGGAGAATTCGACCTCGGCGGCATCCCCGCCGACATCCTCGAAGACGCCGTCGAGATCGGTCGCGCATGCGTCGCCAAGGCGCACCGCAACGGCCGAGTCCTCCAGCTCTTGTGGCGAGGGTTGGCGCAGTACCTCACATGGAATCACAAGCGGTATCTCTTCGGCTGCTGCTCGCTCACGTCGCAAGATCTCGATCTCGGACACCGGGTCTATCAGTTCCTGCGCGCGGAAGGGCACGCGGATGCCGATTGCCGCGTGACACCGCTCGACGGGCTCGAATGCCCGCCTGATCCCACTCGCGATGGTCCGCGGCCGGAGGTGCATATCCCGGCCTTGTTCCAGAGCTACTTGAACCTCGGCGCGCGCGTCTGCGGGCCACCGGCCATCGACCGGCGCTTCCAGACCATCGATTATCTGGTGCTGCTGGACATCCAGGCCCTCGACGAGCGGATCTACCGTGTCTTCTTCGGGTGAGACCAGCGCGGGTGTCGTGGCCGTGCATGGGGGACGGATTCGCCAGGTGGCCCGCCTGGCAGGCATCGCGGGATGGACCGCGTTCTCGTTCATACTGTGGGGCGGGGGCACGCTCGTGCTGTTGCCGGCGGTGGAGGCGCGCAGGCGCTGGCGGCTGGCCTCGTTTCGCCGGTGGGCCGGCGGGGTTGCGCACCTGCTTGGAATGCGCTGTGTACTCGAGGGGGCGCCTCCGGCCGATGCGCCATTCATTTTGGTTACCAACCATGTATCGTATGTAGACATTATCCTCCTGGCGAGCGTCGTTCCCGGTGTGTTCGTGGCCAAACGCGAGGTCCGTTCGTGGCCCATGTGGGGCATCTTCGCTGGTGCCATGCGGACCATCTTCGTCGATCGCGAACGCCGTCGGGATGCGCTCCGGGTATCGGATCAAATCCAGGAGGCGCTGGCGCGGGGTGACGGGGTGATTCTGTTCCCGGAGGGCACCAGCACGGACGGCCGGCAGGTGCGCCCCCTCAAGCCGGCCCTCTTGGAGGTGGCTGCGCGCCACGGCTACCCGGTGCACCACGCACGCGTGTCGTACCGGACGCCCTCGGACGCGCCGCCCGCGCACCTGGCCGTGTGTTGGTGGGGAGACATGGAATTTGGACCGCACTTCGCGGAGTTGTGCCGGCTTCCCGGTTTTCAGGCCACGGTTACCTTCGGGGCCTACCCGATCGTGGAGCGGGATCGGAAGGCGTTAGCCGAGAAGCTCCACCGCGCGCTCACACACCCCGTCACGCCCGCGGTGAGCGAGGAGTCGCAATGGCAGCACGCATAGCACCCATCCACGACAACGTCGAGATCGTGCGGCAGGGCATCGCCGCGTTGGGGCGGCTGGGCGCCGAGTTGTACGCACGGCCCGCCTTCCCGGACGGGACCGGATCGATCGGCTCGCACTACCGCCACATCCTGGATCATTACCAGGCGTTCTTTTCCGGACTCGAGTCGGGCCGGGTCGACTACGACGCCCGGGAACGTGACCCTGCGACCGAAACGAACATCGCGACGGCGCGAGCTCGGGCGGAGGCGACGGTTCGGGAACTGACAGAGATTTCTCCCGACCGGCTGGATCGGACGATCGCGGTCAACACCCGCACCACGAGCCAGGTTCACCAACCGCCGGAATGGGCGCCCTGCACCGTCCGGCGGGAATTGGCCTTCCTGCTGAGCCACACGGTGCATCATTACGCGCTAATCAACCTGCTGGCCCGGGCGGGCGGGATCGAATTGCACGCGAGCTTCGGTGTCGCCCCATCCACCCTGGTCCACCGTCAGCTCACCACATAGTGTGCACGCTGTCGTGGCTCCCTCAGGAGGCGGGCTACTCCGTCTGGTTCAACCGGGACGAGCGCGTCACGCGAAAGCCGGCACTCTCGCCCCGGCGGCATGAGCGCTCCGGCGTGCGGTTTGTGGCGCCGACGGATGGCGAGGCCGGCGGCACCTGGATCGGCGTCAACGCGTTCGGCATCACGGCGTGCCTGGCCAACCGTTACGGCTCGACGCCTACGCCACCACCATCGGACCGGGTGAGCCGCGGATTGTTGGTGCTATCGCTGCTCGACCTACCGACCCAGCAAGCCGTCGACACGGCGGTGGAACGCCTCGCCCTCGAGCGCTACGAACCATTCACTCTCGGGATCTTCGAACCCGAATCGGCACCGCTCATGCTGGCGTGGGACCGTGAGAGCCTCACCTGCGCGTCTTCACCAAAGGCGGGACTGCTCCTGACCAGCTCGGCCGTGGATCAGGAACGTGTGGTTGCATCGCGGTTGGCCGTTGAGGCACGGGCCCTGGCCGAGGAACCGCTGAGCGCCGCACTCCTCGAGCGCTTGCATTCGAGCCACGAGCCCGAACGGTCGAGTGTCTCGATCTGCATGCACCGCCCCGACGCCGCGACGCAGAGCCTGAGCCGGATCGAGGTCGGTCCTGATACGATCCGCTTCCGCTACACACCCGGACCGCCCTGCACGGCGCCGGCCGAGCATCCTGTGACCTTGGGCCGGGTCGCTCCTTCCCCGACATCCTAGCCGACCGGTGAGCACGACGACGACCAGCGCTGGCTCCACGGCGGCGGCCGCGGGGCACGGGAATCCCCGGCGCCTTCGCTGGGGTGCCTGGCTCCTTGGAGCATACGTCCTGCTCCTGGTGGCCTCTCATGCCGTGCGATTGGCGTATCCCGTCGATGAAGTCCCGTGGCAGGGTCTGCCGTATCTGTACGTCAACACCGTCGATGGCGAGCAGACTCTGCCACGTCCGGTCCGCATGGCCTACCGCGACACACGCGCGCGGGACGACTCTAAACCGTTGCCACCGATCCTGCTGTTGCACGGCAGTCCGGGCGACAGTCGCTCGGTACGCCGGCTCGGCGATGTGCTCGCCGCCGACCACCGAGTCCTCGCTCCAGACCTTCCGGGCTTTGGCGGATCGAATCTCTGGATTCCCGACTATTCGATTCTGGCGCATGCCCGCTACGTGCTCCAGTTCCTCGACTCGCTCGGCGTGGGCCAGGTACATGTCGTCGGGTTCAGCATGGGGGGCGGCGTGGGACTCGAGTTGAGCCGCCTCGCGCCCGACCGAGTGCGCTCGCTCACGCTCTTGTCGTCGATCGGTGTCCAAGAGCTCGAACTCCTCGGCGACTACACCCTGAACCACGCCGTGCACGCGCTCCAGCTCGGGGTCATCAGCTTGGTGCAAGAGGGGATTCCGCACTTCGGACGGCTCGACCGGATGGGGCTGAACACTGCCTACGCGCGCAACTTCTACGACACCGACCAGCGCCCCCTGCGCCAGATCCTCGAGCAACTGCAGGAACCGGTGCTGATCATTCACGGGGACAACGACATATTGGTGCCGCCTGCCGCGGCGCGCGAACACCATCGCATCGTACCGCAGTCCCAACTCGCCATGATCCGGAGTGATCATTTCATGACCTTCATGCAGCCGGAGGTGGTGGCGGGTCCAATCCTGGAATTCGTGGCCAGCGTGGACAACGGAACGGCCACCGCACGTGCCACGGCCAACCCCGACCGAATCCACGAGGCAGCCAGACCGTTCAACCCGCGATCCGTACCAGGGGCGCAGGGGTTCTCGCTCCTGGTCGTGCTGTTTCTCTTGGCCTGCGCGACAATGGCCAGTGAGGACCTCACCGGAATCGGGGCGGGGCTCCTGGTAGCGCGGGGAAGCATCACGTTCCTGCCGGCCACTCTGGCCGTGATGGCGGGCATCTTCGTCGGAGATCTCGGGATCTATTTTGCCGGCCGGTTCCTGGGCCGACCGGCGCTGGGCCACGCGCCGCTCAAGTGGGTCGTCAAGCCGACAACCATCGAGCGGAGCCGCCGGTGGTTCGAGCGCCGCGGGGCAGCCATCATTTTCCTGAGCCGGTTCACTCCGGGAACCCGGGTGGTCACCTACATCGCGGCCGGCGTGCTCCGGATGCGGTTCCTCGTGTTCGCCGCCTGGCTGCTCTTGGCTGTCGCGCTGTGGGTGCCGCTCTTAGTCGGCGCCAGTGCCGTCTTCGGTATCGAAGCCACCAAGATCCTCGAGCCCCTCCCCGGACCGACCTGGCCCTGGGTCTTGGGATTCGCCATCCTCTTGTTCGTCGCCATCCGCGTCGGTCTCCGACTCCTCACCCATCACGGTCGGCGGCGGCTGGTGGGCACATGGCGCCGGATCGCTCGATGGGAATTCTGGCCGCCCTGGCTGTTCTACCTGCCCGCTCTGGCCTACGTCATCTGGCTCGGCATCCGGCATCGCTCGCTCACGCTGTTCACCGCAGCCAACCCGGCGCTACCCGACGGCGGTGTGGTGGGCGAATCCAAGATCGGCATTCAACGGGGGTTGGCGCATGCCGAGCACATGTTGCCCAAGACCGAGTTCCTCCCGATTGCCCAGTCGCTGGGTGAGCGGCTGGCGACGGCGCGCGAGTTCCTGCGCCGTGAGGGTCTGCCGTACCCGGTGCTCTTGAAGCCCGACGTGGGGGAGCGGGGTGACGGGGTCGAGGTGATTCGAAGCGACGCCGAGCTCGAGGAATATCTGGCAGGAGCCAAGCGGGACGTCTTGCTGCAAGAGTATGTAACGGGCGAGGAGTACGGGGTCTTCTATTATCGCGAGCCTGGTCAGGAGCGCGGGCAGATCTTTGCCATTACTGGGAAGCGGCTGCAGTCCGTCGCGGGAGACGGAGTGCGCACTCTCGAGGAGCTGATCCTGGACGACGACCAGGCCGTGTGTCAGGCCAGTCTCTTCCTCAGGCGCCACGAGGCGCGGCTGGATGACATCCCGGCGGCCGGCCAAGAGATACCCCTTGGCGACCTGGGCAATCACTGCCAGGGAGCGCGGTTCTCGGACGGCACGGCGCTCGCCACACCGGAGCTTCTCGACGTGATCGATAGGGTGAGCCGCGGGTACCAGGGATTCTACGTGGGCCGCTACGACGTCCGGGTGCCCTCGGCCGAGGACTTCCAGGCGGGCCGGAACCTGAAGATCATCGAGCTGAACGGCGTCACCTCCGAGGCCACCAACATCTACGATCCGAAGAACAGCTTCTGGAGCGCCTACGGCACCCTGTTCGAGCAGTGGCGGATCATCTTCCGGATTGCGGCGGCAAACCGCCGGGCCGGCGTTCGCCCGACCCCGCTCCATCGTCTCCTGGGCCGCATCGTCCGCCACTATTTCTAGCTGTGGTGCGGGGTTCCCCCGCCCCGTCCGTCCAGTATATTTCCCCTCCCCTGAGCCGGGAGCCGGGCCAGCATCCGGACCGCGCTCGGCGTATGTTTCAGGTAAGCGCCCTTAGCTCAACTGGATAGAGCGTCTGACTACGGATCAGGAGGCTGGGGGTTCGAATCCTCCAGGGCGCGTGAGATGTGCTGAGAGGCATAGCGGTGAGTGGTTTAGGAGTGAGGAGTGAGGTGGTAGGATGTAGGATGTGGGACGTAGTGGGTAGGAGCGGCTAATAGCCAAACCGACTGACAGTCAGCTGATAGCCGTTAGCCGATAGCCTCGGCCTTCGCCGATAGTCGATTGTTTCCGGGGCGTAGCGCAGCCCGGTAGCGCGCCTGCTTCGGGAGCAGGAGGTCCCGGGTTCAAATCCCGGCGCCCCGACTGTGAGACAGGAAGCAAGGAGAGATTAGAAGTAGCGACTCGGCGGTTCGAGGGTTCGGCGGTTCGCAAGTGAGCGGAGCGGCCGAACCGCCCAACCGCCCAACCGCCGATGTTTGGGCCCGTAGCTCAGTTGGATAGAGCGCTTGCCTCCGGAGCAAGAGGTCGCGCGTTCGAGTCGCGCCGGGCCCGTTGCTGGAAGCTAGAAGCCCCGCCGTCGGTTACGACGTGTGGGGCTTCGGCCTTTTGCGGCATCGGATTCTACGCGGTCACAATTATGGTCATAAGCCGGGCCTTCTTGATTCGACCTTCGAGTGCTTCACACCTTCCCGCTCCCCAACCACGATACGAAGCGGGGATCTATGCAGCTGGTGTATTACGCTCAGCGCCTTGGGAACAGCTCTGCGTCATTCGTTCCGGCGCAGGTCAGGGAATCGAGGGCTAGTTGAGCGTTAGTTGAGGGTCGGTTGATCCCCCGGCGCTATGATGCCGCCAGACGCTTCTGCTGGCAGGAAGGCAACGCATGGTGGCTTCGTTGCTGCTGGTGGGCAACTTCTGACGCCACGTTCCTCGATACCATGGACGATGCTGCGGGCCGTTCACTATGAGCGGGGGCACACCAACAAGCACGCTGAATCGTCAGGAGCCGCTGCCTAGGCTGATTCCTTCTCAGCACTTCATTAATCTTTCAATGGGCGGAACGCATCCTGTTTGCCGCCACTTAGCCGTGTGATCGTTGGCTTACTTGTTTGGTCTCGGAGGTCGTCCATGGGGGCCCGTCTGAACACACCGTCTTGCTTGAGAACACAGGTGATTGTGTCTTGCTGCCTCGCCATCATGGCTGGCTCTGCATGTCAAGCGGAAGGTGCGCGACCGGAGGCGGCCGCACGATCGGTTCCTCAGACAGGCACCTTCACAGACTATTTCGAACTCAGTAGATACGATGAGGCTGGAGCAACCGCCATCTGCACCAATCATTCGTGTGTCCGGCATGGATGTCGATTCAGAGGGACGAGTTGCGATAGGTGACGTGTCGGAGGGTAACGTCAAGCTATACGCCTCAGATGGCAGATTGCTCAAGGTAATAGGACGAAAGGGTGCCGGTCCTGGGGAATTCAACCAACCGAGGTATCCGCGTTTCGGCCCTGATCGGACCCTGCACGTTGCCGATGCGATGATAAGTAGGATTTCAGTCTTTGACACATTAGGAGGACACCTCAGGACTGTAGCCCTTGATGGTTTCTCCCCAATCATGGGGTTTGCCGTCCTCGATGATGCCACGTACCTGGTCACGGGGTCTGGTCGAGGAAACGATGTGCTTTACCATTTCGACGCACAGGGAGCCCTTCTTGAAGGCTACCTGGACCGCGAGCAGATGAAGCCACCGGAACAGCCGCAGCATCCCACATGGCGATCGATGACGAGCTACTGGCTTGGAGCAGAAGGACAGACCGCGTATGTGGTCCAGACCATCTCCGACTCTCTCTGGATGGTAGACATTGCGACCGGTCGTGTTCGCTCAGTGCATCTGAGGATCCCGGGCTACGAAGCCCCTCGGGTGCCGGAAACTCCTCCCCGTGGTTTGGAAGGGCTCCGCGAATGGAGTAAGACGTTCCACATTGCCGCCAACATCAGTGTTGACGGCGGGAATGTCATCATCCCCTTTGTCAAAGGCATACTCAACTATGGGGATCCAATGATTCTTGTCGTGGTGCGTCCTAGAGAAGCTGAACTCGTCCTGGAGGGTGCGCCCCCCATTCTCAGAGCCCGAGACGGCGTCCTGTTTGCCTTGGTGGATCCTGAACACAGCCTAGAAGAACCCTATCCACTCGGCCGGGCTAAGTGGCTTCCTACCAACTGAGAGCGTCCCTGACGACGCAATGCCCTGCCATGTCTCTCTTGGCGCTGCTAGTGGGGTGTTGGGGTCGAGCAGACCTGAACCGGCCGTCCTTTGTTGAGAAGTGGCAGCAATCGGCCGAGGCCATACCTCTCGTGGCAGGCGCAGTACGTGAATCACGAGGGGCGCCAGCTTGCACCAACCACATATCCAGCGACAGCGCAAGGGAAGTCATCATCCTTACCACAAGACTCTGTCTGAGCTGCAAGAACGTCGGATTTCTTCTACGGACCATGGCAGGTAATGATTCGATCAGATCACGCCACCCAAGACTGGTTGTGCCCGCAGCCGACACCACGGCTGTCTGCCAATTCTTGCGAGAAGAAAAACTGCTACTACCGACTATCGCGCTTGGAGAGAATGCCTTCCCGGATGTGGCACGACCATCTTTGCTTGTGTACTTCGGGTTGGATTCGGCGGGCACAGTCGTCGACTCGGTCATCGCGCAGGACGGGACGGAAGTCATTGAGCACATCAGAGCACGGCAAGCACCGGACTCCGAGGCCGAGTAGGGTTACGGTCATACGCGCTAACTAGGTCCATGGGTCCGACATCCCCCGGTTCGGTGAAAGAACTGGAGAGTTCCCAATCTTCGATGGAGGTGCGGAATGCCGAACAAACTCAAGTGGTTAGTGATAGCGTTGGTGGTTGGCGTGGCAGGAGTCGGTGCCAGGGCCCTTCCCAGTTCCGCAGAGACGGCTAGAGATCTCCACCTCAGAGACGGCAATCCTGATGGCACAGTAAACTGCACAAAGTGGTGCGGCAACTTCGAGCCATGCTGCTGAGACACGGCTAACGGTGCCAATGAAGGAACCGGTGAGCCGCTCTCGAAGACCATGTACTAGCTATAGGAAAGGGTGAGACAACATGTCAAAGTGGATCAAGACGACATTGTCAACAATGGTGCTTGCCTTCGGTGCTATGCTCTTCACGTCTCCATCTCAAGCGGCGGATGCCAACCCCGTTTACAAGGGCATTGCATGCAATTCCGATGGGTCGTACACCTGCGGGGGCACTTGTGATGACGGATGCTATTGCTGCGAGATTCCGACCCACCCCTGCGGGTAGTGGAGGCTGTCAGTCTTCGCCTTCAGGAGCAAGAGGTCGCGCGTTGAGCTGCGCGCAAGCCGCTCGCTCGCCTTCGGCTCGAGTCGCGCCGGGCCCGTTACTCGACTCAGAAGCCCCGCCGTCGGTCACGACGAGCGGGGCTTTGGGTTCTGGGCAACCACAACGCTCATTGTCGCAACTGTCGGCTCGCCCGTTTCCCAACAGCCACTCTTCGGACGAGCCGCTTGACGTTAGCCAGCAGGATCATTTCGGCAAAAGCGTCTCACAGCCCGCAAACTCCTGCTGCCTTGCCGTGGCCCATTAGAAGCGTTAGTTCCCCATGAGACTGGCCCAGCGTTCTCGCTACCACAGGGTAAGGTGTTATGTGGAGATCCGAATGTTCTGAGGGCCAGGCCAGGATAGCCATGCAATGTTATTGGCCGAACGCAGGATGGCTGATGTTCATGCGAAGCATATGCTCCATGATGCTCCTTCTCCTGCTTATGAGTTGTAACAGCGGTGATCGGCAGGTTTTCTCGCTGACCTACCGTGGAGAGAAGGGCAATGATGGTGCCCTTGAATTGATCTCTGACCGCATCGTCACGGCTTTGTCAAATGAGGGATTTGAGTGCAAGTCAGACTATGGGCATGATGATATTTACAGCTCGTGTTTCTTTGAGGACTCATCCTGGCTAGTACAGGCAACAGGCACCTTTGTATGGGTATGGTATCCGGATGAGAAAGGGCAGATACCAGTTTGGGTTACGACATCGCATGTGGCCTATCACCCATTCGAACTTTCCAAGAAGCACTACCGGAAATGGGTGGAGTTCATGACGCTAACAATAGATTCGATGGATGATGTCAGCAGTGTCCAATATGAAGTCGACTAACTCCGGCTGTTTCAGTTCAATAGCTGAAGGAAATATCCTCACTTGTGTGCGGTCTCGACCGGAAAGCGCGATCCATGAAGTCGGAACACCTCGGATTTCGGGCCGTGTGAATCTGTGCTCGACGTTCTCCCCACGAGCAAGCAGTGTACGGTTGACAGTACCGTTCCAAGTGTTGATGAGGCCGAAGGCATAGTCGTCGAGATCGCAGAACACACAGCCTATTCCTACGGAACAATTCTGCTAGGGATTAGGGAAATCCCTAGCGCCGGAGTCTGTGAAGAAGGTTTCCCACCAATCTCACGCTTCTCATGGTATCGCGTTGGTAAACAGGACCAGGATCGCAGCACTCATCGTCCGCCGCTAACTCGGGCGATTCCCCGGGGCGACACCGCTCTCGGAGGAATGAAATGGCTCCCCTCCGGTCCCGCTTCGTGGCGGGGTTCCTCACAACCCTGGTGTTGTCAGTCCCGCGACCGATGGCGGCTCAAGGCCACATCCTCCGAGGCCAGGTCGTCGATTCCCTGACCGGCGAACCACTACCCGGCGCCACCATTCAGATATTCCGCGACACCGCGCGGATCACTGGCTGGGTGTCGAACCACCGCGGAGAGTTCCGCATTGCCGGCGTGTCCGACGGCTCCGTGACGGTCGCGGTCATCCGCGTTGGGTACCGGCCGGTACGGATCGAGGGCGTCGAGGTAGGGTCGGCTACAGCCCCGCTACGCGTCGTGATGGCGCGAATCGCGCTCCGCTCGACCCGCTCGTGGTGTCCGATTCTCGGACCGAGGGCACGCTGCTCACCGCCGAAGCCTCCATCAGCACCGTGGATCGCAAGGACATCGAACGAAAGGTCACGTTCACCACCACCGACCACATGAAGGAGCTCCCGGGCGTCGACATCTCCTCCAAGGGAATCATTCAGGCCACCTACGGGGTACGGGGGCGCGGAGCGCCAACACCCAGGCCCTCCGAACCGTCACGGACTACCGGTTCGCGTCGATCCCGTCGCTCGGCTTCAACGTTCCCTACCTCATTGCGACCACCAGCAATGACATCGAGCGGATCGAGCTCATGCGCGGCCCCGGATCGGCGCTGTACGGACCGACGCAGACCGCGGGGTACTGCACATCGTGACCCGGTCTCCCTTCGAATCACAGGGCACCAGCCTCTCGGCCGCGGCCGGGGAACGCTCAGTGTTCCAGGGGACGTTCCGACACAGCCGCCTGCTCTCCCAGCGTGTCGGGATCAAGGTGTCGGCAGACTACACGCGGGGAAACGATTGGGAGTATCGCGACCCGGTAGAACAGGCCAACCGGCAACACGCCCTCGACGCCGGCGCGGCTGCCGACACCCTGTTGATCGGGGCTCGGGACTTCTACGTGGCACGGTTCTCCGGCGAGACGCGACTCGAGTGGCGTCCCGATCTCGCGACCTCCGTGAATCTCACCGGGGGCCTCGCCCGCGCCGTCAATGTCATCGACTTGACCAGCGAAGTTGGAGCAGTGCAAGTCAAAGGGTGGACCTATTCCTTCCTGCAAGGCCGCGTGGAGCGCGCCCCATTGTCCGTGAACCTGTTTCTCAACATGAGCGAGGCGGGCGACACGTACCAGCTCCGAACCGGGAACCGCCTCGTCGATCACTCGCGCGCGTTCGCCGGACAAGTGAAGTACGCCAGCGAGGTTGCCGACCGTACCACGATCCAATACGGCGTCGATTTTCAACGAACCATTCCGAGGACCGCGGGGACGATTCACGGGCGCAACGAATCGAACGACAACCTGAACGAGGTCGGGACCTACGTCCACGCCACGACCCGCCTATCCACCCAATGGACCGCGGTCACCGCCGGCCGGGTCGACTATCACAGTTTCTTGGACGACGTCGCGCTCTCTCCCCGGATCTCGGTGCTGTTTGCGCCTACTCCCATGCACACGCTCAGGCTCTCCTACAACCGGGCGTTCAGTCCCCCGGACCCGAGCGATCTCTTTCAGGACATCCTCGCCGGTCGGTTGGGTGCCCTGCCGTACAACATCCGCGCCGTCGGCCGTCCCCGCGGCTTCACCTTCCCGCGAGACTGCGCCGGCGGCTTATGCATGCGGTCACCGTTCACGCCTCCGGCAGAGGGAGGACCAGGAGCCTTCATCCCGGCCGACGCGACGCGCCAATGGGATCAACTGCTCGACATGGTCCAGTCCCAGGACCCGAGCATTCCGGACCTGCCGGCCCCGACCGCCGGTCAGGTGGGCACCGTACTCGCCGTGCTCAATGTCGATACTGAGCAGTTCGATCCGCTGACCGAGGCCCCCGAGAACATCGGACGCAACGAGCGGGAACTCAACAATACCGTCGAGCTGGGCTACACCGGCGTGCTCGGCGGTCACACGCGAATCTCCGTCGACCTGTACGCAACACACATCTCGAACTTGGTGAGCTCGCCGAGGGTGCAAACCCCAAACGCATTCTTGGATGGTGCCGACGTGGCGCGCTACCTTGCCTCCCTGGGCCTGTCCTCGGAGCAGGCTGATGCGTTGGCGCGGACGCTCGCCAGTATTCCTGCCGGCGTGATCTCCCCCGTTGAGGCGACCGACCCAACGGATATCCTGATCTTCAATCGACAGGGAGGGAGTGCCACCCTCTACGGCGCCGACCTCTCAGTGGAGTCGTGGGTCACCGACGCCCTTCGGCTACGTGCCTTCGTGTCGCTGGTGAGCGACGACTCCATCCCCAGGGTGAACCGGTTCACGGACTACTTGCTGAACGGGCCCACCACCAAGGGAGCGGTCGAGGTTCAGTACACCCACAAACAGGCAGGACTGAGTCTCGGTATCCAGGCCCGAGCGGTGTCGTCGTTCCCCGTTGTGTCGGGCGTGTACCAGGGCACCGTTGACGCATACCAGGTCATGGACGCGAGCATCCGCTATCGATTACCGTGGATCCAAGATCTGGTCCTCGATCTTGCCGGGTACAATCTGTTTGACAACCGGCATGTGGAGTTCCTCGGCGCGCCGGCGATCGGCCGCATGGTGGTGAGTCGCGTGACAGCGACATTCTAGCCAGCACTCGCGAATGAGAGTCGCGCCGGGCCTGTTGCTGGAGCCCAAAGCCCCCCCGTCGGTCACGACGTGGGGGGGATTGTTGTGTGCTCTCCCACCAGCCGATCTGCCTTCCAACCTTACGGGTCTCCCATCCATCTAAGTCTTCGATGTGCCGTTCCCGGATCTGCATCCCCCCATCAATCGTGAGAATCTCGTCGTGATCCGAATCCCCGCTGCAATGGTCCTTGCCGGCATACTCGGTACAGCCGGGCTCGACGTGCATACGCAGGCCGCGCCCAACGACCGGAACGAAACGCTCCGGGTGACGTCGGTCGATGGAGTCACCCTGGTCGGCGAGCTGTTTCTACCCGAGGGCACGGGGCCGTTTCCGGCGGTCGTGTTCACCCATGGCTCCGAGCCCGGCGAGCGGAGCCACCGCGGGTACCGGAGCTGGGCGGAGCAGTTCCGTTCGCGCGGGGTGGCAGCATTGATTTTTGATAAGCGCGGCGTGGGAGAGTCGGGGGGCCAGTACGTGGAGGCGCCCGATCTCGAGGTCCCGGCAGCCGATCTCGTCGCCTGGGTCGAGCTGCTCGGCCAGCGAGACGATATCCAAGGCGACCATGTCGGTGTACTGGGCTGGAGTCAGGGCGGGTGGATCGGCCCGCTCGCCGCCAGCAAGTCGACCAAGGTGGGCTTCGTGGTGGCCATCTCGGGCCCTGGCGTGTCGCCACTGGAGCAGAACATCTACGACAAGACCAATCAGTTCGAGGCCACCGGAGCCCCGGCCGCCCAGGTGCAGCAATTCAACCGGGTCATTCGACTGGTCTGGACTTATCTCGCAACGGGTGCTGACCGGGCGGCGGCCCAGGAAGCCTGGGACGCGGTCCAGGACCAGCCGTGGTTCACGGATTACTATCGGGGCGCGCCGATGGGTAACCGCGATGAGTTGCTGCAGCATCCGCGGCTCCTCTCGTTCGCGGCGCACAACGCCTACGAACCCGTGCCGGTGCTCGAGCGGCTCCGCGTGCCCATGTTGGCCGTGTTCGGCGGCGCCGACCGTATCGTTCCGGTGGAAGCGAGCGTGACCGCCATGCGTGAGGCATTCGCGAGGAGCGGCAACCCGGAACTACTGACCATCAGGGTGTTCCCCGGTGCCAACCATGGTGTCGCAGTGAGGGATGCTGAGGGTGGTTGGAGTGCCGCGCCGGGATACCCGTCATTCGTGGTTGACTGGGTGATCCAACGAGTCGGAAATGGGACGGCAGGCCGGCCCGGCCAGCCAGAGAATCGGTAGCGGGCCCTCTCGTTCGCTCAAGCGCTGACGCTGGACGCCTCGGCATGCCTCAGATTGGGATCACTGCTTGGTCAAGATGACTGAAATCGTCTCTCCCGACGTAAACACGGTGGTGAGTGTGGTACCGACGATGGACCAGGTCGCGTCGCGGACAAACGTGTCCGCGTTCTGCTGAAAGGTGACCGTATTCCCGACGACCTGATACGCGCCGGCCATGTCCGCCTGGAAGTCGGTTCCACCCGCTACGCTGGCAGGCACGAAGAGAGTACCGGTTGTGGTTCCGCCACCCGTGAGGGTGAGGGTCAGCGAGCTGCCGGCACTCAGGAGGTCGATCAGCGGACCGCCTTGATCCAACGTGAAAGTCGTGGCGACATAGCTGCCGACGATCCCATTCGTCGGGTCGGGGTCGGTGCTATCTCCGCACGCAACCATTACCGTGAGACACACGAGGAGGATCGCAGGACCATGAAGCGAACGAGTCATCTCACATCTCCACTCAATTCTTGGTCGTAAGCGGAAGAATCGTTGAACCCTCGCCTCCAGCCGCCAACCGCTCCTCCAACCGCTTGGACGTCGGGGTGACCGACAGGCCGCCCTGCGCGGTACAGCGCAGCTCGCAGGGAATGTTGTTGCCCACGGTGTGGTGGGTGTCGATGACCTCATCGAGTGGAATCACCGGATCGTAGCCGGCCAAGAGCATGTTGGCACAACACAGCGCGTTCGCCGCACCCATGACGTTCTTGCCCAGACAGGGGACCTCCACCCGGTTGGCCACCGGATCGCAGATCATACCGAGCGAGTTCTGGAGCGCGACCGACGCGGCGCCGACCGCTTGCTCCGCAGTCCCGCCGGCCATAGTGACCAACGCTGCCGCAGCCATCGACGCACCCGACCCGGTCTCCGCCTGGCACCCGCCCACCTCCGCCGCAAAGCTCGAGTGCCCGGCGATGAAGACGCCGATCATGCCGGCCGCGAGCATGGCTTTGGCCATGTCCTCCTCGGTGCGACCCATGACCTCGGCTGCCGCGATCACGGCCCCTGGAAGCGTCGCGCATGCCCCTGCAGTCGGAGCCGCGACGATGACGCCCATGGCACTCTTGACCTCCATCATGGCCGATACGTAGAGGATCATGCGGTTCAGCATCCCGCCGTCGAGTAATCCCCCCGCCTCCATGGTCCGCTTGAAGGCCCCGCTCTGAGGCCCGAGGATCCGGTCGGCAAACTCGGTACCTTCGATCCCTTGTCGGATCGAGTTGCGAAGGACCCGTACGATGTGCAGCATGCGGTCCACCACATCCTGACGAGCCAGATTGCCTCGGGCCATTTCGTATTCAACGCCGAGTTCCCATAAGGTGAGGTCCTTCCCGACGTTGAAGTGCAGCATCGCGTCGCTGGTTAGGTAGGGGACCTGGAGGTCGGCACGAGACAGGACCGGCAGGACCGGGGCCAATCGGTTGATACCCGTCACGGGAAAGCGCGCGCGTAACTCGTCGAGCACAGATGCATCGGGAAAGCGCTGCGCCCGGATCTCGATCAGCCGAGTGCCCGGCCCCTCGTGCAGGATCACCTGCTCCGCGGTGATCCGCTCGTGCACGTGGGCCATGAGCGGCGCGACATCGTCGGAGCCGGTGTGCACCAGCACGTAGTAGAAGTCGCCCCCCAGAGACATCTCGATACCATCGATCTCCCCCACCTCGATCATACCCCCACCGGTCGAGATGGCGGTCATGGTATGCCGCACGCCGGCGCCTGAGAGCGTGAGCTTGTAGGTGTTGGGATGGGTGGCACCAATCTTCCGAATGGCAAATTCCACGTCGATGCCCGCCTCGCGTACCGCGCGGCCGGAATCGACCATCCGGTCATCATCGGCCTCCCAGCCCAGGAACCCGCCGAACAAGCCCATGTCCGAGCCCTGGCTCGTGTGGGTCGTGGCCAGCGAGCCGTTGGGATCGAACTCGACCAGGACCCGCTCAATCCGGCCGTCCATCAGGTCCCGCGCCAACCGGCCGATCCGGACCGAGGCCGCACAATGCGAACTCGACGGCCCACGCATCACCGGACCGATCACGTCATTGAAGATGCTCGGCGGATTGCGTTCAGACTGCGTTCGCGTTTGCCGGGTCTCGGCACGGCCGACGATGGGAAGACTGCCGCGTTTAGACATCCCTGCCCCTTTCTCCGGTCTTCGACTACTCAGCACGACGATCGAGGGCCCCAATACCACCAGGCCAGGATTACAATGCGCTCACTCTCGAAGGGCCCGCAAGGTTCACAAGAAGATCGGTGCTGAACACAGCCAGGTTGCGATGCCGGAGCTCGTCCCGTAACCATCGACACACGAAGGCCACGAGGTGGACGCGAGGGCGGTTGCCACACGGCCCCCTTCCCTTCGACGTGACCACGGCCTATGTTGGCTCCCGGCCGGCATGCCCGGCGGCATGCCCACCATTGAATCGACCAAAATGCAACAGAGGGGAGACTACGCATGCGTATCACCAGTACCCGCACCACCTGGACGCTGGCCCTCGGGCTTGGCGCCCTGGCCGTCGCGGCCTGCCAGCCCGCGGCCCCACCAGCCCCCGACTACGCCGCGATCCAGCAACCCGCGGCCGATGCCTACCTCGCCGGGTGGAGCACCGGTAACCTGGAGGGACTGGATGCCGCGATGGCGGCCAACGTCATGCGGCGCTCGAGCGCGGAAATGAACGCCGACAACCTGGACGACCTGAAGGCGGCGATGACCACGCTGCGCACCGCCTACCCCGACGCCAAGGTGGTATCGGACGAGATCATTCACATGCCGAACGCGGCGGTACTTCGCTGGACCTTCACCGGCACCAATACCGGCCCGGGCGATGCCCCGCCCACCGGCAAGAGCGTGAAACTCTCGGGGTTGACGCTGCTGCGATTTGCGGACGGCAAGATCACCGAGGAGCACGTGGCCTTCGATGCGGCGGATTGGTACATGCAGTTGGGGTATAGCATCACACCACCGGCGGGCATGTAGCAACAACCCGCTCCGACACTCCAGACATGAACGGCCCCGCCATCGGGTAACGCTGGCGGGGCCGTTGGTATGTGACGTAGGGAGTAGGAAGGTAGGAAGTAGGGAGTAGGGAGCGAGGAGTAGGGAGAGGGGAGTAGGGAGCAGGGAGTAGGGGGTAGTGGTTTCGATCCGCCGATCCGCCCAACCGCCGTACAGACCGATAGCCGATAGCGGGGGGGAGGGTGGAGGAGTGGGGGTCGGGGTTTGGGAAGCGCGTTGCGGCGGGCGTCGAACGGGGGCATAGTTGGGCGACGCTGCTCGAACCGGAGATGAATCATGCGGCTCCTGCTGCTCAGCAACTCGACCAACTACGGCGGCACCTTCCTCGGCCACGCGGAGGACATGCTCTCCGCGTTCCTGGGAACGGACATCAGGCGTGTCCTCTTCGTACCCTACGCTGCCGTGCGGTTCTCGTTCGATGACTTCGCCGCCAAGGTCGCGGAGCGGTTCGGCCCGTTGGGCTACGAGGTCGATTCCATTCACCAGGCCGCCGACCCACGTGCCGCGGTCGAAGCGGCCGAGGCCGTGGTGGTCGGCGGGGGCAACACGTTCCAGCTCCTGGCAAGGATATACCAGGACCGCCTGCTCGGTCCGATCCGCGAACGGGTGGGCGACGGAGTTCCTTTCGTGGGGTGGAGCGCCGGATCGAACGTTGCCTGCCCCACCATCAAGACCACCAACGACATGCCGATCGTCGAGCCCCCGAGCTTCCTGGCATTAGGCTTGGTGCCGTTCCAAATCAACCCACACTTCACCGACGCGAGCATCCCCAACCATGGCGGGGAGACCCGATCGGAACGGCTGCTCGAGTTCGTGGCGGCCAATCCGGCCACGCCGGTGATCGGGCTTCGGGAAGGCTCGACGCTTCGCGTGGAAGACGACCGCACGACGCTCCTGGGCGACCGTCCCGCCATCGTTTTCCAATCGGGGAGCGCACCCCGGGACGTCGTGCCCGGCATCGTGGCGCTTTCGTAGGCTGCCGCTAGAGCCGCCCCAGCGCCTTCCCGAGCAGGATGAGCTGGCCCAGGTGGTAGGAGTTGTGATCGGCCAGCACCAGCGCCTCCCGCAGCACCGTCTGGCCGTCGCCCCACGGAATCCGGGTATAAAGATCCGTCGCAGCGTCCAGTACCAGCGCCTGCATCTCCTGGAGATCGCTCAGGAACGACTTCACCGACTGCGCCCACGCCGACGCCGTAGGAGGGCTCTCCGCCTCGGGCCAATAGCCGTCAGGAAACGACGGAGACACGTGGTCGATGCTGCGGGAGAACTCCAGGATGTCCCACTGGGCGATACGCATGTGCTCGAGCAGCCGCCAAGGCGTGTGGGACACCCCGGGGACTCTCGAGCCGGCAATGGAGCCCGGGTACTCGGACAGGGCGGCTTGGAGATCGAGATGGGCGCCCTTACCCGCGAGGATTCCGGCGAGGTGCTCCCGCAAGGTCGTGTCGTTCATCGGTTCGCCCCGTGCTTGACCAGTAAGAACGCCGCCCTTCCCTTATACTGGATCGCCCTTATACTAGCGTCGGTGCAACCTGCGGCGAGGGCCGTGGACAACAACCTACACCCAACATGACAGGAGAGTGGAATGTCAGTACATCGGACTCGAGGCGTGTGGTACCTGGCCCTGGGACTGACCCTATTCGTCGCGTCGGCATGCCAGCCGGCGGCTCCCGCTACCCCGGACTATGCTGCGATCCAGCAGCCGGTCCTCGACGCCTTCCTCACCGGCTGGAACACCGGCAACATGGACGGAATGGATGCCGTGCTCGCACCCACCATGATGCGGCGCTCCTCGGGCGCGGGGATGGACGCTAACACCCGCGAGGAACAACTGGCGGTGATGGCCCAGCTCCGCACCACCTACCCCGATGCCATGGTGGTTGCTGACGAGACCATCCACCTCCCGAATGCTGCCGTGGTGCGCTGGACCTTCACCGGCACCAACACCGGCCCGGGCGATATCCCGCCCACCGGCAATAGCGTCAGCATCTCGGGAATGACGCTGCTCCGCTTCGCGGATGGGAAAGTCACCGAGGAGCATGTGTACTTCGATGGCGGCGATTGGATGACCCAGCTGGGCTACACCATGGTGCCGCCGGCAACGATGTAAGACGCGCGGCTTCCGAAGGGTGACTCTCGGTTGCGAGCCCCGCCGTCACCGATGACGAGCGGGGCTCATTCTTTGTGCGTCTTCAGGTGACCGACCACCACAGGAGCCGGATCCAGAGCACCAGGATCACCGGAGCGTGAGCCGAGCCAGAAAGTCGCCGCTCTCCTCCTCCACCATTGTCTCACAGCCCACCGGGCCCGCTCGGCGTGGCGGGTCTAACGTGTCCGGGTCGACATGCAGCCACCCGCACGCCGGGCCCGGTCTCTTGCCGAAACACGAACCGGATCCGGATCTCGCCGATGTAGCGGCCGGCGCGTCGGTTGGCGTCGTGATAGTCGAGGTGACGCGCGTCCTCTGTCTTTCGCACGTCGTGCGAGTGCACCAGCATCTGTCCGTCGCCTGGTGCCAGGTTCCGCGCATGGATCAGGAACCGATCCAGCCCGGCCAGGTCTTCGGCCATGCCGATGCCGTGGCCCAGCATGAGCAGGGTGTCGAAGGGGCCGCCTCAAACTCGAAGATGTCGGCACACCGGCGTCTCGAACGCCGCGTTTCCTTCATGACGCTGACCGCCTGGGAACTCACGTCGATGGCGGTGACGGCGTGCCCGCGCGATTGGAGCACCAGACCATGGAGCCCGGTGCCGGCGCCGATGTCGAGCACGTGGCCCCGGCAGCAGTCGAGGGCCGTGACCTCGATGGGGAAGAATTGCTCGGGCTGGCGGAAGAAGTGGCTCACCGACAGCCGGTCTTCGAGACCGTCATCACGACGGATGACCAGCTCGGCCTGCGTGTCGCCCCGGAAATAGGCGAGCAGCGCGGCCCCGTGGGGTCCCATCGCATTCGCATTCATCGAGCAGCAAACCTACACCATACCTGGAACCCCGGAAGACAATACGGTCAGGGAGTACCTACGCACCTACCCGCCTACCCTCCCTAGTTCGCCATCTTGATCGCGGCGAGCCCCTCCACGGCGGCGAGGTCCTTCCTGTTCCGGACCTCTAGCCGCACGCCCCTCCCTTCCGGGTACTGTTTCCCGCCGTTGATCGCCTCGATCACGGCGCCCGGCAGGTCGCTGTCGTGGGCGGCGGCAATCGCCTTCTTCCCCAACACGAATGCCACCAAGAAGTACCCGCGCTGCGGGATCAGGTACAGGATGGTCCGCTTCTTGTGCTTGAGGCCGAGCGACCAGCCGTACTTGGCACCGGAGAAGCTCCACTTCTCGACCAGCGGATCGTATCGCGACCTGAGGTTGCCGGTCAGCGTGACCCAGTGGCCGCTCGAGCGCCCGAGGACCCGGGCCAGCAGCCGGGCCTCGGGCGCTATCGATCGATCATCCAATGCACTGAGCGCCATGTGCGTCGACTCCTTTGGGCGCGAGGGAGTGCAGACGGCTCCCTTGTCCCGCAAAGATTGAGGCTGGGTGCATGACGTGATCGTGAACAGCCGAGGAAGAATCCTTTAGACTATCTCTTGGGCACCACGGTACCGGAGGGCAATCACCTGCCTTCCCTCACGGGCTCGGCCAGATCATCCAGGAAATGCAGGCAACCCAGCCGGAGACCAGCCGCCGGTTCGGCGAGGTCTGCAGCTCGCACCAGGACTCCATGTGGGACATCCTGATCGCGAAGCCGTGAGGCAAGAAGTCGGTCAGTGGGTAAGTTGGAAAGTCGGTAGGTTGCCACATAGTCAAGCCCCGTCGGGTTTCCCGGCGGGGCTTTTTCAGGGCGCGGGACATCACCTTGTGTTGGCAGGCCCGCAACGGATATACTCAGCCCACTCGAACCGGCCCCGACGCGTGGTCGGCAAGACGAACCTCTGCCATTGCCGAAAGGACCCTTGTTCCGATGACAAAGAAGGAATTGATCCAAGCCCTGAATGAGGATCTCGCCAGCGAACTGAGCGCGATCATTCAATACATCACCTATGCGGCCAAGGCCACCGGCCCCTATCGTCCCCAGCTAGTCCAGTTTTTTCTTGCCGAAGTAGCCGACGAGCAGGCGCACGCCCAGTTTCTGGCCAACAAGATCGTGGCCCTTGGGGGTGAGCCAACGACCGAGCCGAGTTTGGTGCCCAAGGCAAAGACCAATCGCAGCATGTTGAAGGCGATCCTCGTCGCCGAGCGGAAAGCCATGGCGGGCTACACCGAGCGGGCCAAACAGGCGGAGGCTTTCGGCGACAAGGGTTTGGCCGTGCAGTTAGAAGACATGATTCGTGACGAGAGCGGCCACTCCGAGGAGACCGAGCGCATTCTCCGGGACTGGCCCCTCTGATTGGTTGGCAGGCAGAACCTCGTTCCCCCTCACGAGAGGTAGCCATGCTCCATTCCTCACACCACGGGTGGGCTTTGCCCACCTGTCTCATCGGCATCGTCCTACTGGCGGGCTGCCGCGCCGAGGCGCCGGCCGCCCGCGATGCGGTAACGACCGGTGCCGCCGCGGCACCGCACCAGATGACCGTCGTGGGACGGAATTTCGCGTTCGAGGCGCCGGACACCGTCCCCGCGGGTCTCACCTCGCTCACCCTCTCCAATCAGGGTACCGAGTATCACCATGCGACCCTGGTGCGCTTGGATGAAGGGAAGACCATCGCAGACCTGAGCGCGGCAATGGCGGCGCACGGACCGATGCCAAGCTGGGCCGTCTTGGTGGGTGGGTCGAGCGCACCCGCGCCGGGCGGCGAGGCGACCGTCATGACGGTATTCACTCCCGGCACGTACGCCATCGTCTGCCTCATCCCGTCATCCGATGGCATGCCCCACTTCGCCAAGGGCATGGTCAAGGCGTTCACGGTGGTGCCCGATCCGGGCGCCCCGATGGAGCTGCCGGAGGCCGACATCGTGATGTCCCTCACGGACTACGACTTCACCTTCTCCCAGCCGCTCACGGCGGGCCCGCACCGCATCCTGGTCCGTAACGACGGCCCGCAGATCCACGAGGTCTACATGGCTAAGCTCGAGCCCGGCAAGACACTCGCCGACTTCCTCGCCTGGAGCGAGACGCTAGAGGGACCGGCGCCGGGAGCCACCTTCAGCGGTGTTGCGCCGCTCGCCCCTGGGCTCGAAAACCTCGTCACCGTCAACGTGACCCCCGGCGAGTATGTGCTCATCTGCTACGCGCCGGACAACGCGGACGGGAAGCCGCACTTCGCGCACGGGATGGCCAAGCAAATCACGGTCAGCTGACGCGATCTACCTCCTTCTGAGGGCTCCGCCCCGCCGGCTTTCCGGTGGGGCGTCCTCATCCTTGCCACATTCTGCTGGTGCAATCCTCTCATGCCTGGCCACCACCGCAAGGTTCAATTGCTCATTAGAATCCACTCATAATCCACTGCCGCGTTGCCCGTCCCCGGCAACGCGACCTACCTTCCGGCCATGCGGATTCTCCTGGTCGAGGACGACCGCGAGTTGCGGCGCTTCCTCACAAAGGCCCTCCATGAGGAGGGGTACACCATCGACGAGGCCGCCTCGGGGGACGAGGCCCTGGACCAGGCCCTCGCATCCAGCTACGAGTGCATTGTGTTGGACGTGATGCTCCCCGGGCGGGACGGCTTCGAGGTCACGACCCACCTCCGCACCCATGGCGTCACGACTCCTATTCTGCTCCTCACGGCCAAGCATGAATTGGATGACCGCGTTCGCGGACTCGAGGGCGGCGCCGACGACTACGTTACCAAGCCGTTCGATCTGCCCGAACTCCTCGCGCGGATCGTGGCACTCATCCGGCGCGCGCAGCTGCGGCACGAAGACACCACGCTCACGGTGGGCCAGGTTACGCTCGACCCGCTGAAGCACCAAGCCATGAACGGTGACCGCATCCTCGACCTGACGCCCAGGGAGTTTGCCCTATTGGAATTCCTGATGCGGAACGCGGGGCGCACGCTTTCCCGCTCCCGTATCGCCGAAGCCGTATGGAGTTACCAGTTCGACCCCGAGACCAATGTGGTCGACGTATACGTGAACTACCTCCGGAAGAAAGTGGCGTTCGAGTCGAGCGGCGCCACGATACGAACGGTCAGAGGCGTTGGCTACCGACTGGAGGCCACGTGAGGGAGCCACACCTCGCAAGCGTCCTCACCCGCCGGTTCGACCGATTGGTCTGGAGTACGCTTGCTGCCTACGCGGTCCTGGTTGTTCTTGCCTTCGCGCTGGTAAGCGAAATCGGCCTTCGGCGCTCCCTCGAGCAATCAGCCGATGGGATCGAGTCGCTGCTGGGCCTTTACGTCGAACCCGGGGCGGCGCCCTCAACCGTCGCGCCGGCCATGCTGGCCGATCAGCTGCTGGGCATGGGCGATCGGTTTATGATCACGCGCACCGTTCCCACCGGTGACGCTGCCGGCGGTCCGTCGGTGTACTTCCTCTCACCGACGATGCCCGCGAAGCGGATCGAGACGGGCGGCGAGATCGGCAGCACACCCGATGACGTGCGACGTACCCTGCTTCAATCGATTGCGGAGCGTGGGCGCTGGCGATTTCATGTGCTCCACCGCCGCGCCGGGGAGTTCGACATCTACGTGGCCGGGAGCAGGCGGCCGTATCTCTTCGCCCTGCTGGCATTGTCCTTGGGCGCGCTCGTCCTCCTGCCGGTCGCGGCGCTGGCCGCGCGCCGGGGGGCGAACCGTACCGTCGCGCGAGCCCTGACCCCGCTTGGGCGGGTGGTCGCGGAGACCCAGGACATCGGGCCCCGCGACCTCAGCCGACGGGTTGGGATCCCCACAGGGTTGGCCGAGGTGACTGGCTTGGCCGACGCGATCAACATGATGATCGATCGGGTCGACAGTTCCCACCAAGCACTCGAGGCGTTCACCGCCGACGCAAGCCACGAACTCCGGACCCCGCTCACGCACCTGCGCGCGCAGGTGCAGTGGGCACTCGCCGAGGGTCGGTCGGCGGAGGACGTCGCAGAGGCACTCGCCGCGACGAGCCGGGAAGTGGACCGCATGAACCGCATGGTCGAGGACTTGCTGCTCATCGCGCGAGGAGAGAACCGGCAGCTCGCAATCGAGCGACGGCAGTTCGCCTTGGCGGAGGTGGTGCGGGAAGTGGTGGAGATTACGGCCGACATGGCGGCTGGCTCCGACATCTCCGTCCGGGCAGAGCTCGACGAGCCCGTTCAGGTGCTCGGCGACCCGGCCCGGGTCCGCCAGATCCTGCTCAACCTGGCGGCGAATGCCGTTCGCTATACCAAGGAAGGCCGCATCACGTTTGCGCTCGTCCGTGACGGAGCCATGGGCGGCGTGCGCGTCTCGGACACTGGAGTGGGCATTACCGCCGAGCAGTGTGAGCACATCTTCGATCGATTCTACCGGGTCGAGTCGTCGCGAAGTCGGGCGCATGGCGGAGCCGGGTTGGGCCTCACCATCGCGCAGTTGTTGGCGAAACTCCAAGACGGCCACATCGATGTCACGAGCGAACCCGGACGGGGGAGCACGTTTGCGCTCTGGCTCCCCGCTGCTGCATTAGAAGGCCGTTAGAATCCTCTCATTCGGCCTTTTTGCCCTTCACATGAGATAGTCCCACCACGAGCTTAGTCGTGTCGTCGAACATCAACGTCACAAGGAGGCTCGTCATGGATGTACAGTTGCGATCGACCTCGGCCGTCCTCATCGCGGTAAGCGCGCTCTTTACCGCTGCCTGTATGGAAGATTCGGGCATGACCGATCCCACAGCCGCCCGAGGCAGCGTCGCCGCGTCCGAGCCCGAGCTCGGCGCGGCCAACGCCAACGATGCGGCCACGCACACCTACGAAATCACGGTCACCAACCTCACCACCGGGCAACCCATGTCGCCCGGGGTGTTCGTGACCCACACCAAGCAGCAGAGCCTGTTCTCGGTTGGCGCGGCAGCCTCGGAAGGAATCCGGTTCATCGCCGAAAACGGCGATCCGTCGATGGCCGTGGGCGCGGTGACGGGCCAGCCCGGCATCGTCGACGTCCAGTCCATCGGCGCGCCGATTCATCGCATCGGTGGGCCGGGCCCGAATAGCCTCACCCTTCAGATCGCGGCCCGCGCCAACGCGAATCGGTTTTCCTTCGCCGTGATGCTCATCTGCACCAACGACGGCTTCACCGGGCTCGACGGCGTCAAGCTCCCCGGGGGCTTCACGCCGGCGACCTACTATGCGATCGCCTACGATGCAGGCACCGAGCGGAACGATGAAACGAGCGGGAGCATCGTGCCGCCGTGTTTCGGCATCGGTCCGGTGACCGGACCGGCCGGCGGCGGTGCGCGCACCCCGACGACCGACGCAATTGCCCCGCATGCCGGCATTCAGGGCGGCGCGGACCTCGACCCCGCGCAGCATGGATGGCAGGAGCCGGTGGCGCGGGTCACTATCCAGCGGGTGGACTGAAGGGAAACGCTGTTTCTGCGGACGGGCGGTTGGGCGGATCGATCCGCCCAACCGCCGAACCGCCGCGGTCAGGGCCGCGTAAGATCGGCCGTCGGCAAGAAGGGAGGTGGCTTCCGTATTCGCGTGGCCTGCTCATATGCGTAGGCCAGCTTGATCAGTGTTGGCTCGTCGAACGGCTTCCCCATCATGCTCATGCCAACCGGCAAGCCAAACACGTATCCCACGGGTACCGTGATGTTCGGATAGCCCGACACGGCGGCCGGCGACGAACTCGAACCCAGGAAATGATCGCCGTTCACCAGATCGGTGGTCCATGCCGGGCCCCCGGTCGGCGCCACGAGAGCATCCAATCGATGTTCTGCCATCACCACATCAAATCCCTCGGTGCGCGAGAGCCGCCGGTACCCGAGCTCGAGCCGCACGGGTTCCGGTCGAGGGCATATGGGCTCAGACAGAGCCCGCCGCGGCCGCTCCAGCCACTCACTGAATTGGTGGAACGGAAATTGGCCCATTCGCTCAGGTTGGTCTTGCCGAGGATCACGGCACCTGCTTGCCGAAGCCGTGCGGCGACGAAGGAGTCGCGCGGCGGCTTGGCCCCGAGCATCGCCAGTGACCCCGCGGTGGTCTCCATGCGGTCGGCGGTGGCGAGGTTGTCCTTGATGAGGACGGGAATGCCGTGCATCGGTCCGCGAATCCGGCCGGCTTTTCGCTCGGCATCGAGTTCCCGCGCAATCTGCAGCGCGTCGGGGTTGACCTCGATCACCGACCGGAGCGTTGGCCCGTGCCGGTCGAGGTCGTCGATTCGCGCGAGGTACAATCGGCAGAGCCGCTGCGACGTATACTTCCCGCTCCGCATGCCCTCCTGCAGCATCGCGATGGTAGCCTCTTCCAACTCGAACGGACCCGGCACGGCGAACCGCCCCGGCCTGCTGCGCCGGAAGATCTCGGGCAGCGCCAAACACGCCGAGGCCGCGAGGCTCGACTCGAGAAAGGTGCGCCGGGTGACGTCACGGAAATGATGAGACCTGAGATCCAGATTGGGGGCCATCGACGGTTCCTCCAAGATCAGTGCCCCTTAACCGAGCTCGCCTGCAAGTGCGAGGAGCGAGGCCGTGAACACCTCGAGATTCTGTCCGCGTCCTACCAACGCTCCCGAACGAACCTCGTCGCATAGCATAGAGCCCAAGGAACGGGTTCGCCAGGCACGGGGTGCATTCCCTTGCCGGGCTCCGCACGGCTGGTATCTTAGCGTCATGCCAGAGCTAGACGAGCGCTCGGCCGAAGAGCGGCTTCAACACCTCGAGGCCGCAGTTGAAAACCTCCAGCACACGGTCGCGGGCTTGATCGAGGCCATCGCACGGCGCGGGACCGCGTCGGGTCAGCAGACCGATGCCGGCGTTGCCACTCCACCTCCGTTCACTCGCGCGGTGCGCACCCCACGGCGCGCCATCGCCACACCGTTCGCCGGGCTCCTCTCCCGCGGACCTCAGTTCTGGATCAGCCGAGTTGGAATCGGCCTTCTTCTCCTCGGGGTTGCCTTCCTCTTTAAGTACGCGGTCGACCGGGGCTGGCTTACGCCGGAAATCCGGGTCGCCTTTGGGCTGGTTCTCGGGGTAGTGCTTGCCACGATCGGTTTCCGGGTGCACCACGCCCAGCGCTGGTTCAGCCAGATCGTGCTCGGAGGTGCGGCGGCCACCTGGTACATCACAGGGTTCGCCGCGTTTCAGCTCTTTCAACTCGTCAGCCATCCCGTCGCGTTCGCCTTCATGGTGCTGGTGACGGTGTTTCTCTTCTGGGTGAGCGTACGCCAGAGCGAGGCCATCCTTGCCGTACTCGGTGCCGTCGGCGGACTCGGCACACCGTTTCTGCTCTATACCGAGACCGGCTCGGTCCCGAGCCTGATCGCGTATACCTCGATCCTGCTCGCAGGTACGAGCGCGATCTATCTATTCAGGGGGTGGCAATCACTGCTCTGGATCACGGCATTGGGCGGCTGGTTGGTGCTGGCGCTGGCGTTCCAGGGAAGTGCCGACACCAACTCGGTGGCGCTTCAATCCGGCGTGACCGTGATCTGGCTCTTGTTCTGGCTTGTACCGGTTAGCCGCGAGGTGCTTGCTCGTCGCCAGCCGAACCGGTGGCCTTATCCGGAATCCGGGGTACCCAAGGCGCGGGAAGTGGGGGTGCGACACCGCCAGCTCGCGGTGCTGCTGATCGCGACTGCAGCTGCCACGCTCTATGCCTCACACGTTGCGTGGCGGCCGACTGACGACACCGTGTGGGGAGTGATCGCCCTGGCCGCCGCAGCGCTCTACGGCCTCGCCGCATGGTACCTGAGCCGACCCGACGGGGTCCCAGCCTTGAGAGCAGCGCACATCCTTACCGGTGCCGTCCTGGTCGCGGTCGGGGTGTCGTTGTTATTCCAGGGTCACGTCGAGCTGGCACTCTATGCAGCTGAGGCGCTGGTACTGCTCCTACTGGCGAGATGGCTCGGCGACCGGTCCGTCGGCACGGCCGGGCACCTCCTCTTCGGACTGATCGCGCTCTGGCTGGCCCAGCGACTGACGGCGGAGCCACCACCTGAGGTGGCGATTTGGAATTGGCGCGCCTTTGCGGATGCCGGTGTGATCGCGTCATTGGTAATTGCCACACGGTGGCTCGATCGGCGTGCGGCACCGATGTATTGGTTCGCGGCGCACCTCGCCATCCTCGCCTGGCTCTGGCGCGAGCTGAGTGTACTCCCCGTCGGCGACGGCATCGTGACCGGCTCGTGGGGCATTTACAGCCTGGGACTCTTGTTCCTCATGCCTCGGACTCGAACCATCGGCCTCGCGACACTGTTCGCCACCGCCGGCAAGCTGGTCCTCTTCGACCTGAGTCAAGTCGAGCCGATCTGGCGAATTCTCCTGTTCTTGAGCTTCGGTGCCGTGTTCCTAGCGCTCAGCTATCACTTTCGGAGCGGCTGGAACCCGCGAGTGGACGAATCCCCATCCCACCCTGCCTCACCAGAAGGGAATGCGGACCGGCTCTAGGGCGGAGTGGGCGATTCGGTGGATGAGGCGCCACACGAGGCAGCTGATGAAGACCGATGGCTAAGATCCAGAGCGTCCCGTTCACCATCGACCCCGAGCTCGCGGACATCCGCAAGGGCTGGATCTTCATTGGCGGGGTCCTCCGCGTGGAACCCGGAGGCATTGTACTCGAGTATCGCACGTCGCTCGCGAGCCTGGAGCAATCCGAGATCAAGCTGCGATCGATCGCGCTCGACCAGCTTACGCGGGTCGATTACCGACGGGGAATCTTCAGCGCCAAATTGATCCTGCAAGCCAGAAGCCTGGCCGTATTCGATGGCATGCCGGGCAGTTCGGAAGACCGCCTCGTCTTGAGCATTGCCCGGCGTGACGGGCCCACGGCGAAAGTCATTGGGTGGGAGCTGGGTACTGCCCTCGAAAATCGGAAGCTTGCTCCGCGACCCTCCGGGACCCCCGACCGCCCCTGACCATCAGGACCCGATCCGCCGGCTGGCGATGGTGATGGGCTGGGGATAGCGAATGGGGCCCAGCGGCGTATCGACGGACGGGACGCCTCGCAACGTGATCTCCTTGGGCTCGCCTCCCTGCCCCGCCAGGTTCAGCGCCAGTTCCACCAGGTCCTTGGCGCTGCCCTCGAAGAAGTCGGTCAGGTCGAGATGCATGGCGATGGGAACGTCTTGCGCCACGCCGGGCCGGAGGGCGTAGCTCGTGTCTACGCTCCCGCTGATGGTCTCCCGATTCTGCAGCAAGAGCGTCCAATCGAGACGCACGAGCTCGGCCGTTACGGTGTTGTCCGACGGATTCTCTGCCTGGACGTGCAGAATGAAGTCGAGCGGCAAGTCCTTCCGGGCGACGGCCAACCCGAGTTGAGCGATCTCGCCGACACTCAGATCTTGATAGGATCGGATCCGGCTCATGGCTACGCCGGCCAGACGCATGTCGTCGACCCGGTCGAGCGAAAAATCCACGTGCCGAAGCGCCGCAACGCCCCGAATCGTGGTGCACCCACTCACCGCGAGCACTAGGCTGCTGGTGAATAGGACGACGGTAGACCGCGACGCGAGCCTCATGGTTATCCTCTCATTGGATATTGGTGACATCCGATCAATATGAGCTGAACCCGCTCCATTCCTGAATCCGGTAGATCACCCGCTTGAGCCGAGACCGGTCCTCGTACGCCTCGTAGCCAAGGATGTAGTGGCCGCCCGCGTTGGTCCACAACCGTTCGTAGTAGCGGCCAACGTCCTCCGCCAGACGGGAATCGAGGGGGGCTGTCACCTTCACGTCCGCCTCGAGATTGAAATCGTCCAGATTGCGCCGAGTCAGATTGGCGGATCCGCCAATCGCGACGACATGACCCTCGTGCCGCCCGATCACCAGTTTCGTATGGAACTGCTCCCCATGGGTGTCGTACCAGCGCAGGGCGATGCGCCCGCCGGACTGGGTGACGAGCTCGTGCGCCACCTGTCGATTGGGGATCCCGCCCTTCTGGCGCCCAAAGGCATCTTTATTGGGATCGAGAATCAGCCGGATGCCGACGCCCCGCCGGGCTGCGTCCAGGAGCGCCCGGATGATCGAGCGATCTGACAGGTAGAACATGGCGATATCCAGCCGATCACCACCCTGGAGGGCCCCGATTTCTTCGAGTACCCCCCGTTTGATCTGTCCCTCGGTCAGGTATTGCGCCGTCGTTCGCGAATCCCCGGCGTCGGCCTGATTGACACTGTCGGTGAGTGGTCCACCGCCCGAAAACGCGAGGACTGCGCCCTCGGCCCGGAGCGCGTCCTGGCAGGGCCCTCCCCGCATGGCGAACGCGATGTTCGAGTGGAAGCTCGAGGCGTCATGCGGATTCGCCGAGGCAACAAGGCACTCCTGCTCCGTGACGATCACTTTTCGATGGTTGGCCTTGAAGTTGAGCAGCCTGAGATACGACCGGAGCGTCACCTTCTGGCCCGAGCTGGTGAGCGGGTGGGGCAGGAACCCCGGGCCACCCGTGCCAAGCCATTGAAGCAATGGGCGCCACAGGGCGGAATACCCCGGATTCGAATCGCGCAGCTTGGTTGGATCGGTCACCACGACCGTGATGCCATTGGCGCGGAGGCTCAGGATTTCCGGACTGGTGTATGCCCCGTAGAAGGTGTTGATCTCGTCTGTGATGAACGTGATCTGAACGTCGGGCGAGGCCCGCTTCTTCGCGATCAACCGTTCGGAGAGACGCTCAGCCAGCGGCAGATACTCGCGATCGCCGCCGTGCTCTCCGTTGAAGAGGAACATGTCGATCAGGATGAACCGCTCGGCGCGATCGATCAGCTGGAACACCCGGTCGAAGATGACCTGTTCGACCACCTGCCCGCTGTCGCGCTGATAGGTGAGATCGGCCAGAAACTCGACGGGAACGCCGCGATGCTCCACGCCGGCAAACGAGAGGCCGGCCGGAAGCGGCCGCGTCACACCGCGGATACACATGGTGGTCCAGAGTGCCGCCAAGAAGACGGCGGCGATGGCTGCGGACTTGCGCCTTACGCGGCGCATGTGCAGCACCGATGGAAGTGGTACATAGCGAACAGGGGACACACCCTCAACCGGCAGGGTCCCGCAGCAGAAATGCGACGGGACCCCGAGCTGAAGCGCAGTTGCTCACACGTTCGATCAAGAGGCCGCGCACACCACGCAATTGCGGCCTTGTCGCTTGGCGTCGGTCAGGGCCTCCCTGGCCAGCTTCGCGATGCGCTCCGGGGTCTCCGCCGGAGCCGGCACGCCTGCCGCCACGCCGACGCTCACGGTGACACAGCCCGGGGAATCGGCTCCGGGATGCGGCAGGTCCAGCGCCTCGATGCCGGCACGGATGATCTCGCACAGGGCGATGGTCTTTTCCGGTGTGAGCCCACCTTCCATCAAGAAGCCGAACTCCCCACCGTCGGAGCGCGCCACCAAGTCCCCGGCACGCCGCGAGTGGCTGCGCAGGACCTGACTCAACTGGCGCAGACAGTCATCGCCCGCCTTGTGTCCCAAGTGCTTGTTGTAGTTCCGAAAGTGATCGATGTCGAAGAACGCCACCGCAAACGGCACCCGAAGCCGGACCGCGCGCTTCCACTCCTTCTCCAGGGCCTCATCAAAGGCTCTCCGACTCGCGAGCCCGGTCAACCCATCGACCAGATCGTTCCGCCGCTTGGCGTCCGAGATGTCGCGTGCCACGGCGTACAAGAGACCGGTTCCGGGCTCGGGGTAGGACGTCCAGCTCAGGTCTTTGTAACTGCCATCCTTGCACAGATACCGGTTCTCGAAGGAAAGCGTCGGCGCCCCGCTGGCCAGCTTGCCCACTTCCGCCGTCGTCTCGGATCGGTCTTCGGGATGGATGAATTCAACGAACGGCTTCGACAACATTTCTTCGGCGGTGAATCCGAGGACACGTTCAAATGCCAGGTTCACCCGCTTGAAATATCCATCGACGCCGGCAATGCACAGCATGTCCAGCGCGTAGTCGAAAAAGCGTTCGAGATCGAGTAAAGCATACTCGCCTGAGGCGGCCGCGGCGATGCCGATGCCACACGCATAGCAGTATCGCGCGTCGGCCAACAGCGTGACGCTGCACCTGGGACAACTCCGGGAATCGGGACTCAACGGCGCCCCCCTGGAAGGAGACCCCGAAGAATCACCGATCCCGGGTCGTGAGGCAAGGACACGAGGAGCTTCGTCAATGCCACACCGCCAGAATGCCCCCCACCAACGCAAAGGCTACCCAGTAGAAACCGGCATTGATCAGGAAGACGTGAGGCGATCGCTTCTCGAACGCCAGGCTATTCAGGTTCAAGGGCAAAGCAAAGCCGAGCCAGGCCCAAAAGCCGACCATGACCCCGGCGCCGAAGGTCGTGGCACCCAAGACGCGCACCAGATTCGCGAGGACGAAGCTGACGAGGAGACCGCTCAGAAACCATACGGCGAGCGCCTTGGGGAAGTCCTGCTGCGCCCGCGCCGTTTCTTCCGGGTTGAGATTCAGCGCGTTCTGCCAGGCCTTGCCGAAGACGGCCGCATACCATACGCCGCCGACCACGAAGAACACCAGCGCTGCTACCAGGATCGCCAGGTAATTGAGATCCGTCGTCATAGCTCCCCCTCGTGAGGAATGAAAACCGGAAGCCTGCACCGCCGAGCGCGGGCCTTTAGGCGAGCAGCCGCGCCAGCACGTGGAGCACACCCTGCGGCTCGATGGAGCGCAGGCACTCATGATGCTGGAGCGGGCACGTATGGCCCCCCCGCGTGCTGCATGGTCGGCACGGGAGGTCTCGCTCGATAACCGTAGCGTGGGCCTGGTAGGGGAACCGGCCGAATTCCCTTGCGGTCGGGCCAAATAACGCCACCACCGGCGTCCCGACGCCGGTCGCCATGTGGAGGGCACCGCTGTCTCCCGTCAACACGGCCTGCGCTCGCTTCAAGATGGCCCCCATCCCCTGAAGGCTCAATAGACCCGCCGAACTCGCGGCACGGGCGCCGCTCCTGACCGCGATGTCGGTCGCGAGGGTGGCGTCTGCGTGCCCGCCAACCACCACGGCATCGGCCCCGGTGTCCGTCACCCGGGTAATGAGCTCCACCCAAGAATCTGCCGGCCAACGCAGGGTGGCCGCCCTGGCCCCGGGCGCAAAGGCTACCAGCGGCCTATCGCTCAGCATCCCGGCCTGATCCAGCCATCTTGTCGCCTCGACGTCCGCTGCCTCGCTCAGGCAAAATTCGACCGGCTGACCATCGGGAACCACATCCAAGTCTTTGGCCGCCGTGAAGTATCGTTCGGCGTCCGATAGCGCCTCACGAAAGAGGTTTCGTTTGGTGTGAATCAGTACACGTTCGGCCAGCCAGCGCCGCTCGGAACGACGCCAGCGCCCTGGCACGAGGCGTCGGAGGAATCGGCTCTGCACGTTGCCTTCGAGATCGAGCAGGCAGCCGAACTCGTGCTGCCTCAGACTCCGCGCCCACGCCCAGAGTGAGGCATTCGGGCCAACCCCCGCGACTTGGTCGACGTTGGGGTTGTGCTTGAGGAGCGGAGCGTAACGCTCGTCGGTCAGCACGGTCAGCCGCGCTTCCGGATGGCGATGGCGCAGGGCCCTGAGCAACGGTGTCGTCAGGAGAACACCGCCGATCGAGCTGAGCCGGACCACGAGAATTTCCGTCGGCACGACAACGACGGGAGACATGGCAAGCCTCGGTCAGGGCGCGGCGCTTGGAGCAATGGCCTGGTACTCCCCCGGCCGGGCCGGGAATGGCCCAAGGTACCGGTGGAACCGGCTCCGCGCTACGCGTGCGGGTGGCCGGAGCAGGAAGGACCGGCTGCGTGCGCTCTACTGGGTGGCCGCCATGGTTGAATCGCGCAGGGCGCGGAACTCGGTGCCCTCCCGCCAATTGGGAAAGGTCGCTTCGTTGGCCAGCCGGTAGCCCATTCGGAAGGCGAACCGGAGGTCGGCCACCGCTCCTCTGAGATCCCAGTCGGGCCCGATTTCATCCGTCACCTTGTGGTAGCGCTCGGCCGTGTACTTCTCGCGCTGTTCGAGACCCCAGGCTTCGCCATGCTCGATGTTGTCGATGCCCGGGTCGGCATAGAACGCCGGGACGCCGATCTTCGCGAAGCTGAAGTGGTCCGAGCGATAGAAGTAGCCCTTCTCGACTTCGGGGTCGGGCCGGAGAACGCGCCCGTCGGCGTGGGCCGCCTCCTCGGCGACGTCATCCAGCTCCGAGTTGCCGTAGCCGACCACCATGATGTCGTGGGTTGGCCCCCAGATGTTCATGGCATCGATGTTGAGCGCGGCGACGGTCTTGGTCGGCGGGTAGACCGGGTTCGCGGCGTAGTATGCCGAGCCGAGCAGCCCCTGCTCCTCGGCGCCGACTGCCAGGAAGAGCATGGAGCGGGCGGGCCGTGGTTCGAGCGTCGCGAAGGCCTTGGCCAGTTCGAGCAGGCCCGCCGTCCCCGTGGCGTTGTCGCGGGCCCCGTTGTAGATCTGGTCTCCCTCGAGCGTGGTATCGCGTCCAAAGTGGTCCCAGTGCGCCATGTACACGACGAATTCGTCCGGCCGGCTGCTTCCCGGCAGCACGGCGAGGACGTTGCTGGTGCTGGATTGTGCGATGGCATTGGTGAGGCCGACCGACGCCTCGAGACCGAGCGGAACGGCCTTGAATCCCCGCTGACTCGCTTGCGTCTTGAGCGAATCGTAACTCATCCCCGCTTGCCCGAAGATGCGGCGTGCCGTCTCGACGGTGACCCAGCCCTCGACCGCCGCCCGCGACATGTTGTTGTCGTCGGCCACGAGTCCGAATTGCGCGCCGGTGAAGCCGTTCTCCACCACCGCCCACGGATAGGCCGCCGGTTCCGTCTCGTGCACGATGAACACTCCGGACGCCCCCTGCCGTGCCGCTTCCTCGAACTTGTAGGTCCAGCGACCATAGTACGTCATGGCGTTGCCGTTGAAGAGTGCCGGGTCCTTGGTCGCGAAGCCCGGATCGTTCACCAGCATCACGACCGTCTTGCCGCGTACGTCCAGCCCGGCGTAGTCGTTCCACTCATACTCCGGCGCCACCGTGCCATATCCGACGAACACCATGTCGGAATTGGAGATGGCCGACGCGGGCACGACCCGCCTGGTCCAGGCCACGAACTCGTTGCCGAAGTTGTAGGCCTTGCCGCCCTTTGTTCCCCTTACGCGCAGCGCCGTAGGCACCGACGTAATGGAGACCACAGGAAACTGCTGCACATAGCTCCCGGCATTGCCCGGCTCGAGACCCAGCCGCCTGAACTCGGCGGTCAGGTAGTCGATGGTCTTCTGCTCTCCCACCGAGGCCGGGGCCCGACCTTCGAAGTCGTCCGAGGCCAGCACCTCGATGTGGGCCGTGAGTCCATCCACCGTCACGGCATCGAGGGCCCGATCCGGCACGCCGTCACCGCTCCGGCAGCCAACCCCGGCGCTTGCGAGCGCGAGGCTCAGGAAAGGAAGTCGCAGATATTGTCGTGGAAGTCGAATCGGTAGCATACGTCAGATCCCTGGAGTGGCAGAGCACGTGAATGAGAGAATCGCTCGGAGAAAGATGGGTACACGGAGGTTCGGATGCGAGCCTCGACGCTGACGGATCTTGCCCGTCGCCTCAATCCTGCTCCAGTGCCGGACCAACCTGCGCATGAGGAGGCTCCCGGCACGCGCTACGGCCTATTGCGCTCCGACACCTCATCGTCCTTTGTTTGACCGATGGATTTCGAACTACCCCAATCGGCTGTCACCGATTTCGCCGCACCATTCCTCCAGGCCGCGGTCACGCTCGGACTCGCCGGACTCTGCGTCTTCCTCTATCAGCAATACCGCAAACGCTACTTCCTCTACTGGGCCCTGGCGTGGGCCATGTACGCCCTCCGGCTCACGGCCATCATCACGTTCATGGCGAGCGGCGACCGTATCTGGCTGTACTGGCATCAGGTGGTGACGGGGTGGACCGCTCTCGCAATCTTGTGGGCCGCGCTCATCTTCTCCCGGCAGCTCGAGTTCAGGCGGCGCTATCTGCTGCTGGTTCTGTTCCCTCCGATCTGGGCGTATGCCGCCATTTATCAGTTGGACAATTTCTACCTCGCCGCTGTTCCGGCCGTTGTCTTCCTGAGCGCGGCCACCCTGTGGACCGGATGGGTGTTCCTGCAACACCACCGACAGGTCGGCTCTTGGGCGGCAGCGGTTCTCGCGGCAACCATGCTGCTCTGGAGCCTGCATCACCTGGATTACCCATTCTTCCGGGCGCGCGGCGCATGGAATCCGTGGGGCTACTACCTGGACATCGTCTTCGAGTTGGCCGTGGGCGCGGGAATACTCCTGCTGGTGCTCGAAGACCTGCGTGGCGGCATTCGGACCTTGTCAACGCTATCCGGCGACCTTCAACGAGGCGACGAGCCAATCGACCAGGCCGGCGTCCTGGCAGCGCTGCTCGAGCGTCCTCTGACACTCCCCGGGGTGCGGGGCAGCGCACTCTACGCACGGTCTCCCGCTCCCGGGCGCTATGTCGGAGGCGCCGGTGTGTGCCGTACGTGGCTGGGAACGGAGCCCACTCCGCGAGCGGAAGCAGCAATCAATCGCAGCCTGGAAACGGGGCAGCCCGAGAGCGTGCACGGGCTCGATGGACCCGGCTCGGAGTGGGGCTACAGCTATTTTGCCTCGTTGCCGGTGGTGCACGGGGAGACTGTCATCGGATCGATGGTCATCGTGGGCGACGCCAGGGATCCGTTTGCCGCCCTGGACACCGACTTCCTCACCGCGCTCGGCCAGCAGGTGGGAGCGGCCCTCGAGAACGCCGATCTCTATCGACGCTTGGCCGTCCGAACGGCGGAACTCGAGGCGCTCACGACTCGAATGCTCGACCAGTACGAGGCCGAGCGGCGGCGGCTCTCCCGAGAACTGCATGACGAAACGGCCCAGGTGTTATCGGCCGTCAAGCTCCAGCTTGGCCTGCTCAGGGAGATGGCGGTTCCCGATGAGGTCCCCCGCATCGACCGGGTCCTCGAACTGGTCGACACCGGCATTCGGAGCATTCGCAGCGTTACCGATGTGCTGCGCCCACCGCTGCTGGACGAACTCGGCCTGGGTCCCACCCTTCGGGCGATCACCGAGGACTTCGGCAAGCAGAGTGGCCTGGACATCCAGCTTCGCTGCCCAGCCCGGCTGTCGGCATTGGGCGAGGAGGCGGAGTTGGCCATCTTCCGAGCGGTCCAAGAGGGGCTCGCCAATGTGGCACGCCATGCCCAGGCCAAGTCGGCGGTTGTGACGCTCACCGAGGACCCGGGAGGGATATATCTCTCGATCCGGGATGACGGACGGGGCATCCCACCGGATCACACACTCGACTCATTGGAACGCAGAGGACACATGGGACTCACGGGAATGCGCGAGCGGATTCTCGCGCTCGGCGGGTCGGTCTCGATATCGGGCGAGCCCGGAGCGGGGGCGATGCTCGAGGTCCGGCTCCCACGCGACGGGGCCGGTTCTTGAGCGGGCCGATTCGCGTGCTCATCGCCGACGACCACGCCCTGGTTCGTGAAGGCATCCGTCAGGTGTTGGCGGAGAGCGAGGGATTCCACGTCGTGGCCGAGGCCGGGCGAGGCGATCAGGCCCTCGCATTGGCCCAGCAGCACGAGCCCGATGTGGCCGTCCTCGACATCACGATGGAAGGAGGGTCCGGCCTGGACGCGGCCGCGCAGCTTAGACAGACGCTGCCGAACGTTCGGGTCCTCATCCTCAGCATGCACCATCACGCCCAATATCTGCTCCAGGCCGTGCGAGCCGGCGCCCACGGCTACGTCCTCAAGGACGGGCAGCCCGCCGAGCTTCGCGAGGCAGTCCGCGCGGTCCACGGTGGCCGGACGTTCTACAGCCCCCCGGTGGCTGACAAGCTCAGCGCGGCCTTGAGAGGCGAACTCGAAGACCAACAGCGACAGAACGCGTTCGAACGGCTGACGGCGCGCGAACGCGAGGTTCTTGTCCGGGTCTCGAACGGACTCACCAGCAAGGAGATCGCAGCCGAGCTCGGTATCAGCCCGCGCACCGTCGAGACCCATCGCGAGAGCCTCATGCGAAAGCTCGACATTCGGAACATGGCGGGTCTCATTCGGTTTGCCCTCGAATCCGACCTCAGGAATACCTGACCCCGCAGCACCGATCGACTCCGTAGTTTTCCCGACCCTCCGGTGGGTGTTTTTCCGAATACCCCGCTCGGGATTCTTCTCCTAGCTTGATTGTCACCACTGCCGGAATGCCGCTCTGGGCGGCGTTCCACCGTGTGACACACATCTCGCCCTCCTATTCCCGGTGTGACCATGCTCCGTCCTTCGTTCGCTGTAACGTCGTTGATCCTGTGCTCGGGCCTCACCCTCGGCATGAGCGTCCGAAACCCCGCGCATGCCGCCACTCTTCAGCAAAGCCAGGACTCGGCTCGGGCAACCCGGCCACCCATCGAAGTGGAAGAACTCGTGGTGACCGCGACACGCACGCCGACCAACGTGTTCTCGGTGCCCACCCCGACGCTCGTATTCGGGTCGGCGGCGATTCGCGAGCAAGCCCCCAACACGGTGTCCGACTTGTTCCGCGTACAACCCGGGCTCGGCGTGAGTGGTGTCGGGGCGGCGCAGGTTCGTCCCACGATTCGCGGCCAGCGGGGGCAGCGTATCCTGTTGCTCGAAGACGGGCTGCGGCTCAACAACTCGAGGAGGCAGCAGGATTTCGGCGAGGTGCCCTCTCTCGTGGATGTCGCGACGATTGACCGCGTCGAGGTGGTTCGGGGACCGGCATCGGTGCTCTACGGAACGGACGCGATCGGGGGCGTGGTGAACCTGATTTCGCGCACTCCGACGCAGGAGGGCGTGCATGGGAATCTGGGGTATCGCTACAGCACCTACAATGAGCAACACAAAGGCGTCGCCTCGCTGATGGGCCGCACCGGACGGATCGGATTCTTGCTGAGCGGGACCTACCGCGATGCCGGCTCCTATGACGCGCCTTCGGGATCGTTCGGCAACATCTCCCTTGGCAACGACGTGCGGGTCAATGACACCGGCGTCCAGGATGAGAGCGTCCAGGCGCTGCTGAGCTACGACCTAAAACCCGGGCACGAAGTGTTCGTGAAGTACCAACGCTACCGTGCCGATACCACGGGCTTTGGGTATGTCGACCCCGCCGCCTACGCGCCGACTCTGCCGCTGATCCAGATCACCTACCCGGCACAGCGGTTCGACAAGGTGAGCGCCGGCTACCACGCCTCCGATTTGCACATGCCTCTGGCCGACAAGCTCGAGGTGTTGGGATACTACCAGGACAACGAGCGAGATCTGGACCTGGGCATCTTCGTGCCCTTCGGCGGCGGTGCGCCACCGGGCGCGGGCGTGGTCATCCAGAACAAGAACTTCACCGACTTGGCGACGTACGGGTTCCGGCTCGAGGCCACCAAGCTGGTAGCCAGGGATCACATTGTGAAGTATGGCGTCGACATGTTCCGTGACAAGTCAGAGAACACCGATCGCACCGAAACCGCCGTGATCGGCTTCGGCCCGCCCGTGCCGGAGATCGACAGCACGCCGCAGGTGCCGAACGCCACCTTTCGCAGCCTCGGCATCTTTGCCCAAGGCGACTTCCATGTGGCGGAGCGGCTCTCGGTCATCCTCGGGGCGCGGTTTCAGGATACACGCGCTTCGACACGACCGACCCAGGACGTGAATGACGCGCTGGTCTCGAAGAGCAGTCAAACCGTCGTCGGAGCGGCCAATGTCATCTACGGCCTGACGGACAACCTCAACGTGATCGGGGCGGTTGGACGGGCATTCCGCTCACCCAACCTGGTGGAACGATTCTTCAGCGGGCCCACCCCGGAGGGTGCTGCGTTCCAAGCGCGTAATCCGGACCTCAAGGCGGAGACGAGCCTCAACATCGACGTCGGGCTTCGATATCAGGATCGTCGGTTCAGCCTCGAGGGCTTTGTCTTCCGGAACGAGATCCGGAACGGCATTCGAATCGCCCCGACGACCGATACCGTAAACACGCTGCCAGTCTTTCAGAACGTGAACGTCGACAAGCTCCGCTTCACGGGCGTGGAGTTGTCCGCCAGCACCCAGTTACCGGCTGGTCTGTCCGTGCATGGAGCGTACACGCACCTGTCTTCCAAGGACGTCTTGAACCCACTCAATCCGGTCGGTGAGACGTTCTCCAACAATCTCGCCGGCCGAATTCGCTACACGGAATCCGACAACCGATTCTGGGCCGAATACGAGATCCGCTACAATGGTGATCGCAAGGACGTTGCGCTGGGCACCAACCCGATCGGCGACGTGGTGCCGGCGTTTACCGTTCACTCCGCCCGGGCGGGGGCCACGCTGTTTCGGCAGGGCCGGTTCACGCAGCGGGTTGCGGTGACGCTCGCGAACTTCACCAACACGCTCTACGCCGAATCCGCCAATGCCAGCTTCTTCCGCCCGGAACCGGGCCGGCACCTGCTCATCACCCTCGACTCGAGCTTCTAGGGAGGGTATCGAGACGCAGCGGGCGAGCTGCGTGCTCTGGGAGACGCCCATCACCGCGCGGACCAATCCTGGAGGGGGCGGTAACGCGGTTGCTCAGCCGCCTTCGTCTGGGGCACCGAGGATGCTAAATTGGGTTGGTTGCGCAGCAGCCTCCATCACTCCCACGAAAGCCGAGCACGAGGATCCCACATGGCCCAGCACGAGCTCGCCCAGCGCGTCCAGGACCTGAAGAACGCTCTGACGTCGATCGAGACGGAGGTCAAGGGTGGCAAGACCCCGCCCGAGGGGCTGGAGGACCTGAAGGCCGTGGTCGACAACGTGCGGCTGAGCTTGTGGGCGATCCTGAGCAGCGCCCAGGCAGACGATTATGAGGCATTCATCGGCGCGTTTCGACTGAGGCGCGGAACCGACATCTGCCAACAGATCCTGGCGGATATCAGGGCAGGCAACGTGAATGGGGCCTCGCCGGAATTCGTGGACTTCAAGGGAATCGTGGAGGAGCTCGCGAGCGCGACCACACGTCGCTAACTCCTGATAACGGAGGTCACTCGTGAGTGCGCTCGGGAGCGAGACCAATCCATTACGGGTTGCCGTAGTCGGGTCGGGTCCGGCAGCCTTTTACGTCACTGAAGACCTCTTCAAGCGGCTGGACCGTGGGGTCCAGGTCGACATGTTCGAACGGTTGCCCATGCCGTTCGGCTTGGTGCGGTTCGGGGTCGCGCCCGACCACCAGAAGATCAAGCAAGTCACCCGCGTCTTCGAAAAGGCGGCGTCCAACCCTGGGTTCCGCTTCTTCGGGAACGTCGACGTCGGCTCCGACGTCGACCTCGCGACGCTCCGCCGCCATTACCATCAGATTTGCTTCGCCACCGGAGCCCAGACGGACCGTCGGCTCGGCATTCCCGGTGAAGACCTGGCCCGGAGCCATCCGGCCACCGAGTTCGTCGCGTGGTACAACGGTCACCCCGATTTTCGGGACAAGACGTTCGACCTGTCGGTGGAACGTGTCGCCGTCGTGGGCGTGGGTAATGTCGCGGTCGACGTCGCCCGCATTCTGTGCCGCACGGTCGACGAGTTGAAGACGACGGACATTGCCGACTACGCGCTCGAGGCCCTCGAGCACAGCCAGGTGCGGGAGGTGGTCGTTGTCGGGAGACGCGGTCCGGCCCAGGCGGCCTTCACGAATCCGGAGATTCGCGAGCTCGGCAACCTGGCGGGCGCGGACCTCGTCATCCCGCCCGAGGAAGCCGCACTCGACCCGGTCAGTGCCGCGGACGCGGCACAGAGCGACGACCGCGACCTCCAGAAGAAGCTCGATATCATCCAGGAGCTCGCAGGCCGCGAGCCAACGGGCAAGCCGCGAACGCTCACCTTGCGCTTCCTCGTGTCGCCGGTCGAGCTGATCGGCAATGACGCCGGCGAGGTGGCCGGCATGCGTCTGGTGCGGAACCTGCTGCGGCGCGAGTCGGACGGGCGCCTCCGTCCCGTCGCCACCGAAGAGTTCGAGACCCTGCCCGTCGGCATGGTGTTCCGGTCGGTGGGCTACCACGGCGTGGCGCTGGCCGACCTACCCTTCGACGCAAGAGCCGGGATCGTTCCCAACCAGGCTGGCCGCGTGCTGGATAACGAGAAGCCGAGCGCCGGCCTCTATGTCAGCGGGTGGATCAAACGGGGCCCGAGCGGTGTTATCGGCACCAACAAGCCCGATGCCAAGGAGACCGTGGCCTGCATGGTCGAGGATATGGCGAAGGGTGTCACCCTCGAAGCGTCCGCGGCAGATGGAGCCGCCATCGAGCAGCTCCTGCGATCCAAGAACGGGCGCATTGTGTCGTACGGAGACTGGTGTCGCTTGGATGAACTGGAACAGGCGCGAGGACAGTCGGTTGGACGTCCCCGGATCAAGTTCACTGATCTCGAGGAGACGCTGGCCGCGCTGAATCGGTGAGCGGTTCCACCGTTCCCCCGACGGTGAGGCTGTCGAGCTGACCCGAGCGGGCCTGGGGAACGGGGGCGAGTGCTTCGATCCCGATATCGAGGACCCGAGCCGGGGCAACGGCGGATGTTTGCCGTTGCCGACCGACCCAGATCGTGGTGGTGAGTAAGGCTCCGATGAGGACCAGGCTGACGACGGCGATGGCTAAGGCCACTCCGCGCTCATTCCGCAGCCCAGCAGTTCTCACCGATGACTCCTTCCGGATTTGGCTATTCCCCTTGAGACAAGGAGGAAGGACCGGCAACTTGGCGAATGCAGGCCCTTGTGGCAACTCTGAGTTTTTTGACACATTACCGTTGGTCTTGTGGTGGGTTGCTCTATAAAATGCTATCTGACAATAGCTTAGAAGGCTGGTACCGGAGAGAATCCTAAGAGAATTCGTAATGAAATAATACAGTTGGACCAGTCGGCCGGGTCTCGACCGGCCCGGCAGGCCGCTCCGCGATGTCACTTCGTCAGGGCATAGCTCTCGGGACTGGCCAGGCATCGCATCTTCGACTAGCCTCAGACCTGTTCCGTGCAGACCGAAACACCACTCCAGCGGAGTTCGTGGGAACTACCATGACCGACCAAACCAGTGTCTTCGAGAAACTGGGCTCGTTCTACCTGGGTCGACTGTTCGATGCGGCTTCCGGTGAGACCAAGCCTGACCTCGTGCTGTATGATGCGAAGGATTTGACCACGCACGCAGTCTGCGTGGGCATGACCGGGAGCGGCAAGACCGGTCTCTGTCTGAGCCTGTTGGAGGAGGCGGCCATCGATGGCATCCCGGCCATCGCGATCGACCCGAAAGGCGACATCGGTAACCTGCTCCTGAGCTTTCCCGACCTTCGCCCTGCGGATTTCCGACCATGGATCGATGAGCGTGAGGCGGAACGCAAGGGAGTTTCCCCGGATGCGTACGCCGCCACGGTCGCCGACCAATGGCGGGAGGGCCTGGCCCAATGGGGACAAGACGGTGCCCGGGTGCGGCGCTTTCGAGACGCGGTGGATCTCGCCATCTACACCCCGGGCAGCAGCGCCGGTCTGCCACTCAACATCTTGCGGTCCTTCGCCGCGCCCGCCCCGGATCTGGTGAATGACGCGGATGCCTTCCGCGATCGTATCTCCTCCGCCGTCTCCGGCATCCTCGCTCTAGTCAAGATCGATGCAGACCCCATCACCAGCCGCGAACATATCCTCCTGTCCACCCTGTTCGACGCCGCCTGGCGGCAGGGACGAGACCTCGACCTCGGGCGGCTGATCCGGGAGATCCAGACGCCGCCGGTCACCACCATCGGCGTCATGGACGTCGACACGTTCTTCCCGCCCAAGGATCGGATGGCGCTCTCGCTCAGGCTGAACAGCTTGCTCGCCTCGCCCGATTTCGCCGGGTGGCTCGAGGGCGAACCGCTGGACGTCAAGCGGCTGTTGTGGACGGCGGACGGGAAACCCCGAATTGCCATCCTGTCGATTGCCCACCTGTCCGACCCGGAGCGCATGTTCTTCGTTACCCTGCTGCTCAATGAGGTCATTGCGTGGATGCGGGCGCAATCAGGAACCGCGAGCCTCCGCGCCCTGCTCTACATGGACGAGGTCTTCGGCTTCTTCCCGCCAACCGCCAACCCACCCAGCAAGACGCCCATGCTGACGCTGCTCAAACAGGCCCGGGCCTATGGAGTCGGCGTGGTCCTGGCAACGCAGAATCCCGTCGACCTCGACTACAAGGGGCTGTCCAACGCCGGCACGTGGTTCCTCGGCCGGCTGCAAACCGAGCGCGATAAGGAACGAGTGCTGGAAGGTTTGGAAGGCGCCTCCGCCGCGGCCGGAGCCAGGTTCGACCGTCAGCGCATGGGAGAAGTCCTGGCCGGGCTGAAGAGCCGGGTCTTCCTCATGAACAACGTCCATGAGGATGTGCCGGTCGTGTTCCAGACCCGCTGGGCGTTGTCGTATCTCCGCGGGCCGTTGACCCGGGCGCAGATCCAGACCCTCATGGCGCCCCGGAAAGAGGCTCAGGCGGCCAAGGCGACTGCACCTGCTGCGACGCCAGCGCAACCGGACGTGATCGCACGCACCGTCGGGGCCCGGCCCGTGCTGGCCCCGGATGTCCCCGAGTACTTCTTGCCCGTCGCCATCCCGGCCGCCGGTGCCCGACTGGTGTACCGCCCTGCCCTGCTGGGTACGGCCGACCTCCATTATGTCGATGCCAAACTCGGGCTGGATCAATGGCAGACCGTCGCCCACCTCGCCCCACTGGCAGACCAGGTGCCGAGTGATACGTGGGACCAGGCCGCGCTGCTGCCCAATGGGGCTCCGGAACTGCTCTCCGACCCCGAGAACGAAGTCGAGTTCTCGTCCCTGCCCTCCGAGGCAACCAAAGGCAAGCGCTACGAGTCCTGGGCCAAGAAATACAAGACGCACCTCTATCAGACCCTCCCACTCACGCTGTTCCAATGCCGACCGTTCAAGCTGGTGTCACAACCGGGCGAGAGCGAGGCCGACTTCGGCATCCAAGTCCGGGAGGCATCGAGGGAGAAACGAGACGAAGCGATCGAGAAGCTGCGCAAGCAGTACGCGTCCAAGTTGGAGCGGATCGAGGCCCGGAGGCAGACCGCGGACCGGAAGGTCCGGGTTCAGGAGGCGCAGTACCAACAGGCCAAGGCCCAGACGGCCATCTCGGTTGGCGCCACGGTGTTGGGGGCACTCTTCGGGCGCAAGGCGGCCAGCATCGGCACCATTGGACGGGCGAGCACGGCCGCGCGGGGGGTCGGTCGGGCTGCGCGTGAAAAGGGCGATATCGAGCGCGCACAGCAGGAGGTCGAGGAACTCCAGGCCCAACTCGACGCGCTTGGAGCTGAACTCGAGCAGGAGCTCGAGGCCGTGCGCGCCTCCATGGAAGAGGGAATCAGCGACGTGTCCGAGAAGACGATCACTCCTCGGAAAGCGGACATCGCGATCGGGAAGGTCGCCCTGGCCTGGACCCCGTGGCGGGTGGACGAGCGCGGGATCGCCGAGCCTGCTTACCGCTGACGCCGTGCTCCCCCAGCTAACACCGGATACCGTTCGGGATTGGCAGGACGTCTCGACCCTTTCGGAGCATATCTACGGCGCGAACGTCTCCAGCCATGCCGGCGTGGGTCACATTGCCGCCGTCTGGCGAGACCCACTCGGCGGCCACCGCATTTTACGGCTCACCGCGGACACTCCCAGGAGTATGTACGATCGATTTGTGCTCGGCCTCTCCCGCGCACGGGCAGACGCAATTTTGACCACGGGTAAGATCCTGCGGAGCGAGCGAGGCCTCACCCATGACTATCTCGGACCGTCCACCCTCCGCCATGCCCTGGCTGAGTGGCGCACGCGATCACTCGGCAAGACTGAATCGGCCCGAAGCGTCATTCTGACATCAGGCGAGCGGCTCCCACGGTCGCATCCGCTCTTCCGTGGTACGAACAGACCGATGATCGTCACCTCGTGTGAGGGTGCACGACGGCTCGGCGCATGGGCCGCCGCCGCCGATGTTCAGGTGGTCGCGATGGCTAAGCCGTCGGCGGAGCAGGCGCTTCGCTATGTAGGCGAGACGCTGGGAGCTCGAGCCCTATCCATCGAGGCCGGCCCCACCACGGCGCTCCCGCTCTACCGGTCACCGGCACTGGTCGACGAGCTCTGGCTCTCCACCTATTTGGGCCCGGCCGTGGCCACGAGCGTTCTGGGCCCGGCGTTCTTAGATGCGGCCTCGCTCGACGCCGTATTTCCGAGGCGTGCAACCCCGTTCGAGGTGAATGAGCCGAGCGGACCGTGGCAGTTTCAGCGGTTCACCCGCGTCACTCAGTAGAGGACTGCGTGCACGATCTTGCTGGGCAGCATCGTCGCTGGAGGGTGTCGACCCGACTGGCATACGTGGGCGTCCTCCTGCTCGCGACGCTCACGCCGTTTGGCTTCGATGCGGCGTGGGGCGATGTGGCGGCGCGGCTGGCCCGGGCTCTGCATCCCACCCTCGTCCCGAGCGATGCGGTGGACGCCGTTCGCAACGTGGCCCTGTTTGCCGGATGGGGCATGGTGTGGATGGTCACCGCTCCCGCCACGAACGTGTGGGCGTCGTTCCGCACCGCCATCATGACCGGCGCGGGGATCAGCCTTACCGTCGAGAGCCTTCAGCTCTGGTCGGTGCTCCGACGCGCCAGCGTCATCGACGTCGTCACCAACACAGCCGGCAGCGCAGTCGGTGCCCTGGTATTGCTCAGCCTGGTGCTCGTCATCCGCTCCCGGCGCAGAACGCAATCATTTGTGGGGATTCCGGCACTCATCTTCGCCGCGTCATATGCCGCCGCAGCATTCGCTGAGGCGTTCGTTCCGCTGTTCCGGCAAACCGCGTTTCCCAATGTGTACGGCGGACCGCTCGGGCGGTTCCGCGTCGCGCTCGAGCTCTTCGATCCGGGCTCGATCCTTCCGATCCCGATGGGCGACGTCGTCCTCTTCCTGCCGGTGGGTGCCTATGCCGTTGCAGCCCTGGTGGAAACGGGGCTGTCATACGCCAAGGCCGGCCGACGCGTGTCCCTGGCCGGGCTGGCCTTGTTCCTCCTTGCCGAAGTGGGCCACGGCTTTCTCGGGCAACCGATTCAGGTCGGACCCTTGGTGGCGCACGGGCTCGGTACGGCGCTGGGGGCCTGGGCGGCCGTGCTGTGGCTACCGGGTTTGACGCGGGAGCTCAGGGGTGCCCACCGGCCCCTGGGCCTGCTCATTGTCCATGGGCTTATCCTCTGCCTTTGGGCATGGCGACCGTTCGTACCCGAACTCGATCCGCACATCATTAGCGGGAGCCTGTTCGAGCGATGGTGGGTTCCCCTGGCCTCGCTCGGGCAGCGGATGGACGTGTTTAGCGTGGTGGACGTTGCGGTCGGGTTCTTTCTCTACCTGCCGCTGGGCGCGCTGCTTGCGGTCTGGCCGATCGCGACGAGGGGCGCTTTCAGAACCTTCCTTCCGGGTATCTACCTAGCAACCTTCACCGAGCTGAGCCAGTTGTTCATCGCCGGCCGGCACATGGACATCACCGACTTCCTCATCCAAGGCGCGGGCGTTGTCGTCGGATGGATCGTGATCCGCCGGGCCGGCTTTCACCCGTATGGCAGCGTGATGCGGCAGGGCGGTCGGGCCTAGCGCCGGGCGATTAGGTGCCTTCGGGTTCCGGGTCCAGCTCGAGGGATGCCGAGTTGATGCAATAGCGCATGCCCGTCGGGGCCGGTCCGTCCTCGAAGACGTGGCCCAAGTGCGCGTTACAGCGGCTGCACAGGACCTCGGTTCGTCTCATGGCGTGACTCGTATCGGACTCGGTCAACAACCCATCCGGGCTGACGGGAGCAGAAAAACTGGGCCAGCCGGTCCCCGAGTCGTACTTGGTGTCCGAGGCGAAGAGCGGATTGCCACAACAGACGCAGCGATAGATTCCGTGCTCCTTCGCATTCCAATAGACACCGGTAAACGGTGCTTCCGTACCTTTCCGCCGTGTGATCCGATACTGCTCGGGGGTGAGTTGTTCGGCCCACTCTGCATCGGATTTGCCGGTCTTGTCTGACATGGTCGCTGTCCTCTATCAATGGGAGCAGCGGGCCGGTCCGGTATCCCGCCGCGTGTCAGCATGAAGTTCCATCAACCGATCCAGCAGAGGCAAGGGCCCGCGTGCTTTCCCCGACAGGGGCATTCCTTCGGGCCAGCGCCCGGCTGATCCGCCGACGTGCAGGTCGACCGCGGTGATTCGTCCATTCTGAATGACAGCCGCCTCGTTACGGTTCCCCGGTTCGCGGTGGACGGGTAGACAACTCCTACGCGGCGGATCGGGATTTCGTTTCCCGGTCCTGGATCGCCGTCGGAGGCGGGGCCCGAAGAATCGAATCAGGCAACGCCGACTGGGGTTGCTGATTGAGAATTGTTGGACGATGTTTGCTGGTAGCGTGCCTCTGATGCTCCCTACTCCGTCGAGATTGCCATGAATGGCCATACCGCTCGCGTGTCCGGTCTTTGCGCCGTCCTCGTTCTCGTGGCGTGCGGCACGGACACCCCGTCTGCGCCCCCACCCCCCATTACCATTGCCGTGTTCACCGGCAACAATCAGATGGAACAGGTCACGACCCGGCTCGCGCCCATCAGAATCATCGCCACGCGGTTGGGCAACCCGGAGGAGGACGTGGTCGTGACATGGTCCGCGGCGGGCGGCACGTTGAACCCTACGTCGACCGTAACCGCGAACGGCGGCATTGCCTCGACCACGTGGGACCTGCCGTCGGTTGCCGGGACGTATACTGTCCAGGCGTCGGCCACCGAGGCGAGCAATTCGCCCGTGACCTTCTCGGCCACGGCACTGCCCGGCCCCCCCGCAGCCATGACGAAGGGCGAGGGCGACGGGCAATCCGGGGCGGTCAACACGACCTTGCCCACCAACCTGCAGGTCGCGGTGGAAGACGCGTACCGGAATCCACTGGAGGGGGTGACCATCACCTGGAGCGTCACCTCAGGTGCGGCTACCGTCACTTCCATCACGCCGCAGACCGACGCGAACGGAATTTCCGCAGCCCAAGTGCAGCTCGGCGCGACACCGGGGCCGATTACCGTCATGGCCTCGGCAAGCGTGGTGCTTCAGGGCGCGCCGGCGGTGTTCGATTTGACTGCGACCCCGTAGGCGGCGCGCCCCCCGGCTGAGACCTCGGTTCGACCCCTCAGAGTCTCCCGGTCGCGTAGGCCTGGACGATGTCGGTCTGGGAGATGATGCCCGCAAGCTCCCCGCCGCTTTCGACGAAGAGCCGGTGGATACCCAAATAGAGCATCTGCTGGGCGGCTTCGCGCACGTCGACGTCGGGGGCAACCGTCTTGGGGCGCGGGGTCATGATCTCGCTGACGGTCGTCTCATCGAGCAGTGGCACGATGTCTCCCTCGCGGCCTTGCTCGGCAAGTGACGTCAGGAGATCGGTAGTCGAGAGCACTCCTACCAAAAGACCTTTGCGGTCAACGACCGGGAGACCGGTCACGTGAGCGTCCGCCAGGGTAATGATCGCCTCTCCCACCGTGGCGGTCATCGGCACGGTCACGAGATCTCTGTGCATCAGGTCGGCGACTTTCATGGCGGTTCCCATTCGGGTGGAGTTCGACCATCGAGGTCCGGCAACAGGGAGCCATACTCGAGCTTGTGTCATCAATCGTAACCACCAAGGAGCGCCGGTGGAAAGAGGCGGTTTGGGCCACAGGGGGCACCGAGGCCGAGACCCGGGCTCGCTCACCCCGTGTCCTGGAAATGTGCGGGCTGAACCGTCGATCGCAGCAACCTTGGGACACCATACGACCGCAAGGATGAATAGGTATGGAAGGCGGGCGGAAGGCTTGTTTAGGCACCAGAGCCGGAGGACCCGGCGGGGATCAGGACCCGAGAATCCGCCGGGCGGCCGCGGCGAAGGCGTGGACGTCCTCTTCGGTTGTGTCGAACGCCGTCATCCACCGCACTTCGGACGTCTGCTCGTTCCACACGTAGAACAAGGACTCCGCCTGAAGCGCTGCGATGTGCTGCGACGGAATGGTGGCGAAAACCGCGTTGGCCTCAACCGGCTGTGTGATCCGCACGTTGGGCACGCCGGCCATGGCATCCCGCAGCAGGCGGGCCATACGGTTTGCATGTTCCGCGTTCTGCCGCCAGAGGTCATCTCGCAGGAGGGCGTCGAACTGGACGGCGATGAAACGCATCTTCGACGCCAGCTGCATGCTCTGCTTCCGCAGGAAGCGAAAATCCTCGGCGTGTTCGCGCCGAAAGAAGATCAGGGCCTCACCGCCCATCAGGCCGTTCTTGGTTCCGCCGAACGACAGGACATCGACTCCCGCGTCAACCGTCGTAGCCTTGAGGCTCGAACCCAGCGCTACCGCGGCATTGGCGATCCGGGCGCCGTCCATGTGGAGGACCATGCCGTGGGCATGGGCAAGATCCGCCAGGGCGCGGATTTCTGTGGGGCGGTAGACGGTGCCAAGCTCGGTGGCTTGGGTGATCGACACGACCCGCGGCTGGGCGTGATGTTCGACGCCGAATCCGCGCAAGTGCGGCAGTAGGTCGTCGGGACGCAGTTTCCCATCATCGGTGGGGACGGTGAGCAGCTTGCACCCCGTGAACTTTTCGGGCGCTCCGCACTCATCCACGTTGATGTGGGCCGACTCGGGGCACAGCACGGCGTGATACGATTCGGTGACGGCGCGAATCGCCAGGACGTTGGCTCCCGTGCCGCCGTACACGAAGAAGACGTCGATGCCCTCACCCAAGAGGCTCTGGAACCTGGCGACGGCCTGGGCCGTGTAGGGATCGTCTCCGTAGGCGGGAACGTGCCCCTGATTGGCATCGATGATGGCTTGAAGCACGGCGGGATGCACGCCCGCACTGTTGTCGCTCGCAAAGCTGCGCCGTTCCGTCACAAGAGGCCCCGTCGCTTGAGTTCGGTATACTGCTCGATCACCGCCTCGCTGGCTCTCGCTGGCGGGACATCGAGCACGAGCACGCCCCGCGCCCGCATCGTACCCAAGGCCACTTCACGCGCCATGAGCAGCTCCTCCGCGGCGGCCCGCTCGAATCCCGCCCGGGTGTCCGAGGGCCGACGGCTGGCCACACCCTCGAGTGCTGGGTCCCGCAGGATTACCGCCAGCGGGAGGTGCCGTGGCCGGAGCGAGCCGACGTGCGTCACAAAGGCTTCGCTCGCGTGCCGGTCGATGACATCCGTGAAGACCACCGGCATGGCCCGTTTACGATTCCGGGTGGCCAGATACCGAAAGGCGGCCGGGTAGTCCGACTCGACGAGCCGCCCTTCGATGCGCGCAAGCGCGTTCAGAATACCGCGCAGCGCCCGGCGTCCGCGGGCGGGCGCCAGGTACGACTCGACATCCTGGGCAAAGACCATCAGGCCGACATTGTCGTCGTGCTCCACGGCGGCATGCGCCAACTGGAGTGCCGCGCGGATGGCATACTCGAGACGCGCCACCCCATCGACCTCGGCGGTGAGGAGCCGACCGGCATCGATCACGAGTAGCACCTGCTGCCGGCGTTCATCTTCATATCGCCGCACCATCAATTTGCGCCGCCGTGCGGTTGCCTTCCAGTCGATGGTCCTGCTGTCGTCGCCGGGGACCCACTCTTTGAGGCTCTCGAACAGTCGTCCCTCGCCCGGGCGCCGGATGCTCCGAAGGCCCGCTTCGCGCCGACGCGAGGCTTGGGCGGGGAGTCCTCGCTGCCGGATGCCGGACAACGCCGGAAACACTACCGCCGTCCACGGCCGGTCGAGCACTCCTTGGCGCCACATGAGACCCAACGGACCCAGACTTCTCACAGCAATTCGCCCACCCGAGCCTGTTCCTCGGCGTTGGGGTCGGATATCCAGCCGCTCCCGCACTGTCGTACCCGGAGGTATCCGAAGTTCGCGTGTGCCCGGCCCGGCGGGAGCCAATGGACCAGGAAGCGCTTCGCGAAGGCGGAGTCGGATGGGCCGGCGACCAGGGTGCGACCATGAATACCAGACCGGCAGGACCCGCCCGAGTGAGAACGCCGGTGGGGCTTCGCGGCCGACGTCGAGTCGTGCCGGGGCGGGGGCCAGCCACGCATCGAGGAGCAGGGCCATGAGCCACACAATGTCGCATACGACGAGCGCCGCCAAGGCCGCGGGCCAGACCACGCCGAGCGGCGCGACCAGGGCCAGCCCGGCCGCGACAATGAGCCAGCGGCGCGACGGCACGAACCTCATTCCGGAGCTGGCACCTTTTCCAGAATCGAGTCCAGAACCGTGTCCGGTGAGGCTCCCTCCAGTTCCAGCTCGGGGGCCATGACTACCCGATGCCGCAGCACCGCGTTGGCGGACCGCTTGACGTCATCGGGTACCGCGTAGGCCCGGCCACTCATGAGTGCCACTGCTTGGGACAGCTTGAGGAGTCCAACACTGGCCCGCGGTGAGGCGCCCAGTGTCAGGGCCGGTGCCGTCCGCGTGGCGCGCACGATCCGGGTCACATACGCAACGAGGCTTGGTTCGACTCGCACCGCGCGCGCGGCCCGCCTCAGTGCTTCGAGTCCACGGGCATCGAGTCCCGAGTCGATCCCGAAACTGTTCGGGTCGTCGGACTCGAAGCCCTCCAGGACGCGGGAGAGAATCCCCTGCTCGACCGCCTCTGCGGGATAGTCCAGCACGACCTTCACGAGGAAGCGATCGAGCTCGGCCTCAGGGAGCGGGTAGGTGCCCTCGAACTCGATGGGGTTCTGGGTCGCGAAGACCGTGAAGGACGCCGACAGGGCATGGGAGACCCCGTCCACGGTGACGCTCCGTTCCTGCATGGCCTCGAGCAGGGCGGCCTGGGTCTTGGCCGGAGCGCGATTGATCTCGTCAGCGAGGATGAGATCCGCAAAGAGGGGACCCGGCCGAAACGAGAACTTCCCTTCGGCCGCGAGAAAGTTGATGCCGGTGATGTCCGACGGCATCAGGTCCGGCGTGAACTGAATGCGACGAAACTCGAGGTCGAGGGCCACACTCAGGGTGCGGACCAAGAGCGTCTTCGCCGTGCCCGGGACTCCTTCGAGCAACACGTGTCCACGGGCGATCAGCGCAGCCAGGGCATCGTGCACCACGGCTTCCTGCCCGAGCACGACGTGATTCAGGCGGCGTACGATGTCCCGGGCCCGCTCCGCCTGGGCTGGGATATCGGGACCATTCACGGTTTCAGATCCTCCCACACGTCCTCCACGGCATGAGCGGCCGTCAACACGGCATCGTCGCGTTCCGGGCCACGGGTGAGTTGAGTGAGCCGCTCCAGAGCGGACCGGCCTTTTGAAGTGTGCAGGTTCGGGGCGAGGGCCGCGAGCCAGGCCGTCGGATCGGGATCGGCGCCGCGGCCTATCCGGGAGAGTCTGCGCTCGAGCCCCCGCACGATCAACCTGACCGCCGTCGCTTGGCCGCGGGCAGCCGCAAGCGCGGTGGCGAGCGCCCGCACGTGTTCGAGCGGCGAACGCCGTTCGCGGCGAAGCAGCGTCGTCACCGGACCAAAGCGAATGCCGCTCGCGAGCAACGCGAGCAGTCCGACGGCCGCGAGTTGCCATGCGGCCCAGCCCCACGGCGATTCGAGGCTCCACGCGACGACGGCCTTGGACAGCGAGCCGCCCTGCCCAAACCCCTGATGGTATTCGTCGAATATCGCCGTCGAGTACCGCCCGGCGAATTGTTCCATCGCGAAGATCCCGGCCTCGGTGTCACGCATCTTCCGATTCCCGAACACGCCCCCATCGGCGATCAGAGTGACGATCCGCCCGGAAGCGAAGTGGAACTGTAACGCAGCCGCCCGGCCTCCCTCCGTGACCAGGAGCGTGTCGACGCGGTCGGGCTTCGGTACCTCGCACTGTGCAACTCCCAGGTCGGCGACACTGGACGAATCGACGACCATCGCCTCCCCCGTACGGGCCAGGACCGCGGTGACCCAGATGGGGGCTCGCGCTGGTACCCCAGCCGGGCGGGCGGCAACCGAGTCCGAGCGGGGCTGAGCCACGTAGCCGAAGCACCGCATGGCGGCGTTGGCCGACGGGCCGGCGAGCAGCACATCGAGGCCCTGCCGGTCGACCTCGAGCAGGGCAGCCCCATCCCAGACATCCAGGGCCCGGGAAGGTTCGAGCACGGCGACCACGGATCGACCTGCGTCGCTTGGCGCGACGAGGAGGGCGAGCCGGCGCCGGTGGCGCTCCACCCGAAGACCAACCCGCTCGAGCGCCTCGCTCAGCCCGCGGGCACCCCACGGCCCGCTCAGGTAGGTCGATCGGCGCTGGTCGACGTCGCCGGCTTCGTGGCGCCGGGGAGCTCCTGTCAGAGCCACGATCAAGATGAGCGTCAGCAGGATGCCGATGCCCAGGCTCAGGTCAGGTCGAAGCTGCACGCCATTCTCCAGTGGCACGCGACTGCCAGGCAAGATATTCCTCTCTGGTGCAGCGCTCGCGGCCAAAGACGAAACGATAGAGCTCCTCCACCAAATGTCGCAGCCGATCGCGGTCGTCCGGATCCAGCGCCGACTCAAACGGGTACTCGCCTGGCGTCTTGGCCTGACGATAGCGAACCAGACCGCGCGCATCGAGGTCCAGCACCAGTGCATGCCAGCCAGCTTGGACGGCCGCGGCATACTGTCCTTCGGCCGCATACTGATCCGCATACCGACGATACCACGCCGCATCGTGCGATTCAGGCGTCGGCTGGGTCGCCAGATAATCGACCGGCCGGCCTCTGGGGCGGATGGTCTGCATGAGGGTCCAGCCAGCGTGGATGATGATCGCGACGAGAAGCGCGACGAGCCCGAGCAGAAACCACTGGTACAGAACCGGGTTCCCGTCCCGAAACGCGGCAAGCCACCCCGTCAAGAGGTTCCAGCCGCGTGCGAGCCACTGCAGCGGATCGATCCGTGGCGTCCAGTCATAGGCGGGCCCGGCGAACACTGAATCCAGCACTGCGCGGAGCGAGTCACGGGGAATCGGGGCTCCACCGCCCGGGGGCGCGAGTGCGGGCATCATCACGGAGCCTCTCTAGGCGCCCTGGACTGCCGCGGCGAGTACTTCGAGGTCGAACCCTTCCCGCCGGACTCTCAAATCGTAGTACGTGACGGTCAGGAGGCAGGGAAGGAGCGGGAATACCAGAAGCTGGATGATGAGGGTCAACACATCGATCACCGTCGTGAGTCCCGGGCGGAGTGCTCCCGGCTCGGGGGACCCGAAGACCAGGAGGGAGACGATCATGAGCGCGACCATGCTGCCGATGAGGGCGACGAAGAGAATGACAGCGACCGTGATCATGAGGAGCAGGATCTTGCCTTTGGACCCCTTGGCGAGCATCCATGAGCGGCGCATAGCATTGAAGGGCGAGACGCGCTCCAGCACCAGGGCCTGGGTCGAGAACGCGAGTCCCAGAGCGAGGATGATGCCCGGAATCACAAGGAAGAGGAAGCCGAGAAAAACGACGAGCGACACTGACAGCCAGACGAGAATGAGCCCTCCAACTGCCGGGCCGGTGCGGCGCAGGGCCTCGCCGGCGGTCAGCGTGCGCCCCAAGTAGCCGTCGGACACGACATGGACGGTTGCCGCCGTTGCCACGGCCTGGAATACGGCAAACAAGAGCATTGAGAGCAGCAACCAGCCACCCAAGCGCATAAGGTCTTCCGGAGAGTCGGCGACGCCGAGACGCCCCATCACATAGGCATTGAGCGCGTAGGGCACCGCCAGACTCACGGTCGCAATGGTAAAAAGCTGCGGAAACTGACGACGGTAGATCGCAAACGTCGCATCCAGGATTTCCCCGATCGATAGGGGTCGCAGGTCTGGCATGAGCATGGAAGGCACTGCTCCGGATCCTGGGAAAGAAGCCGTGGAGTCGTCCCGCAAGATGTCACGGCGTCGATCGAACCGCGAGGGCACTCGTGAGATTGCTCCCAGCCGCACCGCAGAGCTAGAATCGAACATGGCCAATCAATCGGGCGCCCGGGACCTCCGGCGGCGCGTCCGAGTCGAGACCCCCGAAAACGTCGTCCTCGATCTCGAGGTCGCGGGACTCGGCTCGCGTGCGCTGGCGGCACTCATCGACTCGTTCATTGTGCTCGTCTGGATCATCGCGGTCGTGCTGCTCTCGAACTTGATCGGGTCGATGACGGGCGGCGGCACATGGTTAGGAGCCTTGACCGTTCTCATTCTGTTTGGGTCTACGTTTGGGTATTTCATCGCCTACGAAGGATTCGGCCGCGGGCAAACACCGGGAAAGCGCTTCGTCGGGATCCGGGTCGTGCAAGGCACCGGCCATCCGCTTTCGGTCGGCGGGGCCGTGGTGCGGAACCTGCTCCGCATCGCGGACCTGTTCCCGCCCCCATCCTATCTGGTCGGCGCCCTCTTCGTCGCGTTTCACCCGCAAGGGAAGCGACTCGGCGATCTCGTTGCCGGCAGTATCGTGGTGCGGGATCGCCCGTATGAGGCAAAACCGGCGGACGCGCTTGCCCCATCCGCCGAGGCCGGCGCCGACCTGGGGGCTCCGGAACTCAGCGATGAAGAGTTCGTCCTCCTCCGCCACTTTCTCGACCGGGCCACCGGCCTGGAGGCCGGCGTGCGCGCCAGGTTGGCCGGACAACTGGCCGCGCGGCTCTCGGATCGAGCACCCGAGGTCGCGTCCGGCGGGCAGGCGGCGCTCCAAACCCTCTTTACCCAAGAGCTTGCCCGCCGGCGCGGGCGATTGGCCAGCCGCGGCGCGGTCCGGTCGCGCGGAGCTGTTGGGGAACAATTCGCAGCCCGGAAACGGGAGCGATGGGCCGAGTTCGACGCGCAGCTCGCCGTGGCCCGGCGGGACGGGTTGAACGGCTTCGACGCCAATACACTCCTGGAGTTCGCCGCGCGATATCGCGAGATGGCCGCCGACCTTGCGCGCGCGCGCACCTATGGAGCCTCGCCCGCGGTGATCGGCGGCCTGGAGCGGTCCGTCAGCGCCGGTCACAATTTGCTGTACCGCGACGAGCGCAAGACCCTGCGCCGCGTGTGGACGGTCTTCGCTCGCGAATGCCCGGCCAGCGTGGTGCATGCCTGGCGCTATGTACTGGCCGGTTTCCTGTTGTTCACCGTCCCCGCGGCGGCCGGCTACACGTTCATACGCGAGCGCCCGGACTTGGCGGTCCAACTCCTGCCGGATCAGATCCTCCAGCGGGCCGAAGCGGGAGCCGGTCGGGCGCAGGAGGGTGCCAAGTACTTCGAGGCCGATCCGCGGGTCCGTCCCTACGTTGCCACGTTCATTATCAGCAACAATGTCCGCATCGCCTTCATGTGCTTCGCCGGTGGTGTCTTCCTGGGCGTGGGATCGCTGGTGCTTCTCGCGTTCAATGGTCTCGCGATCGGGACGATAAGCGGGCACTTCGCCAATGTCGGCCTGCTGGGCTACCTCATCGAATTCATCGTGGGCCACGGCGTATTGGAGCTGTTCGCCATCTGGGTTGCGGGGGCTGCGGGGTTCCTGCTCGGGAAGTCGCTGGTGGCACCAGGACGGGTGAGCCGGAGCGAGGCCTTGGTGCTCAATGGCCGCCTGGCGGTGCGCATGGTCGGAGCTGCCACGGTGCTGCTTCTCGTGGCGGGCGCAATCGAGGGGTTCATTTCGGCCGGCGGGTGGGGCCTGGGACTTCGACTTGGGGTGAGCGGAGCAAGCCTCCTTCTCCTCGTGGCCTACCTCGCGAACGGCGCACGGTACCTCAGGGAACTCAAGGATACCGTGTACGGGCGCCGAGACGGATCGATCGTGCTTCGTGGAGATTCGGCTTCAGCCAGAGGTGCGTAATGGTGGCCGAGTGCGGCCCGTGTCAGCCGAGCGAGCGGAACAGATCGCGCAGGTGGTGCTCGCGAAGGTGGTTGACGGACTCCCACATCTCCTGCTCCGACGCGCCGCGAAAGATCTCCGCCGTTTCACGCGGAGGGCTCACTTCATCGCGGAAGAACCGCATTCTGCCTCGCCAGGTGCCGTCGTCCGAGCGCCGGATGGAGAGGTGGAGGTGGATGGTTTGACCATCATAGCGGATGGGGGGCAGCTGGAAGACAACCGGGTCGTGCGATTCCCTGGGAAGCGAGCGAAGCGATGGAGCGGTCATCGACGTCCCTCCGGGGCCACGCCGGCTCGCGCCGAGAGCGACCCACGCCTGGCCAGCGGTTGGTTTCTGCAAAGATAATAGGGAAAGGAACTTACGCAATATTTAGGGAGCACCGCCTGGCCCGCCAGGCCCCCGGGTACGGGCAGCTTGCTTGACGGCTCCCCAACTCTCCGGTACCTTGAAAAGCCTCAATCCTCACGCACTCCCCGACAACGGTACCCGATCCGACCCGGCACTCCGCCGGACCCGTCGCCATACAGCATACAACCGACTGAACCTTATCCGGCGCTTTCTCATCCCTTTCCTTCGCATCCGCTGAGACGATCAGCGCGGCTGCATTCATGGAGTATGTCGCGTGGACATTGCTGAGCTCAAGCAGAAATCCGTTTCGGAGCTGCATGCGCTGGCACGGCAGTTGAATCTCACCAACTTCTCGGGCCTCCGCAAACAAGACCTCATCTTCCAAATCGAGCAGACGTTGCTTGAGGAGGACACCGTCATTCGGGGGGAGGGTGTGCTCGAAATCCTCCCGGAAGGCTACGGGTTTCTCCGCAGCCCTGACTGGAACTACCTGTACGGTCCGGACGACATCTACGTCTCGCCAAGCCAAATCAAACGATTCGACCTGCGAACCGGCGATACGGTCATGGGCCAGGTGCGTCCGCCCAAGGAGGGGGAGCGCTATCTCGCCCTCCTCAAGGTCGAGAAGGTCAACTTCGAGGACCCTGAATTAACCAAGCAGCGCATTGCGTTCGATAACCTACGCCCACGGTACCCGGACAAACGGATTCGGCTGGAGACGCCCGAACCGGACCTGTCGATGCGGATCGTCGATTTGTTGTCGCCGATCGGCAATGGCCAGCGCGGCCTCATCGTGGCTCCGCCCAAAGCGGGCAAGACCATCCTGCTCCAGAAGCTGGCCAATGCCATCTCTGCGAACCACCCGGAGATCGTGCTGATCGTGCTCCTGATCGATGAGCGTCCGGAGGAAGTGACGGACATGGAGGAGAACGTCAAGGCCGAGGTCATCGCCTCGACGTTCGATGAACCGGCTGACCGTCACGTCCAGGTTGCCGACATGGTGATTGAGAAGGCGAAGCGGCTAGTGGAGCATGGGCGGGATGTGGTGATCCTGCTCGATTCCATCACCCGGTTGGCGCGCGCCCATAACGTGGTCGTTCCCCATTCGGGAAAGATCCTGTCGGGCGGTGTCGACGCGAACGCGCTGCAGAAGCCCAAGCGATTCTTCGGCGCCGCGCGAAACATCGACGGCGGCGGCAGCCTGACGATCATCGCAACGGCGCTGATCGATACCGGGAGCCGCATGGATGAGGTGATCTTCGAGGAATTCAAGGGAACCGGCAATATGGAACTCGTCCTGGATCGCCGCCTGGCCGACCGGCGTATCTATCCCGCTATCGATATCCAGCGGACGTCGACCCGGAAGGAAGAACTGCTGATGGACAAGGACGAGTTGAACCGGATCTACTTACTGCGGAACTTCCTGGCGGACATGCCCCCGGTCGAGGCCCTCGAGTTCCTGCTGGAGCGGTTGAAACGCACCAAGACAAACAAAGAGTTCTTCGCCACCATGGCCCAATAGGGCGCCGGCACCGGCCGTCCTCCGGGCCCACCACAGCACACCGTGACCGATCTCCCGACGCACGGCCGCCTACTCGCCATCGATTGGGGAACGCAGCGCATCGGCCTCGCGCTCACGGACGAGTTGCAAACGCTCGCCTCGCCGCTGACCACGCTGACCCGTCGCACCGGGAAGCGGTTCCCCCTCAAGCGCCTGATCGACCTGATCGAAACGCACCGGCCACTCGGGGTACTCCTTGGCCTCCCGCTGTCGTCGGAAGGGACGGAGACCGACACGACCCAAGCGATCCGGGAGCTGGGACGGAAGCTCGGCGAGTTGACCTCTCTTCCCGTCGCCTTCTGGGACGAGCGCATGAGCACGGCACGGGCCCTGGGAGCCATCCGAGAGCAGGGGGGCAAAATCCGCGGCCGCCGCGGCGACGTCGATGCCCTGGCCGCGGCCGTCCTGCTGCAGCACTTCCTCGCAAGCCGCGGAGCGGCCCAATGAGACCGCGAGACTGGGCCCGCACGGCGCGGGCTGGGTTGCTTGCGGCAATCGTCGCCATGGCCTGCGGCCAGGAGTCGATGCATCCTGCAGCGCTCGAACGGGTGGTCATCCCGGCCGGGGCGAGCTTCGCGACGATCACGGACTCGCTCGTCGCCCACGGAATCGTAAAATACCCAACCTGGTTCAAGCTCTTGGCCCGGGCGCGCCGCATGGACCGGACGATCCAGGCGGGGGTCTATGAATTCCCGCGAGCCAGCTCCTCGACCCAGGTGCTCAACACGCTGGCGGAGGGGCGCGTGGTTCTGGTGCGGTTCACCGTGCCGGAAGGCCTCACCATTCCCGACGTGGCAGAGCTGGCGGCGGCAATGTTGGATATCCCGACCGACTCGTTCACGGCGGCCGCTCGCGACACTTCCCTGCTCCGCGCCCTGGGCCTGGAGGGCGGCTCCTTCGAGGGCTACCTCTTCCCCGAAACGTACACCGTCGCGGCCGGATCGACGGCGAGGCAGGTGGTCCGGGTCATGGCCGACAACTTCCTCACGACCTGGCAGCCGGCGTGGAACGCGCGTCTCGACACGATGCGGATGACGCGACACGATGTGGTGATTCTCGCATCGATTGTCCAGGGTGAGGTCGTCAAACGAGGCGAGGGCCCGCTGGTGTCTGCCGCGTATCACAACCGCTTGCGGCGCGGCATGCGTCTTCAAGCCGACCCGACGGTCCAGTACGCCATTCAGCTCGCGACGGGGGAGCGCAAGCCCCGCCTGCTACTCCGGGACTACCAGTTCCCTTCCCCCTACAACACCTACCTCCATGAGGGCCTCCCCCCCGGACCCATCGCTTCGCCGAGCCTCGGGAGCCTGGAAGCCACGCTCTACCCAGCATCGGTTCCCTACTACTTCTTCGTCGCGCGTGGCGACGGAAGCCACGTCTTCAGCCGGACCTACCGCCAGCATCTTGCTGCCATCGCCCGGATCCGAGGGGGCGCCGACGAGAGGGCGCCTTAGCACACGGGGTGGTTCAGGAGGGGAGTGCGCCGCGGTACCTGGCTGCGGCGGCTTGGACATCGTCGGACGCGAGAATGCCCGACCCAACGGCGATGCCCGCGGCGCCGGCTTCGAGCAAAGGAGCCATATCCTCGGGCCGAATCCCTCCGATGGCCACACAGGGTTGGTGTGGACTGCTCGACCGGCAGAGACGCTCGAATCCCGAGACACCGATCGCGCCGCCGGCATCGGACTTTGTGGACGTTCTCCGCACAGGTCCGATGCCCCAGTAGTCGGCCGCCGCTCCACCCGGTACCTCGACCTCCGTGCCCACCGACGCACCAATCCAGAATCCCACCTGCACTATCCGACACGCCAAAGACACGGGAAGATCGCCCGGACCAAGGTGGACGCCGGCGGCCCCGGCGGCCATGGCTACATCGAGCCGGTCATTCACGAAGACAGGGATCCGAACCGCGTTCATCACGGCACGCACCTGCGCCAGCATGTGGCGGGATTCCAGGAGCTTCAACCGGACCTGGATGCTGGTTACGCCCCCCGCCTCTGCGGCGCGGCAGATCATGGCCAGGTCGCGGTCTCCGAGCAATCGGTCATCGGTCACGAGCATCAGGCGAAGCGCGTCGGCCAGACGCGGTGGCACACCGCTCACGGATGGATCCAGGCCGCGATTTCCTCGATGACCTCGTGGGCCACATGGCCCGGGATCTGGTACTCGGTGGGAGTCGGCCTGCCCTGTCCGGTGATGAAGAGGTGATTCAGGTCCGGAAACACCCTGAACCGGACGTCACTGCGACCGGACAACGCCGTCTCCCATCCCTGCAAATCGTCCATGGTGACCTGGTAGTCTCGGCCGCCCTGCAGGACGAGCATTGGCTTGGCAAGAGTTCGCGCCGTTTCGGTAGGGTGGTATGCTCGGAGGTCGAGCCAATAACTCGGCGGGGCGCCGAGCAGCAAGGTCGGCGACGACGTGTCGGCGGCGGTCAGTTCCGCGACGGCCGCGAGACCCTCTCGGATAGCGATAATGCGCTGCTCTTCCTCGCTGGAAACCGAGTCGTCCAGCCTCGCGATGTAGTCGATCTGGGCCAGCAAGATCTCGTCGAGCGGGCGGGTTGAGCCGGCCAGGATGATCACCCCGGCAATGCCGGGATCCCGTGTTGCAATCCTGGGAGCGAGCATGCCACCGAGACTGTGGCCGAGCACGAAGATGCGGGAGCTATCGATTCCCGGTGTCGTCCGGAGCAGGGTAACGGCCGCGAGCGCATCATCCTCACTTTCCTCTCGGAGGGTGAAGCCGTTCGGAGCCGCCGCAATCCGGGACGCATACATCCTGGTGCGTTTCTCGTAGCGAAGTACGGCAATACCGCGGGAGGCTAATCCCCATGCGAGATCCCTGAACGGCTGGTTGGGGCCAATGGTCTCGTTGCGGTCGTGCGGACCTGAGCCGTGAACGAGCACCACGGCCGGATGTCCGCCAGCGGATGTCGGCAGCGACAGCGTGCCCGGGAGGATGAGGTCGCCCTGCCCTACGGTCACGGCGACCTCGCGGAACGCCCCCGTGTCGGCGTATGGGGGCGGCGAGGATGATGGGGCGGGTGTGTGCGGGGTGAACCAGAGTCCGGATACTTGGCCGGCCCGGTTGAAGACCACCCGGAGGTCGATCGAACCTCGGGCGAATGTCGCGGCAACCGTGACCCGGTCGAAGCCCTGCACGCGGTCCGAGGTTGCCTCGCCCTGGGCGTCGAACGCGCCGACCTGGCCGAGCAGGGCATCCCAGCTCTCGGCCAACTGCGCTCGGGACATTGCTTGACGCATGGTGGAGTCGAATCGCTCGACAACGGCCGTGAAGTCCCGGTCGGCGAGCGCTTGAACGACCGATCGGGCGACTTCGACCCGGTCAGGCACGGCGGCCGGTTCCTGCGCCTCGAGTGAGCCAGGAACAACGAGCACCCAAACAAGCAGCGGCCAGCACGGAGCACCTTTCATATTGCCAATCCAACCGGAGTTCGGTCTCTTGTGCTTTGAACAGGCAAGCCATCCGATTAACGTGCAGGCAACCTAACATGCTCCGAGGCCCAGGTGGGGGCAACAGACACTCAGTGCGTGCCAGCTGGGGATCGCGCGCCGGCTCGCAGTCCCGTTGACAGCCTGTCGGGCCTGTATCAGTTTGCACCATGAGTATCGGTGAGGCCGCTCGCGCTCGGCAGGTCCGCCGGGTACTCGGTGGGATTCTGCTTGCCAATCTGGCGGTCGTTGTCATCAAAATCTCAGTAGGACTCTCGGCAAACTCGCTCGCCGTCTTCGGAGACGCCGTTCACTCCTCGGTAGATGCCGTGAACAACCTCTTTGGCATGATCGTCGTTCGCTTCGCCGCCAAGGCGCCGGACGACGATCACCCGTACGGACACGGCAAGTTCGAAACGCTGGGAGCCCTCATCGTCGTGGTCTTCCTCTCGGTCACCCTCTTCGAGCTGCTCCAAGGTGCCATTACGCGGTTGTGGCAGGGCACCTCAGCGCCGGTCCTGTCCCCGCTGATGGCGGGCTTACTCGTCGCGACCCTGCTGGTCAACATCGGGGTCGTGTGGTACGAGACCCGTGCGGGGCAGCGGCTCCAGAGCGAGATCCTGCTCGCGGACGCGGCGCATACCCGGGCCGACGTGTTCATCACCATCGCGGTGATCATCGGGTTGGCCCTTGCCACCCTCGGCCTGACCTGGGCGGATCCGGTTTTGGCCATCGTGGTCTCGGCGATGGTCGTGCGAATCGGAGTCCAAGTCGTGGGACGCGTGATTCCGAGCCTGGTCGACCAGGCCGCGGTGGATGGAGCGGCGATTCGCCGCGCGGCGACACAGATTCCCGGAGTGCGTGATGCGTACGACATTCGCTCGAGAGTCGCGGCGGCCAAGCGATTTGCCGAGCTCACGATCACGGTGGATGGGTCGGAGAGTGTCGCGACGGCGCACGAGATCGCCGATGTGGTGGAGCAGCGGCTCCGCACCACCTTGGACCTACACGAGATCCTGGTGCACGTCGAGCCATGCTGACCCTGGTCCAGGCCCAGCAGCGCCGCCAGCGACGGCGCCACAGCCCTTCGCTCAAGCAGCTGTACCAGGAGTACATCCTGGAGCGAGTCGAGGCCTACAAGGACTCCTTCACCAGGACGGAGCTCCTGCGCCTGGGGGATGAGGCTGTCGCCGAGCTGGCCGCCGGGGCCGAGGGACAGTTCGTCCTCACCGAGGTGCTGCTGCTGGACTCGGTGGACCGCATGATCATCAAGCGACTCTCACTTCCTAGCTACCCCAAGTGGCGCCGCCACTACGTGGCGCTCCGGGAGGCTCAGCGGGAGCCGACTCACTGGGGCATCGACCCCGCCGATCCGGTGACATCTCTGCTGCCGCGGCTGGAACCCGGCGACACCGCCCTGCTCATCGGCGCCGTGACCGAGCCGCTCACCTTCTTGCTGGCCGCCCACGAGGTGGCCGTCACCTTTCTCGCCCTCGATTTGGCCAGTGTCGAGCGGGTCGAAAACCGAGCCGTCGGCGAGTCCCTGACCGGCTCGCTGGTTACCTTCGTCGTCCAGCTTGGCGCGTGGCTTCCTGAGACCAAGGGGCTGAATGTGGTGGCCATCGACACCAGCGGACTCGAGGAGGTGGGCCCGCCGACCCGGGCAGAGCTCATTGGCGAGCTGCAGAACCGGACCAACACCAACGGCGTCCACGTACTGATCGGCTCGAAGACAGGCCTCTCGCCCCAGGCCTTGCGCGGGAACTACGAGGGCTGGCATGCCCATCGAACCCACCCGGCCGGCCGGCGGACCGGGAGCCTGATACTCCAGAAGCCGCTGCGTCAATCAGACACACACGACGAGGACGCGTCTGTGTCGATCTAACACACTCCCAGTTGGAGTGTGCCCATCTAAGTTGTTGCTACTAAATAATTTAGACAATACCAACGCTACGGCATGCCTTCTGCGTTCCTTATATAGGAAGAGCCGGGTGTTCCCCGCTGGACCTGGTTGCCCTTGAGATTTCCGCCTAAGAGGTTGCCGTGACGAGTGTTCCCCTTCCCGTTCTCGATGAGCCCGTCGGAATCATTGTCCGCCTGCGCCAGGGCGCGGCGCGACCCATTCGCTCGTGGGCCTTCCTCTGGGCTTGGGATGAGGATGGGGCGGCGGGGGATCATTGGCACGAGCGGGTGCCGGTGGCGCGCCACCCGTAGCGACGGGACCCCCCGTTCGAACGCCACGAGGCCCCCGTTCGAGGGGCCTCTGTCGTTTTCTGGGATGGGGGGGAGGGGGGGGAAATGCATGGGGCCGGCAGCTGGCCGGCCCCGTTGCATCTCAGAAGGCAAGTTACTTCTTCTTGGCGGCCTTCCGTCTCCGCTTCTTGGTCGCCTTCTTGGTCGCCTTCTTCTTACGCTTCGCTGGCTTCCTAGCCTTCTTCGCCTTCTTACGAGCTGCCATCTTTGCCTCCTCCAATTGGAGTACAAACCGTCGCGGACACTATGACCGGACGGGCCTGCATGGGGAGCGATGTCACTCCCGCACTTCCCCGTCCATCACATCGATGACCGGGAAATTCGGGGCGGCTGATCCGCACTCGCCGCAAGGCAAAGCATGATCGACTGGGCACCTGATCCTCGACGTTCAGCTAGTGATTCAGAGCGCGTGATCTTTCAGTCGAAGTTTGCGCTGCTGTCCTATCGCCGAACCGAGCATCGTGCCCCACGGGATCCGAAATCGATCACGGGCACGTACTGCGTCCATGTACAAAATCGAAACTTTTTCGTTTCGCGCAATACCCTAGGCAATATTCGTTTCGTTGCGTCCGACTCCGACAACCGCGGCTGTGCGTCCAATTCATGTCGCGAGTTACCCTGTGAGTCATGCAAATCGCAATGCATCGCCCAGTCATGCATGACATCGGATCGTTGTAGCCGCATCGCGTGAGTGCCCTTGCCTGCCGCCAGAAAGGGCTCTATTCTCGACACGAAACCCCTCTTCGGCGGACGCATGGGGACACTGACAATCAACCGACAGCAGATCGCTTTCACACCCGGTGCCAGCATCCTGGATGCCGCCCGCTCCGCCGATATCCGTATCCCCACGCTTTGCTGGTACCCCAAGCTCCCAACGGTCGGCAACTGCCGAATCTGCCTGGTGAGCGTCCAGGGCGAGCCGAAGCTCATCGCCGCGTGCGCCACGCCGGCGACCGACGGCATGACGGTGGAGACCGACAGTCCGGCCGCAATCGCCAGCCGCCGCTCCGTTCTCAATTTCCTGCTCCAGCGCTACCCTGGAGACCACCTGGCCAACGGCGGACGAGCCCAACCGGAAAACGAGTTCGAGCGATACGTGGTGGAGTACCAGGTCCCGATTCCGGACCGTCGGGTCCTGCCACTCCGCACGGGAGACGAGCGGCCCGGCGACATCATGATCCAGCACGACATGAGCCGGTGCATCCTCTGTACCCGGTGTGTCCGAGCCTGTGAGGACATCCAGGAAGTCGGCGTGCTCGACGTGTCCGAGCGGGGGCCCGCCGCCCAGATCATCGTGGGCGGGGACGGAAATCCCGATCACGCCGGGTGTACCTGGTGCGGTGAGTGCGTCCGAGTATGCCCCACGGACGCCATTTTCGAGTTCATGCCCAGTCGGCGATTCGGCCGCCAGGCGCTGCTCGCCCCAGACACGGTCGCCCGGTCGGTCTGCCCCTACTGCGGGGTCGGATGCCAGATCGACCTCCACGTCAAGCAGGGACAGCTCATGCGGGTCACCTCGCCGTGGATCGAGGAGGCCACCCCCAACCAGGGCTCCACCTGTGTCAAAGGGCGCTTCGGATACGACTTCGGACAACATCGGGACCGGCTCAAGACTCCGCTCATCCGCAAGGGCTGGGTGCATGACGGGAGCGCCTGGCGCTGGACCGGAGCCACGCCGCGCTATCGGGAAGGCCCGTGGCACACGATCGAAGAGTTAGGGCGAGAGGGAAAGCCACGTCCGCCGTTCCGAAGCACGGGGAAACCGCCCCAGACAGGACGACGCACCGCACCCGAAAGCGATATCCGGGACCAGGCCTCGACTCCGGCCGCGTGGTTCAGCGCGTTCCGCGAAGCCACCTGGGACGAGGCCCTGAGCCTCACCGCGCAGGAACTCCTCCGGATCAAGGGCGCGCACGGGCCGAACGCCCTCGCCGCACTGTCCTCGGCCAAATGCACCAATGAGGACAATTACGTCTTCATGCGGATGGTCCGGGCGGGTTTGGGAACCAACAGCGTCGACCACTGTACCCGGCTGTGTCACTCGACGTCGGTCTCAGCCATGAACCGCGCCATGAGTACCGCCGCGGCGTCCGGCTCGATGCGCGAAATCGAGGAGGCTTGTGACGTCATCTTCATTGCCGGGGCCAACACCACGGAATCACACCCCGTGTTCGGTGCCCTCATCAAGCGAGCGGTCACCCGTGGAGCCCGGCTGATCGTGGCCGACGTGCGCCGGACGGAGCTCGCGGCCATGGCCGACATCCACCTGCAGCTGCGGCCGGGAACGGACGTGGCGCTGTTCAACACGTTGCTGAATCACATCATCCAGCACGGGCTGGTGAACCAGGCATTCATCGCCGAACGGACCCGGGAATTCGACGCAGTCGCGGCGGCCGTGGCCCCCTACACCCTGGAGGTCGGGTCCAAGCTGACCGGCATTCCCCACCACCTGATCGGCCAGGCAGCGGAGTTGTACGCGTCGGGCCCCAACACGTCGACCCTGTGGGCCATGGGGCTGACGCAACATTCGACAGGCACGGACATCGTGGCGGCGCTGCTCAACCTGATCTTGGCCACAGGCATGATCGGCCGCTGGGGAGCGGCCATGTTCCCGATCCGCGGCCAGAACAACGTGCAGGGCGCGAGCGACATGGGGGCCATCCCCTTCGTGTATACCGACTATCGCTCGGTCAAGGATCCGGCGCACCGGGCCGACTACGCGCGCGTGTGGGGGGTCCCGGAAGAGGCCTTGTCGCTCGAGGAGGGGTTCATGGTCACGGAACTGCCCAAGGATGGGAGCCCGGTGCGTGGACTCTACATCATGGGCGAGAACCCCGTGATGTCCGATCCCGACATCTCGCATGCCGAACACTGGGTGCGCGGCCTCGAATTCCTGGCGGTTCACGACCTCTTTCTCACCGAAACCGCCCGCTGGGCCGACGTGGTGCTCCCGGGGTCGTCGTTTGCCGAGAAACAAGGCACCTTCGTGAATACGGAGCGCCGGATCCAGTTGAGCGAGCCCGGATTGGACCCGCCGGGACTCTGCCGACGCGATCTCGATATCCTGGTGGATCTGAGCAACCGCCTGGGCTTGCCGACTCAGTTCACCACCGCCGAGGACGTGATGCGGGAGATCGCGCAGGTGACGCCATCGTGGCGCGGCGTGACCTACGCCGGGATCACGCGTCACGGCGGGCTCCAGTACCCTGTTCCCGACGAGGACTCGCCCGGGACCCCCTTCCTGTTTGCCGACGGCTTCCCGACTGCGGACGGGCGTGCCAGCTTCGTCCCGGTCGAGGCCTTGCCGCCGAGCGAACTGCCGGATGAGGAGTTCCCGTTCGTCATGGGTACCGGGCGGCAGATGTATCACTGGCATACCGGCACCATGACCCGACGCTCTGAGGGTCTGGATGCCCGGGAGCCCGTACCGGTGGTGGAAATTCACCCAGCCGATGCGGCGGCTCTCGGCGTAGCGGATGGGGACACAGTCCGGATCACCTCGCGTCGCGGCTCGATCGTAATCGGGGCTCGGCTGTCGGAGCGCCAAGCGCCGGGACAGATATTCGTCCCCATGCATTTCCGTGAAGCGGCCGCCAACTTGTTGACGAACCCCAAGCTCGACCCGTACGCCAAGATCGCTTCGTTCAAGGTCAGCGCGGTCCGCGTGGAGGCGGTCCCGGTCGGGACCGATCGCTGAGGTCACGATGCGGCTTCGGCACCCCGACACCGCGTCCACACGATCATGACCATCTCTCCGGACCGCCCCTGCCGGGGTCGATGACGATGGACCTCGGCCTCACGGACAAGGTCGCCCTCGTCTGTGGCAGCTCTAGCGGGCTGGGAAAAGCCATCGCGAAGGCGCTCGCCCTCGAGGGCGCGCGCGTGGTCATCAATGGCCGCGACGACGAGCGGCTGGCGGCCGCGGAGGCCGCGCTGGCGCGAGATGGGGCGGCCCCGGCGGCTCGGCTCGTCGCGGACGTGTCGGTGGCGGAGCAGGCGGAAGACCTGGTGCGGCGAGCTGCGCAGCAATTCGGCTCCGTCGATATCTTAGTGTGTAATGCGGGCGGACCGGTTCCGGGCACGGCACGCGACCTCCCGGGCGAGGCGTGGCTCGACGCGCTGCGGCTCAACCTCCTGTCCACGGTGCAGCTATGTCGCGCAGCGATCGAGCTGATGATCGCCCGGAGGTGGGGTCGCATTCTCTGCATGACCTCGGTCGCCGCCAAACAACCCGTAGCTGGGTTGATACTCTCGACCACGGCACGCGCCGGGGTGCTCGGGTTCGCAAAGAGCCTCGCGGACGAGGTCGCGGCACACGGCGTCACGGTGAACACCTTGTGCCCGGGCTACATTGAAACGGAGCGCCTGGTGACCTTGGCGGAGGCGCGTAGCCGTGCCCAGGACCGGCCGCGAGATGAGGTGCTGAACGAAATGGCCCGATCCGTACCGCTGGGTCGCGTTGGGAAGCCGGAGGAGTTGGCCTGGGCGGCGGCTTTCTTGGTCTCGGAGCGGGCGCGCTACATCACGGGCACGGCGCTGAGCATCGACGGAGGACTGGCACGGGCAATCCAGTAGCGGCGCCCCGTAGAGCATTCATCGGAGGAACATGCGAGCCCTCGTAAAGGCCAAGGCTGGACCCGGCATGGAGCTGAAGGATGCGCCTCAGCCGGCATGCGGCCCAAACGATGTCCTCATCCGCGTGCATCATGCCGGCTTGTGCGGCACCGACCTGCACATCTGGAATTGGGATGCCTGGGCGAGCCGGCGCCTCAAGCCGCCGGTCATTATCGGACACGAATTCGCCGGTGTGATCACGCAGCTGGGCCCGGAGGCGGAGGCGACGGGGGTCCTGGCGGTGGGCGACCCGGTCACGGCCGAGGGCCATATCGTGTGCGGACACTGCCTTCAATGCCGCACCGGGAGCGCTCACCTGTGCCGCCGGACCCAAATCATTGGGGTCGATCGTGACGGCGCCTTTGCCGATTACATCGCCATGCCCGAGTCCAACGTCATGAAGCTCCAGGGCATTCCGACCGAGATCGGCGCGATCATGGACCCAATGGGCAACGCCTTCCATACCGTGTTCGAGACGGACGTCACGGCACGCACGGTGTTCATCCTTGGCTGCGGCCCCATCGGCTGTTTTGCGGTTGGCGTGGCGCGAGCGGCCGGCGCATCGCTCGTCATCGCCAGTGACATCATCGAGCGTCGCCTCGAAATCGCGCGTACCATGGGCGCCCATTGCACGCTCAACGCCGGGTCGGACGACGTCACCGCGCGAATCCTCGAGCTGACCGACGGGGAAGGAGTGGACGTGGTGTGCGAAATGAGCGGGCACCCGAGCGGTCACGCCCAAGCCTTTGCCGTCGCCCGGCTAGGCGGCCGCGTCAACCTCCTCGGAACCCCGTCGCAGACCACCGAAGTCGATTTCGCGCGGGACATCATTTTCAAGGGATTGACCCTGTACGGGGTCACCGGCCGGCGAATGTACCAGACCTGGCATCAGATGCAGCGGTTCCTCCGCGGCGGGCTGCTGGATCCGCTCCCGGTGATCACCCACCGCTTCCCGCTGGAACGCTTCGCGGACGCAATTCAGGTAATCAAGGCCGGAAAAGCGGGGAAGGTCATACTGGAGATCGGCGGATGAACAGGAGCCTGGACCAACGACTGGACGCGGATATCCAGGGGTTCAAACGAGACGGCGTCTACAAACGGCTCAATTATCTCGACGGCCCGCAGGCCCCCCGGGTCACGATGGACGGCCGGGGAGAGGTCATCATCCTGTCGTCCAACAACTACCTCGGATTGAGCGCGGAGCCCGAGGTCGTGGAAGCCGGCAAGGCGGCCCTGGACCGGTTCGGCGCGGGGACCGCATCGGTTCGGTTCATTTGTGGCACGTTCACCGTCCACCGAGACCTCGAACGAGCCTGCGCACGCCTGGTGGGAACGGAAGCCAGCCTGAGCTTCGTCAGCTGCTGGAACGCCAATGAGGCGCTCCCGGCCACCATCCTCGGTCCCGACGACATCATTCTGAGCGACCAGCTCAATCATGCCTCGATCATCGATGCCATCCGGCTAGCCAAGTCCATCGCCAAGTGCGACGCGGTCGTTTACGATCATGGCAATCTCGACGACCTCAAAGCAAAGCTGGAGGCGGCGCGCGACCGAAAGATCAAGTTGGTCATAACCGACGGTGTATTCTCGATGGAGGGCGCGATAGCCAACCTTCCAGGCCTCGCGGAACTCTGTCGGGCGCACGACGCGCTCCTGATGGTTGACGATTCACACGCGACCGGCGTATTGGGAACTCACGGACGCGGCACCGCCGAGCACTTCGGCATGCTGGGAGAAGTGGACATCATTACCTCCACCCTGGGCAAGGCCCTGGGCGGTGCCGCCGGCGGTTTCGTTGCCGCGTCGGCGACCGTGTGCGACTACCTCACGCAACGGGCGCGACCGCAGCTCTTTTCAAACGCGCTGCCGCCGACGGTGGCAGCGAGTGCCCTCGCGAGCGTGGAGTTCCTCGAGCGCCACCCCGAACGCGTCGCCCAGCTCATGGCGAGCACTCGCTATTTCCGCGAAGGTCTCCAGTCGTTGGGCTTTTCGCCGCTGCCAGGCGAGACACCGATCATTCCGGTCATTCTGGGCGACACGGCAAAGGCCATCCAGATGAGCGACATGCTGCTCGATGCCGGGGTGTTCGTGACCGGGTTCGGCTACCCAGTGGTGCCAAAGGGAGAGGCGCGGGTCCGCTGCCAAATATCCGCGGCCCACACCAAAGAGGACCTCGACCAGGCGCTCGACGCATTCCAGCGAGTCGGCCAGCGTCTCGACGTGATCTAAGTGCTGTATTTCGCAAGCGATAGGGACGATTGCCCTTGGCAGGGCGGCCTTGCCAAATGCAACGGCCCCCGGCCCATCGCCAGGCTGTGACCTCGAATTTGCGAGGTCAAACCCTGTTTCCGCCCATCAGGGAGGCTGGTTTCGTTGCTAATGCGGGTCTGGGGCCCCGGAACCATGCGCAATCCAGCCCCCGGGCAAGAGATTTGCTACTGGCCGGGGGGGTCACAGGACCAGCGGGTCGCTGCGGGAAGGTCGAGGAATGCCCCGCAACGGGCCGGCGTCCCCGTAATTCACTGCCACAACCCTACGGAGGCACAGTGATGCGTATCCTTTCCCGCAGTCTTTTGGCGCTCGCGCTCGGGGCGCTCCTGGGAACGACGTCTTTGGCGGGCCAGGATGGAAGCTCCGGAACCTTCCAGTGGTTCGTTGGGGCTCATGGGGGCGTGACGGTCTACGAGACGGACGCCCAAACCCAAGGTGGGATCCCGATGGCCGGCGGGCACATGCTCATTACCGCCAAGCGCACGGGTCTCCTCCTCTCGGTCGAGGAGGGGTTTGGATCGGATGAACGCGCGGCCTACACCGACGCCACCGCCCCGGCGGGTGTGCAACAGGTCGGTTTCAACGACATCCGGAAATACAGCGCGGTTATTATTGGCTATCCGTTCCGCTCGGCGGTGACCCCGTTCTTCGGGGTCGGGTTCGGGTTCATGCACTTGCATAACCCCTTCCCCATCGGAGCGGCCGACCCCGATCTGGCCAAGGCCATTGCCGAGGATTTCGGCAGCTTCGGGTTCGGGACGTTCGTCGGGGGGCTTCAGTTCCGCGTCGGTGGGGTGGCGGCCTTTGGCATGTACCAGATCACCACCCGTCCGGGCGAGGAAAAGCTGATCAAGGGCCCGACGCACACCTTCTCGGGCGGACTGCGGTTTAGCCTGGGTGGGTCACGAGAGGGGACACGGAGCGGCCACTAGCCCGTCGCGATAGCCAGCGCGACCCTTCGAGCGCAAATCGAAGGGGCCAGTCAGCCGCTTTGGTGATCCCGATGCGCGGCGTCACCGCAATGCGCGCCGGTTCTCTGGTCGAGTCCACCTCGACCGTGACCGGCGCGCTTGCTATTGGTCTCCCGTCGAGCGCGCGGGTTATCCCCAGAGCCTGAGTGAGCTTTCCCGGCCCGGAGCAGAGGGCGGTGTCGACCTGCGTCCCGCGGCGGCGGCGCATGGCCCGAAGCCCGCGGAGAGGTTCCAGCGCTCGAATGAGCACGGCGGACCCGTCACCCTCGGTGTCCGAGCACACCAGGTTGGCACACCAGTGAATGCCGTAGGAGCGGTACACGTACCACGTGCCTGGCGCGGCATAGAGAGACTCATTGCCCGCATGCCGGCGAAATCGGTAGCCGTGCGAGGCTGGATCACGGTGGCCGAGGTATGCTTCCGTCTCGACGATCCGGCCGACCGTGGTCGTGCCCGCCATCGTCGATGTGATGAGCGTGCCGATGAGATCCGCGGCCACGAGGTTGGCCGGCCGCAGGAAGAAGTCCGGGTCGAGCCGGGTACTCACGCGGAAGGGTCTGGCGAGGCCGGTGGTCTTTCCGTCTGTTTCGAAGCCTTCGCAGCCGCTCCGGAATTCGCTCGCTTGCGCGTCGTCTTCTTCTTGGCCCCGCTGGCAGTCTTCTTTCGGGGCGACCGTTTCCGCTTCTTGGCTGCCTTCGAGGACTTTGTCCCGGCGGCGGTTTCCTTCGGCTTGGTCTTGGCCGAACCGGAGTCATCGGCCGTCACGACCCCGACCATTGCGATCTCTTCCTTCCGTGCCGGTGTTCGGGACCCACGGCGGAATCTGAGCCCCGCCCGTCTGCCGTTGACCTTCTCCCGTTCCTCAGCCTCTGGCTGGACGGGCGGCTCGGTGCTGGGCGCCTTCGCGCCTGCCTTCTGCGGGGCTCGCGCCGCTGGTGCCGTTCCGCGGACCACGTCGCCGAGCCGGTTCACTTCGTAGGTCCCGTCCTCGAGCTTGAGCACCTCCGCTACGTGCGCATCATGCGCCTGGCGGAGCAGCCGCTGAAATCGACCTTCCTCGAGCAACTGATCTTCTCGGCCATGGAGCGTTGCCATACGGAGACGGAGGGCGGCAGCTGGAGCGGGGAGGTCCATTTCATCGAGCGCGTGGCGCAGGAGGTCGAATGCCTTGGCCAGGCTGAGCCGATGTCCCGAAGGCGGCGGAGTGGTTGGTGCGCCGGCGCCTTTCGTCGGCGCTGCCGCAGTTTTCTTCTTCGCCGATTTGCCGCCCCGACCACGGCCCCCACGCCGGCTGCGCCGGGCACCATCTTCGGTTCCGGGCGCAGCGGCGGCCTTGACCGTCGGGAGCGCCTCCATGGGGCCGACCTCGAATTGGCCGTTGTCCAGTTTGGTCAGTCGGAGGGCGCCCTTGTTGCCGGCCTCGATCACGAACTTGCTGAAGCGATTGAACCCGAAGTTCCGCTCGTCGAAGTTGGGGTCGATTTGCTGCATGACTTGTTTGAGCCGGTCCGAACGCATCACGTCGCCGTGTTCGGTCATTCTCGCGATGGCTTCCCGCACCACTTCCCACGGGTCGCGTTGGATGGACGACGGCTCTGATTCTTTGGTCAACCCGGCGAGGTCGGAATAGGAGTAGTACTCGTCACAATTCTGAATCAGCAGGTCGCTGGCGGATTCACGAATTCCGACGCCGATCACGTACTTGCCGTATTCCTTGAGCTTGATGACCAGGGTCGAGAAGTCGCTGTCGCCCGAGAGGAGAATGAACGTTCCAATCTCAGACCGGGTAAACACGAGCTCTATGGCATCCACGGCGAGCCGGATGTCCGTGGCGTTCTTCTTGTTCGGGCCGAAGGCCGGCGCGAAGATGAGGTCGATCGACGATTCGGATAAGGGCACGATGTACTGCGGGTATCGGCGCCAATCGGCGTAGGCCCGCTGCACGGCTACTTTGCCCTTGATGATCTCACTATTCAGCAGGGTGCGGAGTTCCTTGGTGAGATCGGAACGGATACCCAACGTCACGTTGTCAAAATCGATCAGGAGGGCCGCATTGGGGGCGTGCGTCATCGGGACGGTACCCCGGACTGGTCGAGCAGTAGGTTGCGTCACGTCGTGCTGAGCTCCAAGCTGACGATCTGGGCGAGTTCTTGGCGTTGGACGGTGCCGCCCCCACTCGTGGGGAAGGCGTCGAAAAACGCACCAGATCTGGGATCTTGTGGTCTGCGAGATATTCGCGACAAAAGTCTTTGAGTTCGTCGGCGGTCATGACGGCGCCCTCAATGGGGAGGATACACGCACAGATCAGTTCCCCCAGCACCTCGTGGGGAATACCCACGACACAGGCATCGCCCACCCCTTGGTGCAGCTGGAGGATATCCTCGACCTCCCGCGGGGGGACGCCGTGCCCGCCCCGGAACACCAGCTCCGTCCGTCGGCCGAGCAGGTGGATGAACCCGTCTTCATCGAGCGAGGCGAGGTCGCCCGTGAGGAGGAATCCGTCCGGCGTGAAGGCCTTCTTGGTCTCTCCCGGCATGCGGAGGTAGCCGAGCATCACGTTGGGGCCGGTGACAGCGAGTTCGCCGACCGATTCCCCGTCGTGAAGCGCCCCGCTCGTCATGTCAGCGACCCGCACCAGGACATCCGGCAGCGGCCGCCCAACTGTAGAACTCCGCTTCTGTTCCGGATCGTCCGGGCGCGTGAGGCTCACGGTCGGACCGGTCTCCGTGAGGCCGTAGGCGATCTCGACGTTGCACCAAGCCCGGATCCGACGGACCAGATCCGCAGGAACCGGGCTGCCGCCAACGACACCGCCCCGAAGCGCCGAGAGGTCGCGCGAGGGGAAGGTCGGCTCCCGCATGAGCAGCTGGAACATGGTCGGGACGCCGTGCAGAAAGGTGACGCGCTCGCGTTCGAGGAGGTCGAGGGCGGCGGCCGCCTCGAACCGCTCTTGCAGCACCACCGTGGCCCCGTGAGCAACGGCACCGACCAAGACCGAAGCGCCGAACGAATGGAAGAATGGCAGGGCGGCCAAGACTCGCTCCCCATCTCCCATGCCCAACGCCCGTCCCGTCTGCATGGCATTATCGATGATGTTCCGGTGTGACAACACCACGCCCTTCGGCTTTCCCGTCGTTCCGGAGGTGTAGAAGACGGCCAACGGCGTCTCGGCCGGATCGCCGAGCGGCGCGGCGAGTGCCGAAGCCCGACCCTTCCGCGTGAGCTCGTCGAATCGATAAATCCGATCGTCGGTCCAAAGCTCCGCCCCCACCACCGCCAGGCAGCGGAGGGCCGGCAAGCGATCCAACAGTTCGTCGAACACCTCGAGGTAGTCGACCCCGCCAAAGGCGGCAGGTATCACGACGGCCCTCGCGTCACTGTGCCGAAGCTGGTACTGGAGGTCGTGAAAGCCCTGCGACGGGTCGAGCGGGACCAGGGTCGCATCCAGCCGGGCGGCGGCGAGGAGGGTGAGGATCCACTCCGGCCAGTTGGGCAGCTGCACCGCGATCCGGTCACCGGGCGCCACCCCGAGATCCGAGAACGAACCGGCGAGGGCGTTGACCCGCGTGTGGGCTTGACCGAAGGTCAATCGCCGGTCGCCAAAGACCGCTAGGTCGCGATCGGGGTGCCGGGAGACGAGTTCCTCGAATAGGCTGGCTAGGTGGTGAGCGCCCAATATCCCCCTCAATGTCCTGGTCACAGCCTAGCAATATAGGGAGCAAAAGGGCTGCGCGGGTAGCCGGGGCCGCGGTGCCGGGGGTCCGGCACCGATCTAGGCCGGAGGCGCGTGCTCGGCATGGGGAAGCACGAGGCTGAAATAGAACCGAGTGCCCTCCCCGAGGACCGTATCGACCAGCAGCTCGGACCCCATGGCCTCAACGAGCTTGCGGCAAATCGAGAGACCCAGGCCGGAGCCGGAGAAGGCGTAGTTGCCGGGCTGCTGGCGGCGGCGGAACGGCTCGAAGAGGGTACGCATGGCATGGGGTGGGATGCCGCGGCCCGTGTCGCGCACCGAATATTCGACCGTGGTGTCGTCGCGGGCGACGGCGTGCACCTCGACGAATCCTTCGTCAGTGAACTTGAGCGCATTGGTCGTCAGGTTGAGCAGGACCCGGCTCAGGGCCACCGGATGGCCGACCCGAAAGTCATCGTCGGGCGATGCGACGCGGACCGTTAATCCTTTCTCCTCCGCGATGGGCTGGACGATGTCCCGCACGGACTCGAGAATATCCGCAATCGAGAACGGAATGGGGTCCAGGTCGACCAGGCGGTCGCCGCCGCGGGCCAGCTCCATCACATCGCTCGCCATGGCGCTCAATCCGAATGCCGCGCTGTAGATCAGCCCGAGCTGCCGCTCCTGAATCTCGGAGACACTCCCGCTGCGACCCCGCTGCAGCGTCTCGGCCAGAAACAGAATGGACGTGAGCGGAGAGCGCAGATCGTGCGCGACCTCGACGACCAACTCGAGCCCGTCCGGCCCGGCCAACCGCTCTGCCAAATGCTGGGACCAGTCGGCCTCGATCCGCGTCTGGAGCGTCTCGATGCCCCGGAGGAGCCCGAGGATCTGACTCGCATCGGGAATCGGCTCGAGGCCGGCGACGAGTGCGAGTAGTCGGCGGCGGAGGAGCTGCAGGACCCGCCGGGCCAGGGGAGTCTTGGGAAGTGATGGCGCGGTAGTCTCAGAGCCTTCGACCAGAGCGCGCACGGCGGCCAGCAACGCGGTGATGTGCCCGCCGACTTCCTCGGCCGACACCGCGTCTCGCGAGAGCACCTGCCACTCGTGCCGGACTTCGTCCCCCGCAAGCTCCAGGGCGCTCCAGAGTTCCGGGCAGATTTCACCCGCCTCCCGCACCTTCTGGGTGTCGGGCGGCTGGACGCGGCGCCCCGAGCCCCGCCGTCGGTCATCCGTGATATGACCGGTCACGGGCTGGTCAGGGATCACGCATCGGAATCCGACGCTGCGTTGCGCTGGAAGCTGTGCTTGTCCATGAGACGATACAGCGTGGTCCTATCGATGCCGGCCAGTCGCGCCGCCTTGGACATGTTGCCTCCCGCACGACCTACCAGACGTGACAGATATTCCCGCTCGAACTGGCTGATGATGCGCTCTTTGGCAAGATGGAAGGCTTCGTCCATACTCACAAGCGCCGTCCCGCTCTCGGGCGACCAGTCCCCGCCATCGTCGTAAATGGGGATGTCCTTGGGCTCAATGGCCTGATCCGGTTCCGCCAAGACCGCAACATGCTCGATCACGTTTTGGAGCTCGCGCACGTTCCCCCGCCAAGGGCGGGACCGCAGGAAGGAAATGCTGCCCTCGCTGAGCCGAGGAACACGATCTCCCATCTGGCGATGCCGCTGCCAATAATAGGTGAGGAAGTGATTGGCCAGCAGTGGAATGTCTTCGAGACGCTTCCGCAGGGGCGGGAGCTTGATCGGGACCACTCGCAAGCGGTAGTAGAGATCCTCGCGCAAAGCGCCGGAGGCCACGGCCTCCTGGGGATCTCGATTGGTCGCGGAGATGAACCGCACGTCAACGACGGCATCTTGCTGCTCGCTCCCGACCCGTCGCACCACGCCGTCTTGGATGACCCGGAGTAGCTTGGCTTGGAGCGGGAGGGACATCTCCGTCAGTTCGTCCAAGAACAGCGTGCCGCCGCTCGCCATCTCGAGCAACCCGGCCTTATCCCGGTCAGCGCCCGTGAAGGACCCCTTCCGGTGGCCGAACATCTCCGACTCGAGCAAGGGTTCCGGCAAGGCGGCACAGTTGATCGGCACGATGGTTCGGCTCGACCGCCTGCTGTTGTGATGGATATACTGAGCGATCACTTCCTTCCCGGTGCCGCTTTCCCCGGAGATCAAGACCGAGGCGTCGGTGCCGGCAACTTTTCGTGCCAGTTCCACAGCCTGCCGGAACGGCGCCGAGATTCCGATCAAGGTGAACTTCTCACTGTGCCCATGCTGCTGCTTCAGCTGCGTTCGGAGTTCGTTGGTCTCACGGGCCACCATGACGGCGTGGGAGGCCCGCCCGATCAAAACCTGTAGATGGGTGGCCGAGAACGGCTTCGGCAGGTAATCCCACGCCCCGGCCCGCAGCGCCTCGATGCTGCTCGTGACGCTGGGATTCCCGGTCATGACGACGACGATTGTGTCCTTGTGGGCCTTGAGCGCGGCGCTGAGGATGTCCATCCCGGACACCTGAGACATATAGAGGTCGACCAAGATAATGTCGAACTGGCGGCGCTTGACCGTATCGAGCGCCTCAGATCCCCGCCCGATGGTCGTAACGTTGTACCCCTCCATCTGGAGCACGGTCGAGCAGCTTTCTCTGAGCGTCCGCTCGTCATCCACGACGAGGATCCTGATGCCCGCCTTCACCTCGGCCGGGATCGAGAACGGATCGGACGGCGCTGAAGCGCCCGAGGGGGTCGAGGAATCGGCGATTGAGCGTTCCATCCTTCGTAACTCCTTGTTATCCAGCATGATACGTTCAAGTTGCCAGCCCCGATCGCTGCGGCGCTCAGTCTCGCTGACACGACAGCCCTGCCGCGCTGGGCAGGCAATTTCGTGTGGCCGGCGCAACGATCTCCTGCATGGTAGGGGCAACAGTACTGTCGTGCTGTGACAACAATCACAATCAAATGTAGCGCTGGTCGACTAGGCCGCCTAATGGGCGATTCGAGGGGCGTGGGAGCCCCGCGCGGTATTCCTTTTGCTGAAGGGGAACATAACTTTCCATGATTAGGGCGGCATCTGGGCCGCTCGAGCCCGCACATCGCTCGGAGTTCACTGGATGGCTGACAGCCCCAACCCCAATCTCCCCGATATCGGGCGCCCAATCGGGGTCCCGGAGGTTGCGCCGACTGTCCAGGCCACCCTCGCGCCACCAGCACCCTACGCCGAGGAGGAGTTCGGCATCGATTGGGGCCGGTACCTCGCGGCACTTCGGCGCTACAAGTGGATGATCCTCGGCCTGACCGTGCTCGGCACCGTAGGCGGCGTGTTCGGAAGCCGATTCATCAGACCGGACTATTCAACCACCGCAAAGATTTGGATTGAGCCCAATCCGGGACAGCGCGGCCCGATCCGGGCGCGCGAGCTGCTGGATGAGGAGGCGTGGTCCGAACTTCTCAACACGTGGGTTGTGCTCGACTCGGCAGCGCTCAAGGCCAAGCTCTACCTCAAGACCGCGCCGGCCGATTCGGCCGTCTTCGAGACCTTCGACTTGCGCGAGCCGTACACTCCCGGGGAGTACGCGCTCACGCTGACCCCGGACGGACGGCAGTACGTTCTCCGGAGCGGAGCCACCGCGGTGGAAACCGGGACACCGGGTGACTCGATCGGCAGGTCCGTCGGGTTTGTTTGGACCCCCGCTCCAGCGGTACTAAAGGATGGCCGGACCATCTCATTCAGCGTCACGACCGTGCGCGCGGCCGCGGCCGCGATCGTACCGCATTTGGCACCTCGCCTCACGGGAGGCGGGAACTTCCTCACCATTTCGTACACGGGTAAGGATCCCCAGCAGGTTACCACGACGCTCAATGCGGTGGTCGATCAGTTCGTCTCGGTCGCGGCCGAGCAGAAGACCAGGAAGCTGACGGCACAGCTCGATGCACTGGAAGAGCAGGTCGATCTGGCAGGAGCCGATCTCCGGCAAAAGGAGAACGCCCTCGAGAATTTCCGGGTCCGGACCATCACACTGCCGAATGAAGGCGTCCCGGTGGCCGCTGGCCTCGCGTCGACCCAGCCGACCGTCATGACCAACTACTTCCAGCAACGGCTGGCGCTGGACGCGCTCCAACAGGACCGGAGAGCCCTCGAGGGCGCCCTCGCCCGTACAGCCACGACCTCGACCACCATTGAAGCCTTCCAGGCAATCCCGAAGGTCCAGACGTCACCCGAGCTGAGCAGTGCCCTCCAGCAATTGGCGGCCGAGGAGGCGCAGCTTCGCACCGACCTCTTCGTCTACACCGAGGACCACCGATTAGTGCAGGATCGGAAGCAGAAGATCCAGTCGCTACGTACCCGGACGATCCCGCAATTGGCGCAGGGGCTCATCGCCGAGATCGGTATCCAGGAACAGGCCCTCGAAGAGCAACTAGGAACGGCATCCCGTGAGCTGCAGCAGATCCCCAGCCGGACAATCACCGAGCAGCGGCTCACGCGTGAGAAGAACTCGGCGGAAGTCTTGTTTCAGCAACTGCAAAACAACTACGAGCAGACCAAGTTCGCCCTCGCCAGCACGATCCCGGATGTGAGCCTGCTCGATGCGGCGGGACGGGCTCGCCCAACCAGCAACACGGCGCCGCAGATCTGGCTCCTCGGATTTCTCGGGAGCCTCGGGGCAGGCATTCTCCTCGCTCTCATCCTCGACCGCTTGGACCGGCGCGTGCGTTATCCCGACCAAGTGACCCGCGACCTGGGGCTGACCATTCTGGGTGCGATCCCCGCCATCCGAAAGGTGAAGGTGGGCAAGCGGGACACCGAAGAGGCGTCTCAGGTGGTGGAGGCGTTCCGGACCATCCGGCTCAACCTGGCTCACTCCTACGGCGCGGCAGGGCCGGTCTTGCTCACAGTATCGAGTCCCGGCCCCGGGGACGGTAAGTCGCTCGTCTCAGCCAACCTCGCCTTGTCGTTTGCCGAGGCCGGCTATAAGACCCTGTTGCTCGACGGCGACATTCGGCGGGGCGAGCTGCATCGCATGTTCGGCCTCAACCGCCAGCCCGGCCTGTTGGACTTCCTGACCCAGGAAGCCACGCTGGACGAGGTGCTGAAGCCGACGACGCACCGCGGCCTCACCGTGCTTCCATGTGGGACCCGGCGCCACCGAGGCCCCGAGATGTTGGGCTCACCACCGATGACGGAACTCATGGCCGAAGTGAAATCACGCTTCAACGCCATCGTGGTGGACAGCCCGCCCTTGGGCGCCGGCATCGACCCCTTCGTGCTCGGGACCGCCACGGGACACATGCTCCTGGTCCTCCGCTCCGGCGAAACCGATCGCCAGATGGCGGAGGCTAAGCTGCGCCTGATGGACCGCCTCCCGATCCGGATGCTCGGCGCGGTCCTCAACGACATCCAGACGCAGCACGGCACCTACCGGTACTACTCGTACGTTTACGGCTACACCGCGGACGACGAGGTAGTCGGTCAATTGCCGATGGGCCATGGAAACGGCACTGACGAAAGTACCGGCTATGATCCGTGAGCCGGGTCGATGAGACCGAGGCCGCAACGCAAAGGCCCTCCCGGAGCGGGAGGGCCTTTGCGTTGCTCGGTTCGGTGTGATCCTAGTAGACAGGGCCTTCGAACGCCCGCACCACACGTCCAGCGGCAGTCTCCGGCTCACCCAGGACCCGGCGGAGGGCAGTCGTGGCCCGAAGGAGGAGCTCCACCGGGTCGAGCGCGGCCTCCGCAAAGTCGGGCACAACCGAATAGCCGGCTCGCAGACGAATGCGGACCAACTCCTGCGCAGGTAAGGGCGCGGCCTCGATGATCTCACCCAAACGATCGACCAGCCGAAGCACGCCCTCCGAGTCGGTCGCCGGAGCAATCACCGCAAACTCCCTTGGCCCAAGCCGGCCGATCGCATCGGACGTCCGACCGCGTTCACGCATGACATTTCCGACGGCCTCCGCCACCACCGCGGCGTAGTCCTCAGTCCCCTCGTGCTCCTTGGGGTAGGCCGGCTCGGGTGAGAACACCACACAGGCTAACGGGTGGTGGTGACGATACGCTTCAGATCCGATCTCACGAGCCCGATGGGCCAGACCGCGCATGTTGTAGAGGCCCGTATCATGATCCAACAAGCTCTGGTCGCGCAGAATGTCGACCTCGCGCTTCGCCTGGAGGAACGTGTGCAGTTTCAGGAGCAGCGACTCACCATCCAGCGGCTGGCCAAGGAACTCCCAAGCGCCCGCGCGGTGGGCCTCGAGCCGCTGAGCGCGTCCGGACGGACCGGCGGTGGTGATGATCACCGGGATCGTGGCGCAGAACCTGGGGTCGTCGCGCAGGGTCCGGCAGACCTCGAAGCCTGAGATATCGGGCAGCTGCGCCTCGATGATCACCAGATCGGGCTGAGCCGTGCGGGCCCGCTCGAGTGCCTGGAGCCCGGTATAGGCGCGGAGCACCGCATACCCTTCCGGGGCGAGGATGCTCTCGAGCGATCGGGAGGACCATTCCTGGTCGTTAGCGATCAGTACAAGTGGCGGGCGCGTCTCGGTCGTCTCACGAGGCGGACGCTGGGCGGGCAGGTCGATCGCCCTGGCTCCGGCGTTGTCATCGTAGGTCATGGCTGGCTTCACCGTGCAGGAGTCGTGCGATCCCGTGGCGACCGACCGCGGTGGCCGTAGCTGCCAGGTAATCGCATTCCAAGGAAGAACTTATGCGGGGTTGGGCGCAAGATGTCCAGTGGCGCGGGGCGATGCGGCACCGCAACAGAAAGACCGGGGCAGTCCACAGCTCGGATGTCGGGTTCGCAAGGGCATCATGTGGCGGAGATGAGCCGAGCTGATGTGGCTCCGCAGCCACATCGCCCTCTCGAGCCGGGGGCGACGTCGAGGATGGGAACCTCAGTAATCTGCTATTTGACAGTAACTTAGCGTCAATTCATCGCCCTGCGCAGTCCCTGGTCTGCCGGACCGCGAGAACGGCAACGCTTTTGATGATGAGTATGGACAGGAGTGCTCGACCCGAGCCAACGGTCCCCAGCGCAGGTAGCCCTCATGCTCTGTCTCCAATGTGATACATCCAATGGCGGACAGCCCTCCGACGAGCCCGATCCCGTGGCCCCCGACATTCGGTGCGACCGGTGCGGCGAGCCTATCGAATATGGGTGCGCCAATGATGCTCGTACCGGCTTCCTGGCCCGGCTCCGGAGCTTCGGTTTGGGAGAGACCCCTGCGCCATTGTTCTCCCCGGACTGGAGACGGCCGGCACACTGATCCGGGCCTCGATCGTGGCCGTGTCACGACCGTCTCATGCCGCGCAGGGCCTTCCGAAGTTGCGTCTGGCAGGTATTTTGCAGCTCATACCCCTAATTGGCGTTATGGGTGGGCGGCTGGCCCTGTGGTGGATCTTCACTCGATTGAGATCGGTGCCAGCGCCTGCTCGGCCCCGATACCAGCCCCCGGATGAGGTGTGAAGTAATGCAAGTTGCGAAGGTGACCTTGGTGGCCCTCGTCCTGCTGACCGGCTTCAGCGTTGCGTTGGAGGCTCAGGGCAATCCAGACGCTCGGCGGGCCCAGACAACGCGGGCCGAACTCGAAGATCTGCTCGCTCGATCAGGTTCCAATCTCGACCCAGCCGAGCGGTTGATGCTTCAGGACCGGTTGGCGAACGGCGACTTCCAAGTCGGCGACCGCATCGCGCTCATTGTGCTTCAGGACCCGACCCTTACCGATACCTTCACGGTCAAGGAAGGGCGCACCATTACCCTGCCGAACATCCCTGACATCTCACTCCACGGCGTCCTGCGCTCGGAGGTACAAGACTACCTCACGGCGGAGCTCGGCAAGTATCTCCGAGAACCCACGGTGGAGGCCGTCGCAATGATTCGCGTGGCCATTCTCGGAGCCGTGGGACGGCCAGGGTATTACGCCCTTCCTGCCCAGACGCTCCTGAGTGACGTCATCATGGCCGCCGGTGGACCCGTGTCCACCGCGGACACCAAGAAGATTACGGTTCGCCGGCAGTCGTCGGAGTTCCTGAATCGCAATGAGACTCAGGCTGCTCTGACATACGGAACCACGCTCGACCGCCTGAACATTCAGGGCGGTGATGAGATCAACGTGGGCGACAAGTCGAATTTCACAAGCTCCGTTCAAGGGGTCATGGTCCTGGTTACAGCGCCGCTCACCTTGCTATGGGTCCTTTCGCGGGTGTTTTGACCTAACCTATGGATACCACAATTCCTGAGGACCGGACGAGGTACTCGGATCGTCGCAGAAACCGGCCGAGCAAGCCAGACGTGATTCCGGGTGCGAATGCCCGGGATGGAGCAGCCGCTCCCCAGAGTGAGCAGCCGGCGCCAGTCGCCACAGCAGACGGGAAGCTCCAGCGGGCGATCAACATCGCCGTCGCGACGCTGGGCCTGCTCCTGACCGCGCCGCTGCTCGTCGTCATTGCCATCGCCATCAAGCTCACCTCACCGGGCCCCGTCCTTTACCGACAGGCCCGGATCGGCATGGACCGCCGGAGTGGAAGTCGTGAGGAAGGCGGAGACGAATACGAGAAGAAGCGGGTGCGCGATCTCGGCGGCGCCCCGTTCCGCATCTACAAATTCCGCACTATGCAGGTCAATGCTGAGCGGGGATCCGGCGCGGTGTGGGCGCAAGAGGACGACCCGCGGGTCACGTCGGTCGGGCGCGTGCTCCGGCAATTCCGGCTCGACGAGCTGCCGCAGCTGTTCAACGTCATCCGCGGCGACATGAATATCGTAGGGCCGCGGCCGGAACGGCCGGCGATCTTTGCGGACATGCGAGGCAAGATCCAAAACTACTCCGGGCGCCAACGGACGCGGCCCGGCATTACCGGACTCGCCCAGATCAATCAGTCGTACGACTCGAGCATGGACGACGTCCGCAGAAAAGTCGAGTTTGACTTGGAGTACATTTCGCGTCGCGGCTTCGCGGAGGATCTGCGGATCATGCTCAAGACCATTCCGGTCATCCTCTTCCGACGTGGTGGCTGGTAGCCCCTTCCCATCGACTTGCCCCCAACGCACATCTCAATGCCAGGGCATTCACCGACGCCGCGCTCCACAGGCGGGCGAGTCGCTACTATGGTCGAAGATGGGTGGCCCGGTACAACAACCGCTCGGAGGCCTGTAGGATCCGGACGGACGCCGGAAAGCTGGCCGGTGCGTAGGTGGGAACCTTGAGGGAGCGAATACCGGCGAGATTCGCTCCGGCAATGTCGGTCAGGTACTGGTCTCCCACCATGAGGACCTTCTCGCGGGAATCGGCATTGAGCGCCTTGAGGGCAACGGCGATGAGTTCGGTGCTCGGCTTTCGGAACGCGCGGGCAGTAGCTATCGCGGTGGCTGGCAGTGCCCTGGGGTCCCACGACTCGGACCCCCGAAGGAGAATCCTTCCCACGACGCCGTTGGCGGTCGCGTAGGCGCGCACAATTGGAATGTCTGGGAACATGGTGCCCAGTTCCCGGTACCGTGATTCATCGGCGTTCGAGAGGATGGCGTGCCGGAGTCGTGGGGCCAGAACGAGACGCCGGAATGACGAGCGGAACGGCTCCGCCACCTCGCGGCCATGGCGCGGCATCAAGGTTCCATCGACGTCCCAGATGACTGCCTCGATGCCGAGCGACTCCAACAGCGCCGGTTCGATGGCGCCCACGTCCGGAAGTGCGAGCGACGGCTGCATGTGCCGCACCAGAATCGCGGCCTTAGGTAGGGCTTGCCGGAGGGTCATGAGCCAGTCAGTTACCACAAGGCAGTTCCCTGTGTCGCGCGAGACGGGCCGACGGCTGCCTCATCCGGCATGGTCAACCGACCGGTCGAGTCCTGACAAAGAGGTTGTACTTGAGGATGCACCAGAGCGCACGGACGCCGTCTCGCCAGCCGATCTTCTTCCCTTCGGCGTAGGTGCGGCCCGCGTAGCTGATGCCCACCTCGTAGATGCGGGCCCCGAGGCGGGCGACCTTGGCGGTGATCTCGGGCTCGAACCCAAATCGATCCTCTTGAATCGTGATCTGACGGAGAACGTCGGAGCGGAACAGCTTGTAGCAGGTCTCCATGTCGGTGAGGTTGAGATTGGTGAAGGCATTGGAAACCAGTGTAAGGAATCGGTTGCCCAGATAATGCCAGAAGAACAGCACGCGATGCGAATCGCCCCCCATGAAGCGCGAGCCATAGACCACGTCCGCGTTGCCGTCGAGTACGGGGGTGAGAAGCCTTCGGTATTCACGGGGGTCATACTCGAGATCCGCATCCTGAATCAGAATCAGGTCGCCACGGGCTTCCTGGAACCCGCGCCGCAGGGCGGCGCCCTTGCCCATGTTTTGTGGAGCGAGGAAGACGCGTACCACGTCATGATCATGGTAGCTGGCGAGCTTGTCGCGTGTCGCGTCGGTGGAGCCGTCGTCCACGACCACAACTTCCAGACGAACCCCGTCCGGCAGAGGCGCCCTGAGGACACGAGCGATGAGCTCGCAAACGGAGTCCTCCTCGTTGTAGACGGGGATGACAACGGAGAGTAACAGAGTATTGGTCATCGCAGCGAGTGACGAATAGAGTGAGGACGCGACGAAAGCACGACCGCCCGCGGGCACGGACTCTTACCTCAATGGAAACATGGCTCCTTCACGCCCAAGTGTGCAATCAAACGGCAACATCTGTGGCAATATCGATGCCGCCCTACACGGGGGCGAGGGTCTTCGGGCCGCCGCCGCAATGGGATGCCATATGAGGCCTCGGTAATGGGGTCCCTCGAGAGGCGGCGAGGGGTCTTCACCGGGGTGTTCCTCGGGGCGAGTGTGCTGGGCGTATTGCTGACCCGGGGTATCCCGGCGGCGGTTCGTGACTTGTATCCCGGCGCACTCCCGGCGAATCCGTATTTCGTGCCGGGCCACGCCGCGCTGCTCTATCTGCTGCTTCCCCTTGCCTGCCTCACTGCGGTGACTGTCCTTATGCTGCCGGGCATATTCTTAGTGCTCGCCCAGGGCCGGGATGAACGCCTCGAGGCCGTGGTCGTCAAGGGACTTGGGGTCTCGCTGGCGGTCCACTTCGTCACCACCGCGCTCGCCAAGACATTCTTCCCGCGCCCCATCGATCCAGGCACCTTCCTGGCGCTCATCATCGGTGCCGCGGTCGTTGCCTGGGGAGTCCTGGTTACCCGCCTCCGCCGTCCGGGCAAGCTCCGATGGCCCGCGAGCGACGGTATCACGCACCGTCGCCTCGGGTGGATGGCCGCCCTCGTGGTGGTCACTGTCGCCGTCCTCCTCCCGATCCTCTTCTGGCAGGATCTCAGCCCTGATGGCTTCGAAGCGATCGAGATCGGCCGGTCACTCTCCTGGACCGTCCTCCCGCGCTTTTTGACCAAGAGCGGACTCGTGGGCCTCGGCATCGGCATGCTGCCCATGGCCTACCCGATTCACTGGTTCGTCATGTTGTTCGGACCCATCGAGGCAGCCGCGAGGTTGCCGATCATCCTTTATCTTCCGGTGTTGTTCGCCAGCCTCGTGGCGTTGATCGAATTACGATCACCGCGACGCCTCGGTCGCTTCGAAGAAGCTTTGATTGTTCTTGCCTTGGCAATCTTCGTTGTCGCGTTGTGCTACAGTGCAAGTTACAGTTCGTATTTCGCCGATGCCTCGTCTCCCGGGGCCTTTGAGACGCTCACCGTCACGCTGATGGTCGGGGCTGCGTACTTCTTGTGGTCCGACGAGCCGTGGTGGTTCGTCGGATTTGCGGTGCTGTCCTACCTGGCCCGGCCCACTGGTCTGCTCTTCATCGCCCTCTTGGGACTCGGCGTCTTCCTCGTCGTGCCCGAGCGGCGGCGCAGGACCGCGGGCCTCTTTGTTGCGACCATCGGACTCTGGGGCCTCGTGTATGTCGGGTATGAGATGCTGTACCCATCGCTGGCTGGGGCCCAACCGGGCTACGCCGCCGACACCATCTTGGATCGGTTCCGCTACATCCGCGTCGATGATTGGCACCGCGTCATCTGGGTGGTCGTCGCTGGAGGCATTCTTCCCGTAGCGGCGCTCTTCGCCGTCCGCCGGCAAGACCGGATCGCCAGGTCGCTCTCCCTGGCCACACTCGGATACTTCCTCGTTTTCTACTTCCCGGCATTCACCAATCTCCACCACTTCGCGCCGGTCATGATGCTCCCTGTCATCGTCTTCTGGCGCGTTGCCCTCATGCAGCACCGTCGCCCGTGGCTGATCGGCGCTACCCTGGCAGCAGGCCTTATTGCTCTCATGCTATCGCTGCCGAGACACTTCGAGATCGATCGGACCGTGCGACGGATCGGCAGCACGATGGCCTATCGCATTGGCGACTATGGCAGCAAGGATTTTGCAGCGCACCGAAGATCGTACGAGGGGCGGAACCTCCTCGCCGCGTTGTTTCCTCTCGACTGGGACGTAGCCGATCCAGCCGCGGAACTCGTCGCGGGCATCGAGCTCGTATATTATGCCGAGCAGAGCATAGGGCGTGGAGCTGCCACGAACTATGTCATCCAACCACCGTGGTCAGCGCCGCCTCCCGGATTCTCGAAGATCGCTGAGAATGACGACGGGGCGGCGTATGTCAGAGATCTGGCACAATGGGAACGCGATCGGTCGAGCCCGAGTCGGACGGACTACCGCAGCCGAGTCTATGAGATCCCGCGCGAAGAGATGTCCAGTGTTTTGGGAGTTCGAGCCGGTCGCTATACAATAGACCTGGGGAAGGTGCGCGGCCTCTGGCGCCTCTTCTGAGCCCGGACCAGGCTGGGCACGGTTCCTGCTAGCACAGTGGGCCTCGTGCGACGAAAAGTCGCCTGCGCCGAATACATAGCACGCCAGAACCGCCTACTGCCTACCGTTGGAGATTATGTGCTCGAGGCCGCCCTCCAGTTCTTTGTTCCCAATCCCGCCGGTGCCTTTTGGATCGGTGCAATCGTGGCCTTTGTTGTCATGGGTGACCTCGACGCGCCGCTCTCAAGAAGGAACCTCGTTCTTGCGGCGCTCCTGGTTCAGGCCGTCTTGCTACTGGAGGTCATCAGGTGGGGTAATGCGTCGGATGGCCGATTCGCAGCGGTGGGCTTCACCGCCATTTACCTGACCACCGCGGGCTATGCGATCTGGGGCGTGGCGCTGGCCCTTCGCGGCAGTACCCTCGAGTGGACCCCGAATCTACCGCTCCGTGGCCTGCGCACCCTGGTCGGTCTCATCATCCTCCTCAATACCGTCGTCGTCTTCGGACGCAGGCCCGATGACGCCGGATACTACACCAACCTCGGTGCCCGCCGCTGGGCGGAAACGGGAGTGCTTCCATACGGCGATCTCAAGCTCCAGGGCCCCACTGCCCCGGGATATGGGGCCGCCGCTACGTACGGCCCACTGCTCTACGCGTCCCACCTTCCTGCCCAGTGGCTCCTGGGCACGAAATCCAATCCGGCGGACGCCGACCCGATGGACCCGGGTTATGTCCGCCCGAAGATCGCGGCGACACAGCTCACCTGTTTTGCGTTCTTCCTCTTGGGGCTGGGAGCACTATTCGCCATTGTCCGGGATCTCCGGAGTCCGGCAGTTGGGTGGGGCGCCGTCGGGCTCTATGCCGCAAGCCCATATGTGATGGGCCTTGGCGGGGACGAGTTTGTCGTCGGCGGGCTTGCCTTCATCTCCCACATCGCCCCGGTCTCGGTGCTGCTCTTGGCGTTCATGTTCTGGAAGCGACCCGTGCTCTCCGGGGTACTCCTCGCTGCCGCGGTCGGCGTGCTCTTCTTCCCGCTCTTCGTGTTCCCCGCCTGGTTGGGGTGGCGGGTGTGGCGGAAGGAAGGGGCCATGCGGTTTGCCGCCGGATTCGTGGGAACCGGCCTTGCGATCGCCATCCTGGTCATTGCGTTCACCCCGGCGCCCGAAGGGACTAACGCCATCTCCATGTTCCTCCAGAGCACCCTCGAACATCAAGAGGGTGTCGGGCTCCGCCAATACGGCGCCAGCGCGTTCGGGTTTTGGGGCACCCACCCGGGTCTCGCGTCCTTCTGGCAAGTCCCGCTGTGGGGAACATCCTCCCTGCTCAAGCCGTCGTTCCTGGTATACGCTGCCTGCTGTCTGGCAGCATTCTTCCTGGCCCGGGGTCGGTCCGTGGCGCAACTGGCGGGACTCACGGCGGCGCTCACGGCCGGGGTGCAGCTCTGGAAAACGCACGCGGCGGGAAGCTACGTGGAGTGGTATCTGCCGTTCTTGATCGTCGCCGTCCTCTGCAGTGGCTCTCCTAACTCGGCGACGCCACCCGGGGACGGGGCCGCCCATGATGAGGCAGGTCCGCTGAATGGACCTCCACTCGAAACTGGACACGACACCCAGTGAGCCAGGGGTCACGGCGTTTTACCCTAGTATTCGTGCTGTGTCTTGCGGTCCTCATTCTGGCATGGCTTTGTATCGCGCGTTGGGTCGTGCCCTCCCTCATCGACGCTTCCTACCACGGCCGGAGCCTCGGCGTCCTGAATGACATCATCACGGGCCAGTCGACACGCAGCCTCGATCAGTACTTGGAGCATTGGAGACGTGTCGCCAATACGGTAACGCTTGCTCTGGGAATCGCCGGGGTTCTCCTCTATCCCATCCTGCGAGCCCGACATCTCCTCGTTGCCAAGGCGCTGGAATCCCACCGATGGCTCACACGCATACCGCTGAGAGGCACCGAATTCCTCCGTATGACGGCCTGGCTCGGTGGGATGGCGGGACTTCTCGAGGGGATCTTTGTCTACGCTCGGTGGACTGTGGCAAATCCGCCCTCGCGAGCCTATTCGCCCTACGTGTTGTGGATGGCGCCGATCACCATGGCGACACTCTTCCTGTTGGGTGGCCTGGCGGTCCTGCTCGCTGTTCGATGGCGCGGCGCGGTTCACCAAGGCTACGCAGTCCTTCTCTTTGTGTTTGCAGCTTCTTACACCCTCCTACGGCTCCCCAAACTCGGGCTCCATAACTACTCCGTTCTTATTCTCGCACTCGGCATGGCTATAAGCGCCACACGCTTAACGAACTCGCGGTCGGTCCAATTCCGTCGTCTCGTTCGGTTCTCGACAGGTTGGCTGGCTGGAGGCGTCTTTCTCCTTGCGGCCGGGATGAGTCTCTACAAAGAAGTCGCCGAATGGCGAGCACTCCGGCGCCTCCCGGCACATGCATCCGGTGCCCCAAATATTCTCCTCCTAATACTCGACACGGTCCGAGCTAGCAACATGAGCCTTTACGGCTATGCCCGACCGACAACACCGTTCCTCGAGGAGCTCGCGAGCACAGGTGTGACATTCGAGATGGCCATCGCGCCCTCGGCGTGGACATTACCGTCACACGCCAGCATCCTTACCGGACGTCACCCGCACGAGTTGTCGGCCGATTGGATGATCCCACTCAATGGAGCCTTCCCAACTCTTGCCGAGGTCCTCGCAGAGCGCGGGTATGCAACAGCTGGCTTTGTCGCAAACTATTACTATGCAGCACGTGAGACGGGGTTAGCACGCGGCTTCGTCCGGTACGACGATTATCCGATATCTCTCGGGATGTTGGTTCGCAATTCGTGGCTGGCACGAAGGTTGGCGGCGCCGATCAGACGGCTCTTTCGAAACCACCAGGACCTGGCACGACGGTCGGCAGAAGATGTCAACACCAGCTTTCTCCATTGGCTGGCGCGGAGCCAGAACAGGCCCTTCTTCGCGTTCTTGAACTACTTCGACAGCCACGATCCCTATCTCCCACCAAAGACATGGGAGTCGAGACTTTCTCAATCCGAAGATCTCTATTGGTTGTCGCGGCCCGAGGGCTACTCGCCCCAAGAACTCCAGGAATTGACGAACTCATACGACAATACTCTCGATTATCTGGATGCTCAGATTGGTGCACTGCTGAACAATCTCAGAGCGCAAGGCCTCCTAGCGAATACCTTGATTATCCTAACGTCCGACCATGGCGAGCAATTCGGCGAGCGAGACAGTCGTCTCATGGGACACGGAAACAGCCTGTATCTTCCGCTGCTCCGCACTCCACTCATCATGGTGTACGGGTCCCACATTCCCATGAACAGGCGCATTCAAACGCCGGTTAGTCTTCGTGATATCCCCGCAACCGTAATGGAATTCGCCAACGTAGAAACGGCCTCACCATTCCCGGGTGCATCGCTGTCCCGCTACTGGTCCGACACCGTCTCTCACCAGAGCCAGATCCTGTCGTCGGTCAATCCCAATAAATGGACGGCTCCCTGGGAACCTATCAGTCAGGGACCGCTGAAATCGTTAGTCCTCGACAACCTCCACTACATCCAGACCGGGGACGACCAGGAAGAGCTTTACAACGTCGTGACCGACCCGTGGGAGCGGGTCGACATCAGCCAGACCGAGGCGGGCCGACGAGAACTGCCGCACGTCCGCGAATGCCTCGAGGACATGCTGAACACCATGGCCGTTCCAGCCGACGGTGGGATGCTATCGGATCCACCACTCTCTTGTGTTCGAAGCGCAATCCGCACATCGTCTTCCTCAGAGAGCCTCCACGCTGCGACACGATAGGCCAAGGAGCGGCATAACGTACACCCGACGCCGGAGTGCTGGGCCATGAGACGACATACCATTCTCATTCTCGCAGGCCTGGTCATCCTCGGCCTCGCCGCGCGACTGCCCGGCGTCTACTGGGGATCGAATTTTCCGGGCGGATGGCAGTCCCACCACCCAGACGAGTTCACCCACTGGACCAATACCAAGCTGCTCCTGGACCCCTCCACCTTCGGAACCTGGACCCCCCATCCCTACCCCAAGGGGCTCGCGGCCATGGTCGCGGTGCCGGCCCTCGCCGTGCGAAAACTCGATATCAAGGGTGGCGAGTGGCCGTACAAGCGAACGGTCATTCTCGCGGGTCGTCTGGTGAGTGTGGTCTTCGGAGCGGCCACGATCATTGTGGTGGTGCTCATCACCAATCTCTTCTTCCACGACAGGCGCGTCGGCTGGGCAGCCGGGCTCATCATGGCGCTGGGTGGCCTCCATGTGACCCAAAGCCACTTCTTCGTCTCCGACGTGGCGGGCCTCTTCTGGCTCCTGCTCGGGCTCTATTTGCTCTTGCGCGAGCTCGGCCGGGACCCCGGCGACCGGCGCGACTACCTGGGCTGGGCCGCCTTCGCGATGGGGGTCGCGTTCGGGATGAAATTGGTCGTGGCCGGCTTGCCGACCTTGGGGCTCATCCTGCTGCTCCGTCGTCCGCGAGTCGCGAGAATGGCCCGGTCCGCGGTGTTCTTCGTCGCGGGCGTGGCCATTATCAACTTCGGCGCGTACAGTCCCCACGACCTCTACGTGACGCTGAAGACGGGGATTGGCGATCCCTATGTCTACAATCGCCTCTCAGGCATCCTGCTCTACTTCGTCGAACTGCCGAGCGTGGTGAGCCTCCCGGTCACGATCCTCGGCCTCGTCGGTGGGCTCCTGCTCGCGCGACGGGCATTGGCTCGCGAGAACCGGTTGCGACTCCCCCCGATCCTCCTGGTCGCCGTTCTGCCACTCCTGGTCCACGGCTACTTTGTCGCCTTCAAGCTCGATCATTTCCCACGCCATCTGCTGACCTTCATTCCATGGTTCGCCATCGCAGCAGGGTGGAGTCTGATGAGATTGGGAGATCAACTGAAGAAGCGCGGCGTCCATCCGGCCTTCCTGATGGTGCCGTTCTTTCTCTACCTCGCCGCATTCGTGTTCGACGGCGAGCGGGTCTTCATTGCGGACCCCCGCAACGATGCCGCGACATGGATTCTGAACAACGTGCCTTCCGGCACCACGATCTGGTGGCGGGGTGCCGGTCTACCGGACTACGAATACGTCCGGTATCCCATCAAGGGAAAGCCGGCCATTCTCGTCATCGACATGAAGGACGCCAACCACTATCTGAGCGGTATGGGACGGCCGAACAGCTATCCGAGGGACTCTCGCAATATCTTCGACAGCTTCGGCCAGGCGTGGGTCGACTCGATGCAGGCGGTCTTTCGCGGCCCCTCGGACTATCGTGAGGTCGCTCGCTTTCCCGAGGGCTATGTGATGCCGGAGTACAGGCTGACGGACCGCCTGATCGGCAATCGGTCGCGGAACTATGTGGCTGAGATCGTCGTGTTCCGGACCGACCATCCGACCCGCATCCCGGCGGCGGGACCCTTAGATCTGGAGCGCGAATGACGGATGATTCGCCCGTGGCGCAGCGACCGCGGGTCTTCATCGTGGTCCCGGCCTTCAACGAGGCAACCTCCATCCGAGCAGTTATCGATCGGCTCCGCTCAACCTACGAGCACATCATCGTCGTCGATGATGGATCCAGCGACGGGACCGCCCAGGCTCTTGCCCGCGCCCAGATCATGCTCCTCCGCCATCGGATCAATCGTGGCCAAGGCGCTGCCCTGCAGACCGGGATTACCTTCGCGTTGCTCCGCGGGGCCGACGTTATCGTCACCTTCGATTCGGATGGTCAGCACGACCCTGAAGACATCGAAGCCATGGCTGCGCCGATCCTCAGCGGTGATTGTGACGTGACGCTGGGTTCGCGATTTCTCGGGCACACTCACAACATGCCGCTCGGACGACGGCTGGTGCTGAAAGCGGGGATCGTCTTTACCCGCCTCGTTTCCAGAATCCGGGTGACCGACGTGCACAACGGCATCCGCGCGTTCAGTCGAGAAGCAGCCGGGTCGCTTCGCATCTCCATGGATCGCATGGCGCACGCCTCGGAGATCCTCGACCAAATAGCCCAGCACCGGTGGCGCTATCGGGAAGTCCCCGTCACCATCCGATACTCAGCCCAGACCCTCGCCAAGGGCCAGTCATCCTGGAATGCGCTGCGCATCGCCGCCCAGGTCTTGATGGAGAGGCTCAAACCATGACCATGTTCCAGTTGATCGCGGTGCCCATTGCGGCACTGCTCTTCCTCCGAAGTGGCGTGCGGTTCCTACGGAGAGACGGTCACCGCTGGGTCGCCGCGCTCTCCATGGTCCTGTGGCTCGCGGCCGGAATCACCATCGCCCAGCCGGACCTCACCAACACCATTGCGCGGTTCTTCGGGATCGGCCGTGGAGCCGACCTCGTCTCGTACTTGATTGCGCTCTCGTTCCTGGCCTCCGTGGTCTATTTCTACCACAAGTACCGCAAGCTGAACTCCGATGTGACCGAGATCATCCGAAGCCTGGCTATCCAGGATGCGACCAGAGGGACTCCGGAGGCTCGAGACGATGCGGTGAATGCTGTCCAGGCGACAGGAACGCGGTCCACGAACCGCGACCCGACGGCCTGAGCACAACACGCGGTGATGCTTCCATGAGGCCAGTACTTCCCAAGTGGCTCTTCTGGACCGCCGCCGTCCTCACCCTGGCGTGGGCCCTTCTCGATCCTCGATTCAGGGACGCCGAGAACGCTCTGGTCCCCCAGGTAAACCTGGCCTTCGCCCTCGCCGCGGCGCTGGGCGCCGCCGCGCTGACGTGGGCCGGGTACCTCCGAAAAGCCGGACTCTGGCTCGCGGTTGCGATCGTCGGCCAGGCCGTCACGCTCCAGCTCATCCGCGCGGGGCCCAACGTTGCCTACCAGCATTTCGTCCCCCTGGGCCAACTCCCCTCGGGCCCGAACGCGCTCCTCAGCGGATGGTTGGGCCTACAGACCGTCCTGGTCGTGGTTGGCATCGCCCGGCGCTGGCCTCCGATCCGCACCTGGATCGGCCGCTCATTCCGGCCCTGGCGAGTCGTCGCCATCGGCATGCTCGTCGCGCTCGCCAGCGCGACCGTGTCGCGATCGATAACGACCACCGTGACCGAGCTCGTACTTGCTACATACGCCCAGGCCCTTGCTCTGGGAACGATCCTCCTCGCGGTCTGGGCCATTCCCGGCCCCGCGCTCGAATCCGGGCGTCTTGCCAGTCTCGGCCAACTCGGGCTCGACCATGTCACGCCCGAGGACGGGCGCGCCCGCGTCGATCGGTTCGTCCTCCTGGCCGCCGCATTCACCTTGGTCGTGAGCCTGGCCCTCACCCTTCTCTCCTATCAGCGCCACCCCCACGTGCCGGACGAAGTGGCATACCTGATCCAGGCCCGCACCTTCGCCGCGGGAATGCTCTGGCTGCCGCCTCCCCCGGTGCTGGGGGGATTCAGCGTCGATCTGCTCTATTTCGGGGCCGACAAGGTCTACTCGGTATTCCCGCCCGGCTGGCCGGCGATCTTGGCGTTGGGCGTCCGCATGGGAGCGCCCTGGATCGTCAATCCCCTCTTGGCCGCGCTCAACGTGGTGCTCGCCTACGTCCTTCTTGGCCGCTTGTACGACCGGAGAACCGCCCGCATGGGAGCGGTACTCCTGGCCTGCTCCCCCTGGAGCTTGTTCCTGGCCATGAGCTTCATGGCCCACCAATTCACCCTGACATGCGCCCTCACCGCGGCCCTCGGTGTCCAGGCTTGCCGAGCATCCGGCCACGCCAGGTGGGCCTGGCTTGCAGGTGGGGCAATGGGCGTCATCAGCCTGGTTCGACCACTCGATGCGCTCGTCGTGGCGGCACTGCTGGGCCTTTGGAGCATCGGTCTCGGAGGCAAGCGACTCTCGATCGGCGCCATTACCGGCATGATCGCAGCAGCAGCCGGCGGAGGGCTGGTGAACCTGTGGTACAACCAGGCCCTCACCGGAGTGGCGCGAGTATTCCCAGTCATGGAGTACTTTGACGCCTTCTATGGCCCGAAGACCAATGCCCTCGGTTTCGGACCCGAACGCGGTGTCGGATGGAGCGGGCTAGACCCGTTACCCGGACACGGGGTCGTCGACGTGGTGGTAAACGCCAACTTCAACCTCTTCGCAACCAACGTCGAGTTGTTTGGATGGGCCACAGGGTCGTTGCTACTCGTCCTGCTGGCGGTGTTTTCCAGACGCATGAACCGAAGCGACCACCTCCTCCTGACCAGTGCCTTGGCAGTGGTCGGAATCCACAGTTTCTATTGGTTCAGCGGCGGTCCGGATTTTGGCGCCCGCTACTGGTACCTGATCCTCGTTCCGTGCGTTGGACTCACGGCGCGAGGGGCCATCATTCTCGCGGACCTCGTTCAAGCCCGGTTCGCAGAGCGGCGAGTCGTCCTTGGCGTACTCACCCTCTCCGCTATGGCGCTGGTGACATTTGTCCCCTGGCGCGCGATCGACAAGTACCACCACTACCGGGGCATGAGGCCGGGCATTACCCATCTGGCCCGGGAGGCAGGGTTCGGGCGGAGCCTGGTGCTCATCCAAGGAAAACGCCATCCCGACTACCATTCCGCCGCGGTGTATAACTCCCTCGACTGGGAAGCGGACGGCCCTGTCTATGCCTGGGACAGGACGCCGGAAGTGCGCGACTCGATTCTCGCCCACTACGCCAACCGGCCGATTTGGCTGGTTGAAGGTCCAAGCAGGACCGGCGGAGGCTATCGGGTGATCCAAGGCCCGGTCCGCGCCGGGGAGCTCGAGCCGTTTTCGCCAAGGCCGTAGCCTTGACCGTTGCGATTGCGCCACAACTTCTCCTTCCATGGACCGGCACAGCGCGTGGTCAGAGCGGTGGAACGGACATTGCTGAGACTTGGCCCGTCATGGCTCCCTAACTCCCAGATATGAAACCATTTGCGATCAGTCTCGCCCTCGTCTCGGCCTTAGTCGCGCTGACCCTCCCAGTCCGCGGCTTGGCCGCGCTGTTGGCAGGCGGGTCGGGCGTCGTCGAGGGCACGCTGATCACCGGCGTCTGGTTGCTCAAGGGAATCCTCCTGACCCTAGCCCTCCTGGCGCTCGCCGCCTGGCGGACCGGGCCCTGGCACTCGGTCGAACGCCCCTTGGCCACGCCCCTTCCGATTGCCCGCTCGCCCAGGGAACCGGTCTGGCAGCTTGCCCTGGGAATCACCCTGCTCGTCGCCGCTCTGCTCCGTCTCTCCCACCTCGGGGGCGGGCTGTGGTTCGACGAGATTCAGACCCTGGTTGACTACGTCCGGTATCCACTGAGCCACATCATCTCGACCTACGATAGCCAGAACAACCACCTGTTCTACTCGTTGCTCGCGAAACTGTCCGTGATGACGTTCGGGGAAGGCGCCTTCGCGCTTCGTCTACCGGCCGCCGTCCTCGGCGTGTTGAGCATCTGGGCCCTCTTCGAATTCGGTCGCCGGGTCACCTCGCAGCGGGAGGCCTTCCTGGCCACTGCACTCCTCACGGTCTCTTACCACCATGTCTGGTTCTCCCAAAATGCCCGAGGGTACACCGGACTCCTGTTGGGCACACTGGTGGGAACCGCCGCGTTTCTCAGGCTCGTGTCCACCGCACAGCCAACGTGGAGAGCCATCCTCTGGTATGGACTGAGCATGGCGCTGGCCATCTACGTCCACTTGACGGCAGTCCTCGTGGTTGCAGCTCACGCCGTCATCTGGATGGTTCTCGTCTGGCACAATCGCCGCGAGGCAACCCGCGCCGCCGTCCTGCCCACACTGTGGGCGCTCGCCTGCGCCGGGAGCTTCTCCCTGACCTTGTACGCGCTGGTGTTGCCCCAGCTGGCCGGGACGCTGTTGGGATCTGGAGGCCCGAGCCATGCCACCCAATGGCAAAACCCCATCTGGCTTCTGACCGAGTCGCTCCGTGGGCTGAGCACGGGGTTCCCCGGGGGGCCGATCATCCTCGTGATGGGGTTGGTGGTGGCCGCGAGCGGTTGGGTGAGCTTCTGGCGCCGGAGCCCACCGGTTGCCGTCCTCATGGTGCTGCCGGCGGTTCTCACCGCAGCAGCGGCAGTGATGCTTGCTCATAATCTGTGGCCGCGGCTTTTCTTCTTCTCGGCAGGATTCGGCGTGCTCATAGCGATCCGCGGTATCTTCGCTATCAGCGACGCCCTCGTGCCTGCCCGCGCCCGTGCTGTCGCAACGGGTCTCGCGAGTACCGTCGCTCTGCTGAGCGCACTCACCGTGCCGCGGGCATGGGGACCAAAACAGGATTTCGCCGGGGCCGCAGAGCTGGTCGAGACCTCCATGGGAAGCAATGATGCGGTCGTGACTGTCGATTTGACGAATTACCCGTACCGGGACTTCCTGAACCGAAGCTGGGACTCCGTCGCGAGCATTGAGGCCCTTCGCACCATCGAGCAGAGTCACACGCGGACGTGGGTGCTGTATACTTTCCCTGTCCGCTTGTCGGCCGTTCAACCGGACATTTGGTATCATCTCCAAACCTCATACGACACGGCGGCCGTGTTCCCCGGTACAATTGGGGGCGGGTCCGTCGTTGTAATGGTGACGCGATGACACACGTAGGCTCTCCCGCTCCGAGCAGGATCGAAGAAGTCAGCGATACCAGCCTCGAAAACTTGAAGCGGGCGGTCTCGGTCATCATTCCAGCCTTCAACGAGGCCGGTCATGTGGCCGATGGGGTCCGGGAAGTCGAGCAGGCACTGCAAGACACCGGGTGGTCCTACGAGATTCTCGTAGTTGACGACGGGTCGACCGACGGCACCGCCGAGGCCGCGGCCACCACGGGGGTCCGGGTGCTCCGCCGGGCTCGGAATCGCGGCTACGGGGCGACGCTCAAGTTGGGTGTGGAGGCGGCCCGGCACGAATGGATTCTCATTACCGATGCGGACGGCACCTATCCGGCCGCCGCGATCCCCGCCCTGCTCGAGCTTGCCCCGTCACACGAAATGGTGGTAGGAGCCCGGACCGGGCAACACGTCAAGATCCCGCTGGTGCGCCGCCCAGCGAAGTGGTTCTTGCGCTGGCTGGCCAGTTACCTGGCAGGAGAACGACTGCCGGACATCAACTCGGGGCTCCGGCTCATGCGAAAGTCTCTGGTCCAGCGGTACGCACATCTCCTGCCCGACGGGTTCTCGTTCACGACCACGATCACCTTGGCAGCCGCCTGTAACGGGCACCCGGTGGCCTATCATCAGATCAACTACCACCCCCGGCTCGGGAAGTCCAAAATCCGGCCCCGGCACGCGTACGACTTCACGCTGCTCATCCTCCGGACCATTGTCTTCTTCAATCCGCTGCGGGTGTTCCTGCCATTGGGTGGCATCCTCGCGCTGGCCGGCCTGGCCAAGTTCGCCTTCGATGTCACCAGGGACAACCTGTCCGAGAGCGCGGTGCTCGCCCTGCTCGGTGCGCTGCTCGTCTGGTCGGTCGGGCTTCTGGCAGACCAAAACGCGCGGATCGCGATGCACCGATGAAACTGTGGCACCGCGTTGCGTTGAGCGCGGGGTTACTCGCGGTCCTGCTCGTCGTTCTGCCGTGGCACGAGCTGCGGACGGCATTCGCGAGCCTCTCGGCCCCGCTCTGGCTCGGTGTTCTCGGTGGGTTCGTCCTCGGGCACGCGATCGGTGTGTTCAAGTGGCGGTTCGCGGTGAACGCCGGGCGAGGCGGGCTTGGCGCGCTCGATGGAGCCAAGTGTTATGCGGCCGGACTCTTCGCCAATCTGTGTCTGCCGAGCATCGTCGGCGGCGACGTGCTTCGAGCGGCGCTCGCCGCCAAGGCGACACGGCGTCCCGAGGCCGCCGTGTGGGGTGGCGTGGTCGATAGACTGAGCGATGTCGTCGCCCTAAGCCTGTTGGTCGCCGCCGGTGCACTCACCGCCCGCACCGCCCTCCCAGGGCTCTGGGCGCAACTCCTTGGCCTCGCCGGTGTGATCGGGGTGTTGGTGACCGTCATCGCCTTGCCCTTGGCGCTGCGCCGGCCGCTCGCGAAATGGCCCAAGAAGGTCCGACGCCATGTCGCCCGGAGCATGGTCGCGATCCGCCGGATCTCGCGCCGGCCCGGAACCGCCATCACCATCCTCGCCCTCTCCCTGACGATCCAGGGCGGGTTCGTGCTGCTCAACGCCGCGCTCGGCGCGGGCGTCGGCATCCGAGTCCCGCTTGCGGTGTGGTTCCTCGTCTGGCCGCTGGCCAAAGTCGTTAGCCTGCTCCCGATCAGCCTCGGCGGGCTCGCGGTCCGGGAGGCCACGCTCGCCGCCTTGCTGGTCCCCTTTGGCGTTCGACCGTCGGTGGGTGTTGCCGCTTCGTTGGTGTGGCAGTCCGTGCTGATTGCGGGCGGGCTCCTCGGGGGGCTGCTGTGGTTGGTGCTCCGTAGGTCAGGCTCTGAGGCGGGCGTGAGCGAGTCGGTGTGGCGTTCGGCTAAGGTTTCCTCACATGGCTGAACCCCATGTGGTCATCCTCGGCGCCGGGCCGGCCGGAGTCGGAGCAGCCTATCAACTCCGCCGTCTTGCCAAGGCTCGCGTCACAGTTCTCGAGCAGCATGCCGTGGTCGGCGGCAATGCCGCCAGCTTCGAAGCTGGCGGCCAGCGACTGGATTACGGCAGCCATCGGCTCCACCCGGCATGTGATCCAACCATCTTGGCCGACATTCGCCGGCTACTGGGTGAAGATCTCTTGGATCGGCCGCGTCACGGCCGGATTCGCCTGCGGGGAAAGTGGATCCACTTTCCACTCACCCCTATCGACCTCGTGCTGCGACTGGACCCTGGCTTCGCCCTCGGAACGGCGCGCGATGCCGTCCGAAAGCTGCTCCGACAGTCGGTCGATACCGAGGACACCTTTGCCGGCGTGTTGCTGGCGAACCTCGGCCCCACCATTTGTCACGACTTCTATTTCCCCTACGCCCGCAAGATCTGGGGGTGCGATCCAGAGGAATTGTCCGCCATCCAGGCCCGCCGCCGCGTGTCGGCCGGCTCCTTCGGCAAACTCATTCGGAAGGTGATGAACGCCGTGCCGGGCTTCAAGCCGCCGGGAAGCGGCCGGTTTTACTACCCGCGCCACGGGTACGGTCAGATCTCGGAGGCGTACGCCACTGTTGCGCGCGACCTAGGCGCCACGTTTCGCTTCGGACACCCGGTCACCAAGCTCACCCGACGAAGCGGCTCGGGCGAGGGGTGGGTGGTGGAAGCAGGCCGGGACGGCGAGGTCCAAACGGTCAACGCCGATTACCTCTGGTCGACCATCCCGATTCCCGTCTTGGCTCGCGCAATGAGTCCACCGGCGCCGCGCCCTGTCGCGGAGGCGGCAGCCGCGCTTCGGTTCCGCGCGATGATTCTGGTCTATCTCGAGCTCCCGGTCGACCGATTCACCGAATTCGACGCCCACTATTTCCCCGGGGTCGAGACCCGCATGACGCGGATGTCGGAGCCCAAGAACTACGCCGCGCTCGAGGAGCCGCACGGGAAGACGACGTTGTGCGCGGAACTCCCCTGCGCCGTCACCGACGAGTGCTGGGCCATGGACGAAGCGAGCCTCGGGAATCTCATCGCGGTCGATCTGGACCGGGCGGGCATTCCGCTTCCCGCACCGCCGACGCGGGTTCATGTGAGGCGGTTGCAACAGGCATACCCGATCTACGTGACCGGCTATGAGCGCGCCTTCGAGACCCTCGATCAGTGGGCGTCGTCGTTACCCAACATGCTGAGCTATGGCCGTCAGGGCCTCTTTGCCCATGACAACACCCACCATGCCCTGGCCATGGCGTACGCGGCCGCTGACTGTCTGGGACCTGCAGGATTCGATCAATCGTCGTGGAAGAGGTATCGCGAAACCTTTGCCACTCACGTGGTAGAGGATTGACTGGACCGGAGGAGCAGCGGTGACTATACAATTCGGTGTCATTGGCGCAGGAATCATCGGCACGCTTCGCGCACAGAGCATCCGGGACAATCCGGATACCGCACTGATCGCCGTGGCAGATCCGAAGCCCGAGCACGCGGAACGCGCAGCCCGCGGGACCCAGGCCAAGGTCTTCCGGGATTACCGGCAGTTGCTCGAGACCCCGGTCGATGCGGTGATCGTGTCCAGTCCGCTGCCAGACCATGCGGAACAGGTCACGGCCGCACTGAGCGCCGGAAAACACGTGCTGTGCGAAAAGCCATTGGGAAACTCTACTGCGTCGTGCCGTCGCATGCTGACGGCGGCGGCCGGAACCGGCGCACACCTCGCCGTGGGGTTCAACCACCGGTACTACCCCTGCATCAAGTTCCTGAAGCAGGCCATTGATGAGGGCCGCATCGGGATACTCGACCACCTCCGCATCTTCGGCGGGCATGACGGTCTCGCCAATTTCCGCGCCGACTGGCAATATCGGGCTCCGGATTCCGGCGGTGGGGCCATGATGGACGTCGGTATCCATATGACGGACCTGGCTCGATACCTACTCGGCGACATAACCGAGGTCTACGGGTTTGCGAGCAATAATATCTGGAAGATCGTGGGCTCGGAGGACAATGCCATCGCCGTCCTCAAGAGCCCCGCGGGCATTCCTGCCGTGTATCAGGCGACATGGACCGAATGGAAGGGGTACCGCTTCCATGTGGAAGCCTATGGTGACCGTGGCATGGTGCGTGGGTACTACGCTCCGATGTTCAATCTCCTGATCACCCAGGAGAAGCCCGGAGGGCCTCGAAAGCGCCAGATCAAGCTGTACCCGGAGATCATCCTACGCGAGAAGCTCAAGAGCTGGACTTCTACCGCGCTCATCTCGTTCCAGGACGAGCTTCGGGATTTCGTGAAGCTCCTCGGCGGAGATAACCGTGTCCCGCTGGCGGATGGAGTCGCCGGGCTTCGCGCCGTGGAAATCGCCGACGCGGTGTACCGGAGCACTGCCTCGGGCAAGGCTGTAAGCCTCGAGGCGCATCAGAGCCCATGATGCCTGCACGAGGGATTGCGATCCGTCTGTTCCTGACGTGTTGGGTGATCTTCAGCCTGCATGTTGCGACGGATTTCGCCCGAGAGCATTACCTGGTCGTCAGCATCGCCGAGCAGGGAAGCTTCCGCCTCGACGAGTACTACGGGTTACATCCGGACATCTTTCAACTCCCGGACGGACATGCCTATCACGGAGCGAACCCCGGCATTTCCATGATGGCCGCCATTCCCTATTTCCTCCTGCGCCCCATTACCGATCCCATCGTCCGGAGGGTCGTGGCTGCCCGGTCGGCCGAGGGGGACACGGCACGCGCTCGCTTTCAGGATCTTCGCCCGGCCCGCGTGCGGTTCTATCAGGAGGTGAGGAAGCGGGGGCTGGACATCAAGTTCGGCCTCGTAGGCCTCATCACGGTGGTGCTCTTCATGGCGCCGCTCAGCGCCTTCGGCGCAGTGATCATGTACCGTGTACTTCTTGGCACTGGCTTGCGGTCCGCTCCCTCGCTCGCCGGTGCGCTGTTCTATGCGTTGGGCACCCCGATCTTCTTTCGAACCGGATATCTGAATCAGAATCTGGCCGTTGCGATCTTCGGCTTCGTGGCGTTCGCTCTGTTGTGGAATCCGGGACAGCAGTTCCGCCTCGGGACACGCACGCGGCTGGTGTGGGGTGGGCTCTGCGCCGGGATGGCCCTCCTCTGCGACTACAGCGGGGCGCTCGCAGTCGGACTGTGTGGGCTCTATGCCGTGTGGCGATACTGTCATCGCGAGGATTGGACCACGGGCCTCAAAGCCGCTGCCTGGTACAGCCTCGGGGCGGTGGGTCCCATCCTGCTCCTCTGGTTCTATCAGTGGTCGGCCTTCGGCACTCCGTTCTATCCCCCGCAGCACCACATGCCTCCGGTTGAATGGAGCAATCTCGGATACCAAGGTGTCACCGGCCCACAGGAAGAGCTGTTTTGGACGCTCCTGCTCGATCCGCGTTTCGGCCTCTTCATCACCGCCCCGGCGCTGTCGCTCGCCCTCTTCGCCCCATGGCTCAATATCAAGGGCATCAGCATCATCCCATGGCGGGAGACCGTGACGCTCTTCGGAATAGCGCTGTCCTATCTCGTGTTCTTCAGTGCGGTGCAGTACACCCAACTGCAGTACATCACGGGTATTCGCTATGTGATCCCGGTGGTTCCGTTGCTTACGCTGCTCACGATTGCCGTATTGATCCGGCTGCCGCGCTGGATCAGTTGGCCCGTGGGGATAGGCTCCTTCGCGCTGGCCTGGGCCATGGCGATAGTGCGCGTGCCCTATCCAGATCGCAGCATCATGGGAGTGCTCGAGACCATCGTGTCCCAGGGGATTCAGCTGCCAGCCTTGACCACCCTTTCCCGAGCCTCAACGAGCTACGCTGAGAGCCCGGCCGCGGGCATTGCCCCATTCCTGCTGCTCGGGCTCGGGGGCCTCGCGGTTCTTGCCATTTGGAGGGTCGGCCGGACATCGGCAAGGCCCCATCCGAGCCCCTAACCTACCGAAGACTGGTACTGATATTGCTCTTTCCCGGGGGAGCGGAGAGGTCCAACCGTGAGTCAGAGTTGTGTAACCTATTGATCCATAATATGTTATGTCTAGTTCGACTGACGGACAACCACCGGCAGGAACCGAACGGGGCCACTTCCGTGTCGCGAATCCACAACAGTGGGCCACGCCGCCACAACGTCCGACCGAGGGAGTGAGTCACCGCATGACACAAGACTCAACCAAACGCACAGCGCGCTCGCGCGCCGACATCGTTATCCCCGTCTTGAACGAGGCGCACGTTCTCGAGAAGAGCGTCCAGACGGTACGCACCTTCCTCCGAGATCATCTTCCGTACGACTGGCGGGTCTTGATCGTCGACAACGGCTCGACCGACGGCACTGATGCGGTTGGCCGCCGGCTCGCCGATCAGTTCGACGATGTCCGATTCCTCCACCTCACCCAACGCGGGCGGGGCCGGGCACTCCGGTACGCGTGGACCCAGAGCGACGCGGACGTTGTGTGTTACACCGATGTCGACCTCTCGACCGAACTGCCGGCATTCCCCAAGCTCATCGGCGCGATTCTCGAGGAGGGATACGACGTCGCGACTGGATCCCGGCTCATGAAAGCCTCGCGCACCACGCGCAGTTCCTCCCGGGAGTTCATTTCGCGGACCTACAACCTCCTGATCAAGGCGGTGCTCTGGACCTCGTTCAGTGACGCCCAATGCGGCTTCAAGGCGGTCAGCCGGCGGGCGGTGAACGAGATCATCCCCCAGATCAAGGACGAGTCGTGGTTCTTCGATACCGAACTCCTCGTCCTGGCCGAGAAGCAGGGGTACCGCGTCAAGGACATACCGGTCGAATGGATCGAGGACGACGATAGCCGAGTGAAGATCGCTCGCACAGCCTGGGAAGACATCAAAGGCGTGCTTCGCCTGCGCTGGATGCTCATTCGCACCAGCATCTTCCCTCGGACCGTGGCCCGAGGCGTGCCGTCCAAGCGCACGGTCGCGTAGTCGCCTTGCGATGACATGACGGAGTCGGCACCCAACACCTCGCTCTTCATCACGGGAGCGAGCGGGTTTTTGGGCCAGAGCCTGCTCCGGCGGCTTGCGCGCGGCCCCGCCCGGGCGGTCACGTGTCTCTCCCGACGCCCGGAGCGGATCGCTGCCGGCGTTCCCCTGCAACCCGGCTGGAGGTACCTCAGCGGCGACCTCACCGACCCGGCCTCCTACCACGCGGCCTTGGCTGACGCCGCAGACCATCGTCCATCTCGCGGCGGCAACGGGCAAGGAGCGCCCCGAGGTGTTCACCAGGGTCAATGTCGAGGGGACACGCTCGCTGGTGGAGCATGCCGCGCATGCTGGAACAGCCCGCATCGTGTACGTCAGCAGCATCGCCGCCAAATTTCCAGATCGACGTCATTATGCTTACGCGGAATCCAAATTGGAGGCCGAGCACATCGTCAAGGCCGCCGGACCCGCCTGGGTCATCGTCCGGCCGACACTGGTATTCGGCGCAGAAAGCCCGGTGCTTCGCGGGCTCATCAAGCTGGTCAAAGGCCCAGTCGGCATCGTGTTTGGACCTGGCAAGGTCTTGGTGCAACCAATCGATGTCGATGATGTAGCCGAGATTCTGGTGGAGACGTCGAGCCAGGCGTCATGGGACGGAGATATTATCGAGGCAGGAGGACCAAGCAGGTTGAGCTTTGGCGACTTGCTCGACCGGATCCGGGCGCGTGTGCGAGGCCGGTCCGGCGGTCTTCTACACCTTCCGCTCGGCTTGCTCCGCACCCTGGTTGGGGCGGTCGAGCCGGTTCTGCTGCCACTCTTGCCGTTCAGCGCCGGCCAGCTCGCCGCATTCGCCAACGATAGTACTGCGGACCGGCATCCGCTGGTCGACAGAGTCCGACCGCACATGACGGCAATCGATGGAATGCTCGACGTCGTCAAGCGATCAACGTGACCCTGTCAACCCGCACACCCTCGGCAGAGCCGCTCCGTCGGGAGGCCAACACGTTCACCCGGTATCTCCTGTCCCGGGCGCCAAGCGACTATGTCGTGGACAAGTATCACCAAGGTCATCGTGTCATTCCCTATCTGAACGGAGCGGAAAACCTTCCCATTGATGCACTCTTGTTGAAGGTGGCGCGCCGAGGCGTGTTGCCGGCGTGGATAGCGGACACCTATGCCCGCATCTTCCGGCAGAGCGGGCCTCTCAGGCAGAAGCTCGTGCTGCTTGCCGCCATACTCGAGAGCAGTCCTTCCTTTCATTCGGACATGGGCGGATCGAAGGACACGAAGCGCCTGTATGTATTTCTCGGCCTCGTCGTGCTGGGACTTGGGTTCGCAGTACGGCTGCCAGTGGCAATGCTCGTGTTTGGCCCGGCGCATCTTCTCGGAGCCCTCAGCAGCTCCGACCGCCGCACCGAATCGGCACCATCCAATGGCTAAGGTCCTGGTTGTCGGCTCGGGCGCAAGCGGCGTTCACTTTGCCCTCACGGCACTCGACAAGGGCCATGAGGTCATGATGCTGGACGTGGGATACACCCAACCGGCTCAGCCCCTCGCGGCGGCCACATTCGACCAGCTCAAGGAACAGCTGGACGATCCCGTGGCATACTTCCTTGGCCCCAGCGCCGAGACCGTCGTCTATCCCTCCGCCGATGCGAAGTATTACGGGTTTCCTCCGAGTAAGCGGTATGTCTTCGCCGCTCCAACGACATTCGCGGCAACGGGGACGGGTTTCGAGCCACTCATTTCCTTCGCCCGAGGTGGCCTGGCCGAGGCATGGACCGGCGGTGTGTATGCGTTCAACAACGACGACCTCGGCGATTTTCCCTTCGAGTACGCGGCGCTGGAACGCTACTACCACACCGTGGCCCGCCGGATCGGAATTTCTGCCGCCCAGGACGATATCGCCCAGTTCTCGCCCTGGGATCCGCACTACCAGGAGCCTCTCGAGCTGGATCCCCACGCAGAACGGCTTCTGAACCGCTACGCCATGCGCCGGGAGCACTTGAATCGGCGACTCGACTTCTATCTCGGGCGGTCGCGGGTCGCGACCCTGAGCCGGGACCACGGAGGACGGGAGGCCTGCGATTACCTTGGCCGATGTCTCTGGGGGTGTCCTCGGAACGCGATCTACGCGCCATCCACGACCTTGGATGAACTGCAGGGTCGCAGCGGGTTTCGGTATCTCCCAGGGATGCTGGCCGAGCACTTGAGCTACGATTCGTCGGGCCGCATGACCGCCTTGGTCGCAACCGCACTCGACGAGGGTCGGCGTCACACGTTCACCGCGGACCGGTTTGTCTTGGCGGCAGGCACGCTCTGCACCTCAAAGCTCATCCTCGATTCTATCTACCGAGCGACTGGGCGGGTCGAACGACTACATGGCCTCATGGACAACCGTCAGATCATGATGCCCTTCGTCAATACCAGCCTCTTAGGCCATCCGGTCAACACCGCCACCTATCAGTTCCATCAACTCGCACTTGGCATCCGGGCGGAACAGGCGCGAGCGTACGTGCACGGCCAAATCACCACCCTGAAGGCCAGTGCCGTGCATCCTATCATTCAGAACATCCCGCTCGATCTCCGAGCGTCGCGTCGACTGTTCCGCACAGCGCACGCGGCGCTTGGCGTGGCGAACGTCTGGTTGCACGATGAGCGTCGTCAAGACAATTTCGTGACGATCCGTCCGATTGAAGGTACCGATCGCACCGAACTCGTCATTCGCTATGCTTCGGAGCCTCCAGGAGAGACTCAGCGCCTCATGCGGGTCAAACGGACCCTTCGGAAGTCACTTCGACAACTCGGCTGTTTCGTCCCGCCGGGCATGACGCAGGTGCTTCCCCGGGGGTCGAGTGTTCACTACGCCGGCACAATGCCCATGGCAGCGCGGCCAACGCCATTGGCATGCTCACCATCGTGCCAGAGCTATGACTTCGAGAACCTCTATGTCGTCGATGGCTCCGTGTTGCCGTTTCTACCCGCAAAGAACCTGACGTTCACCCTCATGGCTAATGCGGCTCGGGTGGCGGACGTCATGCTGTGAGCACGCCTCTCCTCTCGGTGGTCGTCACCGTGGTGGACGGGGGGCAGGCGCTCGAACGATGCCTCGACGCTCTCCAGCAGCAGGACCATCCGCCAACGCTCGAAGTCATCGTGCCCTATGACGATGCGACGGCCGACGTGTCGGGCCTGGCTCCGCGCTACCCGTCGGTGCTGTTCCTCCCGATGGGTGCCGTCTCGACCGAGCGCGACAACTCGAGCGCGGCGGGGCAGCACGAGCTGTTTGACCGGAGGCGTGCGACCGGCCTGGCGGCCGCGACGGGAGAGTTGATCGCCATCCTGGAAGACCGTGGAGTCCCCCGCCCCAATTGGGCCCGCGTGGCTGTGGAACTGCATGCCAGGCTCCCCCACGCGGTGATCGGCGGCGCCATCGAGAATGGACGCGACCGGCTGTTGAATTGGGCGGTGTATTTCTGTGATTTCGGCCGGTACCAGTTACCGTTTGAAGCGGGACCGCGAGAGTATGTTTCCGACGTCAATATCTGCTACAAGCGCCGAGTGCTCGACGCGACGCGGGAACTCTGGGCCACTCGATACCATGAGACGACGGTGCATTGGGCGCTTCAACGGGCGGGCGAAATCCTCTATCTCCACCCGGACCTGGTGGTTGATCAAGTGCGCGGCACGCTTCGGCTGGCGGCCCTTCTTCGCGAGCGGCTTGGCTGGGGGCGTCTCTTTGCCTATACGCGGGCACGCGAGATGACACTCACCCGGCGCCTGATATTTGGAATAGTGGCACCGTTCCTGCCAGGGCTCTTGTTTTTCCGGATTGTCCGCGGCCAACTCGTCAGGCTCCGTGCCCTGGGCAGGCTTGCGGTAGCGTGGCCCATTGTCACGGCGCTGCTCTTCGCCTGGAGCCTGGGTGAATCCGCCGGGTATCTGACCGCCAAACCCTAGGAGTGCAGGCCGTTATGCAGCGTATGGGTCTCGAGGTCGAGAGTTCCACCCCACCCCACGCGGGGGCGACATTCCCCATCCTCGTGGCCGTATGCTTTGCGTTCCTCACAGGCATCGCCGAGATCATCGTCATCGGGCAAAGAAAGTTCCTGCAGCACGAGTTCATTGCCGTCAACATCCATGTCACGTGGATGACCCCGCTTTCCTACGTGTTGTTCCTCCTCCCATTCGGCATCGCGCTCAGCATTGCTGCTCGGGTACGTCCACGACTGGTCACGCCGCGCGTCTCGATATTCGTGCTCGGGCTCGTGAGCGCCTTCAGTTTCTTCTTCCTCTTCTTCCCAGCGCTCCATCGCGTCGCCATCGTGATTCTCGCGCTGGGGATTGCGGTCCAGGCAACACGGGTACTGACGGGTCGCATCGCCGGGTTCCAGCGCGTCGCCCGACGCCTTGTCCGGGTGGGCGTCGTCGGTACGCTTTGTCTCGCCATAGGGGCGATGGGGTGGGGTGCCGTGCGGGAACGCCGTGCGGTCTCCGCGCTCGGCCAGGCCACCGCTGACGCGCCGAACCTCCTCCTCATCGTGCTCGACACTGTCCGGGCCATGAGCCTCGGGCTCTATGGTCACCCCGTGGCCAACACACCTCATCTCGAGCGCTGGGCGCAGCGGGGAGTCCTCTTTCGACACGCATTCGCGACGTCACCGTGGACCCTCCCCTCGCACCTGACCATGTTCACCGGCCTCTACCCAAGTGAACTCAACGCGGGATGGACCGCGCCGTTGGATGCCGAGCACACGACCCTCGCCGAAGTCCTGGCCGCCCATGGATACGCCACCGCCGGATTCGTTGCCAATCTGCAGTACTGCACCATAGAAACCGGGATCGCGCAGGGATTCGTCCACTATGAGGACATACCGCTTTCCCTGTCCGAAATTGTCATGAGTTCCTCCCTCGGCCGGATTATCGTCAACAATCCGACGTTCCGCGCAGCCATCGGATATCACGACATCCTCGGGCGAAAGACCGCCACAGACATCACCAACGCCTTCCTGCGTTGGGTGGGAGACGGGGCGCCCCGGCCATTTTTTGCCTTTCTCAACTACTACGACGCACACGAGCCGTTTCTCCCTCCCCCGCCGTTCGACACGGTCTTCGGCGGTTCCGCTGAACGGGACGAGAACCTCATCCTGCAGCTCAGCCCGCGCATGGCGGAACGATCGCGCAAACGAGCGATGTCCGAGATCGAACGCCACGCCGAGGAGCGTGCCTACGAGGCGGCGATTGCGTACATGGATGCGGAACTCGGCAGGCTGTTCGAGGAACTCGAGCGCCGTGGCCTCCTGCAGAATACCGTCGTCATGGTGACATCAGACCACGGTGAATTGTTTGGCGAGCATGATCTGTTCGGTCACGGCAACAGCCTATATGCTCCGACTTTACATGTGCCGTTGCTCATGACTTACCCGCCGCGCCTGCCTTCCGCCGCGGTGGTCGATCAATACGTCAGCTTGAGAGATCTCCCGGCAACGGCGCTGGACTTACTCGGCCTCGCGGACGCTTCTATCCCTGGCTCTTCGTTGGTGCGAACAGTCGACTCCAGCCTGGATTCAGTGATCACCCTATCTCCCCTTCTTGCGGGGCTCCGCCCAGCTCCCAATCAGCCGGAATGGTTCCCCTCGACCAGGGGCATCATGAGCGCGCTCGTCGAGGCCCCGTACCACTACATCAGAAATGGGGACGGCGTGGAAGAGCTGTATCAAATCGAGGCTGACCCACGCGAGGCCGCTAACGTAGACGACATGGAGTCCCTCATGGTGACCTACCGGACGAGCCTCGATCTTCTCTGGCCGGAACGATCGCGCTGGTTCCCCGTATCAGTCGGAGGCTCGAGGTAGAGCGATGGCGCCACGGCGACCTGCGCTCTCAGGGCTCTACCGAGGAGGGCTATCCGTCCTAGGGCTCATCGGCCTGTGGGTGGCGGTTACCCGATGGCGCGCGCTGCCATCTGCCGTCGACTACGATCCCACCGTCCTGCCGATGCTCGTCAGCGGTGCGGCGCTGTTGGCGCTGGCCCTGATGTGGGAGAGCCCGTGGCGATCGATGACGGCGCTCATAGGACTCGCGGCCGCCGGCCAGGCCAGCGCGCTCCAGCTGATCGACGCACCCCGGTACGCCATCTACCAACACTACGTCCCCTGGAGCCGCCTGCTCGAGGCCCCGACGCTCGTGCTGGGCATCCTCACCATCCAAGCGATCGTGTGCATCGTCTTGGCTGTCAGGACATGGCCTACCGTCAGCACTCATGCCCGGAGCGTGGCTCGGTCGTTGCTGGGGAGCGGGCCCCGTGGACTGCTCCTCACGCTGGGGGTCCTCGGGCTCCTCGCGTTTGCCATCGTTGTGCCGACCGAGAGCGCGGCTCGAGCCGTCGGAGAATTTGCCTTAGCGGCATGGGTCATTCTCATTGGACTACTCAACCTTCTCCTCGTCGCCGGCGTGGCTCCAGCGGAACCTCTCAGGCGCACGGTCGCGTGGCTGGACCACCATGTGACACTGGATGCGACTCGTGAGGAACTGCGGCCCTGGGATCGCTCCCTGCCCTGGGGCGTCGCGGCATGGGTGGTGGTGGTGACCGCCTTGGTGAGCTGGTTCGTGATGGAGGGCGTTCCTCACATCGACGACAGCATCTCGTACCTGTTCCAGGCCAAGTATCTGTCCACCGGGCAGCTCTTTCTCCCGGCTCCGCCTGACTCGGCTTCTTTCCATGTTGCCGAAACGATTGTCGACGGGCCGAGATGGTTTGGATACGCTTTTCCCGGATGGCCGGCCGTGCTGGCTCTGGGTGCGCTGGTGGGCCTCCCGTGGCTGGTGAATCCACTAATTGCCGGTCTTACCGTCCTTGTGGCCCATCGTGTGGTCCACCTCTTGTACGATCGGAGCATTGCCAACCTCTCGGTATGCCTCTTGGGAGTCTCTCCGTGGTTCATTTTCACTTCCTCGTCGTTCATGGGGCATGCCGTGGCCTTGGCCTTCGGCCTCTTGACGCTCCTCGCGGTCGAACTCGAACGACGGCGTCCCACGGCCGGATGGGCGCTGGTGGCGGGCGTGGCTAGCGGTGCACTGTTTCTGACGCGCCCGATCGAAGCGATGTTGGTGGGGAGCGTCGCATTGCTCTGGATAGTCGGTTTGAGCGGATCTCGCGCGCGTGTGCGCTCCATGCTGGTGTACGCCGTGTCGGCGGCTGGCGTGGCAGCCATTGTCTTCGCCTATAACGCCGCGCTTACCGGAAGCCCTTCGTATGCTCCGCACATGATGTGGACCGACCGCACCTGGGGGCCGGGAGTCGACCGCCTGGGATTCGGTCCGCACATTGGAATTCCTGCCTGGACCAACATCGACCCGCTTCCCGGCCACGGCTTCGTGGACGTCGTGTTGAACGCGAACAAGAATCTCTTCATGGCCAATTTCGACCTCTTCGGGTGGGCCTGCGGGTCGCTCCTATTGGCGGTGGTGGCCCTTCCGCTGCTAAAGCGACGCCGCGCCGATTGGCTGATGATCCTTCTGGTGACTGTGGTCGTCGTGGGCCACAGCGCTTATTGGTTCAGCGGTGGCCCCGACCTCGGCCCGCGCTACTGGTACCAGGCACTCATTCCGCTTGTGGTGCTGACTGTTCGTGGGGCCGAAGCGGTTGGCCTACGGGCGGGGCGCGATCATCCGCTTCCTATGTATCGCACCGGCGTGTTCGTGGTCGCAGCGAGCCTCTGCGCCGTACTCACTGTCCTCCCCTGGCGCAGCGCTACGAAATACTATCGCTACCGTGACGTGGGCGGAGCCATCCGACTTCTCGCGCAGCGGAATCAATTCGAGCACGCCCTGGTCTTTGTGCATGCCCAAGACCGGGCGATCTATCAGAGCGCCTTCAACTTGAACCCGCGCACATTGGGAGATTCGGCGACGATCTACGCCTTCGACGCGGGACACGCTCACCGTCAGGCGGTGGTCGCCCATTTCAGCGATCGGCCTGTCTGGGTCATCGGTCCCGTACGTGATGGCGATACGCGGGTCAGCATCCTGGCCGGTCCCTTTCTTCCGGGCACGGTGCCGCCAGACGGTGCAATTCAACCGTAGCGGCCGGACCTGGTCAATCGAAGAGCTGGCGACAGCATTCATAGATAACTTCCTACGATAGTGCACGTGGATCCGGCATCACATGTACATTCCACTGTCCTTCCTGGATCTATGCCGATGACTCCCTCGCACAAATCCGATCCACGTACCCAGGCCACCGCCGACCCCCCAGCACCGCGTTTCGCACGCTGGGCCTTTCGCTTCCTCGCTTTCCTGCTGGTGCTCGTTCTCATCTCGATGCTGAGCTGGCCGTTCGGCTGGGACCAAGGCCTTTTCGCATGGGTAGGAGACGTGATCACCCAGGGAGGGCTCCCATACCGGGACGCGTGGGACATCAAGGGCCCCCTCACCCATTACATGTTCGCTCTTGCGCAGACCATCTTTGGCAGGAACATGTGGGGCATCCGGATTCTGGATATCCTGTTGCTCGCCCTGTGCTGTACGGCCCTCTTCCGCCTCGTGCGCGTGCTCACCACGAAAGCCGTCGCACGATGGACGGTCGTTCTGTACGCGTTTTGGTACGCAGAGGGTGCCTACTGGCAAACAGCTCAGCCGGACGGCTGGGTGGGCATGTTCCTCGCGATTGGCTTGTTCCCGTTGGCTCTCAAGGGCGACTCGCGCCCCTGGCATCAGTGGGGCGCGGCTGGACTGGCCATCGGGGCCAGCGCTCTCGTCAAGCTACCATACGCTGTGTTTCTCTTCCTCCCGCTCTCCCTGGCATTCCTCGACTTCCGAGAAGGCCGGCGGTACGACGCGCTTCGGAACGCGGCCACCGCCGTGGTCGGTACCGCCCTACTGCCACTCGTCGCCCTGATATGGTTCACGGCCCATGGCGCGCTACCACAAGCAATCGAGGCCCTGTACACCTATCCCGCGTCGGCTTACTCATTGCACGGTGTGCTGAATCTCTCCGGCCGCCTGAAGGGTCTAGTCCTCTTTGGGCAAGCGGCAACGCTGATTGCCGTTGCGCTTCCGTTGGCTGTCTTCGGGTGGTGGACTCTCAGGACGACGACGATCCGCGTGGCGACCCTGACCCTGATCTGGCTCGCAATCGGCGTCGCCGCCGTCATTGTGCAAGGGCGGTTCTACACCTATCACTGGCTGATCGTGTCCCCTCCGATTGCCGTGTTGGTTGCATCCGGTGTATGGCAGGTAGCCAAAGTGGAATTTGCCGGCTCCTCCAGATTGTCCTTTACGGTCATTGTTGCCGCCGTCATGTGCTTTCACGTTACCACGCATCCAATGCTGGAGGTCTTCGAGTTCTTCCGGTATGCGACAGGCTCGACCACGAAGGAGGCCTATTACGCGCACTTCGGAATCCCTGGTGACGACCTGCGGGCAGCCCAGTACTTGCGGGGTCATACTGCGGACAGCGCGTCGGTGGCAATGCTCGGTTGGAACGCGTCGATTCTCTATCAGAGCGGTCGACGGTCCCCGACTCGATTCGGATACAGCATGCCGCTGTTCATGGGCGAGGGAACGAAGATTCGTGAGGCCTATCGGACGGAATTCATGGACGATCTGAAAGCTTCGCCCCCGGCAATCATCGTGGTGGGGCAGCTCAGCGAGATGATCCTGGGTGCCGAGTACTCGGTCACGGACTTTCCCGCTTTTGCCGCCCTGTTACAGCAGAAATACCGGCAGGTGGAAAGGTTTGGGGACATCGACATTTACCAATTGCTGCCCGGAGGCGAATCCCGCCCTGACTCCTTCCCTCCTGCTCCATGACCGGATGCTGGGGCAGGAATGTGCTCTGGATCCGGCCCGCGGGAGCGGCCGTCAGCACACGATGTGACCTGGGCCAAGAGAGGCCGGCACGGGGTCACGATGGGTCATGGTTCCCGGCATGCGAGAGCGCCATCGGACTCCATGGGCCTGGATCCGATCCTCCACGCGCTCGTGTCGCATTGCTCGCGGTGAAGTGATCGGCTGGGACTACATATATCCGTCACGCCGGAGCGTTTCCAGCCCGCCGCCGTCGTCCTTGTCCTGCGCCCGGCCGGATCGCTCGGCGATGTTGGCGAACTTGCCCGTGCGGAGCTCCTCGATGATCTGTTCAACATCCGACGCTGAGGAATCGACCGGATTGGTGCACGGCCAGCATCCGAGCGAGCGGTAGCGCTTGCCTTCGCCCTGATCGTAGTACAACGACACCGTTGGGATTTGCTCCCGCTCGATGTACTCCCAGATATTGAGCTCCGTCCAATCCAACAAGGGGTGGATCCGCACGTGGGTCCCCGGGGCAAACTCGGTCTTGTACTGATTCCAGAATTCCGGCGGCTGGTCGGCAACGTCCCACTCGTTCTGGTCCGTCCGCGCAGAGAAATATCGTTCCTTCGACCGGCTGCCCTCTTCGTCCGCCCGGGCTCCAACGATAACCCCCGTGAACGGCTCGGTATTGCTGTCCAGTTCGTAGGTCTTCTTCACGTGATTGAAGCGATACCGGGGCCACTGCCCCGCTCAAGGTGTTCTTGAGCGCTTCGGTCTTGAGCAGACCGCAGCAGGTGAGCCGGTCGACGGCGCCATCGGGAAAGGTACGCTTCTCGGCGAGCGCGACCTGGTTCTGCCCATAGATCAAGTTGAGGTGCCACTCCGCGACGAGCCGGTCCCGGTACTCGATCATTTCCGGGATCTTGAATGACGTATCGATGTGAATGAGCGGAAACGGCACGTGGCCGAAGAAGGCCTTCCGGCTTAGCCACAGAGCACCGTGCTGTCCTTGCCGATCGACCACAGCATGCCCAGGTGTTTGAAATTCGCGTACGCCTCGCGAAGAATCTGAACACTCGTGTTTTCCAGTTGATCCAAATGATCCATGGAGCCCTCTAACCGCGTATCTGTATTTGTGACAACACCTGCGCAGCTGCGACGTCCACGCTGACGTTGGTCGTGTCGATCACGACCTCGGCATCGGACGGCGATTCATACGGATCGTCGATGCCGGTGAAGTTCTTGATCTCGCCCCGGCGAGCGCGAGCATACAATCCCTTGACATCACGTCGCTCGCATTCGTCGAGCGGCGTGGAGATATACACCTCGATAAAGTTCCGGCAGAGGCTGCGGACGAAGTCTCGAGAATCCTGATACGGTGATACCAACGATGCCACGACGAACACGCCGTTCTGTTCCAACTTGCTCGCGAGATAGCCCACCCGGCGGATGTGCGCATCACGCTCGTCGCGGGTGAACCCCGTTTGCGGGAAGATGCTTCGGATCGTGTCGCCGTCCAGGCGCTCCGTCTTGTACCCGCGGCGCTTGAGCTGGGCAAATACCTCCTCCGCGATGGTGCTCTTGCCCGAGCCCGAGAGGCCGGTGAACCAGAGGACGGCCGGCTCGATCTCGCGCCGCCCAAAGCGGATGTGATCCCAGCCACGCTCGTGGGCGTAGTACAGCACCAGCTTCGAGATCGCTTCCAACCCTCCAACGGTGGCAGCCAGGCCGATCTCGTGCGTGAACAGCCAGACCAGGAGCGTGGTGGTGAACGTGGCGAGAATCCGCCACGAGATGGTCTTGGCGATCGCACGCGCATGCGATTCACGGTACGGTCCCGTCATCGGCGGCGCCGGATTGGTGTGCGCATGTCGTCAGTCGATCCCTATCACGAACGAGGGGTTACGGAGATCGGGCATGTTGTATCGTAGCGGCGAAGTACGCTCGCCTGAGGGCGCCGAATTCCGGAAGACACAATCCCCAGCGGCGACATCCCACTCCATGGTCGGCCCAAGCCTCGGGTACACATGGGCCTTGCCCTCGGCGACCCAACAGAACTTGAGTGAACTGCCCGCCTGGACGCGGCGGCCGACCGCGATAGTCTTGAGATAGGCCTCGAGGGCGTCGGACGGATGCGAGCGGCTTTCCACCACCGTGAGCGGTGTGCCAGGCTCAGGTGGTTGAGATTGGATTCGGCTGGCGACTGCCTGGCCGTCACGCTTCCACGCCCCGAGCCCCCGACCCGCCGTGTACATGAGCCCCCGTGCCGGTGCGAACACGACGCCCAGAACGGGAACCCCTTGCTCGATCAGGGCGATATTCACGGTGAACTCGCCATTCCCCTTCAAGAACTCCTTGGTGCCGTCGAGCGGATCCACCAGCCAGAACCGTTCCCAGCCTTGGCGCACGCTGTAGTCCGGAATTGTTCCCTCTTCGGACACCACCGGGACCGCCGGGTCCCACGCGATGAGCGCAGCCTGTATGATTCGATGTGCCTCCCGGTCCGCCGCCGTCACCGGGGAACGGTCCGCCTTCTCCTCCACCACGGTATCGGAATGGTAGTGCCGCAACGTCGCGGCGCCTGCCTCCCGGGCAATTGCGTCGAGCCGCTGGAGGCTCTCGTGAGAGATCTCGATCATCGCTCCCGCATCCAATGGTTTCACCATGGCCGGTAAATGATGCCCGCTTCCTGCAGGTGGCTCTTGAGACGGAACACCTGCTCGTCCACGGTTTCATGCTCGGACAGAAGAATATCGTAGGCAAGGTCGGTCGTCACGTTCTCCCCGACCCACACCGTCTCGATCCGGTCCGAGCCGACGGACGTCCGGATCAGCTGCAGCTCCTGGTGCGTGAGCTCGGCGGCAGTGACAACCAGGATGACGCCCGCATCGAGCATCAGGTTGGCAATCTCGCCCAGCCGCCGGAGATGCTCCTGCCGGTTCTCGACCGTCCGCTCGATATCGGCGTCCACGCCGTAGAGCACGTTGCCGATGCCCAGGAAATACACCACCCGGCCATCATCGAAGAGCCGTGACTCGAGGCCCTTGGCGACCGACTTCCGGTCGGCTTCCTGGGCGCCGGTGATGAGCATGAGTGTCGAGCGTTGATTATATTTTTCCGCACGATGCTCCGGCGCGATGATGCTGGGCTCCCACTTGTAGTTCCTCAGGAGCACCTTCTCGCGCACCCAAGCCTGCTGATCCTCGAGCGCTTCCCGGATGATGCCGCCGCCGCGGATTTCGTAGCCGTCCACCACGACAAACCGACTGGTGGCTGCGATATCTTCTGCGAGATCGAACGCGATGTCCCGCTTCAGTTTGAGGGTACAATCCGCGACGTCGTGGCGGTTGATCCGGTCCGTGTCTGCCATGGCACTCAAATCCGAGGCGTCGATTACCCGATGGACCTGTTCCAGGCGCATCGGCACGCGAGTCGTGCCCAGCTTCAGAGTGTAGTCCCTGTTCTTGATCAGCGAATCCTTCCCCAACCAAAACAGATTTGCCCGGATGAGGCTGGTCACCTTCGGGTGTGCCTCGGACGCCCGCGCCACGATTTCGCCGCGGGAAACGAAGATCTGCTCCGAGAGGGTGAAGCCGGTTGCCTGTCCGGCCCTCGCCGCGTGCTGCTCGGGCCGGTGAAACGCCTCGATCGACCGGACGTGGCTCTTCTTGCCGGAGGGATAGAACACCACCTCGTCCCCGACATGCACGGTGCCGCTCTGGACGGTCCCGGCCACGATCCGCCGGTCATCACCGTGCTGGGTGAACTTGTAGACGCCCTGGACCGCCATCCGGAATGGCCCGTCTACCGGAGGCTGAGGGGCTGCGAATTCGTCGAGCGCCTGCAGCACCGTGGAGCCCTCGTACCAAGGCATGTGAGCCCCCGCGTGGGCGACATTCTCTCCCTCCCGGCCACTGACCGGAATGAAATAGGTCGGCCGCAGGTCGATCTGCTGCAGGAATGCGCCGTACTCGGCGACGATCTCATCAAACACCCGGCGGTCGTACTTCACCAAGTCCATCTTGTTTACCAGCACGGCAATCTGCGGGATGCCGAGCATCGACATCATGTAACCATGGCGGCGTGAATTTTCCTTCACGCCCTCCTGGGCATCGATCACGAGCAATCCGGCCTCGGCCCGTGCCGCACCAGTCACCATGTTCTTGAGGAATTCGATGTGGCCTGGGGCGTCGATGATGATGTAGTAGCGCCGGTCCGACTTAAAGAAAACGCGTGCCGAGTCGATGGTGATGCCTTGGGCCTGTTCGTCCTTGAGCGCATCCAGGAGAAATGCGTACTCGAAGGGCCTCGCATTCCGCTCGCACGAGGCTCGCACCTGGTCGAGCTTGCCCTCGGGCAGCGAGCCCGTATCCGCGAGCAGGCGACCAATGATGGTGCTCTTCCCGTGATCGACATGCCCGGCAATGACTATGGGCATTCGCTCCAGCGGAGTCGTGTCGGTCGCCCCGCGTGTGGCAACCGATGGCGTCTCTTCCCGAGGCTCAGCCTTCATTCTTCCCGTCGCTCCGTCTTTCTTCATGGCCGAAAATCCGCCGGCGCACGGCGTTCCACCAGGGTCCGTAGTTCCTCGACCGTCTCCGCAAGCTCGGGGCGAGCAGCCAAGTCGGTCGTCTCCTCCGGGTCCACGGCGAGATCATAGAGTTCCACCTGGCCACTCTCGAGAAGGATAAAATGCCAGCGCCGGGTCGTCAGTGACTTGACCCACCCATGTGCCGTCGGCCACGACGTTGGTACTTGCGGCCGGAAGCCGACTTCCGCCAAGACAGGAGCGTCGCTCTCGGTGAAGAGCGAGGGTCCGGGAAAGGCTGTCGTCGGCAGTCCGGCGAGTTCCATGACCGTCGCCGGGATCTGATGAATTCCCACGGCGCGCGATTCACGGACACCGGCTGCCACGGCCGGCCGGTACCGGATAACGAGCGGCACATGCACCTGATCCCGGTGAAGCCCGTTCCCATGATAAATCATGCCATGCTCGCCAAAACTCTCGCCGTGATCCGAGGTCAGCACGATTACCGTGTTATCCAGGATGCCGCGTCTCTCGAGGCCATGAAGCAAGGCGCCGACACCGGCATCGAGCGCCAGGATCGACTCATCGTACTGATTGACCCAATCCCGTAGGAGTTCGGGCGGTGGCAGGGCTGTTTCGTCTGTGACGGCCCCAAGTTCAATGGTCTTTCCGACGTGGGTGCGCGGCCCGCCAAATCGTCCCGCGTAGGAGGCTGGTGGCAGGTACGGGCCGTGTACGTCCATATAGTTCAGGAATGCGAAGAACGGACGGCGCTTGGTTCGATCGAGCCATCGGAAGAGCCGATTATTGATGTCCTCGGCGCGCATTCGGCCAGGAATGTCGATCTGGCCGAACTTGGGAAGGAACTCGTAGGCGATCTTCCGGCCGAGGACGGTGCGAACCAACGCGTCACCCGGCTTGCGATAGAAATCCTCCCAGTGGACAAATCCGCGATTGAGCCGGGTCTGGCGTCCCGCCCAAAACGTATTCGCCGTGAATCCCGCTGTGACATAACCTGCCCTCGTGAATGCTTCCGCCACAGTCGGAAAGGCGCGCCCGAGAAACGGACGGCGCAATTGACCCGCCCGATGCTCGCTGACCGGACGACCGGTAAACAGCGAAGCGTGCGATGGCAGCGTCCACGATGAGTTGCTGATTGCATTCGTGAAAATGGTCCCCTGCGCCGCAAAGGAATCCATGGCGGGCGACGTGGGCCGGCGGTAGCCCTGGAAACCCAAATGATCGGCCCGCTGGGTATCCAGGACCAGGACCAGCACATTGGGCCCGTCGGGTGCGCGATCTGGGAGTGAGCTGAGGGCCAATCGTTCCCGTGCCACACCACTGCCCACCGCCAGGACGCCGATGCCCAAGACCCCTGCCGTGAGCCATGGAAGGGACCGAATCACCCGGGGAAGCAGAGCCGCGTGGCGGCGCAGTGTCCGAATGGTCACCGCGCCCATGCCAACACCCAAGATGACGGACACCATAGGCGAGAACAGCTGGCCCTGCAGGCTCGCGCCCAGGTATCCCGACAGCGTGACGAGCGCGGCGGCCAGGATGATGTCCCACCGCCACTGGGGCCTCGCTCGTGAAAGCAGTGCTGTCAGGAGGCCAAGGAACGCATAAAGCGCCATGTAGAATGCTGGCGCGACGAGGAAGACGGGCGCGGAGTTCCCGTTGCGCCAGGCAAGGGCACCGGGCACCAGGCCCAGAACGAAGAACTCGAGTGCCTCCAGAAAGCCGTAGGCCAAACCCAGCCATGCGCCAAGAGCCAAGAGGTGTGACGGACGCACACCGCTTTGACGAGGCTCACGTGCCCCGACAGCGCCTGTCACAGCTCGGTCCCGCGTTGGATCGGTCGCTCTCTCGGTATCCCGAACAGACCCGAGACGACGAACCCACGCTCACCACACCGCTTGGGTTGGTGAGGTGAAATCAAACAGGCAGGAAGAGAGTCACCGTAGGGCCAGATTCGCACTACGAGCAGTCAGGTTTTCCGGCTGAAGAGACCCACTACCCGACGGACGGCTCCCGTGACCTGACGCCAGAAGATCATGAGGAGACCGCCAATAGCCCCCAGGACCGACGTGAGGGGGAGAAGGGTCTCAGGCCCGACATAGAAGAGTCCAAGGTTCAACAGATTCAATCCCACGGTTACCTCGAGGCGTCAGCGAAAGGATGCGGGTGATGGCTCATTAACGGAACACTCCGAGCGGGGCAGCGTGACAACAGCTTTCGAGCCCTCGATCAGGCCGTCAAATGTCACAGGTCAACAAACGATTTGCAAATGCCATACCACGTGTAGGCCTCATTCACCGCACACCGCCGATGCTCAATCGACCTCAGGGCAACCAGTCGCCAAGCGTTATGTAGCATTGACGCCACAAGGGCGCGCCAGGGGTACCCTAGACCCGGAGGGCTGGCAGCTGGCCGCGACGGAACTGCACCCCGCCCACCAGTGTCAGGACGCCGAGGTAGGCGCTCCCACCAAAGGCAATCGCCGCCCAGAGGTTCGCTGGGCGGAACACAATCAGGAGCGCAACCATGGCTAGCCCCGACACCGTGGCCCGCCCCAGCCGGCGAAGTGGCAGGACCACCAGGCCCTCCTCTGCCGCGAATCGGAGTGCCAGGATCGTGCGGAGGAGCTCCGTGACCACAGTCGCCCACGCAGCGCCCATGATCCCGTACCGCGGGATGAGGAGAACATTCAGCACCACGTTCAGCACCGTGGAGCCGGTGGTGGTCCGGAGCACCTGGTCCTGGCGGCCGCGCGCGACCAGCGCGGAAATGGCGACATTGCGGAAGAGCGAGACCGGAACCGACCAAATCAACACCTTCAGTGCAGCACCTGCCGGCAAGTAGCTCAGGCCGAACACCTGCTGCATGAGTTCGACGGCAAGAAGCGCCCCCCCCAAGGCGACGGGAAGGCCGGTCGTGAATACCTGGGCCTGGGCCGTGTGGTAGAGATTCCGCTCCTCGGTCGTCCTGGCCCCGAGCCGAGTCAAGGTCGGCAGCAAGGCCATGCCATAGGCCACACCCAGGTTCAACAGAAAGCTGATGAGGGTATAACCCGCGGCGTAGTACCCGACGCTCGCGAGGTCGCGAAACAGCCGCAGGAACACGAGATCCGAATTGAAGATGAGAAGGCCGAGCAACCCATGGGCTACGAGCGGCCAGGCACGGCGGAACACAGGCCGCACCCGTTCGGGGGCCCAGACGGCTCGAAGTCGAAAGCCTCGGCGCGCGAGTAAGCCCAGGAGCAGGAGGGCCGCCGCCGACTCTCCCGCAAACTGCGCCAACGGCACCGACCAGATGTCGCCAGTTCGTTGCACCAGGATCAGCACCAGAACGATCATCACCGACTCGCCGATGGTGCGCGCTATGCCGACCGGGCGGGCCGATTCCAGGCCAAGATGGACCCATCGGGTGCTGGCGGCGATCGGAATGAGCGTCAGGCTGTAGGCCGCGATCACGGCGCCTTCCGGTTGCGGCAATACGAGCAGCGCGACCGGCAGGGTGATCACGATCAACCCCGCGGCGATCAGGATTCGAGCTAGGAGAATGGGTGGGGCGCGCTCATCGATGGCGTTGGGGTCTTCGGCGACTTCACGGATACCGAGGGTCTCGACCCCGAAGTCGGCAAGTTGTGCCAGATAGAGCGTGACAGCAGCCGCTAAAGCAACGACCCCGTATCCCCCGACGCCGAGAACGCGCGCCAGGTAGATTGTTGCGCCGAAGGCAATACCGCGCGCCAGCGCGTCGCCGAGCCCCAGGGCGAAAAAATTCCGCCCGACGAGCGTGTCAGACCGGCCGATAGATCACCCAGCCGCAGTAGAGCACCCAGAGGACCACATCCGCAAGCAACGCACGATCGGTGAGCAAGGTTTCGGTGGGACTGCCGCCATCCCGTTGATGGACGAGATACAGATATCGGAATACGCCATAGAGGACGAAGCCGGTGCTGTACACCAGCGCGTAGGAGCCAATTTCCCCCACCTTTTCCGTGGACACGGTGTACATGATGTAGGTGACAACGGTCACCGCCAGGAGCACGGTGGACATCTGATCCAGGAATGCGGTGCTGTATTCCGAGAGAACGCTCCGGTGATCGGTCGACTCATCGCCCAGCAGCAACAACTCGTGGCGACGTTTGGCGAAGCCAAGAAAGAGGGCGAGCAGCCCGCCACACAGGATGAGCCAGATCGACGGCCTGACGTCGATGGCAACAGAGCCGGCCAGGAGCCGCAGCAGGAAGAACACGGCAATCGCAAAGACGTCGAGGATGACCACCTGTTTGAGTCGAAAGGTGTACAGCACGTTCAGGCCGAGGTACGACGCGACCACCACGACCAGGGTGGGGTGCACGGCCCAGGCCAGGAAGATCGCGGCGAGCGCCAGTGCCAGCCCGATACCGAGTGCAGTGTGAGTCGAAATACGGCCCGCAGCTACGGGCCGATGTCGTTTGGCGGGGTGGGCCTGATCCGTGACGCGGTCGACTACGTCGTTGACCATGTACACCGAACTGGCCGCGAGACAGAAGGCGAGGAGGGCTCCGCTCGCGAGTCCGATTGCCTCCGGCTCCCGGACTCGCCCCGAGAACAAGAGCGGCGCCAGAACGAAGCCGTTCTTGACCCACTGCTGCGGTCGTGCCAGCAGAATCACGTCACGCCAAGTGGACCTCTCGCGTGCTAGCTCGTTCACCGAATCTCCATGACGTTGCCGTGAAAACTGGGATTGACTTGAGGCCATCTGGGAGCCAAGCTTACGGCTCTTCAGGTCGAGAAACAAGGAAGTTCGATGTCATTCACGGGTGGTAAGACCAGCAGATTCCGCGCCAGTTTGGCCGCGCTCATCTGTGGAATCGGAGCGTGCGGCGGCTGCGGCGATGGTGCCCCGGGCCTGAACGGCCCCAGTCCGAGCGTGGCGCACATCCTGATCTCACCCGAGGCAGCTGCAATGGAGCCAGGTCAATCCCGGAGCTTCGTCGCGGATTGCCTGGACTCGACCGGGAAGACCGTTGCCTGCCCAACACTGGCCTGGACGGCCACCGGTGGCGCCATTAATGCGTCCGGCAGCTTCACCGCCGGGGCCACCGCCGGCAACTTCTCCGTAACCGCCAGCGCCGACGGACTGCTCGGCTCGGCGACGGTTGTCGTGGTGCCGCCCGGCAGCGGGCCGGTGGTCGCGGTGGTGCCGACGGCGGCGCTGCAGACGATGACGGGCTGGGAGGCGACGGCCCAGGCGGGGCAGGACGAGTGTGATCCGGTCGCCTTCGCCAATTACCGGAATCCGCTGTACGACCGGGTGGTGACCGAGCTGGGGATCAACCGGCTGCGGCTCCCGATCCGGAGCGGCGTCGAGAATCCGACCGACCACTACGCCGATCTCCAGGCGGGGCGGATCACCCGCGCCGAGTGGCGGACCGTGCGCTACGCCACGATCAACGACAACACCAGCCCCACCACCGCCAACGCGGCCGGCTTCCACTTCACCGAGCTCGACTACTACATCGACAACGTGGTCACCCCGATCCGGACCCGGCTCTTGGCCCAGGGCGAGCAGCTCTACGTGAACCTGAACTACACCGATTTCAGCACCCAAGGGGCGGGCACCCTGTTCCACAAGACGGCCCCGGCCGAGTATGCCGAGTTCCTCCTCGTCGCGTTTCAGCATCTGGCCAGCCGGTACGGCTGGACCCCCGATGCCGTGGAGCTCGTGCTCGAGCCCGACAATGCCCAGTGGACCGGGACCCAGATCGGCCAGGCCTTGGTGGCCGCGGGCGACCGGCTGGCGGCGGCCGGGTACCGGCCCGATTTCATTGCCCCCTCCAACGCCAACATGGGCGGAGCCATCACCTATTTCGACCAGCTGATCGCGGTGCCCCGGGCCACCCAATACCTCACCGACCTGGCCTACCATCGCTACGGCGGGGTCAGCACCGGGAACCTGCAGACCATCGGCGCGCGGGCCCAGGCCTCCGGGATCCGCACCAGCATGCTGGAGCATATCGGCAGTGGCTATCAGGACCTGCACCAGGATCTGACCCTGGCGCGCAACTCGGCCTGGCAGCAGTTCATCCTGGGCTGGTGTAACAACACCGATGACGGCGGGGGGGCGTACTATCACGTCGACGTGAGCAGCCCGACGGCGCCGGTGATCCGGCCCGACAGCCGGACCCGCTACCTGCAACAATATTTCCGGGATGTGCGGCTCGGCGCGGTCCGCTATCAGGCCACCAGCACCAGCGGCACCTTCGCGCCCCTGGCCTTCAAGAACACCACCGGCCGCTGGACAGTCGTGGTCAAGGCCGGCGCCGGGGGCTCGTTCAGCGTGACCGGCCTCCCGGCCGGCAGCTACATCGTGACCTACACCACCGCCACCGAGCTCCGCACCGCCCGGCCCGCGGTGACCCTCGGCGCCGGCCAGCCCCTCGTCACCAGCATCCCCGCGACCGGAGTCCTCACCATCGCCGCCCAGTAGGACGGAATGCCTGCCTGACTCCGAACCTGAACAAGTTTCCCTCCGACTTGGTCTCAAACCGGGAAAAACTCCTGGAATCCGGCAATCTCCGACGCCCCCAGTTGACCGGGAGCCAACCGATAACCGTATACAAATCATATATTTATCGTCTCTTGACCAGTCTGGAATGATCAGTGCATAGAGCTATTCAGAAGCTCCGCCGTTCGCACGGGAAACGACCCAGGCGGCAAAACCGGCAGAGCTAGACGACAGTGGTCGTCTTAATTCTTAACAATGAGTGGCACGACTGCAGGACAAGCTAAGATCATATGAGATAATTGTTTGTATGATCTTGTGACCGTGACTGCTGTAGCTACTGTTGAATAATTGGAAGTTGTAATGACATATCGCCTTCGACATCATTCGTGAGATTGAGTCGAACAAGGACAGGAGTTCGCGAATGAGTCGAGGTTCAGCAAGTGTGACCATGAAGTTGCCCAGTGAATTGGCCGGACGAAGACGGGCACTACGCCCGCTCGTCATTGGACCGCTCCTGAGCCTGCTCGCTGCCTGTGCGTCGGGAGATTTGAAGGAAGGCATTGGACCCGATTCGAGTGGCCTCTCGGCCCTCGTGGTGACGCCGAGTTCGGCTACCGTCGAGGCCAACCAAGCAATCCCGTTCGCAGCATACGGGCGCACCCAGAACGGCGACTCGGTCGGCGTCACTGTCGACTGGAGTGCGACCGGCGGGGCCATCGACGCTGCCGGTACCTATACCGCGGGCCCGGCGGTTGGAAACTTCCAGGTCACAGCCGTAGTGGCAAACGGCACTGTCACGACGTCAGCTACGGTGGCCGTCGTCGCGCCGGGCAGCGGGCCGGTGATCGCGGTGGTGCCGACGGCGGCGCTGCAGACGATGACGGGCTGGGAGGCGACGGCCCAGGCGGGGCAGGACGAGTGTGATCCGGTCGCCTTCGCCAATTACCGGAACCCGCTGTACGACCGGGTGGTGACCGAGCTGGGGATCAACCGGCTCCGGCTCCCGGTCCGGAGCGGCGTCGAGAATCCGACCGACTACTATGCCGATCTCCAGGCGGGGCGGATCACCCGCGCCGAGTGGCGGACCGTGCGCTATGCCACGATCAACGATAACACCAGCCCCACCACCGCCAACGCGGCCGGCTTCCACTTCACCGAGCTCGACTACTACATCGACAACGTGGTCACCCCGATCCGGACCCGGCTCTTGGCCCAGGGCGAGCAGCTCTACGTGAACCTGAACTACACCGATTTCAGCACCCAAGGGGCGGGCACCCTGTTCCACAAGACGGCCCCGGCCGAGTATGCCGAGTTCCTCCTCGTCACGTTTCAGCATCTCGCCAGCCGGTACGGCTGGACCCCCGATGCCGTGGAGCTCGTGCTCGAGCCCGACAACGCCCAGTGGACCGGGACCCAGATCGGGCAGGCCTTGGTGGCCGCGGGCGACCGGCTGGCGGCGGCCGGGTACCGGCCCGCCTTCATCGCGCCCTCCAACGCCAACATGGGCGGAGCCATCACCTATTTCGACCAGCTGGTCGCGGTGCCCCGGGCCACCCAATACCTCACCGATCTGGCCTACCATCGCTACGGCGGGGTCAGCACCGGGAACCTGCAGACCATCGGGACGCGAGCCCAGGCCTACGGGATCCGCACCAGCATGCTGGAGCACATCGGGAGCGGCTATCAGGACCTGCACCAGGATCTGACCCTGGCGCGCAACTCGGCCTGGCAGCAGTTCATCCTGGGCTGGTGTAACAACACCGATGACGGTGGGGGGGCGTACTATCACGTCGACGTGAGCAGCCCGACGGCGCCGGTGATCCGGCCCGACAGCCGGACCCGCTACCTGCAACAATATTTCCGGGATGTGCGGCTCGGCGCGGTCCGCTATCAGGCCACCAGCACCAGCGGCACCTTTGCGCCCCTGGCCTTCAAGAACACCACCGGCCGCTGGACAGTCGTGGTCAAGGCCGGCGCCGGGGGCTCGTTCAGCGTGACCGGCCTCCCGGCCGGCAGCTACATCGTGACCTATACCACCGCCGCCGAGCTCCGCACCGCCCGGCCCGCGGTGACCCTCGGCGCCGGCCAGCCCCTCGTCACCAGCATCCCCGCGACCGGGGTCCTCACCATTAGCCAATAAGTACCTCACCCCGGGAGGCCCTCCCCCAGGGCCTCCTGACTCCACCAGCCGCAGGAGAAGCACTCGTGACCTATACCTTCAAGCTGTCTCGCAGGCTGGCCGCTTCTCGAATAGCGGGGTGGATGCTCTGCCCGCTCCTCCTGGCCTCCTGCGCTCCTGGTGAGCTCCGAGAAGGACTCGGCCCCGAAGATCCTAGTACCGACATCGCCACACTCGTCATCATCCCCAGAACAGCTGTAGCCGAAGTCAACCAACCCCTGCAATTCCAGGCCTACGGATTGACGGGCACTGGCGATTCGGTTGCTGTTGACATGGAGTGGAGCGCGGAAAACGGCGACATCAGCGCCAACGGGCTCTTCGTCTCATCCGCAATCGGCGCGGCGAAGGTACGAGGTAGCGGCAACGGCCGGGGCAAAGCCAAAGGGAGGGCAAAGAAGGACAGCTCGGGTGTCGAGGTGGTGCCTCCGCCTCCACCCGATTTGGAAGCAATCATCGTATCACCCTCTTCCACGACCCTGAACGCCTCTGAATCACGACAGTTCAGTGCCGAGGGTCGCCTGAGCGACGGGTCGACGGTGCCAGTAGGCGTGAGTTGGAACGCGACCGGCGGCACCATCGATCCAGGCGGCTATTACACTGCCGGCTCGACGTCCGGCAGCTACGCCGCCACCGCAACCCATGCCGGCACTCAATCGTCAGGGTCTGCCACCATCAGAATCACAACGCCAATCAGCGGGCCGGTAATCACGGTGGTGCCGACGGCGGCGCTGCAGACGATGACGGGCTGGGAGGCGACGGCCCAGGCGGGGCAGGACGAGTGTGATCCGGTCGCCTTCGCCAATTACCGGAACCCGCTGTACGACCGGGTGGTGACCGAGCTGGGGATCAACCGGCTCCGGCTCCCGGTCCGGAGCGGCGTCGAGAATCCGACCGACTACTATGCCGATCTCCAGGCGGGGCGGATCACCCGCGCCGAGTGGCGGACCGTGCGCTATGCCACGATCAACGATAACACCAGCCCCACCACCGCCAACGCGGCCGGCTTCCACTTCACCGAGCTCGACTACTACATCGACAACGTGGTCACCCCGATCCGGACCCGGCTCTTGGCCCAGGGCGAGCAGCTCTACGTGAACCTGAACTACACCGATTTCAGCACCCAAGGGGCGGGCACCCTGTTCCACAAGACGGCCCCGGCCGAGTATGCCGAGTTCCTCCTCGTCGCGTTTCAGCATCTGGCCAGCCGGTACGGCTGGACCCCCGATGCCGTGGAGCTCGTGCTCGAGCCCGACAATGCCCAGTGGACCGGGACCCAGATCGGCCAGGCCTTGGTGGCCGCGGGCGACCGGCTGGCGGCGGCCGGGTACCGGCCCGATTTCATTGCCCCCTCCAACGCCAACATGGGCGGAGCCATCACCTATTTCGACCAGCTGATCGCGGTGCCCCGGGCCACCCAATACCTCACCGACCTGGCCTACCATCGCTACGGCGGGGTCAGCACCGGGAACCTGCAGACCATCGGCGCGCGGGCCCAGGCCTCCGGGATCCGCACCAGCATGCTGGAGCACATCGGGAGCGGCTATCAGGACCTGCACCAGGATCTGACCCTGGCGCGCAACTCGGCCTGGCAGCAGTTCATCCTGGGCTGGTGTAACAACACCGATGACGGTGGGGGGGCGTACTATCACGTCGACGTGAGCAGCCCGACGGCGCCGGTGATCCGGCCCGACAGCCGGACCCGCTACCTGCAACAATATTTCCGGGATGTGCGGCTCGGCGCGGTCCGCTATCAGGCCACCAGCACCAGCGGCACCTTTGCGCCCCTGGCCTTCAAGAACACCACCGGCCGCTGGACAGTCGTGGTCAAGGCCGGCGCCGGGGGCTCGTTCAGCGTGACCGGCCTCCCGGCCGGCAGCTACATCGTGACCTATACCACCGCCGCCGAGCTCCGCACCGCCCGGCCCGCGGTGACCCTCGGCGCCGGCCAGCCCCTCGTCACCAGCATCCCCGCGACCGGAGTCCTCACCATCGCCGCCCAGTAGGACGGCTCGATGCTAGGGGGACAAGCAGCCGGCCGCCGAGCCGGCTGCTGTGTTAGGGGCCTGCCAATCGGTTGTACACCAGGCCGACGAGGCGGCCGAGTGCATAACCGACCACGAATGCGTAGATGAACCCGATAATGCTGCCCAGGAAGGTGACCTGGAAGCCGGGGAAGAAGACGGCCAAGAGCTGAAGGTGCTGGCCCACATTCGGCCCGCCCTTGAGCACCAGCACATTGGTCGCGATGAAGAGCCCTCCGCCCAGGAGCAGCCCAAATGCGATCCCCCAGGCTCGGGCATTGAGCCGCAGCAGCGCGTGTTGGAGAATCTCGTCTTCGTCATTTGCCATCGGTCACCGCCCGCGTCTCGAAGTGGATCAGTCGATCAGATGTGGTCCAGGAAGTCACGAGTCTGTAACAGCTCCGACCTCACCCGGACGAAGAATATCAAGACCCCTATCGTGAGGTTTCGAATAAATGCGAAGAACCACCCGGCGACGAATCCGGAGAGGAATCCCCATCCGAAGCCAACGATGGCACCTTCCCACGAAACGGTATAGCCGGCGAAATAGTGCCTCAGGAGCGCGAGGCCGGGGCCCACATCCGGGCCACGAAGGACGTACAGAGCTGTTGCACCAGCAACCAGCAATCCCGTCGCGAGTCCTATCGCGACGCCGAAGGCACGCTTGTGGAGCGGCGCAAAGGCATACGCCAGAGGTGCCGGTGTGGCACCCGCTCCGCTGGGAGTGACGTTGGGCATCAGACCTCTCCTCGACGCTCGGCCCCGGCGATCACCGGGTGCACGCGTTTAGGACGTTCACGACCCATGTCATTCTTCACGGACTACTTCGAATGCGTGAACGCCGTCGGAACGTCCTGTTCCGAAATATGTCTTGTGGACTTGATGAAAGCCGCACCCTTCAAGGTAGCTGTAGAACGCGTCTTCATCTACGAGGCGCTCATGAAACTCTCCCACAATAACCTTGACGTTGACCAGACGGTCGCCGAGCCCCCGGACGCAGTCAAATTCGCTGCCTTCAACATCGAGCTTTAAAAGATCAATCTGTTTGATACAATGACGATCCATGAGGGTGTCGAGCCTGATCTGGGAAACTGAGAGCATCCCCACCGCTGGCTCGGTATCTACCACTGAATGCATCGCACCATGCGCGGCCAGATGAAGTGTCACGGATTCATCAGCCGCGCCGAGGGCAACCTGCTCGAGGGTCACGTCAGCATGTGCATCAAAATTTGCCTGCAGCAACTGGAAATTGCCGAGGTCGGGTTCAACGCAAACCAGCTTCGCACCAGGATATTGGCCCAAGAACCAGAGGGTCGCTACTCCGATATTCGCGCCGGCATCGATAATCGTTGGGCGCTCCGGGAGGGGGGAACGCACCTGATATTGCCGTTCATGAAGGATCTCGCCCAGGGTGTAGATATCACACATTCTCATATGAAATGGAATCACGAGATCGGCAACACGCAGCCGGACGACGATCTCGGTTGGGTCTGTTGTGGTGCTGAGGGTGCGGCGATAGGCAGCGGCCAGAGCACGGCGTGATTCCCAGTCCGCGGCATACATCGAGAGCAGGTGGAATGCCTCGATGGCCCGCCCGATCCTTGCCCTCAACGCCACGGCGACATCTTCCCAAGATCAGGTGACATCGGTTCTCCGCTGACTGGATACGCGCCCCTCGTTGTCCGCCGAGCGATCGGGCGCCTTTCGTGGAACCGGGGGCCAGCTCTGAAGCCCAACTTCGGAGAACGCCTCGACGGCGACCGCAGGCTGAGGTTCACCGACCGCGTGATGCACCAACCACCCCCACCCCACGGCAATACCGTTGAGGAAGTAGTAGATCAAGTGCAAGGGAATCGCTCGGACGGCAAACCAAAGGCCGCGTTCCCGCCGGAAGAACGCATACAAGTGCCGGTTAAACCACAGCACCGGTAGCCCACACGCAACGCTGAGAAGAAGCCACCGCGCATCCCGGAAGCCCAGCGCAACGATCGCAAACAAGGCTGCGGTCCACACCAGTACCGTATTGACCCGCTCAATCAAGCGGAGATTGAGCGATTGCGATTTCGATACGATGCCGCGTTGGATGAGGAGCCGGGTCCACGGGACGCCACGATCCCTGAGATCGGTCGTAAGCATGTTGCGGAGCGTCCAATGCTTCAGATGGGTAGCCTGAATCTCGGGTGCCAAGGTGATACGGTGCCCAAGTTCTTTGAGCCGGTGGCCGAGTTCGATATCCTCGATCTGCGGGCGTGAAAAATGCCATTCGTCGTACATGCCGGCTTCGAAGAACACGTTACGCCGGATCGCTCCACATCCTGCCCAGAATGTCTCCGCCTCTCCCCCATTCTGTTGGTGGACCCAGTGGTGGAGAAGATTCCGATATTGGGAGACCAGCCCGGGAGCCGGCGGCGCCGCATCGTAGGACCCAAAGACCGCGCTGAAGCCGGGATTCTCGGCGAAGACACTCGCAAATCGTCGGAGGGTTTCGCGATGCACGCATACGTCTGCATCGATGAAGACGACGACATCCCCCCGCGCCGCTTCCACACCCCTGTTCCTGGCATAGGAAGGCCCCTGCGGCTTGCGTCCCAGGGTAACCACGGTATCCGCATAGCGGGCGGCGACTGCCGCCGTGCCATCCGTGCTGGCATCATCTACCACGATGAGTTCCCATTCATCCCGAGGCAGATCGCTCTCGACCAAAGCGCCGAGCGACTTCGGGAGGACTACCGCTCCTTGATGCACCGGCACGATGACCGAAAGACGGAAGGGAAGTGCCGTCATCGTCCAAGCCCCGCCTGGCTCAAGGCACCTCTCAAACGCCGAGCCGCGCGGCGGGTCCAGAGCCGGCGGCGAAATGCGGGAGTACCCCATCCCGGCAAGCCAGGCTGGTGACGGAAATAGTACATATCCACCCGCGGCAGGCGCGAGGAATCCTCGCTGGGTTCCAGGGTGCGGTGCTCCGTAGTGCAGCCAAGTCGGAACAAGCGCCCCACGACCTCGGCGGAGCCGCGGTCCACGGCTCCGTAGGGGTAGGCAAACGTGGTCGGCGTGTGCCCCGTATGTGTGCGGATGGCCTCGCGGCACTCTTCGACTTCCTCCTCGACCTGCTGGGGCGATAGGTCGGGGAGCGGTCGGTGGGTGTGGGTATGCACCCCGAGGGACACGCCCCGCTCTGCCACTCGTCCGAGGGCATCCCAATCCAACAGCGGAAGTGTCGGAATACCTGGTTGGGACTTGCCGCCCCAGGCATTGGTGCCACCCACGTGTCCGCTGACCACAAATAGCGTGGTCGGCAGGTTTCGCGCGGCGAGGAGCGGGGCCGCAACGCTCTGGAAATTCTCGAAGCCGTCATCGAACGTGAGGGCCACCGCATCCGTCGCAGGCGGCAGGTCGAGCAAGGCGTCGAGGGCCACGACCCGGACGGGCCCGGTGACCAGCCATTCCACGTGCCGGCTGAATGCGTCAGCATCCACCGAAATCGGCGACCCGGATGAATCGATCGAGTGGTAGGTCAGGATGGCTCGCATCTGTTCGTCAGGTCGCGACCAGGCGTGAGCGCTCGTAGACGATGACGTCGCGGACGATTTCTTCGAGGGGCGTACGAGGCCGAAACCCGATCATCCGCTCCAACTTGCTCACATCGGGAACGCGACGCTGCATGTCCTCGAAGCCCTCCGCATAGGCTTCGGTGTACGGGACCAGCACGATGTCGGACTTGGTCCCGGTCAATTCCCGAACCAATTCAGCCAGCCGGAGCATGCTGACCTCTTCTTCGCTCCCCACATTGACCACTTGGCCAACGGCTGCCGGAGTTTCGATCAGGGCCAACACCGCTTTCACGACATCGCGTACATGACTGAAGCAGCGCGACTGCTCGCCCGTGCCGTACACGGTCAAGGGCTCGCCGCGGAGCGCCTGGGCCACGAGCGTCGGGAGCACCATGCCATAGCGGCCGGTCTGGCGCGGGCCCACCGTATTGAAGAAGCGCGGGATGATGACCGGCACGCCTTTCTCCCGCCAGTACGCCAGCGCGAGCCACTCGTCCAAGGCCTTGGAGCAGGCATAGGCCCAGCGCGAGTTAGCGGTGGGGCCAAGCCGCAGGTCGTCGTCCTCGCTGAACGGGATCTTGATACCCTTGCCGTAGACTTCCGAGGTCGAGGCAATGACGGTGAGCTTCTGCTTCCGCGCCGCCGCGGTCAGGACTACTTCCGTCCCACGAACATTGGTTTCGATGGTGCGGACCGGCTGATCCACGATGAGCTTCACTCCAACTGCCGCAGCCAGGTGCACCGTCAGGTCGCAGCGGTCCACCAATTCCGTGACCAACGGCGCATCGGTGGCGGAGCCGATGCGGTGCTCGAACCCCTGGCGGCCCATGAGGTGCTCGATATTCCCCATGCGGCCGGTTGAGAGGTCATCCAGCATCAACACCGCGTCGCCGCGATCGAGTAATGCTTCCGCCAAGTGGGAGCCGATGAACCCGGCCCCTCCAGTAATAAAGACCTTCATGCCACCTCCACCGGCGCCAGGGACTCAATGATATCGTGCCGCTGGCGTCGCTCAGCCGCCCGTCTCACGATGTCGAGATATCGAGGCATGACCGCCTCTTCCGACCAATACGACTCGAACGCCCGGCGGCCCGCACTGGCCAACCGGTCACGATACCCTCGGTCCTCCTGCATGCGCCGCATTGCGTCGAGGAGCTGCGCTTGCGTCTCGAACAACTCGCCCCCGCCCGCCTGTTCGACGATTTCCGGAAACGGACCCAGTCGCCGAGCCAGGACCGGCGTGGTATGCCGAAATGCTTCGATCAGAATGATACCGAATGTCTCGAAGCAAACCGACGGCACGATCAACGCCAAGGCATGCGCATAGTAGGATCGTAACGTATCCATGGGCATCCGGCCCAGGAAACGGACCCGGTCGATGCCGGCGGCCTGAGCGCGCAGGGTCTCGGCGTAGTCCCCGTCCCCGGCGACGAGGAGGTCCGCGCCCGGGTAGTCGCGAAAGAGCGGGATAACGTCATCGAGCCCCTTGATCTTCTCGAGCCGGCCCACGAACAGAAAATACGGCCTCGGATGCGGCCGAGCCCCGCTCTGGGGCCGCTCGGGCTCATCGTCGGGCAGGAAATAGGGCAGCACTTCCATGTCCCTCGGGAAGCCGAACTCCTGGTGTTTGCGTCGGCTGAATTCGCTCATGGCAATGAACGCGTCGACATTGGCGAGCTGCCGCTCGAGGTAGCCGGTGTAGCGCCAGGCCTGGGGTGGACGCCGATAGTGAAGCACACATCGAAGACACTCTCGCCCGGTGCAGAGCTCGCGGCCGTGGCGCCACAGTACATGGCTCGGACACACCAGCCAGTGCTCATGGGCCATGTAGAGGCGAACCGACCGCTCGCCGTATGAGAGTAATCCGGGGCCGCCCACCAGCGAAATGTTATGAAAGTTTACGACGTCGAACTGCCCATCGTCGAGGATTCGGCGAATTCGCCGCCCGGTGAGCACGGGACGCCCAACCTGCTGGGTAAGCAAGGAGGAGAGCGGGCCGGCGCCGCTCCGAAGCGGAATGGTGGCAACCCCGTCCGCCTCAGGCTCAGTGCCAGCCGGCTGAGTGCTGGACAGGGTCGCATGCGCATCGACATCATGCACCACCGTCACCTCATGCCCCCGGGCGACGAGACCGCGCGCGAATCGCTGAATCCCGATCGCGTCGCCACCGAAATGGTATGGCGGGTAGAAGGTGGTCAGGAAGCAAAACCGAAGCGGCTTCATTCCGCCGCCTCGTGGAGCGCGCCAACCGCCACTCGCGCGCCATCGGTCCAGTCGAGTGCCGCTGCCCGTTCCCGGGCACGCGTGCCTAACCTCCGGCGTAGCTCGGAGTCGGACAGCAAGGCCACCATGGCCCGCGCCAACGGCTCGGCCTCACCTGGTGCCACAAAGATGCCCCCACCCTCGAGCAGATCGGGCAGCGGGCTGGCACGAGTGGCAATGACCGGGGTGCCGCATGCGGCCGCTTCCACGGCGGGCAGGCCGAATCCCTCGCATTCCGACGGCAGCACCGCGGCAACGGCACCGGCATGGAGGTACCGGAGCTCCGCGTCGTCGACGAACCCCGTCCACTTGACCCGGTCGCTCGTCCCGAGGTCCGTCACCAGGCGATCCAAATCCGTAACCGATTGATGGAAAACGTCCGCTGTCCGGGTTCCCACCAGCAATAGGTAGGGGGAAGAACTCCCACACTGGCGAACGACCTCGGCATGCGCGCGGATCAGCACATCGACTCGCTTGTGGGGGTTGAAACCGCCGACGTAGGTGAACCAGCGGGCACCCGTCGGGAGGCCGGCGCGGGCGGCGGCTTCCGCCTCGCGCTCCGGGGAATCGCTCTTCTGAAATGCCCTTGCCGGCGCTTCAACCGCTACCCGTAGCCGTTCCGGCGCGACGCCCAGCATGGCGGTGATTTCCCGTGCGGCAAAATCGGACACCGTCAGGATGAGCCGTGCCTGTTTCAAGGCGAGCCCGACTTTGAGTTTCCAAAACAGCCGGTCGCGACGCGTCGGCAGGGTCAGGGCGGGATAGCGCTCGGCGATGGTGTCGTGCACGGTCACGACGGCGCGCATGCCCGGTGGCAACGGAAAATAGGTGTACACGGACGGACTGAAAAATACATCCGGAGCCGACCGCCAGACCGCCCGGGTGAGCCGGAGCATATCAACGGGAGAACGATAGCCCTCTGCCGCGGCCGCGGTCGTCGGAGACGCCTTGAGGGGCACCTCGATCAGCTCGACGTTGGGTGCCGATAACCCGAAGCGCTCCGCGGCCCGCCGGTCTGCGAAGCAGAGAAACGTGTCATCCGCCGCAATCTCCGCCATGGCCGGCACCAGCTCACGGGTGAAGCGCCCGTACCCACGTTCGTTTGCCCAACAGGTGACATCCACTCCAATCCGCATGACTCAGCTGCCGGTGGCGACGGGTTCTCGCTCCTGCGTTTCGACCCGCTGCTCCTCGTGGTATTCGAAATCGGTGTTCACCGCCCAGATGTCGTATTCAGCACCGTTCATGTTCTGCACCGCCATCATGGCCGTGAGCATCGAATGATCTTGGTTGTTGTACTTGTGCATGCCGTTCCGTCCCACCGTGTGCAGGTTCGGAATGGGGTCGATGAACTCGCGCACGATCTGGAGATGGTCGGCGTACTGTGAATCGTAGATGGGGTACGCCTTGGGCATCCGGATCACGGCGCCATCGACCACGCCCGCAGCTTCTGCGAGGCCGAGCTGTTCGAGCTCCCGAGTAGCCAGAGCGATCAGGTCGTCGTCCGACGTGGTCCAGAGCCCATCCCCTTTGAAACAGAAATACTCGAGTCCCAGGCAGGTCCGACCCGGCTCGGGGACCATGGCCGCACTCCAATTATTGAAATTCTGGATACGGCCTACCTTGACGCCCGGCGTGTGAATGTAGATCCAATTATCGGGAAACAGATCCGGCCGGTCCAGCATGAGCGCCACCACCAGGAAATCACGGTACTTCAATCCCTCGGCGGCTTCACGGATTTGCGGCGGCACCGGCGGGTCGAACGATCGCACCAACGAACGAACCGGCATCGTGGAGATCACGTGATCCGCCTCGAGGCGGATCTCCCCGGTCGGGGTCTGGGCACGAACCGCAACGACGTTGCCATCGACCAACTCCAGGGCCGTCGCGTAGTGCTGCATGAGGACCTGGTTGCCGGCTGCAACGATCCGGTCGCGACAGGCCTCCCACATCTGCCCCGGCCCGAGGCGTGGATACTGAAACTCGTTGATGAGGGTCTTGATCTTGGTGGATCGCTTGTTGAGCGAAGCAGCCGAGAGAATAGCGCGCGCCAGCGAAAGCCCTTGAATGCGCTGAGCCGCCCACTCCGCCCGGATCTCCGTGCACGGGATACCCCACACCTTTTCGGTATACGTCTTGAAGAACGTCTCGTAGAGCCGGCGACCAAACCGGTTGGTCACCCACTGCTCGAAATTCTCTTCGATCTTCGACGGCCAGATTTTGGCCCGGATGTAGCTCACGAGGATGAGCGCCGCGTTCCAGATGCCCAGCCCCATCAGGGCATTCGAGGCCTTGAGCGGATAGTTGAAGTATTTGCCGTTGTAATGAATGCGGGAAAGCCGCGGCACGGAGATGAAGTCCTCTCCCAGGATCTCGTGCCACAGCGCCTCGACCGGTTCGATTTTGGTGAAGAACCGGTGGCCGCCGATGTCAAAACGGTAGTTCTTGTACTGGGCGGTTCGCGAAATACCCCCGACCACCTCATCGCCCTCGAGCACCGTCACCCGATGCCCTTGCTTGGTCAGGAGATAGGCCGCGGTCAGACCAGCCGGGCCGGCACCAACGACCACGACGTGTTCGTCGGGAGCGAGCTGGGTGACCGGCCGACTACTCGGCTGCGCGGAGGCGAACATGCGCCGTAACCTAGCAGACCCGGCTCAGGGCATCGCCCTGACCGGCCCATGCGCCAACGGTCTCGCCAACTCCCCAGGACACCACAAACACCAGGAGCAAGGGGAGGGCCCGGATGATCTCGACCCGGTTCACCCCTTTTCGCCACACGGTGGACACGACCCGCCAAAGGAGCAACGCCGGAAGTCCAAGCGCCGCCGTACCATATACCATGCGGCGCAACCACGGCCAGGACTCGGTGCGCCCTCCCGCGTAGGAACGGCTATACAGAAAACGTTGGGACACGTACTCTCGCATGGTATAGTGCTTCTTATGGCCGACCCGAATATCGGGCCTGCTGATCAGCTCGAGACCGTCAGCTCTCATCGCGTCGTGTAGGTAGTTCTCCCATCGGCCCGCAGTGACGACCTCCCGGTAGCGTTCGAGAATGCTGCGACGGTAGACCACGTTGTTGCCCGCGAGGCTCCCGACCGGGCCCTCGGGGAGAGGCGGCAGCAGATGGCTGTACTCGCATAAGAACGCCGCGCGGTCGATCAACCGCTCCGTCGCCAGGTTCTCGACGGCTCCTCCCACCACGTCGGCTCCCGCCATTTGGGCCTCGAGCATCTGACGGCCCCACCCGGGTGGGACCACGATGTGGTCCTCGATCACCGCCACCGCCTCGGCCTCGGCCCGAGCGAAGCCCATCGCCCGAAGGTCCGGAATGGTGGTTCCGCGCGGGGCGTCGAGCACCACCACCCATGGAAACCGCGCCCGCACCTTGGCCCGGAGCGGCTCACCAACCCGGTCTATCACCACTGCTTCGATTTCGAGGTTGCTGCGCTCGGCTTCGAGTGCCTCCAGGCAACCTGCAAGATCATCCCATCCGTTGACGGAGGGGATGATGACCGAGAGCGACGCCGTCATGCGGCCGCGCCGTTCCGCCGAGGCAGCCCTGGCTCAGGCCGGGAGTGGCGCCGCCGCAGGTGAGTGGCTGGGAACCCCCTATTGTAGGGGTCCCGCCACAACTTTGTCCGACTCGGAGTCTCCTGAGTCACTAACGATCCCTCTCGGTATTGTTGCCGTCCCGAACAAATAACGAAAGTGGGCGGGAAAAGCACTGGTTAAGGGACGTGCGAACCACGCGAAGAGCAGGCCCCGGCACAGGCTCGAGGGCCACGGCCTGGGACGTAGCAAATAGTGCGCCCTCGTGGGCGGCGGGATCGTATAGTGAGGAGCGGCCTCAGACCCCTAGGGCTCGGAGTCCTCATTCACGCCGCCACGCACCCAGGCGCGATACTCGGACAGGACACGGCATGCCGCCGACGTCGTGTCGGAGGTGATCGTCGCAGCCGGCCGGAAAAGGAAGGATCGAGGGGGAAACGACTCCACGAGATCCAGAGCAGTACAGGCCGGCAAGAGCGATTTGGAGTACGGTTTGAGTTCGATGCCAACGGTGCTGCCGAGGAAGACGTAGTCCGCACCGCTCTCCGCCAATTGGGCGATGAACACGGCCGGGTCAGCCGCCAGGATGGCTCGCGGCCGGACGACCTTTCGGCCGCTGTAGAGGGCAAAGACCGCGTCTTTCGCGGTGAGCACCACTGAGGAATCCGGCGTATTGGCGGCGACGAAGCGGCTCGCGGCAAAGAGACTGCGCTGATCGGCATCGAAGCAGCCCGGTGATTCGAGCGGCGCCGTCCGGTCACAGCCGCGGAACGCGCGGATCTCGTCCCAATCGGCACGGATTCCGGTGAATACAACCACGGCGGCCAACCCGACCGCGAGAGCGGTACCCAGCCGCGCACCGTAGCGGCGGCGGATCACATCGGCTCCGGCCAGCAACGTGATGACGATGATCGGGATGATCGGCGCGAGAAACCGCCCGATCACCCAGGTCCATACGGCCAAGAGCCCGCCATAGGCGCCAAGGTACAGCGGGAGGATCCTCCAACGCCGCCACGTGCTCACGAGGCCCAGCCCACCCAGTCCAACGAGGAGCAGAGCCCAGGCGATGTTGTCGAGGACCGTGCTCGAGGTCACCGGCAGGGGTAGCTCCCAGGCAACGACCCGGGCGAGATAGTCCGGCAGCCGTGTGGCCAGCCGTTGCACGAGGGTGAAGAGCATGCCGCGATCGGCCGGGCCTCGTACCGCGTCCGCGACGTAGGAGAGCGACCCGTGTACCGTGTGCGGAGCGAGAGCGGTCATCGTCAGCCACGATCCGACCAGAATCGAGGAAGCGAGGGTAAAGGCGCCGAGTGCCCGCCACCGTCGGTCCAGGGCCCAAAGCACGAACACGGCGGCGAGGAGCGTAATCCCCGCGCTTCGGGTCAGCGCGGCCAGGATGGCGGCCGCGCAAAACGCCACCCCGACCCATGTCCTACGAGTCGATGTTCGCGTCGGTATCCACAACACCAGGCAGGAGAGGGCCAGATATGGGGCCTCGGACATGATACGGCCACCGAGCAGAACCAGCCCGGGATTGACCACCAGCATCGCGAGCATCAAGAGCGCCAGGCCGGGGGACCACAACCGGCGAACGGCATCGAACATCAGCCAGAGCGCGGCCATCACCAACAGGTGGTTCACGACGAGCAGGGCGTCCAGGCGGTAGCCCGAGAAGAAGCCGACGGCGGCGAGAAGAATCGGATAGAACGGGGGGTAGTGCGAGTGGACCGGCTCGCCGACTATCCAGAGTTCCCGGTAGTTGAAGTGAGATACGGCGCGGGCAAGGTGGAGGTACGTGGCATCGTCATTCCCGGTCGTCACCGCGGGAATGCGGAGGTACCAGGTGAGGGAGACGTACACCAACAGCAGGCACCCGGCTGCCGCGAACACCCAACGGTCATGCCGGCGCGAGTCCCAGAACCCGTCCAACCAACTCCCTGCGGCCTGCGGTTGGTCCAAATGCCCCTCGATTCTGCGGCCATATGCCCGGATACCACTACGAGGCATGCAATCTAAGTGGGAGGATGCAACAACCATGCGAGGAAACAGGCCAGTCCGCAGCACCTTGCCGACGCCACTCCCCGCTGGTCCCGCCGGCCTTCCCCCGGCACCTCCTCGCGCGCCGGAGCGCCTCCCGACAGCCCGCTCCCTCAACGTCAGTCCCGCTGAGGCTTGCCTCACAGAATCCTTGTCCTCTTTATTCCCTGCCCAACAACTTCGACTTCAGGCCACTGGGGAGACCCAAAGCCTGTTGCTTCTCCCGCGCGGTGCCGCCCGGAGGCGTCTCCACACTTCATGCCAGACCACAATCAACCCGAGCGGCCCACTCCTCGCGCAGTAGACGCCAAGCCACGGATGGCGCGGAATGTCTTCGCCAACTGGACCTCGTTCCTCTTCACGGCCGTGGTGGCATTCTTCCTGTCACCGTTCGTGGTCCGAAGCCTCGGCAACACCGAGTACGGCGCATGGGTACTGCTCGGCTCGCTGGTGGGCTACATGGGACTCCTGGACCTGGGGGTCCGCGGTGCGGTGACGCGGTTCATCGCCAAGTTCCATGCCGAGGGGGACCATCTCCAATCGAGCCGATTGGCGTCGTCGGCATTCATCATCTACTGCATGACCGGGCTGCTGGCCATCGTGGCGGCCGTAATCCTCGCCATCTTTGTCGTTCCCCGGTTTCGGATACCCCCCGCCCTCGTCTTCGAGGCCCAGGTCGTCACGATCATCGGCGGGGTCACGATCGGGGTGACGCTCATCAACGGCGTCTTCGAGGGGATCCTCGTCGGCCGACAACGATTCGACTACACCAGCAAGCTCAACATTGCCATCGAGAGCCTGCGGGCGGCGCTGGTGGTCGTGGCGCTCAGTGCCGGAGAGGGTCTGATCGCCCTGGCCATCATTCAGTTGGCCGTGACACTCCTTCGTGCCGGCATCGCGTACGGCCTCGACCGGCGGCTCTATCCCGAAGCCCAAATACGATGGCTGCACTGGGACCCTCGCGCCGTTCGGCTCATCTTCTCCTGGAGCATCTACACCATTCTGATCCAGGCGTCGGCTCAGATCATTTCGTACACCGATTCCATCGTGATCAGCGCGTTTCTTCCCGTCGCGCTCCTGACCTTCTTTGCCATCGCGGTCAATTTGACGAACTACGCGCGGGCAATCGTCAGCGGTATTTCATTCACCATCACGCCGACAACGAGCGCGCTCCAAGCCCAGGGCCGGAGCGATGAGTTGCGGCACATTGTCTTGAAGAGCGCCCGGTTCGCGACCCTCGTGATCCTCCCGATCATTGTGACGTTCATGATCCGGGGTGGGACGTTCATCGGCCTCTGGATGGGACCCAGCTACGCCGAGCGTTCCGGGGAAATCCTGTGGATCCTCTCCATCGCGCTGGCCTGCCAAGGCGGCGTTGCCAGCATCGGCTCCACCATGTTCGGACTGAATCGGCACCGTGGACTGGTCCCGATCTTCGGAACGGAAGCGGCCGTCAACCTCGGCTTGAGCATCTGGTTGGTCCAGGCCATCGGGATCCAAGGAGTGGCGTGGGGCACGACCCTACCGAGAGTCGTCGTCGCCCTGGTCGCCATGCCATGGTACCTCAGGCACGTGCTCGGCATCCCGGTGACGGCCTTCTGGTTCAACGCCTGGGTCCGGCCGCTGGTGTCGATGATGCCGTTTGCCCTCGCCACATACGGGATACAACGGCAGTGGCCGGCCTCCAACCTCGTGGTGTTCTTTGCCCAGGTAGCGCTGGCGCTCCCGGTGGCAGCAGTTGGGGCGTGGTTCCTCTGCTTGACCAGGGACGAGCGGCAACGATACCGCGCCCTTCTCCTGCAGTGGATCCGGCAGACGGGTGGCCGTGATTGAGCGCCGCGATTGCCGGAGGGGAGAGATCTCCCCTGCTTCTGCGCTCACCGGGGGGCCTGAGGTGCAAACCGACGTGCGACTGTCAAAAGGCACTGCCCATGCCAGGCATGGGAGGGCCAAGCCGGGGTCAGGGACGGTGTTTCGCCTTCTTCCGTGCCCATTTCTCGAACCGGGACCCCTGGGCCAGGGCGTCCACTACCGTCAACTCAGAGTGTGAGTTGATGGTGTGGGTTCCCACCAGACCGGGTGCCCAACGTGGGTCGATTCGGTCAACGACCACTTCGCGATACTCGGTGTCACTCAGCAGGTCGATGCGATTGAGAACGATTGCGCCGCCGTAGCGCAGCGAGCAATCCTGGGCCGGACGATAGATGGCGCCGTCGACCATGAATGGGCGTCCTGCCGGGCGCGCGCTCCGAATATCGGATTTGACAGGATTCAGTGCGTGAGGTAGCCAGGGGCCGAGTGGGCTCTCCGCATGGTAGACATCGCAGCTCGGTCGAGGGCGACCCCCCTGGGTTCACCATCGTCACAAACATCCACCACCGGCCGTTGAGCTCAACGATGGTTGGATCGACGGCGGCAATGTCGCTGAGCAATACTCGATCGAGCTCCCACCCGACTGGAAACGATGTGGTCCGATAGACCTCCACAGAAGAATTCGCCTCGCTCTCCACCACCATGTAGCGCTCCCCCTCCCACTCGAACAGATACGGATACGAGAGGTGGTAGGGGCGTTCCAACGCGACGGCTGGAGTACTCCACCGATCGTCTCCCAGCCATTCCATCACCTCGATGCGACCCTTCCCACCGCCCAATGGCCAGTTCTCGAAGAACACGTAGAATCGTCCATCCACCTTGGCCGGGAAGGGATCGGCCCACTGCTGACCGCTCGGCGGGAGGATGGGCTTGAGTCGATGGAACACAGAGGTCCCTGGCGCAGGAAGTGCCTCGACGGAGGCCTCGGGTGACGGCGAGGAAAAGCGATAGGCCAGGATCCAGCGGCTGGGACGAAACATCGACGCCCACCGCGCCTCGATCCGCCTTCGAAACAGCACCAACAGGTACTGGAGCATTTCCCGGTTAGTCGGAGCCATGAAGAGGCGATTGCTGTAAGGTGCCCAGGACGGCTGATCGTTGGTGTGGGTATTGAGACCGGCGCGCCCACGCTGAAATACGTCCTGCAGTTTCCTGATGACGAATTGCTGCGCTGTTCCATAACACTCCTGTCGGGTCTTTCGAACGGATAGGGGATCCGTTCGCCCCACCGAGCGATACAACACGTGTCCTGCGTCAAGTTCATCCGTGATCACCTGAAGGATGACCCCAGTGACACTGTTCCCTTCAGCAACCTCCCAGAAGCACGGAGGTCCTCCTCGATACGATCGATTATCACCATGGTGATAGGACCACACTCCGTATCGAGCGCTATCCAAGATTGGGCCGCGGAGGAGGCGAAACCCAAAGCGCAGGATAACGTCCAGGTCGAAATCGCGAACGCGGCGAACGTCATCCTCCTCAAAGCGATCGGTATGAAGCGTCATGCGGGGAACGACATCGATCAGGGGTAACGTCCCGAGTGTCGGCTTGGCATCGCCCATGGCTAGCGCGTCATTCGATGTGGTGTACTTCGCGCTGTCCCAGGCCACATAGCGGTTGTAAAACAGTGACCGCCATTTTCGCGAAAGGCGCTCACGAAAGGAAAGCGAAGGATGTGGAGCAATATTTCGGATGACGACGACGAGGTCGGCACAGGAACTCGATTGAATGTCCTGAAGGACTGACAGCGCCCACCGTGGGTGGTCGAAACCGTCGATCAGAACGCCGACGCGAAGGGGACGCCGGGACTGGAAATCACTGGGCGGCTTTTCCATCACCGATCTCCCTGCGTCGCTGAAATCGACAGTTGGTCCGAGAAAATAGCGCCAAATTCCCATCCACGATCCGATTCGGTCACGGCCTTACCACACGTCCCAACGCCCACGTAGAGCGTTGAGGCTGGCCCTGACCGGCGCACCTGAGCAGGCGAGCCGCCCACAACACCTGTGACCCCAACTTCCTCGCCTTCGATGGTGCGACGATGAACAACCCGAGCGACACAATAAGCAGTACCAGACTTGCTGCAGCAAGCCACGTTCCGGGCGTCCGAGCTAGCCACGGAATGAGGCCGATTACCACGAGCAGCACCAGGTACGGGGTCGCCACCCGGAGCAGCTTGTGACAGACGAACTGGGCCCAGACCGGATTCCTCCAGGGCACGAGAATCGAGGGATACCAAGCGCACAGCTGCAGAATTCCCGTCAGCGTCCGGACCCGCCGTCGGAACTCCTCGTGGCCGGCTCAACTTCCTCGGATCGAACGCGTGTGCCGGCTCGCAATGGCCGACACGATGTCCGTGCATGGCGAGATTGAACGGAACAAAGAGGTCGTCACAAATGAGATCCCTTGGCAGTGGGGTCCAGAGCGACCGGCGGATGCAATAAACCGCCCCCGTCACCCCCACCAGGCTGTGGATGGCTGCCTCTGAACGACGCAGAAACAACTCGAATTCCCACCACAGACCGAGCACTGTCCGGCCGTAATGCTCACGATCCAAGGCGAGGGTGCCGGACACCGCCCAAACCGCCGATCACCCAAGTACTGAACCAGCAACGGAATCGTGTCCGGGGCAAAGGTCTGGTGGGAATCTGCGAACACCACCACCTCTCCCCCCGCGGCACGTACCCCGGCGTTCAGCGCGCTTGCCTTGCCTCCCGGATCGTCGCCTGGCACCACGACGACATCTTCTGGCAGAGCCTTACGATACTCCTCAACCGGCCACGACGAACCTGCGTCGACTGCCACAACGAGCTCGAGGCTTTCGAGCAGGTATTCCGTCTCGAGAATGTTCGTAGCCCGTCGAGCGACCACTAACGGATCGTCCCGAGTGGCAACGACCACGGAGACCATCGGTGTGGGTGATCCCGGACCGCCACCAATAGGAGGGCGCCACCTGGCCAACAGATTGATGATGACCGGATATCCGACCCAACCGATCAGCAAGATCACGAGTGCCACAACAGAGATGAGAACCAATGCGCCTCTGTACCTCCTCGGCCACCTTCATGTTCGAATCCGAGCGAGACCGGTCGAGTTGAACGGTACCTAGCACCTTCATCATTTACCGTCCCACCGATCTTCGGACCGCGCTACGCATGGGGCGTACCAAGCTCTGACGGCCGGATTTGGCCTGGGAGACCCCTCAGTGCTAAGCTAAGGCCATGTCGTTCGCCTCTCGGCCGCCTCGTCGAAGCCGCCTCGTCCAGGGAGCCGGTGCCGGGGGCTCGACCTCCCGCAGCAGGGAGCGAGCCGGTGCTCCCCCTCGAGTGAAGTGGCCTGGAACATGCACACAGGGGCTAGGATGCAAAATACTCAGCCCTCAAGGGACGCACAGGATCGGATTGGCTAGGTGACGGACGTAGTCCTGATTGCGTATGCCTTTCCGCCCGATCCCGTCGTCGGGTCGCTTCGCGCTGCGAAGGTCGCCCAGGCCTTCCGCTCGGCTGGGCACCGGGTCCAGGTGATTACCGCTCGCCTACCCGGAGAATCGGCTCGGCTGCGGGTCGATGAGCCCGGTTACAAGGTCCACACCGTCAGGGCAATCACGAATCCACGGCACGCCTTGAGCTGGCTCCAGACAAGGCTTCAGCGCAGCGCCAAAGCCGCTACGCCCTGGAGGGGCCAGGCCCAAGGGCCGACGGCACTCCCGTGGTGGAAGCGGCATCTCCTGTCCCTGCTCTACCTGCCCGATGACTACCAGGGATTCATCGTTCCCGCGGCGGCAAGGGCGATCGACTTGATCGGGTCCCGGACCGACCTGTTGTACACCACCGCTCCCCCATTCTCAGATCACCTTGCGGGCTTAGCGGTGAAGGCCGTGACTCGGGTGCGCTGGGCAGCCGAGTTCCGGGATCCGTGGGTCGACAATCCGCACCGTCCGGCTCACACTCGAAGCGTGGAGGCGGATGGGCTGAATCGATGGTTCGAGGATCGCTGCATTCGAGCAGCCGATCACGTGGTCACCGTCACCACCGGAACCCAGAACCTGCTCCGCGCAAAGCTCCCATCCGCCCAGCGAAGGAAGGTGATCCGGGCGCTGAATGGTATCGATCACCTGCGGCCGCGAGCGTCGACCCGGCGGCCGGGACCGTTTCGGATCGTGCACACAGGAAGCTTGTACCAGGATCGGGACCCGGGTCCATTCTTTCGTGCCTTGGCCACACTCCAACGCAAACGTGGGCTGACAGCGTCCGACGTCCAGGTCGACTTCATCGGCCCTAATCACTACTACGGCGGGCAATCGCTCCACGAAATCACCGACCGACTCGGGATCGGATCGCTGGTACGATTCATCGACTTGATCCCGCATGCAGAGTGCCAGCGGGTCATTGCTGCGGCAGATCTCCTTCTCCTCCTGGCACAGAAAAACCCACATCAAGTGGCCAACAAACTCTATGAATACCTCGGCGCGAGAAAGCCCATTCTCGCGTTCGGTGACGCCGACGGGGACTCCTTGCAAATGCTGGCCCAGGTCGGCGGGCATTTCCTGGTCACCGAAGCCGATCCGGCTGCCATCGAGAGCACCCTCGAGACCGCCCTTCAGGCACAGCCGCTGGTCCCAACACCGGAAAGCGAGGCCTTGCTCCTCGAATGGTCTGCGACGAGGCAGATGGCGCACCTCATCTCGAGCCTCGGCTGTGCCGCACCGACCGATTCTCCGGCGCGACGGGGCTCCGACCTTGGAGCGTCCGCAATCGGCATGGCCCGGGTGTGAGTTATCAGGTCCATCGCGTCGCTTGGAACTCGTTAGGCACGCGCGGGCTTGTCGCCAAGGCACCGGATGGTGGGCATGGGCCAACAAAGTCGTTATACTGCAACGTATTACACCATCTTGCCGCAGGCGGCCTTAGTCATGAGGACTCGGCCGCCCCGGACGCTGCCTGAGGACGAGATATGAAGCAGGTTCTGCGTAAAGGACTCAAGGATATCGTGGTCGAAGATGTCCCGGATCCTATCGTGCAGCCACATCACGTGCTCGTCCGGCCGGAGTACTCGCTCATCAGCGCCGGGACCGAGACTGCGAGCATTCATCGTGACGGCATCTTGCGTGAGGTCGCAGACAACCCCTCCCATCTGCGGACAGTCTTGAGGGTAGCACGCGCCGCTGGCCCGCTTCGGACCGCAGCCGAGGTCCTCGCCAAGTTCCGCGACTATGCGGTACTGGGATACTCCGGGGCCGGTATCGTCGTCGACCGCCACCCCACGGTTACGGATATCGCGGTTGGCGCCCGGGTTGCCTATGGTGGCGAGGGCACCGGCCACGCCGAGTACATCGTGACCGGTAGCAATCTCGTCGCTCCGGTTCCCGAGTCAGTCGGCTTCGATCACGCGAGCTTCGCCACGCTGGGCAGCATTGCCATGAATGCGGTCCGTATCGCCAACATTGGACTCGGCGATCGCGTTGCCGTCATCGGACTCGGTGTTGTTGGACAGCTGACACTGCAGCTCGCACGCTTGCAAGGCGCCGAGACGATCGGGATTGACTTGCTGCCTGATCGCGTTGCAATCGCGTTGCGACTGGGAGCGGATCACGCGCTGGTCGGCGGGGAGACGGTACGAAGAAGATCTCGCAGCCCTAACCGACGGCATCGGCGTGGACTGTGCGATCGTGGCGGCCGCAGCCAAGTCAGCTGCTCCGAGCCAACAGGCCTTGCGCATCTGTCGAGACCGGGGGCGAATCGTCGTCGTGGGAGCCGTGGACCTGCACTTTCCGTGGGAGGAGATGTACCTCAAGGAGATTCAGCTCTTCATGGCGCGTGCCTATGGTCCGGGAAGCTACGACCCGTCTTATGAGAAGCAGGGGCGTGACTACCCACTGCCATACGTGCGATGGACCGAGCAGAGAAACATGGAGGAATTCCTAAGGCAGCTCGAGGGTGGCCGAATCGATGTCGCGCCGCTCATCAGCCACGAATTCGCCCTCGAAGAGGCCGGTCGAGCCTATGACACGATCATGGATTCCTCGACTCGAAGTCTCGCGGTTCTGTTGCGATACCCAGCGGCTGACCGCGCCGGCCAACAAGACGTTCCGACCCGGCCCCAGCGACGAGTGTCCATCTCCGAAGCGGCCCCACTCCGCGGGGAGCTCGGCGTTGGCCTGGTCGGCGCCGGCAACATCGCCCGGTGGGAACACCTCCCCAGCCTCACCAAGATCGCCGGCGTCCGTCTCCGTGGCGTGTACTCGACCAGCGGCGCCCGTGGCCGGACCTACGCAACCCGGTTTCGCGCAGCCTACTGCTGCTCGGACTACCAGGAGATTCTGCGGGATCCCGACATTGCCATCGTCGTCATCGCGAGTCGCAATCAACATCACGCGGCCCAGGCCGTGGCTGCTCTCGAAGCCGGGAAGCACGTATTCGTCGAGAAGCCGATGGCCCTGACCGAAGACGAATGCCGCGCCATCCTTGCAGCCGAACACCAAGCCGGCAAGTTCGTCACGGTCGGTTTCAATCGTCGTTTCGCCCCGGACTACCTGAGCCTGAAGCGGCGGCTGGCCGCACGATCGAGCCCCGCCGTCCTGAACTGCCGCGTGAACTCACCGGGCATCGCGGGATCCTATTGGATGGCAGACCCGGCCATCGGGGGAGCGATCCTGGGAGAGGCGGTGCACTTTATCGACCTATTCGCTTGGCTGCTGGACGCCGAGCCCCTCGCCGTTTCCTCATTCTCTTTGCCCACCGACGTTGTGGAGCCCGTCGGCTCCAACAATCTCGCTGCGAGCTTTCAGTTCGCCGACGGGTCCGTCGCAAACCTGACCTACACGACGGTCGGGACCGGCACATCGGCCGGTGAACGCCTCGAGGCCTTCTGGCCTGGCGGCGCGGTCCATACGCAGGATTTCAAGCGGCTCGTCACATTCGGCCGCCTCCGGCGAGCCAAGTCCAGGCTCTTTGCCGACAAAGGATACCTGCCCCAAATGGAGGCCTTTGTCGACGCGATTCGTCGGGGGGAGGCGCCGGCCGTGACCGCAATGGACGGCGCTCGTGCAACCATCGCCTGCCTCCGCATGCTCGAATCCGCTGAAACGGGGGCCGTCACGGCCATCGACCTGACCACGGTTCTCTCCTGAGCGGCTGCTCCATGAAGGTGTTGCTACTCGGTCCCTATCCCCCACCACATGGCGGCGTACAAACCCACCTCGTTGCGCTCAGAGACTTCCTCCGACAGCGCAACATCGAGTGCGGGGTTGTCAACCTGACCCGTCACCGTCAAGCCGATAGCAACAACGTGTACTACCCGAACTCCGCGTGGGAGCTTGTGCGACTCTTGGTTCGGCACCGGTCCGAGATCCTCCATCTTCACATTGGCGGAAATCTCACTCTTCGGCTCCTGGGCCTCAGCCAGGTCTGCTCGCTCCTCCCGTGGGCAAAGTCCGTCTTGACATTCCACTCGGGTGGATATCCCACGACGGCTGCGGGGCGGCGAGCCAGCCCATGGACCCTCCGGGGGTTCGTACTACGGAGAGTGGACCACCTCATCGCGGTCAATCAGGAGCTCGTAGACCTATTTCGTCGATTCGGATGTGATGCCGAACGAGTCAGCCTTGTGTCCCCGCATGCGATGGGATCGTCACTCGTTGCCCAGGCTCCCGCGGATGCCCCGCTTCCCCAGGGCCTCCAGGCATTCTACGACTCACACAACCCCGTGCTCGTGACCGTAGGCCTGCTGGAGCCTGAATACGATCTGGAACTCCAGATCGACTGCATGGAGAGTATTCGTTCGCAGTTTCCCGGCGCCGGCCTGCTCATCATTGGCTCAGGATCGCTCGAAGCGCAGCTCCGCGAGCGCATCGCCGGCAGCACAAGTGCTCCGCACATACTCCTTTGTGGCGATGTGCCGCACCAATCCACGCTTCGGACCATTGCGGGGTGCGATGTCGTTCTCCGGACGACACACTATGACGGCGACTCACTCTCCGTGCGAGAGGCGCTCCAGCTCGGTACGCCGGTCATCGCAACAGACAACGGGATGCGCCCGGAAGGTGTGCACCTCATTCCCCATCGAATCCTGAAGCACTCCGCGCGATGGTGGCTGAGGTGCTGAACCGCCCACCCTCTGCTCCTCACGTGCCACAGGCGGTTGGAACGGCAAACCTGGAAGCGGTGCTTCGAGTGTATGAACAACTCGTGGATGGCACAGTAGCCACCGAGATGTCAGCCCCATCGACCAGTCCATCGCAACGGTTGCTCCACATCGCTCGAAGACTGCGCCGTACCAGCCTGCGAAGAGATCCGGGTGCGCGGCACCCAAGCCGCACACGTCCGTTTGGAACGATTGGGATTCAACTCTTCCGGTCGCGAGCTGTCCACCCGCGCCGTCAGGCAACGACTGCACCCGGGCGTCGGCTCACTCGACGAGGTTTATCCAGGTGCGCGCCACACCTTTCGGCCAACCCGCTTCTTCCCGGCGTTCGACGATAAGGACGGCACGCTCGCCGCTGTTCGAGAGCGGTTTCCCGATCAAGCAGCTGCGATTGTAGCAAAGGCGGAGCGTATCGCGGCCGGTGCATTCGATCTTCTGGGATATCGCGGCCTCTCGTTCGGCAATCCAATCGACTGGCACCTCGACCCGGTGAGCGGAAAGACAGGCCCGCTGGTCCACTGGAGCCGGATCCCGTATCTCGATGCGGCCCGAGTCGGCGACCACAAGGTCATCTGGGAGCTCAACCGCCATCAATACTTCGCCACGCTCGGCCAGGCCTATTGGCTCACTGGCGAGGAGCGCTACGCACGCACGTGGGTGGCCCATCTCACTGCTTGGATGGATGCGAATCCACCAAGCATGGGAATCAACTGGGCCAGTAGCCTGGAGGTTGCCTTTCGTGCCATGTCCTGGCTGTGGGCGGTGCAGTACTTCCGCCTGTCTCCAGCACTGACCCCGGAGGTGTATCGGCGCATGGTGGGGATGCTATACCTCCATGGACGCCACATCGAACGGTACCTCTCCACCTTCTTCAGCCCCAACACGCACCTCACGGGCGAGGCGCTGGGGCTGTTCTACCTGGGCCTATTGCTACCGGAATTGCGGCGGGCCGAACACTGGCGGGCCTTGGGTCAGGAGATTCTCGAGCGCGAAATCACGAGCCAGGTGTTTGAGGACGGAGTCTACTTCGAGCAAGCGACCTACTACCAGCGTTACACCGCCGACTTCTACCTGCATTTCCTGATTCTCGCGGAGGCCAACACCCTCCCGGTCCGGGACACCACACGTAGCCGGCTCGAAGCCCTATTGGACCACCTGATGTTCATCCAGCGGCCGGACGGTACATCCCCTTTGATCGGCGATGACGATGGTGGCAGGCTCGTGACATTGTCGGATACCGAGCCCAACGACTTCCGGGGCACGCTTGCAACGGCGGGCATTGTCTTTGAACGGCCTGATTATTGCTTTGTCGCTGGCGCCCCGAGCGCCGAGGTCGTGTGGCTCCTGGGTCGGGGCGGCATAGAGCGGTTCTCTGCGTCACCCAAGTCCCCCCCGGGCCGTACCTCACAGGCATTCTCTGAGGGCGGCTACTACGTCATGCGCGACGGGTGGGGCGAGCGTGCAGACTACATGATTATCGACTGTGGGATCCATGGCTCAGCTACCGGGGGCCATGCCCATGCGGACATGTTGAGCTTTGATCTGGCCGCACAAGGAAGCCCCGTCCTGATCGATCCAGGGACGTATTGCTACACGTCCGAGCCACGGTGGCGGGAGTACTTTCGCGGCTCGGCCGCCCACAATACGGTAACCCTAGATACGGTCTCCTCATCCTGCTCCACTGGGCCCTTCCGATGGGGGCATGTTGCCCGGCCAGCCCTACATGCATGGAAGACCCATCCGCGCTTTGATTTCTTCGAAGGATCTCACGACGGGTTCCAACGGCTTGACCCGACTGCGCGACACATCCGCTCCGTCCTCTTTATCAAGCGTTTGGGATGGATCATGCGAGATCGGGTGGAGTCGACGGATCGTCACGCCATCCGGGTGCACTTTCACTCAGCCCCGGGGCTGCGGATAGTGAACGCAGACCGCTCGGCGAGGTTGACCGACGGTTCCGGTACCGGACTCCTGCTCTCCGTGTTTGCCGGGGACGGCGCCCTGGTCCAGTCGGACGAGTGGGTAGCGCCGAGTTATGGCCACCGGATTCAGGCACCCGTATTGACGTATCTCGTTCCGAACAGTCGCTCTGCCGACATCATCACCACGTTGATCTCCTGCCGCCACGATCCGGAACGCTACCAAGCGGAGCAGCTCGAATGCCTTGGCGGGAGAGCGTTCCACATCACCGGCCCAGAGGGCCACCATGATATCTTGATCGGGAACGGCGACGCGGTGGCCGCATCCCACATCGAAACCGACGCGGCCTGGGCGTGGGTCCGCCGAGAGCCGGATGGTTCGCCCGTGGAGTTCCTGATGCTCCAGGGAAGCGCCATGACGATCGAAGGGACCAGAGTCTTCGGGCATTCCAGTTCCGCGGATGTTTGTGGCGCCCGGGTGGCCGATGGGGCGTGGCAGGTCGAGTCCAGCCCGAGCGACAGGGAATCCTGATTCTATGTGCGGTATTTGCGGCATCGCCATCCCTCGAACGGCCTCGCGGTCCATCGACCCGCGGGTGCTGGAGCGCATGCGCGACACCCTCGCCCACCGCGGGCCGGATGATTGCGGGCTCTTCATCGAGCAGGGCATTGGGTTGGGACACCGCCGCTTGAGCATCGTCGATGTGGCTGGGGGCCATCAGCCCATGGCTAGCGATGATGGATCCCTCCAGATGGTGTACAATGGCGAAGTCTACAATCACCTCGATATCCGGGCTGAGCTTGAGCGCCGGGGCCATGCCTACCGAACGCGCTGCGACACCGAGACCGTCCTCCGGCTGTACCAGGAGGACGGAACCGCGATCACCCGAGCGCCTCCGAGGCATGTTTGCCTACGCTATCTGGAATCGGCGCACTCGTGAACTGTTTCTGGCCCGCGATCGGTTCGGCATCAAGCCGCTGTACTATGCCCAGGCGGACGACGGCACCATCTTCTTTGCCTCCGAGATCAAGGCGCTGCTCGAGGCCGGGGCAGTCCGCCCCAGCCTGAATCTCAATGCGCTGCCGGATTACCTGGCCAACCATGCCCCTTCGGGCCACGAGACGCTGTTTGCCGGCATCTATCGTCTTCCGGCGGGGCACACGCTCCTCTGGCATGAGGGAACCATCCAGATCGCGCAGTATTGGGACCTGCGCCCCGACTCCCTCGTCCTCTCTGGCACGGACGCCGACCTGGTCGACGCAGTTCCACGAACGATTTCGGGAAGCCGTCCGGCTGCGGCTGATGGCCGACGTGCCGCTCGGCATGTTCCTATCCGGTGGCATCGACTCGGCGGCGATCACCGCCACGATGAGCACTCTGGTCGATGAGCCGATCAAGACCTTTTCCGTGGCCTTTGCGGAGCGAGAGGCCAACGAGCTTCACTACGCCCGGCTCGTGGCCGCAGCGCTTTCGGTACCGACCACCATGAAGTCGTCGTCAGTCCCGGCGAGTTCTTCGACGCGCTTCCCACACCTGATCTGGCACGAGGATGAGCCGATCGCCCATCCATCGAGCGTGGCCTTGAACTTCGTGTCGCGATTGGCCGCTCAGCACGTGAAGGTCGTGCTGACCGGAGAGGGCAGCGACGAGATGCTGGCCGGGTACGGCCGCTACAGCAAACTGCTCTTCCTGCTGTCGGCTGGCGAGCGGTATCGAGCGCGGCGTGCCCTCGGGAGTTCGTAGCTTTGTCCAAAGCGCCATCGAGCGGCTGCCGGCAGACCACCACCTTATCGCGACGGCTCCAGCGAACATTTCTGTGCCTCCCGGCTACACTTGACGCACTGTACTTCGACAATTTCGCCGTCTTTCCACGAGCGATGCAGCAACGACTGCTTGCCCCTCGAGTGCGGGCCCACGTTGACGGTATCGATCCGTACGCGGCGATGCATGGCTATCTCGAAGGCACCGGCGGCTCGCAGCCTCCTGAACCGGCTGCTCTACGTCGACGCGAAGACCTATCTGCATGAGCTCCTGATGAAGCAGGACCAGATGAGCATGGCGGCCTCGATCGAGAGCCGGGTACCGTTCCTCGATCACCACCTCGCCGAGTTTGCCGCAGCCCTCCCGACGCGGCTCAAGCTTCGCGGCTTCACCACGAAGGTAGTGCTGCGGAAGGCCATGCAAGGACTCCTGCCACCGGAAATACTGAAGCGCCGGAAGATGGGATTCCCCGTGCCGGTGGGCGCGTGGCTCCGCGGGCCGTTCACCCACCTGCTCGACGAGTACGTAGCAGGCGAACGGGCTTTGTCGCGCGGTCTCTTCGACGAGAGCCTGATTAAGGAAATGATCTCGGAACATCGCCGCGGGGTTCCGGGGCACGATGAGCGGCTCTGGTCGCTCATCAACCTGGAGATGTGGCAACGGACGTTTCTCGATGGTGAGAGCCCGCTGCAGCCGGGCCTCGAGCTCAAGTCAACGGCACAGGTACACAGCTAGGTATGCGGATCCTGTGGCTCAAGACGGAGCTATTGCACCCGCTCGACAAAGGCGGCCGCATCCGGACCTACCACATGCTGCGGGTGCTCAATCGCCTTCATCATGTGACATACCTGACACTGGACGACGGGGCGAGCCCAGAGTCGCGTGAACAGGCTCACGAATACTGCTCAGAGCTAGTGACGGTGCCATTTCGGACGAGCCAAAAGAAATCGTTCGCCTTCTACAGGGAACTCTGTTATAACCTGCTCTCACCCCTTCCGTACGCTGTCTGGAAGTATCGCTCTCGAGCGTTCCGTCAGGAGTGTGAACGTCTCCTCACAACAACGCACATCGATGTGGCCGTGTGTGATTTCCTCTTCCCGGCCGTCAACCTTCCGGCTCAGTTGCACCATCCGACCGTGCTCTTTCAACACAATATCGAAGCTGACATCTGGCGTCGACACTGGGAAGTTGCATCTCATCCCGTAACGCGAGCCTATCTTCGGTCTCAATGGCGGCGCATGGTAGCATTTGAGCGGACTGCATGTCACAACGTCGACCATGTCGTCGCCGTATCAGACCAGGATCGCGCGCGCCTGCAACAGGACTACCACGTCGACGCCGTGTCTGCCGTTCCGACCGGCGTTGATACGTCATTCTTTTATCCGGTGGCCAATACGGAACGCGTGCAGAATCTCCTCGTATTCACAGGCTCAATGGACTGGCTTCCAAACGAGGATGGGATAACATCCTTTGTTGGCACGATTCTCCCACGAGTGCGCCAAGAGATACCTGAGGCGGCCCTCACCATCGTCGGTCGTCAACCCACCAAGGCAACGTTGGGTCTGGCCGAGCGAGATTCTCGTATCGACGTGACGGGGCGGGTGCCCGATATTCGGCCCTTCCTCGCGCGAGCGTCGGTGGTGATTGTTCCGCTGAGGATTGGTGGTGGTACCCGGCTAAAGATATTCGAGGCCATGGCCATGGGGTGCGCCGTTGTCTCGACTTCCGTCGGGGCGGAGGGACTCCCGGTGACTCATGGAACCCATCTCTTGATCGCCGACTCTGCAGACGAGTTTGCGCAGGCCTGTGTACGGCTCCTTCGGAATCCGGAGCTAGCGCGGCGCATTGGCGCTCAGGCTGCGTCATATGTTTGCAGCACCTTTGGGTGGGACGTTGCAGCACACAACTTTGCCGATATTTGTGACAAGGTTTCCACGGCAACACCTTTCTCTGTTATAGAGGCGCCATGACAACCTCCGTTAGCGTATTTGGCCTTGGCTATGTTGGGTGCGTGTCGGCCGCCTGCTTCGCGAAGCAGGGGCATAGCGTTATCGGCGTCGATGTCAATCCCGCAAAAGTCGACCTCATCAATCGTGGGGACAGCACGATCGTCGAGACCGGTATTGGCGATCTTGTCCGTGAGATGGTCGGCGCGGGCCGACTCCGGGCCACGCTGGACCCGCTCGAGGCCGTTCAGGCATCCTCCATCTCGCTTGTGTGCGTGGGGACTCCGAGTCAGCCAAACGGAAGCATTGATCTTACCTACCTCACACGAGTATGCCATGACATCGGGACGGCACTGCGAGGAGAGCACAAGCCTCACGTCGTGGTGATCCGAAGCACCGTGCTACCAGGATCGTTGGAAGACCTCGTGATCCCAACCTTGGAGGCAGCGTCCGGCAAGTCCATCGGCCACGGCATTGATGTCTGCAGCAATCCGGAGTTTCTTCGCGAAGGCACGTCGATAGAGGATTTCTATGCGCCGCCGTTTACCCTGATCGGGGCTGAGAATTCTGCTACCGCGGCGCAGGTCGCCACTCTCTATGAGGGCATCGAAGCCAACGTGCACATCGTGCCTCTTCGCATTGCAGAGATGGTCAAGTACGCATGTAACGCTTTCCATGCCCTCAAGATCGGCTTCGCAAACGAAATCGGCAATGTGTCCAAGGCTCTTGGCGTCGACAGCCATGAGGTGATGCGACTCGTCTGCGAGGATAAGAAGCTCAATATTTCTTGTCGCTATCTCAAGCCGGGCTTTGCATTCGGTGGATCGTGCTTGCCCAAGGATATTCGTGCCTTGGCACATCGCGCTCAACAACTCGATGTTGGTGTTCCGATCCTGCGCGCCGTGCTTGATGGTAACAAGACCCAGGTTACCCGCGCGTTCAACATGGTGCTCGCTACGGGTAAGAAGCGAGTAGGCGTCCTCGGCCTCAGTTTCAAAGCAGGCACAGATGACTTGCGCGAATCTCCGATGGTGGCCCTCATCGAGATGTTGATCGGTAAAGGCTTGCAACTCCGCATTTACGATCGCGATGTGTCGGAGGCTCGTATTCTCGGAGCAAACCGTGAGTTCGTTGAACGAGAAATACCGCACATTTGGTCGCTCATGGCATCGACACCTACCGAGGCGATCGCCGAAGCTGACGTCATCGTGATCGGCAACAACGGTCCCGACACGCAGGCCGTCGCGAGCGCTATCCGGGACGATCAGCTCGTCATCGACCTTGACCGGTCATTCGGCCCCCGTGCCTCGGGCCCTAAGTACCAAGGCATCTGTTGGTGACCAGTGCGATGGTGACGCTGCTCATGTGCCATGAGGGAAGCCCGTTGCACCGAGACGGCATCGCGCGATGGCTGGCTGCAGAATCCACGCTTGCCGGCATTGTCATCATCAACGAGCCGCACAAGGCCGTATGGCGACGTATGCGCCGTGAATACAAGCGGAGTGGACTTCTGGGACTGCTCGATGTGCTCGCGTTTCGGCTCTACTACCACGTCTTCGTTGCACGAAAGGACGATGCGTGGCTCAGCGGGGCCCTCGACGGACTTCGCGCTCGCTATCCAGCGGTTCCACCTTCCATCCCTATCTTGCGTACTCCAAGCCCAAACACGCCGGAAACCGAGCAGTTCATAGCCGCGTGCAGACCACATGTCATGATCGCCCTGTGCAAGGTCATACTGAAACCGAATATTTTCTCACAGCCAACCCACGGCACATACGTATTTCACCCGGGGGTCTGCCCAGAGTACCGCAATGCCCATGGCTGCTTCTGGGCCCTCGTGAATCGCGACACTGAGCGAGTCGGCATGACGCTCTTACGCATTGATGAGGGAGTCGATACCGGCCCCGTCTATGGATACTTCAGCTATGCGTTTGATGAACAACGCGAGTCGCATGTTGTGATTCAACATCGGGTCGTGCTAGAGAACCTCGACCCTCTGATGAGAAGGCTCAAGGCTGTCTATCACGGTGAAGCGCACCCACTCGACACCGCCGGCCGTGTGTCCGCCATGTGGGGGCAGCCGCAGCTCACCAAGCACCTGCGGTGGAAACACACCGCCCGTCGAGCATATGCACACCATCGCTCTTGAGTACCACGACATCATTGAGACGGGGCATGCAGACGCCACCGGGTTTCCCGGCCGTGATGCAGCCACGTACAAACTCGAGCGATCTTTGTTTGAAGCGCACCTCGACGCGATCCATTCGAGGACTTGTCCACGGCCAACGAGCGTGTTGGATGCGAAGAAGGTTGACCTCGAGGCAACATTGCTGACCTTCGACGATGGTGGCATCAGTGCGGTGATCATCGCTGAGCTCTTGGCTGCTCGGGAATGGGTGGGGCATTTCTTTGTTACGACCGACAGGATTGGCACACCTGGCTTCGTCACGGCACCTCACATCCGACACATTCGAAGTCAGGGACATGTTGTTGGATCGCATTCTTGTTCGCACCCAGTAAGAATGGCTGCGTGTGGTGATGACGAACTGGCGCACGAGTGGACACGAAGCACTGGATGTCTGGCCGATATCCTTGGTGAACCTGTCATTACCGCGTCGGTGCCTGGAGGCTATTATGCTCGCCGAGTCGGCGAGGCCGCGGCAGCAGCCGGCATCGAGGCGCTCTTCACATCAGAGCCAACGGCTCGTTGGCACACGGTCAGAACCTGTAGCATCATTGGTCGTTACACCCTCCGGAGTGATGCGACTGCTGACTACGTCGCTGCGCTGGCAAAAGGGCGTCTTGGCCCGCGACTTGCTCAAGCGGCAACATGGAAAGCAAAGAAGGTGGCGAAAGTGCTTGGGGGAACTCACTACCTGCGTCTTCGCTCCCGTTTGCTTCGCTAAGTTTCTGCCAGCTGCGCTGCTGGAGCAGGGCGCGAGGCAAGATCGTATCTCGGATGTGTCACTGGCGCAGCGACGGCGTTGGATATGATTCAGCCTCAAGGTGCACGGCGTGGCAAGTACGTTGAAGCATTGATTACTCACATGACAACAACGCGAGGTGTCAGAGTCGCCGATGAATAGATCTCCTGTATTCATCATAGGAAGCCCCCGCTCTGGTACAACGTGGCTGTACCATTTGCTTCTTTCGGCGGGCGGCTTCGCCATTTATCGCTTCGAGTCTCATGTCTTCAATACATTAGGGCCTCGATGTGGCGGATTCAAGCGGAGGAAGGACCGTGAAGCATTCCTCCGTCGGTGGTTGAAGAGCGAGTACTTCCTCCGTTCGGGGCTCGACGAAACCAGCTTCTCAAACACAATCCGCGAACATTGCCGCACGTCGGGTGACTTTCTGCGTCTCTTGATGGAGGGCATCGCAATAGATCAGGGTGCTTGGCGCTGGGCCGAGTGTACGCCTGAGAGCATTCTATACATACCAGAGATCCAAACACACTTTCCTGACGCTCTCTTCATCCACATCGTGCGAGATGGCCGCGATGTCGCAGCCTCGCTCGCTAAGCAGCGTTCCATCCGTCCACTGCCTGTGGGGCAAAGTCGTGACCTCGTGGCGGCTGCGTCATACTGGGAGTGGATGACAGAAAAAGGGAGAGCACATGCAGCCATGCTCGGACCGCGCTATATGGAAGTGCAGTTCGGAGACCTAGCAACCAATCCGAAAGAAACCCTTACGACAATAGGCCACTTCATAGACCACCCAATGGATTATGCACGCATCTTATCTGCCGGTATTGGATCGGTGAGCAAGCCAAATACTTCCTTCAACGCTGAACTGCAAGGGGGTCACTTTCAGCCGGTAGATCGCTGGAGAAAGGCCTACTCTGAGAGGGAGCTGACGCTCATCGAATCCTTGATTGGACATCAGCTTTCAGAAATGGGTTTTGAGCTGGCAACCTCCCCAAGAGAACGCTCGGTTAATATCGTCGAGAGAACAGCGCGTGTGCTGTATCGTGCCAGGTTCGCTTCTCGCACGTGGCTGAAGTCCAACACACCGCTAGGGCGGTATTTCGTAGACACTACGCTGTTAGATTATCGACTGCGGGACGATGAAGTAGAACCTACGCTGCGACCGGCGTTGCATCGGGCAGCCGTTCGTGCGCTCGTAAGCAGCGACTCTGAGCTGGGGTCATCTCCCTAGCCGGGAGCGCGCCGTCGCCTGCTTCAGGGGAGCAAAATCAGGCCCAGGTGCAGTGCCATCGGACGCTGCCTTGGCGTACTGGCTCGTGGCACGAAGTTCGAAATCAGCAGGCCCGAGGAACCCGACGTCATTAAAGCTGCTCGGAAAGTAGTTCCCCGCGGGATATCGATCTCTCACCGACGAATTTCCCCAAATCACATTCCCTACAAACACAAAATTAGTGATATAGCGATGGAGAGCAACTTGGCCTTCCGAGCTTTTGTCGCCCAAGAAGCCGTACCGCCCACGCTCGAAGATGTTGTCGGTTATAACCGTCCGCTCCGCTCCTCCTCCCGTCAACACCATGGCGACTCGTGACCCAAAGAAAGTGTTGTGTCTGAGCGAAGTGTCCCGGTGGTCGCCGAGAAGCTGCACCGCCCGGCCGTTGCTCCCCAGCACCCCGGCATCGACCCCGATATCGTAGAACAGGTTGTGCTCGAAGGCGATCCGCTGCAGCGGCTCCCGCGGCAACCCCCGGGTCCCGGTATTGTCATGCCGGCCACAGCAGTTGATGCCGCCCGGGCTGTACCGCACGATGTTGTACCGAAAGGTGATGTCCGTGATCTTCGCGTTCACCCCGTCGACCGCCTGGTACAGAATGGCGAACCCGTTCTGCCCATCCACCCAGTTGTTCTCGAAGATGTTCCCCTCTACCAGCCAGCGCTGGCCGTCCTTGATCTCGAACAGGTTCTTGACCGCCCAGCGCCGCCCTGCGTAGGTCGGATGGTTCCGGTTCCACGACAGCGGCTTGAAGAAGTAATTCCCTCGGATCTCCACATCCGCCGCCACGTCCCACGCCGGCGAGAATCCCGCCCCGCCGAACATCAGGTTCTCCCCCGCCCCCTCCAGATAGTTGTTCACCACCTTGTAGGGGCCCGTGCCCCGCCAGCCCCCGATGGCCTGGCTGTCGAACCCCACGATATGGCACTCACTCACGTAGGAATCCACGATCGCCGTGGCCCCGCCGTTCACCGCGAAGCACCGCTGGGTGTCGAGGCTTGGATGACCGTGCACGTACACCCGATCGAAAATGATATCGTGGGGCATGTCCGTCGGCGCCTCCTGGCCCCCCCCGACGTACACGATGTTGTAGGTCAGCGTGGTGCTTGGCGCGCTCGTGATCTCGACGCCCACCACGCGGTAATGGTGGGCCCGTTCCGGCACCGTAAGGGCCGGTCTTGCAGTTATCCGTCTGCGAGTTTCGGCATCCGGACCGCTTCACTCGGCGTGACCCGCCGCCCAGGGGCCGGCAGCTGGCTCAACTCGGACGACCGGATGACGATCCACCCCGTCCCCTGTTTGGTCGGCAGCACAAAATTCCCGGCGTAGGTCGCCCCCGCCGCCAGCACGATCTCGTCCCCTGGCTGGGCCTGGTTGAGCGCCGCCTGGAAGTCCCCGCCCGCCGGCACCGTCAGCGTCGCCCCCGTCGCCGGTATGTAGTCGGTGCTCAGCAACACCCGCGGTAGTTCTGGCGGCATGGACACTGATTGCATCGGCAGAGCGATGCCTGCGGGCGCCAGAGCGGTCACAGTCTGTGGATGGTGAATCTCGGCAGAGGCATGATCCGCATGAAGTCTCACGGCGAGTGAGCCGAATTGCAAGATGCATGGCGCCGTCGCATGGCAGACTTCGAATAAGAGAGTCTAAGAATACCCGGGCACCGGTGGAAGTGAGACCAACTGGAAAGACGAATGCCCCGCTGTTCCGTCCGCTGCCGCACGGGACAACGAGGCACTCGTTCAACTCAGGACTGTGGGCTAGCCCTCGGGCTAGCAAGTCGCGGATTTGGTCTCGCTAATGCTTGGCCCGTATCACTGGCCGGTGCGGGCGGTGGTTGTCCGTGCCTGGATGGCGCCGAAATCAGCCCCGGGGTTGGTGCCGTCACTGGCCGCACCGATATAGGGGCTGGACGGCGCCAGGCGGAAGTCGCCGCCGCCGACGAAGCCTACTCCGCCGAGGCCGGCCGGGAAGAAGTTCCCCGCCGGATACCGGGAGGCCACCGAGGCGTTGCCCCAGAGGACGTTGCCCACGAACGGCGCGCCAGGGAGGTAGACGTCGAGCGCCAGCAGGCCCTCGCCGGTGCCGTTGCCGGTCACCCCGTACTGCCCGCGCTCGAAGATGTTGTCCATGACGCTGGTACGCTGGGCGGTGCCGGCCCCTCCGTCGAGCACCATCGCGCTGTAGGGGGCGAAGAACGTGTTGTGCCGCACCGACGTGTCCCGGTGATCGCCCAGCAGTTGCACCGCCCGGCCGTTGCTCCCCAGCACCCCGGCATCGACCCCGATATCGTAGAACAGGTTGTGCTCGAAGGCGATCCGCTGCAGCGGCTCGCTCGGGAGTCCCCGCGTCCCGGTATTGTCGTGCCGGGCGCAGCAGTTGATGCCGCCCGGGCTGTACCGCACGATGTTGTACCGGAAGGTGATGTCCGTGATCTTCGCGTTCACCCCGTCGACCGCCTGGTACAGAATGGCGAACCCGTTCTGCCCGTCCACCCAGTTGTTCTCGAAGATGTTCGCCTCCACCAGCCAGCGCTGGCCGTCCTTGATCTCGAACAGGTTCTTGACCGACCAGCGCGTCCCCGCATAGGTCGGATGGTTCCGGTTCCACGACAGCGGCTTGAAGAAGTAATTCCCCCGGATCTCCACGTCCGCCGCCACATCCCACGCCGGCGAAAACCCCGCTCCGCCGAACATCAGGTTCTCCCCGGCCCCCTCCAGATAGTTGTTCACCACCTTGTAGGGGCCCGTGCCCCGCCAGCCCCCGATGGCCTGGCTGTCGAACCCCACCATGTGGCACTCGCTCACGTAGGAATCCACGATCGCCGTAGCCCCGCCGTTCACCGCGAAGCACCGCTGGGTGTCGAGGCTCGGATGGCCGTGCACGTACACCCGATCGAAGATCAGATCGTGCGGCATGTCCGCCGGCGCCTCCTGGTTTCCCCCCAGGGACACGATGTTGTAGGTCAAGGTCGTGCTGGGCGCGCTGGTGATCTCGACCCCCACCACGCGGTAGTGGTGCACCCGCTCCGCCGCCGTGAGCGCCGGTGCCGCGTTGTCTGACACCAGCTTCGGCATCCGGGCCGCATCGCTCGGGCTCACCCGCCGCCCCGGCGCCGGCAGCTGGCTCAACTCGGACGACCGAATGACAATCCAGCCGGTCCCCTGCTTGGCCGACAGCACGAAGTTCCCGGTGTAGGTCGCGCCCGCCGCCAGCACGATCTCGTCCCCCGGCTGCGCCTGATCGAGCGCCGCCTGGAAATCGCCCCCCGCCGGCACCGTAATCGTCGCCCCTGTCGCCGCCACGTAGTCACTGTTGATGTACTGCCGGGGTAGCTCGGCAGGGCCAGCGGGTGTCGGGGGGAATGTGGGAGGCGGGCTCGAGGGATCTTCCGGGGCAAAGCCGTCCTTCAAGGCTCCCGGATCGCAGGCGGCCGCAACCGACACACACACGAACATCACTGCCAGCCAAGAAACGATTCTTCGAGCGAGCGTCATACCGCCATCCCGTTGGTTCCGGTGGTTGTTGCAGAGCTTCGATTGTTAAGACAATGGGACAAGGAGGCGGTCGATACCATCGTCAAGGACCGGACGGTATCGTAAAATTATGCACTAGGAGATTCAGGACAGCGAGGAAAGACCACTTAATATCTTATAAAACATGGGGTTAATGTCTTGCTATGCTAGATTTTGCATTTGTCAGAATCGAGCCGGACCTGAGTGTCAATTCGGCCATCTTGCCTCGTGCATGCCGATACCGGTGGTGAGCAGGCAGCGCCCCCTGCTATGCAGAGTTCGTTCCAGGTGGGGACCGCGGCTGGAATTCATTGATTTTGTGATGGTTGGGAAACTTCTCGCAAAACAACCCTACTTCCACAGCGGGGAGATTGTCCCCTCGTCGCATTCCAATCGGGGATTTCTCGTCCGTTGGGTCGTCTACCGCCATTGGCACTCAGGCCTCAGATTCGGAATCGGTTCGCACTACGGCTTCCCTCCAACCAATGGGGTAACTGGGCACGAGCGGCCTGCGGTAGGAGCCAAGCACCCGGGCTGGAGAGCCGGAACCGTGGTCGCCCAGCACCCTGATATCCTCCGGCGCGAACGGGGCGATGGGCCATCGGAAGGAGCCGAAGGCTTCACGGACAATGGGGATCTTGAGCGGGTCGTAGCCCAGAAGCATGGCACCAACCCAGTCGATGGCGGCGGCATTGCGGCCGGCCAGCAGGAGCCGAAGGGGCAGGGGTTCCGGAGCCAGCGGGCCATCGCCATGGCCGGCAATCACGGCGTCCACCACGTGAATCACTTCCCGCTGCGGCTGGTCGGCAAGGGAGCCATCCGCCCGGCCATAGTGCAACAACCTGTTGAGATCCAGACACGTGCGCCAAATGGTGTCGTTGCCGGCCCAGGATCCTTCGACACCCAATCGATCCCCGCCGAGCCGAGCAATACGATCCAACCATCGGGCTGCATCCCGCCAAAGACCCTGACCCAAACGGGACTGGGTCAGGTTCATCCGGTCCAGGGCGTATTCTTGCGCTCGCTTCACTCGGCTGCCGCCCGGATAGCAATCCCCGCCGGACTCGGCTCCGCCAACCCGGTGATGGGGCAGGTATTCCTTGTTTCCGTTGATTCCGATCAGGTTCTTGAGGGCACAGGTTACGCCGGCCTTCTTGTGGGTCTTGAGCTTCGGCAGATTCACGACGACGTCCGCCTCGATAACGGCGCGAGCGACCAAATATTGATGGCGCCCGGGAGCATGGGTCCGTATCATGTGGGTGGGGTTGTACTGGGTAACGCGGAACGAACCATTCCCATCGGTTATGGGTTCGAGCAGGCTGTCGGTGCCGAGGTCGTACAGCACAAAGTGTTCGCGGGCCACGCGATCTTCGGACGCGACGCGCCGGCCATCCTGAACCTCGCAGGTGGTCCGCCGGAAATCCTGGACCCCCTTGAAACGGGGGTCGCTGCCACTCAGGGGCTCCGCCCATTGGCGGACACCGCTGTCTCGTACCAGCCGCTCGAAGTCGCACAGCTGGAGTGGAGCATCCCCAACCACGACCTCGGCAGCCTTGGTCTGCAGCACAGCCTGGACCGTGTCCCGGATGAGGGCACTGTTGGTGATTAGGGGATCGAGCCCCCATGGCCCCTGATTGGCGTGGGACACCCAATTGGGTTTCACCAGGACGCGGGCCCCCGACGGGATGACCTCGCCAAGTACCGACGTGCCAGTGTCCCAATCGAGCAACTCGGCGAGCCGTTGCAGCGCCTTGCGGAGCGCTCGCGTTCCGTCGTCGTCATACTGCCCTTCTACGACTTCCACGATGGCAACACGGGGATCGTTAGGGCCGTTCACGGTCGTTCCCTGGAATCGGGGTCGGTTGCACTGCCTCCGTCCGAACCGGCCGCCACTTGTTGGAGGCAGCCCGAGGTATCTCATGTACTTCCCGTAAGGTAATGCCGACTCCGGTCACATTTACCCGCAGCGTTTCGAGGATGCGTCGATAGTTATCCTCAGTGAAACTTCCACTCGGCACGTATTCCACTTCGAGGCTCAAGTCCTGGCGCTGCACGACCTGGAAATCCAGCACCGGGTGATCTTTCATTAGGTGGGGAAATTCGATCCCGTCAATCCAGCCTCCATGTGGAAGGAAGATCCGATCCGTCTCACGTCCCAGCACCTCATGCAAGACAAAGTTGGGGTGACCGGGCTGGGCTCCGACCGGGAACCGCCCCACGTCTCCGAGCCGATAGCGCAGCATGGGCATTCCGTCACCGTGCAGCTTCGTGATGAGAATGGAGGACTCAGGTCCTTCGTGCTCGGCTTCTACCATGACGTTGGCCCAATCAACTTCAAATCCTCCCCCGGCCGCCACGCCAACTTGAAACCCTATTAAACCAACATCACGACTCCCGTAGCGCTCATGAACTCGGCAGTTGAACACTTGTTCCACCACTTGCCGATGATGCGGCAGGAGTTTCTCGGCACCGGTCACCAGGCAGCGTGTGGGATAATTGGGCCGTTCGTCCCTCTCGCGAATCACCACTGCAAGGTCGGCCAGCGCCTTCGCGTAGGCGACGATACACTTGGGTGGCCGTGTCGTGAGTAGCCTATGGTATCGTTCGAGTTCTGCAGCCGAGAGACGAAAACAATCCAACCAGGTGGCGTTCTGGACGAAATCGCGCATTCGGTCGCTGAAACGATCGCTCGCAACAGGATCAAGGTTGTGCCCCCAGAGATAGGCCACCCGGCTTCCCCGGGGTACTCCGATGCGGAGCATGAACCAGTCGATGCCGCTCTCTCGCCACCCCCGTTCTTCGGGCCCCAGCCAAATCTCGACCGGCTTGCCACTCGAACCCCCGGTCGCGTCCTTGCGAAGCTGCCGGGGTGGTATGTCAGTCGAAACGAGTGTGAGGCCGGCTTGCTGCACATCTTCTCGTTCGAGCACCGGAAGCTGGGCATAGTCCTCGAACCCAAAATCGCGCGCCGGATCGAAGCCAATGCGCTGAAAAAGATCTCGATAATACGTGGTGTTCTGGTTGGCGTGCCGTACCACCATGCGCAATCGTGTTAGCGTCCACTGCTGTTTCTCGGTTTCGGTCCATCCGAGTGCAGCGTTCCGGAATCGCATCCCCTCGCGAAAACGCAACAACGCTGCGCGCGTGGAGGGCCGTATACGTCGCTGCAGTTGGTAAAGCGGCACCAAGATCCCGGCCGACAGGCCGTCTCGCATACGGACGGCAAGGTGCCCGAGCGAATCCAGGCGCGTCATGCTCTGCGCTGGTCCGGCGAGCCACCACTGGCGGATTGGCTCAGCTGCGCAGCGTTTCGCATGATGGTGCTGCTCACGGCAAGCATGAGGGCGAGATGGATGTAGAGAAATGGGAGCTTCGCGAAGGAACCGAACACCCCGGCAAGTAGATAAGCGGCCAACCCCGCTTCGAGATAGACCAGCTGTCGGGAGGCCGCGGGCAACGATCGGCGCACTCGTCGACGGACGTGCTCGACGCGAGCGACAATTGCGCCGATCAACCCGAGGAAGAGCGCGAGACCGGCAAGACCGGTTTCCGCCGCAAGGTTCATGTAGGTGTTATGGGTATCCTTGGGCCCGCGCGCGAACCACGGCAAGTTGGCGTTCCGGGGCGAATAGGCCCAGTGGGCCCACGGGTACGCCCCGACGCCGACACCCACCGTGGGGTGGTCCCGGACGATCTGGGAGGCGATGACCAGTATGTACCAGCGCGCCTCGGCAGAGCCCTCGGGGTCGACCTGCCTGAGATCGGCGCCGGTCGCAGTGGAGAATTTCGAGAGCCCGGACAACCTGGTCCACAAGTCCGAAGGGGCAAGGGCAACCGCAATTGCCCCAACTAGAACTAGGGGCAGGATGGTCTTCAAACTGAGCTTACCTCGAAGGGTGAAGAGAGCGAAGAGCACCAGGGCAATAATTGCACCACGAGACTTTGTGAAAAACACCAGAACAGGGAGTGTGACCACGGCCACCATCGCTCCGAGGCGCACCAGACCCTTACGCTCTGTCGCGATCAGCCCGGCAGCCATGGAAAGCTGCAGGATAGACAGGGCCGCCAGATCGTTGGAATTCTCGAACAAGTTGTTCCATGCCGCCCGGGCATAGTACGGATCGCCGCTCAAGTGGTTGAGAATGGCACCGCGCGCCGGGTAGAAGGCAAACCACCCAACGAAGAAGACGGTAAAGAAACGAATCTGCTCGGGCGAGCGGAGGGCGTTGGTCGCAACCAGAACGATCAGCCAAATCTTGACCAGGTCGGTGAGCTGTTGCGATACGTAGTCTGGATAGATTGTGGTGAAATACCCCAAGGCGGCCCACAGAATGAACAACCCGAACCATACCTGAAGACGGGTAAACCGGAACCGGTGCCGCTGCACCAAGAGTCCCAAATAGCGCGATACCAATGGACACATCACCGATCGGGAGCTTGTAAGTCGTAAAGACGAAGATGTAGCCCAGGAACCCAACGAAGACCAACGACCATTCGATCGCCTTGAGATCGGCGAATTCCCGCCGAATGTCGTTCCGCAGGTTGAACCCGCCCGGGAGTGCGCTGGAAGTTCCTCGAGGCGCCGCGGCCGCGCTCACCGGAGGCCGGACGTCGGGCACGGCCTGAGTCCCCGCGCTCCGCCACCCCTCCCTACGACGGGCCATTATGCGACGAGCCTTTGGTACAGCGTCTCGAGCTCGGACAACGCCCGGTTTGGCATGTAACGCTCCCTCGCACGCGCCCGACCCGCCGCCCCCAAGGCTTCCCGCACATCGGGGCTTAGCAGCAATTCCTCCAATACTGTAGCAAGGTGGCCCGGATCCGACACACGGACCAGCCGCCCCGTCACACCATCCTCGATGGCGTCAGGCACTCCGCCTACCGCGGTCGCGACGACGGGGGTACCGGCCGCCATGGCCTCGATGACGGTGTTGGGAAAGGCTTCGTTCCGCGAGCAGAGCACCGACACGTCGAACAGTTGATGCAAGTTGGGTTCATGTGGCTGCTGTCCGGCAAAGACCACCCTATCCCGAGTCCCAGGTCCCTCGCCTTCGCCATGAGATCTCCCCGGCTCGCACCGTCGCCCACCAGCAGGTACCACACGTCCGGCCACCGCTCGCGTAGCAGTGCGGCCGCCTGGAGCAGCGTCGCATGGTCCTTGACCGGGGCGAGCCTGGCAATCACTCCAACAATAATCCCATCCGCGGGGATGCCGAATTTCCCAAGAAGCCTCGAACGCTCGGCTTCCCCAAGCGGCTCGAACGCACTCTCTTCAACGAAATTCGGGATCACCTGGACTCGACTGGGCGGAACGCCATCCCCCTGTTCGACCAGCCGGGCCACCGACGGACTGTTGGCTACGACGCAGTCGGCAAACCGGTACGCAATCCGGTTGGCGAATCTCAGGCCCGGGCGCGGGAGTGAATCCCACCAGCGGCGGCTCTCGATAACGGCCACCCCCGACAGCCTGGCCCACGGACCGCCGAAGATGTTGCAGTAGACATCGTGACTGTGAAAGATCTGGATCTCTTCCGACCGAAGCCATCGGGCCAACCTCGCCCCCTGATAGAGCGTTTTCGGACCGTATAAGCTCGGAATCGGAAAATGTGTCACCGGTATCCCGGCGCTCTCGTACCTCGCGAGCAACGGCCCGTCCTTCTGGAGCGCCGCGACCCGAAGGTCGAACCGCGCTCTGTCGAGCCGCTCCGCCGTGCGAACGGCATTGAGCTCGGTACCCCCAATCCGCATGTTGTCGAGGCAGAACACGACCCGGATCTTGCTCACACCGAATCCGGACGATCTGCGAAACCCGAGATCAAACGGTGTAATAGGACGAGCATGGGATCATCAGCCCGCCTTCCGGCCGGGAGATGCTGTTTCACGATCGGCCTGCACCCACGCCCACGTCCGATGAAGCCCATCCTCGAGCGGCACGGAGGGCACAAACCCGAGCACCGCCTGGGCCCGGTCGAGGCTCGCCAGCGAGTCGCGGACATCCCCGACCCTAGCCGGCATTTCCTCGATAGGAAGCGACTGCCCGGTGACGGATTCTATGATCCCTACCAACTCCCTGAGCGAGGTCCGTTGCCCGGCCCCAATATTCACGACCTGTCCGTTCACCCGATCCGCCGGAAGTGTCGCGGCGAGTACATTCGCGTCGACCACATTGTCCACATACGTGAAATCCCTCGTCTGGTGCCCATCGCCATACACGGTCACCGGACGACCCTCGATCAGTGCCGTCAGGAAGGCCGGGATGACCGCTGCATATGCCGAACTGGGATCCTGGCGCGGGCCAAAGACGTTGAAGTAGCGAAGCGCGACGCCCTCGATCATGCCGGCGCGCGCAAAGGCGAGGATGTACTGCTCGCCCGACAGCTTCGCAGCAGCGTACGGCGATCGCGGCTCGAGTTCCATGCTCTCGACCTTTGGAAGGGTCGGCGTGTCACCGTACACCGAGCTGGAGCTCGAGTAGACAAAGCGACGAACCCCCGCATCCCGGCACGCCAGCAGGAGCCGCACGGTGGCGTTGACGTTGTGCTCATGCGATGCCCACGGATCGGCCATGGAGCGGGGCACACTCGGCAGGGCAGCCAGGTGGAACACCACGTCGGCCTCCTCCGCCACGCGGCGACACACTGCCGGATCGGTCAAATCTCCCTGGACGAATGTCACGCGGTCCCGGAACGAGTCGAGGTTCCGGACGTTTCCGGTCGAGAGATTGTCCACCACGGTGGTGGGATGCCCGAGCCCGGAGAGTCGCTCGGCGACGTGGGATCCCACGAAGCCGGCTCCTCCAGTTACCAGGCACCTGAATTGACGGTCCGTCATTCAACCTCCGAGCGAGCCTTCACCCCGCGCCGACAGCCGTCGAGGTTGGGTGAGGCGAGGAAGCAGTGCGTGAGGCGTACCCGGCTGACCACACTGGGCAGCGGCACTCCAGGGCAACCGTTCTCAATATGCACTATTGGTGCCAGCGAGGTGGTAAGCTACTCTCCACCACGGCCTTAGTGGAGTGTTGGGTTGACGCGACAAAAGCGCCTGGGGGGTATTGTCATCGCCGTGGGGCTGCTCGTCATAGCCGCCGCGACCCTAACGCCGTTGCCACTGAATGAATACCGGGCCGCCGAGACCCCGTTCTGGTGCCTCGTGTGCGGCTCCCTGGGCTCGATCGACGTCATTCTCAACGTGGCTCTGTTCCTCCCGCTTGGGGTGGGGCTCGAACGGATGGGATGGTCGATCACCCGCATCGCGATAGCCTGTTTCCTTACCAGTCTCGCAGTCGAATCACTTCAGATCATCACGATCGCGGGGCGCGACGCCAGCGTGAGCGACCTCATCACCAACACCTCGGGGGGAATCCTCGGGGGATTCCTGGCTCACCACTGGCGCGGGCTGGTGTTCCCTTCCCCTCGACATGCCGGCCGGCTCTTCTTGGGCGGGATGGTGGCGGTGCTCACGGTGTTCCTGACCACGGCAGCCCTGCTGCAGCCAGATCTGCCGGCCGGGCCATGGTACGGCATCGTGTCGCCAGCTTGGCCCGGACATGAGGCGTTTGGGGGAACCGTGCTCCAGGCTCGGGTCGGGGGCCGTGCAATCCCACACGATGCGGCGCCGCGGCCCGCCGAGTACCGTACGGCGCTCCTCTCGGGGGCGCCCGTTCTCGTCAAGTTCATCACGGGTAACGCAACGCCAGGTAGCGTTGCGCCAATTGCCGCGCTCACGTCATCCGACAACCGGAGCCTGGCTGTCGTGGCCCAACGCGGCAACGATGTAGCCGTCGGAGTTCGTCTCAGGGCCAGCGCCTGGCGACTCAGGTCGCCACGGATCAGGCTCGGTGGAGTAGTTCCCAAGGGCCCCGGCAATACCGTTGTTGCGTGGGGCGGACTAGACAACGGGCAGCTCTATGCGGGCGCGCTCGTGGACGAGCGGTGGCGGAATCGACGTCTCGCCCTCTCCACTTCACTCGGGTGGGCCTTGTTGCTTCCATTCGGGTGGGGCCTGGGTCCCGAGGCACGGGTCATCAACGGTCTCTGGCTGGTAGCCCTGATCCTCCCCTTGGCCTACTGGGCAGCCCTGTCCCACAGAAGGTCGGCGATCATCTGGGTCGGGATTCTCCTACCGCTTGCGCTTGGGGTTATTCCCGCGGCCTTCGGCCTGCACATTGGCCATTGGTCCGAGTGGCTCGCCGGCGGTATCGCGATCGCATTGGGGATAATGGCGACAGGGCAGATCCGTGTGACACCATCCAGATCGGAATGAGCGGGCGCCACTTCGATATGAGGCGTTGGCTTCGGGCGATTCCTACGCTCCGCGACCGTGCGCTATCTTCCCACCCATGGCCCTGCCGTTCCGAAAGCGCATCCTGCTCATCCTGATCGCCCTCGGCGCCCTGCCCACCGCGGTCCTGGTCGTGGGTTGGGCCATGACCGTCCGGCAGAGCAATCCCGTGGCCAGCGCCGAGTCGACCATCAGCCGGCTGGGCACCTCGGGGCGCGCACTGGTCGGTACCATCGACACCACGCGATTGGATCAGGCCGGCCGTAAGGCGCTCGCGGCCCACACCGAGGAGCTGAACGCGGCATTGGGCCAAGCACGGCAAGCCGCCGCCTTCAGCCGCTACTACGCCGCGGGCTTCGCCCTCGCCCTCCTCTCCGCCGGAGCGCTCCTGGTCTATGCGTCCGTCCGGCTGTCGGGACACCTCGCCCGGCAACTGAGCCGCCCCATCGACGAACTCATTGGCTGGACCGAGCACATCCGCCGTCACGAACCGCTCCCCGATGGACCGCCGCAAAAGGGCGCTCCGGAGTTTGCCGCACTCCGGGCCGGGCTCCAGGAGATGGCAGCCGGGCTCGAGGCGGGACGCGCCAAGGAACTCGAGGCGGAGCGGCTCCGCGCCTTCCAGGAGGTAGCGCGGCGGGTGGCGCACGAGATGAAGAACCCGCTCACTCCAATCCGACTGGCGGTCGCCCAACTCCGCACCACTCAGGGTACGGTGCCAACGGAAACCCTCGACGTCCTCGAGACCGAGTCGGCGCGACTGGAGCACATGGCCCAGGAATTCAGCGAGTTCGGCCGCCTGCCCCAGGGCCCCCGGGCCGAAATCGACCTGGCCGAATTGCTGACCGAGCTGGCACGCACCACGCTGTCGCCTCGAGTGAGCCACACGCTCCAGGTCTCCCCGACCCTGCCCACGATCCACGGTCAGTACGACCCGCTTCGGCGCGCATTCGGCAACCTGATCACCAACGCCGCCGAAGCCATGGAGGGAGCCGGGTCCATCGAAGTGCACTTGGCTGAAGCCGGGCGGGCCCAGGTGCAGATCCAAATCCGCGACCACGGCCCCGGCATTCGGCCCGAGGACCAGGCCCGCGTCTTCGAGCCCTACTTCACCCGGAAACACTCGGGCACGGGACTCGGCCTCGCTCTCGCGAAACAAACAATCGAACACCATCAGGGCTCGCTCGAACTCCGCCCGTCCGACGGTGGCGGGACCACCGCCATCGTGACACTCCCGGTCGATGGCATGACACCAGACTCAGGGGACACCCCCTAACACCACGCCATGGCCCCACGCGTACTGCTCGTCGATGATGAGGCCAACATCCTCCGGATGCTCGGCGCCCTGCTCCGGGCCGAGGGCTTCGTGGTCGATCAGGCGGCCAACGGGCACGCAGCGCTTCAGGCAGTGCAAGAGCACCTGCCCGATGCCGTGTTGCTCGACCTCCTCATGCCACCACCCGGCCCCGACGGGCTCGCGGTGCTCGCCGAGCTTCAGGCCAACGCGAGCGATGTCCCGGTCATCATGATGAGCGGAAAGGCGGGCCTTCAGGACGCTGTTCGGGCAACCCAGCTCGGCGCATTCCAATTCCTGGAGAAGCCGCTCAGCCCGGACTCCGTGTTGACGACCCTGCGCGCAGCCCTCCAGCTCCACCGCACCCGGGTTGAGAATCGCGCCCTGCGCCGGGCGTTGTCTCCGGCGGCGGACCTGGTGGGCGATAGCCCCGCCATGCGCGGCGTTCGGGAGCTGATCGCGCAGGTGGCACCAACCGAGGCGCGCGTGCTGATCACCGGCGAGTCCGGCACCGGCAAGGAACTGGTCGCGGCCGCCATCCACCGGCAGAGTCTCCGGCATGATCACCCCTTCGTGCCGGTCAACTGTGCGGCAATCCCGCGTGACCTCATCGAATCGGAGCTGTTCGGACACGAGCGAGGCGCCTTCACCGGCGCGGTCGATCGCCGCTTGGGGCGGTTCGAGCTGGCGGATCGGGGCACGCTGCTTCTCGACGAGGTGGGCGATCTCGGCCTCGAGGCCCAAGCGAAGGTGTTGCGTACCCTGGAAACCGGCCAGCTCGACCGCATCGGATCGGAGACCAGCACCACGGTTGACGTCCGGATCATTGCCGCAACCAACCACCGGCTGGAACTCGCGGTTGAGTCGAAGTCTTTCCGCGAAGATCTCTTCTTCCGGCTGGCGGTGTTCCTGATCCCCATCCCCCCGCTCCGGGAGCGGCTCGAAGATCTGCCGGCCCTGGTCGCTCACTTGGCCCGGCGCATCCGCCCGCGCACACCGCCGACCTTCACCAACGGCGCCCTCAACCGCCTGGCCAACTATGTGTGGCCCGGCAACGTCCGGGAACTCGCCAACGTCGTCGAGCGCGCCACTATCCTGGCTGGGCCAGAGATCGACGAGCCGGACATCCGCCGGGTCCTCCAACCCGCCACGAAGACAGCTCTTCCAACCCCGTCAATCTCGAGGCCGCGCGCGTCGATGCACGACGCGCTGGCGGACTTCGAGCGATCGCTCATCCAGTCGGCCCTCGATCACGCGTCGGGCAACGTGTCCGAAGCGGCACGCGCGCTCGACACGGACCGGGCTAATCTCTATCGTCGCATGAGGCGCCTCGGCATCTCGCCGGGGACCTAACCACCTGAGCACCAGCGGAGCACCACCCAGTGCCCGCATCACGTTACCCACAGCCTGCATGGGAGTCGGGGATGAAGCCCTTGATGCTCGCGCTCGCCATCCTCTGGGCACCGGCCGCGCTGGCCGCCCAAGACAGTGTCATCGTCATCGATCCGACGGTGCCGTTCGGCGAGCCTGGACGCCAGGCCGGCCCACCCCAGGCCGTCCTCGAAGAGGCCGTCGCCGCCTACAACGACTCGGCGACCATCCGGTTTGCCGGCGACGTCGTCGTACCACACGGCACGGCGCTCCGTGGCCGGTTCGGCCTCTTCCGCGGCACCATGCGGGTCCATGGCACGATCGACGGACCCGTAACCGTCCTGAACGGCGATCTCATCGTCGAGCCTGGCGGCGCCGTGCATGGCGATGCGCTCATCGTCGGAGGCATACTCCTAGTCCGGCCGGGCGGCGTTCACTCAGGCACCGCGCGCTCCTTTGCCGAATCGGCCCCGGTCACGCGGGACCTGTCCGGGTTGCTCGCGATCCGGTCCCGCGGACGGTCGATACCCCAGGCGTCCGCATCATTCCAATCGGGCGACCTCCGAACCACGCTCCGGCTCACCACCGGTCACACGTACAACCGCGTGGAGGGGTTGCCGATCCAGTTCGGACCGCTGTTCGAGTGGCGTCCGTCTCCCGGTGCCAGGGTGGAGCTCGATCTCCGCGGCATCCTCCGGACCGCACCCGATGAATCCAACCTGCGGCGCGACTTCGGCTATGCGACACAACTCGAGTGGCGCCGGAGCGCCCTGCCCATCATCGGGATCGGCGTCACCGCCCAAAGCGAGATGCGGGCGATCGAGGAGCAGCCGCTGTCGGCCGTCGAATCGGGCTGGTCGGCGTTTCTCCTGCAACGGGACCACCGTGATCTGTTCGAGGCCCAGGGATTCGGTGGATATGGATACCTGCAGCCCACTCGCGGATTCCGAATCGATGTCGGGCTCCACCGCGACAAAGAGCGATCGGTTCGCGAGAGCGACCCCTGGTCGCTGTTCCGAAACAGCGACCGCTGGCGCGCCAACCCGCTCATCGACGATGGACACTTCCTGACCGCCGACGTGACGCTGAGTCTGGACACGCGCCACAGTCGCGACTCGGGCGCGTCCGGGTGGTGGGTGCAAGCTGTTTATCAGTACGGTGAGAGCGAGGACGTCGCGCCGATCACGCTGCCGACCACCATCCGCTCCCCCATCCCGATCGATGGATCCTATGCCTTCAGTCGGCTGCAGGTGGATGCGCGACGTTACTTCCGCCTCTCCCCCGGGAGCCGGGTGCGCGTTCGCCTGCTCGCAGCGGGATGGCTCGGGGGCGACCCGCTCCCGATCCAACGACGCTACTCGCTCGGCGGCCCCGGGCTTCTTCCCGGATACCGATTCCGCCACCTGACCTGTGCACCGTCAGGGGTGCCGAATCCGGGCCGCACGGCCTTCTGCGACCGCATGGCGCTGGTACAAGGGGAGTTTCGGACCCGGCTCCGGCTCGGAGCCGCGAGCCGAATCCTGGAGCGGGCCCATCTCGGGGTGCAGCGAATGATTGGCCTCGATGAAGCGGACCTGGTGTTCTTCACCGATATGGGGATGGCATGGCTCTCGGGCGACGGACCGGGACGCGTCCCACACGACCGGCTGCCGTCGCTGGACCTCTGGAAGGCCGACGTGGGCGTTGGACTGGATCTCGGCGGGCTGGGCGTGTACCTGGCCAAGGCCCTCACCGATGGCGAGCCCGTTCGCCTGACCGCCCGGCTCGAGCATCGGTTCTAGGTCGTCCGGACACGGGGCGTGGAGCGACCGGTGAGACGAGCGGCGACGAGGCCGCGTCGGGGGCGGGGGCGGGAGCTGGGGCGGGGGCTTGCCCTCGTCTCCGCCCTGCTCGCGCCGGTGGCCGTCGCGAGCGCCCAGGGCGGCTCGCCACCGGAACCGCGGCTCGAAATCTCACTGACCGGTGACGTTGCCCGAGGCCAGGCCGGAGACCCGATGGTTCGCGCCGTCGACCTCCTCGGGGACGGCCGATGGATCGCCACGTTGCAGGAAGGACTCCCCGTCCGACTCAGCTACCGGCTCGAGCTGTGGAAATCGAAGAGCGTGTGGTTCGACCAACTCCAGCGGCTCGTGGAGTGGGACGTGGTGGTGCGCTGGGAGCCAGTGCTGCTTGAATTCTCGGTGAGAACGATCACCGGGTCCGGCATGCGGGAGCGGCGCTACGCCACGAGGGAAGCCCTGGCCACGGCCCTCGGTGCCAGGTATCGAATCGCGCTCGGTCCGACGACAGCGGGAACCCACTACTACGTCGGCAGCCTCGCGATCTCGACGCTATCGGACTCGGACATCGAAGAACTCGAGCGTTTTCTTCAGGGGGAACGCGACGAGGGCCAGACGGGCGGCGCCGATGCCGGGGGCGTGCTCGGGCGCCGGGTAACGCGTCTGCTGCTTCGCCTCGCCGGCCTGCCTCGCCTCCGACTGGAGGCGAGGTCGCCGGAGCTCGCGGGACCCGAATAATTGAATGGGGGTTGCCGGACGGGAGGTCGAGCTAACCCGCAATGGCCCGCAGCGCGTCCTCGCCGTAGAACATCTTGATGTACTTCGACTGGGTGACGGTGAGCCGGCGCACGGCCCAGGAGAGGTGCACGAAATGCGGCTCGGTGGGAGGGACCAACGGGCTCATGCCGCACTCTTCAGGGAGGCGGTTGCCCTTGCGGGTGTTGCAGGAGCTGCAGGCGGTAACCACGTTGGTCCACTCATTGTCCCCGCCACGAGACATCGGCACGATGTGATCGCGAGTGAGACACTCGCGCGTCCGGAGCTCCGAGGGCGCCCGATGACAGTACTGACAGCGATAGCCGTCGCGTGCAAACAGGAAGGTGTTGGTTACCTGCCGACGAAACCGGCGGGGCACGTGGATGAACTTGACGAGCCGAATGATGGCCGGACGCGGCAGCGTGATCCGCTCGCTGCGGAATACGTCTACTCCCTCCGGCTCGACGATCTCGGCTTTGCCGTCGATGACGAGTCTAAGCGCACGTCGCACGGGAACCATCGTGAGCGGTTCAAACGAGGCATTCAAGGCTAGGCAGCGCACCTATTCATCTCCAACGCTTCGGAGGGAGGTCACTGGGTGCCGCTCACTCGATTGAGTCGGCAAAAGCCAGGAGTTGGAAGGAACTCCTACCCACCACATGCTCAGCTAAATCGTAACGCTGGCTCGATTTGAGGGCAAGAGAGCGAGCGCCGGCATGCCGCTGGGAATCAAGTCGCCAACGAATGGACCTTCCGCCCCCCGACGTATGTCGCCACGACCTGCCCAGGTAAAGATTCGAGCAATGCCTCGGGAATGTCGGAGGGGTCGGTCACGGCACCGACCCTGACGACCGTCACGTCTCCCCACAGGCCCGGCGCCAGACGTCCGACTTCGCCATCCAGGCCCAGCGCACGGGCCGCGTCCGCCGTGCACAAATCGAGAGCAGCGGCGGCGCTGAGGCCCGCGAGCGCCCGCGCCCTCCTGGCTTCGGCCAGGAGGTCGAGCCGCCCGACACTTGCCACCGAGTCGGTCCCGACACCCACCCGGAGGCCGGCCTCGAGAAACGCCGCGAGTGGCGCGTCGCCATGCCGGTGCCGGAGGTTCGAGCCGGGGCAGTGCGCAATCGCGCACTGGGACCGCGCGAGCAGCGCGATGTCTTCCGCGTCGACCTGTACGGCGTGAATACAGAGCGTGTCGGGCGTCAAGCCGCCGGAGGACTCCAGCCAGGCGATCGGCGAGCTGCCGGGGCGCGCGGGCAACGGAATCTGCCGCGTCTTCCATGCCGCCGCGAACGGACCCGTCGCCTGCAGCAGAAACTCCCGTTCGGCCGGCGACTCGGCGATGTGAACCGCCACCGGAAGGCCCTCCGCCCGGGCCCAGTTCATGACCGCGGTCGCGAGGGGCTCGCTCACCGTGTACGGCGCGTGCGGCGACACGCCAAGCCGAATCCGGGCCGACGCGAACCGGCGTAACTCGGCAACACGCGCTTGGAGGCCGATGAGGCTCGATTCGCATTGGTCCGGGTGGGGGCCAAACACCTCCTGGTACGCGATGCCGCTGCCACCGGCTTCCGCCATGGCACGGATCACCGCTCCCGAATCGCCGGTGTCGGCCACCGTGGTCACACCGGCCGCGAAGCAGTCGGCAAGTCCACGCCGCGCGGCAGCCAGGAACTCCTCCGGCATGCGTTCTTCCTTGAGCGCCCGGAGGTGGCGGATCCACGAAGCGAAATCCTCGTCGAGGACACGGTCCTCGAACCCGGTGAGCTCGAGATGAGTATGGGTGTTCACCAGGCCGGGCATGATGACGGTCCGAGCGAAGTGCTCCCGCCTGCACCCGTCGGGCGCGGGAACCGTGGCATCCGGCCCAATGGCAGCGAGCCGCCCGGCCTCGTCGATCAGCAGGGCGCCGTTTTCGATGGCTGATACTTCACTCCCCCCGGCCGGATAGAGCCACGGAGCGCTCAGCCGGAGCGGGGGGACCATGTCAGGGGCTGGTTGGCGCTTGCGGCTGCGAGCCTGCCCCCGTAATGCGGAATGGCAGGTGGACCGGACAGGGTTCGGTCGGCTCGGTGCCCGGCAGGAAGGACTCGATGAGCCGGCTGTCGGTCGGGCAGAACGGTGTGGCGAGGTAACCGGTGGTCCGGTCGATTTCTTGGAAGGTGACTCCGGCCGGCCGGCTCCACCCCGGTGGGGCGGCCCGCCGCTCGTAGATCTCCTTCATCATGGCGGTCCAGGCCGGCGCGGCGAGACGGCCACCCTGTGCGTTGTTCATGATCCGTTGGGGTTGATCGAACCCCATCCACACTCCGGTCACCAGATCGGGAGTGAAACCGATGAACCAGACGTCGTTGTATTCGTTGGTCGTGCCGGTCTTGCCGCCGGTCGGGATGGTGAACCCCTGGGCGGTGACGGCGCTGAAGGCCGTCCCACGCCGAACCACATCCCGCAACACGTCGGTCATGAGCCAGGCCAGCGCGGGGTCAGCGACCCGTTCACGATGAATCGCGGGCTCCCAGAGGATCTTCCCGTCACGATCCTCCACCCGGAGGATGCCGATCGGGGTGGTCCGGACCCCGAGGTTGGCAAACGACGTGTACGCCGAGATCATCTGGATTGGCAGGACTTCGGCAGACCCGATGAAGATCGAGGGATACGCGGGGATTCGGGTTGTGATGCCGTAGCGAACCGCCTCGCTCACCACGGCCTGTTCTCCCACTTCCTCCATCCCCAGCCGAATCGCGATGATGTTGACCGACCGGTACAGTCCTTCCCGGAGCGTCATCGGGCCGTCGAACCGGAGATTGAAGTTCTGCGGTTCCCAGTCGGGTTCGCCCTGCCGCATCGGCACGCTGATCGGCTCATCGACCTGAATAAAGGAGAGCGGTATGCCGGCCCGGAGGGCCGCCGAGTAGACGAACGGCTTGAACGTCGACCCGGGCTGCCGCATCGCTTGCGTGACCCGATTGAACTTGCTGTCCTCGAAGTCACGACCTCCAACCATCGCGCGGATATATCCGGTCTTGGCATCGAGCGTCAGCACCAGTCCCTGCAGGTAGGGCGACGGCTCGGTGGCGGCCCCGTCCCGGTCGGCCTTCGATTCCAGATAGGTGGCGTAGGTCGGATGCGGGAATTGGCCGTATTCTCCATCCTCGATCGCGCTGAGTTGATTCTCCAACGCCCGCTCGGCCGTTTCCTGAAAATCGAGATCGAGCGTGGTATAGATCCGGAGCCCATCGCGATAGAGATCGTGCCCGAACCGGGCATCGAGTTGCTGCCGGATGTACTCCACGAAATACTCCGCTACCCCGCTGAAGTCAGAGCGCGATGACAGCTGGAGCGGGAACGACTTCCACCGTTCGGCCTGTTCTGCCGTGAGCAACCCTTCCTGGCGAATCGAGTTGATCACCAGGTTGCGCCGCTGGATCGCGCGGCGCGGATTGCGCCGGGGATTGTAAGTCGATGGCGCCTTCGGAATCGCGGCCAAGATGGCGGCCTCCGCCACGTTGACGTTACGGGCCGATTTGCCGAAGTACCGCTGGGCCGCCGCCTCGACACCAAACGCCCGGTTGCCGAGATCGATCTGGTTGAGGTAGAGCTCGAGAATCTTGTCCTTCGAGTACCGCTTTTCGATCTGCCGCGCGACCCGCGCCTCACGAATCTTGCGCGCAATCGTCCGGTCCCGACCACTGATATCCTCGGGAAACAGGTTCCGCGCCAGCTGCATGGTGATGGTCGAAAACCCCGAGGTCACCTCCATCGCCAGGATGTTGCTCTTGACCGCACCAAAGAACCGGATCCAGTCGATGCCGTGGTGGCGGTAGAAGCGCCGATCCTCGATGGCCAGAAAGGCGGCGACGACGGCAGGGGATATCTCCCGCAGGGGAAGGACCGTTCGCCGTTCCAGGCCGAAATCCGTGATCAGCCGGCCATCGGCGGCGTACACCTTGGACGCCTGATCGGGGTCGTATTCCCCGAGTCCTTCGATCGACGGGCAGCGGCTCCCGGCGCAGGCCCGGCTCCACGCACCGAATGCGAAAGCCGCGCCGAAAGCAACCACGGCAAATGCCGTGATCAGCACGACTCTGGCGAGCAGGCCACGGGGAAGCCAGCGTCGCACCGCTGCGGGGAATTGCGGGGGCATAAGAGACAAACCTAGCCATGGGAAAGGCACCAGCCAACAGGCCACGCCCCCCCGGGACCACCGGGCACGGGCCTGCCCCTCGGCTTGCTCGGCTCACGCCGTCGGACTACGATTGGCCCTCATGGCTGACCTCGCGACAGAACTCGCGCGCCGCGGATTGTTGCACGATGCCACGCCCGGCCTCGAAGAACGTCTGCAGACCGGCCCCATCACCGGCTACGTAGGATTCGACCCCACCGCCGAGTCCCTCCACGTCGGGAATCTGATTCCCATGATGGGCCTGGCATGGCTCGATCGGGCCGGCGGCACGGCGATGGCCGTCCTGGGCGGCGGCACCGGCATGGTGGGCGATCCCTCGGGCAAGCGAGCGGAGCGACCCTTGCTCCCGCCCGAGGCGATCGCCGAGAACTGCGCCCGCATGCGCGACCAACTCGCCCGGTTCATGAGCGGTTCGGAGGCGCAGATCGAGGTCTGCGACAACTCCGAGTGGCTCGAAGACATCCGGCTGCTCGACTTCTTGCGTGACACGGGCAAGCACTTCACGCTCAGCTACATGCTGCAAAAGGAATCGGTCAAAGGCCGGATGGAACTCGGCCTTTCGTTCACCGAGTTCGCCTACATGCTGGTGCAGGCCTACGATTACTGGCACCTCCATCGCACCAGAGGGTGCGAGCTTCAAATGGGTGGCAGCGATCAGTGGGGGAACATCACGGCGGGAATCGAGCTCGTGGCGCGGAAGGAACAAGCCAAGGTGCACGGCTTGGTCTTTCCGCTGCTCACCACGGCGAGCGGGACCAAGTTCGGTAAGTCCGAAGCGGGCAACGTCTGGCTCGACGCCGAGCGCACCAGCCCGTACCGCTTCTACCAGTTCTGGCTCAACACCGACGACCAAGACGTCGAACGCCTGCTCAAATTGTTCACCTTCATGCCGCTCGAGGAGATCGACGCCCTGGCCGCGAGCCACCACGAGCGTCCCGCGGCGCGAATCGCCCAGCGCGCCCTTGCCGAGGATGTCACCACCCGCATTCACGGCCCGGAAACCACGGCGGCAGTGGTGCAAGCCAGTCGCATACTGTTTGGAGATTCCGAGATCCGCGAGACCGGTCCGGCAGCCTTCGAAGTGCTTGCCGGTGAGCTCGCGGTCGCGCGCGTGCCGGCCAGTGCCATGCAGCAGGGACTGAGCGTGGTCGAGGCCCTCACCACCGTCGGACTGGCAAGCTCCAAGGCCGACGCCCGCCGCGGCATTCGGGGCGGTGGCTTTTCGGTGAATGGCGCCAAGATCGCGAAGGAGGACGACGTGCTCAGCCGGGCCAGCGTCCTGGCCGACCGCTACATCCTGCTCCAGAAGGGCCGGAAGACCCACGCCCTCCTGGTCATCGAAGACTAGCCCGCGGTCGCCTTCGTTCCCACCCGCTCCAGCACGGCGACAACCCGCTCCATTTCATCCACCGTGTTGTAGCAGTGCGGGCTCAGGCGAATGCTTCCTTCCCGGAGACTCGATACCACGCCCTCCGCCCGGAGCAGGCGATGCGCTTCGACCGGGTCGGATGGAGCCACGCACAGAATGGCCGAGCCGTGCGCTCCGAGTGGCGATCGGAGCGAAACGCCGTGCCTTCCACACCAATGCCTGACGGGCTCGAGCACGCTGTCGATGTGCCGGCGGATGGCTTCGATTCCCAATGAAAGAAGCAGGGACACCGAGGCATTCAGTCCGGCAAAGTCCTGGAACGGCAGCGTGACCAACTCAAAGCGGCGGGCGTCAGGCAAGAGACGGTCGTCGTATGACGTGAGACGGGTAAAGTCCTGGCTCCCTTCGTATGCCATCCAGCCGGTGGCCGGCGGCCGCACGACGTCCCGGAGGCCCTTCCGCACGTAGACGAACCCCGATCCCCACGGCGAGAGCAACCACTTCTGCCCTCCCGCGCTCAGAATGTCCACCTCCGTTTGGGCCAGGTCGACTGGGATGTGGCCGAGTCCTTGGATCGCATCGACCACCAAGAAGGTGCCGGTCTCACGGGTCGCGGCGGACCAATAGGCCAGGTCCGCCAGGTATCCCGTCCCGAACTGCACCAGTGACAGCGCGAGCACCCGTACCCTCGGGTCGGCCAGGCGCTCCCTGATTCGCGCGGCGTCGGGCCAGCCCTCGGAAGTCGTCGGGACCAGTTCACACCCGATTCCCCGTTCCTGCAGGCGGAGCCACGGATAGACGTTGGCCGGAAACTCCTTGTCACTCACCAGCACGACGTCGCCGGATTGGAGCGGCAGGCCGGTGGCCGCCAGATTCAGCCCGTATGTCGTGTTTGGCGCGAGCGCGATCTCTGACACCGACGCATTGACCAGCCGGGCAAGGAGTCGCCGCGATTCGGCGAGGACCGCTTGGAGGTCGGGATCAGGCAGGAGCGAGGGATTGGTGCGGCGCCGAATGAACTCGTGCAGCACGCAGACGGTGCCCGCCGGCAGCGGTCCCGTGCTCGCGTTGTTCAGGTAGGTCGTTCCCGATGTCCACGGAAACTCCTGGGCACGCAGTTCCGCTACGTCGTAGCGAGGGGTGGGAGCGGCAGAATCCGGCAGCGACATGGGTTGGCTCGGCGCGAATGGACGCTTTGTTCTCGAACTGGTCGAGAGTACGTTACTCCTCGATCTGCTTCCCCGACAAACCGTGAGTAATCCTCGACCTTTCACGTTGGTATTGAGCGGCGGCGGCCTCAAGGGGCTGGCTCATATCGGGGTGTTCCAAGCCCTGGCTGAGTTTGGCCTCACCCCCGACGCCGTGATCGGTACCAGCATGGGCTCGCTCGTGGCCGCGGCCTGGGCCGCCGGACACGACATCGAAACCATGCGGCGACGGGGTCTGGCTGTCAAACGCAAGCATGTGTTCCAAGTCGCCCACACCGACATGGCGTTCCGCCGGATGCGGGCGCCGGCCATCTACCGACATGAGCCACTGCAACAGTTGATCGAAGATCTGGTCGGGAATAGGACGTTCGACGATCTCGAGCATCAACTCATCGTCAACACCGTTGAGATCAACTCGGGCATGCAGGTGCTCTGGGGACAGCCCGGGCTACGAGACGTCCGAGTCGCCGACGCCGTATTCGCTTCCTGTGCGCTCCCGGGCCTATTCCCGCCACGGCAGCTTCGCGGCCGGTTCTACTGCGACGGGGCGGTCATCCGGAACCTGCCGGTGCGCGCAGCGGCAGGGGCCGGAGATACGGCGGTCATCGCCGTGGACGTCGGTTCCTCGAGTGTCCTCAGGGCGGACGTGGAGAACAGCGGTTTCGCCGCAACCTATGCCCGGGGCCTCGAGATCGTCATGCAGACCATGGCCGAGGAATCGCTGCGCGGGTGGGAGAAGCCGGCGCTACTCCTGGTCCACCCCCGGGTTGAGCACGTCCCCATGTTCGCCTTCGATCGGACCCGGGAACTCATCGATGAGGGCTACCGGGCTACCAAGGCGGTCTTGGATGAATTCGGGGGTCCCCTCCCTGACGATGCACGCGGCATCTATCCGCGCCGCCACGTGCGCATTCGCGTCAGCGCTGACCGCTGCATCGGATGCGGATCCTGCGTGCTCCGGGCACCGCATGTGTTCGCCTCGGGGGCGGATGGCAAAGCGCAGGTCCTGGAACCGGAACAGAGCTGGTCTCCGCTGGACGGCGATTACGTGCGGAACTGCCCCACCTACGCCATCAGTGCGCGGGTCGCGGACGGCACCTCAGCCGGCTGATCCCCGAACGGGCCGGCTCGCGAGGGCCGCGTCCCGGCCAAGACCTCGCATCACCGTGGTCACCCGATCCCAATTGAAGAAGGTCTCGACGGCCCGGCGCCCTGCTCTGCCCATCGTTGCGGCCAGAGAACGGTTCACCAGCAACGAGCGTACGGCATCGGTGAACGCGCCCGGGTTCCCCGACCCCGAATCGACCAGTAGGCCGGTCTCCCCTTCCAGAACCGCGTCGGCCGTCCCGCCACTCCGCCCAGCGACGACAGGAAGCCCCGACGCCGATGCCTCGACGATCGCGATGCCGAAGCCTTCGACATCGCACGCTTCGAGTCGTGAAGGCGCGAGATAGACCTCGCCCAGGTTGTAGAGCGCCGGCAGATGGGAGTCCGGCACCTGGCCGAGGAAGTGGACCCGGTCGCGAACAGCGAGGTCGCGGGCCAGCGCCTCGAGCCGCTCGAGATCCAGCCCCGTACCAGCGACGGCGTAGCGCAGGCCTGGTATGTCATCCCCGAGAGCGGCCAGGCACCGGATCCCGGTGTCGATCCCCTTGTGCGGCACGAGGCGCGCTACCGTAACGAGCCAACGGCCTGCGGGCAGGTCATAGGTTGCTCGAACTGGGCTTGAATCGAGCCCCGGTCGAAAGAAATCCGGATCGGTCCCCAAGGGCACCACGTGAAGCTGCCCCTCAGACAGAGGGAGCCGGAATTCGTCGAAGATCTCACCGCAGAGGGCGGCGGTCCATCGGCTGTTTGCGACGATCACCGCAGCGTTCCCAAGCAACGTCCGGGCGATCGGTCGCTTGCGGGCCGAATGGATACGGCGGCGGAGCTTGAGGAGGTCCCCTCCGTGCACCACCAGGCCATACGGCGTGCGGGTCTTGGCATGGACCCAACGCGCCGGGTAGGCAGCGGGTAGGACCTGGCCGCACCACGCGAACTCGGCGCCCCAAGTCCGGCAGAGCCTCCCGGCCCGGTGAGCCCAGCGAATGATCCCCGACATCGTGCGCAATCGCCGAGACGGAACCGCCACTCGATCGATCGGATTCGGAAAGGTCGGGTCCACCATCTCGCTACCGGGCTGTTGGCCCGTGGAGACAACCAGCCCGCTCGAGGGATACCGCCGAGCCAATTCTCCCATCCACCGGGCGATCCCACCACCAATCGGTGGGAAGTCGTAGGTGAACAAGACCTGCCGATCCGGTCCCGCTGGGAAATCACCGGTCATCGCGACGCCCCATTGACATGCGCAGAAGGCCGACGGACGTCCCGCCCACGAGTACCGATTCCACTATATTTCGCCCCGATTCAATGCCCGCATCCGCTCACCGACCCAACCGATTCCCTCCCGGCATTCCGCCAGGAGTTGATCACTCCGCGTGCGCATTGTAGTCCTCGGTGCCGGCGGGCGCTACAAGACCGAAACGGCCATTGCACGCGCCGCGCGGACACTGGGCCACCAATGCCGCCAGATCGACGTCATGCGATGGCATCGCCACCTCGGGAGAGCCGGTAGTGGCCTGGTCCGTCGGCTCGTCGACATGTTCGACCCCGAATTCGTCCTCATGACTCGCCATGCCATCCTGGCCGGCGAAGCCACCATCCGAGCCGTCACCGCATCGAGACAGAGTGCGCTGTGGTACTTCGACTACCCGTCCAGCCCCGACGTCATCGCCTTGGGCCGCCTCGCGGGGACGATGTACACCACGTACTTCGCCCAGGTGGAGGCATACCGTCGCGCTGGAATTCCGCACGTCCGCTTCCTGCCTCAGGGCGTCGATCCCGTTCTCGACCGACCCCAAAGAACTGCACCGCGGCGATATCATTGCGACGTCTCGTTTGTCGGTTCGGGGCAGTATCCCCACCGCCACGAAGTGTTACGAGCGATCGCCGGCGTAGGCAACCTGCAGATCCGCGGGTCCGGGTGGGAGGCCGTCCCGTCGGACCTCCCCGTGGCCGGAGGGCGAGTCCGTGGCGCGCGATTCGCCCGGGCGGTACGAGGCGCTGCGATATCGCTCGGTGCGAGCGCCCTGCCAGGACAAGATCACGATCGGGCCTCGGCTTCCAACCGGATGTGGAAGATCCTCGGCTGTGGCGGGTTCTTTCTCGGCGCGTACGTCGAGGGAATCGAGGCGTTGGCCGAAGACCGCCGACATTGCGTTTGGTACCGCGGTGTTTCAGACGCGGTGGCACTCGTGCGCCACTATCTCGCGGCTCCCGGGGAACGTGGCCGGATCGCAGCCGAGGGAAGGGCCCACGCCCTAGCGAAGCACACCTACGCGCACCGATTGGAGTTACTGCTCAATGGACGCGACTATCCTCTCCCGTGAGTACGACCGCCAGTACTAGCGTTGGCGGGAGCGCCTTGGGCCCTCCGCCGGCGATTTCGAGTGGCGACTTCGTCATCTTCTGTGGCGCCATCACGTGCTCCTCCGTCGCTATCCAACGCGGAGCAAACGCGTTTTGGACTTCGGGTGTATGGATGGTGTCTTCACCATTGCCCTTCAGCGCGCGGTAGCACACGTCACGGGCTACGACATTGCCCCGGCAGTAATCGCCCAGGCTCGCGCCTGGACCCAAGGGACCGGTCGGCCGGCGTTTGCCGCGACCCAGCCAGACCCCGGTCAGTTCGACGTCGTGTTCTGCTGCGAGGTGATCGAACACATACCGGACGACCGTGCGTTTGCCGGCACGCGCACCACATTCCTCGCCCCCGGCGGCGGCCTCGTTGGCACGACGCCGGTGGGTCACCATTCTTGGGATCCCGACCACAAACGTGCCTATGATGTCCATTCGCTCAGAGCCGCGCTCGCGCCCTGGGGCCGGGTCGAGATTTCCCGCTACTACCGGACGCCGCTGCGCAACGTGATTCCGGTCCGTCAACGCGGCGCAGCAATCTTTGTCTTCGAGGTTACGCCTCTCTCTCCTGCGCGGACGGCATGAGGCTGATGGGCGTTCCGCGCCACACCCCGTCAGGCCCTCGCCGGCAACTTCGACTTGAGCGCCGAGAGGAGCGTGAGCATGCGGTGCATGTAGGTATGGCTCGCGAGGGCCTTGCGGCGGGCTTCCCGCCCCATCTCACCCGCGAGGCGATGCTCATGCAGCAGCTCCCGCACGGCGGTGCGCATCTCCTCGACCGTGCGAAACGCGACCATGTCGCTTCCCACGGCGAAGTGGAGCGGCAAATCGGCCCGATCGTCGACGACCTGCGCCGTGCCAATCGCGGCGAGCTCGAACACCCGCGCATTACACCCACCACCCGCGGCGGGTGCCGCGTCATGGTGGATGTTGACCCCCACGCTCGCCCCGGCGTATGCCCGGACGTAGTCCTGCACTTCGACCAACTCGCCGCGGCAATAATCCCTGAGGCTGGTCTTCCGCCAGCCGGGCCCCCAGAGGGCCAACCCGAACTCCACCAGCTCCGTGAGCAGCTCTTCGCGCCTCGGCGTCGCCGTACCGGCAAAGACGACATTCGCGCGAAACTGATCCCGCGCCCGGAGCGGCCGATGCACCGAGGGATCGCACGCTGGGGCCAGGAAGCTCACGGTCGTGCCGGTCGATTCCACGAGGTGGGCCGCGAGTTCGCTGGCCGACACGAAGAGATGATCGTACGCCGAGGCTGCGTGCTCACACGTTTCCAGCGGCGTCTCGGTGTCGGGAATCCAGTTCACCCACAACGCCTCCGTCGCATCCCGCAAGGCATGCACGGCAAGCGCGCTCAAGTGATCGGCGCCGATCGCGAGAACGACGTCAGGGGACACCGCTGCGATCGCCCGCTGGACCCGGTCCTCCACCCGCTCGCGACGGAGCCGGCGCCACCACGGAGCGATCGCCAGGAGGTCGAGCGGGCTAACCCGGCAGCCGAGGCGCTCGAGGGCCCGCTGCATGAGCGCGGCGTGTGAGTACCGGGCCTGGTCGAACGGACTGATGAAGAGAACGCGGAGGCCGGCGGTGGACTCTCCCATGTGGGCTAGTCAACCGATCCGGGCGATGGGTGCGCCGCCATCGGCTCGTCATGAAACTGGAGGTCGTACAGCCGCCGGTAGAGCCCCCCTTCATGGTACAAGGCGGCGTGATCGCCACGCTCGATGACCTGTCCCTCATTGAGCACGACGATCTCATCTGCATGGCGCACCGTGGAGAGGCGGTGCGCAATGACCAACACCGTCCGGTCCCGCACCAGCCGCTCGATGGCCTCCTGGACTAAGCGCTCGGAGACCGGATCGAGGGCGCTCGTGGCCTCATCCAGAATGAGAATGGGCGGGTCGCGGAGCAGGGCGCGGGCGATGGCAATCCGCTGGCGTTGGCCGCCTGACAGCCGGGTACCACGCTCACCGAGCATGGTGTCGTACCGCTCGGGGAGCTGCCGGATGAACTCGTCGGCATTGGCGGCAGCGGCGGCCTGTTCCACCTGCGCCCGCGAGGCATCCGATGTACCGAACGTAATGTTGGCGTGCACCGTGTCGTTCAACAGGATGGTCTCCTGACCCACCACTCCCAGGAGCCGCCGAAGCGAGCTGCGCGTGAGTTCGGTGGCCGGCACATCATCGACGAGGATGCGGCCGGTGGACGGATCGTGAAAGCGCGGCAGGAGATCCACCAGCGTGGTCTTTCCGGCTCCCGATGGTCCGACGATGGCCACGACGTCACCCTTCGGGATCGTCAGGGACACTCGGTCCAGCACCGGCGGCCCGGCCCCATAGCTGAACGAGACACCCTCGTAGCGGATCTCCCGCGTGAACCGCGCTTCCCGTTCGCCCGGCCGGTCTCGCTCGCGTTCCGGTTGATCCAAGAGATCGAACACCCGCTCGGCGCTCGCCAACGCCACAGCCAATGCGGCGGGAAACTCGGCGATCTTCTTGATGGGAGACATCACCCGAAGCGCCGCGACCAGAAACACCACGATCGCCTCCGGCGTCATCGGATTGCCGCCGATGAGCCCCGGACGCATGGCCACGAAGACGATGAGAATGATGAGGAGCCCCCCGAACATCTCGCTGACCGGGCTCATCAGTGACGAGAATCGCTGGGTGCGGATGACCCTCTTGCGATAATCATGGCTCTGCCGGCGAAAGCGCTCCAGCTCCCCGGCTTCCTCGCCGTAGGCCCGGATCAGCTTGATCGCGCCAACCCGCTCCGCGACCGTCGCCGTGATGGCGCCGCGCTCATCCGCCCGCGCCCGCGAATGGCGCCGCAAGCGCCGCAGCAATTGCCGCATTCCCAGCACCAAAATCGGCGCCGCCGCGAGCACCAGCAGGGTCAAACGCCACGAGATCTGGCTCAAAATGATCAGGATGACAATGATGACCACGCCGTTTTGAAAAAAGCTCGCCAGGGTCGCGGTCACCACGCTCTTGACCTGATCCACATCGACGATCAGGGAGGAAATGAGCTGCCCTGCCCGGGTGCGCTGGAAATAATCGAGATCCAGCCGCAGCAGGTGGTCGAACATGTCGACACGAAGATCCCGCACCAGGCTCTCTTGGATTGCGACCTGAATCTGCCGCGCCGCATAGCTGAGCGCGTTCTTCACTATCAGACCGGCAACCAAGAGGCCGAGCACGCGCGCGGCGGCCTGGCCCCGTGTCGCCCCGGACAGAATCGGACTGAGGACCCAGTCGACCGCGTGCTCGAGCCGGGACGGCGCGCCGGCCGCCAACGCGCCGGCGGTGCCGAACAAGAACTTGAGCAACGGGATGAGGAGTACGATTGTCAGGCCGTCCAGCAAGGAGGCAAGGAATGCCGTCGCGAGCGCCAGCGCGAACCAGCCACGCCGGGGAGCGACATACTGGAAGAGGCGGCGCTCGGCGCGCACGCTCAGGCCCGCCGCGGGGTGAGCAGCGCGATGGGCAGCACTACCTCTTCCGGCGAGACCCCGCCATGCAAGAATGCGCCTCGGTAGCGGGCCTGGTATTCACGGAGCTTGGTCGGGTAGACGAAGAACCGGTCTCCGGTGGCAAGCAGCAGCCGCGTCTTGGGCGACCGAGGCGGCAGGCCGTATCGTTCGAGATCGTCGATCACCAGTGCCGCGTTCGGGTCCTCCACGCGCAGGTCCTCGCCGAATTTGTAGCGGAGATGGGCGGTGGCGTCGCGCTTGGCAAACACCGTGGCCGGAGTGTGGCAGTGGATTGAACCGTGATCGGTGGTCAACAGCACAGGAACGTTGCGCCGCTCCGCCTCGCACAGCGCATCCCAGAGGGGCGACCGCTCGAACCACGTGCGGGTCAATTCCCGGAGGGCTCGCGCGTCGCGGGCCACTTCGAACAGGGTGGTGTTTTCGGTGCGGCCATGCGTCAGTTGATCGACGAAATTGAACACCAGCGCGGTCACGCCATCCTGCGCCAAGTGCGCGGGAAGGCGCCGCAACAACGCCTCGCCGTCTCCAGCCGTGAAGACCTTCTCATAGCGCACTGGAACCGGCTTGTCGAACAACGTCGCGAGATGTTCCGCCAACAGGACGTCCTCGTGGGCGTTGAGCCCCGAGTCATCCTTGATGCGCCACCAGTCCGGGTGACGGGCAGCAAGCTCGGCCGGAAAGAGGCCGCCGAAGATCGCATTCCGGGCGTACGGCGTCGCCGTGGGTACGATCGAGAAATAGTGCGCCGTCTCGATATCGAAGCGGGTTCCAATCAGCGGGCGCAGCACGGCCCACTGGTCGAGCCGGAGACAATCCACGACAACCAGGAGCGCGCGTCCCCGATCGCGTAGGACCGGAGCCAGAAACTCCGATCCCACATCCACCGACAACGGGGGACGATCGTCCTCCGTGCCATCGAGCCATTGCGCATAATGATCCGCAAGGAACCGCGCGAAATCTTGCCGCAGCGAGTCTTGCAGCGTGCGGAGCGCTTCTTGGAGTCCGGGCTCATCGGCCCGGGCGAGCTTCACTTCCCATTCGGCCAGCTCCGCCACCAACTCGACCCATTCGCGCCAGGCCAGCGCCGTCCCCCGGCGCGCCTCGAGGTCCCGAAATCGGGTCGTGAAATCACGCGAGAGCCGCTGCTGCCGGATGCGGTCACCCTCGAGCAGTCGCGTGACCACCGAAAGCACTTGCCGAGGATTGACCGGCTTGACGAGATAATCGGAGATCTCGGCTCCAATCGCATCCCGCAGGGTTTCCTGCTCTTCGCTCTTCGTGACCATGACCACCGGCATGGAGCCATCGATACCGCGGATCATATGAAACAACTCCAGGCCGCGGCGCCCCGGCATCTGCTCGTCCAATAGGACGACCCCATAGGGCTGGCGCTGGAGCAACACCAGGGCGTCGTCCCCATTGGCGGCCGGCTCCACCCGGAACCCTTGCTCTTCGAGGAACAGGATGTGTGAGGTCAGGCTTTCGATCTCATCATCGACCCAGAGGATACTTCGCGGTCGGGGCATAGAGCGGAAACCTAATCGTCCCGCAAACGGCGGAGCAACGCGGTGGCGGCGGCCCCCCACGGCCGGTACATTCCGCCCGTGCCGTATGCCCCGCTCCGTACACGCCGCATTCTCATCGTGCGATTCAGCTCCGCCGGGGACATCCTCCTCATCACGCCCCTCGTGCGTGCCATTCGCACACGGTACCCGGAATGCCATCTGACCGTTCTCACCGAACGGATATTCCGCCCCCTCTTGAGCGACAACCCTAGAATCGACCGCATCCTGGAACTCCGGGACGGAACATCGCTCACCCATCTGGCCCAGGAGATCCGCCACACCCGCTACACGCACAAGCTCGATCTCCAGGGGGATATGCGGACTCGGCTTCTGAAAACGATGGCGCCAGGCAACTGGTCAGGCTATTCCAAGCGCCGGTTAGCCAGCGGCATCCTCGTCCGGTTCAAACGGGATCGCTACGCTCGCACGGCGCCGCCGGTCGCAGAGCGGTACTTCGAGGCCGCCCGCGCCCTCGAGGTGACTCCGGACGGGAAACCGGCGGAGTTTGCCCTGAGCGATGACGCGCACCGCCACGCCGACCGCTGGCTCCACGACAACAGCCTCGACGGAACTCGGCCCTTGGTGGCCCTGTCGCCGCGGTCAGGCAGCGAAACCAAGTGCTGGCCCGTGCCCCATTGGGTTACCCTGGTGCGCCAGCTTGCGGCGGAGGAAATTGACTCGGTGCTCATTGGGGAGCCCGAGGATGCGGCGGCGTGCGAGACGATTGCCGCGTCAGGCGGGGCCCGGTCGAAGAGCGTGGCAGGCACCTTCGGCCTCCAGCGATCGGGGGCCCTCATTGCACGCGCTCGGGCACTCGTCACCGGCGAGAACGGGCATATGCACATGGCGACGGCCGTCCGAACGCCGGTGGTGGCGCTTTTCGGCCCCACGGTTCGGCAGTTCGGCTTCCAGCCGTATGGCGCTCCGAGTGCCGTGTTGGAGCACGACCTCGCGTGCCGCCCGTGCTCCGTGGAGGGCGGGCCACGCTGCCCTCTTGGCCATCACCGATGCTTGCGCGACATTCAACCGCAGACCGTACGGCAAGCGCTCGACCAATGGCTGTGACAATTCCGGAGCGAAATACCCACGAATGGCCTCCCTGCCTGGCCCTCGTCGACGTGCTAGCAAGAAGCGCGAGGGGCCCTAAACGGCAGGGTGCGTTCGCCCTCTGGCTGACCCTCCGGACGGCGCTGGACCTGTGTTTGGAACCGGCGCTGCCCGAGCGAGCACACCGCCGCCGGATCGCCGCGTTGGAACGGCGGATCTCGAGCCTGACCTTGCCACCCCCCCTCCGCCGGGCCCTGGCCGGAGCGATGGCCGACTTGAAGGATCCGGCGCCCGATACCGCTGCTCGGGTGCTTCGCCAGCTGGTCGCCCCGGCGGGCGACACGCTGGGCCAGGCCGTGAAAGAGATTGTCCGGGAGGCCGTCGAAACCGCGGAGCAATGCGCCGCGCGACGGAGAGAGGGAAGCTAGTCCCCCGAGGAGGTATCGGCCGCGGCCGAATCGCGAGCGCTCGAGCGGGCCGGCGGCCCTGACGAGCCGATAACGGCTCCTGAGATTTCCACCGCGACACCGGTTGCGCCGGTGGCCTTGTGGATTCGAACCCAAATCGGAGGGCCATCGCGCTCGGCGTAGAGGACCGCCGCACCGTCACGGTCACGGACGTCGCTCACGAGTTTCCACGGCGCCCGGGCAAACAGCCGTCGGTAGTAGACCAAGAGGTCGGCTTCGGTCCACTCGCTTCGGAAGGAGAGTTGGAGTGCGTCCGACGATCCGGCGCGGCCCATGAGCTGGGAAGCAGGCGGGATGGGAATCCCCGGGAGAGCCTCAAACAGCTCGGGCGTCTTCTCTCGGACTTCCGGCTTGCAGGCGGCTAGGGCCAGCATGGCAACGAGAATCGTTCGGTATTGCACGCGAGGAGCTTAGTCGCTCGATTCGAGTGCCGCAAGCCGACGCGTTGCCCATTCTCGAGCCTTCCGGCTATTGTTCACGGCGGTTCTCGGGCACGGCGCGGCCGGACCTCAAAACCTATGCTGGCGAAGGAGTTGGCCATGGCCGGCCACAGCAAGTGGAAACAAATCAAGCACAAGAAGGCGCTCACCGACCAGCGGCGGGCGTCGGCCTGGACCAAAGTGATCCGCGAAATCACCGTGGCGGCTCGCGCGGGCGGCGGCGATCCGGCGGGAAACCCGCGGCTACGCACGGCGATGGAGGCCGCGCGGGCGGTCAACATGCCCAACGACAACATCGACCGTGCCATCAAAAAGGGAACGGGCGAGCTGGAGGGCACTCAGCTGGAGGACTTCGCCTACGAAGGCTACGGTCCGGGTGGCGCCGCGATCTTCGTGGAAGGCACCACTGACAACCCGAACCGGACCGTCGCGGAGGTCCGGCACGCCTTCAGCCGCAACGGCGGCAACCTCGGCAGCGCCAACTCGGTGGCATGGATGTTCGATCGCAAGGGATTGATCTACCTGGACGCCGAGGCCTACAACGAGGAGGCGGCGCTCGAGGCTGCCCTGGAAGCCGGGGCAGACGACTTCCAGCGGGACGGCGATCAGCATGTGGTCACGGCCTCTCCAACCGAATTTCATGCCGTCCAGGATCGACTCAAGGCCAAGGGCATCGATGCCATGGAGGTCGAACTGGCGATGATACCGCAGAACACGGTTCAGGTCGAAGGCAAGGAGGCGGAACAGTTGCTCCGACTCATCGAGGTCTTGGAAGAACTAGACGACGTGTCCCGGGTATTCTCGAACTTCGACATCGACGCCGAAACCATGGCCGAGGTCTCCCGCTGACTGGCTCGGTGCAGTGAAGATCCTGGGCATCGATCCCGGTACCGCCGTCGTCGGCTACGGCGTGATCGACGGACACCCGGGACGTCAGGCACAACTGACCGAGTGCGGTGTGCTTCGACCGACCGCCCGGGCCTCGCTGGCGGAGCGGCTGCATGCGATTCACCAAGGCGTAACCGAACTCCTGGACAAGCATCACGCCCGACGCGGTCGCACTCGAGGGCATCTTCAACGGCAAGAATGTCCGTACCACGGTGGTGCTCGGTCATGCGCGGGGCGTCATTCTCCTGGCGGCGGAACAGGCCGGGGTTCCGGTCGCCGAGTATGCGCCGGCGACCGTCAAGCGGACGGTGGTTGGCAACGGGCGCGCGGCCAAGGCCCAAGTCGGTTACATGGTCGCCCAGCTCCTGCGCTTGCGGGCTGCCCCAACCCCGGCCGACGCGGCCGACGGGGTGGCACTTGCCCTGACCCACCTGCTGCGGATCGGGGGCACCAGACCCGGACGCAGCGCCCTGGTAGGCACCCGGTGATCGCAACTCTCACGGGCACACTCGCGGAGCGGAGCGGCGACACGCTGATCGTCCAGACCAACGGCGGCGTCGGATATGCCGTGACCGTCCCCCTCGGCGTGCATCGAGCGCCTGCCTGCCCTGGGCAGCCGGATCAGTCTATTCACCGAACTCGTCGTCCGGGAAGACGGGTGGGCCCTCTATGGGTTCGACCAGGCCAGTGAGCGTCTGATCTTCCAACGGCTCCTCGGCGCCAGCGGATTCGGCCCGCGGCTGGCGCTTGCGGTGCTGTCGTCGCATTGGGTCCCGAGCGAACCGTGCTGAGCATTCAGGATCGGGACATCGCGGCGCTCAGCACGGTCAACGGCATCGGCAAGAAGAAGGCCGAGCGTCTGGTCCTCGAGCTCCAAGACAAGTTCAAGGACGTCCGGGTGGACACGACGATCGCGCGCCAGCAGGGCCCGGATGCCGCCGTTCGAGCGCTCACCGCACTGGGGTATTCCCCAGCGGCGGCCGAATCTGCCGTGCGGGAGGTTGTCGCGACAATTGGCGGGGAGAACACCGCGCAAATCGTCCGCCTCGCGCTTCAGCAACTCACCAACCCGAGGAAGACCCACGTATGACGGTTCCTGGAGCGACGGCGGAGTGGAATTGCACCCGATGCGGATCTACCAACCGAAAACTGGTGCCGATGAGCACCGGTGAGTTTCTCGATCGATGTGTCTCACTGCAAGGCCAAGCACCTCGTACACCCGGGGTCTCGGCCGGTTCGCTGGGACGCGACGCTCGCCGGATGATGTCCAGAGTCGAGATCACCACACCCGACGGCACTGCCCGAGGAGTCGGGAGCCGAGGCGACACTCCGACCGTCGCGGCTGGACGAGTTCATCGGCCAGGAGCGCGTCAAGGCAGTCGCTGCAGATCGCGATCGAGGCCGCCCGCGGGCGTGGCGACACGCTCGATCACACGTTGTTCTTCGGCCCGCCGGGCCTCGGGAAGACGACCTTGGCCATCCTGATGGCCAAGGAGATGGACGTCCAGGTCCGGACGACGTCGGCCCGATCCTCGAGAAGCCCGGTGACCTCGTGGGCCTGTTCACCTCGCTCGGACCGGGGGACATGCTGTTCATCGACGAGATTCACCGGCTGCGGCCGGAGCTCGAGGAATTTCTGTATCCGGCCATGGAGGATTATCGGGTAGACGTCCGGATCGTCGACGGCCCCAACGCGCAGACGCATTCCCATGGCGCTCGAGCGCTTCACCCTGATCGGAGCCACGACCCGATTCGGACTGCTGACGCCGCCGATGCGGGCGCGGTTCGGCCTGGTGGAGCGGCTGAATTTCTACCCGGACGAGGACCTCCGGCGTATCGTCCACCGCTCCGCGTCGATTCTCGAGGTCCCGATCGATGACGACGGTGCGGTCGAATTGGCGCGACGCAGCCGGGGCACGCCACGAGTCGCCAACCGCTTGCTTCGCCGGGTGCGGGACTTTGCCGAAGTCCGTGCCGACGGCGCCATCACGGCGACCGTGGCGGCCGACGCGCTGGCGCAACTCAACGTCGACGAGTTCGGGCTCGACGACATGGACTCCCGGATCCTCAAGACGATCATCGAGAAATTCGGCGGCGGCCCGGTGGGCGTGAATACCATCGCCGTGGCCGTCGGGGAGGATGCGGAACGCTCGAAGAGGTCTACGAGCCGTTCCTCATCCAGCAAGGGCTCCTCGAGCGTACCCCGCGCGGGCGGCGTGCCACCGCCCTTGCCTACCGCCGGTTCGGTTACACTCCGCCTCAGCACCAAGCAACCATCTTTGACCGCTGAGCTTCCTCGCCGCACTTCGGACTTCGATTACCAGCTTCCGCCGGACCTGATCGCTCAAGAGCCCCTGCCGGATCGCGCGGCAAGTCGATTGCTCGTGGTCAGGCGCCACGAGGCGGGGTCGGGAGCGGGACTCTTTCCGATTCCATGTTTCACCACCTTCCGGATCTGATCCCGCCGGGCGATGTCGTGGTCGTCAACACCACCAAGGTCCGCCATGCCCGGCTCATCGGCAGGCGCGCCTCCGGGGCACCAGCCGAGGTCCTGCTCATCCACCCCACCACAGACAGCGCGTGGGTAGCCTTGGGCAAGCCCGGCAGCGCATTGCGACCGGGAAAGCGGGTCGTACTCGATGCCGAGGTGTGGGTCGGAAGTCGAGCGGGTACTTCCCAGCGGCCATCGGATCGTGCGGATCCACGGGACCACCCCGGACGACGCGATGAGACGATTCGGCCGTGTCCCACTCCCGCCATACATCGCCCGGGAGCCTACCGAGGCCGACGCGACGCGGTACCAGACCGTGTACGCCGAACGGGAGGGCAGTGTCGCGGCACCGACCGCGGGGCTCCACTTCACCCCGACCCTGTTGGAGCGGCTCCGGGGCCAGGGCATCGGGCTCGTCGGGATCGACCTCGAGGTGGGACCCGGCACCTTTCAACCGGTGGAGGCCGAATTCACCAAAGACCATGCCGATGCACCCGGAACGGTTCGAGATTCCCCCGGCGACAGCGGCCCGCATTGCCGACGCCCGCTCGCAGGGAGCGAAGATCTGGGCCGTCGGCACCACGGTAGTCCGGGCGCTCGAGAGCGCCGCGATGGCAGGAACCGTGCAGGCGGGCCGTCACGAGACCCGCCTCCTCATCGTTCCCGGCTATCATTTCAGGGTAGTGGACCGCCTGGTCACCAATTTCCACCTGCCGCGCTCCACCTTGCTGATGCTGGTGTCGGCCTTCGCTGGGTTCGATCTCATCAGGCAGGCCTATCAGCAGGCGATCACCCGGCGCTACCGGTTCTATTCCTATGGCGACGCGATGGTGATCATCTGAAAAGGAACAACGTGCGCCCACCAGACCCGACCGATGTTTGAGTTCACCCTTCACGCGACCGCTGACGCGGCGCGGGCCGGATCGTTGCTGCTGCCCCATGGCACAGTGACCACTCCGGCATTCATGCCGGTCGGCACGTACGGCGTAGTGCGCGGGTTGCATCCATCGGAACTCGAGCGGGCCGGTGCTCAAATCATCTTAGCCAACACCTACCACCTCCATGTGCGGCCCGGCGAGGCAACGATCCAAGCCGTCGGCGGACTCCACCACTTCACCACGTGGCGCCGGCCCATGCTGACCGACTCGGCGGATTCCAAGTCTTCAGCCTGAAGGGGCTTCGTACGATCACCGAGGATGGGGTGGAGTTCCAGAATCCGTTGAATGGCGACATCCATTTCCTCACGCCCGAGCGGGCCGTAGAAATTCAATATGCGCTCGGCGCCGACATTGCCATGGCGTTCGATCACGTAGTGCCCGGTCAGAGTTCGCACGAGGCGGCCCGCGACGGAATGGAGCGGACCCTCCGATGGCTCGAGCGATGTGCCACCCGGCACGCGACGCTCGATCGCGGACGAGAGCGGCAGACCCTCTGGCCCATCGTGCAAGGCGGCGGGCACGATGATCTGCGCACGCGATCCGCCACGGATACGTTGACTCGCGGACCGTGGTCGGGCATTGCCATCGGCGGCCTGTCGGTCGGGGAGCCGAAGCCTCGCATGCATCACGTGTTGGAACTGCTCCATCCGGTGCTCCCTCCGACGCTTCCCCGTTATCTTATGGGGGTGGGATTCCCGCCGGACCTGCTGGAGGGAATCGCGCGCGGAATCGACCTTTTCGATTGCGTTGCCGCGACTCGGAATGGACGCCACGGCAGCGCGTGGACCGTGTCCGGCACGCTCAATATCCGAGCGGCCCGGCATCGCACCGCACGGGAGCCGATCGATCCGGAATGCGATTGCGAGACCTGTGCGCGCTTTTCACGTGCCTACCTCCGTCACTTGTTCATGGCCGAAGACATGCTGGGCCTGCGGCTGGTCTCGATCCATAACGTCCGCTTCGCTATCCGACTGGCTGAGCAGGCACGAGCCCGGATCTTGGATGGAAGTTTTGCCGGGTGGAGTCGGAATTGGCTCGAACGCTATTACGCGAGAGGAAACGAGTGAACGCTCTCATACTCAGCTTGATGCCGGCTCCGCAGGGACAGGGCGGTGGCCTGACGGTGCTCATGATGCAGCTTGGCCTCATCGCGCTCGTGTTCTACTTCCTCATCATTCGCCCGCAATCCCAGGCACGGAAGCGACACGATGAGGTGCTCACGAACCTGAAGCGCGGCGACGAAGTCATGACCAGCGGGGGGCTTCTGGGAACGGTCAAGGACATCAAGGACGATCACATTACCGTCCAAACCGGCGCGGCGTCCGTCGTGGTCCACCGTCGCCGAATCGTACAGGTCGGCGATGCGGCGGGCCCCGAGGCCAACCTCAAGCGCTAATGCCACTCCGTCCCCTCCACCTGCTGGGGTCCCCACCGTTGCGGGAGAAGAGCATGGAGATTGCCACCGTCGATGATGAGACCCGTGCCTTTATCGACGATCTGTTCGAAACCATGGACGCCGCGAAAGGCGTTGGGCTGGCCGCCAACCAGGTCGGAGTCACCAGCCGCGTGGCGGTCGTGGATGCCGACGGACATCGCTTCGAGATGGTCAATCCCGTGATCGTGGATCAGGGCGGCGAGGATACAGCCGAGGAAGGGTGTCTCTCGATCCCGGATCTCTATGCCGACGTGACGCGATCCGCTACGGTGACCGTGGAGGCGCTCGACCGTGATGGCCGCCCGTTCCGGCTCGAGGCCGAAGGGTTCAAGGCGCGGGTCATCCAACATGAGATCGATCACCTCGATGGGATTCTCTTCGTGGATCGCTTGAGCCCACTCAAACGCAAGCTGCTCGTCACGCGGTGGCGCAAAGCGCGCAAAGGCGCCGGTCATATCAAGGAGATCGGTGCGGCGTCCGACGCGAAGGCCTGATGCGTCTCATCTTCTTCGGCACCCCCGAGTTCGCGGTTCCCTCACTCCGCGCCCTGCACCACGCGGAGCACGATATCGTCGGCGTCGTGACCCAACCCGATCGGCCACAGGGGCGGTCGCGCTCACAACTGGTTCCCCCAGCCGCGAAGATCGCCGCCCAGCACCTGAACCTCCCGGTCCTCCAGCCAGAGCGGCCCGTGGGCGACCTGTTTGCGGCACAACTTCGGCGGCTGGCTCCGGACATGGGCGTGGTCGTGGCCTACGGGCATATTCTGCGCCCTGAGATCCTAGCCATCCCCGCGTTGGGCATGATCAACGTCCATGCGTCGGTCCTGCCGCGGTGGCGCGGAGCCGCGCCCATTCAAGCGGCCATCCTGGCCGGCGACGACTCGACCGGTGTCAGCATCATGCAAGTGGAAGAGGGACTCGACACCGGTCCGGTCCTCTTGACTCTCGAGACCCCGATCGCACCCGGGGAGACCTTCGGTACGCTCAATGCGCGCTTGGCCGAACTCGGTGCCACCGCAGTGCTGCAGGCCGTGGAGCAGCTGACGGAGGGAACCGCCACCCCTGAGCCTCAAGACGATGCAGCTGCGAGTTATGCTCCGAAGGTCACACGCACAATGGCTCACCTTGACTGGGCCGCCCCCGCCCCTCAATTGGCACGGCAGGTACGAGCGTTCGATCCGGCGCCGGGGGCGTGGACGTCGCTCGATGGACAGATGGTCAAGCTGTTCGAGGGACGCGCGGTGGAAAACGGTGGGGCTCTGCCCGGCACCGTCGTTGCTGCCGGTGATCTCCTCACAGTGGCCTGCGGCTCAGGGGCACTCGAGCTGCGGATGGTCCAGCCCGCAGGCAAGAAGCCGCTCTCGGTGGCGGAGTGGGTTCGGGGCCGCGGGATCGAAGCCGGTCAACGATTCGAATGAGACCGCTCCCCCGACTCCACGCGATCACCGACGCCCAGGTCATCGCAGATCCTGCGTTTGGCGTGCGCCTCGCCGCCATTGCCTCGGCGGGCGCCGCCATCGCGCTTCACGCGCGGGACCGGAGCCTGAGCGGAGCGGCGCTCACCACCCTGGCTCAGCGCATGATGGCCCATGCCGCGGCGCCGGAAGCCGCTGTCCTCGTCAACGGGCGCCCCGACATTGCCCGCGCGGTGGGTGCGCACGGCGTGCAGCTCGGCCAACAGGACCTGGCCCCCGCGGACGCCCGCATGGTCATGATCGAAGGATGGATTGGACGCTCGGTTCACACGCTCAGCGAGGCCGAGCAGGCAGTTGGTGAGGGCGCCGACTTCTTGATGGTTGGCAGCATCTTCGAGACACCGACCCATCCCGGCCGGCCGGCCGCGGGAAAGACCCTCATCGAGCAGACGGCGCGGCTCGGCATCCCCGTCATCGCCATCGGCGGGATCACCGCCGCACGCGTCCGACACTTGCGCGATGCCGGCGCCTATGGAGTCGCGGCTATTTCGGCGGTATGGCACACCGACGACGCCGCCGCCGCAACCGTGGCGTTGCTCGAACCATGGGCGGACGCCTGATGAGTGAATTGGTGATCACCGTGAACGGCGAGAGCCGCATGATTCCATATCCGGCCACGTTGACGGATCTCCTCCAGCATCTCGACCTCGATCCGCGGGCCGTTGTCGTGGAACTGAACCGCGAGATCATTCGTCGCCCCCGCCTCGCGGAAACATGGCTTGCGAACGGCGACACGATCGAGGTGGTCCACTTCGTGGGTGGTGGCTGAGCGGGTATCTTTCAGCCAACACATGAGCATGGACCGTACGATTCACGCCACTGCACGGATTGAGTACGAGTTATGACCACGAGCCAGCATTCGACGGATGTCATCGCTGAGGACACCCCGCTCACTCTCGGCGGACGGACCTTCCGGTCTCGACTTCTGGTTGGGACGGGGAAATACCGGTCCAACGCCGATATGGTGCGCGCCATCGAGGCCTCTGGCGCTGAGGTGGTGACGGTGGCCGTGCGACGGGTGGATTTGAATCGCGCCAAGGAAGAGAGTTTGCTGCACCATCTCGATCCGGCGCGGTGGTTCCTCCTCGCAAACACCGCCGGGTGTTACTCCGCCGACGATGCGATCCGCTACGCGCGCCTGGCCCGTGAGGCCGGGTTCAATGAGTTCGTCAAGCTCGAAGTGATCGGAGACCAGGAAACCCTGCTGCCGGACGTCGAAGGTTTGCTCGAGGCGACCAGGGTCTTGGTGAAGGAAGGATTCACGGTGTTGCCCTACACCAATGAAGACCTGATCACGGCGCTCAGGCTCGAGGACGCCGGTGCCGCCGCTGTCATGCCGCTCGCCTCGCCGATCGGAAGCGGGCTGGGGCTACTCAACCCATACAGCATCCGCACCATCAAGCGCAGGCTTTCGGTCCCCGTGATCGTCGATGCCGGCGTGGGCACGGCATCCGATGCCTGCATCACGATGGAACAAGGGGTGGACGGCATCCTGATGAACACCGCCATCGCCGCGGCGGAGCATCCGGTTCTCATGGCGCAGGCCATGCGCCAGGCCGTCGCGGCCGGTCGGGAAGCGTTCCTCGCTGGCCGGATGCCGCGCCGCGAGATTGCTGCCCCGTCGAGCCCCGTTCGCGGAATGCTCGAGTAGTCCTTCGCCAGCCGTGACTCCGCCATCTCGCTCCACCACGAAGACACCGGGCCTATCTTCGCGCCGAGCCGCCCTCCAGGTATTGGACCGCGTACGCCGAGGAGTGAACTTCGATGCCGCGTGTGAGGCGGCCTTCGCACGCTTAGCCGATGCGGATCGCCGCCTGGCACATGAGCTCGCAGCCGGCGTGCTCCGGCACACAGGACCGTTGGATCAGCGATTGGCGCCGCTCGTCTCCGGAGGTTGGCAAACCGTTGCCCCCGTGCTGAAGGACGTCCTGCGGCTCGGCGCCTACCAGCTCACCGGCCTCGACCGCATCCCCGCGCACGCCGCCGTCAGCACATCCGTATCACTCGCATCCGAACTCCGCGGAACTCGGGCCGGCGGATTCGTGAATGCCGTCTTGCGCCGCCTGCCACTCCAATCAGGAACCGAGCCCAGCCCAACCACACCCCGCGACCTGGCCCGGGCCTACTCACATCCGCCTTGGCTCGTCGCCCGATGGATCGGCCGCTTTGGACTCGAGGAGACCACCCGCCTCCTCGACTGGAACAACACGAGACCGTCTCTCGTGCTTCAACCAGCGCGCCGAGATCTCCCTGCGATCATCGGCCGGCTGACCGCCGAGGCAATTCCGTTCCGGGCTGCTCCGTTCGAAGCCGGCGTGGTGGTCGAGGCGGGACGCCCCACCGATCTCCCGGGGTACGACAGCGGCGATTTCCAGGTTCAGGATCCTGCCCAGGCTCTCGTCGTACGGTTCGTCGGACCAGTCGAGGCCGACGTCGTCTTCGATGCCTGCGCCGCCCCTGGAGGAAAGGCCATCGCACTGGGCCGGCGAGCCCGGCTCGTCATCGCAACCGAGCTCGAGCCGACCCGCCTGCGGCGCCTGCGTCAAAATCTCAGTCGAGCGGGCAGCGGCAGGGAGCTGGTAATCCGGGCGGACGCGGGCCAGCCCCCGCTTGCAGCGGCCGATATCGTGCTGTTGGATGCTCCCTGCCTCGCGACCGGCACCATGGCGCGACATCCCGACGCGCGGGCGCGTCTCTCCACCCGCGCCTTGACCCGTCTGACGGACAGCCAGCAAAGACTCCTGTCGCAACTCGCGCCCGTTGTTCGCCCGGGCGGCCGCTTGGTCTATGCCACGTGCTCGCTCGAACCGGAAGAAAACGAGCATCAAGTCGAGCGTTTCCTCGACGAGCACCCTGAATTCCACCGCGACCCGGTTGACACGATGCCGACCGGGATGCTGACGCCGGCGGGAGACCTGAAGATCCTGCCCCATGTTCATGGCATGGACGGGGCGTTTGCCGCCCGTCTCAGGCGGGCCACTTGAGGTTCCGCCGACACACGCCATCACCCGCGGGCATGAAGCAGCGGACCAGACGATTGGTCATGAATGGCCTGTGGGTAGTGGTCGCGGCGGTCGTTGGTTATCTGGTGACCGTGATTTGGCTCTTCCCCGCCCCGGTGGTGAGCGGCGAGCGGGCGGTCCCCCGGGTGCTGGAGCTTCCGCGAGGCGATGCGCTGGCCGGCCTGGCGGCGGTAGGGCTGCGCGGGCGAGTCACCGAGTCGGAACCTCACACCACGATCCCGGCCGACGCCGTCATTTGGCAGGACCCTCCCCCTGGGCTGGCACTCCCGGAGGGGGCCCTCGTGTGGCTGACCGTGAGTTCGGGGCCCGCGGCGACTCCCATCCCCGACGTGGTGGGCCTCGAGACCTCCTTGGCAAGCCTGGTGCTCGAAACGGCGGGCTTCGGCATCGAACGCTCAGACTCGATCGCTGCTCTCGCCGATCCGGGCACGGTCGTGGCCACTCGACCTCAAGCTGGCGTGGCCAGGCGACCCGGCACCACGCTCACGTTGGTGGTGAGCCGCGGCCCGGCTAATATCATCGTGCCGGATCTCCGTGGCCTGACGCACGCCGAGGCGTGGGAACGGCTCGACCTGGCCGGTCTCGTGGCCGGCCGAGTCACGACCCGCACGGTGCCCGATGCTGACGAGCGCCGAATCATCGATCAACGCCCGGCTGCGGGGACGTTGTCTCCGAAGGGAGGAAGGGTAAATCTCGTGTTTGCGCGACGGGGACGTCCATGAAGAGCTGCATCGCCCCCAGCATCCTGGCTGCCGATCTCGCTCGTCTCGGAGAACAGGTCGACCAGGTGACGCGCGGGGGAGCGGACTGGATCCATGTGGACGTGATGGACGGCCACTTCACGCCCACCATTACCTTCGGGAGTCCGATCATCCGTGCCCTCGGGCGGCTCACCGCTCTGCCGCTCGATGTGCACCTCATGGTGCAACATCCGGAGCGCTATATTGAGGAATTCGCGGCCGCCGGTGCCCGTGTCTTCACGCTTCATCCCGAAGCGACGATCCACGTCCAGCGCCACTTGGCGGCGATCCGGAACCAGGGCATGCTCGCGGGCGTTGCCTTGAATCCGGGGACGCCGCTCAGTTTGCTCGAGGAAGTCATCGAGGACGTGGATCTCGTGCTGGTCATGACCGTCAACCCCGGGTACGGCGGGCAGGACTACATTCCGGCCTCGACGGACAAGATCCGGCGGGTGCGGGCGCTGCTCGACGCGCACCGCTCCGGCGCGCGTCTCGAAGTCGATGGGGGGATTTCGCGGGCTACGATACGGACCGCGTGGGAGGCAGGGGCGGACACCTTCGTCGCAGGCACGGCCATCTTTGGAGCGGATGATCCCGCTCAGGCGGTGCGTGATCTCAAAACCGAATGCACGAGCAAAGCATGACACGAGAACGGCAGTGGGGGATCGTAGCGGTTCTTGGCATCGGCCTGGTGATTGGGGCCACTGCGCTCGTGCGAATCGGGAAAGGCATCGACCAAATCAGGCCCGGCGTGGCCGCACCGGACTTCAGGGTGGTCGACCTCGCCACGGGTGATACCGTGTCACTGCGGGAGCGATACGCGGGCCACGTCACGTTGGTCAATATTTGGGCAACGTGGTGCGTTCCGTGCCGAACCGAGATGCCCGACATGCAAGCGGTGTACGAACAACTTGCTCCACGCGGTTTCAAGATCGCGGCCGTGAGCATCGATGAGGGCAGCAGCGGCCCGGTCCGGGCCTTCGCGACTGAGCTGGGGCTCGAGTTCGATATTCTCCATGACCCGTCCACCCGAATTCAGCAGGCATTTCAGACGACCGGCGTGCCGGAGAGTTTCTTGTTGGATAAGAACGGCGTCATCACGCGACGCATCATCGGACGGGAGGACTGGAACTCCCAAATCAACCGGGACCGTATCGAGCGCCTGCTCGCTGGCGGGCCGGACCCCGCACCGACGCCGGGCTGATCCTGCCGCCTCCCGGAAAGCCGACCCCACCCGTGGCAGCCCCGATACTCGGCATTGAGACGTCGTGCGACGAGACCTCTGCCGCGGTCCTGCGTCCGGAGGGCGGGGCGCAGCGCCTCGCGAGCCTGGTCATCCTGTCACAAGACATCCATCGCGTCTTTGGTGGAGTGGTCCCTGAGCTGGCCAGCCGGGAACACTTGAAGACCATGGGTGCGGTGGTCAATCAGGCCTTGCGCGAAGCCGAGACCGGCCTCGACGATCTCGGCGGCGTCGCAGTGACGGCCGGCCCCGGGCTCGTCGGCGCCCTCCTGGTCGGCGTCATGTATGGCAAGACCCTCGCCTATAGCCTCGATGTGCCCCTGATCGGGGTGAATCACATGGAAGGCCATATCTTCGCGGCAACGCTCGAGCACCCGGGGCTTGTCCCACCGTTTCTCTGCCTGCTGGTGAGCGGCGGCCACACCATGTTGCTCGAAGTCAGAGCGCTGGGGCGACTACTGCCTGCTCGGCGAAACTCGGGATGACGCTGCCGGGGAAGCCTTCGATAAGGTGGCGAAGGCTCTGGGGCTCGGCTATCCGGGCGGGCCGGTGATCGAACGGCTGGCCGCACGAGGACAGCCGGGCAGGTTCGTGTTTCCCCGGCCCATGTTGCGCGACCTCGCATCCGATCGGGATCAATACGCGTTTTCATTCAGCGGACTGAAGACGGCGGTCGTGCGCGCCATCGGCGGGATCGAGGATGTGGACGCCGCGCGCGCCGATATCGCCCGGGGTTTCCAAGATGCGGTCATCGAGGTGTTGGTGGAAAAGACCGCGCACGCGGCTCAGCGCTACGATCACCATACGGTGGTGGTTGGCGGCGGAGTGGCGTGTAATCAGACCTTGATCGACGCCATGCGGCAACGGCTGGCCGGCCAGGCCACGGTCGTGGCAGCGTCTCCTCGCTTCAACACCGACAATGCAGCCATGATCGCCGCCGCGGGGGCGTGGCGACTGGCCCGCGGAGAGCGAAGCGCGTGGTCACTCACTCCTGAGGACGATCTCCCCATCCCGGGGCTCCACCATACCCAGCCAACATCTGCGACCGCCTCATGACCGTTTATCCCTTCATTCTGCACTTCGGGCCGATCACCATCACCGGGTACGGCATCATGATGATGGTGGGGTTCCTCGCGGGGGGATGGCTCATCAGCCTCGAACTCAGGCGGCGAGGTTGGAATGAGGACTACGCCGCCGATATCACGGTGGCCGCCGTCATCGGCGGCATTCTTGGAGCGAAGCTGTGGTATGTCGCCCTCACCCAGGATATCGACGCGCTGCTGTCCCGCGGTGGGCTTGTCTGGTATGGGGGATTCGTAGGTGGAGCAGCCGCCCTCTTGCTGAATGGCTGGCGCCTCCGGGTGCCCGCCCGATGGACCATGCAGCTGACCGCGCCGGCGCTGGCGGCGGCCTATGCCCTGGGCCGGGTCGGCTGTTTCCTGGTCAATGACGACTACGGCCGTCCAACCGATGTGGCCTGGGGCATGCGGTTTCCCGAAGGCCTGCCGCCGTCCACCGCCGGCAATATCCAACACCTGTTCGGAATCGCGACCCCGCCGGGCCTCGATCCGGCAACCGTCCTCGCCGTCCATCCGACCCAATTGTATGAGGTCGGCATAATGTTGGTGGTCTTCGGATTGCTCTGGAGACTCAGGCGCGGTCCGCAGGGAACGGGCTGGCTGTTTGCCCTCTATCTCGTGTTCGCCGGGAGCGAACGCGTCCTGATCGAGTTTCTCCGGGCCAAGGACGATCGCCTCCTCGGCCCGTTTACGCTGGCCCAGGGCATGAGCGTGCTCCTCATCCTGCTGGGAGCCGTGCTCCTGACGCAGTGGAAGACTCAGACCGTGGAGCCCGGTCCCTACCTGACCAAGCGCGCCAAGAAATAGGTGGCCCGCTCGCTCAGCGAGGCGGCACCGACGATCCAGCAGCAATACGATCACGAATGCGGACGAGCTCTGCACGCACTGCGGCGAGATCGGCGTCCATGCGGTCCAGCGATCGAAGCAGATCGATATCGGCCGGTACGGGGGCGGGGCGGTCCTCGATCGCCCGGGCTCGGGCGGCTGGAGCAGGAGCTGTGGCGTGGGACAGCCTCGGCTCGAGGACGAACGTCCAACCGACGGCGCCGAACACGAGCAGCACCAGCAACGCCTGCAGCACCAGCGATTCGACGGTCGGGTACATGCCAACGGTCGGGAGGCGCGGCGCCCAGGACACAATCGTGGCTCCGATCAATCCCGAGTCCTGAAGCTCGACGATGCCCTTCCCGGCAAAGACGAATGCCATGTAGAGCAGGAAGGCACTCGTGATGCCGAAGAACGGCTTGAGCGGAATGCGGACCCCGTAGCGATTGATCGCGATGTACACCGCGGCGAGGGCCAACGCTCCGGTCGCAATCCCTCCGAGCACCGGCATGAGCGTCTGCGCCCCGGTGCCGGCGGAAACCACGAGTGCCTTGTAGAAGAGCACCGTTTCGAACCCTTCACGATAGACCGCGAGGAACGCCACCGACGGAAGGGCGAGGGCGGAGCCACCGGCAACGGCCTCTTGCACCTTCCCCTTCACGAAGCGGTTCCAGCGGGCGGCCTCCATCTTCGACAGGAGCCAATAGCTGACGTAGAACAACACCGCCATGGCCGCCAACATGGTGAAGCCCTCGAGCATCTCCTGATGGGCGCGTGAGATCTGGAAGATGGTCTCGAGCGCCACAGCGGTCAGGACGCTCGCCACGAGCGCCGCACCAACGCCGATGTGCACGTCACGCCGTCGTTCTTGCGCGCCGGTCTTGAGCAGGAACGCGATCAACGCTCCAATGATGAGAATGGCTTCGAGGCCTTCTCGTAGCAGGATCACCAGCGACTGGAGGAACAGGTTGAAAGGCGAGAGCGCCGTCGTCAGCTCGCGTTCTCCCTGGTCGAGTCCCGTGACGAGCTCGGTCCGAATCGCCTCGAGTTCGGCTGGCAAAGCTCCGCCGATCCGCCCGCGGAAGGTGGCGAAGGTGGTCTCCAGTCCTCCCGCGAGCGACGGGTCCCGGGCGCGAAGTGTCCGTTCGACGCCCTCAAAGGCAAGGTACGCGTCGAACGCCAGAGCCCGGGCGGCTTCTGCCTCGCCACGCACTGCCAAGGCAAGCGCACTATCCGTGCGAGCGCGCACGAGGTTGAACGCCGCGCGAACTGCGTGGCGATCGGCCTGGTGCGCAGGAAGGTCCCGGACGGCGGCAACGCGGACGAGAGCTTCCGGAGACGGAGCCGCGCTGTCGATACCCAGCGCCGCGAGGATCTCGATATCGCTCATGCGCGCAGAGGTCGGGAAGGAGCGGAGAGCGCTCGCCTCGTTGCCGCCCGGAGGTGGCAGACGGAAACGCGTGACATAGGCGGCGACGGCCCATCGATCGTCGAGGGAAAGTCTGGTCTCGAACGCAGGCATGGCCGTGCCTGCAACACCAAGTGTCACCCGCCGGTAGTAGTCGAGCGGCGAGCGATCGCGCAACGCATCCCAATCCGTAAGATTGGCGGGCGCCGGATCCAAGCCCTGCGCCTCGGGGCCGTCTCCGCCGCCGAGCATCCCATGACAGCCGGCACAATTGTCCTGGTAGACCCGTACCCCGGCGGCAAGGGTCGGAGCCGCCAATGGGATTTCGTCCAAATCAACACCGAAGTCCTGCGACAACCTCTGGTTCAGGCGTCGGACCCGCTCGCTGACGGAATCGGGCTCCTGGGTCGTAGCCACGAGCCTGATGATCTCATCTAAGGCCTCACCACTTCGCCGATTCCACTCGGCAGGAAGCTGCTCCGCAGTCCGGCGCGCCTCCTTCAGGAACAGCAGGGCCTCCTCCACTTCCGGCGGGGCGACGATTCTGCCCTCAGACACCCCCGCGCGGTATTCCTGCGCAGCGAGGGCGGCCGTGGCGGCCATGCGGCGAACGATCGGCGCGGGATCCGACGCGCCCTGTTGTTGAACGGAGACTGCCAGCGCGACCTGAAACAGGGGTCGCACGATCCCAACGAGAAAAGACATGCTCGATCCACTCGGTGACGTAGCGCCGAAAGTAGACTGAATCTGTCGGGATTGGAAGTGGTCAGGCGGGCGTGCCCTGGTGCGCCGGGCGAGCCTCGAGCACCGCGACGGCGCCGGCGGTCAGCGCCGAGTGGCTCAAGGCAAGATGAATGCGCGCGTGTGGCTGGGTCGCGAGGACCTGGGCGGCAGTGCCATGCAGCCGGACCGTTGGTCGCCCGTCGTCCCCCCGTTCGACCTCGATGTCCCGCCACCCGATACCGCGAGCACCCGGAAGGCATTGGAGTGCTTTGTACACGGCCTCTTTCGCCGCTAGGCGGGAGGCGAAATGCTGCACAAATGGCGTTCGATTCTGGATCGAACGATGCTCGGCCTCCGTCAGGAGCCGGCGCACTGCCTGCTGCCCTTTCCGATGGAGCAGCCGTTCGGCTCGCGTCAAGTCGATCAGATCGACGCCAACGCCGAGAATGCTCACCAGCGGGCCCACCACCAGTCAACCAACGGCCGAAGCTGCTCCGGAACTCGCACGTACCCGCCGAGCACCAGTCCGACATAGGTAGCGAGACCGACGACGGCCACTGTCACGAGCCATAGCGGCCAGCCTCGACGCCTCCAGGCCCGGACACGCTCAACCTCTTCGTCCCACCGCCGGAGTTCCTCTCCAACGTGCGCCTCGAGCGCCAACCACGCGTCTTCGAGCCGTCGGGCAACGCGCAGCACGGTATCTCGCCACGCCGGGGCGGACTCCGCTTCGATTGCCTTGGAAATGGCCTCCAATTCGTCCAAGGCCACCACCAGGCGGCCGGCTCCACCAGCAAGCCTGGCCGTCAACGCATGGCCTTCGGATTCCGTCACTCGAACCGCTCGCGCCCGGCGGCGGGGCATGCGGGCCGCACTCGCCGCGGCTTCCAAGCGCTGGTTGATGTCGTCGACCACAACGACTCCGGTGGCGGCCACTGCCGCGGCCCAGGCTTCCGCCCAGGTGTCGCGTCCGAGCCGGAGTGCGGCTTGTCGGTAATCGCCGGCTGCCAGGGCGGTGCGGGCCGAGTGACCAGCCTCGAAGAGCCTGCTCGCGAGCCTGAGGCGCACCTCACGGATCTTGCGCCATACGCCCGAGGAACCTCGCGCATCGATGACGGGCGATGCCACTCGACCGAGTGACGGACCTAGTTCCGGCAATCCGATAACGTGGGCGCGGTCGAGTGGCTGGGGCATCAGCGCCCCCACGCGGATCGCCCGGCCGCGATGGGGCAGGCGTATCTCCGGGCTGCGCTGGACGACTGGGAATCAGCCGAGAATCGCATCCAAGACACGGTCGGTAGCGCTCAGGTCAGGAAAGGCAGCGTATGGCCGTTGGGCGGACAGCTCATCCAGCGAGAAACTTCCCGTGGCCACGGCGATGGCTCTGGCACCAATGCCGGCGCCGCATTCGATATCGGCAGGGGTATCGCCGATGATCACGACCGCCTCCCCGTGCGGGGGGCGCCCGAAGAGAGGTTCGGCGCGGCGCGAGGCGATCGCCGGCAGGTCGGGCCGTCGGGCAGAGTCGGAGCCGAACGCGCCGACGGCAAACCGGCTCGGGTCGAGGTTTGCGGACCGTAGCTTGAGATTGGCGCCATGAGCCAGATTGCCGGTGAGGAGTCCGAGCACCACGGTGCTGTCGGTATCCAATCGCTCCAGTAACTCCACGACACCGGGCATGAGCTGTGTTTGCCCGCGGGTCAGGTCCAGCTCCCCTTCGAGCAGTTCCAGGTATCGGGTGCACAATGAGTCGATCTGGCCTGGAGCTGGCTCGGACGTGGCACCGGCGGCAAGGAGGAGCTCTTCGATGATTTGGGGATCGGTCTTCCCGTCGAAGTGGATCAGGCTGAAATCGGGTTCGGCACCGAGTTGCTCGGCCAGGGCCTGCGTGATGGCCCGGCGACCGGCGCCTGCCGTTAACAAGAGCGTGCCGTCGATGTCGAAGAGCACCAGTTTTCGCTTCATGATCCTATGCGCATTGGGTGACGGGCCTGGAGACCGATGTCACGTGCCAGGCGCCCGACCGGCCTTCTCCTGGCATTTCGAGCAGCGCTCCACCCCACGAAAATAGCAGATGAGGCACACGAAGGTGCCACAGTCGACGCAGGGGTACCCTTCGGAGGCCCGTTCCTCCCGGCCACAGGCCCGGCACACCATCGCGTCGTGCTCGTGAGTCTCGGCCATGATGTCCCTCACACGTTGATGTTGTATCGTTTGATCTTGTTGATCAGTGTTGCGCGCGAGATGCCAAGCTCGCGTGCCGAGCGCGTGCGGTTCCCCGCATGGCTCCGCAGGGTGCGTTCGATCTGGATCTTCTCCAACTCATCCAATGTCATGGGGGTGTGTCGACGATCACCGAATCCGGCGCGCGCCCGGAGTTCTCCGGCAAGATCACCGACTTCAACGATCTCGTGCCCCCGTTCGAGGGCCAGCAACAACGCGCGATCCATGACATTCGCGACCTCCATGGTGTTCCCACCCCGCCACTCATACTCCTGAAGTCGGGCGAGCGCCTCTTCCGAAGCCTCCGTTGGGCCCTCGGCATACCGTTCGCGCGCGGCCGCGAGGAAATGAGCGAAGAGCTTGCTTCGGTCCTCCGGCGAGCGTCTGCGAACTGGCGGAATAGGAAGTTCCATGACGCTCAACCGATAGTAGAGGTCCTTCCGGAAGTTCCCCGCGTCCACTGCCGGTCCGAGATCGTGGGACGTCGAGGCGATGAGGCGAACATCCGCCGTGACGTCACGCGTACCGCCGAGGCGGCGGAACGTCTTGGTCTCGAGCACCCGCAGGAGCTTGGGCTGAAGCACCGGCGCCAGGGCCTCGATGCCCTCGAGCAAGATGGTGCCCGCGCCCACCAGCTCGAACCATCCGCGGCGCCTGCTCACCGCGGTCGGATGAGCCCCCTTCTCGTGACCGAAGAGCTCCGAGTCGAGCTCTGTCGCGCTACGACCGCTGCAGCGCACCGCAACGAACGGGGCTGACACTCGCGGACTAGAGTCGTGAATCAGCCGGGCAACCAGCCGGGTTTCGGTACCCCGCTCTCCCTTGAGGAGCACGGTTGTGTTGTCGTTCTTTCCGAGAACGGCGATCTCGTGCGCCAGTTTCTTCATCACGGAGGACGTGCCAAGCGCCACGAGTCCGCCGAGTGGCCGCATCTTGTCGGCAAATGCCATCTCCAAACGACGAACCCGCGTGTAGTCTGCTGCCCTGGCTGTGAGTGCCAGCAGTTCCGGCGCTGCCACAGGCTTGAGCAGGCGCCCGACCGCACCCTGGTCGAGTCCGTGGACCGCGCCGGCTGCGCTGTCGGGCTCGGTGGTCAGAAGGATGGTCGCCCCCCGCGCAACCAGTTGATCGAGGAGTTGCGGACCGCGTTCGCCGTCAAAGTGCCAATCCAGGAGCACCACGTCGGGCTCCAGTCGGTCGTACGTCTCGAGGGCTGCCTCTGGGCTCAGCTCCCGAAGCACCTCGTACCCCGTCTCCTCGAGTACGCCCCCGCAGGCGCGGAGCACGTCGACATCGGTATCGATCAGCAAGACAGAACCAACCATAACTCACCTCGATGCGCGGTCAGCGAGCTCCCGCCGCGAATTGGACACCGGCCCAGTGTGAGTCCGGTGCAGTGGGAAGGACTTCCTGCTCACTCTCTCAATCCGTCTTGGTCCGTGGGACCATGATCCGTACAGCGCCTGGAACCACCGTTGCGCGGAACGGGGTATAGCCTCCCGGTTCCCCGTCCAGCTGCACCGGCTGCGCTGGCGTGGTCTCAACCCGAATATCCCGCCCACGGGCATACCCTACCTGTCCTCCGTTGGGTGACTGTCCACCCCGCTGGCGGAGCAGTTCCCACACCGCACTGACGCTCTCGCGAAAGCTGTCAGCCCGGAGGACGATGACGTCCAATTCCCCATCCTCGGGGGAAATGCCGTGTCCGAATTTCACAAACGGAGGAATGACCTCGGCGCAGTTTGCCACGAGTACGATCGCGGCATGTGCTTCATACTCGGCGCCGTCAACGGTAATGAGGTGGGTCGCGCTTCGCAGATCGGCCATCAAGCGAAAGGTGGTCGCGACATAGGCAGCCATGCCCCATTTGGCTTTGTGCGCGGCCGGAGTCTCGGCCATCACCCGGGCATCGTACCCCGCGCCGCATGCCACCGCGAAGTAATGAACCCCGTCCGTGCGCTCCATTCGGCCGAGGTCGAACGCGCGCGATTGTCCCGCCACCAAAGCCTCGGCGGCCCGGGCCGGGGAGGTCGGGACGCGGAGGTTCCCGGCCAGCAGATTACCTGTTCCACCCGGGATGAGCCCCAGGCGAACGTCCGTGCCCACCAGCGCACCGGCAGCCTGCATGGTTGTGCCGTCCCCGCCGAAGACCGCGACCAGATCCATGCCGTCCGACACACCTTGGGCCGCGAGACTCTTGGCATCCCCCGGACCGCCCGTTGCAACGACCTCTACCATCCATCCGGCAGACCCGAGGACGTCCACCACCGCTTGGACCGCGGTGGGCTGAGTTCGCGCGGCGGCCGGGTTGGTGATGAGGAGCACGCGCGTCACGGTCAGTACTCCCGTTCCCACAGGAGATCGAATCCGACTTGGTATCGAGCCGGCACGCCGAGCGCGTCGCTTTGCTGTGTCGCGATGCACGTCTGGACAGGCTCGAGACTGAGTTGGGTTCGCCACGACCGGGAGAATCGATACTCGAGACTCGCCCCCAACCGGCGGTAGCTCAACAAGTTCTGATTCGGGCACACGCCTGCGTTGAAGGTCAGAAACGTGCTCCGCCCGATCTGCCAGCCGGCCGCAAGCTGGGTAGCCTGCGCGCTGGCCCCGAAAGTCGAGCCGCCACCGAGGCCGGGACGAATCTCCACGAAGTCGATGGGCACGCCGAGATCGGAGATGAGGGTCCGCTCGATCTCACTGGACAATGCGCTCGAGAAGTAGACGAGGACCGATCGAAAGAGCTCGTTCTGATTCCCTTGCGGGGTTTCGGACAGGCCATACGACGGCCGGCCGAACATCAGGTAACTGAAGAGATCAGTTTCGGAAATCGGAGGCCGAATCGGCGATTCGAGCGTGAGCTTCGGCACCTGAAGGGTTCCGGTAATCTTGGCGATCACCGGAATCTCCTCGCTCCGATCGAACGGCTGGACGATGTGCTGGGCCTCGATGTCCAGGTCGGCATTGAGGTCGGGGGTGCCGAAATAGCGGACGGTTCCTCGCTGCACGTCGAACCCGCGGGTGACAAATTGTGCCTTGAGCGTGTACGTGCCGCGCACGGCATTCAGGGTTCCATCCCACCGATAGTTCTTGCGGACCTTGTTGACGCGCACCGAGCCTTCGAGTTGGATGTTCGCTTCGTTCGACCGCAGCCAAAAATCTTCCCGCACGGCTAGCTCGAAGTCCTCGATGCGCAGTGAGTCGAGGAAACGATTCTGGAAATTCGTGCCAAGCCTGCGCTCGCCGATGATGCTGAGATCGATCAAGTCGGCGTTGGACGGATCCTCCAAATTGATGATCTGCTTCGTCACCAGGTCGGCAAAGTAGAGCGCGCCCTGGGTTGCGGTCGCTCGCCCGGTCAGGGTTGCCTGGTAGACCGGGCCCGTCAGCCGGACCCGCCCGCTGACTGTGAGCGTGAGGAACGCGCGCACGTCGATGGCGCGGAACCGATTCGCCACGAGATCGAGGTTGAGCACGGGGCGGGTCAAATTCTCCAGCCGGAGACCACCGGCAATGTCGAGCCGCCCCCCTCCGCTCGTAAGATGGAGGGAATCCACCACCACCGAATCGCCGGTCAGATGGGCTCTGCCGACGATGCCGGTGTACTTGACGCCGAGAGCCGGAATGTCCGCCCTGCCTTGCCTGACCTCGACAAAGCCTTCCAACCTCGGCGCGTCCCAGGTGCCGGCGATCCGGGCATCGGCATCGAGCCTGCCCCGGAGATTCCGCGCGTTGGCTGTGAAGGCCTCGAAGACGCCCAAATCCACGCTGTCCCCGAGCACCCGGACCGACAGCGGACCAGGGAGCTGACGATCCTCGACCCCCATGAAGGCCAGATCGAGGGGCAGCTGGGCCTCTATCTCCACGACCGGCTCCCCCGTCTTCCAGAGCAGCAGGTTGGCCTCGAGGCGTTTGTCGGCGTAATTGACAATGCCCTGGGCAAAGGGCCCCCGAAAGTCGCCCAAGACGGCATCCGCCAGGGTCACGGTGCCGCGGATGGTGGGCGCCGCCCGCGAGCCGCCGATCTCGAGATTGCCGCCCACGACACCACGTACGGCGCTGGTATCACGTTGGAGCAGCCCGTAGATGTCCTGCAACTCGATGCCCAGCGCTTCCACCGTCAGCGAGCCGCCTGACGGATTCGGGAGCGCCCCCGATGCCCGGATCGTGGCGGACCCGTCCGTTGCCCAGAGCTCAACTGGCGCGAGCGTCCGCTGAGCGCCGAGTTCGGTCAGAACCGCAGGCGCGGCGAGCCCCCACCGATGCCTCGCCAGTTGTGCGTCGATTCTGTCCAACGTCCAGACCACGGTACTGTCGCGCTTGACCCATTGACCGTCGACCGCCAAGTCGGACAAATCGCCAATGTGGACACCGCCGGTCCATCGGAGGGAGTCGGACCACCCGCTCACGGCAGCTCGGGCTCGCTGGAACTGGAGCCGCCCGATATGGAGGGAGTCTGCATCGATTTCGGTGGAGAGCTGCGGCCTGGCGCCGCCGAGCCACGTCAGAGTGCCGACAACCGACGGCGCGCGAAGCGTGCCGCGCGAGACGTCAGTGATGGCAAACCTGCCGCTCACGAGCAGCGTATCCAGTGCGCCCCGCATCTGGAGCGTCGCCTGCAAGAGACCGCGCAGCGGGCTCGCCGCGGCGGCGCTATCGCGTTCGAGGCCGAGGGCGGTGACCAGCGAATCGAAGACGGTGAGGCTGTCCGTCCCCATGACAAACGTCATCGTGCCGGTGTGTGGCCGTCGCCACCCGAGGGTCCCGGAGCCAGTGAGGCCACCCTTGGGAAAGACGACGTTCAGAGTATCGAGGCGCATTACGCTGTCCCGCACCGCGACGAGCGCCGATACGGAATCCAGAGATACCTCGCGGATCCGGCTAGGCCCGAGCGATAGGGCGAGCGTGCCCTCGGGCCACCCGGCGGAATCCACGACACCCTGGATGGTCGCGGTGCCGCGCAAGGCAGTAGCCGGACCGGACCCTCGGGCGACGGCCAGGTCGAGCGAGTCGAAGGTGACGTTCAGTGAGTCCCCGCCCCATTTCGGGAGGAGTATCGTCGCGGGCCCCAGCATTCGCACGTGGCCAAGCTCCCCGCGCACGTCGGCGTCGACCGCAACCCGGGCAAGGTTGCCCTCCAGCCGAACGGGGCCACGCAGGGACCCGGTCGCGTTGAGCGAAGGGAATCCCCTCCGGATCCCCTCGAAAGACAATGGAGCCAACACGACGTCTATCGAGAGGCCGAGCGTATCACTTCGCGAATCGAACCGAACCCGGCCATCGAGCTCGCTGGCCGGCCGTGCGCCATCACGCTGGCGCGCGTGGCCGAGGAAGGTGGTGTTTCGCCATGGGCCGCTGATCTGGCCTGTAGCTTCGAGGCGGCCAAAGAGGCGGACCTCGGGAATGAGCAGCCGCACGGTTTCGAGCGCGACGTCCGAGCGGTGGACGGTGAAGCTGTCGAATACCATGCCATTGGGGCCCGCGAGCTGGACAACGCCTTCCCCGACGATCTCGCTGGTCGGCCGCTCCGGCAGGCGGTAGTCGGCAAAGTTCCAGTCGAGTTCCACGACCATGCGATCCTGGTATCCCTCGCCCGCCACCAAGCCCGTCAACGTACCGTCCAAGGGCAGCGTGTCGAGGTACGGCCGGATGGCGTCGAGGGTGAGCCGGTCGAGCCGGAGCCGCATATCCCGAACTCCGAGACCCCGCCGGTCGTCGTCGAGAATGGTGACGACCCCGGCGATGCCTCCGTCGGGTCCCTGCAGCGATAGGTCGCGCAGGGCGAATGCGGTGCGAGTCGGCGTCTCGGTTCGCGCCGCCAAGACACCGTGCCCAGAGAGGTTTGGAAAGTCAGGTGAAATCCAGCGAATGTCGGCCAGATCTAGCTGGGTCATGTCGAGGCCGATGTCATACTCGATTGGCCCATCCGGCCACGTCAGGACTCCTCCACCCGACATCTGTGAATTGGCGAGGGCGCCTGATTCCACAGCGAAGATCAGGCTGTCGCCCTTGACCTGGAGCCGGCCGCGGATGTGCCGAATGTCGACGGCCGGGTCGCTCAGGATCCCGGCCAGCGAATCGATGTCTACCGTAAGGGGCCGGCGGTCCGGCATGCTGGCCCACACGGTCGGGAATCGTGAGGTCAGCTCGGAGACGGTGATGATGCGTCGGAGGCCGTCCGGCGCTTGCTCGATGACGCGCCCGGCTTTGGCCCGTTCCCGTGCCAACTCGGCGCGGCCCGCGTCGCTGGTCGGGTCCGCCGAGGGAGACCAGGGAACGGAAATGCGCACCAGCCCGTTCACGATATGCAGATTACGGAACTGGACAAACGGCGGAGGCCCTCCCGGCGGCCCTTCGCCCAGTCGGAGGACCTCCTCGTAGTTCATCCGACCGGACGTGCGCTTGGTGATGTGCACCGTAGGGTTCCGGAGCGTCACGCTCCGCATCACGATCTGCCCGGCAAGCAACTGCGCCAGGTTGTAGGTCACCTCCGCGGCGGGGAGGCCCGCGAGGAGTGCACCACTCGTATCCCGGATCGTAACGTCCGTCAGGGTGAGGTCGCGAATGAACGATCCCGAGATAGCTCCGAACTGGAATTCCCCCCGAAGGCTCCGTCCCAGCTGATCCGAGACCAGCCGGGCAAGTAGTCCTCGGCCGGGCGAGCTCGCGGTCATGGCCGTGACCGTTCCCAACACCAGGGCCAACGCTCCCAGGACCGTCACGAAGAGGAAGTGGGCGAGCCGGCGGCGCATCAGAACGCCTGCCCGACGGAAAAGTGCACGGTGTAGCGCCGGCCCCGATCACGGACGAACGGATTCGGCAGCGGCAGCAGCTCGCCATTCGCCGTGCTTTCGAACAGGGGGCCACTCGGGAGTTTGTACGGGTTGTACGCCACATCGAGCCGCGCGGGCCCGAGCGGCGTCGCGACCCGCAGTCCTATGCCGGGAGTAAGCCTGAGCACGGCGGCCGCCACATCCGTTGCTCCTCGTTGCCAGAGTCCGCCCGCATCGACGAAGGCGGCAAAGCGGAGTCGGTTCCGGAAAATGGGCGAGGGCACCCGGAGCTCGAGATTGCCGACGATGAGCGTGTTGCCCCCGGTCGCCGAGAACCGGACTCTGGTCGAGTCGAAGCCGACGACCGTGCCGGCCGAGTCCCGGGTCACGCTGGCGGATGGAATGACGTAGACGACGGGTCCGAGCTCATTGCGATCGTACCCACGGACGTCGTTCGGACCACCAGCGTAGAAGCGCTGCTCCGGGGGCACGAAGTTCAGCGAGTTGGACCTGAAGTCCACCGTTGGAGCGAAGATCAAGCCACCCCGGATCCGCCAGCTCAGAACCACGTCGCGACCGATCGGCCGGTACCACGCGATATCGCCGACCACCCGATTGAATTGCTGTTGTGAGGACGAGCCAATGAAGCGCGAACTGTGCGTGAACTCGCCGCTCGCGACAAACCCACGCGAGGGGTCGAGCGGGTTATTGGTTCTGGAGGCCGTGGCAGACGTGGTGAACGTGGCGAGAATCCGGCGCTCTTCCAGCTGCCGGATATCCGCTAGCAAACAGGTGTTGAAGAAGGCACAGAAATTGGCGGCATTCGCATCGGTCTGCCCATAGGACAGGCGATAAGTGAAGTTCAAGGGAATCCGCGCCCGAGTTTCCCGGCTGAGCCCCAGGCTAAAGCCAATTTCCTCCCGGCGATAGACGTTGAATGACGATCGTCGCTCGGCGAAGAGTGCGATGGTGGCCGTGTTCTGCGGCGAGAGAAACGCCGGGCGGCGGAGCGAGATCGTCGCGTTGTAGTTCACCTTGGCGGAAGCAATGGAATCGTCACGTAAGGCCCCACAGACTACGTTCTCTTCCAGCTTCCAATCGAACGGACTGCCAACCCCGACCTTTGAAATGCGTCCGGACACGTCCAGGACCTGACCCCCACCAATGAAGTTCCGCGCGGTCCATCCAGCGCCAAAGCGGAAGCAATCATCGGTCCCAAAACCAATGCCGGAGCGCACTCGGTGGAAGCGCCCCTCGTTGACCTGAACCAGCAGTGGGACGCGGGGAACTCCGGCATTGAACTGCGCACTGTCGATTCCCACCGACGCAAAGCTGAACAACTCGGTCTGATAGAGGTTGCGCTGGCTGCGAAACAAATCCCCCTGAGAAAAGGGATTCCCTTCGCGAGTGGCGAGCAGAGACAAGACGACCGACGAATCGACAGCCCGGACTCCGGTCACCGACACGCCCCCCACGGTGCTGCGAAGTCCGGGATACACATCGAGCCCGACCGTCGTGGCTCGCGCCGCCTTGTCCATATTGAAACTCACGAACACTTCGGCGGACGGATACCCGCGATTCTGCAGTCGGCGGACGATGGTGTCGGCGGATGCCTGCATCAGAAAGCGATTGAACGGATCCCCAACGCGGAGCGGCAGGTCTTGGACGATCTTGCGAGGCTCCGGCACCGTGTCGGTGCCGGTAACATCGAGTTGCGTCACCCGAATCGGCTGACCTTCATCGATCCGGATCGTGAGGTACACGTCCTGAGGCTTTCGCACGACGACCGTGTCAACGCCGACGTCGAGGTAGCCGCTCTTGCGATACAGCAGGGTCAGGCGCAGCACATCGCGCTGGAATTCCCGCTCATCGAAGTAGCGCTTCTCCCCGAGCCCGATCCATCGAACCAACCCGCTGCGCGCAAACCAACTCGAGTTGGTCGTGCCAATCACCGTCCGCAGCGTCAACTCATTGATGGCTCGATTGCCCTCGAAGTTGAGCTGGCGGATGACCAGCGGGGTTTCCTGCGCGGCGAGGGACGAGCCCCAGAACACGAGCGCCGCCGATGCAACCGTGAGCGTAGCACGGAGTCGGTGTGGCAGACCACGCACGCTCATGTCAGAGAATCATCCACTTGATGCGACCCCGGTCTCCAGTTGCCAGGCCCCCCGAAGCAGACGGCACGACCTGCAATTGACGGCATAATGTAAGATCACTAGCTTCATCACGTTACGCTACTACTGTCAAGTTTTTGGCCTTCAGATCCCTTGCCGGCATGGGTCGCTCCGCCCCACCAGGGACGCTCCGCCCCCGGCGCCCATCAGTCAGGACCCCGCATGCGCACTGCCATCCGGCCTCGATTGGCCCCTTTCGCCCTGAGCATTCTCTTCCTCCTCGGCGTCGGTGCTCCCGGCCTCGAAGCCCAGCGCAACCTCGCCACGCGCATCAGCCGGCGGCTCGATGCCCCGCCCTTCGACCGGAACCTCTGGGGCGTCGTCCTGATGGATATCACTGGGCGGGTCCTGTACGAGCGCAACGCCGGGCGGCTCTTTGTTCCGGCGAGCAACACCAAGTTGGTCGTGGCGGCGGTGGCGGCGGCCCTCCTGCCGGCCGACTGGACGGTCACGACGAGCGTGTACTCGACGGGTCCGATCGTCGAGGGAGAGCTGCGGGGCGACCTCGTGCTGTACGGTCGCGGAGACCCGACGTTCAGTCGCCGTTGCTACGACGTCGACACGACGGCGGCCGGCGCCTGCGTGGAGGACCCGCTCGAGCCACTTCGGGTGCTGGCCGGTCAGTTGCGCGCACGAGGGATTCGCACCGTCACCGGCAAGGTCGTCGGCGACGGAAGCTACTTCGAGCCCACGCTGGTCCATCCCGGATGGGAGGGATACGACCTCAATTGGTGGTATGCCGCTCCGGTCTCCGGCCTCAGCCTGAACGACAACAGCATCGACTTGGAATACGGACCGGGGCCCGGCATCGGCGCGCCGGTTGTCATCGCGTTCAGTCCGGACTTTGGCGACCTGAGCCTCGAGAACCGGACATCGACCAGTCCGCCCGGAACACGGCGGACCATCGATTTCTTTCGCCGCCCCGGATCGCTCGACCTCTGGGCCGAGGGGACGCTGGCACTCGACAGCGGACGCCGCACCGAGTATTTCGCGTTGCCGGATCCCAATTACTTTGCCGCCCAGGGGCTCCGGAAGGCTTTGGCAGACTCGGGCATCAGCGTCACTGGGCCGACCGAGTCCACGGTGGACTCGGTGCTCTACCAGAGCACCCGCCTCGGATCACCACTGGCGGAGGTTACCTCACGCCCGCTACGGGATTGGATCTTCCCGATTCTGAATACCAGCCAGAATTTCTTTGCCGAGATGCTGCTCAAACAGCTTGGGAAACAGTTTGGCGCCGACGGGTCGTGGCGGGAGGGGCTCGACGTCGAGCGGCGTTTCTTGATTGACTCCGTGGGAATCGACTCGACCCAGTTCAGCTTCCGCGACGGCTCGGGACTCGCCAGCTCGAACGTGGTCACGCCGATGGCCCTCGCGCAACTTCTGGCATATATCCGGCGCCACCCGCATTACGCTACCTTTGCAGCTGGACTCCCGCAGTCCGGGGCGCGCGGCTCGCTCAAGAACCGGTTCGGTGGAACCCCGCTCGACGGGCGCGTCAGGGCGAAGACGGGAAGTATCTCCCGGGTCAATTCGCTGTCGGGCTACATTGAGACTCCCAAGGGACGGACCCTCGCGTTCTCGATTCTCGCCAATAACCACACCCGGAACGGCTCCGAGATGATTCGCCAAATCGACAGCATCGTCGTGGAGATGGGGAAGTAGGCCGTGTTGGTGATGCTGGTTCGCCACGCCCATGCGGGGACGCGCGATCCCATTCATTACGCCGATGACACGATGCGCCCGATCACGGAGAAGGGACGCACGACGCAGCAACGTGTCGGCCGATATCTCCACACGTGCGGGATCGTACCCACGCTGATCTTGTCGAGCCCGTGGCTGCGTGCCATGCAGACGGCCGAGCTCTTGGCCGATGCGTTCCCCAAGTCTGCCCGGCCCGCCATCGTGCCGTGTCCGCCGCTCGCAGGGAGTCCCAACCTCCGGGCTCTCGCGCGTGTAATTGAGCAACCCGCGGCAGGCGCGACGCTCGCCTTCGTGGGGCATCAACCTTGGCTCGGCCAGTTGGCCTCGGCTCTCCTCACCGGATCGGCGACAGCCATGGAACTGGATTTCCCCAAGAGCGGCGTCGTCGGGATCGAGGCTTCGCACATCGGGCGCGGCAAAGGCAGCCTCCGGTTCTTCATCCGACCCCCAATGCTGCCCCAACCGCAATGACCCTTGACGCGCGCAGGCGACCCCGTCGCCGCCTCGATTCCGCAAGCCACATCCTGCCCAGGCTCCGCCTCGCATTATGGACCGGTCTCGTGACCGTCGGAGGATGCCGCGCGGCAGACCATGGTGCCCGAGTGACCGCGGCTGACACCCCGTTCGCGCTCGACAGCATCTCGATCACCAGCGATGCACGGCTCGATGCGAATCGCCGTCTGCTCGGGAGCTTTGTCGGCGAGGGTACGAACCGCGCGATCCATTTACTGAGCAACGATACGGCCCTGATCGCGACGCTCTACCGGCGCTACGGGGAGCCGCTCAGTCGCGGAGAGTCCGTGTGGTCCCGGCTTCAAGTGCTCGGCCGCGCCCGGCTCCGCCCCGGTGACGGCCGGACCGGTCCCAGGTTGCAGGAAACCTTGGCCGGGTTTGCCGGCGGGCTCACGCGGGTCCAACCAGTGTCGGTCATCCTCCACGGCAGCTCCTGCGGCCCGCTCCACGCCCGGATAGAGATCATCGTGGGCGAAGCAAGCGGCGAGGGGCCCTCCCCCGTCCAAGGCCCGGTACTTGGATCGTTCCAGACCCAGCCGCGGAGCGACCTGGCCGATGGGGAAATCGCGGCGCGACCGGCCACCCACATGCCGGGTCAGGAAATGATCGATTCATTGATTGCGCGAACCGAGCGCGCGTTCGATGACGCCGTTACACGCCGGTTGGCCCCAGAGCTCCTTCCGCTCCAGGCTCCGACCGACCGATACCTCGAAGTCAATACCCTGGCTGACATCGACGCCGCGGATGTCGTACCCTTCTGGGGCGTGGCCGGCCAGATCCGCTACGTCGTTGCGCTGCGAGTCCGGCGCATCACGGCGCACGCCGACACGCTCCTGCTCGCAGGCGTCATGACATGGGACAGCACCGGCCAGGGAGGTCAGACCGTCCTCCGGCCCACCGCCATGCGCCTCGATCAGGGACAGGTGGCCGCCCTTGGAGCCGACTGGCCACCGGCATACTGGCGGCGCCTCGAAGCGATCGCCGGATTCGGTAGCGGTAGTGACTACCTCTGGCTGGAGCAGGTGCGTCCTGACCAGCACGCAGTGCTGTGGGGCGTCCTGGCCCCGGTCAGCAACACGGTCGTGGCCGCGGCCCGGGTGGACGAGCCATGTGATGGGCGGGAGCACGCATCGAGAGAGGGCAACTAATCAGCATGAAGATCTACACCAAGACGGGGGATAGAGGAGAAACGAGTCTGTTCGGCGGCGGCCGCGTTCCGAAGAGCCACCCCCGGGTGCGAGCATACGGCGACGTTGACGAACTGAATTCCGCCCTCGGCATCGTGCGCGCCACCGAGCCGCGCAACGAAGAGGACCGGTTACTCGAGTCCATCCAGCGGAATCTGTTCGCGATCGGAGGCCACCTGGCGACGCCCGACCCCGAGAAGGTGGCCGCCGCCCTGGCAAAGGCAGACCTGTCGCACGACCAGGTCGAAGAACTCGAAGCGGCCATCGATCGGGCGACGGAGGAGCTTCCGCCGCTCACGGCCTTCATTCTGCCCGCCGGGACGCCGAAGGCGGCGGCGTTTCACCTCGCGCGGACCATCTGCCGTCGGGCCGAACGGAGCATCGTTCAGTTGTCGCAAGAGACGCCGGTTCCGGAGCTCTTTCTCGAGTACCTGAACCGGCTGTCGGATGCCCTCTTCGTGCTCGCGCGCCTGGCCAATCATCGCGCGGGCCTCGACGAGCCGACCTGGTAGCCACGTGCAGACCGTTACGGTTCGGCATGCCCTCGGCAAATACCCGGTTCAGATCGGCGCAGGCGCCATCGCCCAGCTCACCGAGCTGACCACCAGGCAGCTGCCGAATCGCCGCATCGCCATCATCACCGATACGACAGTCCAGCGGCATTACGACGACTGGTTGTCCGCGCCGGAGCACTCGTGGCGATACGAATCCGATTCCTCGAGCGATCGGACCGCTGCGGGACGCGTGTTCGCGGTCGCGCCGGGAGAAGCCAGCAAGACGCGCGAGACCTGGGCCAGGCTCATCGATGCTCTGCTCGAAGGCGGCTTCGGCCGCGACAGTGCCATCGTAGCGCTCGGTGGCGGGGTGGTCGGTGACCTCGCAGGATTCGTCGCGGCGACCTTCATGCGCGGCGTTCCATTGCTCGCGGTTCCAACCACGCTCGTCGCCATGGTCGATGCCTCCGTGGGAGGCAAGACGGCAATCAACACACCACATGGGAAGAACTTGATCGGTGCATTCCATCCTCCCACTGCGGTACTGGCGGATCCGTGCACCCTGCTCACTCTGCCGGACCCGGTGTTTCGCAGCGGCCTGGCCGAGGCGGTCAAACACGGTGTCGTGGCCGATCGCGAGTACTTCGAGTGGATCGGCAAGGAGGCGGGCCGCATCCGGACCCGTGACCTCGCAACGCTCGCTCAACTAGTCAAGCGAAGTGTCGAGCTCAAGGCGGCCATCGTGAGTCGCGATGAGCGGGAGGCTGGCGAACGGGCCGTGCTGAACGCCGGCCACACCCTGGGGCATGGTTTGGAGCACGCAAGCGGATACCGGATCGATCATGGCGAAGCGGTCGCCTTGGGCCTCCTGGCCGAGTGCCGCCTGGCCGAGGCAATGGGAGTTGCCCAGGCCGGGCTGGCGGATGCGGTTGAGCAGGTGCTCACCATGATGAATTTGCCGACCACGTTGCGGATGCCCGTGGACGCCGATGCGGTCATCAGAGCAACGCAGGCAGACAAGAAGTCGCGAAGTGAGGTGCCGCGCCTGGCACTTCCGGAGTCGATCGGGCACATGCATCGCGCCGACGACCAATGGACCATCGAGGTGCCGTCGGTGAGTCTGATCAGAGAGGCACTCGGCACGATCACTCTGCCCGAGAGCTGACCGACTTTCCCCATTTTACTCACATATGAATTTGGCGTATTCTGTTGTCTTACAACAGTTTATGCTCTGGCACGTGGATAAGTCCCTGCTCGCGGGGACGTGGATAAGTGGACGAAACTGATAATCGTTTGTCGAACAACAAATTGTGATGTGGAAAATCATTTCTTGCTTGACCCCCCTCTCGGAACTTCCTATTATTGCGCTTCGAATTGGCGGCCGACCCAGTTCGATCTGCGTTCCCTCGTGAGAATTCTGAAAAGTGTTCGTAACCGCTTCCGCATCCCGGGGTAGGCAATGGCACCTGTGACCGCGAAGAAGGCTCGCCCCTTCTTTCGACCCGTTCCGACCAGCGCCTTCGATCAGTACCTCCACGACATCCAGAAGCTTCCGATGATCTCCGACCCCAAGGAGGAGAAGCGGTTGGCGCGCCTGGCGCGGGCGGGGGACGCGAGGGCGGCGGAGCGCCTCGTGACGGCCAATCTCCGTTTCGTGATTTCGTACGTGAAGAAGTACCAGGGCCACGGACTGGATCTCGGGGAGCTGGTGGCGATCGGCAACGAGGGGTTGTTGAAAGCGGTCCGGAAGTTCGATCCCGACCACGGGGTGAAGTTCATTTCCTACGCGGTCTGGTGGGTCCGTCAAGCGGTCCTGAAAGCGCTGGCCGAGCAGACGCGGAGCGTCCGGATTCCACTGAACCAGAATTCAGCACTCATTCGAATGTCGCGAGCGGAGAGCTTCCTCTCTCAGGAGCTCGGTCGCGAGCCGACCGACAAAGAGGTTGCGACAGCACTCAATGACTCGGTCGAGAACATCCGCACCGCCCGCCGCATGACGACAGCGGAGCTTTCACTCGATGCACCGGTCGAGCGGACGGACAAGACGGCGAGCACCTTCGGAGAGCGCTTTGCCGGAACAGAGGGCGGTGAGATCGAGGACAATACCGACGCCCGGCTCACCCGAGAGTTCATCGACCGAATCTTCGAACGATACCTGACCCCCCGCGAACGAAAGATCCTCAATCTCTACTATGGCCTCGAAGAGGGCTCTGAGGCCCTTACCCTCGAGAAAATTGGGGCGCTGCTCGGGGTCACCCGTGAGCGTATTCGTCAGATCCGCGAGCGGGCCTTCGAAAAGTTACGCGAATCCCCCGATGTCAAGTCGCTGCAAGGATTCTGGGGCACGACGTAGAACACACTCACAACTCCGCGCTGTACCGGTCCCAGCCCGAGGCTGGGAGGGTCACATTGTGTGACGGAGCCCACACCGAGATCTTCCGGTATGCCCGTCCGCCTGCCGCTTTTCCCGCTTACCGTCGTCCTCTACCCCGGTACCTCGCTACCGCTCCACATCTTCGAACCGCGCTACCGGCAACTGGTCGCGAATTGCCTGGCGTCGGACGCCGCCTTCGGCATTCTCCGACCAGGGGTGGAGCGCGAGGCACCGCCTCCGGGAACGGTTGGATGTGCGGCAACTATTCGGGCCCACGACCTTCTGGCCGATGGGCGCTCGAATATCCTGGTCGTTGGCGAGAAGCGGTTTACGGTCGAGCGGTATGTGGAATGCAACGACCCCTATCTCGTCGCCATTGTGGAGGAATTCGACGACCGAACGGTCGATAACCACCCCCCCGACGCCACAGAACTCGAACGTCTCTTCCACGCGTACGTCGACGCGATCTGTGTGTTGCAGGACGCCGAGCAACCCGAGGTCGCCCTGTCTCACGAGGCCGGAACTCTGACGTTTCAAATCGCGGCGAGTATCGATCCTGAAGCGCCCCTCCAGGTCCGGCTGCTCGAGTCCCGATCCGTCGGGGAACGAATCGAGTTGTTGACGCAATGGCTCCTTCCGAAGGCCGCTGACGCCAAGGAGCGGGCACGGGTCCATCACCTGGCGCGGGGCAACGGCCGCAGCACTCGCCCCTATCCTCCAGCACAGAGCCAGCCGTGAATGCCACGCTTGCCGCGACGCTCGCCAACGTCGTCGGACCTCAATGGGTGCGCCAGCAGCCGTCGGAGCGCGCGACGTTCCGAGCCGATGGGCTCCCGACCCATGAAGCCATGCCCGGACTGGTGGTGCTGCCGGGCAGCCGAGCAGAGGTCATCGAAGTCGTCCGGCTGCTCCACCTCGCACAGGTGCCGTTCGTGGCCCGAGGAGCCGGTACGGGCCTCTCCGGCGGATCGCTGGCCGGACCAGACTCGGTTCTGATCACCCTAACCCGACTGACCAGGATCCTCGCCATCCACCCGGAGCAGCGGCGCGCCATCGTAGAACCGGGTGTGGTGAACGCCCGGCTCTCCGCGGCAGCGGCCGCGTTCGGGCTGCACTATGCGCCGGACCCTTCAAGCCAGACCGCCTGTACCATCGGCGGGAACGTCGCGGAGAATGCCGGCGGGCCACACTGCCTCAAGTACGGCGTGACGACCAATCATGTGGTGGCGCTGGAGCTGGTCCTGCCCGACAGTACCGCGATGCGACTCGGATCACGGCAGGGAGAGCCCTGGGGACCGGATCTCGTGGGCCTGGTAGTGGGGAGTGAGGGGATGTTCGGAATCGTGACCGAGGTGACGGTGAGGCTCGAGCCGTTGCCGCTAGCAGTTCGCACATTCCTGGCCGACTTTACGACCATCCGGGATGCCAGTACCGCCGTGTCGGCAATCATCGCCTCCGGAGTACTCCCTGCGGCACTGGAGATGATGGATCAAACCTGCATACGAGCCGTCGAGGCGTCTATCTACGCCGCCGGATACCCCACCGACGCCGCCGCCGTCTTGTTGGTGGAGTTGGATGGAACTCATGAATCCGTCGAGGGTGAGGCCGCCGACGTTGAGCGCCTGCTCCACGCGAACCGGGCACGAACCGTACGGGGGGCCTCGACCGAGGACCAGCGCGCGCGGTTGTGGCAGGGCCGCAAGAAGGCCTTCGGGGCCCTGGGCAGGCTTGCCCCAGACCTCGTCGTCCAGGATGCCGTCGTTCCGCGCTCCGCGCTGCCCGAGGTCCTCGATGCGATTGCCGGCATCGGGAGGCGGCACAACTTGACCATTGCGAATGTGTTCCACGCCGGGGACGGTAACCTGCATCCCAACATCAGCTTCGATCGGCGAGATGCCGCCATGGCCGAGAAGGTCGAGGCGGCAAGTCGGGAGATCATGGCGGTATGTGTGGCGGCCGGGGGGACGATCACTGGGGAGCACGGCGTCGGAGCGGACAAGCGGCAGTACATGCCCTGGGTGTTCGATCCGGCGAGTATGACAGCGATGTGCGACGTCCGTCGCGTCTTCGACCCCGACCAACGCGCCAATCCCGGCAAGATCTTCCCGAGCCATGCCTGCCGGGAATGGCGTGCTGGAGGAGTGCCATGAACCACGACCCGGCTGAACGGCTTCGTTCACTCCTCGGTCGGGATGCCGTGGAGCAGAAGGCAACCGGCATCCCCTACGTCACCCCCGACTCGGCGGAGGGAATCGCCGTGGCGTGCCGCGTGGCCGCAGAAGAAGGCTGGACCATCCGAGTCGAAGGGAGTGGAACCTGGCTCCCGCCGGATGCGGATGCCGACTTCGCCGTGAGTACGCGCGCCCTCGACCGGGCGGTGGACATCAGCCCCGCAGACCTCATGGCGACGGTCCAGGCCGGAACCTCCCTCGAAAGCCTGCGGCGGCAGGCAGCCGCCCTCGGGATGTGGTTGCCGCTCGATCCGCCTGGCCGGCCGGACCGGACCATCGGATCGATCGTCGCGACGGGGACGGCCGGTGCATTGCGGGCGGGGCTCGGCCCAATCCGAGATCACGTGCTCGGATGCGCCGTGGTCGCCGGGGACGGCCGCCGGCTCACGTCCGGAGGACGGGTCATGAAGAACGTGGCCGGATACGATCTCACCAAATTGCATGTGGGCGCATTCGGCGGCTTCGGGATCATTACCGACCTCCACCTCCGGCTTCGAGCACTGCCCAGCGCGGATGTAACGCTGACAGCGCGGGCAGACCGCGACGTGCTCACGTTCAGCGCCAGGGCGCTTGGCGAGGCCGGGCTCGACTGTAGCGCCCTGGAGTTGCTGTCCCCGGCTGTAGCCGCCCGCGCCGACTGGACGCTCGCGGCCAGGCTCCTCGGTACGGAATCGGCCGTGGCGGCCACGGTAGCCAAGATACAGCGTGTCGGCGATTTGGCGTGGCAGGAACTGCCGCCAGATGAGAGCGCAGCCTTTTGGGGCTCGGTCAATCGTGCGTGGCTAGGTGGAGCGGTGACGCTTCGGCTGGGCGCCCTTGCCGACAGCGTAGACGAAACCATCGACCTCCTCGCAGGATTGCTCGACGAACAACTCGTTTCGGCTGGAGCCGCCACGGGCGGAGTCCGATGGAGCGGATCAGCCGAGCCGGATCAACTCCTCACCCTGCGCCACCGGGCTGCGGAACGCGAAATCCCGGTGACGCTCGAGCGGGCGCCCTGGAGAGTCCGTCAGCGTGTCGGGCATTTCGGAGCCTACCGGGAGGGGGTCGGCGACCTCGTTTGGCGGTTGCGGAAAACGTTCGACCCTCGCGCATGCTTGCGCGTCGCGCTGGAAGAGGTTCGGGGTGGCTAGCACGATCGGCCCGCTCGACCCATGCGTGCATTGCGGCTTTTGCCTGCCCGCGTGCCCTACCTATCTGGCAACCGGCGATGAGAACGACAGCCCGCGCGGAAGAATCGTGCTGATGCAGGCCCTCGAACGCGGCGACACGGCTATCATCGATTCGGCCCTCACCATCCACCTGGAGAACTGCCTGGGATGCCGCGGCTGTGAGCCGGCCTGTCCCTCCGGGGTCCAGTATGGACGCGCCCTGGAAACCGCACGGCGCACGTTGGCCGGTTCCCATGGCCTCTCCGTCTCGCTGCGGGCCCTCCTGGCGGTGTTCGGCTCCCCGAAGCTCTGGCGGCCCGGCTTCACGCTGGCTCGCTGGGTTCGTGCCTCTGGACTTCCGGCTCGCCTCGCTGCCCGGGAGCCGGCTGGGGTTCGCGATGGGCATGCTCGGCGCCTCGGAGCAAACAAACTTCCGCCCCGCCCAGCCGACGCAGGTGAGCGGACGCGACAAATCGGCGGACCTATCCGGCAGCCGGCCAACCGTGGCGCTATTTCGTGGTTGCGTGATGGACACCTTGTTCGGGCACGTCCATGAGGCCACCGTCCGCACCCTCGGTGCCAACGGCTTCGATGTCGTCGAGGTTCGAGAACAAGTCTGTTGCGGAGCCCTGCACGAACATACCGGAGCAACCGCGGGCGCGCGGGCGCTTGCCGCAACCAATGTTGCCGCATTCGGACGCCATGCCGACTTGATCGTGGTCAACAGTGCGGGCTGCGGGGCGATGCTCAAGGACTATGGCGAGCTAGTTGGCACCACGGCGGCGCATGGTCTCGCCGGTCGCGTACGGGACATTTCGGAGCTCCTGTCGGACGCAGGGCCTCGCACCGGAGCGCCGCTACCGTGCGACGTCGCGTACGACGCTGCCTGCCATCTCCAGCACGCCCAAGGCATCGTATCCCAACCGCTCGACATCCTCCGCGCCGTGCCGGAACTCAGGCTCCGGGTCCTCCCGGGATCGGATCAATGCTGCGGGAGTGCGGGTCTGTATTCGGTCTTGCGGCCTTCGCTGGCGCGGGCCGTGCTCGAACCGAAGATCAACGACATCGCTTCGCTTGTACCACGCCCGAAGTTTCTCGCAACTGGGAATCCCGGGTGTCTCATGCAGATCGGCGCCGGCCTTCTGGCCGCTGGCCTCGACATCGATGTCGTCCATCCCGTTGAACTCCTGGATCGATCGTATGCACTTGCCGGGTACTACCGACCGGGACTCGGGAAGGCAGGCCGGGACGCATGATTGACGTGATCCTCGATCGGAACCGATTGGACGCTCTCCGACGTGGAGGGACGATCATTCTGAACGAGTCGGCGGCGCTGCGAGTGAGCGGACCAGGAGCCCTCGAATGCTTGCAGGGCGTGTTCACCAACGACGTGGTCGGCAACGGCGGCGATCACCTCATCTACGGGGCTTTTCTCACGCCGAAAGGCATGATCATCACCGATTGCTGGGTGATGCGCTCCAATAGTGAGGCGATCCTGATCTTGCCCACGCGCAGCGCCGATGGCATGCTCGCGCTCTTCCAACGGACGTTTCCTCCAAGGCTCGCTCAAGTGACGGACCTCAGGACCCGGTGGAGTGTCGCCTGGTTGTTCGGCACGGCGGTCGAGCAGGTGCTGGAGCGGGCAGCGCTGGGAACGATCCCTGCGTACCCCGGGGCCGCGGCGACCTGGGAGAGTGCAGCCGGATCGCTGCTCATGGCCAGGGGAACCGTGCAGGCTCCGTTCGAAGCGCTGCTCGTTGGTGAGATCGCTACCGTCGAAGCAGCGCGGAAACATACCGTGACCGTCGGTGCGCAACTGGGAACGTTGGATGACTCCCACGCCGCTCGGATTCTCGCCGGGTGGCCTGCGCTGGGAAATGAGATCGGAGAGCGCACCCTACCCCAGGAGGTACGCTTCGATGACCTCAAGGGTGTTTCCCACACCAAGGGGTGTTACACCGGCCAGGAAACCGTCGCTCGGGTCCATTTCCGCGGGCACATCAATAAGGAAATCCGCGGCCTCCAATGGCACGGCAGCGATCCGCTCTCGACGCAGACGATCACGCATGACGGCAAAGATGTTGGCCTCGTCCATTCCACCCTTCGCCTCCCCGACCGGACACTCGCCCTCGCCATGCTCCACAGCACGGTGGTCGCCGGAAGCACCGTCACCATCGAAGATCGTGAAGCGGCGGTGGTACCGCTTCCCTTTTCGGTCACCGATATCGAGGGATGATCTTCGTCACCGGTGGTACCGGATTGATTGGCCGGCACATCCTCCAAACCTTGTCCTCGACCGGCGTTGCCTGCATGGCGCTGGCACGAAGTGATCGCGCCGCTGACCTTCTCCGGTCTCTTGGAGCCAAGCCGGTGCGAGGCCGGGTCGAGGACCACGGACTCTGGACCGAGGTTCAGGATTGCAACGCCATCGTCCATGCCGCCGCGATCATCGCCGATCATGCCCCATGGGAAACATTCGAGGCCATCAACGTCCGTGGCACCGCGCTCGCCGCTCGTCGGGCGGCCGAATTGGCCATTCCGATCGTGCACATCTCTTCCGTTGCCGTGTACGGCCGATCGGGCAATAGCGATGATGGTAGTGTCGACGAAGACTTTGCATGGGGCCCGCTTTCAGACCGCGAGTATTACGCCCGGTCCAAGCGACTGGCCGAAGAAGTGTTGTGGCGGGAGATATTGGGAGGGGCAGCCTGCGTATTGCGCCCCTGCCTCGTCTATGGCCCTGGCGATCGCTTATTTCTGCCGCGCGTCGTGGCTGCTGCTCGCCGCGGCTGGCTTCCCCGCGTGGGGCCGGGGCAGAGGCCACTGGCGTTGGTTCACGCAGCGAGTGTCGCCGAGGCCGTCCGGTGTGCGCTAGCGTCCGAGGCTGCCTGGGGCCGCGCGTTCAACGTCGCCAACGATGCGGAGATCGGTCAAGCCGAATTCATCGATGCAGTGGCTCACGGCTTGGGCCGGCCGATCCGAACGGTTTCCGTCCCGGAATGGGCGGCGCTCATGGCGGCTCGAGCGGGCGATGCGATCCGGCGGGTAGCCGGGAGCGATCGCGCCCCGAGTACGCTTGCCGGCGCCGTCCGCTTTTGGCGCGGTGGAAATCCCTATCGGTCAGCGGCGGCGCGGGACAGGCTCGGTTGGCGACCTGACATCCACCACGGCACTCTGGTCGCCGAGGCCGTCCGACCGCTTGCGGGGAGCGACTCGACGACCTAGTCCGGGAGTCGCTCGGGAGGGTCGATCGTCGCCGTGTCACGTGGCATGATGCTGTCCGCCGGGAGGGTGTCGGCGGCCGCGTTCGGTGCCGCGCTTGGACGATCCACTGCGGTCCCGTCCGCCGGTCGGGTCTCGACCTTCTCGCCCCCACAGGACACCACCAGCATAAGACCGCCCATCAGGAGTGTGGGTCGCAGGCTCATGGCGGGTCTCCTATGAGAACCGACGAGGCTTGACGCGGCCGCGCCGACGTTGCTTAGCTTCGGAGGGACGCCCTCCGGGCATAGATCCATCACCTTCGCTCGACGAAAGCTGAATACTCATGTCGAAACCCAAGACCCTGGGCGAATTACGTCAGAGCCCATGGTCAGAGCCGCCGCTCCGCGGCCGGACCGTCAGCCAGGAGATGCGCGACAACGCGTTGCGGAAGCTCGAGCGGAATGAGCCGCTCTTTCCCGGCATTGTTGGCTATGACGACACCATCGTTCCGCAGATCATCAACGCGCTCCTGGCCCAGCATGCCTTCATTCTCCTGGGACTGCGTGGCCAGGCCAAGAGCCGGCTGCTGCGTCAGTTGGTGAATTTCCTGGACGACGAGATTCCGATTCTTGCCGGGAGTGAGGTCAATGACGATCCGTTCACCCCAATTTCCAAGTATGGGCACGAACTCGTACAGGAATGCGGTGAGGCGACACCCATAGCCTGGTTGACGCGGGAGCATCGCTACGTCGAGAAGCTCGCGACACCGGACGTGACCATTGCCGACATCATCGGAGATGTCGACCCCATCAAAGCTGCCCGTGGCGGGCACCTGCTCTCCGATGAGCTTACGATGCACTACGGACTCCTCCCGCGAGCTAATCGCGGCATCTTCACCATCAACGAACTCCCGGACCTGTCTGGAAAGATACAGGTTGGCCTCTTCAACATCATGCAGGAGGGTGATGTCCAGATCAAAGGCTACCCCGTGCGCCTGCCGCTCGACCTGAAACTGGCATTTACGGCGAATCCGGAAGACTACACGGCGCGCGGCAAGATCGTGACGCCCCTCAAGGATCGGATCGGCGCCGAGATCGTCACCCACTATCCAGCGACGATCGAGCTCGGCATGGCGATCACCCAACAAGAAGCCTGGGTGGATCGGGCGGCCAAGACGATTCGCATTCCCGGCTTCATCCACGAAGTGGTTGAAGCGATCGCGTTCGAGGCGCGGAGTGACAAGCGAGTCGACAAGCACTCCGGGGTGAGCCAACGCCTCCCGATCTCCGTGTTGGAGAGCGCGGTCAGCAACGCTGAACGACGGGCTGTGCTGGTCAACGAGCCGGAAGTCATCCCACGCATCAACGACATCTATGCGGCGTTGCCATCGATTACCGGCAAACTCGAGCTCGAGTACGAGGGCGAACTCCAGGGCAGTGAGAGCATCGCCCGGGACCTGATTCGCCGGGCGGCGGGACGGGTTTTCTCCGGGCGCCTTGGCGACGCGGACGTGGGGCCGATCGTAGCGTGGTTCGACGACGGCGGCGCGCTCAAGATCTCCGGGGACGAGCGTTCCGCCACGTGTCTCGAAGGATTCAAGGTCGTGCCGGGGTTGCTCGACCTGGTCCACCGGTTGCAGCTCGCCCCGCCCTCAGACCCACCCACCGCCGTTGCGGGATGTGAATTGGTCCTCGAAGGATTGGCCGCCGAGAAGCGGATCAGCCGGAGCGATGAACTGGGATACGGCCGCGCCAAGCCGGAGCGGCCAAGCCCGCCGTTCAGCCACGGATTGGATTTCGCATGATGAGGAGCGTTCCAGCCGAAGGACCGAGCGCCGGATGGCGCGGGATGCCATAGACAATGCGCTTCACCAAGTACTCGAAGTACATCCCGGACCTCGCCGACGCCGTAAATCTCCAGGGGTTGTTGGACCAACTGGGTGATTTTCTGCTTCAATCCGGGTTCACGGGTGGCAGCACCGGGTGGCCGGATGAGGCCGGCTTCGACGATCAACAAACCTTGGATGCGCTCAAACGTGCCATCCTCCAGGCGCTCATGGATTCCAAGCAACTCTCCCCAGAGATGCTGCAATACCTCCGCGGCGAATCGACCGGGGACCCTGAGCGCGATCAGGCCATCGAACAGGCCTTGGCAGAGCTTCTCGACGCGATCGTTCAGCGCCTGATCGACGAGGGATACCTCAATCTCACCGAGCCGCCGAAGATGCCCGAGGGACACCGCGCGGTGTTCGGCCCCCACGGGCGCGCCGCCGCCGCGGCACAACAGGTTCAGTTCTCCCTGACCGACAAGAGCATCGATTTCCTGGGCTACAAAACGCTCAAGGGTCTCCTGGGGAGCATCGGCAAGGCGAGCTTCGGGGCCCACGATACGCCGTTCCTCGCGACCGGAGTCGAGGCGGAAGGGGTGAGCAAGCCGTACGAGTTCGGGGACGTGATGAACCTCGATGTACCGGGCACGCTCACGAGCGCCATCGCGCGTGAAGGGCTCGGGGTGCCGCTCAATCTCGAGTACGACGATCTCATGGTGCATCAATCCGAGTATCGCTCCTCGGCCGCGACGGTGCTGATGCTGGATTGCTCGCACTCCATGATCTTGTACGGTGAGGATCGGTTCACCCCAGCAAAGAAGGTCGCCCTTGCCCTGACCCACCTGATCCGCACCCAATTCCCAGGCGATACACTGCGCGTCGTGCTCTTTCACGATACCGCCGAGGAGATCCCCCTCAGCGCCCTCGCGAGCGCCCAGGTCGGACCGTACCATACCAACACGGCGGAGGGGCTCACCCTGGCCCGCCGCATCCTGGCCGCGCAAAAGAAAGACATGAGGCAGATCATCATGATCACCGACGGCAAGCCATCGGCCCTCACCATGCCTGACGGACGGGTCTACGTGAATTCCATGGGGCTGGACCCGGTCATTCTCAAGGCCACCTTTCGCGAAGTGGCGAACTGCCGACGAGCCGGTATCATGATCAACACCTTCATGCTGGCGCGTAACAAGAGCCTGGTCGATTTCGTGAAAAAAGTAGCTCAGATCTGTCGGGGCAAAGCCTACTTCACCAATACCATGACCTTGGGCCAGTTCATCCTCATGGACTTCATGAAGCGGAAGACCCGACGCGTCGGCTGATCTCCATCCAACCCCACGTTCCGGTGACCGCGTTTCGCTCGCTCGCAAGTCTCAATCGTGCCATTCCAGCCTGTACGCGGTGCCCCCGCTTGCGGGCGCACTGCCGCCAGGTAGCCGAGGTCAAGAAGCGGGCATTCCGCCATCTGGACTATTGGGGGAAACCGGTTCCAGGATTTGGCGACCCCGATGCGCGGCTCTTGATCGTCGGCCTGGCGCCTGCCGCCCACGGGGCCAACCGCACCGGCCGCATGTTCACCGGGGATTCGAGCGGCAACTGGCTGTACGAAGCGCTGTACCGGTTCGGGTTTGCCAATCAGCCGCTCGCCGCCGATCGTGCGGATGGGCTGGCCCTGGAGGACTGTTACATCTCGGCGGCGGCGCGGTGCGCGCCGCCGGGAAACAAACCCACCCGCGAGGAACTCGCCCAATGTCGCTCGTACCTCGAGGACGACGTGCGGTTGCTCGGGAATGTCGCGGTGGTGGTAGTCCTGGGACGAATCGGGTGGGAGGCGTGGCTGCGGGCCGCGGGGTGGTGGGCCGCACTTGGGCCGGGCAATCGGCCGCCGTTTGGCCACAACGTTCACACCGTCCTGCCGGACGAGACCCTCCTGATCGCCTCGTATCACCCCAGCCGGCAGAACACCAATACAGGGCGCCTCACCAGGGCGATGTGGCACAACGTGTTTGCGGCCGCCCGCGACATGGTCGACCGAGCCCGGGGCGCCTCGAGCCGCTAGGACCCGGGCAGTTCTCCCCCGACCACCCGTTTCACCAATTGGCCCGCCGCGAGCATCGTCGTCTCATCCACTCCGTTGATCAGGGCGAGTTGGGCCATCGGGATGGTCGATGGGTATCGTCGATTGAAGTCTTCCAGGCTCATACGGCTCGGCACCCGTACAATCGTGACGCGCGCGGGCTGGACCGCAAGAGCCGCCCGGTCGGTGAGGCGCTGGAAGCTGTCGACCGATCGACGGAAGATGCTGCCGTAGCTCCCGTAGACCGACGCGGGGCTGTAGGCCAGGATGCGGTAGGTGGTGCCGCCGTGGGCGATGAAGGCGACCCGTCCCTGAAACGTGCCATCCTGTGTCTGCGCGGTGAAGATGCTGGTGACCGCCGGGAGTCCATTGATGGAACTCGTGCTGGTGCTCTGCGCCTGGACGCCGTCTTGCGCGAAGAATTCGCGGGCCGCTTCGCCCGGCGTACCCGTCCCTGCCAGCGTCAGGGCGATGATGGCATCGTTTTGCGGGCTGCCAGCCACGACGGCCTGGGTGCCATTCTGCGTCTTCCATCCATCGGGAAACTCGAGCCGAAACTCGAGGTCTGGATGGTAGAACACGCTGCCCGTGAAGTATCCCAGGCGTGGATTCTCTCCGAAAGTCATGCCCTCGAGCCGCCGCAAGTAGCTGTCCCGGTTGCTCGTGAGCCCGTCGAGGTTTCGGTTGAGCGCGGCTATGCGTTGCTGTGTGCTCTGATAACGGTTCCCGGGATTGGGGTGGGTCGACAGCCATTCGGGCATCCCGCGCCCGGATGTGCCGCTCATGCGGTCGAGCGTCTGAAAGACCGAGAGCATGTCCCGGACATCATAGCCGTTGCTCAACGCATACTTGAATCCCAACTCATCGGCCTGGTTCTCGTCGTCACGCCCGAATTTGAGAAACAGCACGCCGAGACCGGCGCTCGCGACTTGTCCCACATCCTCCAGGCTCGGCTTGAGGATCATGCCGATTCCGAGGCCAAGCTGGGCCAGTTGCGTCCGGCTCATCTGCCGGACCGAGTGCTTGGCCGTCACGTGACCGATCTCGTGGCCGAGCACCGACACCAGTTCTGCTTCCGAATTGAAGTGCGTGAGGATGCCGCGCGTCACGAAGATTTGCCCGCCGGGCAACGCGAACGCGTTGACTACGGGGTCGTCGACGATCCGGAATCCCCATGGGAGTTGGGGACGCTCCGAACGCGCGGCGAGTTGCTGACCGAGACCATTCACATAGGTCTGAAACCCGCTATCGGCCAGGAGGCCCATCGACTGGGATACCTGTTGGGCGCCCTCGAGTCCCATCTGGACTTCTTGCGACTCGGACACGAGCGAGAGTTCGGACTTGCCAGTCACCGGGTTGACGGCACAGCCGGTCACTACCAGCGTGCCGAGCACGAGTGTACTCATGAATCGCTTACGCACCGGACTCGCCTCCTGACAAATGAGGGCCAAGACCACCCTAGGCCTGAAACATATTCTCGCGGCCGCGGCCCGGCTATGCTTCAGGCCAAAGCGTGATAAGGGCCCGGAAATCCCGAAACTCTAAATGGAACCGACCTGCTCGATGCTGACGCAAGCAGGAAACGCCACTAAGTTCCCTTCCTGCCACTGGCTCCGGAGGGGGCCGGGCCATCGCCCCTTCCCCTTCCGCAGGCATTTTCCGGGTCGATCAACGCTCATCGACACTCCTCAGGGTAGCCATCGGCCGGAGGGAAGCTAATGGAAATTGGGCCAGACGGTCCCCGACACGCGCGAAGCGTCTCCCACCGGTTCTTGTACGCCTATCTCGCTATTCTCTTGATCTGCGCCGGCATCATCGTGTTCTTGTCGGCCACCATTGGGCGTGTGAACAATCTGTTTCCCGGACCGCTGCCAGACCACTGGTATCCCGTGACAGAGCATGTCGTTTTCCTTTATGGAATTGCTCCACTAGTAGTCTTCGCAGCCATCGTCCTCTTCATGGCCCCGGGATTCTCACTCGTCCTGGCATTCGGGAAGCCTCGCAACACAGTCGAAGCCGTGCTCATGTCATTCCTCGTGAGTGTCGCTCTCCATATCCTCGCGTCTTCAATGGTGAAGCTCGCGTACGGCGGGATCAGTGATTCACCCTTCCGAGACGCGATTATCGGCACGAACCTCGTGGCATGGGCGATCCTGGCCGTCCGCGTTGTCGGTGGTACGGTCATGCTTCCATTTTCCATCGGGAAAGACTACCGCCGGTTGGCTTGGCTAGGGGGCGCATCTCTCCTCACGCTCTACCTGCTCTACCCATTCATCTTTTGGCAAGACTTGAACCCGGATGGGCTCGAGCTCCTCACCATGGGTCGCTCGCTCGACCTCTTTCTCCTTCCGAGACTACCGACCGGAGCGCCTCCGGGCGTGGGCGTGGGTATGATCGCGGCGACGTACCCTGTCCATTGGTTCATTTCGCTCTTCGGCCCTATCGAGGCTGCCGCGCGACTGCCACTGCTCCTTTACGGACCCCTGATCCTCGCCGGGCTGTACGGGCTGATCGAGTGGAAATCCTCCCGCTCCTTACGTGCCTCGGAGGACTTCGCGGTTGCCCTCGGCCTGTCGGTTGTCATTGCAGCGATGGTGTTCAACGACGCGTACTACGCCTATGCCGTGGATATCGCGTCCCCCACCAATATCGATCTACTCGCCATATCAAGTATGCTGGCGACTGCCTATTTCTTGTGGGCAGGAAGACCGGGGTGGTGTGTCGGGTTTGCCGCGCTTGCCTACTTTACCAGGCCCACCGGCCTCCTCTTCCTCGTCTTGCTGGGCGCCGGCATCGCCGTTTCTACCTCGCGACATAAGGGCAATCGCCTCCGGACGGTGGCGATTGCTTTCACAGGCTGCATCGTGCTTGCCGTCCTGTACAACGAACTGCTCAGCCCTTCGAACATGGGCAACACCCTGAGTCGCCTTCGGTTTCTCCGGATCGACGACTATGACCGTTTGCTCTTTCTACTGATACCAGCTGGTATCATTCCGCCATTCGCCCTGTTCTTTACACGTGCCCACGATTCCCTCAGTCGATCGCTGACCGTGATAACGGTCGGATATTTGGCATTCTTCTATGTGGTTGCCTTCGTGGCCCTGCACCACTTCACCCCCGTCATGGTGTTGCCTCTGGCGGTGTTCTGGCGCGTCGTAGCACGGAGTCCATCGAGGCCCATTATCGTTGGAGCCACAGTCGTCGCCGCTGCTGTTTCGCTTGCCCTGGTTCAGCCTCGGTGTTACATGATCGATCGAACCATGCGGTCTCTCGGGCACGCGACAGACTACAAGATCGGCGTGTACGACGGCGGGTATGCAGAGTACCGCGACGCCTTCGACCAGAGGACTCTGCTCGACTCTCTGTTCCGACCGTGGCACCAAGTTGAAGATCCAGCGGCAGAACTCGTCGGCTCACCCTGGCTGCACATCCGATACGCCGCGCAACGCGATACGGCCGACATCAACTACGTGGTCCAGCCGCTTCACGACCCGGACCCTCCTGGATTCATGAAAATCACGGACAACGGCATCGGTGCAGTGTTCGTGAAAGATCCCGATCGATGGCACCGAGATCGGTATTCTCCACCACGAACGGACTGCCGCAGCCCGGTCCTGGAGCTCTCGAAGGAAACCCTCTATCGTCGGTGGGGTGAACCGGCGCACAACTACTCGATTGACATGCGTAGCATGCTGCAGCGGGCGGTCGACTTGTTGAGGTAGGCAAGAATCGGCGACCCCAGCAGTCCGACTGCTGCCATTCACGCATCACAACACCGTCACCAAGACCCACCCGGGTGTCCCGCGTGAAGAGCGCCGGGCTAGGTGGGGCCTTCAATGGCCTGGGGAGGCTGCAAGGCCCGGCGGATCCGATGAAGCTGCCGCTCGTGGTGGCGAATGTGCCGTTCCAGAAAATCGAGCCCCTGACCGACCGTAAGCCATCCCGCAACAGGATGACGGAATCGAGGCTGGCGGAGTGCTCCCGCATCGAGTCCATCCACAACCGCGACAATGCCCTCGCGGGCTTCCCTCCATCGCGATCGCAATGTCTCGAGCGAGTCGGCACCCGCCGGAGCCAGCGATTTGGACGGGACACGGACACGTGCGCCGAGCCCGAGTAACAGCTCGATGGCACGAAGAGCGAGGCGTGAGCGGAACCTGACACGCGGCTGCGGCGCAGGCCCTTGGCCGAACACCCGGAGCGTTCCCTCCTCTGCAAGCACGAGATGTTCTATCACCTCGAGCATCGACCACTGCCCCTCACCCGGCTGCGTGGCGCGGTGTGGCTCGTCGGTCGCCTCAACCAGGGTGAGGACCCGGTCCCGGCTCTGGGCGAGCCGATCGAACAGCGTGGTGAAATCGCCGGCCATTACGGTCCCTGCTGCGCTCCGCCGGGTGCATCGCGCCCGCTGGATGCGTGCTCCCGAGACTCCGCGTGGGCCGCGGCTCGGGAGGAACTCCGGCTTCGAGCCTTCACCAGCCCACAGATCGATGGCTGGTGAGGTTCGGTGATCGAACACTCCGGGAACGGCTTATGGAGGACGCGTCCCTCAGGGGCTCGCTGTCGACGGGCGCTCGTCATGAGTTACGTTGGGTTGAAGGGTTCGCGGGAACAACATAGAAGCTATCCCATCCGCTGGAACGCGCCAAGGCGACCCGTCCACAATTGGACAGGTCCAGGACGCACAGTAACTTCTGGTCGGGCTCTCGAGGGCGCGATCCAGGGTCGAACGCCGATCCCGGCGAGCAGGCGTGTCCCCCCGACGCGTAGGGATATCCGAGCAATCGGTCCCCACGGCCGTTACCAGGAGAATTCTTGACTCCATCCGCCGCCGATACGCGCTCCGCCATCCTCGCCGCGACGCTCGGGTCCGCGACGATGATTGCCTTCCAAATGGCGGGCAAGGCAACGCGCGACGCCCTATTCCTCTCGAGTTTTAGCATCACGGCACTCCCCACCATGATTATCGCGGCGGCCTTCCTGTCACTGGGGCTTGCGGCCTTGGCATCGCGGGCCATGACCCGGTGGGGCCCGGCGCGACTGGTGCTCGGTACCTTCGTGGTGAGCGGAATCCTGCTCCTGGTGGAATGGTCGCTGATAGGCACATGGCGGCGTCCCATCGCCGTCGCACTCTACATGCATTTCACGGGACTGGGCGCGCTACTCGTGTCGGGCTTCTGGTCGATCGTCAATGAGCGGTTCGACCCCCGCACCGCCAAGCGGCAAGTCGGCCGTATCGCTGCCGGGGGCACCATCGGAGCCTTGCTGGGCGGTATTCTCGCCGAACGGGTCGCAGCCATGTATACGATCGGGGCCATGCTGCCGATCCTGGCCTTGCTGCATTTCGCGAGCGCCGCGCTCGTGGCCCGGATACCCGACCGTGAGCGAGTTGGATCGACTCGGCACACCACACCCTCGAGCCGCGGCACCACGTCGCCACTACGGATTCTGGCCGCGACGCCATACCTCAGGACCATCGTCGCGCTCGTCGTGCTCGGCACCCTGAGTGAGGGTCTCATCGATTTTGTGTTCAAGGCGCGCGCAAGTGCCGCCTTTGACGAGCATGCCTTGCTTCGCTTCTTCGCGATCTTCTACACCGGGACGTCGCTCGTCACCATGATCGTCCAGACCACCGCGACACGAGGCATTCTCGAGAAAATCGGCCTGGCGCGGAGTGTGGCCACGCTCCCAGCGGCTGTGGTGATCGGCGGGTCTGGGGCACTCCTCTTTCCCGGGCTCGGAGGTGTGCTCTTGGCGCGTGGCGCCGAGTCGATCACCCGCAACTCCGTCTTCCGATCGGCCTACGAGCTTCTGTTCGGCCCCGTGGCGCCCGGCGACAAGCGGGCCACCAAGGCCGTCATCGATGTCGGAGTGGTCCGCTTGGGGGACGCGGCAGGCGGGGGCATCATCCAGGCGATTCTCCTCGCCGCGTCCCGCCAGGCGTGGACCATCATCCTGGTACTTGGCGTCGTTCTCTCGGGTGTTGCGCTCTGGGTCGCTCGCCATCTCCAGCGAGGGTATCTGCGCACCTTGGAGCGAAGCCTCCTCTCCCAGGCCGATCAGCTCGACCCGAACGAGGTCGACGAAATGACAAGCACCGCCATGCTCCACACGGTGGGGGGCATCGACCTCACCCAGTTCCGGGCGGCGTTGAGCGCCGAGCAAGGTGGTCCCGCATCCTTGGAAGCCGTGGAGCGGGAGAGCCAGCGACCGCAGCTTGCGGTCGCCGGCCTCGAGCCTGAACTAGCCCGGGCTCTGGAGTTGACCTCACGCGACGCCGGCCGCGTCCGGCAAGCCCTGAGCGGGGAGCCACTCACCTCGACTCAGGTGGCCTTCGTGATCCCACTGCTTGCCTGGGATCCGGTCGCCCGCGAGGCCATGGTTGCGCTCCGATCGGTAACGGGCCGCGCAGTCGGCCAGTTGGTGGATGCCCTGCTCGACCCGGATCAGCCGTTCGCGGTTCGACGCCGCATTCCGGTGGTCCTGGGCAGCTGTCCGAGTCAACGCGCGGCCGAAGGTCTGATCCAAGCGCTCTCCGACCAGCGCTTCGAGGTTCGCTACCGCGCCGGCCGGGTGCTCTCTCGCATCCGGACACTGGATGGGTCCATTCACATCGATCGTGACCGCATCCTCGGCGCCGTCGACCGAGAGATGGAGGTAGATCACGGGGTTTGGGAGGGGAGGCGCATCCTCGATCACTTGGAGGACGAGGACTGGTCACCAGTCTTGGATGAAGTGCTGCGCGAGCGGGCCGACCGAAGCCTGGAGCACGTGTTCACCATGTTGTCCCTGATCTATCCGCCTCAGCCCCTCAAGGTGGCGTTCCAGGGGATTCACACCACCGATGCGATTCTCCGCGGAACCGCCCTGGAATACCTCGAAACGGCGCTTCCCACGGCAATCTGGACCAAGCTGCAACCGTTCATCGAAGACACCAGGCCCACGGCGCCGTCGATTCGCGAGTCGCGAGAAGTCCTCGCCGACCTCCTCAAATCGCAAGACTCCATCGTGATTCAGTTGGAATCACTGAAGCGGCTTACCGGAAAGCCGAGGCCCGACACGCCCTCCGACTAAGCCGCTCGAGCCTCGCGGGCCAACCGTACATATTCTCGGCCGATCAAGGCCGCAATGACGAGCCAGATTCCCACCAGCACCAAGTTGACGATGGCAAAGTGCCTGGCCGCCATGGCCAAGTACGTCGTCCCCACGAAGACGAGCACGGCGGACAAGACATCGCCCGCGCGGACAAAGAATGAGTCGATGGCCTGCTTGGCCTTGTATTTCTCTTCACGCGTGGTGGGGAGGAACAACACGTTGCGGACGGTGTTCTGGAGTGAGTAGTCGGTGGCATTTTCCGCGGTCTTGGCCCATCGGACGGCGGAAAGGACGGGAAAGAAGGCCAGGATGGCATAGCCACCGAACGCGATGACCGGAAGTACCAGTACGGCAAGGCGCACGCCGGCATACTTGATGATGCGGGAAACCAGGAACAGCTGCGCCAGCATCCCGGCCAGATTCACGCCCGTGAAGAAATTCGAGTAGAACCTTCGAATAAACTCACCTTCCGAGAGACCGCCGGTGGTACCTGCTGCGACCGCGCGGGTGGCGGCATCCTCAACCGTCCGCCCGAGGATGTATTCGCCCGTCGTATTGACCCAATTCAGAAGCAACATGAGCAAGGCGATAAGAAGGAGGTAGCGGCTCCGAAACACCAATTGGAAGGCGCCCCCTGTTGCCGTTTCCTGTTTCTCTTCAGTCGGGATCTTGAATTCACCGGTCTCGAGGCGGAACTCGCCCGTGGCCGCCGGCAGCTCGGCGGTGGTGTACTGACGTTCGATGTGGCTTTCTGTCCGGCGATGCTCACGGGCATCAAGATAGTTCGTTACCAAGACGCTGACGATTAGCAAGCCGGCGGCCAGGAGAAGTAGTTGGTAGACCCCGATCGACTCAGGGAGCCGCCCTGGCGCGGCAACCCAACTCCCGAGGACAGCCCCGCTCGAGGCGCCGAAGCCCACGATGGGAAACAGCCGCTTCCCCTCATCGGTGGTATACACGTCGTTAGCGAAGGCCCAGAATTGGGCGATGACCATGAGGTTGAATATCCCGACCCAGAGGTAGAACGGGACGCCGATCGGTGCATCGATACGTGCGAGGAAGGAGAACACGACCAGGCACGCGACAAAGAAAAACGTGACGAGGTTGATCAGTTGTTTCCGCGGGAATCGATTGGCCAGGATGCCATATAGCGGCACCGCGCCGAGCAGGAGAATGGCCTGGCCTGCTGAGGTATAGCTTTTTAGTTGGGCTCCGCTTAGTTCGGCGCTACCTCCGACCAGAATGAGCGACTCACGCACCACCTTGATCAGGTAATAGGCGGTCAGGAGTAGAAAGACGTTCAGCATGAGCAGGAGCGCTGTCGTGCTCTCGCCACCACGAATGTCGGTGAACAGCTTGAGGAAGCGGTCGACCGGGCTCAGGGGCTGCTTTGGCCGGAAGGGGAAACTCATAGGTCAGCGCTCCACGGCGACGACGCGGCAGGGTAGCGCGCGTACTCCAGGGAACTTCCCACTTTGGGTGATCCAACTGTCCAAATAACGCGCATCCCTTTGGATAGCAAGCCGTTCGGGGGAATGGGACCTACGTGATGAGGATCTTCGGACCCGTCGCTCGCTCCACCTTGGGCGTCACGGATCTCTTTTCGGAGTGTGGACGATGCAGGTACCCGCTCGAGACCGCGAGTCACCTACCCTGCGACCGGTTCAGGCGACCGATACCCGGGACTCGAGATCGACCTCGAGCGCCCCCTCATAGCTCTCGTCATCCGCGCATTCGGCGTCCCGGCATGGCGCAGAGCGAGTATCCCACCAGAGCTTCGCATCCCGCTCGGTCCACATCGAACCGTGCGACACCGTGCCGTCCGAGAGCGCGGCGAGGAGTTCGCGGCCGTTGGCGGGCCGCGCGGCGGGGTCCTTGGACAACATCCGGAGGATGAGCCGCTCCAGGCCTGGATCGATCGGCGTGCCGAGCCGAACGGAAGGCAACTCCGGCGCGTCGTTCACGTGACGCGTCATTACCTGAATGACGCTCTGGCCATCGAACAGGTGCGTCCCCGTGATCAGGTAATAGGCCACGGCGCCGACGGCATAAATATCGGCCCTGGCATCGACGGCATCGGGAGACTCGATAGATTCCGGCGCCATGAAGTGCGGCGTGCCCGGAACGGTATTCACCGCCGTGAGCATATCGTCCCGGGACTGGTGCACCTCCCGAACGAGCCCGAAGTCGAGCACCTTGACCAGATCGTACGTCCCGCCGCGCGCCAGAATCATGATGTTGGCGGGCTTGATGTCGCGGTGGATGAGCCCGATGTCGTGCGCCTCGGCCAAGGATCCGGCGATCTGGCGGAGGATGTGGACCACCCGGCCCGACGGCTGAGGGCCGTCGATCTCGATGAGGGTATCGAGCGTAACGCCTTCGAGAAACTCCATGGCGTAGTAGAACACCCCATCCGGCGTCCGCCCGTAATCGTAGATGGCAATCGTGTTGGGATTGGTGAGTTGGCTCGTGAGCTGGACCTCGCGCTCGAACCGCGCCAGGAGTTGCGGGGTTGTCTCACCCGATCGGAGGAGTTTGATGGCGGTCGGACGCGCAAGCATTGCGTGTCGGGCTCGATACACCGTCCCCATCCCGCCCTCCCCGAGTTTCTCCTCCAACGTGTACTGGCCCAGCTTCTCGGCTTGCGCAACGCGACGCCGAAGGTTGCGAAATAACAGCGAATACACCAGCCCGCCCAAAGCGGCCAATCCCAACAAGCCGACCAGGCTCCAGAATGCACGGCGGAACACGAAGAGTGTGCTGAAGGCTTCGCTCGCATCGGCCTCGGCGGCAACTCCCAAATCATGCGCTGGCAGCCACCGCCACGCGCCTACCACGGGAACGCCGCGGAGATCGCGGTACCCGTCAACGTCGACACCACTCCGTCCAGAGATGGCTTCGGCCGCCATCCGGGTCAGCGGCATCGCAGCGGGCGGAACGTCCGGCTCAAAACCTTCCAGCAGATTCCCGCCCGGGTCGCGCAGAGCGATAGACAATGCGGTCTGCGTGCCCCGGTCGTTGGGGAGTAAGCCAAGGCGCCGGAGCTCGGCGGCACCGCGAAGCTCCGAAATCACGACGCCCTCGGCATTGAAGGCGTAGGTCTCGCCGCTCGTGCCGAAGCGGGCAACCTGAAGGGACCGTGAGAAGCCGGCGCCAGGCTCGAGTCGGCGAGCGAATACGGCACGCCCCCGACCTGCCCCGTCGTGCACGGCAGTCGCAACGAATAACGCAGGGGCATCGAAACTGCCGGCGGCATCGTTGGACTGAACCGGAAACGGGAGCGGACCCAGCACAATGGCCGATCCCTCCAACACCTTGGCGAGTCTGTCGGCGTCCTTTGCAGCGAGGCTTCGTCCGATGACGTAGTCGAAGTCGGCCCCGAGAACCTTTCCTGCCCGATCGAGAATGACGAAGCCCTCAGCCGGTTGACCAGGCTCGAGGGATTCGTTCACGAGGCCTCGGATGGTGGCGAGCTCGGCACTCTCGCGCAGAACATCAGGCGGGGTCGATGGCTCGTGCGCCGCATCGGCCAGGGCGAGGACCGCCCGGCGGAAGTCTGGTCTGGCCGCGAACTGCTGCACCGCGCGCTCCTGACCGTCGAGCCACACGGTGAGCGCCGCGACATCGGCGTCCACAATGGTCTCGAACTGGGTAGCCAGCTGCTTTTTGAGCGACCGTTCGGTCGATGCTTGCGCCCACCACCCGACCATGCCAACGACCAGGGCGGCAGCGAGGGGAATCATCCACGGACGAAGGCGCACTCGCGTTCCTCAAACAAAGGGGTCCCGGGCAGCAGACATGCCCGGTTCGACTGAACGGCGGGTCTCATAACCTACCGGCCGAAGCCGGAGTCATCAAACGACGATCTCAGTTGGCAAGAACGTCGTGGCTTATACCGAAGTTCCCCGGGACATCGCCTCGGGGGGCCTCCTGGTCCGAACATTCTCGCGGTGCGACGCAGCCGAAAGGGATGGCGCCCAGACGCAAACTGGTTACTATCGTCGGGAATCAGGAGTCCGGGCAGGAGGCTCCACCACCTCAACCGTCAACCCTTCATGAACCGTCGTCTGTTCATCGCCGTGGCGTTTTCGATCGGGGTGCTGGCCCCAAGCGCCTGCTCTCCCGGCCGGGTCGTGCCCGAGTCTGTCCGGCCCACCGTCATCTTGGTGTCGGTGGACGGTCTCCGCTGGGATTACATCGACCGGCCGGCCATGGTGAACCTGCGGCGTCTCGCCGCAGCGGGCGTTCGTGCCCCGGGAATCGTCCCCGCCTTCCCTACGAAGACGTTCCCCAACCACTACACCATGGTCACCGGGCTCTATCCCGATCATCACGGCATCGTAGCCAACAACATGTGGGACCCGGTGCTCCAGGCCAGGTTCGGGTTGAGCATCCGGGACGCGGTGGCCGATGGACGCTGGTGGGGCGGCGAGCCGATCTGGGTGACGGCCGAACAACAGGGACAACCGACGGCGCCGATGTTTTGGCCGGGCTCCGAAGCCGAGATCCGGGGTACCCGTCCGACCTATTGGGTGCCGTATGATGGTGATATTCCCGACGCCGCGCGGGTCGACTCTGTGTTGGCATGGCTCGATCTCCCACCCCAACGGCGACCCACCTTCCTCACCCTCTACATCAGTGCGATCGATGAAGCGGGCCACCGCTATGGCACCCGCTCGCTCGAGGTCAATGACGGTTTGGCGCGCGTCGATCAGGTGATTGCCCGTTTGATCGCCGGACTCGAAGCTCGCCGCCTTCGGGATAAGGTAGACGTGATTGTCACGACCGACCATGGCATGGCCGACACCTCTCCCGAGACCGTCATTCTGATCGACGACTACGTCGACCTCGCAACCGTCCGTGTCGTGGACTGGTCCCCGGTGATTGCGATCGCGCCACCGCCCGACCGCATCGACGACGTCTATCGGACGCTGGCCCACGCCCATCCGCATCTCCAGGTGTATCGGAAAGAGGATATACCGCTGCGGCTCCACTATGGGACGAATCCGCGTATTCCGGCCATCATTGGCATCGCTGATGAAGGGTGGTCGATTACGACCCGGGCACGCTTCGAGGAGAACCCCGCATGGTTTGCGGGTGCAAACCACGGCTATGACAACGCGCTCGAGTCGATGAAGGGCGTCTTCGTCGCGGACGGACCAAGTTTCAAGGACGGTGCTCGGATCCCGTCCTTCCAGAACATCCATCTGTACGCCCTCATGGCCCACATCCTCGGACTCGTTCCTGCGGCCACCGACGGGAGTCTCGATTCGGTTCGCGTGATGTTGCGGATTCCAGGCGGAGCCGTGGCCGTTCCCTAACACGCTCAACGAGAGGGACTCTCATGTCATACGAGTTCTACAAGATACTCCACGTCCTCGGCATACTCCTCCTGTTCGTCGCCCTGGGCGGCGTCACCCTTCATGCGTGGAATGGGGGGACCAAGGAGGGGAATCGAGGCCGGAAGGCAGCGGCCGCGATGCACGGCCTTGGCCTGTTTCTGATCCTGCTGGCAGGCTTCGGAATGCTGGCGCGCCTGGGGTTCGTACAGGGCGGGCTGCCGGGGTGGGCGGTGGCCAAGATCGTCGTGTGGCTGGTGGCGGGGGGCATATTCTTTCTCCCCTATCGCAAGCCGCAATCGGCCAAAATGCTCTACCTGCTGCTCCCACTGCTGGGGTTGGTTGCAGCCTATTTGGCGGTGTTCAAGCCCTTCTAGCGCTTGGGCTCGGGTGCCTGGCGGGTCACGGTTTCAGGCACCTCATCTTCATCGTAGTAGTCCACCTTGTGCACCGGCATCACAACGCTGGACAGCACGTTGAGCACGTGCCCACCAATGCGCTTGTAGTACCGCGCGCCGAGCACCAGCGCGGTCGCCGTGCCCGCATCGTACGGCCCTTGGGCCACCCGAGTCAGCAGTGCGTCGGTCCGATGTGCCAGCTCGCGGCCGGCGAGGATCAGCTCCAGAGCCTGCTCGCGATCTGAGTTCTCGAATACCTCCGACGCCGCCTGGAATGCTCGCTCGACGCCGACCCGGATTTCCTGCAACTCTCGCACGTTGTCGTCGTCTGGCAGTGGCTCCGGGTAGATGTCCACCACCTCAGAGAGATTTTTCGCATAGTCACCGAGGCGCTCGACATCTTTGACCAGGCTCATCAGGATGAGACAGTAGGGCACGCTCGCACGGTTGCTCGGAATCGACAGATGCGACACCACCAGCTTCCGGATCCGCCGCTCCGCCATATTGACCTCACGGTCTTCATGGTAGATGTGGGAGCGTTCCTCGGGCGTGGGCTTCTTCCCGAAATAGAACTCCCCCGCGAGCATGGTCATGTGGTAGGTCACATTGAGCATCTGGCGAAACTCTTCGCCCATGGCGCCGAGCGGGTTTTCGGACCGTAGAATGCTGAGTAGCTCACGTAGCATAGCCGAGCCTCATCCCGTCGCTAACGACGGAGCAGGGAGTACAGGAAGACGAGCAGTGCCGGGATACCATAGAACACTCCGAACACATAGACGAGCGCCCAGCGGCGCGAGCGTGCCGTGAACCCGGCAAGCCATTCCGCCCCCGCCACGGGGATTTGCCGAATCCTTCGAATCGGAAATATGATACCTGCGCCGGTCAGGTTGAAGAGCAGATGCACCAGCGCAATGTGAATGCCAGCTTCGGCGTTCACACCAGATACCGCCAGGGAGGCGAGGAGAGCCGTCACCGTCGTCCCGAGATTCGCCCCGATCGTGAGGGGGAATGCCTGCTGGGCCGTCAACAACCCTGCGCCGGCCAGCGGCACGAGGAGTGAGGTCGTAATCGAACTCGACTGTACCATGACCGTTACGACCGCACCCACGGCGATGGCGAGCAAGGCCGGCCCGCCGACAAAGCGATTGATGTAGGTTTCCACCCGTGTCATCATTACGCTGCGCATCACGCGTACCAAGGCAAACAGCGCAATGAATATCAGCCCGCCGCTGATGAGGGCCAGGAGAATTCCCTGCCCTTGTTGAGAGCTGAAAAGGACTGCCGCCAACTCTTTGATGGGGTGCACGCCCTCGGCGATGGCGCCCTTGATCGGGCTTTCATACTGGGCACCAGTGAGGCCGCTCACGGCCGACACGAAGAGGCCGGATGTCCTCTGCAGATACCCGGTCGCCATCTCGAGCGGAAGCAGGATGGCGACGGCCATGATGTTGAAGAAATCATGCACCGTGGCCACCGCAAATGCCCGTCGAAACTCCTCACGCCGCCCCATGTGGGCTAACGACACGATCATGTTGGTGACGGTGGTCCCGATGTTAGCCCCCATGATCATCGGGACGGCATTGGCGATGGGCAGTGGGTTCTCAGGGCTCGCCACCAGCCCAACGATCATCGACGTTGTCACCGACGAGCTCTGCACCAGCGAGGTGGCCAGAATACCGATGATGAGCCCCATAAAGGGGTTCTCGGTAGCGGTGAAGAACTTCTCCAGTACATCCTTGCCCAGCAGCTTGAAGCCGTCGCCCATGCCCTTGACACCGACCAGGAACACGAACAACAGGAACAGGAGCAGCAGCAGGCGAATGGGCGTCCGAAAGCGTCCATTGAGAACTTGCGAGGCCGGGTGGAGCAGCTTACTCATGGGGCTCTACCGACTCCTGAGTGCGACTGGACGGTGAGTGAATAAGAAGGAATCAGCTAACCGAGACGGAGAGGCCGCACCGCCTCCAGCAGAGCGGTGTTCCACTAGCCGGTAGGACCATATGCCCCATGCCTTGTTCATAGCCTTGTTTGGCTTACTCAGCATCCTGAGTCTCGGTATTATCATCTGGCTTCTGAGCCTCGCATTGCGCGATGTCAGCATCATCGATATCGCCTGGGGCCTCGGCTTCATCGTGCTCGCGAGTATCTATGCGCTCGGCTTGGGCGCGCAGACCCCGCGGCAGATCGTCCTGCTGACCATGGTCACTGTCTGGGGCCTTCGGTTGTCGCTCTACCTCCTCCGCCGGAAATGGGGCACCCCGGAAGACTACCGCTATCAGGCAATGCGAGCTTCCCACGGGACGCGCTTTGCGTGGGTCAGCCTCGTGACCGTCTTTTGGCTCCAGGCAGTCATTCTGTGGATCGTCGCCTTCCCTCTCTTCGAAGTATTCCGCCAGCCAGGACCGGAGCATCTCACCGCGCTCGATATAGCCGCCATCCTAGCGTTCGCTATCGGCCTGTTCTTCGAGACCGTAGGCGACTGGCAGCTATCGCGTTTCAAAGCCGATCCCGCAAATCGGGGAAAGATCTTGGACCGGGGCCTGTGGCGTTACACCCGGCATCCCAACTACTTCGGCGACGCAATGGTCTGGTGGGGCTTCTTTCTGATGGCGGCTGCCAACCCCGGGTCGTGGTGGACCATCGTGAGTCCGATCCTCATGACCATCCTGTTGCTCAAGATCTCGGGCGTTGCGCTTCTCGAGAAGACCCTGACCGAAACCAAGCCCGGTTATCGCGACTACTTACAGGCAACGAGCGCGTTCATCCCGTGGCCACCGCGGCGGCGGCACGGCTAAACTCCCTTACCGTGATCAACTAGTCGTGCCGAGCGGCCGTCACCGGTCACTCGACTCCGCCGCGGCGCCCCGTGCCGAGTGACCAGACATAGGCCGCCACCGCCCGGACCTCGCCATCATCGATCGGAACCCAGCCACGCATCGGCATCGGGCGGCCCTTGGTCGACTCGAATCGGGTCACCCCGTGGGTGACCAGCTTCACGACCATCCCGTACGAGCCGTCACCGTGCAGCCAGGCCGCATCGGTGAGATCGGGGCCGGCCTGGGTGCCCGTCCCGTCGTGAGCATGGCATCCCGAGCAGTCGGCCATCCCATGGAACAGCTCTCGACCCACGGCAATGGTGGAGTCAGTGACACCCTCGGGAATCGCGACGGCCCGTTTCTGCCCAAACAACGGCGATGCGTGCACGCCACCGAGCAGTCCCACGGAGACGAGCACGATGGTCCAAGGAGCGCCGGCGCGGCACCCGACGCGCCACAACGGAAGCAGCCAGGTCATGTCGACTCCGTTAGATCCGACCACCGCCACCAACCTAGCCAGACAGCATGACCCAATGGTAAGCATTCGCCTGATGTCTTCTTCATGAAGTCCTCACACCGCGCGGGCAACGACATCAGTACCGGCTGAATCACGCCGGCTCCGGATCCCACGGGAGGCGTCCCGCGAGGAGATCGGCCATGGGACGGGTCGTCTCCACCCGGTCAAGCACGATCCGAACGACCGCGGTCATCGGCGCCGCCAGCAGCATCCCCACGACACCCCACAGGAGTCCCCAAAAGAGTAGGGCGAGCAGCACTGTGATCGGATGGAGATCGAGACGACGCCCCATGATGACCGGTTCGAGGCCGTTGCCGATCGCCATTTGGACGAGCCCGGGAAAAGCGAAGACCCCAAGGATCGGCCATACGCTATCGAACTGGATGATGGCAATGGGGATGGGCAGAAGGGTGGCGATAATGGAACCGATGGAGGGGATGAAGTTGAGGAAGAACGCCAGTATCCCGAACACCACCGCCAGATCGAGCCCAAACAGGCTCAGAATTATACCGACCAGAATGCCCGTCGCAGCGGAGGTGCCGACCTTGAGAACGATATAGCGCCGAACCGACTTGTCGATTTCCGCAGACACCTCTGATCGTTGTCCCGCCCGGCGCCTGCCGCTCAGCAAGTAAATGAGGAAGATCAGCACGAGCCCCCCGGACGTGAACAGCCCCAGTGCCGTTTCGGCCACACCCTGCACGAGGCGCGACACGGGTAGCCGCTGGATGGTCTCCGGCACCGTGATGCCGGCGGTGTCGACACCGAGTCGCTCGAGGAATACCAAGCCCTGCTCCGCCCATTGGGCCAGGCGGTCGCGGTAGATGTCCGCCGATTCCAGCAGTCCCTTCGTCGAGGTGGTGATGAGCACGCCGAGCAGGGTGAGCAATCCGCCGGCCACGAGTAATGCGCAGAAGATGGCCAACGCACGTGGCGCCCGAAGCCGGTTCTGGAGGAGCTCGACGAGGGGGGCGAGGAGATAGGCCAGGAAGATGGCCAGGACGAACGGCACCATGACCGCACGGGTGTAGGCCAGCGCGGCCGTGATGGCCGCGGCAGCGAGAATCACGAGGGAAATGGTGGTGAGTCGGGATTGTTCGGCCGACAACGTCGACATAAGGGTAGCATCCAAAACGGAAAAGGTGCGTGGAGGGACGAAGGGGCCCTGCGCCGATGATGACCCCGCCACCGGTCCGTGTCAATCACGAACCTGATTCCGCCTGGCGACCCCCTTCCCAAGCCTTCAGTCAGCGTTCACTCTTCCTTTAGGGCACCGAGAGTATTTAGGGGATCGGGCCACGGAAGGAGGCAGCCATGCCGCTCGAGAAGCTCAAGGAGTTCCTGGACAGCCACGCCGTCAAGTACGTCACCCTCAGCCACTCGCCGGCCTATACGGCTCAGGAAATCGCCGCTTCAGCCCACATCCCAGGCAAGGAGCTGGCCAAGACGGTGGTGGTCAAGCTGGACGAACAGCCAGCCTTGGTCGTGCTCCCGGCTTCCTACCAAGTGGATTTCGATCTCCTACGCCTGGCCACCGGGGCACGGACCGTGGAGTTGGCGACCGAGTATGAGATGCTCGAGGAATTCCCCGATTGCGAGGTGGGCGCCATGCCGCCGTTTGGCAATCTGTTCGGGGTCGAGACCTTCGTTGCGGAAAGTCTGGCTGAGGACGAGAAGATCGCCTTCAACGCAGGGTCCTTTACCGAATTGGTGCAGTTACCATACCGCGACTTCGCCCGCTTGGTGCAGCCCTCGGTCCTGAAGATCGCGTCCAAGGTTTAGCGCCGGACCCGCCCTGACCGGCGTGCACACCCGGAGGAACCAACGCGTGAAGACGATACGGGAACTCGCGGTGGAGGATCTCGAGTTTCATCCCCCGCTCGACGCCGCCCATTTCACCACCACGGATGACATCGAGGACTTGGATGGAGCCGTCGGCCAGCCGCGAGCCGTGGCTGCCATCGAACTCGGCGTTGGGATGGTGGAGGACGGATACAACATCTTCGCCTTTGGGCTCCCAGGGACCGGCAAGGAGTCCCTGATTCGAGAGTATCTCAGCAAGACGGCCACCTCCCGGCCCTCTCCATCAGACCTCTGCTACGTGCACAATTTCGAAGATCAGCATCGTCCGAGGCTCATTGCCCTGCCCAGCGGGACCGGCGCGGAATTCAGGCACACCATGGCGCAGCTCGTCGAGGAACTACTGACTGCCCTGAGGACCGCGCTCGACAGCGAGGAATACCACACTCGCCAGCAGGTCATCAACGACGAGTTCAAAGAGCGACCGGATCGTGACCTGCGCGCAATCGCGGATCGGGCCAAGGCGGAGGGCCTGGCGCTGCTTCGGACACCGGTGGGGCTTGCCTTTGCACCCCTCCGCGAGGGAGAAGTGATTTCCGGGGAAGAATTCGAGCAACTGCCCAAGGAGGAACAGGAACGCCTCAAAGAGCGGATGAATGCCTATCAGGATGAGGTGCAGCGAACGCTCCGCCAAATCCCAAAACTGAATCGTGAGCGACGAGAACGGCTCCGTGACCTCATGCGGGAGGTCACAAGCCTCGCCGTGGGGCACCTGATGGACGAGACAAGAAAGAAGTACGAGCAACTTCCCCACGTCGTCGAATATCTCGAGGCTGTTCGAACAGATGTGATCGAAAACGCGAAGGACTTGGCCGAGCCGGAGCAAACCGGCCTGTCCGCGCTCCTCGGCGAGGGCGCGGGGCGCCCGGACAGCACCACCATGCTGAAGCGATTCCAGGTCAACTTGCTGGTAGACCATGCCGAAACCGACGGGGCGCCCATTGTCCACGAAGACAACCCGACCTACGACAACCTGATCGGGCGGATCGAGCATCTGGCACAGTTGGGCGCCCTCGTGACGGATTTCACCTTGATCAAAGCCGGAGCGCTGCACCGCGCGAACGGCGGCTACCTCATGCTCGAAGCCCACAAACTGCTGGGCAACACCTTTGCGTGGGAGGGCCTGAAGCGAGCATTACAGTCCCACCGCCTCCGCATCGAGTCCCTGGGTCAGGCACTCAGCCTCGTGAGTTCCGTGACCCTCGAGCCAGAGCCCATGGCGCTCCAGGTCCTGGTAATCCTCACGGGGAGTCCGATGCTGTACTACTTGCTCTGTCAACACGATCCGGACTTTGAGGAGCTGTTCAAGGTCGGTGCGGACTTCGACGACCGCATGGACCGGACCGAGGACAACCTACGCCACTACGTACAACTCGTCGCCAAGCTGGTGCGGGAGAAGTCGCTCATGCCACTGGACGGCTCCGGCATCGGCCGTCTGACCGAGCACAGTGCCCGGATCGCCGGCGATCGGCGGAAACTCACACTCCAAATCGCCACGATCGTCGACGTGCTGCGCGAGGCCAACTACCTGGCGGGCCAGGATGGGGCAAAGGTCGTGACGGAGGCGCATGTCGACCGGGCCATCCAAGACCGTGTGTACCGCGCGGACCGGCTGCGCGACCGATTCCAGGAGGAAATCAGTCGCGGCCGGATCATGATCGATACGACGACTGCCGTGGTCGGGCAGGTCAACGGGATCTCGGTCATTTCATTCGGGAATTTCGCCTTCGGGCATCCCAGTCGCATCACCGCACGGGTACGGCTGGGCCAGGGCAACGTTGTCGATATCGAGCGGGAGGTGGAGCTTGGCGGCCCAATCCACTCCAAAGGAGTCCTGATTCTCGGGGCTTACCTCGGAGCGCGATATTCGCCGGACAAACCGCTGTCTCTCGCGGCCAGCCTGGTGTTCGAGCAGACCTACGCCGGGGTCGAAGGAGATAGCGCCTCACTCGCGGAATTGATTGCGCTCATCTCCGCCATTGCCGAAGTCCCGATCAGGCAATCGCTCGCCGTAACCGGCTCGGTCAACCAGCGCGGCCAGGTCCAGGCCGTCGGCGGTGTCACGGAGAAGATCGAGGGATTCTTCGATATCTGCCGCCAACGCGGGCTGACCGGAGCCGAGGGCGTCCTCCTACCCACGGCCAACGTGGAGAACCTGGTCCTGCGCCAGGAAGTGCGGGACGCAATCGCCCAAGGCCGCTTTCATATCTACCCTGTCGACGAAGTCGATCAGGCCATTGAGCTGCTGACCAATCAGGAGGCCGGAGAGCGGAGCATCAAGGACGGCCCCTACCCGGCTGGAACGGTGAACGCATTGGTCGAGGCACGTCTGGCCAGTTTCGCCCAGGTTCGCAAAGACTTCAACGTCCCTGCCCTCGCCTCCGCCCCCGTGGCCAAGGACGAGGCATGACAACGCACCCACCCGAGGTGATCCGCCGCATCACTGTGGCGCTCGACGCCTCGGCTTCCAGCTTGGCGGCCCTGGAGGCTGCCCTCGATCTGGCCGCCCAGTGGGGCGCCGAAGTGGAAGGTGTGTTCGTTGAGGACATCAACCTGCTTCGCTGGGCATCGTTGCCATTCGCCGTCGAGGTGGGGCACGTGAGTGGTGAGTTCCGCAAATCGACCCGACCCGACGTTGAGCGCCAGCTCCAAGCCCTGGCCGACCGGGCCCACGCGCATCTTCGACAGGCGGCGGACCGCAGACGCGTGCGCGCCAGCTTTCGAACCGTGCAGGGCAACGTGGTCACGGCATTGCGCACCGCCCTGGGCGAAACGGATGTGGTGGCCATCGGTCGGGGCGAGCGCGCGCGGACAGGCCGATCGGGACTCGGATCGACGGCGCGGGCACTCGCCGGGGGGCGGCGTGGCCTGGTATTCGTGATCAGCCAACGCGTGCGCCTGGCGTCGCCCGTCGCACTCCTCTTCAATGACTCGGCGGCCGGCCGTCGAGCCCTCACGATTGCGCTTGGCGTCGCCCGCCGGAGTGCCCAGCCACTCGCGATCATCACCGCCGGCGCGAGCGCCGACCTGCCGCAGGAGTTGCTGGACCGAGCCGAGCACGAGGCCGTGGAGTTGCGCCCCTACCACGTGCGCCAGGACAGCCCATCTCGAGTGGCCGCGATGGCTCACGGAATCAGCGCCGGCATCCTGGTCGTGAGCGCCGAGCAATTCTCTCCTGATGAAATCGAGGAAGTGGCCTCGGCCTTTCCGGGGGCGCTGCTCTTAGTCGGCCAGCCGGGGACCTGATCTCACGCAACGAACTGACCTGTCTTCTCCCACGGGGCAGTCGACCAAAGCCGGAGAGCGATGAACGCCCGACGAATGACAGTATGAGGAGTGTGATCAACGCTGGGTTCGCCAGAGACCATCGGGATGACGTTCCCATTGCCCTGTTGATATGGCATATTTGAATACCGCGGATCCAGTTGTGCACGTCACCTCCTCACAGGAGCATTCCTATGGCTGCCAAGAAGCCCAATCTCAAGCGCACCAGGAAGAAACTCGCGCGCCGGGCGGGAAAGGCCGCCTCCAAGACCAGAAAGACCGTCAAACGCGCAGTCTCACGTGCTCGCTCCAAGGCCAAGAAGGCGGGGACCAAGACCAAACGGGCCGCCGCTCGCCGGGCCAAAGCCGCCGGGAAACAGGCACGGACAGTATTGAGTCGCGGCAAGAAGAAGGCGCGGCGCACCACAAAGGCGCTCGCGCGAAAGGCCGTCAAGCGCGGCAAGAAGGTCCGGTCCCAGGTCAAGCGGGCCGCCCGGAAGCGGAAGGTCAAGCGCGCCTTACAGGAAACAGGGGCCGTCTTGCAGACAGCGGGCAAGACCGCGGTGGCCGCGGGCGTGGCGGCCGCAGCCGCCGCGGCCAGTGAGCGGCTCATTCGGCGGCGGAAAAAATAGCACGCCCGTGGAGTTAGCCCACCGCCCAGCACTGTGATCGGGAGCGAGGGCCACCACGCACCTTCGTGGTGGCCGCTCTCCACTCTCTTCGATGGGGCCCTGACCAGCGGCATGCGTCGCATTGCCGTCTGGTGGGGGGTACTGACGGTCCTCGCCATCGTGACCGGCATCCTCTCGGTCACGCTGCGCTGGACAGGGGTTCCCGTCCGTCTTGGGACCCTCACCTACGACGTCACCATTTACCCGCCGCTCCTCATCACCGTGCTGCTCGCAGTGTGGCTCGGCCCGGGGTGGGGCGCGATCCCGGCGTTCCTTGCTGCTCTCTTCGTCGCACGCTACAGCGGGCTCTCCTGGCCGACGAGCGGACTCTTCGCCCTCGGCGGCCCCATCACCGTGCTCGTGATCTGGGGTTCGATGGTCACGCTCCAGGTCCATCCCGATCTCCCGCGGGCGAGAGATGTGGGCCGGTTCCTGCTCGCGGGCCTCGTCGCACTCACGGCTTCATCGCTGGCCGTGCTCGCGTGGAACAACGCCCACCGGCTCGACCTGGCAGCAGGGCAACGCGTGTGGCGCGGATGGGTGATCGGCGGGCTGCTTCAGATCGGCCTCATCGTGACCCCGGTGTTGCGCTGGGTGGGACGCCCAGCCCGGCTATGGTTCGACCTCCAGTTTCATAGCCCGCCTCGCCGGGCTCTCGGCTACACCCGCAGCGTTCAGCTCGTGGTTGCCGTCGTGTGCATGATGGTCGCCGTGGTGGTCCAGGGAGCCGTGATGGTCATCGAGGATATCCCTGCGGATGCCATCACGACGGATGGGCAATTGGTGACACCCCTGTTGGCACAAATCGGTATCTTCCTGTTCCTCTTGCTCGCCGCGATCCTCGCCACGACGGGCATCTTCGCGAGCGCCCTCGCGCGCCTTGGCGAACGCGAACAAAGTGTCGCCGTGCGTGATGGGCTCACCGGGTGTTACAACCGTCGTGCCTTCTACGACCTGTTCCAGCGCGAGGCCGATCGCAGTCGGCGACTCGGCCGCGGAATTTCCATCATCGGGCTCGACATCGACAGGTTCAAAGCCGTCAACGATACCTACGGTCACGACGCGGGCGACGAGATGCTCCGCCATCTGACCCGACGGATCCAGAAGGCAAGCCGAGACGAGGACCTCGTGTTTCGATGGGGCGGTGAAGAATTCCTGCTGCTGCTGCCCCATACCGATCCCGACAGTGCCGCCGGCGTGGCCGAACGGATTCGAACCTCCATCGCCGCGGATCCGCTGGCTCTCCGCGATGCATCCGGCCCCATACCCATTACGGTGAGTCTCGGGGTCGCCGGAAGCACCGACTATCCCGTGCAACCCGAGAGCCTCATTCTGCGCGCTGACGCCGCCTGCTATCTCGCCAAACAGCGCGGACGGAACCGCGTCGAGCGCGATCAGACCCAGGCCACACCCCCCCGAGCCAGTGCCAGGTCGGACGACGTCTTGCGAGCGGGTGAGCCCGGACCGTGATGTCGCGTTTCTATCGCGGCCCGAGCTGGTGGCCGGTCCGGTACCTGCGCGACGTCAGACGGAGCGCCGGCATGCAGCGGGTGCTCGCGCTCTGGCTTGGCATCTCCGCGCTGGCCATTCTGTCGGCACTGCTCGAGGCGAAGTTCGACTGGAGCGGCATGCCGATTTCCATCGGCGGCATCACCCTCGGCCTGACCTTCTATCCTCCCGTCCTCTTCGTCGTGCCGCTTGCCTTGTGGCTGGGCCCGACCTGGGGAGCCGTGCCGGCCTACGTCGCCACCCTGGCCAGCGCGCTGAGTAGCGGGATGCCGCTCAGTACCAGCGCGCTGTTCGCTCTGAGTACTCCGGTTGAGGTTCTGGTCCTCTGGGGATCGATGGTTACACTCGACGTACACCCGGATCTCGAACGTGCCAACGATATCGGGGCCTACCTTCTGCTCGCTCTCATTGCCCCGACCGCCTCCTCGCTGGCAGCGCTGATCTGGAACAACGTACATGGCCTCGATCTCGTCGAAGGCCAACGCATTTGGCAGGGATGGGTGTTTGGGGATTTTCTGTTGATCAGTGCCCTGATCCCGGCGCTGCACTGGGGTGGTGGGCCGATCCGGCGGTGGCTCGACCAGCAATTCCATCAGCCGCCCCACCACGAACCGGACTATCGGCGGAGCATGTTCGTTGTGCTCGCCATTGTCGTGATCATGACCGGTCTGGTGCTGCAGGGCATCTTCATGATAGCCGACACACTAACCTTCGCACCCGATGCCGTCACCGTGCGCGGGCGGCCGATGTCAGCTCAATTGGCCGAAGTCGGGCTCTTTCTCGGGCTCTTGTTCATTGTGATGGTGGTGACCACCGGAACCTTCACGGCGACGCTCGCCCGGGCGAGCGAGCGCCAACGCAGTGTTGCCCTCCGCGACACCTTGACGGGAGCCTATCGTCGCCAAGCGTTCACCGAGGTGTTCCGGCGGGAAGCAGACCGGAGTCGGCGACTCGGCATGGGAATTTCCCTGGTGTATTTCGACGTCGATCAGTTCAAGCCCATTAATGACCGATACGGCCATGAGACCGGCGACCGAGTCCTGCAACAGATCGTGCGACGGGTTCGGATCGTGAGTCGCGACCACGACCAGTTGTTTCGCTTTGGCGGCGAGGAGTTCGTTCTGCTTCTCCCCCACAGCCACCCCGCCGATGCCCTCGCCCTCGCCGAGAGAATCCGGATTGCGGTGGCGGCAGAGCCAATCCTGCAAGAGCGCGGCAAGCCGCCAATCTGGACTTCGCTGAGCCTGGGCGTTGCGGGAACGCGTCAGTACCCGGCGAGCCCGGACACCCTGATCAGCCGGGCGGACGCCGCCTGCTACGTTGCGAAGCGGCGCGGCCGGAATCGGGTTGCCGACGGGACCGGCCCGGAGCCGATCTCGCCCGGTAGCGACGCGGCCTGACCGAGACCACATAGCACGCCCGGCAGGACCACCTGGCCCCGCCGGGCGAGATCCCTATGCCGGCCATGATCGGGATCATCGCGATGTCCGTGGTGGCCGGCAGGAAGGGGTCGGTGTGTACGTTAGGGAAATATGCCGAGCTCGGCATAGGCAATCGCAATCTTGTCAATCGCGTACACAAAGGCCGCCGTCCGGAGATCGACGTCCTTGCCGAGGCGCATTTGGGTATCGCGAACGGTGTGATAGGCCGTTACCATCGTTTCTTCCAGGCCGGAGTTCACCAAGTCTTCCTCCGTGGCTCCTTTGGTAAACTCGTGGGCCTCGGCGGCAGTGAATTTCCGTCCGGTGGATTGCTCGACCGCGCTGAGCAACCGCCCGAAAGCGTGCTCGTCGAAGCGCTTTTGCATGCGGCCGAATCGCAGGTGGGACAAATTCTTGACCCACTCGAAGTAGGAGACGGTGACACCGCCGGCATTCAAGTAGGTTCCCGGAATGATGAGTGTGCCTCGGCCTTCGAGGTACGTGTCTGCATCCGCCGTCACCGGGCCGTTGGCGGCCTCGGCAATGATCTTGGCCTTGACGCGCTTCATGTTCTCGCCGGTGATTTGCCGCTCGAGTGCCGCGGGCACGAGGATGTCGCACTTGATTTCCAAGATATCGGTGTTCTTCGCCAGGTTCTTTGCCCCCGGAAAATCGAGAATCGATCCCGTTTCCCGGCGGTGTGCCATGACGGCTTCGACGTCCAATCCCTTCGGGCTGGCAATGGCGCCCTCGTACTCCGACAACGCAACCAATACCCCACCGCCTTCTTGAATGAACTTGGCAGCGTGGTACCCGACGTTCCCGAGACCCTGGACTGCGACGGTCTTACCTTCGAGGCCGCGGGTGAGCTTGAGTGCCTTCATATCCTCGGCAACGTCACATGCCTCACGGATTCCGAAGAAGGCGCCGCGGCCGGTGGCCTCGACCCGCCCCCGTATCCCTCCTTGGGTCACGGGCTTCCCGGTCACACACGCAACGGGATTCAGCTGTCCCTCGTGGAGGGAGCGATACGTGTCCACGATCCAGGCCATCTCGCGCGGCCCCGAACCGAAATCCGGCGCCGGAACATCGACTCCCGGCCCGATGAAGTTCTTTTTGACCAATTCGAAGGTATACCGGCGGGTGATCCGCTCGAGTTCCTTGTCCGAGTACTTATGCCTCGCAACTCGGATTCCGCCCTTAGCGCCGCCGAAGGGCGCGTCGACCAAGGCGCACTTGTACGACATCATCGCGGCGAGGGCCATGACTTCGTCTTCGCCCACCGCCATGCTGTAGCGGATGCCGCCCTTGGTGGGCAGCCGGTGGTGGCTATGCTCCGCCCGCCACGCCTCGATGACCTCGATCGTCCCATCGTCCCGCTTGATGGGAAAGGTCATATGGTACACACTGTTGCAGATCTTGATCTGCTTGAGAAGCGTCGCCGGATGACCGGTGTGCGCGGCGGCGCGATCGAAGCTCTTGTTGACTTGCGCCATCAGACCGTTTGATCGAGCCATACGCTTCCACCCTGTTCGCCGGGCTATCGCACCCGGGCTCGGTAAAACTCGCAATGAAGGTCGCGCGGAATCTAGCGTATTTGGTCCGCTGACGGGATAGCAGAGGGATTGGAGCAGCGCCCGGCCAACCGGTCCCGTCAGCGGCCCTCCCTCGGCAGCCGAAGCGGCCCGGGCTATGTTTTGGACGTGGACTCCATCCTCACTACCCTCGGCGAGATCTGGCCGGCCGTTGCTGCCGTCCTGACATTCGTGCTTTCCCTCATCACGTCCGCCCACATCGTCCTGTATAAGAGCGATAGCCGCGCTGCCGTCGGCTGGGTAGGCGTGGTGTGGCTCGCCCCCGTGATCGGAGCCGTGCTGTACGTGCTCTTCGGCATCAACCGGATCCGACGCCGTGCGGCCCTCACCCGAGGGTATCAGACGTTCGAAACCCAGGTGGCCCAACGCCCGCCTCACGTGCTCCTGCCTGCCCAGGCAGAGTCCCTGCTGCAGCTTGTCGCCTATGGGGACCGCGTCGCGGGACACTCCCTCACCATGGGCAACGCCATTACCCCACTCGTGAATGGCGATGAGGCCTACCCCACCATGGTCGCGGCTATCGACCTTGCCCAGAGCAGTGTCGCCCTATGCACGTACATCTTCGACCACGGCCCGGTCGGACAGTCCTTCCTGGACGCGTTGGAACGCGCGGTCCATCGCGGTGTCACCGTGCGCGTGCTCATTGATGCGGTCGGGGCTCGCTATTCGTGGCCCCCTATCGTCCGGGCCCTCAAGCGGCGTCAAATCCCGGTCGCCCGCTTCGAACACACCATCGTGCCCTGGCGCATGCCCTACATGAACCTGCGCAACCACCGAAAGCTTCTCATAATCGACGGCACTATTGGATTTACCGGGGGAATGAACATCCGTGAGGCGTGTGTCCTCGCCAGCCAGCATCCCCATCCGGTCCAGGACCTTCATTTCAAGATCGAGGGCCCTGTCGTGGCTCACTTGATGGAGGCATTCTCGGAAGACTGGATCTTCACGACAGGTGAGGCCCTGGATGGCATGGACTGGTTTCCCCGTCTTGAGGACGCCGGCCAGGCGATTGCCCGAGGCATAACCGACGGTCCCGACCGGGATCTCGACAAGGCCGAGTTGACGCTGCTCGGCGCCTTGGCGGCCGCGCGGTCTTCGGTCCGGATCGTGACGCCCTACTTTCTGCCCGACTCCAGATTGATCAGTGCGCTGAACGTGACCGCCATGCGCGGGGTCGCGGTCGAGATTCTCCTGCCACAGGAGAACAACCTCGCCTTGGTCCAATGGGCCTCCACCGCGCAACTTTGGCAGGTCCTGCGCCGAGGGTGTTGCGTCTTCTATACGCCGCCACCGTTCGACCACACCAAGCTCATGCTGGTGGATGACTGCTGGGCCTTCTTCGGATCCAGTAACTGGGACCCGCGGAGCCTGCGACTCAACTTCGAGTTCGACATCGAGTGTTTCGATCCGGATCTCGTATCCACATTGGACGACTTGGTTGAGCGCAAACTCGGCACCGCGCGCCCGGTAACCCTACAAGAGGTGAACGGACGGCCACTCCCTATCAAACTCCGGGACGGGGTGGCACGGCTTGCGGCTCCCTACCTCTAGCCGCCGGAAGGAGGCTGCATGGCGTTCAATCTGACGACGCCGCTTCGTCGCTCGACCACCGATGTCATGATCACGGGTGTCTGCGGCGGCATCGCCAAGTGGCTCGGCTGGGACCCAACCGTCGTGCGGGTGCTGTACGTCGTCCTGTCCCTCGCCTCGGTCGCGTTTCCGGGCATCCTGGCCTACATCATCCTGACCATCTTGATTCCGAAAGAAGGATTCTAGTCGCTCAGCCCAGCTCCAAGCCGGCCGCATACGCCTGCACGCCAGAGACGATGGTCGCCAGGTCGGGCTGCAACCGAATCGCCGGCAGCAGCGGATCATCGGGCATCACTGCGAGACGCCGGGGCATGGTCTGGATGGTGTAGTCGAGAATCCGAAGGTCCGGGGTGACCTCCTCCCAGGCAAGCGGGGCGGACACCGGGGCGCCGGGAAGAGGACGGGCACTATAGGGCGCCGCGATGGTCCGGCCATGGCCGTTCTGCAGGAAATCCACGTACACCTTGCCCTCACGGCGGGCGGGATTCCGGACGACCGTGGCGATGTCCGGCAGCTCGGCAACAACGATGTTCGCGAATAGCTCCCCGAAACTGCGGGCCTGCTCGTACGTCACCTGCCGGCCCATCGGAAGCAACACGTGCAGCCCCGACGACCCGCTGGTCTTCACGAAGTGCGGGAGGCTGATCGCCTCGCAGAGCCGATGAATTGCCTGCGCAACAGTCACGACGTGAATGAATGGGGCCTCTTTCGGGTCGAGATCCAAAATGCACCAGTCGGGGCGCTCGAGCGCGCCGGCGCGGCTCGCCCATAAGTGCAGTGGGATCGTCCCCAGGTTGATGAGGTAGAGCAGTGATGCCTCATCATCGCAAATGAAATAGTCGATCTCGCGCTGGGCCTGCTCACTCCACATCCGCTCGGTCCGAAGCCAGTCGGGAATGAACTTCGGCGCATCTTTCTGATAGAACGACTTGCCCGTGATCCCGTCCGGATATCGGGTCAGCACAACCGGGCGGTTCTCGAGATACGGCAGGAGCCACGGCGCAACTATCCGGTAGTAGTCGATCAAGTCCCCCTTGGTGTAGCCCTCGTCGGGCCAGAAGACCTTCTCGAGGTTGGAAAACCGCACCACCCGATCGACCGGCCCTGTGCGCTGAACGGCGGCCGGTTCCTCGAGCCGGGGCCGCCCGGCCTGGCGCACACATTCCGCCATCGGCTTGTCGTCCCGAAACTGGATGAACACCGGCTGCCGCAGCAGACCCTCGTCCGTCCACTCCTTGTAGCGGACTTCGCAAACCAGATCGGGCTCGACCCACGTCGTGCCCGGATCTTGGGGAAGCGGCCCGACACACGGCGCGTCGGGCCGACTGCGGGTCTCGAGTTCATGCGCGATTTCGGTGAGTTGGTCCTGGCTGAACCCGCTGCCCACTCGGCCTCCATACACGAGGGTTTCATCGACATAGTCAGCCAAGTGCAGCGCACCGAACCCGCCACGTGATCCCTTCGGGGCGGTGTACCCTACCACCACGAAATCGTCGGTCCGATCGGACCGCACCTTGAGCCACGCAGACGAACGGCCGCCCTGATACGGAGCGTCGGCTCGCTTGGCGACGATTCCCTCGAGCCCGAGCTTGCGGACTTGCTCAAACACCGCGTCACCTTGTTCCGCGATGTGGTCGACGAACGGCAGCGGACCCACTGGCGGCAGAATGCGTCGCAGCAGCGACTTCCGGACCTCGAGCGGCAAGGGCCGCAGGTCGAAGTCCTCGAACCCCAGAAGGTCGAATACGAAATAGGTCACGGGAATGGCCACCGCTGCCCGTTTGACGTCCAGCGGCCGGGTGAGTCGTGCGCGTTGCTGCAGGCGCTGGAAGCTCGGCCGGCCGTCGGCATCGAGCGCCACTACCTCCCCGTCCAGCACGAGATGCCGGAATGGTAGCGCGGCTACCGCCCGTGTGATCTCCGGGAAACTGTCCGTCGTGTCCCGGCCGGCTCGGGTGCGGAGCATCGCCGCGCCCTGGTCCACACCGGCCACGATGCGGTAGCCGTCGAGCTTCAGCTCGAAGACCCAGTCCGGCTTCGTGAATGGCGCCTCACTCGTTTCCGCCAACATGACCTCGACCGCGGACGCGTCGACGCGCTGCCGCGGTGCTCCGAGTTGGACGAGCTCCTGCGTGATCGGTGCAGCCGGGTCGCGACCCGAGGCGAGGTCGTCCACCGACAACCCCGACATGACCGATACCTCGGGCACCTCCACCCCGCCGGCAACCTGGTACGCATCCCGCTCCTTGATGAGGAGCCAATCCTTCTCCGACTTCTTGATCTTGACCAGGGTCCAGGCACCCTTGAGTTTGTACCCCCGCAATTCGAAGAGGAGTTTTCCTTTCTTCAAACCCTCGAGTGGATCCTCCAGTGGAATCCACACGCCACGATCCCAGATGATGACGGCGCCCGCGCCGTAGTTGCCCTCCGGAATCCGCCCCTCGAAGTCGCCGTACTCGATGGGATGATCTTCGACGTGAACGGCAAGCCGCTTGTCCTGTTGGTCGAACGACGGCCCTTTCGGCACGGCCCAGGAGCGGAGGACTCCCTCCATTTCGAGTCGGAGATCGTAGTGGAGCCGCCGCGCCGCGTGCTTGTGCACCACAAACAACGAGCCGCGCTCCCGCCCGACCGCGCCGCTCGGCTCCGGCGTGCCTTCGACGGAACGTTTTGCCCGATAAGTACTTAGGGGGTCGGGGGTGCGATCGTCCGTTGCGGCCATACTAGGAATCTCGTATGATTTTGCTCATGAGTGCACGCCCCATTGCTGCCGCGACAATTTCCTTCGGTTTGGTCTCCGTCCCGATCAAACTCTACTCCTCGTCCGAGTCCGCGGCCAGGATCTCGTTCAACTGGGTCGATAAGAAGACCGGGTCGCGCCTCAAGCAACAGTATATCAGCGCCGCCGACGGCCGAGTCGTGGCCAAGGACGAGATGGTCAAGGGCTACGAGTTCTCCAAGGGCCAATACGTGCTGTTTACTCCGGAAGAACTCAAGGCCCTGGACGAGAAAGCGACGAACTCGATCGACATCTCGGAATTCGTCCCCCTGGACCAGGTCGATCGTCTCTACCTCGACAAGGCCTACTATCTCGGTCCGGACAAGGGCGGCGAGCGCGCCTACCGTCTCTTGGCGGAGGCCCTCAAGCAAACTGGGCGGGCTGCCCTGGGCCAATACGCTGCACGCGGTCAACAGCACCTAATCCTGGTTCGACCCATCGACAGCATCCTGGTGTTGGAGCAACTCCACTACGCCGATGAGTTGCGGCCCGCGTCCGAAGTCCCCGGCGACCCAGGCGAGGTCAAGGAGCAAGAGCTCGAACTGGCCAAGCAGCTGATCAGTCAGACGGCCACCGACGCGTTCAAGCCCGAGGCCTACCGCGATCACGTGCGCGACCGGGTCCTCGAAGCCATCCAACGGAAGGTCGAGGGCGAGGAAATCACCTCCGAGCCGGCGGAAGCTCCCCAGACGAAGATCCTCGACCTCATGGCGGCCCTCAAGGCAAGCCTCGCCGAGGGCGGGAGAGAGGCCGCCGCCGAGGAGACACCCGCCAAACCCAAGCGCAAGACCGCCTCCTAGGCATCCCCAGGGCGGCGTGATCTCCGTCACCGGCTATGGTGATGTAGATCACTAATCTCTAACGACTTAACATTACAGCGCCTGGCACGTCTCCTGGGCAGATTGGAGGCGATATGGGCCTCTGGTCCAACCATAGCACATACAGGAGCGTGAACCATGCAGACCTCTTTCCCCTTGACGAGACTGATAGCGGCCGGCGCCATGGCGGTAGCATTGGCCCTCACCGCGTGCAGTGAAGAAGTCACTGCCCCGGGCGGCACGACCGTGGCCCTGAGCCAGGCCGAGGCCGACGAGCTGGGCGCCATGGTCAGCGACGATGCCGAGTCGTTTGCGGAGGCCTCGACCTACGACAACACGACCGGTTTCGACGTCGACTTCGCGGAGGTTGGGTTTTCGGGCCCGCCGATCCCGGGTGCCACCGGCGTGTGCCAGCCGACCATCACCCCTCCCCAGCCTGCGAATCTCGACAACGATCGCGTGCCCGATGCGGTGCTCTTCGATTACACCGGATTCGATTGCACCTTGGCCAACGTGAACGTGCAGATGAGCGGCACCTTGGGCATCGAGGATCCGGCTATTCCCGGCTTCGGCATCCGGTTCATCTTCTCCGACCTGGCACGCACCGTGAGCAGCACCGTGGTCGATCGCTTCCGCGCCCGGACATGGGACGGGACCCGCCAGATCGTCGGCAGTCCCAGCAATCCTGGCAGCCAGCTCACCCATACCATTACAAACTTCAAGACGACCTTCGAGTTTGCGAATGGCAATAGCGGGGAGCACAGCAAGAACTGGAACGGCCTCTTCGATGCGGACGTAGCGGGGTCGATCGATTACGGCAGCCGGTTACCGAGCGGCACCTGGTCGTTTGACGGTAACGCCACATGGATTCGGAATGTGATCAACACCTATAGCGTGCAAGTGGCGACGACCACTCCACTCCATTACAACGTCGACTGCACGCTGCGGCCGCGGTTCGACGCCGGCGTCATTGAGGCGACGGTGACCCGGAACGGTCAGACCACCCTTGTCACGATAGAACATCCGGCATGTGGAACAACCATCATCACACGCAGCAACGTTCCGGCCACTTGATAACATCAGGAGGTTCGAGACACTACGGCCCGGCTCACCTGAGCCGGGCCGTAGAACTTTGACGAAACGATGCCGGAACCGGGGTCACCTCATCAGCATGGTACCGATCTGTTCGTCCGGTTCCATCTGCCCGGACAGGACGAAATACTGGTACATCACCAGCAGCGATATCAGTCGCTCCTTCCGGGCATCCTTGAACCCGAGTGTGGAACGGTTGGCATTCTGGATGATTGCCCGAGCTTCGTCCCAATGCTTTTCGTAATAGAGAATCTTCTCTTCCAGGTCTTCAAGGTCGTCACGAAGCTGGACGAAGCACTTCCCTGGTTCGAGCCGCCCCTCCATGAACCATGTCTCATGGACTGGGGCAGGCATGAGGCAAAGCGAATTCGAGGCCATGATCCACTTCAGGTTCGTTGCAACATCATTCCCTTCGATCGACACGATGTACCGATAGCGCAGTTGGGCGCCTGGCGGCAAGTAGGGGGATGGTGGGATATCCTCGCTCAGCTTGCTTCTGGTGTAGCCTATGTTGCACAGTGCATGATCACGATACCGCATCAACAAGGCACGGCGTGTCGGGTTGTTCCGGCCTAGGCTGCCGCGCCAGACCGCCATCCCCTTCTTCGCTTCAAAGGGAACTCGGTCACGCGGGAAGTAGAAGTGGCGAAGCTTGACCAGATTCAACAGAACCGCATTCTCGTTGTCGCCGGCGATCGGCCTACTCTTCAGGAAGGATGGCGTGTCAGGTACCGAGGTGATATCGCCAAACGCGTAGTGCAATCGAAGATGGCGGGGAAAGTACCGTGCGTGTTGTTTGAGATCGTAATAATACATCGAATGTCTCGTACTAATACGATCCATAGTCGTAGCCGTATCTCCAAGTGTGAAGCTGTGGCGTAGTTTGTTGTAGTACGCGACTCGATCGGCAATCTCATGACGATCGTATCGGTTCAGATCTCCGAGGATGCCACTCAGCCGCGACCGAAAGAGAGCCTGTGGAGTAACGTCGCGCAGGAAGTTCTGCAGATAATAGATCGATCTTTGGACTATTCGGCGCAGGTCGGACACAGCTACGGAACCGGTTGCGGGTGTCAGGGGCGTCGCTGGCCCTGGGGATGAGACATTCTCCCCGTGATCAGCGTATCGTGGGCGAAGGTTGCACCACGAACCTCGAGCTAGACGCGGCAGAAACTCCCGCCCGAGGATCCGCAGTCTCGCTCATAGGCACGGGCCAACCAGGCCAGCAGCACCTGCCCCGCGTCCTCCGGCGTCCGCCCAAAGACCAGAATGCCGTCCTCATGGCCGCCCATGGCGAGGATGCGCCGCTCGGCAAAGACCCCGTCGCGATACAGCCGCTGCACCTCCGCGGCCATTGCCGGCGTTCCATACGGCACATGAGGCTCGGTGGTGGGAAGTCGCAGCTCGCGGGACCGGCGCCAGAGCACCGGGGTGTGGGCGTGCAACACGCATCGGATGTGCGGGCCCAGGTCGTAGGTTGCACCGTGGGTCAGCGACTCCGAGGACGGCTCCGTGCGGCCGTGGCTCTTCAGCCAGTTGCGGCGGTGATCGTATTGCTCGACCATGGCAAAGTCGTCCGGGCCGATGCAGCGCTTGCCCGACGTCTGCGTGCCGGTAATGAGGTAGCTCCGACGGCCCAGCGCCGCGCCGGGCCGTCCGACCCGCACGCTGGCGTTGCCGTATCCCGCCCCGTCGTACCGGCGCGGGTCCTGGCCCACCAGCCCGGTCAGAGCCATGATCTCACGCCACGCAACCAATTGGCAGATGAGCTCGTGGAGCCGGTCATAGTCGATCGGCCGACTCTCGTGGTCCACTTCGAACTTGATGACCCCTTCCGGATGGGTCATGGCGATCGTGAGGCGGTTGCTCGCTCTGGGTAGAGCGAGAGGAGGCCGGCTTCGGAGGCGGGGCACATGCCACGTTCGGTGATCAGACCGGTGACCAGATCCCGCGGTGTCACATCGAAGGCGATGTTGAGGGCCGAACTCTCTGGAGGCCCAACCTGGACGGTCTCGATGTCTCCCCCAGCAGTCCGCCCCGTCACGTGGGTCACTTCGGTCATGTCCCGCTCCTCGATCGGGATGTCGGCCACTCCGTCGCGGATGGCCCAGTCGATGCTCGAATGCGGGACGGCCACGTAAAAGGGAATGCTGCTGCGGTGGGCGGCCAGCGCCTTGGGGTAGGTACCGATCTTGTTGCAGACATCGCCCGACACCGTGGTGCGGTCCGTGCCCGTGATGCAGAGATCGACCCTGCCGCGCTGCATGAGATGCGCCGCGGCGCTATCGACGATGATGGTATGCGGAACCCCATGGGCGCCAAGCTCCCAGGCCGTCAGGCCGGCCCCCTGGTTTCGCGGACGCGTTTCATCGACCCATACATGCACACGGATGCCGGCGTCGAACGCCTGGTAGACCGGGCTCAGCGCCGTGCCGTAATCGACGGTGGCCAGCCATCCGGCATTGCAGTGCGTCAGGATCTGCACCGGCCGACCCTGCTTCCGCTCCGCAATCTCACGAATGACGGGGAGACCGTGCTCGCCGATCTTCCGGCACGTTTCGACATCGTTCTCGGCGATCTCGCCGGCCTCCGCGTAGGCCGCCCGGACCCGCTCGCCACGAGGAAGCTCTCGCAGCACTGCCGACACACGATCGACGGCCCAGGCAAGGTTGACCGCGGTAGGACGGGTCCGACAGAGCGATTCGCCGGCCTGCTTCAGGGCGCTGTCCGACGCATCCTGTCGCGCGGCGAGTGCCATGCCATACGCGGCTGCGGCTCCGATCAGCGGCGCGCCGCGCACTTGCATCGTCCGAATCGCGTGTGCCACCTGGTCCACCGTTTCGAGGCGCATGAGCCGAAAGCGATGGGGCAGCGCGGTCTGGTCGATGATCTCGACGGCCCAGCCATCGTCGGCGATGCGGATTGTCCGATAGGGGGACCCGTGGACGTTCATGGCCCAAAGATGGGGCCGACGACGCGTGGAATGCTAGCGACGGCGGCCCTCGGCGTTCGGGGACCTGCGTTGAAGCTCCGAGAGGATCGCCCGTGCGTTGCCGTTGTCGGGGTTGAGCGCGAGTGACTTCCGATAATTGCGAATGGCGCGCAGCGTGTCCCGGGCAACCAGATAGCCCTCCCCCAGGCTGTCCCAAGTGTTGAAGCCTCCGGGATAGGCCTCGGTATTGAGATGAAACACCGCGAGGGCAAGCTCGATCTCATCCGCCCGCAGCAGGTCATACCCCAGGGTGTTGAGCACCCGCTCATTGAAGTCGTACATGGGCTCCGAACCGCTCGTTCGACGCTGTTCGTGGTACCAGTCGACTGTGGCGGCATAATTGGTCTCCGTGAGCCGCCGGAGAACCTCCGTCGCCAGCGAGCGCGGATACAGCCGGACGAAGTCCAAGGTCGGTCCGTCGATCACGGTGTCGCGAATCGCCTCACCACGCGCGAACGCCAGCACGGTTTCCACCAGGGTCGGTGAAGCCCTGACAAGGCCGTCATGCGTCACACCGCGCAGTACCAGCTGCTGTGACTGCTCGAATCCGGCTGCAACTGCCGCCGCGTTCCTTCCCGGTGTGCGCCCGTCCAGCGTTCCGCTGATGAAGAGCGTCGGGATGGCAGAGCGGACTGGAGCGCGAACGTCATCGCTCAACCGGGGAAGGCCCGGCACCTGGCAGACATCAGGAAGCGGATAGTCGGCCGCGGTACCAACCACCGACGACGGCGCCTCCGATGCGATGCGCTCGAAGCGCTCTGCCGACGCATACGACGCACAGGTTGTGGCGAGCGCCGCCGCCGACCAGCTCAGGCCGCGACGAAACCCGTACGCCCAGCGTCCCAAGTCGGTGAAGTCACCCCGAGACATCTCCACAATCGACGCCGGGATCCGCTCGAGCTCACCTTGGCTCTCGATCGCATCCGCCAAACGTTTCTGCAGATCCCACTTCCCCACGACCACGCGACGCTTCGGCAACACCTCCACTCGCACCGGCTCGCGGTCGAGGCGATCGAGCACCTGCCGGAGCGTGCCGAGGAGGTCCGGGTACCCTGCATAGGCGGTGTCGCTCCCGGCAAGGTCGACCAGCTCCTGCAGCGCGGCATCGCCATCACTCGGCAGCGCCAGCGTCTGGTCGGGGCCCTGGATGCCGGCGAGGATCATACGGTCCACACTGGCCGGGTAGCGTCGCGCCATCTCCAGCGCCAGGTGGGTTCCGGATCCGAATGCCCAGAGCGTCAGCTTCTCCGCGCCCAAGGCCTGCCTCAGGTCCTGCAAATCGTTCACGCTGGCTTCGACGGTGTATCCGGAAAGGTCGATGCCATGGCGCTGCATGAACTCGATGCACGAGGCTGCATGCTTGAGGACCCGCGAACGATAGCGCTCAGGACTGCCCGGACGATCGAGCGGCAGGTGGTCCTTCTCCGGACATTGCATGGAATCGGCTGCCTGTCCGGTTCCCCTGAGTTCGAGCGCGATGACATCGGCGACCTGTCTCAGGGCAAGGACCATCGGCGCCAGGCTACCTTGCACCGCACCGACACCAGGCTCGCCGGGGCCACCCGCCAAGTATACGATCGGGGAGCCAGGATTGGTCGCCGTGTTTTCGAAGCGCACCACGGGAAGGGTCAGCGTCCGACCCAGCGGGTTGCCTCGAACCTCCGGCACTCGAAGCGTGCCGAGGTCCACCTCCAGCCGCTGGCCGGCCAGCTGCAGGTTGCCGGACGCAAAGGTGAGCGTCTTGGCGGAGTCAGGCTCCTGGGCCGGGGCCGGCTGAGCCGCAACGGCCAGGGCCATCATGAAGAGAGCCAGGCGCGTCGCCCGAGAGAGTCGCCGAGTTTGATCCATCACTTCCCTGCCCTTGCTCGAAACATGTAGTGCACGGAAACTAAGTGCATAAACTGGGGAGGTGCTGCCCTCATGAGTTCTACCCAACACCACGCAGTGCGGGACGACCTGCCGGGGAGACGCATGCCCAGCCCGGGCAGGCACACGCGGCAAATATCGCAGGCCCGGACACGAGGAAGATAACGGGCGCCCTTGACCATGCCGCCTCCGCAGACTGAGCTCGAGCTCGACGACCTGCTCTCGACCCCGACCGAGGCGGTGGTCGAGGCCATGCGCGACCTGGACGGCGATGTGCTTGTTCTCGGCGTGTCGGGCAAGATGGGACCCAGCCTTGCGCGGTTGGCACGACGCGCCTCCGAGGCCGCCGGTACGCGCCGCCGCATTATCGGCGCAGCGCGCTTCTCACGTCCGGACACTCGACAACTTCTCGACCGGGCTGGTGTCGAGACCATCGCCTGCGATCTGTTGGCCGACTCAGGGTTCGACGCGCTGCCCAGGGTCGAGAACGTCCTCTATCTCGTAGGACAGAAATTCGGCACCGCCGCGGAGCCGACCCGGATGTGGGCCACGAACGCATACCTGAGCGGCGCGGCCATGCAGCGGTTTCCGGAGGCGCGGTGGGTCGTGCTCTCGACCGGGAACGTGTATGCCATGAGCCCGGCCGGAGGCAGTGGCGCCACCGAAGCCGACTCTTTGGGGCCCGTGGGCGACTACGCGGTGTCGGCTCTCGCACGGGAGCGTATCGTGGAGTTCTTCTCGCGTCACAGCCATACATCAGCAGCCGTGCTCCGGCTCAACTACGCGATCGAACTTCGCTACGGTGTGCTGCGGGACATCGCCGACCGAGTCTACCGCCGGGAGCCGCTCGACCTTTCCATGGGATGGGTCAACCTGATCTGGCAGCGTGACGCCAATGCGCGAATCCTTGCCGCCCTGGCCCACGCGGCCTCACCTCCCCTCGTGCTGAATCTGACGGGCGACAAGGTGAGCATTCGAGAGCTGGCTCACCGCTTCGGTGGGATCTGGGGTATCGAACCTCGGTTCACCGGAGCGGAGTCCGACACGGCGCTGCTCAGCGATCCCAGTAGATCCTACCGATTGTTCGGCCCGCCCGAGGTGTCGGTCGAGCAGATGATCGAGTGGGTGGCCGGCTGGGTGGCCGCGGGAGGCAGGTCGTTGGAGCTGCCGACTCATTTCGAAGAACGACATGGCCGGTTCTAGCCCAAGCCGCTCCGCGAGCAACCCCATGCCACCGAACGCAATTGTGCGGCGGCTTCGCCAGGGTGCGGTAATTCCCGCCCATCCGTTAGCCCTGACGCCCAGCCGCCGGCTGGACGAGCGGCGGCAGCGGGCGCTTACCCGTTACTACCTCGCATCCGGTGCCGGCGGCGTGGCCATCGGGGTCCACACCACACAATTCGAAATCCACGATCCGAAGATCGGGTTGTTCCAGCCGGTGCTCGAGTTGGGGGCGGAGACCATCGCGGAGGCTCGGACAGCGCGGCAGCGGCGGTTCATTCGCATCGCCGGCGTCAGCGGTCCGACCCGTCACGCAGTAGCGGAAGCCGTCCTTGCCGCGGACTTGGGTTATCACGCGGCCATGATCAGCTTTCGAGATCTCCGTCGCGCCCCACTCGCTCGCCTGGTGGCCCGGGCCCACGCCATCGCCCAGGTCATGCCCATCGTCGGCTTCTACCTCCAGCCCGCCGTGGGCGGCCGCATCCTGCCGCGAGGCTTTTGGCACCGATTGCTCGAGATCGAGAACCTGGTTGCGATCAAGGTTGCTCCCTTCGACCGCTATCAGACACTGGAGGTGGCACGCGCGGTATGGGAGGTGGGCCGTGCCGGTGACGTGGCGCTCTACACCGGGAACGACGATCACATCATTCTCGACCTGCTGACCACCTACCGCTTCGCTCCCCGGCACGCCCCCGTGCGCATGGTCGGCGGACTGCTCGGCCAATGGGCGGTCTGGACCCGCCGCGCGGTCGCGCACTGGAAGGCGTGCAGCCGTGCCCGCTCGAGTCGGAGGCGGACCATACCCAAACCGCTGCTGGAGCTGGCTGCACAGCTGACCGATGCGAACGCCGCGATATTCGATGCCGCCCACGGCTTCCGGGGCTCGATCCCCGGTATTCACGAGGTGCTTCGGCGACAGGGCCTGTTACGCGGTCGCTGGTGCCTCGACCCCGGGTGTGAGCTGTCGCCCGGCCAGCGAGCCGAGATCGACCGGGCACACCAGGCGTATCCCCACCTGACCGACGATCGGTTTGTCGCAGCACATCGTGATGAGTGGTTGCGGTAATCCGTTCCCTGCTATGCTGAGATGGGACCAACTGGTTAGGATTCACCGATGCCTCGCCGCCCTTCCAGATCGACCTCGGCCACATCGTTGCGCGTCCCGGGCAGTCCACCCGGCACCCTCGTCGCACATCCCGACGCCGCCGCGCCCACGATCCGGGTCATGGCCTTCGGCCCGGACGATCTGGTCGAGGAGGAGTTCACGACGCCCGAACGAGTCCACCAGTTGGCAGGGCGTCATCCGGTCTTGTGGGTGAATGTCGACGGGTTGGGGAGTGCCGAGACGGTGCAGTCCATCGGGGAGCTGTTCCGACTCCACCCGCTTGCCCTCGAAGACGTGCTCCACACCCGGCAGCGGCCGAAGCTCGAAGATTATGACGATCACCTGTACGTCATTCTGCTCATGGCCGAGTATCACGAGCGGCTGGAAACGGAACAGATAAGCCTGTTCCTAGGTAAGGATTTCGTCGTGACCTTCCAGGAGTACCCGGGAGACAGCTTTGACACGATTCGCAAGCGGCTGCGTGAGAAACGCGGCCAAATCCGCAACCGGGAAGCGGATTATCTCGCGTACTCCTTGATCGACGCGGTGATCGACGGCTATTTCCCGGTCCTCGAATCGTACGGGGATCTCCTCGACAGCATCGAGCAGGACATCGGCAATCGGCCGACCACCGACGCCTTGGGCGACGTCCAAACCACCAAACGTGAGCTGCGGCGGCTGCGGCGAGCGATCTGGCCGGTCCGTGATTTCCTGAGTACGCTGCAGCGCGAGCCCTCGCCGCTCATCTCCGAGCACTCGGTGGTCTATTTCCGCGACTGCAGCGACCACGCCGTGCGTATTTTGGACTTGGTGGAATCGTACCGTGAGTGGAGCTCGGATCTCACCGAGTTGTTCATCTCGACCGTGAACATGCGGATGAACGACATCATGCGGGTCCTGACCATCATGGCGACGATCTTTATCCCGTTGACGTTCGTTGCGGGCGTCTATGGAATGAACTTCCGCCGGATGCCGGAGCTCGAGTGGAGCCTCGGCTATCCGCTCGTGATGGCTGGTATGGCGGCCGTGGGGATTGCGCTGCTGAGCTATTTTCGCCGGAAGGGCTGGCTCGGGGATGGCTCCTTGAGCCGACCGCCAGAGCCGTAGGAGCCTCGAGCGCCTTCACACCTACTTCAGCCGGTATCCATCGATGATGATGTTGCTCTCCGTGCTTCAGGACTCGACCGCCGCGCTCAGCACCGGGGCGGGAAGCGTGTTTTCTGGCATCGCCAACCTCTTCGATGTCGATGTCGCATGGCTCGTGAGGCAGCTGCTCCGCGCCGGGATCATCCTGCTGCTCGCCTTCGCCGCCCTCCGCGTCTCCAAGGGCCTCATGCATCGCCTCGAGCGGCATTTGTCGGAGGAAGAGGAGGGAACGGGCGAGCATTCCTACGAGGACGCCAGGCGGGCCCGCACCGTAGCCGGGCTGGCCTACAGCGTAGCCCGCATCGGCATCATCGCAACGGCGGTACTGCTCGTCCTCAATTTGTTCTTTCCCATCGGCCCGCTCCTCGCCGGCGTCGGGGTCTTCGGGCTCGCTCTCTCGTTCGGTGCGCAGAGTCTGGTGCGGGACATGATCAGCGGGTTCTTCATTCTCGTGGAAAATCAATTCGGGGTTGGCGACATCATCGAAGTCGGGGGAACCAGCGGCGTCGTCGAGCGAATGACCCTCCGAATCGTCGCCCTCCGTGACGTGGAGGGAGTCCTCCACATCATCCCCAACGGCCAGATCGCCATGGTCAGCAACAAGACCCGCGGATGGTCGCGTGTGGTCCTCGACGTCGGGGTCGGCTATGGGGAGCGGGTTGACGAAGTGATCGCCGTGCTTGCCGATGTCGGCCGCGAGTTCACGAAGGACGAGGAATGGGCCGATGACCTCACCGCCGATCCGGTCGTGCAAGGCGTGCAGGGGCTGGCGGACAGTGCGGTCAATGTGCGGGTGGTCGTCGACACCAAACCCGGCAGGCAATGGGAAGTCAAGCGAGAACTCAACCGGCGCATCAAGAACCGGTTCGACTTAGAGGGCATCGAGATTCCATTCCCCCAACGGACCGTCCATCTCCGTGGCGGCCCGGCACCCGCAGAGAGCCACTAAGACCGAATTCGGAGACGGGCTAGGGTGTTGGCGCCTGTGGGGGACGCTCCATTCCCGCCTTGATGATCGAGTCCGTCAGCCGAGCGCGCCGCTCGGCGTCGATGGAGTCCCACTGCGGCCCTTCGATCTGGACATTGACGCTCGGGAGCTTCTTCAGGGTCGGTGCCTCGATTACGGTGCCCAGCCGCGGGAGGCTCGGACCGGACATCCCCTGCGCGATCCGTGTGCCCGTCAGCGTTGGCCGCTCGCGGTTCAGCCGTTGCAAGATCCGACCGTGTCGCCCAATCCGCCGGGTCAGATCCACATACTCCTGTTCCGCCGCTGGGTTCGAGAAGAGCAAGGTGCCGTCGGCCAGCCGATAGCGCCCGTATTGGCTCAGCAGCAAGCCGTAGGTGGCATCCATCGCCGACAGCAGCGAATCGACCGTACCGGCAACGTCGGCACGCTCCCGTTCGGAGACCTCGACCCCAGGATGGGCTGCCTCAATCGCCATTTCGCGGCTGCGGTACAACTGCACCGCATTCATGGTCGCCCGAATCTGGCTGAGCGCCGTCAGTAGCCCCGACTCGGTCTGCAGTCGCGGCGCGTCGAACATGCCATTGAAGTCCACGCCCGACATCACCGAGTCGAACTGCGCTTTGGCGCCAGCGTAGGCGGCCACGTAGGCGGTTTCGGAAGAGCTGGCGTTCCGGCTCGGTCGAGTTGCTGCGGCACTGCCGCCTGCCACCGCACGAGTCGTGGCCGGCAAGACCGCTTGGTTCCCACCCGTCGGGTTGGCCGCGGCTGGCGCCATGGCCGAATCGGCCGGCGGTGAACTTGTGGAGCTCTGGCCGGCATCCTCGGCACCACCGGTCTTGCCGCCGAGCAAGCTGAGCCCCAACCAGCCGACCACAACGATCCCAAGTAAACCCGCGGCGCCGACCACCTTCCGGCCCAATCCGCGCGACCGATCGGCACGCACCGCGCTCCGGCCGCGTATCGGGGTCGGTGAGACCATGTCTGGGAACTCGAGGTCCGGCAACCACTCCTCGGCCTCGCCGGTAACTACCTCGCCGGAATCCGGCGGCGCGCTCGCCGCCGGCAGGTCGAAGTCGCCCGTGGCCGTCTGTAAGAGTGCCTCGATTGGCGCCGGAGACAGAGGCACGGGTGGCGTGCCCCCGTTGGCGGCAGTCTCCGCGTCGGCTTGCACCGGCGTCGGATCGGCGGGAGAGACAGGCGTGCTGGCGCGACGTTCAGATTCGAGCGGCAGTGGCTCGGGTCCCAACGCGAAGTCGAGATCGGCCGACTCGTCCGAGGAGTCGGCCGGCTCCAAGAGCGGCAGGCCATCGAGCGACTTACTACGAGGGCGCCGCCAACTCGGCTTCGGACTCTGAGCCGGAAGCTCTGGCGGAAGGGACGGCGGCGGCGTGAGCCGATCCGGCTTCGATTCGCGGGCCCACCGGGTTCGACGTGTGGTGTCCGACGTCCGCTTGCGGGCCGACGGGTGAGCCGACTGGCCCCCGATGATCTGAGTAGCCCGCTTGTAGTCCGGATGGACCGTGATCGGGAGCCATTTCTCGGCCTGGGCGTGATAGATCTGCGCCGCGTTGCTCACCACCCCGCTCCCGATGGCGTAGAGCAGGTCCTCGACGTTCTCCAAGACGGTTTCTTCGCCGGATTCCAGCATTATGCGGTACATAGGACCCGCCTCGTCAGTCGTGCGCTACGTGATTGTTAAAAGTTTGTCGGACAACGACTTACCATCGATCGCCCAGCCGCGATCCTCCATGCAGTGCCCTGCACCAATTATGCCGGAATGAAGGTGCCTTAAAGATAACCACCACAATCCGGGTAGTAGATATCTAAAAAGCTGTAAAACAATGTCTTAGATGACCTACGTCAATTTGCAGAACCGGTCATTTTCTTGACCATCTGATCTGGACAACTGACCAGACCACCGCGGCCTGCAAGACCCGGAGGAGCACCGGGGCAAGGACGGGAGTGATTCTTGCGGATGCGGTCCAGGGCTCATACTCAAGGACACCCCGTCACCGAGGGAGACCGGTTCGACGATGCCCCAAGCGAAGATCCAGTCAGCCAAGGCGGTCGGGCTCAGATACATCACGGATTCCGAGCCCGGCATCCGGCGCCAGGGGGCGGACGAGGGGTTCCGGTACCGGAGCCCAGAGGGCGTGCTCATCCGCGACGCGGCGACGCTCGAACGGATCCGCTCGCTGGCCTTGCCGCCCGCCTGGACCGACGTGTGGATCTGCGCCACCGAGGACGGCCACATTCAAGCCACCGCTCGCGACGCGAAGGGCCGAAAGCAGTACCGCTACCACCGCCGATACCGGGCGATGCAGGACGAAACCAAGTTCAACCGGATGCTGGAGTTCAGCCGCCATCTCCCTCGCATTCGCCGGCACGTGGAGCGGGACATTCGGCGCGACGGCTTGCCGCGCGAGAAGGTCCTGGCAACGGTCGTGTGGCTGCTGGAGCGCACCCTGTTCCGCGTCGGCAACGACCAATACGCCCGCAACAACAAGTCGTTCGGCCTGACGACACTCCGGCGACGCCACGTGGATGTAACCGGGTCGGAGGTCCGCTTTGAGTTTCGCGGCAAGAGCGGTGTCCGACACGCCGCGTCCATTACCGATAAGCGGATCGCCCGGATCGTCCAGCGCTGCCAAACGATTCCGGGAGAAGAGCTGTTTCAGTATCTCGGTGAGGACGGCCGCCGCGTGACGGTAGACTCCGGCGACATCAACGAGTACTTGCAGCGTGCCTCAGGCGGCGAAGAACTGAGCGCCAAAGACTTTCGAACCTGGGCCGGAACCATGCTTGCCGCTCGCGCACTCCGGGACGTCGGACCGGCCGCTACCCTCCGGGAGGGAAAATCCAACATCGTCAAGGTCATCGATGGGGTGGCCAAGCTCCTCGGCAACACGCGGGCGGTCTGCCGCAAGTACTATGTGCATCCGGTAATCTTGGAGCAGTACTTGGCCGGGCAAGTCATCCCGCCGTCACCTCCATCCACGACCCCGCGGTTGTCGCGGCGGGCCCATGAGCTCCGTGCCGACGAAGAAGCGGTGCTCCAGTTGATCCAAGCCTCGGCCTGACCCACCAAAAGGAACATCCGCGACCCGACGTCGGACCGCGGATGTTCAGCCTCGGCAACGAGGGGTATCAGAACCGAGGCATTCTATTGTCCTGCCCAGAGGCCACGGGTGGGTCCACATGAACCACCTCGCCGGCGAATCCCGATCCCGCGAGCCTCTTCGGGCGTGTACGCCCGAGCCAGCCCCGCGAATTCATAGGGCTCGTCGAGGCTAACATGCCCTGGCCTGCTCAACACGATTGGCTCAGGCGTCGGGGCGCCAACGGTCCTCCCACGGGGCAGTGCCGCGACTCGAACCGCCGCGGAGATCGGAGTTTCGTGGAGTGGCGAGAGCTCAACCGTCAGAGCCTCCGGCAAAGCGGCCGCAGCCGGCCGGAGGGTATACGCTACCCGCTCGGATACGGAAACCACCGGCTTCTCTCCCGCCGTCCCAGAACGAACCGGCGCCTCATTCACCTCGAGCCGACCGAGTTCCATCGCTGAGACCGACAGAACCTCGGCGTCACCCGTCGGCAGGGTCAGATCGCGAGCGTTGTCCGCGTGGTCCAGCTCGCCGGACACCTGCGCCCCGCGGCCTGCTCCACCGTCGGTGAGGCACGCGGCCGCCGTCATGCAGAGCGGAACCACAACCCATTTCATCGATATCATCAAAGGCGGCTCCTCGATGGCTGGTGACGTCCGGGACCGGACTGCTCGCACACGGCCTCAGCCAATCACCCAGTGTGCCCCTTTCTCAAGTGTGCCCCTTTCTCAACGGAAGATGACCACCCGAACGGCGGGGAATTCCCTGCCGTTTGGCCCCCGGTGTTACCTTGCCTTCCGATTCGAAATTCGATTGGCCCTCCCGGCGCGCGGAATGCTCATGTCATCGTACCGGATGTCGCAGGACTGGTTCGTGACGATCATGACCGGCATCATTCTCATCCTATTTGCACTGCTGGCTGTGAGCATCTGGCTGGCGTTTGCCACGGCGCCCAGGGGAATCAGCGCGCTGGCACTTCTCCTCGTCATCACCGTCTGCGTTGCCATAGCTGCGGTGGCATACATCTACACTCCGATCGCAATCGTTCTGACCGATGACGGCCTCCGAATCGAACGGCCTATCGGGGCCGTGGAGTTTCCCTATGCCGTCGTGCGCACCGTCCAATCGAGCGAGGCGTGGCTCGGGACCTCGTTCAAACGGCCCCCCGGTGGCAATAGCGGCTTCTTCGGCATCTGGGGTGCGTTCAACAGCCGGACCTTGGGCAACTACACGATGTACGGCACCAAGGCCCGCGGGGCCGTGGTCATCACGACGACCGATGGGACGATTGTGGTGACCCCGGACGAACGAGATCGCTTTACTCGCGAACTCCTGAGCCGTGCCGCGGCACGTAACCAGGGCTGATCGCAGCTGCCACCGATTGCCTAGCCCCCGTCCGGAGCAGGGTACCCAACCACCAGACCAGCGATCTGGGTGGGCGGAGCACTGGCTTTGTTGGATCGTTCGGCGAGACGCTCCGAAGCAAGTTCCGCCTGCACCCGCTGCTTGACCCAGGCCGCAACGGGCGCCGACACGTCGAACTCCCGCGTGTAGTGGACCACCGTGCGCTCGAGCGACAGGTGGCCGGACAAGAGCTGTGTAAGGTTCAAGACATTAGTCACGTGGGTGTCCAGCACTTCGTCCGCGGCGCGCGCTCCGGCCAGTCGCGCGAGTTCGAGCGTCTCCGCCTGAATGCGATGTCGGAAGCGCACGTGCTTGAGGAGCAGGTCGAGCCGGGACCACGGCCGTGGCCTAGTGCCCGGGCCCCGGATGCGCGGCGGCAACCACGCCAACTCGATCCCACTCAAGGCGCGGTTCCGCACCACCTCTTCCATCGAGCCTGGCACGGCGACGACCCGGAAGTACAGATCGAGGGCACCGAGCACCGGCAGTCGCGGCGCGAACTCGTGAATGAACTGCATGGCCTGGGCGGTGTGCGTCGCGATGAGGGACTCCCAAGCCGAGGCGTGCGCCATGCGAAGCCTGAGCCTGAGCGACGGCGGGAATTGGCGGGTCGACATCTGGCTGGGGACGACCATGCTCGCCTCGCGAATCCCAGTGGGCCAAGCAATGGCTGGTTCCTCCCTCCCACCGACTCCAGCAGGAGCGCCAGCCATTTGGCAGGTAGACTCGGTTCAGTAGTCCTAAAAAATAGACGTACTGTGAGCCGAGTTCCCTCCCACAATCTAGTACAATCTGTTGTGCCATCAAATATTACATAATTGTCACCCGGACTCTTCAGAGTGTATGATTATTTGTCATTCTGCAGTAGATGGATTGGGGCTTCGAAGGGGCGTCTTGGCGCCCTCCCCTGCGCGAAATCGTCACAGGTTGAAACAAGTAGCGGGGTGCCCTCGTCCGGTCCCGAGTCCAGGAATGAGGAGCGTCCCGCGTGTGGAAAATCGTGTTCGGTTTCTTGCTCGAAAAGGTCTGGCGTTGGATCCTCCGAATCTTCACCTAGAGGACCCCGGTCAGTTCCCTCCTCGCATGCCGCGCACCAACCGCTCGACCAGGCTCGAGTCGGCCGGGAGCAGCCCAGCGGCCGGAAGCCGCCGGAGGAGGACCGCCCACCGAGCATCTGACCGATACGCCCGCGTAAGGTAGGCCACCCCCTCATCCACCCTCCCTGCCCCTGCCAGCGTCACTCCGGTCCAGAACGCTGCCTCGCCATTGGTCGCACTATCCGGCACGAGGGTTGTTGCCTTGCCATAGGACACCAAGGCCCGCTCGAGGTCGTTTTGGGTGACGTGTGCGTCACCCTCGTTCAAGTGCTCATAGGCGCGTGCGAGCTGCACCAGACGACGCAATTCACCGACAGGATCAGGATGGTCCTCAACCCTGAGATCGAATCTGCGGTCAACCCAAGGACGCCCCGTTCCGCGGCCGCGGACGACCAGGAGTGCCGCCGACTGGCGGCCGCGGATGTCGCCACCTTCGCCCTCGGCAGCGATAAGCGCCGCGAGCAAGCGATCGGCCAGGTCGCCACTCGCCGTTTCATATGCCCGTGCCATCGCGTCCCACACGGTAGGCCGTTCCATGAGATTGGCTTGCACGGAATACTGGGCGCCCAACCGGTGTCCGGCCGCCTGGATGGACCGGCTCCCAGTGTGCGCCGCCACCCTCCCCTGGGCATCGATCATCGCAACCTGCCGAACCATCGAATCGCCATCGGTCGATACCAGCGCACGGAGAGCCTCGGGAGCGGTCCGCCCGAGGCGCATGAGGTCGAGCCCCAACGGCCCATACCCAGGCTCGATGAACGATTGGGTCGCCACCGCGCCGACGCCGGCCTCGGCCCACGGCACCAGGGGGCCGACCGAGAACCAGTGGGATTGAACCGCGACTCCGAGTTCCCCGGTGGCCGAGTCGCGAGCCACGATCGAGTATGTCGAAACCGGCCTGAGCGGCGGCCGCTCTTGCGCCTGGCCCGATATCGGTGCCAGGGCCAACGCAGATAGGCCTACTACCAATCCCGAGTGCATGAAGCCTCCTGTAAGCAAATGACCCGCATGAAACTAGCGTCGCGCCCCGGGGTAGCGGATCTCGATGCGTCAGCCTCCCGACGAGCAACGACTCAAGTCACGATAGTTCAATGCTTTGGCTGCCAGTCCTCTCGGTGTGAGCCAGGGTGAAACAATATGGGGCAAACATTCGTTACGGTATGAAACGAGCGGTGAATCGGTCACCGCCCCCATGATCCGAGGTCTTCCCATGCGACGTTACTGGATCGGCATCGCGTTCGGTGTTCTGGCGGTCTTCGTCTCCGGGTTGGTGATCATGCGCGCCGGCCGCGAGGGCGCACGGATGGTCGAACGCACCCTGGAATCTGCTGACCCGATCAGCATCCCGCTTGCCTTCGTGCCCTTCAGGCTCGGCGGTCGCGAGGTAGGCACCATTCGTGAGGTCCAGTTCCTTCGTAGCTCGCCCGAGGTCGTCCGTGGCGTGGATCTCGACGTCCGGGTCGAGGATCGGGCCGTGGTCGACAAACTGCGGGACTGCACCCTGGCAACCAGCGGTATCGGGAACTTCAATCCGAAGACCTCGTTCGAGTGTCTGGACCAGACGGTGGCCCAGAGCGGTGAGTTCGTCTCGTTCGGAACGGTGACGGTCGAAGAAACCGGCATTGTCCGAGCGCTTTTCATCCCAGCCAAAGAAGTAGCTCGGTGGCAGCACGATGACTACGCCCAACACGCCCAGCATGTTCAACCGCATGCCATGGAGCAGCTAGCGCAGGCCATCGCCCAGATCAAGGCGGACTCGGGCGGCCTTACGATCAACGTGTGGGATGCGCTGAAGCAGGCCGGTCTTCAGTTCAAGGCCGATTCCGACGGAGCCGTCCTGCACATTGCGGACGAAGCGAGCGGCGCCAAATTCTTCATGCGGGCGGATTCCTCGGGCGTGGTCATCGATGCGAAGGGTGGCGCCGATTCCTCGAAACTCCAGTTGAAGGCCGACTCGTCCGGCCTGCTCCTCAACATTTACGAGGGATCCAAGTCCACGACCCGGAGCGCGTCCAAGCCCTAGATCGGGTTCGAGACATCCATCACCGATCGCGAGAACCTGAGCCTGCCCTTCTGCGGCGGGCTCGGTGCGTTAGGCCCCCTACTCGCGCTCTGACTCGCCTTCCGTCGGCTCCCGGCGCTAATTTGGTGAGCCATGACCACGATCCCTGAACCACTCGCCGCCGCCCTGGCCAGCCGCTATCAGATCCAACGGGAGCTGGGACGGGGCGGGATGGCCACGGTGTACGTGGCGCGAGACATCAAGCACAATCGTTCGGTCGCCATCAAGGTGCTCCGCTCGGATCTCGCCGCAACGCTGGGGCCCGACCGATTCCTGAAAGAGATCGAGATCGCGGCCCAGCTTACTCACCCCCACGTCCTGACCCTCATCGATTCGGGCGAGGCCGCCGGGTTCCTCTACTACGTCATGCCGTTGGTCCAGGGAGAGTCGCTGCGGCGGCGGCTCGAACGAAGCGGAATTCTGGCGCTGCCCGACGCGCTCGCCATCACACGCCAAGTGGCCGATGCACTCTCCTACGCCCACCGCAAAGGCCTGGTACATCGGGATATCAAGCCCGAGAATATCTTGTTCTCCGAGGGGCACGCCGTGGTAGCCGACTTCGGCATTGCCAGAGCGGTGGGCTCCGCCGGAGTGCAGCACCTTACCCGGACCGGCGTTCCGCTCGGCACGCCGGGATACATGAGTCCCGAACAAGCCATCGGGCGCACCGACATTGGTCCAGCCGCTGATGTCTACGGCTTGGCGTGTGTCACCTACGAAATGTTGATCGGAAGCCCACCCGACATGTGGCCGTCGGATGAAGCCCTTCGCCTGGAGCGCTTCGTCGACGCCCAGCCGGAACACCGCGACCGGCTCGACACCCTGCCGAGTCAGGTGGAGCGGGCGCTAGTCAAGGCACTGGCCCTTCGACCAGAGCAGCGGTTCGCGACCCCGACGGAGTTTGTCGAGGCCCTGGAACGACCCATGGGAGTGCGTCGTTACAGTAGGACCGAGGTCGACCACATCGTCGGTCGCGCCGCCGACCTCGAGGCACGCAATCCGACCCAGACCGATGCACTGACCCTGGGCACGGTGCAGCAGATCGCGGCGGATGTCGGCATCCCCCCCGAGCATGTGCGTTCCGCCGCCCGCGCAATGGAGCCGCGCGACCAAGCCCCGCTTCGCCCCAATCCGTTTCTCGGAGGTCCAACGACACTCGATGTCGAGTGCACGGTCGACGGAGAGGTCCCCGAGTCCGAGTACCTCATGCTCGTCGAAGAGATACGGAATACGCTTGGACACGTGGGCAGTGTCAGCACGCTCGGCAAGTCGCTGACGTGGAACAGCGCCGCCATGGGGAATGTCGCGCGCGACGTTCACGTAACCATCACACCTCGGGCCGGCCAGACCAGAATCAGGATCAGCGAGAGGATGCGGAACTTCGCCGGCGGAACATTCGGTGGGATCATGGGCGGCATGGGCGGCGGAGGGATGGGCATCACGATGGGCGTGGGCATGGGTGCCCTGGGTTCTCCCGTGGCCGCCGGGATCCTGACCGTGGTTTGGGTCAGCGGGTCCTACCTGTTGGCCCGCACCATCTTCCGGAATGCGACCCGCAAGCGATACCGAGAGCTCCAGGGCCTGGCCGACCGGCTCGCTCAACACAGTGCGGACGCCGTGCGGGCGGCTCTGCCCCGCGGAGTGTGATCGTCCTAGCCCCGCCGGCGCCCATCGCGGTGGCGTCGCCCTTTCCGTGGGGCTATTCTGCGAAGCGAGCAGAGCGCATCCACCAGGTCCTTCAACGACCACGAGGTGTCAGTGGAGCCGCCTGAATCGGCACCAGTTCTCGTTCGACGTGACGGTGCGGTCACCACCCTGACCCTGAACCGGCCGGCCCGTCTCAACGCAGTCAGCCTTCCTCTGTACGACTCGCTGACCGAATCCCTGCGCACTATCTCGAGCGACTCCTCCACCCGAGCCCTGGTGATCACCGGAGCCGGACGGGCGTTCTCGGTGGGCGCCGACCTCAAGGCTCACGGCGAGACGGAGCCCACTCCGGACGAGCGGCGATACTACATCGCTGCCGCGCAGCAGGCCAACCGACAGCTCCAGACGCTGCCGAAACCGGTGGTCGCGGCAGTCAACGGCCACGCTATCGGCGCCGGCCTGGAACTCGCGCTCTCATGCGACCTCATCATCGTGGCGGAAGAAGCCAAGCTTCGGCTTCCCGAAATCGCGCTGGGCACCTTCGTGGGTGGTGGGGTAACGTACACACTGGCCGAGCGTGTCGGCCTCGCCAAGGCCAAGGAATTGGTGTTCCTAGCGGACTTCATCGAGGGGAAGGAAGCGGTCCGGCTCGGACTGGCCAACCAATGCGTTCCAAGCGCACAGGTAGGGGAGACAGCGACGAGCCTGGCGGTAAGGCTCGCCGCCATGGCTCCACTGTCGCTCGCCTTGGCCAAGCGACTGTTCGATCGCGCAGGCGCGATCGACCGAGACGCGGCACTGGCCGAGGAAGGCGAGGCGCTCCTCGAATGCATGCAGACGCGCGACTGGCGCGAGGGAATCAACGCGTTCCATGAACGACGCGAGCCACGTTTCACCGGTTCCTAGCACGAGGGCGTCGCTCGGCGCTGTGCTCGATCCCGAGTCGGTTGCCGTCATCGGGGCCTCGCGCGACCCCACCAAACGCGGGTACCAGGCCATCAAGACCCTGCAGGCCTCCGGCTTTGCCGGCAGGCTCTTTGCCGTCAACCCGGCCGGCGGCGAGATCCTGGGTGTTCCCGTCGCCAAGTCGGTCGCAGAACTCCCATGCGCTCCCGATCTCGCTTTCGTCTGCACTCCGGCGGCGGCGGTCCCGCAGGTGCTGACGGCGTGTGCCAGTCGCGGGATACGTGGCGCCGTGATCTCCGCGGTTGGCTTCCGTGAGTCCGGTGAAGAGGGCAGCGACCTCGAGCGCCAGATTCTCGAGGTCGTGCACCGCACGGGGCTCCGGCTCGTTGGGCCCAATACGTCGGGCGTGCTTAACACAGCTTCGGGCCTCAACCTGGTCGGGGTGCCCGATGTTCCCGCCGGACACCTTGCGCTCTTCTCCCAGTCGGGCAACGTGGGGCTCGAGATCCTGCGAGAGTGTGTACGGGACGCGCTTGGGATCTCGCTCTACGTCGGCGTCGGCAACGAATCGGACATCGCGTTCCACGAATACCTCGAATACGCCGCAACCGACGGCCACACCCGCGTTGCGTTGATGTACGTGGAGGGATTTCGCGATGGCCAGCGATTCATCGATGTCGCCCGTGGGTTGAGCGCGCAACTCCCCATCGTGCTTCTCAAGGGCGGCCGCTCTCCCCGAGGGATAGTGTCGGCCCGATCGCACACCGGCGCCATCGCCGGCTCGTATCCGGTGCTCCGTGCCGCCCTCCGCCAGAGCGGAATCATCGAAGTGCAACGATCGGATGAACTCGTCCCAGTCGGCTTCACCCTGGTCAATCAGCCGGTCATGCAGGCGGGCACGGGGGCCGTCATTCTCTCCGACGGCGGGGGCCACGGTACGTTGGCCGCCGATGCGCTGGCCGAACTCGGCGTGGAGCTGGCCGAGCTTGGGTCTGCCACCGCCCAACAGCTGAAACGTTTGCTGGGCCGAGCGGCGAGCGTCTCGAATCCGATCGACGTGGCTGGCGCCGCGGATCGCGATCCTTCAGTGCTCGCCCGGGCCCTGGAGATTCTCGCCCCGGACCCTAACGTGGGTGGCGTGCTGATCGTGGGACTCTTCGGCGGGTACGCGATACGCTTCGCGGAGGAGCTGGCCTCGTACGAGCGTCGCGCGGCCGAACAGATGTGCAGCATCATGGCATCCGCGGGCAAGCCACTGGTCATTCACTCCCTCTATGCCGGCGGACCTTCCGAGCCCCTCACCCTGCTCCGCCGCCAGGGTATTCCTGTGGTCACGTCGCTCGAGATTGGGGCCCGCTGCCTCAGGGCGACCTACACCCGGGGGCGGTTTCTCCAACGCCGGCCGCTCCCTGCGGCTCCACTGGCACCTCGGCAGACCGAGCCCCCCGCGATTACCGCGGCCCGGCGGGAGGCCCGCAGTACGCTCATGGAAATCGAAGTCCGCGAGCTCCTGGCGGAGCAGGGGGTCCCGGTCGTACCGGCCATCTTCGCCAGGACGGCCGATCAGACCGTCCAGGCTGCCGCCCAGCTCGCCCAACCCGTGGTGCTCAAGATCGTATCACCCACCCTGTCCCATAAGACCGAGGCAGGCGGAGTCGCCCTCGACATCGAGGGCGAGGACCAGGCACGCCGGGCATTCAACCAGGTCCTCGAGGCGGCAGCGCAGTACGCGGTTGCGCGCGGCGTGGCACCGGATCTCCGGGGCGTCTTGGTGTCGCCCATGCTGCCGTCGCCCGTGGTGGAGCTGATCGTGGGCGTCAAGCGCGACCAGCAATACGGCCCCGTCCTCACGGTTGGCGCGGGGGGCATTGCCGTCGAGGTGCTGCAGGACGCGACCCATCGCAGGCTCCCGGTCAACCGAGACGATGTCGCGGAGATGCTCGAAGAGATTCAGTTGGCCCCGCTCATCGCCGGTTTCCGCGGCCGCCCCGGCGCCGATCGCCAGGCGTTGATCCACGCAATCCTTGGCGTGGCTGCCTGCGCCCTCGCGCATCCCGAAATCGAAGAAATCGAAGCCAATCCCGTCTTCGCCTATCCGGACCGGGTGGTGGTGGTGGATGCACGCGCGTTCCTCCACGATCTGCGGGATGCCGCGCGAAGGACTGGTCCGGTTCCCCGCGACCCGACCGACCGTCGAGAAGCCTAGCCTGAAGCGGCTCGCCGGGCCGACCGCCTGGATTCTTTCGGAACCCCTTGCTCAACGACTGATCAACCGGAGCGAAAGGAGCCGGCGACCCACGAGGGAGGCCTATATGGCCGGAGGAGCGGCCGTGCCGTACCCGGTGAGTTCGACGTACCCGACTCCCAAGGGTAGGCCGCTTTCATCGGTAACGACGACCGAGCCTTCCCAGTAGAAGAGCCCTGGAACGAGGCGGCTGACGTTCTCCTGATCCGGAAGCTCCGCCGTGACGACGAACGAGATCCCCTCGTCGCGGGCCCCGATGCGCCAACGGATCGGGTACTCCGCGCCGGTGGCCGGGCTGCGCCAGGTATCGAGAACTTCCACATCCCACGCATCTCCACCCTGGAAACGCGGTGTTCCCTCTGGGCTCACGACGGTCGCCCGCGCGAAGTCGGTGGTCCCGTCACGGTCTCGCAGCCGATAGACCATCACGTCTCGGCCATCGTTCAGCCGGAGGCTGAACCAGTCCCACCCCACCTGGTTTCCGGTCAGCTGATTGGACCCGAATTCCTTGTCCATCCAGCTCTCACCGCCGATCGTGTACTCCTTCCCGTCGATGGTGACCGTACCGCTCGTGCCGAGCCGCGTGAAGCTGTAGTACAAGCTCGCCGCCGTTTGGCTGTTGCCTTTGCGGCTGTAGCCATTGGGACCCTGAAACACCAACGGTTTCTCCGGCCGCGTCTCGAGAGTGAATGCGAATCCGGCGCGGTCATCGATCGCATTGAAGGCGAAGCGCTGGTCGACCCAGCGCAGTTCCCACACGCCATCGGTACCGGCGGGTGCGCGACTCCAGGCGACCACGCTGTCTTGCGGTTGGGGGAACCCTCCGAGGAGCCCGTTGGCCCGGTATACCAGCTCGGAGAATCGGTGCGTTCCGGTCGCGAGATCGGTCAACGCGGCATGCCCCATGACCAGATCCGTCACGGCCCAGGTGGAGTTGATCGGCAGGGAGTCAGGGCTGACTCCGACCCGAAAGAATGTGAACTGATAGCCGAATCGCCGGGTCGAGTCCGACGTATCCGTCAGCTGGCCCGTGAAGTACCACCACTCCGTCTTGTAGCCGGTGTGCGCCCAGTGGTCTCGGGGAAACTGCCACTCAAACCCCGGCTTGGCATAGGTCCAGTCCGGCGCCTGCGCGAGTGCCGGGCTGCTGGTCACGGCGGCGAGCATGAGCCAACAGCCGGCACCGGTACGCGGCATGCGCGAGAGACGCGCCGTCCCCGCATTCGGCATCACAGGTCGTCCCTGCTCAATTCTGTCGCGGGAGTACGAGAGGCGCGCAGGGCCGGAAAGAGACTCGCGACAACGGCGGCCAAGAGGATCGTCCCCGCTTGTTGCACCAGTTCGAGCACCGGCCAGTAGAACTGGATGGTCCAGCCGAAGTAGGAGCGGTTGACGACGTAGATCAGGATGCAGGCGAGAATCAATCCTCCCACCGCACCCAGGACCAACGCCACGACGCCCATCGCCAGGCCTTTGCCCACGAAGATGCGAAAGATCTGGTCCCGGGTGGCTCCCAGGGCGCGGTAGAGTGCTAGTTCGGACAGGCGCTCACGCGCCAGTACCACCAACGTGAGCGCGATCCCTGCGGCGGCCACGATCAAGCTCATGGCCTGAAGGATGCGCGTGATGGCAAATGTCTGATCGAAGATGTTGAGCACTTCGGCCCGGAGCTGTCGGTTACTGCGCACCTGGAGCGGAACGTCCGGATACCGTGCTCGAATCTGGTCGACCATGGCCTCCGCATCGGTGCGTTGGTCGAGGTAAAGCGCGATGTTGCTGATTTGCCCGGGGCCGAACGCCTGGTCCATGGTGCGGAGGTCGATCACCGCCGCTCCCGATTCGTTCCCGTAGTCGTAATAGACGCCGGCAACGGAAAGCGCCACCGTACCGCCGGGCCGGCTCACGGCGAGGGTATCCCCGACGGCAATGCCCAGCCTGCGGGACAAGGGCTCGCTGATCAACGCGGCGCCGCTATCACGGACGGCGGCGCCTGCCGCGCTGTCGTTGCCCGCCAACAGAGAGAATCGACCCGCGAGGGGAAGCGATAGGTCGACCCCGGCAAGGAAGATCCGACGTCCTCCGATGGTTGGGGACAGCGCCCGCAGTCGATCCACCGCGACGACCCCCGGCAACGTGCTCAACGCTGCCACCAATTGGTCATCCAACGGCGCGGCGCTGACGGAGCGAGCCCACGATTCGGACGTGATGTACACATCCGCGCGAACCGTGGTCCCGATCCAGACATCGACCGTGCGGCGGAAGCTCCCCACCATCAGGGTGATCCCGACGAGCATGCTGACGGCGATGGCGACGGAGGCGACCGCGATGGATGTGGTCTGGAGTCGGGCTCCAAGGGTTTTCAGACTGTACGCCAATCCGAGGTGCCGAACGCGAAGCGGACTGGTCACCGCGCGGATCATCCGGGGCGTGAGGAGCGAGAGGCTGACCAGGAGGCTCACGGCCAAGGCAAACCCCGCGGGACGCCACCCGTGCCCCAGGGTCACGTACCAGAGCGCCGTCAGAGCCAAGAGCCCGATGCCGGCCAGGAAGAGCGGCCCGGCAGCCGTCTTCAACCGCTCATGCAGAGTAAACGGCGTGAGCAAAGAACTCGGGTCGCGGCGGCTCATCTCGATCGCTGGTTGCAGTGCGGCGATCAGTGCGCCCCCGACCCCGATGGCCGTCGCCAGCGCGTAGAGTGCCAGGGGAAGCTCCAGGGTCTCGATTTCGTTCAGCAAATAGAGATTGGAGATCGTGGCGCTGACGGCGTCCACGTTCACTGCCGCCACCCAATACCCCAACGGCAACCCTACCGCCACACCGACTGCCCCCAGGAGCGCCACTTCTACCAAGATGATGGTCAGCACCTGGCTTCGCGTAGCGCCGAGCGAGCGCAGCAATCCGAATTCCGCCCGGCGCCTGACCAGGGAAGCCTGGGTGCTGCTGAACACCAGGAACAGACCGACGAACAAGCTGATCAGGCTCAGGGCGGTAAGGTTCAGCCGGAAGGCCCCGAGCAAATTCGACGCTTGTTGTTCTCGTTGGACCGGGGTGAGCACCTCGACGCCGGGGCCGAGCGCGTCACTGAGCCGGGCGCGGACGGTTTCCACCGGTGCCCCGTCTTGGAGGAGCACATCGATTTGGCTGATTGCTCCCGGCGATCCAAACAACGCCTGGGCCTGCGCAATATCCATGACTGCCAGCTTACTGCTTGCGAGCGGCGCCACGGATTGAAAATCCACTAGCGCTCCGACCACGAGCGTCACACGCCGCGACCCGGTGGATACCGACATCGTATCACCCACATGCAGCCCCAGCACACCGGCGAAACTCGGTGTCAGCGCGACCCAGCCAGGCACCCTGAGAGCGGCGCCGAGATCGCCCACCCCGGGATCGACCGGCAGGCCGGAGCTTTGGAACAGGTCGACGCCGACCACCTCGAGGAACGCCTCGGTGCGCCCGGCTATCGCAACCGCCGTCCGGTACACCGGCCAGGCGGCCGCAACGCCGCTGTCGGCGAGGACGTTCACGTACAGGGCCTCGGGAAACGTGACCGTCGTTCCCACAATCGACAGGTCCGCTTGCCCGCTCACGGCTTCGAGACTTCCTCGGAACGCGGCAAGGGCATTGCGATTGATAATCTGGATCGACAAAACGGCCGCAACACCCAGCGTCACGCCGAACGCGGTCAGGAGAAAGAGCGCCTTTCCTCGCTTGAGGCGGGCACGAAGGGTGGCGAGGAGATACCGTATCACGCGCGAGCGAGTCTCCCGCTATGAAGCGACCACACCGTGTCGGCTCGGCTTGCCATTTCGGCGCTGTGCGTCACGAAGACCAGGGTCGCGCCCTCATCGCTGACCAATTGCATCATGAGGTCCATCACGGATCGCCCGGTCAGGTCATCGAGATTGCCCGTTGGCTCGTCGGCGAGCAGCAGCCTGGGGCGCCGGACGAGAGCACGACAGATGGCAACCCGCTGCATCTCCCCGCCGCTCAGCTCCTGAACTGAATCCTTGGCTCGGTCCGCTAACGACACCCGCTCGAGCAAATCCCTGACGCGCGGCTCGAAGACCGCGGGTTTGCTCCTGGCAATCAGCGCCGGCAGGGCCACGTTCTCGCGGACGGAGAGGTGCGGCATCAGGTGGAAGAACTGGAAGACGAGGCCCACGTCGTCGCGGCGGAACCGGGCCCGTTCACGCTCGGTCATGCCGGCGAGATCCCTGCCGAACGCCCGGACGCGGCCCGAGGTGGGGAGGTCGATGCCGGCCGCGAGGTGAAGCAAGGTGGACTTTCCACTGCCGCTTCGGCCGACAATGGCGATGGTTTCTCCTCGCGCGACGTCGAACGAGACGGCGGCGAGAGCGGTCCGGACGCCCACGCCGGAATCGCCGTACCGCTTGGAGACGTCGTCAAAGCTGAGGGCTGAATCTGACATGGTCAGGTAGACCGGGAATCGCGTTCGCCCTCGAGCAATGCGATCTTCCGCCGGATGGCCAACGGAAGGTCCGCCTTGCGGGCGTGCGTGTAGTCGTAGGATACGATCACGCCGTGCCCCTCGGCGGCCACCGCATTCTTGTCGAACGACACGACGCGGTATTCCATCGTGAATCGATCGGGCCCGACGTCGGTGGCCCGCGCCCCGACCTGGACCGTGTCCGGGTAAAACAACGGCAGCCGGAACCGGCAGGCGGTGGAATGCAGGATGGCACCCACACGGTCCTGCTCCATCGAATCGATGAACCCGCACCGCTCGAGGTAGGCGATTCGCGCGGACTCGAAATAACGAAAGAGGACCGCGTTGTTGACGTGTCCATACGCGTCCATCTCACCCCACTGGACAGGTAGGGTCAGGACGACTGGGAAGCCGGCGAGCTGGGGATGGGTACCGTGGGTGGGGTCGGTGCTCATTCGGGGGTGTCCCAACCTCGAGTGAAAACGGAGTAGTGTACCCGGAGACCGGGGCAGGAGTCAGACGGAATTTGGCATGGTCGCCGGTCGCGCCGAAGGCGACGCGGGGCGGGGGGGCGGAGTGCAGAAGCGTAACACGTTCACCAACATGACGTTATGATTGCGCCTACTCTTTCCCGTGGCACTAGCGCATCTTTAATGGATGCTCAACTGGCCTGGTCCCTACGCCTGCCTGGCCTCATCTGCGAATATGAAGGAGAATGTGCCAATGTATGTGAGTCGCGGTATCGTCAAGCTGGGAGCGTTCATGCTCGCCGTGCCACTCATGCTCGTCGGCTGTAATCAGGCCGCGCATGAGCAGGTGGTCGAGGAATTGAACCAGAAGATCGAACAGTTGAGCCTGGTCTCCGCCGAGAAGGATAGCCTGCTGGGCGAGGTGGTGGAGAACAGCAAGCTCCTGAGCGACATCGGCGCGGAGGTCGCCAAGGTCAAGGATCGGAAGGGCGGCGTTGCGGTCGTGTCCCCCGAGTCTGGCCCGATGACCAACCGTGAGGTCTTGCTCGGCAAGATCAAGGACCTGGCTAGCCGGGTCGACGAGAGTGAAGCCCGCCTGCGGGCGAGCCAGAGCAAGATCCGCTCGCTGACCAAGGGCATGGACAGCCTGACCTTCGACATCTCGGGCTTCCAGAACATCATCGAGACCCAGCGGCTGACCATTCAGTCCCTGGTGGGGCAGGTCTCGGAGCTCGAGCAGCGGAACGTCCAGCTGGCCCAGGAGAAGGACTCCATCGCTACCGAGAATGTGGCGCTCCTGGACACGGTCGAGACCCTCAACGTCAAGGACAAGACGGTCTACTACGTGATCGGCAGCAAGCAGGACCTGATCGCCAGCGGCGTCGCGGTTGAAGAGGGCAGCAAGTTCCTCTTCTTCGGCGGGAAGAGTCTCCAGCCGGCCCGGACCCTGAGCGACAGCCTGTTTACCCGCGCGGACAAGCGTGAGCTCACCGAGATCACCTTCCCGCAACCGGACAAGGAGTACAAGATCATTTCGCGGCAGAACCTGGCGTATCTGGCGACACCCATCGAGAAGAACGCCAAGGTGAAGGGCGGCATCGCAATCGCCTCGGCGGACGACTTCTGGGCGCCGTCGAAGTATCTCATCATCGTAGAAGACTGACGCGGCTGCATCGAAGCCCCCCGCCCTCTCCATGAGGGCGGGGGGCTTCGTCTTGCCCACCTATCTATTTTTCTTGACTATTAGATCAAAAATTACCACTCTTGACCGTGAGATCCCGAATCGGAGGACCGCGGCGTGGCACGTCCCAAGGAATTCGACCAGACCTCGACCCTCGACCGAGCCATGGACCTGTTCTGGCGCCAGGGCTACGAGGCCACCTCGTTGGCCGACCTCGAGCGTCACCTCGGGATCGGCCGCCAAAGCCTCTACGACACCTTCGGCAACAAGATCGATCTCTACCGGCAGGCGCTGGATCGGTATTCGGCCGTCCCGGTCTCGTACCTCCTGAGCCGTCTCGAGGCGGGCGGAGCGCATGCCATTCGTGGGTTTTTTGAACGCCTGATCGACTACCAGGCCCAAGCTAGCCCGCCTGCTTGCTTCATGGTGAACAGCGCGATCGAGGTGGCGCCCCGAGACACCCAGGTCCACTCCCGGGTGACCGAGCACCTGCGGCGGTTGGATGCCGGGTTCCGCACGGCCTTTGAACGGGCCCAGGCCCAGGGGCACGTCACGGCTAGCGGGCTGAAGGATCCCCAGGCGGCCGCCCGGCTCCTGACCTGTGCCACACTCGGCCTGCTCGTTGCAGCAAAGGCCCGAGTTCCGGTGGATATCCTCCGCCAGACCGCCGAGGCCACGCTCCTGGCCGCAGGGATTCCCAAAGTCAATTATTCTTGATCGCTCGATCTATAATGTGGTGGGTTCGTGAAGCTGGGCTCGTCTCGTGCCGGCGCCTCGGCCCGCGGGAGCCGCTCCGGGCCATCGCCGCCACCCGCGCGGAGTCGGCGTACCAGGACGGCCAGGGCTACGAAGTCGTACAGCGCGTGAACTGCGATCGGCACCAGGAGGTTGCCGGTCCAGAGGAAGAGCCACCCCAGATACAGCCCGATCACCCCAGCCAAAACAGCGTAGGTGGCGGTGACGGAGTGGACCAGTCCGAACACGGCACTGACCACCACGAGCGCCACCCAGGGCCCGGTCACCGACCCGAGCGCGGGTTGGAGGACCCCGCGGAACAGGCTCTCTTCGCCGACACCGGCGAGGATGGAGATGAGCGCCAACGCGCCCACCGTGGCCCCCTCGAACAGCGGGCCGATCATCTGCTCCACCTCCCGGACCAAGCGAGTGATCCGCGGGGCGTTGGATCGCAGGAGCAGGGTCAAGGCGAGGAGGGGAGGAGCGGTGGCGAGGAGGCCCGCGGAGATGTGTCGCCAGGTGAGCCGCACCGACCCGAACGGCTGCACCTGGAACAGCCATCCGAGTCCCAATGCGAGGATGACCAGGCCTCCCTCGAACAGGATCGCGGTGCGGAGAAAGGCGTGCGGACGCGCCGGGGCGGGATGGTCTCCGGCCCCGGTCATGCCAGACCTTCCCTGCGGCGCCATTCATACCCACACCGACGGCAGTGCGCATCGGGAGCATTCGTCCTGGCACGCGTTCCGCCAAGGTGCACCCGCCCTGACTCCGCGTGCTGGGCAGTGGTGGTATCCGGAGTGCCGTAGACGATCGGCACCAGATCGGGTGAGCCGCAGAGAGGGCAGAGGTGTTCCACGGAACCCGGCCGGTTCGGCTAGTCGAGAGTGCGGCGCTGGAGGACGGCCGTGTCGGCACGAGGACACGGGCCCGGCGGGAGCCGCCGGGTCATCCGCGCTCGACGTCGGTCAGCGTGGGTGGGTGTGCCCATGGACATGGCTTCTACTCCCATTTGGGATCGGGTTTCCCAACCAGCGCAAGATAACGGGAGCCGGGGGCTGTATCCCTCGGCGGCTTCGACCCGCCCAGTTGGCTGATCGCCGTCGGTCCGCTAATCTGAATAGGGAGTCGGCGTGGACCAACGAGTCTGAAATTCTCCGCGTCGACCACTCGCAGCCTACAAGGGAGGACCACGCAAATGTCGAACGTTTCTCGATTTGTTGTTGCCGGACTGGCCATCGGATCGCTTACCCTCGGATGCGCCACCAAGACACAGACCGGCGCTGCCGTCGGTGCGGCCGGTGGAGCGGTCATTGGTGCTGTCACCGGCGTGGGCGGCGGGACCGCCCAGGGTGCGATCATCGGGGCCGCGGTCGGTGGCGCCGCCGGTGCCATCATCGGCTCGATCATGGACAAGCAGGCGAAGGAACTCGAGCAGAACATCGAGGGGGCAACCGTCGAGCGGGTTGGGGAGGGCATCAAGGTGACCTTTCAGTCGGGTATCTTGTTCGCCTTCGATTCGGACGTCGTGCTCCCCGAAGCCCGGGCAAACCTGACCGCATTGGCCAGGAGCCTCGACAAGTACCCCGATACCGACCTGCTCATCGTCGGCCATACCGATGACGTCGGAACGGATGCGTACAATCTCGGGCTGTCCGACCGACGGGCCGCCGCCGCCGCCAGCTATCTCAGGTTTCGCGGGGTGAGCGACGGCCGCCTGCGGACCGCGGGTCGTGGTGAGACCGAACCGGTGGCCTCCAACGACGCCGATCAGGGCCGGAGGCTGAACCGGCGGGTCGAAGTCGCGATCTACGCGAGCGATAAGATGCAGGCCGCAGCCCGGCGCCAGGCGGCCCAAGGCAACTGACGGCCTCGGCTGGCGGGTCATGACCGTCCCGCTGCCCGTCATTGCACCGAAGACGCCTGAGGGCGTTCTCGAGCGGATCGCCAATGGGTTGCTCAGGCTGATACGCTGGCGTGTGGTGGGCACCTTGCCCCAGGTGCCGAAGAGTGTCCTGATCGTGGCGCCGCACACCTCGAACTGGGACCTCCCGATCGGGCTCGTCTTCGGCTTCGCATCGGGCCTACTCCGACAGTGGCCCTATGGCTTCATGATGAAGCACACAATGTTCCGCTGGCCCGTGGCCGGTCTGATGCGGGCCATCGGGGGTCTCCGGATCGACCGAAGTCGTCCCCACGACATCGTACCGCAGATGGTGGATGAGCTTCGAGGGCATGAGCGTTTCCTCCTCGTGATCACGCCGGAGGGCACCCGGAAGCGGACCGAGTACTGGAAGTCGGGGTTTTACCACATCGCCGCGGCGGCGGGCGTGCCCATCACTCCGGTCACGTTCGATTACCCGCGACGCGAGTGCCGAATGGGCGAACCGATCCATCCTTCGGGCAACCTCGACCACGATCTCGTGGCGATCCGCCGGTTCTACGAGGGCGCGACAGCCAAGCGCCCGGAAAAGGCGGGACCGATCCGCTTCCGCGACGTGCCCGAAGAGGAGTCATCCACCCAGTAGGTCGCGCATGCGTCGAGATTCACTCCTCGTCTTCTGTACCATGGCGCTCGCGAGCTGCGGGGACGACACCCGCGCCCTCCCAGCCGAGCCGCCCAACGAGCCGCTCCCCGAGGAGACCTGCGCCGGTTATCCCGACCAGACCCTGTCTCCCTACGTGCTGCCATGGGACGTGGGGCAGTCCCACGTGGTTCTACGGGGTAACTGCGGCGCCCATCCAACCCACCGCGGGATTGCGCGGTATGCCTACGACTTCGCGATGCCCATCCGGACCTATGTCCACGCCGCACGATCCGGTGTCGTCATTGGCATCGAAGAGCGGTACACGGACGGGAATGGCACGCCGACCAAAGACAATCGGGTCTACGTGCTCCATAGCGACGGGACAGTGGGTCGCTACTATCACCTCACCCGCTGGGGCGCCCCGGTCAAGCTCGGCCAGGCAGTGATCCAAGGCGACATCATCGGCTTGAGCGGCAATACCGGAAGCAGCCTGGCGCCAAGCCTCCACTTTGACGTGGTGCGGCAGAGCTGTGGTGATACCTTACTGGGTCCGACCTGCGATACCAGGCCAGTGACGTTCCGGAATACCCGGCCCCATCCCGATGGGCTCGTCGAGGGTGAGGTCTACCGGGCGGAGTCGTTCTAGCCGGTCCCTTGCTTCGGGGCCGGCTCAGGCTACCATGAACCTGCCGCCCCTCGGCATTCCCCGCGCAGATCGCATCGCGGTGGGTCTGGGCGGAACCGGAGGATGCGCATGACAGCTTGGGCAAGATTGACCCTACTCGCTGCGGCGCTGCTCGCTGGGGCTCCGCTCCCGATGACGGCACAGCAACAGGTGAACCCGTCCATCCGGGTACTCCTGGTCACCGCGCACCCGGATGACGACGCGGCGTTCGCGGCCACGGTGTATCGGATTACCCACCAGTTCGGCGGGGCGGTGGACCTGGCGCTTGTGACCGACGGCGCCGGCGGGTATCGCTATGCCACCCTGGCGGAGCCGATCTACGGCCTCCAGCTCACCGACGAGCGCGTGGCCCGACAGTATCTCCCGGCGATACGAAAGCGCGAGCTGATGGCGGGCGGAGCGATCGTGGGCATCCGCAACTATTTCTTCCTCGATCAACCCGATCGCGGCTATACCCTGAGCGCAGATTCGGTGCTCCGTGCGGTGTGGGACACGGTGGCCGTCCGGAAGCGACTCGCCGCAATCCTCTCAGAGGGTTCGTACGACCTCGTCCTTGGACTCCTGCCATTCCCGGACACCCACGGGCATCACAAGTCGGCCACGATCATGGCGCTCACCGCGGCACTCTCCCTTCCACCGGCGCGCCGTCCCCTGGTGCTCGGCGGGTTTGTATGTCCGCTGGACCAAACCCAGGAGATGCGGTTCGAAGGGCTCGACGGCTACCCGTCGACGCGGGTGTCGGGGGGCGCGCCCCTGGCACGCTTCGATCGAACACAGAAGTTCGGCCTCAACGACCGGCTCGACTATAAGATCATCGCCAACTGGGTCATCGCCGAGCATAGGTCGCAGGGGACGATGCAACTCTTGATGAACCGCGGCGATATCGAATGTTTCTGGTACTTCGACGCCAACGGCCCCGAGGGCCGTGACCACGTGACGGACGTGTTCACCCGGCTCCGCCACCACCCAACCACGGCCGCCGAAGGCGACTGAGCGTGCTGAACTACATCTGGGCCGGACTGATCATCTCGAGCTTGGTCTTTGCCCTGGCCTCGGATACGCGCGACCTGGCCAGAGATGTCTACCGAAACGGCACGCCGCTTCCAGTCACCATCCACTTCCCTGACCGCTATCAACCCGAGGCACGCCGGCAACCCGTTGACGTTCGGGTCGAGGTGGACACGTTCCGGCAGCTGTACGCGACCGAGGCCTCGCTCGCCCCGTCCTTCAGCGGGACGCTCATCCAGACCCAGGAGGGCCAGCAACTTCAGTTTGCCAAGGATGTACCCCTCCCCGAGCCATTGAGCACGATCCGTAGCTTCACGTCAAAACGGGACAACGACCTGCGGGGTGTAGTCGATCTCCGAGGCGGCGGCGGCGATACCCTCATTGCGTCGGCCGTTCTCTTCGCGCCCGTTCGATTCGTCAAGATGAGCGCCATCACCACCGCCGCATTCGATTTTGCCGAGACGGCCGTCACCATCGCGCTGAGCCTCATCGGCGCCCTCGCCCTCTGGCTTGGGCTGCTTCGCATTGCGGAGAAGGCCGGCTTGATCCACCTGATCGTCAAGCTGGTCCAGCCAATCATTCGCCCGTTGTTCCCGGAAATCCCCAAGGATCACCCGGCGTTGGGCATGATCGTCCTGAACTTGTCCGCCAACGTGCTGGGCCTGGGAAATGCCGCCACACCCCTCGGCATCAAGGCCATGGAAGAGTTGCAGACCCTGAATCCGGTCAAGGATACCGCCACCAATTCCATGGTCATGCTGTTGGCCATGAATACGGCAAGCGTGCAGATCGTGCCGCCGGTGCTGTTGGTGGCCATCATGGGCCTTCAGGTCAATCAACTGTTCTTCTCGATCTTCATCGTCACCGCCTGTTCCTTGGTTGTGGCCATTGTGGCCACGCGGCTCCTCGGCCGGCTCAAGGGGTATCGGGAGAGCGATCCCACCATGCACCAGTCCCCGCCGGCAACGTCCGGCGCCGACTGAGACACGACGCCATGGAAACGCTCCGCAACGCTATCGATCTGCTCTCGGTCTTCGTCCTTCCGAGCGTGATCATCGGATTCCCCCTGTATGGCTTGTACAAGCGGGTCCCGGTCTACGAGGAATTCGTCGAGGGCGCGAAGGAAGGATTCAAGGTCGCGGTCACCATCATCCCGTACCTCGTTGCCATCCTGTTCGCTATCGGCATGTTCCGGGCGTCCGGGGCCCTCGATTGGCTGATCGAAGGCACTCGCCCCATTCTCACTGCCATCGGCGTTCCGCCCGAAGTCATCCCCATGTGGATCGTCCGGCCGCTCACCGGCTCGGGATCCGCTGCCATCGTGGTCGACATGATCGCCCGCTATGGCGAGGACAGCCTCGTGGTGAAGATGGCCGCCACCATGTTCGGGTCGACCGAAACCACGTTCTACGTCATCGCTGTCTACTTTGGGGCGGTGAACGTCAAGAAGACGCGGCACGCCGTGCCCGCCGGGCTCATCGCCGATATCTTTGCCATGATCCTGGCAGTATACGTGGTGAGGCTTCTGTTCGGATGATGTCGACGTTACCGCAGTCACTACCTCCCGATGGCTTGAAAGAGCACCGGCATGCACCACCTCATTCGAAGCACCATTCAGGCCGCTGTCCTGTGCGCCACTATCGCGGGACTGCCTGACGTGTCGGCGGCCCAGGACCAACCTTGTTGCTTGCGTGACGGGCTGCGCATCGCGGCGCAATACCGAGTGGAATCCATCGACCACCGTCGGTTCACCGCCACCGACCTCTGGAGCGCCGTCGAGCCATACCTCGCGGCCCCCGGTATCCACACGGAGGACCTGGCCCGCTCGGTCGGCGGCTGGCCCATTCGGGCGGTCACGTTTGGCGCCGGCCCCACCAGCGTGCTGCTCTGGTCTCAGATGCACGGCGACGAGTCTACCGCCACCATGGCCCTCGCGGATCTCATACGCTTCTTCGCCGAGGGGAGCCAGGATCCCCTGCAACATCGGCTCGCCGAGCACCTCACCATTACGATGGTCCCGATGCTCAATCCGGATGGCGCCCAGCGCTTCGCCCGCGAGAACGCCCTCGGCATCGACGTCAACCGCGACGCGCGGCGGCTGGTCACGCCCGAGGCCCGAGCCCTCAAGGGCCTGCGGGACAGGCTCGAGGCCGACTTCGGCTTCAACCTCCACGACCAAGGCGTGCGCCGGACGGCCGGACCAACCGGACTCCAGGTGGCGATCGCCCTGCTCGCCCCGGCCGCCGATGAGGAGAAGTCCTACGGACCGACCCGAACGCGTGCCCGACTCGTCGCCGCCACCATTGCGGAGGTGTTGAACCAACAGGTGCCAGGCCGGCTGGCAAAGTGGGACGACAGCTTCGAGCCGCGGGCGTTCGGCGACCTGATGCAACAGTGGGGAACGTCGACGGTGCTGATCGAAAGCGGCGGGCTCCCGGACGATCCGGAAAAACAGGCTGTCCGCACCCTCAACGTGGTAGCCTTGCTCACCGCATTCGACGCGATCGCGAGCGGGCGCTATGAGACGGCCGATCCCGAGGTGTACGAGCAACTCCCGTTCAACCTCGGCGTCGAGTACGACCTACTGCTCGCCGGCGGCCGGATTGTGACCGGTACGGGCGACCCGATGACCGCCGACATCGCGCTGGTATACGATGATCCGGTTGCCGGCCGCGAAATCCGGCTGGAGGCCGTCGGCGACCTGAACCGGGCCGAAGCCATGGACACGCTCGACATCACGGGACTTTATGTGCACCCGGAACCTGGATCGACCGCGACCAGCCAAGGCGTGCCGGGCATTCGGTTGGGGCACCGCGCGGCATTCACCGTCCGGCGCGGTACGTCACCGGAGAGTGACGTGGTGTACGAATTCAGGGAGTAGGGAGTGGGCGGTGTTAGGCGGGGGTGGGGGTGCCGAGCCCGATTTCGTCGAGCAGCTGTGTGCCGCCCGACGGCTTTCCGAAGCGGCTGGCTGCGTGGCTCAGCACTAGCCGGTCGCGGGCCCGGGTCATGCCGACGTAGAGCAGCCGCCTGGCTTCCTGGATCTCGTCCTCTCGGTGGTCTACGGTGGCGTAGTACCCGGGAATCTGATAGTCCTCCACCCCTACGATGTACACCCGAGAGAACTCGAGACCCTTGGTCGAATGGAGGGTCAGGAGGTTTACCCGGTTGGGGTCGGCCTCGATGCCTTCGGACGACGAGAGGGCGACGCGTTCGAGCAAGAGTTGAATACTCTCCGCCAGGGTGGGCGCCTGGCTCGACTCCACCAGTGATTGGAGCCGGGCGACTGCGGCAGGATACCGCTCGGCGGCCGCCCGCTGGGCCCGGATGCGTTCCATCAGCTCCTGGCCGCCCAGCCGCCGAATGACCTCCGTCAAGTCCGGCCCACTTCGACCCGACACCAGCGACTCGGTCTGGTAGAAATCGAGGCAATCGCTGAACCGGCCCAGCGTGTACGGGCGAGCGACCTCGAGCAGGAGCCGAGCCTCTTCGGACTGCTCACCTGGGCCGGAGACGGCCAGCGCCAAGCCCAGGAAGTCGAGCACGTTGACCAGCGCGGACTTCCGCGCCCGGCCCACGCGGGCGGCACTCAACGACTGAAACACCCGTACCAGCGTTTCCGCGTCATCCAACGCGTGATGGCTCCGGCCGGTCGTGATCCCGAATCGGGTTGCCAGGTCTGCGAGCCTTGCGCTCTCCCGGTAGAGCGAACGCGCCAGGGGCAGGGTGTCGAAGAACACCAATGTCTCGAGCCCCGGGAGCCGCTCTGCTTCGCGACGGAGCACCGGCACGTCGAACCCTTGCGCGTTGTGCGCCACCAGGACGTGGTTGCCCACGAAGGCCCGGAAGCGAGGCCAGAGTTCCGCGAACGATGGCTGCCCGGCCAGATCGGCATCGCTGTACCCGTGTACCTGCCGAGCACCGGTCGAGATCGGGCGACTGGGGTGTACGAGGGAGTGGAATCGATCGACGATGCGCCCGCCAACGACCTTGACCGCCCCCAGCTCAACCACGTCACACACGTCAGGATCGCGGTCGGTCGTTTCGAGGTCGAAGGTCACGAAGTCTTCGAACATGTCCCCGAAATCGGCGGCATGATTCCACTGGAGCGCCTTGAACAGCCTGACCGCCACGTCCGCACCGGCGCCCTCGGACAGCCGAACGACCAGATCCTCGTCCCTCGGCTTATCGCCCGGCTCCAGATAGGCCACGGACCGCATGCCACCCGCGCCGAGTAGCATGCCGCGGAGCGCCACCTCGAGCCCGCCGGCCGGTTCGAGCCACACCCGGGCGTTTCGCGCCATCGTCTGCCGCAGGCGCTGCCCCAACTCGACCGCTCCCGGATACTCGGCGGGATCGGTCAGCTCCTCGGCGCGCTCCTCGAGCGGATTGCGGTAGCCGCCCACCCGCTGCGACAGGAGCTCCTCGACCAAGCCGCCCAGCGAGTCCTGTGAGTGGAACAGGGCCTTCAGGTTCTCGACGTGGAAGATGAAGCGCCAGGCCTTTTTGGTGTCGGGGTGGCTCTTGGGTTGCTGCGTCGCGAACTGGCGCAGGCGTGCGAGCAGCGTATCGGGCTCGGGTGCGGGGAGCGCGCGCACTTGCTCGAGCTGGTGCCGCGGGAGTACCAACTCGGCAAAGGCTTCGAGCGCGATCGGATCGTCGTCCGGCAGGCTCATGAGTCGCGCGGACGCAATGACGTACTTGATGACCGGGTCGTCCATCAGGGCCCGGCCTTTGGGAAGGCGGCAAGGGATGTTGTTGCCGATCAGCTGCCGTTCGAGGAACTCCCCGACGCGATGCTGGCGATACAGAATGGCGTATTCACCCCACGGCTTGCCGCTCACGGTGTGGTCGGCAACGAGGTCGTGCAGCACCCAGGCCGATTCGGCATCTTCCTCCGCAAATGAGAAACAGGAGACGGGAAACTCCGACTCTCGCTTCGCGGTGATCTGCTTCTCGAACAGGACCGGATTGCTCGCGAGCAATCGCCGGGCCGCATCGAGAATTTGTCGGGAGCATCGGCGGTTCTCGTTCAGGATGATGGGATCGACGCCGAGTTCCGTCCGGAACGTGACCAAGACCTCCGGGTCGGCTCCGGTCCAGGAAAAGATCGACTGCTCTTCGTCGCCGACGGCGAAGAAGTTGCCATGGCGGGCCGCCAGGCGCTTCAAAATGGCGTACTGGGTGATATTGAGATCCTGGAACTCATCCACCAGCAGATAATCCCAGCGGTGGCTCACCAGATCGGCCACTCGAGGTTCCTGCTCGAACAGATTATAGGTGAGCGCGATCAGGTCGTCGAAGTCGACCATGTTCTTCCGGCGCAGCTCGGCGAGGTACCGGTCCAGCAGGGCCTGGTCTCCATCGCTCAGCGTGTAGTGTTGCAGCCGCCGGCGCCCGAACAGCGTGATGAGCTGGCTCAACCGGCGCCGGTTGACACCTAGGCGGCGCAGCACCAAGTGCTGGTACGATTCATCCGCAATGCCGAAGCCGGGCCGGATGCCGATACGCTCGCCGTGTTCGCGCAGGATGCCGAGGCAGAGGGCGTGCAACGTCCCTCGGGTCAGATCGTTGCCGGCATCGCCCAAGGTTCGGTGGAGCCGGGCCGTGATCTCTTCGGCGGCCTTATTGGTGAAGGTGACGGCACAGATTCGCTCGGGGAGGAAGCCCAGCTCGCTGATGAGGTGCTGGACCCGTCCGATCAGGCAATAGGTCTTGCCCGCGCCGGGGCCGGCCACGACGAGGACCGGCCCCAGGCCGGCCTCGATGGCCCGTCGCTGTGCGTCGGAGGGTGTATCCGGGGTCATGGTTGGATGGTAGCCCGGGCACCGGGAGGATGCGAGACAGCGCTTGACTCCTGCCCCGAACAGTATAAGATATATCGTACGATATAATGTACGATATGTCGCATTTTGGAGGGCCTATGTCACGCGATAGCTGGGATTGCGGTGAATTCTTCACCGCCGGGTTCGGCCCCCGGGCCTGGGCCTTTTGCGGTAGCGCCCCCCGCGGGCGGAGCCGGCGCCGCCAGCAGATGTTCGAATCGGGCGAAATGAAGTACGTGATCCTGCGCCTGGTGAAGGAGAAGCCGCGCCACGGCTACGAAGTCATCAAGGCGTTGGAGGAAAAATTTGGCGGCTGGTACAGTCCCTCCGCCGGAACGGTCTACCCAACCCTCCAACTACTCGAAGATCAGGGCTACGTGCGCATCGTCGAAGAAGAGGGCAAGAAGGTGTATCACATCACCCCCGAGGGTGAGGCATTCCTCGAGGAGCATCGCGATGTGCTCGACGACATCATCGACCGGGTGCGCGACGTGGTGCGCGACCTGGCCGGCGGTTCCATGGCCGACTTGAACGAGGCGTTTGCCCGAATGGCCGGCATGGCCTACAAGCAGGCCTGGAAGACGGGGTCGGACGATGAGCGGACCCAAAAAGTCGTCGAGATCCTACGGCGTGCCCTGAAGGAGATGGAAGAGACCCTCGCCTCATAGGCTAGGGTCTTACTGGGCCAATTCCGGCAGATGCGTGGTCCACCATTGCCGCGCATCGGCACGGCTCCAAGGCAACTCACCAGCCCCGCGTTCGAGGAGATCCCGCAGCTGACCCGCGGTCTGGGGCCGGTTCGCGGGGTCTTTTTCCAGGCAGGCCATGATGGCGGCTTCCAGCCCCTCGGGTACCGTAAGTTCGGTGCGCTCCGAGAGCGGCCGCGGGGCGGCATGCACGTGGTCGAAGGCGAGCTGCACCACATTCGAGCGCGAGAACACCAGCTCTCCGCTCAACAGCCAATATGCCAAACACCCGACCGCGTAGAGATCGGCCCGGCCGTCGATGCTTGGCTCGCCCATTACCATTTCCGGCGCCATGAAGGCCGGTGTGCCGGCGGGCGAGGCCTGGGTGGTGAGGCCCGATGATTCGCGCGATTTGACGAGGCCGAAGTCCAGCACCTTGATCCGGTCGTACTCCACGCCGAGGCGGCAGGCAAAGATGTTGGCCGGCTTGATATCACGGTGCACCAGCCCGGTCGCGTGGGCCTCCGCCAGGGAATCGCAAATCTGAACGAGGAAGTGGACGGCGCGGGCCGCCGGGACCGGGCCAAACCGGTGGACCAGCGTTTGCAGGTCGAGGCCCCGAAGGAGCTCCATCACATAGTAGAACACGCCCTCGTCACTCACGCCGAAGTCATGGAGGGCGATTGTGCTGGGAGAGGTCAGCTGGGCAGTCGCCCGGGCCTCGCGCTCGAAGCGACGGAGCAGCTGTTCCTTGCCGGCCGCGTCCAGCGCGCCGAACGCTTCGGGTCTGATGAACTTGACCGCCGCCGTCCGCGCCAGGAGCCGGTGGTCCGCGCGCCACACCTCACCCATCCCGCCCTGTCCCAGCCGCTCCACCAGGTGATAACTCCCCAGACTGCGCGCCTTGCTCACGTCCTTGCCGAGATTGGTGATGACGCGGAGTCCCACCATCGCGATCCCGACACAGATGAATCCCGGCGCCACCATCTGCACCAGGTGCTCGGCGCCCGGGAACGTGAGCCCACGGGCCGACCGGAGCAGGAGTGCAAGCGGCAGCATGGAGGCCGACGCAACCGCGGCGAGAAACGCCTTCCCCATGGTGGCGGGCACCAGCAGCGGGAAGACCACAATCCAGACGCAGGTCCACGAGAGGCCAACGTAGCTGAAGTCCATGTCCGGCACGAACAGCACGCTGACTTCGATGCCCGCCGCCCCCAGGACCTGGAAGATCAGGCCGAGGTCGAGCAGGATACGATTGTCGATCCGCCCGCTCCGCACGACCAGAAACATGAGGAGCCCAAGCACAATGAACGTGCCGGCGAGGAGGTCATTGGGCATGCCCATGCCGGGCATGTTCTGGGTCATCCGGGCCAAGCCGTAGGCCAAGAAATAGACCAGCGAGTAAATGAGCGCCGCCACTCCCAACCGATATGATGCGCGTGCGATCAGATCCTGTGGGATTCCGTAGGAGCTGGGCCCGCCGCTCACAAACTGAATATGCGGGGGAGTAGAGAGAGGGGTCGTGTCAGTGGTCACGGGTCATTTGGTATCACGTGGTCTTCAGCACCAAGGGGTGACGAGCCGAGAGCGCGCCTTCCGCTCGCGCACCGCTCGAGCGGAAGGCAAAGGCGGCGGGGACCGCTCTCCCGCCGCCGTGGCGCACATCAGTCGGAGGTCTCGCGATTAGTGGTTCGCACCGCCGCCCCCACCCTCCATCTCCTCGACCGACTTCAGGCCGGCAACTCTGCTTTCCTCGCGCGTGATCATCATTTGGCCGGTGGCGCCGTCCGTGTCGGAGCAGTCGCCGGCATAGGTGTCCTTCCCATCCGGCTCGAGGACGCAATCCACACGGGGACCCGGTTGAAACCAGTAGACGAGATTGCCGTTTTCGAAACGGGCCTCATTGAGGACGAGGGAGTTGTCGCCGCCCAGCGCGACGATACGCATGACATCGCCGTCGTAGGAGACTTCGTAGCCTATTCTGAAAGGCTCTGGGGTTTCCGGCGGCTGCATGGAGCCGAACCAAGTACCGGCCTCGAGGGTCTGGGCGTGGAGCGGCGTCGAGAGCATGCCGGCCACAATTGCCAGAAGGGCCAGGAAGAACACGCGTCGCATTGCGGCTCGCTAGGAAGAGGAGGCGCTCAATCTAGGTCGCCATCCCGCGACGCGCCAGCGGGAAACGGCTGACGTGCTGCCCGCGGGCGGCTAGGGAACGAAGCGGAGCACGTCGCGATATACCTGTTCGGCAAGCTGGGCGGAGAGCTTCCGGACCACCCGCTCCTCGAGGTCTTGCTCCGCGTCGCGCCGGCGGCCGGGATCGAAGTACCGGCTCTCGTTCCGGGTCAGTTCCAGCTCGGCGGCGTTCCCCTCGTACGTTCCGCGTTCGAAGTCTCCAGACTCTGAGACATCGACACTCGCTCGCCGCACTTCCCGTCCCCGTCGCACATCCATCACCAAGTAGGTAACCCGCACCCGGTAGGTCATGGTGCCGGACTCGAGGGTGTAGGTAACGTCGCGCCCGGCCCGGGTCCGGGCTTTCCGGGTTTCGCGGCGGACGTCCCGCTCGGTCAGGGTGAAGATGTCGATCTCGCCGGTAACGAAGAAGCTGGCCTCGAGGTCGCGTCCCACCCGAGCCGCCTCACGCGGGGTGAGCACGGTCCGGGTGTACCGCTGACGGCGGAGCTCACGGCGCACTTCCACCGGATCGACCGACACGACAAACAGCGGCGGCTCGGTCCAGTAGCGGAGCTCGAGTTCGTCGTTCAGGGCATCGAGGAATTCTTCGGTCATGAGCTGCGCCGCCCCGTCCGAGCGCCACAGCGGCGCCATGGCGACGAAGATGGTGCCTCGCTCCAACGCCGCGGCCCGGAGACTCACGGCGCGCCGGGCCTCCGGCCGGTCTGGGCCGCCCAATAAGGCCACCGCTTGGTCGGCATGAGCCAGCGCGGAGCGGTAGCGACGGGCCGCAAGATCGGCCTCCGCCCAATCCACGGTCGCCCGCACCTGAGCCTCGTACAACCGTGAGCGCTGCTCGCCATTGGGCTCATACCGATCGGCGCGATCGTAGCTCTGGATGGCCTCCGAGAAACGGCGCCGCTCCTCCGCGGCCAGACCTTCACTCACCAGTTGGTCAACCGCCGCCCGCATCACCGCTCGACGTTCGGCCCCGTATTCGTCAGCAAGCGTGAGCGGAACGCCCACCGCCGCCGCGTCGGACACCAACCGATCGATGGCATGATAGTGGTCGGCCATCCGAACCTGGCTTCCCGCGGCCTGCCCGGCCTGGGCCAGCGCCAGGTACTCGTCAATCGCCTTGGGGCCTACCTCCGCCAGGCGGTCGGCGGATTCCGAGTGGGTGCGGTCTTTCCGGAGGGCTTGGATGTAGCGCTCCGCTGCTTCGGTGTATTGCCCCTTGGCCTCGAGTTCGGCGCCCTGCTCGAAGCGTTTTCCGGCACTCGCGCAGGCAGTAAAGAATCCCGCGATGGCGAGCACGAGAATCTGTCGCATGGCCGTTCGGTACATGGTGCTCCTCCACTCAGGTCCCTGCGGGATTCCGGCATTGCGGCGAACTGCAAGACGAAAAACCCTCGGGGAGACACGATTGGGCGAACTGGCAACGGGAGGCAAATTTCAGACCGGCGCGGCCACGTTGGCTATTGCCCCCGACCCCGCCCAACCCTAAGATGGCTCAACGCGATGGTGCGATGACCTCACAACGCGGGAGATGACCATGGGGGGTACCAAGGTCGAGCACGCCTTCGAGCTCAACCCGGATCAGCTGGCATGGCTCGAGGACATGGTGGAGACATACGGTCTTCCCGATGTGGCCAAAGCACTCCGCATCGTATTGGATCATGCCAGGAGCGACGGCGATCCGGATCTCATCTTCGATGAGATCCGCTGCCACCATTGCTAGCCGCCGTGCGGCGCTAGAAGTGGGTTGGCTCCCGGCGAACGAGCCGGCCCCTGCCAAGGCGCCCGACGAACTCTCCGTCCCGCACCTGCACTTCGCCTCGGACGGTTACGATGGTGGGGCGCCCTTTCTGCTCCCATCCGTCGTAAGCGCAATAGTCGACCTTGGAATGGCTCGACGCGAGCGAGAACACTCCTCGATATGACGGGTCGTACACCACGAGGTCGGCATCGCTTCCCACAGCGATGGTGCCCTTCTTCGGATACATCCCGAATAGCCTCGCCGCCTGCGTGCTGAGGGCGTCGACCATGGTCGGGAGATCGATGCGACCTGCTTCGACGCCATAGGTGTGAACCAGATTGACCCGCTCTTGGATGGACGGAACCCCGTTCGGGATCTTGGTAAAGGCCTCACGTCCCATGTCCTTTTGCCCAACGAAATCGAATGGGGCGTGGTCGGTCCCAACCGTGCTGATCAACCGCTGTCGGAGGCCGTTCCAGAGCACAGCTTGATTATGCCGCTCGCGCAGCGGCGGCGACATCACGTACTTGGCTCCCTCGAAGTTGGGCCGTTCGGCATAGGTCTTGTCCAGCATGAGATGCGGGACTACGGCTTCGATCCATATGTTGACACCACGATAGCGCGCGTCGAGTGCGGATCGCACCGCGGCCTCACAAGAGGTATGCACGGTATAGATGTGCGCCCCGGTGAGCTCGGCGAATGTCGCTAAGTGATGAACACCTTCGGCCTCCACGATCGGTGGCCGCGACTGGTAGTGCCACTCAGGACCGGTCTTGCCATCGCCTTCCAGCGCACGCTGCATGGCATCGATGACCTCGGCGTTTTCGCAGTGCGCGGTCACGATGACGCCAAGTTCTTTCGCAAGCCGCAGGGTGCCGAACAGGTCCTCGTCGGACAGATTCAGCGCTCCTTTGTACGCCAAGAACACCTTGAAGGACGGCATGCCGTGCCGGGTCACGAGTTCACGGAACTGGGCCTGCGCCGCCTTGTCGAACCGGACGACTGACATGTGGAAGGTGTAGTCGACGGCCGCGAGCGGTGCGGCCTTGGCGTTCCACGTTTCGAAAGCGGCGAGGGGCTCGTCCGTCGGGCCTGGGCAGATCATTTCGATGAGCGTCGTGGTTCCGCCCACCAGCGCCGCTTTGCTCGCCGATTCGTAATCGTCCTTGGCAAGCGTTCCCATGAAGGGAAGATGGATGTGGACATGCGGATCGATGAAGCCGGGCAAGACATACTGCCCTGTCGCGTCGATGACCTCCACCTCGCCGGACACGCTCGCGCGCGGAATCTCCGGCGCGATCCGACTGATGACATCGCCCTCGCAATAGATATCCGCCCGGTAGCGGTCCGAGGCCGTGATGATGTCGCCGTGTTGAATGAGCAGTGCCATAGGTCGGCCCTTTGAGAATGTCGAGCGCGCCTAGACCCGGCCGCGCGATTCGCCCAGGACCAGGGCGCGGGCAATGAGATGTGCGACCCGGAGCGGCTCGGGAACGTGGGCCTTCCCCACGGTCGCCGCGACGAGGTGTCTGGCCTCCTCAGGCGTAACCCCGGCATGCGCCAAGAAGAGGCCCTCGGACACGGGCGCCGCAGCCGGGCAGCGAAGGAGAATCGGGACTCGGTCGGTCAAGCCGGCGGCCCGCAGGGCACGCTCGAGGTCGGAACCGGAGGGATTGCGGCGCGTCACCACGAGTACCGGGCGCTCGAGTTCGCGGGACAGCAGGTCCACATCAACGACCCCGAGCCCTGCGATGGTAACCCCGCCCAGAATGACCGCCTGCACCGCCCGGAAGAACCTCAACCCCACGATCCATCGAGAAAGGTAAGCGGTCGCATCACTCCCATCTACCGGGAATGCCCCGATAACGACGCTTTCCACCACAGTCGCGCCTTCCATCATCACGCCGACAATGGGAACCGGCCCAGATTGGCGCTTGTCGAACGGGGCGTCGTCGATGCCGAGGACGTGCGGATACCGCGTGTTACTGCTCCTTCGGCCCGCGCCCTTCACGTGCACTCCGCGCCGGCTGGTCTTCTCGGCGCGTTCGCACGCCATACCGCGGGTGCCCCGCGGGGACTCCACCGCGGAACTCGAAATGCAGGCTGTTCAATAGACGGTCGCCGAGGTCGACTGGCCCAGGCTGTCGGAGCTGCCACATTAGAATGCGCGCACCGATGGTGGTAGCCGGTTCCCACTTACCCGGCGCGAGCGCAGGGTACAGATCGGAATACTCCGGACGCAAACGCGCCTCTCGAACGGGGTATTGATCCGTCATGAAGGAGAATGTACGCCTGGATCGCAACTCGGCTAGGGCGATCCCGGGATTGGTCGATCGGGGCTAGTTGTCTCGACTATGGGGCGGGCCGTAGGTCGAATCCCGCATCGCCAAGCCCAGCAATTCCTGGGTGGCCTTCTCGATCTGTCGAGCCAGCCGCCGGTCGAAGGCAAAATCGAATCCACCGCGGTCCTTCGCACTGAGAATGCCCCGGTTGTCCCGCACGACGAAGCAATCACCGGTCTTGCAAACAAACAACGTGGTGGTGTACGGCGGGTCACGGCTCTCGATGTTGATATTGACGCTGCCGATGTCCTCGATGTACGCCTCGTAATGCCGAGTCGTCGAATCGCTCAGCCAGCTGTCGATGGTGAGCTTGCCGCCGGGCAGGAGGTCGATCTGGTAGCGACCGAGGCTGGGCGGCGCCGGATACACCAAGAGCTGGCGGTTGACGTAGTCCACCCGCTCCCGAATATCCTGCTCCAAAGACCGCTCAACGGTGTCGCGCTCCTGCGACATGGCTGTGGCGGGGGCTATCATCAGAACCAGCAGGACGGCAGCCAGACCGGCGCCGGCCGGCAGGTTGAGCCTCAGTTTGCGTACCATTCGGTGACCTTTCCTCCTTCCCGGTCATGGCCGGGGCAAGACCCCTGCCACGCGGCCTATTCTGGCCCGGCCGCTCGGCGTGCCCGAGCGGCACGGAAAGCCTAGGGCTCAGACGGGGAACCGTCAAGCGTGCCCTTTTCGAGTGGGAAGGTGGCGGCGGCGCACCTCTTGCACCCGGAAACTTGACCGGTGCATTCTTGCGGCCTTGGTCCGCATTCGTCCCACACGAGGGAGAGATGGCAATGAAGGGGACAACGACGCTCGGGTGGGTGGTCGTCGCAGGGTTGGCAGCCGTTGCCCAGCCTCGGATCGTAACCGCGCAGCAGGTCCAGACGTGCGGCCTCAGTGGGGCCTTAGCCGTCCGCATCAACGAATGTGCCGCGGTGTTCGGTTCACAGTTGACCACGCGTAAGATGGAGCCGTTGCCCCCCACCGGCGACTTCAGTCGCCTCGATCAACCTACCGTGCTCCAATGGAGCCTGGTGACGCGCACCGTGAGCAAGCACCTCGTGTGGCGGGACGAAGCCACGGGCCTGTTGTGGGTGTTCATGGGAAACTTCAAGCTCTACACGCTCGCCGAACGTGCCTGCGAACGTTTCAGTATCGGACTCGATATTGCGTGGAAGATTCCCGAGAAGAGCACGCTCGAGGTGGCGCGGCAGCACAAGGTCTTCGATGTGCTCAATCAGCCGGGTGAGTATCTGACCCGCGTTTCACAGACGTCACCCGAGCGGAATCTGATCAGCTACACGCCAGCCAAATACGCAGCCTGCACAGGTCGGTAGGAGAACCCGTTTTCGGTTAGCCCCGGTGCCTTCGGGTTCCGATGACCAGGCGGAGTAGGATGAGACCGCCCGCCACCGCGGCAACGACCATCCAGTCGATTCCCACCACGAAGGTCGTGACGCGAGCTGCCAGGATCTTGAGACCCACCGCAGCATTCAGGATTGCGTATTCAACCATAGATGCTCACTCACGGCCGGATCGGGGCCGCCGCCTCAGGGCGCACCAATCCGAGCCAAGAGCTGCTGGGCATATCCCTTGTCCCACTCGGCCATGTTGCGGCGGGCGGTCACCTCGACCTTCGTGGTCGTCGGGCTCCGACGCTCGAGCTTGACCGTCACGTCGAGATCATCCTTCGTCCCCTTGAACTCACGCGTGTCGCCCTCGTGATCGATCTTCTCGCTGACGGGACGGATGCCAAACTCCGCGAAGGTCGCCTGGGTGCGAGTCGCCAACCCATCCACCGTCGCTTCGACCAGCGACTCGGCACCGCGTGACGTGAAGTAGATTCCCGCCCCTGCCCCCGCCCCGGCCGCAGCGACGAAACACCCGACGAGAACGGTCGGCACGGCGAGCAAGGCCGCCACAGCTGGTGTACGCATGGTGTTCTCCGCAGATAGGGCACGAACCAATAGCAAATATGGGGCGGGAGGCCGCCCGGGACCATCGCGTCCCCAAAACAAGAGTCCGGCCGCCCTCTCCTCGAGCGGCCGGACTGATGGGCAGTGCGTGGGACCGAGTCCTCGACGCGACTAGACGCCGACCCCCTTGGCCTCCCAGTATGCGTATGCCGCGGCTTCCATCTTCTCCAGCCGACTGTAGTAATCCGGGACTTCCTTCAGATGCGCCAAGGCGATCTTGCCCGTCAGTACCATGTCGTCATTCGTGACATTGGTTTGCGGATCACGCGAGCCGTGCTCGAGCTCCACCTCGAGTCCCTTGCGAAATTCCCGGACATCCACCACCCGCCACTCGACTCCGATCTGGTTCCCGATGTTCCGCGCCGAGTCGAGATCAATCTCCTTCATAACCATGGGCACCTCCTGACCCCTCTGCACTTGAATTCCAGCTAATGGAGCCATGGCAACCTAACCAGCGGTCCCGCTTGTGGCGGTGAAGCCCATATGAAGAAATATTGTGGCAAAATACATTTCTCCTTGTGCTTCGACGGTCGTCACCCCGATTCGGTAGCTCGAATAAACCCGAGGAGTTTTGTGCATGAAGATCGGTTTGATACAGTACGCGTGCGGGCCGGACCGCGCCGCCAATCTCGCGCGGGGTCTCTCGGCCATGACCGACGCCAAGGCCCATGGCGCGGACCTGGTGGCGTTCCCGGAGCTCGCCGTCGACCGTTTCTTCCCCCAGCAGCCCGACGCAGCGGAGGCACGACGCCTCGCCGAACCGGTGCCTGGGCCAACGACCGATGCCATCGCCCGCCGCGCGGCCGAGCTGGAGCTGGTGACCGTCTTCAACCTCTACGAGCGCGATCCCGAGTCGGATCGCTGTTTCGACTCGTCGCCCGTGATCGACGCCGACGGTTCCCTCCTTGGCGTAACCCGCATGATCCACATCACCGACTATCCCGGGTTTCACGAACAGGCGTACTACAGCCCTGGAGACCACGGGGCACCGGTGTATCACACGCGCATCGGCGCGGTCGGCGTGGCGATCTGCTACGATCGCCACTTCCCGGAGTACATGCGCGCCTTGGGCCTCGCGGGCGCCGAGTTAGTCGTCATTCCGCAGGCAGGCGCGGTCGATGAATGGCCGGAGGGTCTGTATGAAGCGGAGGTGCGCACCGCCGCGTTCCAGAACGGGTACTTCGCGGCCCTGTGCAACCGTGTCGGCAAAGAGGAGCACCTGTCCTTCGCGGGCGAGTCGTTCGCCGTGGATCCGTCGGGCCGAATCATCGCCCGCGGCAGGCGGCTCGAGGAGGATCTCCTCATGGTAGATGTGGACCTCTCGCTTTGCAGTACCTCGCACGCCCGCCGACTCTTTTGGAAGGATCGGAGGCCAGATCTCTACACCGAGTGGTTTTCCTGACGATCCAAGTCCCCCGGAACGCGAAGAGGCGCGGCTCATGCGAGCCGCGCCTCTATTGCGCTCAGCTGTGGGCCCGCGATCAGGCAGGCGTGAATAGCCTGGTGGGCGCAGTACCGCACCCGGCCCACACCACCGAGAGCGTCCCCCGAAGGACCCCGTCGACTACGAGCTCCGCATGCAGCTCGCCGGCGGCGATCCGGCGGCTGGGCCGGTCGCTCGTACAGCTGGCATCGTAGACCAGCGGGGTGACGGTTGTCATACCAAACTCCCGGACCTGGGGGCCACGGGTGAACGTCCAGGCCCCCTCGATGGTGATCGAACCGCTCGGCAACGGGTCACCGTGCATGATGTCGGCATCACCGGTGAATTCCACCACCCAATCGGATGTCACGGCCTTTTCGGGTCCGAGCGTTCCGCTTCGCGCGCTGACGAGTTGCTCGACCGCCGTTAACATGTTGGTGCCCTGGCTCACGCTGCGGGTCCCATTCCGGGTCATCTGGGCCGTGTGTGCTCCGTTTCCACTCGTGAAGGTGTGGCCGAAGTCGGTCAGAACCTCCATGAGATCGTAACCCGGGCTATTGGGCAGCGGATCGCTCACGTTCACGGACCCGGTCAGGGCAAAGCGCGCCCCTCGCTTCGGGTTGGTGAATTCGCATCCGGCCGGGTCGAACGAAATCGTCAGGTCAGTGGGAACGCCGTCGCCGTCGGGGTCGTCGATCGGCAGCGGGCTTGCACTGAGACAGGCAATGAGCGGGGACGGGAGATGGGCTCTGGTGCCCGGTGGGAAGAGTGCCTTGAGACTGGGCATGGAGAGATCGAACCATCCCAGGGTCCCGCGATGAAAGAGGGCCCCAAACGACAGGTCCGCCTCCTCCTCGAACGTATCCCCTATGTCCGCGACTTCGGCAGCGCTCAACACGGCCGGATCGCCGGGATCGACTCCGGCCGAGTCACTGCAGGCCGTCACGCCGACCATAATCGCAAGAGCGGCCACGAGCGAGGTACTCACAGGATGCGATCGCATAGGTGCTTTCCTTGAGATGGGAATTGCTCGAATAGTACCGGAAACACCTCCGGGTGCAACCATACAAGGTGGCTGGAGCGCGCCCTCGGTCGGTGATCCGCGTCACCCAACCCGCGCTTTGATCGCCCCAAAGCGTTGCGCTACCTTTGCTTCTATGTCTACCGCTCCCTTTTCACCTGGTTCGACGACGGCCCCCGCCGCGGTCCACCCCCTGGAGCTGCCCCCGGACGCCATGCGGGAGCTGACGGAGGCCGTAACCGAGCGCATCATCGCATTCATCCAGTCCCTGCCGGACCAGCCCGCGGCGGACCTGACGGGCGGCGCCGAACTCGCACGGTCACTGGTGGAAGATTTGCCCGAAACGGGCACCGCCGCCCGGGACCTCATCGACCTCATCTTCGACCGGGCGGCTCCGAAGGGCCTCAACACCGCGGGACCCGGCTACCTCGCCTACATCCCGGGCGGCGGTCTGTTCCACGCAGCCGTGGCCGACCTCGTGGCAAATGCGTTGAATCGCTACGTCGGGGTGTGGATCGCCGCGCCGGGTTTGGTTCAGCTCGAGACCAACGTCATTCGGTGGTTCAACGAGATGGTTGGCTATCCGCGGACCGCGGGCGGCACGCTCACCTCCGGCGGCTCGCTGGCCAATCTCACTGCCCTGGTCGCGGCGCGGCGTCAACGGCTGCCGGAACATTTCCTGACCGGCACCCTGTACGCCTCCGACCAGGTACATCACTCGGTGCTGAAGGCGGCAATGCTGGCCGGGTTTCCTGCCGCCAACGTGCGTCAGATTCCGACTGACCAGCGGCGCGCGATCCGCCTCGACGCCCTGGAGCGCCAGATCGCAGCGGACCGACGCAGCGGGGCCCGGCCTTTCTTTCTGGTTGGGAGCGCGGGCACCACCAATACCGGCGCGGTCGACGACCTCTCCGCCCTGGCGACACTCGCCGAACGAGAGGGCCTCTGGTTTCATGTGGACGCGGCGTACGGCGGGTTCTTCATCCTGACCGAGCGCGGCCAACTCCGCCTTGCCGGCATCGAGCGGGCCGATTCCATCACGCTCGACCCTCACAAAGGGCTGTTCTTACCTTACGGCACGGGATGCCTCTTGGTGCGCACACTCGATACGCTCAGGCAGGCGCACAGTGCAACCGCGGATTACATGCCGGGCCTCCAGCACTCCGACGAATTCATCGACTACTGCACCATCTCGCCCGAGTTGTCTCGGGACTTTCGCGGGTTGCGCGTGTGGCTGCCCCTCAAGATGCATGGCGCCGCGGTGTTCCGGGCGGCGCTGGACGAAAAGCTCGACCTGACCGAGTGGGCCGCCGGACAACTCCGCCTCATCGAGGCGCTCGAAATCGTGGCCGAGCCCCAACTCTCGATCGTGGCCTTCGCGCTGCGCTCGGCCGGCCACGCCCCGGACGAAGCCAACCGCCGGAATCGGGAGCTGCTGGATCGGATCAACGCCAAGGGGCGCGTCCACCTCACGGGGACGCTGCTCGACGGCCGGTTCGTGATCCGCATTTGCGTGTTGAGCTTCCGCACCCACAAGGATCGCATGGAAGTCTGTATGGAGGACATCCGCCGCTCGGTGCGTGAGATGACGGAACCTCAGCGAACGTAGCTCTCGCTCGAAGGCTGCACATCGAGCCACTCGCCGGCGTCGTGTACCCGGCTCCCAACCTGCCTGCACGCGGTTCCAAAGCGCCGGGCGATCCACTTCCGCGCGGCGCCCAAGGCTGGGCGGGTCTCGGCATATCCGAGTTCTACGGGCAGTGCCCGGATCCGCGAGACCCTGCCCGGCGCCATGGTCACCTCGAACAGCAATTGCCGATCGTTCCGGTATCCCCGATCGACCGCGTAATCGGTCACGAGATCTCCCACCGAGTAGAGCGTCACCGCCTCGCTCCCCATCCATTCGACGCCCTGGAAATGATGCGGGCTGTGGCCCCACACCATCCGCGCCCCCGCATCGGCCAGCGAGCGGGCCAGGCGGCGGTAGCTCGGCGGCACCACCGGCGCCCAGTTCGGCTGCCAATGGAGCGCCACGACGAGGTGATCCACCCGGTTCGCCAGTGCCTCGACATGATCGAGCAAGGATACCTGACCGTATGGCTCCTCGAGGTTCAGATACCAGATCCCCGGCCGGTCGACCCCCGCCGAGAAATCTGCTTGGTGATCGCAGCACGAGAGGAGTCCGAGCCGGACCCCCGAGCGGTCCACGATTGCCGGTCGTTCCGCCTCCTCCTGGTTCATCCCCGCACCAGCGTGGGCGATGTTCGCGCCCTCCAACAGCCGGAGCGTGTCGCCGAGGCCCGACGCGTCAGCATCCAGGGCGTGATTGTTCGCGAGACTCACCAGCCCGATGCCGGCGTAGGTCAGGACGTCCGCACCAGTGGGATCGGCGATGAAGTAGAAGGCTTTGGGCGGGCCGGCATAGCGGCGTGGGACGGTCGAGAGCGCGCACTCCAGGTTGGTCATAAACAGGTCGGCGTGCCGGGTGACGTGCGTGAGCGAGGCGAAAGGGTGCGCCGCCCCCTCTTGCCGAACGATCGCGTTGACCCCCCGCCCCAGCATGACGTCGCCGCCACAGAGAATCGTGAGCGTGCGATCGTCACCCATGACAACTCCCCTCGCGACCACCGGCACCTTGTCTCACAGGCGTCCGGCGCCGATAATGATAGGGGAGCGGCGTTCCAGTAGGTCGGATTCCTCTGGCTTCGAGCGGAGGCAGCATGGACATCAAGAGCCTGGCCAAGGGGTTGGCCTACGTGGGCGAAGCGCAAGGCAAGCGGCAAACCTATTACATCTTCGAGGGCCGCAAGCACTTTTTCGTCATGTCCTTCTCCCGGGCCAAACGCAACGCCGGGAACTTCAATATCGTGAACATTGAAGCGGTCGACTACGTCCGCAAGCGTTTTGCCGGTGCCAAGGGATTGACGTCCCAAGAAGTCGCGAAGCGCAACAAGCGTCCCCGGCAATTCCGGACGGCCCTCGAGGCGCTCAACATCCTGTACATCCTGGTGGCGATGGGCGAGGCAAAAGTCGACCAGCGGCATCAGGCGTCGCCGCAACTCTTCTTTAACATGAGCGGATAGGCAGAGGCAGGGTATTTCCTCCTCCTCCCACTCCCCCTCCCTTTCCGGCCCGGCCGTCTACCCATGACTCGCCGGCTCCTGATCGACACCGATACCGCGTCCGATGACGCGGTGGCCCTCATCATGGCGCTCCGACACCCCGAAGTTGAGGTCGTCGCGATCACCGTCGTGTCCGGCAACGTGAACGTGGACCAAGGGGTCCGGAACGCGCTCTACACCGCCGAACTCTGCGGCAGCGACGTCCCCGTGTATCGTGGGGCCGCAAAGCCGCTCACCCGAGAGGCGGCGTTCGCTCACTTCTTCCACGGCAGCGACGGCCTCGGCAATCAGCACTACCCCGCACCGGCTCGGGCCCCCGGCACAGACGACGCAGTCGATGTCTTGATCGATCGGGTGCGCGCCAATCCCGGCATCGAGCTGGTAACCCTGGGCCCCCTGACCAACGTGGCCCTCGCCGTCCAGCGCGCTCCCGACATCGTCCCGCAGATCGGCCGCTGCGTGGTCATGGGTGGCGCCGCCTGCACCGTTGGCAACGTCACCCCCGCCGCGGAGTACAACATCTGGGTCGATCCCGAGGCTGCCCGGATCGTGTTCCACGCCGGGTTGCCGCTCGAGATGGTAGGCTGGGAATTGTGCCGGCAGGAGGCCAATCTCACCGTGCCCGAAATGGAAGCCGTCCGAGCCTACGACACGCCGCTCGCCCATTTCACGCTCGACTCGAACCGCGTGGCCCTCGAGGCCAACCGCCGCCAATCGGGCGATCCGGGACTTGCGCTCCCCGATCCGGTCGCCATGGCCATCACCATCGACCCGGGCATCTGCACCCGGCGGAGCCGCCACTGGGTCGACATCGAGACGCAGAGCGAACTGACCCGAGGTATGACGGTGGTAGACGCGCTGGGCATCGCGGATGACGAACGCAACTTCGCGGTGTGGAACGCGATTACGTCCCGCGAGCCCAATGCCACGGTCTGCTGGGAGATCGACATCCCCGCATGGAAAGCGCTGCTCTATTCGGTGCTCCGGCCATGAGCCGGGGCCCGCGCGTGGTGGTTGTCGGAAGCTCCAACACCGATTTGGTGATCAAGGCCCGGACCATTCCGCGTCCCGGCGAGACCGTGTTGGGCGGCACATTTATTTCGGCGCCGGGCGGTAAGGGCGCCAATCAAGCGGTCGCCGCTGCCCGCCTCGGGGCCGACGTGAGCTTCGTCGCGCGAATCGGCATGGACGGGTTCGGCGACGCCGCCGTGGCAGGGCTGACCAGAGAAGGAATCCAGACCGAGTTCGTCGTGCGCGACGCGCATGCCGCGTCGGGGGTGGCACTCATTATCGTCGACGAGCGCGGGGAAAACGCCATCGCGGTGGCGCCAGGCAGCAACAGCCTCTTGAACCCCGACGACGTCGAGCGTGCCCGAGACGCCATCACCGATGCGGATGTCCTGCTGCTCCAGCTCGAGACTCCGCTGGAAACGGTACGCCACGCAGCCCGGCTAGCCCAGGCGGCGAGGGTCCCGGTGGTGCTGAACCCGGCGCCCGCCCAGCCGCTCGACCGCGAGCTCCTGGAACAGGTCACCGTGCTCACGCCGAACCGGGGTGAAGCGACCGTGCTCTCGGGTGTCGCCCTGCGCGATGCCCGTGCCGCCGAAGCAGTGGCAACTGCCCTGCTCGGCACGGGCGCCGCCACTGTCGTCATCACCCTCGGCGCCGATGGTGCGTTCTGGGCCAGTCGAGCAGGGGCAGGACTCGTCGAGGGACCGGCAGTCGATGCGGTCGACACAACGGCAGCAGGGGACGCGTTCAACGGAGCGTTGGCCGTGGCGCTCGCGACGGGCCAGGCCATTCCCGATGCCGTGCGTTTCGCAGCCCTGGCCGGCGCGCTCGCGACCACCCGGCTCGGCGCCCAGCCCTCCTTGCCGACTCGGGAGGCAGTGGAGAACTTCCAAGCCGCGCAGGTAACCACGCCTCTGCAACGGAAAGGCTAAAGCGCCGCCACCATGCAGGAACTCCAGGCACTCTGGCTCGCCAATCCGATGATCCGGAAAGCCGCGACCTCGCTGATCGCGGTGCTGATCGTGGGCATCTTCGTGCGCCTCATCAATCGCTGGCTGCGGCGCCTGATACCCGACACCGACATGCGCTACCGCAGCCGGAAGGTCGTGACCTTCGCCGGCTATTTTATGGCGTTGTTGATGATCGCGGCGATCTTCAGCCAACAACTCGGCACCCTCACGGTGGCGTTCGGTGTGGCCGGAGCCGGGATCGCCTTCGCGCTGCAGGAAGTCATCGCCAGCATCGCGGGCTGGGTCGCCATTTCACTCGGACAGTTCTTCCGCGTTGGCGATCGCATTCTGCTCGGCGGCATCCGCGGCGACGTGATCGACATCGGTGTGTTCCGCACTACGCTCATGGAGACCGGAGACTGGGTGAAGGGCGATCTATACAATGGTCGCATCGTTCGCATCGCCAATAGCTTCGTCTTCAAGGAACCGGTGTTCAATTACTCGGCGGACTTCCCGTTCCTCTGGGATGAGTTCACCATCGCCATCCGACATGGCAGCGATCATCACCTGGCGCGGGAGATCTTGACCCGAGTCCTCCAGGCCGAGGTCGGCGAGTATACCGCGTTCGCCAAGGAGTCGTGGGAGCAAATGGTCCGGAAGTACCGGATCGAGGAGGCGCAGGTGGAGCCGATGATCACGATGGTGGCATCGGAAAACTGGCTCGAATTTACCGCCCGCTATGTGGTCAATTACCGCCGCCGGCGCATAACCAAAGACAAGATCTCCACTCGGCTGCTCGATGAGCTGGCGGCCGCCGGCGGACAGGTGGGGCTCGCGTCATCGAGTCTCGAACTGGTGGGCATGCCCCCGCTCCAGGTCCGCGTCACCAACGGCCCAGGCACCGCCTAGGCCGGGCAGCGCGACCCCGCCTTCCGGCCAACAGACCGGCTTGCTGCCTGATATATTTCCCATTCTCTGGGGCCCGTTGGGGCTCCACTTCTCAGGATCTACGATGATCACGCGTTCGGTTCTTGGATGGCAGCAAACGGTCCGGCAGGCTCGGTGGGCCGGCCTGGCGCTCGCCCTGACTCTCAGTACGGCTGGCCCAGCGCTCGGGCAGGCCGACACCATTGCGTCTCCCGCTGTCGACACGACCCAGGCCGGGGGCGCGCCCGTGGTGATCCGGGGCGACACGCTCTTTACCCTCTACGGGACTCTTGGCCCATTCACGCCGGCCGCGCGCGCCAGCGCCCTCGTCGGCCGCATCGATAGCCTGGCCAAGACGACAGCTGCGCGCTCGACCGCCGTCGAGGTAGTCGACAGCACCTTCGAACTCCGAGTCGGCAGCGTGGCGCTGCTCCGAATCCTCCCGGAGGACACGGTGGGCCCCGCCCGGCCCCGCCTCGAAGTGGCCCAGGTCTATGCCCAGCGCGTGCAAGAGGCCATTCAAGGACGCGGCCGCAGCGTGACGATCCGGAGCCTGTTGCTCGGCGCGTTGTGGACCCTGCTCGCGACCGGGGCCTTGGTCGCCCTATTCAAGGGCCTCAACCGCTTCTTCCCGGCGGTCTACGCCAAGCTCGAGTCGTGGCGTGAGACCAGGATCCCCTCGATCAAGATTCAGCGGCTGGAGTTGATTTCCTCGACCCGCCTGACCGATACGATCATTGCGATCGCCAAGGTCTTGCGGGTGGTGACGGTCATCCTGCTACTCTACTTCTTCCTGCCGCTGGTTTTGGGGTTCTTCCCCTGGACCCGCCGGTGGTCGGCGGCTCTCATCAATTCCGTCCTCGATCCCTTGCAGCAGGGGTGGCAGGCCTTCGTCTCGTACATTCCGGATCTGATTACGGTCGCGGTGATCGTGGTGGTCACCATTTACGCGCTCAAGTTCATTCGCCTGTTCTTCAATGGCATCGAGCGTGGCCACATCCGGTTTCGCTCGTTTTACCGCGAATGGGCCGACCCCACCTACACGATCGTCCGGTTCTTTGTGATCGTGTTCGCGGCCATCATGATCTACCCGTACATGCCCGGGTCCGACACGGCGGCCTTCAAGGGAATCTCGGTATTCCTCGGCGTGCTCATCTCGTTCGGGTCGTCGTCGGCCATCGCGAACGTGGTGGCAGGCGTCGTCATGACCTATATGCGGCCCTTCCAAATCGGCGACCGGGTCAAGATTGCCGACACGATAGGTGATGTCGTCGCCAAGACGCTGCTTGTTACCCGGGTGCGCACTATCAAGAACGTCGACATCACAGTGCCCAATGCAATGGTGCTCTCGAGCCACATCATCAATTTCAGCTCGTCAGCTAAGCGGCGGGGTGTGATTCTCCACACGGCGGTGACTATCGGATACGATGCCCCGTGGAAGAAGGTCCACGAGCTCTTGCTCGCGGCGGCCAAAGACACGGAGAAGATTCTGGATGACCCAACACCGTTCGTACTGCAGACCAGCCTCAACGACTTCAACGTGACGTACGAGATCAACGCCTACACCGACGCCCCGAACCAGATGGCTGTGATCTACTCCGAGCTCCATCAGCGCATTCAGGATTCCTTCAATGCGGCAGGGGTCGAGATCATGTCGCCCAGCTTTGCGGCGGTGCGCGACGGCAACCGGATGGCCATCCCCGACGAGCACCTGCCGGCGTCGTATACGCCGCCGGCATTCGGGTTTCGCGCGCTGGGCCAGACTCTTCGAAGGGGAGGCGAGGAGCCGGGCGCGTGAGCCCCGCGAGAGGCAGCTTGCTAGGTGATCTTCAAGACCCGGTCGTGCTCACGGGCCCGCTCGACCACCTTGATTGCCACCTCGTCTCCCTTTGCCGCACGCTCGACTTTGGCATGGTCGACTTCCATCGAGGTGATCGTCTCGGTGAAGTCACTGGTATGGCCGACGATGTGGATCTTGTCTCCCACGGCCAACGGCCCCTCGGCCAGGCGAATGATGGCCACGCTCGGTCCCTTGAAGAAATGCGTCACGATACCAACAGGTTCTTCCGCCATTACTCCCTCCGCTCATGAACTTCCAAAGGTCGAGGGCTCGTACCTGCACCCGGATATTTTAACAATATGCGCGGTGCCGCCCGTGAGCGCTCGCACGGACAATCAGCGTAGCTCGATCGGATCTCGCGATACCAGCTCGCCATAGCCAACCGAACCGGCACGCGCCGTGAATTCCAGGAGTGTCGCCATTTGCTGGAGACTCTGCACACTACATGAGCCCGGCGCGGCCGGACGAGACAGAGGCGAAACGAATCGAAAATCGAAGATGCTCCGAATGATGACGCTGCCCGAATCGTACGGCAGTGAGCCCAGGTTCTCGAGATACGGCACCAGCACCCCATCCTGCGCCAGGTAGAACTCGACGTTGGACGCGTAGAACGCGGAAACATCGAGCGCGTGCCCGGCAAGGTAGGTCCCGATACGCTTGAGCGCATACGGACCGGCCACGTCCCCGACGATGGGAATGACCAGATTACGTTGGTGAAGCCTTCGAACACGGCGGAAATCCTCTTCCGTCGCCAGATAGCTCGCCTGCCGGCCGGTGAGGTCCCGGGCCGCGAGGAGGGCCCAATAGGTCGGATAACACGGCCTGGGCGGCCGGCCGAATGTGGTGAATCTGAGGTTCGGCCCCTGATCGATGAAGGTCTGGTGCATGCGGGCGATGGTGGCGAAATCGTCGGACCCGAGGCCCACGCCAAGGTCGGCGAGATAGCGTTCGATGCGGGCCCGCGTTGCGGCCAGGCGGGCACGGTCCGGGGGCACTCCCTCGATGGCACTCAGCAGCGCCTCGACCGGCCGACCAGCCCAGGTGTCCGGGTCGTCGGGCGCTGGCCTGCCGAACAGCAGGCTCAGGTATTCGACGCGGGTGGGTGCCAAGTGGAACAGGGCCTTGTACCACAACAGCTCGAGGAGATTGTCACGGCGAAGATCGACGAGAAACGCGATCTCCGGTCGAAGTCGGGCGATGTAAGAAAAATTCTGATCGGGGCCGACGCCGATGTAGGCGCCACCGCGAAGGGACAGCGAGTCGAGAGTGCTTGCGACGTCCAGGTAGGTCGCTTCGTTAGAGATCAGGTTATCGGTATCGAAGAACTGGCTTGGCTCCGAGAATTCGCGGATGATCCGCGCGAACGCGGTATCCGCGAGCCCGGCGACCCGCTGAGGACGCTCGAGCAGGCGGGGCGCGGCCTGCTCCTGACGCGTGCACCCGCCTGCCAGGAGGCCGACCGCAAGGAGTACCGCACCTCTGCACCACCCTGCTGAGCGCAGCATCACCCAGAGACCCCAGCCGAGTTTACGCCGAAGCCCCTCCGGTCCGGACGAACCGGTTGTACAGCCATGCGAGCACGGCCCCCGCAATCGCTCCGTCGAGTGCGGCATACAGGGTGAGCACGATCACAGCACCGAAGGTGGCGGTTACCTCATAGCCCGGGTAGACGGAGGCAAACAGGTCGAGCCAGGCGCCTGCGTAGGGCGGCCAGAGGAGGTTCGCCAGGCCGAGGAGGAAGAACATGGCACCCCAGAAGATGGCGCCGGCGATGGAGAGTGCGCGGATATCGAGTTTCATGACCTCACTCCTAGCGAGGGTTGAGGCAAGGTAGAATCGCGAAGCGACCGTGGCAATTGTCGCCGTACCGGCCCCGGGAAGCGTCGCGAGAGTGGACTCGAGTGCTCCGGGGCGAGCGAACTCGGGTGTCCGTCGAGGGCAGCGGGAGCTCGTCCGGCTTAACGCTGGTGAGGTTCCGCCCTGGCCTCGGTCAAGAAGCGCCGGAGCAGATCATTACGGCTGACGATGCCTACCAGCACCGGCTTCCCGCTGTGTCGCTGGACCACGGGAATGCTCCGCAGGCGGGTTTCCACCATGAGGTCGGCCACGACGGCGATCACGTCGTCCGGTTCGACCGTGATGATCCCGTGGCGCATGATGCGGTTGACCGGTAGGTCCGAGATGGAGGCCAGCTCGGGAACCTCGAACGTGGCGTCCGGGCGCAGCAAGTTGAGGAGGTCGAGCTTGGTCACGATGCCGGCCAGGACTCCCTCCTCATCAACGACGGGAAAGCCGTTGTAATCGTGATGATCGAAGAGGATGACCAGTTCGCCGATTGTCATGTCCCGATGCACCGCCATCGGCTCTTTGGTCATGACCTCCCTGACAGGAAGGGTCGAGACGGATTCGGACATACACGCCTCCTGTCACCGATACGACGGTAACGCCCTCAGAGTGGGTGGCAATGCTATAAAGTTGAGACGGAGGAGTGAAGGATCGATGAGGCAACCATGAGAGTCGGCCACCCCCGGGACCTGGGCGATGAGGCCATAGGCACGGGCGGGGAGCCCGGGCCCGGGGCCCCGGCCTGCGACGAGCGGCGGCAGGCCAGGGCTGTGAGCCGGGTGTCTATTCCTTGACGCGGTCCTTCAGGCCTTTCCCAGCGCGGAAGGACACCGTCTTCCGAGCCTTGATCATGATTTCCTTGCCGGTCTGCGGATTCCGGCCCTTGCGCGCCTTCATCTTCCTGGTGCGGAAAGTGCCAAACCCGGTGATCGTGACATCCCGGCCGGCATCCAGCTCGGTCGCGATGATGCCCTGACGCGGCTTGGTGGAAAAGACGCAATCAATGACGTCCATCGCCTTGGTCTTCGAGATGTCGACCTTCTTGGCCAGCTTGTCGGCAAAATCTTCCTTGTTCACGCTCCGGCTCCTGGAATGGGGTTGGGTCTGAGATCGAGGAACGAACAAAACGCCGACCGCATAATGGGGCATTATTCCAGCCCGCGCAAGGCATCGATCAGGGAATTTGCCCGAAAACATAGGCATCCCAGGGGATGAGACTTTGAACGGCCCGCCGCTATGCCTTCCGGCCGGGGTGGCGCCGACTACTTTTCATGGTCTAATGTCCGGATCGAAGTCCAGCCGACGCTCCCGCTCCGAGGAGCTCACCGCGCTCGATCGCCGCGTTACCGAACTCCGCCAGGAGCGACGGGACGAGGCCGAGCAGGTCGCGCGATTCCGCTCGGCCCTGCGCGGGTCGCGGGTCGGCATGTTCAATCAAGACCGCGATCTCCGCTACACCTGGGTCTACAACGCTCGCCCGGGCCTCTTCTCGGCCGATGCGCTGGGCAAGACCGATGAGGACCTATTGCCCCCGCCCGTGGCGGCCAAAGTAACCGCGGCCAAACGCCGGGTGCTCGAGACCGGGACGGGAGACACCATCGAAGTGATGGGAACCGTCGACGGGCAGAGCATCTGCTACGATCTCCACATCGAACCGATGCGGGAGGGCCCGGGCGAAATTTTGGGGGTCATGGGCATCTCGGTGGACATCACCGAGCGCAAGCACTTTGAAACGGCAGTCAGGGAAGGACAGGAGCGCCTCAGGGCGCTGTTGTGGGCCCTGCCCGATATGATCTTCCGGGTCAAACGGGACGGCACCTTCCTCGAGTACGTCCCGGGCCAGGACATCGAGCCTGCGATGCCCCCCGAAGAGTTTCTTGGTCGGAAGATCAGCGACATCTTGCCCCCAGCCATTTCGGACCCGGCGATGGCCGCGCTGGAGCAGGCGTTCGGAACAGGCGAGGTGCAGACCTTCGAATACCCGCTCGTACTCGACAGCGCGCCCCGCTTCTTCGAGGCGCGGATCGCGGTGAGCGGCCCCGACGAGGCCCTCGTGATCGTGCGGGACATCACCGAGAACCGGCGTGCGCTCGACACGCTCCAGCGCCGTGACGAACGATTGGGGTTCCTGCTCGCCGCCGCCATCCGGTTGAACAGCCAGCTCTCCGTCGAGACGGTGCTCCAGGAAGTGGCGGACTCCGCCAGGAGTGTTATCGGGTGCCGTTACGCGGCGATCGGCATCCTGAGCCCGGACCGCGCCGCGCTCGAGACTTTCATTACCAGCGGGCTGACGCCCGAACAACGACACACCATCGGGGCCCCACCGACGGGACGTGGCGTGCTTGGGCAGGTCATTGCCGCTCAACGGCCTATCCGCCTCAAGGATTTGACCACAGATCCCGATGCCCACGGCTTCCCACCCGGCCATCCGCCCATGCGCTCGTTCCTCGGCGTGCCGGTCATCGGCCGCTATGGTCCGATCGGCAATCTCTACTTCACGGAGAAGACCGGCGCAGTAGACTTTTCCGCAGAAGATGAGGCCATCGCGCAGATGCTCGCGGCTCAGGCCGCGGTCGCCGTCGAGAACTCACGCCTCATTACCGAGTTGCAGGCCATGCACATCTCGCGAGACCGATTCTACGCCATGGTCAACCACGAGCTCCGCAATGCGCTCACCGGGGTGTACGGCTGGGCCGAGCTGTTACTGCGGAAGACCGGGCCTCAGCCGCCGCGGGAAGTGTACGAAACGGTGGACTGCGCCGAGTATGCCATGGAAATCGTCAATGACATGCTCGACCTGAGCCGCCTGGATGTGGCGAAGCTGAAACCCAGCGTGTCAGATGTGGACGCGATGGATATCATTGCCCACTCGCTCACAATGGTCCAGCCGGAAGCCCACCGTGAGGGCGTCGGCATCGCTGTCGAGGGCGGCGATCACTCGCTACCCTGCCGCACCGACGCGATCCGCGTGCAGCAGATCTTGATCAACCTGCTGCGCAATGCGATCAGGCACAGCGGCGGCACGGAAGTGGTCATTCGGCTCGAGGCCGATGACACCCAATTGCGAATCGCCGTGGTGGACCAGGGTAAGGGCATCGACCCGGCCCAGCAGGCTGTGCTGTTCGACGCCTACGAACGCGCCGATTCGGCCAAGGGCGGCGGGACTGGTTTGGGCCTCACCCTCTCCCGGCGACTCGCGCGGCTCCTGGGCGGCGATATCCAGGTGGAGAGCGCGCTGGGCACGGGCTCGACTTTCACATTGAAGATCACGAGGTATTTAAAGGGAGGAGGGAGCAGGGAGTAGGGAGTGGGACGTTCCTGGCCTACTCCCTACCCTCCCACTCCCTATTCCCTAATCATCTCCTTCACCTCCAGCTCCGCATCGATTCGATCGCCGATTTCGCGAGCGCGTGACAGGTCGGCCGTGAGATCGCTGACGGTACCCGTGCCGGCGCGGAGCCGCAGCATGCCGAGTCGGAGGTTCTCGAGCGCGGCCACGGCACTGGCCAGCCGTTCCCCTTGATCACCGCGTCGGCGCAGCGACTCCGCGTCGCGTTCGAGCCGGCGGATCACCTGCGGCACCTCAGTAAATTGCTTGCGTTCCTCGGAGGGCAGTGACTTGTAGAGCTCGGCAATTGACCGGCCGAGGACCACTTCGGTCGGATCCGCCGAGGGGAGCGCAGGGTGCCCCGGGGTCGCGAGACGATACCCGGCAATCTTGAAGAATCGTCGTCCCAACCTGCCCGCCCAGATGCGGTGCCATGCTCCGTACACTTTGCGGATGAAGCGTCGTTGTCCAACCGCCTCTGCCTCCTCTTCCTGTACCTGCGCCTCGGCGAGCAAGGCCATGTGGATGTCGTCGAAGCAGTAGCCCTCGAGCAGGAGCTTTCGCGCGGCGATCACCAGCTGGGCCAACACGAGGGCGATGACGACAGTCATACCACCGGCATCAACATTTGCTCCGCTTCCCACCACCGCGGCGGTGAGGACCACCGCCGTGCTCACTTCGGCATTTCGAATGAAGTTCCGGACCAAGGGGGGGGCCCGGAACTGTCGGCCTCGCACAGCGCCCACTGCCTGGGCCAGTTCATCGGCCGAGGCAAAGCGTGCGTCGGGGGCCTTCGCGAGACAGCGATCGATCACCGCCGCCAGTTTGGCGGAGACTTCGGGCCTCAGCGCAAGGACGGATGGCGGCGGCGCCGTGAGGTGTTGGGCCACGAGCGCCTGGCTGGTCGACGCCTCGAATGGGGTCCGGCCGGTGAGCGCGAAAAAGGCCGTCACCCCCAGGGAATAGAGATCGCTTCGGGCGTCGACCGCTTCGCCCATGGCCTGTTCCGGGCTCATGTAGCGGGCGGTCCCGCTGATCGTCGACGACGGGCCCGGTTCATCGAGCGCGGCCACACTGGCAATGCCGAAGTCGGTGACCATCGACCGGCCGGTGGCACGCTCGAGCATGATGTTTTCCGGTTTGACGTCCCGATGCACGATGCCGCGCGAGTGGGCGTAGCCTAGGGCCCAGGCGACTTCCTGCACCAGCTGCATAGTAGCCCGGGGCGAGAGCGGGCCATGCTGCTCCACCCGCTCACGCAGGGTCTGGCCGTCGACGAAGCCCATGACGAAGAAGACCAAGTCGTCGAGCTCTTCCACGGCGTGAATCGGCACGATGTGCGGGTGGGACAGCCCGGCGGCGGTGCGTGCCTCGCGGAGGAACCGCTCCCTGAGCTCCGACTCGGCCGCGAGTCCGGGCGGCAGCAACTTGATGGCCACCAGCCGGTCGAGCGCAACATCGCGCGCGAGGAGCACGATGCCCATGCCGCCGCGTCCCAATTCCCGCTCCAGCGAGTAGCGTCCCGCGACCTCGGCTTGGAGTCGCAGGAATTCAGGGCTGACCGGTTGGCGCACTGGAATGGGCGTTGGCACGACGACGGATCTGCCCCTCACTCCTGCCACAGCAGGGCTTGGAAGCGAGGCTCGCCGCGGAGCGAGTCGAGGTCGGGGTCGTGCTCGATCCAGTCCTTACGCCCGAATCCACGCTCAATGGCCTCTTCCAGGCAGGAAAGGGCCTTATCGGTCTGGCCCTCCAGGGCATAGAGGCACGCGACATTATAGCACACGCCGGCGTCTTCGGGATCGATCTCGACCGCACGCCGTGCCCACCGGAGGCCCTCCTCCGGCTGGCCCAGGCGGCACAGTGCGACGGCGCACATGGTCGCGGCGCGCGGATCGTCGGGATTGAGCGCCAGGTGTTCCTGGACCACCTCGAGCGCGCGCCGGTACCCGCCCTCAGCCTCCGCCGCATGCCCCAGGGCTGCATGCGACTGTGCCGCGAAGAACCTGGCCTGGTAATCCTCCCGAACCTTGCAGGCCTCCTCGAACAGCCGCGCAGCATCCTCCAGTTTCCCATGCTGAAAACAGGTCCGCGCATAGAAATATCGTGCTTCGAAGAGCATGGGGTCGAGCGCAATAGCGGCCTGGAATTCCCGTCCCGCCTCGTCATACCGCTTGGCCAGGCTCAACGCCCATGCCCGAGCCGACCGGGCCTCTGGCAGATCCGGATCGAGCTCGAGCGCGCGCAGGCTCGCCGTGTCCGCCCGCTCAACGTCCCCCTCACTTGGGTAGAACATGTTGAGCGTGGTATAGCAGTCCGCCACCCCGGCGTAGGCGAGGGCAAACTCGGGATCGATCTCGATGGCTCGATTGAACATCTCGAGGGCATACTGGAGGCTCTTCTTCCGGGCCTGGTGGAAGAACTGGCGCCCTCGCAGGTAATACTCGTACGCCTTCACATCCCGGGTTGGGGCACGTCGGAGGGCCTGTCGCTCATCTTCGCTGAGGAGCACGCGAAGCGCTCGGACGATGTTCTCCGCGATCTCGTCCTGAATGGTGAAGACGTCCTGCATGTCCCGGTCATACCGCTCGGACCAGAGGTGGTATCCATCGGCCACGTTGATCAACTGGGCCGTGACACGGAGGCGACTGCCCGAGGTGCGTACGCTGCCCTCGAGCACGTGCTGCACGTTCAAGTGCACGCCGACGGAACGGATGTCCTCTTTGGTGTTCTTGAACGCGAATGACGACGTCCGGGCCGCAACCCGAAGCCGCTGGATCTTGGTGAGCGCATTGATGATCTCCTCGCTGATCCCGTCGCTCAGGTATTCCAACTCGGGGTCCGCGCTCACGTTCACGAACGGGAGGACGGCAATGGACTGGATCGCGGCGTCCTCATCCGGCTCCGCCTCGGCCCGGAGGGCGGTGGCGAAATCGCGAAGCCGCGCAAAACGGTCTTCTCGCTCCTTGGCCAGCGCCTTGACGACCGCCCGTCTCACCGGAGCGGGAATATCCGGCCGCAAGGCCAGGAGCGACGGCACGGAATCCATTACGTGGCGCGCCAGGACCGCCCGGGCCGTGGGCGCGACGAATGGCGGCTGCCCTCCCAGCATTTCATACATGACGCAACCGAGGGCGTAGAGGTCGCTGCGTCCGTCGATGACCTCCTCGGCACAGGCCTGCTCGGGGCTCATGTACTCGGGTGTGCCCACGGTCCGGCCGGTTTCCGTGAGTGCCGGTCCGACGGACTCAGTCACCGCGAGCGCCACACCGAAGTCGGCCACGACCGCGTGTCCTTCCTCGAGCAGGATGTTCTCGGGCTTGATGTCCCGATGCACCACACCGCGGCCATGAGCATAGTCGAGCGCGCCGGCCACATCGCAGGCGATGTCCAGGGCCTCGTCGAGCGAGAGTCTTCGCTCCCGCTTCAGCTTGGTTCTCAAGGATTCGCCCGCGACGAACGGCATTACATAGTAGAGGAATCCATTGGCCTCACCGGAGTCGTGAAGCGGCAGGATGTGGGGATGGGTCAGTTTGGCTGCGATCTCGATCTCGCGGAGGAAGCGGTCCGGACCGACGGCGGCCGCAACTTCGGGCCGGAGCACCTTGATGGCGACCTGGCGGCCATGCTTGAGATCACGCGCCAGGTACACCACGGCCATGCCGCCGCGGCCCAGCTCGCGCTCGAACGCGTAGCGGCTGGCCATCGCCGCCTGGAAGGCCGGGAACTCCGGCGTCTCAGTGGTTCCCATCGTCCTCGGCATGGGCCCTGGTCGATTCGAAACCACCGGCCGCCTTCCGCATCAATGCCTCGTAGCGCGGGTCAGCACGAATGGCGTTGAGGTCGGGATCGTTGCCAATCCATTCGAGGTCGCCGAACCCGCTCGTGAGCGCTCGCTCCAGCAGATCCAACGCCTGGTCCGTGAGCCCGTGCACGCTGTACGCGCACGCAATCGCATAGAGCACCACCGCATCGTTCGGGTCGATCGTCAGAGCGCGGTCGGCCCACTTCACGCCTTCTTCCCCCCGATCGAGCCGCATGAGGACCCCGGCACCCAGGGTCACCGCCCGGGCGTCACCCGGATTGAGCTCCAGGTGCTGCTCGATGACACCCAGCGCTCGTTCATAGGCGGCGCGCGCCTTGGCATCGTTCCCCATCGCAGCATACGATTGCGCCGCTAGGAGCCGCGCTTGATAGTCGTCGCGGATGTCGCAGGCTTGCTCGAAGAGATGAGCGGACTCCGCAAACTTTCCTTCGTGAAACCGCGTGCGCGCGAAGAAATACTTGGCCTCGAACAACTGGGGATCGAGCCGAATCGCGGTCTCGAATTCGTGCTCCGCCTCGTCGTACCGTTTGCTCAGGCTCACCGCAAGGCCGCGCGCCGCATGCGCCTCGGCTAGCTCCGGATCGAGCTCGAGCGCCCGCCGGCTGGCCGTGAAGGCCTGCTCTAAGTTGGAGGCACTGGCATCGAAGTACATGTACAAAAATGAATAGCAGTCGGCCATGCCGGCAAAGGCGCGCGCGTACTCGGGATCGATCGCGATCGCCTGGACAAACATATCTCGGGCATACTCCAGCGCTTTGTGCTGAAATCGGCGGAAGTGCTGCCGTCCGCGCAAATAATGCACGTAGGCCTCGACGTTCGCGGTGCGCGCGGCGGCAATCGCACGCTCTTCATCCTTGGTCAGCACCCCACGCAAGGCACGGACGATGTTCTCCGCAATCTCGTCCTGGATCACGAAGACGTCTTCCATTTCACGATCGTATCGCTCCGACCAGAGATGGTACCCATCGGCCACGTTGATCAGTTGTGCCGAGACCCGGAGCCGGTTACCCACCATCCGGACGCTCCCCTCGAGCACACTCTGCACGTTCAGCTTCCGTCCCACGGTGCGAATGTCCTCGCGGGTGCCCTTGAACGCGAATGAGGAGGTCCGGGCGGCCACCTGGAGACCCTTGATCTTGGTGAGCGCGTTGATGATCTCCTCGCTGAGGCCGTCGCTCAGGTACTCCTTTTCTGAATCGCTGCTCAGATTGGTGAGCGGGAGCACCGCAATGGATATCGTCCGAGGTCCCGCGGCCGACGCCTGCTCGTCGCGCAGTGCGGCGGCAAAATCGCCAAGGGTAGGAAAGCGATCCGCCTTCTCCTTCGCGAGCGCGCGGGTGACGGCCCGGCTCACGTGTCGCGGCAAGTCCGGGCGCAAGGCGGTGAGCGAGGGCACCACATCAATCATGTGCCGGGCGAGAACGGCTCGTGCCGAGGGTGCCACGAAGGGGGGCTGCCCGCCGAGCATTTCGTAGAGCACACACCCCAGGGCATACTGATCGCTGCGCCCGTCGATGACCTCCTCTGCACTCGCCTGCTCGGGGCTCATGTAGGCCGGTGTGCCCACGGTTCGGCCGGTTTCCGTCAGGCGATGGCCGACCGATTCGGTGACGGCCCGCGCCACCCCAAAGTCGGCCACGATCGCATGGCTGCGTTCCAGCAAAATGTTCTCGGGTTTGATGTCCCGGTGTACCACTCCCTGACTATGCGCGTAGTCCAATGCCTCGGCCACCTCGCATGCAAGCCGAAGTGCCTCGGCAACTGGAAGCTGGGTGTCCTGTTCGAGCCTCTGGCGCAGGGATTGACCCTCGACAAACGGCATGACGTAGTGAAGAAAGCCCTCCACCTCACCAGAGTCGTACAGCGGCAGGATATGGGGATGGGTGAGCTTGGCCGCGATCTCGATTTCGCGGAGGAAGCGTTCCGGACCGACGGCGGCCGCAACCTCGGGCCGCAGCACCTTGATGGCCACCTGGCGGCCATGCTTGAGGTCGCGGGCCAAGTAGACCACGGCCATGCCGCCGCGGCCCAGCTCACGCTCGATCGCGTACCGGCCGGCCAGCGCGCGCTCGAGGCCTGAGAACTCAGAGGAGGTCGTCTGGGTCACGGCGATGGAAGCCGGGTAGGAGCGAGGGGACCGGTGACGACGCCTGGCCTCCCTCCTACCCCTTGACCCCCCGTTTCCGGATCCCGAATTCTCCCTCCCGAAGGATCACGCAGCGGTGGCACATCGGGCAGGAGATTTCCTGGACGGTTATCTCGTCCAAGGCTACGGGAGTACGGAGGATCAGCGCCGTGTTGCAGCGGGGACAGATTGGACTACCGCCGTCCAGCGCCTCGGCCCGAATGACCGCCGCCTCTTCTCTCGTGTAAGTCGCGGGCGTGTCGTGAGTTGACATGTCAGCTCATTGCCACATGGTTAGACTACACACACTCCCAAGACTAATAAGCACAGGAGCGGGTGAAAACCGGGTGAATTGAATCTGAAGACCGTGAGCCCCGGCCACAAGCACCGCACACCAGCCTGGACGTATGCCAATGCCCTGGATTTCCCAGATCGACGTTGGGGACGCGGAGGGCCCGCTCAAACGACAGTTCGACGCGGCCATCAAGCGGGCTGGACGCGTGTGGCACATCGTCCAAATCATGAGCCTCAACCCGCGAATCATGAAAGCCAGCATGGATGTCTATGCGGCGATCATGTTCGGTCGCTCCCCACTCACCCGGGCCCAGCGCGAACTCCTGGCTGTGGCCGTCTCCGCCGAGCTGGGCTGCCATTACTGAATTCAGGCGCACGCGCACGACCTCCGTGCCGAGGTCGCCGAGGAGTACGAGAAGGCCGCCGAGGCCGACGCCTTCGTCCATGCCGTTGTCAGAAACTGGCGCACGGCGCCGCTTGCGGTCGCCGACCGGGCCCTGTGCGAATTCGCCGCCAAGCTGACGCGCGACCAGCACCATATGACGCCCGCGGACGTCGACGGCCTGCGGAGCCATGGTTTCGATGACACCGCCATCCACGACGCGACCCAGGTCATCGCCTACTTCAACTACATCACCCGGATCGCTGACGCGCTCGGCGTCGAGTCCGAGGACTTCATTCCGCCCTGGGGCGACGAATCCAGAGCCCAGGGCGGTTGACCGTATGTTGGATCTTGGAGTTGTGCGTGGACCGAAGCGCTAGGACGGGACCGGGCGTTTTTTGGACGGCCTCGACACCTGACGGGCTGCCAGATACCCGGACATGCCCGTGATTCCGCCTCCGGGGTGGGTCGCGGCACCACAGAGCAACAAACCATCGATCGGGGTCGCATAGCGCGACCAGCCGGGCACCGGCCGCATGAACAAGATCTGATCCAGCGTCAAATCGCCCTGGTACAGGTGACCCTCGGTGAGGCCGAACCGCGCCTCCAGGTCCGCAGGGGTGAGCACCTGCCGGTCGATGATCGCGCCGGGAAGATTGGGTGCATAACGCGCGAGCGTCTCGATCACCTGCTTGCCCAGTGCTTCACGGGTGTGCGAGTCCCATGCCGAGCCGTCGCGAAGCCGATAGGGAGCGTACTGCATCCACACCGACATGACGTGCTTGCCTGGCGGGGCCAAGCTCGGGTCGGTCAACGACGGGATCGATACGTCGAGGTAGGGATTCCGAGCAATACGACCGTGCTTCGCATCGTCGTACGCGCGCTCCAGGTGCTCGAGGCTCGGGGCGATCGAGATTGTCCCCCGGAGATGCGTTTCGGGGCAGCCGAAATCAGGCAATTCTCCCAGCGCCAGGTTCACCTTGGCGGCACTGCCATGCAATTTGATGTGCTGGATCTGCCGGAGAAACTCCGGGTCTGAATGCACCGGATCGACCAACTCCAGAAACGTCCGCTTCGGATCGGCGCCACACACGACCCTCGTGCCGGGTATCTCCTCACCGCCCCGTGTCACGACGCCGCGCACCTGGCCTGTGTGAACCTGAATCCGCTCAACGCCGCAGCCGGTGCGGAGCTCGCCGCCCCTTTCCGTTAGCGCACGGGCGAGTGCGGCCGCCAGCATGCCGACCCCACCCCGGAGGACGGTTCTCGAACGGACCGCGCCGGCACCCTGTCCCACCAGGTGATGGAGCATCACGAAGGCCGTGCCCGCCGACTTGGGGCCCTGGAAGATGTGCGACACGCCGGCAGCGCCGAGGGTTCCCTTCAGGGCATCGTTCTCGAACCAGTCGTCCAGGAGGTCCGCCACCGGCATCGGGACGGTTCGCAGGAACTCGAGCATGCCGACCTTGCCGAGCCCACGGAGCCGGCGACCGATACCGAGAAGCGCCAGCAGGTCGTTCCGATCCTTGCTGGTCGGCAACGGGGGCGCCTCGCTATAGAGCAACCAGAGGAACTGCGCCAGCCGAGCCATGCGTTCGCTGAATGTCAGCCACTTGCTGGCATCCACCGTCGACAGGCGCGCGATGGCGGCCACCGTGTCGGCACCCTTGCCGAGCAGGAGCCCGTCTCCGTTCTCTACCGGCGAGAAGACAGTGGGTTCGACCGAGAGAATGTCGAGCCCGTGTCTCACGAGCTCGAGGTCCTGAATGATCTGCGGATTGCAGTATCCGATGTCGCTGGCACCGGTATCGAACCGGAAACCGGAGATGGTTTCCTCGGTCACGTGTACCCCACCCAACTCGTCGTGTTCTTCGAGCACCAGCACCCGTTGTCCGGCCTTCGCCAAATAATTAGCGGCAACCAGCTCGCTGACCCCGGCGCCGATGACGATCGTATCGAACGGTTGGCTCATGGCTCGGCTACCAATCCCGCAGGATCTCGACTGCGGCCAGGCGCCCCGAGGCGCCCATGATGCCGCCGCCCGGATGGGTACCCGACCCACATTGGTAGAACTGCTTGACCGGGGTGCGGTACTTGGCCCACTGCGGCACGGGACGGAGAAAGAACAGCTGCTGGAGTGCAAGCTCACCCTGGAAGATGTTCCCCTCGGTGAGCCCCACCATGTCCTCGATGTCTTTCGGGGTGACCACTTGGCGGTGCAGGATCGCCGACTTCAGATTGGGCGCGTATTCCGCCAGCGTGTCGACCACGGCATCGCCGAAGGCCTCTCGTTTGGCGTCGTTCCACCCGCCATTCAGCTGATAGGGCGCGTACTGCACGAAGCACGACATGACGTGGCGCCCTGGAGGCGCCATGTTCGGATCGATCATCGACGGGATGATGACATCCATGTACGGGCGTCGCGAAAACTCGCCGTACTTGGCGTCGTCATACGCGCGTTCGAGGTAATCGATACTCGGGCTGATCGAGATGGCACCCCGTAAGTGGGGGCCGCGGCCGGGCATGCAGGTGAAGTTCGGCAACTCGCTCAAGGCGAGGTTCACCTTGCCGGACGATCCCCGGAACCGGAATTGTCGGACGCCCTGGACGAGGTCGTCGGGAAGCTCGCGGGGATCGAGCAACTTGAGAAACGTGAGATTCGGGTCGAGCGACGAGACGACGACCTTCGCCGTGAGCTCGGTGCCGTCGGCCAGGGCTACTCCGGTCGCGCGCCCATGCGTGACGATGACCTGAGCCACGTCGGCCTCGGTGCGTACCTCCGCTCCAAAGGCTCGGGCCGCGCTGGCAATGGCTTCGCTGATGCCGCCCGTTCCACCCTTCGCAAACCCCCAGGCCCGAAAGGCGCCGTCGATCTCCCCCATGTAGTGGTGGAGCAGGACGTAGGCCGTCCCCGGCGATCGCGGCCCAAGGAAGGTCCCGATGATTCCGCTGGCCGACTTCGTGGCCTTGAGCGGCTCGCATTCGAACCACTCCTCCAGGAAATCGGCCGCACTCATGGTCATCAGTTTGAACAAGGCATAGAACTTCTCGTCACCCAAGCCGTGGAAGTGCCGCCCTAGCCGCACCAAGCCGAGCAGGTCCTTCGGACTGAGCGAAGTAGGATCGGGCGGGATCATGCCCAAGATCGGCTTGACGGCCATGGCCATATGATGCATCAGCCGGCCGAACTCGTCGTACGCCTCAGCGTCCTTCGGCGAGTGTCGGTAGAGTTCCTGGCGCGCCTGATCGTGGTCGGCCCAGGCGGCGAAGTAGTCTCCATTGGGAAGCGGGGTCAGCGTGCTTTCGAGCGGAAGGATCTGCAGGCCGTGACGCGGTAACTCGAGGTCGCGGATAATCTCCGGCCGGAGCAGGCTCACGACGTAGGAAAGGACGGAAAACGTGAAGCCGGGGAACACTTCCTCGCTCACCGCGGCGCCACCCACCACATGCCTTCGTTCGAGCACCACGACGCGCTTGCCTGCCCTCGCGAGATATGCGGCCGTGATTAGGCCGTTGTGGCCGCCGCCGATGACGATCGCGTCGTACGAGCTCACCGAGCGCGTGGCCATGTCAGGCTCGCTTCCTGTCGAGGTCCAGAAAGGGCAGCTTCGCCACGCTTGCCTTGGCCTCTTTCCGCCGGTGCTCGACCGTCACTTCCATGTGCACCGGTGTGCCCGCCTGCGCATAGCCGGCTTCGAGATGCGCCATCGCGATGTACTTCTTGAGGAGCGGCGACCAGCACCCACTGGTCGCGTACCCAACTTGAACACCCTGGACGTAGATCGGTGCGCTGGTCCGCCATGCCACGGTCGGGATTTTCGGAGGCAGGCCTACCTCGGCGTAGAGTTGCTCGAGCGATTCCCAAGCAACTTCGATTCCGCGAAACTGCCAGGCAGGACCCCGCCGGAGTTCGTCGGCCAGCGCCGATTGCCCTATGAACGGGCCCTTCTCCACGCTCACCGTCCAACCCAGGCCGAGTTCGTACGGCGAGGACTTCTGGGCTTCGATCAGCGCGCGGTGCGCCGACACGTAGTCGACCTCGATCATCAACAGGCCGGCCTCGATGCGTGCGACATCCAACGCCAGGATGCCAGCCGGGGTGATCCCGTAGTCCTCCCCACCGTGGATCAGCGCGTCCCATAACTCGAGGGCGCGGCCTGCGTCGACCCAGATTTCGTAACCGAGGTCGCCGGTGTACCCGGTCCGGGAGATGGTGACGGGAATTCCCCTGATGGATGCGTGGGTCAGGCGGAAGAACCGCAGGCCGTCCAGATCGGCGTCGGTGAGGGTCTTCAAGATGTCGCGCGAGGTCGGACCTTGGAGCGAGACTGCGCCGATCGTATCGGACACGTCGTCGATGGTGACATCCATGCCCACCGCATTCTGGTAGAGCCACCGGAGGTTGGGATCGGCCGCGGTGAGGCGGAACTCCTGGTCGGCAAGACGCGACACCGTGCCGTCGTCGATCACCTTGCCGGCGGTGTCACACCACGGAGTGTACAACACCTGGTAGAGTTGGGCCTTGGTCATGTCCCGGGGCAACACGCGATCGAGCAAGCGCGCCGCGTCCGGCCCGGTGATGGCGTACTTGTAGAGCGGGGAGACGTCGATCAGGGCCGCGGTGTTCCGGATCGCGGAGTACTCCCGATCGTGGTAGAGCTCGTACGAACTCAAGACCGTGTGCCCCGCCCACCGGCGCCAGGCCATGCCCTGCGACAGGGCCGCTGTCCGCGGATGGAACGGGGTGACCTTGAGCATGGCTGGTCTCCAAAGCGCTGGAGGTGTCGTGAATACCCCGATACCATCGCAGGAAAAGACCCGGTTCACAAGGGCCGGTCGGTGCAGAAACATCTGGTATGAAATGATCGTCTTAGGAAGAAATGTTCATGTTTCTGGACGGCAGCATCATCTTTGGCTATGCTGATCGTCCTCGGGCCTCGCTCACCCCCTGACCCTTGGAGGCAGCCATGGCAGGAATTCCGTTGGGACGCTTCGTCTGGTACGAACTCCTCACCTCCGACCCCGACGCCGCGATCCCGTTCTACACCAAGCTCATCGGCTGGAGCACCTCAACATGGGAGGGGATGGACCAGCCGTATACCATGTGGATGAACGGTGAAACGCCAGTCGGCGGCCTGATGCAGCTGCCAGCCGACGCCGTCAAGGCAGGCGCCCCGCCACACTGGCTGGCCTACGTCTCCACTCCCGACATCGACCACACCACCAACCAGGTTTCCAGCCTCGGCGGTGTGGTGCACCACGTGATGGAGATCCCGACGGTCGGCAAGATTGCCATCCTGGCCGATCCCGGAGGCGCCATCTTCGCGGCCTATACACCCGCGGGTGAGACGCCTGGCGGTGAGGGACCGCCCGAGCAGGGGCAGTTCTCGTGGCACGAGCTCCTGGCCCACGACCATGAAGCCGCGTTCAACTTCTACAGCAAGCTGTTCGGCTGGGAGAAGACCGAGACCATGGACATGGGTGAGGCGGGCATGTACCAGATGTATGGCCTACCCGGTACCGGCATTCCGCTGGGCGGGATGTTCACCAAGCCCAAGGAAATTCCGGCCCCGCCCCACTGGTTGCTCTACACCATGGTGGACAACGTCGACACGCGCGCGGACCAGGTGAAGCAGATGGGCGGCCAGGTGCTGATGGGCCCCATGGAGGTCCCAGGCGGCGACCGAATCGTCCAGTGCATGGACGAGCAGGGGGCCGTGTTCGCGCTGCACTCGAAATAGGCGGCAAGGCGGACCAGAGGCTAGCGGTTCGGGAGCAGGTAATCGAGGACGTCGACCGCCCGGTATGTCTCGGCGCCAGGACGGAGAAAACGGGCGACTCCGGCGACATCGTCGCCCGACGTGATGAGGGCGGGCTCGACGTAGCCGTTCTGTTGCGTCTGGCCGAGCCCGATGTTTGCCAGGAGCGCATTGCACAGGCACTTGCGCCCCACCGTCTCGTCCTCCGCTCCACCTTTTGCGACGAAGTCAGCCACCGGCTCGGACGCGCAGCGCCACCCCACCGATCCGTCCTCGCGACGGAAGGCAGTGCGGAGGTAACCGAGGTCGCAGGTGCGCGGTCGCGTCGCATACACCTGGTCGGTCGAGACGGTGTCGTCCAGCTGCACGACCTTGAAGGGGAAGCCGGTCGGTGACGCGACCGGGTCGGTGAACACCAGGGCTTGTCCGTGCTTGCTCAACTCGAGGACGCGACGTTTGATGTCCTCTGAGAAGCCGGATTCCTCACAGAAGGCAAAGGCGGTTCCGACCTGGACCCCGGCCGCTCCCAGCTCGAGGGCCGCCACCACCCGATCAGGTTCGGCATAGGACCCCGCCAGCCAGAACGGGAGACCGAGATTGCGCATCGCCTCCAGATCTGGCACATCCCGCTCGCCATAGCGGGGCTCGCCATCCTCGGTGAGCTGGGTGCGACCCCGCGGCGGGGCATTGTGCCCGCCTGCCGTCGGAGCTTCCACCACGAACCCGTCTACCCGGGCTTCAACTTTCTTGGCAAGCATCGTGGCAAGGACGTGGGATGACACGATTGCCAGGAAGGCCGGGCGCGTGACCGGCGGCAGCACTCCACCGCTGAACTCGGCCGGGTCGAAGCGGTTGTACTGATCATCCTCGTCGGTGGCTCCTTTCACATCGATTTTCAGCTCGACTGCACGGCCCTCGGCCAGCTGGTCGAGGATGCCGGGAATCGCGCGCGGTATTCCCGCACCCATGAGGACGTAATCGACTCCTGCCAGCATCGCTCCGTAGAGCGAGGGCAGGGTCGGGATCTGGACCTTCTCGAGGTAGTTGATGCCGACGGGATTCTCATGGCCTTCCTTGGCCAGGTACACCTCAACGAAGTTGGCGGCTACGAGCAACTCCTGGAGGCGGCGGGAGAGTCGCAGATTGGGCACTGGCTTGGTCTTGAATCGGATCCCGTCGGGCTTGCCGCCGGGAACGAAATAGCGATCCAGCACTCGATCGGCCACGCCGGCCACCGGGAAGGCGGCCAGGGCGCGCCGCGCGTCGCCGTCAGGGTCGCCGAGTTGGAGCCGTCGGGCGAAGACCGCGTCGAGGGCGGTCCCGGAGACCACGCCCAGCTGGCCTTCCGAGGAGACGGCCCGGGCCAGCCGCCAGCCGGACACGGCTATGCCCATGCCACCTTGAATGATCACCGGGAGGTCAGTCGCCATGGGCAATTGGTAGACATAGGTGATTCGGCATTGCTCCGCCTTCCTATCCCCTACTCTCTACTCTCTACTCCCTACCACCACACCCACAATCTCCCGCCGGCGATCTCGATTGTCCAGGTTGATCACCACCACTTGCTGCCAGGCGCCGAGGGCTAGTCGGCCGGCGATAATCGGAATGGCCAGGCTAGTTTTGAGGAGTGCGGAACGGACATGGGAGAATCCGTTTCCGTCGCCCCATCGGGCGTTGTGGGCGTAGTCCTCGTTGGCCGGTGCGATGAGGTCGAGTGCACGGCGCAGGTCCTCGAGCGCACCCGGCTCGTATTCGATGGTGGTGATGGCGCCGGTGGAACCCACCAACTGCACCACCAATACCCCGGTCCGGATACCCGAGTCTCGAACCAAGGCTTCCACGTCGGGCGTCACATCCCGATGGCCGAACTCGGCCGGGAGCGAGAAAGACCAGGACCGGTTGGTTGGAAGTAGGGGTGTAGGCATGTAGTTGAAGATGAGGGAAAGGCGGAAAGGCGGAAAGGCGGACCAGAAATTAGCTGATCAGCACTTCCCACCTTCCCGACTCCTACAACCTACAAACCTATAATCCTACTCCCTGCACTTACTTCTTCATCACTTCCAGTCGTGCGATCATGTAGCCCACGTCGCCGAGACCGTACCGACGATCCGAGACGACTTCCTCGCGTAGGGCTGCGGCATTGGCCTTCTGACCCATCTTGTCATAGCATGAGGCGAGCAATGCCTTGGCCACGTAATCGTCCGGGTCGGCCTGGGCCAGCTCCGCCACGGCCTTGTCGACCTGGTTGGCATGCAGGTAGACCGCACCGTTCACCAGGTGGGAAAAATTCTTCATGCCGGCGGGGCCTTTGCTGGCGGCCTCCCCAAGCTTCTTGGCCGACTCCATCGCCACCGCACTGTTCCCGATTCTGGCATTGACCATCGCCGCGGTTCCCAGCTGCTGTGGGTTGTCCGCACCCATCATCTCGCCGGCCTTGGTCAGATGGGTTGCGGCATCGCCCTTCTTGCCCGCTACGGCTTCGACCATCGCCGCCTGCTGGAGCGCGAGCCCCGCCAGGTTCTTGTTGCCAGCCTTCTCGGCCTCCGTGGCGGCGGCGGTGAACTGCTGAACCGCTGCCTTCATATTGCCGTCGATCACGTAGCTGGTGCCGATGCCCCGCATCAGGTTGACCTTGGCATTGGGCCCCGCAGCATGCTCGATGGCCTCATTCAAGTGCCGCCGGGCGTGATCGCCGGCGCCCATCATCTGCGAGACTTCGGCCATGCCGGTGTAGGCCGCGCCGTAGGTCGGATCGAGTTCCGCCGCCCGGCGATAGTGGGTCATCGCGTCATTGTAGCGCCCACTCCATTGCAGCAGCTCGGCATAGGAGTCGTGCGCGTTGGGATGGTCGGGTGCGAGTTCCGCGTACTTCTTGATGGCCTCGAGCCCGCCGGCCCGGTCACCAGCCTGCCAGAGCTGATAGCCCAAAGTGTTCCACGCGGGTGCGAACTCGGGAAAGTCCTCGGTGACCGACCGGGTGGCCGCGATGCCCCGCTCGGGGTTGGTCGCGCCACCGGTCACGTTGGCCCGGTACAAGGCCAGGTGCGGATCTCCTGGCATCATCTTGGATGCGGTCCCGAAGATGGCCATGGCTTCCTTTAGGTTGCCGGCGGTCCACTCGCGCATTCCCAGCGCGGTCAGCAACTCACCGGTCCTGGCCCCGCTCAACTCCGAGATACCCTTGTTGATCTCGGCCAGGCGGGCGGCTTGGTTCATGCCCGCGGCACTCCGGGCACGGAATACCCGTGCCATACCGAATGCCGGATCGGCCTCGAGCGCCTTATCGAAATGCGCTGTGGCACTGGTGAAGAAGACGTTCTCCGCGTCGCTCACACCGGCCCAGAAGTGCTTGTTCGCTTCGGCCGACGCGGACGTGACCTCGAGCTTCGCCGCGGCCGGCGATTCGTAGGCCTGTTGCGCTGCGATTCCGGGGGCCAGGGCCCACGCGGCCAGCGCGAGGCCCAAGAATCGCATCGAGTTCCTGATTCCTGACATTACTCCTCCTTGGTGATAAACGAATCCCGGGCGAGCGGGTGCCGGCCCGGGACGAACACACGGACCCGTGGGGGCGGGTCCACTGGGAAACACAGAGGTAAGGGTGCTAATTCGCAGGTGCTCTCCCCGGAACGGTCAAACGAGATGGACGCCTGATGTCCAACGGACGGGGCACCGGCAGATAGGACAATATAGGTCCCAATTCCCCGGTCGGTAAGGAAGGCGGTCAGTCCAGACGGGCCCGTCAAGCGCCGCGCCGTCGAGCACGGACGGGTGGTTCACGGGTAAAACATTGCAGGTACGGCACTTGATTCGATGGAGCCGGCTGGACCGAGGCAGCCGAGCTTCCAGGCGCAGCAGAGACAGGAAAGGTCCCGAGCGGAATTCTCCACTACGGGATTCTTTACCAGCGGAAGACGTTCTACAACTGGTTGTGGTGTTGCGGTGCCGTGAATGGGCGGCCTAGGGCAGCGACGCGATGGGGCCGCGCCAGGAGCCTTGTCCATCGATCGCTGGTCCGAGCGGCAGCCGTTCACTCCCGAACCGCTTGACCTGGTCGAGGGTCCACCAGCACCAGGTCTCGGCGTCGACCGATACCACGACGAACGGATAGCCGCGCTCGATCGTCGTCCGGATGTCGCTCCGAGACAGCGCGCAGAGTTGTCGCGGCTCGCGAATGGGTTCGCCACGCGGGCGAACTCCGTCCGGCCCATGGAATGCGTCCACGAACGGATGATTGTGCCACACGGCGGCGGTGGTGCTTTGGCAGGGGGCAGCCAGCACACGTGCGCCGGCCGCCATTTCGGGATCGGGCATGAAGAAGTCGGTGAGGTGCACGCCATCGCCGGTATGCGTACCCTCGAGACACAGGACGATTTCCAAGCGGAGTCCGGCCGCGAGGGTCTGCAACTTACCGAGCAGCGAGCGCTCGATGGTCAATCGCGCCGGCGGCTCCGGCGCCCGCGCAGCTGACTCGATCGGGAGCGGCATGATCCACCCCACGACGCAGAGCCCCAGGCCCATCGGCAAGCCAATCGCCGACTGGCGCGGCGCCCGGAGAGCCCGGGCAGGTTGGGTTGGCGTCGAACGGCTCATGCGCGCATCCCGCGTGGTCATCCGTCACATCGAGGTCCGTTTCGTCGTTAGTCCAAAAGGCAAAGGGCGTGCCAGGACTAGGGCGGGAGACGGGAAGGCGGGAAGCCGAAGAGGCGAAGAAGCAAAAAGGCGAAAGGCGAAAGGCGAGCCAGAAAACAACATTCCACTCACGTTCCGTCCGACCGACCAACCACCTTCCGCCTCATTCCCCCACTCCCTACTCCCTACTCCCTTGCTCACCCCTTCCCCTGCGCCCCATCCCACGTTCCATTTAGGGCGTTCCTTCCACCACGGATCGTCACTATGCGTCTCTCTCGTTTGGCACCTTTCCTTGTGGTTCTCATCAGCCTTCCCGCTCCGATTGCGGCCCAGGATGTCGCGGTGGAGCGGCTCACCCTCGACCGCATCTTCGCGTCGCGTGATTTTTTTGGGGACAACTTCGGACCGGCCCGATGGCTGAATGGCAGTGTGTACACGACACTCGAGGGCTCGGACACAACGCCCGGCGGGCGTGACATCGTCGAATACGACGCGCGAACCGGTGACCGCAAAGTCCTGGTCCCGGCGTCGGCCCTCATCCCAGCCGGGCAAGCCCGGCCGCTCGGCATCAGCAACTACATCTGGTCCGAAGATCACGGACGCCTCCTCGTCTTCACCAACACCCGCCGCGTCTGGCGCACCAACACCCGCGGCGACTACTGGGTGCTCGACGTGGCGAGCGGGGAGCTCCGGCAATTGGGCGGCGGCGCGCCCGAAGCGTCGCTCATGTTCGCCAAGTTCTCCCCCGACGGCACCCGGGTCGGTTACGTCCGGGAGAACAACATCTACGTCGAGGACCTCACGACGGGTGCGATCACCCAGCTCACCCACGACGGCTCGACGACCATCATCAACGGCACCTTCGACTGGGTCTACGAGGAAGAGTTGTCCCTCCAGGACGGCTTCCGCTGGAGCCCGGACGGGGCCCGGATCGCCTACTGGCAGCTCGACGCGGAGGGCGTGCGCGACTTTCTCCTGATCAACAACACCGACTCGCTCTATTCCTACGTCATCCCCATCCAGTACCCCAAGGCGGGCACCACCAACTCGGCGGCGCGGATCGGCGTCGTCCCGGCAAGCGGGGGCGCAACCACCTGGTTCGCCACCGAGGGCGACCCGCGCAACAACTACCTGGCCCGGATGGAGTGGGCCGAGAGCCCCAACGAGGTCATCATCCAGCAGCTGAACCGGCTCCAGAACACGAACCGCGTGATGTTGGGTGACGCGCGCACCGGGGCGGTCCGGACCATCATGACCGACGCCGACTCGGCCTGGGTGGACGTGGTCGACGATCTCTACTGGCTCGACGGTGGCAAGGCGTTTACCTGGGTCAGCGAGCGCGACGGATGGCGCCGGGTGTACCGCGTATCCCGGGATGGGCGCTCGATCATGCCGATCACCCCGGCCAACGTCGACATCGTGAGCGTCGTGCAGGTGGACGACGAGGGCGGTTGGCTCTACTACATGGCCTCGCCGACCAACGCGACGCAGCGCTACCTCTTCCGTGCACGGCTCGACCGGAAGCGGCAAGGCCGAGCGACTCTCGCCGATGGATCTGCCGGGAACGCACAGCTACCAGCTGTCGCCCGACGCCACGTGGGCGTTTCACCGATACTCGAATGTCGAGACGCCAACGGTGACTTCCCTGATCACGCTGCCGAAGCATCGCGTGGCGCGCACACTGGTGACCAACGACTCGCTCAAGGCCACGATTCAGGCGATCAAGGCTCGCCCCACCGAATTCTTCCAAGTCGACATCGGCAACGGCGTGAAGCTCGACGGATGGCTGATGGTGCCCAACGATTTCGATCCATCCAAGAAGTACCCGGTGCTCTTCTACGTGTACGGCGAGCCGGCAGGCCAGACGGTGCTGGATCGCTGGGGCGGGCCGCTCGATGCTGTGGCACCAATACCTGACCGAGCAGGGCTATCTCGTGGTCAGCTTGGACAACCGGGGCACCCCGGCGCCGCGCGGCCGCGACTGGCGGAAGATGGTCTATCGCGAGATCGGCATCATCGCCTCGGCGGATCAGGCGGCGGGTGTTCAGGCGCTGATCAGCGAACGGTCCGTACATCGACGCCGAACGGATCGGCGTCTGGGGCTGGAGCGGCGGCGGGTCGATGACGCTGAACCTCGCTGTTCCGCTACCCCGACCTCTATCACACCGGCATGGCGGTGGCCCCGGTGCCCGATCAGACCCTGTACGACACCATCTACCAGGAACGCTACATGGGTATGCCGGACGAGAACGCCGAGGGCTACCGGAAGGGCTCACCCATCACCTTCGCAGAGCATCTCGAAGGGGAACCTGCTTGGTCGTGCACGGCACCGGCGACGACAACGTGCACTACCAGGGCACTGAGCGACTGATCAACACGCTGATCGAGCACAACAAGCCCTTTACCATGATGGCCTATCCCAACCGCTCCCACGGCATCTTCGAGGGCCGCGGCACCACCCTGCACCTGTACAACCTGCTAACCAGCTACCTCATGGAGAACCTGGAGCCGGGCGGGAAGGCGGCAGCCACGCCGTAGGCGGGAAGCGGAAGTCAGAAAGGCGGGAAGGTGAGTGGAGATCACTTCCCGCCTTTCTGACTTCCGCCTATCCGCTTCTTCTCCTTACGGCTTCTCCGCCCGGAAATTGAGCGTGCCGCTGAAGTCGCTGAGGACGACTCGGACAGTCCAGCCGCCGGTTGTCCCAGCAGTCGTCTGGAACGTGCCGTTGGCGGCCAGGTCCTGCGAATACACCTGGGTCCCACCGGCATCACTGATCGTGAGCACGGCCGTCCCCGCATTCTTGACGGACGCCTGGTTCACGTTGGCCGTGGTGCCGGTGTTCTGCCAAGTGTAGGTGACCGTGGCGGTGACGCCGGTGACGTCGGTCGCCTGCAGTTGAAACGAGTCCGTGAGATTGGCCACCTGGGGCTCGAACGGTGCCAGCGGGTCGTCACCGCAGGCCGATACCGCCCCGGCGAGTAGTATCCCCACCATTATGACCGTGCTGCGAGTGTTCTTCAGCGTGATCCTCATGTCCGTCTCCCACCGGCTCTCGCCTGAAATGAGTCAAGGAGAAGGGCGAATGGGCCAGTCGGAATACTGACTCTCGGGGGATCCGCCCCTCCTGGGGTGATGATGAGCAAGATGGAGACCAGCGTAGAGGGGCTATTTGATGGTTCAGGAGGCGCTGTTGTAACGAATCGTGACAGAAGGGCTGGTGAGATGCGGTGATTGGCAGTAGGGAGTAGGGAGTAGGGAGTAGGATGGTAAGGGAGTCGTCCGAGGACAGAAGCGACGAAAAAGAGAAGAGGCCGGCAATCTGTCGTCGGCCCCCCTTTCCAGGTCCTACTCCCTACCATCCCACTCCCTACTCCCTCCCATCACGGATTCCACCAATACGTCATCTTGATGGCGAAGATGTTGTCGGCCTTGGCGCTGAACAGCCGGTTGAGCGAGCGGCCAAAGCGGAAGTCGCCGATGGCCTCGTCATCGCTCCGACTCTGGGTCCAGACCAGGTACAGGGTCGAGCCGGGCATGTACTCCCACCGCAGCACCGCGTTCCCGCGCAGTGAGCGGAAGTTGAAGTTCTGGTTGCCGATCTCGAGCGGCTGGGCCGGCCCACCCGGCCCGTCGGGATCCGCGGTGAAGGTGGTGGGGTCGAAGGTGGAATTGCCGCTCTGGCCGTAGACGTTGAAGTCATAGCTCCGTGGGCGGGCCAGCTCCTTGTAATCGGTGTAGTCACCCGACGCGATGAGCGGCTGGGCGTAGAGCTGAAGGCTCAACTTCGGGGTGAACACCCAGTTGAGCCGGAGCCCACCGGACAGGGTGGTCTGTTGGAGATCGGCAAAGACATAGCGATTGCCGAACGTGGGGATCGCGTTGGAATCTTCGAACGTGTCCACATACTGCGCCGACGTGAAGCTGCGTCTGAACGCCGGTGTGAAGGCCAGTGAAAGTGAACTCGATGGTTTCCACTCGATCTCAGTCTCGATCTCCCAACTCCGATCGGCATCCTTTTGGTAATCCGACCGTTCGAATCCCACGCCAAACACCAGCGACTTCCGATCGTCGGACCGGAGGAACATGCTGCCTTCCCAGCCGGGCGGATTCACCGTAAGCGGACCGCCGCGGGTGCGACGGAAGCTCACGGTCTCCGGGTTGTAGGCCACGAAGTAATTCAGCCGGTAGTAATTCAGGAATTGAACCTGGCCGTTCTGGAACAGGCCGGTCCAGGTCACGTCGCCCCCGAAGTTCCAGCTCCGGAACACCGCGAGATTGGTGCTCACCGACCGGAACAGTCGGCTCGGTTGGGACCAGAGGCGAGACACCACGAAATGCCCGTTCACCACGTCGGAGTTCCACTGGAAGCCGACGTCGTTGACGTCGAAGCCCGGGCTGATGAGGCCAAAGGCCGTGTTGATCCGCCAGTCGCCCTTTTGCTTGTTGAGCGAGACTCGGCTGCCGTACCCCGCGAGCGAGGTTCGGCTCGAATCGAGCGTGATGTAGTCCGCATCGGGGCGCTGGTAGTAGTGGAGCGAGCTCTGCTGGAGGTCGAGCAGACGCGCGCGCGTTCCCGCCACCCGACTCGCGCCGGCCCACCCCGTGATCACCCACTCCTTATCCTGATCGAGGAAGGTCCAGCCATCGAGCCCCAGCGCGACCGACGAGCCGTTGATCTCGTTTTCGAGGCGTGGATCGCCGAAGTCGCGCTTGGCGTAGGTGGCGATGAACCCCACGGCGTGCCGCCCGTCGTTCATCTCCCGCTGGGCCCGGGCCACCCCGTAGTAGGTCCGTGGCTCGACTTCGACAGCTTGCCGCACTCCGCCCAGGTCGATATCCGCCATCTCGCGTCCAGTCAACGCGTGCAACATGCCGATGTTGGTGTTGCCGATCTTGCCGGAGATCTTCGCTGCGCCCAGGATGGTGGTGCCGTCGGGCGAGTGCGAGTAATCGACGTCCGGCAGGCTACCCTGCGGCGACCGGCCGAGCCGTCGGCTATAGAAGAAGTCCGGCGTGCCGAAATTAAAGCCCCAGTTGTTGTTGGCGCCGCCGAAGCCGAAGTCGAAGATGGTCCGGCCCTCGATGAAGAATGGCCGCTTTTCGGGAAAGAAGGTCTCAAAATCGCTCAGGTTCACGACCGCCGGATCGACCTCGACTTGGCCGAAGTCGGGATTGATGGTCGCGTCGACAGTAAGATTACTGCCCAGCCCGAACTTCACGTCCGCGCCGACATTACTGGTAATTCGCGAGCCGTCGTTGAACGGATCGCCGGGCTCGTGATCGAGCAAAGCTGCGCGGCTGGTCACATAGGGCAGGATCTCGAGCCGCCGCGGCGGGTTCACTCCTTGGAGGCCGCGCAATTCGGGGAAGCGTGAAACGAACCCGCTGCCGTTCTTGGGCGTGAAGACCAGGTAGTCGGTTTCGTTGCTTCGGGCGATCTCGCGTTTGAAATTGATGCCCCAGACCTGTTCCGTCCCGTTCTTGAACCGGAGTTGCGAATAGGGAATCCGCATTTCTGCGGTCCACCCGTCGGAGGTCCGTTGAACCTTGCCCTCCCACACCCCGTCCCAGCTGTCATCGTCCCAATCGTCGTTGAACAGCACCCCGTCATATTGGGTGCCCGCCGCGTTCAGGCCGAAGTAGAACCCGGTCCGCCCGTCCCGATATGGGTCGAGAAATACGCCGAACCAGTCCGAGTTGGTCCAATCGTCGCGCCGTCCCAGCCGGGCTACGATCGAGTCGACGGCGGTATCATGGAGCCGGGCACCGATCAGGAGGCCCTCATCGTCATAGAGCACATAGACTTCGGTGCGCTGGCTGGGCTGCTCGCCCTCGTTGGGATCCCGCTGGGTAAAGGCACTGAACGGGGTGGCCCGCTGCCACCCGGCCTCGTCGAGGGCGCCGTCCATGGTTATGGGCTCACTCAACCGAACGGCCTGGACCCGCTGGGGCGTGTCCGGGTCGGGCGGCCTGGCGTCTGGCGCAGATCCCTGAGCCGCTAGGCTCAACAGGAGTCCGGGAATCAGGCTGTGCATGAAGGCTCCGTCAGAGAAAGTTCGGAGTTCTCCTCCTTAGACGCCTTCCTACGGCAAAACGTTGCCCGGGGATTCGGAGGGGGCTAAGAACGGGATGTGGCGGGTCGGGAAGGGGTTATCGGCTGTCAGGGCGAGATCACCACGAGACCGGCAGCTAGTGGCTAGGTGCAGGGTAGGATCGCTGTAAGGCCTCCAGCTATTGGCAATTAGTCCTCGCAGCCGCTATCAAGGAACCTAGTCTGGAAGGACCAGTAGCCAATAGCCGTTCGCCAATGGCTATCAACTAGCGGCCGCTCCCCCCAGCCTCTTCACCACCATGTCGCCCATGGCATCGGTTGCGATACCGCTCCTGGCATCGGCCGAAGGCACGGTACCGCTCTGAAGCAGTCCGGCTATCGCGCTTTCGATCCGGCCTGCCGCGGTGTGCTCGCCGAGGAAGTCGAGCATCATGGCCACGGCCGAGATGGCGCCCAGCGGGCAGGCGACGTTCTTGCCGGCGTACTTCGGCGCGGAACCGTGGATCGGCTCGAACATCGAGGTCTGCCCGGGGTGGATGTTGCCCGACGCGGCGATCCCCATGCCGCCCTGGAGCATCGCGCCCAGGTCGGTGATGATGTCGCCGAACAAATTGGTGGTGACGATCACGTCGAACCATTCCGGGTTCTTGACCATCCACATGCAGCAGGCATCCACGTAGGCGTGATCGGTCTGGATCTTGGGATATTCCGTGGCCACGTCGGCAAAGGCCCGGGTCCAGATGTCCTGCGGCCGGATGGCGTTGGCCTTGTCGACCAGGGTCACCTTGGGCTGGTGGGTCCGTCCGTGCTCCTCGCCCCGCCTCTCCGCCAACCCGAAGGCGTAGCGCACGGCCCGCTCACACCCTTTCCAGGTGTAGACCCCGTTCACGATGGCCACCTCATCGGGCGTGCCCTTCTTCAGATGCCCGCCGATCTGGGAGTACACCCCTTCGGTGTTCTCCCGGACCACCACGAAATCGATGTGTTCGGGACCCTTGTCCTTGAGCGGGCAGAGATGCGCCGAGTAGAGCTTGATGGGGCGGAGGTTGATGTAGAGATCCAGGCCGAAGCGGAGGCCCAGGATCACCGAACGCTCCACCAATCCGGTCTCGACGTCCGGATGGCCGATGGCGCCGAGCAGCACCGCATCGAGGGTGCGCCACTCGTCGATCACATGGTCGGGCACCAGCTCTTTGGTCTTGAGGTAATGGGTGCCGCTGTAGGGATAGTCGACCAGTTGATAGGCAAACCCCTCGATGGCCGCCACGGCCTCGAGCACCTTCAGGGCTTCGCGGGTGACTTCGGGGCCGATGCCGTCGCCTGGGAGAACGCCGATGTTGTAGGACATGATGAGCAGTCAGTAGTGGGTAGTGGGTAGTGGGTAGTGGGTGGAAGATGCGGTCTCGGGGTGCGTCTGGCTACTGCCGGCGGAAGTTGATGAGCAGAAGCTCGCAGTGCGTGGTATAACGGCCCCGTTCCTTCAGTCCCTCTCCAGAGTCACGGGGCGCGTCAGAACCCTCGTGCCAGGATATTGCCGTTGACCGTCCGGAGATCGATCATGCCCTGGCCGTTGCCGAGCGTTCCGATCAAAGAGGTCGGCCCGCCCGTCACGTTCTGGAAGACCAGGTTGCTCGTCGTGATCGTCCCGTTCACCAGGTGTGCCGCGAACTCGGCGGACGTGTTCTGGGGAATGTCGAGGGTCACGTTGCCGTTTACCGTTTCGAGATCGATCGTCCCGGTGGCCACGATCACGGCCTGGCAGGTAATATTACCGTTCACCAGCACCACGTCGACCGGACCGGACAGATCATCCAGCGTGATGTTGCCGTTCACGTCGTCGATGGTGACCGAGCCGAGCACTTGGCGGACGGTCACGTTGCCGTTCACGTTCACCAACCGCGCGGCCAGGCGCTCCGGCACGGTGAGCACGTAGTTTACCACCAGGCTCCGCCCGCCGGTGTTCTGCGGCTGCACCGTCCGGATGAGAATTTCATCGACGGTCTCGGTGATCACCACCTCGAGCCGGTCCAGATAATCCTGGGCGTCCGCGACACTCTCCGACCAGACCTGCCGCTCCCCGCGCACGGTGAAGGTCTCGGTGCCGGCCGCGCCGACTACGTCGATGTTGCCGTTGATCCCTTCCACTCTGAACGTGGTGCGCCCGGTTGCATCGAGATCGAGCTGGAGCGCTTCCTCTGCCACGAAGTTTTGATTCTGCACCTGGTCGTCGGTGCCGGTGGAGTCGCCACAGGCGACTCCACCGGCACCCATCAGTACGAGGACCACTGTCTGCCGTAACATCGCACCAACTCCCCGTTACGCCTCCGATCCACGGAAGGCATTGTACAGCAGGCCGAAAATCGCCCCGCCGATGGCGCCGTCCACCAATCCGTAGAGCGTCCCCATGATCACCGACCCGAACCCCTGAGCCGCCTTATAGCCCGGGTAGATCGAATCGAACATGTTGAGGACTGCTCCGCCGTAGCTCGGCCACATCACGTTGGCCAGGCCCACGAAAAACAATGTCCCGCCCGTGAAGAGCCCGCAGGTCAGCGCCAAGGCCTTTACGTTGAGTTTCATACGCCCTCCCTCTTGGAGATACGCCAACTGGCGGCCGGCGTGCTCACCGCCGCCCGCTAGTCCGCTAGTCTGCTAGTCTGCTAGTCTGCTAGTCTGCTACGTTGGCCTCAGGAAGGTGAAGAGGTCGTGAGATTAGAAGGAAAGCCGATCGGCGTGAGGCGGGATTGTGCGGGAGGCCAGGCCTCGCCCCAACTGCCCGGCCAGGGTATTGTGATGCGTGCGTTTCCATGGCATCGCCCCCCATCCCAGCCACACCGCCGAGGCCGCATGACCACCCCAGCGACACCCCATCCAACCACCAAGAGCCTGGGCATTTGGACCTGCACGGCCCTGGTCATCGGCAACATGATCGGCTCGGGCATCTTCCTCTTGCCGGCCTCGCTCGCCACTTACGGCTCCATCAGCATGTTCGGCTGGCTGTTTACCTCGGCCGGCGCCATTCTGGTAGCCCTGGTGTTTGCGCGGCTGGCGCGCATGATCCCGCGGGCTGGTGGCCCATACACCTACTCGCGCCAAGGCTTCGGCGACTTCATGGGCTTTCTCATCGCCTGGGGCTATTGGATCTCGCTCATGTGCGGCAATGCCGCCATCGCCGTGGCCATGGTCAGCTACGCCGGCGTGTTCTGGCCCGCCCTGTCGAACAGCTCGGGTGTGGCGGCCGCGGTCGCGGGTGGCGCGGTCTGGACGCTCACCATCGTCAACGTGATGGGCGTCAAGATGGCGGGCCGGGTCCAAGTCGTAACGACCGTACTCAAACTGATTCCGCTCATTCTCGTGGCCACCGTCGGGTACGCGTTCTTCCATCCCGGCAACTTCGTGCCGCTCAACGTGAGCGGCGAGTCGAACTTCGCCGCCATCACCGCCACCGCGACCCTCACCCTCTGGGCCTTCCTCGGACTCGAATCGGCCACCATCCCGGCCGGCGACGTGATCGATCCGGAGCGCACCATTCCCAGGGCCACGATCCTCGGCACGATCTTCACGGCGGTCCTCTACATCCTGGCCACCGCTGCCGTCATGGGCATCATCGCCCCAGCCGACCTGGTCGCCTCCACCGCCCCCTTCGCCGACGCGGCCCAGCGCATGCTCGGCCCCTGGGCGGCCTATTTCGTGGCTGCCGGCGCCGCCGTGTCCTGCTTCGGTGCCCTGAATGGCTGGATCCTCAACCAGGGACAGATCCCGCTCGCAGCCGCTCGCGACGGGCTATTTCCCAAGCCGTTTGCCAAGGTGGGCCGAAGTGGGGCGCCAAACACCGCACTCATCATCTCCAGCATCTTCGTCACCATCCTTCTGGCCACCAACTTCACCCGCGGACTGGTAGGACTCTTCACCTTCATCATTTTGCTCGCGACGCTCACCAGCCTGATCCCGTTCGTGTTCGCGGCAGCAGCCCAGTTGATCATCTTCATCCGCGAGAAGAAGCGCTTCGAAGGCCAACGGCTGACCGGTGCATCGATCGTCGCGGTGCTGGCCTTCCTCTACAGCCTCTGGGCCGTGGGCGGCTCCGGTCAGGAGACGGTCTACTGGGGATTCCTGCTGCTGCTGGCGGGCATACCGGTCTATGTTTGGATCGTGTGGAAGAGGGGAAAGGCGGGTCAAGAGTAGGTTGGAGATAGGAGGTAGGAGGTAGGTGGTAGGGTGGTAGGGCACTGTTTAGCTACCCATGGTCAGCTACTCACTACTCACTAGTCACCACTCACTACTTACTACTCACTACTTACTACTTACTACTTACTGTTAGCTACTTCCTAACACTGTTCACACTCCCTGAGCCACGATCGATGATTCGTGCACGCTGTCTCTCCGTTCTGCTGGTCTCCTTCCTCGCCTGCCGGCCGCCGCTCGAGGGGCCGCGGCTCGTGGTGGTCATCGCCGTCGACCAGATGCGGCCGGACTACCTGGACCGCTTCGACGACCGCTTCACTGGCGGACTGGCACGGCTCCTTCGTGACGGAGCGGTATTCACCGACGCCTACCAGGACCACGCGTTGACGGAAACCGCACCGGGACATGCGGCGATCTCGACGGGCGCCTTTCCCTCCCGCAACGGAATCATGCAGAACAACTGGTACGATCGCTCGACGCACCGGACAGTCTACTCGTTCGATGATCCTGCGGCGCCGATCGTGGGCATACCCGACGCACCGGGCCGCTCACCGGCCAACATGAAGACCACCGCCTTGGGTGACTGGCTCAAGCGGCGCTCGCCGCGGAGCCGGGTCTTTTCCGTCGCCATCAAAGACCGAGCCGCGATCGCGATGGGTGGGAAACGGCCGGACGGCGTCTATTGGTACTACGCCGCCACCGGCCACTTCGTCACTTCGGTCTATTACCGATCCGACTACCCGGAGTGGGTGAGCCAGTTCAACGCGGCCGAGCCCGCCGCGGCCTACAACGGCCGGCACTGGGAGCGGCTCTATGCCGAGTCGACCTACGTCGCCTCACGGGAGGATGATTTCGCCCCGGAGTACGATAGCGGGAGTTCCACCTTCCCACACCTGATCGAAGCCCGCGAAGAAGACGGCGGCTGGCAGCGGTTCTACGACCGGATCTTCTTGCGCTCACCCTTCGCCGATGAAGTCACCCTGGCCTTCGCGCGGGAGCTCGTGACGAACGAGCGACTGGGGGCCGACGAGCGGCCCGATATCCTGTTCATCGGGCTGTCCGCCGCCGACTACGTCGGCCATGCCTACGGTCCGTACAGTCAGGAAGTGGAAGACTTCTATCTCCGGCTCGACCTCCAGCTCGACTCGCTGTTCGTCTTCCTGGATCAGACGGTCGGCCGGGCCAACTACGCCGTGACCCTCACGGCCGACCACGGGGTAATGACGATGCCGGAAGAATCGGCCCGCCGCGGCTTCCGCGCGGCACGGGCCTCGCGGCGCGCGCTGGACACCCTCGTGATGCAGGCCCTCGCGGCCGACACCACCGCTCCCGCGATCACCATGTCCGGCGGAGTGGTGATGGAATTTCCACCCGGTACCGGAGAGCAGAACCAGGTTGACGCGCGGCGCATGATGGCCATGGCACTCCGACAGTCGCCCGCGGTGCTCGAGGCCTACACGTCGGACGAACTCGTCGCGGGACCCGATAGCACCCGCCCGTACTTCGATGCCTATCGCCGTAGCTACTACCTCGGCCGCTCCGCAGACGTGATGATCGTGCCCCGGGAGGACATCCTGATTACCAATAGTCCCAACGGGACCTCGCACGGCAGCCCGCACCCGCACGACACCCACGTGCCGCTCCTCTTCGCCGGCCCCGGCATCGCGCCGGGCCGGCACGCGCAGCGGGTGCGAACCGTGGACATCGCACCGACTCTCGCAGCGCTGCTGGGCGTGCGGCCGGCCGGAGCGATCGACGGAAGGGTGCTACAGGGAGTAGGGAGTAGGGAGTAGGGAGTAGGGAGTAGGGAGTGAGAACAAGAGCGTAAGGAATAAGAAGTGAGGTGCGCAGGGGTCACCAAAGAGAGGCGCGGGCGCATGCGATTTCATCGGTGGAGTTCGAGCAAGACCCAGTCCCCACTCCCTACTCCCTACTCCCTCTTCTGGGTGCCACTCGTTCTCGTCATTGTGGCCCCGGCCTGCTCGCAAAGTGTCGCACGCAGCCAATGCGTGGTGGCGCGGGTGGTCGATGGTGACACCATCCACTGCCGCGGCGGCCTCAAGGTCCGGCTGATCGGCATCGACTCACCGGAGCGGGATCAGGGCCTGACCTTCACCGCGGCGCGGACCGCCCTGGCCGAGCTGCTGCCGGACACGGGCGCGGTATGGCTGGAACAAGACGTTGTCCCAACCGACCGCTACGGCCGGACGCTGGCCTACGTCTGGGCCGGCCAGGTGCTGGTGAACGAGCGCATGCTGGAGCGCGGCTGGGCGGTGCTGTATACGGTCCCGCCGAACGTGCGCTACGTCGACCGGTTCCGCGCCGCCGAGGCGGTCGCGCGCGAGGCCCGCCGCGGGCTCTGGGAATCGGGCGGGCTCGAGTGCGCGCCCGAGCGGCATCGCCGAGGGGAGTGCTGAGAGAAGCAGGTGGTAGGGAGGTAGGATGTGAAGAACGAGGGCGGAGACTCCGCCCTCGTTCGACTACTTCCAACATTCCTGTTATCTACGTACTGCGTTTCCCTAGTGTTCTCCCGCCGCCTTCAACACGTCGCTCCGGATCATCGCGTAGTTGACGTTGTTGAAGTTGTAGGTCGTGAGCTCGTCGAAGATCGCGTGGGCGGCATCGGCGTTGCCCATCTTCTCCTGGATCAGGCCCCGATAGTATTTCATGTAAATGTTGTTGGGGTTTCCTGCCGCCAGGTGCTCATCAGCAGCGGCGTAGTTGTTCTGGAAATACTCGGCGATGCCCATGATCTGATGCATGGGCTCGAGCTTCCGCGGGTTGGGATCCGGCTCCACCAGGGTTGCAAATTCCTGGGCCTTGGCCTTGGCACCCTTCAAATTCCCCTGCCGTGCCGCCAGCATGCCATCCCAATAGGTGATCGTGGCTTCCTGGCCCCGACGGAATTGGTCCTTCCCAACCACGTCAGCCTGCTGCCGGAGCAGCACTGCCAAGTCGTCGATGGCCTGCCGCGCGGTCGCGAAGTCACCGGAGTGGAGCGAGATCTGCACGATGTTGGTCAGGGCGTTGATCTTGATGTCGGTCTTGCCCTCGACGGTCATCGCATCCGCCGCCGCGACCTGCTCGCGCAACTCGGCGATAGCGGCCTCGGGCTTACCCTCATAGATGTTCACATAGGACCGGAACACAGCGTAGAACGGCGCGTTGTTGTTGCCCTTGGCCGTCTCGAGCTCCATGGCCCTAGTGTAATCGGCGCGAGCCGCGTCGTAGTTCCCGAGGAAGGAATGCACGTGCCCACGCTGCTGCAGCGGCGAGCCATCCTCCGGCGCCCGCGCGGCAGCCATGGTGTAATCCTCAGCCGCGGCCTCGAGCTTACCCTGCGCCCGATGCACGTCGCCCATCAAGTCGTACGGCGTGGCCTCGTTCGGCGCCAACTCGATGGCCTTCCGGAAGTGCTCCTCCGCCTTCGCAAAGTCCTTGGGCTCGAGGAACATGTAGTTGTTGCCGGCCTGCATGTGCGCGGCCGCGAAATTCGGGGCCAGTTCGATAGCCTTGGCCAGCGACTGGCGGGCATCGGCCATCTGGTTCAGGCCGGATTGAACGCCGGCCAGCGTGAGCCAGGCCCGGGGACTGTCGCCTTGCACCTCCACCAACTGCCGCGCCGCGGCCAGCTGGCTCTCGGTGTTGTTCTCGAATCCCTTCTGCATCACGTCGATCATCAACTGCTCGGCCCGCGACGCATTGGCCGCGTTCTCAACCGCTTTGGCCAGGTTGGCCGAGAATTTCTCGGTCGATGCCGCGGTGGCGGCAACCTGGAGATAGCCCGCGGCAAAGACTGGATCCGCCGCCACAGCCTTTTCGAAGTGGGTGTTGGCGTCGTTGGCCCGGCCCATATCGGCCGCGAAGGTGCCTTCGAAGAACTCTTGGCGTGCCGCGTCGGATGCCGTGGTCACCGGCAACTTCATCATGACCTCCGAGGACGCGGCCTCGATCCCTGCCTCCTTAGGCGCGCAACCTGCCGCGACCAAAAGAGCCGAAAATAGTGCAACTGCTGGTACCGTCTTCATGTAAAGCCTCCAAATGTTGGGTGATGCCTCGACGTAGGGGGTAGCATCACATACGAATCCGGGCGCGTTTGGTGACGCCTGGAGCATATTCTGGCGAGGAATGAGCTGAGGAAACATGGCCGGAAGGCCGGTCAGCGACAAGCGTCGCGGCAGGACCAGCCACAAGAGTGCGCCCACGAGGCCACAACGCCGGAGGCAGGCCAGGAACTGCTCGACCGGCTGCTTTTTCGGTATATTGGTAAGTGAAGGCTGGACGGAGGAGCAGCATGATCAGCGGCTCACAGACCCGGCACATCCCCGCCATCGAGCGAACGCTGGACCTCGCGGCCCCACCCGAGCGCCTATGGCGAGCGCTGACCGACCCGATCGAACTCAGCCACTGGTTTTCCGACCAGGCGGAAGTCGACCTCCGGCCCGGGGGCAACGGCGCCTGGACCTGGCGCACACACGGCCGCCACGCAGCCAAGTTCGAGATCATCCAGCCACATCGGAGACTTGCGTGGCGCTGGTCGCTCGAGCCCGGCATTCCGGTCGACGTGGGCATCACGACGCGCGTCGAGTGGACCCTTGCGCCACGTCACGACGGCGGCACCACGCTCCGGCTCGAAGAAACCGGCTTCACTACCACCAAGCACTACGAGGCGAATGTGGCCGGGTGGAAACGAGAGCTGCGGGAGCTAGCGGAGTACGTGAGTGCAGGGAGTAGGGAGTAGGGAGTCGGACGTTGTGCTCGGTGTCATCCCGAGCGCAGCGAGGGATCTCCTCAACGCTTTCCCGAATTTCGTTCACTCACACAAGGCTCGGGGCACGCGTTCATGAGATCCCTCGGGCGCTCCGCTCCCTCGGGATGACAGTTCCGTGGTTTTCCGGTCCTCCTCACCCCCTACTCCCTACTCCCTACTCCCCACTCCTTTGCTATCCGACCGGCGAGACGTGCGTTGTTAAGGAGCACCGCCACGTTGGTCTCGAGTGTGCGGCTATGGCTCAGGAGCACCAGTTCCGCCAACAAATACGGGGTGACCGCCTTGCCGGTGATGCTGTGGGTCTCCGCGGCCTCGAGCGCCTGCCCGATCCAGGTCTCCACCTCCCAGCGATCGATCGCAACGTCGCGCGGCGGCGGGTTGGCGAACACGATGGCCGACGAAAGACCCAGCTCCCACTGAGCCTCGACCAGCCGCGCCGCTTCCGCCGGCGTGTTCACCCGGTGCACCAGGGTGAGGCCGCTGTCCCGCGAATAGAAGGCCGGAAATTCGGTGGTGCCGTATCCCACGACCGGCACGCCTATGGTCTCCAGCACCTCGAGGGTCCTGGCCAGGTCGAGTACCGATTTGGCTCCGGCCGATACCACCGCAATCCGGCTCCGGGCGAGCTCGGTCAGATCGGCCGAAATGTCAAAGGTCTCGTCGCCGCCACGGTGGACCCCACCGATGCCGCCCGTGGCCATGACCCTGATCCCGGCTCTGGCGGCGAGATATGCCGTGCCCGCCACGGTGGTGGCTCCGAGTCCCTTCGACGCGACCACGGCGGCAATGTCGGCCGTGCTCGTCTTGAGCACATGATCCGTCGTGGCCAGCGTCTCGAGCTCCCGATCGGACAAGCCGATCACCGCCCGCCCGTCGACGATACCGATGGTGGCGGGCACCGCCCCCTCCTCCCGCACCTGGGCCTCGAGCGCCCTCGCGGTCTCGAGGTTCCGCGGCCTCGGCAACCCATGCGCGATGACCGTCGATTCGAGCGCCACGACCGGGCGACGCTCGGCCAGCGCGTCACGAACTTCGGGGCGGATGTGTAAGAGGTGCATATGTTGCTCGGCTAGCCGGTAGCGCTAGGCTTGTAGGTGGGTAGGATGTAGGATCGTAGGAGGCAATCCACCGAACCTGCTAAGTCCCCGACTTCCTTCCTCCTACACCCCTACGTCCCCACTTCCTAGCAGCCGCCTCACTCCTCACTCCTCACTCTTTCCATCAGCGCATCCACCGTCATCCCGTCGGCCTGTCCGGCATTCACCTCGAGCGCCAGGCTGGCCGCGGCCAGGCCGCACCGGACGGGGTCGCCGTGGTCGGTCGCGAGGCCGTAGAGATATCCGGCGACGAGGGCGTCGCCCGCACCGGTTACATCGCTCACCTGGTTGGCCGGAATCGAGGGGATCGCCTCGTGTCGGGTGCCGTCCTCCAGATAGATGCCGTCGGCGCCGAGCGATACGATGACCATGCCGGGGCCGAGGTCCCAGATCTGGGCCGCGGCGGCCGCGACCTGTTCGGGCGTTTCGGTCAGGAGACCGCTCAGGATCGCGGCTTCTTTCCGGTCGGGGAACACCACGTCCACCGCATCCAAGTAGGGCCGCAACCGTTCGGCCTTGGCCACCGACACCGGATCGGCCACGATGGTGGCGTTGTCGCCGTAGGTGTTGAGCAGGTAGTCGAGCGTGGCCCGAGGCAGGTTGGCATCCACCAACCAGAGGGGGCATTGCTCGATCGCCGGTGCAATCGAGTCACACCAGTCCGCGTCCAGCCGCTCGAAGATCTCCATGTCCGCAAGCCCGAGCGCGAGCTCGCCATCCGGCTCCAGGGCTGCGGTGTACGTCGCCGTGGGAAGATCGGCCGAGCGTCGCACGCCGGACACATCGACCCCGTTGGTCGCGAGCTGCCGCAGGAGGTCGTAGCCCGCGCGGTCATCGCCCAGCGCCGAGTAGAGCGCCACGTCCACACCGAGCTGGCTGAGCCAGTCGGCCACGTTCCGTGCGACCCCGCCGGGCTTGGTAGTGACCGTCGCGGGATTGGACGTGCCCGTGATCAGCGGGCTGTGGGCGCGGGCCCGCCGGTCGAGCGTGGTGCCGCCAATGCAGGCGATGGTGGGCACAGGGGGCTCCGGAGTGACAGTTGGAGAAAGGTAGCAGGGAGAAAGAGCGGGGGTAGGCGGAGGGCTATTGGCTATTGGCTATTGGCTCGCCGAGAAGGCAATGCTTTGACCAATAGCTAATAGCTAATAGCTAATAGCTCTCAGTCCACAGCTCCATACTTTTCAATGTATCCCCCCACCCTCACCTTCCGCGCGGTGTTGGCGCTCGACATGTATCGGATCTTGCCGAAGATCGGGCGCTCGGGGCCCCAGGCCCGGTCGTAGCGGCCCAGCACCCAGCAGATGCCGCTCGTGCTGTTGGGGTTCCTCCCATCCAGCGCATAGCGGTTGTTGAGTTCGATCATGATGTCGAGCGCCGCGCGCGGGCTCCGGGTCCACTCGAGAATCTTCTTGCCCCAGAGCATGCGCAGGTAGTTGTGGATCCGGCCCTCCCGGGTGAGCTCTCGCTGGGCCGCGTTCCAGAGGTCGTCGTGGGTCTCCGCCGCCGCGAACTGCTCTAATGAATAGACATGCTCACGGCGGTCCTGGTCGTGCTCCCCCAGTGTGATCCTGGCCCAGTCGGGCAGCGATTCGTAGCGCTCGTTGTCGTCACGCTGCCACGACATGTTGTAGCCCACTTCGCGCCAGGTGATGAACTCGTCGAGAAAGGCCTCGGTCGCTTCGCTTGCGCCCCACCAGCCGCTCCGGCTGCCGGTGGCCTTGGCCGCGAGCTTGTCGGGGGTCCAGCCGTCCCAGTCCATGAGCTCCCGGAACACCTGATGCGGCGAGATGTGGCCGAAGTGGAGATAGGGCGATAAGCCGCTGGTGGCGTCAACCTCGGGCTGATTCCGCTCCTCGGCGTAGCGCGACAGCCTGAGCTCGAGAAACCGGCGGAGGGTGCGCGTGGCAGCCCGCTCCCCACCCTTCGTCTCGGTAATGCCGACATCATGGTCGATGGGAAACCGGCGCAAGAGGCTCGCGTCGTCCGCCAGCGCCCTGACGTCGGCCGCTGGCCAGCGCTTGGTGATGGCGGACGGCAGCCGCTCGAGCGCTGGGAGCTCGAGCCGCGCCAGCGGGTCGGCCGTGGGAAACTCGTCCAGGTGCGGCGCCAGGTTCTTCTGGAGAAAGCGGCGGAAGTCGTGCGCCCGGGCAAAGATTTTGTCCGCTGCGCGGAGCGGCAGGATGCCGTTCGAGTCCACCACCTCGAACGAAACCGGAATCTGTTTGGCGGCGGCCTGGACCATCCGAGGCAGGAAAAACGACGGGAAGTCGTCGCCTACCACCACCGCGGCCCGCTCGGCCAGCGCGGGGAGCAGGCCCTTCCCCGCTCCGTGCTTGGGCTCGAGATAGGGGTAGTAGGTCACCGGTTTCCCGGCGAGGCGGCGGTGGTTGTCGGCCATGCCCTGGATCACGAAGTAGTGGAGCCGGTCGCTGGCCCAGCGATAATCAGACCGGAGTGCCTCCAAGATCACCAGCGGCTTCGCGAGCTCACGCGCCCACTCCACCGCGCGCTCGAACGCGAAGTTGTACCGGGTGCGCCGGAACGCCGCCATCCAGTAGAGGACATAGTCTCCATCGGGATTGACGGGCCTTGGGTTGAGCTGGCGGAGGCGGAGGGTGGGGGTGGGGGTGGGCATGCTCTTTAGGGAGTAGGGAGTAGGGAACAGTCTAATGAGTGGGGAGGCTGGGAATTGGAACGATGCCCATAGTCAGTCGTGAACAGTTCGACCCTCCTGTGTCATCCCGAGCAGAGCGAGGGGTCTCCTCACCCTGTCCCGTAGCCCGATTCCCAATAAGATACATGGGGTCGGGGAAACCAATTGGCCGCCAGGTCTCTCCAGTCAGGGTTCGAGGATTCGACCAGGGCGATCTTCTTGGAACGAGACCACTTCTTCAGTCTCTTTTCCCGTTCGATCGCCGCCCGTGGGCTAGAAGCGCATTCATAGTACACGAGCCATGTGATGCCGTATCGTGAAGTGAAACTCAGTGCCTGACCAGTGCGATGCTGGTAGATTCTACGCGGCAAGTCCGCCGTGACGCCAACGTACAATTTCCGCGAGCGACTGGCTAAGATGTAGACCTGCATGATCTTGGTTGCTATGCTGGACCTGCCTGACTGAGACGCCTCAGAATAGCTGCCCGGTCTGCTAACATCTGCACCAAATTGTCGCCGTTGATGTCACTGCGCCTCACGAGCCAGGACTGACGAGATCCCTCGGGCGCTGCGCACCCTCGGGATGACAGAATACCTTTTCATCTCTCGGACTCCCTACTCCCTACTCCCTACTCCCTACTCCATCAATGCCTCTCTCCCGCCTCATCCTTTTGACCGGCGCCACCGGCTACGTGGGCGGCCGGCTCCGGCCGCGCCTCGAAGATCGGGGTATTCCGGTCCGCTGCCTCACCCGCCGGCCCCAGAGCCTCGAAGGCGAGGTGGCGCAGTCGACCCAGGTGGTCCGGGGAGACCTGCTCGATCGGGCCACGCTCGACCAGGCCCTCCGGGAGGTCGACACCGCCTACTACTTCGTCCACTCGATGGGCAACCAGTCCGACTTCGAAGAAGAAGACCGGACCGCGGCCCAGAACTTCGCCGACGCGGCCAAGGCCGCCGGTGTTCGCCGCATCATCTACCTCGGCGGGCTCGGCGAATCCGATCAGCACCTGTCCAAGCACCTGCGGAGCCGGCAGGAGACCGGGGAAGTGCTGCGCACGTCCGACGCCCAAGTGATCGAACTCCGGGCCTCGATCATCATCGGCTCCGGTAGCCTCTCGTTCGAGTTGATCCGTGCCTTGGTCGAACGGCTTCCGGTCATGATCTGCCCCAAGTGGGTGCGGGTCCTGGCCCAGCCCATCGCCATCGAAGACGTGCTGGCATACTTGCTTCAGAGCTTAGAGATCCCGGATGGACCATCTCAGGTGTTTGAGATCGGCGGACCGGACCAGGTGTCCTACGGCGACATCATGCAGGAATACGCCCGGCAACGCGGCCTCAAACGGTTCATGATCTCGGTCCCCGTCCTGACCCCGCGGCTGTCGAGCCTCTGGCTCGGCCTCGTCACCCCGGTCTACGCCCGCATCGGACGGAAGCTGGTCGAGAGCCTCCGGAACCCGACACTGGTGCGGGACAAAACGGCTGACACAGTGTTCACCGTCCAACCGCGCGGCTTGAGCGAGGCCATCGAACGGGCGCTCGCGAACGAGGATCGGGAGATCGCCGAAACCCGCTGGTCGGACGCGCTGTCCGCGGCGGGGCCCGCGCGGAGCTGGGGCGGCGTCACCTTCGGTTCGCGCATCGTCGACTCGCGGACCGCGCGCGTCGATCTGCCTCCGGCGCAGGCCTTTGCCCCGATCCAGCGGATCGGCGGGCAGGTGGGCTGGTACTACGGCGATTGGCTCTGGAGGCTCAGGGGATTCCTGGACCTGCTCGTGGGCGGCGTCGGCGTGCGCCGCGGCCGGCACCACCCGGTGGAGGTGCGCGTGGGCGACACGCTCGACTTCTGGCGGGTGGAGCAGTTCGAACCCAATCACCTGCTCCGGCTCCGCGCCGAGATGAAGCTCCCGGGCCGAGCCTGGCTCGAATTCGAGGTCACGCCGGCCGAGGGCGGCAGCGTCATCCGCCAAACCGCCGAGTTCGATCCGGTGGGATTGTTCGGGCTCTTCTACTGGTACGGACTCTACCCGGTCCACAAGCTGGTGTTTCGCGGGATGCTGCAGGGGATTGTGAAGGCGGGGAGTAGGGAGTAGGGAGTAGGGAGTAGGGGGTCGGGAGTCGAGAGTCGGGAGTCGGGAGTAGGACGTCGTGCGCGGTGTCATCCCGAGCGCAGCGAGGGATCTCCTCGACTGCTACTCGAACGCGGCCTTGGTCCGCGACTCCCCGGGCATGCGTTGATGAGATCCCTCGGGCGCTTCGCACCCTCGGGATGACAATCCGGAGGTTATCCGCCTCCTCACTCCTTACTCCTCACTCCTCACTCCTTACTCCTCACTCCTCACTCCTTACTCCTTACTCCTGACTCCTCTACTACTCCTGACTCCTCACTGCTCGAGCCTCTCCCACCACATCGCCTTCATAGTCGACTTGTAGTCCTGCTTGTCGGTCGTTTCCCCAGCCACGGGCTCGGGGAGCAGGTTCCCGAGCTGGACCACCAGCTGCCGGATGCCTTCCTGGTACACGACGGCGTAGTTCGAGTCGGAGCGGGTCTGGAGCACGACATGCCGAGCAGGAGTGTTGACCGCGAGCTGGATCCGGGCGTTCCCCGCCCACACGCAGACCGCATTGATCGGGCATCGGCTGTCTTCCAGTACGTCCTCGAAGGTGATCGTGATCCCGGTGCTTCTCGATGGTCACCGACTCGCCAAAGGCGAGGGTGAAGTCCTGATCGATGTTGACCTCGGTGGGCCCGCTGCAACCGACCACCGCCGCGGCGGCCAGAACGACGAGGAGTGGGCGCATAGGGACCTCGCAAAAAAGCGGTTAACGGCTAACAGCAGAGTTACTCCCTATCTCTCCTGCTCACCCCACCGGCGCCGAGTTGTGCTGGATGGCGCGAAAAGTCGCGCGATAGTCGCCCCTGTCGAGCTGCTTGCCGACTTCCGGCTCGGGGGTCAGCTCCATCAGCCGGATCTCGATCTGGCCGACGAACTCGCCACGCGGCTGATCAGGAATGTTGACCTCGGCCACCCGGCGGGGATCCCGGAGTGCGAGTTGGATCTTGGCATTGCCGGCCGTGACACAGATCGCGTTGATCGGGCAGCGGCTGTCCTCCAGCAAGTTGAGAAAGGTCACCGTGATGCGGGTGCCCTCGATTGATGCCGACTTGCCGATGGCAAGGGTGAAGTCTTGCTCGAATTGGACTTCGGTGGGCCCGCCGCAGCCGACCAGTGCCGCGGCCAGAAGGACGAGAAGTTGGCGCATGGGGAACCTCGCAATAGAAGTCGGAAAGTCGCAAAGTCGGACAGTTGGAAAGTCGGAAAGGCGGCGTGGGCGCCCATCGGCGACACATTCCACCGTCCCGCCCTTATCGCCTTACCCTCTTTCCGCCCGTAATATCGGACGCCGGATCGGCGGCGGGAAGCACAAGACGAGGGAGTCGGGAGTCGGGAGTCGGTTCAACAACCGGGATACCCATTGGTCTTCCGCCTCTCGTCCCACCGCCTACATTCCTACCGTCCGAAGCATATCTACTTCCTACTCCCTATTCCCCACTCCCTATCGCCATGTCCGTCATTTCGACGCTCCGCACTCTGTTCACCATGGGCAAGGGCATGGTGGTCGGCCTGCCCGAGGCGGCCGGCGACCGCGATCCGATCGAGCTGTTCGGCGACTGGTTTCGCGCGGCCCGGGGCGCGGGCATCCTGCTGCCGGAAAGCATGACCCTGGCCACCGCCACCACCGACGGACGGCCGTCGGCGCGGATGGTGCTGCTCAAGGGGTTTGACAGCCAAGGTTTTCGGTTCTTTACCAATTATGAGAGCCGGAAGGCCCGGGAGCTGGAGCAGAACCCGCACGCCGCCCTGGTGTCGCACTGGGCCGTGCTACAGCGGCAGGTACGAATCGAGGGCATGGTCACACGGCTCACCGCCGAGGAGTCCGAGGCGTATTTCAGGACCCGCCCGCGCGGGGCCCGGATCGGCGCCTGGGCCTCGCAACAGAGTTCGGAACTCGCGGACCGGAAGCTGCTCGACGACCGGGTTCGAGAGTACGAGGAAAAGTTCAAAGACACCGACGTGCCGCTCCCGCCCTTCTGGGGCGGCTACCGCTTGGCGCCCGACCGCATCGAGTTCTGGCAGGGCCGGGCCAACCGGCTCCACGATCGGTTGGAGTTCAGGAAGCAGGCGGATATGTGGGTGAGTCGGAGATTGTATCCGTAGGTAGTGGGGAAGGGAGTAGGGAGCAGTATGTAGGGAGTAGGAGGACAGGGTAGGCTCCGGATTGTCATCCCGAGGGTGCAGAGCGCCCGAGGGATCTCGTTAACGCATTTCTAGCGCGTTGCGTGGGAGAGGCGGAGGTCGGGAAGAAGTTGAGGAGATCCCTCGCTCCGCTCGGGATGACAATCCGAGGCGTACCCGACCCTCCTTACTCCTCACTCCTCACTCCTCACTCCCCCACTCCTCACTCCCCATCGCCTTCGGTTCCCTCGTCTTCGGATACCACTCCGCGAACCGTTCCCGTTTTCCCGCCACGAACTCCGCCGCAAAGCGCTCGAACGCCGCCAGTTCCTCGCCGTACCACTCGCCCGGTTTGGTCGACTGAAGCGCCGACCGGGCCGCGATGCCATCCTCACCGGCGTCGACCATGGCCTGGCCGATGGGCTGGGTCACGCCGTGGCCGACGCGATGCGGGTAGGTCGTGGGCAAGCCGAGTGCGGTGAGACCCTGGTCGGACACGGCGTCGACCACGCGATGCTTGGGAATCACGAACGATTGCAGGTGGGGACGGCGCTCTGGCTTCAGGTCGAACAGCGTGATGGGCGACCCGACGAAGTTGAGCCGCGCCTGGAGTGCCGCCAGTTGACGGGTCTTGTTCAGGTACAGCACCCCGAAACTTCCGGGCGGGTTCCAACGGCCGCCCTTCTGTTTGCTGTATGACGTGTCGCCACAGTCGGCCCAGTCGGGGCCGCACACCCGATAATAGGTGCCCGAGCGCTCGACGTGTTCCATGGACTAGGCCGGCAGGTAGGCCATGAGACGCACCCAGTAGTCGAGTGCCGCCACCGCCCCGTTCTGTTTGACGTATTGCAACAATGTGAGCCCGCCCAAGTCATCCGCCGGCTGCCGAATCACGGCGGGGATCCTGGCCGGCTGCACATCACGTGCGATCACCTCGGCCAGCTCGCGCAGCCGGTCCACTTCGGCCATCTGCGCGACCGGCACCCCGCGGCTCCACCATTGCCCCACCGCCTGCCGGCTGACGCCGAGCAGCTTGCCGAGCTCGGTGTCGGTCAGGAGAAACGTGTCGCGGGCCTGGGCCAGCGCAGTCGCGAGCTGGTGCCGGATGCTCTCCGGCTTCTTCCGCCGAGGGCGACGGGCAGGACTGGGCGAGGCGGTTGGTGGCACGGCGCATCTCCTGAAGGTGTGACACGCATACGCAAGTAATATGCAAGGTATATGCAACCATTGTCAAGAGAGGGCAAATAAGTCGGCGGTTCGGCGGTTCGGCTGTTCGGCGGATCGAGATCGAGAGAATAAGTCGGAGCCGCCCAACCGCCCACCCGTCCATCCGCCGTCTGTTTACTCTCCTCACTCCTCACCCACTTCTCAAACAAGCTTCAACCTCATTTCATACACCCCGCCGCATCCTTGGGAGTCCCACCACAGAGGATTGTCCCATGCGGTACTTCACCGTTGCCGTGCTGGCCTGCTTCGCGTTTGCGTGCCAGCGGCAGGACGCGGTCACCATCGATCCGGCGCAACTGGCGGCGTTCGCGCCGTTGCCTACCTCCATCACGTCGGAGACCAACCCGGCGACACCGGCCAAGGTCGAGCTGGGTTGGCGGCTCTACTACGAGACCCAGCTCTCGGCCGACGGCAGCCAATCGTGCAACACGTGCCACCTGCTCGATGCCTACGGCGCCGACGGCCAGTCGGTCAGCACCGGCATCACCGGCGAGCAAGGCGGGCGGAACGCGCCCACGGTGTACAACGCCGCCGGGCACATCGCCCAGTTCTGGGATGGCCGCGCCGCGGACGTCGAGGAGCAAGCCAAGGGCCCGATCCTCAATCCGATCGAGATGGGCATGCCGTCGGAACAGGCGGTGCTCCGTCGGCTCGCCAAGCTGCCCGGCTACCAGCGGCGTCTTCAGGCGGCCTTCCCCGAAGAGACGAACCCGTTGACCTACGACAATGTGGGCCGGGCCATCGGTGCCTTCGAGCGGCAGCTGCTCACGCCGGCCCGATGGGACCAGTACCTCGAAGGCGACGACACCGCGCACTCACCGCCGCCGAGAAGCGCGGGCTCCAGGAGTTCCTGAACGCCGGGTGCCAGGCGTGCCACAACGGCCCCTACATGGGCGGGCGGATGTTCCAGCGGATGGGCGTGGTCGCGCCCTGGTACGATGAGGACCCGGGCCGGTTCGAGGTCACCAAGAACCCGGCAGACAGCATGGTGTTCAAGGTACCGAGCCTCCGGAACGTGATGCAGACGGCACCTTACTTCAATGGCGGCGAGGTCGGCACAGCGGAACAGGCGGTCGAGCTCATGGCCCACCACCAGCTGGGCAAGGACCTGACCACCGACGAGATCAGCTCGATCCTGACGTTCCTCGGCGCGCTCACCGGCGAAGTGCCGTCACAGTTCGCGGTGGCGCCGGAAGGGGAGGCGCAATTGCAGGATCAGTGACAAGTCGAAGGCGGTAGGTCGGAAGGGCGGTAAGGCGGCAAGGCGGTTGGTCGGTAGGTCGGAAAGGCAGGAAGGCGATAGGATTGAGCGACTTCCCGTCTTCCAGACTTCCCGTCTTTCCGTCTTTCCGTCTTCCCGCCGTTATGTCATCCCGAGCGCAGCGAGGGATCTCCTCAACCGGTCCTCGACCTCCGCCTCGCCGAAGCAAAGTCCCCAGGCATGCGTTGATGAGATCCCTCGGGCGCTTTGCACCCTCGGGATGACAATCCCGAGAATAGCCGGCCTCCTCACTCGTTACTCCTCACTCCTCACTCCCTACTCCCCACTCCTTACTCCCTACTCCCTTACTCCCCTCCCCCACGATCTCCTTATAGCTCTCCGCCTTCCACTCCGGCCGCTCGGGCGCGTTGGCAATCTCCTGCCCCAGGTAGAACAGCAGCTTCACGATCCGCGCTTCCTTCTCGGCATTGATCTTGTCGGGCGAGTCGCCGGCGCCGTGGTAGTCGGCGTGGTTGCCGTTGAAGAAGAACAGAATCGGGACGCCGCGGCGGGCGAAGTTGAAGTGATCGGACCGGCGGTAGTAGTTCTCCTCCGGCCACGGGTCGTCGATCACGGTCATGCCCAGCTCGGGATGCGCCGCGTCGACCGCGGCCAGGGTCTGGCCCAGGTCCGAGTGCTCGCGGCCGATGGCGACGATGGTATCGGGCCAGTTCCGGCCGATCATGTCGATGTTGATGTTGGCCACGATCTGCTCGAGCGGCACGGGCGGATGAGTGGCGAAGTAGTCGCTGCCCCAGAGCCCCTTCTCCTCACCGCTGACCGTAACGAAGATGACCGACCGCTTGGGCCGCGCACCCGGCTGGCTGAACGCCTCCGCCAGCTCCACCACACCCACCGTGCCCGAGGCGTCGTCGTCCGCGCCGTTGTTGATGCTGTCGGGCGCGCCCGGGGTGATGCCGATGTGATCCATATGCGCGGTGTAGAGCACGTACTCATTCTTGAGCTTGGGATCGCTGCCCTCGAGAATCGCCACCACGTTCGGGGCAGTCGTGTCGCCGAGGACGGTGTCGGCCGCCATGATGGTGGCCTCCCACTCCGGGAAGGGGAACATCGTGGTCTGGGTTGCGGCCCGGAGTTGGTCGAAGGTCTCCTGCGCCTCCGGGACCTGCTCCAGGATCGCGGCCTCAGGCACCTCAACTCCCGGCGGGATGTTGTAGGCCTGGCCTTCGGCGCTCGGGCGTGACACCTGTACCCGACCGGCCCGGGCGGCTTCCCGCGCCACCTCTTCCTGGCTGCGATTGCTGATCGCGACGATGCCGGCCATGCCGGCGCTCATGGCCTTCATGACGACGGCGTTCCCGGTCTTGTCGACCGTGGCCCAGTCCATGATCCACATGAGGAACTTGCCCTGGAGCACGCTGTCCGGCAGGAACTTCTCGGGGTCGGGCGGCCCGCCCAGCATGATCATCGGCGCGGTGATCGGCTTTCCCGTGAGCGGCCCGACATGGTGTACCACCGACGTCGCATAGGGCAGCACCACCAGCCCAAACCCTTCAACCTCCGCGGCCTGCATATACGACTCGTCCACCTTGAGCTTCCGCAGTGTCAACGGATAGCGCTGGAGGTAGCTGTTGTCGTCGCCCGCGGGCTTCAAACCGAACGCCTTGAACTGCCCCGCGATATATCCCGCCGTCTGTTCGAGCCCCTGGCTCGGCGTATCGCGACCCATCATCGAGTCGTCGGCGATGATACCCACCCGTCGGGCCACGTCGGCCTGGGTGATGGTGGCGGCGGCCTTGGTCACGGCCTTAGACGGCGGCTGGAGCTTCGCGGCGCTCTGGGCGGCCAGGGGTGTAGCGACGGCAAGTGCTGTCAGACTAAGGAGATATCGCATGGGGAACCTCGGTCGAGGTGGAGCCGTTCGGGTCGATGGTGGACGTTTCAGTTCGGTACGATGAGAGGGAGGGGAATGTTTCAGGGCGGGTCGGCGGGAGGGCGGGAAGCGATGGGTCAGACTGGGGGTTGGGAGTGGCAAACAGGGAGTAGGGAGGCTGGGTAACCTCCGTATTGTCATCCCGAGGGTGCGAAGCGCCCGAGGGATCTCGTTAAAGCATGCTTGGAGCTTCCGTATGCGATGCGGAGTCCGGGACGCTTCGAGGAGATCCCTCGCTTCGCTCGGGATGACAATCCAAAGAAACGGCCGCCCTCCTCTCTCCCCACTCCTCACTCCTCACTCCTCACTCCTAACTCCTTACTCCCTTTTCTCACTTCCCTCTTCCCGCCTTCCCCTCACCCAGCGCACTCAGTTCCCGGCTACATTTAGGCGTTTGATGCAGGGACGGATCGATCCGCTGGGTTAGTACTATCAGCAGCTCTCAGCCTTACCAAAGCACCGATAGCCGATAGCTGCCGGTCGTCGAATCGCACTCGATCCAGGGTCGGATCCCAACTGGAGCCCGGAACTTCAACTGAGATCACATCATGCACATGTCCAAGCCAACCGAAGTGCACCAGAACCTTGCTAGGTTCGCCGGAACCTGGACCGGTGAAGAAGTCCTGCATCCCTCCCGGTGGAACCCCAACGGCTCGACCGTGCAAGCCCGGAACGAAACCCGCCTGGCATTGGGCGATTTCGTGGTGATCGGGGACTACCAGCAGGAGAAGGACGGACAGGTGACCTTCACCGGTCACAGCGTCCACATGTATGACGCAAACCTGAAAAGCCACGTGCTCTACTGGTTCGATTCCATGGGCGTGCCGCCCAACGTGTTCACAGGTAACTTCGCGGGCGAGGTGTTGATCCTGATTTGCGAGCATACCTCCCCGGGCGGTCCACGCTACTCACGGCTGACGTACGACATGTCCAAGCCAGGCACGATGACGTCCAAGATGGAGATGTCGGACGACGGCGAGACGTGGGTGAATTTCATGGATGGGAGCTACACGAGGCAGGGTGGCTGAGGGCTATTGGCTATTGGTCTAAGAGTGAGGAGTAAGGAGTAAGGAGTGAGGAGGTGGCCGCGGGAAGAATCTCTGCCCCCGCAGCGCGTGGCGACAGCCACGCCGTGCCGAGCAGCGGCTTTAGCCGCGTGAGAATAGAGAGATCTCGAAAGGGCCAACAGCTATCGGCTATCGGTCGGGTGCAGGGAGTGTCATCCCGAGCGAAGCGAGGGATCTACTCAACTGTTCCCCGACCTCCGCCGGGCCTTCGGAAACTCCCCGGACATGCGTTAACGAGATCCCTCGGGTGCTCCGCACCCTCGGGATGACAGTTCCGTGGTTGTCCGGTCCTCCTCACTCCTCACTCCTCACTCCTTAGAAACCGCCCCGGCCCGTGCACCGTACCTAACCGTACTACCTTACCCGACATCCACCGACCGGATTCGACACCAATGCGCCTCTCCCGCACCGCTCATCGCCTGATCCTACCTGCCGCCCTGCTCGCTCTGCCCGTCGCCACCCGGGCCGAGGCCCAGACCTTCCCCACCAACGACTCGATCATCAGCCGCATGTGGCAGGTCGGGATCGAGCAGTCCCAGACCGAACAGCTGGCCCACGTGCTGATGGACGTGATCGGCCCGCGGCTGGCCGGCTCGCCCAACCTGGCCGCGGCGCAGGACTGGCTGCTCGAACGCTACCAGGGCTGGGGCGTGACAGCGCGCAAGGAGCAGTACGGCACCTGGAACGGCTGGCAACAAGGAACGCTCCACGTCGACATGATCGAGCCCCGGGTCCAGACCCTCGAGGCCGAGTTGCTCGCGTGGAGTCCAGGTACCAACGGGCCGAAACAAGCCGAGGTGGTGTTGCCGCCCGAAGGACTGACCAGGGAGACGGCCCGCGAGTGGCTCAGGGGCGTGCGTGGAAAATTCGTGCTGTTGTCGCCGCCGGAGCCGACGTGTCGTGCGCACCAGGAACTGGAGCAGTACGCCCGGCCCGAGACGGTTGAGCGGATCAACGCCCAGCGCGAGGCCATGAGAGAAGAGTGGATAGCGCGGCTCCGGCCGCTGGGTGGCATGCGCCGTGGCGAGCTTGCCTTCGACTCGGCCGGCGCCCTGGGGATTCTGACCTCGTATTGGTCCGGCGGCTGGGGCGTCAACAAGATCCACTCGACACTGAACACCCGCGCGGTCTCGATCGATCTGTCGTGCGAAGATTACGGCCTGTTGTACCGTCTCGCGTCGGACGGCCTCGAGCCGGTGCTCCGGGTTGAGGCGCAAGCCCAAGACCTGGGCGTGGTGCCGCAGTTCAACGTCATCGCCGAGCTGAAAGGCACCGAGTTTCCCAACGAGTACGTCCTCCTCGGCGCGCATCTCGATTCCTGGCACGCGGCGACCGGCGCCACCGATAACGGCACCGGCACCATCACCATGCTCGAGGCCATGCGGATCCTGAAGGAGACCTACCCGCGGCCGCGCCGCACCATCCTGGTGGGCCACTGGGGTGCGGAGGAGATGGGGCTCATCGGGTCGGCCTCGTTTCGGGAAGACCATCCCGAGGTGCTCGAGGGGCTCCAGGTTGCCTTCAATCAAGACAACGGCACCTGGCGGTTCGAGAAGATCGAGGGCCAGGGCATGGCCGACGCGGACAAGTTCCTTCCCAAGTGGATGGGAGCCGTGCCACTCGAAATCTCCGAGCACATCGCACTCGAACTGCCAGGTGCGCAGGACAACCGGGGCAGCGACCATATCTCGTTCCTCTGCACCGGCGCGCCGAGTTTCCGACTGCAGTCGCCGTACGACGAGTACCGCCAGTACACCTGGCACACCAATCGGGACACCTACGACAAGATCGTGTTCGACGACTTGAGGGAGAACGCGACCCTCGCGGCCATGCTGGCCTACCAGGCCTCGGAGGATCCGGAGCGGATGGGCCGCGACCGGGCCGTGCTGCCGATCGACCCGCGCACCAAGCAGCCGCGGCCGTGGTTGAGTTGCTTCGCGCCCCGGAGGGAGCCGCGATAGGCGGTTCGGCGGTTCGGCGGTTCGGCGGTTCGGAATGTATGGAATAGACGGGCGTCATCCAACCGCCCACCCACCCATCCGCCGTCTGTCCCGCTCCTCACTCCTCACTTCCCGCCTTCCCGTCTTCCCGGTTGACGGCTCTCCTCCTGCCGATACGTTACGAAGATCTACCAATCAGCGATTCAGGGCCTCACCCCCCCCAGGAGGTCGTATCATGCTCCGCAGCCTGACCCTGTCCATACTGGCCGTGGCGGCGTTCACGCCGCTTTCTGCCCAGGATGCCCAAGAAGTCCTCCAGACCGTGCAGGCCAAGCAGGCCGAGCGCTGGAAGACGGTCGACAACTACACCGTGATCCAAACGATGAGCGGCCAGCAGGTAGCCATGTACTTCGAGAAGTTCGAGGTCAATGGCCAACCGGCGTTCCGGCTGGTCCCCATGCTCGAGTACGCCGCCCGTGGCGGTCCGGACTATAGCGCGGAGGAGCTGCGCGAGGCGGCCAAGGGGACGGATTCCGCGGCCGTGATGATGAAGGAGGCGGAGAAGCAGCCCAGCGAGGACGGCGGCCCGATGATGCCGGGCATGAACATGAGCGGGATGATGGGGGACTATGGCATGATGCTCCGCGGGGCCGCGAAGGGCAAGGAAGAGGCGGCGGCCGGCGGATACGGGCGGGCCGATGCCGCGGACAACGCCCGGGCGATGTCGGAGTTCGCGCGGCGCGCCAAAGTCGTCGGCACCGAGAGCGTGAACGGCCGGAACGCGTATCAGCTCCGGGCCGAGAAGCTCGACGACATCGACCTCACCCAGCCGGATGACGAGACCCAGTTCACCCTCAACACCATGAGCGTCTGGATCGACACCGAGCACTACGTCCCGCTCCGCATGACGATGGACGGCACCATGAAGGCGAAGGGTGAAACCAGGCCGATCACCATCGACCGCGTGAGCGAGGACTACCGCAAGGCCGGGCCGCTCTATGAGTCGTACCGTCAGGTGATGCGCATGTCCGGCATGATGGAGGGCATGGACCCGAAAGAACGCAAGAAGCTGGAGAAGGCCCGGGCCGAGATGGAAAAGATGGATGCCGAGCTCGAAAAGATGCCGCCGGCGGCCCGCGCCATGGTGGAGGGGAGGCTCAAGCAGGCCCGCGCGCAGATGGCCATGATGGCGGACGAGGGTGCCTTCGAGAGCGTGGTCGAGGTGGCCGAGATCAAGATCAACCAGGGGCCGCCAAAGGGGATGGAGGGAATGCAGTAAGTCGGGAAGACGGTCAGTTGGGAAGCCGTGGAGTGGGTGAGTCGGTCAGTTGCCGGATCGCTGACCCTCTTCACCCGCTTTCCACCGTCTTTCCGCCTTTCCGTCTGTCATCCAGAGCGCGAGGGATCTCCTCAACCGTTGCTCGACCTCCGCCCGAGTCCGCGGCTAAAGCCGCGACTCGGCTGCTGTCGCTAAAGCGACGAGGGCCCCGATCACATCCACGCAGCCCGTGACGGATCGGCGGATCGCGTGCATCGGAGCCGCCCATCCGCTATCTGTCTCACTCCTCACTCCTCACTCCTCACTCCTCCCTCTTTCACGACCCATCGCTTCGGGTTTTAGGGAAAACCCTAGCGCTCGTTTTCGTGAATTTTTTTCTCACAAATCTCACGATCATTTGTGTCCCATAGTAGTACTTGGGGACAATCGCGACACCTCAATCGCCGCTGGCCTGGGCGATCCCGCCGCTGGTTCGACGCCGTTCGTTCGACGCCCCTCCGACTCCGAGACCGCCCAACCGCACTGTAGCGGCGGCTCATTCACCAAGGAGGAGCTCATGACCGGCAAGATCTACGCGGCGGCGCTCGCGGTGCTGGTGGCCTTCGGCTGCAGCGATCCGCCCACGACATCAACGGCAGCAAATGATGACGCCGACGTAGGAACCGTTTCATTTGGGCGCGGGAACAACAGAGGGACCGCGTTCTTGCTGCCCGACCCCTTCTGTGGCGTGATCGACGGGAACGGCGAAGGGGTCACGGTCGATTGTGAGCATCAGATCGCCACGGCCAGCCCAAATGGGAATGCCATGGTAGTGGTGAAGGTGTCCGGGGTCGCCAATCCGACCGGGAAAGCTATTCGGTGGGACGCCTACAACCCGCCGCAGATCATGCTGGATGCCTGGGGGCTCGATGCTCCACCGGCGCCCTGCTTCGTCTACGACCGGTACTGGGGTGCCACGTTCACGCTCCACTGGTCGAACAACGTCTCGGCCAGCGGTGAGGCAAAGTTGATCTGCCACTACAACAAGAACTCGTCCTACGAGTTCCCAATTCCATAGGGCACTCGAGCGACAGCCGTACGAATGGGAGGTTGAACCATGCGTTGGCTCAAAGCCTTTGCGTTGATAGCCGTGGGCGTGCTCTGGGTCGCATGCGACGCACCGCCGACAGCCACGGACGACGCGGCAGCTAGCACGGTGGCGTTCGGCCGTGGCAACGACAACGGGGCCAGGATTTGGCTGCCCGACCAGGAATGCGGCGTGATCGATGGCACCGGCGCCCTCGTCTATGGTGTGGACTGCCGGATGCAGGTCACCAACCCCAGCACCCACGGGAACTCGAACCTGATCGCCCAGGCCAAGGGCGTACCCAACCCGACCGGCCGGGTCGTCCACTGGGGCCCCGACAACCCAGGATGGGAATGGAAGGCTGTCTTCGCCGAGTTCTTCGGCATCACAGAGCCGCCATACCCGTGCGCCGTGTTCAACAACGACGGCGACTTCGTGTTCACGCTCAACTGGCACGCGACCGTGACACCCAGCGGCAATGCCTCGTTCGCCTGCCACTACAGCCAGAACTCGGCGTATGAGCCGTAGGTGCAGGGAGGGATCGCTGTAGGGCGGAGAGCTATCAGCTATCAGCTATCGGTCGGGTGCAGAGAGAGATCGAGATAAGGCCACTAGCTGATCAGCTATCGGTCTCGGTCGGGCAGACCCTGAAGGACTGATAGCCGATAGCCGATAGCTGCTTCCCTTGCTGCAATATCCAATCGGCTACGAATTGGAGGTGTAGCATGAGATTCAGATTCCCAATTGCCCTCGCGCTCGCGGGCCTGCCTGGTCGCGAGCTGCCAGGATGCTCCGGTCGAACCGACTGTCGAGCCGGGCCTGGACGCAGCTCCGGTCTTCAAAGTCGAGAAGACGCTAGACCGCTTTGTGCTTCCACTCGCCGGCACCGAGACCTATATCGATTGCCTGGGCGAGACCCTGCTCTGGTATGGCACGGTCGACATCATTTGGTCGGAGTGGACGACCCCGTCGGGCAATTGGATAGCATCCTGGAAAATCGACTATTTCGATACCCCTGAGCTCACCTGGCTTCAAGGGGAAACGTCGAACGAGATCTGGTACATCACGAAGGCCGAGAACCAGGGGACCGGGTGGATCACAAAGGACAAGGGCCCCCAGTTCATCCAGCATTACCAGTCGAACGAGTGGTACGAGAACGATGACGGAGACAGGCTCCACATCAGGATCGTAGGGCGTTTCATGTACGATGCCGACGGGAGTCCCAGGATGGAGCGTCACGAGTGGTGGGGGCACTGCCACCCGGCGTGAACGTCAATCCTGGGCTTGGCGCAGGAAGAGATTCGCTAGTGGCCATTAGGTGGGAGGCGTAACCATGCGCCGTGTTCAACAACGACGGCGACTTCGTGTTCACGCTGAACTGGCACGCGACCGTGACACCCAGCGGACAGGGCCAGGCTCGTCTGCCACTACAACAAGAACTCGGCGTATGAGCCGTAGGTGCAGGGAGAGATCACTGTAAGGCTTGCAGCCATTAGTTATTGGCTATTGACCTTGCCCGTGCAGAGACCAATAGCCAATGGCGGCTTGGCTTCGTCGCGATCGCAAACCGACAAAGGACCAATAGCTAATAGCCAATAGCTCTCTGCATTGTCACGATATCGAACATCCAAAGGATCGGAGGTGCAGCATGAGATTCAGATTCCCAATCGCCCTCGCGCTCGGGGCCTTCCTGGTCGCGAGCTGCCAAGACGCGCCGGTCGAACCGAATGCCGAACCCGGCCTGAGCGCACCGGAGTTTGCCGCCGGCGGGCCTCACAACAGGTTCAGGTTCACTGATGAGTTCGACAACTACGTACAATGTGGTCCAGAACCGTTCGAGTTAGCGCATTTCACCGTCACCGGCATGTGTCAGTGGAGCGAGCATGAAGATGGTGCCGGAGGCTATCACAGCCAAGGCAACTGCGTGGCTCATGGGACGGGCATTGGTGAGTTCGGTTCGGAGTGGATCTACCACCAGTCATGGCCCACGGCGGTGTATTTCCCGCCGGGGTCTGTGCGGGTCTATAACGACGTGCTCGTATCCCTCTGGGTCGGCAAGGCGCAAGCCCCATCGTGGAATGACTGGATCACCTACAAGTACACGATGAACGCGAATGGCGAGGTCACGGTGGAGCGAGAGTCGCACCGGACGGTGTGTGAGTGAGCAGAGAGGGAGCGATTCAGGGTGAGTGCTAATGGCTATTGGCTAATGGCTATTGGCCGTCCCGTGCAGAGACCAATAGCTAATAGCCAATAGCTGGCTGCCCCGTCGCGATCTCCAACGGCAAAGGACCAATAGCAATAGCCAATAGCCCTTTGCCCGCACTCACATCGCGGCAAACATCAAACCAGATCGAACCGATCCAGCTCCATCACCTTGCCCCACGCCCGGGCGAAGTCCTGCGCGAACTTCTCCTGCGCGTCGTCACAGGCGTACACCTCGGCCAGCGCCCGAAGCTGCGAGTTCGAGCCGAACACGAGATCGACCGCGGTGCCGGTCCACTTGACCTTGCCCGTCACGCGATCGCGCCCCTCATACACGCCCTTGGATTTGGATGACGCCTGCCACACCGTGCCCATGTCCAGCAGGTTCACGAAGAAGTCGTTGGTCAAGGTCTCGGGCCGGTCGGTGAAGACGCCGTGCTTGGGCCTGCCCGACGTTGGCGTCGAGCGCGCGCATGCCGCCGACCAGCACCGTCATCTCCGGCGCGCTCAGGTTGAGCAGGAACGCCTTGTCCACCAAGAGCTCCTCCGCCGGCTTCTCGTGACTGCCGTCGATGTAGTTCCGGAACCCGTCGGCGGTGGGCTCGAGCACGGCAAAGGCGTCGACGTCGGTCTGGTCCTGCGTCGCGTCGGTGCGTCCCGGCGAGAATGGAACCTTCACCTTGTGCCCCGCCTTCTTCGCCGCCTGCTCGACCGCCGCACACCCGCCCAACACGATCACGTCGGCTAGCGAGACCTTCTTGCTGCCGGGGAGCGATTTGTTGAAGTCTTGCTGAATCTTCTCGAGCTTCGCCACCGCGCTGGCCACGCCGGCCTGCTGATTGACCTTCCAGTCCTTCTGCGGCGCCAGCCGAATGCGGGCCCCGTTCGCGCCACCGCGCTTGTCGGTGCCGCGGAACGTCGAGGCCGACGCCCACGCGGTCGCGACCAGCTGAGAGACGGACAGGCCCGACTTTAGGATCTTGGCCTTGAGCGCCGCGACATCCTTGGCGTCGATCAGCTTGTGATCGACCGCGGGGACCGGGTCCTGCCACAGCAATTGCTCGGTCGGGACCTCGGGTCCCAAGTAGCGCGACACCGGGCCCATGTCGCGGTGGGTCAGCTTGAACCACGCCCGGGCGAACGCGTCGGCCAACTGGTCCGGGTGCTGGTGGAACCGCCGCGAGATCGGCTCATAGATCGGATCCATCCGGAGCGACAGGTCGGTCGTGAGCATGATCGGGCAGTGCCGCTTCGACGGGTCGTGCGCGTCCGGCACGGTGTTGTCCGACGCGCGATCGGTGGGGCGCCACTGGTGCGCACCGCCGGGGCTCTTGGTCAGCTCCCACTCGTAGCCGAACAAGGTGTCGAAGAAGCTGTTGTCCCAGGTCACCGGCGTGGGCGTCCAGGCGCCCTCCGGTCCACTGGTGATCGTGTCGTCGCCTATGCCGGTGCCGAAGCTGTTGCTCCAGCCGAAGCCCTGGGCCTCGACGCCGGCGCCATCCGGCTCGGCGCCGATGTACTGGGCCACGGGGGCCGCGCCATGGGCCTTGCCGAAGGTGTGGCCGCCGGCGATGAGCGCCACCGTCTCCTCGTCGTTCATGGCCATGCGGGCAAAGGTCTCGCGAATGTCCACCGCGGCCGCCACCGGGTCCGGGTTCCCGTTGGGCCCCTCGGGGTTCACGTAGATGAGACCCATCTGCACCGCACCGAGCGGCGTCTCGAGCACCCGCTCGCCGGTGTAGCGCTCGTCGCCGAGCCACTCCTTTTCCGCGCCCCAGTAGGTGTCCTCCGACGGGGGCCCAGACGTCCTCGCGGCCACCCGCGAAGCCGTACGTCTTTAGCCCCATCGATTCCAGGGCGCAGTTGCCGGTCAGGATCATCAGGTCGGCCCACGAGAGCTTCCGGCCGTACTTCTGCTTGACCGGCCAGAGCAGCCGCCGGGCCTTGTCGAGGTTCTGGTTGTCGGGCCAGCTGCTGAGCGGTGGGAAGCGCTGGTGTCCGGAGCCCCCGCCGCCCCGGCCGTCGCCCATGCGGTAGGTGCCGGCGCTGTGCCAGGCCATCCGGATCATGAGCGGCCCGTAGTGGCCGTAATCCGCCGGCCACCAGTCCTGCGACGTGGTCAACACCTTCTTGATGTCCCGCTTCACCCGAGCGAGGTCGAGGGTCTGGAACTCCTTGGCGTAGTCGAAGTCCTCGCCCATGGGATCGGACTTGGGGTGGTGCTGGTGGAGGATCTTCAGGTTCAACTGATCCGGCCACCACTGTTCGGTGGCCGAGCTTCCGATCGCTGTGTTGGCGCCCGAGTACGGGCACTGGCTTCCGCTCTTCGACACTGGTCCTCCTGATGGGTGATTCTGAAAGTTGGTTGCTCTGGTGTTGCGAAGGTGCTGCGAAAGTGCTCCGTTGGTGTCGCGTTAGCCGCCGGCAGAAGCCGGTGCCGTTGCCAGGCATTCGGGGCAGCGGCCCCAGTAGATCACTTCGGCCTCGTCGATCTCGAAGCCGGCGTCATCCGCCGCGGTCAGGCACGGCACGGCACCGACCGCGCAGTCGACGTCGACCATTTGGCCGCAGCTGCGGCAGATGAGATGGTGGTGGTTGTCGCCCACCCGGTCTTCGTAGCGGGCCGGCGACCCGGCGGGCTGGATGCGTCGGATCAAGCCCTTGTCGGCCAGGATGCCGAGCGCGTCGTACACCGCCTGGCGACTGATGGCGCCGATCTCCCCCCGCACCGCCTCGGCCACATCGTCGGTGGTACCGTGCGGCCGACCCGCCACCGCCCGCAGCACGGCCAGACGCTGGGCCGTGACCTGGAGGCCGTGGTGACGCAGAAGGTCGGCTGGATCGTGGGATGGGTTCATAGGCGCGGGGTAATACTGGGTCTGATTCTAGACTTAGTCAAGTATTAGCTATTGGTAGGTCGGCGGATCGGCGGTTGGGCGGTTGGGCGGTTGGGCGGTTGGCGGATCTGTCATCCCGAGCGAAGCGAGGGATCTCCTTTATTTTTCCCCAACCCCCGCCTCTCCCACGTAACGCCCCAGAAATGCGTTAACGAGATCCCTCGGGCGCTCTGCACCCTCGGGATGACAATCCAGAGCCTGCCCTGCCCTCCTACTCCCTACATACTACTCCCTACTCCCTATCCCACTCCTCACTCCTCACTCCTCTCACTTCCCCCCTTCCCCCCGCAACCGCCGGATTTCCTCCAACGCTTCGATGTCGGCTGCGTCCAGGGGCCGCCCGGTGCGCTTGGTCTCTATCAGGTCGTCGAGGCCAATGAGCGGAATCGGGACCCCTTCGATCTCCACGACGGATGAGCGGGGTGCCGCGTCCTCGAAGTTCACGCTCCATGCAACCGTAAAGATGTCTACCCGGGGGTCGTCGCCAATGATCGTGATCGGGCGCGCGAGGATCTCCTCCGGACGCCATTCCCTAGCAAAGCCATACCCGACGCTGCCCAGCGCGGCGAGTATTTGTCGCGCGTTCTCCTCGGTGCGCTCGATCAGGATATCGATGTCGGTTGTCGCCCGCACGTATCCATGTAGCACACAGGCGATTCCGCCGATCACCAGGTACCGTGATCCGCATGCGTTGAGCGCGGCACACACCTGAGCCGCCATGGTCTTGGGCCTTACGCCCCGATCAGTTTCGTCCGCTTCCACCGGTAGTAGTCGTCGTAAGAATCGAATCCTATGATCTGCGCCCGTACTGCTCCTCCCTGCTCCCGCCGTTGCACCTCGCGCCCGAGGCGTCCCAACGCCTCCGCCCGCTCGAGTCGCTCGAGCGGTGACAAGCGGAGTTCGCTCGCGAGACGGAGCCTCCGTGCCTCCGCCACCTCGGCTGCCGCATCCACCACCCTCACCGGGGCCGCCACCGGCGGCACCCGATACGGCGCCACCGGCTCGGCCACGCGGCTGGCTGGCCTGGCCCGGTCGGCGAGGTAGCGCCTCAGGGCCTCGACCACGAGCCAGCTCCGGGAGCGATCCAGTTCCCGGGCGGCCCGGTCGGCGGCCTCGACCACGTCCTCGGGAATGGTGATCGAAATGCGGGTCAACGGCATGGTATGAGAAAGTAATACTTAGTAGTACTCGTCGCAAGCTGGTGTAAGGAGGGCGGGTCGGCGGGTCGGCGGTTGGGCGGATCGGCGAATCGGCGAATCGGCGGATCGGCGGTTCGGCGGTCGCGTGTTGCAGTGTACATCCGCCATGCTCTGTCATCCCGAGCGAAGCGAGGGATCTCCTTAACGAGGCTCGAGCTCCGCCTCGCTCAGATAACTCTCCGGGCATGCGTTAACGAGATCCCTCGGGCGCTTCGCACCCTCGGGATGACAATCCAGAGCCTACCCTGCCCTCCTACTCCCTACATGCTACTCCCCACTCCCTATCCACACTCCTCACTCCTCACTCCTTTACTCCTCCCCTTCCTTGCCCCGTCACACAAAAGTTATATATTGTAGCATGGGAGTATAACATCACCAGAGACACGGGCTAACTCTTTATGTTCAAAGAAATTACCTTGCGGCAGGTGGGTGGCTCGGTGGGCACCACGTTGCCCAAGGACATGGTCGATCGGCTCAAGGTCGAGGCGGGAGACACCGTCCTGGCGGTGGAGACCGAGCACGGCATCCTGCTCACCCCGTACGACCCCACCACCATCGCGGCCCTGGACTTCATGCGCAGTGCCGCCAAGCGATACCGCAATGCGCTGCGCGAGCTGGGCCAGTAAGAGCGCGGGCCGGTGAAGGAACCGCGCTGGGTCAGTCGGCTGGTGGTTGACATCATCCACTTCGAACAGCTTCGCGAACACGGTGGACTCCAAGGCATCGGCGACGAGAACGCATTGGAGTCGGCTCTCTCACGCCCTCAGCATAAGTATCACTACGACAACGCAACCGACCTCGCAGCACTCGCCGCCGCCTACTGCTACGGCATCGCGCGCAGCAACTGCTACCGGGACGGCAACAAACGCACCGCCTTCGTCACCATGGTCGTATTCCTCGGCCTGAACGGCCTGGATCTCGTCGCCGACGAGCGTGACGTCGTGGCAGTGATGCTCAGGACGGCCTCCGGCACCATGTCGGAAGCCGACCTGGCGCAATGGATTCGAGAGCGGGCGAGGCGGTAAGCAGACTCGGCGGATCGGCGGATCGGCGGATCGGCGGATCGGCAAGGTCGCGTGTTGCAGTGTTATTCGCCATGTTCTGTCATCCCGAGCGCAGCGAGGGATCTCCTCGACTGCTACCCGAACGCGGCCTTGGTCCACGACTCCCCGGGCATGCGGTAGTGAGATCCCTCGGGCGCTCTGCACCTTCGGGATGACAATCCAGAGCCTCCCCTGCCCTCCTACTCCCTACAGGCTACTCCCCACTCCCTGTCGCACACTCCTTACTCCTTACTCCTTACTCCTTACTCTTCACTCCTCACTCCTCACTCCTCCCTCCTCACTCCTTACTCCTTACTGCTCACTCCTTACTCCATTCCTCACTCTTCGTCTTGATCTCGGATCGCACGGCAGGCCCCAGCCGACCTAATTCCGTCCGCAGCTCCGCGACGACCTCTTCGGTCGCGACGCCGACGGCTTCATAGTCACCGCGGTGGCGTAGTGTTCGGACCAGGTCCAGGAACTCGGCTGATTCGGCCCACCGTTCGCCCAACGTGTGGGGCAGCGAGTTGATGATGCGGTAATGGGCGTTCTCACGCGCAGCGCGGAAGCCCCTCAGGCGGAGCGCGATGTCGGCGAGCTTGAGTGCGGCGTTGTAGAGGAGCCCCAACTGGGCATCCAGCGAGACACCTGCCACCGATGAATCCGCCAGGTCACGCTCTGCGATAGCCAGGAGATTCTCGAGTTCGCTCGGTGAGGGGACGTGGGCGGTGAGCCAGCGGCTTCGCAGCCAGTCGTCGAGCGTGGTCACACGGGGTACTACTTCAAGCGCGTAGGATTCGACTCGAGCACCGAGGCGACGAAGCCTCGGACGCGGGCGCGCTTCCGGAATTCCTTCGGGGAGTACACGACCGGAGAGATCTCGACGCCGAACCGGGTTGCCAGCGGCCGGAGCAGCGTCAGGCTCTGGCGGGTTCCGATGGACCCGACCAGTAGGACGTCCACATCACTCCCTGCGCGCCGCTCGCCGCGGCCGGCCGAGCCGAACATGAACGCCTCCTCGATAGCGGGCACGTCTCTGACAGCTTCCTTGAGAGCGGCCTCGAGGCCGTAACTCTCCTGGAGAAGTTGGCACAGTCCGCTGTAGAGTGGGTGGCCTTTTTCCGCCGAGAGGTACCGACGGTTGCCGGAACGCCGCTCGTGCACGATGCCGGCTGCGACTAGCCGATCGACCTCGACCTGCACGGTGCGGGGCGCGAAGCCGGTGGCGCGGGCCAGCTCGCGCAGATGCTCCTCCCGGTCGGGGGCGAGGAGGAGACGGGCCAGGATGGCGGCGCGGGCGCGGGAGCCCAGGAGTGCGGCGAGCATGTATGTATGCTAGAAGCATACGATTGTATGTCAATGGCAGACGACCGTTAAGACGGAAAGGCGGGAAGACGGGAAGTAATCGGTCAAGGATTCTACTTCTGATTCCTCTTCGCCCTTTCCGTCTTTCACACTGGCCGACTTTCCGCCTTCCGTCATCCCGAGCGCAGCGAGGGATCTCCTCGACTGCTACCCGAACGCGGCCTTGGTCCACGACTCCCCGGGCATGCGGTAGTGAGATCCCTCGGGCGCTTCGCACCCTCGGGATGACAGTTCAGAGGTTACCCGCCTTCCCACTCCCTACTCCCTACTCCCTACTCCCTCGATCAACTCACCAAACACCACCTGCGGCTCTCGGCGCGCGAGGTCCAATAGTCGTAGAGCGGCTCCCTGCGGCTGACGCCGGTTTGCTTCCCAGGCTTGGACCAGCTTGGTGCTGACGTTCAGGCAATGGGCGAAGACCGCCTGCGAGGCATGAATGTCCTCTCGGAGTGACCTGATCTCGTCCGCACTCATGGGATGCGGCGGGGCTGGCAGGGTCGTTGTGCGGAGCTCGAGCTTGCCCTTGGCATGGTCGAGCGCCTCGCCCAGCGACACCATGAATTCCTTGTAGAGCTTGTCTTCCATAACCTCGTCCTCTCGTCCCGTCAGGAACGGGAGCGCCATTCCTGCTTGATCGCCTGCGTGAGCCTGCGCACCTGCTTTTTCTGCACCGGCGACAAGGTGTCGAGTTCGTCCTTGGTGAACACGAAGACCAGGTAGATGACCGCCGGCTTCGGGAGGTACAAGTAGTGCACCCGCGCACCACCACTCTTTCCCTTGCCGCGGCCACTGTCCGGCATGCGCACCTTGCGGAGACCTCCGGTGCCAGGGTCCCGCTTGCCTCTCGTGGGGTTCGCCAGCAGCTCCTGCTGCAGGGCCTCAAGGTCCGGCTCCAATCCCAGCTTGCGGATACGGTCGGTAAATCCAGTCGTTTCAATGAATTGGATCACCGCCCGACTACCCCATCAATAGATATACTACAATGTAGTATACTACGAAGTAGGGCGCCAGGGTCGGCAGCTGTTGACTGTTGGCTATGGGTCGGGGGCACTGAAAGATCGTGGGTACAGCTGGGAGTAGGGAGTGGGGAGTGGAGAGTAGGGCGGTCGGTCAGTCGGTAGGTCGGCGCATCGGTGTCCTACCTCTCTCTTTCTTTACTTCCCGTCTTCCCGTCGTTGTGTCATCCCGAGCGGAGCGAGGGATCTTCTCGACTGTTCCTCGACCTCCGCCCGCAGTCCGCGGCTAAAGCCGCGACTCGGCAATCTGTCACTAAAGCGACGGGGGCCCCGATCACATCCCCTCAACCCTGGGCGAATCTGTCATCCCGAGCGAAGCGAGGGATCTCCTCAACTCTTCCCCGACCTCAGCCTCGCCCACGTAACGCCCCGGGCATGCGTTACTGAGATCCCTCGGGCGCTTCGCACCCTCGGGATGACAATCCGGAGGTTAGCCGCCTCCTTACTCGTTGCTCCTTACTCCTTACTCCTCGGTCCGGCCCAACACCTGATCCTGGACCGCCGGCGGCGGGGATGTCGTAGCACCAGGCGGCGGCTCGAAGGGTCGGAGCCGTTTGGGTACGGAGTATGCGAAGGGCGTCTGGAAGTGATCGTCCGGCAGCGTCGGAAAGTGCTTGCCCACTGTAATAGCCTCCGGTGAAGGTGCCTTCGGTGATGGCCGTATGCTTTGTTGCGATCGACCAACCCGCAAAGGACCAATAGCCAATAGCCAATAGCTATTTGACCTGTCGCGATCTCCAACCCGCAAACCTGCCCTCACATCCCCGTGTAGATCACCCCAAAGAAGTCGTTCTCGCAGTACTTATCCCCCAGGTCGCCGATCACCGACCCGAGCTCGCGGATCTCGATCCGGTCGACCGGCTGGCTGAAGATGGCGCCGAGGAAGAACACCTCGTCCACCGGCGGATCTTCGGTCAGCGTGCCGAGTGTCGTGCCGCCCGACTTGAAGGTGAAGGTGAACTGCGAGTCGAATGTGGGGAAGGGAGGACACGTGCCGACGTTCCCGACGGCGAATCCATCCTGCATCCGGAGCCCAAAGGCCTTGACCGCGGGACTCAGCGTGATATCGACGTTCTCGGCGCCGCTGACCACGAATTCGTTGCCGGCCAGGAGGGGTGTCTCCTCGCCGATCCGATTGTTGAACCCGGCCGCGCTCGCGAGGGTCACACCGTTCTCGACGTACGGGGTGGTGGTGAGGGCCCTCGCGTTCGGGTAGGTGACCGTCGACGGCGGCGCCGCTGGCCGCGAGGAACGCGGCCTCGTCGGTGAACCGCGTCACTGGACTGGGTGCGATGCCGGTGGCGGTGAACTGGGCGAACACCAGCTTCTCGCCGGTGGCCGGGTCGACCGCCCGCACCTCGACCACGTTCTGGCCCGCCGCCGGCCCCAGGGTCAGGAAGTCCTGGGCCAGGCCGTCGTTGTTGGTGATGCTCGAGCCGGCGAACATGCTGCCGCCGCCCGCGACCACCACGAAGTTCACCAGCTGGCCCTTCAAGGGCTTGTCCTTGTCGCCGGTGGCCCGCACCACCAACGGGTCGGGCAGCTCGGTCCCGACCGGGCCGCTCTGGCCCTGGCCCGAGACGATGACCAGGTCGGGCGGGATGGCGTTCGGGCCGGGTGCGACGGGCGCCGTCGGCGTCGCCGGCACCGCTGCAGGCGGCGAGGGCCAGGCAGAGGGTTCCGAGGATTGGGTTTCTCATGACTCACTCCCTATTGGATGAGGCCTTCCTGTGGACGGATTCTTGGTGCCAAGATGCAAGGAGGGTGTGACAGCGGCGGGGGGCGCAGGGCGGGTCCTGCTCGGCGAAGGCGCATCACCGGCTAATGAGCTAGCCTTGGCCCTGTCCCGGCTCAAGCCGCGACTCGGCACCTGTCGCTAATAGCCACGGGGGCCTCGATCTCGCCTCGGCCCGGGCAGTCTCGACGCCGCAAAGTCGACCGATTGCCAGCGTCGCTCCTCAGCTCCTTCCCGTCCTTCCGCCTTACCCGCACTCCACCCACTGTCACACCCCTATGTCAGTCTGGTACCGTCGGCAGGTTGCAACCGTGGCAGATGGGCGTTAACAAGGTATGGGAGACCTGCGATGTACGAGGCAAAGCGAAAGCCCAGGAAGTGCCCGAAGTGCGGATCAAAGCGGATCGCGCGGATTCGGACGGCGGTCACGCCCACCGAGAAGATGAACCGCGAGCTCGACGAGGGGAGGTGCGTGCTGGGCGGATGCGGCGTCTCGGGGCATGACCCAACCTGACAGTGCGTGGACTGTGAGGCTAGGATTTTCCGACAACAGCAGAGGCGAACAAGCAATTCGAATGAACGATCTTCGTCACGTTCCGACTCAGCGGCTCGACGGCACGGAGCCCTTTCACATGGCGGGCAAACCGCTCGGCCCGAAGATGCTCGAGTTCTGGCAGTGGGCCGGCTCAGATGTCCTCGGAATACGTTCCGAGGCTGGCTGGCAGAGTTTCTGGTAGCCTCTGACCTCGGCATCACGTCGGGGACACGGCGTGACTGGGAGGGATTCGACCTAGAGACTCCAGACGGCACCCGCGATCGAGGTCAAGTCCTCGGGCTACCTTCAGACATGGACCCAGAAACGCTTATCAAAGCCGCAATTCTCAATCAAACCGGCTCATGCGTGGGATGCCGTAACCGACACGTTCACGCCCGAGAAGGCTAGGCATTCCGATGTGTACGTGTTCTGCCTCCACGACCACAAAGACAAGGCTACGGTCGACCCACTGGACCTCTCCCAGTGGACGTTCTTCGTTCTGGCGACGGCCGGATCAACGAGTGGTCACCGAAACGGCAATCCATCACCCTCAAGGACCTCGAGCGGCTAGGTGCACTTGCCGTACAGTATGGCCAACTGGCTGCTGCCATACTGCAGGTCCTTGCAACGTGACCCTGATGAAGAATCAGTACTTCGGTGACATCAACGATTACCGTGAAGTACGGCCTTCTCCGCAGCCATCGCGCGGCTAGCGGTCTGCCGGCTCGGCGTGTGCTGGCTTCTGACTGCCGACGACGGCCGTTCGGATGGCGAGTAATTCGGCGTTACCTGGAGGAACCTGGGCGCTGGAAATCCTACGACCCGGAACTCTACGCTGCCCTGCAGCGACTGCTCCACTCAGATGTCGCCCGCAATGTTACACACGCCGAAGATTGGGACCTTCTGCCAGGAGCCACTATCATCACGCGCTCTTGGACGATCCTGCCACAGCACGCCTGGTACTTTGCAGCCGCGTGGGAGTCCCTCGCAGATTGCCCCATCATGTTCTTCGACCCGGATAACGGAATCGAGGTGAAGAGCGTGCGGGACGGAGGGCGGGATTCTTCAAAATACCTGTACTGGCGGGAGATTTCAGAGGCGTACCAGCGTGGGCATTCGTTGGTTATCTACCAGCACTTCCAGAGGAAGGAGCGCAGCGCGTTCATTTCTGGCCTCGCTCAAGAGCTGAGGGAGCGCCTCGGCGCCCCGCTAGTAGCCTCCTTTAGGACACCGCACGTGGTGTTCTTTCTCGTTGCTCGTCCAGATCATGTTCCGAAATTTGAGGCAACTCATAATCAGGTGCTCCGCCGGTGGTCAAGACAGATAGAGCCCTCGTCATATTTGAATGGGGATTGAAAGGGACAATGAACTCACAACTTTTGGAGCTGCTGGGCCGAAACCAGCTAACGAGCGAACTGCTACTCGCCTGCCTCGAGGTTGCCATGCCCATTCGGGATCTCGTTCGACAGTAGTATCATTCTTGCCCTCTTCGACTGAGGTTCCTGCATTACTTGGCGGTGACTTTTGCCAGCTGCGCAAAAATGCCATCGAAGCCAATTCCCATCAAGTAGTTGCGCCAGTAGTTCACGTCTTCGCGGCCGAGCATTCCTGTGTGAGCAGCTGGATTTCGCAGCTCTTGAGAGCTCGCTCAAGATCTGAGGCAAAGATTCCAGAAACCACTTAGAGCCCGTCAGCCGCCCAGAGAGGGTTTTCCGGAGGCCCGGCTCATTGACCGAGTAGGTAACCGAGCTGCCCCAAGGTACAGGGGCCGTCGATCGTCAGGTCTAGAGAGTGACCGTCAATATTGAATGAGCGCTCGGAGCCGGAACGTCCTTTAGGGCCGTCCTCAACAATCGGTTACACCGTACCTCAAGCGCTTTGCAGAACTCGACGATGAACTGCCCCCGACATCGAATCCTGGCTCTTCAATATTCTCGCGGTAGAGCTCTTTCGCCATTGGCGATGAACGCACCTGGTCAACGGTCCAAACCGGTTCCAAGCATCTGTCCCGAACAGGTTCTTCCGCAGCTCACTCTCCATCTTCCCGAGCCCTAGGTGCTGGCATCGAACTCGCACCAAAACAAGCCTGGCGTGTAGCGGTCGCGTGTATCAGGGATCGAAATAGCGCTCGGGCTCGGTTCCCGTCACCAGCAACGGTAGGTTCACCATGCCCCCGTACATCGAGACCGGACGGTTCCCGTAACCGGGTGGGTGCGTTTCCCAAGCTCTTGCACGACGGTCGTCGTATCATCATGCACGATTCGTCGTATGTCCCACAGACGAAACCAGCAATCACAGGATAATTTCTTGGAGGTGTAGTATTCTGGGACGCGGTGTCCATCTGTCATCCTTACGTCATCAGCAGTCACTTCTCCGACGTGCGCGATGTAGAGAGAGCGATAATCGGTCAATACAGATGCGTCTCAGGACCAGGATCATCTCGCGCCAGCTCCACATCGATGGCCAAGATGTCGTCTAGGTGTGGAAGAGGACCCTGGCGATTAGGCGAGATGACCTTCCCCCACCAGACAAAGACATCCTGCTCATCACAGTGCCCTCGCCTATGTTCTTCGGCCGCGCGGAGAAGTATGCAGGTGCATGCCCATCACGTCCGGACCATGGATCGGATTCCAAACCGACAGTAGATGATGGCGTGGCATGGCGTGCCTCTACATGTGATTGTTGCGAGATAATCCACTCCGCGAACATGCCTTGATCTCTGACAGTCCCGTAAGATGGGAAAGGCGTGCGACAGTCGCGTGATAGTCGTTGGATTTGGCATAGTTGCGGGTTGGATAACGCCCAATCCCGAGCAGAGTCACCCATCAAACCTCAACCACCACATTCGGCCGCGTAAAATGAAACCGCATCTCCGCCCCCCGCCCCTGCCCTAACGCCCCCGCCACCACCCGATACATCGCCGCCTGCGCCCGATACTTCCGCGCCTCCCGCTCGGCCTCCTCCGCCGTCACGTCCTGGGTCTTGAAGTCGACGATCAGGCCGGTCGGGATCAGCCGGGCGGTAGAGGTCAAAGGCGCCGATCCGCCACTTCTCGGGGGTGCGGAACTGGACGAAGTCGAGCTCGCGGTAGTGCTCGCCCTCGACATACCAGCGCCACTCGTCGCTCGACACCACGCCGCGGATCTCCTGCTCCAGCTGGCGGCGGTACTTGGAGCCCGGCGCCATGTGCTCCTCCAGCTCGGGCGCGTCGAGCGTCCCAATCACCACATCGAGCAGCTCGGCCAGCTCCTCCTCCTCCTGGATCCGCTCGAGCACGCCATGGATCACGATGCCCCGCGTCCTGGCACCCAGGCCACCGCCGCCATCACCCTGCCCTGCACCATCACGCGCGAAGTACCAACAGGGAATGACGCCGTGGTGATACTTGAGCCGCCACTCTTCGCGGCTCCGCCCGCGCGCCATGAGCTCGGTGGCCGACTGGGTGAACCTGATGCGCCGAGCGGGGACCGGATGGGTCAGGGACGGAAGAGCGCCGCCGTCACTCAAACCGTCGAGCCACGCGAGCGTGGGCTCGGGCGGAAGCGGAGGGATGTCGACCTGAGGAATGTCTTCGGTCAGGCGCACCGAGTCGTCCCGCCCCTCGGCCAGCCACTTGGTGCACTTCCTTGGGCGTGTCTACCGCCCCGGCGATGACCAGCCGATCGCGCGCCCGGGTCGTGGCCACGTAAATCAGCCGCGCCTCCTCCGCCCGCTCCTCGGCCTTGGCGCGCTCGGCCAAGACGTTGGCACGCGGGCCCGCGCTCATCCTGCTTGGGGCAGAGGATGGGACCCAGCACCCGGTCGCTCCACACCGTCCCGCCCTTTCGGTCGGTAATGGCACGCTCGTTGTCCACCAGGAACACCACCGGCCACTCGAGGCCCTTGGCGCCGTGGATGGTGCTCAGGGTCACCACGTCGTCCTTCTTGCTGTAGAGCGGCGCCTGAGGAATCCCTAAGTCCTGGCCCTCCCAGCGGGCCCAGATCTCGAGGAAGGTGCCCACGGTCTGGTTGCGATAGCCCTCGAGGATCCGGATGAACCGCTGCAGATTGGCCAGCCGAGGCTTGGGCTGCTCGAGCAACAGGAGATGGAGGCGGTACCCGGTGCGGTCGAGCGCCTCCTCCACCAGCCGGTCGATCGGCACGCGCGAGCGGAGCCGGCTCAGGTCGTCGATCACGCGAAGACCATTGGCGAGCGCCTCCCGCTCGATGGCGGATACCTCTGCATGCTCGGGCGCATCGAACCAGTCACCCTGGTCGAGATAGTTCTTGGCCTGGCGCAACAGGGACGCGCCCTGCACGGTCAGGCGAATGCGGGCGATGACCTCGTCGCGCAAGGCCGACGAAGGGCGAACGGAGATAGGCGAAGGCCCGCAGATCGTCCAGCGGGTTCTCGATCAGCCGGAGCAGGGTCAGCACGTCGAGCACCTCGAGCCGCCCGATGAGGCCCGCATCACCGGTCAGGTAGTACGGTGCCCCATAGTGCTGCAGCTCGGCCTCGTAATGCTCGATGCCGGTGCGAGCCCGGAACAGGATGGCGATGTCGCGGTAGGAGCAGTCACGCAGCTCGCCGGTATCGGGGTCGACGATCTTGCTGCCTTCGGTGTCGCCACGCGAGGGATCGACCACGATGTCGCGGATCCTCGCGGCCACCATCTTGGCCTCGAGCTTCCGCCGCTCCTCGGCGTTGCCGCCGGATACCAGCCACTCCACCTCGGCCGCCGCGGACTCCTTGCGCGCAGGTTGGAGCGCCACATAATCGACCCGGCTGTCTGAACCATGCTGCTCCACCAGCTGACCCACGTCTCGGAGCAGCGGAGCGCACACTCGGTTCACGTAGTCCACCACCTGCGGCTCGCTCCGGAAGTTTCGAGTGAGGGCGAGCGGCTCGCCGTGGTTCTGGAATTCCGTGCGCACCTGGTTCCACACCGAAATGTCCGCCCCGCGGAAGCCGTAGATGCTCTGCTTCGGGTCGCCCACCACGAACAGCTGCGGGCCCCTGCCCGCTCTGCTACCCCGCTGCCTATGCCGGCAATCCGGAAGGCGATGTCGCGCTGGGCGCCGTCGGTGTCCTGGAATTCGTCGATGATGAAGAGCCTGAACCGGCGGCGAATGCCGTCGAGCGCCGGGGCCAGCTCGTCCTCCGCTAGAAGACGGCGGCAGTCGAGGATCAGGGCGTCGAAGTCACGAACGTTCTCCGCGAGCTGGTGCTCTTCCCAGGCCTCGCATACCGTCTTGGCCAGGCGATAGAGTGTCACGCAATGAGCGACGATGGTGTCATCGAGAGCATCCCAGTCCCTCTGCCGAGATTGCGCAGACGTTCGCTATCGAGCC